>NZ_JACRSV010000001.1 GCF_014384905.1 Fumia xinanensis
TCAGGTAAGACCCCTTGAAGACTACAAGGTTGATAGGCTCAAAGTGTAAGCGTCGTGAGGCGTTAAGCTAGCGAGTACTAATCGGTCGAGGGCTTGACCATAAGATGTGGTTTCAAAACGATCTTCGATGTTTTTTTGTTCAATTTTGAGGGTACCGTGTATTGACAAAAGAGGATATATATGGTATTCTGAAAAGCAGTTGGTGCTAATGGCGGTGAGGACACACCTGTTCCCATACCGAACACAGAAGTTAAGCTCACCCGCGTCGAAAATACTTGGCTGGAGACGGCCTGGGAAGATAGAACGGTGCCAGCACAAAAGAAACGGACTGAAATTCAGTCCGTTTTGTATATTGCCTCTTAGCTCAGTTGGTAGAGCATGCGGCTGTTAACCGCAGGGTCGTCAGTTCGAGCCTGACAGAGGCAGCCAAAAAGGAAGAGCAGTGTGGACGCAGTCCATGCTGCTCTTCCTTTTTCGTTAACTTTTTCAGACTTGCACTCACGGTACTGCGTTTCGGGAGACGGATCGCGGCTGTCTGCACCACGCTTGCGTGGTGCGCCGCAGAGGTCGTCAGTTCGAGCCTGACAGAGGCAGCCAAAAAGGAAGAGCAGTGTGGACGTAGTCTATGCTGCTTTCTTCTTTGGCTTCTTCCTTTTTCTATTATTCTGCTCGGGGTTATTAGTATATTGAACATAGATTTTTAGATAAAATGATGATAGAAAAACATAGATTTGTTATTGTATTCAATTTTTTACTATGCTATGATGGACGTATCAATGAAGAGGAGAAAATCTATGTTTACAAAAAAATATTTTGCTGATACAGTAGACGGAACGCCGGTTTTTTCATTTGAAACTAAAAACACTCTAGGTACTAAAGTACAGGTTCTCAGTTATGGTGGAATTGTAAAATCTTTGCAAGTCTGTGACTACACAGGTGATACGAGAGATATTGTCTTAGGATATGATACTTTAGACTGTTATGAACAACAGGATAAGTATTTTGGTGCTTTGGTGGGTCGCTGCGCAAATCGAATTGGCGACGGTTGCTTTTCTATTGACGGGAGAACTTATTTATTGAGTACAAATGAGGGCAGAAATCAGCTGCACGGCGGTGTCTTTGGTTTTGATAAGAAAATTTGGAAAGATAGTCTAGATGGCGATAATTTACGGCTAATTTATACAAGTGCTGACGGAGAAGAAGGTTATCCGGGAGAATTGACGGCCACAGTTACTTACTCTCTGACAGAAGCAAACGAATTCTGTATTGATTACGAGGCTGTCGCCAGCTGTGATACGGTGGTCAGCTTGACCAATCACAGCTATTTTAATCTCAATGGGCACGATTCCGGAAGTATTTGTGGGCATTTGCTAAAAATTAATTCGGATACTATTACTCCCGTTAAAGAGGACATGGTTGCTTTTGGGACTAGAATGCCTGTCACTGGTTCACCCTTTGATTTTCAGGATTTTTATCGCATTGGCAAACGAATTGACGATTCTCATGAACAATTGCATATTGGCGGCGGATATGACCATAACTATATCATAAATGGAACGGGGATGCGGCTGGCAGCAGAGCTTGTTGGGGATAAAAGCAACATAAAAATGGACGTCTATACGGATATGGATGGAATGCAGCTCTATACGGGGAACTTTATTGAAGGCTCTCCATTGGGTAAAAATGGTATCCTTTACAAAAATCGGAGTGCAGTCTGCCTGGAGACACAGTTTCTCCCCAATGCCATCAATTGCCCCGATTTTCCCTCGCCTATACTGCATGTGGGTGAAGTGTATCGTCATCGAACTGTCTATCAATTTAAAACCATTTGATTGGAGAGAATAATTTGAAACGGGAAATCCTTTTATTGCAAAGACTGATGAAAGAAAAGAATATTGACGTATATCTGGTCCCAACTTCTGATTTTCATCAGTCGGAGTATATTAGCGGTTATTTTAAAGAACGGGAATACCTTTCCGGATTTACCGGTTCTGCTGGTACTTTGGTTGTCACATGTGAGGAAGCGTTGCTGTGGACCGACGGCCGTTATTTTATTCAGGCGGAAAATGAGCTTGCAGGAAGCGGTATTCGCCTTTTGAAATCAGGGGAGGAAGGAGTCCCTACAATAAGCGAGTTTTTATTTGAAGCCTTGCAGTCAGGCCAAACTTTTGCTTTTGACGGGAGATTGATTTCCGCTGCATTAGGTATAGAATGGAAAAAAAGGTTGAACGAAAAAGACGTGCAGATTAGCTGGAAACAAAATCTTTTGGACGAAATTTGGAAGGAGCGCCCCAGTTTGCCGGAACGGTCAGCTTATTTGCTGCCAGAATGCTATTCTGGAAAATCCCGTGCTGATAAGCTTAAAGATATGCGGCTGGCGATGGAACAGCAAGGGACTGATGGACATTTGCTTACTGCTTTAGATGACATCGCATGGCTGTTAAATCTAAGGGGCAGCGATGTGGTTCACACTCCCGTCCCACTATCCTATCTTTATCTTACCTTACAGGATGCCATTCTCTATATCTCTCCGAAATCGTTGGATGCCAAAGCGAAAAAGGAACTGGAGCAAGACGGAATTCAGCTCCGTCTTTATGATAAAATTTATGAGGATCTCCCAGAACTTACGGAGAAACACGCGGTGCTTTTAGATACGGCCTGTGTCAACTACAGCCTTTATTGCAGTCTGTCTGGGGATGCTGTCAATGGAACAAATCCAGAAAAAATGCAAAAAGCCATAAAGAATCCTGTGGAGATAAAAAATTTAATTCAATGTCACGTCAAAGACGGTGTGGCGGTTACCCGCTTTATGCTCTGGCTTAAGAAAAACGTCCGCAGATCCTCCATAACGGAAATAAGTGCGTCAGACTATTTAGAGAACTGTCGGCGAAAACAGGAGCATTACTTGGAACCCAGCTTTCACACGATATCCGCTTACAAGGAGCATGGGGCGATGATGCATTATGCTGCAACGGACCAGACCAATGCGGCACTGGCCTCCGAAGGGATGCTGCTGGTGGATTCCGGAGGGCAGTACCTTGAAGGCACCACCGATGTCACCCGGACATTTGTGTTGGGCCCTATATCAGCTGAGGCAAAGCTCCATTTTACAACAGTTGTACGAAGTATGCTCAATTTGGCGTCTGCACGGTTTTTATATGGATGCCGGGGTGGTAATCTGGATATTTTGGCGAGAGGTCCTTTATGGCAATTGGGGATCGATTACAAATGCGGAACTGGTCACGGTGTCGGATACCTGTTGAGCGTCCACGAGGGGCCTAATGGTTTCCGTTGGAAAATGGAGCAGGGCGTGGACAGTACAGCAGTTTTGGAAGAGGGCATGGTCACGACAGATGAGCCGGGTGTGTATTTACAAGGCGAATACGGTATCCGCATCGAAAACGAGTTGATTTGCCGCAGAGGGGATAAAAATGAATATGGACAATTTATGTACTTTGAGCCGCTGACACTTGTCCCTATCGATTTGGATGGTATCGACGTACAGTATATGCAGGAAATGGAAATCAGTGCGCTCAATGAGTATCACAAGCTGGTTTTTAAACGATTGTCTCCTTATTTCGATGGAGAAGAATTAGAAACCCTGCGGTACTATACCCGTCCTCTGGAAAAGAAAATATAAGGATGATATTTTGACGGCAGGTGCTTGCCACATTAGCAAACCCGGCAGTTTCCATTCGAGGAACTGCCGGGCTTTCTAGTAGTCGAGGCCAAAAGACATGTTTTGTTATCGGGAACGGCTGGAAGGATATACGGCGGCGTCGCCCAGCAGTTGTTCGATTTTTAACAGGCGGTTATATTTGCAGACACGGTCAGTACGGGCGGGGGCTCCAGTTTTAATTTGGCCGGCATTTAATGCAACGGAGATATCTGCAATGGAGGTGTCCTCTGTTTCGCCGCTCCGATGGGAGATGATGGTTTGGTACCCGTTTTGCTGCGCCAACCGAATGGAGAGCATTGTCTCACTTAAACTGCCAATCTGATTTGGCTTTATCAGAATGGCATTTGCGCTTTGCTGCTCGATCCCCTTTTGAAGACGTTTCGGATTGGTGACGAATAAATCGTCTCCAACAATCTGCACCTTGTTGCCGATTTGCCGGGTAATTTCGGTAAATCCGGGGAAATCTTCCTCGCCGAGGGGATCCTCAATGGAGACCACAGGATATTTTTCACAAAATCTCTCAAAATAGGAGATGAGTTCCTCCCTGGTCAGTTCTTTTTTCTTTTTGGGAAAGAAGTATTTTCCATTTTGAAACCATTCGCTGGCTGCGGCGTCAATGGCAATATTAACTTCTTTTCCCGGCTGGTAACCGGCTCCTTCAATGGCTTCTACCAAAAGTTGAAGGGCTTGTTCATCATCTTCCAGATCGGGAGCAAATCCGCCTTCATCTCCTACAGTGGTGGAAAGGCCTTTGGAATGGAGCACTTTTTTAAGCTGATGATAAACCTCTGTACCTATCTTCATGGCTTCCCGGAAGCTTTGAGCACCCACAGGACGAATCATAAATTCCTGAATGTCTACGTTGTTGCTGGCGTGAGCACCGCCATTAAGAATATTCATCATGGGTACCGGCAGCGTGACGCCGTCCATACCGCCCAGGTAACGGTAAAACTCCATATTAGAAGCCTTAGCCCCGGCTTTGGCACAAGCAAGGGAAACGGCTAGAATGGCATTGGCACCCAGTCTGGATTTGTTATCGGTTCCGTCCAGGGCAATCATAGTCTGGTCGAGCTCTTGCTGCCCGAAAATACATTTTCCTTGTAAAGCACTATTAATCTTTCCATTGATATTGGATACCGCTTTTTCTACTCCTTTTCCCTGATACTCTTTACCGCCGTCTCTCAGTTCGCAGGCTTCGTATTGCCCGGTGG
The DNA here is from genome assembly GCF_014384905.1 of Fumia xinanensis. GTDB lineage: Bacteria > Bacillota > Clostridia > Oscillospirales > Ruminococcaceae > Fumia > Fumia xinanensis. The sequence continues at coordinate 4,891 of NZ_JACRSV010000001.1, forward strand.
AAGCGCCGGAGGGTACGCTTGCACAGGCAGTAAGTCCATTTTGCAGCTCTACAGTAGCCTCTACAGTAGGCGTTCCCCTTGAATCAAAGATTTGTCTTCCAGATACTTTTTTAATGGATGTGATATTCATACTTTTGCTCCTTTCGAATGCAGTGCATTTGTTTTCCTTTTAGTTTAAACAATTTTTTGTTATTTATAAAACTTTTTATGCCGTTAATCAGTATTTACATGGAAAGGAGAATATTTTATAAAAGGCAATCAATTTATACTGAGACTGCCAATTTTGTAAAAATGCAATATCCGGGCGCAGTAAATGAAGTGTAATACATTTCAGTACTCTATGATGAAAACACAAAACGCACCCCATATTTCAGGGATGCGTTTTCTGGATACGGCGGTTTGCCGCTGGTACGCCTGATGCGATTCGAACGCACGACCTTCAGAGTCGGAGTCTGACACTCTATCCAGCTGAGCTACAGGCGCATATGCATTTTTGATAACTGTTATATTATAACAAAAGGCAGAGAAAAAATCAAGGCCTTTCTACGTAATTTCTTTTTTCTCTTGTCTGGGAGGAGTGTTGCAACAAATTGGAGGATTCTTCTTTAAATCTGTGAAAATCGACGGCTTTTTTCAGAAAGATTGACCCACCAGGTAAAAAAGTGTAAAATAAACTTAATTTTATACAAATGTTTTGGTATATGAAATAAGATAAATGAGTTAAAAGGGTGGAAAGCATGGACATCAAAAAATTGGCGGTGGAAAAGCATCAGGAGTGGCGAGGCAAAATCGAAATCGTTTCCCGGTGCCAGGTGACCAATGGGGACGAATTATCAGTGGCATATACGCCTGGGGTGGCGCAGCCTTGCTTGGAAATTGAAAAAAATCCAGAGCGTTCTTTTGAACTGACAAGACGTTCCAATTTGGTAGCAGTTATCAGCGACGGGACCGCCGTTTTAGGCCTCGGCGATATCGGCCCGGAGGCCGCTATGCCTGTTATGGAGGGAAAAGCTGTCCTTCTAAAGGAGTTTGGCGGCGTAGATGCGGTGCCTCTTTGTTTGAACAGCAAGGATGTGGATGAATTGGTCCGCACTATTGAAATGCTGGCCCCCAGCTTCGGCGGCATCAATTTGGAGGACATTTCGGCACCCAGGTGCTTTGAGGTGGAAAAGAGGCTCAAGGAAAAACTGTCGATTCCGGTTTTCCACGACGACCAGCATGGGACGGCCATCGTCGTATCTGCGGCGCTGATCAACGCCCTGAAACTCACTGACAAGCGATTTGAGGATGTGACTATTGTTATCAACGGCGCAGGTGCGGCCGGCATTGCCATTGCTAAGCACCTGTTAAGCTTTGGCGCGGGCAATGTGATTCTTTGTGACAGGGGTGGCATCGTCTACGATGGAGCGCCTTATATCAATGAAGCTCAGCAGAAGATGACTTCTGTCACCAATCGAAAGAATCAGACTGGCACTTTGGCAGATGCCATGAAGGGAGCAGATATTTTTATCGGAGTATCACGGCCTGATATGGTCACGGCGGACATGATAAAGTCAATGGCACGGCAGCCGATTGTCTTTGCCATGGCAAACCCCACCCCTGAGATCATGCCGGATGCGGCTAAAAAGGCAGGCGCTTATATTGTGGGCACCGGTCGGAGCGATTTTCCCAATCAGGTCAACAATGTCCTGGCCTTTCCGGGCATTTTCAAAGGAGCGTTGGAAGCGGGGGCGACGGATATAACCGAAGGGATGAAACGGGCCGCTTCTTTGGCCATCGCCTCGGTTCTCTGTGATGATGAAATTGCCGCTGACTGCGTTCTTCCAAATCCGTTTGATAAAAGAGTAGCCCTTCAAGTTGCCGAAGCCGTCAAGCAGGAGGCAATCCGAGAAGGCGTAATTCGCGAGGCCCTCAAGAACGCATAGAAGAACGATTTGGAGGTAAACTTTCAAACATGGAGTTCTGCGCCATATCCGCAAATGCAGTGACTTTAATTTTACCATGCAGGGCCGGCCCAAAACATCCAGAAAGGAATGTTGATTTACATGACGATTTCTTACCAGCCTAAAGGCGTTTGTTCCCGAAAAATAGAAGCCACCATCGAAGATGGAATTATCAAAGACGTGCGTTTCAGCGGCGGATGCAGCGGAAATACCCAGGGGGTAGCCGCTCTTTGCAAAGGCCGCAAAGTCAATGAAGTGATTCCGTTGCTTCAAAATATTAAATGTGGGTTTAGAGGGACATCTTGTCCAGCGCAGCTTGCATTAGCACTGAAACAGGCTTTGAGTGAAGAATAGATGTCTTTTGCACGAAGACACATTATAAAAAATGTCCGCTTGTAGTTGAAAAAGCGGACATTTTCTGCTATAGTAGATGAGATAAGTAATACATTCTGATTGCAAATGTAAAAACGGTTTTGGCCGTATGAAGGGAAGGGATTGTTGTGCCAATTAATATACCAGCCTCGCTTCCGGCGAACTCTCTGCTGCAGCGGGAGAATATTTTCGTAATGGAAGAAGAGCGGGCTTCCCATCAGGATATCCGGCCGCTGAAAATCGCTATACTGAACCTGATGCCCAAAAAAATTGAGACGGAGACCCAGCTTTTGCGGCTGCTTTCCAACTCACCTCTCCAGATTGACCTGGAACTGTTGCAGACGGCCTCCCATGTATCCAAAAACACGCCGGAAAAGCATCTGTTTAAGTTTTATAAGACCATTGACGACGTAAGGAATCAGCGGTTTGATGGGCTGATTATCACCGGTGCGCCGGTGGAACAGCTTGCTTATGAGCAAGTGGATTACTGGGAGGAGCTATGCGACATTTTTGAGTGGTCTAAAACCAATGTATACTCCACCTTCCATATCTGCTGGGGGGCGCAGGCTGGACTCTATTATCACTATGGTATACCAAAATACGATTTGGCTAAAAAAATGTTCGGTGTGTTTCCCCACCGGGTATTACAGCCTTATCATCAGCTTTTGCGGGGATTTGACGAGACCTTCTACGTTCCCCATTCCCGCCACACAGAGATTCGGTTAGAAGATGTGGAGAAGGTAAAAGAGCTGGAAGTGCTCACCTATTCGGATGAAGCGGGAGTACATATCATAGCAGACCGCTTCGGCAGGCAGTTTTTTGTGACCGGGCATTCGGAGTACGACCGTGAGACCCTTTCAGGGGAGTATTTCAGGGATTTGGAAAAGGGGCTTCCCATTGACATTCCCCGTCATTACTTTGAAGGGGATAACCCGGACAACCCGCCGGTGCTCACTTGGAGAGCTCATGCCAATCTTCTGTTTGTGAACTGGCTCAACTACTTCGTCTACCAGCAGACGCCCTATAATTTGGAGGAAATGAACCGGCATCAGGCCGAAAATCGATAAATTTGCGGAATTTGCTTGATTATTCGTAGAAATAGGGTATAATGATACCATACACAAAAAGAGGGCCGACGGCCTTTGGGAGGGAAAAAGATGGTTGTAACAAAAGATATGCTCATTGGCGATATATTGGATGCAGCACCGTCCACCGCTCCGTTTTTCCTGGAGATGGGGATGCACTGCTTAGGCTGCCCTTCGGCGAGAGGCGAATCCATTGCCGACGCTTGCGAAGTGCATGATGTGGACGTAAACGTGCTCATTGAGAAAATCAATAAGCATTTGTCCGGCCTGGAATAAACTCTGATTTTACGGCAAAAGAACGGACAGACTGTCCGTTCTTTTTTCATTATAGAACAACAAGTTTTCGGGATAATTGCCTGCAATTTATGATGACGATAGTAGGCTGGGCTCTTTATTGTACGACAAAGGGGAAAAGACGTTGATTGCAATTGACAAAAGGCTTAAAACCATTGCGGGATTTGTAACCCATGGCGGATTCGCCGTCGATGTGGGAACCGACCACGGGTATTTGGCGATTTACTTGGTGGAGTCAGGGCGCTCCAAAAAGGCATTGGCCACCGATGTGCGGGAAATGCCGCTGCAGTCGGCAAAACAGAATATCGCCGAACATCTGCTGGGGGAAAAAATTAACACGATGCTCACCGACGGCCTCACAGGAGTGGAATTGGGAGGCGTTACCGATATTATTGTCGCTGGGATGGGCGGGATTCTCATTTCCGAGATACTGGAGGCGCGGCATCCATTGGGCGGCAAAAATCTGGTGCTCCAGCCGATGACTCAGGCGGGACATCTGCGCCAGTGGCTTTGTCAAAACGGTTACAATATTTTAGAGGAGGCTCCCGCCTTTGTAGGGGACAAGGCCTACTGTGTGATCCATGCCCAATATGACGGCGTTGTTCGGGATAGTGACGAGCTGTTTTGCCTGGTTGGGAAAATTCCACAATCCAAGGGTGAAGATGTGGAAAGATATCTTGCTCACATCGAGCAAAAGCTTTTAAAAAAGGCGGCGGGGCTGAAAAAGTCTGGAAAAGAGCCGGAAGAACTGCGTCGGACCCTGGATTTGGTTGACAAACTAGGCAGGAAAAGGTAAAATATATAAGATTAGAATGCTTTTGGAAGGGGTGTGGAAATATGAGCACAATTGGTGAAATCAGGGCCGCCATAGACCAGTGGGCGCCGTCGGAAACAGCGGAGAGTTACGACAATGTGGGGCTTCTCATCGGCGACGATTTTTTGGAAGTGACAAGATGCCTTGTGACCTTAGACGTCACTCAAGCCGTCTGCGACGAAGCGGCGGGGTGGGGAGCGGAGCTCGTCCTTTCCCATCATCCGGTTATTTTTGATCCTTTAAAGCGGATTTCATCGAGAAGTACGGTGTATCAGCTGATTCAGGCAGGCATTTCGGTGCTCTCTGCCCACACCAATCTGGACAAGGCGAAAAACGGCGTCAACGACACGCTGATACAGCGGCTCGGGGTGAAAAGCGCCGTCCCCGTGGGGGACACGGATGATTGCCTTTTGATGGGTACTTTGGACAATATGATGACCGCAAACGAGTTAGCGGAAATGGTAAAAGAAAAATTGAAGATACCGGCTTTGCGTCTTTACGACGCGGGCTTCCCCATCGAGACAGTGGCGGTGTGTTGCGGAGCGGGCGGCAGCTTTTTGATGGACGCCGTAAACGCCGGGGCAGACGCTATGATTACTGGCGACGTGAAGCACAACACCGTTGTGGATGCGGCGGATTACGGCTTGACCCTCATCGACGCAGGGCATTTTGAAACAGAGCACCTTATTGTGGAAAAGCTCATCGAATACTTGACCCCTTTGTTCCCGGATGTGGAATTCGCCCGGGCAAAAAGCTGTAAGCCGTTATTTCAAACGGTGTAGAAAGGAAAGATAAATGGCATTAGACGGTGCGTTTCTGCACACCATAAAAGCGCAAATTGAATCGGAAGCCATGGGCAGCCGCATCGACAAAATCTACCAGCCGTCGCGGGAAGAAATCGTGTTGGTACTGCGTTCCCGGGGCTGGGTTGGAAAGCTGCTTTTGTCGGCCGGTGCCGACAGCCCCCGTATTCACTTCACGCAAAGCGAAATGGAAAACCCAAAAGTCCCGCCTATGTTTTGCATGCTTCTGCGCAAGCATTTAAGCGGCGGAAAGCTCATCTCAGTACGGCAGTTGGGATTGGACCGGGTGCTGTATCTCGATTTTGAGACGACAAACGAACTGGGCGATGTGGTGACGATCACCGTGGCGGTGGAGATCATGGGCCGCCATTCCAATGTGATTGTAGTGGGGCCGGACGGCAAAATTCTCGATGCAGTGAAGCGGATCGACCGGGATATGTCGGGAGTGCGCCCTATTTTGCCCGGTATGACGTATACCTTCCCACCTCAGCAGGAGAAACTCAATTTGCTGACAGCTCAGCGGGATGAAATCAGGGAAAGTATTTTAAACGCCAAGGGCTTGGACATCGCCAAAAGTATCGCGGCGGCCTTCGAGGGATTTTCCGCCGTGCTGGCGCGAGAGGCAGCTTTTTATGCCACTCACGGTCAGCAAGCGGATAAAACAAAACTCACCGACGATCAGTGGGACAGGCTTTTGTTCTATCTGGGGCGGCTGCGGGAAAACCTTTCGGAAAACCGAAATGTTTACACGGTGATTTACGACCAGAGCGGAAAACCCAAGGATTTTTCCTTTGTGGAAATCAAACAGTACGCGGCTTTGATGCAAAGTCGGGTTTTCGAGACGCCCAGCGGATTGCTGGACAGCTTTTATTCCGAGCGGGTGCGCATCGAGCGGATGAAGCAGCGCTCCAACGATTTGCTGAAGATGCTCCTAAACACCACCGAGCGGCTGAGTCGCAAGCTGGCGGCCCAGCGGGAAGAACTCCAGCAGTGCGGCGACAGGGAGCAGCTAAAGGTATATGGCGACCTGATTTCTGCCAACCTCTACAATATGCAAAAAGGGCAGCAGTCGGTGAGGCTTTTGAATTTTTACCACGATAATGAAGAAATCCAAATCGAGCTGGACCCGGCGCTCACCCCTGTTCAGAATGCGCAAAAATACTATAAGGAATACCACAAGGCGGCGACGGCGGAAAAAATGCTCACATCCCTGATCGAGCAGGGGGAGCAGGAACTGCTGTACGTGGACAGCGTATTTGACGCGGTGTCAAGGACAGTGGGAGAAAGCGAACTCCTGGAAATCCGGCAGGAGCTGTCGGAACAGGGATACATCAAAAACTACAAGAACAAAAACAAGATGCTCAAATCCCAGCCCCCGCTAAAATACCGGTCTTCTGACGGATACCTCATCTACTGTGGCCGCAACAACAAGCAAAACGATAGGCTCACCTTGCGGGATGCCAGAAAAGACGACATCTGGATGCACACCCAGGGATTTGCCGGCTCCCACGTGATTATCGTCACCGACGGTGAGACGCTGGACGAGCTGCCCGACCGGACGGTGGAGGAGGCGGCGATGATCGCGGCCTACAACTCCAAAGCACGGGATGCGGCGCTGGTGCCGGTGGACTATACCCAGGTGCGAAACGTGAAAAAGCCAAACGGCGCAAAGCCGGGCATGGTGATTTTTGACCACTACTTTACCCTGTATGTGACTCCAGAGGAAGAAAAGGTCAGGGCGCTGGCTCAATAAAAGATTAACAATGATAAAGGACTGTGATAGAGATGGCAAAAGAACTGGAGAAGATGTACAATCCCCGGGAATTCGAGGATCGCATCTATAAATTCTGGATGGATGGCGGGTATTTTACCCCCACCATCGACCCCGACAAAAAGCCCTATACAATCGTAATCCCGCCCCCAAACATTACGGGGCAGCTCCACATGGGACATGCGGTGGACGAGACGTTACAGGACATCCTCATCCGTTGGAGACGGATGCAGGGCTACGCCACCCTCTGGCTCCCTGGCACCGACCACGCTGCTATCGCCACCGAGGCGAAGATCGTGGCGGCCATGAAAGAAGAGGGACTCTCAAAAGATGATGTGGGCTACGACGGATTTATGGAGCGGGCCTGGAAGTGGAAAGAAGTATACGGCGGCCGCATTGTCGAGCAGCTCAAAAAGCTGGGCGCGTCCTGCGACTGGTCGAGAGAGAGCTTTACCATGGACGAGCGTTGCTCCGCGGCGGTCAAGGAGGTTTTTGTAAACCTCTACAACAAAGGGCTCATTTATCGGGGCGAGCGCATTATCAACTGGTGCCCTACCTGTAAAACCTCCATCTCCGACGCCGAAGTGGAATACGAGGAACAGCAGGGCCATTTCTGGCATCTGCGGTATCCCTTTAAAGACGGAAGCGGCTACCTGGAACTGGCCACCACTCGTCCGGAAACCATGCTGGGCGATACGGCAGTTGCAGTTAATCCCGAGGACGAACGCTACAAAGATTTGGTAGGTAAAACCCTGATTCTGCCGCTGGTGAACCGGGAGATCCCCGTTGTGGCCGACAGTTACGTGGATATGGAATTCGGAACCGGTGTCGTGAAAATCACTCCTGCCCACGACCCCAACGACTTTGAAGTGGGTCTCAGGCACAATCTGCCGGTTATCAGCATTCTGACCGACGACGCCCACATTGTGGACGGCTATGGCAAGTACAGCGGCATGGAGCGCTACGAGGCTCGCAAGGCTATCGTCAAGGATTTGGAGGAGCAGGGATTTTTGGTCCGGGTGGAGGATCACGCCCACAATGTTGGCACCTGCTACCGCTGCGGCACCACAGTAGAGCCCAAGGTTTCCAAACAGTGGTTTGTCAAAATGGAGCCGCTGGCGAAACCTGCTATTGAAGCGGTTCGCTCCGGCGAAGTCAAGTTTGTCCCCGAGCGTTTCGATAAAACCTACTTCCACTGGATGGAGAACATCAAGGACTGGTGCATCTCCCGCCAGCTCTGGTGGGGACACCGAATTCCCGCCTACTACTGCGCCGACTGCGGCGAGATGATCGTCTCGAAGGAAGCGCCTCATACCTGCCCCAAATGCGGCAGCCAGAATCTCAAACAGGACGATGACACTCTGGACACCTGGTTTAGTTCAGCGCTCTGGCCTTTCTCCACTTTGGGATGGCTGGAAAACGCCGACGACTACAAGTATTTCTATCCCACCAGCACGTTGGTCACCGGTTATGATATCATTTTCTTCTGGGTTGCCCGAATGATTTTCTCCGGCATCGAGCACACTGGTAAAGTGCCTTTCAACACGGTGTTTATCCACGGCCTCGTTCGGGACAGCCAGGGACGGAAGATGAGTAAATCTTTGGGAAATGGCATCGACCCCTTGCAGGTCATCGATGAGTACGGCGCCGACGCACTGCGATTCATGCTGGCAAGCGGCATCAGCCCCGGCAACGACACCCGTTACATCGACGAGAAGGTAAAGGCTGCCCGGAACTTCGCCAACAAGCTCTGGAACGCCACCCGGTTTATTCTGATGAACTTGAGTGATGCAGTGACAAAACCGGAACTTCCCGCCGAGCTTTTAATGGAGGACCGCTGGGTGCTGTCCCAGTACAACCGCCTGGTGAAAGAAGTGGGCGAAAACCTGGAGAAATTTGAGCTGGGCGTGGCCGCGCAGAAAATTTACGACTTTTTGTGGGATGTGCTCTGCGACTGGTATATCGAGATTTCCAAAGCAAGATTGCAGGCAGGCGGAGAGGCTTCTCTTAATGCCCAGAAGGTGCTGGTGTACGTGCTGGCAAATACTCTGAAGCTGCTGCATCCCTTCATGCCATTTATCACCGAAGAAATCTGGCAGAGTATCTCCAATGACTGCGAGACCATTATGATGGCGAAGTTCCCGGAATACAAGCCGGAATTGGATTTTGCTGAAGACGAGCGGGAATTTACCCGCATCATGGACGCCATCAAGGCCATCCGCAATGTTCGCGCCGAGAAAAACGTCCCGCCGTCTAGAAAAGCAAACATCTATATCGAGACGGAGTATGAAGACACTTTCCGCAAAGGCGCTTCTTTCTTCGAGCGGCTGGCGTCGGCTTCCGCTGTCAATGTGGGAACTGATTTTGCGGTGGAAAACGCCGCTTTGGCCGTCACCGACAGCTGTAAGGTGTTCATTCCCATGGGCGAGCTGATCGACAAGGACAAGGAACTCGCCCGCCTAGGCAAAGAGAAAGAAGCCTGCGAAAAAGACATCGCGATTATTTCCAGTAAGCTGAACAACGCTTCCTTTGTGGAGCGGGCGCCAGAAAAGGTCGTCAATGCTGAGCGGGAAAAACTTGCTAGGGCCCAGGAGCGGATGAACAAAATCCTTGAAAGTATCGAGGCGCTGGGTTAATCAACAAAGAATAAAAGGGCGGGATTTCCCGCCCTTTTTCAGGTGGTGAAAATAGTGGAGTATCAAGAAGCACTTGCATTTATTCACAATAGGCCCAGACTGCCGTCTAAGGGAAGCCCTGAACGGATGAGAGTTTTACTGGACAGGGTGGGGCACCCGGAACAGAAGCTTTCTTTTGTCCACATCACTGGCACCAATGGCAAAGGCTCCGCTGCTGCCATGATTTCCAGCATCCTCATAGAAAGCGGTAAAAAGGCGGGGATGTTTACATCGCCTTATGTCTGCGACTACCGGGAGCGGTTTCAGATCAATGGAACGCTAATTTCTAAAAACAAATTGACGAATTTAATAAAAAAAATACAAATTGTAATTGACGAAATGGAGAAAAAACGCCATTTTGTCACCGAATTCGAGCTGGGAACGGTTTTGGCTTTTCAATATTTTTTGGAACAGCAATGCGATGTTGTTGTGATGGAGGTGGGAATTGGAGGCGAACACGACGCCACCAACGTGATTCCTCCACCTCTTGTTTCTGTGATGATGCCGGTGGGTATTGACCATGCGGGGATACTGGGGAATTCTCTGAAATCCATCGCCCGGGAAAAAGCGGGAATTATCAAAGGCAATCCGGTAGTGAGTTATCCGCTGCAAGCACCGGAGGCGCTTGAGGTCATTATGGCGCGATGCGCCCAAACCGGAAGCCGGCTTGTGATGCCTGCCGCTGCTTCGATTAAGATTTACCGTTCCGATTTACGAGGGACGGCCTTCCGTTACGGAGATCAGGAATATTTTGTCCCTCTGATTGGGGAACATCAGGCCTATAACGGGGCGGTGGCAGTGGAGACGGCGAAAATTCTGGGAGTTGCTTTGGATACGGTAAAAAGAGGCCTGTCAAAGGCACAGCTGCCCGCCCGGATAGAGATTCTCCGCCAAGATCCACTGATCATATTGGATGGTGCCCACAACCTGGATGCTGTAAAGGCTCTTTGCGAAAATGTTAAAAAGTGGAACATCCCTCATCTTGCCGCGGTGGTGGGTATGATGAAGGATAAAGATGTGGAAGAGGTGCTTTTCTTGCTTTCCGACGTTGCTGAAAAAATCCGGACAGTTTCCATCGATTATCCCCGGGCGGCTACAGCTGAACAACTGGCGGAAGAGGCGCGTACGTATTGTGATGATGTCCAAGCGCTGGGAACCGTCCAGCAGGCAGTTCGATGGGTTTTAGAGCAGCAAACGCCTGTGTTCATATGCGGCTCTTTTTACTTGGCAGGGGAAATGAGACACTTCCTGTTCTAGAAAGCGCCCCAAGGTTAAACGACTGCCCCACAGAGAATTCTATATTTCTGCCTAATGTTTTCCCTTCTCTTGACATCTGTTTTCGATTCATGGTAAAATATTTCATATGGGAATGAAGTTCTCCCTAGGATTAATCCTAAACCGCTTTTTGAGCTGATGACTTCTGTGATTTTTTAATCGCAGACGCGTCAGCTTTTTTATGTGCTGCGAAAAAAGGAGAGGGTTTTATGTTAATATCACTGGCGCTCGTATTCATGTGCGGTATAAGTTTAGGGGCGGTTTTTCAAAAACTGAAGCTGCCAAGTCTGCTGGGAATGCTTCTGACTGGAATTCTGCTTGGCCCGTATGTGCTGAATTTACTGGATCCCACCATTTTAAACATCTCCTCAGATTTGAGGCAGATTGCCCTTATCATTATCTTGACCCGTGCCGGGCTCAACCTGGATATCAGGGACCTAAAACGGGTTGGACGTCCTGCCGTTCTTATGTGTTTTGTTCCGGCTTGCTTTGAAATCGCGGGGATGGTGATCTTTGCGCCTCTGTTCCTCGGTGTCACACGGATGGAAGCCGCTGTTATGGGCACGGTTATTGCGGCCGTTTCCCCTGCGGTAATCGTTCCTAAAATGCTAAAACTGATGGAGGACGGATATGGGAAGCACAAAAGTATCCCCCAAATGATTATGGCGGGTGCCTCTGTTGACGATGTGTTTGTCATCGTATTATTCACTGCATTTACCGGCCTTGCAAAAGGCGGCAGTATTGCGCCGATACAGTTTTTAACGATTCCGACATCTATCCTCTTTGGACTGTTCGGCGGCCTCATTTCCGGACTGCTCCTCGTATGGATCTTTAAAAAAGTACATATCAGGGACAGTGAAAAGGTGGTGATAATTCTGTCTGTGTCGTTCCTGTTGGTCACAGCGGAACACAGTCTGACAGGAATCATTGGTTTTTCAGGACTTTTGGCGGTGATGGCGCTGGGGGCCACCTTGCAGCAGAAAAAACAGGATTTGGCGAAGCGCCTCTCCGGCAAATTTTCCAAACTGTGGGTCGGCGCGGAAGTGCTGCTTTTTGTACTGGTGGGAGCTACCGTAAATATCAACTACGCGTTAAAAGCTGGAGCGGCCTCTGTACTGCTGATTTTATGCGCATTAGCTTTCCGCATGGCTGGTGTGTTTGTATGTGTCATTAAAACTTCACTGAGCAAAAGAGAGCGCGTATTTTGCGCGCTTGCTTATATGCCCAAAGCGACGGTACAGGCGGCCATTGGCGGCCTGCCGTTTGCGATGGGATTGGCCTGTGGTAATATGGTTCTAACCGTGGCTGTGCTGTCTATCCTGATTACAGCACCTCTAGGGGCGGTACTTATAGACACCACCTATCAAAAGCTGCTGGATAAGGACCGGGCGGAAACAGATAAAATGTTGGAATAAAAATCTGGCATTTTGTTTGCGACTAAAAAGAAGGGCTTTTGAGCCCTTCTTTTTATCCCAATGTATGTTCTAGAAAGATTTTTACACCGATGAGCACAAGGATCAATCCCCCGAAAATTTCTGCCTTCTGCCCCAAAAGCCCTCCGAACTTTTTGCCGATGAGGATGCCGATGAGAGAACAAATGAAGGTGATCCCGCAGATGATGCCGGCGCTTGTAAAAATGTTCAGCCCTCCGTGGATAGCGGCAAAGCTGATTCCCACCGCCAGCGCGTCGATACTGGTGGCGACGGCCTGTACCCCCAGCATTTTGAGATTCAGTTGTTTGGTGGCGTCGCAGGCTTCGGGATGGCGAATCTCCCGAATGGCCTCCACAATCATCTTGATGCCGATAAATCCCAGCAGCACGAGGGCGACATAATGATCAATACTTTCAATATATTTGGTGAAAGCAATTCCAGCGAACCATCCGATGACCGGCATGATCCCCTGAAAGAGGCCGAACGCGCCGGCGGTCAGGAGTGCCCATTTTCGGTTCATATTCTGATAGCACATTGCGTTGGAGATAGAGACGGCCAAAGCGTCCATGGCCAGGCCAATCGCCAAAATCAGTACAGTCGTCAGTCCCATAATGATTCCTCACTTATCGATTGATTTGTCGGAGAGCAGAAATACAATAAAAAAGACTTTTAGCACATAATTGTGCTAAAAGTCTCGTTCCAATCACAAATGAAAGGTGCATGACCACCGGGGGCCCCGGAATATGTTGACCATACAAAACAACTACTCCCTTTTAACTGCCCTCCATTGTATCAGAAAAAATTATCTTTGTCAAATCCTGACATTATTTTTTTATAATTGGATGTTCCTTGGAAGCGTATTCATCCGTGGTAGTAGGAAGCCCTTTTTTTGAAAGCCGCCACTCGGCAAACTGCCGAACAAGGGAATAAATTACTGCGAACAGAGGAACACCGATGAACATGCCCAGGGGCCCCATCAGGCTTCCAAAAATTGTGATGGCAAAGATTACCCAAAAAGCTGACAACCCGGTAGAATCGCCGAGAATTTTCGGCCCAATGATGTTCCCGTCAATTTGTTGTAATACCAAAATGAAAATAGCAAACCACAATGCCGTCCACGGCTCCACCATCAGGAGTATCAGAATGGAAGGGATGGCTCCGATAAAGGGGCCAAAGTAGGGAATGACGTTGGTGACTCCGACGATGACGCTGATGAGCATTGCGTAAGGCCATCCGAAAATGCTCATAAATACAAAGCACAAAAGCCCAATGATGAAAGAGTCTAAAATTTTACCGCTGATAAAGCCGCTAAAGATATCATTGCTTTGATGAATAACAACGGCCATTTTTTCCACGGATTTTTCTGGGAAAAGGGCGGTCAACAGCTTGCGGATACGGGCAAAAAACAGTTCCTTGCTAAACATCATGTAAACCGAAATGATAAACCCGATAATAACGTTCAGAACACTCGCCGTCACATTGACAGTGGTTTGAATAATCTGTGGGATAGCCGACGTAAGGGCAGTGGACAGATTTTTCAGCATATCCTGGAGAGTGTTAAGCAGTTTGTCAAAGGTGGTTGCCTCCAAAGCATTCAGATCAATATTTTGCAAATCGTATTTTTCTGCCAGCTCCATGGCAATTACTTTCAGCTGTTCCATCCAACTGGGCACCTGGGAAGCCAGGGTGGCGAAGCTCTGTGCAATTTGTGGTATTACGATGCGGAAAAAAACAATGAGTACGATCAACGCAAAAAGATAAGTAAAAATAACCGATAAAGTCCGTCTGGGCCGGGGCTTCAATTTTCCTTTGAAGATACGTCCCAACGTCCGTTCGCAGTACTTGAGCACAGGGGTCAAAATATAGGCGATGGCGAATCCCCAAAGAAAAGGGGTCAGAATGGAAAAAATTTTTGAGAAGAACGCCCCCACCTGCGAAATGTTGGAGATTCCAATGACGATAGCCGCACCGATAGCGATGACGATTAAAGTATATGCAGCGATGGTGTTATATTTGCGGTTGAAGTCAAATTTCATGAGGCTCTGTTCCTTTCCGGCTAGGTGCCTGTTTTAGACGATAATACTGTCCAGAATATCGCCGATACTGCCTTGAAGCAGCAGATCGGCGGAACGATCCCGCGGAGTTGAAGACTTATTTATCAAAACCAGCCGTTCCCCTCTATAATAGTCGATGAAGCTTGCTGCGGGGTAAACCGCGAGGGAAGTTCCGCCGATGATGAGCAAGTCGGCGTCGTGGATGGCTTCAATAGAGCGCTGGATTACCGCTTGATTCAGAGGCTCTTCATAGAGAACCACATCCGGTTTGATGACACCTCCGCAGCTGCAATGGGGAACGTTTTGGGTGCAGGTAATTTCTTCGACAGAATAGGATTTGCCGCATTTCATGCAGTAGTTGCGGTAGACTGAGCCGTGCAGCTCTAAAACATTTTGACTTCCCGCCTTTTGATGCAGATTGTCGATGTTTTGGGTAACGATGGCACGAAGTTTGCCGGTTTGCTCCAATTCCGCCAGTTTTTTGTGGGCTCGGTTGGGAAGGGCGTCCAAATACAGCATTTTCTCTCGGTAAAACTTGTAGAAGTCTTCGGTTCGTTCCATAAAAAAATGATGGCTCAAAATCGTTTCTGGAGGGTGGTCGTATTTCTGAAAGTAGAGCCCGTCGGTACTCCTAAAGTCCGGAATCCCACTTTCAGTGGAAACGCCCGCTCCACCAAAGAAAACGATATTATCGCTTTGCTCGACCCACTTTTGCAGCATTTCAGTCTGCATATCCTCACCCGTCCTTATTCGTCTTTGAGCATAAGTCCTACTGGGCAGTGGTCGCTGCCCATAATTTCCGGATATATCACGCTGTCCAAGAGTTTATCCTGAAGCGCCTTGGAAACAATAAAGTAATCAATGCGCCATCCGGCGTTTTTTTCCCGGGCATGGAACATATAGGACCACCAGGAGTAGCATTCGGTCTTATCCGGATAGAAAAAGCGAAAGCTGTCTAAGAAACCGTTTTCCAGAAGCTTTGACATCCGGCCCCTCTCTTCGTCAGTAAATCCGGCGTTTTTTCGGTTGGTTTTGGGATTTTTCAGGTCGATCTCCTGATGGGCAACGTTCATGTCCCCGCAGACGACGACCGGTTTGACTGCATCCAGTTCTATAAGATAATCTCTGAAATCGTCCTCCCACTTCATTCGATAATTAAGCCTAGCCAAATCTCGTTGGGAGTTGGGGGTATATACGTTTACGAGAAAAAATTTTTCAAATTCAAGCGTAATGACCCGCCCTTCGTGGTCGTGTTCATCGATACCGATGCCGTACTGGACTGAAAACGGGGGAACTTTGGTAAAGACCGCAGTGCCAGAGTAGCCTTTCCTCTCAGCGGAATTCCAGTACTGCTCATAGCCCTCCATAATAAAATCCGCCTGCTCTGGCTGCATTTTTGTTTCCTGAACACAGAAGATATCTGCGTTTGATTCCTTTAAAAAGTTCATAAATCCTTTATTCATACAAGCCCGAAGACCATTAACATTCCAGGAAATCAATTTCATAAAAGGGTCCTTTCTTCTTACATGATTCTGTTTTACGGCCAATTTTAAACGAAATTTTTCGCATCTTTGACAGAGAACACAGCACGTATTATGTGCTGCCTGTGGATGTAATCCCCCAAATTTTGCTGCGTAGAACGCGATAAGGGAGAAACGCAGAGATAATTGCCCCAAATAAAATATTCTCACTTATTCCGATTCAGAGGAACAAAAGTGTTTGTGACACTTTGCTGTATGCTAGTGAGAGTATTATACCATTATTGCCACAAAATGTCAGCCATAACTCAAAAAATCCTCAGCATGTTAACGAATTTGTAAAGGTTTCGAAAAAATCATTTGGAAAGGATTTTATCATCAGAGAGAATATGGTAAAATATTCGCAAATGGGTGAAAAGGTTTTCTATCAGAAAAATTTTTTTGAATGCCTCATACCGGATAAATTCTGTCATGAGACGATGAGAATGTTCCTTGTGGACCTGTAAATATGGTGAAACAACTGTAATCTGTTTTATAAAAAGATCAATAGAAGGGTATTGACGTTATGTGGAAACTGAAACAATATTTAGGCCGCTATAAAAAGCAGGTCATCATCGGCCCTCTGTTCAAGTTTACCGAGGCGGTTTTGGAACTGTTTGTTCCACTGGTGATGGCACGAATTATCGATATCGGCGTCGCCGGCAGGGATTTGCCTTATGTGCTCAAAATGGGAGGATTCCTGCTGCTCTTGGGGGTGGTGGGACTGGGGTGTGCCCTTATTTGTCAGTACTCAGCTTCCGTCGCTTCTCAGGGGGTGGGTACCATTCTGCGAAATGATCTGTACCGTAAGATCAATAGCTTTTCCCACGCTGAAATCGACCGTTTCGGCACCCATTCGCTGGTCACGAGGCTGACAAACGATATTAACCAGCTGCAGGTGGCGGTGGCGATGCTCATTCGATTGGTGGTGCGAGCACCGTTTTTGGCAATCGGTGCCGTCGTGATGGCTTTTACCATCGACCTCAAACTGTCGCTTATTCTTCTGGCGACTCTACCTCTCATCGTGTTGGTTTTATGGCTCATTATGGGCAAGTCAGTGCCGTTTTTCAAGGTGATGCAGAAAAAGCTGGACCGGATTTCTCTCATTACCCGGGAGAATCTGGAGGGTGCCCGGGTTATCCGCGCTTTCTCCAAGCAGGAGAGCGAAAAGGCTCGTTTTGCTCAAGCCAGCGACGACCTGGCCGATACGGCGGTTGGGGTAGGGAGGCTTTCCGCTTTGCTCAATCCGTTGACTTATACTATTATGAATATCGGCATCGTGGCTGTTTTATGGTTTGGCGGCGGGCAGGTAAGTGGAGGAGATTTGACTCAGGGGGAAATTATTGCGTTTGTAAACTATATGACCCAGATTTTACTGGCGCTGGTGGTAGTGGCCAATTTGGTAGTGACCTTTACCAAAGCGTCCGCTTCGGCGGCTCGAGTCAATGAAGTTTTGGAGACAAAATCCTCCATTATTTCAATTAATCAGACTGCCGTTGAGGCGAAAACGAATATGCCCCAGATTTCCTTTCAGAACGTGGAGTTTTCCTATCAGGGGGCGGAAGAGCCATCCCTGCAAGGGATTACAGTAGATATTGAACGTGGTGAAACGGTGGGGATTATTGGAGGGACCGGAGCGGGTAAATCAACCTTGGTCCATCTCATTCCCCGATTTTATGATGTCACAGAGGGAAAGTTATTCATCGACGGGGTAGACGTAAAAGATTACCCCCTTTCTCAATTGCGGAAAAAAATAGGACTCGTCCCCCAAAAGGCTGCAGTGGTTTCGGGCACGATTGCAGAAAATCTGCGCTGGGGAAAAGAGGATGCATCCGATGAAGAATTGATTGAAGCGCTGAAAACAGCCCAAGCTTACGACTTTGTCACAGCGCTGCCCGATGGTCTTGAATCTTATATCGAGCAGGGGGGCAAAAATGTTTCCGGAGGTCAGAAGCAACGGCTCACCATTGCGCGAGCACTGGTGGGCAAGCCCGAAGTATTAATACTGGACGACAGTGCCAGCGCCCTTGATTTTGCCACCGATGCGGCGCTGCGAAAAGCGCTCCGGAAAGACACGGCGGGGATGACGGTACTCATCGTCTCTCAGCGGGCGGGCTCCATCCGGCACGCCGACAAAATTATTGTTTTGGACGATGGCGAAGTGGCAGGAATCGGCTGCCACGACGATTTGTTCGATAACTGTGCTGTCTATCGTGAAATCTGCCTGTCCCAGTTCAGTGCAGAAGAGGCAAAAGGAGGGGCATTTCATGAATAAGCTGGTACTCAAGCGCCTTCTTTCTTATACAAAACCATATCGCGGCTTTTTGGTGCTAGCTCTCCTTTGCGCTGTCATTAGCGTGGCATTATCCCTGCTGGTGCCGGTGCTCATCGGTGACGCTGTCGACTTGATTATCGGGCCAGGTCAGGTTGACTTTGATGGACTTCCGATGATTCTCTGGTGGTTGGCAGGCTGCATCCTGGGTTCCTCCCTTTTTCAATGGCTTATGTCCTATTGCACCAATGTGATCACCTACCGGACCGTCAAAGACCTGCGTATCCAACTTTTCAACAAGCTGAGTGCAGTGCCCTTAAAATTTATCGACCAGACCGCTCACGGAAATATCATCAACCGAGTGGTCAACGACATTGATCAGGTTTCCGACGGGCTGTTACAGGGTTTTACCCAATTGTTTACCGGTGTTGTGACTATTCTCGGCACATTGCTGTTTATGCTGTTTGCCGACCCACTGATAACTCTGGTGGTGGTCGTGTTGACTCCTCTTTCGCTGTTTGTCGCTTCCTTTATCGCCAAAAATTCCTACAAGCATTTCCGAAATCAGACGGTGACTCAGGGGGAACTGACCGGATACATTGAAGAGATGATAGGCAACCAGAAGCTGGTCAAAGGTTTTGGCTATGAGGAGCGGGCCGAAGAAAAGTTTGGGACAATCAATGAAAAACTCTACGGACAGGGGCAGAAGGCGCAGTTTTATTCCTCTTTGTCGAATCCCTGCACTCGGTTTGTCAATGCTGTCGTCTATGCGGCGGTGGGAATCATCGGGGCGGTGAGCGCCATTTATGGCAGATTGACAGTTGGACAGATTTCAATGTTTTTGAGCTACGCCAACCAATATACCAAGCCATTCAACGAAATCACAGGCATTGTCACCCAGCTGCAAAGTGCCTTCGCGTCAGCGCAGCGGGTGTTCGCGGTGCTGGATGAGCAGCCGGAAATTCCCGACGCCCCCCAGGCACTCCGAAAAACATCCTGCGAAGGCAGGGTGGAGTTGTCGGACGTGTCCTTCTCCTACGACCCGGAGCGGCCGCTCATCGAAAACTTAAACCTTCTCGTCCATCCGGGTAACCGGATCGCCATTGTCGGCCCCACCGGCTGCGGCAAAACGACTCTTATCAATCTGCTCATGCGGTTTTACGATGTAAGCGAAGGGGCAATCTCGGTGGATGGAACCGATATTCGAAACATCACCCGGGATTCCCTGCGGGGAAGCTACGGCATGGTGCTCCAGGAGTCTTGGCTTTTCTCGGGGACGGTGCGGGACAACATCGCCTACGGCAAGCCCGACGCCACCGACGAAGAAGTCAAAGCGGCGGCCAAGGCTGCCCACGCCCATGGTTTTATCCGAAGGCTCCCTAACGGCTATGACACCGTTATCGCAGAGGATGGCGGCAACCTCTCTCAAGGCCAGCGGCAGCTTCTTTGTATTGCACGGGTCATGCTGGTAGATCCGCCCATGCTGATTCTCGACGAGGCCACCAGCAATATCGACACCCGCACCGAGCTATACGTCCAGGAGGCGTTCCAGAGGATGATGGAAGGGCGCACCAGCTTTATCGTCGCCCATCGCCTTTCCACCATCAAAAACGCTGACACTATTCTCGTTATGGATAAGGGCCATATCATTGAGCAGGGAAACCACCGGGAACTGCTGCAAAAACAAGGATTTTATTACCGATTGTATAACAGTCAGTTCGCTGCATCAGAAGATGCATCATAAATAGAGAAGCAGAGGTATTAGCCTCTGCTTCTCTATTTATGATGAAATTTTTCATAGCATCGGAAAAGGCAAAGCCACTGTACGTACAGCGTATTCCCCGAACGTTCGATTTGCGGAAGATGCGATTGCTTTAAGGAAGTTGCAATTTGTTTTTTCGTCAGCAGATGGTTCGGACCGAAAAGGCCGTGCTGAAAGGAATGGGTGATGAATTTTTGGTAGGATTGCCGCGTATTCAGGGGAATATCCGGCGTTTCTTTTCGGCGGATGCAGAGCAGCACGCAGTTCGCCGACGGCGACGGATGAAAATCCTCTTTTCGGAAATAATAGACGATTTTAAGATCAAAAAATGGCTTTAGGAGCAGGGAACTGAGACCATCAGCAGGTTTTCCACAAAATCGTTTCGCCGCACCTTTTTCCATAATGAGATAGGCTTCTTTGGGCGGGTTCGGCGCGTCGGTGATTTTGCGAACAATGTTTGTCGTAATGGAAAAGGGAATGTTTGAAAAAATTTTATATTCCACACTTGGTAGGATTGCTTTTAAAAAGTCCTCTTTTTTTATGGTGCAGTTAGGGAAATCGTTTTGGACGGCAAGGAGTTTTTGATAAAGCTTTTCGTCTATTTCATAGGCGCGCACCGACTTGCATTTTCGGGCAAGTGCTTTTGTGATATGGCCTTTTCCGGCTCCGATTTCGATAACGGAATCCTTTGGGCCAAGATTTGCGATGCGGATGATTCGGTCAATGGTCTTTCGACTGGTCAGGAAATTCTGGGAGATAGAATACCGGTTTGCTCCCTTACTATTATTTTTTGACATAAAAAATACACCTCATATGATTCGTTAGTATCATAAAAAGGCACCTTTAATAGACCGTGTAAAACGGTTCAATTAAAAGTGCGATTTTAACGAATACGAACGATTGTTATACACATGAGACGTATGATTCTCCTTTTAGTCTGATAGTAGTATTATAGTATCGGTGACATTGAAAGTCAAGAGGCAAAATAACCCCGTCCCTGTTAGCAGGGACGGGGTTTAAAATACCCTATTCTTTTACCCGATCCTTGACCATCTGGGAGAGCTTAACGATCAAATCGTCCAGGCTCATGGTGCCCAGGTCGCCTTCGGAACGGGAACGGACGGCAACGCCGCCGCTTTCCACTTCCTTGTCACCTAGTATGAGCATGAAGGGAACCTTTTCCAACTGGGCCTCCCGGATTTTATAGCCGATTTTCTCGTTGCGGTCGTCTAGCTCCAGTCTAAAGCCGGCGGCAGTCAGCTTGTCGGCAACTTCCTTGGCGTAAGCGTGCTGATGTTCGCTGATGGGGAGCACTTTGATCTGGACGGGAGCAAGCCACAAGGGAAACGCGCCGGCAAAATGCTCGGTGAGAATGCCAATAAAGCGTTCCACTGAGCCGAAAACGACACGGTGAATCATGACGGGTCGGTGTTTTGCGCCGTCAGCACCGGTGTACTCCAATTCAAACCGTTCTGGCAGCTGATAATCCAGCTGAATGGTGCCGCACTGCCAGGTGCGTCCCAGACAGTCGGTGAGATGGAAGTCCAGCTTGGGGCCGTAGAAAGCGCCGTCCCCCTCATTGATCTGATAATCGTAACCCAGTTCGACGATGGCGTCCCGCAAAGCGTCTGTGGCAATGTCCCAATCCTCTTTTTCGCCGATGTGGTCTTCCGGCATGGTGGACAGCTCGATGTGGTAGGGGAACCCAAAGGTGCTGTACACTTTGTCGATGAGGCGGACGACCCCTTTGACCTCGTCCTTGATCTGGTCAGGAGTCATGAAGATGTGGGCGTCGTCCTGGGTGAAATTGCGCACCCGCATCAAACCGTGGAGCGCGCCGGAGAGCTCATGACGGTGAACCAGTCCCAGTTCGCCCATGCGAAGGGGCAGGTCGCGGTAGGAACGCATTTTAGTCTTGTAGACCAGCATGCCGCCGGGGCAGTTCATGGGTTTGATTGCGAAATCTTCGTCGTCAATTTTCGTCGTGTACATATTGTCTTTGTAGTGTCCCCAGTGACCACTGCGCTCCCAGAGGGTGCGGCTCAGGATAACAGGGGTGGAGATCTCCTGATACCCTGCCTCCCGATGCAGCTCCCGCCAGTAATCGATGAGCAAATTGCGGAGCACCATGCCCTTGGGCAAGAAAAAGGGGAATCCGGGGCCCTCTTCCATGATAGTAAAGAGTTCTAAATCCTTGCCGATTTTGCGGTGGTCGCGCTTTTTGGCCTCTTCTAGCATGGTCAGGTATTCTTCCAGCATACTGGCCTTAGGGAACGCAGTGCCGTAGACGCGGCAGAGCTGTTTGCCCTTGGCGTCGCCCCGCCAGTAAGCGCCGGTGCAGTTTGTGAGCTTTACTGCCTTCAGAGGGGCGGTGGACATCAGGTGGGGGCCGGCGCAGAGATCGACAAAATCGCCCTGCTGATAGAAGCTGATGTTTTCGCCTTTGTCAGCGTGCTCGTGGCAAAGCTCCACTTTATAGGGTTCGCCCATGTCCTCCAGCTTTTTGAGCCCTTCCTGAGCGGGAAGCTCAAACCGCTCCAAAGAAAGCCCTTCCTTGACGATTTTTTTCATCTCTTTTTCGATTTTATCCAAATCGTCTGGGCCGAAAGGCGTTTCTACGTCAAAATCGTAGTAAAAACCGTTGTCAATAGCAGGGCCAATGGCTAGTTTCGTATGGGGATAAAGCCGTTTAACCGCTTGAGCCAACACATGGGAAGCGGTATGCCAAAACGCCTTTTTGCCGTCCTCTTCGTCAAAGGTAACGATTTCTAAGTTGCAGTCGTTGTTAATGGGTGCACGCAAATCGACAACAGTCCCGTCGATGCGTCCGCAGCAGGCATTGCGGAAAAGCCCCATGCTCAAATCCTTTGCGATGTCTCCCACCGAAACGCCCTGCTCGTATTCTTTGACGCTGCCGTCCTTCAAGGTAATTTTTACCATACTTTATCTTCCTTTCTCAAAAACAAAAAACGCCCATCCCAACTCTATGGGATGAAGCGTCTAACTCCATGGTTCCACCCAAATTGTTCGGAAAATCCGAACCGCTTGAAGGCAGTGTAACGGCTGCCGGCCGTTGCGCTTGATCCTCTGTAAAAGGGGGGTTACGCACTCTCTGAGGTGGTGTCGTCTTTTTCCGCCGTGAAACGCTTGCAGCCCATTTTGGCGTTTCTCTCTGAAACGGTTTTACGAAAAAGCCGCGTCCTCTTCAATGATTTCGCTTATTGAGTTGATTGTATCACTATCGAAAACGGTTGTCAAGGGTTGTTTTTGAGTGGGAGAAAAGGATTGGCATAGACAGTAATAGATTATATTACCCGATTAAAAAGTTTACGGATTTCTTTCATTTCATTTACTTCATAAGCCTTTTTCAGTAAAAAAGCCGCTTCATAATAAAACGCAGAGGTACTGGTTCTGCGTTTTTACGCTCTTTTCCTTTTTCCAAGCCTCTTTTTCCGTGAGGCAGGGTTATTCTTCGGCTTTTTGCGTACCGAATATCCAAAGGAACCCAGTTTTTCCCCAAGGGCAAAATATTCCCCATGAGAGTAGGCTACAAGCCCGCTTTGGTCCAAATGGAGTTTGCCGTTTTGATCCACCAGTACTTCGTCCACGTTGACGGCGACGATCTCCGCCAGAAACATGTCGTGGCTGCCCAACGGAATGACTTGATTTACCCTACATTCGATATTGACGGGGCTTTCTTTGATGAGAGGTGCTCCCACCTGGGAAGCGGGGGCTGGCGTCAGCTTGCAGACGGAAAATTTATCAGTGTCAGCCCCGCTTTTGACGCCGCAGTAATCCGCCGCCCAAGTCAGAGCCCGCGTGGTCAGGTTAATGACAAATTCCCTGCTCTCTTTAATAAGCGGATAGGAAAAACGTTGCGGCCGAACCGAGATATAGGTCATGGCGGGAATGGTATTGACAATACCTGTCCACGCTATGGTTAAAATATTTGGCTTTTCTAAAGAACCGCAAGAAACCATAACCGGAGGCACTGGCGATACCATTGTGCCCGGTTTCCACACTTGTTTACCCATACATTCTCCTTTTTACTGACCTAGTTCTTGGTTTCTTCGGGAGGCAGGTCGTTCATCGCATACTGACAGCACTGGACGATTAGATTGTTCAGTGAGATACCCTTTTTCTGCGCTAAGACCTCCATTTGACGAACCAATTCCTGAGGCATTCGAATTGTTTTGTTGATCATTTCCGGCTTTTGTACATGAAACATCATTGGTCCCTCCATACAAACATTGTATGGAAAATTCGCCGTATTTTATACACTCCATTTTCGCATATAAAAAATTATATCATATTCGCACTGGATTTGAAAAGGCCGGTATGATATAATAAGTATATTCTAATCTGGAATACAAAAATCGATTGCCATGCCATGTTGCTTTAAAAAACGGCAGGATTTAGAAAAATGCCCACATCCAAAAAAACCTCGGTTGGCGGACAAAGGACTGGGGTGTGCGGCTTTTAATACTAGGTGGGCAGGATTGGTGATGAGCGTTTCCTTTTGCTGGGCATTATTTCCCCACAAAAGAAACACTATGGGTTTCTCCCGCTGATTGAGATATGTAATTGCAGCATCGGTGAAGACTTCCCAGCCTTTCCCACGATGGGAATTCCCTTGTCCTGCGCGCACGGTGAGCACCGTGTTCAGAAGCAGGATTCCCTGCATGGCCCAATGCTCTAAATTTCCGTGAGAAGGCGGAACAACATCTGTGTCCGCTTCCAGTTCCTTAAAAATATTCCGGAGGGACGGGGGAATTCTTTCACCTTTTGGAACCGAGAAGGCGAGTCCATGGGCCTGATTGGGTCCATGGTAAGGGTCCTGCCCTAAAATTACAATTTTAACATTCTCATAAGGCGTCAGCTGAAAAGCGGTAAACAATTGCGGTTGCGCTGGATAGATTGTTGTTGCCTTATACTCACGGCATAAAAATTTCTGCAGTTGCTTATAGTAATTCTGACGAAATTGTTCCTCCAAAAAAGGGTCCCAGTCGTTGCATAAAATACCCATGATATCTCCTTTAGACAGAAAATTACATTTTATTGTAGCGGATTTCCACAAAATTGTAAAGGCAGCAGTTTCCTTTGCTGAGACCATATGGAAATAGTTTCCAACTCGCTTTACAAAGAAAACGAAAATAGGTATAATAAATTCAGGAATTTGTAATACATAAAAGAATACACTTATCTCCTATATGAATTAATATCTGTCTTATTTGGCACCGCGGATACTAAAATCCGTACAAAATATCGTTTCCGGTATCATACACTTGACCTACTTACACCGGCAACAGCATACCAATGAAACAGGGTGAAAAGAAGGGAGTTCTTATGGCCGGAAGAACCGATTGGTTGTATAAACTTTATCGCTCTCATGAGCAGCCATGCTTTTGCTTTGGACCAGATTTAAAGATTCTATGGATTAATGCCGCTGCAATGAAAGATTTTCCCCATGTAGCGGAGGAAAATGAACTGGCGGAATGTTTCCCCCAGTTTTCTTTTACTGGTTTGTTTTCCGAGGACAAGCCGACCTCGTCTTCGCTCCAAATTAATAACAAATTAGATGGCCAGGATCGCTTGGAAGTGCTAACTTTCCCCGACCCCAAAGAAGGCTCCCTCTATGTGGGAATTTATTATGGAAGCTGTCCTTTCCATTTGGCCAGCAGCGGCAACGAGCAGGGCAGCGTCAAGCTTCTTTCCTACTATATTCGGCAACGGATGACCAGTATCTTCAACCTTTCCGAGCTGATCTCGGAAAGACTGGTGGAGCGGGAAGATTATGAGTCAGCCTATCATATTCGGGATATTGAACGCAACTGTCGTTCTTTGCTCAAATTATCCTATAATTTCAACGCATACTATACGGTGTCTGACGAGAATGCTATTTATCAGACAGAAGTGGACTTTCACGAGTATTTTACTCCTCTGATGAATCAGGCCGAAATGATTCTCGCTGCCACGGGTCTGTCTTTTGTTTTCGACCCTGATTATCAAAACGGAATTGTCAAGTTGGATAAGGTGCTATTTGCTACGGCACTTCTCAATGTGGTAAATATCTCTTATCTATATGCTCAAGAAGAGGGGCATTTCATCTGTCGGACCGAGTTTTTTCCTGACGAAATGCTTTTGACTATGGAAGATAACGTAACTGATTATGAAGCAGTGACCACACCAGGCATTTTGGACGTAGTTGCGCTGGACGCTACCGGCGAACCTCCTGCTATGAAAAAAATGTGTTACGATATTCTGCAGAAGACCGTGGAACTTCACGGGGGTCAGTGCATTATTGCCGATAATCATCCCGGCGTCAAAATTCTCATCCGGATGAAGGCAAAGCTTATTGACAATGATTTTGTCTCAGATGAACCGGTATATACATCCAAACGGAGGGTGGGCGGAAAGCTGGGCATTGTAGATATTATGCTGTCAGACGTCACTTACTAAAAAATGCCGCAGAAACTTTTGAATTCTGCGGCATTTTATTATATGGAATTAAGTTATTGGTTTACATTTGCTTTATTTGTGCAGCAGCCCTTTTGCAGAAATAATTTAATTGCCCTGAGGCGGTTCACACAAATTTCCAGAAGTGCTTTACCATATGTTGCGCCTATACCCAATTTTGCATCTAACCTGGATGATTCAAATCAATCGTGCCAGTTTATAGGTGCTTATTTGCGGCAGATGTTCCCGCCAGTCGTCCCGATGCCCAGGCCCACTGCAGATTGAAGCCTCCGCAGTCCCCGTCCACATCCAAAACCTCACCGCAGGCATAAAGCCCTGGGACTAGTTTTGACTCCATAGTGTTGGAATTGAATTCTTTGACCGTTGCGCCCCCGGCCGTCACTTGGGCGTTGCGGAATCCATTGGTGCCCTTGACGGTGAGCCTCCAGGCTTTGAGCTGTGCCGCCAGCGCTTGCAAGTCTTTGTCTGCCAGTTCGGATATCCTCCTTGAAAGCGGAACCGGGGAAATCGTCTTGATGGCACACATCCCCAGCCGTTTGGGGAACATTCCCACCAAAAATTCCTCTAAGCTACGCTCTGAATGGGTGAAAGCTCTGCTTTTCAACAAAAAATAAAGCTTTTTTTGTTGAAGTTCCGGTGCAAGATCCAATAATAGGATAGCGCTTCTGTCCTCATGGAGCAACCGGGAAGCAGATCCCGAAATCTGCATAATAGGAGGACCCGACACTCCGTAATCAGTAAACAAGATTTCTCCGAATTGGGACCGAACCTCTTTTTTACCAGTAAACAGTCGAACCGTTCCGTCGATTTTCATCCCTGATAACGGTTTGATGGTTGTCACATCGGTTTTCAACTGAACAATGGACGGAATCCGTTGGGTAATAGAGTGGCCCAGCTTGTGCAGCAACCGATAACCGCTTTCGGTACCTCCAAGCTGAGGAGCCGCCTCGCCGCCGGCCGCTACAATGATTGCATCAGCGGCAAAGGACTTCTCTCCAGACAAAAGGAGAAAATCCCGCCCTCTGGGGCGAATTTCCTCAATCTCACAATTACAGACAGTCTGGACATGCTGCCGCTCTGCCTCCATGCGCAGCACATCTAAAACCGCCGAAGCCTGAAGAGGGCGGGGATACAGCTTCCCATCCTCCAGCTCGGTAATCATAAGTCCCATATCGTTAAAGAATTTTTCAGTATTATCCACATCGTAGGTTTGCATTGCGTGCAGAATAAAATCCGGATCGCCTCCATGATAGCGGTCAATTGTACAAAACCGATTGCTGATATTACAGCGGCCGTTTCCGGTTGCCAGCAGTTTTTTGCCTACTCGGGGACTTTTTTCAAAGATGGTTACAGTTGCGCCGGCTTTGGCAGCTGTGATTGCCGCCGCCATCCCAGATGCGCCGCCCCCGATGACTGCGATCTGTTTCAAGAAAGTCCCCCTTTCCAAGTATACTGGTCTTATTTTACCATACCTCCGATGCAAATGCAACGAACTCCATTCGTCCGAATAACTTATTTTGTGAAAAGTTATCCTCAAAAATCCAGGTAAAAGAAAAATTGTCGCCTGTTGAAAAAACAGGCGACAATCAAAGAGATATTTCGTATTGCTTCAGGCATCTGAATGCCCCTTGATGAGGTTCTTAGATTCTCCGCATTTTTTAAGAACAGGAAATTTTGCCCCTTACAAAGAGTGCACTCTGCGGCTGGCAAGGATATTGCCTTTGGAATCACCAATCTTTCCAGAAAATTCAACAATATTTTATGCAGCGGGACGCTGCCGCCTCGTTAAGGCGAAATTTCTTTTAATTTGTCAGGGTTTCCACTGTTTTTTCCAAGGTTTTGGCGTTTTCCACGTTGAGGGCGGTCACATCTTTGAGGGTTTTCTTGACAAGACCCGTCAGCACCTTGCCTGGCCCCAACTCCACGTAATTCAGATATCCGGCAGACTGTAGTTCTGCCAGTTCCGATGTGAAGAAAACAGGAGAGACGATGTGTTTTGCCAGATACTCGGCCATGTCGGAGAAATCTGTGAGCTTTGTTCCGGTGAGGTTTGCATAGAAATCAAGTTTGGGCTGCGAAAAGGCAAAACTTTTCGCGGCATTGTAGAATTCGTCGGCAGCAGGCTGCATCAGTTTAGAATGGAAGGCGGCGGAGACCGCTAATGGAATAGCTCTTTTGCCCATGGACATGAAGGTTTCCGAAGCTTTTGCCACTGCCGCCCGTTCCCCTGCTATGACGGTTTGGGCTGCAGAATTGTAATTGACAGGCAGGACGTAACCGGAAGTCTCCTCGCAGACGGCGGCGACTTCTTGGGCGGAAAGGCCCATGATGGCGGCCATAGCTCCATCGCCGCTTTCTGCGCATTTGCCCATGGCGGCAGCACGGGCCTTGATGAGCTTAAAGCCGTCTTCCATGCTGAGCATATCGGCAGCGACCATGGCGGCGTATTCTCCCAGAGAATGTCCGGCTACTGCCGAAGCATCGATGCCTCGTTCCCGAATACAGGCCAACGCTGCTAAACTGGTGGCCATGATAGCGGGCTGAGTTACCTGCGTTTTCGCTAAGTCTTCAGCGGTACCGTTGAGACAAATTTCCTTCAGATCAAAGCCCAGTACGTCGGAAGCGCAGGCGAAAACCTCCCCCGCTTTCGGAGAAGAGTTGATGAGTTCTTCTGCCATTTTGGGGTATTGTGAGCCTTGTCCTGAAAATAAAAATACGGTTTTTTCCATGGAATCGAATCCTTTCTAGTGTAAAAGTAATTTGCAAATCAGGTTTGTAACAATTCTGTAAACAATTGACCGTAAAAATAATGAAAAAGGGCTTTCTTGTCGTGTTTATGGGGGTTTTACCGGGAAATCCAGAGGATATTTATTGACAAAACGGTAACAAACCGATACAATATAAAAGATAGCCCAATATTTGGGAATCTTTTTCAGGGCGTTGTTTTGGATTATAATTTTCTTCACTATAACAAAATTTGCCGTAATTTGCAAGGCAGAAATGTTCATATATTTATGTTAAGATAACATCGGTTGATGTTTATGAATAGAAAGGTGAGGTATGCTATGGGTGTTAAGATTTTAGGGACGGGAGTCTGCTTTCCGGAAACCGTTGTAACGAACGGGGACTTTACAAGAATTGTTGAGACTTCCGACGAATGGATCGTGAAAAGAACTGGCATTCACACCCGCCGCATGACCGGACAACCCACCTATGTTTTGGCGGAGGAGGCGGCGAAAAATGCTGTTGCCGACGCTAAGCTAAGCCCGGAGGATATCGATTTAATTCTCTGCACTACTGTAACATCCGACTTTATAACTCCTTCTTTGGCCTGTGTAATACAGGGACGCATCGGCGCGAAAAATGCCATTGCATATGATATAAACTGCGCTTGCGCTGCGTTTGTTTACACCATGGATTTGGCTTATATGTATCTGGAACACGGATACAAAAACATCCTGCTGATTTCTGCAGAATGCCTTTCTAAAATTACTGATTTTGAGGATAGGGGAACCTGCGTACTGTTCGGGGACGGGGCGGGAGCCTGCGTCGTCTCGAGAGGCGAGGGAGGGTTTGCTTCTGCGCTGGGCTGCGATGGAACAGGGGCCAACACCCTGTTCGCCCGCCGTCACCGCAACGACATTCCCTTTGTGGACGTGGCGGACCCACAGGAAATCGACCATTTCCCCGACGCCAAGGACAATACGATTTATATGGACGGCCGGGAAGTATATAAATTTGCGGTAGGTGCCATGGCCACAGGGGTCAGGGACGCCTGCGAGAAATTTGGTATTACGCCGGGAGAACTTGATTGGGTCATTCCCCATCAAGCCAACATCCGCATCGTGCAGACGGCAGCGAAAGAACTGGGGCTGTCGATGGATAGGTTTATCTGTAATATCGCAGCCTATGGAAATACTTCCTCCGCCTGCATTCCCATTGCGCTGGACGAGGCTATCAAGGACGGCAGAATCAAGCGCGGCCAGAAGGTTTGCATCGTCGGCTTTGGGGCGGGGCTGGTTTATGGTGGTGCGGTATTTGAATATTAAAGAAGCTGATTTTGCAAAGCGGAAGATAGGGTTTAGAAAATTTATCTATCCGGTTTTGCAGCAGTTCCGTTTGTTCCCAGAAAGGAATGGATAATAAAATGATGAATACAAGGATTACTGAATTGTTGGGCGTTAAATACCCCGCCATCCAGGGGGGCATGGCCTGGGTGGCGGAATCTACTCTGGCAGCGGCTGTCTCCAATGCGGGGGGCGTGGGCCTGATTGCGGGAGGGGCCGCTCCCGTCGATGTGGTGCGGGAAGAAATCCGTAAGGTCAAAAAACTGACCGACAACCCCTTCGGCGTGAATATTATGCTCATGAGCCCCAATGCCGAAGATTTGGCACAGCTCGTCATCGAGGAGCAGGTGCCTATCGTCACAACGGGTGCAGGCAATCCCGGCAAATTTATGGAAGCATGGAAGACGGCAGGCATCAAGGTAATTCCGGTAGTCCCTTCCGTCGCCCTGGCAAAACGGATGGAGCGGGCTGGGGCCGACGCGCTGGTGGCTGAAGGCACCGAAGCGGGAGGCCACATCGGAGAGCTCACCACCATGGCGCTTGTACCTCAGATCGTAGACGCAGTGGACATCCCAGTCATCGCCGCGGGTGGCATCGCCGATGGTAGAGGACTGGCAGCGGCTTTGATGCTGGGGGCGGAAGGCGTCCAGATGGGAACGGTCTTTTTGGCATCAGATGAGTGCCAAATTCACGATAACTACAAAAACCTCGTTTTGAATGCAAAGGACACCGACAGCGCCGTCACCGGACGGATTTCCGGGTGTGCGGCCTGCCGTCAAATTCGCAATAAATTTACGAAGCGCATTATGGAAAAGGAGCGGGAGGGCCTTACTCAGGAGGAGTTTGAGGAAGCCTGCACCGGGTCCCTGCGCAAAGCCGTCAAGGACGGTGACAAAGATAATGGGAGCTTTATGGCCGGACAGATTGCCGGCATGATTAAAGAAATTCGTTCCTGTCAGGAGATTCTCGACAGTATTTTCAACGATGCCGAGGAGCTCATCATCAGAAAAAGCAAACAGTTTTAGAAAATCGAAATCAAAGGAGTGCTTTATTTTGGCAAAAACCGCATTGATTACCGGCGCATCCCAGGGGATTGGTGCCTGTATTGCAAAAACCCTTGCACAGGAAGGTTATAACATCGCCGTCAACTGCCGCAGCGAGGCGGAAATCCAAAATGGAGGCTCCGATGTGGTGGAAGCCTGCCGTGCTTTGGGTGTGGAGGCAGAGTGCTTTGCCTGCGACGTTTCCGACTACGCGGCCTGCGAAGAGATGGTGAAAGCGGTGAAAGCCCGCTTCGGCTCTATTGACGTGCTAGTGAACAACGCGGGCATTACGAAGGACGGGCTGTTGGCCCGTATGAGCGAAGAACAGTTCGATATGGTCACAAACGTCAACTATAAATCGGTCTTCAACATGACCCGCCATGTGAGCGCTGTCATGATCCGCCAGCGGAGCGGCAGGATTATCAACATGTCCTCTGTAGCTGGCGTTTACGGAAACCCGGGGCAGTTTAACTATTCTGCTTCCAAGGCGGGCATCATCGGTATGACAAAGACGGCGGCCAAGGAGCTGGGCGCGCGGAACATCACTGTCAACGCCATCGCTCCCGGCTTTGTGCAGACCCCCATGACAGATGTGCTGGACGAGAAATACAAAGAGGCCATCGTCAAAAATATCGCGTTGGGACGCTTCGGCCAGCCGGAGGACATCGCCAACGCTGTGGCGTTTCTTGCCTCTGAGAAGGCGGGGTACATCACCGGGCAGATCATTGAGGTTTCCGGCGGCATGTCGATGTAACGGCGAGAGTTTGCGTCAAGAAATAATGAAACGTTTTATGGCTTGCCGGATCCGCTGCCAATTTTGGTGGTGCTCAAGCCGGCACAATTTCCGAGGAAAGGGAGCCTTTGTCATAGTAAATTGAAGAAATCAATTTTCACAGCAGTTATATGCAAAGGCGCGGTAATTTACATGAGAAGAGTTGTAATAACCGGAATGGGAGTGGTCACTTCCATCGGTAAAGACGTAGATACTTTTTGGCAGAGCCTTTTAAATGGCAAACACGGATTTTCCCAAATTGAGGGCTTTGACTGCTCTGATATGGAAGTAAAAAT
This sequence comes from Fumia xinanensis, assembly GCF_014384905.1. Taxonomy (GTDB): domain Bacteria; phylum Bacillota; class Clostridia; order Oscillospirales; family Ruminococcaceae; genus Fumia; species Fumia xinanensis. The sequence continues at coordinate 37,616 of NZ_JACRSV010000001.1, forward strand.
CGCGGCGGAGGTCAAGGATTTCGACCCCCTGACCGTTTTGGAAAAGAAAGAGCTGCGCCGTACCGACCGGTATTGCCAGTTTGCTATTTATGCCGCTGAACAAGCTCTCAAAAACTGCGGCACAGACTTTAAGGATCTGGATCCTTACCGTGTCGGTGTCATTGTGGGAAGCGGCATCGGCGGTATGAACACCTGGGAGACGGAACACGGCAAATACCTGGAAAAAGGCCCCAAGCGGGTTTCCGTTTTCTTTATCCCCACGATGATTTCCAACATGGCGGCAGGCAACATTTCCATTCGCACCGGATTTAAGGGCGTCAATTACGCTCCTGTGACCGCCTGCGCCACCTCCACTCATGCCCTTGGTGAGGCGTTTCGGAATATCAAACACGGTTATCTGGACGCGTGTGTGACAGGCGGCGCGGAAGCTGCCATCACCAAATTTGCCGTGGCAGGCTTTGACAATATGGGAGCTCTCTCTAAATCCACTGACCCGGATCGTGCCTCCATTCCTTTTGACAAGGAACGGGACGGATTTATTATGGGCGAAGGCGCCGGAATCCTCATTTTGGAGGAGTTGGAGCACGCTAAAGCCAGAAATGCAACCATTTACGGAGAAATCGTCGGCTACGGGGCTACAGGAGATGCTTATCATATCACAAGCCCAGCCCCCGATGGGGAAGCACCTGCCAAGGCGATGGAGTTTGCCATTGAAGAAGCGGGACTCAGACCTGAGGATGTAGATTATATTAACGCCCATGGCACTTCCACTCCCATCAACGACCATTTCGAGACAAACGCCATCAAGGTGGCTCTTGGCGAGGCGGCAAACAAGGTTGCGGTATCCTCTACCAAGTCGATGACCGGGCACCTGCTGGGTGCCGCTGGTGCGGTGGAAGCGATTGCGACAGCTTTGGCGCTTCAAAATGGGGTAATTCCCGGTACCGTTGGCTACAAAGTGCCGGACGAAGAATGCGACCTGGACTACGTGACCGAGGGGACAAGAAAGGCCGACATTAAAGTGGCCTTGTCGGATTCCCTGGGCTTTGGCGGGCATAACGCCTGCGTCTGCCTGAAAAAATATGAGGATTAGTCCAAACAGAAGAGTGAGGGTATATTGCAATGGCTGAAATGAAATTGACCGTTTCCGAAATCAAGGAACTGATGGATAAAATGGCCGCAAACTGCTTGACGGAAGTTTGCGTTAAAGTGGAGGGCTTTGAGCTCTCTTTGAAAGCGGAACAAACCCAGGTGGTTTACGAGGCCGCTGTTCCGGGTACTCCTATGCCTGCCGCGGCGCTGGCACCAACAGCGGCTTGCCCCTGTGAGGAAGCTTCCGGCAATGTGGTTAAGTCCCCCTTGGTTGGGACGTTTTACGCCAGTTCCGCTCCGGACAAACCGGCGTTTGCCACAGTTGGCACGGCGGTTCACAAAGGGGACACCCTGTTCATCGTGGAATCGATGAAGCTGATGAACGAAATCAAAAGCGAGTTCGACGGAACCGTTACAAAAGTGATGGTGGAAAACGGCGAGGGCGTAGAATACGGCCAGCCCATCCTCATCATTGAATAGAAAGGCGGGACGCAGTTGGCCCTTTTAAATCAGGAACAAATCAAGGAGATTATCCCCCATAGAGACCCCTTCCTGCTCATCGACGAAGTGCTGGAGCTTGAGCCGGGCGTCCGTGTGGTGGCGACCAAATATTTGAGACCGGAAGAGACCTGGTTTAAAGGCCACTTCCCCGGAATGCCGGTTCAGCCCGGCGTACTCACTATAGAGATGCTGGCCCAAGCCGGAGCTGTGTGCGCGCTTTCCCTGCCGGAGAACAAGGGCAAAATTGCCTTTTTCGCCGGGATCGACAAAGCGCGTTTCCGGCAGCAGGTAAAGCCCGGCGACACCTTGGTGCTCTCCGTAGAGATGGTTAAATCCCGCGGCAGCATCGGCGTGGGTAAGGCGGTGGCCACCGTGAATGGCAAAAAAGCTGTGACAGCGGAAATCACCTTTGCCTTAGGCGAGTAAACGGAAAGGAACTATAACATGTTTCATAAAGTTCTGATTGCAAACCGCGGGGAAATCGCGGTTCGGATCATCCGCGCCTGCCGGGAATTGGGTATCGGCACCGTGGCGGTCTTTTCTGAAGCCGACCGGACGGCACTCCACGCCCAAATCGCCGATGAGGCTATCTGTATCGGCCCGGCGAAAACGGCGGACAGCTACCTAAATATCAAGGCTATTCTGGCCGCCTGCGAGCGGACGGGGGCCGAGGCCGTGCATCCGGGATTCGGTTTTCTTTCAGAAAACGCAAATTTTGCCCGGATGTGCGAAAAATGCGGCGTGACCTTCATCGGTCCTCCTCCTTCCGCCATGGAGTTGATGGGGGACAAGGCACAGGCCAAAACGACTATGAAAAACGGCGGCGTCCCAGTGATTCCTGGCTCCGATGGGGTGGTGAAAACCCTGGAGGAAGCCCTGCAAATCGCGAATGAGGTTGGTTATCCTGTTATGGTAAAGGCCTCGGCCGGCGGCGGCGGACGGGGAATCCGTCAGGTGAAAAACGACTCTGAATTAGAAGCGGCTATGACTGCCGCCCGGCAGGAAGCCCTTGCTTTTTTCGGCGACGACGGTATTTACATTGAAAAATTTATCGAGGATCCCCGCCATGTGGAGATTCAGGTTTTAGCGGACAATTACGGGAATGTGGTCTATCTGGGTGAGCGGGACTGCTCCCTGCAGCGCCGGAACCAAAAGCTTATCGAGGAGTGCCCCTGCCCCATCATGACCCCTTCTCTCCGCAAAGCCATGGGAGAAGCGGCGGTGAAGGCGGCGGTGGCCTGCGGTTACCACAACGCGGGAACGGTAGAGTTTCTCCTTTCCGGCAAGGACTTCTATTTTATGGAGATGAACACCCGTATTCAAGTGGAACATCCCATAACTGAGATGGTGACCGGTATTGATTTGGTGAAAAACCAAATTTTGATTGCCGCTGGACGGCATCTGGATTTTGAGCAGGAAGATGTCGCCATGCGGGGACACGCCATTGAGTGCCGGGTTAACGCAGAAAATCCGGAGTTCGATTTCAGGCCCTCTCCTGGGAAAATCCAAGGGCTTCATATGCCCGGCGGCCCCGGAATCCGTATTGACAGCGCCGTCTATCAGGGATATGAAATTTCTCCCTATTATGACAGCATGATTGCAAAGCTCATTGCATACGCTCCTACCAGACAGGAAGCGATTATGAAGATGAAATGGGCGTTGGCGGAGTTTTTGGTCGAAGGTGTTGACACCAATATTGACTTTCAGTTAAACTTATTGAAGGATCCCAATGTGGAAGCGGGAAATTACGACATCGGCTATCTGGGGAGGAGCAAACACCTGAATACCCAGAAATAAGCCTCGTCCGCAACTAACGCCCTCGACTTGATGGCGAAGAAAGGCGTGAATGTGAATGCTTGAAGATTTGTTTAAGGTTGTCAAGTCGCGGCTTGACTACGATGATAAATCGCCGAACAATGTTAAGTCCAAGATGCCGGGGGATTTGCTATTCAAATGCCCCCGCTGTCAGAACGTCATGTTCATGGACGAATACAAAGCTGGACTTAAGGTCTGTTCCGCCTGTTCTTACCATGCGCGGATTTCCGCGAAGGAGCGCCTGGACCTGACGGTGGACCAGGGGAGCTTTGTAGAGTACGACCCTGATATGGTCTCGATAAATCCATTGGATTTCGAGGGCTACGACGAAAAATTAAAGGAGATGCGGGAAAAGACGGGCCTTAAGGACGCGGTGATCACCGGCGAATGCACTATCCGACGGAGAAAATGCGTCATTATCGTCATGGATTCTCGCTTTATGATGGCCTCTATGGGCTCTGTGGTAGGAGAGAAAATCACCCGGGCATTTGAACGGGCGACGGAAAAGGAACTGCCGGTGGTGGCATTTACCGCTTCCGGCGGCGCCAGGATGCAGGAAGGGATTCTCTCGCTGATGCAGATGGCGAAAACTTCTGCTGCTGTTGCCCGCCACTCCGACAAAGGACTTCTCTACATTACCGTCCTCACCGATCCGACGACGGGGGGCGTTACTGCATCCTTTGCGTCTCTGGGGGATATTATCATCGCAGAGCCCAAGGTTCTCATCGGCTTTGCTGGACGGCGGGTCATCGAAGGAACCATCAAACAGCGGCTTCCCGACGATTTTCAGTCGGCAGAGTTTCTGCTGGAACATGGCTTCGTGGATATGATCATCCCACGAGTCAACATGCGCCGGACCATCTCCAAGCTTTTAAAATTGCACCTGAAGGAGGAAAACAAATGGAACAGTTGACTCCTTGGGAAAGAATAGAGCTGATCCGTCACAAAGGGCGGCCCACCATCAACGATTATATCCCCCTGATTTTTGACGAGTTTTACGAGCTGCACGGCGACCGCTGCTTCGGAGACGACGCGGCTATTTTGGGCGGAATTGGCCGCTTCAACGGCCTGTCCGTTACTGTCATAGCGGAAGTCAAGGGCAGGGACCTGGAAGAAAACAAAAAGACCAATTTCTCATGTCCTCACCCGGAAGGCTATCGCAAAGCCCTCCGTTTGGCGAAACAGGCGGAGAAGTTCGGCCGGCCAGTGATCTGCTTTATCGATACGCCGGGGGCGTTCTGCGGCGTGGCGGCGGAAGAACGGGGCCAGGGCGAGGCGATTGCCCGCAACCTGAAAGAATTCGCCACCCTGAAAGTACCCGTCATCTCCATCGTTTTGGGAGAGGGTGGTTCTGGTGGCGCACTGGCGCTGGGTGTCTGCGATGAGCTTGCCATGCTCCAAAATGCCGTATATTGCGTGATTTCTCCCAGAGGCTGCGCCAGCATCCTTTGGAAGGATGCCTCAAAGGAGAAGGAAGCAGCTGAAAAGCTCCGCATCACTGCAGAAGATTTGTCAAAATTGGGTGTCTGCGACTATATTATTCCGGAACCCGCAGGCGGCGCTCACATGAACCACGAGGTCATGGCCGGCAATATTTCTGATTATCTGATTGCGGCCCTTAAAAATTTAACCCAGAAAAGTATTGCAAATTTACTGGAAGCACGATATAATAAGTTCAGAAAAATTGGGGCTTTCGAAGAGGAAGTATTTTAATCCGGTTATAACTACCCTTAGCGTGTTATAATAATGTCTGGTGAATAAACCGTGAAGCGGTTTATTCACGCGGTAAAACCGCGCAATTTTGTAAAAAGAATTTTACAAAATTCAGACATTGTTGCAATGCGTGCCCCAATTAGGACTTGGATAAAGTCCCAATTGGAAGCATAGAATTTATTCGCAATGGCAGAATAATTCTATGCTTGAACAAAGCCAAATGGTCTTAAAAGCCTTGGCCTTAAAGACCATTTGGCTTTGTTCGGCACACATTATAATAGATTCATCACAAGCAGTTAGGAGGGGAACATATGGTATTCGAAAAGGTAAAAGATATTTTGGTTGATCAGCTGGATGTCGAAGAAGAGAAAGTGACCATGGAAGCATCGATTACAGATGATTTGGGAGCTGATTCTTTGGATCTTGTCGACCTTGTAATGTCTTTGGAAGAGGAATTTGATGTTGAAATTCCAGATGATCAGGTTGAGAATATCAAGACCGTTGGCGATATCGTAAAATATATCGAAGACAACGCTCAATAAAAATCTTTTGGATTTTTTAAGGTTTCTTTTTCATTGTAAAATGAAAAATGCCGGGCCGGTTTGGAAACGGGTGTGGGGAAGGGTTTCCTACAATTGTTTCCAAGCCGGTTCCTTGTTTAAAGGGACGCAAAAAAGCAGGGCCTTATAGGCCCTGCTTTTTTATGCAAGAGGGATTAGCAGCATCCGCAGTCATTGTTGCAGCCACAGCCGCAGTTATTGTTGTTGCAGCCACAGCCGCAGCCACCAAAGCCGTTATTGCCACAGCAGCATACCAACAAGAGGATGATGATCAGGATCCAACTGCAGTTTCCACCAAAACAGTTCATAAGAGAACCTCCTTAAAATTATTGTACTGCATACTATGTCGGAGGACTCTGTTGTGTTACAAACTGGAAGAGCGTTTTTAAAATTCCCGCTCCATGTCTTTTTGCAACCGCTTGATAATACGCTTTTCCAATCGGGAGATATAGGATTGGGAAATGCCGATGAGATCGGCAACCTCTTTTTGGGTGCGTTCCTGCTGCCCATGAAGTCCAAATCGCAGCTCCATAATTTGTTTTTCCCGGCTGTTTAACCGGTTGACACAGTTCATGAGCGCATTGCGCTCTGCTTCGTTTTCCATATCCCGGTTGACACAGTCCTCATCGGTGCCGAGAATATCAGAAAGCAGCAGTTCATTGCCGTCCCAGTCGATGTTTAAAGGCTCATCAAAGGAAAGCTCGGTTTTTTGATGACTGTTTTTTCGCAGGTGCATAAGGATTTCATTTTCAATGCAGCGGGAGGCATAGGTGGCGAGCTTTATTTTTTTTTCCGGAGAGAAGGTATTGACCGCTTTAATGAGTCCAATAGTGCCAATGGAAATCAGGTCTTCAATATTGATACCGGTGGACTCAAATTTACGCGCGATATAAACCACCAGCCGCAGGTTGTGGGTAATGAGCTCGTTGCGTGCCTTTTCAGGGTCGGTAGCCAGCATCACAAACATTTTTTCTTCCTCTTCCCGGCTTAAGGGGGGAGGAAGCGTTTGAGAACCGTTGATATAATCGATTCTCTTGCGAAATCCCAGCAGGTCCAGCAATTTTTGTTTTAGCCTGCAAAAAGTAGACTGTTGTTTCAGTGATAGCATCTCGTTCTCCATCCTTTCCCGTATTATTCTTCAAATAGCATTTCACCTGCAATGGCATCGGCTTCTCCATCGGAGACCGGCTCAAAAACCGGAGCCAATACACAGGGACGGACAATTTTTTCTCCGTTTTCAATAATTGCAAAGGAATCGGGCTGAAAGCCAGCCAGAACCCCTTTTCCGCTTATGGCATGATAGGGGATCATCTGTATTCGGGAAGCCCATTGCTGTCCGCTCAGGGCTGTGACAGCCTCGACGTTTTGCATACACGCTAGCACGTTTTGAGGGACAATGTCCTTCAGACTTCCTGCAGTGCATAGTACTGCAGGAAGTCCGCTCATGGAACAGGCTTTATTGCCAGTATCTAGAAACACAGTGAGTGCAGCTTGCTTGCCATTTACTGTTACCTCCGCCTCGTAAAGCCTCTTGGGGGGGACGCGCCGCGCCAAAAGCCATTCCAAAAGTCGGACGGCGCCGTAAGCAAGTATGGTGGATACAATCAGTGTCAACGCGGAAAGGTGGTAATAGACCGTACCATTCCGGATTGCCAGCTTAGGGGGAGTAAACAGAAACCACACGGCGATCATAAAGCCGGCGAAGACAAAGTTGACGCCAAAAAAAATCAGGACCCGTTTGAGGAAAACCGCCCGTGCCCGGAATCCAAAATTGATCCAGATGAGCAGTGCCGCTACCATTAATTTGATGAGCAGTAAAAGTACAAACGGTAGGTCGGGCGCTAGGATGAGCAGAGCGGACAGTCCCCCAGCACAGGAGGCAATCCCCCGCCTAAATGCTTTTGACTTGGATTTGGACAGTGATTCTGTAGCCAAAAGGAGAAAATAAGTAATGTAAATGTTAAGGCCAATGAGTACGTCTATGTAAATGACTGTCATATTGGAGCCGTCCTTTGAGGTCGTGTTTTGCTGAAAGGTGTTTTTGGGTGGCCGATGATTCTATTATAGAGGGACGGCCCTAAAAAAAATGTCAGAACGGGAAGCATGACGGGGACCTTTTCCGAACCAAAAAAATGTTCCAATCATACAATAGAAAGCAGACATCTTTATCTGTCCTACCTGTCTTACGCGCGGGGCGGGTAGAAGAAAATTCTGCGCGGAGAATGGCGGTATTTTTTTATGGCTCGTAAAAGTGGAGCGCCGGGATTTATCATGCCCGATGCGCTGTATAGCTATACGAAACCTCAGTTCGTACAGCCGGATGCTTGCGGGTGCGGAGCGGAAGCTCCTGCTATGCCTGAACGCCCGAGCTGCGGTTGTGGAGCGGAAGCAGCTTCAACCCCCAATTGTGGTTGTGGCTGCCACGGTAACAATACGTCCCCGTCCTGCCGACCCATCGAATGCACTTACGACAGCGATTTCGATGAAAATGCCCATAAATACAGAATCTGCTGCGATGCAAACGGATGCTGCTGCAAATACCCCTGCAGCTGCCGGAATCCTTTCTGGCCCGAGTTTGCGCATCCCAGATGGCTCACTTGTCGGGATCTGTATGACGGCAGGGCTGATAGCTGCTATAGCGGCGATATGCAAAACTGTGATTAACCCTCATAATAAAAAGCCGAAGCGATTGCGCTTCGGCTTTTTGTTTGGTCAGTCTGTTTCATCTAAAAGATAACGGAGCATTCGTTGTGGATTTTCCAGAAAAGCTTTGGTCAGCTGGTAATGTTCAGTCTGCTCATATTCCGTGGGAACGATTCCATCGTCGCTAATGGAGTAAATTTCTGCATTCGGGCAAGCCATCAGGATGGGGGAATGGGTGGCGATAATAAACTGGGATTTGAGCCCCACAAGTTGATGAATACGGGACAGAAGCGCCAATTGGTTTTGGGGCGAAAGGGCCGCTTCCGGCTCGTCCAGGAGGTATAAGCCATTTCCGCCGAATCGGTTGAGGGAGAGGGAAAGAAAACTCTCTCCGTGGGACTGGCTGTGGAGGGATTTTCCCCCGTAAGACCGCAGCAGCCCCATATCGACCTCTTCTAAGCGGTCCACCTCGCTTGCCACATTGTAAAAACTCTCCGCCCGGAGAAAAAAGCCGTCCTTTGGGCGGTGAATTCCCTTTTCCAGCGTCAGAAACCGATACAATGGCGAGTGTGTCTCACTGGTGGAAAAGTGGAAATTCTGAGTACCGCCTTCCGGATTGAAGCCGAAGGCCACGGCGATGGCTTCCAACAGTGTTGACTTGCCTGAACCATTTTCCCCAACGAAAAAGGTGACGGGGCTTTTGAGTTCCAGCCGTTTGAGGCACCTGATGGCCGGAATAGCCGCCGTGTATCCCAAGTCCCCGTCGGTATGAGGTTTTAATCGCACAGCGCGGATGTAGAGGTCGTCAAACAACAAAATCCCCCCTAAAAGGAAAAAGGGAAGCGGCCTGCTCCCCCTCTTTGGTCAGATGAATTCCGTCCCGTCGGCACAGAGCACCTTGAGCCGGCGGATATCGTGGTAGTCAAGATCAATTTCCGCCCATTTGGCGAAGGCATCAGTCAGAAGAGTCGGATTGATGTTCACTTGGGTTCCGGCAGGCAGGGTGACTTCCAGTTTGACCCGGTGGTCGCAGGAAACCCGCTGAGAAAGAATCAGCGGCTTCAGGTCAATCATTTTCATCCCTTTTTTGGTGCGCTTTTCGGTTTCTATCACGTCCTGGGTAAGAAATTCATTCAGTTTTTCAGTTAGTTGCTCCATAGGGAGAGCCTTGCAGGACATGGTGAGCTCATAATCCGCCCGTTCAATGTCGTTTGCCTTTCGGACGGGGGGCTGGATGGCGCGGATGACGATGCCTTCCGGCATAGCGTCGTTGAGGCGCTTGGTCGCCTCCTCCAGCGGAATGTCGGTGGTCAGCCTAAAGTCGAAGCTCTCGTTTACCCCCTCGTAGCCCAAGGCGATGGGCAGGGCGAAAGTCAGGTAAATGTGGGGATTGAATCCCTGAGTGTACCAGATGGGCAGTTTTGCCCGCTGGAAAGCCCGCTGAATGGTGCGGTAGAGGTCCAGATGGGAAATGTATTTGGCCCGGCCAAACTTGTGGTAGAAGGCCCTCACGTCGTAAACGGGAACTCCTTCGATGACGGTGATTTTTGGTTCCATATTAGCCAATGCAGACACCTCCCCCGATGAGCTTGTTGGCGCCGCAGCCAGCGCAGTTTTCCTTGCAGTTGGGGGTCACCTGTGCGTTTACCGCCTTTTGGTACTCCCGCCAAAGGAACTTTTTCGAGACTCCCACGTCGATGTGATCCCAGGGGAGAATTTCGTTCTCCTCCCGGACACGGTTGGCGTAAAATTCTATGGTGAGGCCGGCATCACGAATGGCCTGCTTCCACTTTTCAAAGTCAAAGCACTCGTCCCAGCTGTCGAATTTGCAGCCCATTTTCCAGGCATTATAAATGGCTTTTCCTAAGCGCCGGTCGCCGCGGGCGACGACACCTTCCAGCACCGAGGTTTTAACCTCGTGCCAGCTCAGTGAAATCTTTTTGGTGGTGACGCTGTGCTGCAGGGCTTTCTGTTTCTCGACGATTTGTTCGAAAGTGTCCTGGGCGCACCACTGGAAGGGGGTAAAGCACTTGGGGACGAAGGTGGAAACGCTGATGGACACGTTGACAGCCTTGCCCTTCTTGCGGGTGGGCAGGGAGTAGTACATGTCTACAATTCGCTGTCCTAAAGCGGTGATACCGGTCACATCTTCAATGGTCTCGGTGGGGAGGCCCAGCATGAAGTAGAGCTTCACCGACATATAGCCGCCCTCAAAAGCGATGCGGCAAGTCTCCATGACCTCTTCCTCGCTGACGTTTTTGTTGATCACGTCCCGCAGCCGCTGGGTGCCCGCTTCCGGGGCGAAGGTGAGACCGCTTTTGCGGACCCGGCTCACCTTTTGCAAGAGTTCCTCCGAGAAGTTGTCCACCCGCAGGGAGGGGAGGGAGAGGTTGACCTTCTCCGCTTCGGTGTAGTCAATCATCTTGTCCAGCAGTTCCTCCACCTGGGGATGATCGGAGGTGGAGAGGGAGGACAGGGACATTTCGTCATAGCCGGTGGTATCGCAGAGGGATTTGCCCTGGCGGCAGAGCGTATCCGGGGTTTTTGCACGGATGGGACGGTAGATAAACCCGGCCTGGCAGAACCGGCAGCCGCGGATACAGCCCCGCATGACTTCCAGCACCGCCCGGTCGTGGACCGTTTCAGTGTAGGGGACGATGAAGGTTTCGGGGTAGAAGACCTTGTCCATGTCTTTGATGATGCGTTTGGTCACCTTTTCCGGCGCGCCATCTTTGGGGGTGACCGAGGTGATAATACCGGTTTCGTCGTAGGTCACGTCGTAGAGAGAGGGGACGTAAATGCCGGGGATTTGAGCGGCTTCCCGGAGGAAGGATCTCTTGTCCCAGCCTTTTTTCTTGTGTTGTTGCAAAAGGTCGATCATCTCGAGCATGACTTCCTCGCCCTCGCCGATCTGAAACAGGTCGATGAAGTCGGCAAGGGGCTCTGGATTCATGGCGCAGGGGCCGCCGGCGATGATGAGAGGCTCGTCGTTTCCGCGCACAGAGGCCAGCGGCTCAATGCCGCCCAAATCCAGCATGTTGAGGATATTTGTGTAGGAAAGCTCGTACTGAAGGGAAAATCCCACCACATCGAAATCGGTGAGGGGGTCGAGGCTCTCAAGGCCGTAGAGGGGAATATCGTTTTCCCGCATGAGGGCTTCAAAGTCAATCCAGGGAGCGTAGACCCGCTCGGCCCAGCAGTCCTCCCGCTTATTGATGAGGGAATAGAGGATTTTGAGCCCCAGGTGGGACATGCCGATTTCGTAGTTGTCGGGGAAGCAGAGGGCGACCCTCGTTTCCACCTTGTTTTTGTCCTTCATGACACTGTTCAGCTCTCCGCCGATGTAGCGGGCGGGCTTTTGCACCTTGAGAAGGAGAGGTTCGAGTTTTTCTTTCAAAGTCATGGGAAAGTCCTTTCTATATGGTGTTTCCTAACAGGGTATCAACGGTGATGGTGAAAAACTCCCGCATCATGTAGTGGGGGAGGAGAACGCTGGGGTAGGGGGCGGGAATACCTGAAATGTGACTCAGCCCCGCCCGCTTCCGGGCAATGCAGACCGAACGGAAAACGTGAAAATTGTTGGTGACGACGCCGACTGTCGGGTTTTCTTTGGACATAAGTGCCCTGCTGTAGGCCATGTTTTCGGCAGTGGTGGTCGATTTGTCCTCCAGGAGGATGCGTTCGGAAGAGATGCCGCGTTTCCGAAGCTCCTGCGCCATGCACGCCGCCTCGCTTATGTCCTCGTTTTCCCCTTGACCGCCGGAAACGATGACGGTGGTTTCCGGGTTCTCCATGAGGTAATCGTAGGCCGCGTCGATGCGGTACTGGAGGATTGGACTGGGCTCGGTGCCAAAGACCCGGGCGCCCAAGACGACGATGTAGTCGAGATTGGGCTTCGGCTGTTTCACCATGCCGGAGAGGACAAAGCCCTCCGCCAGGACAAAAGCGGCCAGCAATATGGAGACGGCGGAGCGGGCAGCGACAGTGAGCACCCGGGCCGCTTTGCCGGTGGATTTTTCTTTTCGCAGCAGGTCCCAAAGGCCCTTCCCGATGCATAGGAGTCCCAACAAGAGCCAGACCCAGAGCATCGAGACGTGAAAGCCGGCGAGGGAGCCACAGAGGAAATAGTAGCCGGTAAAAATCGCCCCGAAAACCAGCAGGACGATTGGAAATGCTTTTTTCATCGTTGTTCCTTTAATGACGGTTGGGGTCATCGGAGAGGCCGAGGAGATAATCGGTTGATACATCGAAGTAGTCGGCTAATTGCACCAGTTTTTCGATGGTCGTGTAACGAGAGCCGCTTTCTATCGTGCTGATCGCTTTGTGGGACAACCCGACGATTTCGCCTAATTGTTTCTGGTTGAGGGAACGGCTTGTCCGCAATTCATAAAGCCTTTTTCCCAAATTAATTTCACTGTTCATAATAAAACCTCTTGACATTTACCTATAAGTAGATTATAATCTACTTATAGGTAAATTGACTTTAAATTTAATTATTTAGGGAGGAACTGCTATGGAAACCGCAATCGACATTCTATTCGACGACTTTGTCCGCAGAACCAGAGACGACAAGCCCGACGCGGTCATTGAACGGTATTCGGCCCTGCTCAAACAGGACTTTTCCAAGGAACAGAAAAAATACCTGCTCCGCATCATCGACCAAAAGGATCTTTTGGCCAATGAATTTGCCATCCGCTGTTTTGCCGAAGGCTTGCGGCTGGGAATCCTGCTGATTCAGGACTGCTACGCCGTCCACCAGCGGGAAGAGCCGTTTACTTCCCTTTGATTTTCTTCCAGTACTCGGCGGCGGCCTGCTCCATTTTGTTGTCGCCGGGGGTGTAGTAGACCCGGTTTTTCAGCGCGTCGGGCAAATACTGCTGCTCCACCCAGCGATTGGGGTACTCATGAGGGTATTTGTAAAACTGCCCCTTATTTTGATTGTCCTCGCCGTCGTAATGCTTGTTTTGGAGACAGCGGGGGATGGGGCCGGAGTTGCCCTTCTGGATGTCCTCCATAGCGGCGTTGATGGCGTCGTGAGCGGTGTTGGATTTGGGGGAAGTGGCCACTAAAATCACCGCGTCGGCGAGGCAGAGCCGGGCTTCCGGCAGACCCACCTGCAAGGCCGCGTCCACCGCCGCCTTGACGATGGGGATAATCATGGGGTAGGCCAGGCCCACGTCCTCGCAGGCGCAGACCATCAGCCGCCTACAGGCGCTTGCCAGGTCGCCGGCTTCCAGCAGCCTTGCTAAGTAGTGAATAGCGGCGTCCGGGTCGGAGCCCCGCATGGATTTCTGGAAAGCGGAGACGATGTCGTAGTGCTCGTCCCCATCCCGGTCGTATTTCATGGAACTTTTCTGGGAGAGCTCCCGGGCAAGCTCCATTGATACGTAGCGGGTATCGTCCTCTCGTCGCTGGGCCGAAATGCAGAGCAGTTCCACGGTGTTGAGGGATTTTCGCACATCTCCGCCGCAGCTTTTGGCAATGTGGGAAGAAACGCCGTCTTCCAGTTCGATTGTAAAGCCCAGTTCCCCCGATATAGCTGCGAATCCCCGAGTGACGGCTTTTTCCACCTCTTCCCAGGGCACCGACTTGAATTCAAAGACGGTGGAACGGCTCAAAATGGCGTTGTAAATGTAAAAGTAGGGGTTTTCGGTAGTGGAGGCAATAAGGGTGATGCGCCCGTCCTCAATGTATTCGAGAAGCGACTGCTGTTGCTTCTTATTGAGGTACTGGATTTCATCCAGATAGAGCAAAATGCCGTTGTACCCGACGATGGTGTCCAGCTCGCCCACAATGGCCTTGATGTCGGCCAGAGAAGCATTGGTGCCGTTCAACTTATGGAGCCGCTTATTCGTCTGGGAGGCGATGATGCGGGCGACGGTGGTTTTTCCCACGCCGGAGGGTCCGTAGAATATGAGGTTGGGGATATTCCCGCTTTCAATGATGCGGCGCAGGCTGGCGTTTTCACCCAACAGGTGGGTTTGGCCCACTACTTCGTCGATGGTTTTGGGGCGGAGCCTGTCCGCTAATGGAGACGACATAAAACCCCTCCTTCCTTTCCTTGATTTCTCTATCCATTTTACCGTAAATTGCCCTAAAAGTAAAGGAAAGGCCAAAATTCCTCCATAAAAAATCGTTGCAATTCTTTTTATATTGGGGTAGATTGGTAGTATCACGATACGAAGGGATGATTGCAGTGGATGAACGGTACTATGAGATGATTTTTAAGCGTAGATCCTTTCATATGTTTCCGGGGACAAAACATCTGTCGGAATCAGAATTACGGGGGATTGAAAACCAGTTCGAGAGGCTCGCTCCCCTTATGGAGAACGTTGCTGTGGCATTCAAACTGGTCTCCCGTGAGGAGACTTCCTGCCGGCGGGGAGAATATTGCATTTTGATTTACAGTGAGAAAAAAGATCAGTATCTGCAAAATGTAGGCTATATGGCAGAGCAGCTGGATCTCTGGCTCGCGTCCAAAAATATCGGCGCCTGCTGGTACGGCATGGGGAAAACAAAAGAGACACAATGGCGCGGCCTGGATTTCGTCATCATGATCGCCATTGAAAAGGTGGAGGAAACGAAATTTCGTAAGGATTACAGCAACACCAAACGCAAGCCGCTCAGCGAAATCTGGCAGGGGAACGGGTATCCGGAAATCGCAAATGTGGTGCGCTACGCCCCAAGCGCCTGCAACACCCAGCCGTGGCTGGTAAACGCGGGGCAAAACCGGCTGGAGGTATATCGGGTGAAGGGAAAACGGGGGATGATGCCCAAGAAAAAGGTGTCTTTTTACAACCAGATCGATATAGGAATTTTTCTGCTGTTTCTGGAACTTTGCCTGAAGCATGAGAATAAAATCAGCAACCGTGAACTGTATTCGGGCGAATTAGAAGAGAGCACTGAAGTTTTAACAGCCATTTATACAATCGAAGAGTAGAAACAAGATGGGGAGATAAGTATTTTTGTCAATTTTGTGCAGAATCGAGGCTGTGATAAATGTCTTGCTCCAAATATTCACAAATCGTTGCGAAAGGTATTGGGTTTTCTTTCTGTTTGTGGTAATATGACAGTATGGTTAATCCATGAAAAAGTGATTGTCAGGAGGATTTTTATGGCTAATTCTTCAAATGAGAAAGTGTACAATGTTCTCGCGTACATCGGTATTCTGTTTATCGTCGGGCTGATTGCCGACAGTCAGAATCCCAAGGTGCGGTTCCATGTCAATCAGGGACTAGTCCTGTTTTTAGCAGAGGTAGTTTTGGGCATTGTTTGCGGTATTATTAGCGCGATTCCGTTTATTGGTTTCATCGGCAGTATTTGCAGTGGAATAATCGGCATTGTTGGCGTCGTGTTTATGATTATCGGCATTATCCACGCAGCCAACGATGAGGAAGTCCCGCTCCCTGTGATTGGCGGTATTACCATTTTAAAATAAGCGTTACATATCAAAACCGCCGGATATTTCCGGCGGTTTTTGTTTGCAAAAAGGCGGCGATCGGGAATGATCGCCGCCTTATTCGAGTATATACGGGTGAGATTATTCGTACAGGGGGTATTTCTGGCAGAGGGCTTCCACCTTTGCCTTGATTTCTTCTTTGGAATTTTCAAAATCAGCGGCGACCTTGTAAATGCACTCGGCGATGACTTCCATATCCTCTTCTTTAAAACCGCGGGTGGTGACGGCGGGAGTGCCGATACGGATACCGCTGGTGATGAAGGGACTCTGGGGATCGTTGGGGATGGCGTTTTTGTTGGCGGTGATGTACACTTCGTCCAGTTTATGCTCCATCTCCTTGCCGGTGATGTTGAAGTTTCTAAGGTCGACGAGCATCAGATGATTGTCGGTGCCGCCGGAAACCAGATCAAATCCGCGGGAAACCAATCCTTTGGCTAGGGCGGCAGCGTTTTTGACGACCTGCTCCTGATAGGCCTTGAACTCAGGCTTCAGCGCTTCGCCGAAGCAGACGGCTTTTGCCGCGATGATATGCATGAGGGGGCCGCCCTGAGTGCCAGGGAAGACCGCTTTATCGATTTTTTTCGCCAGCTCTTCCTTGCAGAGAATCATACCGCCGCGGGGACCGCGGAGAGTTTTATGGGTAGTGGTGGTAACGATGTCGGCATAGGGCACAGGGGAAGGATGGACGCCGGCGGCGACCAGTCCTGCGATATGGGCCATGTCCACCATGAGGTATGCACCACAGGCGTCGGCAATCTCGCGGAATTTCTTAAAGTCGATGACGCGGGGATAAGCGGAAGCGCCTGCCACGATCATTTTAGGCTTGTGCTCCATGGCGAGAGCCATGAGCTTGTCGTAGTCGATACGATGGGTGTCGTCGTCAATGCCATAGGGGATGACATTGTAATAGCTGCCTGACATGTTGACAGGGGAGCCGTGGGTGAGATGCCCGCCGTGAGCCAGATTCATGCCGAGAATGGTGTCGCCGGGCTGAAGCAAAGCAAAGTAAACCGCCAAATTTGCCTGTGCGCCGGAATGAGGCTGAACGTTGGCATGCTCAGCGCCAAAGAGCTGTTTTGCCCGGTCGCGGGCAATGTTTTCGACGATATCAACGCACTCACATCCGCCGTAGTACCGTTTGCCGGGGTAACCCTCGGCGTATTTATTTGTGAGAACTGTTCCCATTGCTGCTAAAACAGCGGGGGAAACAATATTTTCACTGGCGATCAGCTCGATATTGCGGCGCTGGCGCTTGAGTTCCAGATTCATAGCGTCTGCCACTTCACTGTCATACTGGCCGACAAAGCCGATGTTGTTGGGAAAATCCTGATACATTAGTCATCTCTCCTTGTTGATTGCCTGGAAGGTGGCTCCTGGGCATTTTTTCTTCTACAGTTAAATCTTATTTGCAAATTTGTAGAACACGCATTAAATTCTATTATATCGGAAAGCGGCACACTTTACAATACATTTTCAATAGGACTTTTCCAAAATTTTGTTTAAATCTTCGTGAAATATGTCTATAGTCGGCGCAAAAGTGTGTTTAGTAAAAATACAACTATATTTTTGAGTCCAACCATCGGGCAATATCACGGTAAACCTCCCGCCGGTTTGTTTCATTGATGATTTCGTGTCTGCCGCCCGGATAGAGATGCAGAGCAATATCCTGTACCTCCGCCTCAATGAGCCGCCGACAGACTTTCCGTACCCCTTTGCCGTAATCACCCACCGGATCTTCTTCCCCCGAAATGATAAAAAGGGGAAGGTTTTTCGGTACTTTGTCTGCCCATTCCTTTGCCGAAACCAGCTTGACCAGGGTAAAAAGGTCTTTAAAACCAGCCGCAGTAAATACAAAATTATTTTTGAGATTTTTCTCATAGTCCGAAACAATTTGAGAATCGGTGGTCAGCCAATCAAATTCAGAATTTGGCTTGTCAATTCGCTTGTTATAACCGCTAAATGCCATCGAATTCAGTTTATTGCTTCGAAACTGTTCACCCTTTTTGCGAATGGCGGATTTTGCCATCCTGATGCCAATTCCAGCAAAGGGATTCCCCCCAGAGGTCCCGCATATAATAGCTCCGGTCAATTCTTTGCCGTACAGGGTCAGAAACATCCTAGCCACAAAGGAGCCCATGCTGTGCCCCAACATGAAATAGGGAAGACTTGGGTAGCCTTTTCTAATGATAGTCATGGTTTTATAAAGATCGGTGATGAGAAATTCATAACCGTTCTCTTTCCCAAAATAGCCTAAGTCGTCTTCCGATGCGATGGAATTACCGTGTCCCAGATGATCGTTTCCGCAAACGATGAATCCATTTTGGCAGAGAAAAGCGGCAAAGTCCTCATAGCGTTCGATGTATTCACACATGCCGTGTGAAATTTGCAGGATAGCTTTCGGCTCGATGCTCTGCGGAATATAAGTATAATAGGTCACAGCATTTTTTCCATCGGAGCTCACGAAGTGATCTACCAGTTTTTGATAACTCATAAAAAACCTTCCTTTCAGGAACCGACTATTGATGGACGGCGAAAAAGCCCATTTTCTATCCCTATTATACACTTTTTAGAAAGAATTTGCATTTTTTTCAAAACTTTTTCAAGCATAAAGGAGTCTTTATTATAAATACCCAAAACATGAGCCTATCCCACTCGGAAAATAGGGGGATTATCGGTTGACAAAAAACGACGAAATCGGCATAATAAAAAATAGCGATACTGCTTGATGATCACGTTGTAGGGAAGTTGCAGTTTTTTGTTTGGAATAAGGAAGAAAATTTTTGATTTTCTTTTTGTAATAGAAAGTACCATTACATTATTGTATTATGGCAGCATTTAACTAAATTTTGACTCAGTTTTGGCTACACTACCAAAACCGCTCAAGTTCCAGAAAGGAAGGAATAACAATGATGAAAAAAAGCAGCTTGAAGTTTCTATGCGTTGCAGTTTGCTGCTTGATGATGTTTCCCATGATGGTGGGCTTTACGCCGGAAAAAACCACCACTTTGAAGGTAGCCACTTGGAACATCCTGCATGGAAACGATGTAATGGAGGCCCAACACAGACAGATTATTTCCATGGGAGCTGATGTAATTTCGCTTCAGGAAGTGGATGAAAAGACAGAGCGAGTCGATGGAAAAAGCTGCCTTGAGCATCTGGGCAAGGGGCGGTATTATTTCAACAGCTTTGCCAAAGAGATGGATTATAAAGGCGGGGAATATGGCCTCGGCATTATGAGCAAATATTATTTTGGAAACGAGAAGTCTTCTTTTCGGGAAGGCGGAAACCTGGCCCGTGACGGTTTTATGAAGGTGGAAATGCAGAAGGATGGACAGTTAATTTCTGTTTACAACGTGCATTTTTCTTATCAGAGCGACTACGAGCGGCAGCGGCAGATTCAGTTGGCTGCAGATGTGTTTGCCGCCGACCCCAACCGTTATAAGGTTCTCATGGGCGATTTTAATATTAAAAACTTTGATGAACTTGCTCCTTTTGAAGATTTCAATATGCTAAGTACCGAAGAAAAACCGCTCAAGACCTATCATGGAAAAGACTGGGACACCAAATGCTTGGACAATATTATCTATACCGACACGCTGGTTATGAAAAAATCCAAAATGGTTTACAGCGATTTATCCGATCACAATGCTTTGGTTGCCGAATTTGAGATGCGGTAGGGAAATTCTGCAAATTTTTGTGATTAGGGCTTGTCAAGCAGCAAAAAATGTGATATACTAACATGGTTAACATGAAATTCATGTCTATTGATGATAAAATTACATCGGAGGGTTAAACTAGTTATGAACGTATATGAAATTGTGGGCGGCGTTTTGTTGCTGATTGCTTGCTTGATTTTGATTGTCCTGGTTATGATGCAGGAGAGTAAACAGGGAATGTCCCAGGCGATTGGCGGCGGTTCCTCTGATTCTTATCTCGATAAAAACAGCGGACGGACTTTGGACGCCGTTTTGGCTAAGATTACAAAGGTTGCAGCGGTTGTCTTTTTTATACTGACACTTGCCGCGTCGGTTTTGGCCGTCCATCTCAAGTAATAAAATTCGTAATGAGCAAAGCCCTGCGAGTAAAACCGCAGGGCTTTTTATTTTGCAGAATGGTCAAGAAAAACAATGATTAGCGATGTTAGAGGAGATTTGCAGTATACCTGCAAATGTTCCAATTTCCAGAAAGGAATGTTATTTTAAATGGAAATAAAATTTGAACAAAAAATACCGGTATTGCTCGAAAAAGCCGGCAAAAAAGGGATGACCTATAAAGAATTGAGCATAAAATGCAAAGCGAAAAAAGAAGAGGGGAAATATTTTCGGCTGGCTGTACAGAAATGTAAAGCAGCCGGGTTGATTTTGGAGAAAAAGGGCAAGTTTTTTGCGACACAGTCCAAGGGGCTGTACCCAGCTGTCATCAAACGGCTCCACAAAACTTATGGATTTGCCGAGCGGTTGGAGCAGAAGGACGAGGTCTTTATCCTGGGGAGCAAGCTCAAAGGCGCTCTGGCTGGGGACAAGGTGATGATTCGTCTTTCCAAACACACTAGGGGAAACCTGCCAGAGGGTGAAGTGATTTCCTTTATCGAGGCGGGAGAGGTGGAATTCACCGGGATTGCCCATCTGACGAAAGGGGGGCCGTTTATTACTCCTGACGATATCGGTAATTTCGATTTGCGGTTGGAGGGCAGCGTCAAAGGGGTCGCCGACGGCGACAAGGTGACAGCTAAGATTACAAAGAGGGGACAGGGTCACCGGGACCTTCGTGCCAAGGTGGTAAAGAGTTTTGGACAAGCGACCCGGGCTGCCGCCTGCTGTGAGGCCATCCTCAATTTAAACGGCGTCACGCCGGAGTTTCCTCCGCAAGTGCTGGAAGAAGCGAAATTTTTGGCCCAGCGGGGCATCAAGCACAAAGAGCTTTTGAACCGGGAAGATTTGCGCAATGAAGTGATTTTCACCATCGACGGCGCCGATTCCAAGGATCTGGATGATGCCATCAGTCTTTCGAAATACCAGGATTTTTACATTTTGGGGGTTCACATCGCTGACGTTTCCTATTATGTGCGGGAAAAAACCGCTCTTGACGAAGAGGCACTTCGGCGGGGAACCAGTATCTACTATGCCAATAAGGTGGTTCCCATGCTGCCCAAGGAACTCTCAAACGGTATTTGTTCGCTGAACCCCGATGAGGAGCGGCTGGCCTTTTCGGCCATTATGACTCTCTC
Organism: Fumia xinanensis; assembly: GCF_014384905.1. GTDB lineage: Bacteria > Bacillota > Clostridia > Oscillospirales > Ruminococcaceae > Fumia > Fumia xinanensis. The sequence continues at coordinate 58,626 of NZ_JACRSV010000001.1, forward strand.
AAAGGACGGGAAGCTCTTAGATTATGATTTCAAAAAATCGGTTATATGCTCTCGAGTCAAAGGCGTATACTCTGAAGTAAATGAAATCATTGCCGGAACGGCAGGGAAGGAAATCCTCGCAAAATACCGGGACGTTCTCCATGTCATACCCCTAATGAAGGAGCTTTCTGACATTCTACACCATAACAGGAAGCTTCGGGGCGCACCGGATATCGATACAGCGGAGAGCAAGCTCATTCTCGATGAAAACGACCGCATCGTCGATATCGTACCCCGGCAGCGGGGCGAGGCAGAGGAGATGATCGAGGAGTTCATGCTCACCGCCAACGAGGCGGCCGCCACCCTGGCGAAAAAGCTCCAGATTCCCTTTGTCTACCGGGTTCACGAGTATCCAGACGGGGAAAAACTCAACGTGCTGAAGGAAACCTTGCAGGCACTGGGCCTTCCTGCCCGGGAAATCAAGGGGAACGTACCGTCCAAAGTATTATCCGATATTCTCGACGAGGCTAAGGGTAAGCCTTTTTACCCTATCGTTAGCCGGCAGGTGCTCCGCTCTATGGCCAAAGCGAAATACAGTGAAACACCCATCGGCCATTACGGTTTGGCGTTGGAAAACTACGCCCACTTCACCTCGCCCATCCGCCGTTATCCCGATTTGACTATCCACCGGATTTTGAGTGATGTGGTGACACAAAAGCGTTCTGCTTCTGATATAAAAAAACGGTATTCGGAATTTGTGGGCAGGTCGGCGAACGCCTCCACTGAGGCGGAAATTTCCGCCATGAAAGTGGAACGGGACTGTGAGGACTGCTACAAGGCTGAATACATGGAAGACCATGTAGGGGAATCCTTCGACGGTATGATTACTTCGGTGACCTCGTTCGGTTTCTATGTAGGGCTTCCTAACACAGTAGAGGGGCTTGTGCGCATCGAGGCTCTGCCAGAGGGGCAGTATCAGTACGACGGGCTGATGGAGTTGAAGGAAACTCATACAGGCAATGCGTTCCGGGTAGGTGATGCCATCCGCGTGACCTGCTCCGGCGTGGATGTGAATGCCGGAAATATCGATTTTGTTCCAGCGGAGCCTGAATCCGACGAAAACGGCTGAGCGGCTTTTTCCGGTTCTGTTTGAGAGCTTGCGGGGAAGCCTTTGTGGCAAAACCGGCGAAATATCAGTGAAATATAGCTTCTGGGGCCTTTGGCGGGATTTTACTTTTGGGTGAAATCCCGCTATAATAGACGCAATTAGTAAAGGCTTTCAAAGAAAACCTATGGCTATATAAATGTGGCTAGCCAAAATACCATGTATTTTGGCACGGAGTTCCTTGTTATCATCATCCGATTCTGCTAGAGCAGAACTGCGGCGAATCAATTTCCCTAGGAATTTCATAAAATTTGTGGATGTGGTATCATAACTTCAATAAAATTTGTAGGGGCGGTCTGCCCATAACTGAAGAATTTTTCAGTTATAGTTTTATAAGGAGGATTTAATTCCAGTGTAAACAATGACGCTTTTCTGCGACAGTCCATAAGTTTTACACAAAAGGAGTACTTTGATGAATGACGGCATAGGAGGCTTATTATTGAGTCTCGTGATCCTTATTTTATTGGTGGCGACCAACGCCTTTTTCGCCATGAGCGAAATTGCAATCATTTCGACCAACTCTAAGAAAATTGAGCGGTTAGCCGAAAGTGGAAACCGAAAGGCCAAGCATCTCTTGGATATCATCTCTTCCCAATCGGGCTTTTTGGCTACGATTCAGGTGGGCGTCACCCTATCGGGATTCCTTTCCTCAGCGGTGGCGGCGGACAAATTTGCCGGGATGCTCTCCGGCGCGCTCAGTTTCATCCCCATCAGCAAGGGAATCATTAGTGGCGTATCACTGGTGCTTATCACATTGATCTTATCCTACTTTACTTTGATTTTCGGCGAGCTGGTGCCCAAACGGGTGGCGATGAAAAATCCGGAAAAAGTAGCTTTATCGGTTGCCGGTCCGGTGTGGGGCTTCAGCAAGGCCATGAAGTTTTTCGTCTCTTTTTTGGCAGCCAGCACAAATGGCGTATTGAAGCTCATCGGTCTGGGCGGAAAGGACGATGAAGAGGCGGTCACTGAAGAGGATATTATGATGCTGGTGGACGAGGGCGAGGAAACCGGTGCCATCGAACAGCATGAAAAACATATGATTCAGAACATTCTCCAGTTCGACGACAAGGACGTGATGGATGTCATGACGCCCCGTACTGACATGGTGATGGTGTCGGCAGCGGCAACGGTGGAGGAGACCCTGAACCTTGCCAAGGAAGAGGGCTTTTCCCGTATTCCGGTGTACCAAAAGGATTTTGATGACATCACCGGTGTGGCCTATGTCAAGGATCTCATTGACAGTGCCTTGCATGGCGGGAACGATGAGCCGGTTACCAAAATGCTACGCAAGCCCATCTACGTGCCGGAGACCAAGCTGTGCAGCAAGCTTTTGCGAGAGTTCCAGGAGGAGAAGGTTCACATGGCTATTGTCATCGATGAATACGGCGGCACCTCCGGTCTTGTCACCATGGAGGATCTCTTGGAGAGCATCGTCGGAGAAATTGAGGACGAAACCGATCATGAGGATGCAGATATTCAGGAATTGTCGGAAGATACGTACTTAGTAGACGGGGGGACCGCTATCGAGGACGTGGAAAAAACCATTGGTGTTTCCTTGGATATCGAAGAAGACTCTGACAGCGACACGGTGGCTGGCTGGATTCTTGAACAGCTGGGCAGTATTCCGAAATCGGGAGACAAAATTGTCTTACCGGCAGGCAACGGCTTTGAAGTGGCGGTGCAGGAAATCGAGGAGCACCGCATCAGCAAGGTATTGATCCGAAAAATCGAAGCTGCCTCCGTCAGTTGCTAAAATATCAGATAATAAAAGCCTATCGGAATTCCGATAGGCTTTTTTGCTGTGCAAAATTACAGTTTTCCTTTCATGCCGCCCAGCTTGACGCCGGAAAGAATGTTAGTGTCAAAGGAATAGGTAATGTCTTTGTTCTCCCGTTCCCGCTTGAGGGCAAGCTTTACCATTCGGTCCAGAAGGTCTTTGTATTTGACTCCGCTGGCTTCCCAGAGGTAAAAAGCAAGAGAGCCGGGGATAGTGTTGATTTCATTGACCCAGACTTTGTTTTCATCCACGTCCAGCATAAAGTCGATACGGGAAACGCCGTTGCAACCCAAAGCTTGGAAAGTTTTTACCGCCAGCCGCTGGATTTCCGCTTTTACATCTGCGGGTATGTCGGCAGGGAGTTTCCGTTTGGTGCTGGACATGCCTTTGGAACCAGAATTTTTCTCCCCGGACAGATATTTGTCCTCATAGCTCAGGATTTCGTCGGAACTGATGGGCTCTTCACATTCAGAAGCGATGGCCTCCTCGTAATCACCCAGGACAGAGCAGTTGATTTCCCGAAGATTTATAATGGCTTTTTCCACCAGCACGTTATTTGCGAACTGGAAGGCGTAATCGAGGGCATCCTCCAAAGTTTCTCGGTCGCTCGCCTTGCGTATACCGACGCTTGAGCCCAGATTAATGGGTTTGACGATTACGGGATAGCCGATAAGGGCCTCCACTTTATCCAGAAAAGCAGTGGTGTCCCCCTGATAGTGGCGTCGGTCGCTGCGGCAGCAGTCCAGAACCGGGATGTCGTTGTCCTTTAAGACGGCTTTCATCACGTATTTATCCATTCCGGAGGCCGACGACATCACGTCACAGCCCACAAAGGGAATGCGGAGGGTTTTCAAATAGCCCTGCAAGGCACCATCCTCTACATTGGTGCCGTGGACGATGGGAAAAGCGATATCGATGTAGTCGTAAATGTTACTGCCGAACTTTTTCATGGGGTATTTAATTAGATTCAGCTTCTCATTTTCATTGACCAGAATCACCTTCTGGCTCTTTTTAAGCAGGGCGGGAATATTTTTGTAAGCTTCAATGTCACCGATATTTTCTCCGACGTAAAACTCATTTCCTTTGGTAATATAGATGGGGATGATATCGTATTTGTTGCGGTCAAAGTTGTTCACCGCCTGTAAGGCGGAAATAATGGATACTTCGTGCTCCACACTTTGACCGCCGAAAAACACTCCAATTTTGATTTTCACAGATGATACAGTCCTTTCTCGCGGTTAATGTCTATTTTAATAGTTGTCTGGAAGGTCGTTTTCTAACAGGACAATTTTCTGAAGGCCGCCTGTTTTGATGTTTTCTACTGATTTTAGGGCTTCCTGCAAATTGGGAGCCACGATGATTTTGTTGGGTTCATATTTGGCATCGGTGAGGCCATTGTAGATACTCTTGGTTTGCCGCTCGCCTACGAGCACTACGTAATCGCAGACGGAAGCGGCTTGGGTACCGAAGGTGTGGTTACATTCGTCCTGTTTTTCACCCAGCTCGATCATGCCGGGGGTAACGAGGATTTTGAAGCCTTCGAAAGCGGACAGAGTATCGAGGGCCGCTTTGGCACCGCTGGGGTTAGAATTATAAGCATCGTCAATAATCAGCGCCTGGCTGCCTTTGATGAGCTGGAGCCGGTGAGGAACGCTTTCCAGCGCCTTAACCTGACGAACAAGATCCGTCATTGGAACACCTAGGGTATGGGCTGCCGCAATAGCTCCTGCGATGTTTAAAACGTTGTGAGCACCGATGAGGCGCGTCAGGAAAGTGTAGTCCGTGCCGTCCACCGTCATTTTGAAGGAAGAGCCTTTGCTGGATACCTGAATGTCGTAGGCACGGTAATCACTATCGGTCTCCTCAATACCGTAGGCAACAGTTTTCTTCGAGCGTTTTTGCTTTCGAATGTATTCGTTGTCATTGTTGAGGAAAACGATGCCGTCTTGGGGAACGGCGTCCGCCAGCTCAAACTTTGTTTTGATGACGTTGTCAATGGATTTAAAGCTCTCCAAGTGCTGAGGGCCAATGGAAGTAATGATTCCATAATTTGGCTTAACGATATCGCATATTTCCTGGATGTCTCCGATGTTTTTCGCGCCCATCTCACAGATAAAAATCTCATGGGTGGCCTTCAGGGAGGATCGAATGGTCCGGACAACGCCTAAAGTGGTGTTGAAGCTCTCGGGGGTCATGAGAACGTTGTATTTTGCCGAGAGCAGTTTGTTTAAATAGAATTTGACACTGGTTTTACCATAGCTGCCAGTAATGCCGATGACTTTGAGATCGGACATTTCTCGGATCATCTGTTTTGCGTCGTTAATATACCAGTTGTTGATGGATTGTTCAATCGGGCGGTTAATCAGGTTTGCCAGCAGCACTAACAAAGAAGCGAAAAACTGTGCGATGGGCAGGAGCAGACCGTTTCCCCAGCTTTGGCCCAAAAGGGCGGCGGCTGCAACAATAAAACACAGCAGGACACCCAGGGTGATGAGCATTCGCTTGATCCGGTTGGTGTAAACCAAAGGTTTTTTGGCCTTTTTGGGACGGTTCAGGTAAGCGCTGATCGCCAAGACCAGAAACGAAATACCCTGACCGATGGGACCACAAAACAAAAGCAGGGGAATGGTGACGATGGCCCCCAGATTTCTGCCTACAACGGCAGGGAGAAAATTGCCTTTGAGCCATTTGAGCTGCTCATGAGGCTTATAGGAATTGAGCTGAAACATGTGCAAATAATACAGGCACAGCATGGTAAAATTGACCGCAAAGGCCATAAGAAGCAAAATTAGAAAAACGATTTCCATTGTTGGCGTCGTTTCCTTTCAGTTATGAATTGAGAGGGATACCCAAAAAGGAGTCCAGTACCCGGCACACGGTGCCCCACTGGTCCAAAAAGGAGTAATGCCCGGCGTTTTTGACGATGACGAGTCCCGCGTCGGGAATGAGTTCTTCCATTCGCTTGCCGTCACTCAAAGGGGTGGCTGTATCATTTTCTCCCCATACGAGGAGGGTGGACTGCTTGATGTTTGGAAGTAGCGGTTCCAGGTCTTCGTTAACCACTTTTACCAAAGACTGCCGCATGAGGGGCGTGGCACTTTTGTAATCCGCGGAGCCGTGTTTATTGCGAAGATTTTCCAAAGCGTCTGGAAACATCTTCTGTACGATTTCGATGCTGAGGACGTTTCTGCCGATTTTATAGCACCGCTGCCGAAACCGCTTTTTTAGGGTTTTCTTGGGAAGAATTCCGGCGCTGTCTACTAAAATGAGCTTTGTAAGCTCAAAAGGAAGTTTTCTCCGGTTGGCGATCTTGATAGAGACCCGCCCGCCGTGGGAATGTCCCAACAAAACGGCTTTTTTAATGCCACAAAACTCGATAAACTGCAAAACACAGTCAGCAAATTCGTCGACGCTCCAAGGACTCTGCGGCTCGCCACTTTCCCCAAAACCAGGCATATCAAGGGCGTAAACCCGGCGGTACTGGGCCAGATGATTTACCATCTGCCTGAAAAGCGCAATGTTGGAGCCCCAGCCGTGGAGAAGAACAACCGCTTCATCGCAGTCGTTTTGGAGTCCTTCAGCGATATAGTTGATGGGGATGCCGTCTAATTTTGTCTGCAAAACGTTCATCCTTTCGAGAACAAAATGGTCCTTACTCATTTTCTATTCTAAATGTATTCAGATTAGCACATAAAAACACATTTTAGTATAATTCTTTTTCCCATAGGTTGTCAAGGAAATTGGCAAGATTAACAACCCTTTTTCCAGCTTGGATTATTAGCATTTCCCCAAATTGGCAAAGTTACCAGCCGTAAAAATTGTTTTCTATGTTTGAAAAGAAAAAACAGACCGTATCATGATACGGTCTGTTTTTTACTGGTGAGCCACCGGAGATTCGAACTCCGGACCCTTTGATTAAAAGTCAAATGCTCTGCCAGCTGAGCTAGTGGCTCTCATAAATTTTATTCTATCAAAATCTTCGGAAAAAGTCAAGCCTGATTTAAAAAAATGAAATCCCCAACCCTATTGGATGAGGATTTCATTTGGTGAGCCACCGGAGATTCGAACTCCGGACCCTTTGATTAAAAGTCAAATGCTCTGCCAGCTGAGCTAGTGGCTCGTTTACTGTCGTTTTATGACGCTTGTCTATTATATCAAATCGTTTATAGCTTGTCAATAATCATTTTTAAATTTGACGCAACCCATAATTTTCATAATAAATTAGGAAAATTTTTGGCAATAACCTATATGCGATTCTGAAAGACGATAATTATAGCATTTCACGAATATCATAGGATATGCACGGCATAAATATAATTGATTGACTGTTTCTAATCGCAACAGGGCATTGAAAAATAAAGTTTCGTAATATATTCCGTCATAAAATGGTTATTAATATTTCATAATATTTCTAATATTTATTGCAAAAAAGACATTGTTATGCTATGATAAGATTATCAAAGCGAAATGGATTTTCGCTTAAAAGGAGGATGAACTCATGGATGAAATGAACCAATACCAACCCCCGGTACAGCCGCAGGGAGGCAAAGGGCTTGCAATCGCTTCGATGGTTCTCGGAATCGTTTCTGTTGTGTTTGCCTGCTGCCTTTGGTACATATCTCTTGTAGCTGGAGTTGTCGGCTTGATTCTTGGTATCGTATCCATTAAACAGAACCGAGACGGCAGAGGTATGGCAATTGCTGGCATCATCATGTGTGCTATTGCAATCGTTTTGGCGATCTGCACGGTACTGTTTTTGGGCGCCTTGCTTGCATCTTATCCCGAGTTGGCACAGTATTATCAATATTCCTCTTATTAGAGGAGATAAAAGAGGCACGGAGCATCAGCTTCGTGCCTTTTATTTTTATAATATTTGATGGGTTTGTGATCATGGCAGCGGCAGAAAAAAATTCCTGCCCACAAAATATATGGCCATCAAAATGCCGAAAACGATCCAGAAGAGACCTTTGCGCGGAAGGAGTGTCTTATGTGTTCCGAAAAGAGCGGTGCCCAGTTCGGCATAGAGAAAAAGCCCCAATATGAGTAAAATCAAAGGGACAATGTTGTATTGCAGTGCAGAAATAACATCTCCCCGAAGTAGGGCGCGGACACTTCTGGTATTGCCGCAGGCGGGACAATAAAAGCCGGTGTAGCGGTAAAAAGGGCAGTTTGGAAGGAAGTAGGACAGGGATAAAGTAAAATCTTTCGTCAGAAAAAACAGGGACAAAAGGAAGACAGGCAGGAGAATATAGCCGATTTGGAGCACACGTTTTTTCATAGTTTCCTCCCGTCCCAAAAGTCTTTCTTTCAGTATAGGGAGATTTTAAAAAGAAGTCAAGACGCCTCTTTAATGTAGATTCCATCCCCTTTTACGCATTTCGTCGGAAATTTCGATCTGCAGCTGATGCTCGTCGTTTAAGAGATTGAGGAACTCGCTCCGAACGTTCACGGTAGCGCATTTGTTGGCGAAATGGTTGTAGAGGGAAGTCATTTCCTCTTCGGCTTGGAGGGCGTCAGTAATCATATCTTCGTCGTAACAATTGTTATCCAGCTTGATATCCATATAAAACGATCCTTTCTGGGAATGGGATATGTCAACGGGAAGAGTACACAATAGATGCAGAAGACAAAGTCTTTCGTCCTATTGAAGCAGGCTTTGCAGCACTTGGTAATGGGTCTGATGCTGAGCGGCCATTTGTTCGCATTTGGTGCGAAGCTGGGGGTCCTTACATAGAAGGGCGTAGTTTTTGTACTTTTCTATGAGCATCTGCTCTTTTCCCATTTGGGTGTCCAACATGCGGAGCTCGTCTTTGCTGAGTTCAGGCATCATTATTTCTCCTTTCTGGAGGTCTACTCCAAATAGTCTGACAGGAAATCTGCCCCGTAGGTGAAAAAAACAATGGATTTTGGAATGAGTACTGGGTACCGGTTGATAACGTCTTCCACCTCTTTGACCGGAAAGCGGGGAAGGGTAAAATGCTGTCCGAAAAAGGAAAACTGGTAGCAGCTTCCGTCTTCTGCGATTTGCGCCGAGGCGGGCGCATCCATAGGCGTCATGGCAGATTGAGTATTGAATGCGGCTATGGTTAGTCCGGCCAGGGTGCCTAAGATTATCAGAGTCAGAAAAAAGGCGATCCAAAGGATCCTCATAGAGGTGCGGTTCATCGTTTCACGTCCTGTCCGGCGGAGAATGCAAGTAAAAAGCCCGTCAGTAATTGACGGGCTTTTTCTTGCAGACCGCCTCATTGTTTGTAACTGTTTAACAGTTTTCCCAAAGAAGCGCCGATTAATTCACCAGAATAGGTTGCTTGTTCTAACGTGTTTCCGTGGCCGCCTACTTCCAGAAGGATGGAGCCGGTGGTCAAATGCTGGTTATATTTGCGGTAGTCGAAAAGTACGGGACGGGTGAGACCCGGATAGTCGCCTTCCATCTGGTTTTCCAGGGCGGCCGAGAAGCTCAGGTTCTGGAAAAAGTTCGGGTAATTAATATTGTCGTTAGCGCAGCCGTTGACGATCATCACCTGGGCGGCGGTTTTGCCGTTTACATCGGCTACGGGGGCGGTGACGGTGTCGCCCGAGACGATGGCATCCCGGTGAACGTCCAAAACTACCTTAATGGACGGGTATTTTTTGAGGTAATTTTGTACGGTGATTACCGACCGGTCGTAAGCGCCGTTAAATGAGGGGTAGTCGTGCTGGGTGGTGTCATGGATGACACCGATGCCGGCTTTTTTCAATTCCTCTTCGATTTTATTTCCCACAGCGACCATGTTTTTGGTGTTGTCGGTGGAGCGGGAGCTGTAGGTCTTGTCATAGTACTCGCCGGTGAAAGGAAGATAGCTCTCGGTGGTGTGGGTGTGCATGATGAGCACCTGGGGCTCGTCGGTGTTTTCAATAGTGAAGGCGGGGGGCTTGGAAATGGCTTCTTCAATTTCTGCGGTACTATGGGAAGTACAATTTTTAATAAATCCGTTTTCCAGTGGAATATATATATTGGAAGGAGCGGCCGTGTAGGTCTTATGAACCAAAACCGCTTTGTTTTCGTCAGGGATCTCTGGCTCCGGGATCGGTTCTGTGCCTGTATCTGAGACCGCGGATTCAGAGGAGGCCGGTTCCTGATCGGAAGGCTTATCATCGGTCGGCTCCAGGATTGAGACGGGATTTTCTTCGTTCGCCGAAAGTGTGACTTCATGTGGAGAATCGCCTTCCAGCAGTCCGTAAGCGCCTTCGGGCAGAGCCATCACCGCAGACAGTACACCCAGTTTTTGTCCAAAGCTTGTCAGCTTTGGAAGCGCTTTCAGGATACTGCCGGTCCCGATCATCAGGGCCAGGGCAAAACATATTCCCATAATCAGGCGCCTAAGCTGAAAGCGCCGCCGCAAATGTGTCCGCAAGTCCATCACCCTTTCTTTTGTTGTCACGGTACTATTGTTATGCATCTAAAGAACGGTTTATGCGGGCAAAATATCGGGGTGTTCCCTTGACAAACAGGCTTATTTTGATTAAACTGTACATTGAATAGGAATATCATTCCAAACATTTCTAAAGATAACAAAATAATTTCAGTTTCCATCATACAAAGGAAAACGTACACAGCAAGAGGGGGTATCACAATGGTAAGAATGGAAAATCATTTGGGCACGATCGATATTTCCAGAAACTTTTTCGTCAACCTGGTCGGCGCGACGGCAACTAGCTGTTTTGGCGTGGCGGGCATGGCGGTTTCCGATCCAGCTCAGGGATTTTTGAGCAAGTTCCGCCGGGATCACGACGGGTCAAAAGGCGTCAAAATCCGCACCCGCAACGGCAAGCTCGTCATCGACCTCCATATCATCGTAACTTATGGAACCAATATTTCTGCCATCGTCAAAAGCATCATCCACAAAGTGAGTTATACCGTCGAGGATATCACCGGTATCCGGGTACAAAACGTCAATGTCTTTGTGGACGGCATGCGCACCTGCTAGGGAGAAAACTCCCGGAAAACGACCCTCTGTGGCCGTTTGTGCCGGTACGTGAGAAAATTTATTTGCAGGGCGCAGGTGTGACGCGCGCTCTGGCTTAAGGAGTGCAACAATCAGTGATTAACGGAAGTTTGTTGAGGGATGCCATCGTATCCGCGGCTTACGATATCCAAAACCAGAAGCAGAAGGTGGATGAGCTCAATGTGTTCCCTGTCCCCGATGGCGACACCGGAACCAACATGTCTATGACCATCGGCGCGTCGGTGAAAGAACTGGAACTGTTAAAGGAGCCCACCGTGGAGGAGACGGCCAAAACCGCGGCCTCCGCTCTGTTAAGAGGGGCGAGAGGAAACTCCGGCGTTATCCTTTCTCTGCTGTTTCGCGGGTTTGCAAACGGCCTCAAGGGAAAGACGGAGGCCAATGGCGTCGATTTGGCAGAAGCGCTGACTTCCGGTGTGGAAGCGGCCTATAAGGCGGTAATGAAGCCCACCGAGGGCACCATCCTCACCGTCGCCCGGGTGGCGGCGGAAAAAGGACGGGAAACTGCTTTGCAAACAAACGATGCGCTGGAAGTATTTGAAGCCATCGTCAACCAGGCGGAAGCTACATTGGAGGAAACGCCAGAAATGCTGCCGGTTTTGAAAAAAGCAGGCGTCGTCGACGCGGGAGGCAAGGGCTTTACGGTTATTTTTACCGCTATGCTCCGGGTGTTCCAGGGCGGCGAGGTTGTGAAACCCTCGGGCGGCGCACCGGCGAAACCGGCTCAAGTGAAGCGCACTGCTGTCGCCGAAGCCAGCGGCGACATCAAGTTTGCCTACTGCACCGAATATATTGTCAACAAAAAGAAAAACGCTGATAATCCGCTGAAACTCCGGGCGTATCTGGAATCCATCGGCGACTGCGTCGTGGTGGTGGACGACGAGGAGATTATCAAGGTCCACGTCCACAGCAATCATCCCGGGGACGCTATTGAGGAAGCTCTCAAGTTCGGCATGCTCACCAACTTAAAGATTGAAAACATGAAAGAACAGCATTCTGCTCAGGTTTTGGAGGCGGAACAGCTGGAGGAAGACGACACCTATCAGCCCGTGGATCCGGAGATGCCCTACGGCTTTGTGGCGGTGGCGGCAGGCGCTGGGATGCAGGCCCTGTTTCAGGATTTGGGCGTGAATAATATCGTCACCGGCGGACAGACCATGAATCCCAGCACCGAAGACATTTTAAAGGCCATCCACGCCACTCCGGCGGAGACGGTTTTCGTCCTGCCCAACAACAAAAATATCATTATGGCAGCGGAACAGGCCATAAAACTGGCCGACCGGCGCGTCTGTGTCTTGCAGACGCGGACCATTCCTCAGGGAATTTCCGCTATGCTCGCCTTTGACCCCGATGTGAGCTTCAGCGAAAACCGGGTCAATATGACAAAGGCGCTGGACAAAGTCCAGACGGGACAAATCACTTTTGCCGCGAGGGACAGCGACTTTGACGGCCACAATATCAAGGCCGGGGAACTGCTGGCTATGGAAAACGGCAAGCTTTCATTCGTTGATAAGGATCTGAACAGGGTTCTTTTGAAGCTCACCAAGTCTATGGTGAGAAAGGACAGCAGCTTTGTCACGGTGCTCTACGGCGCGGATATTTCCGACGATCAGGCGGCAGAGGCCTACGAGCTGCTTCGCTCGAAACTCAGCGACAACGTTGAAATCAATCTGATCAACGGCGGACAGCCTGTATACTATTATATCGTTTCGGTAGAGTAGAAAATAAAAACGCAGGATGATAGGGGCGTGGGGGGAACCTCACGCCTATTATTGTGGGGAAAGGAGGGAGCAAAGTGGCTTTTCATCTCAATGATCCAGTGACGGCTTTAAAAAACGTGGGCGGTAAGCGGGAAAAGCTCTATGAAAAGCTGGGCGTCCGGACGGTTGGGAATTTGCTGCGGTTTTATCCCCGAAGTTATGTCGATTACACCAGCCCCAAACTGGCGGCGGAGTGCGTTCCGGGGGAACCTGCTGTCATCGAAGCGAAAGTACTGAAAAAACTCACTCCCGCTCCCATTCGGAAAAATATGGTGCTTTATAAGCTGCTTTTAACCGACGGGCTTTCCAACGTGATGCTCACCATTTTCAACAACGAGTACGCCTATTACGACATGAAAGTGGGGGAGACCTACCTTTTTCACGGGAAGTTTTCCACCATGGGCGGCAACTATCAGCTGACTCTCAGTTCCTTCATCCGCGCCGAGGACGGGGAAGTCATGCGGCCCGTTTACAATTTGACGGAGGGCCTTTCAAACGGAATGGTTGTCAACAACGTCAAAGAAGCGGTTGCAAACTGGGGAAGACTTTTAGAGGATATTCTGCCTCAGGAAGTGGCGGCCCGACATTCGCTGATGCCTTTTGAGGAGGCGGTGCGGACGATCCATTTCCCATCAGGGAAGGACGCTTACGACAGGGCGCGGTACCGGCTGGCTTTTGAGGAGCTGTTTTTGCTGAGCATGTCCCTCCTGCTCTTAAAAGGGCGGGATAAGGGCAGTACAGAGGTGCAGATTAAAGACCCTGACATGGGGCCTTTTTACGCTTCGCTGCCCTTTGAGCTGACTGGGGCGCAGAAGCGCGCCATTGGGGAAATTCTCTCCGATATGTCAGGACAAGTTCCCATGAACCGGTTGTTGCAGGGTGATGTGGGTTCCGGCAAGACTATGGTAGCGGCGGCCGGGTGCTTCGCGGCGTTTAAAGGAGGTTTTCAATCAGCCATTATGGCTCCCACCGAGATTTTAGCTTCCCAGCATGAGGCCACGCTCAAAAAGACGCTGGAGCCGCTGGAGATGAAGGTGTGCCTGCTTACGGGTTCTCTCACCAAGAAGCAAAAAGACGCTTTACGGGCAGAAATTGCTGCCGGAACATATGATGTAGTCGTGGGAACCCACGCTCTGGTGCAAAAGGACACCGTTTTTCAACGTCTAGGGTTCATTGTCACCGACGAACAGCACCGGTTCGGTGTCCGGCAGCGGGGAGAGCTTGTGAAAAAAGGAGAACGGCCTCATCATCTGGTCATGTCGGCCACGCCCATTCCCCGGACTCTGGCCCTAATTGTTTACGGGGACTTAGATATTTCCGTCCTCGACGAACTTCCTAAAGGCCGACAAAAGGTGGAGACTTTTACCGTTCATTCTGACAAGAGGAAAAGGGCGCTGGGGTTTATCAAAAAAGAGCTGGAAGCCGGGCATCAGGGATACATCGTCTGCCCTCTTATCGAGGACAGCGATTCGGAGCTCATGGCGGCGGTTCGGTATGAGAAGATCATTCAGACAAACTATTTTCCCGAATACAAGGTTGCTTTGCTCCACGGGCGGCTCAAGAGCGACGAAAAGGACCAGATCATGAACGCTTTCAAGGAGGGAAAAATCCATCTTCTCGTTTCCACCACAGTGGTGGAGGTGGGGGTGGACGTTCCCAACGCCACCATTATGATGATTGAGAACGCTGAGCGGTTCGGACTGTCCCAGCTCCACCAGCTGCGGGGCAGGGTGGGAAGAGGCAACGCCCAGTCCTACTGTATCCTCGTCTCAGACAACGAGGGAGAGGAAAACCGCAGGCGGCTTCAGGTAATGAAGGAGACTTCCGACGGCTTTGTCATCGCCAAGGAGGATTTGAAGCTCCGCGGGGCGGGGGATTTCTTCGGCGACCGGCAGCACGGGCTGCCCCAGCTGGGTATCGCCGACCTATTAGAGGACAGCGCTTTGTTTCGGACGGCACAAGGGGAGGCTAAGGCACTGCTGGAGCGGGATCCCGGCCTGGAACAGCCGGAGCAGATGCGTTTGCGGCTGTATATGGATGAAATCTTTGGCAATAATGACAGTGGACTGAACTAGTTCCTTTACGATAAAATAGGAGAGGTAAACGCATTTCATCCGTCGTTCAGGCCACTCATTTCACATAGATCAGATTGATCCTAGAGAATCGGAGGGCATCTTTATGCTTTTAGACAACAAAAAACATATTCACTTTATCGGCATCGGCGGCTCCGGCATGTTTCCGATTGCCCAGATCCTCCACAGCGAGGGGTACTACATTACAGGCTCCGATAACAACGAGACAGACACCCTGAAGCTGGTTCGGGGATTGGGAATCCCCGTCACCTTGGGACAGAAGGCGGAGAATATCGAAGGAGCCGATCTGATCATCCATACGGCGGCCATTATGGACGACAACCCCGAGCTGATCGCGGCCAGACAAAGCGGCTTGCCGGTGGCGGAGAGAAGCGTCATTTTAGGCGAGCTGACCGCTATGTATCCCAATACCCTCTGCGTCAGCGGCACCCACGGAAAAACGACTACATCCTCTATGCTGACCCAGATTTTGCTGGATGCGGGAGCCGACCCAACCTGCGTCATCGGCGGTAAGCTGCCATCCATCGGCGGGAACGGCCGGGTGGGCAAGAGCAAGAACATGGTGTGTGAAGCCTGCGAATTTGTCGACACTTTTTTGAAACTGTACCCGGATGTCTCGATTATCCTCAATATCGACGAGGACCATCTGGACTATTTTAAGACCTTAGATAACATTATCGCATCATTCCGGAAATTCGCAGAAAAGACCACCAAGCTTTTGATTGTGAACGGTGATGACCGCAACACCTTGAAAGCGGTGGAGGGACTGAGCCATCGTATCGTCACCTTCGGGTTCTCCAGCATCAACGACTATTATCCCGCCAACATTGAGCACCTGGGCGGAGTCGATATGCAGTTCGATTTGATGCATGGTGAGGAAAACTTGGGCACGATGCCCGTTCACGTGCCCGGTGACCACAATATCTTAAACGCCATTGCCGCCTGTGCTGCGGCTATTGCAACCGGCATTTCGCCGGAGGACTGCTCCAAGGGACTCGACTCTTTTCACGGAGCTGGCCGGCGGTTCGAGGTGCTAGCTAAAATAAACGGTATCACTGTTGCCGACGATTACGCCCATCATCCAACCGAGATCGAGGCCACGCTCAAGGCGGCAAAAGCATTGCCATTCAAACGGGTATGGGCGGTGCATCAGCCATTTACCTATTCCCGTACGGCCATGCTTTTAGATGACTTTGCCCGGGTACTGCAAATCGCCGACAAGGTGGTTCTATCGGAGATTATGGGTTCCAGGGAGAAAAATACCTACAATATTTACGCGAGTCAGCTGGCTGAGAAGATCCCCGGCTGCCAGTGGTTCCCCACCTTTGAAGAAATCGCCGATTACGTAGCGGAGAACGCCGAGGAGGGGGATTTAATTATCACCCTGGGCTGCGGCGATGTGTATAAGGCGGCAAAGATGATTATCAAAAATTTGGAAAAGCGCAAATAAAAAAGCGGGAGCATATGCTCCCGCTTTTTGTTTTAGAAACGAACGCCCCGACTTTAAAGTGAGGCATTCGTTTACATCAATCCGCAGTCGTCGTAGTCCTTCCATTTTTCCCGGTAAGCCCGTTCGCTGAAAAAGCGGTAAACGAGGTAAGCCATGCCGGTGAGCAGGGTCAGAACCCCAAGAATCAGGGACACTGTAGACATTTTAGTGAGTTTTCGAAGCAGGGATTCATTTTTTTGTGCTGTCTGCTGATTTTCATTTTTTCTTGCAGCCATTTTATCGCATCCTTTCCGGTTTTGTTCCTCTCTCATGGGCTTTAACGCATTCATCATATCGGAGTTTCCCTCATTTGTCAACTTTTTGGCGGGCACTTTTTCCGGTGTATCCCCATCCGTCGATACCGCTTCTGCGCAAGGCACCGAACAGCCGGTATGTAAAACCGCCGTTTTGTTTTTCCTGCTCTAACAGAAATTCCTTCATCTGCTGGCGGGAGGTATGCCCGTCGGCGGGACATTTGCTTTTCACAATGGGGAGCCCACATTTGGCAGCCGCCTTGCGAACCTCTTTTTCCGGGGCGAACACCAGGGGACGGATCATCCATAAGTCTTTGCGGGACAAATAAGATTTTGGAGAAAAGCAGCCGACCCGGCCCTCGTTAAAAAGATTCATCATAAAAGTTTCCACTACATCATCATAGTGGTGTCCCAACGCAATTTTGTTGCAGCCCATTTCAATGGCGGCGTCGTGAAGAGCGCCGCGGCGCATCCGGGCGCAGAGGCTACAGGGATTCGGTTCCTTTCGGATGTCAAAGACGATTTGGCCGATGTCGGTGGGCTTTAGATAATAAAGGATGCCCATTTCTTCGCACAATTCCCGGACCGGTTCATAATTTCCGGAAACACCGTTAAACTGTGGATCTAATGTGATAGCCACCAAATCGTAGTCGATACCGATAAATCGTTTCAGGAGATGAAGCCCCCGGAGCAGTACCATAGAGTCCTTGCCGCCAGAAACACCTACTGCGATTTTATCGCCGTCCTGAATAAGGTCAAATTCCTGGATGGCTTTTCTCATATATCCTAAAATCCTCTGCACGATGTCCTCCTGGTGATAAAATCAATTGATTGACAACGATTATACATCATTTTAGCAGGGATTACAACTGAAAAATATCGGGAATATTTTGAAGGAACTTTGAATTTTAGGAGGCGTCTGCCAGAATTTTAAGCTGAGTGCCGGGATAGTAGTGGGCAAGGATTTCCTGATAGGTTTTGCCTTCCTTGGCCATGTCGTTTGCTCCGTACTGACTCATGCCGACTCCATGGCCGTAGCCGTATGTGATGAAAGAAAGACTGTCTTCAGTTGTCTCAACACTGAAGTTGGCGGAGGGAAGGTCAAACCAGGTGCGGATGTCTCGGCCACTCACTTTGACGCTGCCCACCGTCGCGTCCAGCACGGTGCCGGAGTCGGAGCGGGAACCAATTTGAATCCATCCGTTGATATTTCCGGATAGATCGGTATCTTTGCAGTTTGCTTCCAGTATGGATCGGGATTCCTTTTCGGTAAAACTGGAAATGGTTTTACATTTGTCGTTGTTCCGGTCTATGGAACTGTCCACTGGGACGAGATAGGGGATTTCTTTGCCCCAAACTGTCTGGGCGGATTCGGTTTTGCCAGAAGAGATGGAGTGAAAAGCGGCCGCAATGGGCTCTTCCTCGTAGACGAGTATTTGGCTAATAACAGTGTTTACCGCATCAGCAATTTTCTTTTCCTGCGTATCAAAATTGGCACCAAAGCGTTTTTCCCGCTGCTTTTTCGAGAGGTAGGCCTGAAAATGGGCAGGATCAGTGGAAAGGTAGGCGCCCTTCAGGGAATCATCTGGATTTTTCAGCTGGAGGCCGATCTGCCGTAAGGCGTAGCTATGGGCTGCTACCGCTTGGGCTTTGAGGGCCTCCGGCTCAAAGGACGCGGGCATCTCCGCCGCTACCACGCCGGTAATGTATTCCTCAGGAGACAATTCCAATACCTTACCGCTATCTTTGTCCAGCACTTTGTAGACCGAAGGAAGGGTTAGGGAAGAGGTGGAGGCTTCTGGTGTTTTTGGGGCTTCCTGTCCGGCGGAATCGGTTGGATGGACAAATGATGTACCGCTTTCGGGGGAAGGTTTACTGAAAGCCGGAGAGTTTGTCCCTTCAAAACGGAAAGAAAAAGCGGGGGTAGAACTCGGGTTAAAAAAAGCCTCGCCGTAAACTTGCTGCTGCATCAGTGAGGCGGCGGGAAGCAGGATAAACGCCCCGCAGAATATCAGTACCTTCCATAGTTTGCGCTTCATAGAAAAGCCCTCCTTTTCGACCGCGAGGTCTTTTAATAGTTTGTGAATCCCTGAGAGTTTGTATTGACTTTGAGGCTGTGGCGATATACAATAAAACTATCTATATTGTAATGGAAAAAAGTGCATCGCATCGTCATATGATAAAAAATAGGATCCTTTATTTTGCAGCAAAATAAAACGTTGGCTGCAGCTGAGAGGGCGATGCGACAATTTGAAAAGAGAAAGGTGATGCAGGTATGGCAGGCGGATTCGTCAAAAAGGAATCTCTCAACACATTATTCGAGGAGTTCAAGAAATATAACTATATCGACCCTGCGCTGAACGAAAAGTACGATGTCAAAAGAGGGCTGCGCAACAGCGACGGCACCGGTGTTTTAGCGGGACTGACCCAGATTTGTAACGTACACGGCTATGTGATTAACGAGGGGGAGAAGCAGCCGGTGGACGGTGAACTGACCTTTCGTGGTGTCAATATTCGTGACTTGGTCAGTGCCTGCAATGAAGAGCAGCGCTTTGGATATGAGGAAGTGGCGTATCTGCTGCTGTTCGGAAGCCTTCCCGACAAAAAACAGTTGGAATTTTTTAAGATGGTCCTGTCCCAGGCCCGGACTTTGCCCACAGATTTTATTCAGGATATGGTTATCAAGGCTCCTTCCAAAGACATCATGAATAAAATGGGACGGAGTATTCTCGCCCTCTATTCCTACGACGATTTTGCCGATGAGAACACCTTGGAAGGGGAACTGAAAAAGGCTCTTTACATTATCGCCAGGATGCCAGTCATCATGGTCAACTCTTATCAGGCGAAAATCGGGCATTACGACAACGCTTCTACATACTATCATCCCCTGCGCCCGGAAGAGAGCATGGCGGAGAGCATCCTGTCCACTTTGCGCCCAACTCGGGAATACACCAAAGACGAGGCACTGCTTCTCGACACCTGCCTGATGCTTCACGCGGAGCACGGCGGCGGAAACAACTCCACCTTTGTCTGCCGGGCGCTGACTTCTTCGGGTACCGATGCCTATTCCGCTTATTCGGGGGCAATCGGCTCACTGAAAGGTTTTCGCCACGGCGGCGCCAACATCAAAGTCGTCCAGATGTTTGAAGAAATCAAACGGGGCGTCAAGCACTGGGAGAGCGATGAGGAAGTCAAGGATTTCCTTCGTCAGATTATGGATAAGAAAAAGGGCGATGGCACTGGCCTCATCTACGGCATGGGCCACGCGGTCTATACCCTTTCCGATCCTCGCGCGGTCATCCTGCGGGACAGCGCCCAGAAACTGGCGGAGAAAGAGGGCATGCTGGATGAATTTGAGCTTTTAAAGAGCGTCGAGCGGCTGGCCCCCGAGGTGTTCCTGGAGAAAAAAGGAGACGGAAAAGTGGTTTCCGCCAATGTGGACTTTTATTCCGGCTTTGTATACCGGATGCTCAAAATTCCGGTGGAACTGTATACCCCTCTCTTTGCGGTTTCCCGCATGAGCGGCTGGTGCGCCCATCGCATCGAGGAGTTTATGACTTGCTCCAGAATCATCCGTCCCGCCTATAAGTCCATTGTAAAAAAGAAACTGTATACACCTATCAGTGAAAGATAGATTTTGGTTAAACCTAACGGGGAGTGAATCCGTGAAAAAAAGATGGTTAAGCGGCATCCTTGCGGTGATGCTTGTTTTCAGCGGCTGTACTTACGGTGGAGGAAACGTGGACGGCCTGCTGAGGCCGCCGCGGCTTTCCGATGAACAAAACGACATCTGGCTCGCCCTGAAAAAGGATAGTCAGGGAGACAGCATCAAGCTGGTTTACCCCCAGCGTGGGGAGAACCGTTCAGCGATTCTCCTGACCAATTTAGACGACGAGCCCGGAGATGAGGCAGTGGTATTTTTTCAACCGGCTACAGCCTCTTCTGCCGCAGCTCCCATCCGCATGAAGGTGCTCGACAAGCTGGATGGGGAATGGGAGTCTATGTACGATCTGGTACTGGACGGTACCCAGATAGAAGATGTATCCATCCTCAACGTAGGGACAGGTGTGCCTCTTTTGGCCATTGGCCTCAACTTCGTCGGTGACGGCAGCCATCTTTTGCGGGTGATGCAGTTTGACGGCAAGATCCTGAACACAGTGTTTTCGCAAAATTACCAGGCCAAAGGGTTTTATGATCTGGACGGAGACGGGAAAGACGATATTTTCCTTGTGGAAAACCCCGAGTCCGAGGTCAAAACCTGGGCAAAGCTCTACAGCTATGAAAACGGACGGTTTTTGACATCGGGATCGGCACTGGTCAACCCGGAAATCACTCGTTATACCAATATCCTGAAAGGATACATGGCTCAGGGAGAGGAAGCGGTCTATTTAGACGGCTATAAAGGCAGTGAATTGATGACCACTGAGATTTTGTCCTTTGACAGGGACAAAGGACAGCTTATTAATTGGACCTATGATGGCCAGGTGCCGAAAAAATACCCGGTGGATCGGGTCCCCTTGGCTACCTGCTATGATTTGAGCAACGACGGCGTCATCGAGGTGCCGGGGATCCGCCCGCTTCCGGGATACGCAGAAAGCAGCACGAGCCCTTTGTATCTCACCGACTGGTACCATTTTGCGGATGGGCAGTATGAGCGGATTCAGTCCTCGTTTGTCAATTCTCCGCTGGGATATATGCTCACCTTCCCGGAAAACTGGATCGGCAAAGTGAGCGCCCAGAAAACTACACAGGAAAACGAAATCCTGTTTTACGAATACCATATGGGGCAGGATCCTTTGTCCAGCGCGCTTCTATATTTAAAAGTGGCCACCCGCAGCGAATGGGTGAGCGAGAAGGTGTCGAACGATTATGAACTGATCGACACCCGTGGGCAGATTGTCTACCTTGCAAAGATTCCCGACTCGGATTCAGCGCTGAAAATTTCCATCCCTCAGGTAAAGGAGTATTTCAGCAGGATCATCTGATACGTTAAGCCAAAAAGGGGGATTTCCAATGAAACGAATTTTAGTCTGCGAAGATGAAGATGTCATCCGCGACTTTGTGGTGATTAACCTGCAAAGGGCGGGTTATACCGTGGTAGACGTAAACTGCGGCGAGGATGCACTTCGCGTTTACGACGAGCAAAACGGCGACTTCGACATCGCGCTTTTGGATATCACTATGCCCGGTATCGATGGATTTACCGTCTGTAAAAAGCTTAGGGAGAAGTCGGGGACCTTGGGCATCATCTTTCTGTCCGCCAAAACCCAGGAGATGGATAAGGTGGGCGGCCTGATGCTAGGGGCGGACGACTATGTGACGAAACCCTTCAGCCCGTCCGAGGTGGTTGCGCGGGTGGACGCCGTTTACCGGCGGGTCTGTATGGCTTCCGGCGGTGTGAAAGAAACCTCTGTGGTTTCCAGCGGGCCCTTTGTCCTCAATCAAAAGAGCCGGACTCTGACGAAAAACGGAAAGCCAGTCGATGTTACCCAGGTGGAGTACCAAATCATGGAGCTCCTTCTCAAAAACAAGGGGGTTGCCCTTGACCGGAATAAAATTCTCACCGAAATCTGGGGCGAGAATTATTACAGCGACGTGAAAATCGTCGATGTCAACATCCGGCGTCTGCGCATCAAAATAGAAGACGAACCCTCCGAACCGGTGTACATCCAGACGGTTTGGGGCTATGGCTACAAGTGGGGAGACCCTGACGCAAAATAAATGAAAGCCGACAGATACTGCTGTGTGTCGGCTCCAAAACTCCGTCGGGAGCCTGACGGAGTTTTTCGTGTCAAATCAACAGGAACAAAGAAGGAGTGCGTTCGGTGGCTTTAAAAAGCATCGCCCAGCGTTGGTTTATCAACAGCTTTGCTGTAATTTTTGTTATTCTGCTGGCTATTGTGACCGGCAGCGGCTTTGTCATCCATAATTTTTACTATTCTTCGGTGCGGCAGTCGTTAAAATACCGGGCGAATTCGGTTTCCAGCACTGTACTCCAATACTCAGAAAACGCCTCTAACAGCAGCTTTTATACCTCGATGCGAGACTATGTGGAGTCGTTTCCGGACAAGGACTTCGTTGAACTTATGGCAATCGACCCTTACGGAAATGTATCCATGACGTCCAGTGGGTTTTCCTATCAGAAAAAGGATCGGATGCCCGATTATAACGAGGCTCTCAGCGCGCCAGACGGCACCGGTTACTATGTGGGCAGGCTCAGCAACGGACAGAAAATTATGGCGGTCACCCAGATGGTCAGCGTGGTCAACAGTGAGATTTCCGCCATGCGGTTTGTGGTGTCTCTGGAAAATGTTGACGCCATGATTTTTCAGCTGATTATGGGAATCAGCATTGTGGCGGTAGCAGTGTTGGCGCTGGTGCTGATTTCTGGACTTTTGTTTGTAAAGAGTATTGTCCGGCCGGTGCGGGACATTGGAACCGCCGCCAGGCAAATCGCCGGAGGGGATTTCAAGAGCCGGATCCAGAAAGTTTCCAACGACGAGGTGGGCGAGCTCTGTGAAACCATCAATTTTATGGCGGACGAGTTGGAAAACAGCGAAAAGATGAAAAACGAGTTTATTTCCTCGGTTTCCCATGAGCTGCGGACCCCGCTGACCGCCATCAAGGGTTGGGCTGAAACGCTCATTGATACCGAGAATTACGACCTGGCCACTATGAAAAAGGGAATGCGGGTCATCAGCGCTGAGACGGAACGGCTTTCCGGTATGGTGGAGGAGCTTCTCGACTTCTCCCGTATCCAAAATGGCCGCTTCAGCCTTGTATTCCAGAAGATGGATTTGTTGGCAGAATTGGGCGAGGCGGTTTTGATGTACGCAGAAAAGGCCAAGCGGGACAACATCGAAATCATCTACGAGGAGCCGGAGATGTTGCCGGTGATTTACGGCGACAAGAATAGGCTGAGACAGGTGTTCATCAACATCATCGACAATGCCATTAAATATTCCGACCCGGGTGGGCGGGTAAAAATCGACGCCTTTGCCCGGGACGAAAAAATCATGATTACCGTCGCTGATTCCGGCTGCGGCATCAGTCCTGACGACCTGCCCATGATCAAGACCAAGTTTTTTAAGGCCAACCATACGCGAAGGGGTTCTGGCATCGGACTGGCAGTGGCAAATGAAATCATTTCCATGCACCACGGCTCGATCGACATTGAGAGTACCTTAAATGTGGGGACGACTGTGATCATTACCATTCCCATTCATAACCCGGAAGAGGATATAGAAGCGAATGCCGCTATTTCTTATAAATAGAAAGGATTATCAAATCAATGAGCAGAAATTTTAAAACATCCATTGGCGGACAGGCGGTGCTGGAAGGCGTGATGATGCGCGGTGTGCGCAGATCTGCCATGGCGGTCCGCAAGCCGGACAAGACCATCCACCTAGAGGAATGGGACAACAAAACTCCCAGCAAGATTTCCAAGGTGCCCTTTATCCGCGGTATTTTTACCTTTATTGCCAGTCTGGTCGATGGGTATAAGTGTCTGATGAAATCGGCAGAGATTTCCACCGAGGGCATCGAGGATGAGGAACCCCAGAGCAAGTTCGAGAAATGGCTGGACGAAAAGTGCGGAGACGGGTTGATGAAAGTCGTGATGGTTATCAGCTCCATTCTGGGCTTTGGTATCGCAATTGGGCTGTTTATGTTTCTGCCGGCCTGGCTGGTAGGGCTAATGCGGGATTTTGTTCCCCGGTGGGGGTTATCGCTCATTGAAGGACTCATAAAAATTGTTATTTTTATTGCCTATCTCTCCCTCTGCGCCCGCATTCCCGATATGAAGCGGCTGTTTCAGTACCACGGAGCAGAGCATAAGACGATTTTTTGCTACGAAGCGGGAGAAGAACTGACAGTGGAGAATGTCCGCAAACAAAGACGGTTCCATCCCCGCTGCGGCACCAGTTTTCTCGTCATCGTGCTGATTCTCAGCATCCTGATTTTTTCGATAGTCACCTGGAGTAATCCTTTTGTCCGCACCGTGCTGAAAATCGCTCTGTTGCCGATAGTGGTGGGCATCGCTTATGAGCTTATCCGGTTGGCGGGACGGTACGACAACCTCTTTACGAGAATTATTTCCTTCCCCGGATTGCAGATTCAGCGGATTACCACCAACGAGCCGGATGACGACCAGATCGAAGTGGCGATTGCTTCAATGAAGCCGGTTTTGCCGGAAGTCGAGGGCGAAGATAAGTGGTAAATCGGGAAGAAATTGATTTACGAAAAGTATATATAGAAACAAAAAATACTTTAAGTGATTTCGTAGAAGCGCCGGATTTCGAGGCGCAGCAAATTGTCCGGCAGGTGTTTGACGTAAGCTACAGTGAAATCCTGACCGGTGTTAAGCGTATGGCCTGTCCAGAGCAAATAAAGCGAATCCGGGATATCGTTACGAGAAGATGTGAGCATTACCCGCTGCAGTATCTGTTGGGAGAATGGGATTTTTTCGGGCGGCCCTTTTTGGTTGGGGAAGGAGTGCTGATTCCCCGTGCCGACACTGAGGTGCTGGTGGAGGAGGCGCTGCGGTTTTTAGAGCCGCTGTCTGCTCCTAAGGTACTTGACTTGTGCAGTGGCAGTGGCTGCATTGGACTTACCGTTGCGCTGGAGCGGCCAGATGCACAGGTCACAGCGGTGGAGAAATCTCCGGCGGCATTTTGCTACCTTACGCAGAACAACGAGCGACTTGGCGCAAAGGCGGAATGCCTGTTAGGGGACGCGCTTGCTTTGGAGGCGGTCAAAGGGCCGTTTGACCTCATTGTATCCAATCCGCCTTATCTGACGGGGCAGGATATGGCTGAGCTCCAAGTGGAAGTACGATTTGAACCGGCAGAGGCGCTGTATGGGGACGAAGACGGACTCTATTTTTACCGGGAGCTGACGAAAATCTATGTTCAAAGGCTCCGTCCTGGAGGCATGCTGGCCTACGAAATCGGGGAAGGGCAGCAGAATGCGGTGTCGGAATTGCTGGCGGCAGCATCCTTAAAATCTATTTGCCAAATCCCGGACTACAATGGTATAATAAGATGCATCACGGGGAAAAACTGTGATTTTGTTGAAGATTACGGCCTAAGCGCCGTTTGAAAGGAATGGTAACGATATGGCGAAAGCAAAACCAGCGGTGGACAGCAAGGCGGCAGACGAAAAACAGTCTGCAAAGATGAGGGCTTTACAGACGGCCATTGACCAGATCGAAAAAGCTTACGGCGCGGGTTCCATTATGAAATTGGGACAGACGACTACCCTCAACGTGGACGTAATTCCCACCGGTTCTCTGGGCCTTGACATTGCGCTGGGCGTAGGCGGAGTGCCGAAGGGAAGAATCGTTGAAATTTATGGCCCGGAGTCTTCCGGTAAAACAACCGTTGCCCTTCAGATGGTAGCTCAGGCTCAGAAAGCCGGCGGAACAGCCGCGTTTATCGACGTGGAACACGCCCTTGACCCAGTTTACGCAGGGGCTTTGGGTGTGGACATCGATGGGCTGTTGGTTTCTCAGCCGGACACCGGCGAACAGGCGTTGGAAATCACCGAAGCGCTGGTGCGTTCCGGGGCTATTGATATCGTCGTTATCGACTCGGTCGCCGCTATGGTTACCAAGGCGGAAATTGAAGGGGAGATGGGCGAGAGCCACATGGGCCTTCAGGCCAGACTGATGTCTCAGGCTATGAGAAAACTCACCGGTATCATCGGCAAATCCAACTGCGTCGCCATCTTTATCAACCAGATTCGTGAAAAAATCGGCGTCATGTTCGGCAATCCCGAAACCACCACCGGCGGACGGGCGCTCAAGTACTTTGCTACTGTCCGCATCGACGTTCGCAAGGGCGAGGCAATCAAGGACGGCAACGAAATTATCGGCAATGTGACAAAGTGCAAAGTGGTCAAAAACAAGGTGGCTCCTCCCTTTAAAGAGTGCACCTTTGATTTGCTGTACGGAGAAGGGACTTCCTACGAGGGTGAAATCATCGACATCGGAACGGCGCTGGGTGTGATCGTCAAGTCCGGTTCGTGGTACAGCTATAAAGGCGAGCGGATCGGTCAGGGCAAGGAAAAAGTCCGGCAGTTTTTGAAGGAACACCCGGAGGTTTCCGCCGAGGTGGAGCAGATTATCCGGGATAATATGGACAAGTTGGTTTTTGCTCCGTCCAAAGGGGCCAAGGGCGGCAACATCGAAATTCGCAAGGGAACCGATGTGACGGTGGACGCAGCTCCGAAAGCGCCTGCTCCCAGCAGTTCTGATGCCCTCACCGACATTGTTTTGGACGTGGAGGCCGACCTTGAAGACTTTGAATAATGGTCATCACTGATATTTTTAAAAAGCAGGGCACCCGTTACCAAATTGAGTTGGATGGGGCCTACTGGACGATTATAGACGTGGAAATCATCGCCGACTTTCACCTGAAAAAAGGGATGGAAGTAACCGAAGAAATGCAGGAAAAGGTCCAGCGGGCCGCCGACTACCGTCGGGGCAAAGAGCGGGCTCTCTACCTGTTGGGGTACCGGGATCACTGCCGCAAGGATTTGGTGGATAAGCTCTCAAAGAACATTGACAGGGATTTGGCGGAAGAAATCGCCGATAAAATGGAAGAATTGGGCTTTCTCGACGACCGCAAATACGCTGAAAAGCTCGCCCGGCACCTGATTCTTGTCAAAAAGCGGGGAGAACGCCGGGCGTTGCAGGAAATGGCGCTGAAGGGCATCGACCGGGAGACTGCTGTTGAGGCCATCTCGCTGGTGGAGCCGGATGAAAATCTCCTGCAACAACTGATCGAGCGAAAATATCTTCGCTACCTTGGCGACGAAAAGGGGCGGAATAAGGTTATTGCTGCCCTCATGCGGTTAGGACACGATTACGGCGACGTGATTCAGGCCGTGGACGAGGCAGAAGCCTCTCTAAAAGAAGAATAGCCGCATAATAACAGAAAAATCGCAATAGAGATAGATGGAGGAATACTATGCCAATCAAGGTGGGGATGGTCTCGCTGGGGTGTCCCAAAAATCAGGTGGATGCAGAACTGCTGCTCCATAAAATCAAACAAGACGGATATGTTTTGGAACCGGATTCCGGTAACTGCGATGTGGTGATCATCAACACCTGCGGCTTCATTGAGAGCGCCAAGCAGGAAGCCATTGAGAATATCCTCGAGTTTATCACTCTGAAAAAAGAGGGGACCATCAAAAAGATCATTGTCACTGGCTGCCTGGCAGAGCGCTATCGGGATGAAATCGCAGAGGAAATGCCCGAAGTGGATGCTATTATCGGCATCGGCGGAAATGACAAAATCGTCGACGCCATCAAAGGGGTCATGCGGGACGAAAAAGTCTATCTTTACGGGGAAAAAACCGATTTGCCGTTGGAGGGTGATCGGGTGCTGACGACGTTGCCTTTTTACGCCTACCTGAAAATCGCCGAGGGCTGCGACAACTGCTGCTCCTACTGCGCCATTCCCTCCATTCGAGGAAGATTCCGCAGCCGCCCTATGGAAAGTATCGTCAAAGAGGCGGAGGTTTTGGCGGCCCGCGGCGTCAAAGAACTAATCGTTGTAGCCCAGGACACCACTCGATATGGGCAGGATTTGTACGGTGAGTATAAACTACATGAATTACTACAAAAATTGGCGCAAATCGACGGCTTTCGGTGGATTCGGGTTCTTTACGCCTACCCGGAACGGATTACCGATGAACTTTTAGACGTAATGGCATCGGAAGAGAAGATTGCCAAATACATTGACATCCCGATTCAGCACTGCAACAAAGAGATTTTGCGGGAGATGAACCGTCCCGGCGACCGGGAGAGTATCGAGAGGCTTATCAGCAAAGTGCGGGAAAAAGTGCCAGGCATTACCGTTCGCACAACGCTGATTGCCGGTTTTCCCGGTGAGACAGAGGAGCAGTTTGAAGAACTTTGTCAGTTTGTCAAAGATATGCGGTTCGACCGACTGGGATGTTTTGCCTATTCGCCGGAGGAGGGAACTCCTGCCGCTGAGATGGAAGACCAGCTGGATGAACAGCTGAAAATCCACCGGGCGGAAATCGTCACCGAAGAACAGATGAACATTATGGCTCAGCAAAACGAAAAGAAGGTGGGCCAGGTGGTGACAGTAGTCACCGAAGGTTTCGACCGGTTCGGCGAGTGCTATTTTGGCCGCAGTGAGGCGGACGCTCCTGACATCGACGGGAAAATTTTCTTCACTTCCGAGAAAAAATTGTCTGTCGGTGACTTTGTAAAAGTCGCCCTGGAGGATACCTTGGATTTAGATTTGATCGGCTCTGTCGTGGAGGATTAGAGCTACACCACCCATTCGGAAAGGAATGTGAACCGTTTTGAACACACCCAACAAGCTGACTATCGTCAGAATAATCCTGGCTCCAGTATTTTTACTTTTCCTGCTGGGGGATTTTATTCCGTGGCACTATCTTTGGGCACTTATCGTTTTTGCCGTGGCCTCGGGCACTGATGCGTTGGACGGGCATTTGGCCCGGAAGCATCAGCTCATCACGAACTTTGGGAAATTTCTCGACCCGTTGGCTGACAAAATCCTGGTGTTTTCCGCGCTGATCGCCTTTATTGACCTGGGGTTTGCCAGCTCTATTGCGGTCATTATTATGATGGCCAGGGAATTTTTGGTGACCTCTCTGCGGCTGGTCGCCTCAGATAATGGGACGGTGATTGCGGCGAGCAAGCTCGGTAAGCTCAAGACAGCTATGACAATGGCGGCTATCGTTGTGGTTCTCTGCCTGTCAGCTATTTGTGAAGTTTCTTCCTTTACAGTGGACATTGCCCTTATCAGCAATGTTTTAGTTTGGATGGCGGCAGCCATTACCCTTTTGTCCGGGGGCGAGTATTTGTGGAAAAACCGGGCGCAGTTCAGCTCCGACAAATAAGGTTAATGGATTTGCAAAGCCAATATTTTTTATCTGCATATGATAGTAGCAAGGCAGAGGGCACAAGTGCTGCCCCTGCCTTGCTTGTTGTATTTCAGCAAGAATCCAAAAGTTGACAAGAAATGGAAAACGTAGTTAAATAAGATTACAACAACGACATTCCAAACGGTGGTGTTACAACCTACACAGTTTTTTATAAAGGTGGTTTTTATGCTAGACCGAGTCCGAGCGGATATCCGGGCCATCAAAGAACGCGACCCGGCATCCCGTAATTCATTTGAAATTGTTATGCTCTATTCGGGACTGCACGCTATTATGCTGCATCGTCCCGCGCATTTTTTATACCGTCATAAGTGGTTTTTTCTTGCGCGCTTTCTTTCCCAGTTCGCCCGTTTTTTGACCGGAATCGAAATCCATCCGGGGGCTAAAATCGGCAAAGGAGTCTTTATTGACCACGGCAGCGGCGTCGTCATCGGCGAAACCACCGAAATTGGCGACGGCTGTACAATCTATCAGGGGGCGACTTTGGGTGGAACGGGTAAAGAAAAAGGAAAACGGCATCCCACTTTGGGGAAAAATGTGTTGGTGGGAACCGGGGCGAAGATTTTAGGACCTTTCAAAGTGGGAGACAATTCGAAAATTGCCGCTAATGCGGTAGTTTTAGAGGAAATTCCACCTGATTCCACCGCCGTAGGCGTCCCGGCCAGGGTCGTTAAACAAAACGGAAAACGAATCTGTGAAGATTTGGATCAGATTCATATTCCTGATCCTGTTTCCCAGGAACTTTGCCAGATGCGGCACCGCATCGACAAACTGGAAAAGTTGCTGCGCGAGCAACACTTTTCACATCCCGAACTGGAAGTTGGGGAAAATAATGCAGAATAAAATATTCAGGTACTGTGATTTGCATTTTTGATAAATAGAGAAAAAAATACGAATCGGCTTGGTACTTTTCCGATTTATTTTTGTCAGGAGGGCGTTTGTATGTTTGACAAAATTATTACCATTTCCGTCAATCCGGCACTGGATGTAACACTTTGGACCGAAACTATGGACTTTTCCGAGCCGAATAAGACCACCCGGGAGGAAATTTATGCCGCTGGAAAATCCATCAATGTTTCGAGGGTGCTGGCATCCCTGCAAACGCCGTCGGTTTCACTGGGAATCTGTGGTGACGATAATTCGAGGCTGTTCACTTCGTTGCTTCAAAAAGATGGGGTACACTATGACTTTTTAACCATCCCTGGTTGCATCCGTGAAAATTTGACCCTCATTATACCGGACGGGCGCGTTCTCAAAATCAACAGGGCCGGTTTTCCGGTGCCGGCCGATGCCATGAAGCAGCTTAAAATACGCATAGAAAAAGAAATGGATGGCTGCGGCAACGTGTTGCTGGTCTTCGCCGGGAGCCTGCCTCCCAACATCACTCCGGAAGCCTATAAATCATATATTTTATCCTTCCGGCGGAAAGGGGTTGCCTTGGCCCTGGATACCGCGGTTTTCAAGATGCAGGATATTGAAGAACTGCAACCCTTTATCATCAAGCCAAACTTAGTAGAATTTAGACAGATGTGCGGTAGTGATTTGAGAACTGAGCAGTCGATTATCAAACTTTGCAGGACATTGTCTTCCTATGTGGACCATGTCCTGGTGAGTTTGGGTTCAAAAGGGCTCATTTACGTTACAAAAGACTGTGGATACCGGCTCAGTACCCTCTCTGTCAGCGTGAAATCCACCATCGGTGCTGGGGATACGACGCTGGCTGGTTTCATCCACAGTTTGCAACAAGGGAATTCTCCTCAGGAGGCGATTACTTACGCAGTGGCCGCCGGCAGCGCTTCGGTGATGCTGGATGGCACCGACATCGTTACTCCTAAGCAAGTGGAAGAGCAGATTCCAAATGTGGCAGTCAAATCCATCCGATAGACAAACCGCCTTTAATAGGCGGCTTTTCTATCTTTGAAACCGGAGCAAAATGTGTCTGCTTTGTTTCAAGTGATGCCATCAAAATGATTTTAGCATTGGTTTGTCTAAGAGATCACTATATTTACGAAAGTAGTCAACCTGCACCATCTTTTGACTGTATTCACAAATTTTTTCTTGCCTTTTTCGTCATAAAGTGATACTATTTTAGAGTATTGAGAAAAATTGTTCCTATTTATTTTGTCTGCGGAGGTTTCGGGATTTGTCGGAAAAAAAACGGGCGGTGCTGTGCCAGGAAGAATATTCCCGCCAAGCTGAGTTTATGAAAAAATGCGCGGAATTGGTTTTGAGGCGATACGGCGATCATCGGTCTCCCATGGCACTGGTGCGCAGTTATGGCTGTCAGCAGAATGTGAACGACGGCGAAAAAATTATGGGTATGTTATCAGAGATGGGCTTTGGCTTTACAGATGACGTAAACGCCGCCGACGTGATACTTTATAATACCTGCGCTGTTCGAGAAAACGCCGAGAAAAAGGTGTTCGGATTTGTGGGGGAGCTTTCCCACTGCAAGGCGCGGAATGAAAATCTCCTTGTAGGACTCTGCGGCTGCATGGCGCAGCAGGAGCACATTTCGGCAAAAATTAAAAAAAGCTATCCTCAGGTGGACTTTGTGTTCGGCACGCACGCCCTTTACCGGTTTCCGGAGATTTTTTGCAAGGCATTGACAGAGCACCAACGGATTTTTGATATCGAAAATTCTGATGGTATCATTGCAGAGGGAATACCAGTTAGGCGGCTGGGTAAAATACAGGCAAGCCTACCCATCATGTATGGCTGCAACAATTTTTGCACCTACTGCGTAGTGCCGCTGGTGCGGGGCCGGGAGCGTTCGAGAAGTTCCAAAGACGTACTCCAAGAAGCGAGAGAGATCGTGGCAGCGGGATACAGGGAAATTATGCTATTGGGGCAGAACGTCAACTCCTACGGCAAAGATTTGGACAACGATTTAAGCTTTCCGGAGCTTTTGCGGGCGGTGAACGACATCCCAGGGGACTTCCGCATTCGATTTATGACCTCCCATCCAAAGGATTGTACAAAGGAACTGATCGATGCGGTAGCGGAGTGCAATAAAATCTGCAACCACATCCACCTGCCGGTACAGTCGGGAAGCGACCGGATTTTGAAACTTATGAACCGGCACTACACCACCGAGGAATACTTTTCTCTCATTGATTACGCCCGGGAAAAAATTCCGGACGTGATGTTCTCGTCGGACATCATCGTGGGCTTTCCCGGGGAAACCCATGAGGACTTTTTGGAGACGATTAATCTGGTTCAAAAGGTGCGGTATGCATCGCTTTTTACCTTTATCTACTCCAAAAGGGTTGGAACAAAGGCAGCATCTATGGAAGACCCCGTTTCCGCGTCGGAAAAATCCAAGTGGTTTCAGGAGCTTTTAGACGTTCAGCGGAAAATCACTGACGAGCTTTACAGGGACTGCGTGGGCAGAACCTATCGGGTACTTGTTGAACGGACGGGTGATCACGACGACTATCT
This sequence comes from Fumia xinanensis, assembly GCF_014384905.1. Lineage (GTDB taxonomy): Bacteria > Bacillota > Clostridia > Oscillospirales > Ruminococcaceae > Fumia > Fumia xinanensis. Next base: position 91,529 of record NZ_JACRSV010000001.1, read on the forward strand.
GCTGGCCGGCAGGACAGAAAATAACATAATTATTGACTTTGAAGGGGATCCTTCTTTGGTGGGGGAGTTCGCCATGGTGGAAATCGTTTCCGCCAATAATCGTTCCGTCCGGGGAAAGCTTGTAAACGAGTAATCAAAACGCTATGCGTTTTAGAATAGAAAGGCTGGAAAAGAACACATGAAATTGATCGAAATGGCAAGAGACATGGGCAAAGAGATTCAGGCAAGCGCCGAATACAAAAGACTGCGGGAAGCACAGACTGCCTGCGATAATGATTCCGCATTGCAGGACGATATCGGCAAGTTTAACCTGAAAAGACTGGACATGAATAACGAGATGCAGAAAACCGAGCGGGACGACGAAAAGCTCAAAGTCCTCAACGAGGAGCTGCAGAACATTTACACTGAAGTCATGGGCAACAAGAACATGATGGAGTACAATATCGCCAAGCAGGAAATGGACGAGATCATGCAGCAGGTGAACGCCATCCTTACGATGTGCGTCAATGGCGAAGACCCTGAAACCTGTGAAATCCCCACAGGGTGCAGCGGCAGCTGTTCCTCCTGCGGCGGATGCCACTAAACTTTAAAAAGCTAGGGTCACCAAAAATTTTGGCGGCCCTCTTTTCTTCTTTTTTGGATTGACATTTTTTGAAAGGCAGGGCGTTCATTGTGGGCAAGCTTTCTCCGATGATGCAGCAGTATAAGGAAATCAAAGAGGCGCACAAGGATTATATCCTTTTTTACCGTTTGGGCGATTTTTATGAGATGTTTTTCGACGACGCCTTGACGGCGTCTCGGGAACTGGAACTAACCCTCACCGGCCGGGACTGTGGGCTAGAGGAACGGGCGCCTATGTGTGGAGTGCCGCACCACGCCTGCGACGTTTATGTCAAAAAGCTGGTGGAAAAGGGCTACAAAGTGGCTATCTGCGAACAGGTGGAGTCCCCCTATGAGGCAAAAGGTGTCGTCAAGCGGGAAGTCATCCGCATTACGACTCCGGGAACCATCGTCGAAGGAAGTATGCTTCCGGAAGGAGAAAACAACTATATCGCCAGCGTCTATTATGACATAACGGGCTTTGGCATCTGTTTTGCCGATATTTCAACAGGCGAAGTGCTGTTTACCGAAAGCCGGGACGAGTCGGTGGAGCGGGGCATTATCAACGAGCTGTCGAAATTTACGCCGGCGGAGCTGCTGGTCAATGAGAAATTTTTTGACTGCAAGGAGGCAGGAGAATTTCTCAAGCAGAAATTAAACTGCGTCGTTGACCCGGTGGACAGCGAAGAGTACGAGGCATCCGCCTGTGTCAAGACCATCCTATCCCATTTTAAAAAGACGAGCCTTTCCGATTTGGGGTTGGAGGACCAGGAATTTGCTGTTTACGCGGTGGGGAGCCTTCTAAACTATCTGCGGCAGACTCAGAAGGAAGGAATCAACCGGATCACCGGTATTTCTTCTTATAACGAAGAGCAGTTTTTGTCCATCGACTTCACTGCCCGCCGGAATTTGGAACTTACCGAGACCATTCGCACCCAGGAGAAGCGGGGAACCCTTCTCTGGGTGCTGGACAAGACGAAAACCGCCATGGGAAAACGGCTTCTTCGCAAATATTTGGAGCAGCCCCTTGCAAACATCCCGCAGATCACCAGGCGGCAGGCCGCGGTGGCGGAGCTGTTTGAGAAAAGCATCGATCGCATCGAACTGGCGGAGGCCTTGAGCGGTGTCTATGATTTGCAGCGGCTGATGACCAAGGTAGTATACGGTACAGTCAATCCCCGAGAGATGCAGGCGCTTTCTTATACTGCCTCCCATCTGCCCCAGGTGAAGGAGCTGACGAGGACTTTTTCGTCGGCGCTTCTGCGGGATTTGGACGTTCAGCTGGACACACTATCGGACATCCGCCAACTCATCGACAGCGCCATTGTGGAAGATCCACCGGTTTCTTTAAAAGACGGCGGCGTCATCAAAAAGGGCTATAACGGCGATTTGGACGAGCTTCAGGACATCCATGCAAACGCTAAGGGGTACTTGGCCGACATCGAACAACGAGAAAAAGACATTACCGGCATCAAAAATTTGCGCATCAGCTATAACCGGGTGTTCGGGTATTTTATCGAGGTGACGAAATCGAACCTGAATCTAGTGCCCGACCGGTACATCCGCAAACAGACTCTCGTGAACTGCGAGCGGTACATAACAGAAGAACTCAAAGAGCTGGAGAGCAAGGTGCTCTACGCCACAGACAAGATGGTGGCGCTGGAGACAGAGCTTTATAACGAGATCCGGCAAATTGTGTCCGACAAGCTGCCTGTTATCGAGCGGACAGCTGCCGCCGTGGCCCAGCTGGACGTTTTACAGTCCTTTGCCCAGGTGGCGGCGGACCACAACTACGTCTGTCCCCAACTTTCGGTTAATGGGGAAATCCAGATTATTGAGGGGCGGCATCCGGTGGTGGAGGCTATTTCTTCCGACGGCGCATTTATCCCCAACGATGTATTTCTCGACCGGGACAAAAATAAAATCGCCATCATCACCGGCCCCAACATGGCGGGCAAATCCACCTACATGCGTCAGGTGGCCCTCATTGTTATTATGGCGCAGATGGGTTCCTTTGTGCCGGCCAAGGCGGCCACGATTTCATTGGTGGACAAGGTGTTTACCCGAGTTGGCGCGTCCGATGACCTGACGGCGGGCCAGTCCACCTTTATGGTGGAAATGAGCGAGGTGGCCCACATTCTTCAAAACGCCACCCCAAACAGTTTAGTTATCCTTGACGAAATCGGGCGGGGAACCTCCACTTTCGACGGCATGAGCATTGCCGAAGCCGTAGTAGAATACATCGTCCGGGAGAAAAATTTAGGTTGTAAAACCCTGTTTGCCACTCATTACCACGAACTGACCGAGCTGGAAAACGAGTATGAAGGGGTCGTCAATTACAACATCGCCGTGAAAAAGCGGGGGGACGATATCATTTTCCTCCGCAAAATCGTTCGCGGCGGCGCAGACGACAGTTACGGAATCGAGGTGGCCAAGCTGGCCGGGGTGCCGGGTAAAGTCATCAAACGGGCCAAGACCATTTTGAGCGAACTGGAAATGAGCGTCGGGAAACCAGATCTGACCTATCACATCGGGGCGGAGGACGACCAGATTTCCTTTGAGGATCAGCAAAACGAAAAGGCGCTGGGGAGACTCAAAAAACTGGACGCCGACAGCTTGACGCCGAGAGAGGCGCTGGAAGCCCTATACGAATTAAAAGCGATCTTAAACGGTCAGGAATAATACATAACAGGAGGAACCAAATGCCCCAGATCCATGTACTGCCCAAAGAAGTGTCCGAACTGATTGCGGCGGGCGAGGTCATCGAGCGGCCCGCATCCATTGTCAAGGAGCTGATCGAAAACTCTATCGACGCGGGTGCCACTATCATCACGGTGGAAATCCAACACGGCGGCATCCGTTTCATCCGTATTACCGACAACGGCTGCGGTATCCATCCGTCCGATGCCCCCACGGCCTTTCTTCGTCACGCCACCAGCAAAGTGAAAAACGCCAGAGATTTGGACGAGATCGGCACCCTGGGATTCCGTGGGGAGGCCCTCGCATCTATCGCGGCTGTGGCCAGGGTGGAAATGATGACCAAAACCGCCGGCGAAGAGCTGGGGACCTACGTGAAAATCGAAGGATCGGAGCTCCAGGAGGTGCGGGAGACCGGCTGCCCCCTGGGTTCCACCATCACCATCCGGGACATTTTCTATAACGTGCCGGCAAGGCTTAAATTTCTCAAAAAAGATGTAACCGAGGGGAATGCTGTTGCCAGTATCGTTGATAAAATCGCCCTCTCCCATCCGGAGATTTCGGTAAAACTCATAAGAGACAACAAGGTAGCCTTTCACACACCGGGGGACAGCAAGCTCATAAGCGCCGTTTACACCATCTTCGGCAGGGAGTTTGCCCAGAACATGCTGCCGGTGGATTACGAACTGAACGGCATCAAAGTGACTGGACTGACAGGTAAGCCTATGTTTCACCGGGCAAACCGGTCGATGCAGCATTTTTTTATCAATGGTCGCTACACTAAGACTCGCACCTGCGGCATTGCCGCGGAGGAAGGATACCGGGGCGCCATGATGGTGGGGAAATTTCCCGCCTGCGTTTTAGAACTCCAGATGCCTTTTGACCAGGTTGATGTCAACGTTCATCCGGCGAAAATAGAGGTCCGTTTCGTCAATGAAAAGGCGGTTTTCGACGCAGTTTATTTCGCAGTGAAAAGTGCGGTGGCAGATCACGGAACACTGGTCAGAAAAGAGACAGCTGTTTCGGACAAATTGCCTGAATTGCAGGGGAAAAGGGGAGCGTCAGTTTCAAAACAGACTATGGGCATACAAAAAGAGGCATTCCGGACAAATGCCCCTCTGACTGGCAACGGACCCTTGGACGTGGCCAGTCCGTTTCGCAGTGAAGCGGTTCCGGCAGTGCAGGAGACCATTTCCATAAGTCCGGCAGATCAGTGGCTCCCGAAAAAGCCCAAATCCATCAATATTGACGTGGAGCCCGATCCAGACGATTTTGTCCCGCCTCCTGTCACTGACGCCCGAGCGGTATTTGAGTTACATAGCTGCGATGAAGGGGAAGAATTCGTTCCCCAAAAGTCGCCGGAAACAAAACCAGAGAAAACGACAGAAACTGCGACTGTTTTGCACGATAATAGAGGGGGACAGGAAGCGCCTCAGACGGCTGCTCCCATGCAGGTCATCGGAGAGCTGTTCGGGACGTATATCCTCGCCCAGATGGGAGATGAGTTTGTCATGATCGACAAACACGCCGCCCATGAACGGATTTTATACAACAAGCTCAAGGAAAATAACGGGGAACTGGATAAGCAGCTCCTTTTGAGCCCGGTGACGGTTACTTTGTCGCGGCAGGAGCACGAGACGGTGATGGAACGGCTGGATCTGTTTCAAAAAGTCGGCTTTCTCGTAGAAGATTTCGGAGGCCTCACCGTGATCCTCCGGTCAGTGCCTGCGGTGGCGGAGCCGGAGCGGGCCAAAGAGATGTTTTTGGAAATAACAGCAAGCCTTCTCCAAAATCGAAAGACGGAATTCCCGGAACTCATCGAGGACATCCTCCATCGGATCGCCTGTCGGGGCGCGGTCAAAGCCCATGATCAGAACAGCCGGGTTGAACTGGAGGAACTAGTCAAAATCATTTGCCGGGATGAAAATGTCCGGTACTGTCCCCATGGCCGTCCGGTAATGATCCGTTATACCAGAAAAGAAATCGAAAAATTATTTGGAAGAATTGTGTAGGAGGTTTGCCCATGGCCGATAAAATACCCCTTGTGGCGGTGGTAGGCCCCACAGCGTCGGGAAAAACCGGCTTAGGAATTGCTGTTGCGAAGCACTACGGAGGAGAAGTGGTTTCCGCCGATTCCATGCAGATTTACCGCACCATGGACATCGCCACTGCGAAGCCCACCTTTGAGGAAATGGACGGGGTTCCTCATCACCTGATCGACTTTTGGGACCCGGATAAGCCTTTTTCTCTGGCGGAATACATCCATTCGGCTAAAAAAGTCATCGCCGACATCCACAGTCGAGGAAAACTCCCAGTACTGGTAGGGGGAACGGGACTTTACATCAACACTCTGCTTGACAACGTTACCCTAGGGGAAAGCGGCGGGGATGAGACGCTCCGGGCAGAGCTTCTGCGGGAAGCGGAGGAAAAGGGAAATGGCTATTTGCTTTCAGAGCTTCGCACCTTTGACCCGGAGACGGCGGAGAACCTTCATGAGAACAATCTTTTGCGTATCGTCCGCGCCATAGAAGTGTATCGTCTGACGGGAGTCACTATGTCCGAATGGGTGAAACGGAGTCACGAACAAGATTCTCCCTACCGATTCTGCATGATCGGTTTAAATTACAAAGACCGGCAAAACTTGTACGACCGTATCAACCTGCGGGTGGAACGGATGATGGCGGAGGGGCTTTTGGAGGAGGCGAGAAGGGTGCTTGACGCGCCTTTGGAAACCTCCGCTCAGGCTATCGGCTACAAGGAACTAAAGCCTTACCTAGAAGGGGAACTTCCCCTCAATGTATGCGTGGAAAAACTCAAGCAAAGTACCCGCCGCTATGCCAAGCGGCAGCTCACGTGGTTTAGGCGGGACGGACGGATTCACTGGATTTATCCGGACGAGGAAGAAAACTTTACAAAAGTTTTTGAAAAATCTATAAAAATCATAGAAAATTCCGCCATATTGTGCTAATATACAGTTGTATACCTATTTCTATTTTCAATATATAGAGAGACAAGGGGGATGAATGGATGAAAAACCTGAATTTGCAGGATGTCTTTTTGAATCAGGCGCGTAAAGATAGGATTACTGTGACGATTTATTTAACCAATGGATTCCAGTTTCGAGGCGTTGTCAAGGGATTCGATAATTTCACAGTGATTCTGGACTGCGACGGGAAGCAAAACCTGGTCTACAAACACGCGGTATCGACGATTATCCCGTCGAAACCCATAGCGATTCTGTCTGCCGACGAGGATGTGGAGTAATTGAACTCGGATAAGGTTATCAAGATTTCAACCGTCGTATTGTCGGCGTTTGTTATTATTTACGTGATCTGCCAAATGTTCCGGTTTGGCGGAAGCGATTATGCTACCCAGACGGTCTACGAGCAGACCGTCAACGATACCATACCAGTAGAGGGCATTATTTTTCGGGACGAAACGGTGATTTCTGTTGGGGGAAACGGCATCATCAGCTGCAACTACGCGGTTGGGGAAAAAGTTTCTACCAAAACACAGCTGGGAAGCGTTTATCAAAATCAAGCTGCCATTGACGAGCAGCGGGAATTAAAAAATGTGGAGCAGACCCTGGAGACTCTCCAGAAAATCCAGCAAAACGGCGACGCTTCGGAAATCATCAAGCCAGAAGTTTTAAACAGTTCCATCAGTGAGTACGGCGAGCGGTTGATTACCTCCCGGGACACAGAGAACTTTTCGAAACTTTCTGATATCCGCACAGGGCTCACAGAGACTTATGCTAAGCGGAACCTTTTAATGGACAGCGGCACCGATTACACCGAGACGATTCAAAACCTCATGAATCAGCGGGATTCTTTGAAAGCGGGCCTCGGCGGCACGTCCCAGGCATTTTATTCCACTGCTGCCGGCTATTTCGTCGATCATGTAGACGGGCAGGAGGAAGCCCTCACAGAGAGTTACATGCAGTCCCTGACGGCGGGACAGATCAATGATTTTGTCAAATTCTATCAGGGGTATCAGGCGGATTCTACTTCGGTGAAAATCGTGAAGGACCACAACTGGTACTATGCAGTAACGGTTTCCGAAGAGCATGCTAAATCCCTGAGAGCGGGAAGTAAGGCGACTCTTCAGTTCCCCACTGAAAAAGAGTCGGTTCCGGCGACAGTTCAGTCGGTGGATTTCGATGAAGCGTCCGGCCTGTACAAGGTTGTCTTTTTGGGAGATACCATCAATGACTTTTTGTTGAGCACCAGGGTGCAGTCGGCGGAAGTGCTGGTCAGCTCCTATAAGGGACTCAAGGTTCCTAAGGAGGCCATCCGGTTCAAGGACGACGAAATGGGTGTCTACATCAAAACGATGAACAAGGTGTATTTTCGCAAGCTGGACAAGCTCTATGAGACTGACGACTTTGTCATCAGCAGGACTTATTACGACAACAAGGAAGGCTATCTGGAACTTTACGATGATGTGATTGTGAAGGGTAAGGATTTATATGACCAAAAACCAGTGTGAGCAAATGGATGAATCTTTTGGCTGGGACGTCCGGCAAAACATAGAGGAAATTCGGGCAAATGTGAAAGAAGCGGTTCAGGCCGCCGGGCGGGCGGAAAAGGACGTCGCTTTGATGGCGGTGACGAAAACGGTACCGCCAGAGCGGGTGAATGTGGCCCTTCAGGAGGGAATTTGCCTTCTAGGGGAGAACCGGGTGCAGGAAATCTGTCAAAAAGCTGCATTTTACCGGGCTTCCAAGGACAAAATTCATTTTATTGGACACTTGCAGACCAACAAGATTCGAGATATAATAGAAAAGGTAAGTATGATTGAGTCGGTGGACTCTCTGCATCTGGCACAAGCCCTGTCCCGGGAATGTGAAAAACGCGGGATGGAGATGGATATTTTATTGCAGGTGAACATCGGCAAAGAGGAAACAAAAAGCGGCTTCTACGAAGAAGAGGTTTTGGATGCGGTGGAACGTATTGCAAAACTGCCCGGTTTGAAAGCTAAGGGTCTGATGACCATTCCGCCTCGGTTTTCCGGAACATTATACTTTGAAAAGATGCAGGAACTGTTTTTGCTCTGCAAAGAGAAAAAAATAGAAGGATTGGAATTTTCCGTTCTATCCATGGGGATGTCAGACGATTACAGGGAGGCTATCGCCTGCGGCTCCACCCAAATACGCTTAGGACGAGCAATTTTTGGGGAACGCCCTGCGGCGAAACCGCACTAGTTTGTTGAAAGGCAGGAATACATATGGGATTGGTACAGAAATTTAAAGACATGTTCACTGAGTATGACGACGAGTACGATGATGAATTGGAACCGGCTCCTGAAATAGAGGATTTTGACCAGATTAAACGGGAAACTGGCAGCAACTACAGCGAAATGCCCAACATGAACCGCAGCAAAGTGGTTAACATTCACGCTACCACTCAATTGCAGGTGATGCTGGTAAAGCCGGAGCGTTTCGAAGATGCCCGGACCATCGCCGAGCATTTAAATCAGAAACGCACTGTGGTCTTAAACCTGGAGTCCGCTTCCAAAGAGCTCTCGAGACGGCTTTTGGACTTTTTAAGCGGCGTCGCCTTTGCCAACAACGGCGAGGTGAAGCGGGTGGCCAACAGCACCTTCATCATCACCCCCTCCAATGTGAATTTGATGGGCGATCTGCTGGACGAGCTGGAAAACAGCGGCGTATACTTCTAAGCGAATGAATAAAAAGGCTGTGTTCCTTAAAAAGGGGCGCAGCCTATAGGTCTTTTATATTACAAGTTTTGACGAGGGCAGATGGATAAGGAACAAAAGGAACGGGAATATTTCTTAGCGGGCATCCGGAATCTTATCGAATTGTCGATGAGGCAGGATGCAATGAAATTCAGCAGCTTCCTCAATGAGCAGCAACAGGCTATGGCGGAACCCATCGTCCGTAAAAGCGGAGCACAGTACCGATTTTACGGCGGTTTTCCCGGGGCCCAGCGACAGATGTTGGGGGTGTTCCCTGACCATATGGAGCCGTTGGATGATTATTTCCCCTTGAAGGCGTTTACTTTCCGATATCCTGATAACTATCATCTGTCACACAGAGATTTTCTGGGCACCTTGATGGCACAGCAGATTAAGCGGGAAACCATCGGGGACATTGTGATTACTTCCGGCAAGGCATTTTTGTTTGCCGAAGAGCGGGTTCAAAAATTAGTTGCGACGCAGATCGATAAAGTCGGCGGTGTCGGTGTTACAGTCGAACAGGGCGTTGATGGGCCCGTGACGGCTGTACAAAAATTTAGGGAATTAAAAGGGACTCTGGCATCTCTCCGATTGGACGCGTCGGTGTCGCTGGTGACGGGTCTCAGCCGAGAAAAAGCGGCTAAGCTAATTACAAGCGGCATGGTGACGCTCAACTACCTGGACAAAAGCCAGGGGGCCTCGCTCCTCAAGGAGGGGGACATACTCACGGTACGCGGCTACGGAAAATTTCGATTGACCACGGTGGGCCACGAAACACGAAAAGGAAGAATCAGCGTTTTATTTGACGCTTTTGTAAATGAATAAAGGAATAGCATTTTGACGAAATTTTATTGGGAAAGAGGGAACTTCAATGAGCAAACCGGTGAAAATGTTTGAAAAAGCAGCCTTTGGCTATCGTCCTGAAGACGTGGACAACCACATCGACGAACTAAATCGACAGATTTCCTCCCTGGAAGCAGAAAAAGAAGAATTGGTCGCCAAAATGAGAGTTTTGGCGGAGAAAATAAATGAGTACCGCAAAGAAGAATCCGATTTGAAAGACGCCCTGCTGGGTGCTCAAAAGATGGGCAACACCATCATGAATGAGGCGAAGACCAAGGCGGATATGATGATTACAGACGCCAAAAACCGCGCCGACCGGATGGTTTACGACGCTCAGAAACAGGCGGAAGAAACAATAGGCGCTATCCAGCGGCAGACCGAGAAGGAAAAAATGACCTTGGCCAAGATGCAGAAAGAAGTTTCCGACTTTAAGGCCACGCTGCTTGCTACCTATAAGCGGCACCTGAACGTCATTACCAATCTGCCCGAGATGGATGCGGAAACAGCGGAATTTTATAATGACAAGCTGGGTGGTATTAAAGAAGAGGCAACAGAGGAGGCACAAGAGACTGTTGCGGAGGTAACCGAAGAAGTGTCAACCAGTTCTGAATCTGTGGAAGCTTCCGCCACGGAGGAAACGGTGGAAGAAACGGATGAAACAGTTTCTACCATGCGCTTTGACAAAGTGCAGAGCAATAATTCAAAGCCCGCTTTTACTCCTACCCGGAAACCGACCTTTGAGGAGAAGTTTGGGGAGCTGAAGTTCGGGAAAAACAACAATCGATAATCCCGGATAATGGGGAACGATATCATTTGCCGGTTGCCGCAAAATTTTTTTGCGGCAACTACTTATGCCAAAGTGAAATTTTAAGACGTATGGCGTCAACCTATAAAATTCCCCTCATTTACTGAAACAAGCGGACAAAGTCCTGTTGTATTTTTATACAAATTGCGCCGCTGCTAAAATGGTGTGGAGACAAGTCCTGTTGCTGGGAGGAAAAAGAATGAGAAGATACGTTGCGCTGCTGATGTCGGCGGTGCTGGTGGGAATCGACCAGATTCTCAAGGTGTTGGCTATCCAATATTTAAAGCCTGTCGGAAGCCATCCCATTATTCCGGATATTTTTCATTTGACTTATGTGGAAAACCGGGGGGCGGCTTTCGGCATGATGGCCGGTCAGAAATGGCTTTTGGTTTGGGCGACAGCCATCGTTATTTTGGCGGCCATCGTCGTTGTCATGGCGGGTAAAATTAAGAATGCCATGGTGCTGTTCGCGGTGGCGACGATTATTGGCGGCGGTGTGGGGAACCTCATCGACAGGGTGTACCGGGGCTTTGTAGTGGACTACGTTCACCTGAAAGTGATAAACTTTGCGGTATTTAACTTCGCGGATATTTGCGTGACAGTGGGAACCGCCATGCTGCTGGTTTACCTTTTGTTTTACGAGCTGAGGCATAAAAACAAAGAAGCTGCGGGAGAAACAAAAGGTGCGTGAGTTTCGAATTGAGCTGGAGGCTGGACAGCGGATCGACGTCTTTTTAGCGGAAAAGCTGGAGGGGAAAACCCGCTCGGCAGTTCAAAAGCTGGTTGCTGGGGGGCATGTGCGCATCAACGGAGCCTCTGCTTCTAAAAACAGCAAGCTGCGTGTAGGCGATATGGTGATGGTAAAGGAGCCGGAGCCAAAATCGCTGGATGTGGAGGCGGAGGACATTCCTCTGTCGGTTGTTTATGAGGACGACGACCTGCTGGTGGTGAATAAGCCTAAGGGAATGGTGGTTCATCCGGCGGTGGGAAATGAGAGCGGAACTCTAGTCAATGCTCTTTTGCATCATTGCAGGGACTCTCTTTCGGGAATCAACGGCGTTATCCGGCCGGGCATCGTCCATCGCATCGATAAGGATACCAGTGGCCTTTTGATTGTAGCGAAAAACGATAACGCCCATTTAAAGTTGGCGGAGCAGATTGAACGTCACAGCTTTTCCCGGGTATATCACGCGGTGGTTTACGGTAATATTAAGGAGAACGAGGGAACCATTGAGACCCAGCTGGGCCGTCACCCGCAGGACCGCAAAAAGATGGCGGTGCTTACTTCCGGCGGGAGGCGTGCTGTCACTCATTTTCGGGTGCTGGAGCGGTACGGCTCCTTTACCTATGTGAAACTGCGGCTGGAGACTGGGCGGACCCATCAAATCCGGGTACATATGGCATCTATAGGACATCCAGTGGCGGGAGATCCGGTGTATGGCCCCAAAAAAGTGCTGGAGGTATTAAATGGCCAGTGCCTTCACGCCAAGAGTATCGGATTTGTCCATCCCACAACGGGGGAGTATTTGGAATTTGACAGTCCCCTCCCCGAGGTGTTTGAGGATTTCCTCGAAAAACTCCGCAGGGAATCGGGAATTAAGCCGTCCGTCAGTATGGCGGATGTCCTTATCGCCTCTGATTTGGATGGAACGCTGTTGCAGGACGATAAGACTATTTCTGAGATAGACAAGGCGGCAATCCGACGATTCCGGGAAGCCGGAGGGACTTTTACTGTAGCGACTGGGCGGTCAATCCCTACTGTGGCCCCCTATCTGGAGGAATTGGAACTCGATGTTCCGGTGACACTCTACAACGGGGCGATGATTTACGACCCGGTTTCAAAGGAGACGATTTGGGAGACTGGACTGCCGGAAGAAGCCAAAAAAGCGGTACCCTATATTTACCAAATATTTGGAGAAACGGTGGGCATCGAAGTATTGGACGATCACGCACTGTACGCCGTGGTGTACAACGATTTTATCCGCTGGCATTTAAACGACGGAGGATATCAAGTACCCCATGAACGGTGCGGAATAGAAGACGTTATTCCAAAACGGTGGCTTAAAGTGATGTTTGCGGCGGAAAAAGACCAGGTTGGTGCGCTGCAAAGGGAATTAGAGAACTTGAATATTCAGGGGGTGCGCATCGTCCATTCGGCGGAACGCCTTGTTGAGATGGTGCCGGCGGATGCAAATAAAGGCTCTGCGCTCAGACGGCTTTGCAGCGAAATTGGTATTCCGCTGGAAAAGACGGCGGCTATCGGTGATTTTTACAATGATTTGGAAATGATAGAGATGGCCGGCTTCGGGATAGCGGTGTCCAACTCCTGTCGGGATGTTAAGGTGACTGCCAGCCTTGTAGTCTCATCCAACGGACAAAACGGCGTGGCGGAAGCCATAGAATATGTAATGGAAAACAAGAAAAAATTGTTTTAAGGATAAAATCAGTTTCATAGGCATGTAGAAAGGAATGGTTACACAAGATGGATGCAACGACGAAAAAAGAATTAATGAAAATTGCCTGCAAAATCCGGATGGGGATTATTGAGGGTACTTTTCACGCCAAATCCGGTCATCCGGGCGGCTCTCTTTCTATTGCGGAGGATTTGAGCTACCTCTATTGGCGAGAGATGAACGTCGATCCTAAAAATCCCAAGATGCAAAACAGAGACAGGCTGGTTCTCTCCAAGGGGCATACCGCTCCAGCATTGTATGCAGCGCTGGCCCTCAAGGGCTTTTTCCCTGAAAGCGAACTGAAAAATCTGCGTCACATTGGCTCCATGCTTCAGGGCCATCCTGATATGAAACACATCCCCGGCGTGGACATGTCCACCGGTTCATTGGGACAGGGAATTTCTGCCGCTTGCGGCATGGCTCTGTCGGCGAAGATTTCCGGAGACAGCTACCGCACCTATTCCATTTTAGGCGACGGGGAAATCGAGGAGGGCCAAGTCTGGGAAGCGGCCATGTTCGCCTCTCACTACAAGCTGGATAATCTTGTGGCCATTGTCGACAACAATAACCTTCAGATCGACGGCACCGTTGAAGAAGTCATGTCCCCTTACCCCATTCCGGAAAAATTTGCTGCTTTCGGCTGGCACGTTATCACCATCGACGCCCACAATTTCGATGAAATCGAGAAAGCCTTCGAGGAAGCGAAAACGGTGAAGGACAAACCCACCGTTATCGTGCAGAAGAGTATCAAGGGCAAAGGCATTTCTTTTATGGAGAACCAGGTGGGCTGGCACGGTTCCGCCCCCAACGCCGAGCAGTATGAAGCTGCACTCAAGGAACTGAGAGATACGCTGAACGACTTGGATTAAGAGGGAAGGGAACGAGAAGTATGTCTGAAATCAAGAAAATTGCCACCCGAGACAGCTATGGAAACGCTTTGGTGGAGCTGTCCAAAGAAATAGACGATTTAGTGGTACTGGATGCCGATCTGGCGGCGGCCACAAAAACGGGGATCTTTAAAAAGCAGGTGCCGGACCGGTTTTTTGACTGCGGTATCGCCGAAGCCAACATGATGGGTGTGGCGGCAGGATTAGCGGCAACCGGAAAGACGGTGTTCGCAAGCTCCTTTGCTATGTTTGCGGCGGGCCGGGCTTTTGAAATCATCCGCAACTCTATCGGTTACCCTCACCTAAACGTCAAAATTGGCGCCACCCATGCGGGCATCTCCGTCGGGGAGGACGGCGCCACTCATCAGTGCAACGAGGATATCGCGCTTATGCGCACTATCCCCGGTATGACGATTATCAATCCTGCCGATGACGTAGAAGCCCACGCGGCGGTTCGTGCGGCGGCCCTTCACGACGGACCTGTTTATCTGAGATTCGGGCGCTTGGCGGTGCCAGTTTTCAACGACGAGAAAAGCTACCGCTTTGAACTGGGCAAAGGTATTACTCTCCGGGACGGTAAAGACGTAACCATCATCGCCACTGGCCTGATGGTCAATGAAGCCCGGATGGCCGCCGAAGAACTTTCTAAAGAAGGCATCGATGCTCGAGTCATCAATATCCATACCATCAAGCCCATCGATCGGGAAATTATTGTCAAAGCGGCGAAGGAAACTGGTAAAATCCTCACGGTAGAAGAGCATAATATCATCGGCGGGCTGGGCAGCGCCGTGGCGGAAGTAGTTTGTGAAGAGTGTCCCTGCCTCGTTAAACGGCTGGGCGTAGAGGATCGTTTTGGTATGTCAGGCCCAGCGTTGGATTTGCTGAAGTTGTTCGGATTAGGTTCAGAGAACATTGTAAAACGTGTAAAAGGGATGCTGTAATGTAAAAGCAGCTATCAGGCGTCACTGGCTTGCTGAGCTCTTCTGCAAGCTTTGTCGGCATTAGTCAAATGTGAATGCGGTGTAAAAACAAAAAAATCCCACCCTTTTACTTGACAAACAAACGGGCATATACTATAATCTAAAACATTATAGAGTTTTGTGATAACCATCGGACTTTTGCAGAAAAGCCGATGGTCATTGCCCTTTATACTGAATTCATTACTGATTTTACAGGATGAAAAAGGCGGGATGGCCGCCTTTTGCTTTGAAATCAGTAAGATAAAGGAAACGCCGGATTTCGGCGGAAATCAATTTTTGAAAGGAACGGTCTATTTAAGGAAAAGGGCCGTAACGGTAACTGAAACTATGGCGAAACCAGTGATTCTCACCAGCGAGGGTCTAGCTAACCTCGAAAAAGAGCTGGAAGAGCTCAAAACCGTCAAACGGAAAGACATTGCCGACAAAATCAAAGTGGCGATTTCCTTCGGCGACCTTTCGGAAAACAGTGAGTACGACGAAGCGAAGAACGAGCA
Organism: Fumia xinanensis; assembly: GCF_014384905.1. Taxonomy (GTDB): domain Bacteria; phylum Bacillota; class Clostridia; order Oscillospirales; family Ruminococcaceae; genus Fumia; species Fumia xinanensis. Next base: position 106,985 of record NZ_JACRSV010000001.1, read on the forward strand.
GGCTATGATCGAGGCGCGGATTCTGCAAATCGAAGCCATGCTCAAAAACGTAAAGATATTGGATACCGACGAACTGAACACTGAAAACGTCAGTGTGGGCAGCAAAGTGAAGGTCAAGGATGTGGAATTCGGAGATGAAGAGACCTTCCACATCGTGGGCTCCACTGAAGCCGACCCCACTCTTGGAAAAATTTCTGACGAATCCCCGGTGGGTAAGGCTCTTTTAGGCCATAAGATCGGAGATGTAGTCGAAATCCCAGTTCCTTCCGGAGCGGTGATTTCCTATGAGGTCTTGGAAATTATGATGTAACAGCCTTCAGCGGCTTTTACCGTCCTGACAATATTGCAAAAAGGATTACCATGCAGGGACAGGGCGAAGGCTCTGTCCCTATTTTAAAGAAGTGTAAATGGGAAAGGAAAAAAACTATGAGCGACGCGATCAACACTCCAGCCGAGCAGACCGAGGATTTAAGCGAACTGCTGCGCATCCGCAGAGAAAAGCTGAACACCCTAAAAGAAGAGGGCAAAAATCCTTACGAGATTACTAAATATGACGTCACAGCCCAAAACGGCTATATCCGTGAAAGTTTCGAGCAAATAGAAGGCCAGGCTGTCCGAATTGCCGGACGGATGATGAGCCGCCGTATTATGGGAAAAGCGAGCTTTATGGACGTCCGCGACGGCAGCGACCGGATGCAGGTCTATGTGAAACGGGACGACGTTGGCACCGACGAATACGCGGCTTTTAAGAAATGGGATATCGGCGATATCGTCGGCGTGGAAGGCTTTGTATTTCGTACCCAGAAGGGCGAGATTTCGGTTCACGCTCAGAAGATTATTCTCCTTTCCAAATCACTGCTCCCCCTGCCGGAGAAATTTCATGGCCTGAAGGATACCGACACCCGTTACCGTCAGCGGTACGTGGATTTGATCGTGAACCCTGAGGTGAAGGATACCTTTTTAAAGAGAAGCCAAATCCTCAAGGAGGTGCGGGCTTATCTCGACAATTTGGGTTACCTGGAAGTGGATACCCCTGTACTTCATACGTTGGAGATTGGAGCGGCGGCGAGACCCTTTGTTACCCATCACAACACTCTGGACATCGACATGTATCTCCGCATTGAAACCGAACTGTACCTGAAGCGCCTCATCGTCGGCGGGTTCGACAGGGTGTATGAAGTGGGTCGAATTTTCCGCAACGAGGGCATGGACACCTCTCACAACCCGGAATTTACTTCTATTGAGCTCTATCAGGCTTATACCGACTACCACGGCATGATGGATTTGATAGAAGATATGTACATCACTATTACGAAAAAGGTCTGTGGCACTACCACCATCAATTATCAGGGAACTGAAATCAATATGGGCGGCCCTTGGGAACGCCTGACCATGGTGGAAGCTGTGAAGAAATACGCCGGGGTCGACTACAATGACTGGGCCTCCGACGAGGACGCAAGAGCCTGCGCCAAGGCCCACGATGTCGAAGTGGAAGAAGGGGCGAACGCTACCAAAGGACATGTGCTTATCGCCTTTTTCGAGGCTTTTGTGGAAGATAAGCTCATCCAGCCCACCATTATCTACGATTATCCGGTGGAGAATTCTCCCCTGGCCAAGAGAAAACCCTCTGATCCCGCCTTTACTGAGCGGTTTGAGTATTTTATCTACAATCGGGAGATGGGCAACGCCTTCTCGGAACTGAACGATCCCATCGACCAGCGGGAACGCTTTGTCAAACAGGTGGAGGCCAAACGCGCCACCGGTGCCAATGCTGAAGTGGACGAAGATTTTATCACCGCTTTGGAATACGGTATGCCCCCTACAGGCGGATTGGGCTTCGGGCTGGACCGTTTGGTGATGCTTCTCACCAACAGCGCGTCCATTCGCGATGTATTGCTGTTTCCGACAATGAAGCCGCTGGGCCAGTAAGCATTTAAACCTCTTACCTTTTTCGGGTAAGAGGTTTGTCGCAAATAAGGGAAAATTAAAAAATTTACAAATAGTTTGTAAATTTTTTAGGAGGTGCTGTTTTGGAGTCTAATAAAAACGATCAAGTCAGTGAAGAACAGCGGGAACTCCAGGAGCTGATAGAGCTTAAGAAAATGAGGCAGGCCGCATCGGAACATCCGGAAATTGTCGACGCTTTGCCGAAACAGGAGGAAGAGATCCTTCTCCCCAAAACGTTCAAAGAAAAATGGGATAATTATTGGTATCATTATAAACTGGTCACCTGGCTTGCCGTTTTTGTGGTGTTTGTGGCCGGATGGTTCGTCAAGGACATTTTTTTCGGCGTGAAGTACGATTTGGTGGTGGATATTGCCAGCAAGTACTCTTTTTCCGCCATCAACGAAGGGATGGGGGAAGATGCCGCCGCTTACATCGAGGATTATGACGGAAACGGCAAAAAGGCGGTTCTCGTCAACGAAATGCAGGTCAATTACGATGGAACCGGATCCAATGACCAAACGACAATGGTGGGCGAGCAGAAAATACTGGCCGTTTTGAACGCCGGTGAGGATCTGGTCTTCATCCTGGATGGCCAAACCTACGACCAGCTCATAGGAAGCAACGGCGGCGAAAGTATCTTTACCGACCTGTCGGCGCTTTATCCCGATCTGCCGGAGTTGGTGCAGGATGACAAGGTACTGATCCAGCAGACTGCGTTGGGCAAAAAATGGCGGATGAATACAGTGGGGTCAGAACTCTACCTTTGCGTCCGCAAAATTGAAGGAAACGTACAAGACAACGAAAAAACACAGAAAAAATACGAGGATGCACTGAACTTTGTCGATCACGTCGTCAAGGGGGAGTGGGCCGCGTAAATCTACATAGAAAGAGGAGAACTTTATGCGCAGTGATTTGATGAAAAGCGGCCCTGCCAGGATGCCGCACCGTTCTTTATTAAAGGCCATGGGCCTGACCGACAGTGAGATCAAACGTCCCTTTGTGGCGGTGGTCAGCGCTGAGAGCGAATATGTGGCGGGCCACATGCACCTGGGGCTGTTGGCCGACGCTGTCAAAGCCGGTATCCGCAATGCAGGCGGCGTGCCCTTTGAGTTTCACACCATTGGGGTCTGCGACGGCCTTGCTATGAACCATGTGGGGATGAAATACTCCTTGGCTTCCCGGGAACTGATTGCCGATAGCATTGAAGTAATGCTGACTGCTCATCCCCTGGACGGAATTGTGTTTATTCCAAACTGTGACAAAATTGTCCCCGGCATGATGCTGGCGGCAGCCCGGTTGAATCTCCCATCCATCTTTATCAGTGGCGGCCCTATGGAGGCCGGCGTAGTCGGCGGTAAGCGTGTGGGTTTTTCCGAGGGCTTTGAGGCGGTCGGCGCTTACAGTGCCGGAAAAATCACCGAGTCGGATCTCAAGGATTTTGAGGACAACGTCTGCCCCACCTGCGGCTCCTGCTCCGGCATGTACACCGCCAACTCGATGAACTGTTTGGTGGAGGCTATGGGAATGTCCCTCCCTGGCAGCGGCACTGCCCTTGCTACTTCCTCCAAACGTCTGCGTTTCGCCAAAGAAACCGGTGAGCGGATTCTTTACCTAATCGAGAATCAGATTCTGCCGTCTCAGATCCTCACCAAGGAGAATATCAAAAACGCCTTGACTGCTGAGATGGCATTGGGCTGTTCCACGAATACCGTTCTCCACATTCTCGCCATCGCATATGAGGCCAATGTGGACGTGGATCTGACCACTATTGAGGAACTGAGTGGTACGGCCCCCCAGCTTTGCAAGCTGAATCCCGCCGGAAGCACCTTCATTCAGGATTTGGACGCTATGGGCGGTATCCAGGCGGTGCTGAAAGAACTCTCCAAAGGCGGATTTATCAATACTGACGTCATGACTGTCAGCGGCAAGCAGTCGGAGCGTTTTGAGAATGTTCCCGAAGCAGACGGCAAAATCATTCATACCATTCAAGCGCCTATCCGCAAGGATGGTGGCATCGCCGTGCTCCGCGGCAACGTGGCTCCGGAAGGCTGCGTCGTTAAGCAGGGTGCTGTCTGCGAAGAAATGATGAAGCATCAAGGTCCGGCGCGGGTCTTTAACAGCGAAGGAGAGGCCTGCGACGCCATCCGTGACGGAAAAATCGTGTCAGGCGATGTGGTCGTCATCCGTTATGAGGGCCCCAAAGGCGGACCCGGTATGCAGGAAATGCTGGCTCCTACTGCTTCTCTGGTGGGGATGGGCCTCGACAAAGAAGTTGCTCTTATCACTGACGGACGGTTCAGCGGCGCCACCAAAGGAGCTGCCATCGGGCATATTTCCCCGGAAGCAGCAGCGGGCGGTATGATCGGCCTTATTGAAGAGGGTGACCAGATCGCTATCGACATCCCCAACCGCAGCATCACCTTGCTGGTTGACGAAGCGGAACTCCAAAAACGCAAAGAAAACTTTGTACCTTACCAAAAAGAGGTCAAAGGCTACTTGAAACGGTATGCGGCGATTGTAAACTCTGCCTCCAGAGGCGCGGTATACGATAAATAGCAAAAAAATCCCCTGCCAACTGGCAGGGGATTTTTACATATTCGTTATATTTGCTCCAAAGCTAGCCTCAAGTCTTCAATCAGGTCATCCACATGCTCGAGTCCGATGGAAAGGCGAATTTGGCTTTCGGTGACGCCCGCTTGCTTCTGTTCTTCCGGCGAAAGCTGCTGGTGGGTGGTAGATGCAGGATGAACAGCCAAAGATTTCGCGTCGGCGACATTTGCAAGGTCACTGAACACTTCCAGGTTGTCGATGACATTTCGGGCCGCTTTTGCGCCGCCTTTCACTTCGAAAGTGAAGATAGAGCCGGAGCCTTTGGGGAAATATCGTTCCGACAAAGTGTGATAAGGGCTGCTCTCCAAAGAGGGATAGTTCACGCGGGAGACTTTTTCGTGCCTTTCCAAAAATTCAGCGATCTTTTTGGCGTTTTCAACGTGCCGCTCCACTCGAATGGAGAGGGTTTCCAAGCCCTGCAAGAACAAAAATGCATTGAAGGGGCTGAGGCAGGCACCAGTATCCCGGAGTAGCTGGACCCGGAGCTTCGTGATGTAGGCGGCGGCCCCCACATCCTGCACATAGCGGATTCCATGATAGCTGTTGTCCGGGTCAGTCAAATCTGGGAACTTTCCGCTGGCGACCCAGTCGAATTTGCCGCTGTCGACCACGATGCCGCCAATAGAAGTGCCGTGGCCGCCGATAAATTTAGTCGCGGAATGGACAACGATGTCTGCGCCGTACTCAAAGGGACGGATCAGGTATGGCGTGCCGAAGGTGTTGTCTACGATCAGCGGGATACCGTGGCTATGAGCAATTTCCGCCACCTTTTCCATGTCGACGATATTGATACCCGGATTGCCCAAAGATTCAATATAGAGGGCCCGGGTCTTGTCGGTGATAGCGGTTTCAAAATTCTTAGGGTCGTCGGGGTTTACGAATATGGTACGGATTCCTAAGCGGGGCAGAGTCGCACTGAAAAGGTTATAGGTGCCGCCATATAGAGTGGAAGCCGCGACAATTTCGTCACCTGCCCGAACGATGTTTAAAATCGCATAGGTAATTGCGGCAGAGCCGGAAGCAGTGGCGACTGCTCCTACACCTCCTTCCAGCACGGCCATCCGTTTTTCAAAGACATCAGTAGTGGGGTTCATGATCCGGGAGTAAATGTTTCCGGTTGCCTTGAGTCCGAACAGATCTTCTGCGTGCTGAGTATCGTCAAACACATAAGAAGTGGTCTGGTAGATGGGGACGGCCCGGGATTTGGTAGCGGGATCTACGGTTTGTCCCGCATGAAGCTGCTGTGTCTCAAAATGAAAGTTTCTGGACATAGGATGGCCTCCTTTTTAAATCATATGTATTTAGTAGGAATATTTTCCATTATTATAACTCCTAAATCATACTAAGTCAATAGGAATTTTAAATTTCGCGATAAAAAGATGCTGCCGACATAGCAGTTTTTTTGGAAAAACTGACAAAACTACCTTGGAGGAACCAAGCGAGAATCCGGCTGATTGAATCGGATTCGATAAGTGCAGCGCTGGCAGAGGGGAAGTACGATGCGCTGGTTCGTAAAGCTGGCGGCCACTGTCTGAAGTTGTTTGCTTTCCACAATAGAGCACATAGATTCGGTAAAAATATTTCCAAGGGGAGCTTCTCCGTTGGCATCCAGGCAACAGGGTACCACGGTTCCGTCGGCGAGAATTCCCAGCATGTTTCGTGCGCCGTGACAGATGCCTTCGTCGGTCACCACTGGGTGAGAGAGGGACGGCCACAGGAATTCTTCCTCCCAGCTGATGAAAATGCCTTTTTCCAGCATAACGCTCCGCTGGGTGGACATGAGTGCCGCGAGATTTCCTTTAAAGTGGAAGAAAGTCCGGATTTTTGCCATAATATCACAGGAGGCTTCATCAGCGCCACGGTTTTTATCTAGGTTCCAGAGGCGCAGTACAATAAATTTGCGGTGTTCCAGGCTCGCTTTTTGTGAGAATTTCAAGATGGTGTCCAGGTATTTTTCGGTGTCTATACCGTCGTGGGCGGAAAAGCTGTGTAAGGAGATGTTTACCTGCCGGAGGGCGGGTTTGGACAGAAGCAGCTCAGCGATTTCAGGAAGCAGGGTGCCGTTGGTGGTCAGGTTGACCAACAGTCCGAATTCGGCGCAGATATCCAGGAAGATTCCCAGCAGAGGGTGCATTAGCGGTTCCCCTTTGATATGGAAATACACATATTTCGTGTACGGTTTGATTTGTTGAATAACATGACGAAACTCTGCTTCATCCATTTGGCGTTTGGGTCGGATTCCCTTGCTGCAAAAGGAACAATTAAGGTTGCAGATATTGCCGATTTCAATGTATATTCGCTTAAAGCGCATAGCAAACTCCTTTAATTGAGTTGAATAATTTTCGGGCAGTGGATGAAAACACTCTTGCGTTTACGACGCACGGTATACAAAGTGTGTCGTTCGTGGATATTGTACCACAATTTGATTGCGCAAAGCGCAATCAGTGGCGTAGTTACAGGGGCGATAGCCCCAAATTGTGATAAAATGTACTCTCAGGCGTCCGAAGGCTTGTAGAACAAGGCTTCGGTTCACGCCGTGAGGTTATTATACCATATCCGCAAGCCCATAGGGCTTGCACGCCGCTTTCAGCGGCGCAAAACAGCTTTAGCTGTTTTTGTTATGGTGATAATCATCCACGAATCATTTTGCGAGACAAAATGATTGCGCCTGCGGCGCATAGCACACATTGTGTGCTATTTGTGGACATTATACCATAGAAGTTGCCAGGTGCAAAAGCGATTCGGTTTCGCCCCCCGTTTTCTTCCAGAAAATTCAATCTTCATTCACAAATTACAGGCGGTTCCTGCGCATTCCTTCAAATACAGTTCATATTCGGGGAATATAATAAAAAACAGTATCTTTGCGGGCATGAAGTGCCCACAATATGCCTGATGATACAGTCATATGCAATCCGTAACACGGATTGCAACTATTATCTAGCAATTTACTATTTTAAAAGGCATTCGCCTTTTGAACCCATCTTCTATGGAGTTTACCGCATAAAATGCAGGTAAAAGAAAGTAAATTATAAAAAAACAATATTGTTATGGGCATAAGACGCCTATAACAGCCCAAAAAGCGGGTATTATGGGTTTGCTTTGCAAACCCATAACTATTTTTTAATAATTTACTTTTTCAAAAGTTGATTGCCTTTTGAACCCATCTTGATTGATTTTACTACCTTTATACGGTAAAAAAGTAAATTATAAACAAATTATCGGTTAAAGAAAAGATGAAGAGGGAATGAGAGGAGAACGGTCGATGAAGAAAATTATGAAGTACCTCAAACCGTTTGCAGGCTCCATTGCAGTTGCCGTTGTGCTGGTATTCGTGCAGGCCATGTGCGATTTGAAGCTTCCGGATTACATGTCCAACATTGTCAATGTAGGCATACAGCAGAGCGGTATCACAGATGCAGTGCCAGAAAAAATTCGGGCAAGCGAAGTGGAAAAACTTTTTCTGTTTCTGTCGGAAGACGAGCAGAGCCTGATAGCGAAGCATTACTTAGGCGAAGCAAGTGAAGCGGGCGGAGACTACTGGATTTTACAGAAAAAGGGACTCAGCAGTTCCGACCGAAAAGAAATGAACACGGCGTTTGCCAGGGCGTTCGCGACGGTTGGAACGATGGAATCCCTGGAAAAAGACCCGGATACCCTCCAGAAAGTTTTTGGAGAGCTGAGTGGGCAAGCCCTTCCCGGCGGCAACGTCGACTTGATCGCTTTGGTTTCCTCCATGCCCTTTGAACAGCGGATGCAGATTGCCGACAAGGTCATCGCAGAATACGAGGCCCTGGGTGAGAGCATGCTGACCCAGGCGGCGGTTCAGTTCGTCAAAGAAGAATATGAGGCGATTCAACTGGATACCGTCGTCCTCCAGCGGAGTTATATCATTCGCACTGGCGGGGCGATGCTGCTTGTTTCGCTCTTAGCAGCAGCCTGCACCGTCGTAGTAGGATTTTTGGGAGCCCGAATCGGTTCCGGGCTGGCTAGAGACCTGCGTAAACGGGTTTTCCGCAAGGTGGAAGACTTCTCCAATGCGGAGTTCGACAAGTTCTCGACGGCGTCTCTGATTACCCGTACTACAAACGACGTGATTCAGGTGCAGATGCTCGTGATCATGGCCATCCGAATGGTGATCTACGCCCCAGTTATGGGCATCGGCGGTACCATCTACGCCTTGCAAAAGAGCGTGTCTATGTCCTGGATTATCGCATTGGCGGTCATTTTGCTCCTGGGATTGATGCTGACCATTTTTATCACAGTTATGCCAAAATTCAAATCCATTCAGAAGCTCATCGACCGATTAAACCAAGTGACCCGTGAAAACCTGTCGGGCTTAATGGTTTCCAGAGCCTACAATACTCAAAAATTTGAGGAACAGCGCTTTGATGGCGCAAACCAGAATTTGATGAAGACCCAGCTTTTTGTCAACCGGGTCATGGCGGCCATGATGCCGGTGATGATGCTTATAATGAACGGCGTCAACGTTCTGATTATCTGGGTGGGCGCCCATCAGATTGCCGCCGCTTCTATGCAGGTGGGCGACATGATGGCCTACATGCAGTACGCGATGCAGGTGGTTATGTCTTTCCTGGCCCTTTCAATGATGTTTATCATGTTCCCCCGGGCGGCCGTTTCCGGTGACCGGATTGCGGAGGTCCTCGATACCGAAATTTCCATTCGGGATCCGGAGCATCCCGTCGGAATGGACAGCGATCTTTCCAGAACCGGCATTGTGGAATTCAAAGATGTGACCTTCCGTTTCCCCGGTGCGGAGGAAGACACCCTCCACCACATCAGCTTTACGGCAAAACCAGGGGAGACCACGGCTTTTATCGGCTCCACCGGTTCCGGCAAATCCACCCTTGTGAACCTAATTCCTCGGTTTTATGATGCAACGGAGGGAACCGTTACCGTCAACGGAGTAGACGTCCGCAATGCCGCACAGCATGACTTGCGAGAGCAGATCGGCTACGTGCCTCAGAAAGCGATTTTGTTCAGCGGTACCATCGACTCCAACTTAAAATACGGTGATGCTGACGCTTCGGAAGAAGCGGTGCGGATTGCCGCGGAAACGGCGCAGGCAATGGAATTTATTGAAAGCAAGCCCGACAAATTCGATGAACCTATTGCTCAGGGCGGCACCAACGTGTCCGGCGGCCAGAAGCAGCGGCTTTCCATTGCTCGGGCGTTGGTAAAGCAGCCTCCTATCTATATTTTTGACGACAGCTTTTCGGCTTTGGACTTCAAGACCGACGCCGCTCTCCGCAGGGCGCTGAAAAAACAGACCGGAAACGCCACTGTTTTGCTGGTGGCCCAGCGGGTGGGAACCATCCGCCACGCCGAGCAGATCATCGTTTTGGATGAGGGAAAAATTGTCGGCAAAGGCACCCACGAAGAACTGATGGAAAACTGCGAAGTGTACCAGCAGATTGCTTATTCTCAACTCAGTAAGGAGGAATTGGCATGAGTGAGCAAAAACGTCCTCCCAGAATGCGCGGCCCAATGGGCCACGGGCCGGGCGCTGCGGCAATTCCCGGAGAGAAAGCCCACGATTTCAAGGGAACCATCAAAAAACTGCTCATTTATCTCGGGAAATACAAGCTGGCCATTGCGCTGGTGTTATTTTTCGCGGTACTCAGCGCTGCCTTTAATATTATCGGACCGAAAATTCTAGGGCAGGCGACCACAGAAGTCTTTAATGGCATCCTCGCTCAAATTCGCGGTACCGGCGGCATCAATTTCGGCTATATCGGCATGATTGTCCTCATCATGGTGGCGCTGTACTTCTTTAGCTCCGGATTCAGCTTTGTCCAGGGGTGGGTCATGAACAACATCTCGATGAAGGTGACCTACCGATTTCGAAAAGACATTTCCCAAAAAATTAATCGGATGCCTCTCAAGTATTTTGAAAGCACCAGTCAGGGCGAGGTCCTCTCCCGTATTACCAACGACGTGGACACGGTGTCCCACTCCCTCCAGCAGAGCCTGACACAGATCATTACTTCGGTGACGACCATCATCGGCGTGCTCATTATGATGTTCACCATCAGCGTTCCCATGACGCTGACGGCCCTTTGTATCGTGCCTTTGTCCCTCGTCTTCGTCATGCTCATCGTCAAAAAGTCCCAGCATTATTTCGTCGACCAGCAGGATTACCTGGGCCATGTCAACGGTCAGGTGGAGGAAGTTTACGGCGGTCATGTGGTCATGAAGGCATTTAACGGTGAAAAAGAGTGCGCAGAAACTTTTGAAAAGTACAACGATACCCTCTATAAATCCGCCTGGAAGTCCCAGTTTCTCTCCGGCCTTATCATGCCGGCGACGAACTTTGTGGGAAATTTAGGCTATGTGGCAGTTTGTATTTTAGGCGGCACGCTGGCTGCGGGCGGAAGCATTGCAGTCGGCGACATCCAGGCGTTTATCCAGTATGTCCGCACCTTTACCCAACCCATCTCCCAATTGGCGAACATCACGAATATCCTCCAGCAGACAGCGGCCGCCGCCGAGCGGGTTTTTGAGTTTCTCGACGAAGAGGAGGAATCTCCCGAGGCGGAAAACCCCATCCGCGTGACGGCGGAAAACGGTGCCTTTATCCTCCATTATACCGATGAAAACGGGAAGGCTGTTTCCGAGCCCTTCCACGGGAATGTGAGCTTCCAGCATGTGAGCTTCGGCTATAATCCCGATAAGATCATCGTCAATGATTTTTCCGCCGAGGTTAAAGCCGGGCAGAAGGTGGCTATCGTCGGCCCTACCGGTGCGGGAAAGACCACCATGGTCAAATTGCTCATGCGTTTTTACGACGTGAACAGCGGACGTATCCTTATCGACGGCCACGATATCAAACGGTTTACCCGCCACGACCTGAGAAGTCTCTTCGGCATGGTCTTGCAGGAAACCTGGCTCTATAACGACACCATTCGGGAAAACATCCGCTACGGACGATTAGACGCCACCGATGACGAAGTACTGGCGGCTTCCAAGGCGGCGCGGGTGGATCATTTCGTCAAAACCATGCCGGATGGATACGATGTGATGATGAACGAGGAGTCCACGAACGTCTCCCAAGGGCAGAAACAGCTGCTCACCATCGCCCGAGCTATTCTTGCTGACCCGAAGATTCTGATTCTCGACGAGGCGACCAGTTCCGTCGACACCAAGACCGAACTGGACATCCAGAAGGCCATGGATAAGCTGATGCAGCACCGCACCAGCTTTGTCATCGCCCACCGGCTGTCCACAATCCGCGACGCCGACCTGATTCTCGTCATGAACAACGGAGACATCGTGGAACAGGGCAATCATAAAGAACTGCTCCGACAAAACGGCTTTTACGCAAATCTTTACAACGCTCAGTTCGAGTCGGCGGAAGAAGCATCTTAACAAACCAGTAAAAGCAGAAAAGGCCGACGCTTTTTCTGCTTTTTTCCCGAATTTAAGCGAATCGGGAAGAAATCCACAAAAAATGTGTCCGAAGATTCATAAAAATTTAATACTTTAATCGCGTTAAATTTATAACAAATACTTGTATCTTCCGCGGTTTTGGTATAGAATAATACCAGAATAAAATTTTGGAGGTTTTATTATTATGGCAGTTAAAGTTGCAATCAATGGCTTTGGCCGTATCGGCCGTTTGGCATTCCGTCAGATGTTTGGCGCAGAAGGTTATGAAATCGTTGCCATCAACGACTTAACCAGCCCTGACATGCTGGCTCACCTTCTCAAGTACGACACCGCTCAGGGCCGCTATGAGGGCCACACCGTCACCGCTGGTGAAGATTCTATCACCGTTGACGGCAAGAAAATCACCATTTACAAAAACCCCAACCCCGCTGAACTCCCTTGGGGCCAGCTGGGTGTAGACGTTGTTTTGGAGTGCACCGGCTTCTTTGCTACCAAAGCAAAAGCTCAGGCTCACATTGACGCAGGTGCGAAAAAGGTTGTTATTTCCGCTCCCGCTGACAAAGAGACCAAAACTGTTGTTTTCAGCGTTAACGAGAACATCCTGACGAAGGACGACACTGTTATTTCCGCTGCTTCCTGCACCACTAACTGCCTCGCTCCTATGGCGAAAGCTTTGAATGATTACGCTCCCATTGAGAGCGGCATCATGACAACCGTTCACGCTTACACCGGAGACCAGATGATTCTGGACGGTCCGCACCGCAAAGGCGACCTTCGCCGTGCCCGCGCCGGCGCTGCTAACATTGTTCCTAACTCCACCGGTGCTGCGAAAGCAATCGGCCTCGTTATCCCCGAACTGAATGGCAAGCTGATCGGTTCCGCTCAGCGCGTTCCCGTTCCCACCGGTTCTACCACCATCCTCGTCGCTGTCGTTAAGGGCAAAGACGTTACCGTTGAAGGCATCAATGCCGCAATGAAAGCTGCTTCTTCCGCTTCCTTTGGCTATAATGAGGACGCAATCGTTTCTTCTGATGTCATCGGCATCACCTATGGTTCTCTGTTTGACGCTACTCAGACCATGGTTACCAAGATTGACGACGATACCTTCCAGGTACAGGTCGTTTCCTGGTACGACAATGAGAACTCCTACACCAGCCAGATGGTCAGAACCATCAAATACTTCGCTGAACTCGCATAATCTGTGCGTTTTGGAAGGTTAACTTCTTCACAAATCAGAATGTGCTGCCACGAAAAGCGGCAGCACATTTTTTTGAGAATATGAAACGCCTATTTTTATGGCAAGTCATTCAAATCATTAAGGGAGGTAAAAAATATGATTTACTCTCATGAAGTAGAGAGAATGTGCCCGATTGCCAAAGGCCCGAAACACGGTCCTGCTCCCATCCCGGAAGAAGGCAAATGGGTCAAAGCGTATGATGTAAAAGATATTTCCGGCCTGACTCACGGTGTGGGCTGGTGTGCACCCCAGCAGGGCTGCTGCAAGCTGACTCTGAATGTCAAAGATGGTATTATCGAAGAGGCGCTGGTTGAAACACTGGGCTGCTCCGGTATGACCCACTCCGCCGCTATGGCAGGTGAAATTCTCCCCGGCAAAACCATCCTGGAAGCACTGAACACCGACCTCGTCTGTGACGCCATCAACGTTGCGATGAGAGAGCTGTTTTTGCAGATTGTTTACGGCAGAACCCAGACCGCTTTCTCTGAGGGCGGCTTGCCCATCGGCGCAGGCCTCGAGGATCTAGGCAAGGGACTCCGTTCTCAGGTTGGAACCATCTTTTCCACCGGTGCAAAGGGCGTTCGTTACCTGGAGATGGCCGAGGGATATATCCTGAAAATCGCTGTGGACGAGGACAACGAAGTCTGCGGATATAAATTCGTAAAATTGGGCAAAATGCTCGAGGACATCCGTCACGGCAAAGACCCCAAAGAAGCTTACGAGAACAACATTGGTACATATGGTCGTTATGAAGGTTACAAACATATCGACCCCAGAGAAGAATAAGTAAGGAGGTTCTAAGATTATGGCAAAATTTGAAGGTCAAGAGAGAAGAATGCCTAAAATCGAGGCTTGCCTTGCGGAATACGGCTTTAAAACTCTGGACGAAGCGAGAGATTTCTGCCTCAGCAAAGGTATCGACGTAGATGCAATCGTCAAAGGCGTTCAGCCTATCGCGTTTGAGAATGCTTCCTGGGCTTACACCTTGGGCGTTGCTGTGGCACTGAAAAAAGGTATCACTAAAGCAGCTGACGCTGCTGAAGCGATTGGTATCGGACTGCAGGCGTTCTGTATCCCTGGTTCTGTTGCGGAGCAGCGTGAGGTTGGCTTGGGCCACGGTAACTTGGGCGCAATGCTCCTCAGAGAAGAGACCGACTGCTTCTGCTTTCTGGCTGGACACGAGTCCTTCGCCGCTGCGGAAGGCGCAATTGGTATCGCCAGAACTGCTAACAAAGCAAGAAAGAAACCTCTGCGTGTCATCCTGAACGGCTTGGGCAAAGACGCGGCAATGATCATTTCGAGAATCAATGGATTCACCTATGTGGAAACAGAGTATGATTTCGCTACCGGCGATCTGAAGATCGTCCGTGAAAAAGCATATTCTGACGGCGATAAAGCGAAAGTTCGCTGCTATGGCGCCAACGACGTTTTGGAAGGCGTTGCTATCATGAAACATGAAAAAGCTGACGTGTCCATCACTGGTAACTCCACCAACCCCACCCGTTTCCAGCACCTGGTTGCAGGCACTTACAAGAAATGGGCTATGGAAAACGGCAAAAAATACTTCTCCGTTGCTTCCGGCGGCGGTACAGGCCGTACCCTGCATCCCGACAACGTTGCTGCCGGCCCCGCTTCCTACGGTTTGACCGATTCTATGGGCCGTATGCATGGAGACGCCCAATTTGCCGGTTCTTCCTCCGTTCCCGCACATGTTGAAATGATGGGTCTTATCGGCATGGGTAACAATCCCATGGTCGGCGCCACCGTTGCTTGTGCAGTTGCCGTAGAAGAAGCAGGCAAATAATCATACCCCGTGATATTTTTAGAAAAACAGCCGAGAACATTGCTCTCGGCTGTTTTGTTATAATAAAGAGGTCGGCAAACTGTCGACCTCTTTTTTCAATTTACTTAGGAAAGTGTATTGGAAAAAAGCTGTACCCAGTATTCATCGCCCGAGACTTTTTTTAGATAGCAGATGCCCATATACCGAAAATCCGGGTCCAGGATGTTTTTTCGGTGGTCAGAAGAGTCCATCCAGCTCTGTACTACCGCTTTCGGTGTCGAGTAATTCCGGGCGATATTTTCCCCCGTTCCATCGGCCGACTGACCGATTTCGGTAAAAACGGTATACCAGTTGGTGCCATTTGGACGGACGTGGTCAAATTTCAGAGCAATTTCCCCGGCACGTATTTTAGCGCCTAGGGTAAGGGAACTTGAATATGCAAGAGGATGAAGCCCGGCATTTATACGAATTTGATTGACTTCTTTGAGGACCTGCTGTTCATATTCGGTGGCATCCTCTATAGAAGTGGTGTTGGGCATCAGCGCTCCGTCATCCTGAAAAACATAAGTGGTGCCGTCAATGGACTGGCGCCCCGTAACCATTTTTCCATCCGAGGCCAGGTAGTACTGTTTGTCACCTAATTTGAGCCAGCCGGTTTTCATAGAGCCGTCGCCGTTCAGATAGTACCATCTTCCGTCCTTCAGTAGCCAACCGGTCTTCATGGCCCCTCCGTCACTGAAAAAGTACCATTTATTATCGTTCAGCAGCCAGCCGGTTTTCATGGAACCGTCGCCATTTAAATAATACCAGGTGTTTTGGAGTTTGAGCCAGCCGGTTTTCATAGTGCCATCGCCATTCAGGTAATACCATTTTCTGTTGTCCAACAGCCAACCGGTTTTCATAGAACCGCTGCTGTTAAAATAATACCAGATACCGTTTATCTGCTTCCAACCAGTGGCCATAATGCCGTTTGTATCTAGATAATACCAGACAGAGCCGAGCTTAAGCCAGCCTGTGGCTTTATAGTTTAAGGAATCATAATAAGACCAGGTTCCGTTATTGCGTTTAACCCAGCCTGCGGATACCGATGCGCTGACAGAAAGGGCGACGGAAGCCGCTGCGGCTATAGAAATCAGAGTTTTAGTGAGTCGTTTCATCAGTTTTCATCCTTTCGCAGAGCATTACCATCATAGAACACACCGGCTGCAACCCGGCGGTTCAATTGATTCTGCGGTGCCGATTTACGAAAAGGCATCTAGGTGTTTGTAGGGTTGTTTAGGGTAAAAGTCAGCCTATCCGGCTTTTCTTATGTAAAAGAGAGAATTTTGCTTGGAGGTTTTGACATTTTTTGTACTTTTGTTATTATAATATTATAGCATTGCATTTTCATATTCGTCAACAGATTGAAGAAATTTGTAACAAAATATCAACATATGAAGACAAAAACCTTTGGCAGAATAAATAGTTGACAGCTAGATAAGCTTATGTTATAATAGACCAGAACAATAAAGCAGAACATTCCGTTCTCACCCTTCGCTTTTGTGTTAGATGGGTCAATATAAAATCCAAAGATGTATTTTTTTGGTTGTATTGAGCACGGACGGTATTTGGTTCGTGCATTTTTTGTTTTGGCAGTAAGATGATACCATTAGGTTGTGGAGGTGCTTACCATTAGCAAAAAAGACTTGCTTATCAATGAAGAAATCCGCGAAAGAGAAGTCCGCGTTGTAGACGCAGATGGAAGTCAGTTGGGGATCATGCCTACCAAACAGGCGCTTTCTCTGGCAATCGAAAAAGGATTGGATCTCGTCGATATCGCGCCGCAGGCGACACCAAATGTGTGCCGCATCATGGACTACGGAAAATACCGCTATGAGCAGGCAAAGCGCGAAAAAGAAGCGAGAAAAAATCAGAAAACGGTTGAAGTGAAGGAAGTGCGGATGTCGATGAACATCGATACCCATGACTTTGAAACCAAAATAAACCAGGCGAACAAGTTTCTAAAAGGCGGCGATAAGGTCAAGGTATCTGTTCGCTTCCGTGGAAGAGAAATGGCCCACACCGATTTGGGCAGAGATTTGCTCGACCGGTTTAAGGACGCGTGCGCCGAATTTGGTGCGGTTGATAAGCCAGCCAAAATGGAAGGCAGAAGCCTGGCGATTTTTATGTCGCCTAAGATTGCAAAATAAGGCTTACCCGCCACCGAGGGAGATCACAAAACGATAAGGAGGACTTACGATATGCCTAAAATCAAATCTCACAGCGGTTCGAAAAAGCGTTTCAGCGTCACCAAAAACGGTTTGGTAAAACGCGGCAAGATGGGTAAACGTCATATCCTGACAAAGAAATCCACCAAGCGCAAAAGAGCTCTGCGCAAAGGCGCCTATGCGGATAAGACTGTACAGGCAACCATCAGAACCATGATTCCTTATAAATAAGGAAAGACTTTATTGAAACCGAATTTGGAGGTAGAAAACTATGGCTCGTGTTAAGGGCGCGATGGCAACTCGCAAGAGAAGAAATAAAACCCTGAAGCTGGCAAAAGGCTACTGGGGCGGCAAGAGCAAACTCTTTAAAACTGCAAAAGAAGCAGTAATGAAATCCGGCCAGTATGCATACATTGGCCGCAGACAGAAAAAACGTGACTTCAGAAAACTTTGGATTACCAGAATTTCTGCCGCTTGCAAAATGAACGGCATCAACTACTCCCAGTTCATGAACGGCCTCAAAAAAGCAAACATCACCTTAAACCGCAAGATGCTTTCCGAGATCGCTATTCATGACGCTGCTGCATTTACCGCTTTGGTCGAAAAAGCAAAAGCAGCATTATAATGAGATTCTTACGCCCGGCCTTCTGGCCTGGGCGTTTGCTCATTTTGGCATCTTTCGAAAAGTGACGGATCCTGTAGGAGAAAATTTGGTGCGGGGGTTCAAATGGAGAAAATTACGGCTAAAGATAACGAAAAAATTAAGCGGTATGCAAAACTTGCCTCTCAGAAAAAGGCACGGGATGTGCAGGGCCTTTTCGTCATCGAGGGGGCAAAGCTTTTCGAGGAAGCGGCCCGTTCTGACGTACAGGTGGAGCAGGTGTTCCTCTCCGAGAGCTTTTTGCCTCGTTTTGAGCATCTGCAAAAGCCTTCCTCTATGCCTCCGGTCTTTCTGATTGGAGAAGCGGTGGAACACAAAATTGCCGGTTCTCCTTCTCCTCAGGGGATTTATGCCGTTTGCAAAAAGCTTGACAAACCGTTAAACCTTGGTAAAATAGACAATAACGGCAAGTTTATCGCCCTTTGGGACCTTCAGGATCCTGGTAACGTGGGCACGATTTTCCGGGCTGCCGAAGCGATGGGTATTTCCGGTATCCTTGTGAGTGAAAACTGTTGTGATGTGTATAGCCTCAAGACAATTCGCGCAGCGATGGGGTCGCTGTTTCGAATGCCGTTTTTAATAACTGACCTGGATGCTTTCCTGGAGAAATATCGGGATATACTCCATTCTTATGCGGCGGTGGTCGACAAGGACGCCCTGCCTCTCCCATCTGTCGACTTTTCCGGTGGAAGCGTTGTCGTTATTGGCAACGAGGGGAATGGACTTTCGTCACAGCAGGCAAATTGTTGCCGGGACAAGCTGACCATTCCCATGCCGGGAAGCGCCGAGTCCCTAAACGCCGCCATGGCGGCTACGATTATTATCTGGGAGATGGCGAAAGGCCGATAACCGGGGAATAGGAACGAAAATTATGGAAAAAATCAAGAGTTTTTGCGTCAACCACAATAAACTGAAAAAGGGAATGTACCTGTCCCGGGTGGACGGGGATGCTGTGACCTATGACATCCGCATGGCGGTGCCCAACAGCGGATGCTATCTCGAAAACGCTGGTATACACACCTTTGAGCACTTGTTTGCCACTTATGTCCGCAACTCAAAATTTTCTGACTCAGTGATTTACGCGGGCCCCATGGGCTGTCGGACCGGATTTTACTTCATTGTAAGAGACCGTGTTTCTCATAAAGAGGCAATCGCCTTGGTGCGGGATGCCTGCAGGTTTATCGCTGACTATAAAGGGGAAATCCCCGGCGTCAGCGCCATAGAATGCGGTAATTATTTGGAGCACGACCTGCAAAAGGCCAAGGCCTATGGTGCGGATATGTGCAAAGTGCTGGAAAATTGGACCGTGGAGCAGCTCCAATACGAAGTGTAAGGAAGTGATAACGATGGACGACCGTGCCTATTGGATTTGGCTTTCTCTCTGCTTTTCCTACGGCAGCGGGAAACCGCAGCAGCTGGCGGAAGCAGAGGATATTATTTCCATTTATGAAAACCGTGAGACCATCTGCGAATCCGTTGATTACCTCACGCCTCGGGACGGGGACAGGCTTCGGAAAATTTCTCTCGAGCGAGCTCAGTTGATTTTAGAACGCTGTGATGAATTAGGCGTACGAGTGGTGCCCATAAGCGATCCCGGCTACCCCGAAAAGCTTCGTCATGTATACGGCGCGCCTTTGGTGCTCTATGTCCAGGGGAACATTTCCTATTTAAATGATACTCCGGCCATCACGGTGGTGGGTACCAGAGAGGCCTCCGACTACGGAAAGAGCGTTACTGGGAACCTGAGCTACCAGCTGGCCCTGGCGGGGGCTGTTGTCGTTAGCGGATGCGCCGTGGGTATCGACGAATACGCCCATAGGGGTGCCTTAAAAGCAGGAGGTAGAACTGTCGGTGTTTTGGGCTGTGGCCACGACATCGATTATCCGGCGAAAAATAAAAGGCTCAAACAGGAAATCCTCAACCGAGGAGGGGCGCTTATCGGCGAACTCCCGCCAGGAACCTCTGTAAACGGCAAGTATTTTCCCGTTAGAAACCGGATTATGGCGGGACTAGCAAACGGGGTGCTGGTCACTGAAGCCCCTGTTAAAAGCGGAGCACTCATCACCGCCCGGCTTGCCAACGACCTTGACCGAGATGTTTTCTGCGTGCCGCCCTACAATATTTACGATACGAGATACACCGGCGTCGTTCCGCTTTTGCGGGAGGGCGCTAAAGCTGTTTTTGACGTGACCGATATTTTGGAAGAATATACCGTCCAATATGAGGGAAGGCTTGATTTGGAGCGGCTGGAAAGACCGGCCATCACCGTCACCGGCGGCGAACCGGAACTGAAGGTGGCGAGCGAAAGCGTCTACCGCAGTTCCCAAAAGACGGTTCCCAAAGGCGCTGACGTCCCCAGAGAGAAACCGCCTGCTCCCCATGGCCTGACAGAAAAGCAGAAGGCGCTGTACGAAATCCTGACTGTTGAGCCCATTCACGCGGACGATTTGGCCCGCGAAGTGGGATGGGAAATATACGAGATTCTGTCCGTTTTGACCGAGCTGGAGCTGCTGGAACTGGTCACCGCTCATTCAGGCAGGAGATATTCTCTGGCATAAATCGCCAAACAGCAGCATAGTGTCTGCTGAACAACAAGCGCATGCCGTTTGCTGTTCAGCAACCATTATGTAATGAAGAAAACCAATTGGAGAAATGAGAAAGGTTTGATTGAATGTCAAATTTGGTAATTGTGGAGTCGCCTGCAAAGGCGAAAACCATTAAAAAATATTTGGGCAAAAATTACGAGGTCGTGGCGTCCATGGGACATGTCCGCGACCTTCCTAAGAGCACCCTGGGTGTGGATGTGGAAAACGGCTTTACCCCGAAATATATTAACATCCGCAAGCAGTCCGACACCATCAAGGCCTTAAAGGATGCGGCCAAAAAGTGCGATAAAATTTATCTGGCGACTGACCCCGACCGGGAAGGAGAGGCTATTTCCTGGCATCTGGCGAACCTGTTGAAATTGGACGTGGCCGCTAAAAACCGGATTACCTTTAACGAAATTACCAAAACCGGCGTCAAGGAGGGCATGGCCCATCCGCGCCAGATCGACATGGACTTGTTTGACGCCCAGCAGGCGCGCCGGATTTTGGACCGTATCGTGGGCTATAAGCTAAGCCCTTTTCTTTGGAAAAAAGTGCGTCCAGGCCTTAGCGCCGGGCGCGTCCAGTCGGTGACGGTGCGCATTATCGTGGATCGAGAGAACGAGATTCGCAATTTTGTACCGGAAGAGTACTGGAGCATCGACGCGAAACTTTTGGCGAAAACCTCCAAAAAAGCCTTTGGCGCAAAATTCTACGGCAAAGACGGCAAAAAGATGGAGCTGAAAACCAAAGAAGAAACCGATGAAGTCCTCTCCCATATCCGGGATGCCGCTTTCACCGTTTCCGGAATCAAAACCGGCGTCCGTAAAAAGTCCCCTGCGCCGCCCTTTACCACTTCTACCATGCAACAGGAAGCTTCCCGTAAGCTGGGCTTTCAGTCCCGGCGGACGATGAAAGCGGCTCAGGAGCTTTACGAAGGCGTGGAAATTCCCAAGATGGGGGCGGTAGGTCTCATCACCTACATGAGAACCGACTCCCTGCGGATATCCAACGACGCCCGGGAGGCGGCAAACGCTTATATTGGGGAGAAGTACGGCGACAATTACCTGCCGCCGGAGCCCCGGGTCTATAAGACCAAAAACAACGCCCAGGACGCTCACGAGGCCATCCGTCCCACTATGCCGAACCTGACGCCGGAGCAGTTAAAACCCAGTCTCACCGGCGATCAGTATAAGCTTTACAAGCTAATTTGGGAGCGTTTTATCGCAAGTCAGATGGCAAATGCTGAGTACAACACCGTTTCGGTGGACATCGACGCCAACGGCTATAATTTCAAATCCAGCGGCTTTACCGTCAAGTTCGACGGCTTTACCGTATTATACGTCGAGGGAAAAGACGAGGAAGAGGAGAAGGAGGGCGCTCTGCCTCCGCTTGTGAAGGGCGACGTCCTCAAAGTCCAGAGCTTGGAGGGCAACCAGCACTTTACTCAGCCGCCCCCACGGTTTACCGAGGCTTCCCTCATCAAGATTTTGGAGGAAAACGGCATCGGCCGTCCCTCGACCTATTCGCCAACTATTACGACAATTTTGGCTCGCAACTACATCGAGCGGGAAGG
Organism: Fumia xinanensis; assembly: GCF_014384905.1. Classification (GTDB taxonomy): domain Bacteria; phylum Bacillota; class Clostridia; order Oscillospirales; family Ruminococcaceae; genus Fumia; species Fumia xinanensis. Next base: position 128,998 of record NZ_JACRSV010000001.1, read on the forward strand.
CAAGCAGCTGAAACCCACCCAGTTGGGAGAAATCACTACCCAACTGATGAAAGACCACTTCTCTTCTATCGTAGACGAGAGGTTCACCGCCCAGATGGAGAGCAATCTGGACCTGGTGGAAGAGGGAAAGAAGCCCTGGGTCAAGACGTTGGAGGAATTCTACGGCGGCTTTGCCAAAACCCTGGAGGACGCGGAAAAGAATCTGGAAGGCACCTATATGAAGGTGCCCGATGAGGAGACCGACGTTGTCTGCGAAAAATGCGGACGCAATATGGTCATTAAAAACGGTCGCTTTGGGAAATTCCTGGCCTGTCCCGGCTTCCCCGAGTGCCGCAATACCAAGCGGATCGTCGTAGAGACCCCAGGCACCTGCCCTCTGTGCAGCGGCAAGATTTTGGAGAAAAAATCCAAAAAGGGCAAAAAATTCTACGGCTGTGAACACAATCCAGAGTGCTCCTTCCTGTCCTGGGATGCTCCCATTGAAGAAAAATGCCCCAAATGCGGCAAAAGTCTCTTGAAAAAAGTGGGGCGGGCAGCAAAAATCTACTGCTCCAATTCCGAGTGCGACTATGAGCGCAAGGATACGGAAAAATAGACGTCTCCGTGGGGCGTTTACCAAATATCTTAAAAAAGGAGTCCCTATGAAGGCAACTGTCATCGGGGCGGGACTTGCCGGCTGCGAAGCCGCAAATATCCTTGCCTCCTATGGAATCCAGGTCGACTTATACGAACAAAAACCGGAAAATTATTCCGCCGCTCACAAATACCCCGGGTTTGCCGAGCTTGTCTGCTCCAACTCCCTGAAAGCCTCCCGATTAGAATCGGCTTCTGGTATGCTCAAGGAAGAGATGCGTTTGCTTCATTCTCTGATCGTTCCCTGTGCGGAACAAACAGCGGTGGCGGCGGGGGGAGCGTTGGCGGTGGACCGGGAGCGGTTTTCCAATCTCGTCACCCAAAAAATTCGGGAAAACCCGCTGATCCACATCATTGAAAAGCAGGTCACAAGCCTTGATTTTGACGGCCCCGTGGTGGTGGCGACAGGGCCTTTGACCAGCGATAATCTGGCTCAGGTGATTTTGAGCTTTACCGGCAGCGAGCACCTGAGTTTCTATGACGCGGCGGCCCCCATCGTCACAGCGGAGAGTGTGGACAGGAGTATCGCCTTTGCCGCCTCCCGCTACGGCAGGGGAGACGACGATTATTTAAACTGCCCCATGAATAAAGAAGAATACGAGGCATTTTTGGAAGCTCTGGTCCAGGCGGAGAGCGTCCCGCTCAAGTCCTTTGAGCAGGAGCATTTCAAGGTCTACGAGGGCTGTATGCCCATCGAAGTCATGGCAAAGCGGGGTTCCGACACCATCCGGTTCGGGCCGCTGAAGCCTGTGGGGCTTATTGACCCGCGGACAGGGCACCGTCCCTGGGCGGTGGTGCAGCTTCGCAAGGAAAACGCCGAAGGAAGCTTATATAACATCGTCGGCTTTCAGACAAACCTCAAATGGGGGGAGCAAAAACGGGTTTTTTCGATGATTCCCTCCCTTCAAAACGCCGAGTTTGTCCGGTACGGCGTTATGCACCGCAACACCTTCCTCGACTCGCCCCGCTGCCTGAACCGGCACTTTCAGATGAAGAAAAATCCGTCCATCTGGTTTGCGGGGCAGCTCACCGGCGTGGAAGGGTATGTGGAATCGGCGGCCAGCGGCCTCATTACAGGGCATAATCTGGCCCGGACGATGCTGAATCTGCCCCTCATAGAGCTTCCCCGAGAGACCATGCTGGGGGCCCTGTCCGACCACATCAGCGACGATACCAAATCCGATTTTCAGCCTATGGGGAGCAATATGGGAATCCTTCCACCATTGCCCCAGCGGATCAAAGATAAAAAAGAGCGCTACCGCTTAACGGCGGAGCGGGGAATTGACGCCCTTCAAAAGGCGCTCAAGGCCATCAATTTTCAATAGTGTAGAGTATCCTTGCGGAAAGAAGGAAAATTTATGAAAATTATTGTAGACGGTTTTGGCGGGGACAACGCCCCCTTAGCGGTGCTCCAGGGCTGCGAACTGGCGGTGAAGGAGTACGGAGTCGACCTCCTCGTCACTGGCGACGAGGAAATCCTCAAAAAGACGGCCCGGGAAAACAACATTTCTCTGGATCGGATCGCCTTTTATCACGCCCCCGGTGTCATCGGCATGGAGGACGAGCCCACCGCTCTTTTAAAGGAAAAATCCGACTGTTCTATGGCAGCCGCTTTTAACCTCCTCAAAGGGGGAGCGGGGGACGCTTTTGTCAGCGGCGGCAGCACCGGTGCCATCGTCATCGGTGCGAATTTCATCGTCAAGCGGATAAAAGGCATTAAACGGGCGGGGCTGGCCACCGTTATCCCCACCATCAATGGATGCTACATGCTTATGGACGCAGGGGCCACTTTGGACTGCAAGCCGGAAACCCTCACCCATTTCGGCATGATGGGCAGTATTTATATGAATAAAATCATGGATGTCCGGGAGCCCCGGGTAGGCCTTGTTAACGTGGGGACCGAGGACACCAAAGGCGGCGAGCTTCAGCAGGGGGCCTTTTCAATGATGCAGAACGCTCCCATGAACTTTATCGGCAATATTGAAGCGAGAGACATTCCGGCGGGAGTAGCCGACGTGGCGGTGGCGGACGGCTTTACCGGAAACGTCATTTTAAAGCTCACCGAAGGACTGGGCTCCATGTTCTCCAAAAAAATCAAGGATATGTTCATGGAGGGCTTGGGCGGCAAGCTGTCAGCCGTGATGATGATGGGTAAAATCAAGGATTTCAAAAAATCCATGGACTACACTGAATACGGCGGAGCACCTTTGTTGGGCGTGATGAAACCGGTCATCAAAGCACACGGCAGTTCCAACCCCAAGGCGTTTAAAAACGCCATCCGGCAGGCGAGGGATTTTGCCGAACGAAACCTCATCGGTGAAATTGAGGCGGCTGTCCAACAGATGAAAAATGCAGGCGAAGAATAAAACGAAGGAAGGGTACGGCATTGGAACTGGAAGATAAAATTGGTTATCAATTTAAAAACAAGAATTTGCTTTTGCAGGCGCTGACCCACTCTTCCTATGCAAACGAGGGAAAAAAACACGGCCGCAACAACGAACGGTTGGAGTTTTTGGGGGATTCGGTACTGTCGGTCATTGTCGCGAAGCACCTCTTTCTCAAATACAAGGACATTCCAGAAGGGGAGCTGACAAAACTCCGGGCAAGCCTTGTCTGCGAAAAGGCGCTGGATGTGTTCGCCCAAAAGCTGGGGCTGGGGGAGTACCTCCGTCTGGGAAAAGGGGAGGAGATGACCGGCGGGAGAAGTCGGCCCTCTATTTTAGCCGACGCCTTTGAAGCGGTGATCGCGGCTCTTTATCTGGACGGCGGTTACCAGGCGGCTCAGAAGTTTGTTTTGAGCTTCATCCCCGAGAATTTGGACGTAAAAAGCGCCAATCAACTGGCGGATTATAAAACGACCCTCCAGGAAATCATCCAGCAAAACCGGGAGGAAAAAATTGAATACGTCCTGGCTGATGAGAAAGGTCCCGACCACGCCAAGGTGTTTACCGCCGAGGTGCTCTTAAACTCCAACGTCATCGGCGTCGGAGAAGGAAGCAGCAAAAAGCAGGCCGAGCAAAACGCCGCCAGAGAAGCGTTAAAGCTCATGGGTTACGACTTTTAGGGGGCTTTTATGAGCCACAGCAACATTGCCATTTTCATCCCGCATAAAGGCTGCCCCCACGCTTGCAGTTTTTGCGATCAGAAAAGTATTTCCGGGGAACAGAAGCAGGTGACGCCTTTGGATGTCCGCAGGGAACTAGCGGAGACCTTTCGTCGCCCTCTGGACGGAAAAGATACTGAAATTGCCTTTTTTGGCGGCAGTTTTACCTGCATTCCGCGGAAAGAGATGGAAGCATTTTTAGAGGAAGCCGCCCCCTATGTGCAAGCAGGCAAAGCTTCCGGTATCCGTATTTCTACCAGGCCGGACGGCATCTCGGAAGAAATTTTACACGTCTTGAAACGCTATGGCGTCCGCTCCATCGAGCTGGGGGCCCAAAGCTTGGACGACAGTGTTTTGCGGTTAAATCGGCGGGGACATACGGCGGCACAGGTGGAAAAGGCGGCGGGACTCATCAAAGAATATGGATTTTCTTTAGGCCTTCAGATGATGGCGGGCCTGTATGGAGACCGTAAAGAAAGTCTATACGAGACGGCGGAAAAAATCATCGCCCTAAAGCCCGATACGGTGCGGATTTACCCGACGGTGGTCATCGAGGGGACATATCTTGACGAGCTGCGGCGAAAGGGGCTTTACAGTCCGTTGCCGCTTCAGCGCGCGGTGGAACTTTGCGCTCCTTTACTTTGGCGGTTCGAGCAAAGAGGCATCCGGGTCATACGGGTGGGACTGCACGCTTCGGAGACGTTGGAACGTCGGCGGACAGGGGGCGCTTACCATCCCGCCTTCCGGGAGCTGTGCGAGAGTTTTCTTAAACGGCGGCAGTTGGAGGATAAATTACGGCAGTTTCCCGCGGGGAGTGAAATTTTGGTTCGAGTTCCGGCATCGGAACTCTCCAAAACCATTGGGCAAAAGAAAGCGAACATCATTTGGGCGGAGCAGATGGGATACCGGCTGACGGTGCGCTCGGATCAGTCGGTCAAAAAAGGAGAATTGAAGGCAGAACTGTTGCCTTCGCAAACATTATAAATAGAGAGCTAGGCCTCGCTGGAAAGGAAACGGTGCAGATGCGTTTAAAAGCATTGGAGATACAAGGGTTTAAATCCTTCCCTGACAAGACAAAAATTAGCTTTAATCAGGGGATGACGGCGGTGGTCGGCCCCAACGGAAGCGGTAAAAGTAACATCAGTGACGCTATGCGCTGGGTCATGGGGGAGCAGTCCACCAAAACCCTTCGCGGCGGCAAGATGGAGGACGTGATTTTCGCCGGTACCGCCAAACGTAAGCCCCAGGGCGCGGCGACTGTATCCCTGAGCTTCGACAACAGCGGGCGGGAGCTCTCGGTCGAAAACGACGAAGTGACCATCACGAGAAAATACTACCGCTCCGGCGACAGCGAGTACCTCATCAACGGGGAGCAGGTGCGGCTGAAAGACGTAAACGAGCTGTTTATGGACACCGGCCTCGGAAAAGACGGATATTCGATGATCGGGCAGGGTAAAATCGCCGAAATTGTCGGCGCAAAGAGCAAGGAGCGCCGGGAAATCTTTGAAGAAGCGGCCGGAATCTCCAAATACCGCTACCGCAAGGCGGAGGCAGAGCGAAAGTTAGAGCAGGCACAGGAAAACCTGTTGCGGCTTTACGACATTTTGGGCGAGCTGGAAGGCCGGGTGGAGCCTCTGCGTATCCAGTCGGAAAAAGCGGCCCAGTTTATCGAACTGGCTGACCGGAAGAAATCTCTGGAAGTTTCCCTCTGGCTCAAAACCCTGGACAAATACAAGGCGGCTTTAAAGGCTCAGGAAAATAAATACCTCATTGCCAAAGGGGACGAGGAGCGCCTCGCTTTAGAGATCGAGCGGATCGAGGAAAAAATCAGCGGCGCCTACGAGCAGATGAAGGACTGCCTTGTCAAAAGCGAGGAATACCAGAATATCAAAAGCAACCTGCAAAACCGCATCGGTGAGCTGAAATCCGAAATCGCCGTCAAGCAAAACGACATCCTCCATAACGAGGAACATATCGCCCGCGTCGAGGAAGAACTTAAGCGCCAGCAGGAAAGCGACGCCGAGGCTGAGGCGGAAATCGCCGCCAAAGAGGCCCAACTTTTGAAAATCAAGGCTGATTTAGACGCCCTTTTTATCGAGCGGGAGGAAAAACAGCAGGAGCTCCAGTCGCTGACCCAGCAGGGGGACGAATTTGATTCCCGTTTGCAGGCGTTAAACGCAGAGGGAAATCAAATTGTACTGGATTTGTCTCGCTATAACATGACGGTGCTAAATCTCGAAAACCTCTCCGCTGATGAGCAGCAGAGGCTCCACAACGCCCAGCAGGAGGCTTCTACGCTGGAAGCCCAGCTTCAGTCCGAGCAGGAGACAATGACCGAATTAAAAGGGCTTTTGGAGGAAATCAAGGGCAAAAAGGGCGGGCTTTCCAACGCCCTCTCCGGCCTGACCATGAAGCTCAAATCCCGGCAGGAGAAGTACGAGGCGAGCCGGCAGGAGTATGCGGCCCTCGACCTGTCAGTGAAAGAGAAACTCCAGAAGGCAAAGCTACTGACGGATTTGGAACAAAACCTCGAAGGCTTTGCTTTTAGCGTCAAAACGGTGATGAAAAGCGCCAAGGACGGCGCTTTACGCGGTGTACACGGCACTGTCGCTCAGCTTGTGAACGTCAAAAAAGAGTATTCCGTGGCGGTGGAGACCGCTTTGGGAGGCGCTTTGCAGCAGGTGATCGTCGAGGACGAATCAGCGGCGAAAGCGGCGATTCGATTGCTTTCCGAGCGCAAAGCGGGAAGGGCAACTTTCTTGCCCCTTACATCGGTGAAGGGGAACCTTTTGGATGTGCAGGGCCTTTCAAACTACGGCGGTTACGTGGCGCTGGCCTCGGAGCTTGTCTCCTACGACGACAAATATGCGGGTATCGTCTGCTCTTTGCTTGGGCGTATTGCCGTGGTGGACGATTTAGACACGGCAATCGCCATTTCAAAAAAATACGGCTACAAATTCCGCATTGTCACTTTGGACGGTCAGCAGGTCAACGCCGGCGGAAGTTTCACCGGTGGTTCCGCGGCGAAAAATCAGGGGATTTTGAGCCGTAAAAACGAGGCGGAGCAGTTAAAGGCTGAAGCAGGACGGTTAAGCGAACAGAAAGCCCTGATGGAACAGAAACTCCGGGAAATGTCAGAGCAGATCCGCTCATTACAGGCGCAGATCGAAGGCACAAACTCTGAGATGATTGTCGCAAACGAGGATCAACTCCGGTTTTCAGGCGATTTGCAGCGGTATGAGCAGAGCCGCGTCCAGCTTTTGGGCCGACAGGAACAGCTTTCTGCCCAGACGGCGGAAAGCCGCCGCCGCATCGACGAGTCTGCTGCTGGGATTGCCGATGCCAAGGAACAGGTCGAGGCGCTTTTGAAGCGGCAGGCGGCCCTCAAAGAGGAACTGAGCGGGTTTGAGGGAAGCCAGGGAGACCTGACCCTCAAACGGCAGGAACTGTCCGAGGCGCTCAACCAGTTGGCTCACCGGGAAATCGAATGGCAGAAGGATGTGGAGGCTATTTCAGCGACCACCCATGAACTCCGTTCCCGCAAGCAGAAGTCCGAAGCGGAAAGGGCGGCTCTGGAGGCGCAAAAAGAGGGCTATATTGCTGCTGTGGAAGAACTAAAGCAGTCCATCGCCGCCCGAGAAAAAGACGGCGAGACCTTTGCTTCCCAGATTTTGGAATACGATCAGAAGATCAAAGCGGTATTGGAAAAACGCCAGCAAATCGAAGGGGAGACCACGAAATTTAGAGCCGAAGAGCGGGAAGTTTCAGCTAAGAAAGAAGCGGCGGCCGGGGAACTGGCCCGGCTGGAAGAGCAAAAACTCTCGGCGCAGAAGGACTACGACACCATTATCGCAAGGCTCTGGGAGGATTACGAGCTGACCCGCAGCGAGGCATCCGCCATCGCTGTGGAGATCGAAGACCAAAACGCCGCCCAGAAAGAGCTGAATTCCATCAAGAACAAAATCAAGGTGCTGGGAACGGTCAATCTCTCCGCCATCGAGGAATACAAGGAAGTTTCCGAGCGGTACGAGTTTTTGAAGGAGCAGGTAGGAGACGCTTCCCGTTCCAAGGACGAGCTGACCCGGTTGATTGCGGCCCTTACCAAGGAGATGGAGACCATCTTCTCAGAGAACTTTCAGAAAATCAATGAGAATTTCAGCCGGATATTCGTCGAGCTGTTTGGCGGAGGTAAGGCGAGCCTCACCCTCAACGACCCGGACGATATTTTAAATTCCGGCATCGAAATCAACGTCCAGCCGCCGGGAAAAATCATCAAAAATCTGGCCTCTCTGTCAGGCGGCGAGCAGTCTTTTGTGGCCATCGCCATCTATTTCGCCATTTTGAAGGTGCGCCCATCGCCTTTCTGTGTGCTGGACGAGATCGAGGCGGCGCTGGACGACGTAAACGTCAATAAATACGCGAGCTACCTGCGGATGCTCAGCGACAAGACCCAGTTCATTATGATTACCCACCGGCGGGGCACCATGGAAGAGGCAGACGTCCTCTACGGCGTGACCATGCAGGAGGAAGGCGTTTCAAAGCTCCTCGAATTGAAGGTTTCGGAGATTGAAGGCAAGCTGGGCGGCGAAAAAGGGGCCTAAACCACGAATTTTTACAAAATCAACACAACTTTTTGGAACCTTTCATCTGTCCCTATGGTATGGTGAAGATTCCGAAACAGGATGGGTGAAGCAGATATGAAAACCATCGAGATGCATCTGCTTCCCGCGCCCTTTGAGCAAATCAAAAGCGGGAAAAAGCAGATTGAAATCAGGTTATACGACGAAAAGCGCCGGAAAATTTGCGTGGGTGATACCATTGTTTTTTCAAAGCTGCCGCACAAGACGGAGCAGTTGACAACGGTAGTGACGGACCTCAGCTGTTTTCCCACTTTTCGGATGCTTTTGGAGGCATTTCCGGCAGAGCAGTTCGGCTTTGAAAACGTCACCATGGAGGAAATGCTCGAAGAAATCTACGAAATTTATCCCTGTGAGCGGGAACGGCAATGGGGCGTGTTGAGCATCCACTTAAAATGCGAATAACAAAGAAAAGCGAGTGAAATCATGGGATTTTTCAGTAAAATTAAAGAGGGCCTCCAAAAAACCAAAGAGTCGATGATGAGCAAGGTGGACGCAGTTTTAAACTCCTTCACCAAAATCGACGAGGACTTTTTGGAAGAACTGGAAGAAACCCTCATCATGTCCGATGTAGGGGTTTCCACCGCATCCGACATCTGCGAAAAACTGCGGGCGAAAATCAAGGAGACCGGGGCCACCGACCCACAGGAGGTCAAGGGGCTTTTAAAGGAGATCATCTCCGATATGCTCACTGAGGAAGAACCTTTCCATATGGACACCCAGCCGTCCATCATTTTTGTTATCGGCGTAAACGGCGCGGGAAAGACCACCACCATCGGCAAGATGGCGGCCAATTTCAAGTCCCAGGGCAAAAAGGTGCTCGTGGCGGCGGCGGATACCTTCCGTGCGGCGGCCATCGACCAGCTGGAAGTCTGGACTCAGAGAAGCGGCGTCGACCTTGTGAAGCATCAGGAGGGGGCCGACCCGGCGGCAGTGGTATTCGATTCCATTGAGGCCGCCAAAGCTCGTCATGCCGATGTGCTGCTTATCGACACAGCCGGACGGCTCCACAACAAGAAAAACCTTATGGACGAGCTCCACAAGATGTTCCGCATCGTCAGCCAGAAGGCGGAAGGCTGCGACGTAGAGGTACTGCTGGTTTTAGATGCCACCACCGGCCAAAACGCAGTAAGCCAGGCGGAGCTGTTTAAAGAAGCCGCCGACATCACCGGCATCGTTCTCACAAAACTGGACGGCACCGCCAAAGGCGGCATTGTCATCGCCATTAAAAACCATTTGGGCCTGCCGGTGCGCTTTGTAGGCGTGGGCGAAAAAATAGACGATTTGCAGCCCTTTGTACCACAGGACTTTGTAGAGGCGCTGTTTGAATAACGAGAGTCGATCGAAGGGCGGCTCCCGTCACATTTGAAAGAAAAGGATTATTCGTATGGATATCATTATCGCGACCAACAACGCCCACAAGGTGGAGGAGTTTAAACGCCTCCTCACCCCCATGGGCTATGAGGTTTATTCCTTGAAGGACAAGGCAATTCAGGTTGAAATCGAGGAAAATGGCAGCACCTTTGCTGAAAACGCTATGATTAAGGCGCAGACCATCTACGATATGGTGCATCTGCCTGTTATTGCCGATGATTCCGGCATCTGTGTCGACGCGCTGGACGGTCGCCCCGGCATCTACTCCGCCCGGTATGGCGGCGAGGGCCTTGATGACCACGGCAGAAACCTGAAACTTTTGGAGGAACTTCAAGGTGTTACCAATAGGACAGGCCGCTTTGTCTGCTCCATCGCTTATATTGACGCCAAAGGTGAAAAACACAGCTTTGAGGGCATCTGCGAGGGTGTAATCGGCTTTGAGGAAAAGGGAGAAAACGGTTTTGGATACGACCCATTGTTTTTGGTGGGGGAGAAAAGTTTCGCCCAGTTGAGCGGCGCTGAAAAAGACGCTTTGAGCCACCGGGGAAAAGCCAACCGCCTGCTCTGCGCTTACATCGCGGAGCAAAAGTAAGATAGAAGGAGACAGATATGTTAAACAGTAAACAGCGGGCAAAGCTGAGAGGAATGGCCAACGGCCTGGAAACCATCTTGCAGGTGGGGAAGGGCGGCATCAACGAAAATGTCGTCAAACAGGTGGTTGACGCGTTATATGCAAGGGAACTCATCAAAATCCGGGTGCTGGAAAACAGCATCTACACTGCCAAGGAAGCGGCTGCCGAATTGGCGGAGGCTGCTCAATGCGAAGTGGTGCAGGTCATGGGCAGCCGTGTGACGCTTTATAAGCCTAATCCCAAAGAGCCAGTTATCAATCTGGACGCATAAGGAACGTTATGAAGAAAATTGGATTATTTGGAGGGACTTTCAACCCGGTGCACAATGGGCACCTCAATTTATTACGGCAGGTGCAGGCTCAGATGCAGTTTGATGAACTGCTGCTGATTCCCTCCCATCTTCCTCCCCACAAAGAGGCCTCCGATCTGGCGTCCGGCAAAGACCGGCTCCAGATGCTCGCGCTGGCTGTCGAGGACATTCCCGAAGCGGGCGTCTGCGACATCGAGCTGCACAAAAGCGGCAAAAGCTATACCATCGAGACGCTCAGGAAACTGCGGCGGCTTTTTCCCACGGCGGAGTTTTACTTTATCGTCGGCACCGACATGCTTCTCACCTTTGATGAGTGGAAGCAGTGGCGTGACATCTTAAAGCTCGCCTATCTGGTGGCGTCGAGCCGGGACGAGGGCGAATATGAGCGTCTTTGTGAGAAAGCACAGAAGCTGGATCGGGAGCGGATCCTTGTCCTGAAAACCCAACCGTTTCCCCTGTCGTCTACCGAAATCCGCAGAAAGCTCAAAGCAGGGGAGGACGTGGCGGAGCTGCTGCCGCCCAAAGTTTTACGATATATCGAGCAAAAGGGGTTATACCGATGATACCATGGCAGGAATATGATACGCTGCTCCGGCAAAAACTTTCCCCCAAGCGGTACGAGCACTCCATTGCCGTAATGGAGCGTGCGGTGGAGCTTGCCAAACGCTATGGAGTGGATGTCGACAAAGCGAGACTTGCCGGGCTTCTTCATGACATCATGAAGAACGAGGACAAAATTAATTTGTTGCAATTCATTGGTAACTCTGATATACTTTTATCAGTTGCAGAAAAAAACGGCCCGCCGCTCTGGCACGCTATCGGAGGGTTTTTGTATGCCCGCGACGTATTAAAGATAGAAGACGCGGACGTTTTAAACGCGATCCGGTATCACACAACCGGAAGGGCCAATATGTCGCCTCTTGAGCAGGTGGTGTATCTGGCCGACCTCACTTCCTCTGATCGGGATTACCTCGATGTGGAGGAAACGAGGAAGCGTTCCGAGCAAAGCCTCCACATCGGAATGCTTTATTCCATCAATTTTTTAATTTGTGATTTGGTGAAAAGGGGAAACATGCTGCATCAGGACACCGTTGACTGTTACAACGAGCTGATTGCCCAGGAGTTGAATAAAAATGGCAAAAAAACAGAAAGATAAGAAAGCAAAGAAAAAGCTGTCCTTGATGGACCGGATACTGACTATCATTTCGGTGATTCTCATTGTAGCATCGGTAGGCTCTATCGGTTATGTAGCCGTTATGAACTGGCAGCCTTTAAGCGAGCTCGACCAGGAAGGAAATGCCGCCAGCATTGATGACGATATCCAAAACGATGTCAATATCAAGAAAAAGGTGACCAATTTCCTAGTCACCGGCATTGACTATGCTGAGGGCACCGGGCGGGCCAAGCTCACCGATGTCATTATGGTGGTTAGTTTTAATATGGAGACCAATGAAATCAATATTTTGCAGATTCCCCGCGATACTTATATCGGAACAGAATATCCTACCGGAAAGATCAACGCGGTTTACGGCAATAAGAATAAGGGCGGCATCGAAAATGTGGCCCGGGTCATCTATGACCGGTTCAGACTTCCCATCGATCACTATGTCACCATTAATATGGACGGTTTTGTCAATGTGGTCGATGCTATTGGCGGAGTAGAGGTAAACGTTCAGGAATCCTTTACTCTGGAAGGCGTGACCATCAAGCCGGGCCTTCAGACGTTGGACGGAATTAAGGCGGAGAAGTTTGTCCGCGAACGTCACAGCCGCGGCGGCGACATCGGCCGCATCAACGGCCAACGGGAATTTATGGCAGCACTTGTCAAGAAGCTGAAAGGGCTTTCCTTGGGAGAGCTGACCTCTTTGGCTCCCACTCTGATGAAAAACGTTACCACCGATATGAATGTCAAGACTCTTCTCGCCTTTGCGGAAAAGGCGATGAAATTGGATATGGATAACATGAAGTTCCACATGGTAGCCGGTGAAGGTGCCACCATCAACGGATATTCTGTCTGGACGGTGCATAAAGAGGTGCTGGCTCAGACCCTTAACGATAACTTCCGCCCCTTCAGCGATCCGGTTCCCGCATCGGAGCTGAACATCACCGAGGTGCGGAATACCACAAACTACTACGATAATAACGACGTTACTGTCGATGATTTGCTGGGTAGCGGAAGCTCCAGCAGTGCGAATTGATTACAGGAGGATATTGTTTGAAAGCAAGCTTTCAAACATGAAGTTTTGGGCCTTTGCCATAAAATAGGCCAAAACATCTGGAAAGGAATGTTGATTTAATTGGATTCAAAAGCTTTAATGGAAAAAATCGTAAGTATCCTCGACAGCAAAAAGGCACAAGACCTAAAGGCAATTAAAATAGGGGATCTCACCATTTTGGCGGACTATTTTGTCATCGCCACGGGAACCAGTTCTACTCAAGTAAAAATGCTCACCGATGAGGTGGACTATCAGCTGGGACAGATGGGGATTGAGCCGCATAAAATCGAGGGTTATCGTTCGGAGAACTGGATCGTCCTCGATTACACCGACGTCATCGTCCACATCTTCCATACAGAGACGAGAGAGTTTTACGGTCTCGAACGGCTTTGGGCCGACGGCGAGCAGGTGGATATCTCCCATTTGCTGACAAAATAAATTTTCTGGCGCGTTTTTGACCACGTATATTCAATAAAAGGGGTTACTGAGTAATGAAAAGCAGATATGATTTCAAAGCCATTGAGCATAAATGGCAGAAATACTGGGACGACAACAAGACTTTTAAGGCGGAAAACGACTATACAAAGCCCAAATACTATCCGCTGGTGGAGTTCCCCTATCCCTCGGGACAGGGCCTTCATGTGGGACACCCCCGCCCTTACACCGCCCTTGATATCGTGGCGAGAAAGCGTCGTCTGGAAGGTTATAACGTCCTCTATACCATGGGATGGGACGCGTTTGGCCTGCCCACTGAAAACTATGCTATCAAAAATAAAATCCATCCGGAAATTGTCACCAAACAAAACGTAGAGCGGTTCAAGGGACAGTTAAAATCCTTGGGACTTTCCTTCGACTGGAATCGGGAGATTAACACCACCGACCCCAATTACTATAAATGGACCCAGTGGATTTTCATCAAGCTGTTTGAAGCGGGACTTGCCTACAAGAGTGAGATGAACGTCAACTGGTGCACTTCCTGCAAAGTCGTATTGGCCAACGAAGAAGTGGTTGGCGGCGTTTGTGAACGCTGCGGCGGCGAAGTGATTCACAAGGTAAAAAGCCAGTGGATGCTGAAAATTACCGAGTACGCCCAGCGGCTTTTAGACGATTTGCAGGATGTGGATTATTTTGACCGCATCAAGGCTACCCAAGTAAACTGGATTGGCCGTTCCACCGGCGCGGAAGTAGACTTTGGCACCACCGCGGGCGATAGTCTCAAAGTGTATACCACTCGTCCGGACACCCTGTTCGGCGCTACTTATATGGTTTTGGCCCCTGAGCATCCTTTTATCGAAAAATGGGCCGACAAGCTCACAAATTTGGACGAAGTGCGCGCTTATCAGCAGGAAGCCTCCCGGAAATCCGACTTTGAGCGCACCGAACTCAACAAGGAAAAGACCGGCGTGAAGCTTCAGGGCGTTATGGGGATCAATCCGGTCAACGGCAAAGAAATTCCCATCTTTATCTCCGATTACGTTCTCGTGAGCTACGGAACCGGCGCTATCATGGCGGTGCCTGCCCACGATACCCGTGACTACGAGTTCGCCAAGGCTTTCGATCTGCCCATCATCGAGGTGGTGCAGGGCGGTGACGTCACAAAAGAAGCCTTTACCGACTGCGAGACCGGCATTATGGTGAACTCCGATTTCCTCAATGGCCTGTCCGTCGAGGAAGCCAAAGAAAAAATCAAGGAATGGCTCCAGGCAAACGGCAAGGGCGTTCCCAAGGTGAATTACAAGCTTCGTGACTGGGTCTTTGCCCGTCAGCGCTACTGGGGCGAACCCATTCCTATCGTTCACTGTGACGACTGCGGTTACGTGCCAATTCCGGTGAGCGAACTTCCTTTAAAACTCCCCGAAGTGGAGAGCTATGAACCCACCGACGACGGCCAATCTCCTTTGGCAAAAATCACCGATTGGGTCAACACCACCTGTCCCAAGTGCGGCAAGCCCGCCAAGCGGGAAACCGACACCATGCCCCAGTGGGCTGGTTCGTCCTGGTACTTCCTCCGCTACTGTGATCCGCACAACGACGATTTTCTCGCTTCTAAGGAAGCTCTCGACTACTGGATGCCGGTAGACTGGTACAATGGAGGTATGGAACACACCACCCTGCACCTTCTCTATTCCCGGTTCTGGCATAAATTCCTCTATGACATCGGCGTGGTCTCCTGTAAGGAGCCCTATCAAAAACGTACCAGCCATGGTATGGTTCTCGGTGAGGACGGCCAGAAGATGAGTAAATCCAGAGGCAATGTCGTTAATCCAGATGAAGTCATCGCTGAGTACGGCGCCGACACCATGCGGCTTTACGAGATGTTTATCGGCGACTTTGAAAAAACCGCACCCTGGAGCAACAAGAGTATCAAGGGCTGTAAGCGTTTTCTTGACCGTATCTGGTCGCTGCAGGAAAATGTCATCGTCGGAGACAGCTACCGCAAAGAGGTTGAAACCATTTTCCATCAGACCATCAAAAAGGTTTCCGAGGATATTGAAACCTTGAAATATAACACAGCTATCGCCGCCATGATGTCGCTCTTAAACGCCATTGACAAGACCGGTTCTATCAATCGGGCGGAATACCGTGACCTGCTGATCCTCTTAAACCCCTTTGCTCCTCATATTACGGAGGAAATCTTTGAGCTCATGGGCTTTAATGGCCCTATTACCTCCCAGAAATGGGTGACTTACGATGAGGCAAAATGCAGGGAGTCCACAGTAGAGATCGCAGTACAGATTAATGGCAAGATCAAAGCAAAAATCAACGTGGCCGCAGAAATTTCTTCTGAGGATGCCATTGCGCTGGCTAAGGCCGATGAAAAAGTCAGCAGTGAACTCAATGGAAAAACCATCGTCAAAGAGATTTATGTCAAAGGCAAATTGGTCAACATTGTTGCAAAATAATGGGCCTTAGCGGCAAATTAATTTTGTGGGAGAGAAATCGGTATTTCCTATTGACATTGCACAAGAGTTTGCTGTATAATATATAGTACAAATGTTGGTTTTGCAAGTGGATTCGCCTTGAAAAGGGCCCGTATGAAAGCGGGAAGAGGTTCTCTTTGCAAAGCAAATCACAGTGGCGGAACCGGCTTTTAGACCTCTGCCTCTGAGGCAAAGGGAGGGAATATGATGTCTGAAATCAGAGTAAAAGATAATGAATCTCTGGACAACGCTCTCAAGAGATTTAAAAGATCTTGCGCGAAATCTGGTGTTCTCGCGGAAGTCCGCAAAAGAGAGCATTACGAGAAACCTTCTGTTAAGCGGAAAAAGAAATCAGAAGCGGCAAGAAAACGTAAGTATAAATAATTTACGTAATTTAAAAGCGGGCGTGATGCTCGCTTTTTCGTTTGTATGGATTTTTTATTAGGAAAGTGCAAACAATAGCGGTTGTTCTTGGATGAACTTAGATGTTTGACTAGTTTTTTATGGTCTAGATAAAGGTCCTTCGTATTTGTACTAAAAATTTTACACCGAAATTTATTTCTTTCGCCCAATGAAATGGGTGAATTTGCAGTAAAACGCTGCGAACTGCAACATATTAAAAGGGATGGAGATTTTTATGGCGGTATTTCAGCCAACGGAGATATTCAAACACATCACCGATATTCCGCTTTCCTTTTTTGTGGAGCATGATATCAAAGCTGTTATTCTCGACGTGGACAACACCCTCACTTCCCACAACAATCCAGTTCCGGCAGAGGGCGTGCTCCAATGGCTCAAACAACTGAAAAACTGCGGGTTTGAGGTGGCAATTCTTTCTAACAATAGTCGGAAAAGAGTTGCCCCTTTTGCCAAAAAGCTAGGTCTCGACTATGTTTCTCGGGCTTGTAAGCCTCTAACTTTTGGCGTAACCCGGGCCTGCAAAAAATACAGTCTACCGCCTCAACAGGTGGCTTTAATCGGCGATCAAATTTTCACTGATATCATGGGAGGAAATCTGAAGGGTGTCTGTACAGTTTTAGTAGAGCCCTACGAATTGGAGCAGGGTTGGTTTTTCCGTTTAAAGCGGAAGCTGGAAAAACCAGTCTTGCGCAAATATCGCCGCCTTTCCGGGAAACCCTAAAAGAAAATGATGAGCGGGAGAATTCTATGAAGATTCGATTTGGTACAGCTGGCAAATCCGACAGTTTTGACGTTTTAGGCTTTAAAAAGACTACAGATATTCCTGCCTATTTGCAACAGTTTGGACTCAATGCTTTTGAATATCAATGTGGCAGAGGCGTACGGGTCAATGAGGCCGCTGCGAAACAGCTGGGGGCAGACGCCCAGGAAAAAGATATCGTTTTAAGCCTTCACGCGCCCTATTATATTTCTCTTTCGTCCCTGGAAGAGGAGAAGCGTCAAAACAGCGTCCGTTACATTGTGGACAGTGCCAAAGCCGCGGAACTGATGGGAGCTGACCGTATTGTTGTCCATTCCGGTTCCTGTGGGAAACTCAGCCGGGAAGAGGCGCTCACACTTGCAAAAGACACTTTACAGAAGGCTCTCAGCACATTAGATGAGCTTGGACTCGGCCACATCACCGTCTGCCCTGAGACTATGGGGAAGGTGAATCAGCTGGGAAACCTTGACGAGGTGCTTTCCCTCTGTGAGCTGGACGAACGACTTATTCCCTGTATCGATTTTGGGCATCTTTATGCCCGTACCTTCGGGGGAATCCAGGGCAAAGAACAGTACCGGCAAATTCTCGACGCGGTTGAAAACCGTTTGGGCCGCAGCCGGCTCCAGGTATTCCATTCCCATTTTTCCCGGATTGAATACACTGAAAAAGGTGGGGAGAAATGCCATCTTACCTTTGCAGATACTGTTTACGGGCCTCCTTTTGAACCGCTGATGGATTTGGTGGCCGAAAAAGGACTAACTCCGCGATTTATTTCCGAGTCAGCGGGAACACAAGCGGAGGACGCCAAAACCATGATGGAATACTACGAAAACATCTTGAAATGACGGACAAGGGACAGCCCCTTGGGAAAGGACATCTATGAAAAAGCATATTTTAGTTATCCACGGGCCCAATCTAAATTTGCTCGGCGAACGGGAAGTAGGCGTTTATGGAAGCGAATCCTTTGATTCCATCAACAGGGAAATCCAGGCTTTTGCCGAAAGTCTGGGGCTTTCCTGTGAGATTTACCAGTCGAACATTGAAGGGGAAATTATCGATAAAATTCAGAAAGAGCGTCAGCATTACGACGGTATTGTCGCCAACATGGGGGCTTATACCCACTACAGTTACGCTATTCGGGACGCTATTGCCAGCGTGAAAAAGCCTTGCATAGAGGTGCATATGTCCAATGTCCACAACCGCGAGGAGTTTCGAAAGATTTCGGTAATTGCCCCGGTCTGTGCCGCCCAGATCAGCGGCTTTGGAAAATATAGCTATCTGTTGGCCATCGAGGGACTTAATAAGCTGATCTAGCCTCAATTTTCCAGCTCATTACCTCAATTGAGGGCGGAATTTGTAAAAAAATCGGTAATTTTTCTCAAAACAACGGATTTGAGGGACTTTTTTTGATTTTTCTATTGCAAAAACGCCGGAATTACGGTAAACTGTTAAATGCAGAGGTTTCTGTCCTTGCGGCTCGAAACCCTTTTCTTTGTTTATAGGTGCGCCCTGCCTCTGCGGGGATTGCTAACCCATAGAGATTCAAACAAAATGGAGGTTTATCAATGATATCAGCAGGTGATTTTAAAAACGGCTTGACCTTTGATATGGACGGGGAAGTCATGCAGATTGTCGAGTTCCAGCATGTAAAACCCGGTAAAGGAGCAGCTTTTGTCCGCACCAAGATCAGAAACGTTGTTACGGGTGCAGTGACGGAAAGAACCTTTAACCCTACGGAAAAATTCCCTCCCGCTTTTGTCGAGCGCAGAGAGATGGAGTACCTGTACAATGACGAGCATCTGTACTACTTTATGGATACCGAAACCTATGAACAGGAAGCTATCGATGCCAAAAATCTCGACGACAGTTTTAAGTTTGTCAAAGAAAACATGACGGTTAAGGTTTTATCTTATAAAGGCAAGGTGTTCGGTGTAGAAGCTCCCAACTTCGTCACCCTCCAGATCACCAAGACCGATCCGGGCTTAAAAGGCAATACCGCGACGAATGCCACCAAGCCCGCTACTCTGGAAACCGGGGCTGAGATCAAGGTGCCCCTGTTTATTGATGAGGGAGAGATGATCAACGTGGACACCCGCACGGGTGAATATATGTCCCGTGCATAATTTTTAAAGCCCAGCTGATTAATGCATGGTTAGCTGAGTCATACTATATAATATAAGGAGGTCTGTAAGATGGAATTATTGGAAAAGGTTGCATATTTGAAAGGCATGCTCAACGGCATGGATTTGGATTCCGATAAAAAAGAAACCCGTCTCATCACTGCGATGATCGATGTAATTGACGATTTGGCTGCTTCCGTTACCGATTTGGAGGAAGAGACCAACGAAATGTGCGAACTCATCGACGTTTTGGACGAGGATTTGGGCGAAGTCGAGGAAGCTGTTTTCGGCGACGAAGACGAGGACGACTTTGAGGAAGAAATGTACGAAGTGACCTGTCCCACTTGCGGCGAAGTTCTCTGTGTCGACGAGGAAATGCTTGATGAGGGCGAAATGACTTGTCCTAACTGCGGGGAAGCGCTGGAGTTCGATCTGGACCTTGGCGAGTGCGGATGCGATGATTGCTGTGACGATCATTGCGGCTGCGAAGAATAATTTTATGTTACGTTGTTTCGGGGCGGAGTGAAATTCTCCACCGGCGGTGACAGTCCGCGAACACGCTCTGCGTGCCGATTTGGTGAAATTCCAAAACCGACGGTATAGTCCGGATGAAAGAAACACATCTCAAAGGATTTCCGTCTGCCGGAAGTTCCACTCAGATGCGTGATACGCCCACAGAATATCTGTGGGCGTTTTTCTTTTGCAAGCTGGAGATGAAAAATTCCAGCACCCCTTAAAAGCATCAGAAAGGAAGAAACGGCATGCAGGAAAATGCGGGGTTAAAAAGGATTTTTAACGTAAAAATAATGGCAAAGGTAGGACTTTTGGGAGCTATCTCCTTTATCCTTATGTATCTGGAAGTTCCCCTATGGTTCACGCCAGAATTTTACAAAATGGATTTTAGTGAGGTGTCAGTCCTGATAGGGGCTTTTGCTCTGGGACCAATTCCAGGTGTCGCCATCGAGTTTATCAAAATTGTGCTGCATCTCATTTTAAAGGGCACGACAACAGCAGGAGTTGGCGATTTTGCTAATTTTTTCATTGGATGCGCCTATATCGTCCCCGCGGCACTTATCTACCGTGGGCATAAAACCATGAAGGGCGCTCTTATGGGTATGGTAATCGGCACGGTGTGCATGACCATTTTCGGAAGTCTATTAAATGCCTTCGTACTGCTACCAGTATACGCTACGGCCTTTGGAATGCCGCTGGATCAAATTGTCGAAATGGGGACGGCTATCAACCCGGCTATAGACAATCTGGGGACGTTTGTGTTATTTATGGTTGTTCCATTTAATCTGTTAAAATGTGTACTGGATTCCATATTTACTGTGTTGCTTTATAAGAAAGTCTCCGGAATCCTACATAAATAGTTAAAAACAGCGGTTTATTAAGAGCCGCTGTTTTTTTCAGTCAATTCTTTAAAGATAAAGCAGTATTCCGCTGTTTTGTGTGTAAAGTCTGTGTAAAATTTGCCATAATCTTTTGCAAAGCAATAGGGGGTATGGTATAATAACTTCACAGGCAAACGGAGAAAATATCTGAAAGCGCTTTTGTTCTGCTTCTTGAAAAATATGAGCATTTTATCTTAAATTTCAAAAAGTCTTACCCTTATTGCGGCTAAATCGCTATCGTGAATTTCGTCCACTGAATTTATGACATTGCGTTTGTTCTTTATCATTATCCGATTCTGTTGGAGCACAACTACAGCGGATGTGATATATTTAGTGGGAAAATTAAAATAGAAAATGAAAATAACGGAGGAAACTGATGGACATATTCAACATCATCAGCCTGGGCGGGGGCCTGGCGCTGTTCCTGTTCGGTATGAACATTTTGGGGACTGGCCTTGAGAAGGTATCCAGCGGCCGTATGGAAAAAACCCTGGAGAAACTGACCAATAACGTGTTTACTGGCGTGCTTTTGGGCGCCTTGGTAACAGCGGCTATTCAAAGTTCCTCAGCGACGACAGTTATCGTCGTAGGAATGGTAAATGCGGGAATCTTGAAACTGCGTTCAGCAGTGGGCGTGATTATGGGCGCCAATATCGGTACTACTGTTACTGGGCAGATTCTCCGCTTGGGAGATTTGGAAAACAGCGCCAGCGCTGGCACATTGATGCAGTTTTTTAAACCAACGACGCTGGCTCCCTTGGTTGCCATCATCGGTATTCTAATTTTTATGATTTCCAAACGTCCCAAACGGAAAGTGGTGGGCGAAATTTTAATTGGATTTGGCATCCTTTTTCAGGGGATGTTTTCTATGGAGGCTGCGGTACGGCCACTCCAGGAATCGGAAATGCTCAAATCGATATTTATACAGATTCAGGATTTTCCGCTTTTGGGCGTTCTTGTTGGTGCGGTCGTCACTGCGATTATCCAAAGCTCCTCCGCTTCGGTGGGTATTTTGCAGGCTCTTTCCTCTACAGGCGCCATCACTTATTCTTCCGCTTTTCCCATTATTATGGGTCAGAATATTGGTACCTGTATTACACCGATTCTGGCCAGTATCGGCGCCAATAAAAATGCAAAGCGGGCGGCTATGGTACACCTTTATTTCAATATTATCGGTACCGTTGTATTTTTGGCGGGTGTTTACCTGATTCAACATTTTGTGGGCTTCCCGTTCTGGTATACCAATATTGATAAGGGTGGCATCGCCAATATTCACACAATTTTTAATATCGTTGTGACTTTGCTGTTTATTCCTTTCGCAGGCGGATTGGCCCGGCTGGCCGAATGGACGGTGCGTCAGAGCAAATCCAAGATTGGCGCGGAAGAAGAAGAGAACGCTCTGGAACCTTTGGACGAGCGCTTTTTGGTTTCCCCCGCGTTGGCAATCGGGCAGAGTGAAAATGTGCTGGACAAAATGGGCAGTTATGCTTTAAAGAACTTCCGCGAAGTGGTGACACTCTTTGATAAATATGACTTGAAAACAGTGGAACGTATTAACGAGATAGAGGACTCCATCGACAAGATGGAAGACAATATCAACAACTATCTGCTGCGGATTAACGAAGAGGAAATTACCGAAGACGAGAGTAAAGATGTTACCCTTTTGCTACGCCTTGTTTCCGAATTTGAACGTATCGGCGACTATGCTATTAATTTGATGGAGCGAGCAGAAGTCCTCTACGACAAGCAGGTAAAATTCAGCGAAAAGGCTATGAGGGAGTTTCATACTATCTGTGATGCGGTGGAGGAGATTGTCGGGATGGCTTTGGAGGCTTATCGGACAAAAGATATTTCCATAGCCGTGCATATCGAACCGTTAGAGGAAACCATTGACACGCTAGAAGACACCTTGAAGCTAAAACATATCAAACGCCTGAAAAACGGGCAGTGCACCATTGACGCAGGACTGGTTTTTCTGGAAGTTCTCACCAATTTGGAGCGTATTTCCGACCACTGCTCCAATATTGGCGTGTATCTTATCGGACATCAGAGAGATAAGGAGTCCTTAAATCGCCACGAATACATCAAAAAGATGCATCAGGGCGCGACTGGAGATTACAACCAGCTGATGCAGCAGTACATGGATAAGTACATGCTGGAGATTGCAGGAAAAGATAACAAATAAATAAAGTCCCATAGGAAAAATCCTATGGGACTTTATTTATTTTAGAGTGCTAGCATTTCTTAATACATGGTTCAAATGAATTTTGTCGAAGAAATTTTTGCCGGTTGTGTTCCGACAACTGCTTTTAATATGTCTATAAAAATGATTGCGAAATTATGGAAAAATCTCCTATTTTGGTTTTCGCTAGATTAACGGGCGAACTTTTTGTAAAGCCCGGCTTTCTCCAGTGCCGGACGGAGCAAAGCCGCCAGGATTACTGAAATGACCAGCCCCAAAGTGCCGTTTGCCAAAGAAATTGGCGCTTTAAAGACAATATCGGCCCAAGCGGTTTCAACAGCACTCCCTAAAACGATATCTTTGACAAATGAATAGCTTAGATACAAGACGGTGTAGCCGTATATGCCGCAGGCCGCCCCCAGAATATTAAAGGGAATACTTTTTCCGTCCTTTCCCTTCAAGCGGGGAATCCAGCCAGCCAACAATCCCATGACAAACTTGTTAATGAGGGTGGACGGTGCACTAGTAGCCCAACCGGTCAACAGGTCAAAGATACAAGAGCCGAGTCCAGCCGAAAGTCCTCCGCGCAGGCCTCCAAACAGCAGGCCTGAAAGCAAGCAGAAAATATTCCCCATATGGACCATCATTTTGCCTACCGGTGTAGGAATTTCAATTCGAAAATTGGTGGCAACATAACATACTGCCGCCATCAATCCCACGACCACAATGTCGTACACGGTAATTTTTCTTTTTTGTTTTACATTTTGCTCCAAAACCTTCACGCCTTTCTCCAATAGGCTGAAGGCATCTGTAAATCATAGAAGGCGGTAACGATCCAGCATTTGATCCTGCGTGAGCCAGGATAAACAGGATTCCAACATAACGCCATAACGGGTATCACTACCGTAGCTAAAGGTAGTGCGAATGGCGATTTCTAAAAACCGCGTCGCCCGCTCCATAGCCATAGGAAGACTGTCGCCGCCTAGCATCGCTCCCACCATTACGCTGGTGAAGATATCGCCTGTGCCCGGATAGGAAGCCGGTACGTAATTGCAGTCTACACGCCAGTACTGCCCCCGCTCCCTGTCGTACCCAATATTTGCGATCTTCCCGTCCGCAAGCTCGACACCGGTGACGGTGACGTATCGGGGACCGAGCTCACTAAGGCGGGCTACCAGGCTTTTGGCCTCGGCTTGACGCATGGGTGCATTGGGATAGGGAACCCCCAGCAGAATGGAAGCTTCCGTGAGATTGGGCGTAATCATATCCGCTACTGCCACTAGCTCATTCATCCGTCGGCACATATCTGGGGTGTAGGTTCGGTATGCTTTGCCATTGTCTCCCATAACTGGATCCACTACCGCAAAAGCGTCGGGATATGCAGCAAAATACTGCAGACAATGATCGATTTGGTCCAGCGACCCTAAAAATCCGCTGTAGACGCATTCAAAGCTGAGTTCCAGCTTTTTGTAATGTTCCAGGGCGGGGGACAGGTAATCGGTGAGGTCTCGGAAGACCACTTCTCC
Organism: Fumia xinanensis; assembly: GCF_014384905.1. Lineage (GTDB taxonomy): Bacteria > Bacillota > Clostridia > Oscillospirales > Ruminococcaceae > Fumia > Fumia xinanensis. The sequence continues at coordinate 153,226 of NZ_JACRSV010000001.1, forward strand.
CAACCCTCCGGTGTGAGTGGAGAGCACCGCCGTAACGACGGGACAGACCTGAACCTTCATGGCAGAGAGGGTAGGCAGAATTACCGAAAGGGAGCATCTGCCAAAACCGGACAAATCTTGAATTGCAATGACGCGAGGCGGCCTTTTTAACATAATGAATATCCTCCGTGAATTACAGAAACCTCAGCATCTGTAATCTATTTTAAATGAGAAAGGAGACAGAAGCAAATCGCTCATTTCACTATTCGTTTGCCATAGAATCCCACAAAATTAACAAGAGTATTATACTGCAAATTACCGCTGTTGGCAAATTTCACCGGCAAAAAACCGCATTACAAAATTGGTTAAGAAACCAATTGATAAATTGCATAAAAAATCAAAAAATATTTATGATAACATTATATATTAGGTAGAAAAATGTCTTCCAATTATCGCCTTTACTATAAGAAAGATTTCCGGGGACAATATAATAACGGAATGCAAATAGAACTAGGCGCCTATTTGCAGCTACCGTTTGAAAATCTGGGAGGTGTAATGATGACAAGAGGCATGAGCAATGTGGTCAAAGGAATCGCAGCCGGTATGTTAGTGGGTACTGCGGCCTATGTAGCAGGACACACCAGCAAAACTAAAGGCAAGCAGATGAAAAAAAAGGCTGCCAAAGCGATGAAAACAGTGGGGAATGTTTTCGAAAATATTTCTTACATGATGTAGGAAAAAGGCTGGGCGTATCCCAGCCTTTTTTATTTTCCTATTAACCCACCCTTTTATATACAGTGTTTATATTTTATTGGTCAATTTTACAATTTTTTCTTTACAAAATGGTTTGTCCGTGGTATATTATGAATATACGCAAGTTAAGGGGCACTCATATAAAAATGCTGAAAAGTGTTTTTATATAAGCGCTACTTAAATCAAGTTTTCCTTTTGGGCAAGAGCACTAATGTGGTGATTTTGGAAGCGGATATTTGACTGTCGGCTCTTTCTGTTGGGGGTTAGAAACGGTGGGCGAGTATCGGTGGATAAGGATCCAGAGAAGGGCTTTTGTTCTGAGAAGAAAATTTATTATTCTCAGAGTGCTCCTTTTGCACGCGTTTATGGACATACTATTTGTATAATCCTATATCTTTATACGGAAATATGGGGATTTCCAGTTAATATAATGATAATTTGTCGATTATATACTTAAAGTAGTATTCCAAAATGTAAATTGTGATTTATTATCACAATTTGTATATTTTATATCTTTTCATGTGTATAAAATAATACAACAGGGCTTGGGTAACTCCCAAGCCCTGTTTCGTATAACTGGAAAGATCATATATTTTATATTGTGAAAAAAAGTTGCTTTTGAAAAAATGCTGAAAAGAAAAATAAAACTTCACATATAATATGGCCTATTTTTTAATAGGAGACAAAAGGCGGAGCCTTTTTAGCTGTTATATTATGAGTGAAAAAGGCTGGGGAAGAATTTGGCTAGGTATCCCTGTACAAAGATGACCAAAACGATAAGGGGAAGAATATAGGTGACATAAACCCGAATCCACTTCGGGAAGCGGACACCCTTACCGGTATTGGCTTCGGTGGTAAAGTTTTTCCAGCCCCAGCCGTATTTAGAGACACAAAACAGCAGGTAGACAAGGGAACCCAACGGCAGCAGGTTATTACTGACAATGAAGTCCTCCAAATCCATAATATTGCTGCCCGCTCCCAAAGGATGGAAACCGCTCCAAGCGTTAAAGCCCAGTACACAGGGAATGGAAAGCAGTGCAATGAGAATTCCATTTATCAGTACCGCTTTTTTACGGCTGCAGCCGGTAAGTTCTGTAGACATAGCAATGATGTTTTCAAAAACTGCAATAATTGTAGTCAGGGCAGCAAAGGCCATAAAGATAAAAAATAGAGAACCCCAGATACGCCCACCGGGCATAGCGTTAAAGATATTGGGCAGGGTGATGAAAATCAGATTGGGTCCGCTATCCGGCTTCACATTGAAGGCGAAACAGGAGGGGAAGATAATCAGGCCCGCGATGATGGCGACTAGGGTATCCAATAGGGTGACATTTATGGATTCGCCGGTTAAGGCCTGATCTTTACCGATATAGCTTCCAAAAATGGCAATGGCACCGATACCCAGACTCAATGTAAAAAATGCCTGACCCATGGCGGCGAAAATGGTGTTTCCAATGCCGTTTTCTACGATCTTGTTAAAGTCGGGGAGCAAATAGAATTTTAATCCCTCCGCGGCGCCGGGCAGCGTCACTGCACGTACAACAAGCACCAGCATAATGATGAATAAGCTGCACATCATTACCTTGCTGACTTTTTCGACGCCTTTTTGCAGGCCGAAGGAGCAAACAAAAAATCCAATTGTCACAACAATTAGCATAAACAGCAGCATCAGCCATGGGTTAGCGGTCAAAGCTCCAAAAGCAGCCTCGACCTGCTGGGGAGTCTGTCCCGCGAAATCACCTTTAACAGTTTTTAAAAAGTAAATAAGCATCCAGCCACCGATAGTGGTGTAAAACATCATCAGCAGGTAATTGCCAAGAATAGCGAAATACTTGTATAAATGCCACTTACTTCCTTTCGGTTCTAAAACGTCAAAGGAGAGAGCAGCACTCTTCTGGCTGGCTCGACCTACAGAAAATTCCATAACCATGATTGGCAGACCGAGAATAATCAAGAAAAACAAATAAATGAGTACAAATGCGGCACCGCCGTATTGACCGGTAATAAAGGGAAACCGCCATACGTTTCCCAGACCAACGGCGCATCCTGCGGAAATCAGCAGAAATCCCAAACGGGACGAAAATTTTTCTCTCTGCAAAAAAATACCCCTTTCATCGGATAATCGTTCTCAATTATTTTACAGGTTCCTCCTATATTTGTCAATGAAATTCATACATTAGGCAGATTTGTTGGCCACGCTTGACAGACCGTTCTCTCTGCCCCTATAATGAGAAGGACACGATGATGCTGTAAGGATAATTGCTTTGCAGGAGATCCTGCGTGCCCAGGAGGATAGATTTATGGTTCGGCTGTGTATTTTTGATTTGGACGGAACGCTTATAGACTCGCTAAAGGACTTGGCGGACTGTTGCAATTGGGTGCTGGAGGAGGGCGGATTTCCTCCCCATCCTCAGAACGCTTACCGCCATTTTGTAGGCAATGGAATTCCCAAGCTCATTGAACGGATTCTCCCGGAAGAGGAGCGAACTGAAGAGCAAATGGCATCTTTTCGGAGGCGGTTTGACGAAAGGTATCGAGCTCATTGCCTGGATGCAACAAAGCCTTATCCCGGGGTTTCGGAGTTGCTTCATACTTGCCGGGAAAAGGGGATTTCCTTGGCAGTTCTATCGAATAAAGCGGAACCATTTGCAAAATTTATCTGCAAGGAGATTTTTGGGGAACAGGCTTTTGATGCAGTGTCCGGCCAAAAGCCAGAGATACCAAAAAAACCCGCCCCCGACGGCGTTTATTCCTTATTAATGGGACTCCATGTTCGACCAGAAGAAACGGTATTAGTTGGAGACTCCAATGTGGATATCCTGACGGCGCAGAACGCGGGGATTCATTCTATTGGTGCCTGCTGGGGCTTTCGAGGCCGGGAAGAGCTGGAGCAGACGGGAGCGGAATCACTGGCGGACACACCAAAAGATTGTCAAAACATCATATTTACCAAAAATTGGCAGTAGATTTGCTTCTATTCATATATTGTTTACATTTATGGCCGCAACAAATCCGAATAACGGGTACACTTATAGTATGAACGCGGCCGGTGTGGCTGTGGTGAAAGGAACAATCGAAAGATGAAAAAAATAGTAGCTCTGTTGATGGCCGCTTTGTGCGCTGTCACATTTGTATCCTGCAACAACTCGTCAAACGAATCCGGGTCGTCCAATGAATCCTCAGGTGGAGGAGCTGTAAGCAGTGCCACCTCCTCAGAGATTTTTGACGCGATCAATTCGGTTTTTGCCGAAAAGTATCCTGATGCGGGAGCGGTGATTCCAAACATGCCGCAAGATGTGGATGACACCATCCTTAAGGATAAATTCGGAATCGATGTCAACGATGTTGAGGACTACAAGGGCCAAATTGCCGGTATGATGACCAACTGTGATATGCTGCTCATCGTAAAGGCCAAGGACGGAAAAATTGATTCTGTCCGCGCATCTCTCGAAAGTGCCAAGGAAGCACAAACAGAACAATTCGCATCCTATGGAGTTATGGGGAACATTGAAAGGACAGCGGCTGCAAAGGTAGTAACAAACGGCAACTACGCTGCTCTGATCATGGTTGGGGTTCTGCCTGACGACCCGGATGCGGCTCTGGACTTCGACAGCGACGTAAAACTCGCGGAAGACACCTTTAACAAGACAATTGGCGAAACGAAATAACAATTGTCAACAGAAGCTGTGAGTACACAGCGGTCAGATAATCTGGGAAAGAATGGGAGGTGCGTTTTTAAAATAAAATGAAAACGAAGATAAAAAAAGCGTACAGTTGGGGGTACGCTTTTTTTATTATGTATTTTAATAGATAAAATTTTTTATTTATGCTATTCTTACTTAAACTAGCGCTTTGGTTTTTGTTAGAAATTACGATATATTGATTGTATTTGCAAACTTTATGCATATTAAAGCAGTCTATTATACGGTAATAGACTGCTTTAACTTTCAAAGATATGAAAAGGCTCAAATTTGGAAAACGCAAACAAACCGCAAAAACTTATGTATAATTTTTGTAAAATTACAAAAAATCCCTGTATTTTTGTCAAATGTTGTGTCATAATAACTGAGCGGACTTATCGTTTATTGTCACTTGAAAAAAGTGATAGTTTTTTGTATCTTCAATTCTGCCAGTATAAGGCCTGTTCAGGTGAATGCGTCCTCTAACTCCCTGACAGGCTTTTGTGGAGAGACAAAATTTCTGCAGAGCTATACTAACTTTTAAATAAATGAGGGAATTATTTTGGTTTTCAGCAGTATTTTATTTTTGTTCCGGTTTATGCCGATTGCCTTTTTGATTTATTACTTGTCCCCTAAAAAAATGAAAAATTTCTCTTTGATGGTCCTAAGCCTCATTTTTTATGCCTGGGGGGAACCGAAATACCTGCCCATCATGCTTTTTTCCATCGTGCTGGACTATTCTTGTGGACTAGGTATGCGGCGGTTTAAAGACAATAAGGCACTCAGGAGGATGTTCCTGATTTTTTCCATGACCGGCAACTTGGGAATGCTGTTCTTCTTTAAATACACAAATTTCTTTATCGATAATATAAACGGGCTGTTCGGTTTGGCGATTCCAGCTATGTCGCTGACACTGCCATTGGGCATCAGCTTTTATACCTTCCAGACCATGAGTTATTCCATCGACGTCTATCGAGGCAAGGTTGAAGCGGAGACCAACATCATAAACTTCGGAGCGTTCGTTGTGCTGTTCCCTCAGCTGATCGCCGGACCAATCGTCAAATATTCCGATATTTCAAATGAGCTTAAGAACCGGAGGATGAACCTCTGTCAAATTGAGGATGGCATCCGGCTGTTTATAATGGGACTTGGAAGCAAGGTGCTCATCGCCAACAATATCGGCGCCCTTTGGACCGAAGTGGAAGGCCTCAATGTGGCCGGCATCTCTTCGGGACTCGCTTGGCTGGGGATCATCGCTTTCTCCTTCCAGATTTATTTCGATTTTTCGGGGTATTCCCTCATGGCTATCGGATTGGGCAAAATGCTGGGCTTTGAGTTCCCGCAAAACTTCAACTACCCCTATATTTCCCGCAGTATCACCGAGTTTTGGCGCCGCTGGCATATGACCCTCAGTTCCTGGTTCCGGGAATATCTCTACATCCCTCTGGGCGGCAACCGGGTAAAGCCGCTGAGGATGTATTTTAACCTGTTGGTCGTGTGGGCCTGTACCGGCTTTTGGCACGGGGCAAGCTGGAATTTCGTGTTGTGGGGCCTATTTTTCTTTGTGGTGTTGGTCATTGAGAAAACGGTTTTGCTCAAATACCTGGAGAAAAGCAAATGCATTTCCCACATTTACGTCATTGTTTTGCTGCTTCTCAGCTGGACGTTGTTCGCCATTACCGATTTTTCTCAGCTGGGGCTTTACTTCCAGAAGATGTTCGATTTCACAGGGGGCGTAGACTGGCTCTACTACCTGAGAAACTATGGCGTAACGCTGATACTATGCTGCATCTTCTCGACACCGCTTTTGAAGAAGCTGTACGAGAAAAAAATACAGTATCATCCCATTCTCAAGACAGTGCTGTTGGCTGTGGTTCTCATCTTTTCGGTGGCCTATCTAGTCGACGCATCCTATAACCCATTTTTATATTTCAGATTCTAACAAGGAGGCAGCCAATTTATGAAACAGCGTGAACAAAACCGTTCCTGCCTCTGGCTGGTTTTACTGTTTGGGATTTTTATTGGGGTGTTTACAGTATGGGATTTGCTGACGCCGCCCAAAAATTTTTCTGAATTTGAAAACCGGTATTTGAAGCAGCGTCCAACCTTTAGCTGGGAGGGCCTTATGGACAATAGCTATACCCAGGGCTACGAAGGCTTCATCAATGACCAGTTCGTTTTGCGTAACCAGTGGATCGATTTAAAATCGAAGGCCGAGATCGGTCTTCTCAAGGTGGAGAACAACGGCATCGTGTACGGCAGACAGAATATGATGTTTGCAAAATATCAATCTTTTGACCCGGCTCAGCTCGAGAAGAATCTTGGGTTTCTTGAAGAGTTCGCCCAGGGAAAAGACAGCCTGACTCTTGCAGTCATTCCAAGCGCCTACGAAATTTATCCTGAAAACCTGCCCTATGGACTCAAACAGGTAAACCAGAAAAGCGAAATAGAGGCCATCTACAGCCGCTTGGGCACGCTGATGGAGACCGTTGACTTATATCCAACGCTGACGGAGAACAAGGAAAACTATATCTATTATCGTACCGACCACCACTGGACGACAGACGGTGCATATCTGGCTTACGTACAATATTGCAAAGAAAAAGGCCACACTCCGGTAAGCGTTGATACGCTCAGCCGAAAAGAGGTGGAAGGGTTTTACGGCACCTACTTCAATAAGAGCAAAAATACCTCCGCAAAGCCCGACACCCTTGCCTATTATGAGATTCCTATGGACAGCGTGACTATAGACGGGGTAGATAAGGAAGGATATTTAGATACTTCACAGTTCAAAAACCGGGACAAATACGCCGCTTTTCTTTATGGGAACAACGGTGTGACGGTGCTGAAAAGCGGAAACAATCAAAACCATCAGGATGGAGAAACTTCTCGGATTTTAATCGTAAAGGATTCTTTTTCCAACTGTTTTGCGCCTTTTCTCACCTACAATTATGACGAAGTGTATGTGGTGGATCTGCGCTCCTTCCCCAAGGGAATGACGGAGCTTTTGGAGAGCACCCCATTCGACGATATCCTCATTATGTACAATTTTATGAACCTAGAGTCGGACACCAACTTGTACCGGCTGAAATACTAGCGATAAAAAATAGTATCGCTGCGGGCATGGAATGCCCGCAGAATGCCTGATAAAACAGGCATATGCAATCCATAACACGGATTACAGCTATTTTTTAACAATTTGCTTTTTCAAAAGGCGAATGCCATTTGAAGCCATCTGCGATGGAATTACCCGCAAAAATGCGGGTAAAGGAAAGCAAATTATAAAATGAATAAAGAAAGCGGCAGACGCAAGTTCGTCTGCCGCTTTGTTATGCTAATGGATCGGTTTGTTCCCGGCAGAGCTCAATAAATGCCTGCAGCGCTGCGGAAAGGTATTTGTTTTTATGGTAGATGATAGAGAATTTTCGCTTGAGCTGCAAATCTTTTACTGGTATTTTTTGTAGGTCGCCGGCCTTAAGCTCACTGCCTACCAGGCGAGAGGGAAGTACTGAGATGCCGATATTCATCATCACTGCGTTGAGAATAGCTTGGGTGCTGATGCACTCCCAGTGGGGCTTTACAGACAAGTTGTGGAGCATCATGGCGTTGTCGAAAAGCTGTCTTGTCCCGCTTCCCATTTCCCGGAGGATCAACGGTTCTCGGATCAGTTCTTCGGCGGAGACCTCCTTTTTATGCCCCAGAGGGTTGTCTTTTGCGCAGATGACCAAAAGCTCGTCATCCAAAAATGGGGAGACGATCAACTGGTCCGAGTGGGGAATTCCTTCGATGAGGGCCAGATCCAATTCGTTGCCCAAGACCATTTTCTCAAGAATGTCGGAGTTTTCCACCGTTGCCGACAGGGAAAGGTGAGGAAAAGTATTTTCAAATTTCTGTGCGTAGAAGGGCAGCAGGCAGGTGCCGATGGTGACGCTGGCTCCTACTCGAATAATACCAGAGGCCTCGGCATTTTTAACGCCTTTTTCCATTTCGTCAAAGAGAGCGGTAATATGTCGGGCATATCCCAAAACCTGTTCCCCTGCTTTGGTCAGGTAGAGTTTGCGGGAAATCCGGTCAAAGAGGCGGACGCCGTAATATTCTTCCAGTTCGCTGATAGCGAGACTGACCGATGGCTGGGCAATGTAAAGTGCCTCCGATGCCTTCGTGATGGTCTTATGGTCGCAGACGGCGACAAAAATCTTTAAGTGCCGCAGGGTCATGGTGTTACCTCCTTCTTGGCAGTGATTTCGTATAAAAAGCAGCGTCCCTGTTTGCCGACGCGTTGGATAATACCCAGCCGATACAACAGATTGACGGTACATTGGGTGGCCTTGGGCGGGATGGCCGCAGCTTTGCGAAAATCCGCTGTCGTAAAGGGTGTTGGCAGGCCTCTCGGCAGGAGAATGCGATAATCCTCCAACCGATCGAGAGAGATTTCACCCAAAAAGGAAATGGGGATTCGATCGCAGCGGGCAGATCCTCGTTTCCCGCCGTTTCCCCAGCCGTTTTGATAGCGGTATTCCTCCAATTCCAGCAGGACGATTTTCAGATGAAGGCGGGGATGTCCCAAAAAGTTACGGATTTTATAAAACTCAGTGCAGGAGTCCTGGAGCTTGCCCCTGCGGGGAGATTTCCGACGGGGGGAGATAGCGCCAGTTTCCGAATCGATCCAGCTGAGCCATTTGACAGCCGCCACTGGATAGACCACTGTAACATCGCAGACCTCCAGAAATGCGGAAAGTTTTTTGCGGAGCCTGTCAAAGCCTTGGGTCTGAATTTCGATGATTCCGTTTTCCCCCACGATGTCCGCCACGTATCCTCCAATTTTCGTCTCGTGGTTTTCCTCCTGAGGTTCGTAACCGTATTTCAGTACGGCGTGGAGCGTTTTTTCCCCTAGTGTTCCGATGCCCAGAGCCTGCTGATTGCCGTCCCGTACCCGCCGGCAGGCTTGTTTAAATGTTTCTTCATTCATCCAAATCCCTCTCTGTGTGTGATGGTTACGCCACCAATTCTTCCCTGGGGAAAGCGCCGATATAGGTCACCTTGGTTTGATCGATTCCGCTGATTTTAAATCGCATTTTACAGCTCACGTCGTCTCCGGATAAGTAAAACACGTTCATCCCTTTTTTAAGCGTCACTTCTTTTGTGGTCCAAAGGCCCTCATAAGCCGGATCGGTCGCACTTTTTAAATCAAAGGTGGTCCTTTCGCCGTCTTCCATGCAATATCCCAGTGTGACGCCCGGCTCATCGTGGGTGGTATAAGTAAAATTCATCCTCACATTCATTTCTTCCTGCGCCTCAATATACAAGAATATCGCGTCGGTTTCCGAAAGGGATACATCAAAGGCTCCGGTGATTGGATCTCCATTTTTTGCGGTAATAGAGCGGAAAATGCTGGTTTGGTTCCCAGCAGTTTTTTGTTGTTTAGAGGATTCCCCCGATTCGATCTGTGAAACAGAGCTTTGGGTATCGGAGAGGGAAGATGACAAATCCTCTATAATGGAACATGCGGTCATTCCGACGCAACACAGAGCGCCAATAAAAACACAAATAGCTTTTTTCATGGTCAAACCCGCCTTTCTTTTATATAGGTAACGATTTGACCGGACAGGTTTTTTCAGAAGGAAGATTTTAAAAGCTTTGTTGACAGTCAAAAAGGCAATTGTTCCGTTTGCTTGTGAGGTTATTATACCATGTATTCCCATAATCGGCAATTGGAGAAACGAAGGAATTGTGGTACAATGATGGAAGACTAAAATACAGAGGTGCCATTATGATCCCTTATCAGCTGATTCGCTCTAAACGAAAAACCATAGCAGTTTCCATTACAAAAGACGCTCGGGTGGAAGTGCGGGCGCCGATGCGGGCCTCCGTTTCGTTTATCGAAGGATTCCTTGCCGAAAAAGAACCGTGGATTCGGGACCATTTAGAACAGCGAAAGCGAGAACTTTTAAAGCAGACAAAATTTTCGGTAGGAGATGGGAGTGCGCTTTTGTATCTCGGTCAGGAATATCCGGTATATCTGTCATCCGAGCACAAAAGTCCCTTTTTTGATGGAAAGCGGTTTCTCCTGCCCCAAAAGGATTTTTCCGAAAACAAACCGCTGATAATTGGGCTGTATAAAAGCCTCGCTAAGGGCTGCATCGGCGAAAAAGTAAGGTTTTACAGCAAACTGGTCGGTGTGACGCCGTCGGCGGTGAAAGTGGGGAGCGCCAATACCAGATGGGGGAGCTGTTCCGGTAAAAACAGCCTGAATTTTACCTGGAAGCTCATTTTGGCTTCCGAGGCGGCGGTGGATTACGTCGTCGTCCATGAGCTTTGCCACATCTTACAGCACAACCATTCGGCACGATTTTGGCAGGAAGTAGGGCGGGTACTGCCGGACTACAAGGAGCGGGAAAAGCTTCTACGGCAACTGCAAAAGCGCCTTGTCATGGAAGATTGGTAAAAAGGGCTTGCAAATGCAGTTTTTTTGCGTTAAAATAAAAACAAACGGGCGGATGGATTTCATCTGTGTGTCGGTTCTTTCAAAATTTTGATTTCTGACCCAATTGCAAGGATTGTCCGAGCAAACGGAACAGTATCGTCATAGGATTTCTCCTATAATAGGGGGATTTTTGCCCATATGATTGTACGCTCCTTTTTGCTTTGGCAAAAAGGAGTTTTTATTTTTTGATCGGAAACCAGGATGAATGCGCGTTGGCCGGGGAGTGCGGTGACGGAATGCTCCAGAAAGGAAGGATAACTTTATGGAAAAACGGCTGGGGGTCGTTGGGATCGTAGTGGAGGACAACAGCATGTCCGATGAAATCAACAATTTGCTTCATCAGTACAGCAAAATCATTGCTGGAAGAATGGGCTTGCCCTATCGGGAACGGCAGGTGGCGGTGATTTCCCTCATCGTTGACGGGACGATGGACGAGATCAGCGCCATGACTGGAAAGCTGGGGAAACTTTCGGGTGTTTCGGTCAAATCGGCCATTTCGAAAGGATAGGATATGAGCGGTATTACCGATAATTTAGAGAAGATTTTTGAAACAGAAAATTTGACACCTGACCTGCTTGTCCCAGTTTTGGAGGCGGAGGGTTCACAACTAAGTGAACTTTTTGAATTCGCCGACCAGGTGCGGAGGCAATATTGCGGGGACACGGTGCACATCCGGGCGATTCTTGAGTTTTCAAACCATTGCCGCTGTGACTGCGCCTACTGCGGGTTGTTCGCTGGAAACAAAAATCTCACTCGCTTTCGGATGACGCCGGAGGAAATCGTCGGGGCAGCACAGCTGGCAGCAAAGGCCGGGTACCGGACGCTGGTGCTCCAGAGCGGGGAGGATTTGTGGTACAGCAAGGAACGCATGGGGGAGATTATCCGAGAAATCAAGGCTGAAACCGGGCTCGTTTTGACCTTGAGCGTGGGGGAGCGGCCTTTTGACGACTATGCCTATTGGAAGAGTTGCGGCGCCGACCGGTTCCTCATCAAGCATGAGACGGCGGATCGGGCGCTCTACGACTGGTATCACCCCCACAGCGATTACCAGCAGCGATTCAGCTGCCAAAAAGAGCTGAGCCGGCTTGGTTACGAGCTGGGGAGCGGGTTTATGGTTGGTTTGCCCGGACAGACAGTGGAGACTCTTGCAAAAGATATTCTTCATTTGAAGGAGCTAAGGGTGACTATGGCGGGTATTGGGCCTTACATTTGCCATCCTGGGACTAGGCTGCGGGGCAGCCGGGACGGCAGCGCTGAGCTGACCCTCAAGGCGGTAGCTTTGTCCCGTATCGTGTTAAAAGATGCGTATCTGCCTTCTACGACGGCTCTGAACATCAAAGGCGGCCTGCGGGATGCCTTAAATTGCGGGGCCAACGTCATCATGCAGAAGGTGACTCCATACCAGTATCGGGAGCTGTACGATATCTATCCTGGCAGGGAGACGAAAGATATGGACTTTAAAAAGCAGTTGGACGATTTGAAGTGTGCCTTGGCCCAGATGGGAAGAACAGGTGTGTAAGACTTAATATTTTCAAAAGTTTATTGTTACAATTGATAAGGAGACGAGCAAAATGGCAGTATATAATCCAAAATCCCTCCGGGCGGAGGAATTTATCAACGACGGGGAAATCCTCGAGACGCTGGAATACGCGGAAAAAAATAAAAACAATATTGAGCTGATCGACGAGATCCTCAACAAGGCGCGGCCTCAGAAAACCGAGAGCGGCACCGTCTGCAAAGGGCTGACCCATCGGGAGGCGTCGGTGCTACTGGCTTGTGACATTCCGGAAAAGGTGGAGGAGATCTACCGCATTGCGGAGGAAATCAAGCTCAGTTTTTATGGTAACCGGATCGTCATGTTCGCGCCGCTCTATCTGTCGAACTACTGTGTAAACGGATGCCTCTACTGCCCCTACCACCTGAAAAATAAGCACATCGCCCGGAAAAAGCTCACCCAGGAGGAGGTGCGGCAGGAGGTTATTGCATTGCAGGACATGGGGCATAAGCGGCTGGCCATTGAGGCGGGGGAAGACCCTGTCAACAACCCCATCGAGTATATTCTCGACTGCATTCAGACCATTTACAGCGTGAACCATAAAAACGGGGCCATTCGACGCGTAAACGTGAACATTGCCGCCACCACAGTGGAAAATTACCGCAAACTGAAGGAAGCGGGCATCGGCACCTACATCCTGTTCCAGGAAACCTACCACAAGGAGAGCTACTTAAAACTGCATCCAACTGGACCGAAGCACGATTACGACTACCATACCGAGGCCATGGATAGGGCGATGGAAGGCGGCATCGACGACGTGGGACTGGGGGTTTTGTTCGGGTTGGAGCTTTATAAATACGAGTTTGCTGGGCTTATCATGCATGCCGAGCATCTGGAGGCCGTTCACGGTGTCGGTCCTCATACCATCAGTGTGCCCCGGGTCAAGCACGCCGACGACATCGACCCGGATGTATTCGACAACTCGATTCCCGACGAAATGTTTGAGAAAATCATCGCCTGCATCCGTTTGGCGGTGCCCTATACTGGCATGATTATTTCCACGAGGGAATCGGAAGAGGTGCGGGGGAAGGTGCTTAATCTGGGTATCTCTCAGATCAGCGGCGCGTCTCGTACTTCGGTGGGCGGCTACACCGAGGAGGAACGCCCTCACGATTCTGAGCAGTTCGACGTCTCCGACCAGCGCACCTTGGACGAAGTGGTCCGTTGGCTCATGGAAAACGGGCACATTCCGTCCTTTTGCACCGCCTGTTACCGGGAAGGCCGGACAGGGGACCGGTTTATGAGCTTGTGTAAGAATGGGCAAATCTTAAACTGCTGCCATCCAAACGCGTTGATGACCCTGACCGAGTATCTGGTCGATTACGCTTCGGAGGAGACGAAAAAAATCGGTTTTGAGCTGATCGGCAAAGAGCTCACAAAAATTCCAAAGGACAAGGTGAGAGAAATCGCCGTCCAGAATATCGAAGATATCAAGGCGTCTAACCGGCGGGACTTCCGGTTCTAAAAAGGAGGACAAACAGATGCAGGATACGCCCCGGGCCAACCGGTTGCATATTTCCTTTTTTGGCCGCACCAACAGCGGAAAGTCGACTCTCGTAAACCAACTGGCCGGACAGGAGGTTTCCATCGTCTCAGACGTGGCGGGAACCACCACCGACCCTGTCTATAAGGCCATGGAGCTGCTGCCCATCGGGCCGGTGGTGCTCATTGACACGGCGGGATTCTGTGACGACAGCGCTTTGGGGGAACAGCGGCTTGAAAAGACCCGTGAGGTGGTGCGGAAAACCGATCTGGCGGTCTTAGTAGTCTCGTCGGAACGGGAAGAATTCGGTGAGGAGCAGCGGTATTTGAACCTTTTGCGGGAGCATAAGGTCAAAACCGTCTGCGTGGTGAACCGGTTTGGAAAAGGAGAGGAATTTGCTCTGCCTTTTGAACTGCCCACTCTGTCCATCGACGCTTCTGATCCAGCCGAGATGGGCAAGTTTAAAAAATTTCTTATCCAGCACGCCGGCTGCGATTTCGAGATGCCATCCCTTACGGGACATCTCGTAAAGCCGGGCGATTTGGTCGTTTTGGTAGCGCCCCAGGATATCCAAGCGCCCAAGGGGAGGCTCATCCTGCCTCAGGTACAGACCATCCGGGATTTGTTGGACAACGATTGCAGGACGGTGGTGCTCAAGCCCGCCGATCTGAAGCCTATGCTGGAACTTTTAAAACAACCGCCCGCTTTGGTCATCACCGATTCTCAGGTGTTCAAAGCAGTGGATGAAATGCTTCCCAAGAAAATACCCCTCACCTCCTTTTCGGTGCTCCTGTCGGAAAACAAGGGGAATATCGAGAGCTTTATAGAGGGAGCGAAGGCGATTGCATCGCTGAGGCCCGGCGACCGGGTGCTGATTATGGAGTCTTGCACTCATCACGCCCTGCCCGACGACATCGCAAGGGAAAAGCTTCCACGGATGCTCGAAAAATATGTGGGAGGCAAGCTTCAAATCGAGCTGTTTTCGGGACAGGGGTTCCCCCACGACATGGAGGGGTACAAGCTCATCTTCCATTGCGGAGGCTGCATGGTCAACCGGAAAAACATGCTCTCCAAAATCAGCGAGGCGGAGCAGTACGGGGTGCCGATGACGAACTTCGGCGTTGCCATCGCCTATATGAACGGGATACTGGAGCGAATTTGCTGGTAGAAGAAATTAACACCCGGCAGGTGACGATGAAAATCGTCGCCTGCCGGGTTTCATATTTATTTTTCCATTAGGTCAGAATACCCCTAGCACTAAAAGAAAAAGGGAATATAATAAAAACGGTGATGTTTATGAGGACAGATTTTTAAAATGAGTGAAAACAGCAGAGAGCCGTTGACAATCAAAATTCGTGGAGAGGATGGTTATCGGGTGACGAAGATTCGGGTCAGGGAAGGGTTGATTCAGCATTTAGATCGGCTTGCTGACGAGGTGCATTGTTCCCGAAATGAATTAATCAATCGGATGCTGGAATACGGCATCAAAAATACCATTATTGAGCATCTGCCAAATCAGGAGATAGAAGAACGGAAAAAACACCCTGGCGTCCTATAAAATGACGTCGGGGTGCTTCATTTACGCATATAACGCCGCCAGATGGGCGGTGGCAAAGGCGATTTGCAGGTTGAACCCGCCGGTATAGCCGTCCACGTCCAGCACCTCGCCGGCGAAAAACAGGCCCTCCAGTAGTTTCGACTCCATGGTCTTGGGATTCACTTCCTTCACGTCCACGCCGCCGCTGGTGATAATGGCTTCCTCGATGGGGCGAAAGCCGGTGGGGTGGAGAGAAAACGCCTTGACGGCCCGGAGAAGCGTCTGCCGCTGTTCCTTTGTGACTTCGTGGATTTTCGTCTCAAACGGAATGCCGGAGCGTTTTAAAACCACCGGAATCATTTTGCGGGGGAGCAGGGCGCCCAGGCTGTTGATAATATCCCGATTGAGGTTTTGGGAAAAGTCCCGGAGCAGCCGCTTGTCCAGCTGTTCTTCGGTGAGGCCGGGCTTTAGGTCGATTTCCATGAGATACCGGCCCTTGTCCGGCTCCCGCATATGGGCCGATGCGGACAGGATGAGGGGCCCGCTGACTCCAAAATGGGTAAAGAGCATCTCCCCCAGCTCGGAGTAGATGGGCTTGCCCCTTTCCGAAACCGTCAGGGTGACGTTTTTGAGGGACAGCCCCTGCATATCTTTCACGTCTTTTTCCTCGGTGAGGATGGGAATGAGGGAGGGGACAGGGGGAACGACAGAGTGCCCGGCCTGCTTTGCGAGCTCGTAGCCGTCACCGGTAGAACCGGTTAAGGGATAGGATTTCCCCCCGGTGGCGATTAGGACTGAGGGGGCGAGATATTCCACGCCGCTTTCACAGCGGACGCCGGTGACGCGGCCATCCTCCAGAAGCAGCCGGAGAGCCCGTTCGGTGCGGACTTCCACTTTGAGGCGGCGAAGCTCCTGCTCCAGGGCGGCTGCTACGTCATAAGCCCGGTCGGACTGGGGGAACACCCGGTTGCCCCGTTCGGTTTTGACCGGGACGCCGAGGCTCTCAAAAAAAGAAATCGTGTCTTGCGGGGAGAAATTGTTAAAAGCCGAGTATAAAAACCGGGGGTTTCTGGGAATATTTGCAATAAGGCCGTTTACATCACAGTTGTTTGTGATATTGCAGCGCCCTTTACCGGTGATCAGGAGTTTTTTTCCCAGCCGGGGATTCCGCTCCAGCAAAAGGACGGATTTTCCATACCGTCCAGCCGCCATACAGGCCGCCGTCATTCCTGCGGCGCCGCCGCCTATGACAATCAGATCGTAGTTCATAAAATCCTTTCTATTCGGCGGATTCTTTCTTTTCGCTGTTCTGGTAGACATGGTATTCCGCCCAGATGTTTTCCAGATGGTTGAAGGTGGACATGACTTCATCCTGTTTTTGCAGTCCTACAGCGGCGATGAGAGCGTTGATGAGGCTTAAAGGCGCCACCAGGGAATCGACGAAGGAGGTCATATCGCTGCGGGCGGCCAGCAGAACGGTTGCGTCTTTGGCTAAGGGGGAGCTGGGACCATCTGTGATGGCGACGACGGGTGCTCCAGTTTTTGAGGCGAACTCAAAGGCCTTCACCGTCAAATTGGAGTACCGAGGAAAGCTGATGCCTATGAGAACGTCGCTGCTCCCCAGGCGGATGATCTGTTCATATAGCTCGCTGGAGCTGGAAGTGTGAACCATTCGGACATTGTTGAACATCAGGTTAAAGTAATACTCCATAAAGCGGGCCAATGCGGAGGCACTCCGGTCGCCGATTATGTAGATGTTTCGGGCGTTGGCAATAGCAGCAGCAGCCTTTTCAAAATCCTCGTGGGAAGTTTCTTCCAGCGTCCGTTTGATCTTGTCCATATCGGACTGCAATACCTTATTTAAAATGTCGTCATTTCCGATCCGCTCTTTGGTGACGGCAATCCGCTGCACCGATGTGAGCTGCGTCTTGATGGTCTGCTGGAGGGTCTTGGACATTTCCGGATAGCCGTTGAACCCCAGCTCATAGGCAAAGCGCACCACTGTTGATTCGCTGACGCCTACTGTTTGTCCTAATTTCGCCGCCGTCATGAAAGCCGCCTTGTCAGCATGCTCCTGAATGTAGTTTGCAATGCGCTTCTGCCCTTTGGAGAAGTTGCGCCATTTTGCTGTAATTTGTTCGAGAATATCCATAAAAGTACAGCCTTTCTTCCGGCGGATTTCCGCCTGATATTTTCGGTTCTATCTCAACTGCTCATAATTGAATGGGACAATTTTTCTTCAAGAGAAATGATCTTTAGAATTTGTTTTATTGATGTTAGGGATGGGCGTCCTTTAAAAGTATGCCTTTTGCCAGCGAGGTTTCTATACGCCTTAAAGGACTTGTATACCGCTTACAATGGCTCATGAGCGAATTTATCCGCTTTGATTTTTCGCCGGGAAGCCCCAATGGTGATACAGGAAACATAATGTTAAAATGACTGCAGTTTCACAAACCGCATCTTATACGGTCGGCGATTTTCGCCGGCGACAGCTTCTATTGCGTTAATTATACCATGTTCCCATATTTTTGCAAGAAGGAAAAGGGGAGATTGCAAAAATTCTTGAAAGGATACAGGCTTTTTAAACTTCCCAATAAAGAAAAATAAATTTGGCAATGAAAGTTCATAAATCGTTTAAAAACCACCCTTGACAATTCTGGAAATCCGTGTTAAATTATACTTAGCACTCAAAGACAAAGAGTGCTAAAACGAAAAGAGGTGATACCGTGAAAGCGCTGAATGAGCGAAAGCTTCAGATTCTCAAAACAGTTGTGGAGCGGTATATCAAAACTGGGGAGCCGGTTGGCTCTAAGGTTCTCGCTGAGGAATTCAAAAACACGGTTTCTTCCGCCACCATTCGAAACGACATGGCGGCTTTGGAACAGCTGGGGTACTTGGAACAGCCCCACACGTCGGCGGGACGGGTTCCCTCTTATCGTGGATATCGGTTTTACATCTCCCATCTCATGAAAAAGGTTCCTTTGTTAGAGGAAGAGAAGGCGGCAATCGATCAGAAAATCGTGAAAGGTGACCTTAACCCAAAAACCGTCATCAGTAACGCTATGGAGCTGCTGGCCGACCTGACCGGCTGTGCCATCATCAGCAAGTCGGAACAGATGAGCTTTTCGGTTATTACCCACGTGGAAGTCATTCCAGCAGGGAGGCGGCTGTACGCCCTTTTGATGCTCACATCAAACGGTGCGGTGGAAAACAGGGTCTGCCGGTTGGAGTTCGATTTGAGCCACGAACAAATCGATTATTTCGTCAACTTCATTCAGGCCAACATCACAGGGCTTCGGGTGGAGGATTTGACAAACGAAAAGGTTTTGGAGCTGGGCGTGGCACTGGGAAGTTATATGGTGGGCTTGGCACCACTTTTGTACGGCGTTTACGACATTACAAACGAGCTTCGTAAAAAGAGCGTAGAAATCCGCAACGAGTCAAATCTCTTGGCGAGAAGCGATTTCCAAAACCGCGATGTGGCAGCGCTTTTGAGTCGTAAGGACGACTTGGAAGCGGTGCTAGACAAGGCCTTTGATGGTATCAACGTTATATTCGGCGAGGAAGACGGGGATTTTGCTATTACCAATTCCAGTTTGATATTATCCTCTTATAATCAGGGAGATAGACCGGCGGGCTCGTTCGGTGTGTTGGGGCCGCTGAGACTTGACTACAGCAGAATTATCCCCTATGTGGAATACTTGTCGGACACTGTGTCCAGACTGATGACAGAAGCGTTTGAAGCTGACCGTGACAAACCGAGCCGGGGAGTGAGAAGAGACATTGTGATTGGCCCGGAAGATCACGTATAAGATAGACAGTAAGCGGCGGTCAGCGCTGCGGCAGAAAGGAAGGATGGCTCAAGTGGCTAAGCAGGATAAGAAAGCAAAAGAGACAAAGGTGGAAGAAATCGAGGAGACCGTGATGGAGGAAACTACTGCGGAGGAATCGGCCACCGAAGAGCAAACGGCCGATGAAACGGAAACTCTGAAGGAAAAAAACAAAGAGCTGGAGGATAAATTGCTCCGGCAGATGGCGGAATTTGATAATTTCCGTAAACGGACCCTAAAAGAAAAAGAGGAAATCGGCGCGGTAGCTAAAACCAAGTGCATTTCAGAGCTTCTTCCCGTTGTGGACAATTTTGAGCGGGCCTTGCAGGCGGAATGCGGGGACGCCGACTTTAAAAAAGGCGTTGAGATGATTTTTACTTCTCTGAAAGATACATTGGGCAAAATGGGCGTTGAGGAAATTGAAGCCGAAGGCCAGGCATTCGACCCCGAACTCCATTATGCGGTGAGTCGTATCGAGGACGAAACCCTGGGAGAAAACATTGTTGCAAACGTGCTGCAAAAAGGCTACAAAATGGGTGAAAAAGTGATCCGCCACGCTATGGTAGCTGTCGCTAATCCGTAGAACTTTTGAATATATCGTAAATTCTGAAAACAAATAGATTGATTTAGGAGGAAATTATTATGGGAAAAATCATTGGTATTGACTTAGGTACAACAAACTCCTGTGTAGCAGTTATGGAAGGCGGAGAGCCCGTCGTCATTGCAAACCATGAAGGCGCGAGAACCACTCCTTCGGTCGTAGCATTTTCTAAAGACGGTGAAAGAATGGTTGGCCAGGTGGCAAAACGCCAGGCTATCACCAACCCGGACCGGACCATCAGTTCCATCAAACGGCATATGGGATCGGATTATAAGGTCACCATCGACAGCAAATCCTACAGCCCCCAGGAAATCTCAGCAATGATCCTGCAGAAACTGAAAACCGACGCGGAAGGTTATCTGGGTGAAAAAATTACCGAAGCGGTCATCACCGTTCCGGCATATTTTACCGACGCACAACGTCAAGCCACCAAAGACGCCGGTAAAATTGCCGGATTGGATGTTAAACGCATCATCAACGAGCCCACAGCTGCGGCTCTGGCCTATGGCATGGATAAAGAGGGCGACCAGAAAGTCATGGTCTACGACTTGGGCGGCGGTACCTTTGATGTGTCCATCATCGAGATGGGCGAAGGCGTGCAGGAAGTTCTGGCCACCGCCGGCAACAACCATCTGGGCGGCGACGACTTCGACCAGCGCATCATCGATTGGATGGCGGACGAATTCAAAAAGGACCAGGGCGTTGACCTCCGCAACGACAAAATGGCGATGCAGCGCTTGAAAGAAGCTGCCGAAAAGGCAAAAATCGAGCTTTCCGGCGTGACCACTTCTCAAATCAACCTGCCCTTCATCACCGCAGACGCAACCGGCCCGAAACACCTTGATATGACCCTGACTCGTGCGAAATTCAATGAATTGACCGCAGACTTGGTAGAAGCTACTATGGGCCCGGTCAAACAGGCTCTGTCCGATGCGGGACTGTCCGCTTCCGATTTGAATAAAATCCTGTTGGTAGGTGGTTCCACCAGAATTATCGCCGTGCAGGAGGCCGTTTCCAAGGCGACCGGCAAAGAGCCCTCCAAAAACCTGAATCCTGACGAGTGCGTCGCGGTTGGCGCTGCCATCCAGGGCGGCGTGCTGGGCGGCGAGGTCAAGGGCTTGCTGCTCCTGGACGTCACTCCGTTGTCCTTGGGTCTTGAGACTTTGGGCGGTGTTTTCACCAAGATTATCGAGAGAAACACCACCATTCCCACCAAGAAATCTCAGATTTTCTCCACTGCTGCCGATGGCCAGACCTCTGTTGAAATCCACGTTCTTCAGGGCGAGAGAGAATTTGCGAAAGACAATAAGTCCCTGGGCATGTTCCACTTGGATGGCATCCCGGCAGCTCCCCGCGGCGTTCCTCAGATTGAAGTTACCTTTGACATTGACGCAAACGGTATCGTCCACGTATCCGCCAAAGATCTGGGCACCGGCAAGGAGCAGCAGATCACCATCACTTCTTCCACCAACATGAGCAAGGACGACATCGACAAGGCGGTTAAAGAAGCAGAAGCTTTTGCAGCTGAGGATAAAAAGGCCCGTGAAAACGTCGATATCCGCAACAACGCCGATCAGATGGTCTTCCAGTCTGAAAAAACTTTGGGCGAGATTGGCGACAAGATTGACGCTTCCGAGAAGGCTGATCTGCAGGCCAAGATCGACGCTTTGAAAGAGGCGCTCAAAGGCACTGACATTGAAGCCATCAAAGCAAAACAGGATGAGCTTCAGAAGGTGTTCTACGCAGTTTCCGAGAAGCTTTACCAGGCGCAGGCTCAGGCAGCTCAGGGCGCGCAGGCTGGCCCCGGTCCCGATATGGGCGGCGCCGCGAACGCCGGTAGCACCAATGCCGATCCCAACGTAGTAGATGCGGACTTTAAAGAAGTTGACGACAACAAATAATTGCAATACAATAGATAGGTGTCATGGGGCGGGCTCAACTCAGTCTGCCCTATGGTACTGTCTAACCGATAGGGCGGCGTCCGCCTTGCCCTACATACTGGGAGGTAATGCCATTGGCTGACAAAAGAGATTATTACGAAGTGCTCGGGGTGCAAAAAGGATGCTCTGAGGACGAACTGAAAAAAGCATACCGCCAAATGGCGAAAAAATATCACCCCGACTTGCATCCCGACGACAAGGAAGCGGAGGCAAAGTTTAAAGAGGTCAACGAGGCGTATGAAGTCCTGTCCGATCCCCAGAAGCGTTCCCGCTATGACCAGTTTGGCCACGCTGGGGTGGATCCTTCCTTCGGTGGCGGTGCAGGCGGAGCTTACGGCTCCGGTGGCTTTGGCTTCGATATGGGCGATATCGGCGATATTTTTGAAGGCTTTTTCGGCGGTGGTTTCGGGGGATCGTCTAGACGTCAGAACCCAAATGCCCCTCGCAGAGGCACCGATATTCGTATCCAAGTGGCGATTTCCTTCTTCGAGGCCTGCAAAGGTGTCAGCAAGACGGTCAGCGTCAACCGTTCTGAATCCTGCCCTGACTGCCACGGCACCGGTGCGGAAAACGGCACCGCCATGAAGACCTGTTCCGACTGTAACGGTACTGGACAGGTGCGGTATCAGCAGCGGACTCCTTTCGGGGTGATCAGCAGTCAGCGGGCTTGTGATAAATGCCAGGGAAAGGGCAAGATTATCGAGAAATCCTGCCCCAAATGTGCAGGGCGCGGCTCGGTCAGCAACACCAAAAAGGTGGAAATTCAGATTCCTGCGGGCATTGACGACGGGCAGACTCTTTCCATTCGTGGACAGGGCAACTCAGGCACAAACGGCGGCCCCAACGGCGATTTGCTGGTGCTGATTGCAGTGCGGCCCGATGCGCTGTTTAAACGTAAGGAATATGACATTTACTGTGAGATGCCGGTCAGCTATTACCAGGCAGTCACCGGCGACGAGCTGGTGGTGCCCACCATCGACGGCAATGTGAAATACACTTTGCCGGAGGGAACCCAGCCCGGAACCACCTTCCGCCTCCGTGGGAAGGGTGTTCAGCGCCTCAACGGCAGGGGAAGGGGCGACCAGTTTGTGACTATCACTATTGATGTGCCTAAAAACCTTTCTAAAACGCAGAAGGACAAACTGAAGGCCTTTGAGGAATCGCTCACTGAAAAGCAGACACAAAAGAAAAAATCATTTTCTGAGAAGCTAAAAGATATGTTTGAGAATAAATAACTTTTTCGGCGGCCAATTACGGCCGCTGATTTTTATTCTATATATTTTTTAAAGAAAACAAAATTTTTATTATTTTCACAACAATTTGACCTAAAAATATTTACTTTCTATTTTAATTTACCGAATTTTTAAATAGCTGATTGACTTCACTGTAATGAAGTGATACCCTATAGATAAATCGTCTTTTCGACGGAAAATAGGAGGATTTATTCATGAAAAAGAAAACTTTTCTTGCAATGACCCTGTGCGCTGCAGTTTTGGCGCTTACATTGGCTGGCTGCGGCTCCGACAAACCCGACAATGATAATTCCAGCAGCTCTGTCAGCGTTTCAGACAGCAGCGACTCTGGCGATTCTAGCTCTTCCGATGAGCAGAGCGGCGAGTCTGCTGGTGATTTAACGGTTTATAATGATAACGGCCTGGAATTTTCTTATCCCTCTTCTTGGATGAAAACCAACACCAACACCGCTGCCGGTGATACTATCGTAGTAATGCCGGAAGATTCTGCTGGTGACAGCGTTGCAGTTATGGTACAGGATTTGGGCACTAAGGTTCCCGCTGTAAAGGACTACATTAACGCGACTCTTCCCATGCTCCAGGCGCAGTATGCTGATGCTGAGGTAACTGGTGAAGAATATGACGGCACTCAGAAAGACACTGCTGTATTCTCTCTGACCGGAACCCTTCAGGGAATGGATATGACCATGGTTCAGTACCACATTTTAAATGGTACTAAGCTGGTTGCTGTGAGCTACAGCGCTCCTGCAGGCGTGGAACCCACAATTGATGATGCTACAGTCAAAGCAATTGTCGATTCTTTGAAAATCGCATAATCTTTAGTGATTTATAAAAAAGCGCCGTGAATAGTTCGGCGCTTTTTTAGTTTTTCCTGCCTTCAAGAAGTTTTAAATATCAGCTGTATCATTTGCACTTTAAATAGGCACTATTAACAGAAAAACCGTAAAAACTTTTACATCTGACGGTAAAGTTTTGCGGTTTTTTCTGTTTTTCTTCTTGTGCGCCATAGTAAATTATGCTATAATAATTTCATTCAAACAATCCTTTTTATATATATTGTATAATTTGGAAGTTTGATGTCAATTTGCAGCAAAAGATTAGGCTTTCAATCTGCAAAAATCAAAATAACATAAATAAGGAGCGGTAAGTTATGAAAGATTACAGTGCCAACAACATTAAAAACGTTGCAGTCGTCGGACACGGCGGAAGCGGCAAAACCAGTCTTGTAGAGGCGATGCTGTTTAAAGCGGGCTGCACCGACAGGCTGGGAAAAGTTGCCGACGGAAATACCGTTTCCGATTATGATACAGAAGAAATTAAGAGAAGGGCGTCTTTGAGCCTTTCAATCGATCCTGTAGAGTTTCAGAACACAAAAATCAATTTGTTGGACACCCCTGGCCTCTTTGATTTTGCTTTGGGAATGAGTGAGGGCATTCGTGCGGCAGGAAGCGTTCTCATTGCCGTTTCCGGCAAATCCGGCGTCACCGTAGGTGCCAGGAAAGCCTATAAAATGGCAGAAAAAATGGAGAAATCCCGTATGATTTTTGTCACCAAAATGGATCAGGAACATGCGGATTTTTACAAGGTGTTGGAAGGGCTGAAAGCAAATTTTGGTCCGTCTATCTGTCCACTGGTCGTCCCTTTTGTGCAGGATTCCAAAGTCCAGTGCTATATCGACCTTGTTGAAATGAAGGCTTATACATACGAAAACGGCAGCCGGAAAGAAGTGCCGATGCCGGATTCGGAGCATCGCATCGAGGGTCTCGTCAACGCTATTAGCGAGGCTGTAGCTGAAACAGATGAGGTGCTTTTTGATAAATATTTTTCCGGTGAAAAGTACACCCACGAGGAGATGATTCAAGGTATCCACAAGGGTGTGTTTGACGGTACCATCACCCCTGTGTTCTGCGGTTCATCTTTTACGATGGAAGGCATTGACCTGTTGATGGAGGATATGGTGGAAATGCTCCCCTCCGCTGGCGAAAAAGGCGGGGAAGAGGGAATTTCCGGCGACGACATCGTCGAAGTCCCCTGTGATGAAAGCGGCGATCCGGTGGCTTATGTCTTTAAGACCATCGCCGACCCATTTGTTGGCAAGCTTTCTTATGTAAAAGTAATTTCTGGAAAATTGGCTCCCGATACAGAGCTTGTCAATATGACCACAGGACAGCCGGAGAAAATCGGAAAACTTCTCTTTATCCGCGGTAAAAAGCAGGAAGAAATAAAACAAATCAAGGCCGGAGACATCTGTGCCATCAGCAAGCTGAGCGCCAATACCGGTGATACTCTGTGTTCGCCTAAAAAACCAGTAGTTTTGACCAAGACTGAGTTTCCTGCTCCATGCTACTCTATGGCGATTAAGCCAGTGGGTAAGGGCGATGAAAGTAAGATTTCCCAGGGGATCACCCGACTATTGGAAGAGGACCCCACTTTGTCCTTTGTCATTGATAACGAGACACATGAGCAGGTGTTAAGCGGCCTTGGTGAACAGCATTTGGACGTGACAGTGGCTAAACTCAAGTCTAAATTCGGCGTGGATGTCACCCTGGAACCGCCTACTGTCGCTTACCGTGAGACGATCCGCAAGAAGGTCAAAGTCCAGGGCAAGCATAAGAAGCAGAGCGGTGGCCACGGCCAGTACGGCGACGTTTGGATCGAATTTGAGCCCTGCGATGGTGAAGAGATGGTCTTTGAGGAGAAGGTGTTCGGCGGTGCTGTCCCCCGAAACTTCTTCCCAGCTGTTGAAAAAGGCCTCCGCGACTGTGTCAAGCACGGCACATTGGCGGGATACCCAGTTGTGGGATTGAAAGCAGTCTTGGTAGACGGTTCTTACCATCCGGTGGATTCTTCGGAAATGTCCTTTAAGATGGCAGCCTCGTTGGCATATAAGGCGGGTCTTCCCCAGGCTTCTCCTATTATTCTTGAGCCCATCGGCAAGCTAAGCGTTCTCGTCCCCGACAACACCACCGGAGATATGATGGGAGAGCTAAATAAACGCCGTGGACGTGTGCTGGGTATGAACGCTGCAGAGGACGGTATGACTGAGATCGAAGCGGAAGCTCCTATGAGTGAGATGCAGGATTTTGCGACTCTGGTGCGCCAGATGACCCAGGGAAGCGGAAGCTTTAGCTTTGTATTTGAGCGGTACGACCCGTTGCCTTCCAATCTGGAAGCAGCAGTAATTGAAAATTCAAAAGCGAAAGAAGAATGATTTTACACTTAAATAAGTAAAAAACGGTATGGCCCATTTAAATTTGGCATACCTATAGAACAGGAATAAATTCCCACATGCAGGGAAATTTTAGATTGTTTTATAGGGGGAAGTTACATGTTTGTACTTTCAATGAGAATGCCAAAGAAAAAATGGGCCATACTTTCTTTTGTCGTACTCGTTCTTTGCGTTGCCGCTGTTTTTTTGTTTTCGGGTGAGCGGGCAGTACCCACAGGAGCAAAAGCAGCAGTTGCAGGCGATAGCAATGAAGAACGAATTGCTTATCTAGAAAGTTTTGGATGGCAGGTTGAGCCGGAACCCTGCGAAATTGTGGAAGTACAAATTCCACCGGTTTTTAATGACATTTATGAGCAATATAACGACATTCAGAAAAAGCAAAACTTTGATTTGAAAAAATATGCAGGAAAGAGGGTCAAACGTTTTTGTTATATCGTAACGAATTATCCAAACTATCCGGATGATATTCGTGCAAATCTGCTGATTTCTGAAGGGAAAATCATCGGAGGTGACATTTGCTCGCTATCTGAACCAGGATTTATGCATGAATTCAAGAAAAAATAGATATATTTGTTTATCTGTGATTAATACCTATAAAAATCACTTGTTTTCGATGTAATTCTCTTAGTTTTACGCTATATTACAAAGTATTGGGCAATCTACACAAATTGATTTTTTAATCTTTGGACAATAAAGAGCTATCTATCGGGAAAAAAATTTGATATAGTATTAATAACAAATCCAACATCATACGTCAAAAAATAGGAGGTCCGTTTTATGGCAAGCGTAACACTGAAAGGTATCTATAAAAAATACGCCGGTGGCGTAACCGCTGTTTCCGATTTTAACTTGGACATCGAAGATAAAGAGTTTATCATCTTGGTAGGCCCTTCCGGTTGTGGTAAATCTACTACTCTGAGAATGATTGCCGGTCTGGAAGAAATTTCGGAAGGTGAGCTTTACATTGGCGACAGACTGGTTAACGACATCGCCCCCAAAGACCGCGATATCGCAATGGTTTTCCAGAACTATGCTCTGTATCCTCACATGACTGTTTTTGACAACATGGCTTTCGGTTTGAAACTTCGCAAAACCCCGAAAGACGAAATCAAACGCCGTGTTGACGAAGCTGCCCGTATCCTAGACATCACCCATTTGCTGGACCGTAAACCTAAGGCTTTGTCTGGTGGTCAGCGTCAGCGTGTTGCCTTGGGCCGTGCTATCGTCCGTGAGCCCCAGGTGTTCCTTCTGGATGAGCCTCTGTCCAACTTGGATGCAAAACTCCGTGCGCAGATGAGAACCGAGCTCTCTAAGCTCCACCTCCGTCTTGGCACTACCTTTATTTACGTAACTCATGA
Source organism: Fumia xinanensis (assembly GCF_014384905.1). GTDB lineage: Bacteria > Bacillota > Clostridia > Oscillospirales > Ruminococcaceae > Fumia > Fumia xinanensis. The sequence goes on from NZ_JACRSV010000001.1 coordinate 180,908, forward strand.
CCAGACCGAAGCAATGACGATGGGTACCAGAATCGTTGTTATGAAAGATGGTTTTATCCAGCAGGTAGACACTCCTCAGAACCTCTACTCCAAACCTGTTAACGTATTTGTTGCAGGATTTATTGGTTCTCCTCAGATGAACTTCATTGATGTTACCCTTCATGATAAAAATGGTAAATTGGTTGTTGTTTTTGACGATGTTGAAGGCGCCGAGAATAATGGCTATGAAATCGAAATCCCCGAAGGAAAGAGAACTCCTGAACTTGAAGCTTATATCGGTAAGGGCATGATTTTGGGTATTCGCCCCGAAGACCTCAAGGATGAGGAAATGTTCCTTTCCGCTGCTTCTACTGGCCTTGTTGAATGCACAGTGGATGTAACCGAGTTGATGGGTGCTGAAACCTTCTTGTATGTAACTTGCGCCGGCAGAAATATGATTGCTCGTGTATCCCCCAGATCGACTGCGAAAGCCGGAGATTCTATTAAGATGGCTATCGATGTCAATAAGATCCATCTGTTTGACAAAGAAACCGAGAGAGTGGTTCTCGACTAATTGTAAAATAACTAAAGCCCGCAGATTTTATAATCTGCGGGCTTTTTGATAACATTTAACTGAATGACCTATCTGCAGCGCTGCAATTCTGTTGTGGCGCCTTTCTTATCGCTTTTATAAGCGAATATTGCAGCGGCCATCCCAACGGCACTCAAGACACTCCATATGAAAACAGTAGTGTTCCAACTGGTTCCAGATACGATGGCAGAAAAAATTGGGCTTGCCAGCGCCGCGAATAGGTAGCTGACGGCATCCAGGCAGCCGGTGATAGCCGATACCCGTCCTGTATCGCGAAATTTCAGGCAATACACGCTGAAAACCATGTTACAGGCACTGGCCATAGCTGCATTTGCCAAAAACAGAGCAATTACCGTAAGTACAAAAAAGTTGCCACGCATTAGTGACATAGTTAAGAACATCGCCACGGAGACTGCAAAAAGTATGATTGAGGTTTTATACTCATTTTCCTTACACTTTTTTAGCAAACGAAGCCCAATAAAAGTACCTGCTAGGTTGAAGAGCGGAAGAACACTGGTAATGCCAGACGCGGTGGCAGGCAGTACTTGAAATTGCTCTGCAATGTAAGTAGGGATCCAGAAAGCGACTGCATTCCGGACGATACCATTAATAATGGTCATGAGGATAATGGGAAAAAGCTGATGTCTGCGCAATAGGGACAGGAGGGGGATAATGCCTTGGACCGGAGCCGCTGCCGAGTGAATCGCGCGAAGGTGTTTTTTTTGTTCCCAGATATGTAATACAACAAACCATAATATCGCCGTAAGGACGAGAATAATTCCTGTAATATAAAAAGACCATTTCCAGCGGTGTTGAGCAGATGTTGCCGATGCAATCAAATAGGCCACCATAGTGCCAATGATGGATGCGGCACTCAAGGCAGTCATCAGAAGGCGGCCGGTTTGGGCAGTTGTATTTTCCGCAATCACTTTGGCAAGCGGGCCCCATAGCATTGAGAGGAGAAACCCACATGCCGCCCAGCACACACCTCCAATGATGGAGGAACCAGTGCAGGAGGAAAGGACGATTACGATGCCGGAAAAAAGCAGTCCTGCTGAAACCATCCATTTCGCTTTGATACGATCACCGATTAAGCCGTTGATAACCTGACCGATGCCGTAGGTGAAAAAGAACATGGAGCCCCATAATCCCAGCGTCGCACTGGAAAATCCGGTCTCCTTCATCATCTCCGGCATGATGGCACTGAGAATGCTCCTGCCGGCATAACAGGCATTATACGAAAGAAAGCAAATGGCGCCCAGAGAAAGGACGCCTGTTGTAGACATACGCGGTTCGTCCATGACAAATCCTACTTTTCCGTAAAATTTTGCCAATTGAAAAGAAGACGCCAGCAAGACCCAGAAAATCAATAACGCTGATAGTGCCGCTCCACAATTTCGTTAGTGATGGAGTGTTTTTCCAACATAGTGTCCTCCTGTTTCGCATTAATATAGGCACACAAAGTATCCATCAGCAATAGATGTGTCAGTCGAGAAGAGACGGGCAGACGGTCGATTTGTGTTGCCTCGTTAGAAATAGCGACTAGGCTCACATCGCACAGTTTGGCCAATGCACCGCTGGAATAGCTGGTAATGCACATGGTTTTGGCACCCCGGTATTTGGCGATTTTCATAGAATCCACGATTTCATCGGTGCGGCCGGTGTGGGAAAAAGCCACCGCCAGGCAATCTTCATCCAGCATAGAGGCGGATACGGGGAGCATAAAGGCGTCGGTTACCGCAGCACTCTGCAATCCCAAGTACCTAAAACGATAATACGCATCGTTTGCCAGAATAGCTGAAGTTGATATTCCATAAAACTCAATCCGTTTTTTGGTGTTCATAATCAAATCGATTGCTTTTTGCAATTCATCCGGACAAATTGCGTTGTAGGTGGATTGGAAAGACGCTATGGCGTTATCCATTGTCTTTTTCATGGCGTCTTTGGGTGAGTCTTTCTCGTCTACTTCTTCTAGGAGATGATATTTATGTTTACCCAAGGACTGAGCTATGCCGATTTTCAACCTGGTGAATCCGTCAAACCCCAATTTGTTGGAAAAGTTTACAATGCTTCCCTCCGACACTTCAATTTCTTGAGATAAGACACGCATGGTCGTATTGATGACCTTCTCTGGATAATGCAGGATATAGCCGCCGATTTTCTTTTCCACTTCTGACATAGAAAGAAAATCCTTTTCAATTTGGCTGAGGACATTCATATTTTCAATCATAGAAATACCTCCGTTGAAAATTGCTCATTCGTAGTCCTCTACGATGAGTATATCACATATTTTGGATTTGTCAAATGGTTTTTGCTCAAGAAAAATATAAATTTATAATTTAATAAGCATAATCTTATTAATATTATACGGCAAAATATTCCATTTTGCAAAGATTTTTCGTGATTTTTTCTAAAAAATATGTTAAAATATCTCTCATCAAGTCAAATAGGCTAGTTAGAAAGCGTAATTGGAAGAAATAGGAGTGTTTATGAATTTATTTGCTCATTTAGACCCTAATACAGAGGAAGAAAAAGTAGACATCATGTATCGGAATGCGCATGCCCGTGTTGAGCGTATTGTATCGAGCGGACAGGTGTCTCCGGGGGGTTTTTGGTATGAACAGGACGAGGATGAATGGGTTTTAGTCCTGCAAGGAGAGGGCCGTATTCAGTATGAAAAGGGAAACGAAGCGGTTCTGCGTACGGGAGACTGTATTTTACTGCCGGCAGGCAAGCGGCACCGTGTTTCTTATACCAGTCAAAATCCTCCCTGCATTTGGCTCTGTGTGTTCAGCGGAAAGGAAGTCAACAAATGAGAATACTTGTGGACGCGGATGCCTGTCCGGTGAAAACAATTATCGTCCGGGAGGCAAAAAAGAGGGGCATTCCTGTGACAATGGTCGTCGATACCAGCCACCAACTGAACGACGGCTACAGTGAAGTAGTTATGGTGGACAAAGGGGCGGACAGCGCGGACGTTAAACTCATCAATCTGACTAAATCAGGAGACTTGGTGGTTACTCAGGATTTTGGCGTTGCAGCTATGGCTTTGGGTAAGAGGGCACTGGCGCTTAACCAAAACGGGATGGAATACAGCCAGCAGAATATGGACAAGCTCCTATTTGAGCGGCATGTGGGAAAAGAAGTTCGCCGAAGAGGACGGCATACAAAAGGGGCCCAAAAACGCACCCAAGCGGATGACCGCGCTTTTGAAGAAAAACTTATTGTGATGCTGGAAAGGAAAAGAACATGAAGATAACGAACCAAACTATCGGTAGAATCAACGAACTTGCGAAAAAGGCAAAGAATGAGGGACTAACCGACGAGGAAAAAGTGGAGCAGAAAAAGCTGAGGGACGCTTATGTCGCTGCATATCGGGAGAATCTGCGCTCTACCCTGGAGCAAACGGTGATTGTTGAACCAGATGGTACCCGACGTCCCCTCAAAAAAAGGAAAAACTAAAATCAACCGGAGAAAAGAATGATTTCTCCGGCTGATTTTTGTGCAAGGCGCAGAAATTCAAAAACTTGTCGATATGGGTTGTAAAGTGCCGGTAATTTCTTTATAATAATAAGAGTATGGATTAGAGCAAGTAAGGGGAAGTTTAAGATGAACTTGATTGGATTTGATAACGATAAATACCTGAAGATGCAGTCGGAACATATCATGGAAAGAATTTCGCAGTTTGACAATAAACTGTATCTGGAGTTTGGTGGAAAACTGTTCGACGATTACCACGCATCCAGAGTACTTCCCGGATTTGCCCCCGACAGTAAAATCAAAATGCTGTCCCAGCTCAAAGACGACGCTGAGATAGTCATCGTTATCAACGCTTCGGATATCGAGAAAAATAAAGTTCGCGGCGATTTAGGAATTACCTACGACACTGATGTGCTGCGGCTCATTGATGCTTTCCGTGAGATTGGCCTCTATGTAGGGAGTGTAGTGGTGAGTCAATATGCCGGTCAGGCGGCAGCCGAGCATTTTCAGAAAAAACTCGAAGGTTTGGGTATTAAGGTGTACCGTCACTATTCCATCGCTGGTTATCCTGCCAATATTCCGCTGATCGTCAGTGATGAAGGCTACGGGAAAAACGAATATATTGAGACGACCCGTCCCTTGGTGGTCATTACGGCGCCCGGCCCTGGCAGCGGTAAGATGGCCACCTGCCTGTCCCAGCTCTACCACGAATACCGCAGAGGCACCAAAGCGGGCTACGCAAAGTTTGAGACTTTCCCTATCTGGAATCTGCCACTGAAGCATCCGGTGAACCTGGCTTACGAGGCGGCGACTGCAGATTTAAATGATGTAAACATGATCGATCCATTCCACCTAGAGGCTTATGGGGAAACCACCGTCAACTACAACCGGGATGTGGAGATTTTTCCAGTTCTCAATGCTATTTTTGAAAAAATAACCGGTGGGGAAAGCCCCTATAAATCTCCTACTGATATGGGCGTCAATATGGTTGGAAACTGTATTACCGATGACGAGGCGGTCCGTCAGGCTTCCAAGCAGGAGATTGTCCGTCGGTATTATCAAGCTATGTGCGATCGGCGACAGGGAAGAGGCAGCGAGGAAACCGTCGTCAAAGTAGAGCTTCTGATGAAGCAGGCGGGAATCGATACCGATATTCGCGGGGTTGCCGCCGCCGCCAACGGAATTGCAGAGGAAACCGGCCATCCCGGAGCGGCTATTGAGCTTCCTGATGGAACCATTGTCACTGGGAAGACCTCATCGCTGCTGGGCGCATCCTCGGCGGCGCTGCTCAATGCCTTGAAACAGCTGGGCGGCATCCGCGACAACGTTCACCTGATTTCTCCCATTATCATCGAGCCAATTCAAGACTTGAAGGTTAATCATCTGGGCAACAACAACCCCCGCCTTCACATGGACGAAACGTTGATCGCGCTGGCCATGGCGGCGGCTACTAACCCCACGGCGGAGCTTGCCATGAAGCAGCTGGAGAAGCTAAAAGGCTGCGAGGCCCATTCGTCAGTCATCCTTTCCCAAGTGGACGATTCGGTTTACAAAAAATTGGGGATGAATCTCACCTGTGAACCCCAATATCAGACAAAGAAGCTGTACCATAAGTAAAAACAAGCGCTTTGCCTAACTGTGAAATGTACTTTGTAAGCGATTTATTGTTGACTCAGAAATTTTTCATTATCGGATAACAAAACCCCGTTTTATTAAAAAACGGGGTTTTATGTTTATCCAATGGGAACAAAGACCGGCTGACGTTGACGGAAATAAGTGATATTTGTAAACCCCAGCTCAGAAAGTAGCTGCGTGCACTCTTTGATTCCTTTTGCGAGGTCCCTGGTGTTGTGGGAATCAGATCCCAACGAAACCATGGTTCCACCCAGTTCTCGGTATTTCTGAAGAATTGTTTTATTGGGAAGCGGTTCCCCAATTTTTTGGCGGAGTCCACTGGTGTTTACTTCCAATGCAATTCCTCTGTTAATAATACTGGTTAAGAGTAGATGGAGCTGTTCCTCATAGTCGCTTAAAAAAATACGGCGGCCCTGGTCACCTACGACATACCGCAACGGATAGGTTATATGTGCCAGAACGTCCAATTCGGTGTTCTGGACCGTCTCAATGAGCTTTTGGAAATAGCCTTGCAGTGAAGTGCGGATTTCCATATCGGACATCTTTTGCACATCTATATAATAATAGTCCTCGCCGTTTGGGCTGTTGTGATAAGAGCCGATGATGACATCGTAGGAACGAAGTTTCACCATGACTTTGGCGTCTTTTGGGTAATCAACTGCCTCGCCAAGTTCCAGTCCGGTCAGCAGCTCGCATTGAAGTGAATGGGTACTACGAAATTGTTCTACTTTGTCCACTGACTGGCCGACCGTTTCGATACATTCTGTCAGGTTTTTTCCATTTAAATCACTGTGGTCAGTGAGGGCAAATGCCGTGAGGCCCAGTTCTTCCGCCCGGAGGCACATGGCTTCAACTGTGTCCACTGCATCAAAGCTGTAGATGGAATGATTATGGCAATCAATTAGTGAATACATAAAAGCATCTCCCAAGAAAATAGTATTTTTTTCCTTCAAATAGTGCTATAATATACTCATACAACGAGTTTGTACCAATTGTTAGCGTTATATTATGGGGAAAATTACCCATAAGGCAGTTTTTAGCAAAAGAATCTGTGATATACAATGATAAGATCGAAGGCCGCAATTAGTATAGCATATCCTGCGGTAGGGTGCAAGGACTCTATGCGGCAAAGGACGGGAAGACGATGAGACAGCAGGGAACGGTCCCAATCGAGACAGAGAGGCTGAGGCTCCGACGGTTTGAGGTCGATGACAGTAAGGCGATGTTCCGCAATTGGGCAGGACATCCGGCGGTGACGAAATATTTGACTTGGGATGCCCATCAGTCGGAGGATGAGAGCCGGCAGCTTCTAGGAAAATGGTGCAAACAGTACCGTAAAAAGAACTTCTATGAATGGGCTATCGAGCTGAAAGAGGCTGGAGAACCCATCGGCTCTATTGGAGCGGTGCAGATTTCAGGACGGCAGACCTTTGAAGTGGGTTACTGCATCGGTAAGCAATGGTGGGGGCAAGGACTGGCGTTGGAGGCACTTCAGGCGGTCATTCGGTTTTTCTTTCAGGAAGTGCGGTGCCGAAGAATCGAGGCGAAATACGCCGAGGGAAATATCGCCTCCATGCGGGTGATGCAAAAGGCGGGTATGTGTCCCAAAAGTGGAGAAGAAGTTTTTCTAAATACTGAAAAGGGCTTTTTCACCTGCCCCATATATGAAATCAGAAATGAACTGCTGTAAGGAAAGGACGAATCTATATGGATGGATTTAAAGCGGAAATCTTAAAAAAGCGGATTGAACGGACCATGGAAAATTTGGAAAGAAATAACATGGAGGCGTTTTTTGTCCCGGACAAAGAGGATGTCGTCCCGCGGCTGAGTGAAATGATTTCTGCGGGCTCAACCGTCACCTGTGGCGGCTCGGTGTCCCTTTACCAGTGCGGCGTCATCGACTTTCTGCGGGATGGACCCTACTGCTTCCTCGACCGAGACAGAGAGGGCCTCAGCAAGGAAGACAGGGAAGCGATTTTTCGTCAGGCCTTTTCCTCAGACGTCTACCTGTGCAGCAGCAACGCCGTCACTGAAAACGGGGAGCTCTATAACGTAGACGGCAACTCCAACCGTACGGCGGCTATCCTGTACGGCCCCAAGTCGGTGATTATGGTGGTAGGCATTAACAAAATCGTCCGCAATTTGGACGAAGCCGTTCTGAGGGTCAAGACTGTCTCAGCGCCAGCTAATGCTCTGCGCCTTAGATGCGGCACTTTCTGTAGCGAAAAAGGATATTGTGCCTCTCTGGAAGGGAAAAAGTCCGGCGTGGAAATTTGTGCCGGCTGTCACACCGACGCCCGGATCTGTTGTAATTACGTCATCAGTGCGCGCCAGCGGCAGAAAAACAGGATCAAGGTATTGCTGGTGGGGCAGGATTTGGGATATTAAAATAATATAAAAGGGACGGAGGCAAACCGCCGTTCCTTTTCCCATTTTCCGGCAAATATTTTGAGAAGGACAGCCTGCAGTGTTGACTTTCTCACTGTGGCGTGCTAAAATCAAACTATAAGACGCAAGTGGTTTTGCCGTCACGATAACCAGATAAATGGAATGGGTGGGGTGCTGAAATGAACGAAAAGCTGAAAGAATTCAACGTGGAATTTTTATTTAAGGCGATTCTCAAATTGGAAAACATGGACGAATGCTATAAATTTTTTGAAGACCTCTGCACTGTACAGGAACTGAAAGCGCTGGCTCAGCGGCTTCAGGTAGCCAAGATGCTCAGCGAAAACAAGGTATACAGCGATATCGTCAATGAAACTGGTGCAAGTACCGCCACCATAAGCCGGGTCAACCGGTCTCTTCATTACGGCTGCGACGGCTATTCAGTGGTTTTTGACCGGCTGAAACAAGATGAGTGATTACGGGGATTTCGCCTGCGTTTACGATCTTCTAACCTCGGAAATCGATTATGAGAAGCGTGCTGAGTATTTTGACCAGGCGATTTTGCGGCACGGAGGTTTCCACGGGATTTTGCTGGATCTTGGATGTGGTACCGGAAAGCTCAGTGAGGAATTGAGCAAATTGGGGTATGATGTGATCGGGGTGGACAACTCGGAGGAGATGCTGTCGGCGGCTTTGGAGAAAAAACTCCGAAGCGGTAGGGACATCATCTATCTCAACCAGGACATGATGGAACTCGACCTGTACGGTACCGTCGACGCGGCGGTTTCAGCATTAGACAGTTTGAACCATTTGACCGATTACGATGATTTTTGTACTGCTTTAGAGAAGGTTTCTTTGTTTTTGCACCCGGACGGGGTCTTTGTCTTTGATGTGAACACCTGCTACAAGCATCGGGAGATTCTGGCGGACAACACCTTCGTATACGACTATGGAGACGTTTACTGTGCCTGGCAGAACAGCCACAGGGAAAACGATGTCATCCAGATGGACTTGGATATCTTTGTGTCTGAGGACGGGGAGAATTATCTGCGGATGGAGGACCACTTTGCCGAGCGGGCGTATAGCGAGAAACAAATCGGGGAAGCACTCCGAAAGGCGGGACTTGAGATTCAGGCTATTTATGGGGAGGACACTTTTGAACCGCCCCAGGAAGACGAGCAGCGTCTCATATATGTGGTGAAGCACTGCAAGAAAAAATGACTGTTATACTATACAAATAAAAGACTGTTGACAACACTCAACAACCTTTTATAGTTACAATGAACTCTGAACGGCCTACCAAAAGAGAGAAAGCAACGGGATAACTTTTGTCATATAAAACATTATATCGGGAGGATGACCGCTTTCGTCATCCTTCCGATTTCTTTTTTGTAAAACCAATCCTCACTCAAATCTGGGGATTAGTTTTTTTCTTAACTTGCAAATTTATAAAATCTATGGAATAATACTCTTATGGAAAAAGAAAGGATTTTATGAATATGGCAAGATTGACAAGAGCGCTTTCGGCAGATGGATCGGTTATGGCCATGGCTATTGACTCCACTGACATTGCAGCTAGAATCGAACAGATACACAAGACTTCAGCAGTAGTGACGGCAGCTACGGGACGGCTTGCGACTGCGGCCTCCATGATGGGATGCCTTTTAAAAGGTGAAAACGACAGCCTGACCTTACGACTCAATGGCAAGGGCCCAGTGGGCTCTGTTATCGCCGTTTCGGACAGCAAAGGCAACGTCAAGGCCTATCCGGTAAATCCAGTAGTCGAACTTCCGCTAAACAGCAAAGGAAAGCTGGACGTAGCGGGGGCAGTGGGGACTGACGGATATTTGAGCGTCATCCGCGATCTTGGCCTAAAGGAGCCCTATGTCGGGCAAACCCCCATCGTATCCGGTGAAATTGCTGAAGATATCACCAACTATTATGCCGTCAGCGAACAGGTTCCCACAGTATGTGCTTTGGGCGTACTTGTTAATCCAGACTTGACGGTGAGAGCAGCGGGAGGATTTCTGGTTCAGTTGCTGCCCTTTGCTGACGAAAAAGCCATTGAAACCATCGAGCAAAATATAAATGGCATTAAGCCGGTCTCAACTATGATTGACGAAGGGATGACTCCTCCTGATATCTGTAAGCTGCTTCTTGCCGGCCTTGAACCGGAGATTTTGGAGGAGCGGACTCCTCTCTACCGCTGCGATTGCAATAAAGAGAGGGTCGAGCGGGCTTTGCTCAGCATGGGCCGGGAGCAGCTCAATGAACTGATCACAGAGGATCATGGTACGGAGGTCTGCTGTCATTTCTGTGAGAAAAAGTATCGATACAGCGAGGATGAGCTCACACGTCTGCTGGACAACGCATCCAAGTAACACTCGCTCTGCCAGAAAGGAACCGATCATGAGAGTATTTTTAATTGGGGACGTCATCAGCCAACAGGGGTGCGATTTTTTGCGGGAAAAGCTGCCCGCATTTAAACGAGAAAATCAAATAGACGCTGTAATCGCAAACGGAGAAAATTCTGCGGTAGGAAACGGCATTTTGCCTCATTCCGCCAACTTTTTGTTCGATAGTGGGGTAGATGTTATCACTACTGGCAACCACGTCTTTAAACGCTGGGAGATTCAGGAATACTTGGATGAGCATCCCAACCTAATCCGTCCCGCTAATTATCCTGAGGGCTGCTATGGAAATGGGTATTACCTGCTAGATGGCGGAAACTGGCGGCTCTGCGTCATTAATGTTCAAGGCCAGGTGTTTATGGACGCGCTGGAATGTCCCTTTCGCACCTGCGACCGGATTCTATCGGAGGTGGAAGCGGATTTTTACATCGTCGACTTTCACGCCGAGGCAACCGGTGAAAAAATGGCGCTGGCGTATTATCTGGATGGAAGAGTGTCGGCTGTGGTAGGAACCCACACCCATGTTCAGACAGCTGACGAGCAGATATTGCCCAAGGGAACTGGCTATATTTCCGATTTGGGGATGACTGGCCCGATTCTCTCTATTCTGGGAGTCAATCCCGAAAATATTATCCGAAAAATGACTACACATCTCCCCACGCGCTTTACCGTGCCGGATACGGCCTGTAAATTGGAAGGTATCGTCCTTGATTTAACCAAACAAACTGGCAAATGTAACAAAATTCGACGAGAAAGACTTGTGTAATTTACAAATATTTCAAAAACTCTTGAAAAAACTGTTAATATATAATATAATTTCTATAGCGAATTATAGCTCAAAGCATGTACGGCCTATTTCTGAGACGAAGGGTTCCGCTTGCTTTGTCCGGTGATACAATTTACCACCGCGGCGTTGAATAAAGGCGCTCAGCGCCTTATTTCAGAATTCTAACAGGATTCATTTCAGGAGGACAACAAAATGGATATTCTAAAAGTTTCCGCAAAATCCATCCCAAATTCGGTTGCAGGCGCTATTGCAGGCGTTATTCGAGAGAAAGGCGCGGTGGAAATCCAGGCGGTCGGCGCAGGAGCTGCGAATCAGGCCATTAAATCGGTGGCGATTGCGAGGGGATACCTTGCTCCTACCGGCGTTGATTTAGTTTGCATACCTGCTTTTGCGAATGTGGAAATTGACGGTGCGGAGCGAACGGCAATCAAATTGATCGTAGAACCGCGATAGATTTTAATAAATTGGAAAAAAGGACGGGAAATCCGTCCTTTTTTTGTGCAGCGATTGAAACCGCACGCTGTAGAGGGTAAGTTTATAAATAGGAAAGCAAAAAATAAAATGAGGATGCTTCGGTAAATTTTTGGTTGAGGGCTATTTTTTCCTTGACCTATCCTTTAAAAAGGCATATAATAATTGCGGTAAAAGTTATTAAAATGGAGGATTTTAATATGGCAAAAAAATTTATCGTAGAAACGTCGGCAAGACATCTGCATGTGACAAAAGAAGATTTGGCAACCCTTTTTGGAGCAGACGCCAAACTCACCAATAAAAAAGACCTTTCCCAACCCGGCCAGTTCGCCTGTGCCGAAAAAGTGACCATTGTGGGGCCAAAAGGACAGTTTAACGCCTCTATTCTCGGACCTGAGAGAAATGCGACTCAGGTGGAAATCAGCGCTTCCGACGCCCGCACTTTGGGCGTCACCGCTCCTATCCGCGAGTCTGGCGACGTAGCTGGTTCCGCGGGCTGCAAGCTGGTGGGCCCCTGCGGAGAGGTGGAATTGAAGGAAGGCGTTATTATCGCAAAGCGCCACATCCATTTCACACCTGCCGACGCTGCTGAGCAGGACGTCAAAGACAAAGACATTGTTTGGGTTCGGGTGGACACTCCCGAAAGAAAACTAATTTTCGGGGACGTTGTCGTCCGCGTCAGCGACAAATTTGCCGCTGCTATGCATCTGGACACCGATGAGGCAAACGCTGCCGGATGCTCGGGCGAAGTATACGGCGAAATCGTTAAGCTGTAGCTACACAATGGAAAAAGGCCGGAGAATACTCCGGCCTTTTTCCATTATATCGGCGAATCAAAGCACCTTTTCCATGATGTAATCGTCCATCACATAGCCGCCGCCGATGTCGGTGACCGCTTCTTTCGCAATGGTAAAGCCTAACTTTTTGTACACTTCGATGGAACCGCTGTTGTACTTATTGACGGTGAGATAAATGCAGGATTTGCCGCTGGATGCCTTTTGCACCTGGTCGAAAAGGGCCGAGGCGATTCCCCGTTTGCGGAAAGCGCCGCGCACATAGATTTTGGATAAAAACATTTTGGCTTCTTCCGGCTTAAAGGCGCAGTATCCGGCCGGCTCACCGTCCCAGAATGCCAGCAGATAAACGGTGCCATGGGCGATTTGATCGGTGATGGCGGGAACGCTTTGGAAATGTTCCAGCATGTAGTCAACCTGATCCGGCCCGATGAGGCTGTCGTAGTGCTCATGCCAGATTTCTCGCCCCAAATCTGCAATGAGGGCAATATCCTCCGGAGAAGAAACGTTTTTAATGGTGATATTCATGCAAAAGACCCCTTTGACGTTGATTGATAAGATTATTTTAGCACAAAGAACCGCTAAAGTTCAAGAGCTGTCATATAGGAGTAGAGCACTTTTTCCATCTGCGCCACAGGTAGATCACCTTACCGAAAAAGCCGCAAAATAACAGCAAGATGAACAAGATAAGAGCGCATTTCCCTTCTTAATCTGACGTCAATGGGGAATTTATCCGGATAATAAAGATTTTAACTTTATAAGGTTGACAAGCAATTTCTGCTGTGTTACAATTGTTATACCTCTAAAAGGGTTTATTTTTTTGTGCAAAAATTTAGAAACTACCGTTTCTAAAGGGCATTCTGCCCACCCATTCCACAGAAGTTCGATGGAACTTTTGAGAAAGTTCTCCTTTTTGAGGGAGGCAAACACAGTCCGACTATACAGGAGGTGCCGAAGATGAGGGTTAAGATTACCTTAGCTTGCACGGAGTGCAAACAGCGTAATTACAACACAATGAAAAACAAGAAGAACGATCCGGACAGGCTGGAAATGAACAAGTATTGTCGTTTCTGCAAAAAACACACGCTTCACAGGGAAACCAAGTAAGCGGGGAGAGGAGATTAGTCATGGCAGATAAAATTGCTGAAAAAGCTCCTGAAAAAGCCAAGAAGGAAAAAAAGGAAAAGAAAAACGGCTTTTGGAAAAAAGTCTCCCATTTCTTCAAGGATTTCCGCAGTGAAGTCAAAAAGATCGTATGGCCTACTAAAAAGCAGGTCGTCAACAACACCATCGTGGTTTTTGTTGCGATGGGCGTCGTCGGTGTCGCGATCTGGATCATCGACTTTGCGCTTGGCGCACTGAGGGCATTGTCCCTGGGACTCGAAATTTTCCCAAAATAAACTGCTTAGAACGCTTTAATTTGTCGGAGGTCTGATTATGTCAGAAACACCAAAATGGTATGTCATTCACACGTATTCCGGGTATGAAAACAAAGTTGCACAAAATATAGAGAAGGTTGTGGAAAATCAAGGTTTCCAGGACCTCATTTTCGAGGTAAGAGTACCCACGGAGACAGTTGTAGAATACAAAGACGACAAAAAGCGCGAGGTAGAACGGAAAATTTTTCCAGGATATGTCTTGGTCAAAATGATTTTGACGGATGATTCTTGGTACGTTGTCAGAAATATCAGAGGCGTGACCGGCTTTGTCGGCCCCAGCACCAAACCCATCCCGTTGACTGAAAAGGAAATTGAGGACTTGGGTGTGGAAGTCAAAACGGTGGAAGTGGATTACCAAGTCGGAAGTGGGGTTAAAATCGTCCACGGCCCGCTGGAAGGCTTTGTTGGAAAAGTTGAGGAACTTGATGTGGACAAGGATATGGTCAAAGTGACTGTTTCCATGTTCGGAAGAGACACTCTGGTGGAACTGCAGCTCGGCCAGGTTGAACTGTCAAAGGATTAAGAAGAAAACAGTCTGACGCCTATTAAGGCGGCTTTCAGATTAGAATATAATGTTCTATTCTGAATGTGGGAGGAAGAAGCAGAGACTTTTTCCGCCTTACCACGTTATTTTGGAGGTGCTTATCAATGGCTCAAAAAGTAGTAGGTTACATTAAGCTACAGATTCCCGCAGGTAAAGCAACACCTGCACCCCCGGTTGGTCCGGCACTCGGTCAGCACGGTGTTAATATTATGGGCTTCACCAAGGAATTCAACGAGCGTACCAAAAATGACATCGGCATGATCATTCCGGTTGTCATCACCGTTTACGCCGATCGTTCCTTTACCTTTATCACCAAAACTCCCCCCGCAGCAGTTCTTATCAAAAAGGCTTGCGGATTGGAGAGCGCATCCGGCGAACCGAACAAAAAGAAAGTTGCAAAGATCACCAAAGAGCAGGTACAGAAGATCGCTGAGCAAAAAATGCCCGACCTTAATGCTGCAAATGTTGAATCTGCAATGCGCATGATTGCAGGTACCGCACGTTCTATGGGTATTGAGGTTGTGGATTAACCGCCCGCTGTGTGGGAGGAACTTTCCGCTATCAACCACTTAACAGGGAGGATATTAGTATGAAACACGGAAAAAAATATACAGATAGCCTCAAAGCTTTCGATCGCAACACTTCTATGGATGCTACCGAAGCTTTGGACATGGCTGTTAAAAGTGCAAAAGCAAAGTTCGATGAAACCATCGAAGCTCATATCCGTCTGGGCGTCGACTCCCGTCACGCTGACCAGCAGGTCCGTGGCGCAGTCGTTTTGCCCAACGGTACCGGTAAATCGGTAAAAATCCTGGTTATTTGTAAAGGCGACAATGTCAAAGCCGCTGAAGAAGCCGGCGCGGACTACGCTGGTGAGGAATATGTACAGAAAATCCAGTCCGAAGGCTGGATGGACTTCGATGTGGTCATCGCAACCCCTGACATGATGGGCGTTGTCGGCCGTCTGGGTAAAGTGCTCGGCCCCCGCGGCTTGATGCCGTCCCCCAAGGCTGGTACGGTTACCCCTGATGTTGCCAAGGCTGTGACTGAGGCAAAAGCCGGTAAAATCGAGTACCGTCTCGATAAGACCAACATCATTCACTGCCCTATCGGAAAAGCTTCCTTTGGCGCAGAGAAACTCTCCGAAAACTTTGAGACCCTGATGGGCGCTATCGTGAAAGCGAAACCCGCTTCTGCGAAAGGCCAGTATATCAAGTCCTGCGTGGTCGCTTCCACCATGGGCCCCGGCATCAAAGTTTCCACCGCTAAATACGGTGTATAATTTAGTTATTGACAAGCAACCTTGCTTGTGCTATAATTAAAAAGATGTAATCCTAAGACAGTAGGTGCGGCGGATTTTCCGCTGCGTAAAGGGTTCTCCACCTGCCGAGGAAGACGTAAAATGTAAGCTTTAGGCTTGTTTTGCCCTTTCCTCGTATGCGGGGAAAGGGCTTTTTAGTTACTACCTTAATTTACGGAGGTGAAAAACTTTGCCAAGTGAGAAAGTTTTACTCGAAAAACAACAAGCTGTAGCTGATTTGAAAGCAAAATTCGAAAGTGCTGTCGCCGGTGTTTTAGTCGACTACAAAGGTATCAACGTCGCTGACGACACCAAGCTCCGTAAAGAGCTTCGTGAGGCCGGAGTAGAGTACTCTGTTTACAAGAACTCTGTTATTCGTTTTGCAGTTGCCGATTCCAAATTTGCCGACTTTACTAAGCATCTGGATGGTACAACCGCAGTAGCTCTGACAGAAGGCGATATGACCGCTCCTGCCAGAATCATTGCGAAATACGCTAAGGATAACAAAGAAGGCTTCAACATCAAAGCCGGTTTCGTTGAAGAAGATTTGCTGGATGCAGCAGGCGTGGACCATCTTGCAAGCATTCCTTCTAAAGAAGTTCTTATTTCCCAGGTACTGTGTGGCCTGAACGGTACCATTCGCAACCTCGCCGTTGTTCTGGATCAGATCAGAGAGCAGAAAGAGGCTTGCTAGTAACAGAATTTTTGTTGCTGAAACTTATTTAAATGAAATTAATGGAGGTATATTAAAATGGCTTCTGAGAAAGTATTAGCTATGATCGAAGAGGTAAAAGCTCTGACCGTTTTGGAGCTTGCTGACCTTGTAAAAGCACTGGAAGAGGAGTTTGGCGTTTCTGCCGCTGCTGCTACCGTTGCGGTTGCTGCTCCCGCTGCTGGCGGCGCTGCTGCTGAAGAAAAATCCGAGTTTGACGTTGTTCTGGTTGAAGCTGGCGCTTCTAAGACCGGCGTAATCAAGGCTGTTAAAGAGATTACTGGTCTCGGCCTGAAAGAATCCAAAGAAATCGTTGACAATGCTCCTAAGGCTGTCAAAGAAGGTGTCTCCAAAGCTGACGCTGAAGAGATGAAGAAGAAATTGGAAGACGCTGGCGCAAAAGTCGAGCTCAAATAATTTTGCTTCTTGGAAAAGCCGTCCGTCAGGACGGCTTTTTTGTTGTTTTGGTTAAGAATTGTAAAACACGGCGATTGTATGCAACAGAAAGCGGCTTTTTCATTACTAATTAAATGAACTTTCCATTTATGGGCAGTCGCAGCACGCGGCAGATATTCCCCTTCGGGTGGTTATTAAAAAAGAAAGCCCATTGGAAGTTTGACTACTACAGCGCTTTTAGCGCAGAACATAAAAGGAGTTTATTTATGAAAAAATTAGTCAGCTTGTTATTGGCGGCAGCACTTATGTTGGCCATGACATCCTGTGGTAACGACAGCGGGTCTGAAAGCGGCAGTGAATCCTCTCTTTCTTCTCTGGAAAGTTCCGAATCCAGTATTGACAGTAGCTTAGACGATTCGGAGAATGCTTCTGAACCGGAAAGCTCTTCTTCAGAAGAAGTTCCCTCTTCAGAAAACTCCAGTGAACAGGAGAGTAGCTCTGCTTCTGTTCCGGAAAGCAAGCCGGCTCAGAACAAACCATCCACTTCCAGCAAACCGGCTAGCTCCAGTAAACCTACAGAGAATAGTAAGCCGGAGAGCCAGCCTTCTTCTGGTACAACTCAAAAGCCTCCCATTCCCAAGCCAGAGTCTTCTAATAGCAACTCTTCCTCTACATCCAAGCCCAGTACCTCGATCAGCGCTTCCGCCGTGTATGACGCTATGGATAGTGCAGTGGCGGCACGTCACGAAGGAATTGATGCTGCCATTATGAATATGCCTATGTCGATAGACGATAGCACCTTGTCCGATATGTTTGGTGTTTCGGTGAGCGATGTTGTAGGTTATAAAGGAGTTTATGCCGGCTCTATGACCAACTGTGATATTATGTTGGTTGTCGAGGCCAAAGACGGTAAAGTGGACGCCGTGAAAAAGGCGCTCCAGGACAAGCAGGCTGCTCAGAAAAAGCAATTTGAACATTATGGTGTCATGGGAAACATCGAACGTTTGGATGCGTCCAAGGTGGTGAGCAACGGTAATTTTGTTGCTCTTATTATTGTAGGCATCATAGGGGACGGTGAAGAAAACTACGACTGTGCAGGGGATGTAAGCGCAGCCAATTCCGCCTTTACCAATGCATTGAAAAAATAAGTGTAAAACAGCTGTGTCTTTTGACGCGGCTGTTTTTTATATAATTTTCAATCCTAATATAGGATTTTAAGTATATGAAAATGAATTAATGTAGTCAATATAAACAATTTACAAACTTCGACATTGTATAATAAATATATATTTATATTGGAATATATCACATATTATTAAAATATAAGGTTCAAATCATTCATAAATTAAAAATGGACGAGTTGCAAACTTGATATTGTTTGTACTATAGACATAAAATGGGCAAAAATAGTTTATCATACTCTTTTCTGTAATGCTATAATATGTTATGCAAAGCAAAAATGGAAGAAATAGGATGCTTTGTGATTATTACTTAACGATACAAAAGGGGTTTATGAAAATGAAAAAGATTTTAGTAGTTGCATTGTCTGCAGTAATGGCTTTGAGTCTTGTATCCTGTTCCAACGGTGGAGACAGTTCCTCTAACGGCGAGCCCAGCAATTCTTCTATCAGCGACAGCCAGGGCAGCGAGTCTACTCCTTCCGATTCCTCATTAGAGTCTTCTGAGTCCACTCCGGAGTCCTCTGAGTCTTCTCAAGATTCCTCTCTAAGCGAGTCTACTCCTGATGCCGGTTCTGAGGATAGCTCTCTCTCCCCCGCAGCAGAATAATTAAAAGCAGAACACTAAAAAGCCGCCATCTTTTATAGATGGCGGCTTTTTAATATGGTAGAAGGAATGAGTATGAATTCAAACAACAATATATAGTATCAAATGGTTGATTTATTCAGCTATTTTCTCTGTTGTACCTCTTTGAGGTAAGCGCGAGGGGAGAGCCCTTTGACTTTTTTAAAGGCTCGAGAAAAATATAGCGGATCGCTGAAGCCCGTAGAAACGGCGACTTCACTAATGGAAAGATCACTGTTTTTTAAGATACTGCAAGCTTCATTGATACGGTAGCGGATGAGGAATTGAGCTGGAGGCATCCCGAGCTCCGAAGAAAAGATTCGGTAAAGATGACTCGGACTGATGCGCACAGCGTTTGCCACGTCATCAATTGAAATTTCACTGCTATAATTCCGGCTGATAAATTTGATGGCTTGCTCGACATATTGTTTTGTGGGAGTTTTTTTGCTCCCATTTTGATCGGATTTTTCGATCAAGACGCCGAGAAACTGATAGAGTGCGCCCAGCATTTTTGCCTCGCTGGCAGAACTGTTGCCTCTGGAGTTGTATATCTGTACCAGCAGAGAGCGGAGGCTTTCGTCCTCCAGATGGAGTACTCTTTTTGCAAAAGAGAAGGGTGTGAGGTTCATAAGGCGATGGGCCTCTGTTCCGTTGAACCCAACCCAATAATATTCCCAAGGGTCATTTTTATCCGAGGTGTAGGAGACGACTTCAGACGGACGGATTAGAAAAAGACACCCTGTTTCAATGTCGTAGGTGCCTTCTGGTGCTTGTAGGCTTCCTTTCCCCTCGGTGACGTAATGAAACAGGTAGTGATCGCGCATACCGGGTCCCCAGGAATACTCCGGCTCGCATCGCTGGTACCCCACATTGTAGACGCTGAGCGATAGGTTTTCCTGATGGGAAGATTTATAGGAGTATTTGAAAGAGTTATTGCTCAAGGGAAATCCCCTCCTTTTAAAACAAAGCAAGTGTTTACGAGAATGATTCCTTTTCTTTATTTTAACGAATTATAGCTAAAAATGCAAGATAAATCCATATTTGTGATATATATAAAAATGGAAATTTATTGCGGTATGTTGTATTCTTAACTTAGATTACTAAAACAAGGAGGCTGTCCGATGAAATCTTTTGCGTTGAAACAAAAAATACTGGACGGCGGATTGGATCAATGGTTTGTCCGTCTGTACAGCCAAGAACAGGTTTCGGACCAGCGGCGGCGTTACTGCGAAGCACTGGACCGGTTTTCTGAAATTTTTGGAGAGGACCGGGACGTGAGAATTTACTCCGCCCCCGGACGAACCGAGGTTTCTGGCAACCATACTGACCACAACAACGGAAAAGTTTTGGCGGCCAGTGTCAATTTGGACGTGATTGCGATTGCCTCCATCAACAGCGATAATACGGTACGTCTGCAGTCGAAAGGCTATCCTATGGATACGATCTCGCTCAGCGATTTAGAGATGAAGCGGGAAGAAATCAACCATTCCGCTTCTTTGATCCGTGGAATGGCCAAAAAGTTTACCTTGGAGGGACATCGAATCGGCGGTTTTGACGCCTATACTACATCTGACGTTTTAAAAGGCTCCGGCCTGAGCTCATCTGCGGCTTTTGAAGTGCTGGTGGGGACAATGATGAGCTATTTATTCAACGAAGGCTCGGTGGATTCTATAGAAATTGCCCAATGTGCCCAATACGCAGAAAACGTCTATTTCGGGAAACCCAGTGGTCTGATGGATCAGATGGCCTCCTCGGTAGGCGGCATGATTGCCATTGATTTTGCTGATACTGAAAATCCGGTAATCCGGCAGGTTAAATTTGACTTTGAGGCGCTTGGCTGTGCCCTCTGCATTGTGGACACCGGCGGCAATCACGCGGATTTGACCCATGAGTACGCCGCGATTCCTGGGGAGATGAAGAAGGTAGCCGCTGTTTTCGGAAGGCAGACTCTCCGTGGGATTTCCATGGACGAGTTGCTTCAAAAGGCGGGAGAAGTAAGAAAAAAATGCGGCGATAGGGCATTGCTGAGGGCCTTACACTTCCTTGCTGAAAATGACAGGGTAGATGGTATTGTAGTTGCGCTGGAAGCGGAGGATTACTCCTGTTTCCTGGAGTTTATCACCAAGTCTGGGAACTCCTCATTTCGGTATTTGCAGAATGTTTACGCCAATGGAGCCCCAGAGGAGCAGGGACTCTCAGTAGCGCTGTTTTTAGCTGAACGTTTTTTGAATGGACAGGGGGCCTGCCGGGTTCACGGAGGCGGGTTTGGGGGAACCACTCAGAATTTTGTGCCTCTTGACCGAGTTGACGATTTCCGCACAATGATGGAAGGCGTTTTCGGCAAAGGCTGCTGCCACATTCTGTCCATCCGCCCGGTGGGCGGCGTAGAAATTGCCAATTAATGGTATGAGGAGAAAAAAATATGGCTGAACTCAGATATAATCCGCTGACAAGAGACTGGACGATGGTGGCTTCTCATCGGCAGAATCGTCCCCAGATGCCCAAGGACTGGTGCCCCTTCTGTCCTGGCTCAGGAAAAGTACCGGACGAGGGATTTTCGGTGCTCCGGTATCCAAATGACTTTCCGGCCCTGTCTCAAAATCCACCGGAGCCGGATGATGTTGCTACAGATCTGTTTCAGGTGCGTCCCGCCTATGGTCGCTGTGAGGTCATTTTGTATTCTGACCATCACAGGGCGTTTTTAAAGGATTTGAGCGACGAGCATACCCACGAGTTGGCCCGTCTTTGGCAGGAGTGTTTTTTGGATTTCCAAAAGGATGACCAAATCAAATACGTATTTCTGTTTGAGAACAGGGGCGATGTGGTAGGGGTTACCATGCCCCATCCGCACGGTCAGGCGTACGGCTATTCCTTTGTACCGAAACGGCTCAGAGAGGAAGTAGCTTCTGCAAAAGAGTATAGGGAAGAGCACGAAGAATGCCTTTTTTGCGCCCTGATGCGGGAAGAAATCAGAGACGGGCGGAGAATCATCTTTGAAAATGAGCATTTTATCGTCTACCTGCCTTTTTTTGAGCCCGTTACTTATGGCGTACAGGTGACAGCCAAACGCCACTTGGCCGACTTGTCCCAGATGACTGAAAAAGAGCTTTTTTCCCTCGGAGAAGTGGTACGCGATTGTGCCGGCATGTACGACAGCCTGTTCGAAATGCCATTCCCCTATATGATGTGTATGCATAACGCGCCGGTAAACGATGGGGAGCATCCGGAGTTTCACTTTCACATCGAGTATTATCCCCCCATGCGCGCCGCCGATAAGCAGCAGTTTTTTGCTTCTTCAGAAACAGGGGCATGGGCCTGGTGTAACCCGACTCGTCCGGAGGAAAAGGCGGAAGAACTGCGTCAAGCGTATCGTAGGTATCAGGAAACCAAATAAAAGCTATCAACTTTCTCTTTATATACCTGAAAAAGCCTCCCGCAAATTCTGCGGGAGGCTTTTTCAATAAAAAACGGGATTGGATGTTTTCCAACCCCGTTTTCTTTATTTAAAAGTGAATTTTTTCTTCAATATAACTTATCAGTTCAGCGATAGGAAGGCGAACCTGCTCCATGGTATCCCGGTCACGGACGGTAACGGCGTTGTCTTCCAGCGACTCGAAGTCAAAGGTGACACAGTAGGGAGTACCGATTTCATCTTGGCGGCGGTAACGCTTGCCGATAGCGCCTGCATCGTCAAAGTCTACCATAAAGCGATCGGACAGTAGCTCGTAAACCCTCTGGGCGTCTCCGGAAAGTTTTTTCGAAAGAGGAAGCACAGCAACTTTGAAAGGGGCCAGAGCCGGATGCAGGTGCATGACAGTCCGCTCGGTGCCGTCGCTGAGCTGTTCGATGTCGAAAGCCTCACAGAGGAAAGCCAAAGCCACACGGTCGGCGCCCAAGGACGGCTCGATTACGTAGGGAATATAGCGCTCATTTGCTTCCTGGTCGAAGTACTCCATCGACTTGGTAGAATGGGTTTGATGTTGGGTCAAGTCAAAGTCGGTGCGATCTGCGATACCCCAGAGTTCGCCCCAACCAAAGGGGAACATAAATTCGATGTCGGTAGTAGCGTTGGAATAATGGGAAAGCTCTTCTTGTTCGTGGTCGCGGAGCTTAATGTTTTCTTCTCTGATTCCCAGAGACAAGAGCCAGTTTTTGCAATAGTCCTTCCAGTAAGCAAACCACTCTAAGTCGGTACCGGGTTTGCAGAAAAATTCCAGTTCCATCTGCTCGAATTCCCGTGTGCGGAAGGTGAAGTTACCGGGGGTGATTTCATTTCGGAAGGATTTACCGATCTGTCCAATGCCGAAGGGGATTTTTTTACGGGTAGTGCGCTGTACACTGGGGAAGTTTACAAAAATGCCCTGAGCGGTTTCGGGGCGCAGATAAATCTCATTTTTTGCGTCTTCGGTGACACCCTGATAGGTTTTAAACATCAGATTGAATTTTCGAATGTCAGTGAAGTTCTTTTTGCCGCAATTGGGACATTTTACATCGTTTTCCTCGATGAACTTCATCATCTGTTCATCGCTCCAGCCGTTGGGGACAGTGCCGGTCTGGTCTTCGATAAGCTGGTCAGCCCGGTGGCGGGTCTTGCACTCCTTACAATCCATCAGGGGATCGGAAAATCCGCCCACATGGCCGGATGCGACCCAAACCTGCGGATTCATGAGCAAAGCAGCATCGATACCGACATTATAGGGGGACTGCTGGATAAATTTTTTCCACCAGGCACGTTTGACGTTGTTTTTAAACTCCACACCAAGGGGGCCGTAGTCCCAAGTGTTGGAAAGGCCGCCATAAATCTCACTTCCGGGGTAGACGAAACCTCTGCCTTTACAGAGGGTAACGATTTGATTCATGGTCTTTTCGCTATTTTTCAGCATTCCTGATTACCTCCGAATTAATACTACTTTCCATTGTAAAGAAAATAGAGGTAGAAGTCAAGTAATTTCTTTCCGGGTACAGGGTCAGAATAGCGGTATTTCAAAGACTTTTAAAGACGTGGGAATATTTCGCGGGAGTGCATCAATTTGCCTTTTTGAACACACTATTAAATCAAAAGCATTTTAGCTGCAAAATATAGGATTTTCTTTACCTCTTTGGGTAAGTGTGGTATACTATTCGGTAGGTACATAGAAACGATAACCGGCTGTTCTTTCTGGGGGAATGGGCGGTTTCAGAAAAATCCTGATGATTTAGCAAATGAAGGTCGTGTGAAAAACAAGTTTTTCACACCGAAATTTGTTGCTGTTTGCAACAAATTTGAAAAGGAATGGTGATTTGTATGAAACAGAAAAAGAAATTGTCCCTGTCAGGAAATATTAGTAAACGAACAGCGGCCGCCGCTTTGGCTGCTGCGATGGTTTTAAGTATGGGAGCGGCAGGGTCTACCTTTTTTGGAGAACCAGTTACAGCTGCTACAGCAGATGATGCGTTCCAAGTGGTTTCCCCCTCGGAATTCGACTCCAAACTCTACAATATTCTCCTCAAAATGGCAGATTTAAACGGAGATGGTAAGCTTAACGTAGACGAACTCAACGGTATATCACGCTTGGATGTCAGCGGACAGGGAATGACCTCTCTCAAAGGCATTTCTCAGTTGAAAAAGCTTACCTCTCTGGATGCTTCGGAAAATTCACTGCGCAACACCGATGCGCTGGAAGGCTTAAGCCGGCTCAATTATCTGAACCTTGCGCAGAATAAAATCGTGTCGGTAGACGGACTTGCCGATTTGGATAAGCTGAAGGAACTGAACCTGAGTCACAACAGTTTGGATGATGTGGAAGCGCTTTCTGGCTTGGACGGCTTGGAGACATTGGATCTCAGCTACAACAACCTAAGCTTTACTTCCGATTTATCTACGCTGGAAAGTTTGGATAATCTGGTGTTGGACAGCAACAACATAGCTAGGGTAGGAAACCTCCCCACCAGTATGACTACTTTGAGCATGCGCAACAACGCTCTGAGCTCTCTCTCGGGTATGGAGCGGCTAAGAACTCTCACTTATCTGGATTTGAGCCAGAACAGCATCACAGACATCTCTGGTTTGGAAAATCTTAAGAGACTCAAGACTCTTTATCTGGATGAGAATAAGCTCAGCGACCTAACGGGCATACCGGCATTATCCAAGTGCGTAATCGGGCTTACCTATAACAGTATTGATATGAATGCCAGCGCACAGAAAACTATTTTATCGGATTTGAAAGCTGACGGTAACACGCTGACAACTGTTCCCCAGATGGTGAAAGGCTGGCAGCAAGAGGGAAGTTACTACTATTATTTCTTAGATAACAAGGGCACTTTTGCAACCGGAACCCAGGAAATTGACGGGAAAACCTATACCTTTGACAGTCAAGGCCGCTATTCTGAAAACGGAAATACCGATCCTGTTCCCGAAACGCCTTCTACGCCCACAGAGGATTTAAACGGCAAATGGGTACTGAAAAATGGTATATACTACTTCCAGAAGACAGATGGGAATTATGCCACCGGATGGCAGAAAATTAATGGGGAATGGTATTATTTGGCTCCTTCCGACGGGGCTATGAAAACCGGTTGGCTCAATTTGAATGGAACTTATTATTATCTTCATTCCAGCGGAAAGATGCTGACAGGCTGGCAGAAATACGACACCGCCTGGTACTATATGAAACCGGGCAGCGGTGAGATGCAGACCGGCTGGCTCCAGCTGAGCGGTGTCTGGTATTATCTGAAGGACTGGGGCGGTATGGCCGTCGGCTGGTGCAAGGACGGCAACACGTGGTACTACTTTAACGCTGACGGCAGTATGGTATCGAGTCAATGGCTTCTTACCCCGGACAAGTCCACTTGGTATTACCTGAAATCGTCCGGCGGCATGGCTGTGGGTTGGGTACAGGTCGGAAATGATTGGTACTATTTTGATAAAGACGGATACATGAAGCGTAACTACTGGATCAAAACCCATGACGGAAAAACCTGGTGCTACCTGAAAGACGACGGCGTTATGGCTACTGGATGGAACACTATCGGCGGTGATACCTACTACATGCAGTCCAGTAATGGCTACTGTGTATTGGGATGGAACAAAATTGACGGAAAGACCTATCATTTCAGTCAATATGGAAAATTGGACCGCAACAAGGTAATAGACGGATATAAAGTTGACGAAAACGGCGTTTGGGTGCAATAGATGCAATAAAGCTGCATTTATTGCCAACCCCTTTGAGGATTTTATCCTCAATTTTGCTGCTAAAGCAACAAAACTGGGTTTCTATGGTATAGTAAAATGAAAAAGAGGCGGTGATTTTACCGCCTCTTTTGTAGTGGATGAAAAAAAGCTTCCTGCTAAGTGGCGGGAAGCTTTTTTGACGTGTATACATTTGTTGTTTCAGCATTGGTTATTCAATCATTTTAGCGTATTCTTTGGGAGACATATCATATTCTCTTTTGAATTCGGTGGAAAGATAGGTGGGGGAACAGTAGCCCATCATATCAGAAATCTGGGCGATGGTATAACGTCCCTCCCGAATCATTTCCTTTACCTTTTCCAACCGTACCAAGCGGATATATTCCGAAATACTTCGCCCTACTTTTTGTTTGAACAGACTGGACAGATATGAAGAACTCAAATTTAACTGCTGTGCAAGCCATGGAAGGGTGATGGGAGAAGTAATGTTCTCGTGAATCACTTCCATACAGGTGTCGATATATTTGTTGTCCACCGATACTTTCAGTGTGGTCGGCGTTTTGGCAGAAGTAGAATCCGTCAGAATATTGCGTACAACGGTGATAATGAGCTTTGTCATTTCACAGGCAATCATATCGTCACTATACAAACGGTTTTCCCTCTCCTCACCGATAATGCTGCGGATGATGTGCAGACAGTTATCGTCGGCGGTGAGCACTCGATTGGAGATGCTTTCGGGATGGACAATGTCGCCGTCAAAGGTAACGGTCAGAAAACTGAGAGGTGCTTTTCCGTCAGAACGCTGCTCATGGAACTGATGCGGCGCAAAAAACATCATCTGTCCCTGTTTTAGTTCATAGCTCACGTTGTCAACAGAACAGATCATAGTACCTTTGTTCACATAGGTAAACTCCCAAAAGACGTGTTTTTCTCCCCGAAAAGAAAATTCTTTGTTTTTTTCCTGATAGAGAATGGTATACATCGTCTTGACGTTGACATTGGGGACAAAACCCGTTCCGGTCAAGGTACTGGCCGTAGGAGTAATAATTTTTGGGCTTTGGCTGTAGATATAGTATTTCAGCCGGACTTCATCGTAAGGCAGGATGGCAAACTGGACATTAGGGCGGATGAGGATCGGCTGATCCAGCAAAAACTTCTGTGTAATACTGTCTTCAGTCCGGATATAAAGCAGCCCTACGCCGCTGATTGGGGCAATGACAATCTCGGTATTAAAATGCCACAGATAGGAGGTAGCGCGGATATCCTCTTCGTAAAGGGTCTGCTGCCATTGCTCATAGGGTTCCAGAGAGCGGAGCGGCGTTCCAAATTGCTTAAAGGTTGCCCGGTTAATTTCTTTTAGCAGCATCTCAATTCCTCCTTGCTGTTATCATCATTCTTTTTTTCATACTACCGCATTTTTTGTACCAATGTCAAGGAAAAAACCATGAATTTTAGATGGAAATTCAGATAAATCTGACAATAGGCAAACTTTTAAAAATGCGTGCGTTTTATTTTATTCTTCCACGATATAGTCGACGATTCCCACCGTTTTTCCTCCCTTTTGGTAAATTCTTGGAACTCTTCGGCTTACTAAGCAGGCTAATTCATAGTGAATGGTGCCGGCAATACCCGCCAATTCTCCCAAGGTAACCTGGCAGCTGCCTTCCGATCCGACGACGGTGACGACATCACCTGCCTGAACACCGGGAATATCTGTGACATCCAGCATCAGCTGGTCCATACAGATGGATCCGACGATTTTTGCATATTGTCCGCGGACGATCATCCTACCTTTGTCCGCAAAAGCCCGGAGGTATCCATCCGCATAGCCAATAGGCACAGTAGCAAGGCGCATTTCTTTGTCCGCAGTGAACCGGCGGGAATAACTGATACAGTCGCCCTTCTGAACCGTCTTTATCATAGAAACAGCGGAACGGATGGACATGACTGGCTTGAGGGGAATGTCACAATCGGGCAGAGTATCCAGTGGCAGGCCATAGAGAATAATGCCTACCCGAGCCAGATCATAGTGGCAGGACCGATAATTCAGGACGCCGGCAGAATTTTGCAGGTGCTTTACCTTAAAATATAATCCCTTTTGTTCTAAAGCCGCGACTGTCTGGTCAAAATGCTCCTTTTGTTTTTTGGTGTAGGCGATACCTTCATTACTGATGTCGTCTGACGAAGAGAAATGAGAAAAAATGCCGGTAAAATCAAGGTTTGGTAAGCGATACGCCGAGATGATTTGCTCTGTGGCAATATAATCGTCTCCCGCGTGGAAGCCAATTCGCCCCATACCAGTATCCAATTTTATGTGACAGTCTACACGGACTCCTGTCCGGACCGCCGCGTCACTCAGCTTTTGCGCATACTCTAGAGAATAAACTGTCTGTGTAATGTGGTAATCTGACAGCTTTTGCACGGCAGAAGCGGGGGTGACGCCTAAAATCAAAATGTCACTTTCTACACCGCTTTCCCGAAGGGATAAGGCTTCTTCCAGATTGGATACACCAAAGTTTTGAAGTCCCAGATTTTCCATTTCCTTTGCGATATAACGATCTCCGTGTCCGTAGGCATCGGCTTTAACGACCCCCATCATTCTTGTGTCTTTTGGGAGGCATTTTTGGATCTGTTTTACGTTAAAGGCCAGGTGGTCTAAATCAATTTCGGCCCAGGTTCTTTTTAAAAAATCCATGGTACAGGCAACCTTTCAAACAAATGTTCAAAAATTCATATTTTTTTCATAATTATAAGTTACAATAATAAAATAATCAATCTTGGGAGGATGTCGTATGCGGGAGCAGTCTGTTTCGTTTACCGGACATCGGCCGGAAAAAATCATTTCACCCTTTGTGGAAAACTCCGAAGAGGTCAACGCTATTAAGCTGGAGCTTCACAACGCTATCGTACGCGCCATAGACGACGGGTATACCACCTTTTTATGCGGCATGGCAATGGGCGTTGATATTTGGGCTGGTGAGATCGTACTGGGGCTGAGACGTCAGTTTAAAAATCTAAAACTAATCGCGGTGGTACCCTTTCCGCAGCAGGCTAATACCTGGCCTCAGGAGTGGCGCATCCGTTTCCGCAATTTGCTGGAAAAAACCGACGAAGTGGTCATGATCTCCGAACATTACGATTCGGACAGCTTTTTTGCCCGTAATCGGTATCTGGTAGATTATTCGGCCCGGCTGGTCGCGGTGTATAATCAGGAGAAGAAGGGTGGAACTGCCTATACAGTACGATACGCCCGGCAGCAGCAAGTTGATGTGGAT
Organism: Fumia xinanensis; assembly: GCF_014384905.1. Classification (GTDB taxonomy): domain Bacteria; phylum Bacillota; class Clostridia; order Oscillospirales; family Ruminococcaceae; genus Fumia; species Fumia xinanensis. The sequence continues at coordinate 210,079 of NZ_JACRSV010000001.1, forward strand.
ATGATAGCAATCTGAATATTCAACAAAAATCAGGACGGTACGGCCGTCCTGATTTTTTCATCCAGCCGGATGCTTCAGTAACTTCTACTATACTATATTTAGACATTGTTTTCAAGAAAATAATCCACATAAAAAATTTTTTCTTTTTCAGTGGTGAACAGATTGTGGAAAGTTGTTTGGTTCTGCTGAATTACTACCTTTTTTGTAGCCATTCCCATTTTTAGCGACTTTTTGGAAACAAGATATTACAAACTGTAATTTCTAGACAAAAATAACAAGTTTTCCACAGTTTCCACTGGATTTTCCACAAGTATAAAAAGTTTTAAAGGATTTTCCACATATTCCACATGTCCGCAGAATAACCATGGTAGGTAGGGCATTTTAAATACTTATTCTTCACATTTTGGGTGTGAACAAAAAAATGTGGCTTCTCACGAGGGGGTTGACACAATATGTTGTGGTGGGAAAGAGAAAATTGTACTGTGCATATTACGAGAATTGGATTCCTGCAAAAACTCTTTTAGCAGAACTAAATCCACTGCATAAATATTGCTAAAATATGAATTTTATAGGAGAGAAATGATTTTATCTTGCATTTTTTTACATAAAGTTGTATCCTTATTATAATTTATATAGAAGAGATACGATGTGTATGGAAAGGATTGAGTACAATGCCAAAACGTGAGGATATCCACAAAATTTTGATTATCGGTTCCGGGCCCATTGTGATTGGACAAGCCTGCGAATTCGATTACTCCGGTACCCAGGCCTGCAAGGCACTCCGCAAGCTGGGTTATGAAATCGTCCTCGTAAACTCTAACCCCGCTACCATCATGACCGATCCTGATACGGCGGATGTCACCTACATTGAGCCTCTCAACGTGAAGAGGCTGACCGAGATTATTGCAAAAGAGCGCCCTGACGCCGTTTTGCCCAACCTTGGCGGACAGACGGGGCTGAATCTCTGCTTAGAGCTGAACAAAGCGGGGGTTTTGGCAGAATACGGTGTGGAAGTCATCGGCGTACACATTGATTCCATCGAGCGGGGTGAAGACCGGATTGCCTTTAAGGAGACGATGAATTCACTGGGCATCGAAATGGCTCGCAGCGCTCCGGCTTATTCCGTGGAAGAGGCGAAAAAGATCGCGGAAGAGCTTCATTACCCCGTAGTGGTCCGTCCGGCCTTTACCATGGGAGGCGCTGGCGGTGGACTGGTGTACGATGAAGCACAGCTGGAAGTCATCGCCGGCCGCGGCATTCAGGCCAGCATGATCGGCCAGGTGCTCATCGAGGAATCCATCCTCGGCTGGGAAGAGCTGGAGCTGGAGGTCGTCCGAGACAGCAAAGGGCAGATGATTACCGTCTGCTTCATCGAGAACATCGACCCGTTGGGTGTACATACCGGCGACAGTTTCTGTGCCGCCCCCATGCTCACAATCTCAAAAGAGGTACAGGACCGTTTACAGGAGCAGGCTTGGCGCATCGTCGATGCGGTCAAGGTCATAGGCGGGACCAACGTCCAATTTGCTCACGATCCCAAAACCGACCGGATCGTGGTAATTGAAATCAATCCTCGTACTTCCCGCTCCTCGGCGCTGGCCTCCAAGGCCACTGGCTTTCCCATCGCGCTGGTATCCGCCATGTTGGCAGCGGGGCTCACGCTGGATGAGATCCCCTGCGGCAAATACGGCAATCTTGCAAACTACAAGCCGGACGGCGACTATGTGGTCATCAAATTCGCCCGCTGGGCCTTCGAGAAATTCAAGGGGGCCGAGGACAAGCTGGGCACCCAGATGCGGGCTGTGGGCGAGGTCATGAGCATCGGTAAAACCTTCAAGGAAGCCTATCTCAAGGCGATCCGCTCATTGGAAATCGGCCGGTATGGGCTGGGACAGGTGCCGAAGTTCCAGAATATGAGCCGGGAAGAACTGCTCAAAGCCTTGGAAATTCCCACTAGTGAGCGGCAGTTCATCATCTATGAGGCCTTGAAAAAAGGCGCTTCTGTGGAAGAAGTGGAAGCCCTCACCAAAATCAAGGTAGAGTTTTTAAATGATATCAAGGACTTGATTGCCGAGGAAGAGGCGGTCAGCGGCTATACAGTGGAGAAACTGCCATCAGACCTGCTGAGACAGGTGAAAGAGAACGGCTTCTCCGATCGATACCTCGGCATGCTGCTCCACTGCGACGAAACCGCTGTGGCCGACAAACGGCTGGAAGCTGGAATTCTGGAACACTGGGACAAAGTACACGTCAGCGGAACCCCCAGTGAAGGCTACTATTATTCCACCTATCATTCTATTCAGGAGCCGAAGCATATCTCTGACAACCCTAAAAAGGTGATGATTTTAGGCGGCGGCCCCAACCGGATCGGGCAGGGCATCGAGTTCGATTACTGCTGCGTCCACTGTGCGCTGGCGCTGCGCAAGCTGGGCTATGAAACCATCATGGTCAACTGCAACCCGGAGACGGTTTCCACCGACTACGACACCTCTGACAAGCTCTATTTCGAGCCGCTGACCTTTGAGGACGTCATGAGCATCTACCGGGCAGAAAAGCCGGTGGGTATCATCGCCCAGTTCGGGGGTCAGACTCCTCTGAATTTGGCTCGCTCTTTGCAGAACGCGGGGGCGAGGATTCTCGGCACCTCTCCTGCGGCCATTGATTTGGCGGAAGACCGGGATCAATTCCGGGAAATGATGGAGAAGCTCAATATCCCCATGCCCAAATCCGGTATGGCGGTTAATACTAACGAGGCGCTTGCCATCGCCAAAGAAATCGGTTATCCGCTTATGGTGCGCCCTTCCTATGTATTGGGCGGTCGGGGAATGGAAGTGGTCCACTCTGACGATGAGCTCAGTTTTTACATGGAAGGCGCCATCGGCGTGACACCCGACCGGCCTATCCTCATCGACCGGTTTTTGATGCACGCCACCGAGGTGGAAGCCGATGCGGTCTGCGACGGCACAGACTGCTTTGTGCCCAGCATTATGCAGCACATCGAGCTGGCCGGCATCCACTCCGGCGATTCGGCCTGTGTGCTGCCGCCGGTGTCCCTCTCGCAGCAAGAACAAGCGACCATCGAGGAATACACCAAGAAGATTGCTCTTTCCCTTGACGTCTGCGGCCTGATGAACATGCAGTTTGCCATCGCTGACGGGAAAGTTTACGTGATTGAGGCAAATCCCCGTGCCAGCCGGACAGTTCCGCTGGTGTCCAAGGTCTGCGGCATCAACATGGTCAAGGCGGCGACGGAAGTCATCGTCGCGGCGCTGGAAGGCACAAAATCCCCTGTGGCTCAGATGGAGCGCAAGCCTTTCCACCATTTCGGTGTCAAGGAGGCGGTGCTGCCTTTCAACATGTTCCAGGAGGTCGACCCCGTCTTAGGGCCGGAGATGCGCTCTACCGGCGAGGTGCTGGGCCTGTCCGACGATTTCGGCGAGGCGTTTTATAAGTCCCAGGAGGCTACTGGCTTGGAACTGCCCTTAGAAGGAACCGTTTTGCTCAGCGTTAACGACGGAGACAAGCCGGAGGCGCTGGAAGTTGCGAAAGATTTCGCGGAACTGGGCTTCACCGTTCTGGCAACGGACGGCACCTATGAGATGCTTTCTAAGAACGGGGTCAAGGCCCGGAAGGTCAACAAAATTTTTGAGGGCACGCCTCATATCGGAGACTGCATTCAGGACAAAAAAATCCAGCTTATTATTAACACCCCTGTGGGTAAGCAGTCGGCGGCGGATGACAGTTACATCCGCAAGGCGGCTATCAAGCACAAGCTCTGCTACATGACTACCCTGGCGGCGGCTCAAGCGGCGGTGAAGGGCATTCGTGCCGTAAAGAGCGGCGCTTCCCGTAAGGTCAAATCCTTGCAGGAGTTTCAAAAAGACTAAATGTTTATGGCCTAAAAGTCTTGACTGGACGCATTGGAAAATGATTTGGATAGGCATCAGAAAGACCGTTATTTTGGATAATGGTCTTTCTGATTTTTCTTTTGTTTATAGATTAAATAAGGTAAAGTAAGAGCTCTCAATAAAAATAATAGAATTGCACAAACAATTTTGACAGGATAGATTACAAAGCGAAATTTGTTTTATAATATTGTTTTCGTTCTATAATAATTACTTGAGTAGTTTTACCGCATTTTTCGCATAATTCTAAATCATGCGAGAGAATATATTCGTTTGGAGAGTCATTTGTTCCATTTATTTCGTTCCAGCATTTTAAGCAAAATTCTGCCATAAGATCACCTTGATTCCTTTTACGAACAATTGTTGGTATATCTTATATTTTATTCCCATATACTTGTTATGTCAAGAACAATTGTAGGTGATATAACATGAGGGATATTTTGGCTAAGCGTTTAAAACAATGCCGGAAAGAAAAGAGATTGACCCAGAATGAAGTGGCAATTTACTGTGATATTACCGAAAAGGCATATCAAAATTATGAGCTTATGACGCGGGAGCCCAAATTGGAAATTTTGCGGAAAATTGCGGATATTTTCGATGTTTCGATTGACTATTTAGTTGGGAGAACAGACAAAAAACAAGTGAACAAATAGCAAAACCCGGTGACAGCTTTTTCAGACGGAAAGAGCCACGGAACATATTGTTCCGTGGCTCTTTTTAAATGAATATAAAATTTCCTTACTTGTCCTTATTTGTTTTATGGCTCCTATGCACCAACGGGCGGGCGATTTCATAAGATACAGTATCCTTCATCAATGTTTTAAGAACTGTATTGGGGGTTGCCTATGAATATAGAAAAAATCTATCTTATCGCGGGCGGCGACATGCGGTTTATCCATCTGTCGGCTCTGCTTGCGAAAAAGGGCAAGGTTTATATGATCGGTTTTGACAGCGGGGATGATTTTCCACCTGACGTGACGCTGCTCAAAAACATCAGCGAATTGAAGCGGCAGCCTGATTATGTCATCTTACCGATGCCGGTGACCACCGACGGAGTGGTGCTCAACGCACCGCTCTTAACGAAAGATACCATCCAGCTGTCCTACATTCTCGACCTGTGCCATCGGGACACCCTGATCCTCGGCGGAAAGATAACGCCCAAAGTCAAGGAGGAATTAGAAAAAAGGGAACTCCGCTTCGCCGATTACCTAGACCGGGAGGAGTTCGCCGTCATGAACGCCGTTCCCACGGCGGAAGGAACCCTTCAGATCGTGCTGGAGGAGCTCCCCACGGTGATTATGGGAAAAAAAGTGCTGATAACAGGCTTTGGCCGGATCGCGAAAATCCTCTTAAAGGATTTCCTCGCCCTGGACGCCAAGGTGACGGTTGCGGCGCGGAAGTACAAAGACCTGGTGTGGGCGGAAATCTACGGCGCCGATACGGTGGCGGTCAGAGATTTCGGCGGCACGCTTCATGAATACGACGTGATACTGAATACCGTTCCGGCTATGATTTTCGGGGAAGAACAACTTCGAGAAATCAAGCCGGATTGTCTGATTATCGATTTGGCGTCCCGTCCGGGCGGGGTTGATTTCGCTGCGGCCGCCGCGATGGAAAGGAAAGTCATCTGGGCGCTGTCGCTGCCCGGTAAAACTGCTCCCCTCACTGCTGCTTCCATACTGGAAACGACCTTGCAGAACTGCATCAAGGAATGCGAGAAGGGGGTAGTACTGTGAGTAAAATAAAACTGGGATTTGCTATGTGCGGATCCTTTTGCACCTTTCAGCCGGTTTTGCGGATGATGGAAAAATGCAGGGACTTAGGTTATGATCTGGTTCCCATTATGTCTCAAAACGCTTCTTCCATCGACACCCGTTTTGGCAAGGCGGAAGATTTTATCTGGCAGGTGGAAGACATCTGCGGAAAGAAAATCATCAACACTATTAACGACGCCGAGCCCATCGGGCCCACCCACATGACTGACATCATGCTGGTGTCGCCCTGCACGGGGAACACGCTGGCAAAGCTTGCAAACTCTATCGTTGACACCAGTGTCACCATGGCGGTCAAGAGCCATCTGCGAAACAATAAACCGGTGGTCATCGCCGTTTCGACCAATGACGCTTTGAGCGGCAGCGCCAAAAACATCGGCGCTCTTTTGAACCTGAAAAATTACTATTTTGTTCCCATGCGGCAGGATAACCCGGAGGGGAAGCCTACGTCCATTGTGGCGGATTTTAGTTTGATTCCTGATACGCTGGAAGAAGCCCTGCAAAACACCCAGATCCAGCCTATTATGCTGGAACGCAAGCAAAAATAAAACATGCCCGTCCCGGAAATATTCGGGGCGGGCAATTTGTTTGCGGAATATGGGAAAATGAGATATAATGAATCAAAACATGAATATTCGCTCAATGATTGCGAGGGTAAAAATGGACGAGCTACTGAAAAACTGTATGTTGTGCCCCAGAAACTGCGGAATTGACCGAACCGGAGGGAGACGCGGCGTTTGCGGAGCGGGCGAACACGTCAAGGCCGCCCGGGCGGCCCTTCATTTCTGGGAGGAACCCTGTATTTCGGGAGATAGGGGATCGGGGACGGTATTTTTCTCCTACTGCGGCTTACAATGTGTCTACTGCCAAAACCGCGCCATCAGCAGGGGGCAGGCGGGGAAAGAAATATCGACGGAGAGGCTTGCGGAGATTTTTTTGGAGCTTGAGCACAAGGGCGCCCACAACATCAATTTGGTGACGCCCACCCACTATATCCCGCAGATCGCGGCGGCTGTGGAACAGGCGAAAAAGCAGGGGCTTTTACTGCCCATGGTCTATAACACCAGCGGGTATGAAAAAGCGGAAAGCATCGCCCTGCTCCGCGGAGTCATCGATATTTACCTAACGGATTTCAAGTACATGGACGAGGGGCTTTCAGGGAGATATTCCGGCGCGCCCGATTATGCCAAGTGGGCGAAGAAGGCTCTCAAAGAGATGGTGGAACAGGCGGGAGAGGCCGTATTTGACGGCGACGGCATGATGCAAAAGGGTGTCATCGTCCGGCATTTGCTGCTTCCCGGCTGTCTTTCCGACTCTAAAAACGTCGTCCGCTACCTGTTTGAAACCTATGGGAACCGGATTTTCTACAGCTTGATGAACCAGTACACCCCGGTGAGTGGAAATGACGCATATCCGGAGCTCAGGCGCAGGGTGACGGATGAGGAGTATGAGGCGCTCATTGATTTCGCAGTAGATTTAGGGGTGGAAAACGGATTTATGCAGCAAGGCGGCACCGCGGAGGAGAGCTTTATTCCGCCTTTTGACAACGAAGGAATATAGGAACAGCATTTTTTAACATACAAAATTTTATATGGCAGAGCAAATTTTGGCAAGAAAAAAAGGCCGCCGGATATTCTCACGGCGGCTTAAAACCCCTTAGAATATCGACAGACCCGATGGAATAGGTTATGTAATTCTCTCTCTATGCGCGGAAACTTTCGTACTCCGACTGTAAGCGGAAGGCTTGCCTACCGAGGCTCGTTATGTCCTGGCCCAGTTTCAGCACCTTTTCCGAGGTAGTGGGAGTGCCTTCCGCTAAGGACGCCTTGATGGCCTGTCTTTTGTGACGGATGCTGTTCCATTTCTGTTCGATCAAATAAGGGTAGATGATTTTTTTGATTTGTTTCATGATTTTCGTTCACTCCTTTGCTTTTTACACAGGTTCCTCCTGAGCAACTTTATTTTACCTCAGGTCCTTTGAGAATAAAAACGAAGTTTGTCGAGGAAATTATGAATTTCACGTGAAATGTTTAACAGGAACGGATTTTATCACAACTGTACAAAATTTCAGCGATTCAGCATATTTTTGTGTTAATACGTCAAAGTTTACTTGGCTGTTTTTTTGTGTTAGAATAATAAAAAGAGAAAAGCCAGGTCTTTTCTCTTTTTGAATCAAACGGGAGAGTGAAAAAACAGTATGCTCAAACGGTTTATCAGTTATTATAGACCTCATTGGAAATTGTTCTGCGCCGATATGTTCTGCGCTTTTTTGGTGGCGGTGGCCGATCTTTTTTACCCGATCATCGCCAAAAATATGATAAACGACTATGTTCCCAACAAAAACCTCAGACTTTTGCTCGTTTGGGGAGGGACGTTGCTAGCGATTTATTGCATCAAAGCGGGACTCAACTACTTTATCCAGTACTACGGCCATATCGTCGGGGTGAGGATGCAGGCGGATATGCGGCGGGACGTGTTCAAGCGCCTTCAAAAGCTGCCGTTTTCCTTCTTCGACGAAAACAAGACGGGAACCATCATGTCCCGGATCGTCAACGATTTGATGGACATTTCGGAGCTTGCCCACCACGGCCCGGAGGACCTATTTTTATCTATTGTACTGCTGATCGGCTCCTTTGTCATGCTCAGCACCATCAATCTGCCGCTCACGCTGATTATTTTCACGCTCCTTCCTTTCATCGTGTTTTTCGCGGTGAAGATGCGGCGGAAAATGTCAAACGCCTTTATGCGGACCCGAGAGGAAATAGCCGAAGTTAACGCCAGTATCGAAAACTCTATTGCCGGCATCCGAGTATCGAGGGCTTATACCTCCGGCGAACACGAAGAGAAAAAATTTGAGGTCCACAACCAGAATTTCCAAAAGGCGCGGGCGGCCGCCTACAAAGTCATGGGGCTGTTTTCCGCTGGCATGGACCTGTTTATGGACATCCTTTACCTGGTGGTGCTGGTGGCGGGCGGCGTCTTTTTCTTCTACGGAAAGATTGACGTGGGCGAATTTGCAGCCTATCTTCTCTACATCAACATGTTTTTAAACCCCATCAAACGGCTGGTGGCCTTTTTCGAGCAGTTCCAAAACGGTATGACCGGCTTCAAACGGTTTGAGGAAATCATGGCGGAGCAAGAGGAGCCGGAGGCGCTCAACGCCATAGAAATCGACAAACTCAACGGCGTTATCGACTTTGACGACGTGAGCTTCCAGTACGAATCCCGCAGCGGGGACAAAGAGCAGGATATGGTCATTAGCCATTTGTCCATGCACATCGACAAGGGCAAGACAGTTGCACTAGTGGGGCCTTCCGGTGGCGGAAAGACAACCCTTTGTCATCTCATCCCCCGGTTTTACGAGGTGACAGGCGGTGCCATCCGCATCGATGGGTACGATATCACCGGGCTTTCCCGGTATTCCCTGCGGAAAAACATCGGCATGGTGGCCCAGGACGTATTTTTGTTTACTGGAACCATCCGGGAGAACATCGCCTACGGAAACCTGGACGCCACCGAGGAACAAATCATCGAAGCGGCCAAAAAAGCGAACATCCACGACTACATTATGACCATGGACGAAGGGTATGACACCTACATCGGCGAGCGGGGCGTCAAGCTGTCCGGAGGGCAGAAACAGCGGATTTCCATTGCCCGGGTTTTCCTGAAAAACCCATCCATTCTCATCCTCGACGAGGCGACTTCCGCTTTGGATAACGCAACCGAAATGCTTATCCAAAACGCTTTGGAAGAGCTGTCAGTAGGGAGGACGTCCATCATTGTGGCCCACCGGCTGTCCACCATCAAAAATGCCGATGAAATTATCGTTTTGACCGACGAAGGCATCCAGGAACGAGGCACCCATGAGGAGCTGCTCCGGCAAAACGGCATGTACGCCCGGCTTTACCAGTACCAGTTTCGCGATTGACCGAAAGGAAGTTTCATGAACGAGAATAACCCGTTTCCCTACAGCCTCAGCAACAAGCGGTACCACACCTGGGACTATCACCTGAAGGAGAAATTCGGCGGGAAGGTGTTCAAAGTGTCGCTGGACGGCGGATTCTCTTGTCCCAATATCGACGGAACCAAGGGGAGGGGCGGCTGCACCTACTGCGCCTATTCTTTTAAACGGCAGAGCGCCGGGGATTTGGCCCTCCAGTTTCGGCAGGGAGTGGAGGCGCTGCACCGAAAATGGCCGGAGGCTCGGCAGTATATTCCTTACTTTCAGGCCAACACCAACACCTACGCGCCGGTTTCAGAGCTGCGGGAGAAGTACGAGGCGGTTCTGGCGGAGCCGGGAGTGGTAGGGTTAAGCATTGCCACCCGGGTGGACGCTTTGCCGGAGGAAGTGCTTAACTATCTGGAAGAGCTCAACAGGCAGACCTATCTTATCGTCGAGCTGGGGCTCCAGAGTGCCCATGATGATACAGCGGGGCGTATCAACCGTGGTCACGACTACAAAGCCTTTTTGGAAGGAATACAGAAGCTCTCAGAGAGGCGAATTCCCATCTGCGTCCATATCATTAACGGGCTGCCTGGAGAAAACAGGGAGATGATGGTAGAAACGGTGAGACGTCTTTCTCAGTTACCGCTCCACTGCATCAAAATTCATTTGCTCCATGTGATCAAGGGCACGAAACTGGCGGAAGAATTCCTGCGTGGGGAATTTGAGGAGATGGCGCTCACTGACTACGTGGAAACGGTCTGCGACCAGCTGGAACTGCTGCCACCGGAAGTGGTGGTGCAGCGGGTGACGGGCGACGGTCTCCGAGAAAGTCTCATTGCACCCCAGTGGAGCCTCAAAAAATTCGTCGTCATGAACGAAATTGACAAGGAACTCCGCCGCCGGGACAGTTGGCAGGGAAAATGTTATCAGCAGAAGTAAAAGGTGCGGTAATACCGCGCCTTTTATTGATGCCTAAAAAGTTATAGGTATTTTTGTACATTATTTATAATGGAAACCATTGGAAAATAAGATATAATAGAATAAATCTAAATTTGGACACTTAAACTATAAAAATCCAAATGGTGACTATTCGATTAGAGAGTGGGAAGAATAAGATCGATTTACGATTCTCAAGGGAGCGAGAAGGAGGATTCTATGAAATATCTTATCGTTGGTGTCAGCGCCGCAGGGATGTCTGCAGTTAAGGCACTTTTGGAAAAAGATCCGCAAGGGGAGATTACTGTCGTCTCTAAAGATGACTGCCCCTATTCCCGCATTATGATGTACCGCCTGCTGGCGGGGGAGATGGACAAAAAGGCTATTTTGTTTGAAAAGGACGACTTTTTAGAGAGGAATAGGGTTCAGTGGTATCGGGGACGGGAAGCGGTCGGAGGGGATACGGAAGCTAAAAAAATCCGTCTGGATGACGGCACCGAGCTTTCCTACGACAAATTGTTGCTGGCCACAGGCGCTTTTGCTGTGATTCCACCGATTCCAGGCCTCCGGGAGGCGAAAAATGTCCACCCGTTCCGGGATTTGCCGGACGAAGAGGCCTTAAACCGGTATTGCGGTCAAAATGTCAAGGCTGTCATCATCGGCGGAGGCTTGGTGGGGTTGGACGCAGCCTATGCTTTTTGCAAACGGGGAATTCCAGTGGCGGTGGTCGAAATGATGGATCACATTATGGGATTACAGCTGGATTTTGATACAGCGAAGGAATATCAAAAACTGTTTGAAAACGCCGGAGCCAAATTCTATTTGGGTCGAAAGGTGGAAAAAGTCGTGCTGGACTGCGATTTTGCCGATTCGGTGGAGCTGGACAACGGGGCGTCGCTTCCCTGCGACGTCATTGTTGCGGCGGCGGGGGTACGGCCCAATACCGCCTTGGCAGAGAAACTTGGGCTTCAAGTGAACAGGGGAGTCACCGTCAACGATAAAATGGAGACCTCAGTCCCACATGTGTATGCCGCGGGCGATGTAACCGGTCTTTCTGGCGTGTGGCAGAATGCCATGGCCCAGGGCAAAGCGGCGGGCGTCAACATGAGCGGTGGGGAAGCAGTTTACGAAACCCGCTTTGCCCAGCGGAATATGTTCAACTACTTCGGAGAGATGGCAGTGAGTCTGGGAGACGTGAGCGCCCCGGATGCGGAGATTGTCATCCAGCACGAAGGAAGGAATACCATCAAGGCGTTTCATCGGGACGGCATTGTGCTGGGGGCGATTTTGCAGCGGGACATTATGAAAGCATCCCTCTGGCAGAAGATCATTGAAGAAAAAATATCCATCGAGCCTTTTAAATCCGATTTATTCCATATCAATTTGTAAACAGAAAACAGGCTGCAAGGTTATTCCCTTGCAGCCTGTTTTTATATGTCGTTGCGGACCATGTCGTCCAGCGTTTCACCTTTGATAATAACCCGAGACTTACCGTCTTTTACCATCACCACGGGCGGAATCAAATTGCGGTTATAGTGGGAGGACATGGAATAATTGTAGGCCCCGGTAGAGAGCACCGCCAAAACGTCTCCCGCTTCCGCCTGAGGCAGGGGGACATGTTCACCCAGCAGGTCGCCGCTTTCGCAGCATTTGCCAGCTACGGTGAAGGTTCCAGCGATGGGAGCGTTCGCCCGGTTGGCAAGCAGCATATCGTATTTGGATTGATAGAGAGCATAACGGGGATTGTCGCACATTCCGCCGTCCACCGCCACATAAGTGCGGATACCGGGAATTTTTTTGATTGAACCTACAGTGTAGAGGGTGGTTCCCGCCTCTCCGACGATGGAACGTCCGGGCTCTATGAGAATAAAGGGTTGCGGAAAACTGAGCTCTTCCGCTTTCTTTTGGATCATGGCTGAGACTTCTTTCATATATTCCACATAGGGGACGGGGGTATCCTCATCGCTGTAGCGGATGCCAAAGCCTCCGCCCAGATTCAGGTCGGTGAGGACTGCGCCGGTTTCCTTTTGGATGTCCGCCATAAAGCCCATCATAATTTCCGCTGTGTGGACGAAGGGTTCCACATCGAGGATTTGAGAACCGATGTGGCAATGAAGGCCCAATAACTCGATATGATCGGTTTTCAGGGAGATTTTTACCGCTTCCATGGCTTCGCCGGTTTCCAGTGCGAGGCCGAATTTTGAGTCAATCTGTCCGGTGCGGATAAAGGAGTGGGTATGGGCATCGACACCGGGCTTGACCCGCAGGAGAATCCGGGCGATTTTGCCCATTTCTCTGGCGATGGTGCTCAACGATGAGAGCTCTGTCAGGTTGTCGACGACGATACGGCCAACATTATGCTCGAGGGCCATCCGAAGTTCCTCGGGACTTTTGTTATTGCCGTGAAAACAGACTTTTTCCATGGGAAAATCCACGCAGAGGGCGGTGTACAGCTCTCCGGCGGAGACCACATCGATGCCGATTTGTTCCTCTTGGGCGATGCGATAGATTTCCTTGCAGGAGAAGGCCTTGGACGCGTAGCAGACGAGGCCCTTGCCCCCGTAAAACTCGTCGATGGATTTGCGGTAGGATTTCATGGCGTCGCGTATGACGTCCTCTTCCATGACGTAGAGGGGTGTGTGGTACTCTTTTACAAGAGAAACCGCGTCCACGCCTCCCAGCATCAGGTGGCCTTCCGCGGAAATCTGAATGTTTCTGTCCATAGCGAATCTCCCTTTCTCGGATAACCGTTTGTCCGTAAGCGTTTTTTCCATGAGGTAATTACGGAAAACCTGCCCGCGGCACGGCTTTTTCTGTTCTGTTATAACATGGTAGCCCTTTCGTTCAAAAAAGGGCTTGGCTGTAATAGAAGCTTCGGTTTGAAGCGTGGTAAGCCCTTCCCGCAGGGCAATCTGCTCGATACAGCAGGTGATGGCGGAGGCGACGCCCCGTCTCTGAAAGTCCTTGTGGACAAACAGGTGGTCGAAAACGCCGATGTTGCTTAAATCGCCGAAGCCCGCAATCACGCCGTCAATTTCCGCAACGACAAAGGCGCGGCCGTGAAAAACGGCATCCCAATGGTCGCGGAAAGGTTTTTCCGGTGCCCAGGCATCCAGCTGTTTTTCACTGTAATGGGCGGCGTTGACGGTGTGGACCGTTTGGTAAAAAAGAGCGATCAGCGTGTCGGTGTCCGCCTCTCTAAAATGCCTAAGCTTCAGCATCGGAGGCGTCTCCTTCACCGTTTTCGCCGTCGTAGGAGGCGATTTCCTCGATGATTTCCCGTAAAGCCTCTACTCCTTCTCCAGTTTCGGCGGAAAAGGGGACGATGGTGATATCGCCGCCGCAAGGAATTTCGTCCGCGATGGAGGAAAGCCGGTTTTGCCGTTCGGTTTTGTTGAGCTTGTCCATCTTGGTGAGGGCGATAATGAAGGGCTTTTCCGTTTCGATGAGATAATCGATCATGTCAATGTCCAGTCGGGTAGCGGGATGGCGGCTGTCCACCAGAAGCACAACGAGCTCCATACTGCGGCTTTCATCGTTCAGATATCCTTCGATCAGCTCGGCCCAGCGGACCTTTTCGGTTTTCGCTACCTTGGCGTAGCCATAGCCCGGCAGATCCACGATATGAACCGTGTCATCCAAATCGTAGAAGTTGATTGTGGCCGTCTTTCCGGGAACCGCGCTGACTCGCGCCAGTCCTTTGCGGTTAAAAAGCTTGTTGATGAGGGAGGATTTCCCTACATTAGAGCGCCCCGCAAAGGCAATCTCGATTTTTGAGGACGGAGGAATCTGCTTCAGGAGCCCATAGGACGCCAGAAATGATACTTTGTGGTAATTCATAAAAATTAATAGTCCTTTCTGGACGTTTTAAGCGGCAATGGTAAAGACTCCTTATTTGGAAGTCTTACTATTCAAGGTTATTGGATGGAGATAGAGTCGATTTTTACCGGGGCGTTCTCAATAGGAGCGGTGGAAGGCGGTGTGGGCTTTTTCCGTTTGCTGCTTGGGGAGTGGGCCAAAGCGCCTTTTAACACGTCGCTCACATGGGAAACGGGTATAAAGGTGATATGATCCTTGACCACATTGTCCACTTCTTCCAGGTCTTTCTTGTTTTCCTCTGGGATAAAGACGGTTTTTACACCGTAGCGATAGGCGGCCATCGATTTTTCCTTGAGCCCGCCGATGGGCAAAACGCGACCGCGAAGGGTCACCTCGCCGGTCATAGCCACGTCTTTACGGACAGGAATGCCACTTAAAGCAGAAGTGATGGCGGTGACCATGGTGACGCCCGCCGAGGGGCCGTCTTTGGGAACAGCGCCTTCCGGTGCGTGAATGTGGATATCCTTTTTCTTATAGAAATCCGTGCTGATGCCGTAATCCTCCGCGATGCTGCGGACATAGCTGACGGCGATCTGGGCTGATTCCTTCATCACGTCGCCTAACTGCCCGGTGATTTGTACCTTTCCGGTGCCGGGGAGGACGGCGGTCTCGATCTCCATCGTCTCGCCGCCGACAGACGTCCAGGCAAGGCCGGTAACGACGCCGACTTCGTCCGCCTGGCGCACGCCGTCGTTCAGGTAGCGGACAATTCCCATCACTTCTGTAATATTTTTTTCTGTGACGGTAAAGGATTTGATTTCGTCCTCCACCAGTTTTTTGGCGATTTTTCGGCAGATATGGGCGATCTCCCGTTCTAGGGTACGGACGCCCGCCTCCCTGGTATACCCATCGATGAGAGCGTAGAGGCCGTCCTTGCTGAATTTCAGCTCCTTGGCGCTGATGCCGTGACGTTTGAGCTGTTTGGGAACAAGGTGCTTTTTAGCGATGTTCCACTTTTCTTCCCGGGTGTAGCTGCCCATTTCGATAATTTCCATCCGGTCCAGCAAGGGCCGGGGAATGGCGGAAGCATCGTTGGCGGTGGTAATAAAAAGAACTTCGCTCAAATCGAAGGGGACTTCGATATAGTGGTCTCGGAAGGCAAAATTCTGCTCGCTGTCCAGCACTTCCAGCATGGCGGCGGAGGGGTCGCCTTTGTAGTCCGCTCCCATTTTATCGATTTCGTCCAGTAGGATGACCGGATTGCGGGTGCCCGCCTGTTTCATGGCGTTGATAATGCGTCCGGGCATGGAACCGAGATAGGTTTTACGATGACCGCGGATGTCTGCTTCATCCCGCACACCGCCCAGAGAAATCCGGACGTACTTGCGGTTTAAAGCAGCAGCTACCGACTTGGCGATAGAGGTTTTTCCCACACCGGGAGGGCCCGCCAGACAGAGGATCTGTCCTTTGATATCGGGTGCCAGCTTGCGCACGGCGATGAGTTCCAGAATCCGTTCTTTGACCTTCTGCATGCCGTAGTGGTCCCGGTTGAGAATCCGTTCGCCTCGAGCCACGTCAGCCTGCTCCTTGGACATTTCATCCCAGGGCAGTTCGATGCAGGTTTCGATGTAGGTGCGGATAATCTGGCCTTCCTGAGACTGGGAAGGAGTGCGGTAAAGCCGCTCGCATTCCTTTAAAAGCTTCTCCTTAGTCTCTTCGGGCATATTGGTAAAGCCCTCAATTTTTTCAGCATATTCGCTGGACTCTTCCTGAGGATTGTCACCTTCGCCCAGCTCTTCAGAGATGACCCGCATCTGTTCACGAAGAAAGTAATCCCGCTGGTTCTTGTCCATTTGGTCTTTGACCTGGTCGTAGATGTCCCGTTCCCATGTGAGGACAGCGGTTTCGTGCTGAAGGATTTCCACCAGTATCTGGAGGCGGTTATATAAGCTCTTTTCTTCCAGCAGAACCTGTTTATCCTCTACTGGTAGGTAAAGGTTCTGGACGATTTTATCGAACAGTCCTTTTGCAGTTTTCTGGGAAAGGACGCTTGAAATAATCTCCTTGGGCATTTTCGGCACGAGGTCGCAGTAAATCTCAAAAGAGTCGGTGACAGCACGAACCATGGCCTCTTCCACGTCAGAGGGAACGTTGGTCCGCTGAGAGTCGGAAAGAGACTTAACAGTGCATTCCATGTAAGGGGAAAAAGAGGTGATATCCGTGATGGAAGCCTTGTAAACACCTTCCACCATAATGCGCAGGCCGTTACTGCCGCTGTTTAAGAGCTGAACGATTTTGGCCACGACGCCGACTTTATAAAGATCCTCTTTTTGAGGCTCTTCAACAGTGTAGTCCTTTTGGGCCACCAAAAAAATAAGCTGGTCTTTTTTCATCGCTTCTTTAATGGCGAGGATGGATTTTTCCCGTCCCACGTCAAAATGAAGGATCATGGATGGAAACATGACAATCCCGCGCATGGCAATGGCGGGAAAAGTGGTGACTGTCGATTTATTTGCAGTGCTCATAAAAGCTCCTTCTTTTCTATCGGGGAATAAAAATATACATATTCCATTATACAAAAAGCTCTTTATCCATGCAATAGCTAAATTGTAAACAGATACAGGAAATCCAAAACGGTTTTGGTACTATTTACCGAAGTTTTCGGTACTGACAGAGCATTGTAACATCTGTGCTGGAAAATTTTCTATTAGGACGCAGAAAGAGACGGTTTAATGGCTATATTCTCTATTTATTCCGGTATTTTTCGCCGATGGGGCGGACAGAAAAGATTTTATTGAAAAGAGGCACTTTTCCATCTGGCAGCATATGATGATGTATCGAAACGATATCCAGTTACAGACGAAGGGAAAGGGTGGCGCAAGCCCGAGGAACAGCCTTTTTGTCTTTGGTACCATGCTGCGCAGGGGAAACTTCGTCTGTTTAGATATAAATACCGCCCGCGGGAAATTCCCGTGGGCGGTATTTTTGCTTATCTTAAGACAGAATCCTAAACGCTGGATTTATTTGCATCTCCGGAGATGATGGTGTGAGTGGGGAAGGCGATATCGACATCGATGGATTTAAGAAAGCTCATAATCTGAAGGTTTACGTCTTGCTTTACCTTCATATAATCGCCCCAGGCGGTTTTGACGGCGAAATAGTAGATCTGTAAATCTAAACTGTATGCGCCAAACTTATCAAACGTGACAACGATAACGTCCGGGTCCACATCGGGATGTTTTTCCAGCAGGGAGCGAATCCCATCGGTGGCCTGCTGCAGTTTTTCTTTCGGGGTGCCATAGGTAAGCCCTAGGTGAAAGGAAACCCGTCTCTTTTTCATTCGGGACCAGTTAACGATCTGGGAATTGGCCAAGGTGGAGTTTGGGACGATGACTTCCGCATCTTTAAAGGTGCGGATACGGGTGCTGCGGAGGGTGATATCAGTGACGACACCTTCTAGGTCAGGAGTTTCGATCCAGTCGTCCACGGCAAAGGGTTTGTCAGCAATGATGATAAGGCCCCCGAATAGATTGCTGGCAGAATCTTTGGCTGCCAGCGCAACGGTGAGGCCGCCGATGCCCAGGCCGGTGATGAGCCCTGAAATGTTGTATCCAATTTCCGCGATGACGATGACGGCGGCAATGATGATGAGCACCACCCGAACAATTTTTGAAAAAAATACCACAAGGGTTTTGTCAACATCCTTTTCGCCGCCTTGGATGGCCTCTACAATAGGCGGAGCGGCGTTCATCAGGCCCCAGGTAATGGCGCAGATGGCACAGATTTTCAGCAGTTTCGTGAGAAAAACGAGAAAGCCCGCCGCCTCGACGCGTAGTCCTGCGGCGAAGAAAAAGACACCGATACCAAAGTAAACAGACAAAGCCGTCAGAAAAAAAACGGCGGGCCTTTCGAAGCTGTCTGCAATTGCTGATGCCGCTTGGAACCGGCCGGTTACCTTTTTGATAATGCACAGGATAAGGCGCACCAGCTTTCGACGAAAAACCAAAACGGCTAATAGCACCGCCAGCCCGAAGACAGCGGGGACAATAAATTTTGTAAGACTTTGCAAAAGGTGCAAAATCATTTCCCAAAGTTGTTCCAACATATGCAACCCTTTCATTTAAGGAATTAATTTTATCAATAAAAAAAGCGAAATAACTGGTTTCAAACAAATTATACCATTGTGGTTTTGGAATTTCAATGCTGCAAAAGGAGATAATAAAGCTGCAAGCAATTGTGTTTGCAGTATTCACTGTCTATCGAAAGAAAGGAGCGCTTCCTATGGATAATAAAACACCTCGGAAGAAAAGCGTCCTAAAACAAAGCAGCGTTCTCAATTCTATCATACACCCGATACCCAGCAAAGAGGATCCCAACGGGATGTATACCGGACTTCCCATCGAATATGGGGAAATTCCCGTACAGGACGCTGACGACTTGTAGACCAATATACACCGAAGCCCCCAGTGCTCAATTAGCGCTGGGGGCTTCTAGGCAGTTAATAAAAGTCCTTGATAATGGGTTTTGCTTTGTTGACCAGTTGTTTGTCATTGTCATAGGACAAAAAAGAATGAGCAAGATTGATTTCCACCCATTTAATCTGTGCGATTTCTTTTTCCTGTGGGATGTAATCAAAGTTTTTGGCGCGGCCTAAAAAATAAATCACGTCTTTTTTTACGTCCCTCTTGGGCGAGTAGGTAACTACTTCCCGAAAAGTAGGATCTAAATCCACGTCGATATGAGTTTCTTCCATAACCTCCCGTAAGGCGGTTTGCTGTTCAGTTTCGTCCGCTTCCACATGTCCTTTCGGAAAAGACCAATGCCCTCCCGCCGAATGTTTGATCAGCAGAAGTTCGGTGTTTCCGTGGTACTTTCTAAAAACGATGGCACCACATGATTTTTCATATGACATTCCGGTATTCCTTTCATCTCGTTATAATTACTGTTATTTTATCACAGACAAAAGGAAAAATCAAAATTTTAATAGTAAATTAACAAAAACATGAATTGCCTTTTGATATGTATCTGGCGGGAAAGGACAATGTCAAGTAATCACAATTGTATTCTGGGTCAGGACTACCGGATAAACGCTCCTGTCCCATTCTAAGACTAAAAAAAGTCGTTAAAACTCGCAGAAACAACTTGCACCAGCGTCAATTGTATATCTTGTTTTCAATCGCCTTTGTAGACAGGGTAGCGGTTTTTATCCTCCTCTGTGATTTGCCGCATCACTCTGCACGGCACTCCCACAGCAACTACATTGCTGGCGATGGGTTTAGTTACTACGCTTCCCGCCCCAATTACCGAGTGGTCTCCGATAGTGACTCCTGCGAGAATCGTCGACCCTGCCCCAATCCAAACATTATTGCCGATGGTGATGGGTTTAGCGATTTCCATACCGGCTTTGCGCTGCTCCGGATCAATAGCATGCTCTGCAGTTGTAAAGCAGCAATTAGGCCCGATAAACACGTTGTTGCCGAAGGATACTTTTGCACCGTCCGTGATAATCAAATTGTGGTTTGAATAAAAATCGTTTCCCACAGAAATGTTATACCCATAATCACACCAAAACGGCGGAGTAAATATTACGTTTTCACCCATTTCACCCAGTATTTGAGCCAGCAAATTACGCTGGGTTTCTCGATCGTTGGGATTCAGTTGATTATACTGGTAGCATTTATCTTTACATTTGCTGATTTCTTCTTCAAATACGGGATTATAACACCCCTGAAATAAGCAATTGAGAGGTACTTTTACTTTTTCATTCATCATTTCAACCCCCTATTTTTTCTTATAGTATAGTACAACCTTCCCCTTAAAGCAAGCGGTCCAACTGCGCTATAACCTCTAATATATACTCAAAACCAATAGACTTGCTGCAATTGTTTAATTGCTTTTAAGATACAACACACAAATTAGAAATGAATCAAGGTTATAATAACTTCAAAAGCCATAGGTGGGACTGCTTGCTAGACGCCAGAAAAAGTGTATTTTCCCCACTTCTCCGGCAGTTTTTACCAAGGTTTCGAGCTTTTTTTACATTTTATACACTAATTAGAGGGGAAAATAGGGTAAAATATGTTCACCACAAGTATGGATGCATGAAATATAGGCATATAGCCGCTATTTCAGCATAGAAAGCGGGTTTTCATTGTTTGGTTATATCAAGCCCTTTAAACCTGAATTGAAAATCAAAGAATTTGACACTTATCAGGCCGTTTACTGCGGTCTTTGCCACCAGCTGGGCAAAGCCTTTGGGCCTTTTGCAAAAATGACCCTCAGCTACGATTTTACTTTCGTAGCAGTGCTTTCCATGGCGCTGCGAAAAAATTTTTGTGGTTTTCAGAAAACCCGATGCATGGCGAATCCCCTTAAAAAAAAGACTTGTGCCGTTCCCGGAGAGGATATGGAATTTGTCAGCAGCTGTGCCATGGTGATGCTTTATTACAAGGTAAAGGACAATATCCACGACAGCGGATTAGTGAAGAAGCTCGGATGTTATATTTTACTTCCCTTCGCCTCATCTGCAAGGAAAAAAGCTGTGAGACTCTATCCAGAGTTGGATCAAATTTTTGCCGAAATGATGAAAGATCAGTTCCAATTGGAGAAAGACAAGACCGTCAGTGTAGACGCGGCGGCGGAGCCCACCGCCAAAGCCTTGCAGGCGGTATTTTCCATGTTAGGGGATGGAGAAACCGAAAAACGGGTACTATCTCGGTTTGGGTATCTGCTCGGCCGTTGGGTTTATCTTTTAGATGCCCTGGATGACTTGGAGGACGACTTAAAAGCTGGGTCCTATAATCCTTTTCTTCTAAAATTCAGCGTTGATAACCTGAGTGAAGAAGAAATAAAAGAGATTCTCGATTATGGAAAGGGCACACTCAACATTACCGTTGCCGAGATGGGAACCACTTATGAGCTTTTGGAACTTTACCGCTATAAGACTATTTTGGATAACATCATTTATTTAGGATTAAAAGCTTCTGCAGACAGCGTTCTGTCAGGAGAAAAAGATAAAAAACACAAAGGTGAGTTTTAATTTTCACAGTACTGGCTATGAGTCCAGTGATTGGAGGTCAATATGCCCGCAGGAGATCCGTACAAAATTCTGGGGATTCCGAACACAGCAACCGAGGAAGAAGTAAAAACTGCCTATCGGGAATTGGCAAAAAAATATCATCCCGACAACTATGCCGACAGCCCTTTAGCTGATCTTGCAAACGAAAAGATGCAGGAAATCAACGAAGCGTATGATTCTATTATCACCAGCTTGCGGGCCAGCAAAGGGGGAGCGGGCACCGGACAGCCAAACAACGGCTATGCCGGCTATAATACTGCCGGGCAACGGGGATATCAGTCGTCCAATTTGGCGGATATCCGCCGTCTGATACAGGAAAACAGGCTGGTGGAGGCGGAAGAACTGCTGGACGGTATTCCGGCTGCTTCTCGTGATGGGGAGTGGTATTTCTTAAAGGGGAGCGTCTATTTCCAGCGTGGGTGGCTGGATGACGCCATGAACCATTTCTCCACTGCCTGCCGGTTGAGTCCCAACAATCCTGAATATCGTGCAGCAATGAACCGGATGATGTGGCAGCGCCAAGGCAATATGGGCACTCCAAATGGCCCGTACCGTACGGGCAACGTACCCAACGCAGGGGGCTGTTCGGCCTGCGATATGTGTTCTGGTCTGATTTGTGCAGACTGCTGCTGTGAATGTTGCGGCGGGGACTTGATTCCCTGTTGTTAAGAAAGGTCGGTCGTCCGTTGAAATCCGTAAAAAAGATTGCCTTGGGCGGAATGATTGCCGCGCTGTGCATCGTTTTGATGATGCTTACCGGGCTGCTCCCTATGGCAGAGTTTGCCCTTCCGGCACTGGCTGGCGTACTGCTGATTATGCTGGTTGTAGAGATCAGTCCAAAGTGGGCCTTTCTTGTGTATATTGCCGTGGCGATTCTTTCTTTGCTGCTGGCGCCGAGTAAAGACAGTGCCGTCTTTTTTACAGCGTTTCTGGGCTGGTATCCCATTGCCAAGTCGAAGTTGGAAAACATCAGAAAGCCAGCATTAGAATGGATGTGGAAGATACTAATTTTTAATTTTTCCATTGGCATGGGACTTGTTGCGGCAATCTATCTGTTTCGGTTAAACGACTATGTGGAAATACTTCAGGATTCCGTTTGGCTCCTGGCCCTGGGATGGCTCTTCTTGAATGTGGTTTTTGTGATTTATGACATAGCACTCACAAGGCTTATCACTGCATATATCAAATGGTTCCGACCGAAATATATCCAAAAAATATTGGGCAAATAGGGGAAGCGTGCTTGTACGCTTCCTTTTTTATGGCAGGTAAACTGTTTTCTGACGAGGAGGTACCGTAATGAAAAAAGTTTTGATCATGGGCGGCAGTTACTTTATCGGCAGAACCTTAGTAGATCATATGCTTGGGGAAGGGTACGACGTTTTCACGGTTAATCGGGGGAGCCGTCCCGTATGGGATGTGAGAATCCAGAACCTTGTCTGCGATAGAGAGGACAAAGAGCGGCTCAAACAGATTCTCAGGCCCCATCGTTTTGACTATGTTGTGGACGTGTCCGGACTTAATGGCCGGCAAGCCGAAATTTTATGCGAGGCTTTATCGGCAGAAGGCCCCGAAAAGTTCATTTTTCTCAGTTCCAGCGCAGTATATGACATAGAAAATCTAAAGCCTCCTTTTAGGGAAACGGATGCCATCGGAGAAAACCGATATTGGACCTTTTATGGAAAGGACAAAATCGATACCGAGGCGGTTTATATGAAACATTTTTTCAATATTCCCACTCAGCTGTCGATTCTGCGGCCGCCTTATGTGTATGGAGAACACAACTACGCCCAGCGGGAGAGCTTTGTGTTCGACCACCTTCTAAAAGAGTTGCCGGTTTTGTTGCCAGATTCTAATGTGAAGCTGCAGTTTATCTATGTCAAGGATTTGGCGAATGTTGTTTGCCGGTTGCTGAAAAGCCCTTGTTTGGCACATTCGATTTATAATGTGGGGAATAGGAAAGCAGTATCCTGCCGGGAGTGGGTAGAGTGCTGCGCTAAAGCTGCGGGCTTGGCGGTGAACTGCGCATTTTACAATTACCGGCGGGATAGACGTACCGTACGGGAATTTTTTCCTTTTTACGATTATGACAATGTGCTGGACGTATCCCGCATAAAGGAAATCTACCCTAACGAAACGGACTACATTGAGGGACTGGAAAAGAGTTATCAGTGGTATCTGCAAAATCGGGACAATATTCGGATGAAAGAGAATGTCATCTTCAACGAAGAGCAAATTCGGCGAAAGCTGGGATTAGAATAATAGTTTTTTGAAATTGTGGAAGAATTTTCTTACTCCTATTGATTCCAAAGCTGTTTCCTGCTATAATTATTTTTACATGAGCAGAGTAGACAAACAGGCGTTAAGTGTCTGGCAGACGGGGAGTTGCTGCCGGGACGAAAAGCGATATCGCTTGCGGTCTGATTGTCGCATCCCGCTGTTACAATCTAAAATGAGGCAAATACCTCTTTGCGATGTGCAGCAAATTTATGTAAGGAGGTATCTGCTATGAGTGTATTATGCTTTTTTAAAACCCTGGGGAGAAAATTCGCCGATTCCGCTATGGAATTCAAACGACTGCGGTCCCTGACCGGAATGGGCCTGTTGCTGGCGCTTAGTATCGTGTTGTCGTTTTTCACCATCAACCCCATACCGACGCTTAAGATCGGGCTCGGCTTTATCGTTACGGCGCTTCTGGGAATGATGTACGGCCCTGTTGCCGGGGGACTAGCTGCTGGAGCAGGGGACATCATCAAATATATGATACACCCTACCGGCGCTTTTTTCCCCGGATACACCCTGAACGCAATTTTGGGAGGCGTCATTTACGGTCTGTTTTTCTATAAAATGAAGCCCAGCTTGCCCAAAGCCATCGGTGCCAAGGTGACTGTTACCTTTTTCGTCAATATCGTCCTTGGAACACTGTGGAGCGCTATCCTATACAACAAAGCGTTTTGGGGAATCCTAGGTACACGGGTGATCAAAAATCTTACCTTGCTGCCTATTGAGATTGCATTGCTGTTTATTGTGTTGACAGTTGTGGTGAAAATTGTACAGCGCAGCAAGATCAAGGCAGTTTAGTACTTGAATTTTTTAAAGCCGGCCGATCAAGCGGCCGGCTTGTCTATTGGTGATATTAGAAATGATGTTTCGAGTGGTCAATTTTTATGAAGGTATACTTTTGTCGATACAATCTTATAACGCCATTGACTTATCGCTTTAAAGTTGCTATACTTTAAAGCGAGAGAAATTGTGGTTATACTGCTGGAAAGGAAACAATCCATGATAATTGGTGTAGTAGGACTGGGGCTTATAGGGGGCTCTTTTTGCCGGGCGGTCAAAGCAAAGACACGCCATCAGTGTCTGGGGCTGGATCAGGATTTTAATGTGCTTGAAGAGGCACTAAAAATAGGGGCTATAGACGGAATTTTAGAAGTGCAGGAACTCCAGAACTGTGATTTAGTCATCGTCTGCCTTCATCCAAAACAGACTATTTCATTTTTGACCGAACATGCGGGTGATTTTAAAAAGGGTGGAATCGTCATAGACACCTGTGGCATCAAGACAGCAGTAGTCGAAGCGGTTGAAGATCCGCTTCGACAGAATGGCGTCACTTTTATCGGTGCTCACCCCATGGCGGGCCGGGAGTTTTCTGGATTTTTTTACTCATTGCCGGATTTGTATGAGGGGGCGAGCTTTATTATGACTCCCTCACCGGATGTCGATTCTGAAAAGCTGGAGGTGGTGAGGAACTTAGCGAAAGCGCTCGGCTTTTCACGTATTGTCCTCACAGATTGCCAGACACATGATGAAACAATCGCGTTTACTTCTCAAATTGCTCACGTAATTTCCAACGCTTATGTCAAAAGCCCTACGCTGCAAAATCAGAGTGGATTCTCAGCTGGAAGTTATCAGGACTTGAGCCGGGTGGCGAAACTCAATGAGGATATGTGGACGGATTTGTTCCTTATGAACCAACAGCCGCTTCTATTTGAGCTGAATACTGTAATCGAACATTTGCAGGAATACCGGAATGCGCTGGAGCGGCAGGATGCAGAAGGCCTGCGGGGCCTTCTGCGGGATGGCCGGATTTTAAAGGAAAATGCATAAAAGGAACGGATGAAAATCCGTTCCTTTTTAGTTAGTTGTTTTTTGAATGAAGCGATAATTGATAAACATTCAAAGTTGCATCCCCTTCGCCAAAGAACAATGTCTTTTGCACATGGTAACCGGCTTTTTCTAGCGTATGGCAGGAAGCAATGTGGTCAGCAACTACATAAGCCAGCAGAGAATCCGCCTGCATAAAATTGGAGGCCATGTCTTCAGCAACGCAAAGAATTTCTCCGGCGTAACCGAGGTTCCAGCTTTCAGGTGAAAGAAACAGACTCACGTCGGCTGCGGCGGGGACCTCTTTTGAGATTTTAAGAGCGAAGACACCAATAAATTCACCGGTCTGTGCCAACAAGACCTTATAAGCCAAGTTACCTGGCTCACAATAACGAGCGATGAGGCTACGAGTCTCTTCTATAGAGCTATGAGTATCAAACCGCATGTATTTGGTGATATCAGGCTTTGAAGTGAGAGAAAAAACCGGTTCGGCATCCTCCAGGGACAGGGGCAGCAACAGCAGCCGTTCGGTTCTGACGGCGGGGATAGGGGCTGCCGCCCCCTCTCCCACAATGGACTGCTGATAACTGCGGCTCAGGTTCAGCAAACAGTTGAAAAACTCCAAGTCGTAGGTGGCAAATTCCTTCTTTGAGTTCGCCTTCACCCATTCGAGGATTTCTACTTCTCGAGCGGGGACGAAAATATCCATATGATGCTCTTTTTTATATTCTGCTACCTGTCCGCAGAGCTGCATCCGCTTTTCAAAAAGATGCAGCAGTTCTGTGTTGAGCTCGTTGATTTGAAATCGGATTTGTTCCAGTTCCATGATTCACTTCCTTGAAGAATGGTTATAGTATTTGATAAACCGATATCTTAAAATGTAACAGTCGCTTTTTGTTTAAAAGCAGAGTTTCACCAATGCATAGCCTGAGAACAAATCTGCAGGGATGGTGATCTGATATTCATCTTCACCGATTTTGCAAATGGATATTTCCTGTTCTGCGTCTATTTCAGGAGAAGCGATAGTTGCCTTTACATTCTCTCCCAATTGAACACGATCCAGTTTTACCACAAGTTCCGGGAGAAGTTTACGATCCGGATCCGTATCCATAAATTGGGGAAGAGGCTCATCTACCTCTACGTAACTGTCCGTCTGGGAAACCATGTTAGCTGTATTCACCAGATGGAGCGCCATTCCGGGATTCACTCGATACAGAGTGGGAACGATGTTAGGAGCACCCACGACAGAGATTCTTTTTCCGGCCAGAAGGGAAACCATTCCGCCGTTCTCCTGCTTCATAGCATCGATTTGGGCACCTTCCACAAACGTTTTTTCATCTGGGTTTGGATTCTTCCAGGCGGCGGGCTGGATAGGATTGTCACCAGTTTCACCGGAGAAGAAAATAATTTTTCCCTTGCCGATGGATTCGATGACGCCCGCACAGAATCCGTCTTTTGTCTCGGCGAAGGTAGTACCATTTGTTTCTACAAAAATGTTATAAACCAGTGCTTGTTTGAGCTCCAAGGTTTTCCCGTCATAACGCACCGTAACCGGCGTTTTGGCGTGGAAGGGAGCTGCTTTAGATTTCATCCCCAAAATTTTGAGGGCTGTATTTAAATCACGGTGCTGGTAGGTATCGTTCTTTTCGGCGAAAACACCCGAAACATAGAGAGTGCCGCCCCGTTTAACATATTCTTTCAGCTTCAGCAATTCGGCATGATCCATTGCCTCGACGCTGACAGCGGCAATCATTTTGTTCTGACACAGCACATCTACAGTATCCTCTTCAAAAACCATATCACAGCCGATGCCGGATACATAAGCGGATTCGATATAACTCATGAGCGGCTTCATGAATTTCCTCGGGGCATCATGATCACAGCAGTCACGGGTTTTTTTCGAGAAGTAGAAAGAAATATCGCTGAGCTTATCTGGCTCGAAATAGAATTCCTCGTTCTTTTTCTCAAAAACGCGATAATCCTTATCAAAGAGGGTAGGAATGGTGCCGTGGGTGCCCGTGAAAAGCTGTCCCCAAGAACGGGAGAGTGCCCATCCTGCATAGGTACTGTCCTTGGTCGAAGGATACATCAGTGCCATGGAGGGGACATTGTAGCGGCGGGCAAGAGCATAGCGATGAACCGCTTCGCCGGCGAAGCAGACATACGACTCCCGAATAATACCGCAGCATTCCTGGAAAATATAATCCCAAAGGGGTGCGCCGCCCTCAAAGCCGTAGCAAGTCGTATCAAAGGGCAGAACTTCCGCACAATACGCGGGACGCATGGGGTCAAAGCCTAAGCTCTTATAAAATTTGTCCAGTCGGAAATGAAAATCGGCGCTGCTCTGTTTCTTAAATTTTTTCCAGGCAATATAGGCAGGATCGCTGTAATTTTCGTAAAAAGCAGCCCAGTTTTCCGGCGAGGGGAGTTCATAGCCGGTTTCGTTTCTAAATTTTTCTCGGCAGTATTCACAGGTGCAGGCAGTGCCTCCACCAAACCACTGCACATCGTCGTTCATAATGCCGTCTACGCCGGTGGCAATGATTTTTGCCAAGTGTTCTTTATAGGAGGTTTCATAGGCCGGATGATTGAAGCAGTGGGCGTTTCCGTTATAGTGCTTGAAAATCCAATCCATGTTTTTCCCTTCGGTGTGAATATAGGAGCTGAGGGCTTTTTTTCCGGTACTACCGTCTATCTGGGCAAAATCATCCATTCTTGCGCCGCCCAGTATGGGATTTGCCTGGGATGTTTCAAAGAAATTCGGAAAATCTTCCAAATCCTTGTGGGCCTGCCCTTTCTTCACCACTTCCCAGTGTATGGGTTCATAAGTGAGATGGGTGCTATGATGCTCGATTACCTTGATTCCGTACTTGTGAAAGGCCTTTGTAATTTTGCCAATTGTTTCAACGATGTCGTCCCAATAGGCCCAGAAAGAATATCTGAAGTGGGTGCCGAAGAGGATGATGGTTGTAATCCCATTCTCCTTGTATTCCTTAGCATCTTTTTCAAATCTTTCACTATCCCACTGAAAAATCTTCTCTGCACCGTACCAGTACCAACCGAATCGTTCGTTCCAAGCGTCGGAATTTTTTTCCATTTTGATACACGCCCTCTACTGTCATAATCAAATTTGGGTTTATCTAGTAGAAGATAGCATAATAAAAATTATATGTCAAGGCATATTATCCACAAAAATTGGATTGATATTTCGGAATCACTTTTTTACCCTCTGTCGCATGGATCTGAGTTCTTCCATAGTATAAAAATAGAGCGTGCCCCCTCAATTCCCGTGGTTTTGAGGGCACGCTCTATTTATTATTTTAGATATTTTTGGGGTTCAACGTATTCCGATTACTTAGACGCTTTGATAGCAGCTTGAGCAGCAGCCAAACGAGCGATCGGGACACGGAAAGGAGAACAGGAAACGTAATCCAAACCGATGTTGTGGCAGAACTCAACCGAAACGGGGTCACCGCCGTGCTCACCGCAGATACCACAGTGAATGTTG
Organism: Fumia xinanensis; assembly: GCF_014384905.1. Taxonomy (GTDB): domain Bacteria; phylum Bacillota; class Clostridia; order Oscillospirales; family Ruminococcaceae; genus Fumia; species Fumia xinanensis. The sequence continues at coordinate 239,147 of NZ_JACRSV010000001.1, forward strand.
GGACGAGTTTCTTTGCCGAGTTTAACAGCCATCTTCATCAATTTACCTACGCCGTTCTGGTCAAGTTTTGCGAAAGGATCATTTTCGTAAATCTTTTTGTCGTAGTAAGCGGTAAGGAATTTGCCAGCGTCGTCACGGCTGAAGCCGAAGGTCATCTGAGTCAAATCGTTGGTGCCAAAGCAGAAGAATTCAGCCTCGGTGGCGATTTCGTCAGCGGTCAGGCAGGCTCTGGGAATTTCCATCATGGTGCCGACTTCGTATTTGAGATCGGCGCCTGCTGCAGCGATTTCAGCATCGGCAGTAGCAACTACTACGTCTTTGACGTATTTCATTTCCTTTACTTCGCCGGTCAGGGGGATCATGATTTCGGGAACGATGTTCCAATCAGGATGCGCTTTCTTCACATTAATAGCAGCGCGGATGACAGCAGCAGTCTGCATTTTTGCAATTTCGGGGTAGGTTACTGCCAGACGGCATCCACGATGACCCATCATGGGGTTGAACTCATGGAGGCTGGAGATGATGTTCTTGATATCCTCAACAGTTTTACCCTGCGCTTTTGCGAGAGCAGCGATGTCGGCTTCCTCGGTGGGAACAAACTCGTGGAGAGGAGGATCGAGGAAACGGATGCAGACAGGATTGCCTTCCAAAGCCTCATAGAGCTTCTCAAAGTCGCCCTGCTGGTAGGGGAGGATCTTAGCGAGAGCAGCTTCTCTTTCTTCTACGGTATCAGCACAGATCATTTCACGGAAAGCAGCGATTCTTTCCGCCTCGAAGAACATGTGCTCGGTACGGCAAAGACCGATACCCTCAGCGCCCAGCTCTCTTGCTTTCTTAGCGTCAGCAGGAGTGTCGGCGTTGGTGCGGACTTTCAGGGTTCTAAACTCGTCGGCCCAAGCCATGATGCGGCCGAATTCGCCGGCGATTTCAGCGTCAACGGTGGGGATGATGCCGTCGTAGATGTTACCTGTAGAACCATCGATGGAGATGTAATCGCCTTCGTGGAAGGTTTTGCCGCCGAGAGTAAACTTTTTGTTTGCTTCGTCCATGATGATGTCGCCGCAACCGGATACGCAGCAGGTACCCATACCACGGGCGACAACAGCAGCGTGAGAAGTCATACCGCCGCGAACGGTGAGAATACCCTGAGAAGCCTTCATGCCGGTGATGTCTTCAGGAGAAGTCTCCAGACGGACGAGAACGACTTTTTCTCCTCTTGCATTCCAAGCATCTGCATCTTCAGCGGTGAATACAGCTCTACCGCAAGCAGCGCCGGGAGATGCGCCCAAACCTTTACCCATGGGGGTAGCGGCTTTCAAAGCTTTGGTGTCGAACTGAGGATGGAGCAGGGTGTCCAAGTTACGGGGGTCGATCATGGCGACAGCCTGTTTCTTGTCGATCATGCCTTCGTCTACCAGGTCGCAGGCAATTTTGAGAGCGGCTTTTGCAGTTCTCTTACCGTTTCTGGTCTGGAGCATGAAGAGTTTACCGTGTTCAACGGTGAACTCCATGTCCTGCATATCTCTGTAGTGGTCTTCCAAAGTAGCGCAAACTTCATTAAACTGTTTGAACGCTTCCGGGAATTTGTCAGCCATTTCAGCGATGGGCATGGGTGTACGAACGCCGGCGACAACGTCTTCGCCCTGTGCGTTGGTGAGGAACTCACCCATCAGGCCGGGTTCGCCGGTAGCAGGGTCGCGGGTAAATGCAACACCAGTACCGCAATCGTCGCCCATGTTGCCGAATGCCATCATCTGCACGTTGACAGCGGTACCCCAGGAATAGGGAATATCGTTGTCACGACGGTATACGTTTGCGCGGGGGTTATCCCAGGAGCGGAATACAGCCTCAACTGCGCCCATGAGCTGCTCTTTGGGGTCAGAGGGGAAGTCCTGGCCGATTTTCGATTTGTATTCAGCTTTAAACTGACCAGCGAGGGTTTTGAGGTCGTCAGCGGTCAAATCAACGTCCTGAGTAACGCCTTTTTCCGCTTTCATTTTGTCGATGAGCTCTTCAAAGTACTTTTTGCCGACTTCCATAACAACGTCGGAGTACATCTGGATAAATCTTCTGTAGCAGTCCCAAGCCCAACGGGGATTGCCGGACATTTCGGACATTACTTCGACAACTTCTTCGTTCAGGCCCAGGTTCAGGATGGTATCCATCATACCGGGCATGGAAGCGCGCGCACCAGAACGAACGGAAACGAGGAGAGGGTTATTTTTGTCGCCGAATTTTTTGCCGGTGATGCTTTCCATCTTGTCGATGTATTCCATGATCTGAGCCTGGATATCATCGTTGATTTTTCTGCCGTCTTCGTAGTACTGTGTGCAAGCCTCAGTTGTAACGGTGAAGCCCTGAGGAACAGGAAGACCGATGTGAGTCATTTCTGCCAGGTTTGCACCTTTACCGCCGAGAAGCTCACGCATGGTTGCGTTACCTTCTGAGAACAGGTAAACATACTTTTTCTGCATCATTATCTACCTCCAAAATTTTATACACAATTACAAGTCCGCTGACAACATTTCTCGAAAAAGGGAAAAGGTCCGCGAACAAGAATGGTTACACGATATTGTAATTTTGGTCAGGAAAAAGCCAAATTATGCAATTTAAGGAGCATTTTTCCATTCCCGTATCATTATATCAAATTTAATATGATTTTTCCAGTATTCTATAAAATTTATTTTTTTTTTCACAATTACCCAGAATTTTGAACATTTTTCTCCTTGTACTTTACAAACCGCATAAAAATTGGGATAATAGTATGGTAGTATGGTTCATAAAATTGCTTTGACAGAAAAGGAGGAAGCGTTACAATGGGAGATTTTTTGAAGACGATGGAAAAAAAGGAGAAAAAACGGCTGAAAATTTTAGAGCGGCTGTTTGAAAAAGGCGTAGAGTTTTTGTCGCTAGATGGCGTGCTTATCGATGACACGGTGGAAGTGGGGAAGGGGACGGTAATTTACCCGGGTGTCGTCCTGAAGGGCGGAACTATAATTGGAGAGAACTGCACCCTCACTTCCGGCACACGCATCGAGGATTGCATTATTGGAGATGGAACGATTATCAACGCGTCTCAGTGCTATCGTTCAAAAATTGGCGATGAAGTGAAAATCGGGCCGTTTTCCCACATCCGCCCCGATTCGGATATTGCCGACCATGTGAAGATCGGCGATTTCGTCGAGGTGAAGAACTCGACTTTGGATGTAGGGGTGTCGGTGTCCCATCTGACATACGTGGGCGACAGCGACATCGGGCGGAACGTGAACTTTGGCTGCGGCTGCGTCACCGTCAACTACGACGGGGTACACAAGGCACGCTGCAAGGTGGGGGACAACGCTTTTATCGGCTGCAACACCAATCTGATCGCTCCGGTGACGGTGGGGGACAATTCCTTTATCGCAGCGGGCTCCACCATCACCGACGATTTGCCCGACGAGGGATTCGCCATCGCCCGGGCGCGGCAGGTGAACAAAGAGGGGTTGGGGGGCGAGAAGCTCAAAGACCGGAAGCTCAAATACTGATCGTTGAAAAAACGGAGCCAAATGAGGCTCCGTTTTTTGTTTCAAATTCCTTGTTCGATGAACAACTCTAAGAGGGAGGAAAGCAGCTTTCCGCTTGTAATCAGGGTAAAATCCGGGTAATCGTCCTGACGGTCGATTTGGAGCGCCTGTAGAATGGCCATACGGCAGTGGCGTTCCGGCTGAATTTTCATGGCGTAGTCATATTTTCCCACCTGCATAGTGACGGTGTAGCTGGCGCAAAGCGGTTCCAGGGCGGCGTTTTGGTTGAGGCGGCCGCAGAGATAGTCGTAGCGGTCTTTTTTTAAGTCGCGGATAATCATTGAGTTCTTCCTTTCAAGTTTAGATTCCAGCAAACCCTTGAAAGAAATTGTGACGCATGGTATAATATTTACGCCGCAAGTTCCTTTCAGGATTTGTTGGTGTGGGGAAGTGGCTGTTTCTTTTGTGAGAGGAAGCCACTTCCTTTATTTTATGTCCTGAAGCTCATGGTATAAGCTTTTGATGCTTCGACGTATGGTTTCAGAGCGGTTGACTTCTAATTTGTCTTGACAGTATCGGAGCTGTTCAAAAGTTTCTTTGTCCACTCTGGCCTTTACTTCGATTTCCAAAGGCTTTTCCGGATGAGGCCCAGGTTTTTTCCGTGCCGTCAATGGATCACCTCCTTCTAACTTTAGGCACAAGTTAATTATATATCTTGGGCCTAGAGTTGTCAAGAGGAAAATCATTTTAAGACGGATTAGATTCCAATAAGCCCTTGAAAGAAATTGTGACGCATGGTATAATATTTACGCCGCAAGTTCCTTTTAGGATTTGTTGGTGTGGGGAAGTGGTGTTGTTTTGACGGACATGCGCCACTTCCGTTATTTTATGTCTTTTAGGGCATGGACGCCATCCCTCACCGCTTCCGTTTGCGTTTTTTCTTTGCGCCTACAGTAGTCTTGCAGGATTGCAAAATCTTCGTCGTTGACTCTGGTTTGCACACGATGGGGTTTGGGATCTTCGGTGGGTCTGCCCATTTTTTTTGCAGACAAAAGTTCACCTCCTTTTTGTATGCAAAACTATTATACAACTATTGCATACAAAAGTCAATGAATTTATTGCAACTTTTCCAAAATGCTTTGCCAACATTTTAAGACGGGTTAGATTCCAATAAGCCCTTGAAAGAAATTGCAACACATGATACAATATTTATGCCACAAGTTCCTTTCAGGATTTGTTGGTGTGGGGAACGGCGTGTAATGTTTACCGACAGTTGCGCCGTTTCCTGTTTTTATTTGTCTTTGAGCGAGCGAATGCCTTCCCGAATACCTTCCGGGCGACGCTTTCCTGTGCGTTCACAGTAATCGTCCAATATCTTTGCATCTTTTTCGCTGATGCGGATATCCAGCCGGATGGTTTTAGGGTCGTCAGTCGGCCGCCCCATTTTTTTGGTCGGCATAACGCACCTCCTTTCTACCGACAAAAGTATTATATACTTATTACCGACAAAAGTCAATAGCTTTATTCCAACTTTTCCAACAGGCTCTGCCAACCTTTCAGGTATCCGTAGGGGCGAACAGTGTTCGCCCGTGGGGGTTACTGTCCTAGGGTATTGCTATATAAAATCGCGGGCGGAGCAGAGCCCCGCCCCTACATCCTACGTCGGTTTGAGAACTAAAAAAGGAACTGCCAATAAGCAGTAGGGGCGAACTGTGTTCGCCCGTGGGCGGTCTTTTGTGAGTCCGCGTTTTTACACATGAATTTTGTTGTCCGCGGGGCGATGCCCTCATCGCCCCCTACAATTTTTCGGGAATATTAGAAGGATAGGTAGGGGCGGGGCTCTGCTCCGCCCGTGTTTTATATAGGTTTTCCGGTAACCGCGGGGCGATAAGACATCGCGGTCACCGGAACATTCCGATTGAACGAAAAAATCCCCCGCTTTATTACAAAGCGGGGGATAACTTTTAAAAATTATTCGATGGTCACGCCTTCGATACCTTCCAGGTCGGCAGCGTAATCGGAAATGGGCTCTTCCTCTGCGGGAGCTTCTTCCTCAGCAGCGGGAGCTTCCTCTTCCAGGGTAGCGCGGATGGAAAGGCTGACTTTCTTCTTGTCGAAGTCGATGTCGATGATCTTCGCGTTGACCATGTCGCCGACAGTCAGGACATCAGCAACTTTTGCGATGTGCTGGTTGGCGATCTGGGAGATGTGAATCAGGCCGTCAACGCCGGGGATGATCTGTGCAAACGCACCAAAAGTGGTGATGGAGACGATCTTGACCGGAACGACCATGTCAATGGCGTAGTCGCGTTTGAAGATTTCCCAGGGGTTGTCTTCGCTCTTCTTGTAGCCCAGGGAGATTTTCTTCTTCTCGGTGTCGATGTCTTTGATGTATACTTCGACGTTGTCGCCGACGTGAACCACTTCTTCAGGGGATTTGATTCTGGTCCAGCTCAGTTCGGTGATGTGGATCATACCGTCGACGCCGCCCAAATCAACAAATGCACCGTAAGAGGTGATGGATTTGACTTCGCCGTGGTAGACCTTGCCGATTTCCACGTTCGCCCAGAATTCTTCCTGTTTTGCTTTCTTCGCTTCCATGAGTACAGCTTTGATGGAACCGACTGCACGACGGCGTCTGTCGTTGATTTCGATTACCTTGAACTGTACTTCCTTCTTGAGCAGGGTGTTTAAGTCTTCGACGCGGCGGTCGGAAGTCATGGAAGAAGGAACAAAGATTTTGATATTGTTGGTGAGGACCAAAACGCCGCCTTTGACGACATCGGTGACAACACCGGTCAAAACGGCCTGATCTTCATAAGCTTTGCAGATTTCATCGAAGCCCGCTTCTGCGTCGCAGCGCTTCTTGGACAGGGTGACGATACCTTCCTGATCGTTGACTTTCATGACAACGAGCTCGATCTCGTCGCCTTTTTTGATTTCGGTTGCAAAGTCGTAGTTGGGGTCGTCGGAAATTTCAGAGGCGGGAACAATTCCGGCCTGTTTTGCTCCGACATCCACGTGGATTTCATTCGGAGCGACGGTGGTGACGATGCCTTTTACCCTTTTCCCTGTATATAATTTCTCGTTAAGAGATTGCTCCAAAAGTTCCGCGAAGTCGAGCTCTTCGCCTTGGTCTTTGATAATTTCACTCATGGTATTTAGAACCTCCTTGATTATATCAGCCGGGGTAGAAGCACCGGCAGTAACGCCTATACTATTATGGCGTAAAATCTGCAATTTGTCAAGTTCTGATTTTGTTTCAATCAGAACCGTTTCGCAGTACCGGCTGCATATCTGAAAGAGTTTCCTTGTGTTGGAACTGTCTTTTCCGCCAATGACAACCATGTAGTCGGACTTTTGTGCGATTTCTACTGCTTCCTGCTGGCGACAACTAGTCGCACTACATATTGTATCAAATATCGAAACATTTGTATAGAGGTTTTCGATATTTTGTTGGAAATTTCTCCATAATTCTTGATTAAAAGTAGTTTGAGCTACAATCGCTACAGGTTTTTCACGATTCTGTTTTAAATTGTCCAAAATTTCTGTGAGTTCTTCCAAAGTTTCAAAGGTGAAGACCGGGCCGCCGCAATGGCCTTTGATACCTTGCACTTCCGGATGCTCTTTGTTGCCGGCGATGAGGATGACGCGGCCCAAAGCCGACTGCTCGGCGACGATGCGGTGGATTTTCAGGACGAAGGGACAGGTGCAGTCGACGACTTCTTTGCCGTTTAACGCGTCGTAAACCGAAAGGGGAACGCCATGGGAACGAATGATGACCGTCTGGCCATTTTCGATGTCGTCCACGCTGGCCACGGAGCGGATCCCCTTTTGCTCCAGCCTCTTGACGATCTGCGGATTGTGGATGATGGGGCCAAGGGTCACGGCATTTACGCCGCTGTCCGCCAGGTCGAAGGCTTTGTCCACGGCCCGGGCAACCCCAAAGCAGAAGCCCGCCGATTTTGCCACGGTGATTTTAGTCATGGATTTCCTCCAACATACCGGTGAGGGTGGCAGTCAACAGCTTGTTGGCCTGTTTCAGCTCACTTGGAGAAGTACCGGTGATGCCCAGGGTTTGGTTGGAGATCACTTTGCCGTATTTGACGGTGACGGTTCTCCGCAGAATTTTCCGTTTGCCTTTTTTGACGACGCAGGGAAGCAAGTCGCCGCCGGTTTTGGAGGCGACGACGATTGCGCCGGACTTAAGTTTTAAAAGTTTGCCGTCTTTGGTGCGGGTTCCCTCTGGGAAAATAGCCAGAACATGGCCGCTGTTCACCACCTCGACGGCCCGGTCGATGGCAGCGGTGTCTCCTTTGCCGCGTGCGACAGGAAAGGCTCCTAAAGCGCGGACGATGGAGGCGAGGACAGGAATGTGAAACAGCTCCTCTTTGGCCATAAAAAAGCACTGAGGCTTCACTCGGACAGCAACCAAAATCGGGTCCAAATCCGAAATGTGGTTGGAGCAGAGGATAAAGCCCCTATCCTCAGGGATATTTTCAAGGCCCTCGAACTTCAGGTGATAGAGGAGGTGGACAAAGGCGTTGGTCACAGCACGCCCAAAGTTATAAAAGCTCATGGTATTCTTCCTTCTGCGGGTTATTTCATCCGGGAACGGATGACGGTTTCCAGTTTATCGATAGACTCTTCCAAAGTACATTCTGTGGTGTCCACTAAGATTGCGTCGTCAGCCTGTTTTAATGGGGCGATAGCCCGGTGGCTGTCATTATAGTCCCGCTGCTTGATTTCCTCATGAATTTGCTCAAATTCCACCTTCTCGCCTTTTTCGGTCAACTCTTTGTATCGGCGGCGGGCTCGTTCTTCAGAAGAAGCAGTGAGGAAAATTTTGATATCGGCATTTGGCAGGACAACGGTTCCGATGTCGCGACCGTCCATGACCACGTTGTTCTCTTTGGCGAACTGCCGTTGAAGATTTAAAAGAAATTCTCGTACTTCCGGGTGGGCTGAGACATTGGAGGCAGCCATGGACACAGGGGGTCTGCGGATGTCGTCGGAAACGTCCTTTTCATTTAAATATACGTGCTGTGCGCCGTCCACATAACGGATTTGTACATTGATTTCCGGCAGGAGGGCAGCCACGTCCATCTGGTTAGCCGTATCTTTACCCTTGTTGAGCACGTATAGGCCAATGGAACGGTAGAGCGCTCCGGTGTCTACGTAGATAAATCCCAGCTTTTTGGAGACCGCTTTTGCAATGGTGCTTTTTCCTGCGCCGGAGGGACCGTCTATTGCAATCGAAATCATCGAGCATCTTCCTTTCTAATAGGTGTTTAATATAGAAAAACCAGGTTGCGGGGACGGCGTCCGTTCGGAATCCGTCCGCAATCTTTGATTGCGAAAACGGGTCAGGTTCTTATAACAACAAGGTTCTGGGGTACCCGTCCGCAATCTTTGATTGCGAAAACGGGTCAGGTTCTTATTTCCGTCCTCCTGTGCGGATAGCGAAGGGGCGCTTGTCCTGATACTCCGAGTTCCCCGCTGGGATTTTGGGGCAGGCGTAGCGGAATAGGTCAGTGGCAAGAGCTTCCTTTTCAGCTAAAACAGGAAAATCTTCCTGGAGCTTTGCAAAAGAGTGGTAGATGGGGAGAGTCGCCGTTTTCTTTGCCTCCCGAAGAATTTCTTTTCCCTTGGAATCGAAGGCCAGGACCCGGATGTAGGAGGGGGTGGTATCCATCAATTCTTTCTCGATGCCCAGCAGCGCACAGATGATCACGCGTTTCAGGCGACTCATGGTGTAACGCTTGGTTTTAACCCGTTTGAGAAAATCATCGATGGAGACAGCGTTTTTTGCCTCGGAACAAAGACGATATTCCAGTCCTTCAGAAACATCCGGCAGACGGGCAAAATCCTCCGGAGTCATGGTACGAAGCTTATAAAGGACCGCCGTAGTCAGCTCGTACATAGATGCCCCCCCTGTTTTGAGAGCGAAATCCTGTCGAAACAGATGAAACGCTTCCTCAGGGAAGAAACGGTTCAGATCATAAATATCCCGTTGCTGGAGGGTTTCACGGATGAGGGACGCGCTGGCGTATCGGGCGGAAAATTCTTTGCTGTCATGTCCCGGTCCCTTTCGCCGAAAAGTGATAGGTTCCATGGAAGAATCAGTCATCTGGAGCGCCTTTAAGTATTCAATGCCTAAAATGTTGTTGGGCGTGCGGAGAAGCCGGGATACTTCCAATCCAGCAATTTGTTCTACCGCCTTTTCCCGAGCTTTGGGGAAGGAAAACCCCTGATCCAAAAAGTTGGACAGCTCGGCGGAACCATTGATTTTCGTACAGGCTTCCGCACAACGGTATAGTTCCTGCAAATCTCCTGATTCGCTGCCAAAAGATAATCCGTCTACGAGACCCAATGCGTTCAAAAGGGAAACGCCGGCCGATGCGAATTTTTCCGCACTGGCGACGGCGTAGACGGCAGGCAGTTCAATGACCAGATTAACTCCCGATTTTACGGCGGCAGACGCCCGGGTCCACTTGGAAAAACAGGCGACTTCTGACCGCTGTACTACATTACCGCTCATGACGGCGACGATGTGGCTGTAACCGGCGGCCCGGGTCTGCCTGATGTGGTAAAAATGCCCGTTGTGGAAAGGATTGTACTCTGCAATAATCCCCGCAGTTTTCATATGTCGTCCTCACTGTAACAGCTTTGCCATTTTTCAGGAAATGGAAAGAAATACTTGAAATTTGAATTCTATTATATTAATATATAAAATAGTATTCGGAAAGTCAATAGCGCAAGTGCCTTGACTTTTCCCAGAAAGTCCAATTTAGTTAAATTTCATAATTGGAACGATAAAATATTAGCGGTTATTCCCGGTTTTGGGGATGCCGCCGAAAGGACAGGGAAAACCCATGAAAATTTTGGTTATTAACGCGGGAAGTTCTTCATTGAAGTATCAGCTCATTAATATGGAGGACGAGCATGTTATCGCAAAGGGAAACTGTGAGAGAATCGGTGCAGAGGGAGGAAGGATTTCCCACAAAACCGCTGATGGAGTGGAAATCAAGCTTGACTGTGAGTTCCCCACTCATACTGAAGCGTTTGAAAAATTGGTTGAAGTTCTGACCAGCGGTAAAGGGAGAGTGTTAGACGACCTTTCCGAGATTTCCGCAGTGGGCCATCGCATCGTACAGGGGGCAGAGCTGTTTTCCGAGTCGGTTCTCGTCACCGAAGAAGTCATCGAGAAAATCAGTTCTATTTCTGAGTTGGCCCCCCTTCATAATCCTGCCCATGTGCTGGCGTTGAGAGCCTGCCAGAAAGTATTCGACCCGTCGGTTCCACAAGTCGTCGTTTTCGATACCGCGTTCCATCAGTCCATTCCTGATTACGCCTATACCTTTGGCGTTCCCTATGAAGATTATCTGGAATTCCATGCGAGAAGATACGGTTTTCACGGCACTTCCCACCGCTATGTTTCTCAGAGATATGCTAAATTGATTGGCAAAAATATCAAGGACTTAAAAATCATTACCTGCCATTTGGGCAACGGTTCTTCCATTACCGCCATCAACGGTGGTAAATCTATTGACACTTCCATGGGCTTTACCCCTTTGGACGGCGTCATTATGGGTACCCGATCGGGCAGCATCGATGCTTCTTTGGTTCTCTACCTGATGGAGAAGAAAGGTTTTACCCCCAAAGAGATGAGCGATTATCTTAATAAAAAATCCGGTTATCTGGGTATTTCCGGTTTTACAAACGACGATCGCGATATCCGCAAAGCAGCCGCAGAAGGAAATAAACGCGCTCAGTTAGCCGGTGATATCTTGCGCTATGGCATCAAGAAATATATTGGTGCTTATACGGCTGCTATGGGCGGATTGGACGCTGTGATATTCACTGGCGGCATTGGAGAGAACTCTGCTCCAGTCCGGGAAGGGGCCTGCGACCACATGGAGTACCTTGGGATAAAACTGGATCTTCAAAAGAACCTGGATTTAAACCGCAAAGAGGGCGAAATTTCTACTCCCGATTCCAAAGTCAAGGTTTGGATCGTTCCTACCAATGAGGAGTTACTAATTGCCCGGGATACTAAAGAGATCATCAATAAAATCAAGTAAGTAAAATCACAAAAGCCCCCGAATTTCGGGGGCTTTTGTTATACTTCTTTTTCTTTTGCCTTTTTTCGGTATTCAGTAGGCGTAAAGCCGGTAAACCGCTTGAAGGCCTTGGAAAAGTGGGAGACACTGTCAAAGCAGAGGGAATTGGCAATTTCGGTAGCAGTGATGTTACTCTCCAGTAAAAGTGCCTGGGCCTTGTTGATTTTCCGCTTCTGAATGTATTCTGAGACCGAGCATCCCAGCTCCCGTTTGAATATCCGATAGAGGTAGGAGCGCTCCACGCCCACGTGGTCAGCGACATCTTCCACCGTCAGATGGTAGAAACATCGATCTTCTATATACTGGACGGCACTTTCGATATAATCCTGGGCCGGGCGTCCCCAGGCAACGGTTTCCTCAATGATACAGGAAAAAACTAGATAAAGGTAACCAATCATGGCGTATTCCTTGTAACCGGTATCTTTGGAGGCATTGTAAAGCTTTTCCATATATTCCTGCACCCGAGGAAAATTTCCACAGGAAAATACGGGATTTTTTTCGGTGAGATTTGCCTTTTCGAGCATTTTTCGAGCTTCGGTGCCGTTAAAGCCTACCCAGTGGTATTCCCAGGGATCGTCACTGTCAGCCCGGTAATAAGCAGTGGTATTAGGAGAAATCATGAATCCCTGGCCCGCCTGGATAGGATAGGTATTTCCGCCGTAGGTGAATTCTCCCTTTCCTTTGATTATGTAATGGATGACGTAGTGATCCCAGATGCCCGGACCGTAGGAATGGTTAGGGCCGCATTGCTGCCAGCCGCACTGGTACACCGCAAGGATAGGGCTGGGCTTTTGGTCGATGACATAGATTTTACCAACAAAGTTCGGCATACTCTCATCCCTTCAAAAACAACATGAGTACAAACATTAACCCCAATTTTCTCTTTTTATTATACCATGAGAATTCTATAATGAAAAGGTATTAAAGTACATTTTATTGTAAAAAGGATGGGGTACATATGGAACGAAAAGTAACGGTAGCAGTAGTAGGCCTGGGCGGACGGGGAAGCGTTTACGCAGAGTGTGAGGCGCTTTATTCCGAAGAGATGGAAATCGTGGCAATTGCCGACATTATCCCAGAAAAGGTGGAGAAGTGGGCCAAGAAGTACAATATTCCCAAGGAGCGCTGTTTCAGCAGTGCCGAGGAGCTGCTGAAGGAAGACCGTTTAGCTGATGTGATGTTTATCTGCACCCAGGATCGGCAGCATGTGGGCCATGCTATCCCCGCGTTGGAAAAGGGCTATCATCTGCTGCTGGAAAAACCCATTTCCCCCGATCCAGCCGAGTGTAAACGTTTGGCGGAAATCGCTAACCGCCATAACCGTCATGTAGTGGTCTGCCACGTGCTGCGGTATACGCCTTTTTACCAGAAAATCAAAGAGATCATCGACTCCGGCACCATTGGGGAAATCGTTTCGATTCAGGCCATCGAGAATGTGGCTTACTGGCACCAGGCACACAGTTTCGTTCGTGGAAACTGGCGCAACTCGGATATGACGAGCCCGATGATTTTGCAGAAATGTTGCCACGACATGGACATTTTCGTCTGGCTTTCCGGCAAAAACTGCAAACGGGTATCCTCTTTCGGTTCTCTGACCTTGTTCCGGGAAGATCGAGCGCCGGAAGGCTCCACTCTTCGCTGTGTGGACGGATGTAAGGTCAAAGAAAGCTGCCCTTTCGACGCCGAGAAAATTTATATTACCAATGAAAACACCGGTATTCTTCACGAAAATTCCGGCTGGCCTTGCGATATTCTTGCATTGGAACCTAGTGAAGAGACTGTCCGAGAAGCTTTAAAGACCGGTCCCTATGGGCGCTGTGTCTATCACTGCGACAATAATGTAGTGGATCATCAGGTAGTAAACCTGGAGATGGAGGACGGCTCCACCATAAACTTTACCATGTGCGCCTTTACAAACAAAACAGGCCGCGCCATCAAGGTGATGGGCACCTTAGGCGATATCGAGGCCAACAATGATGATAATATCATCGATGTCTGCAAATTCGGCGGTGAACACGAGATTATAGATGTGACGAAACTTGCCTCCGATTTCAGCGGCCACGGCGGCGGAGATAAGAGGCTCGTCAAAGACCTTCTCGATCTGGTGCATAACGAATGTGCTCCCGGTTCGGCCCTCACCTCTATCGATAAGTCAACCCAGAGTCACTACATTTCACTGGCACTGGAGGAATCCCGTATTCACAATGGTGAGATGATCGATATGGATACCTATATCAAAAATATATAGTGGAAAGTCAAATCCCGGCGGTGCAACGCCGGGATTTTGTTTTAATTTGCAGTTGCGTGGCATTGGGATTTTGTGGTATAATAACCTCACGGCGTGAGCCGAAGCCTTGTTCTACAAGCCTTCGGACGCCTGAGAGAACATTTTATCACAATTTGGGGCTATCGCCACTGATTGCGTTTTGCGCAATCAAATGGTGGTTTAATATCCATAAATGATTGTTTCTACGCACCTATTATCGGTCATATCAATAAAGAATAGGCGGATGCCGTTCTCAGGATATTTATTGGAGGGTTAATTATGCTGTCTGATATCGAGATTGCACAGCGTGCAAAAATGCTGCCCATTGCGAAGGTTGCAGAAAATTTGGGAATTGATGCCGACGATTTGGAGTTTTACGGCAAATACAAGGCAAAGCTTTCCGACGAGCTCATTGAGAAGTGTAAGAATCGCAAAGACGGAAAGCTCATTTTGGTCACTGCCATCAATCCTACTCCCGCCGGAGAAGGGAAGACCACTACGTCGGTTGGACTGGGGCAGGCTATGCATAAGCTGGGCAAGAAAACGGTTATCGCCCTTCGGGAACCCTCTCTGGGGCCGGTGTTTGGCATAAAGGGCGGCGCCGCAGGAGGCGGATACGCTCAGGCGGTTCCCATGGAGGACATCAATCTCCACTTTACCGGCGACATGCACGCTATCACGGCAGCCAATAACCTGCTCTGCGCCCTTATCGACAACCATATGCAGCAGGGGAATGCGCTGGGCATCGACCCTCGCCGTATTTTATTTAAGCGCTGCCTCGATATGAACGACCGGGCGCTCAGGAACATAATAGTCGGCTTAGGCGGCAAGATGAACGGTATTCCTAGGGAGGACGGCTTTATCATTACGGTGGCCAGTGAGATTATGGCAATTCTTTGCCTCGCCGATGATCTCAATGACCTGAAAAAGCGCATTGCTGGTATCTTAGTAGGGTATACTTATGACAATAAGCCTGTATTCGCCCGGGATTTAAACGCCCAGGGCGCTATGACTGCTTTGCTCAAAGACGCTTTGAAACCCAATTTGGTGCAGACGCTGGAAAATACCCCTGTACTGATGCACGGGGGACCTTTTGCTAATATCGCCCATGGGTGCAATTCCGTCCGGGCGACGAAATTGGCCCTGAAGTTAGGGGATTACGTCATCACCGAGGCAGGCTTCGGCTCCGACCTGGGAGCGGAGAAATTTTTCGATATCAAATGCCGGTACGCGGGACTTTCTCCCGACTGTGTTGTCGTCGTGGCGACGGTTCGCGCGTTAAAGTATAATGGGGGTATCCCCAAGGCTGAGCTTGCAAGCGAAAATGTAGAAGCGCTCCAAAAGGGCATTGTTAACCTCAAGGCCCACGTGGAGAACATGCGGAAGTTCGGCGTCCCCGTTGCGGTTGCTATCAACCGTTTCCACACTGATACCGAGGCCGAAATTGCCGTAGTGGATCAGTGTTGTAAGGAGATGGGTGTTCCTTATGCTCTGTCCGAGGTGTTTGCCAAGGGTGGAGAAGGCGGCATCGAACTTGCCGAGACGGTTTTGGACGTTTTGGAAAAAACCGAGGGTCAATGTGAATTTAAACCGATTTACGAACTCAAGCAGCCTCTTGAGAATAAAATCGAGGCAGTCTGCAAAAATATTTATGGAGCTGACGGGGTCGAGTATTCTGCTGCGGCCAAAAAGGCTATTGCTGAAATCACCGATTTGGGGTTTGGAAATCTTCCTGTCTGCATGGCGAAGACCCAATACTCTTTGTCTGATGACCCGAAGAAACTAGGCCGCCCAACCGGCTTTATCATCCACGTTTCTGAGGTAAAGGTATCGGCGGGAGCGGGATTTGTCGTCGTTCTTACCGGTAGCATCATGACAATGCCGGGCTTGCCCAAGCGCCCAAGCGCTGAGCTCATCGACGTGGATGAAAAGGGAAGTATTTCCGGACTGTTCTAATTGCAAAACAGTTTGTGGTGAGTCCTTTCCGGCACATCATTTGGCCATTCCACAAAAGAGCAGCCAGTTTGCCGCCGCCTTTTGTGGAATTGCTGTATTTTTGAGAAAAGCTTCCTATTTATATCCATCCAAGCGGTTTATATCCAGACGAAAGGAGTTCTTTGCGACAGCAAGGGTATGATAGTAAATATGAAAAACATTTGGCTTGCCATCAAAGGGTATTTCCGGCGTCTGGACAAAGTGCTGCTCCTGCTCTGTCTGATCGCCGTCTCGTTTAGCTGTCTCATCCTTTATTCCGAACTGCGGGCCGGCTTTATCTCCACCGGATCACGGCGATTCAACCCATTTACCATGCAGGTCATTGCAGCTATAATCGGAATCGCAGCGTTGCTCGTCATGTCGGTAATCAACTATCGTTTTATGGCGAAAATTTGGTTTATTCACCTGCCCATTACGCTGGGGCTGGTTCTTCTGACTTTTACGAATCTTCCTATTGTCTATCAGCCGCCCGGATCGGACGATACGGCCTGGTTGCGGATTGCGGGCCTTTCTCTTCAGCCATCGGAGCTTTTAAAATTTTCTTTTATCCTGACCTTTGCGCTTCATCTGTCTAGGGTGCGGGAGGAACTGAATAAACCCAAAAATCTACTGTTTTTGTGCCTCCACGGTGCGGCACCTTGCCTGCTTATTTTCATTCAAGGTGATATGGGCTCAGCGCTGGTGTTCTTTTTCATTTTTCTCTGCATGATTTTTGCGGCGGGTATTTCCTATAAATATGTTTTTGCGGGAATGGGGCTTATGGCCATTGCGGCACCGGTAATCTGGTTCAGTGGACTGCTGCCTGATTACCTGAAACAACGGTTTACCATTCTGGGGGACTTATCCAGCGACGCGCTGGGCTTCGGCCATCAGCAGTTAAACGGCAGGCGGATTTTAGGTTCCGGTATGCTTTTTGGAAAAGGGCTTTTTTCCGATGATCTCAACTGGGTGTTCGCTTTGGAAAACGATTTTGTCCTGGCTCACGTAGGGCAGACACTGGGATTTGTTGGGTGTGCGTTTGTTGTCTTGCTATTAACGGCGATTTGTGTTAAAATACTACTGACAGCGCGAATTTCGTCGGATCCTCTGGGATGCTACATCTGCGTCGGTGTGTTCGGCATGTTTATGTTCCAGTCTATTATCAATATCGGAATGGTTCTGGGTGTACTGCCTGTCATCGGCATTACGTTGCCGTTTATGAGTGCCGGAGGAACCTCCATCATCACCTCATTTGTTTCCATGGGGCTGGTGATGAGCGTGTATTCTTTCAATAAAGGGCGTAGCTAATCAAAAATCAACCAACGAAAGGCTGATATTATATAAATGAGAGTCATTACTGGTACAGCGCGGGGAAGGAAACTCCTGGCTCCTGATGGGATGGACACCCGTCCCACCACGGATTTGGTCAAGGAGGCCGTCTTTAGCGTCATCCATTTTATTGTGCCTTGTGCCAATGTGCTGGACTTGTTTGCAGGTTCGGGGCAGATGGGTATTGAGGCATTGAGCCGCGGCGCAAACAAAGCAGTATTTGTCGACAGTTCCCGCAAGGCTCTGGATGTCATTAAGCAAAATGTACAGAATACAGGTTTTGCAAAGCAGGCCAAGGTTCTCTCCGGCGACGCCGAGAGCTTTCTAAATAACGCAGTGGAGAAATATGATATTATTTTTCTCGACCCACCCTATAATCAAGGGTATCCGGATAAACTCCTGCCAACTTTAGGGAAGCCTCTTTCCCAAAACGGCGTTGTTCTCTATGAGCATGACAAAAAGGAAGAGCTTCCTGAAGAGACGGAGGACCTTGTTTTAAAAAAACGGTACCGCTATGGGCGGACCATGGTCAGCTCCTATGTCCGCAAGCCGGATGAAAATTAGAAAGGAAGGCCGGTTTATACGGCCTGCAGTATGACGATGAAGATTGCAGTTTGCCCGGGCAGTTTCGACCCTATCACTCTGGGCCACATCGACGTTATCAACCGAGCTGCCAAGTTGTTCGATCAAGTGATTGTTCTGATTTCAGTAAACGCGGCCAAGCGCTCTGTATTTACCAAAGAAGAAAGGGTGGAGTTGGCGAAAAAAGCTACCGCCCATCTGCAGAATGCGGTTGTGGATTCTGACGACGGGCTGTTGGCGGATTATTTGAAAAAAAAAGGCGCCTGTGCCATCGTTAAGGGCCTAAGAGCTGTTTCCGACTTTGAATACGAATTTCAGATGTCTCTGGCCAACAAAAAGCTGAACCCTGAGGCTGAAACCATTTTTTTGACGGCGGCGGGGGAAAATATGTATTTGAGCTCCAGTCTGGTCAAGCAGATTGCGAGCTTTGGAGGCGACATCAGCGGCTTTGTGCCGGAATGCATCGCTGAGGATATTAAAAAAAGGCTGATGAGAAGCAGAAGTTAGCCGCAAGGCTTTTCTGTGTATGCCAAAAGTATCAATGCCGTCGCGCGGGCAGCGAACCAGAAGATTTTTCGCGCGGAGAAACGGAGTTAACCCATGAACAACAATATTGACAGTATTTTGATGATGATGGAAGAAATGCTGGACAGCGCTTGGAGCATTCCCATGTCCCACGGAAAATGCATGGTCGATGTGGACAAGTTCAGGGAGCTTGTGGAGGATATCCGTCTGCACCTCCCCGTGGAAATCAGCAAGGCGCAGGAAATCGTCAACGACCGGAAAATTATTTTGGACGATGCTAAAAAAGAAGCCGAAATGGTGATCCGCGTGGCGGAAGAGCGTGCGAAAAAGCTCACCGATCAAAACGAAATCGTCAAGCAGGCTCAGGCCAAAGCCAACGAGATTCTCAGTAACTCCCAGTTGCAGGCCAGAGAGCTCAAAAAGGCCACCAGCGATTATGTGGACGCCATGCTCCGCGCCAGCGAGGAGCAGCTGTCGAAGAATCTAAACGAACTTCGGTCGAAACGGCAGGCTATTAAAGTGAACAAACTGGGATAAATTACATACGAGAAAAATCAGGCGGGGATTCTTATGAATCCCCGCCTGATTTTTTGTGGGCAGTTTGATTTCGCCATGCAGCTGCCAAAAAGTTATAATATATTTTTGAATTCAGTGAAAAAGCTGACGGTTATTGGTCCGCCCGTCGCTATTGGAGATGTACGCTAATTTTTTAGGGGTGTTTCGTCGATTCTCAGGGTAAAGTTTTTCACATTTTTCCTTCTTCTGAATAGTGATTGCATCGTAACAGAGAAAACGACGAAAAACAATTGGCTGTAATTAATAGTTATATAGGCACTATCTGACGAAAAATCCCTAAAAAAAGACTATGTGAGAAAAAATTCTTCAATGATTTGCCAATCTCCGTGTCGAATAACGGAAGCCGCAAAGGAAATAATACCATTGTAATCTTTTAGAAATGGAGGCGGTAATTTGAAAATAGGCTATCGAATCAAGAGCAGCTTGATTTTACAGCTTTTTGCCGCCAAAGATGATGACGGCAATTTTTTGGCAAAGCCCCTAAAAACGGCTCAATTCCCAGAAAGGAAGGGATTTTAAAATGAAAGACCATCAATTTTTCGCCCTGCTTTTAGCGGTCATCGGCCTGATGTCCGGGCTTTGCATGAAGGAAGCCCAAACGACTGCCGTTGCCGCCGAAGTTGGAGAATTTCAATCGGGATTTCTCTATCTCACCAATGTCCCGATGAACTAAACTTGACAATCTTTCTGCGATGGTGTACAATATTTGTCGAATCAGGGGTGCTGGCACAAGCCGGCTGAGAGGAACAAAGTGTTCTAACCCTTTTAACCTGTTTGGGTAATACCAGCGTAGGAAGATTTGTAAAAACGCCTGGCTTTCAGGCCATTTATATCAAATCTGTAGCCGCGGGGAACTCCCTGCGGCTTTTTGATGGTTAAAAGCAAACCCTGAAATCTATTTTGAAAGAGGTTTCATCATGCAAAATCAAAACGTCAAAGTTATCCGCCTTGTAGAGACAGGGTTGCTCTTGGCACTGGGTATCATCCTTGATACATTCTTTAAAATCGACGGCATCTGGGCGTATGGCGGTTCCGTCACTCTGTTCGCTATGCTGCCTCTCGTTATTATCGCTTACAAATACGGTGTTCTGTGGGGATGCCTTTCCGGTGTGGCCCACGGGCTCATCACCATGCTGATTTCAGGATTTCGGTCGGGGGGACTGGCTGTAATGGTCCAAGAAAACGAAGGCTGGAAAAAGTTTATCTTTGTGGTACTCTTAGACTACATATTAGCTTTTGCTGTTATCGGCATCGCAGGACTGACACCCAAATTTATGAAGAGTACGGCGGGTGCGTTGGGCGTTGGCGCTGTGATCGGCCTTGCGGCGCGGTACGTGGTTCACATTGTTTCAGGATATGTCCTTTTTGGAACTTACGCCGAGTGGTTTTTCAGTCAGAGTGGCTGGGGACAGGCCATCCTTGAAAAACTCCAAGGTAACCTTCTGATGTTCGTGTACTCGGTGATTTACAACGGCCTTTACATGGTTCCCGAAATCATTATCACCGCTGTGGGCGGCTTCATCGTCGGAAAATTCCTCAAACGGCAGATTGGCCATAATGCGACCAATTGCATCAAAGGAGAATAAAATCATAATAAAAAGCAAAGCAGGATATGTGCTGCTGGGCGGTACATAAATCCCAAGAGCCGCGCTATGTTATAATAGAAGAAAACCGCTATTCCTCAAGAGGTTTGAGGAATGGCGGTTTTGCCCATATATGGGGAATTTTTCCATTTGGTGTATGGCGCAAATAAAATTTGTCCAAAATATGGTTAAAAAGCCAATTTTCTGTTGGAATTGAAAGTTTTAGTTGACAAAATCCCTTGACTGTACTATAATGATAAACTGTATCAAAATGGATATTTGCGCCTTTAGAAGGCTGAAAATGTTCAAAAGGTACAGTTTTATAGTGTTAATTTGTGCAAAAAATCAATTGACTTTGAAAAGAAACTTGTATTTATTGCACAAAGGAATGGACGGGGCGTCTTTTAAATTCGGAAATTTTATTTTTTGCGCAAAAATGGAGGTTCCGATTTTAAAACCGCCTAAATAGATGAATGGAGTGATTAAGCCTATGGTGAATGTCAAGCCTGTGCAGCTCGGAAAGAACACCCGCATGAGTTTTGCCCGAATCAACGAAGTGCTCGAGATGCCGAACTTGATCGAGGTTCAGATCAATTCGTACAAGTGGTTCTTGGAACAGGGGCTCAAAGAAGTGTTTGCCGATATGTCGGCCATCACCGACTATACCGGTAACCTGGTGCTCGACTTTGTCGACTACCGCCTGGAAAAGGAGCCCAAGTATTCGGTCACTGAGTGCAAAGAACGGGATGTGACCTATGCGGCTCCTTTGCGGGTTCGGGTGCGCCTTCTCAATAAGGAAACTGGTGAAGTCAAGGAGCAGGAAATCTTTATGGGCGATTTCCCGCTGATGACCGAAAGCGGTACCTTTATCATCAACGGCGCTGAGCGTGTCATCGTTTCTCAGTTGGTTCGTTCTCCCGGCGTTTACTATTCCGATGCCTTTGACAAAACAGGTAAAAAACTGTTTAAGTCTACCGTCATTCCCAACCGCGGCGCATGGCTTGAATATGAAACCGACTCCAGTGACATTTTTTATGTCCGTATCGATAAAAACCGCAAAATTCCGATTACTGTCTTTATCCGCGCTTTGCTGCGCATTCGTGACGATGTGACCATTGAGCAGATCCAGGACGACTTCAAGGTGGCTCTCACCGATAACGAGGGCACTGATGCCGACGTCTTGGAGATCTTTGGCGATCACGATACTATTGTAACCACTTTGCAGGGCAAAGATACTACGAAATCCGGCGACGAGGCGCTGCTGGAAGTTTACCGTAAGCTGCGTCCCGGCGAACCGCCTACACAGGAATCCGCTATTAAACACCTGGTTCCTCTGCTGTTTGACGAACATCGTTACGATCTTTCTCGTGTTGGCCGCTATAAATACAACAAAAAGTTAGGCCTTGCCGTCCGTATTATGGGACACACTCTGGCCCAGCCGGTTGTTAACGAACTTACCGGTGAAATCATCGCCGAAGAAAATGAGCTCCTCACTCGGGACAAGGCCTGGGAGATCGAAAGAGCCGGTGTAGATACTGTATACATCCGCACTGAGGAGAAGGACATTAAAGTCATCTCCAACGGCATGGTAGAAATTACCGATTTTATTGACCTTAACAAAGAAGAAGTGGGTATCAACGAAAAAGTCCGCTTCAAAATCCTCAAGGAAATTCTTGAGGAGACCGAGGACGACGCTGAGCGGATTGAACTGGTCAAGAAAAACGTGGGCCGTTTGGTTCCAAAACACATCATCAAAGACGACATCATCGCTACCATCAATTATATGAACTGCTTGGCATATGGTCTGGGCACTGTGGACGACATCGACCATCTGGGCAACCGCCGCATTCGTCCTGTGGGTGAACTTTTGCAGAACCAGTTCCGCATTGGCTTCTCCCGTATGGAGCGTGTCATTCGCGAGCGTATGACTTTGCAGGCGCAGGACATGGAAGTCGTTACTCCGCAGGCTCTCATCAACATCCGTCCCGTTGTGGCGTCGATCAAAGAGTTTTTCGGTTCTTCGCCCCTTTCTCAGTTCATGGACCAGAATAACCCTCTGGCCGAGCTGACTCACAAAAGACGTCTGTCCGCATTGGGCCCCGGCGGTTTGTCCCGTGACCGAGCGAGCTTTGAAGTCCGTGACGTTCACTACTCCCATTACGGCAGAATGTGTCCCATCGAGACTCCTGAAGGTCCCAACATCGGTCTGATCTCTTATCTCGCGACTTTTGCCCGGATCAACGAATATGGCTTCATCGAGGCCCCTTATCGCAAGGTGGACAAGGAAACCGGCGTCGTCACCGACGAGGTCGAATACATGACTGCCGATGTGGAGGACGAAGTGGTTGTTGTGCAGGCTAACGAGCCCCTCACAGAGGACGGCAAGCTGGCACGTCCCCGCGTTAACGTCCGCTACCGCGACGAAATCATGGAAGTTGACCGGAGTAAAGTTGACTACATGGACGTTTCTCCCAAGATGGTAGTTTCCGTCGCAACTGCGATGATTCCCTTCCTCGAAAACGACGACGCTAACCGCGCTCTGATGGGTGCGAACATGCAGCGTCAGGCGGTTCCACTTCTGAAAACCGAGTCTCCCATCGTGGGAACTGGTATGGAATACAAAGCGGCCGTCGACTCCGGCGTCTGTGTACTGGCTAAAGAAGATGGCGTTGTAGACCGGGTTTCCGCCGACGAAGTTATCATCAAAGACGATGAGGGTAAACTCCATAAATACCCCATCATCAAGTTTATGCGGTCTAACCAGGGTACCTGTATCAACCAGCGCCCCATCGTCGATAAAGGTGAGCGGGTCGTGAAAGGTCAGGTTATTGCCGACGGCCCTGCAACTTCTGACGGCGAAATTTCTCTGGGTAAAAACGCCCTCATCGGCTTTATGACCTGGGAAGGCTACAACTATGAGGACGCCGTTCTAATTAACGAAAAAATCGTCCGTGACGATGTCTATACCTCCATCCACATCGAGGAATACGAGACCGAAGCCCGTGACACCAAGTTAGGGCCGGAAGAAATCACCCGCGATATTCCCAACGTGGGCGAGGATGCCCTCAAGGACCTGGACGAGCGCGGCATTATCCGCATCGGTGCCGAAGTCCGCTCTGGTGACATTTTGGTCGGTAAAGTTACCCCGAAAGGCGAGACCGAGCTGACCGCGGAAGAGCGCCTTCTGCGCGCTATTTTCGGCGAAAAGGCAAGAGAAGTTCGCGATACTTCTCTGCGCGTTCCCCACGGCGAATACGGCATCATCGTCGACGTCAAGGTCTTCACCCGCGAAAACTGCGACGAACTCAATGCCGGCGTCAACATGGTCGTCCGCTGTTATGTGGCTCAGAAACGTAAAATCAGCGTCGGTGACAAGATGGCGGGTCGTCATGGTAACAAGGGTGTTGTATCGAGAATTCTGCCTCAGGAAGATATGCCTTTCCTGCCCGACGGAACTCCATTGGACATCGTGCTGAATCCGCTGGGCGTACCTTCCCGTATGAACATCGGCCAGGTGCTGGAAGTCCATCTGGGCTATGCCGCCCGGGCGCTCGGCTGGAAGATCATGACCCCTGTTTTCGACGGCGCGCACGAGGAAGACATCCGCGCCTGCTTTAGAGAAGCGGGAATGCCGGAAGACGGCAAGACCGTTCTCTACGACGGACGTACCGGCGAACAGTTTGACAACCGCGTTACCGTCGGTATTATGTACTACCTGAAACTTCACCATTTGGTCGACGATAAAATCCACGCTCGTTCCACAGGCCCTTACTCTCTTGTCACCCAGCAGCCTCTGGGCGGTAAAGCCCAGTTCGGCGGACAGCGGTTCGGTGAGATGGAGGTTTGGGCGCTGGAAGCATACGGCGCCGCTTACACCCTTCAGGAAATCCTGACTGTTAAGTCCGACGACGTGGTCGGCCGTGTCAAGACCTACGAAGCAATCGTCAAGGGCCACAACGTACCCCAGTCCGGCATTCCGGAATCCTTCAAGGTTCTCATCAAGGAATTGCAGTCCTTGGGTCTGGACGTTAAGGTGCTCGACAAAGACCAGAACGAAATTGACCTCAAACAGACCTTTGAGGACGACGAAGACATCACCTTCAACAGTGCGGAAGTAGACGACCGCCATTTTGACGACGAATTCAACTATGTGGAAGACGGCGAAATGGAAGGCTACACCACTGCGGATGCTGAAGATGTTTTGAGCGATTCCGACGACGAGGACGAAGTGGAAGAAGAGGAGTACGCCTTCGAGTTGGATGGCGACGATGCAGACGAAGATTTTTAATGGAAGAAGGGGTCGTAATTGGAATTTAACGTTTTTGAGTCGATAAAAATAGGTTTAGCTTCCCCCGAACAGATCCTCGAGTGGTCTCACGGCGAAGTCAAGAAACCCGAAACCATCAACTACCGCACACTCAAACCGGAACGCGACGGCCTTTTCTGTGAGCGCATTTTTGGGCCGACCAAGGACTGGGAATGCCATTGTGGAAAATATAAACGTCTGCGTTACAAAGGAAAAATTTGTGACAAGTGCGGCGTCGAAGTCACCCGTTCCAAAGTCAGAAGAGAGCGGATGGGTCACATCCAACTGGCGGCGCCTGTGTCGCATATCTGGTATTTTAAGGGAATTCCTTCCCGTATGGGCCTGATTCTCGATATTTCTCCCAGAAGGCTCGAGGAAGTGCTCTACTTTGCAAAATATATCGTCATTGATCCCGGCAGCACCATTCTCGAAAAGGGTCAGCTCCTTTCCGAAAAAGAATATGCTGATATGCGGGAAAAATACGAAGACGATTTCAAAGCCGGCATGGGTGCTGAGGCCGTCAAGGAACTTCTCAAGGATCTCGATCTGGAAGAACTGTCTGTGGATCTCAAACAGCAGCTGAACGATGCCACCGGACAGAAAAAAATTCGTATCCTGAAACGGCTGGAATGCGTCGAAGCCTTCCGCCTTTCCGGCAACAAGCCCGAGTGGATGATCCTAGACGTTATCCCGGTCATTCCTCCGGATATCCGTCCCATGGTACAGCTGGACGGTGGGCGTTTCGCGTCTTCCGACTTGAATGACCTGTACCGCAGGGTTATCAACCGAAACAACCGTCTACAGAGACTGCTGGAACTGAAAGCTCCCGATATCATTGTCCGCAATGAAAAGAGAATGCTTCAGGAAGCAGTTGACGCATTGATCGACAACGGCCGCCGCGGCCGTCCGGTCACTGGGCCAAACAACCGCCCCCTCAAATCCCTTTCTGATATGCTGAAAGGTAAACAGGGCCGTTTTAGACAGAACCTTCTCGGTAAACGTGTCGACTACTCCGGCCGTTCGGTTATCGTCGTCGGCCCGGAACTCAAGATGTATCAGTGTGGTCTGCCCAAAGAGATGGCGCTGGAGCTGTTCAAGCCCTTTGTCATGAAACGTTTGGTGGAGACCGGTGCTGCCAACAACATCAAGAGCGCCAGAAAGATGGTCGACAGAGCCCGCCCCGAGGTTTGGGACGCTTTGGAAATCGTCATCAAAGACCATCCGGTGCTCTTAAACCGCGCGCCTACCCTGCACAGACTGGGTATTCAGGCATTTGAGCCGGTTTTGGTCGAGGGCCGTGCATTAAAGCTCCATCCGCTGGTTTGTACCGCGTATAACGCCGACTTTGACGGCGACCAGATGGCTGTTCACGTGCCTCTGTCAGCGGAAGCCCAGGCGGAAGCCCGCTTCCTCATGCTGGCGGCTAACAATCTGCTAAAACCTTCCGACGGACGTCCTGTTGCCGTGCCGACTCAGGATATGGTTCTCGGTTCTTACTACCTCACTTTGGTCAAAGACGGCGATATGGGCGAGGGCAAGGTATTCCGCGACGTCAATGAAGCGCTGATGGCCTATCAGGACGGCGTTGTCACCCTCCATGCGAAAATCAAGGTTCGCATGACCAAAGGAAATGTCACCGGCATGGTGGACACCACTGTTGGCCGGCTGATCTTCAACGACCCCATCCCTCAAAATTTGGGATTTGTGGACAGAAGCCTGCCGGAAAACCAGCTCAAGCTGGAAATCGACTTTTTGGTCGGCAAAAAGCAGCTGGGTAAAATCATCGACCGCTGCATCCGCATCCACGGAACCGCGAAAACCTCTGAAGTGCTGGACCGTGTTAAAGCACAGGGCTTCAAATACTCCACCAAGGGGGCTATTACCGTCGCGGTCTGCGACGCAGTGATTCCTCCTCAGAAAAAGGAATTGTTGGAGCAGGCGGACGAGGCTGTCCTCAAGGTCACCCGTCAGTACGAACGCGGTCTGATCACGGAAGAGGAAAAGAAAGGCCACGTTATCAAAATCTGGAACGAAACCACCAACAAAGTTTCTGATGCGCTGACCGAAAACCTCGACGAGTTCAACCCCATCTACATGATGGCGGACTCGGGAGCTCGTGGTAGCATCAACCAGATCAGACAGCTGGCCGGTATGCGCGGACTGATTGCAAATACCGCCGGTACTACCATCGAAATCCCCATCAAGTCCAACTACCGTGAAGGACTTAACATTTTGGAATACTTCATTTCTTCCCGTGGCGCACGTAAAGGTCTGGCCGATACCGCGCTTCGTACAGCGGACTCCGGTTACCTGACGAGACGTCTTGTCGACGTTTCCCAGGACGTTATCATCCGCCAGGAAGACTGCGGCTGCCACGAGGGCATCTTGGTACACGACATCCGCGAAGGCAACGAGATGATCGAACCTTTGACCGAGCGTCTCCAGGGCAGATATCTGGTTCACGATTTTGTCGACCCCAACACCGGTGAGGTTTTGGTGTCGAAAGACAAGATCATGGACGAACATGACGCTCAGAAGATCGCCGATACCGGCGTTCAAAGCGTGGAAATCCGTTCCATTCTGTCCTGTCGTTCACCTCAGGGAATCTGCGCGAAATGTTACGGTTCTAACCTTGCAAACGGCAAGCCCATCGCTGTCGGTGAGGCTGTCGGCGTCATTGCTGCTCAGTCCATCGGTGAACCCGGTACCCAGCTGACCATGCGTACTTTCCACACCGGTGGTATCGCAAACGCTGAGGATATTACACAGGGTCTTCCCAGAATCGTTGAGCTGTTTGAGGGTAGAAAGCCCAAAAATAGCGCCATCATCACCGAAATTGGCGGCTCAGTTCGCTTTGACGAGGAAAAACGTCAGCGGGTCATCGAGGTTACGAACACCGAGGAATCCAAACGGTATACTATTCCTTACGGATTCAAGATCAAGGTGCAGGAGGGACAGGAAGTCCAATCCGGCGATTCTCTCACTGAGGGAAGCATCAATCCTCACGATATTCTGGCCGTCAAAGGCGAGCAGGAGGTTCAGAACTACCTGATCGCAGAGGTACAGAAGACCTATCGTCTCCAGGGTGTTGACATCAACGATAAGCATATCGAAGTCATCGTCCGCCAGATGATGAAGAAAGTCCGCATCGTCAGTCCCGGCAGCACCGAGCTGCTCTCCGGCTCCGTCATGGAACGCGGAGACGTTTACCGAGAGAACCAGCGGATTCAGGAACGTCTGGACGCAGGGGAGGCTGGACTCGCGCTTATCACCTTTGAGCCTGTGCTGCTCGGCATCACTAAGGCTTCTCTGGCCACTGAGAGCTTCTTGTCGGCTGCTTCCTTCCAGGAGACCACCAAGGTTCTCACCGAAGCCGCTATCAAAGGCAAGGTTGACCACCTGATGGGCCTGAAGGAAAACGTCATTATCGGTAAGTTGGTTCCGGCTGGTACCGGTATGTCCTGCTACAACGATGTAGAGGTCATCCCTACAAAACCCGAGGTTTCTGAGAGTGTTGAAATGGTGGAAACTGTACCGATAATTTAATAAAATAAACCAGAAAATCGAAAGCCATGTGCTTTCGATTTTCTTAAGTTTTCGAGGTGTTTGTACTGGATAAAATGAAAAAATAACCATGATATTTGTCCTTTTAATAGAACAATGTAAGCGCTTTTCACAAGAAACCATAGTTTCAGAAAAAATTGTTGACAACAAAATTTAATAATGATACAATAAGCAAGTATGCTGGTAATAGGGCCATGCTCTGTGAAAGCATAGATATTGAAATAAGGAGGTGCCATATGCCAACCTTTAACCAGCTTGTTAGAAAAGGAAGAGCTACTCAGGCGAACAAGTCTACCGCTCCTGCTTTGAATCGTGGGTTTAACTCCATGAAGAAAGAAGCAACCGATCAGAACTCTCCTCAGAAGAGAGGTGTCTGCACTGCGGTTAGAACGATGACCCCTAAGAAGCCCAACTCTGCTCTGCGTAAAGTAGCGAGGGTCAAACTCACAAACGGAATGGAAGTATCAGCTTATATTCCTGGAGTAGGACACAACCTGCAGGAACACTCTGTTGTTCTGATTCGTGGCGGACGTGTTAAAGACCTTCCTGGTGTTCGTTACCACATTATCCGCGGTACACTGGATACCCAGGGCGTCAATAACAGAATGCAGGCCCGTTCTAAATACGGTGCGAAGCGTCCGAAAGCTGGTGCGAAAAAGTAATCATTCCGTTATTTCGTAAAGGCTGTCAAATGGTCCCAACAAATAGATGTTGCGGCCTTTTACTGGTCTGAACGGGGGAAATTTTACTTTCGAGTACCGATGATATCATTATGTGAAGGAGGGAAGTAAAGTGCCAAGAAGAGGTCGTATTGCAAAGCGTGATGTTTTGCCTGATCCTATGTACAATTCCAAACTGGTGACCCGGCTGATCAACAACATTATGTTGGACGGTAAGAAAGGTGTCGCTCAGAAAATTGTTTACGGTGCTTTTGAAATCGTAAACGAAAAGACCGGCAAAGATGCTCTGGAGGCTTTCAATGAAGCCCTTGAGAATATTATGCCCGTTCTGGAAGTCAAATCCCGCCGTGTCGGTGGTGCAACTTACCAGGTCCCCATGGAGGTTCGTCCCGAAAGAAGACAGACTCTGGGCTTGAGATGGTTGACTGCATATTCCAGAAACCGTTCTGAGAAAACCATGAAGGAACGTCTCGCAGGCGAAATCATGGATGCTCTCAACAATACCGGCGGAGCTTGCAAAAAACGTGAGGATACTCACAAGATGGCAGAAGCCAACAAAGCTTTCGCACATTTCAGATGGTAATTTTACTATCTCAAGAAAAATTGGACATACTTACCATGAGTATGTTTTATTCCGAACCTTTTTCCCTTCCGGCTCTCCGGGAGTGGAGAGGACTCTAGTAAATTAGGAGGAAATTATGCCAAGAGACGTATCTCTGGAAATGACTCGTAACATTGGTATAATGGCCCACATCGACGCTGGTAAGACTACCACCACCGAGCGTATCCTCTACTATACTGGTAGAACGCATAAAATCGGTGACACCCACGAGGGTACCGCGACGATGGACTGGATGGCGCAGGAGCAGGAAAGAGGTATCACCATTACTTCCGCTGCGACGACGGCGTTCTGGAAAGGCCATAGAGTCAATATTATCGACACCCCCGGCCACGTTGACTTCACTGTCGAAGTTGAACGTTCTCTCCGCGTTTTGGACGGTTCTGTGACCGTTTTCTGCGCGAAGGGCGGTGTTGAGCCTCAGTCTGAAACCGTTTGGCATCAGGCGAATAACTATAAAGTTCCCAGAATGGCGTTCGTCAACAAGATGGATATCATGGGCGCCGACTTCTACAATGTTGTCGACATGATGAAAGACCGTCTGAAATGTAACGCGATTCCGATTCAGCTGCCTATCGGTGCTGAGGAAGACTTCAAGGGCATCATCGACTTGCTGGAAATGAAAGCCTATATCTATAATGATGATTTGGGCAACGATATTTCCGTTATCGACGTTCCCGACGATATGAAGGAAAAAGCAGAACAATATCGGTCCGAGCTTATTGAAGCGGTTGCTACTAACGATGACGATTTGATGGAGAAATATTTCGCAGAGGAAGAGATCACCATCGATGAGCTCAAAAAAGCAATTCGTAAAGAGACGATCGCCAATACCATTGTTCCTGTTACCTGTGGTACCGCTTATAAAAATAAGGGTGTCCAGAAGCTTCTCGACGCTGTTGTTGACTATATGCCGGCTCCTACGGATATTCCTGCTATCAAAGGTGTGGATCCTGCCACCGGCGAGGAGACTGAACGCCATTCTTCCGATGACGAACCTTTCTCCGCTTTGGCCTTTAAAATCGCTACCGACCCCTTTGTCGGTAAGCTGTGTTTCTTCCGTGTGTACTCCGGTACAGTCGATGCCGGCTCTACCGTTTATAACTCGGTAAAAGGAAAATCTGAGAGAATGGGCCGTATCCTGATGATGCACGCAAATCACCGTCAGGATATTGAAACTTGCTACGCCGGTGATATCGCCGCTGCGGTAGGCCTCAAGCAAACCACTACCGGTGACACCCTCTGCGATCCCAAACACGAGGTCATCCTCGAGTCCATGGAATTCCCGGAGCCTGTTATCCGTGTTGCCATTGAGCCCAAGACCAAAGCCGGTCAGGAAAAGATGGGCATCGCTCTGGCGAAACTCGCTGAGGAAGACCCCACTTTCAAAACCTACACCGACGATGAGACTGGACAGACCATTATCGCAGGTATGGGTGAGCTTCACCTGGAAATTATCGTCGACCGTCTGCTCCGCGAATTTAAAGTTGAGGCAAACGTCGGTAAACCGCAGGTTGCCTATAGAGAAACCATTCTCGGTAATGCGGATGTCGACCACAAATACGCCCGTCAGTCCGGCGGTAAGGGCCAGTACGGTCATGTTAAGATTCGTGTTGAGCCCAACGAATCCGGTAAAGGCTATGAATTTATCAACAAAGTCGTCGGTGGTAATATTCCCAAGGAATATATTCCCGCTGTCGACCAGGGTATCCAGGGTGCGATGCAGACCGGTATTCTGGCGGGCTATCCCGTTGTTGATATCAAAGTCGAACTGTATGATGGTTCTTACCACGAGGTAGACTCCTCTGAAATGGCCTTTAAGATTGCTGGTTCGATGGCTTTGAAAGAAGCTTTGAGAAAAGCGAACTCCGTCATTATGGAGCCTATTATGAAAGTCGTCGTCATTGTTCCAGAGGATTACATGGGCGACGTTATCGGCGATTTGAACTCTCGTCGTGGTCAGATTCAGGGTATGGAAGCAAGATCCGGTGCTCAGGAGATCAGAGCATTTGTTCCGCTGTCCGAGATGTTTGGTTACGCCACCGACCTGCGTTCTAAGACCCAGGGCCGCGGTCAGTATACTATGGAACCGAGCCACTATGTGGAAGTCCCCAAGTCTATTGCGGAAAAAATTATTTCCCAGAGAGCGAAAAACTAACTTTTCAGTGGATTTTTACAGAATTTGAAAAAATTTACCATTCATCTATTGAAATTTTAGTTCAGTTCTGATAAACTAAAAACAATATTTTCGTATTGATAAAAGGAGGAAATTTCTAATGGCAAAGGCTAAATTTGAAAGAAACAAGCCCCATGTTAACATTGGTACCATTGGTCACGTTGACCACGGTAAAACCACTTTGACCGCTGCTATCACCAAAACTTTGGCTCTGCAGGGTAAAGCTCAGTATGAAGCTTATGATATGATCGACAAGGCTCCCGAAGAGAGAGAGCGTGGTATCACAATCAATACCGCACACGTTGAGTACGAGACTGATAACCGTCACTACGCTCACGTTGACTGCCCCGGCCATGCTGACTATGTTAAGAACATGATCACCGGTGCTGCTCAGATGGACGGCGCTATCCTGGTTGTTTCCGCTGCTGACGGCCCCATGCCTCAGACTCGTGAACACATCCTTCTGTCCCGTCAGGTTGGCGTTCCTTACATCGTTGTTTTCATGAACAAAGCTGACCAGGTTGACGACGAAGAACTTCTCGATCTCGTTGAGATGGAAATTCGTGAACTCCTCAATGAGTACGAGTTCCCGGGCGATGATACCCCCATCATCCGCGGTTCTGCTTTGAAAGCTTTGGAGGCTCCCGATGATATCTCCAACGAAGCTTACAAACCTATTTTGGAACTCATGGATGCAGTTGATTCCTGGATCCCCACTCCCGAGCGTAAAGCAGATCTTCCTTTCTTGATGCCTGTTGAGGACGTCTTCACCATCACCGGTCGTGGTACTGTTGCTACTGGTAGAGTTGAAAGAGGTCAGCTCAATTCCGGTGACGAAGTTGAGATCGTTGGCCTGAAAGATGAGAAGATGAAATCTGTTGTTACTGGTATCGAAATGTTCAGAAAAATTCTGGACTATGCTGAAGCTGGCGACAACATCGGTGCTTTGCTCCGTGGTGTTCAGAGAACTGAAATCGAAAGAGGTCAGGTTCTCTGCAAACCTGGCACCATTCATCCTCATACCAAATTCCATTGCTCTGTTTACGTCCTGAAAAAAGAAGAGGGCGGACGTCATAAACCTTTCTTCAATAACTACCGTCCCCAGTTCTACTTCAGAACCACTGACGTAACTGGCATTATCACTCTTCCCGAGGGAACTGAGATGGCTATGCCTGGCGACAACCTGGAATTTGATGTAGAGCTCATCACTCCTATCGCTATTGAAGAAGGCCTCCGTTTTGCTATCCGTGAAGGCGGCAGAACTGTTGGTTCCGGCGTTGTTTCCAAAATCAACAACTAATTGTTATTGGTTTTTAAAACTCCTGGCTTTTGCCAGGAGTTTTTTATTCTGTCTACGGGGAACAATATCGTACTGATGAAATTAATGAAAAGCAATTGAATTTGACTGCAACAATTTAAAAAAATCCTGCAAAAAAAGCATTTACTAAAGTCTAAAATCTAAAAAAATATGTTTAAATTGTAAAATATGCAATTTTATGGAAAAATTGCTGCATAAATACTTGAATGTAATAATGGTATCGTGTATAATAAGTTCTAGTTTGGTACAGTACCACAAATATAAGGAGGAGTCACTCATGGCATTTAAAAACGCATATCTTGCCAGCGTAATGGAAACCGTTAAAAAACGTAACGGCAACGAGCCTGAGTTCATTCAGGCGGTTCAGGAAGTTTTGGAATCTTTTGAGCCTGTTGTGGAACAGCGCCCCGACTTGATTGAAAAAGGGGTCATCGACAGAATTGTGGAGCCTGAACGTTTTGTTCAATTCCGCGTTCCTTGGGTAGATGACAGCGGAAAAGTTCAGGTTAATCGCGGTTTTCGCGTACAATTTAACTCTGCAATCGGCCCTTACAAAGGAGGATTGCGTTTCCATCCTTCTGTAAACGCTTCGGTTATTAAATTCTTGGGATTTGAGCAGTGCTTTAAGAACTCTTTGACCGGTCTTCCTATGGGCGGTGGAAAAGGTGGTTCCGATTTCGATCCCAAAGGAAAATCTGACAACGAAGTCATGCGTTTTTGTCAGAGCTTTATGACGGAGCTTCAGCGCCACATTGGTCCTGATACTGACGTTCCTGCTGGCGACATCGGCGTAGGCGCACGCGAGATCGGTTTTATGTATGGTATGTATAAAAAAATTCGCAATGAGTTTACCGGCGTTCTCACGGGTAAAGGTCTTACCTACGGTGGTTCTTTGGCGAGAAAAGAAGCCACTGGTTACGGTTTGCTGTATTTTACTCAGGAAATGCTAAAATCTATGAAGAACGATTCAATGAAGGACAAAACAGTTGTCATTTCCGGTTCCGGCAATGTAGCAATCTATGCTACTGAAAAGGCAATGGAAATGGGCGCAAAGGTAGTTGCTCTGTCCGATTCCAGCGGATATATTCACGATCCGGACGGCATCAAGCTGGATGTCATCAAACAGATCAAAGAGGTGGAGCGCAAACGCATCGTCGAGTACACAAATCGTGTTAGCGGCGCGACCTTCCATGAAGGCTGCAAAGGCATCTGGACCATTCCCTGTGACGTTGCTCTGCCCTGCGCCACCCAAAACGAACTGGACGGTGAAGCGGCTAAAACCCTTGTCAAAAACGGCGTGATTGCTGTTGCAGAGGGCGCCAACATGCCTTCTACTCCTGAGGCTGTCGAGACATTCCTCCAAGCAGGTATTATGTTTGGCCCTGCAAAAGCGGCAAATGCAGGTGGTGTTGCTACATCCGGCTTGGAAATGAGCCAGAATTCCTTGCGCTATTCTTGGACTTTCGAAGAAGTCGACGCGAAACTGCAGGGGATTATGGTCAATATCTTCCACAATGCCTATAATGCATCTAAGACCTACGGCCATGAGGGAAATCTGGTTATGGGTGCTAATATTGCAGGATTTGAGAAGATTGCCGATGCGATGATTGCCCAGGGCGTTATCTAATAACATGTAAACTTCCAAAATTTTATAAGGGCTGGTACGAATTTTACGTGCCGGCTCTTGTTTTTTCCAAAAGAACTTTTTTCATAAGACTTTTTATGGTATAATAAACGCAGTAAAACTGCGTTTATTTTGTCATCACCCAGTTCTGCCACAGCAGAACTACGGCGGGTAAACCCGCCTCCGAATTTCTTCGAAATTTGTGGATGTGGGATAGTGACCTCACGGCGTGAGCCGAATCGTTGGGAAGCAAGTCTTCGGACGCCTGAGAGAATAATTTATTGAAATTTGAGTTTTTTCCTCTTGCGGATACGCCGTTTTTGGAATTTAGCATGATAAAATAATGTTTAATAATCTCTACAGGCAGACGACTCATCCGAGTGGATTGAAAGACAGATGGGTCGATAGTATTTTAGTATAACAAGACAAGCTTTTACTTTGGATAAAAAATGAATTTTTACTTATAAAACCAGTAAAGTAGGAAGGTAAAATATGATACTCGATTTGGTTCTTTTCATTATTGGCGGACTTCTCATCCTTTATTATATGGTTTCGACTCTGGCCTTGGGACCTGTTTCATTCAGTGCCGTCTTACTGGCTTTTGGGATTTTGCTAACGGTCTTAGGGCTGTTGGACCGTAAATTTGGACATCTCAGCAAAATCATCAAGCTGAAAAAAATGCTGATACCAATTGCTATCGCGGCGCTAATCTGTTTTGTGATGTTGGAAGCGGTTGTCATCACGGGCGCAGTCCAAAAGGACCGCACCAAAGCAGATTACATCGTGGTATTAGGAGCTGGACTTCGCGGCGATCAGCTGAGCCTGACCCTGAAACAGCGACTTGATGCGGCGCTTTCGTGCGAACAGGGGGAGATGATTGTTGTGACCGGTGGGCAGGGCTGGAACGAGACAATTCCAGAAGCTGTGGCCATGAAAAAGTATCTCGTTGAACAGGGAATATCAGAAGAACGCATTTTGGTGGAAAGCCAATCTACCGATACCAACGAAAACCTAGATAATGCGAAGGAAATAATCGAGACCAACAGTGGAATGAATCTTTCTGATTCGAAGGTAAAAATCATCAGCAGTGATTACCACTGTTTTCGGGCCAAAATGATTGCGAAACGTCATGGCTATACTCAGGTAACGGCTTACGGCGCCGGGACCCATCCCCTTCTAATACCGTCTTTTTATACCAGAGAGGGTCTGGCCCTTGTGAAGTCTTTCCTTTTAGATCGATAATTTTGGAGGTAATACTGTGGGAATACAATTAAACGGGGGAAACTGTTCCTCCTTCATAGCTGTGCCCGCTGATGTGATAGACAAGCATCTTGCAAGCGCCAGCGGTATTTATATCAAGGTGTTGTTAGCGGTCATTCGCCTCAATGCCGTTGATTCCAAAAAACTTTCAAAGCTCCTCGCCGTTCCAGAGAGTGACGTGAAGGAGGCCGTCGGCTACTGGAAAGCAAATGGTGTACTGGACGAGTCTCCCTCTTCTCAGAAGTTCTCAGAGGCTCCTGCTGCCGCTGAAAAAACACCGAAACGGAGGACCCAGCCCATTGCCATGACCCCTGAGGATATCAGTGCTGCCACAGTGGAAGAGCAGTCTGAGCACGACCCGCAGATCAAGTTTTTGCTCTGTACCTCCGAATGTCTCTACGGCCGCCCGCTAACATCTGCGGAGCAGAAAGGCCTCGTCTATATTCATGAGTATATGGGGCTTCCCGCCGATGTGATTATTATGGCGGTGGAATACTGTATTTCCATTGAAAAGCCACATTTTAATTACATACAAAAGATGTGTGCCCAGTGGGCAGATGACGAAATCAACACCCATACCCGCGCAGAAGCGGCCATCAAACAACTTTCCTCCTATAAAAGCCGGGAAGGAATGGTGCGGTCCGCTTTCGGAATCCAGGAAAGGGCGCTGACAGCGGCTAATAAGAAGTATATCAATCAGTGGTTCGACGATGGCTTTGACATCGAGATGATCAAAATCGCCTATGAGCGTACAGTTGATCGAATCAACAAGGTTTCCTTCCCTTATATTAATAAGATTTTGCAGTCATGGAAAGAGAACGGCATTTTTGCGCCAACCGATTTAACTACCAAAGAGTCCCCGCGTTCCTATCAGAAGGGACAGAAGCCGGATGCTTCCTACGACTTGGACGAATTTGAGCGTCTGGGTTTTCATGTGCCCAAATAAGGCTGTTTTCGGATCCATTAAAAGGAGTAACCTATGAAAAATGAAATTCTTTCCAAAGCACTTAAGGTGCTGGAGCAGCGCCGTGTGCGAGCGGACATTGAACAGGCCGCCCATCTGGATGAAATCTATCAAAAGCTTCCTCAGGTCATAGATGTTCGAAAAGAGTTGGCTCTCACATCGGTGCGGCTCACAAAGCTTATTCTATCCAAGGAAACCGATATCACCGAGGGACTCGAAAGACTCAAAGAATCGAATCTTAATCTGCAAAGAATGGAAAAAGAGCTTCTCATTTCTCGCGGTTTTCCAGCTGATTATCTCGAAGTTCATCCCGCCTGCAAAAAGTGTGGAGATACCGGTTATGTAGGAAATGAACGCTGCTCTTGTTTAAATAACCTGATGCGGCAGATTAACATTGAGGCCATTAACAGTGTGTCTGCTCTTAAGCTGTGCGATTTTTCAAGCTTCGACCTGCGTTACTACAGCGATGAAATGGATGCGGCTACCCGCGTGGTACCGCGACAGATTATGTCCGACATCTACACCTTTTGTCAAAAATACGCTGAGAATTTTACTCCTCGCATCAAAGGGATTTTCATGGTGGGGGAGACAGGACTTGGCAAAACCCACTTGTCGCTGGC
Organism: Fumia xinanensis; assembly: GCF_014384905.1. Taxonomy (GTDB): domain Bacteria; phylum Bacillota; class Clostridia; order Oscillospirales; family Ruminococcaceae; genus Fumia; species Fumia xinanensis. The sequence goes on from NZ_JACRSV010000001.1 coordinate 276,739, forward strand.
AATTGCGAAAACGATCATTGAAAAAGGATACGCGGTGGCGTATGGTTCTGCTCAGGATTTTTTGCGAACAATCGAGGCAGAGCATTTCGGCCGCGCCGAGAATAACGATACTCTTAATACCTTACTGGACGTGGATTTGCTGATTCTCGACGATTTGGGAGCGGAGTTTATGTCCCAGTTCAACCTCTCTGCCATCTACAATTTAATCAATACCCGCTGTAACCGGGAAAAGCCTACTATCATCAATACAAACCTAACTTCTAAAGAATTGGAAGATCGATATTCCCGCCGGCTGGTATCCCGGCTGTTTTCGTTGCTGACCTATCTGCGTTTTGTCGGAAAAGACATTCGACAAATTAAAGCAAATGAGGAAGTATTTGGTAGGTCAAGCGGGTAAGTTGTGAAAATAGTATTTCAGTAAAATACAATTGTATCCAAAGTATTAAAAGCTCCCTGCCTTTTTGCTTGTACCCGGTTTTGAATTTGATTGCCGGTACTGCCCTTGGCAGGGAGTTTTTGCACATTAAAATATCGCCCTCACTATTGCGAGGACGATAAAAAGCAAAATGAATTTAATTTTAATAATTTATGAAGTTGTCCACCAGTGACAACGATGATAATTATAATACAAAATTTTCTAAAAATCAACAAAAAATGCATATAAAATAAAAATTTATCGTTTTTGCCAAAACATTTGTTTAATTTCTTGCATTTTATCCAATTTATTGAAACAGTTTGAATTCATATCCCTGAGAACGGGCATAATCAATAAAGTCCCCTAAAATATCGTTGTTGGTGCTGCCCACTGCATGGAGGAGATAAATCGCACCGTTATGCAGAGCGCCGTTGACTTTTTCTAAAGCTTTCGTGTTATCCATTTGATTTTTTGGGTCCCAGTCTTTATAGGCGTAGCTCCATAGCATGGTCTTATAACCTAGCTGCTGGGTCTGCGCCAGTACCCGCTCAGAAAATTCCCCCATAGGTGGTCGGAATAAGGTCATTTTATATCCAAAATTTTCGTCAATATAATGATGAAGGTTCATCGTTTCCTGCTCGCAGCGCTCGGTGCTGACAGTGGGATAAGATACGTGTTTGTCGCTGTGATTTCCAACGGCATGGCCTTCGTCTATCATCCGTTTGACTAGATCAGGTTCTTTTTTTACGTAATCCATGGTTACAAAGAAAACTGCGGGTACATTTTTTTCCTTTAATGTATCGAGAATGGTTGCTGTATATCCATTTTCATATCCTTCGTCAAAGGTCAGATAGATCACCTTTTCGTCGTTGCCGATAAAATAAGCGTCATATTTTCCGTACTTTTCCTGGAACTGCAGAGAGGAAATCGGACGGTTCTGGTCGTCAAGCTGAACACCTTGTCCCCAGCCCTGTTTGGTGCCATCCAAAGAGGACAGGTCTACAGTGGCGGGAGAAACATGGATTTCAGCAGCTACTTCAGATGAGGCGCCGGATGCCGGCGCGCTCTCTGAAGAATTATTGTTGTCACTATTCCCATCGGACAAAGCGGAACTCAGATCCGATTTCCCATCCGAAATACCGGAGCTTGCGTTAGACTCCAGATTGGACATACCGGAGCTTACGCCGGATTCCACATCGGAAATGCCGGAACTGATGTCGCTTCCCAGGTCGGACGCGCCGTTTCCTGCGGCTTTACAGCCGGTAAACATCATGGCGGCGACTAAACCTGCACAAAGAATTTTCATTGCTTTCATGTGAAGGTACACTCCTTTTTGTGTCTGAATCCGGCGGGATATCCGAAAAACATCCATACCGATGACACGGAAATAGTATATCCTCTTAGCATAATTTTACCCGGTAGGAATTATTGGAATCAAAAATGCTTCCTCAAAATTATTTTCAAGGAAGCATCAAAATTTCAAAAATTTATTTTATGATTTCATTTTATTTTCGGTGTTCTGCACTAAATTCAGCAGCGAGGTCGCATACTGTGGATAATCGGAGGAGAGGTTTTCAGTAGTGACATTCAGACTCTCCCGCACATCGGCCGGAATAAGCTTCTTATGATCCTCACCAGAAGCCAGGGCATTTATTTCTGCCTCCAGTTCCGCCATAGCGGCCAGAGATTTTGCGCTGTACAAGTGCTTGGAGATAGTGAAAAGGCTTTGCTCGTTTTTCGGGTTGACGCCGTAAACTGACCGGAACATCCGGTAGACGGAAAGCATTAAAAAGTCGGAAATTTTAGAGGTCAATTCTTTGCAGTTGATTTTTTGAAGAAAATCGAATAAAATATTGAGAGAGTTAAAAATCAGCTTTTTATTCAAGGTGGGGAGAATGCTTCCGCGCATACGGTTGTCTTGAGATGCGTTTTCCGGCTCGGGAATATCCTCAACTGATAAGGTGGCCCCGGTCCGTTCCGGGGAGCGACCCAATAAGAAGTCACAGGAAACGTGGTAATAGTCGGCCGCCCGCACAACGAAATCCAGTCCGCATTCACGGATGCCTTTCTCGTAATGGGAAAGCAGGGCCTGAGAGATACTAAGTTCCGAAGCCGCCTGTTTTTGGCTGATCCCGCGCTCTTTTCTCAGCAGAGTGAGTATTCTCGGAAAGTCAGAATTCATGACAGCAGTCCTCCAGTTTTTGTGATGGATTCCAATTGACGCGGCATCTTACAAAAATCGTTTGTTATCTCTCAATGGTGCGTTTAGGTTGTAAAATTCGACAGGTCAACGTACAGTAAATTATATAACAAAGCCTACCTAATGTAAAGAGGTTTCGACACATTAAAAAATTTTTGTCGAATATGATATTAATTTTTGCTGAATTTTTGGTGAAGGCGTTGTTTTTTGTTGATGTTGTACTATAATAATGTCTAATGGAATAGCCGCTGTGCGGTTATTGGGGATAAAATGCCATTTTAAACCATTGCAATGCTTGCGGCTTTGTGCCATATATATTATAATATTATGGAGTCTGTCAATCAGGCATAAAAATAGATGGGACTTATGAAAGCTCCCAGTCGACGGAGGCTGACAACTTGATTTCCTATAAAATTTATTTCATACGACATGGATTGACTGAAGGCAACGAAGAGGGACGTTATATCGGTTCTACCGATCTCCCATTGAGCGGGGAAGGAAAGGAAGCTCTTCATAAGCTACAGGCGGAGTGTGAATATCCTGACGTACAGAAGGTATATACATCGCCTTTGCAGCGCTGTTTAGATACGGCTGAGATGCTGTATCCGGACCGTATGATACACATAGTCTCCAATTTAAGGGAGTACGATTTCGGACGCTTCGAAGGAAAGTCCATTGAGGAGCTGAAAAGCGATCCGGATTTTGTCCGGTGGGCACAGGGCGGAATGAAAATGGTTCCCGAAGGAGCCGAGGATATGAAGACCTTTATTGCTCGCTGCGGAGAGGGCCTCGATGAAGTGGTGGCCGATATGATGAAAAACCACGTTCGGGAGGCGGCGGTCGTCACCCACGGCGGCGTGATGATGAACCTGCTGTCCATGTTTGGATACCCCAAAAGGGAACCCCTCTATTGGACGGTGGAAAATGGACACGGATACACGGCGCTTTTAAATGCACAGCTCTGGCAGCGGGATCACATCTTTGAGGTATTCGACCCGCTCCCTTATCAAAGAGACGATTTTTCAGAACCGATGGGTTACGGGATTTTCGACGTGGAAGCAGACGGCTCGCCAAACGAATAACCCAGGAAAGGAACCATACTAACCATGGAATTGCGTAAGAAAATCAAGAAAGACGCCTTAGTAAGCCTTCGGAATTCCTGGGGAAAGGCCACTGCAATTTTGCTGTTTATTTGCGGCGTTCATTTGCTGTTTCTGCTTTTGGAGCAGTTTTTTGGCTCATTTCTCCACATCGATTTTTTGAGCGGAGGAGGAAAGCTGGATCTCTACAGGGGCACTTTGGAAGTGAGAACGCCCTTTGTTCTGATGGCGGCGCTGTTCGCCCTCATCAGCTTCATCGTCACGGTACCTCTCCACTACGGCGCCACCAAGTGGTATCTGCGGCAGGTGAGCGGCGACTCGCCGGCACTTTCCACTATTTTTGACTGTTTTCACAGCATCCGGCGTTTTTTCCGTTCGCTGCTTTTAAAGTTGGCTATTGGAGTACGGGTGCTTGGAGTAGGGGTTCTAGCGTATCTGCCGTCTTTTGCTATCTTTGTGGGAATCCGATATATGGGAGGCTATGAGTCGCCCGGCGCAGTGATCGCCCGGCTGCTGATGATTCCCCTGCTATGTCTGATCTCACTAGCGGCAGCCCTATTTGTATTTGGCTTTTCCCTGCGGTATTTTTTGGCGGGATACCTTTTCGTCAGCAGCCATAAAAGCGTCTCCGAGTGCCTCAAGCTGTCTGTGCGGGGCATGAAGGGGAATATTCAGCTCACTTTGTCGGTCTACCTTTCCTTTGTACCATGGCTGCTTCTGGTGCCGCTTCTGGTGCCGTTTTTATTTATCAATCCGTATATGCAGGCATCGCTTGCCATTTACGCGAAATATCTGATGACAAAACTAGAACGAAATTCCTAAAGGAGTAAAAATCATGATTGAACAAGCAGCGGACGCCAAACGAATTGTAGTCAAGGTGGGGACATCCACTTTGGCTCATCAAACAGGGCTTTTAAATATCCAGAGGATGGAGCGGCTGGTAAAGGTTCTTTCCGATCTGAAAAACGCGGGAAAAGAGATCATTCTGGTTTCCTCCGGCGCCATCGGTGTCGGAGCGGGGAAGATAGGTCTCAAGGAGCGGCCAGCGGACATCCCGGTGCGGCAAGCTTGTGCAGCCATTGGCCAGTGCGAGCTGATGTACTGCTATGACAAGTATTTTTCCGAGTATAACCACACGGTGGCCCAGGTGCTCATGACACGGGACATCATAGACTGCGAAAATCGTAAAACTCACGTTGTCAACACCCTGATGAACTTGCTCCACTTCGGCATCATCCCCATCGTCAACGAAAACGACACTGTTTCTACCGAGGAAATCGAGTTCGGCGACAATGACACCCTTTCGGCTATTGTGGGGAGCCTCTGTCAGACCGATCTGCTCGTCATCCTCACCGATGTGGACGGAGTGTTTACCAAAAATCCCAGGGTTTACGACGATGCCGAGTTGATCTCCCAGATTGAGGAGGTCAACGACGGAGTAAAAGCCTTGGCCGGCGGGGAAGGGAGCCATCTGGGCACCGGCGGCATGGTGACAAAGCTCAGTGCTGCTCAAATCGGACTGGACGAAGGATTTCCCACCGTCATCATGAAAGGAAGCAGCCCGGAAGCGCTCTATCGACTGTTTGACGGCGAAGCCATCGGTACTTTCATCGGCGGCAAGAAAGGAGCGACCAAATGACTTACATAGAAGAATTGGGCCGCAGGGCCAAGGAGGTTTCCAAAACCATTGGAAATGCGTCCACCAAACGGAAAAACGATTGCCTGGAGGCCATTGCGTCTGCCCTCTGGGAACAGAGAAATTATATTCTCGAGCAAAATGCCGTAGATATCGCAAATGGGCGGCAGAATGAGATGAGCGAAGGCCTTATCGATCGGCTGACCCTGACCGAGCCCCGCATTCATGGGATATGCCAGGCAGTGCGGAAGCTCATCGCACTGGACGATCCGGTCGGTGTGGTCGAAAGTGGTATTACCCGCCCCAACGGACTGCAGATTCTGAAAACCAGGGTGGCTCTGGGGGTTGTGGGCATCATTTACGAAAGCCGCCCTAACGTCACAGTGGATGGGGCGGTGCTCTGTCTCAAATCCGGCAATGCGGTGATCCTCAGAGGTGGCAAGGAGGCTATCAATTCCAATAAAGCCCTCAGCTACGTCATGCGGCAGGCGGTGACCCAGTGCGGCCTGCCCGCCGATATTATCCAGCTGGTGGAGGACACTTCCCGGGAGACGGCAAACGGCATGATGCAGCTCAACGGTTATCTGGATGTTCTTATCCCCAGAGGGGGGGCGGGGCTCATTCAGGCGGTGGTCAAGAATGCGACAGTGCCGGTCATCGAGACTGGCGTGGGCAATTGCCATGTCTATGTAGAGCAGTCGGCCGACTTGCAGATGGCTGCAAACATCGTGGAAAATTCCAAAACTGATCGGGTTTCGGTCTGCAACGCCGAGGAATCCCTTTTGGTGGACGAGAGCATCGCGGCGGCGTTTCTGCCCCTTGTCAAGACACGCCTGGACGCCCACAACGTCAAATGGTATGGTTGTGAGAAAACGAGGGCTATTGTTCCGGATGCCTTGGATGCCACCGATGAGGAGTACGGTAAAGAATTTCTCGACTATGTCATCTCAGTCAAAGTGGTTCAGGGGGTCAGCGAGGCCATCTCTCATATCGACCGGTTCGGTACTGGCCACTCTGAGGTCATTGTGACGAACAATTTGAGCGCCGCTGAGAAGTTTCTCAACGAAGTTGACGCGGCGGCGGTGTATGTGAATGCTTCCAGCCGGTTTACCGATGGCGGTGAATTCGGCATGGGAGCCGAGATCGGCATTTCCACTCAGAAGCTCCATGCGAGAGGCCCTATGGGATTAAAAGAGCTTACTTCCATCAAGTATAAAATTCTCGGGGACGGCCAGATTCGGTAGCCCCGTCCAATAGGAGGAAAACCATTGGAAACGAAAACACGAAAGCCCATCAACAAAAAGATGATATTTGGCGGAGTCGTTTTGATTTTTGCCGTCATCGGCCTTATAGCTAGTATTATCTTTGCTGCTAATTTTATCGGAAACATAGCCAGTGGTTCCAAGGAAAAAGAAGAAATGGCCTGGTTTATCAGTCCGGTGGTCATGCAGGATCCCCCACCCTTTGAGAGCCCGGATAAGGCAACTAACACCACCATCATCACGGCAGGTGTGTGGCGGTTTATCATGACACAGGACACATCCAAATACCCTATCGACGAATTCAATTTTATCACAGTGCCTCAAAGCGACATCGAGGTGCAGATCAAGCAGCTCTTTGGCGACGTGCAGTACACCCACGAGACGGTGGGGGACACTGAACTGATGATTACCTATAACTCGGAGACGAAAAGTTATATTTTCCCGGCCACACCTCACGTTTTGCCCTACACCCCCAAGGTGGAGGAAGTGAAAAAAGTGGAGGACAGCTACTTGCTGACGGTGGGATACATTCCGCCCGGATTGGCGTGGCAGGGAGACGTCACCGGCAAGAAATATGAGCCAGAGCCGGAAAAAATTATGCAGTACACCCTTAAGGAAAACGACAAGGGCGAGTATCAGATTTATGCGGTGGCAAACGCCGTCACCGATGGGCCGTCGAACACCGAGCCGGACAACGATGTTTCGAATTTGGAGCCGGGCAACGACAACGCCCCGGATGCAAGCGGCATTTCGTCCGATGAGACTTCGGATGGCCCGGAATCCGTATCAGAGGACTCTCAGCAGAGCACTCCGGAGTCTTCCGAGACGGCATAACAGGTAAAACAGAATACAATTTGTTAACTTAGGAGCTGTTTGCAATGGCCCATACCTTACACCGATCGTAAAATCGTAAGCATCAGCCCCATAACCCAAAATCTACCGGAATGTTCCTGGAAAGGTATAATATATAAAAATCCCTTGCTTTTTCCACGCCGGAGTGCTATAATAAATCTAATATTGAAACGCATCGACCAGGTTCAGTAGCGCCTTCCTTCTTCCAGAGAGAGCGGGTCATCGGCTGTAAGCTCGTTTAAGCAGAGGATTTGCGTGAAATTTCGCCTGTGAGCGGCGTCCCTGAAGTTTTTGCAGTAGGGGATGACGGGTATTGCCCCCGTTACAGGGCTTTCGAAGTGCCCGTTTCTGTGCTGAACGGGAATTTGGGTGGTACCACGGAAAGCAGAGCCTTCCGTCCCATGTGGGACGGGGGCTTTTTTGTTTGCAAAAAAGGCAAATAGCAAAATCACGAAGTATTAAAAATGCTGTGAAATATTTTTGCAGCAAAATTTGTTTCTTTCGCCACAAAAAGGGGACAAATTCGCAGTAAAATACTGCGAACCGCAACAATTTGAAAAGGAATGGTGATTATGATGCGCGAACAACTGGAACAAATCAAGCAGGCGGGTCTTGAAAAACTCAAAAGCTGCTTAAACGCAAAAGAACTGGACGACATCCGGGTCAAAATACTGGGCAAGAAGGGCGAACTGACCGCTATTTTGAAACAAATGGGTAAATTGAGCGCCGAGGAGCGGCCTGTCATCGGACAGGTGGCAAACGAGGTTCGCTCCGCTTTGGAGGAAGCTCTTGCTGCCCGCCAAAAGGAACTGGCCCAGCTAGAACTGAACCATCGGCTCAAGAAAGAGACATTGGACGTGACCATGCCGGGCAAAAAACGTGCGCTCGGTAAAGCTCATCCTAACACTGTCGTGATGAACCAAATTAAAGAAATTTTTCTGGGAATGGGCTTTTTTGTAGCGGAAGGCCCTGAGGTAGAATACGACCACTATAATTTCGAGGCATTGAATATCCCTAAAGACCACCCTGCGCGTGATACCCAGGACACCTTTTACGTCTCAGACAACATCGTGCTGCGCACTCAGACTTCTCCGGTGCAGATTCGCGTTATGGAGAATCAGAAGCCGCCCATCCGGATGATCTCTCCCGGACGGGTTTACCGTTCCGATGCTGTGGACGCCACTCATTCGCCTTTGTTCCATCAGATTGAGGGCATGGTCATTGACAAGGGCGTCACTATGGCGGATTTGAAAGGTACTCTGGAAACCTTTCTTAAAAAGCTCTACGGGGAGGAAGCACAGCTCCGCTTCAGACCTCATCACTTTCCTTTCACCGAGCCGTCAGCTGAGGTTGACATCATGTGCTTTGCCTGCCACGGCGAGGGCTGCCGCCTCTGCAAAGGTGAGGGCTGGATTGAGATTTTAGGCTGTGGTATGGTGCATCCCGACGTATTAAAAGGTTGTGGTATCGACCCTGAGGTTTACAGCGGCTTTGCGTTTGGCTTAGGGTTGGAGCGCGTTGTCATGCGGCAGTATGCCATCGACGATTTGCGTCTTTTATACGAAAACGACCTGCGTTTTCTCAATCAGTTCTAATAATTGCCGAAGCCTAAAGAACGGGGGTTGAGAGCGGTTTTTCAAACTCTAATTTCCAGAAAGGAATGAATATTAACATGAATTTATCCATGAGATGGTTAAAAGACTATGTAAATTATACAGGAACTCCCAAGGAATTTTCCGACGCCATGACCATGAGCGGTTCCAAAGTGGAGGGTTATGCCAGTGAAAATGACGAGATCTGTAATGTTGTGGTCGGAAAAGTTTTGAGCGTAGAAAAACATCCCGACGCCGACAAACTGGTAATTTGCCAGATTGACGTGGGCAGGGACGAGCCTATCCAGATCGTCACCGGCGCTTCCAATGTCGTACCCGGCGCTTTGGTGCCCTGCGCGTTGGATGGCTCCACTTTGCCAAACGGCGTAAAAATCAAGAAGGGCAAGCTCCGCGGCGTTTTAAGCCAGGGGATGATGTGTTCTTTAGGGGAACTCAATTTGACGGCCCACGATTTCCCCTATGCCATCGAAGACGGTATTTTTCTTATTGAAGAGGATTGCAAACCCGGCGACGACGTTGCCGACGCCATCGGATTGAACGACACTTGCGTTGAGTTTGAGATTACCTCTAACCGTCCCGACTGCCTGTCAGTTATCGGCCTTGCAAGAGAGGCTTCGGCGACCTTCGGCCTGCCCATCAATATCAAAGCGCCAGAGGTAAAGGGTGCAGGCGGCGATATCAAAAACTATCTATCCGTCACAGTGGATAACAAAGACCTTTGCTATCGCTACAGCGCCAAAGTGGTGAAAAACGTTAAAATCGAGTCTTCTCCCCGCTGGATGCGGGAGCGGCTTCGTGCCAGCGGCGTGCGGCCCATCAACAATTTGGTGGACATCACAAACTACGTCATGCTGGAATACGGCCAGCCTATGCACGCTTTTGACCTGAAATATGTAAAAGGCGGCAAAATCGTCGTCCGCAATGCAAAGCCGGGTGAGACGATCACCACTCTGGACGGCATCGAGCGTCCTTTGAACGAATCCATGCTCGTCATCGCCGACGAGGAGAAACCTTCCGCTGTAGCAGGCGTTATGGGCGGCGAGTATAGCGGCATCAACGATGATACAAACACTGTTGTGTTCGAATCGGCTTGTTTCCACGGCGCTAATGTTCGTCGTACCGCTAAGGCTATTGGTCTGCGGACCGAATCCTCTTCCCGGTTTGAGAAGGGCCTGGATCCAGAAGGAACCATGGACGCGCTGCTTCGCGCCTGTGAGCTTATTGAGATGTTGGGCTGCGGCGAAGTAGTGGACGGCGTCATCGACGAAAAGGGCAATATGCTGCCCGCTCCAAGAGTTCCTTTTGACCCAGACGGCATCAATCGCTTTTTGGGTACCGACATCTCGGAGAGCCGGATGCGGGAGATTCTCCTAAGCCTGGGCTTTACCTTTGACGGAAATCAGGTGGTTTCCCCCAGCTACCGCATCGACATCCATAACAAAGCCGATATTGCCGAGGAAGTGGCCCGCATCTACGGCTACGATAAAATCCCCGTTTCTAAGCTCCGCGGCAGCAGCGAGGGAAGCCTCAGCGCCTCCCAGAAGTACCAGCGTACCATTGAGCAGAATATGTTGGCTCTGGGTTGTTACGAGGTGATGACCTTTTCCTTTGTCAGCCCCAAGGAATACGATCGGATGAATTTGCCTGTTGACAGCAAGCTTCGGGAGTCAGTAAAAATTCTAAATCCTCTAGGTGAGGACACCAGTGTTATGCGGACATCTGTTTTGCCCTCTATGCTGGAAGTCATCAAAACAAACTACAATAATAGAAATGCCCAAGGTGCCTTTTATGAAATCGGCAACGAATATATTCCCACCGGAGACGATACCCTTCCAGAAGAGAATCCCCAGGTCACTATCGGCCTTTACGGCGAAGATGAGGATTTCTATTCCCTGAAAGGCATTGTGGAAGGCCTTCTGGACGCCGGTGACATTAAAGGTTGGGATATCGAGCCTGTTACCGACGATCCCACCTTTCATCCCGGTCGTACTGCCCGTATTTTGAAGGATGGGGAAATGCTTGGTATCTTTGGCGAGGTGCATCCCGCTGTGACGGAGAACTACGATATCGGTACTAAGGTGTATTTGGGCAAATTTGATTTGAAGGCTATGTTCCGTCTGGCAGATGGTGTAAAAACATACAAGCCGCTGCCCAAATTCCCGGCTTCCAGCCGCGATTTGTCACTGTTAGCCGATAAAGGCCTGCCAATCATCGAAATTGAAAAAGCAATTAAACGTGCCATTCCCAATATTCTCGAGGAAGTGAAGCTCTTCGACGTATATGAGGGCGCTCAGGTGCCGCAAGGTAAAAAAAGCGTTTCCTATTCCATCGTGATGAGGGCTTCCGACAGAACGCTGACAGTAGAGGAATGTGATGGTGCTGTCAACAAAATTTTTAAAGAACTTTCAAAAATAAATGTGAATTTGAGGCAGTAGTCCCCTTGTAAATGGAGAACAGATGCGCTATAATGAAAGAGATGTACGATGTTTGTCGTGCAGAAAAAGTGTATCTTGTAGCGGATGACGCTGCTGTCAAATTTTTGCGAGGTGAAATTATGTACGACAAGACGATGACCTTTACGGTACCGGATGACAAAGAGCTGGAAATGCACCGCATCCTTACTGAGGTTTACGATGCTCTCAAACAAAAAGGCTACAACCCCATCAGTCAGATCGTAGGGTACATTCTGTCGGAGGATCCGACCTATATCACCACCCACAACAACGCAAGAAGCTTGATTCGCAAAATCGACCGCGACGAATTGTTGCAGGCAATGGTGAAATCCTACCTTGCAGACTAGAATTTTAAAGGAGACGGAGCAAATCCCGTCTCCTTTTTGGTATGCCTAGGGTTTAGAAAAGGCGGCAAGGGGTAGTTGATATCGAAATTTAGGCGTGGTATAATAATCGCAGTAAACTGCGATTATCAAGAAGAAATCGCTTTGAGGACTTCGTTCTCAATTTTGCCTGCCGAAGGACGATCAAAACCGGGCTTCTTGCATAGAAAATAAGTATGGTATAATAACTAGAAATGATATGTATTTAACTTCGGACAAACACATAAAATCAATGAATTATGAGGAGGCGGGAGGATGAAACGGCAGGCCCTTTTGGCGACGGGTGCACTGGGTATCGTTGGCGGGGCATTAATTTACTTGTTCGGCGGCAATATGATGGTATCTATCGTCTGTGGAATGATTTTATTCTTGCTCCTTTGGTTTATCAATCGTCCGCAGAGGACGGTGACAGTTGCGGTGAAGCCTTCAGAGGGAGCTGATGAGGAATCCCTTTTAAAAGAAGGTAAAAAACAGCTCTGCTTCATTGACGACTACTTGTCCAAGATTCAGGATGAGTCTGTCTATGCCGAGGCTGCCTCAGTCCGGGAAAAGATGGAAAGAATCTGGAGTACACTGGAGGAAGAGCCACAACGCATCCATCCAGCTGCAGATTTTTTTTCTTACTATTTACCGGTTTTTGGAAGTATCCTGGCCCGTTACAGTAAACTTGAGGAAAACCGTGTGGAATCTGAAAGTAAGGAAATGGTGCGAAAAGTTTTTTTTGATATCGGAGAAGCCATGGAACGGCTGCGGGAAAGTCTGTTTGAAAATGATATCCTAGATCTGTCTGCCGACATCAAGGTGATGAACCAGTCCCTGCAAAGTGCGGGACTGATAGGAAGCAATTGGCCTTCCCAACAGAAAGGAAACGGACGATGAATTCAAAAACAAAGCGAATTTTGCTGGGAACTGCCGTGTTTTTGGCTGTTGTAGCCGCCGGTATTCTCGTTTCTTGGTGTTTGAAATAACAAAATCCATCAGAGTAAGGAGAAAAGACAATGAGCGAAGCAAAAATGCCGGAGCTGGTGCTCCCGACTATGGAAACAGTAAATCCTGAGCCCCGAGAATTGGTTGCCGAAAAGGCGGAAAGTTCTCTCGACATCAAAAATCTTTCCCCGGAAGAACGGAAAATGGTGGAAGAGTTCGCCAAAAGCATTGATGTGACCGATTCGACGGTTCTGGTCCAGTACGGCGCACCCGCTCAAAGCAAAATTTCTGCTTTTTCTGATTCGATGCTCAACAACTACCGTACCAAGGATTTGGGCGAGCAGGGCAAGCTTCTAACGGATCTGGTGGTGGAAATAGGGGAATTTGATACGGCAGCGCAGAAAAAGGGCTTTTTTACCAGTATGAAACGCCAGTTTGAGAAAACTATGGCCCAATACAATAAAGTCAATGCCAACGTAGATACCATTGTCCATAAGCTGGAGGATCACAAGCGACAGCTCATTAAAGACGTGGCTATGTTTGACCAGCTTTACGAAAAAAACGCCGAGTATTTTAAGGAGATTTCTCTTTACATCATTGCGGGAAAAGAGCGGCTTAAAGAGATCAATGATGTGACGATTCCGGAACTTGCGGCCAAGGCTGAGGCGACCGGTGATCAGAATGATTTGCAGGCATTACGGGACATGAAGGACGTGGTAGTACGGTTTGACAAAAAGCTAAATGACTTGATGCTTTCCCGTATGATTTCCATTCAGATGGCACCACAGATCCGGATGCTTCAGAGCAACGAAACCCAGCTGGCGGATAAAATCCAGTCCACGATTATGAACTCTATCCCCCTGTGGAAGAACCAGATCGTCATCGCACTGGGCCTCAATAACGCAAAGGCTGCCTTGCAGGCCCAGCGGCAAGTGACCGATATGACAAACGAACTTTTAAAGAAAAACAGTGAGATGTTGAAAACCGGCACCATCGAGATTGCCAAAGAGAGCGAGCGGGGTATTGTAGATATTGAGACCTTGCGTCAGACCAATAGCGATCTCATCACCACCATCAATGAGGTGGTGCGGATTCAGGACGAGGGCAAGGCCAAACGGCTGGCCGCCGAGCAGGAACTCCAGAAGATGGAGGGAGAACTCAAACAGGCGGTTTTGGCCGCAGCAGTAAGAAAAAACCAGTAACGGAGAACTAAAAAGCCAACGGATGAAAAGCAGAAAACGCTTTTCATCCGTTTTTGTATGGAAATGTCACAGATGCGGTTGCTGCGTTGCGAATGCCATGCCTGCATTGTTATTTATTGTGATGTAATTACCCTATTATTGGCCAAACAGTAATGTGTATTAAGAAAAAACCGCCGGTTCTTTTACAGAACCGGCGGCAATGCTTTTAATCCAAAAGACTTAGGGTGATCTTGTATTTGTTATCCAGGGCGTTTTTGTCCTTGGCCTGCTTTTTGTATTGGTTGATACTGGCGGTGGCCTTGTTGATAGGCTGTAACGTTCCCGCACCTGCGACACATCCGCCGGGGCAGGCCATTCCTTCCAGCAAATAGCCATTTAATTTTCCAGCTTTGGCCACCATGAGCATCTTGCGGCAGTCGTGAAGGCCCTGCGCAGCTTGAACAGGGATTTCTTTGGTGGGGTCGAGACGCTTCACCGCGTCAACGACGGCGCTGGCAACTCCTCCGCTGACTGCAAAGCCTCTTCCTGCGGCGGTAGCCTCCTCCAGAGGATGAGAAGTATCAATTTGATCAAATTTTACCCCTTTGGCCTCGAACATGCCCATAATTTCTTCGAAGGTCAGTACGAAATCCACACCGCTGCGAACCGAACGACGGCTGGCCTCCAGCTTTTTTGCAGAACAAGGGCCGATGAAAGCAACCTTACAGTTTTTGTGCTCCTTTTTCATCAGGCGGGCGGTGAGCACCATGGGAGTCAACGCCATGGAGATATAGGGAGCCAATTCGGGAAAAAGCTTTTTCGCCATCACCGACCAGGCAGGGCAGCAGGAGGTTGCCATAAAAGGTTGGTTTTCTGGCACATCTCGGATGAAGTCCTTGGCCTCTTCGATGGTGCAGAGGTCGGCCCCGATTGCTACCTCCACCACGTCGTCGAAACCCAACTGCTTCATAGCACCTTTGAGCCGTTCCGGAGTCATATCCGGCCCAAACTGACTGATAAAAGCGGGGGCGACGATGGCGATGACCCGATCGCCAGCCTTGATGGAATGGATGAGCTGGAAAATCTGGCCCTTGTCAGAAATGGCACCAAAGGGGCAGTTTACGATGCACATCCCGCAGGACACGCATTTATCGTAGTCGATCACAGCGCGGCCCAGCTCATCGGAACCGATTGCGTCCATGCCGCAGGCTTTGGCGCAGGGACGCTCCATTTTAAGGATGGCGCCATAGGGGCAGACATCTTTGCAGCGGCCACATTTGATACATTTGTCCTGGTCAATGACTGATTTGCCGTGCCGAATGCTGACAGCACCTTTAGGGCAGACCTCGGTGCAGGGGTGGTTTAAGCAGCCCTGGCAACAATCGGTGACTTTAAACACTTTGTCCGGACAGGCATTACAGGCAAACTTGATAATGTTTACCAGCGGCGGATCGTAATACTTTTCGGCGATGGCGCTTTCATTAACTCCCTCTGAAATCGGCGCGTGCTCGTCAATAGGGCGAAGGGGGAGACCCATGGAAAGCCGCAGCCGCTCGCCGACAATGGCCCGCTCCAAAAAAATACTGTCCCGGTAGGTGGCAACTTCGCCGGGAACAATCTTATAAGGTAGTTCTTCCATCCGGGAATAGTCGCCGCCCTCATAGGCGAGACGGGCGACTTCGGTGAAAACTTTGCGGCGTATATCGGTAACGGATGAATAAATTCCTCTCATGATGCTCCTCCTTTTTATTCTTGTTATTATTTTAACATTATGTGCGCTTTCATGCAATATGAGTTTGATGGAAAGAGAGGAAATTTTTTAAATAAATATTTGCTAGATTATGGAGAAAATGCTGACAAACAAAATCAAAAATCGGGAAGCAAAAACACATTGCTTCCCGATTTTATTATTAAATGATTGCGCCGTTTTGATCGGTCATGATGAGCTGGCACTCCTTGACAGTGCTGCGGAAGGACTTGTCTGCAAAGGCATAAGCCTTTCCGTTGATGAGCTGCAAACCGGTGACAGCAATTCCGTTTTTGTCAAACCAGTACCAACGATTGTCAATTTTTTTCCAAGCGTTTTTCAGTCCCCCATAGGTCCAGCCTTCTGCTGTCTTCACCCATTTTATGGGTTCCTCGTCGGGAGTATAAGTACCACATTTGTTTGGAATTTCCAAAAAAGCAGCGGGGTTTGTACGGATATTTCCCTTGGTGCGAGTCTCAAAATGGCAGTGATTGCCGAAGCTCAGACCAGTATTCCCCATTACACCAAGTTTGTCACCGGTTTTCACTTTATCTCCGACCTTGACGGCCCGAGAATCCATGTGACAGAAATAATACCGGTTGCCGGAACTGTCGTCCACCCTCACGTAGTTCCCCCATTCCCAAGTAATGTTTCCGCTTGACTTGGGGATGATGGTGGAAGACATAATGGTACCCGTAACAGGGCTAATGATGTCGGGACTGTCGATACCGACCATATCTAAGCCCCCATGCCCGGGACCGTAAGGCTGGCTTACTTTGAATGTTCCACAGAATATAGTTTTCATTGGTTGCACCTCCTCGTGCAGATATGACAACGGGTTAGTCCTTTTTTGCCTGCGTTCCGAAATAAAAGGCGATGATAGTGGTAAAAACCGTCATAAACTGTTCAGTGTTTACGGCTCCTTTCAGGGTGAGCACAGCGAAAACTGCCGTCAAAACCAGTGTAATGATACTTTTTATGGTCAGAAGGCGGTTCAGCCGTTCCCATAAAAATCTCACAGTTGCTCCTCTCTCCGCTCAGTGGGGATTTTTTCAATTTCCTCCATCAGGCGGGTGACGGTTCCGTTCCCGCCAAGGTTTTGGTACTGTTCGTAGAGGCTGTGGATGTTGTCGAGGGCGTAGATGGGGCAGTACCCTTTGTCCATGTAATGATTGTAAGTCTGAATGATCCGGTCCCGCAAAAGTGCGACGATACCGTGCTTGATAGCATCCTGCTCTTTCACTTTTTTGGAGAGTGTTCGGTAGGCGATGCCGAAACCTGCGAGCGTAGCACTGAAAACGGCTTCCAGCCAGTAATGTGTAATAAATTCAATCATGGCAGAATCCCCTTATGAAGTTTGGGAGAAAAAGTTTGAGTAGGAGGGCATGTACTTATTGGTGGTAGTGGTGGAAGAAATATTGGAACCCCCTAAGGAAACGGTGGAGCTATAAAAGCTGCAGCCCACAATGTTGTATTTAGGGCAAACGGAGGAAGTTCCCACTGTGATGTCGGCTGTTTGCGTTCTGCTGCTGATAGCGACACGGTCAAACCGGCATCCATGCAGTACTATACAGGTGTTTGCGGTAATGTTAGAGGAGGCTCCAATTCCTAAGCCAAAGCCGGCTGTATTGGAGGAGTGCTTATAGCCTCGGAAGGTACAATTGGAGGCGGATAACTTCGCCGTAGCGCCGTTCAGGTATACACCGCAGCCCCCATTGGATAAATTAGAGCTATTATACGATGATTTTCCTATAAATATAGAATTTGTAATATTAGCTTTTCCTGCCACACTCAGCCCCGCCATTACACCGTTGTAAGCGGTGTTTTCATTATAGTGATATAACCATGAGTTATCGATGTTTGCGGTAGCAGTTGCGCTGACGGCTGTACCATGATGGATGGCTGAATTGATGATGGATAAATTACAGTTGCTGGCCTCTAGGCCGCCTTCGCTGACACAGTTACTGATACATACTTTTTCAGCGCTGGAAATGTCAATTCCTTTTCCGGATAGCTCCACTAACTGTTTCAATATGGAATTGTGAATAAAAACTTGAGCAGAAGCATGATTTACTGCAATGTTTCTCCCCCACTTATAGTATTGGAGACGGCAGTTATCGACAAATGTTTTGCCTGCTCCAGTGTGGCGAATAGTAACTCCACCAGTCAGTGCCCCCCTTGTATCCACGCTTGTCAAATCACAATTATAGATGATAATATCGCCCTCGCCTGCATTTTCGATACAAGTTGTCCCGTTATTCAAAGAATCATTTGCCGCAGCACGAATAGTCAGCCCCTCATGGTAAACGGTATTGACGCCGGTGTGACGAATGAGAGTGATGTTTTCTGTGTTGGTGTTCATCTGTGGAAAAACAGCGTTGCTCCAATCAATATGAACAGGGATGTCCAAGCTGCTTCCAAAATCCATATACGCTTTGTTCGCGTTCAATGTCCCCAGCGTCACGTTGCCGGTCACTACAATTTTTACACTTTTTGCATTGTTGGGATTTGAGGCTGCGGTGATTTTCATTAAAATGTCGCTGCCAAGGGAGGAAAGGGTAGGATTATTATAAACGAAAGTGGTGACACTGTTTAGTTTTATTTTGTCCGCAGCACTCATAAAGCCTGCCGCACTTGTGGTCGCTGCACTGTGACTATGACTGCTTGTCACATACCCTTGACTTTTGACAAAAGCGGTGGTGGCAATTTGGGTGCTGTTTGTAGAAGCTGAGGGTGTTGGCGCTTTGGGAGTACCTGTGAAGGTGGGGGACGCCAAAGGTGCTGCGCCGTCTACTTTTGCTTTGTCAGAAGAGGACATGAGACCGTTTTTCGCAGTTGTTGCATTTGGAAGTGGGGACTGCCATGCATAAAAACCGGCTCCATGATCGAAGCGAACGGCACATTCTATTCCCACCGCAGAGGTGACATACTGTTTTACATAATTGCCGCGAGCTATAACGATGCCGAGGTAATCGGAACTGCTTAGCTGCGGAGAGTTGGCGGCATTGTTGGCGCTGTAATAAAAACCGGTCTCTGTGGCATCGTTCCAGTCGGTCACCAATGTCGGTTCCGAACCTGCCAGATTGCCCCAGGCCACAGTACCATCGTCAATCCATTTAAGGATCTGCCCTGCACTTCCGCCGGAAGGAATGTGTTTATTTCCGCTGGTAGTGGGGTGCACATAATTGTTGGCGTTTGTTGCAATCCCGTTTAGCTTTGTTTTGTCCGCGGCACTCATAAATCCAGCTGCACTAGTGGTCGCTGCAGAGTGTGTATGGCTTCCCACAGCGTAATTCTGCGCTTTTACGAAAGCGGTAGTCGCGATTTGGGTACTATTGGCAGAAGTAGCCGCAGTAGGGGCAGTCGGCGTGCCGGTAAAAGCGGGAGAAGCTATAGGCGCTGCTCCGTTCAGCTTTACCTTATCTGCACTAGACATCAATCCGTACTTAGATGTAGTAGCTTCGGCAAAACTTTGTGTCCAAGAGGACCAGGTTCCACTTGTATTTCTAGTGCGAACCCATCTTTCTATTCTTACATCAGCGCTTATCATTTTTGGTGTTAAAATCTGTTTAATATCTCCAAAATAAACAAATACTTCTCCAAACCAATCATCAGAAACAGGGCTGGGCGGCTTATTAGCTGCGCTGCTGTTGCTGTAAAACCACCCAGGTCTTATTGCGTCGTTCCAATCTGTAACCGATTTTGCATTGGCAAAAATTTCTTCGACGTTTCTTCCGTCAGAAGTAGTAATCATTGTACCGGGATGAGTGGATGGATGAGCGTAATTGTTTGCATTTGCTGCAATCCCGTCCAGCTTTGTTTTATCCGAGGCACTTATAAATCCGGCCGTATTGGTGGTCGCTGCCGAATGAGTATGGCTTCCTGATGCATAGTTTTGTGCTTTGACAAAAGCAGTTGTCGCAATTTGGGTGCTGTTGTTACTGCTGGCGGGCGTGGGAGCCTTGGGCGCCCCGGTAAATGATGGGGAAGCAAGGTCGGCTTTTTTATCAAACAGAGTTTTTATCTTTTGTATGAGATGGCTAAGCCCCGTCTGATCTAGATAAGGCATATCATTTCCCCCTAGCTTGCAAAAATAGTATCGATCTCTGCGTTTGTGATAGAGATAATTTCAAATACTGCGCCGAGACCGTCCCATTTTTGACCGTCCCATGCGTAGTTCTGACCATCGGTTTCTACGTTCCAGACATCACCCAGGGTATTCCCGGTAGTGGGAAGATCGGCTTCGGTGGACTTGGATCCTTTATACTTATACACCCCTGTGATGTCCGACTTAAGCGCATAGTTGCTTGCTGCGCTGAATCCACTTAATTTTGAAAAGTCTGCCTTGCTCATCAGTCCGTCCTTTGACGCCGTTGCCACAGAATAAGTGGTATCGGTAAAAACTGCATTGGCAGGAACGTCCGAAAGTACGTTGTGTCCGTTTACAGTGGACGAATTTCCGCCATTGGCGGGACGCGCGTCACTTAAACGGGAGTCGTTTCCCTGGCAGACAGTTCCGGCGGCGGTGCCAAAGTTTTTGTTAAAAGCGCTGTTTTTAGTAAAGCTTGCTTCTTTCGCATCCAAAGCCGCTTTCACAGCCTTGTTTTGCACCGGATTTGTGCTAGTGGAAGAGAGGGCGCTGTCTACCGTTATTTTGTTGGCTCCTTCGGCAATGCCGTCCAGCTTTGTTTTATCAGCGGGGGATAACAAGCCGCTTTTGGCCGATGTTGCGTCCGAGATCAGTGGTTTCCATTCTCCCCAGGTTAAAACGCTGTTCGAGAAATCAGCACAGCGATATTTTATTTCTTCTCCATCTGGAGTGGTTATGTACTGTTTGGTCGGGCCATGGGGATTTTTCAGCACAATTCCGAACAGATACATGTTGGATGACCCATTGGAAAATGTAGGGGCGTTTGGCGCATCGGCGTATCCACAATAAAATCCTTGGGTAACCGCGTCGTTCCAATCGTCCGCCCAAACTCCGCGGTTGGTAAATTGGTCCAATGTCATCTGGCCGCCAATTGTTTCCAGAACGATCATATTTGCCGGATGACTGGCGGGATGAACATAGTTGTTTGCGCCCACTGCAATCCCCGCTAGTTTGTTTTTCTCCGCCGTGGTGTAATCATTAGCAGACAGGCCTTTTCCGCTGACTTTATCCACCTTGTTGCCCAAGGCGGTATTGATGGCTTTGTTCTGGACCGGGTTCGTGCTTGTAGCGGACAGGGCGCTGTCGACTGTGGTTTTATTGGCGCCTTCTTCGATGCCGTTCAGCTTGGTTTTGTCAGAAGCGGACAGCAGACCGGACTTTTCGGTGGTGGCGTCGGTGTATGTGGTATTATTGTCCGCTCCCCAAACTGCAGTGCCGTCAGCGCTCCAGCGGAGGATCTGTCCCGATACTCCTCCTGCGGGGATGTGCTTGTTTCCACTGGTAGTAGGATGGGTATAGTTATTGGCTCCGCTTGCAATACCGGAGAGCTTGTTTTTTTCCGCTGTGGTATAGTCGTTGGTTGACAGGCCTTTGCCCTCTACTTTGTCGACCTTTCCGCCAAGCAATGTTTTCAGCTTCTGCCAGAGATATAAAAGGCCGTTTTGATCTAAATATTTCATAATAAATATCCTCTCTTTAGCTATTTATAATTTTTTCAATGTCTGCATTGGACAGCACATTTTTTTGATCTACAGCACCGACCTCAGCGGCAGTATGGGTGTGACTGCTTGCTGCGTAATTTTGCGCTTTTACAAAAGCGGTAGTGGCGATTTGCGCACTGCTGTCGGACATGTCCGGGGTGGGTGCTTGGGGCGTTCCAGTAAAGACAGGGGAGTCTAAAGATGCAGCGCCGGATAGCTTATTTTTATCCGCTGTTGTATAATCGTTAGAGGAAAGGCCTTTGCCAGCAACTTTATCCACTTTGCCGGCGACTTGTGTGTCCAGAGATTCTGCCTTTTGCTGAAGGTTATCCCCGTTTTGCAGCTTAACCGCTTTAGCGTCAGTAACTGGATGGTAAATGCCACCTTCCCGATCTTGGATTTCAATTATATTTATCATATAGTGTCACTCCATATTTCATATAAAAGGTGATGGAGCGGGGAACGCCCCATCACCTTCGCTTTGTTATTTTTTGGGAGTGGAAAGGATCATATTGGCTTCTTCTTCTGTGATAAAGCCTTTACTGATAAAATTGTAAATATCTGCTTCCGACTTGATTTTGCCCATCGTCCAGCAGTTTAAAATAAATTGATACATAGCGATTCTCCTTCTATTATTTTTTAAATTACATCATCATGAAGGCCAAAAGGGCGTCTTCGGTTGCGGACATTCTGTTTTCCAACTGTGTGATTTTGGTACTGGGGGCAATGGGGTTTTCTTTGAATGTCCCGTCTGAGAAAAGCATCCCCTCTTTTACAGAAATACCGGATGGAATTTCTTGATACCGTCCTACCAAACTTGGATGAACGACGTCTTCAATGGATAATTCTCCATCCTGCTTATCTTTGCAGTAAATGCAGGAGCACCTGGTCTCAATTGATAATACCTGTCCGCCGTAATCAATAAACGCATATTTTTTTGTCATAATAAATTTTCCTTTCTTTTATAACCTGTTGTATTCAGATTTATTGTTCGTCTAAAATGAGCTCGATGATAACTGCTGCCTGTCCTCCCGGAGCACCAGTTCCTCCCTGGGATACATACTCTGTGGTTGTAGCATTTACAAGGGTATAAAAGCAGCGGTAGGCGCCACCACCGCCTCCTGTTCCAAAGGGAAATGTGCCGGAATAAGACGCTTTGACAGATGTTTTTCCGTCCAGAGAGGAATCAGCGTCTCCTCCTTTCCCGCCTTCTCCAGACAGGAATTTACTTTGAGCGGTATTGTATGCGCCTCCGTTTCCGCCATCGGCCGTGCCATTACCTGAAGTAAACTGGTTTGTGCCAGAGGTAGCGGCTATTGGCTGGAAACTGGTGATCTCTTCCCCGGTACAATATCCGTTTGTTCCTGGAACGGCGGTATAAGATGATCCATATGGTTGAACGGCCCCGTCGTTTCCGGGGACAGCGGAGATTATTGTTCCAAAGCTGGCGTTTCCATTGGCGGTAATTGTAATAGTATTGCCTGCGGCCAGCATTGTTGTTACCTGGCCGGCTCCGCCAGCCCCTCCCCCAGGCCCGTTAATGCCGTGCAGTGTCTCTGCCAAACCTTCTTGGAATATTCCTCCTCCACTGCCGCCCCGGGCAATACAGGTTACTCGGTATTTGCCAGATACCGGAGCGGTAAACGTGCCGTTTGCAGTATACGAGGCGATCATCACATAGGCTTCGGCCGGAAGGGAAAGCTGCCCTCCGGCCTGCTTAAAATTTATCTTTTTTCCCGCTGTATCAATGATAATCGGGACGACTGCTCCCGCTTTAAATGCGCCTGCTGTCAGGGCCTTTCCGTCCAGCGTCTGCACGGTATAGTCAGTACCGTTGACGGTAAAACCATCATTAACCGCATAGTCCTTATCGGCCTTAAAAACGCAGGACACGAGGCCGGTCACCGAGGGAAATTCGGAAAGCGCATAGGTGCTGCCGGTTTTGCTGCAAGTGAGTTCGTAGGTTACCTTTTTATCAATGTCGCTTAGTTTTGTCTGTAAATTGCCGCCGCTGCTGACCGAAACGCAATCTGCCTGGGTTTTGGGATACATCTCTTCATAAGTGTCAACTCCGATTTTTCGGCGCTGTTGAATTTTAATAGCCATGTTTTTTCCTCCTATCCGTTAAATGATTTCATACCAGATATCGCCAATTTCCTGATTCTGAGAAGCAGGTTGGGTCCCGCTGATAATTATCTGGCGGCTGCTCACGACCTTTGCCCACTTGGAGTTGGTAAAGGATGGGGCAGAATTGGTGTTGGCTGTAGTCGCTGCCCAAAGGACATTATTGTAATCAACCAGGTCGTCTTTTACATAAGCGGTAGATGAATTCCAGTGGCCACAGAATTTGAGATTTGCACCGGGATCGCCTTTTTCACCTTTAATCGTCATGGGAACAAAATAGGCGGTGTTTGTCGGCAGAGCACCCATGGGAATTGTCTTTTTCGTTGCCATGTAAGACATTCCCTGGTAGATGACCACGTCATATTTGGTGTATCGTTTGCTGGAGCTGTAAGTTCCCTGATAGGTGATGAGGTTTTCCAGATAATTGTCGATGTTATCGTGGAAAAATTCCTGAACCGAGTAGGTCATGTGATAAAGATTATTCCACCGGTCGGCATTGAACATCATGTTTTTCAGTTCTGGGTACTGGTTCAGTACCTGCTGGGCTCCCGCCCAGTCTCTGGCGGCGATTTTGGCATTGTACGCCTCGATTTTTGGCAGATCGGCCTCGGAGGGATCGGTCATTTCGGTCATCTCGTCAAGTCCGTCTGGAAAGTTTGAATTATAAAGGTAAGGGTATTGTGTGCTCATTGTGACACCTCTTTCTTATGTAATATCCGGGTATAGGGGGTAGAATTTGATGAGTTCCAAGCTGGAAGTGCCCGACGAAACCGAGTGGTTAATGGATTTGATGATCCACTCCTCGGTTTTCCCCGTGATTCTCGGGGTGTAACGGATCTTTTGATTGACATCCAGCCAGGGAATGGTAATGGTTTGAAGCTGCAAACCGTCATTTAAGCGAGTTCGCTTCCAAAGCTCGTATTTGGCCCGTTGAAGGGCCAAATCATTGGTAGCGATTTTTGCGTACTCGCCGCCGCTGAGCACTTCGGTGATCCGCCCCAACTTTTGAACACAGAAAGGGCTTGCTTCGTTTTGATCCCAGCAGCGTGCTTCAATTTGGGTGTTGTCCTTTTTCTGGACTCCATAGAGAAGGATGTCGTTTTTTACTTCCTCCAGGCTGTTTTGGAGCTGCTCACTGATGACCAGTTCGGAGAGAACGGAATCGGTCAGAGCCACGGCGTCGTCCTTGCAGGTTGGAATCCGTTTGCAGATGAAAACGCCATTTACGTCAAAATAGGTTTCCCAGCCGGGATACAGGTCTCTGAGCTTTTCGATGACCTGGTGCCGGGTGGCTCCCGCGTTGAATTTCAGATCGTAAGGCACGCAGCGCGGGTCAGAGGAACCGGACGGCACATTTATTTCACCGCCGATGTCGTCGATGATGTAGGGGCGGTTTAAGAGAACACTTTCCTCTCCTTCGCTGTTATAATCCTGAGTGAGGGCTTTGATCATCACCTCACGGATATTTGCTCCTTCGGAAATCTGCATCATTATGGCGGGGATGGCGCCGTTGCGGGCGCCGGTCAGCTCGCTCATCAGGTCGCTGCAGGAAAGGGAGAGGTTTTTGGTGGAGACATCGTAGGAATAGGATGTCTGGTTGAACAGATAGATGCCCATGTTGTACCACAAAACTTCTTGTTTTGGGGAGAGGGTATTCAGATAGCCCGCATAGACGCGGATATAGCGGTCGAACCAGATTTTTCGGTTTTCTCCTAGAAGAAGGGAATCATCTCGGACAGTCATGGTAAGACTCAGCGTCCGGCGAATGTCAGAGTTTGCGTTAATGGAAAGGCTCAAGTCGATGGTGACGCCGTTTAACTCAGCGAGGGTCAGGTAGTTGTGGTCGAGAAGCTCGATTTTCACATAGACTGACTTGTTTTTCAGCTTTAAAACTTTTAAATCATCTACAGTTGGAAGATACAAGGCGCTCACCTGCCCTTCGTCAGGCGGAAGTCATCAATAAAGCCGTAGTACCGAAGGTCGTCGCCGCTGTCGCAGTCGCCGATTTCCACCCAGTTGAAGGAGGTGACGGGGAGAAAATCGTGTTCGCCCTCTGACTCGGTGGGGCTGTCCACCACTGAGATCATCCACATGCGGCCGTCGTAATTTTTCAGCATTTTGCTCTTGCCGTTGCAGAGAAATTCCATCAGGTTTTCCCGATAGGTCCAGCCGTCCTCTAATTTCAGCTCGCAGCTGGCGGCGTCCTTTCTAAAGAAGATACCTGAGGATGATCCGCTGTAGTAGTTGTTGAGGCCGTTTAGGATAACAAAGGGATATTTGTTCCCCAGGGTGGGGACAGCGACGGCAGGGCGGTTTTTCTGGGTGTTTACCGAAGTCTGCACCAGTGAATGGTATTCTAGATCCCGTTCCATGATGAATAGGCCGTCAAACTCGCTGCGGATGGATTTTTCATTGGGGTATTCGGTGCCTCCCTTGAGCCCTTCTTCCTCTACTTCTTTGGTCACCGCCACTAGAGCGTAGGAGTATTCTTTTTGAGAGCGGGCGTAGGGGTCGTAGCGGACGAATTTAAAGTCCTCTTCGGTTTCAATGGGAATGTGGAATAAATCGATCCACTGGAAGGAATTTTTTTCCCGGCGGCGGATGTGGACTTCGCCGATGTTTCTCGCGGCGAATTGGACGTTTCCTGCCAGGAGGTTCCCCGCGAAATAGGCGTGGAGAATGGTCTCATAATCCCATTCCTGAGGGATTTTTTCCGGGAATTTGGAGCTGTCCGATTGGGTGCGGTCCCACAGCTGGTCGGTGAGGGATAATTCCCGGAAGGTTCCCTGCCGGAGCGTTACGGAGCTCAAGGCTGAGGTGCCGTTTACAACGGGCGCAACCGGCGTTATGGAAGCAAAGCTTGTTGCCAGAAACATCATACGGCTTCCGCCTCCTCTCCGCTGCTGTTTCGGATTTTCAGGTCAAACAGGTGATTGCGTTTTTCAAACCAAAGGTATAGATAGGGCGAGGCAGCGCTCAAAGTGATCCGATTGCTGCAAATCACCGTGGGGAAGAATCCGTCGTCGGCTTTCATTTCCACGTGATAGGTGGGGGGGTTGCCTGCAGGATCGGATTTTTTCGGCAGATCCCGCACATAGCGGAACGAAATTTTTTGCTTTTGGTTTGATAGTTCGCAAAACACTTCATATTCCACCAGATTCTTGCAGACCATCTGAAGGGTAAAGTCGTCCCGAATGGAAAAGCCCTTGCTGAAGGTGGCGGAATAGCCATCTTTATTGAGGATAATATTGCGGGGGTTGTCCGCTGGCCCTTCATATTCTGCTGGGTCCGGGATACTGGTTCCCTCGATGGAAATGATGTTTGAAGCAATGCGGATGTTTCCCTCGTCGGGCTGATTACTTAGGTCCACAATGGCGAACAGCCGGGACGGGCGCAGATATTGAGCCGAAAATTCGATGGAGTCAGACTGGGTTTCTCCCAGGGAAACCACCATGCCGTACCGGGTGACCACCTGGATGCCGATAAAATAACGCTGTTCGTTGACAAGACCGGTGATGGGCACTGAAAAATCCATTTTGTAGGTTTGAGAAGTAGCATCGAATACCGGCAATTGGCTGTTTTTCTCCCGAGTGGAGGTGATGAGGTTCTTTTCTTCGTCATATAGCTTGACGATGTACTCTTCGGGGGGAATTCCCTCCTTTTGGCGGTAGGAAAAATTCAGAGTAAAGTTGGAATTCCGAATCACCCCTTTGTTTTGCAGCTCCTCATTCAAAACCGTGAGAACAGGGGTGCTGAAACAGTAAAAACTAACCGTGTCACTGGGTGTGCTTTCTTCGCTGCCGGAAAATACCGTCACCGCAGCATTGTAAGCATATCCGTTATGCAGATTGCTGGCCGCTACGTCGATTGTGTGGGTGAGGTTAAGCTGGGTGATAGTTTCGTTATACAACGGGGGATTTTGAGAGTCTGATATAGCTTGTTGGGCTTCATATACCTCGGCCAGATCGGACCCTTTATAGATCATCAAACGGTTTCCAGTGATCTGGGATTCACTTGGACCGGTATATTGAAATGAAACGGTTACTTTTCTTTTTTCTGCCCGAAGCTTATCGGCGTCAAATGCTGGAATATTTGATAAAACTGGTTTCGTAAGTGCCAAATTGCTTCCTCCTTTCTGTTAAGGCATGAGCTTGAAGAAGAATGTTTTTTCAATGGCGGTATCGTAGGTTTCGCCCACTTTGAAACTGTCTCCCTTATCGCCTTTGAGTTCTCCCTGATCCAGTTTCTGCTGGAAGGTGTGGCCGTCTGAGAAAACCACCATCGAGGCTGGATGAGTGGAGGGGTGAGTGTAATTGTTTGCGTTTTGGGCGATTCCAGCCAGTTTTTGCTTTTCTGCCGCGGTATAGTCGTTGGTGGAAAGGCCTTTGCCGATTTCTTTGTCAACTTTTCCCATAAGACTGTCCGTCAGTTCTCCGTATACCTGATTACTATCGCGGTTATAGGTAACGGATATATTGCCCTGGTCGGAATAGACGGTGGTAGTGGGATAGATTGCGAGGATAGCGGTGGGAGTGTGTTGAGTGATTACGGGTTCGGCCAGCTCGTAGTAGACGGTAACCGGCGTTCCGGCGGCGTGTTGGGCGGCTAAAATTTCCGTCGCTGCATCCTTGCTCACAAATCGGCTGTCCGTAATCACAAATCCCATGTAGCTTGGCACATAAATCCGGTTATTTAGATTTGTCCACTGAGATGCCAGATAGTGAGTAGATACGGGCAAACTATCCGCTTTTGCATGTACGGGGATTACAAATGATGCATAAGCCTGTCCATTGCTGTGCGTTCCCACAGTAAATGTTTCCGTCCCATCCAGCACCATTTTTCCGATCCTCCTCGTCTCTACCCCCGTTACCGCGTCGTATTCATCACATACGCCATTTGGCAGGCTCATGAGGGCTTCAAGGGTGGGGAGAGGGTAATCGGTGCCGGAATAGGGCTCGTATGCAGTAGGAGTAGAACCCTCTTCTAACTGAAACTGCACCAATAGATTGTCTACCAACGTGTCAGCCCTGAAATAAAAGTAGACGTCGATGCCTGTTTCATCACCTGTCACAGTGTATGTTCGTGCATATATCGTTCCCGTGTCTTTATTAATTTGCATCACCGGTACTGCCCGTTGGTCGTTTATACTGACAGTGTAGGTCTTTCCAACCTTTAGAATCCCCGCCATTTCATGAGGTGTAGTATAAGACTGGGCGGTGGCCGTTCCGTTTACCAGGATTCCGTCCGGTGTTTTTTCATAAGTAATACCTCTGTATACTCTGGTATCCCCCGGAAAGCAGTTGTCCATATCGAACAGGTTCTTCCCGCACACCGTCAATGCGGTCGGCTCCGTCCCACTGATAGTTGCGATATTATCCGGTGACTTCTCCGCCTCCGGGTTTGCAAGGACTTCCGTCGTCGCGCCCTGAACTGCTGCCTTTTGGAGCAGAGTGCTTTCACAAACATCTGACAGGGTAACAGCCTGTCCGGATTTCTTCCCTACAAAGACGTTAGCAAACTGTTGCCTAGCCTCTTCTTTGGTGTAGGCGTCGATTTCCTCATCCCATACTGCTGTTCCGTCAGAATCCCAGCGAAGAATTTGTTTATCCGTTCCACCGGAGGGAATATGTTTATTGCCGCTAGTTGTGGGATGCACAAAGTTGTTTGCGTTTGCTTCTACGCCATCTAGTTTCGTCTTGTCTGTCGACGACATCAGTCCGTTGGAGCTGGAGGTAGCGTTTTTAAAAGACTGGGACCATGCGCTCCACGACTGGCTGGATTCCCACCAACTGCGCGCCCAGCGTTCAATTCCTATAGGCGCACTGCTCGCGTGAGTTAGGATTTGTTTAATCCGGCCTTGATAGACAAATACTTGTCCGAACCAGTCATCACCAACTGGGCTGGGCGGTTCGTTGGCCGCATCACTTAAACTGAAATACATACCCGGTTTTACAGCGTCATTCCAGTCGGTTACGAAAATCGCTTCATCAAAGACGGACTGCAGGGTTTTGCCGTCGCTCAGCTGGATCATCGAGGCTGGGTGAGCGGAGGGGTGAGTGTAGTTGTTAGCGTTAGGAGCAATTCCAGCCAGTTTTTGTTTTTCTGCCGCGGTATAGTCGTTGGTGGAAAGCCCTTTGCCGGTTACCTTGTCTACCTTTCCATCCGCTTTAGCGTTTAGTTCGGTAAGTGCAGTCTGGACGTCGGTAGCGGTCACTCCCGAAGGCGGGGAAAAAGTAACATCTTGAGCATTGCCGCTGGTAGCGATTGTTTTCAGTGAGGGTTTTCCTGCAAGATCTTCGTAAGCACCGGAAGTCGCAACCGATGAAAGCCCTGTAATCATCGAAGCCGGGTGAGCGGAAGGATGGACATAGTTATTGGCGTTTTGGGCGATTCCGGCCAGTTTTTGCTTTTCCGCTGTAGTATAATCGTGAGTGGAAAGCCCCTTGCCGGTTTCCTTGACGACCCGGTTATTCAGCTCGGTGTTCAGGTTTGGAATATCTGGAATCCCGAGGTTCACATAGCCAGTTTTTCCGTTGACCGACAGGACGGTAGTGCTGGGATCCAGCTCGGATATGCCGACGGGAAGCAAAAACATCTGATCAGGGTCATTTTGTGGGACAATGACGTAAACCTCATCGCCGACTGCATAGCTTCCGGAAATGACAGCCGGCACAGTATAAGCTGCCTGTGCAATTTTTACTTTGTATCGGTTGTCCGATAGTGTCTCAGTAATAATTCCTTTCTGCGTTTTATCAAAAGAAGCGCTTGACAGAGCTTCTTTTATATATTTGATGATGCTTTCTGATAAAACGCCAATTGGATCCAGTTTGTTTTTCATATTGATTCCTTTCTGGAAGAATGTGGGACGAACGGAGTAAAACACTGAGGGATTGCGGTTCGCCCCGGCATTTTATCGTTTGTAGAATTCCTGCTGTAACGCCAGAGGCAATCTGTCAACGATTTCCCGCGACAGACGGTCGGTGTCCTGCACGCCATTTAAGATGACATCGCCGATGTTGATAGAATTGACCTGTGGTACGGCGATGCTCGGAAGATGAGAAGAACGGAACGCATGGGCGGGGCTCAATTTGCTCCAATTCCAGAGATTCTTTGTGGCCGCAGCGCTGAAAACCACGGTGCCTTGAGGGAGATATTCGTAGGTGCCTGTACCAGGTTTAAAAATGGCTTCGGGGCCGTTTTCGTTTACGAGGTAGGTGCCGGAATTGGAAACGTAGGCCGAGCCGGAGGCATAACCCTTTCCTTTGCCCGACGAAGCACCTGATTTCAGTTCGCCTTTGAGTTCTCTACCACTTTCCAGAGCGTTTAGTTCCCTGATTTTTTCAATCATCCGTTCCAACTGGGCGGTGTATGTATCTGCGTAGTTGGTTACGGCTTGCGTCTGCTCCACAAATTTTTCGCCCTGTTTTTTGACCCAGTCTTCGTGAATGTCCTGAGCAGTCTTGCTATTTAGATCAAAGTCTTCAAAATACCGATCCCAGAATTCCTGTTGTTCATTCAGCTTTGCTAGCTCATCGTCGATAGCCTTGAGCGCCTTTTCTTTGGCATCCTCCATTCGTTGGAGTTGAGCTTGATACTCGTATTCCTCTCTGGTCTTATCCAGATCCTCCTGTGCTGCCTCGACTGCCTCAGTGTCGGCAGTGTAGACAAAGCCCTGCCCCTCCACGTAGGTGAGGACGTTCCGCTGCTTTTTCAGGTTTTCCAGCTGCAGTTCCTTTTCCTTGAGGGTGTTGACCTTTTCCTGCGCCTCGTGTTTGCGCTTATAGGCTTTGATTTCCTCGTTATGGAATTCCTCGGTGGCCTTGCGTTCTTTTTCAAGGGCCTCCCGGGCGGCGCTGATGCTTTCGTCGATTTGTTTTTTCTCTGCGTCGAGGATCATCTGGAGGCCTTCCAGGCGGCTGTCGTACAACTCCTGGTACTGCTTTTGCAGTTCCTTGATATACTCTTTGTTTGCCTCAGAATCCTCGCCGCGGAGCTTTTCGATGCGGTCGTTGATAGCTTTCATTGCCGCGTCGGCCTCTTCGACCATCAGTTCGCCGGAGATTTCGCCCTGATCCCGGTCTTTATAAGAGGCGATGCGGTCTTTGGAGGCGTCGATGTCCTCGAGGAAGGCTTTCTGTTCGTACTCCCGTTTGGAATCGATGATGGATTTTTCTTTCTCCAGGTTCTCATCCATCAATTTTTCAAGGCTCTTGTAATACTCAGATTCAATATCATAGCCTTTTGCCCGCGCATCTTCTATAGCGGCGTTGATGGCGTCCCGCTGCTGTAAAACCAGGTCAAGCTGGTCGTCATAGGCGTTTTCCTCTTTATCAAGGGCGCTGATTTCGTCGTTGATATCGGAGATTTTGTCCTTAGTAAGGGATTCTTCCAGACCGCGGATTTCCACCAGATTATTCCGATATTGATCTTGGTATTTTTCCCTGTCCTTAAAGTATTTGTCGTTGAGGGCGCGCAGCTCGTTTAGATAGTCTTCTTCGCTGATTAGCCCCATCTTGCGGCGATAATCGAGGTCAGCCTTTGCTTTGTCGTAGGCTGCGAGCCAGGTGTCTACGGAGGAGGAACTTCCACCAGAACTGCTTCCTCCACTTCCGCTAGATCCGTTGTTCCCATACAGACTTTCAAAGAGGTCAAAACCTTCAGATGCAGCTAAATACTTATCAACCTTATCTAATGCGCTTTGGGTTGTATCTATTCTTGCCTGGATATTTGCTAAACCAGCTTCAGTATTTGATGAAAAGGTAGATTCATCAAATCCATATGTTGTTGTATATAAATCTTTTAATTTATTTTGGTTTTTAGTATAAGTTACGGCACTAGCTTCTAACTCAGCTAAACTAGCTGCGATTTTTGTTCTGATAGATTTAATATCTTCTGTCCGAGCGTCTATACTTAGTTGACAACCTTCTACTACCTTGTTAGCGGCCTCTATCGCCGCTGCTTTGTCTAAATTGTAACTGGCTTTTTTCTGTTCGTATAGAGCGGCTAAAGAACCCTCTTCTATAGTATATCCATTTGCCGTTTTGATAATTTCGTCATTTAGTTCTGGATATTGGTTTGCCAAAGAGACTACTTCGTCGGATGAAAGTGCTTGACCTTCTCTGACTTTGGTTAAAGCACCATATAGTTCGCCGTAATTATCCTTTAATTTGATAACAGTTTCTGAAAGTTTATCATTGGGATCGATAAGACCCTCAACCTGCGTTTTTGCTTCATCAATAGCGCCTAATAAGGCATTATTATCTGTTTCAACGTTAAGTGTAGGAAGCAGGTTAAACGCAATACGGATGTCTTCAGTTGTAAGCGCATCTAATAAACCTTGGCTGATATTTGGAAGCTGTGCAGAAATGGCATCCTTGATTTGTGTCGTGTCATAGTTTTTTCCGTCTTGTTCTACTACGATATTCAAGCCAATTTTTAGCCATGCTTTTTCTTCCTCTGACAGATTCATGATCTCGTCTATTTGGTCAACCAATTCATTCGCCTGTGTTTCCCATTCATCAGCGTTCATAGAATTTGGATCTAAAGCCATGAGTTCTTCTACTAGAGACGCAGCTTTGGGACTTGTAGCGAGACGCTCGGTAAAAAGTACAAAACTGTCGGTAATTCTGGCGAGTTCCTCATCTGTTTCCTGCCCGGTAATCCGGAATCCATTGACAAAATTGGCCATAAATTCCTTTTGCTTACCAGTCAATTTGTCGTATCCTTCTGCGTCGGATACGGCTAACAGCATGTGCTCATTAAAGCCTTTAGACGCTTTGTCAAGGGTCATATTATACACTTCGGCAGCGGTGTTGTAGTCTTTTGCGGCGCTTATCAATTCTTCCGCCGCTTCAATGGGCAGAAGCTCACGGATTTGCTCTGCGTTACGAACTACATTCATCGAGGCTATGCCCATATTGTTGACGAAAGCAGCCCCTAGAGATTCACCTTCATGTCGTAAATCGTCCAGACCAAATAGGTTGCTTAATTTACTTTCAAGGTAATCATCCATTTCTCCCTGGAAAACGGCCGCGTCTATACGTCCATATGCAGAATCCCTCTGCATATCCAGTTCTTTTTTTGCCCGGTTTCCCTCTTTTTCAAAGTTTTCAATAGTCCCTTTGGCTATGGTCTTGGTGTTTTCATAACTAACATGACTGGTTAGCGCCAAATCCTGTTCTTCTTTCAGCAGTCTGATGCTTTCTTCCAGCAGACCGTTTTTATTGGCAATGGCTTTGCCTTCTTCGTCGTAGCCCGCAATCAGGGAGGGATTGTTTTTCAGGATTTCCTGTAACATCTCCTGATAGCGTTCATACTGTTCGGTGGAAAGGGAGACATTGTTTCCGTATTCGTCAACACCTTGGGAAAGCTGGTTGAATTCCGACTGCATGCCTTCCAGAGAGGAAATATTATTTTGGATTTCCTCGGTGGTTTTTTTATAGGCCTCGGTAATTTCGTTTGCTTTGTCGATGGCCCGCTGGCTGGCGGTGGCGATGTTGGTGATAAGGGTAACAATGGCCTCAAAAGCTATTGAAACCGCCAGCATGACGCCGAACTGGGCGGCGGCGGATAAAAGTTTCATGCCGGCTGCCGCTGCCGGAGCGCTTTTTGCAGTGGCAACCAAAGATGCGTTGGCTTTTTTCTGGACCTCCTGGAACCCCTCCATCGAGACACCAGCTCTTTTGGCTTCATTGGCATAATCTTTCAAAATATTTGAAGCATTTTCATTATTGATAAGCTTCTGCCAATCTCCGTGATCTTTACGGGAGGACAAAAAGGTTTCCAGTATTTTTTCATCCTGGGCGTTGATTTCCTTTATTTTTTCCAGCTGGGATAAATCGGTGGTGATACCTTTGAGGGTAGAACCTTTGCCGGTCAGGTCTTTGAGGGCCGCCTTGGTTTTCTGGATGTCCTCAAACGTCCTGCCAAAAAAGTTCATTTTGCCAGTTTTTTCATTAGTAGTAAATATCAGTGTGTTACACAGTCATAATAAATGCAATTGACAGGGAAATTTTTCCTGTCTATAATGAAGTTACAATATCAAAAAGGGGAGTGACTTTTATGTTTGGAAAGCGGAAAAAAGAAGAAAAAGTTCAGGAAGTCGATATGGTATGTCCCAGATGTGGATGGGTAGATTCAGATTTACCAAAAGAAAATTGTCCTTTTTGCGGTTATAGTCCTGTAGTAATTGTCGGGCCCGCTAAAGTATTCTATTGTGATACAATGGAAGATACTTTAAGCATGGGTGAAGAACTTAGAACAACTTATTGTCCGACGAATAGCCCTGCTTATGATGCAGAATGGGCTGCTAAGTACCAAAAGAGGATTCAGGAATACTTAATTGAACTTGACCAAAAAGAAAAGGAGCAGCAAAAGCAAGAAGAAATTCAAAAAGAATTGGAGTGGCAAGAGAAAATGCAGAAGATAGAAAAAAGTGTAAAAGACTCGCGATACATCCCCAAATGCCCCACCTGTGGCTCCCCGGATATCAGGAAAGCACCTGAAATAGGGATATCGACCGTATATGAAAGCGGATTAGTTTCTATCTATGATTGTGTACGTAAGCAGTTTGAGTGCAATAACTGCGGATATCAGTGGTAGTGCATAAATTTTAAAATGAACGGCAAGGGGAGTGACTTTTATGTTTGGAAAGTGGAAAAAAGAGGAAAACAAAGTGCAGATTGTCGATCGGGTATGCCCCAGATGTGGTTGTGTGGATGATGACGATATTTCAGAGAAAGTATGTCCCTTTTGCGGCTATCAGCCTATGATTGTGGTTGGACCGACAAGGATAGGATACGCTTTAACGGAAGATTCTGTAAAAATTGGAGAAGAGCTTAGAAGGACTTATTGCCCGACTAGTAACCCTGCTTATAATGCTGAGTGGTATGACAAGTATCAAAAAAGTGTTCAAGAATATCTGGAAGAATGGAATCAAAGCCAAAAGGAAGCCGAAGAACAAAAAGAAATCGAACAGGAATTAAAACGTCAGGAAAGAATAGAGGCGGTGGAAAAGAGCTTGAAAGACACCCGATACATCCCCAAATGCCCCACCTGTGGTTCCCCGGATATCAGGAAAGCGCCTGAAATAGGGATATCGACCGTATATGAAAGCGGATTGGTTTCTATCTATGATTGCGTACGTAAGCAGTTTGAGTGCAATAACTGCGGATACAAGTGGTAGATGATTTAATACTATGACTGTGGCTGTATTCAAGGTCTGGCAATCCTTGAATACAACTCTGCGGGCTCTCCCCGCAGTTCAGACTGTCTCTTACCGGCGGGGGAATCGGATTTCCATCGGGATTTCCGAGGAATCCCGCCGGGATTTCCTTACAGTCGTTGAACCTTCCCCATTCCGCGAAATGCGGGGAAGGGGCTTGGCTGCTGATTGGGCGTTGCCCCGGTAAACTCACAAGCCGGGGACTGCGGCGTTTAGGACGATGGAAACTCATCGCTTTTGTTTCACCCTGCGCCATCCCGCCCCTTTTTTCCGGGTTTTCCCTCCGTGTCCATCTGCCGTTTCCGGCTCTGTTTTGGCGGGCGGGCTTTGGCCTGTTCCAGCAATTTGAAAATCGTACAACCTCCCTCTTGCAACTAGGCTGCTTGAGGAAAGCGGGCATATATTTTATTACCTATTTTCTCAAAGGCGGACATAGCTGTAGATATATTATTAATACTTGTTACTACTTTTGTAGCGCTGGTTGTAAAAAGTTGGTATTTTGTCGAAAGTATACCCAGTGTTTGCTGTGTTTCTTTCCCAACACCGTTCAGATTTTTAAGGGAGTTTATCAGCGTTTGAACGCTGGACACCCCTTTCTGATCTACTTCGACGGATAGTTTAATTGGCTTGATGCTTACTTCAAGTTGATTTAAAGAATTTTTGATTTCAGTGGTATCCAGCTGTGCTGTTACGTTAATCGTTTGATTGTCATTCATCTTATTCCTCCGTTTCTTTTAAAGTGGAAGATGAACTGGGTTTGATTCTGCTCAAAAAAGCCGCTCGTAGGGGCGGCTTTTTCTAATTTTTTAGAACTTCCTTCAATTTCTCCTCGTCCATATCCTTGATTTGGCCCAGATTTTTCACGAGGTTTTGCACATCTACGTTGCCAAAAGTCTGCTCAAAGTAGGCGTTCATCGACTCCATCTGCCGGATAAACCGGGTAAGCTCCGCCCGCTCGCCGGAGAGGATTTTTTGCTGCTCGAAGGCGATGCCGCTGTCGATGGCGGCGAGGAT
Organism: Fumia xinanensis; assembly: GCF_014384905.1. GTDB lineage: Bacteria > Bacillota > Clostridia > Oscillospirales > Ruminococcaceae > Fumia > Fumia xinanensis. The sequence goes on from NZ_JACRSV010000001.1 coordinate 313,500, forward strand.
TTCCTCATACTGCTCCAAGTCGATGAGGGCGAGAACCCGGCGGCAGACATGGGTGCCGTAGATGAGGCGGTACTGTTTGTGGGCGTCGGTGGGGAGCTTAAAGGAAGCGTAGTAGCGCAGAAGGTTTCTCTTTACGGCGAATTCTTTTAAAATGGGGAGGTAGGCGCCGTCTTCGGCGTCCACGCACTGAGAGACGGCCTCCGCCACGAAGTCGACGGCCTCTTGGAGGCTCAGTCGGACTTTCACGGTCATTTCGGGGGCGTCTTCTCCGTCCCAGCACCGGCAGGTAACCGTTTCCGGGAGATTCTGGCGCTCATAGATTTCCTGAAACCGGTTGGCGCCGATTTTCCTTGCTGTTTTTTTCTGGTTCATAGTGGTTTTGTCTCCTTTGTCGATTTTTGTCTTGCCGGCGGATTTTTTTCAGCTCGTCGTAAGAGATCCATCCGGTTTTTTGTGTGTAAGACAACCAGCGGTAGGTGATTTCGGGGTACTGCAGCCAGAAAAGCTTCCGCTTGAGTACGGCGGTGCTGGACGGGGAGCCTTTGGTGTCGATGACTTCCTCCCGGCCATCTTTGTAGACGAGGTAAAAATCTGCCACATAGGTAATGGGCTGCACCACTTTTCCGTTGTAGGTGAACATGGGCTGCAGGACGTATTCCTTTTGCAGCTGACAGGTGATGATATCGCCGCTCGCCATTTTCGGCCGGATTACGTCGCGGTAGAACCGCATTTCCAGAATGCTGTCAAACACGATGCCGTCAAAGCTTCGTCTTTGCTGGTCCTTGTCCATCCGCTTGCCACCTCCTTGCTGTCTCGTGATAAAAAATAAGGGGAGGGGAGAAGTTTCTCCACCTCCCCTGTTATTGGTATCGTAGGTTCAAAACAAAGTTAAGGTTTTGGGTTGCTTTTCTGCTCCATTTCTCTGCGGAAGTACTCCTGCCCGCACTGGGGAGAGCAGGCAAAGGTGCGCCAGGAGCGCATCTGCTGTGCCTGGCAGCTGAGGCAGGGCCTAAAAAGCTTGCCGCAGACTTTGCAGGGGATTTTTTTGTCAGCCATCTGCTGTCATTTCCTTTCACGGCCGATGAGGCCAAAGGGGAATGGGATTATTCGTCCGCTCCGTCACCGAAAATGATGCAATCCCAAAGGTTTGCTCTGCCGCCGCAGCCGCCTGCGACAGACTCAAACTCGAAGGAATGGACAGCGGGATTCTCGCCGATGGCCAGGTCGAAGTTGCCGGTGAAGTCTGCTCTGGGGAAGACGAACTGGACGCGGTACAGTTCGCCGCAGGGATCGGAAGCCAGGCAATCCATGTAAACCGACAGGGTCTTGGAGTAGGAGTCGGAAGCGTTGGAAACCTTAGCTGCGGTGACTTCGCGGTCGTAGAAGCAAACAAGCTCGCTGCCGGCAGCGTCTGCGGCAACAGTGATCGTCTTGTCAGCCAGTTTGTATTCGCCTGCTGCGGGAGTCTCTGCTGCAGCGGCTTTCAAAGCGGTGCCCAAAGTACCGTTTTTGTTTTTGATATAAACTTTGACGGACTCGGTTTTTACGGGAGTCGAAGTCAAGGTGGCGGTAGTGGAAGCGACGGCCAGGATTTCAGTGGCGCGGACGATCATTTTGGTTTCGCTGTTGATCACTTCACCGCCAGTCTGGGCTGCCATCATGCCGCCGCAGATGAGTCCGTTGGAACCGGTGACTTTGACCGCTTTGTTCTTTTTGAGGGAGCCCAAAACGCGGCCGCCTTTACCGGTGATGTTGACTTTTTCCTCGGTGTTCGAAACAGTGGCGCTCTGGACCTCGTCCAGGATGAACTCGCACTCGCCGGCGAGGTTGTAGCCGTGGATTAGTTCTACGCTTGTGATGGAAAGTTTTTCGGTGTTGATTGTGCTCATTTAAAATTCCTCCTAAAATTTTGTTTTTAGGGACTGGGCCGGCTCACCTTTCGGTAAATTTGATTACTCCTGGGTGAGCCAGTTCAGTTCCCTCTGGTCAATCTTTTTTATGTCAACCGTACCGAAGTAACAGCCGCTCATGACATGATTGTAGTTGATTTTTCGCTGGATCTGACGCACGCTGGCGTTAAACTGGTAGATGGTCAGATCCATGGTCTGCTCATAGTTGTACTTGAATTCCTCGGTGTTGACCATGGCCACCACCAAGTCCTCTAAAAAGGAACGATAGGGCTTTTTGGCCTGCCGCTTCTGTTTGAGGCGCGTCCGTTCGATTAAAAATTCCTTTGCTTCTTTGTTGCCCGCCTTGTATTTAGGCTTTTCGGTGAAATGTATCTTTCTCAGAGCGTCGCAGATTTCGTTGTAAATCAGCTCGTCGATGACGATTCCGTTTTCGGCGTCCCACAGGACAATCTGACCGTTTTCGTTGTTTTTTGCCGGCTTCAGCAGGGAAGGATCAAGCCCTGGAAAAATCAAGGATAAATCTTTGTTCTGCAAACTTTGAAACAGCAGCATAAACAGCTCGAAATCGGTAATCTGTTCGTAGTCGATCCCCATGTCGTCCAGCTGCACCATCAGGTCGTAAGGAGAGGAGGTCAAGGTGGTGACCATTTGATAGTACTCCCGGTCGTCGGAGGAGAGAATCTCTCCCACGGTAGGGATGTAAATTGATAAGAAGTCGGTGATGGGGACACTGCGGGCAATGAGAAGGCTTTTCATTTTTTCCAATGATATCACCTGTTTATCCGTTTAGAATCGTCGTTTTATAGGTCAGCATCTTTCCAAAGAAGTTCTTTTCCGGCGAATAAGGAACCGAGGAAATCAGATCCAACTTGCCGGCTCCAATGCCGCATCCCTGTAAAAGTTCGTCCGCTTTTTCGGCTATTTTGTCAATCAAATTGCCGTCCGCCAACTTAATTTTGCTTGTGTGGGCGTAAACGAGGAGGGTGATGTTTACTTCCAGCACTGTTTTGTTGACGGGGCGGGGGGAAGTGGCGTCGCAGCACAGAAAGCTTGCCGGAGCAGCATCCGGGCCTTCTGGTGCGTAAAGATAGGGATAAACAGACTGATAGAGAAGAGTTTGAGGGTCGGCGGGGGGAGTACCGCCGTTGAGCAGGGAAGTGATGGACTGAGAAGCTAAAATTTTCGTCAGAACACTTTGTTTGCAGACAGTGAGTTTTTTGAGATTTGCCATATTGTTACCTCCAATTAAAATAAAGCTTTTTGGACAGAAGACATCACTCCAGAATCTTAGGGGAAAGGCCCCGTCCTTTGGAGGAAAGAATGGTCTCCTGCCATTGGAATCTTGTACTTCGTGTTGGATTGACCTATGTGCAACAGTAATAAAAGATTCGAAAGCCTATTCTCTGAAGAAGGCTTCAAACAGGCCAATCAAAAATCATAAGCGGCTGGATTTCGGTACGGGAAACAACCCATTTATGGTGTGTTTGTACCGATTAAATCGAAAAGCAAATAAAATCACATCCTTTTAATTATTTTTTAAATTATATTGTATTTAAAAACCGCCTTTTAGACGGTTTTTGTAATTTTTAGCGGCGGTTTTTCAAACCCGCCTCAGCATAAGCTGTAATTTGAGCTGAATGTAACGTTCGTCCACACCAAAAAAGCTGGACAGTTGCTCCACGGTTTTATCGGCGTTGTCCAGGATGTCGCTGTCGGAGAGCAAAAATTCTGTGGCGAACATGTTCGCCTCCCGTTCTGGTTTGAGAGTCATATCGTAGATCATCAGGTCCTGGAGGGGGGTATACTGAGCAAAATGCCGATGAAGCCGGTCGTGGCCCAGCTCATGGGCGCAGACAATTTTTTGTTCGTTTTGGGAAAGGCTTTCGTTGATGACGATATACCGTTCCCGGCAGCGCAGCGTGTAAAAGCCTTTGAGGTTGTTCAGATTCCGGTACAGCACGTGAATCCCCAGATTTCTAGCGGCTTCAAACGGATCTTTGGTCCGAAGCTTTTTCTGGAGGCGATGCACGGTGTCTAAAATGTAATCTGTCATGGACAAAACCCTCTACTTTTCCCGGTATTTTTTAGGCGTATACTTTTTGGCCCTTTCCTTGGCGTCAAAATAGATATCGGTCATGGCCCGGAAGAAAGCGTCCCTGTCTTCTTCGTCCAGCTCACCTCCGGCAAAGAGTCCTTGCGCTTGTTTCAAAATTTGCTCCGCCTGTTTTTTGCCGTGTAAACCGTAGGCCGCTTCCGATTTCATAATAAATTCGTCCTGCTCGTCGATGAGCAGGTCTAACGAGACATTTAAAAAATGGGAAAGCCGGATAGCGGATTCCAGATTCGGCATCTTTAGGTTCCGCTCCCAGACGCTGACGGTGCGGTCGGAGACCCCTAAAGCATTTGCTACGTCCAGTTGACTGAGGTTTTGCTTCTCTCTGATTTCTTTCAATTTATCTCCAAATGCCATTTGAGGACCAATCCTTTCGATACAATATATAAATTGTATATTATGGAGTATTGACACAGTACAAAAATTGTGATATAGTGTAATCACATAAAAAAGATTGTAAACAAATCATATCAGACAAATTATAATTTGTCAAGCTTTGCAGAACAAATATTTGATGAAGATTTTGTGAACAATTGTTTCTTCCTTAGAAAGGGGCTTCGGCGGAAAATGGAAAAGATGTGTGATTTAGCAGAATTTGATGTATATTCGCTGGCAGACCCGGAGTATTTTGATTGGGATAAAAGCTTTTTGGCACATGGAGAAGCGGTTGTCCTTATTGACAAAGATAAGCTTGGTTGGATGAATCCAAGACAAAAAATAAGATATGAAGGATTTTTGCGGACAATTCTCGACCGCTGCAAAACGGCTTTTTTCGAGCAGACGACGGTTTACTACAGCGTTTCTCTCGACGAAATAGCCCCCTTTTCCATTGGACTGTATGGACTGGAGAGCAGACGCCTTCTAAACGCCTTTGTCTGTGAAGAATTGGAGGATGAACAGTATTGGAAGGTCTGGAAGATCCTGTCAGCTTATGGGTTGCGGTTGTTTTTTAAATAGTATGTGTACATAATTTAACAAATAATGTTGACTTGTTTTTACTTCTGGATTATACTGTCCCTAAGAGGTGATATGGATGCAAATGCGGCAGTTAGTGGAAGAAAAGATGAGTCCTGTTCCCGAAAGAGAAGATAAAATACAGTTTTTACTGGATCGGTACAGGAATATGTCAGACAAATCCATGTTGATTTATGTCCGCCGTTTCAACAAGATCGGGGCGTTGGAACAAGAGCTGCAAAAAAGTCTGTATCAATTTGAACGGCAAGACTTTTTAAGGTTGTTCCAGTCGTTTACCAACACAGTGGCAAATGGTTTTTCGGTTTTAAAAAGCTTTGTGACCGATTATTTGCAATGGGCAGAAGCCCGGGGCAGAAAAACGCCTTTGGGGATTTTAAAGGAGATTGGCTATGAAGACACTGATTTGACAGGAGTGTATAAGCAGTCTTATTTTCCCACTTTCCAGAATTTGAAGGACGAGATGCAGATGATGCTGGACTTAGCAGGTACAGAGGACAGTTCGGTGTATCAGTCGGTCAAGATGATGGTGTATCTCAGTTGGTTTGGGGTAGAAAATCCAGAGATTTGCGGCATCCGCAAACAAGATGTATCTGACGAGAGAGATGAGATCTATCTGCCCGGCCGGGGAGAGGTACTTGCTCTTCCGGAGTCCGTGATGCCGGAGGTGCGGGAATACCGGGATGCGGAAGGATACTATCGCCCTTTTCACAGCGCCGATCTGACTTTCTTCCGGTATAAGGACAGCTCGTTTTTGCTGCGGTCCTATCGCAAGGAGGCGCTTTCCTATATCGACGTGGTCAATGCGCTGAAAAATTTCAGCCGGTTAAACGACGACCCAAACGGAAAGAAATTTCAGTACCACAAAATTTACTGGTCGGGGATTTTCAGCCGGGCCTACGCCTATGAGCTATCGAACGGTGAACTGCCTAAGGAGAATATAGCGTTGCTTCAGAGAGTTTTTGGCGAGGATTATGTCAAGGCGGCAGGCGGTGCGCAGAAAGCGGCCAGTCGCCTGAAAGAATACCGGCGTTTCCGGGATTATTTCTATCGCTGACGACGGTTTTGTTTTTGTAAAAATATCGATTGAGCCGCTTCCAGTGGGAAGCGGTTTGCAGTATAAATATAATTTAAAAAATAATTAATTTTTCCAAAATCGCTGCACCTCTTCCTCGGAAAGGGAAAGGGCGAACTCTTTTTTCTGCATCAGCAGGTTTTCGACGTCGTGGGCGATTTGGACGAGTACCGCCCGGGCCTCAAATTCCTCCCGGTTTTGCGGAAGGGGGCTGTTTTTGAACCCGGCGCGCATTTTGGCAAAGGCGTCCAGGAGGGAGACGGCGTTGTTGTATTCGTGAAAGGAGTCCGATACCTTTTTGAGAAATTCCGCTAAGGCATTTGCCTGCTCGGGGATGCAACGAAGCTTTTGGATGCTTTCATCTATTCGCTGGAGCAGGGAAATCTGTCCCATCCGCAGCTGGAAATACCGTACATAGTAGCGCATATCGGTACGAAGGTAGTTGTCAGCGTTGTCGTAAGAGCGGGTGAGAGCGGCGTCCACCCGTTTTTGCAGAGTCTGAAAATTTGGGGTGAGGTCGGATTCCTTTCCTAGGAGCTTTTCTGCCAATCTACCGATGATGCATTTCAAACAGCCGTCGATTTCCTGCTGATCCTGGCGGATTTGTTTTGTCATCTGAGGCATATAGAGGTTTACAAGAACGCCGATGGCTACCCCTATGCAGAGCAGGATAAATTCATTGAGCACCAAGGTGTAGTGAAGGGAGCTGGCGGCAAAGACATGGCTGATGAGGACGGTGTTGGTGGTGATGCCCTCGTGGAGCTTTGCAAAATAGCAAAAGAGGATGAAAATGAATAAAAAGATCCCGAAGCTAAAGACGTGAAAACCCACCGTCCAAAAAATCAGCAGGGAAAACAGCACGGCGGGAACAAAAGCCAAAAGGCGCTTTCCTGCAATTTGAAAGGTGGCCTTTTTGGTGTCCTGTATACTCAGTAGGGTGATAATCCCAGCTGAAGTGCTGCTTTTCAGGCCCAGCAGATTTGCTAAAAAAATAGCAATGCAGCAAGCAGCGGAAATCTTTAAAACTTTGAGAGCATTGACTTTCATGGCGTTTCTCCAACAAATCGGGATTTTGTATTGGTATTTGTTGTTCCGGCCGGAATATGCGGAATCCAGTTGAAAGGGCGAAAAAGAAATATTTTTTCTAATTTGTATGAAGGCTTAAAAACCGGTCCAGAATACTGCCATGGAAAAAATTAGTAACCAATCTGGAATGAATTGCAAGTCCCTCACATATTCTTTCTTTGCGGACAAGCCGTGGACTCGCAAAAAACAGGAGGATTATCAATGAAACATCAATCAAAAATTGCGCTGGCCCTTTGCGCCGTCACGCTGTCGTCAGTTCTGATGACCGGAATGGGATACAGCGCAACCATAGAGGCGGTACACGCCCAGTCTCCTATTCTGCTGGAAACGCCGGTGGCCGAGTGGCACCGAATCCGTACCGAGGCGGAAAAGGCGTCTGCCGCTTTGCAGAAAAGGGCGGAAGAACAGGCAAAAGCGGAAGCCGAGAAAGCAAAAGCGAGACGGGCCTGTGCCTTTACCGACGAGGAAGTGACGATGATGGAGTACATCATCCAACAGGAAGTGCGTGGCGCTTCCCTGAAACACAAGCGCGTCATTGCGAATGTCATCGTCAACCGGGTCAATTCTGATTCTTTTCCCGATACCTTGGAAGGTGTGCTGTTTCAGAAAGGGCAGTTTACATCGGCGCAAAATTACTATAACCGGAAATACCCACCGGACGAGGACACCAAGCGGGCGGTACAGGAAGTGCTGAACCGCCGGTGCGAGGATTTGTCCCAGGGGGCGCTCTATTTTTACGCTCCCAGATGGACGGCGGAGAAAACGGCGTCCTGGTTTGAAAACAAGCTCGATTACCTTTTTGAACTGGAAGGGCATCGGTTTTTCCGGTAGTGAAAGGTTTCCCCATAGAAAAAAGCCTCGGCAAACCAAAACGGTTTGCCGAGGCTTTTAAAGGTTAGAATCATTATGAAAATTACGTGTCTTTTTCGGTGTCAAGCGTCAGTTCCACCGCTTCGATGCGATAGCGGGGGCGGGCTTTTGTTTCGGTGTAAATTTTACCGATGTATTCGCCGATTACACCCAGGGAAAGGAGCTGGATGCCGCCGATCATCCAGATGGACAGCATGGTAGCGGTCCAACCGGCCACCGCATGGCCGAGGATCTTGGAAATCAGGGTATAGACGATGGCGATGATACTGGCCAAAAAGATGAGGAAGCCCAAAATCGTCACCCAGCGGATAGGTTTCACCGAAAAGGAGGTAATGCCGTCAAAGGCGAAGGAGAGCATCTTTTTAAGGGGATATTTGCTCTCGCCGGCGAACCGTTCGCTGCGCTCGTAAGTGACGGACGAGCTTTTGTATCCGATGAGGGGGACGATGCCGCGAAGAAAAAGATTTACTTCTTTGTATTCCGCCAAGCCCTCCAGGGCGTTTTTGCTGAGTAGGCGGTAGTCGGCGTGATTGTAGACGATGTCCACTCCCATGAGCTTCATGAACTTGTAAAAACCCTGGGCGGTAAAGCGTTTGAAGAAGGTATCGGTTTTGCGGCTGCTGCGGACGCCATAGACCACTTCGCTACCTTTATCGTTTTCGTCGAGCATTTTGTCCACCGCCTCAATGTCGTCCTGCAAATCGGCGTCCATGGAAATGCAGATGTCGCAGTGTTCCTTCGCCGTCATGAGCCCGGCCAGCAGGGCATTTTGATGGCCCCGGTTGTGGGCGAGCTTGAGCCCGGCAAAATGCTCATCCTGCCGGTGGAGGTCGGAAATGAGCGTCCAGGTGTTGTCTTTGCTTCCATCGTCCACAAAGAGGATGCGGCTTTGTGGGGAAATCCGGCCTTGCGCTTCCAGGTGGTGTACTTTTTGCAAAAGGCGCTTAGAGGTTTCCGGCAGGACCTCCTCCTCATTGTAACAGGGAATCACCAAATAGAGAGTTTTCATGATATTTGCCTTTCTGTATCTTAAAGTTTGTCTGGCTTATTTTTCAGTAGTACCGTCGGTTTGCTCTTCGTCTGGCTGGGGCAGGGGGTGTTCCCTTTCCTCCGCCTTTGGGAGCGGATGCTCAGCAGGAGGCTCGTCTTCCTCGCTTTTGGGGATGACGATTTCCGTCTCCTCTTCCGGCTCGTCGGAACAGTCGGGAATTTCTTCCTCCGGGTTGTCCAGAGAGGGCAGGGGATGAAGGATACTCCGTACCTTGCGGGAGATTGTGGCGGCGTAAGCGTCGCCAGCGGCGATGCGGGATAGGGTAGCTTCCCGGTTTTGATGGGCGTAAGGATTGAGCCGCCATTCCGGACGGCGTTTGGCCACTCGGTTCATCATAATGACATAGGCAATTAGAAGAAACAGTCCGCCCAGTGTGATGAGAAAACCGGTTTTCAGACCGGGGGTCATGTAATCAAAGCGGATGGTGGAATCCCCTGCCGGTACCCGGACCGCCATAAAGCCGTTGTTGACGTTTTCGACGATAGCAGGCTCGCCGTTGACGGTGGCGGTCCATCCCGCTTCCCAAGGCACGCTGAAAAAGGCCAGTTCGTCGGTAGGAGTGTCGATTTTGGCGGTGAAACCCAGGTTGTCAGTTTCAAAGAAATAGCAGGTGTTTTTTCGACGGTTGGCGGCGTCCTGCTGAAGGCCTTCCATGCTGATGATGGGGTATTCGGTGAGGGGAAGCTCTGCGAGAATGTCGCCGTACCGGTCAATCTGTTCGTCGTTTAGGTGGATAGCAGACAGCATCAGCCGGTCACGGCTTTTTTCGGAGAAATCGTCGAACATCTTGTCATTTACATAGTAATCATAGGTAAAGCCCATGGGGACGTAGTTATCATTTCGGTAAATGTCAAATTCGTTTTCGGTGGTCAGATAGGAAAAACCTTCGGTGTCGGCGTCTTTTTCGCCAGCGTAGGTCAGAAGGTATTTGACTGAAGTCAGCGCCCGGACGCCCCTGTACTTCACGTCGGGCCGGGAACCGACCCCGCGGTCAAAACCGATGGAATCATAGAAGGTAAAGATCGATGCGGGGACGACGGAGTGGAATGCCTGGATAGTGGGAACCTGCCAATACATGGGGAAATTGTCCATGCATTTTTTGTCGTCGTCTACGTTGTTGTACATATCGATACGATAAAATTCGTCCTTGTCTTGTTGCAGGAAAGTCAGCTTGTCCCGGCCGTGAAGGCCCATTTCCACCACACGGTGGGTGGTGAGGGAATTGCCCTTGCCCAGCGCCATCATCAAAATGGAGGTGAGGATCGCCATAAAACAGACGGCGATAGTCGTCGCCCGGAAAAAGGCCTTTTTGGTGAGGCGGGTGAGAACGTAGGAGAGGATAAGCCCCATGACCACTACCATCACATAGGCCCAAAGGCGGTCCTGATATTTGGGAAGCTGCCCAAATACGATCTTTCCGTCCTTATAGGAGGGGAAAAAGCTGATGACGAGAAAAGCTCCGGCGACAATGGCAGTCCATTTGACGCCGAACTTAAAGTTCTCCCGGTATTTTTCCAGGGCCACGATGGTCATGACCGACATGATGAGGATGGGCATATAAAACCAGCGGGCATAATAGGAGTTGTTAAATGCCGAGAAGGAGCTGTTGAGAAAGGGGATGAAGGCGATGACCAAAGACAGGAAAAACAACGGCTTTGTCCAATGCTTTTCTCGGGATTTCAGCATGGCGAATACGCCGGTCATGCTGAATAGCGGCAGAAACATGGAAACCGATGACCATTTGGCGTTGGAGTCGGGGAAAAAGTTTGGATAAGCGGGGATGTCGGGCGGGTAGAAAAAACTCTGGAGGATGAGGCCATAACGCTGAACGCTGCTGTAAAGAAGGCCGTTCCAGCCAAGGAGAAAATTGTCGGTTCGGGGGTTGCCGGAAATGGCCAGAACAGATGGCAGAAGCAGGAATGCGGCAATCAAAACGCCCAGTACCGCTTCAAAAAACAGCAGTAAGAACTGCTTGACGTTTAATTTGAACTCTCCTCCGCAAATAAGGCGGACAAAGAAGTAAATGGTGACGAAAATCACTTCGCCAAAGAAGAAATAGTAGTTGATTACGGCGCTCAAAGCGACCATCAGGGCGAAAACACCCCTCCGACGGTTAACGACGTTTTCTTCCAGCGCAAGTAGCAGGAGCGGGAAAAAGGCGATGACTTCGTGAAAGTGATTGAAAAAGATATTGTAGATGGAAAATCCAGAGAAGGCGTAAAGCAAGGCGCCGATGAGGGCGTAGTTCGGATTTTTCACAAAACGCTTAAGGAATGCAAATGAGGTGACGGACGCAGTCGCGAACTTGAGCATGAGGAGCGGGGCCATGAGGTAGGGAACCGCCTCACTGGGGAAAGGAATGGTCAGCCAGAAAAAAGGACTTCCGATGTTATAGAAGGAGTAGGAGCCGAGAAAGTTGACACCCAGGTCGGTGGTCCAGTTCCAGAATAGGTTCCCGCTGCGGACAGCGTCGTGGCACATCTGGTAAAAAGGGATTTGCTGGACGTTAAAATCGCCGTAATAGACGAAAAGGCCCTTGTCCATAATGAGGAAAGGGAGAAAGAAAAGTAAACTTGTGAGCAGTCCCAGCCCAAAAACCCAAAAATACTGCTTGACTGCCTTCTGTCGAAGATTAACCAATTACTATACACCTCTTGTTTGATAATGGGGTATCGTACCCGGAAAAATGTGCAAAATATCTGAAAGATAAATACAGCCTGTAAGCGACTTGGTTGTGGTGATAATCATTCATAAAAAGTTTTTATGCTCAAAAACTTTCGCGCCAGAGGCGCATAGCACACCTGATGTGCTATTTGTGGATATTATAGCACACATTGCCTTTGAATAAAATGGACTTTCGTGATAATTTTTGATAAAATAACAATAAGTGGTAAGCATTTCATATCAACAGAGGCAAAAAACTAAAAAAAGTTCCGTCTCTCTTGCAAATTCACCTTTTTTCAGGAAAATGTAGAAGAGGTTAGGGGAATTCGTTTGAAAGTTCACTTTTAAATATGAAGTTTTGCGACTTTGCCGCAAAATTCACGGCGGCAATTTTGTTGTGCAAAACCAGTCAAAACCTTCGGAAAGGAATGTTGATTTACATGCTGGACAGCAGTTTTTTTGCTCTTATTTTGCGAATGAAGCATATTGACCGGTGGGGGCTGATGCGCAACACCTTCAGCGACAACTTAGCGGAGCACAGCCTGGACACCGCGGTGATTGCCCACTGCCTTTGCGTAATCGGGAACACTTATTGCGGAAAAAAACTGGATGCGGAGCGCTGCGCCGTTTTGGCGCTTTATCACGACGCCAGCGAAATTATCACTGGGGATATGCCGACTCCCGTCAAATATTACAGCGAAAATTTGCGGGCGCTTTATAAAGATGTGGAGAAGGAAGCGGCGGGCGAGCTGCTGCAAAAACTTCCCGAGGAAATGCGGGAGGTGTATGCAAGCATATTTTCCTCTGAGGGAGAAGATAGCGTTTATCGGCCTTATATCAAGGGGGCGGATAAGCTCTCTGCCCTTATTAAGTGCATTCAGGAAGAACAGTCCGGAAATCGTGAGTTCAAAAATGCCCTACAATGCCAATTGAATACGCTTCACGGATTGGGGCTTCCCGAAGTGGAGTTTTTTATAGAACATTTCATTCCGGCATTCTATCAGAGCTTGGACGAACAGCGATGAAAAGTTTGCGTCTCTGAAAAGTCACGCAGTTATTACGGTTAAAAGTATATTTCCGTTATTTTTAACAAAAAATAGCGTTATCATGCATGCAAATCGGCGTCATTGAGAGTTAGACGCCTTAACGGTTTGGCTGACACTGATTGCGGTGCACAGCAGAAAGGAAGATGATGATTATGAGCGATTTGCTCAATCGGGAACCTAAGGCGTTTTTTCGATATTTCAAGGAAATCAGCGCCATTCCAAGAGGTTCCGGTAACGAAAAGGCGTTGGGGGACTATCTGGTGGGGTTTGCTCTTTCCCACAATCTAGAGTGCACCAGAGACAAAGTGGGGAATGTTTTGATCCGCAAACCGGCATTTGCATCGGCACGTGTAGATGATGCGGTACTGATTCAGGGCCACATGGATATGGTATGTGAAAAAAATGTGGGAACAGTTCACGACTTTATGAAAGATCCCATTAAACTGGTGGAGCGGGACGGTTTTCTCTACGCTCAGGGGACGACCCTTGGGGCTGACAACGGTGTGGCGGTGGCCTATATGCTGGCGATCCTTGACGATGACAGTTTGCTCCATCCTGATTTGGAGTGTTTGTTCACTGTTCAGGAGGAAACGGGGCTCATCGGAGCGGAGCGGTTTGACGCGTCGCCCATCCGGGCTAAGCTGATGATCAACCTGGATTCCGGCCCGGATGACACCCTTCTCATCAGTTGCGCCGGTGGAATGCGGACCCATCTGACCAAAACGTTTGCTTGCGTCCCGTTTTCTGGAGAAGCTTTGCGCATTTCGGTTCGGGGCTTAGCTGGCGGACACTCTGGAGACGACATCGGGAAATGCAGGGGAAATGCCATCAAGCTCATTGGACGGGTGCTTCTGAACTTGTCAGAGGAAACGGCAATCTGTCTGGCTTCTATCTGCGGCGGCGGAAAGGACAACGCCATCCCTCGGGAATGCGATGCGGTGATTGCCTCAGCTGATCCAGAGGCAGTGCAGAGGATAGTGGGGAATCTCGAGACGATTATAAAAGAGGAATTGGGAGTGAAGGACGGCGGGGTTCGTTTGAGCTGCGAAAGCTGCGATATGCCTTCCGGAATGATGGACAGCAGGGATTCAAAAGAGCTCATCGCCCTTTTGAACCTGGCGCCCAACGGGGTTCTGACCATGAGTCCGCGAATGGAAGGGCTGGTGGAATCCTCCTGCAATTTGGGGGTAATCGTCACCGAGGGAAGCGAGGTCACGCTGACCTTTGCCCCTCGCTCCTCAGTGGAGAGCCTGCAGGACGACACACAGCTAAAGCTTGAGCTTCTGGCAAAAATTTTTGGCTGCTCTTATTGCCACGACAGCCGGTATCCCGGCTGGCAGTACGAGCCTCAGTCCAAGCTGCGGGAGGTATTTGCTCAATGTTACCGGGAGCTGAACGGCAGCACTATGAAAATGGAGGCCATCCACGCCGGGCTGGAATGCGGGCTCATCAAGGCGAAGAAGCCGGTTCTCGATATCGTATCAACCGGCCCTGCTATTTACGATTTCCACACCCCCAACGAGCATTTGGACCTGGAGTCTTGCTTCAGGTTATGGAAGCTGCTCAAAAAAGTGTTGGGGATGCTGGCAGGCAAGGTCTGATCCGGAAGCGTCCCGCATAGGAATCGGTATCGACATTTTGAGAGGGGCGGGGAACATTATGACAGTCAGAGAAGCACAGTATGAGGACCTTCAGGAACTATTGCAGCTGTACACCCACCTGCATGAGAAGTCGGTTCCGTCTATTGACGGAAAGGCGGAAAAGGTGTGGATGGAGATTTTAAAAAACCCTAACCACCATGTCATTGTGGCGGAGATAGACGGAAAAGTGGCAGCATCCTGTACGCTGCTCATCGTGCGGAATCTCACCCATGGGCTGCGTCCGTTTGGACTTATCGAATACGTGGTGACCCACGGCGAATACCGGAAGCGAGGCTGCGGCGGCGCGGTACTTAGGTACGCCTGGGAGCTGTGCGTTAGGGAAAACTGCTACAAGCGGATGCTCATTACCGGAACCAAAAAGGACAGCACCCTGCGGTTTTACGAGCGGGCAGGACTGAGCAGCGAGGGAGAAACGGCGTTTGTAGAGTGGCTGTAACAGAGGCTGAAAAAAGGGGGGACGGCGATGGAACGCACCATTTTGCACTGCGACTGCAACGGGTTTTATGCGTCAGTGGAATGCGTCTTCCATCCGGAACTTCGCAAAGTCCCCATGGCGGTCTGCGGCGATCCGGAGAGCCGCAAGGGGATCATCTTAGCCAAAAACGAGCTGGCCAAGCAGTTTAACGTCACCACTACCGAGACGGTGTGGCAGGCAAAGAAAAAATGTCCGGATTTGGTGCTCGTCAGGCCTCATCACGACGCTTACCAGGTGTTTTCGAAAAAGATGAACGCCATCTATGCCCGGTATACTGAGCAGGTGGAGCCCTTTGGCATCGATGAATCCTGGCTGGATGTGACGGGGAGCCGAATGCTGTTCGGGAGCGGCAAAAAGATCGCCGATGAGCTGCGGGACACAGTCAAGCGGGAACTGGGGCTGACCATTTCGGTGGGAGTGTCCTTCAACAAGGTGTTTGCGAAATTGGGAAGCGACTACAAAAAGCCCGACGCCACCACCATCGTCAGCCGGCAAAATTATAAAAGTCTCGTTTGGCCGCTACCGGTGGAGGCGCTTTTGTATGTGGGAAAAGCTTCCCAGGAGGTTTTTCGCAAACTCGGCATCCGCACCATCGGTGATTTGGCGGCGACAAGCGAGGAAGTGCTCACTGCAAAGCTGGGGAAAATCGGAGCACAGCTCCATACCTACGCTAATGGGGAGGACCATAGTCCCGTCGCCTCCGTCTACGAAAAACAGGAGGCCAAATCGGTGGGCAACGGCATGACCTTTAAGCGGAATCTCCTGGGGATGGAGGATATTCGGCCGGGGGTGCTGTACCTCGCTGATTCGGTGGCGGCGCGGCTGAGGCGATATGGGTATCAGTGCCGGACGGTGTCCGTTGCCGTAAAGGATCCTCAGTTTCACACAGTGCAGAAGCAGACTACCTTAGACAGCCCCACCGATCTGACCAAGGATATCTACGATATTTCTATGGCGCTTTTGCTGTCTTTTTGGGACGTTCAGAAGCCTATCCGGGCTATTACTGTAACCGCCTCCCATTTCGGAGAAGGAGAAGGGGGACGGCAGCTATCTCTTTTCGAGCAAGAGGAAAACGGGGCCCAGCACGAGAGGCAAAAAAGCCTGGAGCAGGCTGTGGACGGCATTCGGGGGAAATACGGCCATGGTTCCATTTCCTATGCCCAGATTCTCAAAAACGATTTGGGAATCGCGCCGGACCACCATCGGAACCAGGAGGAAAAATGACATCTTGACGAAAACAAAAGGGTATGCTATACTACCCGATAGATTGAAAGAAAGGTACAGGTACGAGGCTCATGAGAATTTGCTAGTCTGAACACAAAAACAGTTTGTTTGGGGCGTATAAGACGCTCTGTTTTGTGTTGGATTGGTAAAGTGCGCCGACCTGTATTTTTTACTGTCCATTTTTGGGCAGGCCCCAATTGATGAGGCTTATCATTGCGTGAGTTTTTTCTGCATGATGGGAAAATAGCAGGGTAGATGCGCCTTCCGGCACAAAACAAATTTGTTTTGGACGGGAGGTTTTTAAATGTCTGAAATTTTACTGGAAGCACAGAATATCGTGAAATATTATGCTGACCGCAAGGTGCTGGAATGCCAAAACTTCAAGCTGCTGAGAGGTGACCATGTTGGTGTGGTCGGTTTGAACGGGAGCGGGAAAACGACCTTTTTGAACATTTTGGCAGGGGAGCTTCAGCCCGACGAAGGCGTGGTGCGCAGAAATTGCGAAATCGCCTGTTTTGCTCAGTTCGGGGATGCGTGCGCCGAGACGGATGGGGAGAGAAGGTTTGCCGGAAGCCTAGAACTGGACGGACGGGACACAGTCAGCGGCGGCGAAAACGTGCGGATTCGCCTGGCGGAGACCTTTGGCGGAAACAAGCCGGTACTGTTTTTGGACGAACCGGCTTCCAACCTGGACGCGGAGGGAGTGAAGCTGTTGTCCGGTCAATTGCAACGAACTGAGACTTTTTTGCTCATCAGCCACGACCGCTGGCTGCTCGATACCCTATGTGACAAAATCGTCGAGGTGAAAGACGGACAAATTACTTGCTACAGCGGAAACTATTCCTCCTACAAGGAGCAGAGTGAACAGATACGGGAGCGGCAGTTATTCGAATACGAGCAGTATGTCGGGGAGAAAAAGCGGCTTACAGAGGCGCTTATCGACCGGGAGCGAAAGGCCAACTCAGTGAAAAAAGCGCCGTCTCGGATGGGAAACTCTGAGGCGCGGCTCCACAAGCGAGCGGCGCTTGAAAAACAGGAGAAAATCCACAATGCCCGCAAGGCGCTGGAATCTCGAATACACCAGCTGGAATCCAAGGAGCGGCCAAAAAACGCGCCCCGGGTTTCCTTTGACTTTTCGCTGACTGACCCGCCGCGAAATAAAATCGTCATCGAGAGTGAGGCACTTTCCTTTGCCTACGGGAAGGGGGCAAAGAGCCATGCGATATTCGACGGCGCCGCGTTCCAGATCGCGGGCGGGAGCAAGACAGCAGTTTTAGGCAAAAACGGGGTGGGGAAATCCACCTTGTTTCAGTTGATTGTTGGAGGAGACGGGCAGATCCGTATTGCACCAAAGGGGAGGATCGGGTACTTTCGGCAGGATTTCACTCAGCTCGATTTGGAGAAAACCGTTCTCGAAAACGCCATGGCCGAGGCGATCCAGACGGAGCGGACCATGCGGAATTTGTTGGCGCGGCTGCTGTTTCGTCGTGACGACGTTTACAAAAAAGCGGGAGTTTTAAGCGGCGGGGAACGGGTAAAACTCAGCTTTGCAAAGCTCTTCGGCTCTGCCTGCAACATCCTGCTTTTGGATGAGCCGACAAACTACCTGGACATTTCCTCTATTGAGGTGTTGCAGGAGATGGTGCGGGAATACGAGGGCACGGTGCTTTTCATCTCTCACGACAGGACGTTTTGCGATTCTGTAGCCACCCGAAAGCTGACGATAGAAAACGGAAAAATACTGGAGCAGGGAGGCGCGCCTTCCAAAAAGAAAGCAAAACGGCCGGACGATTCGGAAAAGGCGCTGTTGGAGTTAAAGCTCGCTGAGGTGATTTCCCGGCTTTCCATACCGGGCGTACCAGACAGAGAGAAATTGGAGGCGGAGTATCAGGCGCTGTTGGCGCAGAAAAGAAAATTGTCGTAATAAAAGCAACCCCTCACCGGCAAAAACGTCCGGTGAGGGGATAAATTTATCTGTAAATCATCTGCGTACGGGTTTACTAGTTTTTGTCAAAGACGACGCATCCTATCTGATAGGGGTGGTCGAGGAGCAGGGATTTCCGGCGCTTTCGGATACGCCAAAGGACGGCTAAATCTCCACCGCCCGCGAAAATGTTTAATAGTCCCCACAGGGCCCAGGCGTAGCTTTCCGCAAACAGTCCAACAAGGTACACGCCAACGCCTAATATCAGAGTGGGCATCAGGATACCGGTGGCATAGCTCCAGAAGGGCAGGGGTTCCCCGCAGGTGCAGTACGGGGTCAAATATTTGGCCATGAACCCGAAGTCGATTGCTTTGAAACCTTTTTTCGCAAAGATGGACCAGGTGATGCCGTGAATCAACTCATGGACGGCAATTCCAGCCAAAAAAGTAATGAGAAAGAGCAGAAAACGCCAGCCGCTGAGGGAAAATGAGTTAGAGCCGCCATTTTTCCAGAAAAATAAAAGGATGCCTGCAATCAAAATCGGAAAGGTTACAGCGACTGCCAGGACGTTTGCCTTGGTTACGCTGAAACAGAGATCGGTTTTTTGGTAACCCTGCTGCTCTAGCTCAGCTGACAGCGCTTTGAATTTCGTTTTTCGCTTTTCTTCCGCAGGGGTGAGTTTTCTGTCATCCATGGAAAAATCCTTTCTGCCATGTTAATGAAAAAAGCAGGCGGAAAAATTGTTCCGCCTGCTTACAATTTCTTAATATTCCGCGGAACCAGTGGTTCTGGGGAAGGGGAGCACATCCCGGATGTTGGAGACGCCGGTCATGTACATGACGAGCCGCTCAAACCCAAGGCCGAAGCCGCAGTGTTTGGTGCCGCCATATTTCCGAAGGTCCAGATACCAAGAGTAGTCCTTGGGGTCGAGCTTAAAGTATTCGAGGCTCTTTAGAAGCACATCCAGACGCTCTTCACGCTGGCTTCCGCCGACGATTTCGCCGATGCCGGGAACCAATAAGTCCATGGCGGCGACGGTTTTTTGGTCATCGTTTAAGCGCATATAGAAGGCCTTGATCTCCCGGGGATAGTCGGTGACAAAGACCGGTTTTTTGAAAATCTGCTCGGTGAGGTAACGCTCATGTTCGGTCTGCAAATCGCAGCCCCAGAAAACAGGGTACTCAAACTGGTCTTTGTGCTGCTCTAAAAGCTCGATGGCCTCAGTGTAGGTCACGTGGGCAAAATCCGCTTCCACCAAAGATTCCAGGCGGGCAATCAGCTCTTTGTCGTAGAACTGATTAAAGAAAGCCATCTCATCGGGACAGGTGTCCAGCACATAGCGGATGACGTATTTCATCATCTCCTGAACAATGCGCATATCATCATCCAGATCGGCGAAGGCCATTTCCGGCTCGACCATCCAAAACTCCGCCGCATGGCGGGTGGTGTTTGATTTCTCGGCACGGAAGGTGGGGCCAAAGGTGTAGACATTACCGAAGGCCATAGCCATGCACTCAGCTTCCAGCTGGCCGGAAACAGTGAGGTTTGCGGGCTTTCCGAAGAAATCTTGGGAGAAATCCACCCGGCCGTCCTCGGTGAGGGGGGGATTTACGGGGTCGAGGGTGGTGACTCTAAACATCTCGCCGGCGCCTTCACAGTCGCTGGCGGTGATGAGGGGGGTATGGGCGTAGACGAAGCCGCGCTCGTTAAAAAATTTATGGATAGCGTAAGCGGTCACCGACCGCACCCGGAACACGGCGTTAAAGGTATTGGTCCGGGGACGCAGATAGGAAATCGAACGAAGAAATTCCAGCGAGTGGCGTTTTTTCTGGAGAGGGTAGTCGGGGGTGGAAGCACCCTCCAGCGTGATTTGGGCAGCGTGAATTTCATAGGGCTGTTTCGCTTCAGGAGTCAAAACTACAGTGCCTGTGACAATGACAGCGGAGCCCACGTTGAATTTTGTGACTTCCTTAAAATTATTTATTTTGCTCTCTTCAAAAACGACCTGCAAATTTTTAAAGGTGCTCCCGTCGTTCAATTCGATGAATCCCAATGCCTTGCTGTCGCGGATCGTTTTGACCCATCCGCAGACGGTGACTTCTTTTGCCGCGTAAACGGTAAAATCCCTATAAAGGGCGGCAAGTTCCAACCGTTTCATAGTAACCCATGTCCTTTCTTGAGAGGAAAACTCCTCTTTTATGCAAGCCCTTATTTGGTTATCAGGCTCTTTTTACCATATCTAATATATTTTACATGAATTCCCTGTTTTAGTCAACTTTTTAAGGAAAAAAGCAGGAAAAGTATTTGACAGCTGGTAATCTGGCAAATGTAACTGGCTAAAATTTGTAAAAGCAGCTGCATTATGGTAAAATCCAATCATGAGAATCTAAATGCCGGGTATTCTATTACTGCCAAACCCTAATTGATTTGAAATGGAATGATTTTCTAAAAAAGAATTCTTTAAAAAATGTTTTTTCTTGAAGTCATGGGAAAAACAGCGTCGTTTTAATGAGCGTAGAGGAAAGAAAAAGGTGGTGGTAGCAGAAGGATGAAGGATCAGGAATTCGAGGCGGTTGTCCGGCAATATGAAAAACTGGTTTTCACCGTATGCTACCAACTGGTGAAAGACTACCACGAAGCACAAAACCTTACACAAGAGACTTTCCTTTCCGCCTACACACACATCGACGCCTACCAGGGTGACAACTATAAGCCCTGGCTCGTCAGAATTGCATCCAACAAAGCAAAAGACTACCTAAAATCCGCTTATTTTCGAAAAGTGGATACCACCGACGAAATGGAAAACAAAATTTCCTCTACTTCTACTTCCGCAGAGCAGCTCGCCATTTCTCAGGATACGGCCCGGCTCATACGGGACAAAATACTGGATCTCGAAGAACCCTACCACCAGGTGGCGAAGTTATTTTTCCTGGAGGAGAAAACGGTGGAAGAGATCACGGCAATTCTGGACCGCCCCAAAAAGACGGTGCAGACGCAGATATACCGCGCAAAACTAAAACTTCAGCAAATTATAAAGGAGGGACTGTCATGATGCAAAAATATTTTGATACGGAAGGGCATATCACCGACCGGGCATTTCAGATGCTTGTAAATGAAGAACTGGACGAAACGCCGCGCTACGAGCTGGCGGAGCATCTCGATTTTTGCGACCGCTGCGTAGAACGGTACACCGACTTCCTCACTGATAGCAGCCTGATGGTTCCCCGGGAAGAAATTGCGCCAGGCGTGATGGAAAAGCTGAAACACCGTGCCCGGATGGTCATTCTGTCTCGGACGGCAAGGGTATCTATCGCGGCCTGCCTCGCCTTAATTATTTGGGTGGGAGGTGCGTCTCAGCTTCGATTTGTCCAGCCTGATAAAGGAAACTTCGGGCCGACCAATCAGAAGACCTTCTCTCTCCAACAGGCATTTCAGGGGGCCAACGAGGGCCTCGACCAGATTTTCAGTAGCTTCAACGCCTTCCTGCGAGGGGATAATCTCAAAGAGAAAAAATAACTTTTAAATAGACGAAAGGAATGATCCTACCAATGAAAAACAGGGGTTTGGCCATTATTTTTGGACTCCTGCCCGGAGCGGGACACATGTATCTTGGAAAAATGAGGCGGGGGCTCACCCTGATGATACTCTTTTGGGGCCTCATCGGTGTCAGTGGGAGCATGGGCTTTGCCCTGCCGCTTTTTGCACTTCCAATTATCTGGTTTTACGCCTTTTTTGACTGCCTGAACCTTTCTGCCATGGACAGCGGCTCTTTGGAGCGAGCGCCTGACGAGTGGGCTTTCGGATGGTTCAGCGAGGACAGCAGTCTCAACAAGCACAAAGACTGGTTCAAAAAGAAAAATCTTTGGCTGGGCTGGGGACTAATTTTAGTCGGCGCCGCTACCATTTACAGTACCTTTGGGTACCAGCTCGTCAGTTTTTTGGAAGAGGTATTCCTCATTCAGGGAAGCTGGCTCTATGAGCTTTATCGTAAAATCCCTCAGATTCTCATTGCGGCCATCATCATCATCCTGGGTGTGAGGTTTATTGTCGGGGATAAGAAAAGCGGCGACGGCAAAGAGGACGTGAAATTCTATATTGGGGAAGGTGAGACCCATTCCCATGAAGGAAAATAAATGGGAACTGCCCATCTCTACAGGGTAGCTGCGGCTGACTAAGGAACCGCGGCGCCGGTTGGGCCGGTGTGACTTCAGAAAGGAAAATTGACATGGACGATAACAACCAGATCCCAGATATGGAACCCGTAAACGACGGCCCGCAGGAGAATCCCGCCGAAGAATCCGCACAGTGGAGCCGGCCTTCCGATTACAGCGAGCCTCAGGCGGAAGCATTTTATGGAGAGCCTTCTCGTGGGGCTCAGTCGGAACCTAAGAACGGCGATTTTAGCGGGAATACTTTTCACAATTATGACAACACGCCCATTTCCAAGCCGAAGATTCGCCGGGTGGGAACGGTGACGCTTGGAATAGTGCTCATTGTCGTGGGAGCGCTGCTCATCTGGGCATTATTTGAACCCACCTTCAGTGTGGCCACCATCGCAAAATTCTCTCCCGCTATCCTGATTCTAGTGGGCATCGAGATGATCGTGGGGTATTTTCGCAGTGAAGGAAACAAGGTCAAATACGACTTTCTCAGTATGTTCGTCTGCTTTTTGCTAATTATCGGCAGTATCATCGGCACTATGGTGCCCACTGTTTTTCGGGCCACCGTCGGATGGGCGCAGATTGAGGAACGGCTGGACGACGACATAGAAGATTCCATCTACGAGACGACTAAAGACCTGAAAACTATTGACAGCATCCACGTGAACGTCTACCGTTATGCCGGGTGGAACCGTATAGAAGGCGATTTTTCCAAGGTCCCCACCTATGAGGAAATTCGGGATGGCAAGGATTATAACGTGAACCTTCATGTAAACCTGCGAGGTGGGTACGCCGATAAGGCAGCCTTTACAGCATCCTGCAAGGAAATTTTGGACCGGGTAAAAGTGCTGGAGATACCTTTGGAGCATGTGAGCTTCAACTTCGATGGGGACAAATACTACGGTTCCATGGATTTGAACGGCCCGTACAATTTGGAATTGACCGCTGCGGAAATGGAAGAAAAAGTTCGATTTGAGCAGGTGGAGGCAGCCGAGGATGATACTTATGAAGAATCCTATGATGGGGACGGCTCTTACGAGGACGCGGGCTGAGAATAAAAAACGGACGGTTTAACCGTCCGTTTTTTATTGGTCGTCTTCTTTTAGGCTTTGTAAAACAGATGGAAGGAACGTATACACATATTTGAAACAGAAGATTTTGATTGGAAAGAAACCTCCGCAGTGAATAGCACAGCGGAGGTTTCTGCTATGCTGGCAGCGGATGGTTGCGGACATAATGAAAGAGATACTGCTGGGCCACGCCGCCGTCTGGTACGGCAAAATCGGGAAAGCCGTTGGGATAGTAAATATTCAGCACCTTTTTGATCCAAGTGTCGATAGGAAAGGCCTCCCGACGGTAGAAACCGAACAGCAACGCACATTCCGCCACCTTGGGGCCGACTCCGCAGATGGTTTGGAGGGCTTTTCTCGCCTCGTCGATGGGCATGGCGGCGACGGCGGGCAGGTCGATTTCCCCGCCGGCGATCTTTTGGGCGGCGTCCAGTATGTATTTAGCCCGAAATCCTGCCCGTAGAGGGGATAAATCGTCGAGGGAGAGGCTGGCGATCCGCTCGGGGCGGGGGAAGGTGTATCCGTCTGCAGTGTGGTTGCCAAATGTTTCGCAAAGTCTTGTGACGATGTCCTTGATGCGAGTAATGTTATTGTTCTGGCTAATAATGAAAGAGCAGAGCGCTTCCCATGGTTCCTGGCGGAGAATGCGGATGCCTCCAGCGTAATCGCAGGCCAGCGCAAGAGTGGGGTCGTTTCGGAAAATCTGTTGCATGGCGTGGTAATCGGTATCCAGATCGAAATAGGGCCGCCAAATGGTTTCAAATTGTTTGCGAGTGGTCCGGTGCAGAAAGATTGCCGATTCGTCCTGTGGTGCGCCCAGTTTTAGCTGACTGACGGTGAGAAAATGCCCGTTGTGACATCCGCGGAAGGTGCAGTTGTCGCTTGTTTCCCACCGGAAGCACTGGCCGCAGTCCAAGGTGTCGGCCAAAGACAAATATGGAAGACGGACGAGAATACCGCCGCTTGTTTCAGTGATCGTCATAAATTTTCCTTTCTGCCTAAAAATGCTCATTTTTCTTTCCATTATAGCAGTTTTATGGTATAATTTAAACAGCTGTTTTGTAAACAATAATTCTTTTGAAACGGAGATTTGTATATGAAAGAAAGCATCTACACCATACCAGTCAGCGAAGTGTTTGAGCCTAGATCTGATTGTCCTCTCTGCCGACTGCGGGATACATTGGAGCAGCGATGTATCGATTATATCATGGGGGCCGCCATGATGGAGCCGGATATCCGTATCAAGACAAACGAACAGGGCTTTTGCGTCGACCATTATGAGATGATGTTAAAGCTTAAAAACCGGCTTTCCCTGGCCCTGATGCTGGAAAGCCACTTGACGGAGCTGAAAAAGGGAAAATACGGCGATATACGGAAAAAGGCCAAGACTAAAAAGGCAAAGCGGGATGGTGTCAAAACGGTCAATGATACCTGTTACGTCTGCAATACCATTCAATGGGCAATGGGAAACATGGTAACAACCATTTTGCGGCAGTATCAGGTGGATGCCGATTTCAAAAAGCTCTTTTCAGAGCAGGAATATCTCTGCCTTCCTCATCTGGAAACGATCCTTTGCGCGGCGGAGGAAGAAATGCCGAAGAAGGCGCTGCCGGAGTTCACCGAAGCGGCCATTGAACTTGCCGATAAGCATCTGCAGGCGGTTTTGGGAGATGTTTCTCACTTTTGCAAAATGTTTGATTACCGCAATTCCGGCAAGGATGCTGACTGGGGAAATTCCAGAGATTCTATCGAGCGGGCGGTAGCGCTGCTGTCTGCCCGGGATTTTAGAACCGACCCGTAAAGCAATTGTAAAATTCTTCCATTTTGAATAAAGTTTGGGTCAAAAATGGTTATACAAGGAGTAGCCATTTGTCGAATCCTGTCAATGTGGAAACCGGAATTACCAAAAACAGGGCATTTATCCACCGTTTCCACCGAGTTTTCCACATGAAGAGGAAAACTTGTCCGCATGTTTTCCCCACCTTTTTGACTGCATACTCACCAAAAATGATTACAAACGGTATAATAGTTCAAAATCCGGGAGAAAGCAGGGAATAAGTGTTCTATAATTGCCTGTTTTGACAGAAAAATAGGGCTTTCCTTGTATGTGGAAAACTTTTTATAGGTTTGACAAGGTTCAGAGCAGCGTATATAATGTTAGAAGAAACAAATGGTCTTTAACTCACTCAGAAACCAAAGAAATGGGTAATATGGTTTCCGTAGAATATTTGAAACTCGTAGGCGCAAACTAATTCCAAATGAAAAAGCAGGAGGAATTGGTTTGGCAGAAGAAAATTTGAAAGCACAGGACCAGCAGGAATCCGAACAAAACGACAACGATAATAGTAACGATAATGATAACGAACAGGACAATCAGCAGAAGCAGATCGTTGATATGGGGTCAGTGACGGCGGATGGGAAGCACCTCATTCACTGCCTAACCATTATCGGGCAAATCGAGGGACATTACATTCTGCCGCCTCAGAATAAGACGACAAAATACGAGCATGTACTTCCTCAGCTAGTGGCCATTGAGGAGAGCAAAGAGATCAAAGGCCTGCTCATCCTGCTGAACACGGTGGGCGGCGACGTGGAGGCGGGACTTGCAATTGCTGAGCTAATCGCCGGGATGCAGACTCCTACCGTCAGCATTGTATTGGGCGGAGGCCATTCCATTGGTGTGCCGCTGGCAGTGTCGGCGAAAAAATCTTTTATCGTTCCGTCTGCGACTATGACCATTCATCCAGTTCGGATGAACGGCCTTGTTTTGGGCGTGCCCCAATCGTTTTCCTACTTCGATAAGATGCAGGACCGCATTGTTCGGTTTGTGACCCAAAATTCTGACATTTCGGAAGACAGGTTTCGGGAACTGATGATGAAAACCGGTGAGCTGGCCATGGATGTAGGTACTTCCATTGACGGGGAAACTGCTGTGAAAGAGGGATTGATTGACGAATTAGGTGGATTGTCCGACGCCATCGAATGTCTCTACCGCATGATTGAGGAGCAGGAGGAGGAAGAGGGGTGTAGAGGAGGGCTGGACGCGCCTCAGGACGCTCCTGAAAAGGAGGGGAAGTGCTGTGATTCTGCACACCATAGTGGATCCGATGGAAGTCATGATGCAGCCGCAAGAAAATAACACTCAGTACCGGCGGATTGAAGGCCGCCTCTGCGCATGCAGGGGACAGGGGGCCGAGTGCAGAATAGACCGAATTATCTCTACCGATCTAAACGACTACCTCAACCCCCGGTTTGCGCCGGGGGCGATGCTCAACACGAAACCGAAAACATTCTGATTTACCGCGGATCAAATCCGCGGCTACATAGCAATAGGAGAATAAAGACATGTCTTACATAGAAGCGTTTTTGCAGGCCGTTTTACAGGGCCTGACCGAATTTTTGCCGGTGTCCAGTTCGGGACACCTGTCCCTTTTCCAGCATTTCACCGGGCAGAGCGGGGAATCGGGGGTGTTCTTTTCCCTGATGCTCCATCTGGGAACTCTTATCGCAGTGTTCATTGCCTTTCGACATACGATCTGGCAGCTGATTTTGGAACTGTTCAGCATGATCTGGGACCTTCTGCGGGGAAAATTCAAGTGGAAGGAGCGGGGGCCTTACCGGAACATGCTGGTGATGCTCATTGTGGCCTGCATTCCCATGATTTTTGTGCTGGTGTTCAAGGATTTTTACACCGGGATTGCGGCGGACAACGACATTGTTGTGGAGGGCGTCTGCTTTTTGATTACGGCGGCGCTGCTCTTCATCGCCGACCGCTGCGTGAAAGGGCATAAGGGTCCCGGTGACATCAAGCCCCGGGATGGGCTGATTGTCGGACTTTTGCAGGCGGTGGCGCCATTGCCGGGGGTTTCCCGTTCCGGCTCCACCATTGCGGGCGGGCTCATCGCCGGGTTTGACCGGGAGACTGCTGTTCAGTTCAGCTTCATCCTAGGGATTCCCGCCATTTTGGGCGGCAGCCTCAGCGAGATTTTGGACGTGACTCCGGCTGACCTTTCCATCGGGATTTTTCCCATTCTCATCGGCGTAGTCGTATCTGCGGTGGTGGGATTTCTGGCCATCAAACTGGTCAACTGGCTCATCAAGAGCGATAAATTCCGTATTTTCATGATTTACACCGCCATTTTGGGCGTTTTGGTCGTGGGGATCGGCATTTTTGAGCATGTTGTGGGGATGAATATCGTTCAGTATTTTGCGAAATAAAGGAAACAGTACTTTCCAGATAATAAAAAGAGAAAAAGGCGTTTTGAAAGGATTGGATTTTCAAATGGCAACAACCAAGGGGAAGACAAAACCGAAAACTTCCAGAGCACCCAGTAAGGCACAGCTTCAAAAACAGCGAAAAAAGCAGTTTTATGCGATTATTCTGTTCGCCATCGGGCTTTTTCTCGTGGCGGTGAGCCTCATCGACGGCCCGGCTGTCTGGGGCTTTTTACACGACTGTCTGCGGGGAATTTTCGGGCCGATCTGCTACGTGGTAGGGCCGCTCATTGTGGGGGCAGCGGTGATTATCACTGTGGACAAAGAGCATGTGGAGGTGCGCCACAAGGTCTGGCAGACGGCAGTGCTCATCGTGCTGCTGTGCGGATTTTCCCAGATTTTCTACGGCTTGCCTCAAGGGGAAGGATTTTGGGGGCAGTTTTCGTCTCTATACCTTGACGGCGTTTCTCTGCAAAGCGGCGGCGTGCTGGCGGCCATTTTAGGCTGGCCTCTTTTGCGTTACTGCGGCACGGCGGGTGCGGCGATTATTCTGCTGCTGGCGGCCTTTGTGTTTTTGATGCTCATTACCGGCTCCACCTTGATGGGATTTTTCAAGACCTGCGCCAAGCCGGTCAAACAGATGGAGGAAAGCTACGTCTTATTCAAGGAACAGCGGGAGGAAAAGCGGAAATCCCGATTTAACATTGACGTACCTTTGGATGAAGACCCGCCTATGCCGGAGCATCCTGTATCCTCGCCTAATGCGGTGTTTGAGGATGAAGCCCCGATTCCTGACAAAGTGGTGGTGGATACACGGACAGGGGAGGTCATCGACGAAATACTCAAAAACGGCCCACAGGACAATACGCCGGATATCGATCCTGATATTTTCAAAGTGGACGCGGCGCCGGTTGGGGAGACGGTGAAGGACGACACGCCTTTGGACGCCCTTATTAACAAAGCCATAGACGACTTTAAGACCCCGCCGGAAAAGGTGGAACGAAGTGGTATGGCGGAGCAGACGGCACCTGAGGGAGAAGCGACTGTTCAGGCCCAACCAGACCCGAAAAAACAGGCTCCCATCCCCATGGATATCACAGTGGAAGCACCTGTGGAGAATATCTATCATTTCCCACCTGTCAGTCTTTTAAAGCAGCCTAAGAGCAGCGGCAACCTGGACGTGAGCGAGGAGCTTAAAGCCAATGCGGCGAAACTCGTCGACACCTTAAAGAGTTTTGGCGTTCAGACCAGAATCATCGACATCTGCCGAGGTCCCACAGTCACCCGGTATGAGCTTCAGCCATCGGCGGGAGTGAAAATCAGCAAGATTACCGGTTTGGCCGACGACATCGCGCTGAATCTGGCGACGGCGGGAGTCCGCATCGAGGCCCCTATCCCCAATAAACCGGCGGTGGGCATCGAGGTGCCAAACCGCAAAACCGATGTGGTGTCCATCCGGGAAATCGTCGATTCCGAAGAGTTTAGAGGGGCCAAAAGCAAGCTCACCATGGCCCTGGGACGGGATATCGCCGGAAACATCACGGTGGGTGACATCGGCTCGATGCCCCATCTGCTGATTGCCGGCGCCACCGGAAGCGGTAAATCGGTCTGTGTCAACTCGATTATCATCAGTTTGCTGTATAAATCCTCACCGGAGGAAGTCCGGTTTTTGATGATTGACCCCAAGGTGGTAGAATTGGGTATTTACAATGGGATTCCTCATCTATTGGTGCCGGTGGTCACCGATCCGCGGAAGGCGGCGGGGGCTCTCGGCTGGGCGGTCACTGAAATGCTCAACCGGTATAAAGCTTTTGCCGACAACAATGTTCGTGACCTGAAGGGCTACAATCGACTGGCCAGCAAGACCGAGGGGATGGACCCCATGCCCCAGATTGTCGTCATCATCGACGAGCTGGCCGACCTGATGATGGCTGCCCCCAACGAGGTAGAGGATTCTATCTGCCGTCTGGCTCAGATGGCCCGGGCGGCGGGAATGCACCTCATCATTGCCACCCAGCGGCCGTCGGTCGACGTCATCACCGGCGTCATCAAGGCCAACATCCCGTCCAGAATCGCCTTTTCGGTTTCGTCACAGGTGGACTCGCGAACGATTTTAGACGGCGGCGGAGCAGAGAAGCTTTTGGGCCGGGGCGACATGCTGTTTTACCCCGTCGGGTATCCGAAACCCGTCCGCGTCCAGGGCTGTTTCGTCAGCGATACCGAGGTGGAGCAGGTAGTGGACTTTATCAAGAATAAGCAGCAGCCGGCGGAATATGACGATAAGATTATGGAAGAAATCGAGCGCCAGGCCGTCATGGAAAAGAAGAAAGGCGACAAGGCGAGCGGCGAAGATATGGGGGATTCTGACCCCCTCTTCAACGACGCGGTGGACTGCGTGCTGGATGCCGGACAAGCTTCTACCTCTTATCTCCAACGCCGCTTGAAGGTGGGCTACGCCCGGGCGGCACGGCTGGTGGATGAGCTGGAGGACCGGGGCATCGTCGGGCCTTTGGAGGGAAGCAAGCCCCGTGAGGTGCTCATCACCAGACAGCAGTGGGTGGAGATTTCCGCCCGGAACGCAGGGGATATTTAATTTTGGATCGGTAAGACAAGCAGGTCGGGAGCCGGTCTGCCTACGGGAAAGGGACGGTCAGATGGAAATCCGATTAGCGCAGGCGGAGGATTTACCTCAAATCCTTGCCCATGACCGGTGGATTGCAAAAGATGTTCTCTCTGGGAAAATCGAGCGGGGAGAAGCGGCAGTCTGTATCGATGGCGGCGCCTTTGCCGGATGGCTCCGGTGGGGGCTTTTCTGGGACAACACACCCTTTCTTTCGATGATGCACTTGTTGCCTCGGTACCGAGGCAAAGGGTTCGGCTCTCAAATGATGGCCTTTTGGGAAGGGGAAATGCAAAAGCAGGGGTATTCTGTGCTGATGACCTCCACTTCTTCTGCCGAAACATCCCAATATTTCTATCAAAAGCTCGGATATACTGCGGTAGGGAGCTTTACGCCTCCCGGTGAACCTTTGGAGCTGATATTTACAAAAAAACTTTGACTCAGGCGGCGGGACAAACCGCCTGAGTTTTCTTTTGAGGGGAACGGGATGAAGATGAAAAAGCGGGTTTGGATACCGGCGGCGCTTCTTCTCTGCCTGTTGGCGGGCGGCGTTGAGATTTTCCTGCTGCACAGGGGAATCCTCCATTTCAACAATCCATCCAAGATTCAATTTCCTGTTCAGGGAGTGGACGTTTCCGCCCATCAGGGGAATATCGACTGGGAGGCGCTCAAAGGGCAAGGGGTAGACTTTGCCTATCTGAAAGCAACCGAGGGGAGTTCTTTTCAGGACAGGCAGTTTGCTTTTAACTGGGAAAACGCCCAAAAGGCCGGGATTCTCACTGGAGCTTACCATTTTTTCAGCTTTGACAGCGAAGGTAAAACCCAGGCGGAGAATTTTATTGCCGCTGTTCCCAAAACGACGGGGACGCTTCCGCCGGTGGTAGATATTGAGTTTTACGGGGATAGGGAGCAAAACCGGCCCTCCAAAGAAGAGACGGCGGGAATTCTCGATGTATTGCTGGACGAGTTGGAAGCCTATTACGGCATGAAACCCGTATTATATGCGACGATGAAATCCTACCGGGAGTATTTAGATAGCGGATACGAAGAATACCCCATCTGGATTCGGGATGTGTTTTCCTGTCCCAATCTGCCGGGTGGGAGGGAATGGGCCTTCTGGCAGTATTCCTCCCGCCATCGGATGAAGGGCTACTATGGAAGGGAGCCGTTTATCGACCGAAACGTTTTTAACGGTGCTTTGGAAGAATTGAAACAGATGTGTATTGCCCCGTAATGGGGCCTATCATAAAGGAGACTGTATGAACGAATTTTTGCCCGTCTGCCGGGAAGATATGGAACAAAAGGGGATTGAACAGCTGGATTTCATCTGCGTCACCGGGGACAGCTATGTGGATCACCCCAGCTTTGGGGTGTCCATCATCTCCCGCGTCATTGAGGCGGAAGGGTACACAGTGGGGATTATCGCCCAGCCGAACTGGCGGTCCCAGAAGGACTTCACAAAGCTGGGCCGGCCAAAATACGCCTTTATGGTCACGTCGGGAAACATTGATTCGATGGTGGCCCATTACACCGTCGCCCTCAGAAAGCGCACCGACGACGCCTACACCGCTGGGGGAAAGGCGGGCAAGCGCCCCGATCGGGCGGTCATCGTTTACTGCCGGAAAATCCGGGAGATTTACGGGGACATTCCCATCGTCATCGGTGGATTAGAGGCGTCTCTTCGGCGGTTTGCCCATTACGATTACTGGGACGACGCAGTGCGGCCGTCCATTCTTGTAGATAGTGGAGCCGACCTTCTCTCTTACGGTATGGGGGAGCTTCAGACCATCGAGATCGTGGGCCGCCTGGCTGGCGGGGAGGACATCCACAGCTTGACCGACATTAGGGGCACCTGTTATCTCACCGATCCGGTAAACACCCCCTACGGCGGCGTCCAGTGCCCGGATTTTCAGGTGGTGTGCCGGGACAAGAAAAACTACTGCAAGGCCACCAAAATCCAGATGGACAACCAGGACGAAATTACCGGGCGGACGGTTTTGCAGCGGCAGGGGGACAAGATGCTGGTACAAAATCCCCCCATGCGGGTGCTGACCACCGAGGAGTTAGACCGGGTGTACGCCCTGCCCTATACCCGCACTTACCATCCGATGTACGAGGAATTGGGCGGGGTGCCCGGTATCGAGGAGGTGGAATTTTCCATCGCCCACAACAGAGGGTGCTTTGGAAACTGCAATTTCTGTTCCATCGCTTTTCATCAGGGGCGGAAGATTGCCGTCCGCAGCGAGGAGTCGGTTTTACGAGAAGCGGAGCTTTTGACGACGCTGCCGAACTTTAAAGGGTATATCCACGATGTGGGCGGCCCCACCGCAAACTTCAGGCAGCCCTCCTGCACAAAGCAGATGGAAAAGGGACTCTGCGTCGGTAAGAAATGTCTCGCGCCGACCCCCTGCAAGGCGCTGGAAGTGGATCACCGGGGGTATCTGGAGCTTCTGCGGGAGGTGCGGGCCATCAAGGGAGTTAAAAAGGTGTTTATCCGCTCCGGCATCCGGTATGACTATATGATGGAGGACAAGGACGACAGCTTTTTCAGGGAGCTTGTGGAACACCATGTCAGCGGACAGCTGAAAGTGGCTCCGGAGCATTGCAGCGGCGACGTTTTGGACTGTATGGGTAAGCCCCATATTGAAGTTTACAAGGCCTTTGCTGAAAAATTCTATCAGATTACCAAAAAATTGGGGAAAAAGCAGTTCCTGGTGCCCTATCTTATGTCTTCTCACCCGGGGAGCACCTTAAAAGACGCTGTTGAGCTGGCGTTGTTTTTAAAAGAACAGGGCATCCACCCCGAACAGGTGCAGGATTTTTACCCCACTCCGGGGACGGTGTCCACCTGTATGTTTTTCACCGGGTTAAACCCCTACACCATGGAACCGGTTTTTGTGCCGAAAACGCCGGAAGAAAAGGCGATGCAGCGCGCCCTTTTGCAGTATTTCCTGCCGAAAAACCACGCTTTGGTAGTGAAAGCTCTGCGGCAGGCGGGGCGGTCTGATTTGATCGGCACTGGTCAAAAATGTTTGGTGCCGCCTCTGCGGGAAACGTATGGAACAGCAAAAAATGCCCATACTCAAAAGGCGGGTCCGGCAAAGCGCTCCACTCACGATGGGCAGAGCGGCCGAAAAAATGACTTTGGGGGAAAAAAGAATTCCGGAGGGACAAAA
Organism: Fumia xinanensis; assembly: GCF_014384905.1. Classification (GTDB taxonomy): domain Bacteria; phylum Bacillota; class Clostridia; order Oscillospirales; family Ruminococcaceae; genus Fumia; species Fumia xinanensis. Next base: position 346,812 of record NZ_JACRSV010000001.1, read on the forward strand.
CGGCCGGTACAGAAAGGACGGAAACAGCATCCGTTCGTCAAAAGACCTAAATAACACGGGACGGCCTATCGGAAAGACACCACATAGCCGTATTTTTTAACTTTGCCGACAATTCCCAGAAAGGACGACTATTTTCATGGCGAAGAAAAAACGCAGAAAACAAAAGCAGAAGGTCAACTGGTCGGTGGTGATCGCTGCGGCGATCCTCCTAAGCGCCTTTACCGTCGTGACTTTGTTCAACGGCAAGGACTGGAGCAAGTGGCTCCCTGACGGGGATTCACTGCCGCCGGGAATTTTCACCGGGTCGTCCCTTAGCGATGTACCCGACGCCGATGTGCTGGTTCATTATATCGATGTGGGGCAAGGCGACAGTATGCTCATTCAAGCAGGAGACGCCAACATCCTCATCGATGCCGGTGAAAACGATATGGCGGGGGAAGTAGTGGCCTATTTAAACAGCGTCGGTGTCGACACACTGGACATGGTGGTGGGTTCCCACCCCCACTCCGACCACATCGGCGGCATGGACGTAGTCATCGACACTTTCGATGTAAAACAGGTCATTATGGGCGATGTGCCCAAGGCAATTATCCCCACCACCAGAACCTATACCGATGTATTGAAGACGGTGAAAAACAAGGGGCTCACCGTGACCCTCGCCCATGCTGGGGACAGCTATGAAATCGGCGGGGGAACCCTTTCGGTGTTGGGCCCGGTGGAGACCTATTACGATTTAAACAGCACGTCTTTGGTGATGAAGTTTACATACGGCGATGTTTCTTTTCTGTTTACCGGGGATCAGGAAGCGGATGCGGAAAAAGAATTGGTCGCTTCCGGGGCTGACGTTTCCGCTACGGTGTTGAAGCTGGGACATCACGGAAGCAGCACTAGTTCCAGCGAAGAATTTTTGGATGCGGTGGGAGCGGAGTGTTATGTCATCCAGGTCGGCGAGGGAAATAAGTATAATCACCCACACGCCGAAATTAGGGAAAAGCTCAAAAAAACCGGCAAGCCAGTTTACCGCACCGATTTAAATGGCGACATCGTCATCGCCACTGACGGGAAGACCTTTGATGTGTATACCGGAAAGTAAGGGAGTGACTGCAAATGGAATTTTGGATCATTGACCGGTTGGAAGATACTTTCGCCGTCTGCGAAGACGAAAGCCGGCAGCGAAGGGAGATTCTCCTTGCAGATTTGCCGGAGGACGTCAGAGAAGGGGATGTTCTGTGTCTGAAAGATGGGGAATATCACATAGACCGGGCAGAGACCAAGCGCCGCCGGGAGGAAAACAGCAGACTTTTAGAAAGTCTGCTGGGAGAATAGAAAGTAAGTCATCAGGAAGGGTTTTGACAAAATGAGCAAGGCAAAAATCGGATTTATCTGCTCGATGCTGATTGCTGGAAGCCTGGGGTTGTTTGTTCGGGGTATTCCCCTGTCCTCGGCGCAGATAGCACTTGTACGGGGTATCGTTGGGAGCCTCTTTATCTTCGGGTTTGCCTGTTTATCGGGCAGGCGGTTCTCTTTTAACTGCATCCGGAAAAATCTGGTACCTTTGCTGCTGTCCGGTATTGCTTTGGGCTTCAATTGGATGCTGCTGTTTCAGGCGTACCGGTATACTACTATCGCTACCGCTACCATCTGCTACTATTTTGCGCCTGTACTAATTCTATTTTTGTCACCCCTCGTCCTCAAGGAAAGACTCGACAAGATAAAAGTACTTTGTATTTTAGTAGCTATGGCGGGAATGGTCTGCGTGGCGGGTAATGGTGGAATTGGGGACGGAAATTTCTTGGGTATTTTGTATGGGCTGGGAGCGGCTTTGGTGTACGCCTCCATCGTGCTATTAAACAAACGGCTCCAAGACATTTCCGGCGTGGAAAGCGCCTTTGTTCAGCTTCTCGTGTCGGCTATAGCCATGTTTCCCTACGTGCTTTTCACCGACGGAATCCATTTTGCCAAAATTTCCGGGACGGCTATTTTGCTGTTGATTGTAGTGGGAATCGTCCATACGGGCGTTATGTATCTTCTGTATTTTTCCTGCCTGCAAAAGCTCTCGAGTCAGACGGCAGCGGTGTTCAGCTATATCGACCCGGTTTCCGCCATTGTGTTCGCGGCGGTATTTCTTAGTGAGGGGATGATGCCGTTGCAGATTGCCGGAGGGGTGCTGGTTCTGGGAGCGACTCTTCTAAACGAGATCTATACGTTTCAAAAAGATAAAAGGAAACTTTCGATTGAATAAAAGGGTCTATGCACTTGTGAGAAAAGGGACGGCTTAAGCCGTCCCTTTTTATACAATACAGCGTTTATATTCTTTGTCTTTATAGATGGCAAAGTCGTTTTTACTTGCCTTTTTCGCGGGATATCGAATATTTTCATATGATATATAACCATCCATGGGGTCAATAATCCGTTGCAGCCATCCCACAATATCAGCGGTTGTACATGTCTGCAATCAAAATAAAAACGAAATGATCTCAGGATTATTTATATTATACTGAAATATTGACGTAAATGTAATTGATTGCAGGGTTATTTTGAAATCTCCTATTTCTTGTTTGAAAGCGGGATAAGCTCTCCCCCTTGCTTTTTCAGAATCATAATTTTTATACTTGCTATATTGCCAAAAGAGGCTATTCTGGTGTATAATAATACCGTATGTAACCGCCTGCAGAAATGTGGCAGATTCGTCTGCTTGAACCCATGACAGGGGCGGAAAAAGGGGGAAATAACAATGGCGTCGAATTTTACTGTTTCGCTGGCACGGCTGATTAAAGAATTTTCTCTGGAAAGTATTTATCTGCCTCAGGACCCAGCGGAAATCATGATTTCGTCCAGTGAAGTGAACCGGCCAGGACTGTTGATTACCGGATTCAAAAACTATTTTGACCCGGATCGCATCCAGATTATCGGAAAGATGGAAAACGCATATCTGAACGACCTTAGTCCTGAAGTGCGGATGGAGCGCTTGGACGCTATGTGCGCCATGAAAATTCCCGCTGTCATCGTCACCCGCGGCATGGACATCGTGCCGGAACTCATTGCAGCAGCGGAAGAGCACCAGGTGCCTATCGTCCGTACTCAAGAGTCCACCTCCAGTTTTATGGCAACGATTATTTCATTCCTAAATGTGGAGCTGGCTCCCCGGATCACCCGCCATGGCGTTTTAGTGGAGGCCTATGGCGAGGGTATTCTGATTCTCGGAGACAGCGGCGTGGGAAAGAGCGAAACCGCCATTGAACTTGTCAAGAGGGGACACCGGCTCATCGCCGACGACGCAGTGGAAATCCGCCGGGTTTCCAACCGGACGCTGGTGGGGACGTCTCCGGACAATATCCGCCACTTTTTGGAGCTCCGCGGCATCGGCATCATTAACGCCCGAAGGCTTTTCGGCATGGGTTCGGTCAAGATGACCGAAAAGATCGACATGATCGTCAAGCTGGAGCATTGGGACCCGGCTAAGGTTTACGATCGGATGGGGATGGAAAACGAGTATACCACCATCCTGGGACTAAAAGTGCCCTCCTTGACCATTCCGGTCAAGCCCGGACGGAACTTAGCCATTATCCTGGAAGTTGCCGCCATGAACAACCGCCAGAAAAAGATGGGCTATAATGCGGCTCAGGAACTACTGGCGAATCTCGGCATGCCGGTGGATCAGGATAAGCCGGAAGTAGAAAAAGACTGGAATTTCTAGGAGGAAGTCTGATTGAACATTCAAGTGGAAGTCCACTGCCATACAAACGTAGTCAAACACGCCTACTCGACGATCATTGAGGCGGTACAGTGCGCAAAGGAGGCGGGACTTCGGGGCGTCGCCATTACTGACCACGGGCCGGAGCTTTTCGACGGGGCGCCGCTTCTCTATTTCCGCAATATGGACCTGATTTCGGACGAGATGTACGGCGTCCGCATCCTAAGGGGAGTGGAAGCAAATATTCTCGACGCTGACGGACGGATCGACTTGCCGCCGGAAGTGCTGGGCAGGCTCGATTGGGTCATTGCATCTATCCACGCGCCGGAATTTGAGGCGTCAGATTATGAGGCCTGTACCTCCGCCTATTTGGGAGCGCTCGATAATCCATATGTGGATATGTTGGGCCATACGGGAAGGGGAAGGTTTTTCTACGATTACGAAACTGTTATCGAGCGCCTTGTGGAGCGGGAAAAAATTATGGAATTCAATGAGCACAGTTTCGACAAGCCAGGCGCTGAGGAGCGCTGTCTCGAAATCGCAAAGCTCTGCAAAAAATACGGAGCGCGTGCGTGCGTTGGCTCCGACGCCCATTTCGCGGCAGCTGTGGGAGAGGTTCCCCGGACTCTGCAGATGCTGAAAGAAATCGATTACCCGGAAAATTTAATCCTCAACCTCAATGCAGACTGTTTTTATGATTATATCGAAAATCGGAAACATCGTCTGGCAAAATTAAAATAGAATCATATGCCCGCCAGGGAATGCTTTGGCGGGCTTAATAGAAAGGTTTGAAATTATGAAGTACTACATTGGCATCGATTTAGGCGGCACATTTATCAAAGCGGGTGTCGTAGATGAAAACTGCAAAGTGGTGGCTAAGGCTTCCATCCCTTCCTCTGTGGATGGAAACGACGAGGCACTGGCGGGTCGGATGGTGGAATGTGCGCAGAAAGCGCTGGCAGAGCTGAATCTCACCATCGACGACATCGAATCTGTTGGCGTTGGAACCCCGGGCGCTGTGGATGTGAAAACGGGAACCGTGATTTATTCCTGCAATTTACAGTTTGAGAACACGCCTCTGGCAAAATACGTGGAGGAGCGGATTCACAAGGCAGTCTATCTTGAAAACGACGCAAATGTGGCTGCTTACGGTGAAGCCATCGCGGGCGCGGCAAAAGGAATTAGCGATGTTATTATGATCACGCTGGGAACCGGTGTCGGCGGCGGAATCATTATTGATGGCAAGATCTATTCCGGATTCAACGGAATCGGCGGTGAGCTTGGACATATTGTCATCGACTATAACGGCCGGGCCTGCGCCTGCGGGAGAAAGGGCTGTCTGGAGGCGTATGCCTCAGCCTCTGCACTGGTAAAGATGACCCAGGAGGCTATGGAGGCGAATCCCCAGTCCAAGCTTTGGGAAGTGGCAAAGACTCTCGATGAAGTCAATGGCAAAACCGCCTTTGACGCCATGCGCATGGGTGACGAAGTGGGCAAAAGGCTGGTGGATGATTACATTAGCTATCTGGGCTGCGGCCTCGCAAACTATATCAATATTTTCCAGCCGGAGGTATTACTTATCGGCGGCGGCATCTGCAAGGAAGGAGAAACTTTGCTTGCCCCCCTGCGGGAGATCTTGAAAACTGAGACTTATGGCCTTGAGAGTACTGCTACCACTACACTAAAAGTAGCAGAGCTTGGAAACGACGCCGGAACCATCGGTGCTGCCATGCTCTGGAGAATGCACGAAAAGAAATAAACGCACTGTTTGGCGCGTATATATGAGAGAGGCAAAAGAATTTTTTCTTTTGTTCTGTCTCCTGAGGGCACAGGACATTGCGCTTTCAGGAGACAGAACACTCAAATTCACCGAATGCGGGGGTTAATGTCACAGAATGAATGGTTACGATAAGGTAAAGGCATACTGCGCCGAAGCAGGTATCCGGTTTCTTTGCGACGAACCGATGAAAAAGCATACCAGCTTCCAAATCGGAGGAACCGTTCCTCTGTTCGTCGTTCCAAAAAATGTGGAAGAACTGTCAGCCTTGCTGCCAGTCCTCAGGGAAAACATCCCACACTTTTTTCTCGGGAAAGGTTCCAATCTGCTGATTGACGACGAGGGTGTAGACGCCGCTGCCGTCTTTTTGGGCAAGGATTTTGCCCGGTGTACGGTGGAGGGTGATGTACTAATCTGTGAAGCGGGGGCACCGCTGGCTAAAGCCTGCTATACTGCCTACCGCTACGGCCTTTCGGGTCTGGAATTCGCCTGGGGCATCCCAGGAAGCGTGGGTGGAGCCGCCTACATGAATGCTGGAGCCTATGGCGGCGAGATGAAGGATGTGGTCACTTACTGCGAGCATCTGGATGAAAAAGGGAATCTCTGCCGGATATCGGCGCAGGAACTACAGTATTGCTATCGGCATAGTTTTTACACTGGAAAGCCCCTATGTATTGTGAGGACGGCCATGAAACTCGTCCTGAAGGACAAGGAGGAAATACGTGCCCGGATGGATGAGCTGATGGGGCGAAGAAAATCGAAGCAGCCATTGGAATATCCCAGTGGGGGTAGCACCTTCAAGCGGCCGGAAGGTGCCTTTGCGGCGGCGCTTATCGAGCAGTGCGGCCTCAAGGGGCTGTGCGTAGGCGGTGCCATGGTGAGTGAGAAGCACAGCGGATTTGTCATCAATTATAAGGACGCCACATGCAAGGATGTGCTGAAGCTCATTCAAAAAGTCAAAGAAGAAGTGAAACGCCAGACAGGCTTCTGCCTTGAATGCGAAGTGATGCAGCTGAAGGCAGATGGAAGTGCTGTGAGAGCGGTGCCAGCAGGCTGTTTTTAATGAATAATTACGTTTGCCCGATTTATGGAGGATACAGATGGATCTATTGATTGTTACAGGCCTTTCCGGTGCCGGAAAATCCCGGGCCATTGATGCTTTGGAGGATATCGGCTTTTACTGCGTCGATAATATGCCGCCGAAGCTCATTTCCAAGGTGGCCGAAATCTGTCTTGCTGCAGACAGCAAATTCAAGCGGGTCGCTATTGTCACCGATATGCGGGGCGGAGACCTGTTTTACGGGCTGTTTGAGGAACTGGACGAACTCCAGGGCAAAGGACTCAAATACAAGCTGCTGTTTTTGGACGCTACTGATCAGGAACTGATGCGCCGGTACAAGGAAACTAGGCGGCGTCATCCATTGGCGGATCTCACAAGCGGTGGCATCGGTGAGGCTATCCGCAACGAGCGGGTGCTGTTAAAACCCGCCAGAGAGCGGGCCGACTACATCATCGACACCACCCACTTGTCTGCAAACGAGTTAAAACAGCGGATGAACAATATTTTTCTGGACGAGCTGCAAAACGGCATGCTTATCAACGTCATGTCTTTTGGTTTTAAGTACGGGTCTCCCGCCGAGGCGGATCTGGTGTTCGACGTGCGGTGTCTTCCGAACCCCTATTATGTTGACGCTTTAAAAAACAAGACCGGCCTTGATCAAGAGGTGCGGGATTATGTCATGAATTCCAGCAGTTCGATGGAGCTTCTCGATAAGCTCAAAGACCTCATCGGCTTTTTGATCCCTCTTTACCAGAAAGAGGGCAAAAGCCAGCTGATGATTGCAGTGGGCTGCACCGGCGGAAAACACCGCAGTGTCACCTTTGCTGAGAATATTTACCATTACCTGTCGGAGCAGGGGGGGAATGTCCGGGTCGTGCATCGGGATATTGCAAAATAAACGGAGCTCTGACGGCTGTATTTCAGGAAGGAGGCCGCCATGTCATTTTGTCAGGACGTGAAAAAAGAACTCTGTAAGTTGGAAGAGAAAAAAGAACAATGCGAAAAGGCGCGACTTTACGGGATGCTCAGTTTTAGCCGGAGTTTTCCTGAAGAGGCCCAGGTTTTCGCCACCGAGAATAAGTTTGTGGCCGAGCATTTCGCCCAAAGCCTAGCTGGAATGATGGGAACTTTCGTTACCATTCACTCGGATCCCAGAAGACTCAAGGAAAATGTCCCCATGTATGCTGTGCTCATCGAGGATCCTCATCAAAGAGAGTTTCTCTGTGAGTATTTTTCCATCAGCTCAACGGCCCTCAATCCGGAATTTACCGAAAGTCCCCGCTGCCTGGCGGCGTTTCTACGGGGACTTTTTCTGCTTTCCGGTTCGGTAACTAATCCGGAAAAGGAATACCACCTGGAGTTGGTAGCTCCCAATAGGATGCTGGCGGAAGAGGTTTTTTTGCTGGCTCAGGGGATGGGCATCCGCTTCAAGATGACCAAACGAAAGCACAGCGAAATCCTCTATCTTAAGGAGAGCGAGCAGATCGAGGATTTTCTTACTCTCATCGGCAGTTCTAAATTTGCCTTACAGCTTATGGACATCAAGGTAATGAAAGATGTGCGCAACAAGGTCAACCGGGTGACCAACTGCGAGACGGCAAACCTCGACAAGACCGTTTCTGCCTCCAGCGCCCAGGTGCAGGACATCAGATACATTGAAGCCCACGCAGGGCTTTCCTATTTGGACGACGATTTACGGGAGCTGGCGGAGCTTCGTTTGGAGAACCCGGAGCTTTCATTGCGGGAGCTTTCAGAGCTTCTTACAACGCCACTCAGCCGTTCCGGTGTCAATCACCGTCTGAAACGGATTTCCGTGGCGGCAGACAAGCTGCGGCAGAAAGCAGATAAATAAAAGCGCTTTATATTTGGGAAAGGACATCGTTTGGCATGAAAATACAGAAAAAAGATTTTATCGAATACGCAGGGGCGGCAGTTTTGGTCGTGGGAGGATTAGCGGCGACCATCATCGGCGACCCTGTCATCAAAAAGATGCTGTTTTTGGTGCTCTCCATATGCATGTGGGTGCTGACTCTATTTCAGGTGCTTGAGTATCGGGCTTTAGAGAGAAAAACTCCGGGAGAGTTAGTCTACACCGTTATTTTTGCCATTGTGGCGCTGGTTATCACTGGCGCAACTGTTTATATGTTTGTTCAGTTTTAAGGTATGCCGATTGAAAGGAGGTTCGGTATGGAAAACAAAAAGTTCGTACATCTTCATCTGCATACCGAGTATAGCCTCCTGGACGGAGCCTGTCGCATCAAGGATCTGCCGAAAAAGGTGAAGGAGCTGGGACAGGACACCGTCGCCATCACCGACCACGGCTGTATGTATGGCGTGGTGGACCTGTACAAGGCTTGCAAAAAAGAAGGGGTTAAAGCTATTATCGGCTGCGAAGTATATGTGGCTCCCCGTACCCGGTTTGACAAAGTGCATAAGGTGGATTCAAGCCCATACCACTTGGTGCTTCTCTGTAAAAACGCCGTAGGGTACCAGAATCTCATCAAAATGGTGTCAGCGGGATATATCGAGGGGTTTTACAATCGTCCCCGGGTGGATTTGGAGCTGCTCCAAAAACACCACGAGGGACTGATTGCCCTGTCCGCCTGTTTGGCGGGGGAGATTCCTCGAAAACTCACCGCCGGCGACTACGAGGGGGCAAAGGAAACAGCCCTGCGGTATCTAGGCATCTTTGGAGAGGGGAACTACTACATCGAGGTGCAGAACCACGGCATCAAGGAGCAGCAGCGAATTTTGCCGCTGTTTCGCAAACTCTCCGACGAGACGGGTATTCCCCTGGTAGCCACAAACGACTGCCACTATCTCAATAAGGACGACGCCAAGATGCAGAACATTCTGGTTTGCATCCAGACAAACCACGTCTACGGGGACGGCGGCACGCTGGAATTTCCCACTGATGAGTTTTACCTGAAATCCCGGGCCGAGATGGAAGAGGCCCTCCCAGATTTTCAGGACGCCATGGACAACACAGTAAAAATCGCCGAGCAATGCCATTTTGATTTCACCTTTGGGCAGACGAAGCTTCCAAACTTCACCCCGCCGGACGGTCGGGACAACTTGGAGTATTTTACCGATTTGAGCCGCCGGGGCCTGAAAAAACGATATGGGACCGTCACGCCGGAACTGCGGGAGCGGTTTGATTACGAAATGGATATTATCGTCAAGATGGGGTACATGAACTACTACCTCATCGTCTACGATTTTATCCGCTACGCCAAAAGCGAGGGCATTCCCGTGGGGCCGGGCAGAGGTTCGGGGGCGGGGAGCCTCATCGCTTACTGTATGGGCATCACTGGCGTCGACCCGATGAAATACAACCTCATCTTCGAGCGATTTTTGAACCCGGAGCGGGTCAGCATGCCCGACTTTGACGTGGATTTTTGCTATGAGCGGAGGCAGGAGGTCATCGACTACGTCGTCCGCAAATACGGAGCCGACCATGTGGCCCAGATCATCACCTTCGGCACCATGGCGGCTAAGGGGTCTGTTCGTGATGTAGGGCGGGCGCTTGGAATGCCCTATCAGAAGGTGGACAAGATTGCAAAGCTCATCCCTTTCCAGCTCAAGATGACGGTGGATAAGGCCATGAGGGATGTAAAGGAGCTGCGGGAGCTGTACGAGGCAGACCCGGAGATTAAGGAGCTTCTCGATATGGCGAGAAAGGTGGAGGGGATGCCCCGGCACGCTTCCACCCATGCGGCGGGGGTGGTTATCACCGCCGATCCAGTCAGCGAATACGTGCCGCTGCAAAAGAGCGACGAATCCATCATCACCCAGTTTCCCATGACGACGCTGGAAGAACTGGGACTCTTAAAGATGGATTTTCTGGGCCTTCGAAACCTGACAGTCATCGACCACTGCGCCAAAGAGATTCAGAAGCGGGAGCCTTCCTTTTCCATCGACAAAATCCCCTTGGACGACAAAAAGGTATACGAGATGTTTTCCCGTGGAGAGACGGGCGGGGTGTTCCAGTTCGAGTCGGCAGGGATGCGGCAGATGCTCATCAGCATGAAACCCAGAAACATTGAGGATCTGACGGCGGCTACCTCCATCTACCGACCCGGCCCCAGCTCCTCTATCCCGGTGTATATCCAAAACCGGTTCCACCCGGAAAAGGTGCGGTACAAGGCCCCTCAGTTGGAGCCGATTTTAAACGTCACCGGCGGCTGCCTGCTCTATCAGGAACAGGTGATGCAGGTGTTCCGGTCGCTGGCGGGGTATTCCTATGGGCGGGCGGATCTGGTGCGCCGCGCCATGTCCAAAAAGAAAAAAGACGTGATGGAGGCAGAGCGGCAGAACTTCATCTACGGCAAAAAACGGGAGGACGGGTCGGTAGAATGCGCCGGCGCCGTGGCAAACGGTATCGACCCCAAGGTGGCCAACGAGATTTTTGACGACATGGCCTCCTTTGCTGAGTACGCTTTCAACAAATCCCACGCGGCGGCCTATTCGGTCGTCTCCTATGAGACGGCGTATCTGAAATGCCACTATCCCCGGGAATATATGGCGGCGCTGCTCACCTCGGTGCTTGATCACACCAGCAAACTGCTCGAATACGTGGGGGAATGCCGGGAACGACACATTCCCATCCTGCCGCCGGACATCAACAAGAGTGTTTCCGCATTTACGGTAGAGGGAAACGCCATCCGGTTCGGGCTGCTGGCCATCAAGAGCATGGGCAAGGGGGTTCTCGATAATATCATCGCCGAGCGGGAGGAAAACGGGCCTTATCAGAACCTGTTTGAGTTCTGCAAGCGGCTTTACGGCAGGGATTTGAACAAGCGCAACCTGGAGAGCCTCATCGGTTCCGGTGCGCTGGACTGTTTCGGTTTTCACAGAAAGGAGCTGTACGCTTCCTACGAAAAGGCGATGGAAGCGGCGGCTTTTTACGGCAAAAACAACGCGGGCGGGCAGATCAGCTTATTTGCTGCGGCCCAAATCGAGGAGCCTCAGGCCGATATGGTGCGGTGCGAAGAGTATTCCCAAGGGGAGCTTTTAAAATTCGAGTACGAGGCGTTGGGCTTTTACCTGACGGGGCATCCGCTCCAGCAGTACGCCCCACTGGTGAAAAAGTATCAGATGGACAATTTGCTTGACATTGTAAACGACGAGACCCGCTACACTGACCGCAAGCCGGTGCGGATTCTCGGGCGGGTCGCCTCCCAGAAGCTCACCACCACCAAAAGCGGGCAGAGTATGTGCTTTGTGGATTTTGAGGACATAACCGGTAAGCTGGAGATGGTGGTATTTCCAAAAATCTATGATCAGTACGAGAGGCTTTTGCGTTCCGGCGAGCCGCTTATCGCCGAGGGGACGGTTTCTCTCCGAGAGGACGAGGAGCCGAAGATCCTCTGCAACAAGCTGTTTTCCCTGAGGGATTTCCAGCCGTCGGAGAAGGAGACAACGTTGTTTATCAAGTTTACTTCAAAGGAAGATAAACGAATTCCCGCCGTATTGAGCCTGTGCAGAGAGTACCCTGGAAACTCACCGGTTAAGCTTTATTTTGCCGACGAGAAAAAATACTGCTATCCGCCGGGCAAGGAGCGGGTGATGCTCGCCGGAATGCTGTTCGATGGTTTAAACGGCCTCCTGGGCCAGGACGGATACGCAGTGAAATAGAGGTGTACTATGGTGGCGGACGAAGTTTGGTATCATGGTTCCCCATTTCTGTTTGAATTATTGGAAAAGGGGAGTACCATAACCCGGTGGAGAGAGCTGGCTGAGGCCTTTTCCCACAAGCCCGACATTCTTTGCGTTGAAGATAGCGGGGAAATTCTCCACAAAGGAAAACGCCTGACCGATTTGGTCAGGCGTTTTTTAGTCCAAGAAGGTAACCACTTCGGTGAGAGGACGGCGTTCAGGGGCTTTGGGTTCTTCCTCCGAGTAGCCCACCGGGATCATAGCGACAGGACGGCGCTCATTTGGAAGATTCAGCGCTTCTTTGCAGGCGGTTTCGTCAAAGGCCCCCACCCAGCAGGTGGAAAGGCCATTTGCCTTGGCGCAGATGAGAATATTCTGAATAGCGGCCGCTGTGTCTTGAAGACAGTAAAGATTTTTGCCCCGTTCTCCGTACTGCGCTGAGCGTTCCGACTCAGCGCAGACCAGAATCACTACTGGGGCGCTGTAAATCCAGTGGGTGGGACGTCTCAAGCTGTCGCAGACTTTTTGTTTTGCTTCCCCTCGGAGGACGTAAAAATGCCAGAGCTGCATGTTTCCACCGCTGGGAGCCCAATGAGCCGCCTGCAGTAACCGTTCAATCAATTCATTAGGAATCTCTTTGTTCAAATATTTTCGTACGCTTCTTCTTGATGTTATGAGTTCACTGCAGTTCATTTCAATCAGTCCTTTTTTTCTATTGTATCACTTTTGTCGACAGATGAAAAGTAAAAGAGGTTTTTTGAATCGTTTGATACTTGTCAAATCTATTCCTTTGGTGCTATAATAGCCTCATAGGTTTAAAACAGTGCAGAAACAGTGGAAGCTTTACCTGCAAAGGTGTGATAGACAACAATTGAAAGGGAGGAACGATATGGAATACGGCGAAAAATTTAAAAAAGCGGTCTTTGGCGGCTTTGACCGTCAGGATGTTCTCAAATGTTTTGAAGAAGTCAACGAGGAGCATCAAAAAACGGTGACACGTTTTCAGCAGGCCACGGAAGATCTGCAGAAAGAAAACGACGCCCTGAAAGCCAAGGCGGAAGAAAGTCAGAAGGAACTTGATGCTCTGAAATCCCAGTTAGAAGAGCTTCAAAAGGAAAATGAGGAAAATAAGCAGGCCGCTACCAACTTTGAAGAAAAATTTAATGGCGTACTGGAGAACAATAAACGACTGAGCACTCGGACAGAAGAGCTGCAGCGGGAAGTGGCCTCTCAGAAAGCGCTCAACAGCAAGTTGGTAATGAAGCGGGACGTTTTGGAGGCCAACAACAAACAACTGAGCGCGAAACTCCAGGAGTTCAATGAAAAACATGTAAAGGAAAAGGCAAGCCTCGAAATCGGCGAAATTATGATGGAAGCGAAAAACGCCGCCGACAAAATCGTCGCCCGCGCTCATGAAAAATCCGCTAAACTTAAGGAAATCACCAAGCAAGAAGCTTCTCAGGCGGAAAAACAGTTTGAACAAACTCGGGCAAAACTAGCGGCGACGATGGATTCTTTCAAAGTTTTCTCCACAGAAGTGATGAAGGATTTGGAACAGCTTCAAAAAGATTTGAAAAGTGCAAAAGCGCACATTAATGAAGATGACGCGAAAGCAGAAGCTTCCAAAGAAGAAACGGAAGTAAACTCTGCCCCCAAAGCAGCAGAAGAATCCAAGAAAGGCTTTAAAGCGGACTTTTTATTCCGTAAATAAAGAGCAAATAGGAAGAAGGCTGTTTCAAAGCATGAGTACGATTCGCTGTAATGCGCAGCAACTGGAACAAATTGCAAAGACGCTGAGGGTGCGGGACCGGGTATTGTTATCCGGTATTGTGTATACCGCTCGGGATGCCGCCCACAAACGGATTGTGGCGTCAATGGAGGACGGTGGAGCGCTGCCTTTTCCAATGAAGGGAGCGACTATCTATTATGCCGGCCCAACGCCGGCCCGGGAAGAAATGGCAATCGGCTCCTGCGGGCCGACGACTTCTGGAAGAATGGACGTATTTGCGCCTCTTTTGCTGGATCGGGGACTGATTTGTATGATTGGTAAAGGCCCCCGAAAATTGGAAGTGGTGGAGGCCATCAAACGCAATGGCGGAGTGTATCTTTGCGCCATCGGCGGAGCGGGAGCGCTTGCCTGCAAGTGTGTCCAAAGCTGTGAGGTTATTGCCTACGAAGATTTGGGCTGCGAATCGGTAAAGAAACTTCAGCTTTGCGACTTTCCGCTGATCGTTGGCATCGACTGTCAGGGCGGCAATATTTTTAATTGAAGCGATGGACAGGTGGGACGGTGGTTTCACCTGTCTTTTTGTGAAGGAGGAAATAAAATATGACGAGAAAAGAAAGGGCGCTAAAAGCAGTGGAGGCTTTGGAAAGGGTGTATCCAGACGCGGTTTGTTCCCTAACCTATGAAAAACCCTATGAGCTTTTAATTTCGACGCGGCTATCCGCCCAATGTACTGACGCCCGGGTGAACCTGGTCACGCCGGTGTTATTTTCAAAGTTTCCTTCGCTTCAGTCATTGGCGGAGGCACCCATTGAGGAAATCGAAGAAATTATTAAGCCTTGCGGCCTGTTTCACACCAAGGCCAAGGATATCAAAATGCTGTCCCGGATGCTCATTGACGATTTCGGAGGGGAACTTCCCAACACCTTAGAAAATTTGGTAAAACTTCCCGGCATCGGGAGAAAGACGGCAAATCTTGTCATGGGAGACATTTTCCATCAGCCTGCCGTCGTCACCGACACCCATTGTATCCGCATCTGCGGACGGTTAGGTCTTACAAAGGAAAAGGAGCCCTTTAAGGTGGAGATGGATCTCAGAAAGATTCTGCCGCCGGAAAAAAGCAACGATTTCTGCCATCGGCTGGTTCACTTTGGACGGGAATTTTGTAAGGCGCGGGCACCTCAGTGCACAGCCTGTCCTCTTCAGGATATTTGTAAAAACGTAGAAAAAATATAATAAAGCGCAGATATATCTTGTGCTAGCATGGAGCAGGATTAGTTATAACCATGTGTCAGCATCCATTCCTGCTGACGCAGAACTGCGATTGGTAAATCTACCTCTACATTTTTAGAGAAACTTGCGGATATGGTATAATCTTTTGGAGGAAAAATTAGTGGAAAAAATGAGCGATTTTTTTGCCGCCCGCGTCGACGGTTATGACGAGCACATGCTAAACGACGTGTAAGGCTGTGAAGAAGGGTACAAAAAGATGGCGGGGCAGCTTCCGGCTGATGCGAAAAAGCTGTTGGATTTGGGGTGCGGCACCGGGCTGGAGTTGGATGAAATTTTTAAGTGTTTTCCACAGTTAGAGGTCACTGGAATTGATTTGACACTAGAAATGCTTCTAAAACTGCGGGAAAAGCATTCTGATAAGCATATGGATCTCATCCATGCCAGCTATTTTGATTGTGACTTAGGTGTCCATCGGTACGATGCCGTTGTTTCCTTTCAGACGATGCATCACTTCACCCACAGCAAAAAAATAGCGTTGTATAAGAAAATCTACAACTCTCTGCAAGATGGGGGACGCTACATCGAATGCGACTATATGGTGGAAACCCAGCGGGAAGAGGATCATTGGTTTGCGGAGAACAAGCGTATTCGTGAAGAATTGGGCATTCCAATGGATGAGTTTTATCATTACGATACTCCCTGTTCTTTCAATAATCAAGTAAAAATGCTTTTAAAGGCGGGATTTGAAAAGACAGAGATGGTATATCGCCGGGGAAACACCACGATGATTGCAGCCTATCGGTAGACCACAAAAAACGGTATCCGTACAAACGGATACCGTTTTTTTACTGCTTCAAAGAGAACATATTATTTTGCTTTTGCTGCTGCTTTTGCGCGGAGGGATTTGTCGAGAATCCGCTTTCTCAGCCGCAGGTTTTCCGGTGTTACCTCAATAAGCTCGTCTTCGGTGATGAACTCAATGCATTGCTCAAGGCTCATGTCCTTAGGCGGGATGAGACGGAGCGCGTCGTCAGAACCGGAGGCGCGGGTGTTGGTGAGCTGCTTTCTCTTGCAGACATTGACCACTAAATCGTCGCCTTTAGGGGATTGGCCGACGATCATTCCTTCGTACACTTCAGTGCCCGCGTCGATAAAAAGCTGGCCCCGCTCTTGGGCGTTGTAGAGGCCGTAGGCCACGGCGGTTCCTGTCTCAAATGCGATAAGGGAACCGGTAGAACGGGTGGGAATGTCGCCCTTCATTGGTTCGTAGCACTCGAACACCGAAGCCATGATTCCCTCGCCTTTGGTATCGGTCAAAAACTCATTTTTATAGCCGAACAATCCGCGGGATGGAACCAGGAATTCCATTTTCATCCGACTGCCCTGAGGAGTCATCTGCTGAAGTTCGCCTTTGCGGTAGCCCATCTTTTCCATGACGGCGCCCATGCACTCCTCGGGGACATCAATGACGACCCGCTCGATTGGTTCACACTTTTTGCCGTCGATTTCCCGGAACAGGACATGGGGAGTGCTAACCTGGAATTCATAGCCTTCGCGGCGCATGGTTTCAATAAGAATGGAGAGATGCATTTCGCCTCGGCCGGAGACCAAGAAGCTGTCGGCAGAGTCGGTGTCCTCCACCTTGAGGGAGACATCTTTTAAAAGCTCTTTATAAAGGCGGTCACGAATCTGGCGAGAAGTAACGAATTTGCCTTCTCGGCCGGCGAAAGGCGAATTGTTGACAGAAAAAGTCATCTGCACTGTAGGCTGCGAAATTTTCGAGAAGGGAAGGGGTTCCAACGCGTCGGGGGCACAGAGGGTTTCACCAATGGTGATATTCTCGATGCCGGAGATGCAAATGATGTCGCCAACTGTGGCGGTTTCACAAGCAATCCGGTTTAGACCGTTGATTTCGTACATGTTGACGATTTTGCCTTTATACTTGGTGTCGGGGTTGTGATAATCGCAGACCATCACTTCTTGTCCTTGTTTGACGGTGCCGCGGGTGACCCGCCCGATGGCAATACGGCCCACGTACTCGTTGTAGTCAATAGCGGAGACCATCATCTGGAAGGGGGATTCTTCCTCTCCCGCCGGCGGATCGATGTGCTCGAGAATCTTATCGAAGAGGGGACGCAGGTCTTTTCCAGGGACTTCCGGCGCATAGGTGGCGGTGCCCGCCCGGCCTGAGCAGTAAACCACCGGGCTGTCCAACTGTTCCTCGGTGGCATTTAAATCCATCAGGAGTTCCAGCACTTCGTCCTCGATTTCGTACAATCTGGCGTCAGGACGGTCAATTTTATTGACCACCACGATAATTTTGTGACCCAGCTCCATAGCCTTTTGGAGAACGAAACGGGTCTGCGGCATACAGCCTTCAAAAGAATCCACCAACAGCAGGATACCGTCCACCATTTTGAGGACGCGTTCCACTTCGCCGCCGAAATCGGCATGACCGGGGGTGTCGATAATGTTGATTTTAACGCCTTCATAAAAGGCGGAGGTATTTTTTGCGAGGATTGTAATTCCTCTTTCCCGTTCCAGGTCGTTGTTGTCCATAACGCGATCCTCGACGACCTGATTTTCCCGGAATGCGCCGCCCTGTTTGAGCATTTCGTCGACTAGTGTGGTTTTGCCATGATCGACGTGGGCGACGATAGCGATATTTCTTAAATCTTTTCTAATCAAATGATAAGCCTCCTACATTTTGCCTTTCCCGCTTTACACGGAACTCTCTCTATTTATGGTATTTTCCGTTTGAGTTAATTTGAAAGCAGCGGTAAACCTGTTCTAAGAGCATGACGCGAGCCAATTGATGTGGAAAAGTCATTTCCGACATGGAAAGTCTCAATTTCCCGAGATTTTTCACTTCGTCGCTCAGGCCATAAGAACCGCCAATAATGAAAGTAATGCCACTTTGGCCGGAAAGCGAGATTTTTTCTATCTCTTTGGCAAGAGCTGGAGAAGCGTACTGCTTTCCTTCAACGCAAAGTGGAATGACAAAGCTATCTTTTGGAAGCTTTGCAAGGATCGATGCCCCTTCTTTTTGGATGCATCGCTGAATTTCGCTTTCAGATGGATTGTCCGAAAGCTTATATTCGCTGAGCTCGAGGATATTGAGTTTGCAGAAGCTGCCTAAACGTTTGCCGTATTCTCCGCAGGCATCCCGTAGATATTTTTCCTTCAGTTTTCCAATACAAATTAAGGTGACGGTCAGCATGATATCTCAATCATCCTTCCGTCATTTACTTTGGCTAAAACGTCAATAAGGTAGTCTCGCCCCAAAAGCATGTCCTTTTGGACAAGATAATTTTTAGAGTGAGAAAACGCCACTTCAGGCCGATTGTTCTCTTCACTGAGATGAGCCAAAGCGAACCGCTTGGTATTTCCCTGGATAAGTCGCTCAATAGTTTCAGCACACTGTTCGTTGGAAAGATGTCCCTTATGCGAAGAAATCCTTCTTTTCAAAAAGAAGGGGTAGGAGCCGTACATGAGCATACTTTCGTCGTAATTGGATTCCAGCATGACAAAATGGCAACCCAAAAGAGAGTTTAGCACTTCGTCGCTGACAAATCCCAAGTCGGTGCAGATACCCACCTGCTCATGAGACGGCGTTTCCACCCGAAATCCCAAACTTTCCCGGCTGTCATGGGAGGTGTGAAAGGGGGTGACAATGTAGCCTTCCACCTGAGTAGGCTTGTCGATGATATGTATTTCCTGCTGCCCGCAGAGATGCCCTTGTTCTAGAAGGCTCTGAATGGTACCTTCCGAACCGTATATTGGCAGGTCATGGCGCGTGGAAATCACATCGAGGCCCTTTACGTGGTCGCTGTGCTCATGGGTCACAAAAATCGCTTTGACGGCGGATGGGGGGAGTCCGGCGGCGTGCAGGCTTTTAGCGTAGTTGCGGATCCCGATGCCGGCGTCAAATAAAATTCCGCTTGTCAGGCTTCCCAAATAGGTGGAATTCCCACTGCTGGAACTGCACAGATTATAAAAATAGGTCAAGGCTTCTCCCTCCTTTCCAAATTATCGTTTCACATTGCAAAAACTCGTCCCGAAAAGTCAATCTAGGATTGTAGAAGGGGGCTGGACAGATGCAACTCAAAACGTTATTGTTCCACAATAAAAGGTTGGAGAAATTTCTCCAACCTGATGTAGCAAGCATTACAGGGCGAGGGGCATTTCATTTTCGGGAGAATGGATCTTTTTGATGTCCGCTCCCAAAGCGCGCAATTTCAATTCGATGTCTTCATATCCTCGCTCGATATGGTGGATGTCTTCAATTTCGGTGATACCGGATGCTGCAAGTCCCGCGATAATCATGGCGACACCTGCCCGCAGATCGGTTGCTTTGACGGGCGCTCCCATGAGATGTCCAGTGCCTTCGATAACGGCAACTTTACCATCTACTGAGATGTCAGCACCCATGCGGCGAAGTTCATCGACATATTTAAAGCGGTTGTCCCAAATGCCTTCGGTGACAATACTGGTTCCCTCTGCCAGAGTAAGCAGAGTTGTAATCTGGGGCTGCATGTCGGTGGGGAAGCCAGGATGTGGAAGGGTTTTGATGCTGGTCTTTTCCAACCGGCCGGTGCCAATGACGCGGATACTGTCGTCATATTCTTCGACAATAGCTCCGATTTTTTCTAATTTAACCGAAATAGATTCCAAATGTTTAGGAATAACGTTTTTAATAAGAATATTTCCCTTGGTTGCTGCAGCCATCACCATAAAGGTCCCTGCTTCGATTTGGTCAGGTATAATAGAATACTGGGTGCCATGAAGGTGTTTCACACCCCTGATTTTAATGACATCAGTGCCGGCCCCCATAATTTCTGCGCCCATAGAATTCAAAAAATTCGCTAAATCGACGATATGGGGTTCTTTCGCGGCGTTTTCAATGACAGTCAGGCCGGTGGCCTTGACGGCTGCCAACATCACGTTAATTGTTGCGCCCACAGTGACAATGTCAAAATAGATATGTGCTCCTTTTAATCCATTTTTGGATTCCAGGTGCACCATACCGTGGTCCACAGCACCATCCGCCCCAAGAGAAGCGAGTCCTTTCAGGTGCTGGTCGATGGGACGCGCACCCAAATCGCATCCTCCGGGCATGGAAACACGAGCGCTTCCCGCTTTTCCCAGCAGTGCGCCGAGAAAATAATAAGAAGCACGCATATTCTTTGTCAGGTCGTAGGGAACGGTAGGATTGACGATATGTCTCGGATCAATATATAATGTGGATTTATTGATGATTTTTACCTGGACGCCCATTTGAGTCAGAATCTTTATAGTACAATCAATATCGCTGATATTAGGAACGTTTTCTATAGTACATGGTTCGTCGGAAAGAATGGCGGCGGGAAGAATGGCAACGGCGGCGTTTTTTGCCCCGCTGACGGTAACTTCACCTTGGAGTCTGTTGCCACCTTTGATAACATACTTTTCCAAAGCGACACCCCTTTTTGATTTTTAACATTCATAGTATACCACAATATTTTAAGAATTGAAAGAACTTTGTACATATTATTTGCAGAAAAAATAGAAGAAAGATGGTTTTGAAATCTAGCAATAAACACAAAAAAAGCAACAAATTTTTGTATTGGGTTATTTTACCATAAGAATGATGCTCAAAAATGTTTTATCATATACATGTATTCAAAATTGTATTCACAGAGGATACAGAGTAGTCTTTAATTGACTTAAAAGCTTCATTCCGTATAAATAATTGGAAGAAAATTTGTGCAGGATAGCAAAAACAAAATATACAAAATAAGTATATAAATGCTATTGACAGAACCCAAAATATGCTATATAATAGTGCAAGACAAGCGGAGATACACTATATATTGTGGTTTTATAAAATACTCTCTGTATTACAAAGAGCAGGGATATAGGCCGGTTAGGGTATCTGAGAGCTTTGCAGACTGCATAGAAGGGATGATCTATCGTGATTACAAAAATCAGAAAACGTGATGGCAGAGAAGTGGCCTTTAACATCGAAAAAATTGCCAACGCTATTTTTAAAGCGGCTCAGGCCAGCGGCGGCAAGGACTACGACACTGCTTTTGCTTTGGCACAGGAAGTAGCCGATTATGTAGAAACAGGGTGTCCTGATAAAGTACCCACTGTAGAATTTATTCAGGATGCGGTGGAAAAGGTTCTGATGGAGCGCGGCCATGCCAGAACGGCCAAGGATTACATCCTTTACCGAGCGGAGCGAACCCGTGTCCGTGAAATGGACACCAAGCTGATGAAGATTTACGAAGATCTGACTTTTAAGTCAGCGGAAGAAGTGGATCTCAAAAGGGAAAATGCCAATATCGACGGTGACACCGCCATGGGTTCCATGCTGAAATATGGTTCCGAGGGCGCTAAGCAGTTTTACGAGATGTACGTTCTCGACCCAGTCCACGCTAAGGCTCATACAAATGGAGATATCCACATCCATGACCTGGATTTTCTGACTCTTACTACCACTTGCTGCCAGATTGACCTGGGAAAACTGTTTCACGACGGATTCTCCACCGGACACGGATTTTTGCGGGAACCCAACGACATTTCCAGCTACTCGGCGCTGGCCTGTATCGCCATCCAGGCCAACCAGAATGACCAGCACGGCGGTCAGAGCATCCCCAACTTCGATTATTACCTTGCAGACGGTGTCCGCAAGACTTTTGCCAGAAGATACCGGGTCAATGTCGGCAAAGCGCTGGAATTGCTCTGCGGCTTTGAAAACGGAGAGGATTCCGCACGTAGCGTCGCGGACAAAATCTTCGAAGAAAAGGATATAAAGCCTGTTCTCGCCTTCAATAACGGTTATGTTGAGGCGGAGAAAGAAAAACTGCTCAGTTTGGGCCTTGACGAAAAAACGGCGGAGCATGTGCAGAAGTTTGCTTTCAAAGAGGCGACTCATGAGACCGACCGGGCCACCTATCAGGCTATGGAAGCCCTTGTACATAATTTGAATACCATGCACTCCCGTGCAGGAGCGCAAGTTCCGTTCTCTTCGTTAAACTACGGAACTGACACTTCTCCTGAAGGACGCATGGTGACAAGAAACATTTTGCTTGCCACAAAAGCAGGCCTCGGAAATGGCGAAACCCCCATTTTCCCCATTCACATCTTCAAGGTCAAGGAAGGGGTCAACTACAATCCTGGAGATCCCAACTACGATTTGTTCAAATTGGCTATCGAAGTGTCGGCCAAACGGCTATTCCCGAACTTTTCCTTCATTGACGCTCCCTTTAACCTGCAGTACTACAAAGAGGGCCGCCCCGAGACAGAGTGCGCCTATATGGGCTGCCGCACCAGAGTCATCGGAAACTCCTGTTTCCCAGACAATGAGGTGGTGACCGGCAGGGGCAACTTGAGCTTTACCTCTGTTAATCTACCTCGTCTTGCCATCAAGGCCAATGGAAACGTAGACGCTTTCTTTGAGTCTCTAGGCAAAATCGTCGATCTGGTTATCGATCAGCTTTTGGCTCGATTCCGCATCCAGGCCAGCAAAAAGGTCCGCAATTATCCCTTCCTTATGGGACAGGGCGTCTGGACGGGGTCCGACAAGCTGGGCCCAGACGATAACATCGAGGAAGTGCTCAAGCAGGGTACTTTGACTATGGGCTTTATCGGCTTGGCGGAATGCCTCAAGGCGCTCATCGGCAAACATCACGGTGAATCGGAAGAGGCACAGAATTTAGGTCTGGAGATTATTGGTTACATGAGAAAGAGGATGGATGAGGCCACCGAAGAGTATGGCATGAATTTTTCTCTCATCGGTACGCCGGCAGAAGGGTTGTCCGGCCGCTTTGTCCGCATTGATAAAGAAAAGTTTGGCCTGATTCCTGGCGTCACTGACCGGGATTACTACACAAATTCCTTCCATGTGCCGGTATACTACCCCTGTTCGGCCTTCCAAAAAGTTAAGATTGAAGCACCTTATCACGCTCTCACAAATGGTGGCCATATTTCCTATATTGAGCTTGATGGAGATCCTTGTGAAAACTTGGAGGCCTTTGAACAAGTCGTCCGCTACATGAAAGAATGCGGCATTGGGTACGGCTCTATCAACCATCCTGTCGACCGCGATCCTGTCTGTGGCTACACCGGCATCATTGATAACGAATGCCCTCAGTGCCATCGTAAAGAGGACGAAGGGGATGTGGGCTTTGAGCGGATCAGACGCATCACCGGTTATCTGGTGGGTACCTTGGATCACTTTAATAACGCAAAGCGTGCGGAAGTAGAGGACAGAGTCAAACATTCGGTGAACACCGCTGATTCTATGGAAGCCATCTAAATAGCGGTTTCTTTCCAAAATAATTGTCATTCAGATACAAAAACCTAACTTTTCCGTCGGAAAGGTTAGGTTTTTGTCTGGCAAATAGGGAAAACGGCGTTTTACTTTCTACAATTTTTCCCTTATAATATTTGAGTGCTTGTTATTTCTCCTTTATTTAAATGATTTTGCAGTTTCATCCAAATAGAGGAAAAGTCAAATAGAAACGGAGTTTTATGCTATGGGCGAAACGCTGCGAATTGCCGGTGTGGTTCGGGAATCCATTGTCGATGGAAAAGGGCTAAGATTCGTTGTATTCTGTCAGGGATGTCCTCATCATTGTCCTGGCTGCCACAATCCACAGACCCATGATTTTTTAGGTGGTTACGACATTGACACCAATAAGATTGTCGCCGAAATAAAGAAAAATCCTCTTCTTCAAGGGGTGACCTTTAGCGGAGGGGAGCCATTCTGTCAGGCGGCGGCGTTTGCGGATCTGGGGAAGAAGATCAAGGCCATTCGTGGAATGAAACTGAATATTATGAGCTATTCCGGTTATACGTTGGAACAATTACAAGAGATGGCGCAAAAAGACAAAGGGGTCGCCGAATTACTAAATGTCTGCGACTATCTAGTGGATGGACCGTTTATTCTGGCACAGCGGGATCTGACCCTCAAGTATCGGGGTAGCCGGAATCAGCGATATATTGATGTGAAAAAGACGCTCCGTAAAGGAGAGGTGGTCTTAGCGGCGGAAATTGAAAAAACTGCCCGTGAACGCTATAAATAGATATCAAGGCCTGTCCAGCAGCTGTGCTGGGCGGGCCTTTGTTTGCATTTTTAGGTAAAATATGGTACAATATGTCTGTTTGCATTCGTAATAATGACACCGGCCCAGAAATGCTGCCAAAGCCTGTCAAAGAGCCAATTTTTAAGGATGAATCTCTTTTTCAATATTCGTTATAACACCTGAATAGTGTCGAAAATAAACTAAACACATGTAAGAATTTTGGGATTATAATGAAACAGGAAAATCAAACAGGGGCGCTAGGCACCCTTTGTTTCAATGTGATTATGATCTTTGGAGGCTATGACATGCTTAAAGTTTCGACCCCCAGTAGAATTTGCCTGTTCGGCGAACATCAGGACTATCTTGGATTGGAAGTAATCGCTTCTGGTATCAACCTGCGTTTTTCCACAAAGGCGGAAAAACGGGATGATATGTTGCTGCACATCAAGATTCGGGATAAATCCATCAGCGAGCTTGGTGCAAAAAACATCGACAACAAATACGAGGAATACACCATCGATATGAGCCAGGAGCTCAAATACGAAAATAACCGAGATTATTTTAAGTCCATCGTTAACGTACTGAAAAAAGAGGGTTTTCCCTTGGTCGGCGCCGATGTGACTATGGATTCCGAAATTCCCATTGGGAAGGGCATGTGCTCCTCCACCACCATGGTGCTGGTTTTGACCACTACTTTGGCGGCTCTTTGCGACCGCGGCCGCGCCAGCGACTCCAAACTGATGGCGAAGCTCGCCTGGAAGGCAGAGGTTGAGGAATTTAATGAGCCCGGCGGCATGATGGACCAGTACGCCTCAGCTTTAGGCGGCCTTGTACATATCGACTTTTCTGACGGTGTTGTCCCTGAAAAGCTGGATGTGGATTTAAAGGGGTGCTTCATCCTCTTTGACTCCCTTCAGCAGAAGGACACCATAAAAGTACTGGGCGATTCCAAATACCCTACTCAGGAAGGCTTAAAGGAACTGGAGCAGTACGGCATTCACTCCATTCGGGACTTCTATGAGAATCCCGAACTAGAGAAATACGTGGATTCTTTGGATGAACTGCATCAGCGGAAAATCCGTGCCAATATCGACAATTACCGCATCCAGCGGGAGGCCCTCGACATGCTTTCCTCTGGAAACGTAGACGATGAAAAGCTGGGGCAGCTTTTGAGCCGTCAGCACAAAAATCTCCGGGATGGCCTTCAGATTTCCACCCCCATCATCGATAAGGTGCTGGATACTGCTATCCAAAACGGCGCGTACGGCGGTAAATTCAATGGTTCCGGAGGAGGCGGCTGCATGTACTGTTACGCCCCCGTGGGCAAAGCTGAGCAGATTGTCAAAGCGGTCAACGACATGGGCTATCCTGCCATGGTCCTCAAACAGGACAAAGGTGTTACGATTACCGATTGCTAATGAAAAATTTTAGGAGGAAATCGTTATGAAAGCGATTATTCTGGCAGCTGGCAAAGGAAAAAGACTATTATCGGAGAAATTCAATGCTCCAAAGGTTTTGAGAGAGGCAAACGGCAAACCACTGCTTCGTTATGTAGTAGACAATCTTAGCTTTATTCCGGAAAACAAAGACATCGTCATCGTTGCAGGATACAAAAAGGAAATGGTTTTTGACGCATTTCAGCAGGGCTACACATTTGCAGTTCAGGATGAACAGCTGGGTACTGGCCACGCAGTAAATTGTGCTTACGACGCCTTGAAGGATTACGATGGACCGGTTTTAGTCTGCTATGGCGACATGCCTATGTTTAAAAAGGAAACCTATGAGAATCTTGTAAAAATCCATACAGAACAAAGCAACGACTGCACTATTTTGACTGGCGTTTCAGACAGGGGCTTGGCTTATGGCAGAATTGTCCGCGATGAAAAGGGCGATTTTATCGGTGTGGTCGAGGATAAGGACTGTACTCCCGAGCAGAAGAAGATCAACGAGTTAAACGTGGGTATCTACGTGTTCGATAGCAAGAAAATGTTTGACTGCCTCAAAGAACTGAAGAGCAACAACGCCCAGGGTGAGTACTACCTGACTGACGTTCCTTCTATCATGATGGGTAAGGGTTACAAAATCGGCACTTACACCACTCACGACGACACCGAGATTTTAGGCGTTAATACCCCCGAGGATCTGGCGCTCTGCGAAAGCCTTTTGAAAGCGTAAGATACAATAAATCGATTCAATACAGAGGAGATGCAAGCTATGATTAAATTTGGCACAGGTGGATTCCGTGCGATTATCGGCGATGAGTTCACAAAAGCGAACCTGGAGCTTCTGGCCCAGGGACTTGTACATAAAATGCAGGATGAGCATGTGGAGAACACCCCGCTGATTATCGGATACGACCGTCGTTTTCTATCTGACATCGGCGCTCAGTGGATTTCCAGCGTTTTTGCCGGTAACGACATCCACGTGCAGTTTATCGACATTGAGGCTCCGACTCCTTTGATTATGTTCGTTGTCAAAAAGACTGGCGCCAAATACGGTATGGCTATCACCGCATCTCATAACCCGGCAGAATACAACGGCGTAAAAGTTTTCACCGAAGGCGGACGCGATGCTACAAAAGAAGTCACAAACGATCTAGAAGGTTATATCTCCAAGGTGTCGGAGGACCAGATCCGCCGGATGGATTTTGACGAAGCTCTGAAAGAGGGCCTCGTCGAAGTGATTGAACCTATGAACGATTACATTGACAGCATTCTGTCAGTTATCGATATTGAAAAAATCAAGAGCAAACACGTCAAGGTTCTTTTGGACCCCATGTTTGGAGTATCTAAAACCTCTTTGCAGACGATCCTTCTGACCTGCCGCTGTGATGTAGACGTCATCAACGACCGCCACGATGCTTTATTTGGAGGCAGATTGCCTTCCCCCTCCGCTAAGACCCTTTCGAGGCTGTCTAACATGGTAGTGGAAGGCGGCTATGACCTGGGAATCGGCACCGACGGCGATGCCGACCGGATCGGCCTCATCGACTCTGAGGGGACCTTTATTCACCCCAACGATATTTTGGTGTTGCTTTATTACTATCTGGTAAAATATAAGGGCTGGAAGGGCGACTGTGTGCGCAATATCGCCACCACCCACCTGCTGGATCGTTTGGCGGAAAGTTTCGGGCAGAAATGTTACGAGGTGCCCGTCGGTTTTAAATGGATTTCCGAGAAGATGGATGAAACCGGTGCTATCATCGGCGGCGAAAGCTCCGGTGGATTAACAGTAAAAGGTCATATTAGCGGTAAAGACGGTATTTACGCTGCCGCATTGCTTGTGGAGATGACCTGTGCAATTGGAAAACCGCTCAATGCGATTTTGAAAGAAATTAAGGATACCTATGGCCACTGTGAGATGAGCGAATACGACTGCCGTTTCTCCCAGGAGAAAAAAGATCAACTCAACGAATTGCTCTTTACTGAGCAGAAACTTCCCGAGTTCGACGAGGCAGTGGAGAAGGTCTCCTATATGGATGGCTGTAAGGTTTATTTTAAAAACGGCGGTTGGATTATCTGCCGCTTCTCCGGCACTGAGCCGCTTATTCGTATTTTCTGCGAAATGGAAAACTATACCCGTGCCGTGGAAATCACTGATACCATGAGAGAATTCTTAGGCTTATAAAATAGGCCCATTTCTAACCATACTACGAAAAAATCCTCCTGCAAAAGCAGGAGGATTTTTTCAGTTTTTGCTCTGTTTGATGGGACGTCGAATCAGCAGGCTGAGCAATTCTTTGCCGTGAAAAGGGATGAGGGGGTGGAGGTAGCGCCTTCCATCCAGGGTGCGGGTGCAGCAAAGGACGACGAGGAGCAAAACGGTTCCTCCGATGAACCCCCACAAATTAAAGAGAGCGGTCAAAACGAGGAGAATTACCCGGAAAAACTTGAGTGCATATCCTAGCTCAAAACTGGGCTGAGTAAATCCTGCAATGGCGACAAACGCCATGTAGAGCACCACCTCCGGCACAAACCAGTTGGCCTTGACGGCGAAGTCTCCTAAAATCAGGGCACCCACGACGCTGAACGAGTTGCTTAAAACGCTTGGAGTGTTGAGAGAAGCGAGCTTGAGTCCGTCGATAACCAGCTCGACGATAAGGAGCTGGGCGAGAATGGGAACGGAGTTTGGCTCAGAAATTTGGATAAAATCAAGCCATGGCGGGATCCAGCCAGGATTTTGGATGAGCAGGTACCACACCGGCGTCAGAAAAAGGGTTAAAAGGAATACTACCATCCGGACGATGCGCAGATAGCTGCCCACAAGGGGTGGAAAATAAAAGTCGTTGGCGTCCTGTACAAAATCGAAGATGGAAGTGGGGAAAATCATCACCGAGGGAGAGTTGTCGGTAATGATGAGTATACTTCCTTCCATGACGCTTGCAGAGGCTGCATCGGGCCGTTCGGTGTAGCGGATGCGGGGAAAAGGATTCCACCACTGAGGCTTGACGAGACATTCCGCCAGGCTTTCCTGCCCCATAGTCAGGGTATTGATTTCGATTCTTGACAGGCGCTCTTTAATAGCTTTGAGCATTTTGGGATTGGCTTTGTCTTTGAGGTAACAGACGACCACATCGGTTTTAGATTTCTCGCCGATTTGGGTGATGTCCATGGTGAGCTGCGGATCACGGATACGCCGTCTGATAAGAGCGGTGTTGAACACCAGTGTTTCGACGAAACCGTCGTGAGAACCGCGGAGTACTCGGTCGTCTTCCGGCTCAGTGACCCCTCTGGCGGGATAGGTGCGGGCATCGATGAGAATGCACTGGGAAAAGCCTTCCACCACAAGGGCTATGGTGCCTGATAAGACGGCAGTAACTGCTTGATCGACGGATGTAATGAGGTCAGTTTCCACATAGGGCACCATGAGGGCGGAAAAATCGGCGGCGGAGTGGATTTCCGACTCTTTTTTCTCGTCAATCTTCATGAAGTATTCCATGATTTTTTCCATGATGTCGTCTTTGGCGAATCCGTCGATAAAGTAGAGAGTTGCCTTGCGCCGGCCGATCAAAATTTCCCTGCCGATGACGTCAAAGCTCTCATTGAGGCGAAGCAAGCGGTTCATAGTTTGGGTGTTGAGTTGATAGTCTGTTTGAAAGGAGGAAGCTTGTTTCATATGGGGAATCATCCCTTTCTGTGGTATTTCCATTACCTTTAGTTTCCCCAGAAAAGGAAAAAGATACAAAAACAGAAGGAATTTTCTGTTTTTGTATCTTTGAATGGATAAGTTTTATTTTTCACTGCCACCCAGCGCCCGGTCAATTTCTTCTCCGGTTACAAAATAGAATTGGTAGTCGGTCTGTAACGTGCAAATGGGCCGCCATTCCCAAGTCATATCGGTTCCGGAACATAGGATATAGTTTTCTCCGGTGGTGGGGTAGAGCATGTTGCCATATGCTAGGGGCGGCGGAGCAAAGCCTTCCAGTTCAATAGAAAGGTAGGTGTCTTCGCCGCTAACAGAATTGCTGATGGTGAAGAACTGTTCGGAATTTGAGTCCATATAGTCTTTTACCGACTGACTATAATAGGTATACCGTGGCGCTAGTTCACTGATATCGGCGTCTTGTTTTTCAAAGCCGCTTTCTGTGGGAACATATTTGCAAAGGCCGTCGTAACGGCTTCTATCAGTGGAGGTGTACAGGTAAAAAACGTCGCCGATATTTTCAAATGAGCGGTGCCCGTCTTGTTCTGTTTTTGGGAATTCAAGCGGCAGGGTAATCTCAGAAAAATTTTGGGTATCGGTAATGCGAACAGAAGGATTTTCAGTTTGATAAATATCAGGGGAGAAGAGATATCGGTTTCCAGCCCGGGTCTGGAACCAGGGATTTTCCTCTTCCTCGCTTCCGTCATAGAGGACTTTCACTTCGTTTTTTGCAAAATCCAGTATGGCGACGCGAGGTTTTTCCGGAATGTCTCCGGTGGTGACGCTGACACTATTGGCCAGAACTTTTTGTTCATCCATGGCGCTGTAGAGTGCGATGGGTACTTCTATCTGGAGAGCCTTCTGTTTTTTTGTGTGGGTGTCATATTGCAGAATGGTGGTAGAAGTTGCTTCCTGAAGTTTGTTGTACTCTTCCTGATTTTCGGGATAGGAAGTACCCTCCGGGAATTGAGCGTAAACATAATAGAGATACCGACGGTCCTGAGAGGAAAAGGTGCTGATACCGGCGAGCGGAATTGTTTGCCCAACTTTGTGGAATTTATTAGTGTTGCAGTCAATATATCCGAATTCGGTATCATAATAAGGAACGGTGTTGTAGCCGCTGGCATCTGAGTTTAAGACTTCACTTGTAAAAAGGACATCGCCCTGATAACGGAAGGCCGTTAGCTTATCGTCAATAAGGTTATCAATTTCGTCAACTTTGGAAGTGTCGATGAGGGTGCCGTTCCAAACGGTCATGTCTCCCGACTCTCCTAAAATTTTTTCACAGCCTGATAAGCCCAATAGCATGCAAAGGGAGAGAATTGGCAGGAGAACTTTTTTCATGTGGGCAAACTCCTTTCGGGGTGGCTAAATTTTGTATTCAGTATAACAGGAGAGAAAACCTTTTTCAATGGCTGTTCAGAATTTTAACCGTACTGTCACCGGATTGTTAACCACAAAAAAGCCGGTAACAATACCGGCTTTTTTTAATGTAATTCTATCCCTTTAGGAATCCCTCGATAATTTTTTCTTCTGCTTGCTGCTCAGTGAGCCCCAAGGTTTTGAGCTTTAAAATCTGCTCTCCGGCAATTTTCCCAATGGCGGCCTCATGGATGAGAGAAGCATCGATATGGCCAGCGAAAAGTTCAGGAGCGGCGTTGACAGTACCGTTTCCCACCAGAATGGCGTCACATTCTGAGTGGCCGGTGCAGCGGGTGTTGCCGTTTATCTGTGAGTGATACTCCTGATGGGAGAAGTCCCGCGCTACCGAGCGGGAAATCAGGTCGATGCCGCAGTCCTCGCCGTTCAAATCCACGGAAAAGTCAGTTTTGGCCTTTTCATGGCCGTTTGTCATCAAATGTTCGTGGATGATGAGCTTGGCCCGAGCCTGCAAAACGGCATTGGTCTTGCGGACGGTAGAATCCACACCGCCAATTTGAGTGGTATCCATCTCCATAATGGCGTCCTCACTGAGATAGATATCGCTGACAGGATCTATACGTTTGACTCCGGCGCCTGTTCCGGTACCGATATGTTTTTCCTGATAGAGCACATGGGCGCCTTTCTCCACAAAGAAGCGGTGAATGCCGTTGTGACGGGCCTCCTCTTCGCTGTCGTTATGAACGCCGCATCCTGCAACAATAGTCACGTCGGCACCTGCGCCTACGTAAAAATCATTATAGACCAAGTCGTCGACGTCGCCATGGGTGACGCAGGCGGGAATATAAACGGTTTCTTTCTGGGTGCCCGGTTTGATGTGAATGACGAGGCCGGGACCGTCATCTTTTGAGTCAATCTGAATATTTGGGGAAGACTGGCGCCCGGCGCATTGACCATTCTCACGAATATTGTACGCGCCGTTAAAGCCCTCCTTCCAGTTGGAGATCATTTGGAGCAGTTTTTCAGTGATGTTATTCATGAATTAGACCTCCTTGCCCAGGGGACACTGATTTACTTTTTCGCCTTCCAACAGGCTTGGCAGCACCTGCTCTTTGGTACCGGTGGTACGCACTTTACCATTGGCGATGACGATGATTTCGTCGGCGATTTGTAAAATCCGCTCTTGGTGGGAGATGACCAACATAGAACGCTCTCCGCTCTGTTTTTGTTTCTGGAATACGTCGATGAGGCCGGAAAAGCTCCAAAGATCAATACCAGCTTCCGGCTCATCGAAAACCGAAAGACGGGTGTTACGGGCAAGGACTGTCGCAATTTCGATACGCTTGATTTCGCCGCCGGAAAGGCTCGAATTTACTTCCCGGTCGATATAGTCGTGGGCACAGAGACCAACGCTGCCCAAAAGCTCGCAATAGTCCGATTCCTTGAGTTTTTCCCCTGCGGAAAGCTCTAAGAGATCCCTCACCGAAAGGCCCTTAAATCGGACCGGCTGCTGAAAGGCGTAGCTAATGCCTTTTTTGGCCCGCATTGTAGTATCTAGCTTCGTAATGTCTTCTCCGTCCAGGAAAATCCGGCCGGAGGTGGGTTTTTCGAGACCAGCGATAATTTTGGCCAGAGATGTTTTTCCACCGCCGTTTGGACCAGTGACTACCGTCAGTTTACCTTTTTGTACGGTGAGGGAAACGTCGTCCAGTATCTTTTCTCCGTTAGGGAGTACCCAGGAGATGTTTTGAAGCTTTAGCAATAGAGAACCTCCTTTTGACTTCTTTGCATGTAATCAGCCTGTTTTTATACATCACGAAAACCGGCATACAAAATTTACCTGCCGATTTTCCCAGTATTTGACTATGAATTATTGTCTCTATTATATTCGTTTTTAACTTGCCTGTCAAGTATTGGCGGCGTTTTGTGGAAATATTCGGTCGGACAAAGGGGGAGAAACGCGAAAAAGGAAGCGGGGCATATCCCGCTTCCTTTTGGATTGTTTGAGCTATACCGCATATGTGCGGTTTTGCCTTAGAGAATCAGGCAGACAAGGCCGTTGCAGCCGTCGTTGATGATTCTTTCGATGGTTTCCTGGAGTTTGAGACGTGCGTCGGTGGGCATCCGGTAGAGCTTGTTGTGGAGTCCCTCGTTGACCAGCTCGTGGAGGGATTTCCCGAAGATATTGGATTCCCAGATCTTCTTGGGATTTTCCTCGAACTCTTTTAGGAGGAACATCACAAGCTCTTCCGACTGTTTTTCGCTGCCGACGATGGGACTTACCTCGGTGGTAATGTCGGCTCGCATCATGTGGATGCTGGGGGCGGAGGCCCGCAGTTTTACGCCGTATTTTCCGCCCTGTTTGACGATTTCCGGCTCCTCAAGAGACAGTTCCTCCATAGTGGGCATGACAATGCCATAGCCGGTGGCGGCCACTTCGTCCAGAGCTCCTTTCAGCTTATCGTATTCGCGCTTACAGGCGGCCAACTCAATCATACATGGCATGAGGCCCGCTTCGCCGTCAATCGTGAGGCCAGTCGCCTCACCGAGAATCTGATAGAAGAGCTGAGGCTGGAGGGCGATGGTGATGCTAGCCTGGCCCTTGCCTAAATCAATGCGGTCGACAGATGCTTTGGTAATGTGCTCGCAGCCGCACATTTTTTCGCCGATAGAAGAGACCTCACTGATTTTACGAATGCCCGAAGCGGCGTCCTTAATGGCCTCAAACACCGCTCGTTTTAGCCAGTGATCCTTGTCGAGGGAGATAATCCAGCGGGGCAGTTCAATGGCAGCTTCCTTCAGCGGGAATTCGAAGAGAATTTTCTGCAGAATTCCCTTGATGTCCTCCTCACTTAGCTCCAGACAGTTGACGGGGTAGACAGGTTTGCAGTATTTTTCCTCCATCTGTTTCTGGAGTTCCCGGGTACTTTGACTATTGGGATTTTGGGTATTCAAAAGGATGATGTATGGTTTGCGGATACCCTTTAATTCATTAATGACCCGCTCTTCGGCTTCTTCGTATTCGTCTCTGGGGATATCACTGATGCTGCCGTCGGTGGTGATAACAAGCCCTAGGGTAGAATGGTCGTTGATGACCTTTTGTGTTCCCACTTCGGCTGCCATGTTGAAAGGAACTTCTTCATCGAACCAAGGGGTCCGTACCATTCGAGGCATTTCGTTTTCAAAGTAGCCCAAAGAGCTGGGAACGATGTAGCCTACGCAGTCGATAAGTCGCACCTTGAGAGCCGCGTTACCTTCCAGTTCCACTTCTACTGCTTCTTCGGGGATAAATTTTGGCTCGGTGGTCATAATGGTTTTCCCTGCGGCGGACTGAGGCAGTTCGTCGGTTGCCCGTTCCCGCATGAAGTCGCTTTGCATATTGGGGATGACCAGTGTCTCCATAAACTTTTTAATAAAGGTACTTTTGCCAGTTCTGACCGGTCCGACTACGCCGATATAGATATCCCCACCCGTCCGCTGGGCGATATCATGATAAATATTTTGATTTTCCATATAAATCACCATGCCTTTGCTAGCAGCTATCTTTCAAATTGCTGCGGCAAAGAGCTTCCTTTCTTCGGAATTTGAGCCGATTTCGGCGACAGCCGCGGAATTACGGCTGTTTTTTTCGCGGCAAAGGCTCAAAAACGAGCGTGAAAATTTATTTTCACGCGACCTCCATATCGCCGCTGGCGACTTGTTTTTATGCAAGACCGCTTTATAGGAAAACGGCTCTCCCGACGCGAATTTGCCGCGCCTATCTATTCATCTAATTATTTACCATGGGAATGAGCAGCATCGCCGGTTCAGGCAGCCGTTCGCAATCTAAAGCGTTTTCTTCCATGACAGCGGTCATGGCGGTGCCGAAGCGTTTTGCAATGTCCCAGATACCTTCATCTTTGTCGGCGTAGTAGAGCTGCAGTGCACAGGAAGAAGCGGTATCCTTGGGAGCTTCCTCATTGACAGTGACGTCTGAGATGGTATTGCAGCGGACCTTCTGATAGATGCTGCCGCTGACGCGGACCTCTGCCCGAAGTTCCAGCTGGGTGGGAGAACTGATGGTGTATCCTACGTTTAGAATATCGGCCATAGGCATAAAGCTGATGTCCTCGGTGCCGGGGGTGCAGTCCAGGGCGATTTCCACCGGAAAAGTCTTGTCAATGGCAAAAGGCATACTGTCATTATCATAACAGAGGACGGTAGCTTCCAGCATTCCATTGATACGAACCGTGCCCTGTTCTACTTTGGCGGTGTATTCTGACAGAGTGCAGAAAGCGTCGTATACACCGGCGATAGAACTGTCGCTGTCCACATCCAGAGCCTGTTTGCAAATGGCAGTGTGGTTAACGGTGAGCAAAAATCGTTCCACAGAAACCGGCATGGAGGTCATAGCGCTTTCAAAGAGGGTGGAGTACACATCGTCTGCCAAGAGAATTTCTTTATTCCGGTCGCCGGTACAGAAGACATTTATAACGAATTCGCACATCAAAATTTTGCTTTCTTCCCCTTCTGTGGCTTTGGGTTCGAAGGTGACAGAGGCTACGCTGAAACTTACATCACAGTTATAATCCTCTTCGACGCCGGGAACGTCGACGATCTGGCTGACAGGAATGGAAAAATCCATAGGCTCCGGGAAAGGGGCGTCTCCTGTGGGCATATAGAGGATATGCAGCATCAAATCGCCTTTGCAGATAACCTTGTTGGCGATGATCTTATAGTCGGTGGGGGAGACAGTGCAGTGGTAGTTGAGCATGGACTGAAAAGCGGGTTTTGAGTACCCCAGTTCCAACTCGTCGGTGACGGTGAACTGCTTGACAGCGTATTTCTTGCCATCGCATACCGACATGGGGGTCACGTGGAATTGAAGCCCAGCTCCCTGTCCGCCGCATACCGCCATGGCCTCCCGGGGCTCGGTCACTTTGATTTTGCAGCTGATGCCGCCGCGTATATCAAGCCTTCTCTGGTTGACGGCCCGGGCATTGACAAAATAACAGCGCGCTGTTACACGGACAACTGGATTTTGGCACTCCGAGGCCAAATCGATGGTTTTCGAAAAAGGTACGGTTTGCTCAATAGAACAAATACGGTTTGTCTCCTCCGCTAGGTAGAGCACCTTCACCGCAGAAATACCATCCAGGTAAAGCTTGTTCCCCGAAACTTTCTGGGACTGGATTTTGGGTACGATCTGGGTTTTGAGGAGCTTAAAGATGTTGGGATAATAGTCGGGGAGGAGATAGTCCAGCTCGACCGACTGCTCGGTGGAGGAATCGAGCACGGTTTCATTGACACAAATGATGTCCTTCGTTAAATTCAATTCCGGCATGTGCATAATCATTCCTTTCGGTTTTGTCCTCGCGGTGAAGAGGGCACAACGATGGTAATTTTCTATCTAATGGTATGCGGGACTCGGACAAAATAGACCGGAGCGCTGGAAAAGCCCCGAAAATTTTCATAGCATCCCGCCTGAAACATGAATATGCAGGAGAGGAGGCGTACATTCCGAAAAAAACAGGCGGCTTGTCTTAGAAAAGACAAGCCGCCTTGAAAAAAGGACGGGCAAACCCCGTCCTTTTTATCAATTTATTTTTCTATGTTTCGGGAAAAGGGATTCACCACTTCCTCATCGGAATATCCCATACCGATGGTGCGGTCGTAGGTAAGAGTATCCAGCAGCTGGGAATTGTTTTCTTTTGGGGAAGCTACCGAGTAAACCGGTTCGTCCTTCATGACGTTCAAGATTGTTTCGGTAAATTCGTTAGCCGGAAGACTCGCCTGACGATAGATGATGTGGGGCAGATAAAAGGCGGATACATCTTCTGCCGGAAGTCCCTCATCGGTGAGGCCATAGTTGTTCCAGATAAGGTAGGTCTGGCTGTAGAGAATCTCACAGTTGTCGGCAGTAATGCCTAAATCAGCATAAATATTGCTGTCCGGGCTGAAGAAAGGGAAGTGGTCCCCCATAAAGAAAACAATGGTCGGTTCTTTGGATTCCTTCAGGCGGTTTAAAAATTCTTGGAGTTCTTCGCAGGATTTTTTGACACCCTTGAGGTAGAGTCCCACTTCGGTGTCGTCGTCGCTTCCATAAGGCTGGTGATTTTGCATGGTGGTGATATGGATGTAGTCTGGACCTTCTGTTTCCGCCATAATCTGTTCCGATTGACGATAAACGGTATCATCGTCTACGTAATCTCGAAGTTTCTGGACGGGGACAGTCAAGTCATCGATAAACATCAGACGGTCAAAGCCGTATTCGCTGTAGACTTCCTCCCGCCCATAGAAGCTGGAACTGAACGGATGCAGATAGGTGGTGTTGTATCCTTCCTTCTTATACATCTGGGCAAAGGTGTCCTGCTCTACATTAGCGGGCAACAGAGAATGTGGAATTGTAGCGTTGTTGAGAGATTTGACTGGCAGGCCAAACATCAGCTCAAATTCCGTACGGACAGTGTTGCCGCCAAATGTAGGGACAATTGCCTGTCCGGAAAAAGCTTCCTGCTTAATTTCATCCAGCTTGTCATAAGTGCCTTTTGGAACGTCCATTCCTTCAAGCTGACGAAAATCGCCGAAAGATTCCGACATAATAAAGATGATGTTTGGTTTGACCAGATTGCCTTCTGAGACTGGTTCTGCGTCTGGATCAGTAAGCATGCTATTTACGAGTTCTTCAGAATAATTTTGGGGTTCTTCCACCTTGCTGGCTATCTGCTGGTTGATGGAGACTGCAAAATTAGTAATCAGATTATTGTTGGCAAACCGTTTTTCATCGGAAAACGCGTTATAGCTATAAGTGTTATCAATGCCAAAAACAGTGCAGACTGGAGCAAACAATGCGGGAACGGTAAGAGAGACAGTAGTGATAAACCCGATCAGCACTGATATTGCTCCCCGCACCGGGAATTTGCGCTCAATCCGGACGTCGCAAAGCCATAGACACACGATGTAAACGGCGATGAGAAAAAGAGATAAAAGCAGTAGCGGGTTGAAGTGAAGCCTTGCAAACTGGGTAAGGTCTGCAACATTTTTCGTCATTGCCAGATCGCTGAATAAAAAGTGAGCGCCAGAGATAAAGTACTTATAATATTCGATACAGGAAAATGCATAAAACAGTACCGCGGTAATCACTCCGCCGATCCATGCACGTTTGACGAGGAAGTTGGCAAACCAGAATATGGCGGTAATGAGCAAGGTGCTGAATACCATGATGCCGAACCGGGTGAAAGTAAAATTTAAAAGTTCTCCAAAGCTTTGCATCTGCCCCAATTCGGTCATGCCACAGATAAAGATGGGGAAAAGAATCAAAAAGATAAGATGAGTCCGTTTCGATGTAAAGAAAGGACTGTTTCTGAGTTTCTGCATATTTTCACTCTCCTTGCAGATAAAGGCAATCTTCTAAAATGATATTAAATCGAAATCCATTCTTAAAATCTAACGATAAAAGAGGTACTTTTTCTTCATTATCTTATCAACAAAATGTGAATATTTTATGTTTTCTGTAAAAAGATGGATAACTTTTGCAAAGATTCGGTAATTGAAACAAATTTGAAAAAATAAAACGGAGCAAAGCGTGCGCTTTGCTCCGTAATAGTTTATTGTAAGCGTATTTTTACAGTCTGTGGATACATTTTCGGGGACACACTTCGACACAGTCGCCGCAGGAGGTGCATTTGTCGTGGTCAATGATAGCGTGATTGTTTACCACGTGAACTGCGTCGTGAGGGCAGACCTTTTCACACTTACGACAGCCGATACAGCCGTTTTCGCAGATGCGGATAGTTTCTTTGGCGTTGAAATGGCTGGAGCAAATGACTTCTACAGTCTTGTCATCGTCAAACACACCGATGAGGTCGTTAGGACAGGCTTCTTTGCACATGCCGCAGCCGGTGCATTTCTCTCGGTTGATGACAGCAACCCCGTCAATGATGTCAATGGCCTCAAACTTACAAGCCTTGATACAGTCGCCAAGACCCAGACAGCCGGCAGTACACTCTTTTTTGCCGTTATAAAGCATGTTGGAGGCAGCGCAGGACATGGCCCCGGTGTAGATGTATTTATCCTTGACGGCTCCACATTTGCCGTTACAGCGGACGGTGGCTTTTCGTTCTGCTACGTCCTCAAAGGAGGTACCCATGATCTCACTGATCTTGCGGGAAACCTTGTCGCCGCCGGGGATGCAGAGATTGGTTTTGGCACCGTCTTTTACGATGGCGTTTGCGTAGGCTTCACAGCCGGAATAGCCGCAGGCGCCGCAGTTGGCGTTAGGCAGGCTGTCCTTGATGTCGTATACGCGCTGATCCTGTTTGACGGCAAACACCTTCGAAAAAATCGAAAGCAAAATACCCGCTATCAGTCCGAGCGCCACAAAAAGCAGAATGGGCAAAATATATTCCATGGTCGAATTTCTCCTATCTGACAAATCGCCGCGGGCTTTTTACCCTTGGCAAGGGGAATCCCTTTAAAGAACTGGTATCTATAGGTTAGCACAATGGGATTTTTCGGAAAAAGCGTCTGTTGCGATGCTTTTTGACGTAGCATCAGGAGTTTTTTAGAATCGTCCGTATGGACGCCTATGGCTACCAGTTTTAGGCAAGGGGCTACTGGAACAGGTTCTCGACGATGCCTGAAAATCCCATAAAGGATGCGGCCACGATACCGGCGGCGATGAGGGCGGCCGGTACTCCTTTGAACATCTTGGGCACGTCGGCGTTGTCGATGCGCTCCCGGATGCCGGAAAACAGCAGCAGGGCGACCATAAAACCGATACCGGCGCCAAAGGCGTTGACGAGGCTGTGGCCGAAGTTGTACTCGCTGTCGATGTTCAGAATGGTTACGCCGAGAACGGCGCAGTTTGTGGTGATGAGGGGCAGGTAGATGCCCAGAGCCTTATACAGCGGGGGCATAAACCGCTTGATGATGATTTCCACCAGCTGGACGAAGAGGGCGATGACCAGGATAAAGGCCATGGTGCGGAGATATTCCATCCCATTGGGCACCAGAATGTAGGTGTAGATGGGGTAGGTAAGTGCGGCGGACATCACCATGACGAAGGTGACGGCGACGCTCATCCCCATGGCGGAGCTGGTCTTTTTGGAAACGCCGATGAAGGGGCAGATACCCATAAACTTCGAAAGAACGAAGTTGTCGACCAAAATGGCGCTGACTAAAATTGCTAAAATTTCTTTCATTTACCGTGTCTCTCCTTCCCCGTGGCAAGCGCCTCTGGAAGGGCAGCCTGCACAGCCTTTTTTCTTGGAAATTTTATAGCCGGAGAGTTTGTTGGCAATTGCTACCAACAGGCCGAACACCATAAATCCGCCGGCCGGGGAAATAAAGAGCCCGATGGGTTCAAACATGCCGAGGGATACGTCGATGCCGAACCAGGTGTTCTGGCCCAAAATTTCACGAATAGAACCCATGAGGAACAGGGCCAAGGTAAAGCCGATTCCCATTCCCAGCGCGTCGGCAATGGATTTCCCCACGCTGTTCTTACTGGCGAATGCTTCCGCTCGGCCCAGGATGATGCAGTTGACGGTGATGAGGGAGAGGAATACGCCCAGGGACCCATAAAGGTCGGGGAGGTAGACCTGTAAGAGAAATCCCACAATGGTGACGAAGCCCGCGATGATGACGATAAAGGCGGGCAGGCGCACCTGGTTGGGAATGACTTTTTTGAGTAAGGAGATAACGATGCTGGAGCCCAGCAGTACGAAGGTTGTTGCAAGGCCCATGCCGATGCCGTTGAAAGCCATGGTGGTGACAGCCAAAGTGGGGCAGGTTCCCAGCAGCATGACGAGAACCGGGTTTTCCTTTAAAATGCCTTTATAGAATTCTTTGAGCCAGCTCATGCGCCCAGCACCTCCCCTTTCAGTTTCGCAAACAGCTCCGCCGCTTTTTCACAGCCGGCGATCAGACCCTTGGAGGTCTTTGTAGCGCCCGCCACGGTGTCAGCGCTTATTTCGCCCTGCTTGTTGCCGACGAATTGATCCAGATAGTCTGATTCGTTGTTGGCGACCTTGTCGCCGATGCCTGGGGTTTCAGTCTGATTGATAATATAAACGCCCTGAATGACGCCGTCGGCATTGAGACCAACCATCATGGTGATGCCGTCGGAACTGTATCCCTTGGAATTCAAAACGATGGCCATTCCGGCACCGTTTTCCGCTTTGTAGACGTTTAGGAGGGATTCGTCCTCGGACTCAATCTTCACTTCAGTCAGTTTGTCTGCTTCCGGCAGGGCCTTGGCAGAAAATTCGGTGAGTTGGTCCGGGGTGTAGCCATTGCCCAACTCGGCCACGCCGGTCAGGTTGTAGGTCAGAGCAAGGGCGCCGGAGACGACTGCGCAGACAACGATGAGAACCAGTGTCGGTTTGATAATTTCATGCCATGTTTTCACGTTTCGTTCCTCCCCTTAACCTAAAATTTCCGATTGGAGGGACGAATAGAGCTCCGCCGCCTTCTGGCAGCCGCTTAAAATCCCCTCGGATGTGAAGGTGGCTCCCGCCACCACGTCCGCACTCAAATCCTCTGCGGTTTTGCCTGCAAACTGGGCGAGAAATGCTTCGTCGGTGACGACATTGGTGCCGATTCCCTCAGTTTCATGCTGGTCGATGACCTTGACACCTTGAATGACGCCGTCGGGATTAAAGCCCACCATCATGGTAATGGGTTCTTTTTTGTTGTAGCCCTCAGCGGTGACCACCAAAGCGGCACCGGCTCCGTTTTCCGCTTTGTAGGCGAAGAGAAGCTGTTCGTCATCGGAGGAAACCTTGATGGGTTTTAAGGTGTCCGCTTCCGGGAGTGCCGCGGAAGCGTATTCCTCAAGCTCCGCTTTGCCGTAGCCTTCTCCTTTAAACAAAGTGAAGCCTGTCCAGACGAGAACGCCCGCCGCCAGCAAAATACCGACGATAGAAAAGACGATCCGTTTGATTTTCAGCTTTTTCGGATTCTGGAGTTTTGCCCCCAAGGGAATTTTCCGGGTCACTTTATCAATCTGAGGAGTCAGGATGTTCATCAGCAAAATGGCGAAGGAAACGCCCTCAGGATACCCGCCGTAGAACCGGATGAGGATGGTGATAAGGCCGCAGCCAAAGGCAAAAATCGCCTTGCCGGACATGGTGACGGGAGAGGAAGAGTAATCTGTGGCCATAAAGATAGCACCGATGAAAAGGCCGCCGGAAAGGATCTGATAGAGAGGATCCTGCCCCAAAAGAAAGCTCCCGAGAAAGACGGTGCCGATAAAGATCAGGGGAGTAATGGGGTGGATGACCTTGCGGGCCACTAAATAGATACCGCCCAAGAGAAGGGCCGCGCAGCTCACTTCACCGATGCAGCCTCCCTTTGCGCCCAGGAACATGTTGAGCAGGGTGGGCACTTCGCCGCCGGAGGCAAGCTGTGCCAGAGGGGTCGCCCCCAGCACGGCGTCAACGCCTGCGTGGTCGAAGGGGACGGTATACGCCGTCATGTAGCCGGAGAAGGAGGCGAGCAGAATGACTCGGGCCGCAATGGCCGGGTTTGCAAAGTTCTGCCCGATGCCGCCGAAGAGCTGTTTGGCGACGACGATTGCGATGAAGCAGCCGAAGATCGCCACCCACAGCGGGATGGTGACCGGCAGGTTCATAGCGAGCAGAATGCCGGTGACGACGGCGCTTAAGTCGGAAATGGTCTGCTCCCGCTTCATAATGAGCCGGCAGAGGTATTCGAAAAGGACGCAGCTTCCCACGCAGACGGCGGTGATCAGCGCCGCCCGAGGCCCAAAAATAACAACCGAGGCGATGAGGGCCGGAACCAGGGCGATGATGACGTCCAGCATAATTTTTTGTGTGGAATTTCCGCTACGAATATGCGGGGAAGGTGACACAATCAATTCTTTCATGCTGATAAATCTCTCCTTGTTGATTTGTTTCCGCAATGATGCGGCGCGAACTGGAAGCGATCCAGCTTATTTTTTCATTTTCCGCAGCATCTCCTTGGCCAGCTGGTTTTTCTGCGCCAAATTGCGGTGGGCGGGGCAAATATAGGAGCAGCACCCGCAGTTGATGCAGAGGTTCACCTTCAGATTCTTAAGGGAATCCACGTTCTTTTTGTCGTAGGCTTTTTCCAGCGCCGCCGGCATCAAATCGACCGGGCAGACGTAAACGCATTTGCCGCAGCGAATACAGGCGGTGGTAGGGGGAACGAGTTCTTTGCCAACTACCGTGCTGGCGGGGCCTTTTGCAGCGTCCTCTGGATTGTCAGTGCCCTCGGTAACGGAGGGAGAAAGGGTACTGACTGTGCGGGAAGCTTTGTATTTCCGGTCTTTTTCCTGGAGCACCAGGATGGCGTTGTTGTTTTTGATGACCGGGGTTTCCACATCATAGATGGCGATACCCATCATGGGACCGCCCATGAGGATCTTATCGGCTTTATTATTGTCCACTCCGGCAAAGTCCAGCACATAATCGATGGAAGTGCCGATAGGGACCCGGACATTTATAGGTTTGTCCACAAAGTTGCCGTCGACGGTAAGGCGCTTGTGGGTCAGGGGCATGCCGGTTTTGATAAAGCGGTAGAGGTGGGAGACCGTCGAGATGTTCAGGACTATAACGCCCTTATCAGCGGGGATTTCCCCTTCCTCGATGACCCGGCCGGTGGAGTGGTAGATCATCACCTTTTCGGCCCCTTGGGGGTAAACGCTTTTGAGAGATACTACGTGGATGTTGTCCACATCTATTTTTTCTCGTAAAAGCTTGATAGCATCGGGCTTGTTGTCTTCGATACCGATGTAAGCGTTAGCGATTTTGAGGCAGCGCATGACTTCCTTGACGCCGCCGATGATGTCGTCGGGCGCTTCCAGCATTTCCCGGTAGTCGGAGGTAATATATGGCTCGCACT
The DNA here is from genome assembly GCF_014384905.1 of Fumia xinanensis. Classification (GTDB taxonomy): domain Bacteria; phylum Bacillota; class Clostridia; order Oscillospirales; family Ruminococcaceae; genus Fumia; species Fumia xinanensis. The sequence continues at coordinate 390,420 of NZ_JACRSV010000001.1, forward strand.
CAGCTCCATTAATAACCAGGGTGTCCACCTTGTCGATATCCTTGTAGTTTAACTTTACATGGGTTGGAAAGCCAGCGCCGCCCAAGCCTGAAAGGCCGGAGAGTCTCGCCGCTTCGACCAAAGATTTTTGGTCGGAAACAGGGTGGGGTTTCGCATCAATCGTTTCTTGAATTTCCGCAACTTCGATGACCACCCGCTTTTCGGTTTTACCTGAGGAAGCGACATAGTCCTGAATGGCAGTGACGGTGCCTGCAACCGAACTGTGAACGGGAACGGAAAAGACCTCGTCGCTGTCGCCGATGAGCTGGCCTACTTTGACGACATCCCCCGCTTCGACCAAGGGCTTGCAGCCAGCTCCCATATGTTGCAGCATGGGAATAGTGACCGTTTTGGGAAGCGGCAGCTCCACTGTGGCGAGATCCTTGGACTTTTTGTGATGACTTAAACGAATACCATTGAGATTTCGCATGGAAAAATCATGTCCTTTCTGGGATTTGGCGCTGGAACGCGCCGCATCAAAAGTAAAGGGCGTTTTTATCGGCGGCGCCGGCCGCCCTTGAGGGCCGACGAGCCGTTTTCAGAGGCTTAAAGCCTTGCTTAGCGAGTTTTATTCCCGTTTGCCTGCAATCCGTTTCAAAGCGGGGAGCAGGGCTTTCATCAGCGCCGCCGTCAATGTGCCCATGAGCACGCCGGAGACGATGAGAACGGGAAGATAGTAAAAAACAGTAGCGCTTTTAAAAAGAATGGATGCAGCAATAATCTGCCCTATATTGTGGCTTACCGCTCCGAAAATGCTTAAAATAAGGTAGCTTAGTTTCTTCGAACGAATGGCGATGAGCATTACGGCTACTGATAAAAGTCCTCCGAATATGCTCAGAAATCCAGCTGAAATCCCGCGTGTCAGCAAGACGAAAAGAGACTTCAGCACAGCTACACAGCAAGCACTCTTTCCATCCAGGAAAAACAGGCAGTAGATAACAACGATGTTCGAGAGCCCCAGCTTGACGCCGGGAGGCAGGGCGGGAAGGGGAGGAATCATTCCTTCCACAAAGCTGAGGACGATGGCAAGACAGAGAAGCATCCCCATGCCAGTAATCGTCCGCACGTTGCATTTACGAGTCAGTGTTCGTCCCTTCTTTCGTTAGTTCGCGATAATATCTACATCTTGTTGATCGGGGCCTATCACTTTTAGCAGTATCTTTTTTGGCAAACAGGCGGCAGTTTGTCCCGCTTTAGATAGAAACCCGGTATTTTGACAGATTTTATCAGGACAGCTGGCGTTGACAAATGCAATGGCGCCGTTTTTTACCTTAAAATGCACAGTAGGGTCTTCGTCTAGGGAAAATTCCTGATCTTTTGTTAATGAGACGGTTTTGACAGTTTTTCCATCGTATTGAATAATGGCTTTTTGGCCGGGAGCACTCTGCGTCAGTATATATCCTCCCCAAATAACTGCGGCGGCCAACAGAATACCAAATATAATGAAAATATCTTTTTTTCGCGCAAACACAGCTCAATCCTTCCTGCCGGTTTGATCGGCGAAAACGTAAGGACTGGAGTCAAGTAAGGTAAAATGTTCCATAATACGGGGAGAAATGTAAATTTTCCCCTGCTCATCCAGCGCAATCAGGGAGTAACTGTTTTCATTTAAATGGCTGACGACAGATTCTTTGCCAAGCATATAAAACATGGTGGATAAGTAGTCACAGAGAAGCCCGTCCTCCGAGACGACGGTGACACTCAAAAGATCTGACTCACAAGGGTAGCCAGTTAGAGGATTGAGAATATGATGGTAGATTTTTCCGTCTTGTTCAAAATAACGTTCATAGGCGCCGGAAGTGGCGATGACTTGATCACTCATCTCCAAAATGGCGAAATAGTCGGCTGCGGTTCCGTGAGGATCGCGAATACCTGTGCGAAAAGCAGATCCGTCCGGTTTTTTCCCGAATGCGGCCACGTTTCCCCCCAGAGACAGGATACCTCCTGCTATATCGCTTTGTCGATAAAGTTCTAGCACTTTTTGAACAGCGTAACCCTTGACAGTTGCTCCGAAATCCAGTTCCATGTCTGGATGGGACAAGTAAACTGTGCTTTTTTCTTCATTGACGATTACATTACGGTAGTCAATGAGGGGGAGGGCTGCTGCAATTTCTTCTTCCGTAGGAATATGAGGTTCGTCTCCGGTGATGTTCCAAAGCTTGACCAGAGGAGCAATGGTCAAATCAAAAAGCCCATCTGACTGTTCGGAAAATTCGACACATCGTTTGATAACGTTCCGTTCTTCTTCCCCAACGGGCACTGGAGAGACTCCTGCGTTGGCATTGATTTCGGATATAATGGAGCTGTCCAGGTAGGAAGAGTAGGTTTTTTCGATGTCCTTCATTAAGTCTACGGCCTCGCCGATGATTATACTGCTGTTTGGGCCGTATACCGTTTGGGTCACGATGGTGTCCATCAGAAAAGTTTCGTCTGTAGCGACGGCATCCCTCGCCTGCACCTGACAGGAAGACAGCGTTAATATGATTCCCAATACAGCAGACATTTTATAAAACTTTCCGATGCAAAACACCTCCACACTCCAATAAATTTTCTAAGTCAAAATATATAAAATATGTCATCATTTATTAAAGATGCTCAATCCCTTCTATGATATTATTTTTATAGAGTATTGTCAAGCAAATCCAGGAAAATGCAAGGAATTCTGGCATTATGCGGAAATAATTTAACTGCAATTTATACAAAATTGAGAAATAATCTGCAAAGGGCTGGACATTACTAAAAAGAGACGTTATAATATATCCTTGTAAAGTTAGTTAATAATTAAACAATCTTAACCGATTGATTTTAGAAAGGTGGATTTTTCATGAAAAAAACCCTAGCAATTACAGTTGCGATGCTGGCTGTTATGGGAACGATGGCTTCTTGCGGTAACAACTCCGACAATGAGGCCTATAAGGACGGCTCTTACCGCGTTGAGGCGAAGGATTTTGACAGTCATGGCTGGAAAGAATATATCAATGTCACAGTCAAAGACGGTAAAATCGCCGAAGTTGAGTTCGACGCTCTGAGCCAGGAAGACGGACATAAAAAGACCGAAGACCAGGAATATAAAGACGCTTACACTGGCGCGGGCTTTGAGACATATCCCGCCGATTACACCGAGAAGCTGGAGAAAGGCCTTGTAGAAAAACAAGACGCTTCTAAAGTGGATACCGTAGCAGGCGCCACCAACTCCTCTAACTTTTTCAAACAGATGATGAAGGAACTGGACAAAAACATGAAGAAGGGTGATACCAATACTGTTACTGTAGCCGCCGCCAGCGAAGAATAAAAAATAGCCGGCAGTTTATTGTAAGGAGTACTATATTAGCTGTTTTTTGTTATAGCTAAGGTAGGAAATCTGTAATTTCACTCTTGAAATAAAAAACACAAAAAAACTCCGCCCGATCCGGCGGAGTTTTCTTTTGTGTTTTTTATGGCGATTTTTAAGTTTGATTTGATGAATATTGACTTTTTCTCAGCTCATCTTGCACACTTTGTTTCCTTGTGCTATACTTTTACAGGATTACGGAAAGGACGGAAAACGTTATGAAAACACTGTATCTTTCCGATTTGGACGGAACACTTTTAAACCGAAAGACTGCACTCACCCCAAACACGGTTGCCATTCTCAACACTTTGATGGAACAGGGGCTTTGTTTTTCTATTGCCACTGCCCGCTCGCGTTCGTCGGCCCTGCCGGTCATTGAAGGTCTGCATCTTACTAATCCAGGGGTTTTTCACAATGGAACTTTTCTGATGGAACCTGAGACAGGAACGATTCTTTCTTCACAGGTGTTTTCTCTGGAGCAGCAGATGACAATTCATCGCCTTTTAAATCGGTACCGAATACCTCCGGTTTGCTATGCTTTTTTGGAGGGCCGTGAACGGCTTTCCTATCGAACAGGAGAGCAAAGTGTGGGAATGGAGTATTACCTCTACAATCGTCGGAATGACCCGCGGATGAGGGCCTGCGGGTCAGAAGAAGAGCTATTTGATGGAGACATTTATTATTTTACCTGTATCGGTTATAAAGAAGAGCTCCTTCCAATTTATGAAGAAGTGAAGACTCTCAAAGATTTCAGCTGCATCTTTCAGCAGGAACTTTACCGGCCGGAATACTGGCTGGAAATTATGCCGAAAAATGCCAGCAAAGCTTACGGAATGCAGAAGCTGAAAGAGATCCTCCATTGTGACAGGGTGGTTGTTTTTGGAGATGCATTAAATGACTTGCCCATGTTTAAGGCGGCGGACGAGGCCTATGCCGTTGCAAATGCTGCGGAAGAACTCAAGCAGGCTGCGACGGGCATCATTGGTTCCAATGAGGAAGACGGGGTGGCTGACTGGCTGCTCAACCGGCTTTTACAAGGGTAGTTTTGCCGGATTTCCGGCTGAAAAAGAAAAGAGGAATTTGATATGTTGTTGAAAAGAAATGATGTCATTCTCTTTCAAGGGGACAGCATCACCGACTGGAATCGCTGTGTAGACGACCCTTTGAGCGACCCGATGCACCTTGGAAAAGGCTATGTATACGTGGCGGCGAGTATGCTCATGGCACAGTATCCTGAGCTGAATTTGAAGTTCTACAACCGTGGAATTTCTGGGAACCGCAGCATTGATCTGGTAAATCGTTGGGATGAGGACACCATCGCGCTTAAACCAGATGTGCTGTCGCTTTTGATCGGCGTCAACGATACCTGGCGGCGGTACGATCAAAATAATCCCACCACAGCGGAACAGTACGAACAAAACTGCCGGAATATTTTGGAGCGTACCAAGGCGGCTTTGCCGGATACCAAAATTGTCATGATTGAGCCGTTTTTGCTCCATGTTTCGCCGGAGATTGAATCCTGGAGAGAGGACTTGAACCCGAAAATTTTGGTTGCACGGAAATTGGCGAGGGAATTTGCCGACGTTTACATTCCCATGGATGGTTATTTTGCGGCGGCCAGCGTGCAGCAAAAGCCTAGCACCTGGTCAGGGGACGGCGTGCATCCTGCAGGTCCTGGCATTGCTCTTATCGCACAAAAATGGGTGGAAGCGGTGACGAAATAAAATAGTCCATTGGAATAGCTATGGTTTTTTGTTATTCCGGTTCGCATTGCTGCGCGATTCTCCCTCCATAATAAAAAATAGCTATTCTACTCGATAATAGAGGGTGCATTATTTGTTATTTTTTTGTTACGGACAGGGTTGAAAAATGCACCAAATTTTCTCTTGTAAGTAAAAATTAAAACCCGCGGCCTGAACAGTTTTCAGATCGCGGATTTTATCATTAAAAATTTTTTAAAGGGTTGTTCCTTCGACAGGAAGTGCAGCGGGGCTGTGGTATTATCATTCCAGCAACTCCTTTAATTACCCTTTCCCAATTATTTTTGGCCGCCTGCTTCAGGCGGTTCTTTTTTTTCGGTTTTAAAGGGATTCAGATGCTTTTTCTGAAGATGCTCGCTGATTCCTTCCTGAGCTTCCTCGTTTTTGATTTCCCAGTGAATGAGGAAGGTGAGGGTAGCGCGCAGAAGAATGATTCCGGCGACAATGAATATTTCTGAAAATTCCCGGACGATAACGGTGCGCAGGATTTCGCTTCCCAGCTTGAACTCCAGACCCATTGCCATGCCTTTGGCCAGGTTGAGGCGGGTGAGCGGATCCCGGCGGAAATAGCTGAAAATGCCCCTGAGGCCGGATATGATAATGACGACGACGCCGACAAATTCGAAAAGGAGGATTGCAGCGTCGACAATGACGTTTAAAATTTCATGCAGTTGTTCCATGAGTGCACTTCCTTTTTAACAGTTGTGGTTATTGTATCCCTAATGTAGTTTTTTCATACGCTTTGAATAGTATATCATATTTGCACCTTTGGAACAATCCATAGATTTTGACGAAAAAAGGGAGACGGTATCAGGCAGTTTCCCATATTGACAGAATGAGGTGAGAAGTTTATACTGATTATAGAATCCTTTGCGCGACTGACGGGTAATTGTGGGTTCACCACAGGGAAGTGCAAAGAGTAAACAGCCGACCGTCTGGGCAGTCTTGTGAGAAAATCATGGGACTGTCCTTGTTGTTTTTTAGGGCAGTCCCCAGACAGGACGTTTTGATAGAAAGTGCGGAACGTGAAAAATAATTTTCATGCTGCGTTTTGTGCTTTTGCCGCGGGAGTTATTGCGGCAATCTCGGGGTTGCCGGGAGCGGCACAAATTCCGTTAGAAAGGACGATCACAATGAATTTTGAACAGTGGGATGGATTTAAACCGTCGAAATGGCAGGATGAAATCAACGTTCGGGACTTCATTCAGCAGAATTATACCGTCTATGAAGGGGACGAGAGCTTTCTTTCGGGAGCGACAGAGCGGACAAATCATCTGATGAAGCGGCTTAACAACCTTTTGCAGGTAGAAAGAGAGTACGGCGGGGTGTTGGACATAGATACCGCTACTGTTTCTTCCCTCACAAGCTATAAGCCCGGCTATCTCGACAAAGAAAAAGAGCTGATCGTGGGCTTGCAGACCAACCGCCCCCTCAAACGGGGTGTCAATCCCTTCGGCGGCATCCGAATGGCCAGAAATGCCTGTGAAGCCTACGGTTATCAGATGTCGGAGAAAATCGAGGAGGAATTCACCTACCGGACCACCCATAACGACGGGGTGTTCCGGGTCTACACCGACGAGATGCGCAAAGCCCGTAAAAGCGGCGTTATCACCGGCCTTCCCGACGCATACGGCCGCGGCCGCATCATCGGCGACTACCGGAGAGTAGCACTGTATGGAATTGACGTCCTCATCGAGCAGAAACAGAAGGACAAGGCGGAAAAAGGCAGAATGCTGATGGACGTGGAGAACATCCGTCTGGCGGAGGAGTTGTACCAGCAGATCAACTTCCTCGGCAAGCTGAAGGAAATGGCCGCCATGTACGGCATCGACATTTCAAAACCCGCCTCCAGCGCCAGAGAGGCCATCCAGTGGACCTATTTCGGCTATCTTGGCGCCATCAAGGAGCAAAACGGTGCCGCCATGTCGCTGGGACGGGTCAGCACTTTCCTCGACATCTACATCCAGCGGGATATGGAGAGAGGAATCCTTGACGAGCAGGGCGCACAGGAGCTGATGGACGACTTTGTCATGAAGCTCCGCATGGCCCGGCACCTGCGCACGCCCGAGTACAACGAGCTTTTTGGCGGCGACCCCATGTGGATTACCGAAAGCGTTGGCGGCGTGGGCGAAAACGGAGTTCCGTTGGTGACGAAAAACTCTTATCGGGTGCTCAACACCCTGTACACTCTGGGGTCCGCCCCGGAGCCGAACCTCACCATCCTCTGGTCGGAAAAACTGCCGGAGCCGTTCAAAAAGTTCTGCGCGAAAGTGTCCATCGACACCGATTCCATCCAGTACGAAAACGACGATTTGATGCGGCCTATCTACGGCGACGACTACGCTATCGCCTGCTGTGTCTCTGCCATGAAGGTGGGCAAGCAGATGCAGTTTTTCGGCGCCCGGTGCAATCTGCCCAAACTGTTATTGTTGGCGTTAAACGGCGGTCATGACCAGCTTTCCGGTATCGAGCTGGGGCCGAAAAAAGAGGTTTATCCCGACGAAGTGCTGGATTATGACAAGGTGATGGAGCGGTTTGAGGAATACCGCCAGTGGTTATGCAATCTTTACGTCAACACCATGAACGTCATCCACTACATGCACGATAAATACGCTTACGAAAAGACCCAGATGGCCCTTCACGACACCGATGTAGAGCGGTTCATGGCCTTTGGAGTGGCGGGACTTTCAGTCATCGCCGACTCCCTCTCCGCCATCAAGTTCGCCAAAGTCAAGACGATTCGGGACGAGGGCGGCTATATTAAGGATTTTGAGACGGTGGGCGACTTCCCCAAATACGGAAATGACGACGATAGAGTGGATGAGATCGCGAAAAATATGCTCATTGGCGTGTCCGACGAGCTGAAGAAAACGCCGGCTTACCGAAACGCCATGCACACTCTGTCGGCGCTGACCATCACTTCCAACGTGGTTTACGGCAAAAAGACCGGCTCCACCCCTGACGGACGGAAAAAGGGCGAGCCTTTTGCCCCCGGCGCAAACCCCATGCACAACCGGGAGACAAACGGGGCGCTCGCTTCCCTCAATTCGGTGGCAAAGATGCCTTACGAATACTGCCGGGACGGTATTTCCAACACCTTCTCCATCACACCTCAGGCTTTGGGCAACAGTGACGTAGAGCGGGTGCAGAACCTCACAACGGTGCTGGACGGGTACTTTAAGCAGATGGCCCACCACATTAACGTAAACGTGTTAAACAAGGAAAAGCTGATGGAAGCCTACGAAAATCCCGAGATGTACCCCAATCTGACCATCCGGGTTTCCGGCTATGCCGTCAACTTCCACAAGCTGTCGAGAGAGCAGCAGCGGGAGGTCATCAGCCGCACCTTCCACGACGCAATGTAACGAAAATGAATGAAAACCCGTCTCCCGCAGGGCGGGTTTTCAGTTTATATGGAGAGGAGGGACAGCAATGAAGGGAAGAATCCATTCCTATCAGAGTATGGGCACTCTGGACGGGCCGGGGGTTCGGTTCGTCGTCTTTATGCAGGGGTGCAAGCTCCGCTGCGGCTACTGCCACAATCCCGACACCTGGAAGATGGGGGAGGGGCTGGAGATATCGCCGGAAGAGGTATTGGAACGGGCGCTTCGTTACCGGAATTACTTTGGGTCTGAGGGCGGCATCACCGTCTCCGGCGGAGAGGCTTTATTGCAGGCGGAATTCGTGGCGGAACTGTTCACCCTCTGCCGGGAGGCGGGAATCCACACCGCCCTCGATACAAGCGGAAGCGTCTGGAACGAGGGGGTAAAGCGGCTTCTCAGCGTGACTGATTTGGTGCTTTTAGACATCAAGATGACAGATGAAGAAGGATACCAAAAATACATTGGATGTTCCCTCAAAGAGGTGCTCTTTTTTCTGGACGAGCTGCAAAGCCGGAAAATCGACACCTGGGTGCGGCAGGTCATCGTGCCGGGGCTTAACGACACGAGGGAAAATATTGAACGGCTCAACAGACTGATCGCCGGGCATACCTGTGTCAAAAGGGTAGAGCTTTTGCCCTTTCGGAAGCTATGTAAGGAAAAGTACGAGCGGATGGAATTACTGTTTCCCTTCGGCCGATACCCGGAAGGGACGGCAAAACAGGTGAGCGAGCTGCAAAAACAGGTGGTTTTGCCTCGATAGTAGCCAAAAACACCTCCGGTTTTTCTAAAAATTGCATGGATTGTGAGAAAAAACAGCAAAGGCCGGTTTTGACCTTTGCTGTTTTTGTCTTTTGTGTTATGATGGAAACCGGAATGTAAAATGGAAAGGACTATGCTATGATTACTGTATCGGATGTGAGCCTTGCCTTCGACGGGCAGGATTTGTTTAAACACGTGGACTTAAAATTCACCGAGGGGAACTGCTATGGCGTCATCGGCGCCAACGGAGCGGGAAAATCCACCTTTCTGCGGATTTTGTCGGGGGATTTGGAGCCCTCCACCGGCACCGTCGTCATGGACGCGAAAAACCGGATGTCGGTGCTCAAGCAGGATCACTACGCTTATGACCAGTACACCGTTTTGGACACCATCATTATGGGGAATCAGCGCCTCTACGACATCATGAAGCAAAAGGTCGCCCTTTACGAAAAAGAGGATTTTTCCGAGGAGGACGGCATTCTCGCCTCTGAGCTGGAATACGAGTTTGCCGAGTTAAACGGCTGGGACGCGGAAACCGAGGCCGGCAAGCTTTTGCAAGGGTTGGGCCTTAGCCTCGAGCTGCTGGAAAAAGAGATGAGCAGTTTAGGCGGCAAGGAAAAGGTCAAGGTGCTGCTCGCTCAGGCGCTCTTTGGCCAGCCCGACGTCATTTTGCTGGACGAGCCGACAAACCATCTGGACACGGCGTCCATCCGGTGGCTGGAAGACTTTTTGATGGACTATCCGGGTACTGTCATCGTCGTATCCCACGACCGTCACTTTTTAAACAACGTCTGCACCCACATCGTGGATGTGGACTACAACAAGATTAAGATTTACGTGGGCAACTACGATTTTTGGTACGAGTCGAGCCAGCTGATGCAGCGGATGATCCGCGACCAGAACAAAAAGGCCGAGGATAAAATCAAGGAGCTGCAAAGCTTTATCCAGCGGTTCTCCGCCAACAAATCAAAATCCCGTCAAGCTACCTCCCGCAAAAAGCTTCTGGACAAGCTGACGGTGGAGGAAATGCCCGCCTCGTCGAGGCGGTACCCCTTCGTGGGATTTCAGATGGACCGGGAGCCCGGCAAGGAAATCCTGTCAGTGGACGATTTGACCAAAACGGTGGACGGGGTCAAAGTCCTCGACCACGTGACCTTCCGGGTGGGGAGAGAGGACAAAATCGCCTTTGTCGGCGAAAACGAGCTGGCGACCACCACGTTGTTTCAGATTCTCGCCGGAGAGCTGGAGCCGGATGAAGGAAGCTACAAATGGGGCGTCAGCACCAGTCAGTCCTACTTTCCGAAAGACAATACCGCTTATTTTGAGGGCTGCGATTTAAGCATCCTTCAGTGGTTAGAGCAGTACGCCCGGGATACCACTGAAAGCTATCTTCGCGGCTTCCTCGGCAAAATGCTCTTTTCCGGCGACGATGTGACAAAGCAGGTGAAAGTGCTGTCCGGCGGTGAAAAGGTGCGCTGTATGCTGTCGCGGATGATGATGTTCGGCTCCAACGTGCTGATGCTGGATCAGCCGACCAACCATCTCGACTTGGAATCCATCACGGCGGTCAACGACGGGCTCATCAATTTTAAGAGCGTTGTGCTTTTTGCCTCTTATGACCACGAGTTCATCCAGACGGTGGCAAACCGCATCATGGAGCTGACGCCGGAGGGAAAACTCATCGACCGGTTGTCCAGCTATGACGAATATCTGGAATGGAAAGACGAGCAAAAATAAGGATCAAAAAATACCCTCTGCCAATTGGCAGAGGGTATTTGGCTGTTTATTAGAAAAATTTTTAGCAGGGCAGGTTTCAGACCTTTTCGTCTTGAAACAGTCCCTTAGCCAGATTGCTCCGGGAGCTGTTGTCGCTGATTTTTTTGGCCGGAATGCCGCCCCAGGTGGTTCCCGGCTCTAAAATATCGCTTGTGACAACGGCGTTTGCGGCGATGGCAACGTCATCCGCGATGGTGACGCCGCCAATGATTTTTGCGCCAGTGCCGATAAAGCAGTTGTCGCCGATTTTCGGGGCGTCGTCGGTGCCGTTGGTGGCGCCGAGAGTAACGGTTTCGTGGATACGGCAGTTTTTACCGATGCGCGCCTTGTAATTGACCACCAGACAGCCGTAATGGGCGATGGAAAGCCCTTCTTCAAAGGTGCCGACAGGGATGCTGAACCCCAGCTTGATGCTGAGGCGTTTAAAGGAGAGCCGATTGAGCAGGTAAAGGGGCAGGTGCAGATACTTATGTGCACCGGAAAGGCACTGGTGATATTCCAGTTTGCGCATGAGGATTTCAAACTTCCAAATTTCCTCTCCGATGAGCGGGGGGCGTTTTCTGGTTCTACGCAGGGCGATGCGGTCCCGCTCCAGATAATATTTATAATCCGCTTTGTTTTGAATCATCTTAAAACTCCTATGTTGGCCTATTTACAACAGCAATATTGGAACAGAGCAATGGGTTTGCCGAGAGCAAGGTCTTTAAAGCCCTATTTCTTTCATATTCTAACATTGGCCGACTAACTTGTCAATCAAATAACTTTTATAAAGCCACTTGTCAGCTATTCTGACAAGTGGCTGTGATTACTCGACTGTTTCTGTGATAGAGGAAACTGCTTCCTCTTCGGAAGAAGGAAGGGTGTTTTGAGTAACGGCATGTTTTTGCAGCTTATCGGCTTTTTTCTTGGCGTCATACAATTTGGAGGCGGTGACCACCACGCCGCTCAGCGCCAGAACACCCAGCAGGTTTGGAATGACCATCAGACTGTTAAAAAAGTCCGCCAGCGCCCAGACGGTGTCAACCTTGAGGAAGGAGCCAACAACGATAAAGGCAATCACCAGTGCAGCGTAGATTTTGACCGCTTTTTTGCCGAACAGGTAAGAGACGTTGATTTCACCGAAGAAATACCAGCTGATAATCGTCGAAAAAGCGAAAAACAACATGCAGATAGCGACGAAAATGATTCCAGCATTACCGAAGGTGCCAGCAAAAGCAGATTGGGTCAATTCGGTGCCGGTAACGGTGCCGTCGATGTTGACGCTAGTCAAAATAACAAGTGCTGTGAGAGTGAGAACGATAAATGTGTCGATAAAAACGCCCATCATGGCGACAATGCCCTGATCACAAGGATCTTTAACTTTGGCCGTGGCGTGAGCGTGAGGGGTAGAACCCATGCCGGCTTCGTTGGAAAAGAGGCCGCGAGCCACGCCGTATCGGATAGCCTTCTGCACCGTAACACCTAAGACGCCGCCTGCCACTGCGGTAGGATTGAAAGCACCCACAAAAATGGCGGAAAAAGCACTGCCGATGTGACGGTAGTTAACACAGATAATCGCCACAGAGCCCACCATATAAAAAAGAGCCATAATGGGAACAATTTTTTCGGTAAAGGAGGCAATGCGCCCCACGCCGCCTAAAAAGATAAACCCTGCAATGGCGGCTACGATGATGCCCACAATCCAAGGTTTAATGTGGAAGGCGGTTTGAAACGCGCTTCCAATGGAATTGGACTGCACCATATTGCCCATGAAACCTAGAGCGAGAATAATGAAAACGGAAAAAAGGCCGGCTAAAATTTTGCCCAGTTTTCCTTTAAAAGCAGCGCGAATGTAGTAGACGGGACCGCCGGTGACATTCCCGTCCTTATCCACTGTCTTATATTTTTGAGCGAGGGTGGCTTCCGCGTAGATCGTAGCCATGCCAAAAAAGGCGCTCACCCACATCCAGAAAATAGCGCCAGGACCGCCTGACACGATGGCGGTAGCCGCTCCGGCCAGATTCCCGGTTCCCACCTGGGCCGCGATGGCTGTGGTCAGTGCCTGGAAAGAACTCATACCGTCTTTTCCGGCCTTATCGCCCTTTAGTTTGATGTTGCCAAAAGTGGCTTTGAGTCCCGCGCCGAATTTGCGGATCTGAACAAATTTGAGCCGGATGGTAAAGTAGATGCCCGTCCCACAAAGCAGAATGAGCAAAATATAATTTTGTAGGAAATCGCTAATGGCGGTAATCACGTCATTAATATAATTCAAAGCTATACTCCCCTAATTCGACATAATGATACCATTATATAATGTTTTTAGAGGAGGGTCAAGAAATTGACAAAAATTTATCAATTTTCCCGTTGTTGCACAAAAGCTTCTATTGATTCTGATGGAAAGTGCATAGAAAAACCGGCAAAAAACCGCCGGCTGGATACAAAAATGATTATATCGACTGGAGATATGTCAATATCTGTTCAGTGACAAACACCACTGCTGTAGCGGACAACGCCACTGTTAAAAGGCCTCTGCCAAAGTAGGCTAGAGCAATGGCAGCCGCCGTTCCTGCAAGAGCAGAAATAAAACTGGAGGTAGAACTGAAAATTTCCGGAAAGGTCATGGCTGCCAGCACAGCATAGGGCACATAGGCCAGAAAAGACCGGATGAATTTATTCTGGATTTTCTTTTTAAAGATGGCCAGCGGCAGCATTCGCGGCAGATAAGTTACAAGCGCCATGATAAAAATAGCCAGCAGGATTCTTTGGTAATCCATAAAACTCCTCCCTTTCGTTTACACGGACTCTTCTTCGTCCACCGGGAACCGGTAGGCAGCAAAGGCGGAGGCCGCAACGGCGCAGATAATGATGATCCATCCGCTGGACAGTTCTTTGAGCACCGGCGTCCAATGAAGGATACAGCTGAGCGCCACGGCAATAAGAACAGTGATGAGGACGGGTTTAGCTTTTCGGCAGGGGGGGATAATGATAGCGAGGAACATGCCATAAATGGCGATTCCTAAGGCGCTTCGGAGGGCAAGGGGAAGAATACTGGTCGCTGCAGCGCCGAGAAAGGTGCCCAGTGCCCACCCAATGTATGGAGTGGCGATTAGCCCTGCCAGATAGGGGGCGGTAACTGCTCCCTGCTGCTGCATGGCGACGGCAAATACCTCGTCGGTGTTTCCAAACGAGAGAATACAGCGTTCCAAGGTGGTCATTTTTTCGTCTACCTTCTGGGAGAGGGAAAGGGACATGAGCATGTAGCGGATGTTAATGACAAATGTGGTAATGGCGATTTCCAAGTACATGCCTCCGGATAGAATGAGGCTGGTCCCGGCGAACTGTCCCGCCGAGGTAAAGTTCGACATGGATATCAAAACCGCTACCCACACGGGGAGACCGTTTTCCGCTGCCATCATGCCGAACGCAAAAGATACAGACAGATATCCAAGGCAGATTGGAAGGCCGTCCTTTGACCCTTTGAGAAAGGCGGGCAGCTGTTTACGGGAGGAAGTTGACATAGGAAGATCCCTCTAATCAAACAATTTCAAGTAAAGAGTTTGTCTTGCAAAGCACGGCACACATTGTGTGCCGTTAGTGGATATTATACCATATCCGCAAATTCCGCAGGAATTTGTAGGCGGGTTTACCCGCCGTAGTTCTGCTTTGGCAGAACCGGATAATGATAAAATAAACGCAATGTCAAATCACCTTGTTTTGGCAAGCCGCATTTATGCGGCCGAAGGTTTTCTGTGAAAACCTTCGTTGATTGTGTTTATTATACCATAAATTCGCCCGCTTTAGCGGGCAGAAAGACGCGAAGCGACTTTGTCGGCCGTGCAGCGGACGGGAGTTATGATTCAATGTTCTCACTTATCCTGCGGCAGCGGGATAAAAGCGCCTTTTAAGCGCTTTGCAAACAGCAAAGCTGTTTGCTTATGAGGCTATTATACCATATTTGTTTTCTATGCAAGAAGTCCGGTTTTGACCGTCCTTCGGCGGGCAAAATTGAGGATGGAATCCTCAAAGGGGTTCTTCAGTGATAAACGCAGTTTTACTGCGTTTATTATACCATTTTTTCACCTATGTGTGGCAAAACAGACGAATTTTGGCAAAATTTCTGCATTCTGTCAAGAATGTTCCATCCTTTTCCAGGATTTTTGTTGAGATTCATGAGGGAGTGTGCTATACTGTTAGCAAAGTTCACCCACGATTTACTGCACTGCAGGTTTTGTATAATAAAACTTCTGGGGAACAAAAATATAAACCTTGTAAACTCAATTCAGTTTTTATTTTCGACTGTATGCAAAAAGGAGAATACTATGGGCATTATTAGAGCGATAACAGGTGCTATTGGCGGCGGATTGGCCGACCAGTGGTTAGAAGTCATCGAAGCCGGAAACATGAGCGACAGTACGGTGTTCTGCGCAGGCATTCCGGTACGGCGGGGCGACAGGCGAAATCAGAATAAAAAAGGGAGCGCCGATGTTATTTCTGACGGTTCGGTCATCCACGTCCAGGAAAACCAGTTCATGTTGCTGGTAGATGGAGGAAAAGTTGTCGATTACACGGCCGAACCAGGCTACTTTGAGGTGAGGGGCAGCTCTGCACCGTCGATGCTGAACGGACAGTTCGATAAGGCGCTTCATGAGACTTTTAACCGTATTCGGTTTTCCGGTGTGACGCCCTATGAACAGAAGGTCTATTTTATCAATTTGCAGGAAATTAAAAATATCGCTTTTGGGACGGTTAATCCTATCAACTATTTCGATAACTTTTATAACGCAGAGCTGTTTTTGCGGGCCCACGGATATTTTTCCATCCGGATTGTAGAACCGTTGAAATTTTATGCCGAGGCCATTCCCAGAAACGCCGAGAGCGTGGATATTCAGGATATTCATAAGCTGTATCTGTCGGAGTTCTTAAATGGTTTGCAGGCGGCGATCAACCAGATGTCGGTGGATAACATACGCATTTCTCACGTTGCCTCAAAGGGTGTGGAACTGGCCCGTTACCTATCGACGGCGCTGGACGAGGAGTGGACTCAGAAACGGGGTATGACCATCGAATCGGTGGGTATCCAGAGTATTTCCTATGACGAAAATTCCAAAAAGCTTATCGAGCGTCGCAACGAAGGCGCTATGCTTTCCGACCCGGGCATTCGGGAAGGTTATGTGCAGGGGGCGGTCGCCCGAGGCATGGAGGCGGCCGGTTCCAACAAAAACGGTGCTATGATGGGCTTTGCGGGGCTTGGCGTCGGGATGCAGGCGGGCGGCGGTTTTGTAGGAGCAGCCAGCGCTGCTAATCAAAGTCAAGCGGCGCGTGAGACTGAGGCCAAAAAGCAGTCGGTGCAGGGCTCTTGGAAATGCTCCTGTGGGCAAGAAAATACCGGTGCGTTCTGTCAAAACTGCGGCAGGGAGAAAGCTTCTTCCGGGAGCTGGAAATGTTCCTGTGGACAGGAAAACACCGGGAACTTCTGCTCAAACTGCGGCAGCAAGCGACCGGAAAGCGGGAAATGCCCCAAATGCGGCTGCATTCTGAGTAAAGAGGCGAATTTCTGTCCGGAATGCGGGCAAAAGGTGAAATAATTTCCGTTTTTTCTATATAATAGAATAAAGATGTTGCCGCCCGTCTATCGACGGGGCGGCAATTTTTGAAATTTTGGAAATCATAATGTTGAGGGGGAAAATCCCATGAAAAAATACATTGTGTCGCTTGATCAGGGAACGACCAGCTCCCGGGCGGTGATTTTTGACCAAGACCGCAATATCGTCTATATGGCTCAACGGGAATACAAGCAGATTTATCCCCATGAAGGCTGGGTAGAGCATGACCCGCTGGAAATTTACGCTTCTCAGTACGGAGTGCTTGTCGACGTGCTTTTGATGAGCGGCATTACCGCAGAAGAAGTGGATAGCATTGGTATCACCAATCAGCGGGAAACCACTATTGTTTGGGAAAAGGACACAGGTAAGCCTGTCTATAACGCCATCGTCTGGCAATGTCGGCGCACAGCCGCTATCTGTGAACAGCTGGAGGCCAGCGGCTACAGTGATTACATCCGGGAGACCACTGGTCTGCTCATTGACGCTTATTTCAGTGGAACGAAAATCAAGTGGATCCTCGATCATGTGGAAGGGGCAAGAGAACGGGCTAAACGGGGTGAGCTTCTTTTTGGAACGGTAGATACTTGGCTGATGTGGAAACTGTCAGGAGGAAAAATATATGCCACTGATTATACAAACGCCTCCCGGACCATGCTGTTTAATATTCACAGCTTAAAATGGGATGAAAAGATTCTCGATGTACTCGATATTCCCAAGGAGATGCTTCCTCCAGCCAAGCCTTCCAGCTATTTTTACGGGATGGCGCAGATTGGCGGCTGTGAAATCCCCATTACAGGAGTAGCAGGAGATCAGCAGGCCGCTCTGTTCGGGCAGGGCTGTTTTGAGAAGGGAGAGGCGAAAAACACCTATGGCACAGGCTGCTTTTTGCTGATGAACACCGGGGAAACCCCATGCTTCAGTAACCACGGTATGCTGACGACTATCGCCGCCAGTATGGAGGGACAAACCCAGTACGCCATTGAGGGAAGCGTTTTTACCGGCGGTTCGGTTGTCCAGTGGCTTCGGGATGAGATGCGGCTCATTGGGGATTCCTCCGATTCTGAATATTACGCCAAAAAGGCGGGAGGGAACGGCGGCGTTTACATGGTGCCCGCCTTTACCGGGTTGGGCGCGCCCTACTGGGATATGTTCGCCCGAGGGACGATTATCGGCATCACTCGGGGCACGAATGCTTCCCATATTATAAGGGCTGCCCTGGAATCCATCGCCTACCAGTCAAAAGAACTTTTAGACGCAATCGTCGCAGACACCGGCATTGAACTTCATCAGCTCAAAGTAGACGGCGGTGCGTCAGCAAACGGGTTTTTGATGCAGTTCCAGGCGGATATTATCGGCCGGCCAGTGCTGCGCCCCATGGTGCGGGAAACAACCGCTTTAGGGGCGGCATTTCTGGCTGGTTTACAGACAGGATTCTGGAAAAAAGAAGAACTCTGCGCTGAAGGGCAAGCCGATTGCGTCTATGAACCATCCATGTTGCCGGAGGAGCGGGAAAGACTCCTTCGAGGCTGGAAAAAAGCGGTGGAGCGGGCACTTGACTGGGAGGAGAAGTAGAATATTTACTATACTTTTCGCTTCGTGAGATTATACGGTATATTTATTGCAAAAAACCGGCGGTATTTACCGCCGGTTTTTATCTCATAAGATTTTCCAATGAAAAATATGTGGTTATACTATTTTACGTATGAACAAAAAGAGAATATAATTAATAAGAAAAACAAGGAAAGAAGAGATGATATTGAAAAAAGACCTAAAATTTTATTGGAAACTCTTTTCCTCCACTTTTACCCTGAGTGCCTTTACCTTTGGCGGAGGGTTTGTTATCATTCCTTTGATGCGCAAAAAATTCGTGGAGGAGTACCATTGGATCGAGGAAGACGAAATGCTGGACATGACCGCTATCGCCCAGTCCTCTCCAGGAGCCATCGCCGTTAACGCATCCATCATCATCGGCTATCGTTTAGCTGGGGTTTTAGGCGCATTAGTCACTATTTTAGGAACAGTTTTGCCCCCTCTTATTATATTAACAGCCATATCATACTTTTACGCGGCCTTTCGCGATAACCTCACAGTACAGGCGCTGATGAGGGGGATGCAGGCGGGCGTTGCCGCAGTGATTATCGACGTTGTTTACACCATGGGCAGGAGCATTATCAAAGAAAAAAACATTCTGCCAATCCTTGTGATGATTACAGCGTTTGCGGCAGTTTACTTTTTTAATGTGAATGTAATGATCATCATTTTTGCCGCCGGGGTCATTGGATGCGGTACGATTTATCTGCAAACAAGCCAGGGGAAAAAAGGCCCTGCAAAATAGTTTCTTCTATAATAAATGTCGATAGGGAGTATAGAATGATTTATTTAAAGCTGTTTTGGAGTTTTTTCCAAATTGGGCTGTTCAGTATCGGAGGCGGATACGCTGCTATGCCGCTGATTCAAAATCAAGTAGTGGATATTAATCAATGGCTCACAATGCAGGAATTTGTAGATATTGTGTCCATTTCTCAAATGACGCCTGGCCCTATTGCAATCAACGCCGCCACCTTTGTTGGGACGAGAGTCACGGGACTAGCCGGCGCGTTAGCAGCTACTGCTGGGTGTGTCTTGCCGTCCTGCATTATCGTTTTGACGTTAGCGTATTTCTATTATAAATACCAGGGAGCCACACTTATAAAAGGCATCCTTCAGGGATTGCGTCCGGCAGTAGTGGCTATGATCGCGTCGGCAGGTTTTTCGATTTTGTGCCTGGCCCTGTTTGGGAATGGACAATTGATATTTCCTATTGGACAGGTAGACTGGTGGGCGGCGGCTATTTTTGCACTGTGTTTTTTGGTTTTGAGGAAATGGAAAGTCAATCCAATTTTGGTCATGTCGGGGGCGGGAGTCGCAGGGATATTGATTTACAGAATCCTCTAGCATACGAGCTGGACCTTTATTTTTCTCGGAAATGCGACGATATATTATATATTATGACTATATTTTATGCATATAATATATATTTATAGAAATAATCTTTCGATTAAAGTGCATAATATATATAATTATAAAATAAAACTAAAAAGGCCAAATTTGTGAAAAGTACCGAATTCTTTTTGTTACCGTATTGTAATTGTCCCCAAATAACAGCAAATATTCCCAGTTATTCCAGTTTAATTTCGGTAAGCGAAAAATTTATATTGTCATTTTGCACAAAAAATGAGAGATAAAATCTTTGACAAACTCCAATGTGATGAATAGAATGGAAACAAATCGGTTACAATGGTTTACAAGATGAAACCGTTATATAGCCGGGGCCCTAGCGGGAAGCCGGTTTTGAGAGTTCGCTTTAATAACCGATTTGGATTTTATCATGTGAAGGAGCAGTTATGAAATCAGTTTTATCTCGATTGGCAAAACCTGTTGCTCTCACCGTCGTTGCAGTGATGCTTTCCTCTATTCTGAGTGGTTTGGCCAGTTTCCACAGACTCGTGTATGTGGACGACGGTCAGCACAAACGAATTGTTTTGACAGAACTTGAGGATCCTAAGGAAATTTTGGAGGAAGCCAATATTCCTCTCAGCCAGTATGATACCTTTACCTACAGGGAAAGACGGAAACAGGTTTATGACTTGGATATTGACCGGGCTTATCCCGTATCGGTAAGGGCCGACGGGCAGCAGTACTGGGCTCCTATGAAAGGTGAGACCGTCGCCGTTGCTCTGGAGCGGGCTGGGATTACTCTCGGGGAGCAGGATACCGTTGTCCCAGCTCTCACTGAAACAGTAGCCGAGGGCACTAAAATCGTCGTAACGAGAATTTCCTACCGCACTCGTGAGGAAGTTTCTGAAATTCCCTTTGAGTCGAAGACGGAGCGGACACCAACCTTAAAAAATGGTGCTACCAAAATTATTACCGCAGGTGCTCCCGGACAGAAAACCACTGTCTACAGAGAGTATGTCGTTGACGGTGTCGTTCAAGAGTCCGAGGTGGTTGAAGAACGCATAGACAAAAAGCCTGTCAATGAAGTTGTACTTTTGGGTGACAAGACGGCTCCGGTATCCCCTCTTGCGGCCCCGGCGTCCCTGACGCTGGACGGCAAAGGCAACCCCACAAACTATGTTAAGAAACTGACCGGTAAGGGAACTGCCTACAGCGCACGCAAAGGCGCTAAAACCGCTAGCGGTCGATATGCAGTAGTAGGGCATGTAGCCGTTAACCCCAAAATCATCCCCTATGGCAGCAAACTTTATATTAAAGCGGCTGACGGATCGTTTACCTATGGCTATGCCATTGCAGCAGACACCGGAACAGCTTTGATGGACGGCCGCGTACTCGTTGACCTTTTCTTTGACACCAATCAGGAGTGTTACGCTTTCGGTGCCAAAAAGATGGAAGTTTACGTCTTGGAATAAAATATTTTCACTGCAAAAGAGAGCAAATCCCGGCGCCAAAGCCGGGATTTTTTGCCTTCATAAGCTGTGACAAGCTCCAGTGCACAGCGAGGTATTTTTTCAGTGTCAAATATTTTGCGAAAGGCCTTGACAAGGTTCATTTTTTGTGGTAGAGTATAGAAAACCTTTGAGAGGGAGATAAAACCGAAAGCGCACTCACAGAGAGCCGGGGATGCTGGGAGCCCGACAGAAACGCGGATCGGACAAATGGACCCTTGAGGGCGCAGGGAAAGGTTTACGCCGAGTATCATGCGACGTGGGCTCACGTTACAGAGCATAGAATGTGTCAGCATTCGTTGAGAGGGCGTTTACATAACGCCAAACAAGGTGGTACCGCAGGTTGCTTTTTAGGCGCTTGTCCTTGGACATTGGATCCGAGAGACAGGTGCTTTTTTCATTTTCTGAAACTTTTTGCAGGAGGGATTGGCATGAACCGTTTGATCATGCGCTTTGGATTTACCGGAATATGGCGACGCTGATTTTCGTACGCCGTATCCAATTGAACCGAAGATAGAAAAACCGGCTTGATGAACAGTTTTAAAGCAAACTCTTAGAATCAGGCAAGACTTGTTTTTGTTTGGGCCTTTGTGATTGGTATTGCTGTGATATTTTGCGGCTGAGCCAGAAAGATGCCCAGTTTTCAGAAAGGAATGAATATTGATATGAAAAAGTTTTTAAGTGTTTTGACCGCGTCTATTTTGACCGCCAGTATGTTCGCTTCTTGTGGAGAAAATGAAGGTTCTTCTCCCGTAACTGGCGAAATGAAGAAAATTGGTGTTGTCCAGATCATCGAGCATAAATCTCTGGACACCATTCGGGATAGTTTTACTGAGCAGATGGAAACCTTGGGTTATAAAGACGGTGAAAACTGCTCCATCCAGTACAAGAGTGCCCAAGGGGATCAGAATACGCTTAATTCTATCATCCAGGGCTTCCAGGGGGATGAGGTAGATGTAATTGTCGCTATCGCAACTCCTACGGCACAAGCTGCTGCTTCCGCTGCCAAGGACATTCCTGTGGTTTTCTCTGCCGTCACGGACCCTGTTTCTGCTGGCCTCGTTTCCGACATGGAGAAACCCGATAAAAACATTACTGGTACCTCCGATGCCGTTCAGGTGGAAAAAATCTTGAACCTGGCCCTTCAGCTGACTCCCGATATGAAAACTTTAGGTGTGCTCTACAATACTGGCGAAGCCAACTCCGAATCCAACCTTCAGAAAGCAAAAGCATTTGCAGAACAGCACAATCTGACGGTAGTGGAAGGTGTCGCCACCAACACCTCTGAGGTTCAGCAGGCTGCGCAGGTTCTGGCCGATAAGGTGGACGCTATTTTTGCTCCTAACGACAACACCATTGCAAACGCAATGGCAGCTGTTACCGAAGTGACCAAAAAGGCGAAAGTTCCGGTTTATACCGGTGCTGATTCCATGGTTTCAGACGGCGGTTTTGCTACCATCGGCATTGACTACACCGACCTTGGAAAAGAGACTGCCAACATGGCTGATGCTATTCTCAAGGGCACAAGCCCCGCCGATATTCCGGTGAAAGTGTTTAAAGATGATCTGAACACTTATATCAATGAAACTACCGCCAAAGAAATCGGCGTTACCATCCCCGATGAAATTCTCAATGGGGAAAGAGTCGTTTTGATGCAGTAATCCTATTGGCAGCAGAATATTTGCGGCGGTGTTTTCCGAAAGGGCACCGCCGTATTGGCTTTTTCACAACAGGCAAAGGAGTTAAACGCTATGTCTTTATCGGTTATACAGGGCGCCTTGGAATTGGGCCTGATATTTGCCATTATGTCCCTAGGCATCTTTATTTCGTTTCGTATCCTCAACATTCCAGACCTGACCATTGACGGCACCTTTACGTTGGGGACTTCGGTGTCAGCTATTTTTGCTGTCAATGGTCATCCGGTACTGGGTGTGATTCTCGCTATGGTCGCGGGAGGGTTAGCCGGATGCGTCACCGGCTTTTTGCAGACTAAAATGAAGGTCCAACCCATTCTGGCGGGCATCCTCACAATGACTGCATTATATTCAGTGAACCTTCGGGTAATGGGACAAAAGCCTAACCTTTCCCTATTTGATAAGGAAAGCATCTTTTCCGGCCTCACACAGCTTATGGGTGAGCAGTATGCCAACCTTATGATGATCGCCCTGATTCTCATCATTTCCCTCTTAGCTATTTACTTTTTCCTTAAAACCCAGCTAGGTATGTCTCTTCGGGCTACTGGGGATAACGAGGATATGGTGCGGGCATCCTCTATTAACTCCGATGCTATGAAAATTATGGGACTTGCCATTGCTAACGCTTTCGTGGCGCTGGCAGGTGCCATTCTCGCTCAATACCAAAGCTTTTCCGATGTCAGCGGTGGTATTGGCATGATGGTAATCGGACTCGCCTCCATTATCGTAGGTGAAGCGGTTTTTGGCCGTAAGTCCATCCTGCGGAGTCTATTAGCTGTTGTCGTCGGCGCGGTAATATACCGTTTTGTACTGACTATCGCTCTGCGTATTGGCTTAGAGGCGGGTGACTTAAAGCTATTCTCGGCTATTCTCGTCACCATTGCTATCTGCATTCCCACATTGAAGGGATTTATCATGAAAAGGAGGAGCCGCCGTGCTAAAAATTGAACACGTCAACATCACTTTTAATAAAAATACTGTTAACGAAAGGCGGGCCCTTCAGGATGTGAGCCTGACTCTGGAATCCGGGGACTTTGTCACCGTTATTGGTTCCAACGGCGCAGGAAAATCTACCCTTTTGAACGTGATTTCCGGCACCTACGAAGCCGACAGCGGCAATGTGCTTTTAGACGGCAAGGACATTACCTATCTGAAAGAGCACAGGCGCGCCCGAAAAATTGGCCGACTTTTTCAGGATCCTCTGAAAGGCACCGCCCCTCACATGACCATCGAAGAAAATTTGGGGCTGGCTTATAGCCGCGGAAAAAAACGGGGCTTTTCCATGGGGGTCAAAAAGTCTGATGAGGAGTTTTTCCGCGAAAAACTCCGTGAGCTGAACCTGGGGCTGGAAGATCGACTTAAGACCCCCATGGGGCTTCTGTCAGGTGGACAGCGGCAGGCGGTCACCCTTTTGATGGCAACTATCGTGACGCCGGCGCTCTTGCTCCTCGATGAGCACACGGCGGCCCTCGACCCCAAAACGGCAGAGCAGGTCATGCGTCTTACCGATGAAATCGTTAAAGAGCACAAAATCACGACCTTGATGATCACACACAACATCAAAAACGCCTTGGAGTATGGCAACAAAACGCTTGTTATGAGTCAGGGCAAGGCGCTCATGATGCTGGAGGGACAGGAACGGGCTAATATGACAGTGGAAAAGTTAATGGAGCTGTATTCCTCTACGGCGGAGGACAGTTTCACCGATAAAATGATATTGGATTAATCAAAATCGGCATTCTGGAAACAGGATGCCGATTTTTCAAAAAAAATTTTTCTTTTTCTTATTGACAAATGTAGAGAATGGTGATATATTGTAATAAATTGACAAATGTAGAGAAACGGAGGGCGCTACTATGCCACGGGAAACAAAGCAAGAATTGTATGAGGAACATCTGCCCGATGCAGAATTGGATGTTATGGGAGTTCTTTGGCGTTCTGACGAGCCATTGAAAACGGCAGACATCCATAAGGCACTGGAAAAGGAAAAAAATTGGTCCATTTCGACGGTGCACGCATTGCTGGCCCGACTGACGGAGCGGGGCTTTGTCGAGCTTCAGAAGAAGGGCAGGCTCAAGTATTACTCTGCGCTGGTAAAAAAAGAAAACTATCAAAAAAAGGAAACTAAAAACTTTTTGCAGAAAATCTACGCCAATTCGGCTAAAAGCCTTGTTGCCACCTTGGTGGAGGAGCAGGCTATTACCTCAGAGGAATGGCTGGAACTTTGTGCAATGTTTGAGGAGGAGTAATGGAACGGATTTTTCTATCAATCATTTTACTTAGTGCTGCCGCAGGAATTTTAGCATTGCTGCTGAAAGGGTATTTCCGTTTTTCAAAAAAGCAATACCGTGCCCGAACTAAGTGCATAGTCTGGGTCTCGCTGCTTGTGTCGATGATGCTTCCATTTTCCATAAATATCAAGAAGTCGTTTACAAGCGCTTTGCCATCGGGGGCAGTTTCCACACAAAATCAATTTACCTTGATTCCCGGTGTGATGACTGAGCCCGCTGGCTTCCAAATTCCGGAAAACAACTGGCTCACGGTTTTGACTTGGCTGTGGCTGGGCGGAACGGCGCTGATACTCCTTACAAAGCTGATTTGTTACACGATTTTTTCCATAAGGCTGAAACGTCAGGGAGAAATTGTCCAGGATGCTCCAAACAAAGAAGACATGCAGAAAATTTGCAGTAGGTTGGGCATCTCAAAAAACATAAAATTGTATCGGACCAAAGAAACCGATACACCTCTGCTGATAGGGATCTTTCGACCGGCTGTTTATCTGCCGGAAAATTCTATGCTGCCCGAGCAGGAGCGGTTGATTTTGTTTCATGAACTTTCTCATTACAAAAGCCACGACCTTTTCATCCGCTTCCTGTTGATGGTAGTCACAGCAGTTCACTGGTTTAATCCTGTAACCTATCTTATCAGCTCTGAATTAAAAGTTTCTATGGAAGAAGCCTGTGACGCCGAGGTGCTTCGGCAATGTGGCTTCGAAGCCCGCAAACTTTACGGGAAAACGGTTTTAGAAACCGCCTGCCGTCAAAAGGGGGGACTCCCACTGGTGTCGGCACCATTTGCAGCAGATCACAGCAGGCTAAAAGTCCGCTGCCAAAGAATTCTCAGCGATGATGATACTGCCTGCCGGGGAAAGGGGTTCATGGTGGGAGCCTGCTCATTAGTCGCGGTACTGGTGGTTGCCTGTGCGCTGATTCCCAAGCCTCAGGTTACCGCCGACGACCAAAATGTGCCTTCGACTTCCACCCAGCTGAGAACAGAACCTGCTGTGACACCGGATCAACTTGAAAACTGGCTATTCCCGGTAGCAGGGGATCTGAGTATAACAGCTCCTTACGGAAAAAACACCTTTGCCTTTCACAAAGGGCTGGACGTGACCCGGAACGGAATCTCCGGCGAGGAAATCCACGCGGCAAAATCTGGCGTGGTTGTGACCGCTAATACTGCCGCACATGCTTACGGCAACTATGTAGTCATTGACCATGGGGATGGGTATAAGACCCTCTACGCCCACTGCCAGTCGCTAACAGTGACAGAAGGGCAGCAGGTAGCTCAGGGAGAAACTATCGCTTTTGTAGGTTCTACCGGTAACTCAACCGGTCCTCATCTTCACTTTGAAGTGCAGAAGAACGGGAAGATATTGGATCCCACTCAGATTTTTCCTGATTTAAAAGAGCTAAGATAGTCTGCTGGTTTGATGAAATACCCCTCCTAAATTTACCAAATAAAAATTCAGCGTTTCGTAACAAATTTTTGGATGAATTATGGTACGATTTGAGTGATAATTTGTAATCATTTTGTAACTATTTCGCCTTTTTTCGAAATTTCTACAAAAAATATGCCGGTTTTCCTTGCTTTTTTGCTAAAAAAGAGGTAACATATATAATGTATACTTAGGGTAATAGTTTACCTGTGCCAGGATCGTTTTCTGCACGGGAGTTGTTGCTGCTTTGGAAACATTATATTGGAAAAAGGGGTAGTAAATTATGTCAAATCGACTTTTTCAGGGTGTAGTCCATCAGATGAGAGATGCCATTGACCGCGTGATCGGCGTAATTGACGAAACATCCGCTATCATTGCGTGCAGTGATCTGTCAAAGATCGGAAACAACAGCGATTATTATGCAGTTGATTTTGGTGACTCCCATGATGTATTCGTCCGGGACGGTTACACCTACAAGCCTTTTGGCCCCCATATCAAAGCCGATTATGCGGTCTTTGTGGAAGGAACCGATGAGACTGCGGCTCGTTATGCCCAAATTTTGTCTATTTCTCTTTCCAGCATTAAGCAGTATTATGACGAGAAATATGACCGCAACAATTTTATCAAAAACGTTGTTTTGGACAATATTCTCCCCGGCGACATCTACATCAAAGCACGTGAATTGCACTTTAACATCGATGTGAGCCGTGTGGCACTTCTTATCCGGGTTGTGACCACCAATGATGTTTCCGCTTACGAGGTTATCCAAAATCTGTTCCCTGATAAGCAAAAGGATTTTGTTTTTAACATCAGCGAGACGGACATCGTTTTGATCAAGGAAACAAAAGCGGGTATTGAGTCTAAAGATTTGGAAAAACTGGCTCGTTCTATCGTGGATACCCTCAGCTCAGAATTCTACACTAAGGCAGTGGTCGGCATCGGTACCAGTGTTGTCGGTGTCAAGGATTTGGCCCGTTCCTTTAAGGAAGCCCAGATCGCTTTGGAAGTTGGTAAGGTTTTCGATACCGAGGAATCCATCGTCAGCTATGACAACCTTGGTATTGCACGGCTGATTTACCAGCTGCCCACTACCTTGTGTGAAACCTTCCTGAAAGAAGTCTTTAAAACCGGTTCCATCGATTCGCTGGATCATGAGACTTTGTTTACCATTCACCGGTTCTTTGAAAACAACCTGAACGTTTCCGAAACATCCAGAAAACTGTTTGTTCACAGAAATACATTGGTTTACCGTCTTGAAAAAATTAAAAAACTCACCGGACTGGATTTGAGGGAATTCGACCACGCCATCATCTTTAAGATTGCGTTGATGGTCAAGAAATACCTCACCTC
This sequence comes from Fumia xinanensis, assembly GCF_014384905.1. Lineage (GTDB taxonomy): Bacteria > Bacillota > Clostridia > Oscillospirales > Ruminococcaceae > Fumia > Fumia xinanensis. The sequence continues at coordinate 418,257 of NZ_JACRSV010000001.1, forward strand.
CAATCCAATGAAATTCTGAGTCCTCGCTTTCCGGGGCGTACAGAGAGAAAACAGGGGCAGGTAATATACCTGCCCATCGCTTTGGGGCTTCCCCAGTAACGGAGGAGGCTCTTTCCATTGGGAAAATCTCCACAGACAGAGAGATAAAGGGCGTTTGAGAGAGGATGTTAGCATGATCGATTTGATTGACGTCTCGTTTCAGTATCAAAACGGGACGGAGGCACTGAAAAATATCAATCTGCGGGTCAACAACGGGGAATTCGCCTTTGTTGTGGGTTCTTCTGGTGCAGGAAAAAGCTCAATACTAAAGCTTTTACTCCGGGAAGAAATCGCCACGTCGGGACAGGTTATCGTCAACGGCTACAACCTAAACCGATTGAAAAACCGGCAGATTCCCAATTTTCGAAGAAGTATCGGTGTGGTATTTCAGGATTTTAGACTGATTCCCAATATGACCATTTACGACAACGTGGCGTTTGCCCTCAGGGTGACCGACGCCTCGGTGAAAACCATTCGTCAGCAGGTGCCCTATGTGCTGGAACTGATGAATTTAAAACACAAGGCCCGTATGTACCCCTATGAAATTTCGGGCGGTGAACAGCAGAGAGTGGCCCTGGCGCGGGCGTTGGTCAACGATCCGCCCCTTATCGTGGCGGACGAGCCCACCGGAAACATCGACCCGGAATTCTCCTATGAGATCGTAGAGATGCTCAAGGCCATCAATAAATGCGGAACTACCATTCTAATGGTCACTCACGAGCACGACATGGTAAAATATTTCGGCGGACGCACAATTAACATCGAGGAAGGCTCCGTGGTGTTTGACGATTACATAGGAGGTGCCTATGAGGGCTAGCAGTTTCAGGTACCTCGTTAAAAACGGTATCAAAAATTTATGGAACAACCGCATGATGACAATCGCCTCTATAGGAACGCTCATCGCCTGCCTTTTGATTGTCGGCTTCGCGGTACTCTTCAGCATCAACGTGGACAACATCGTAAAATTCGTCGGCGAACAAAATGAAATCGTCGTGTTCGTTGATTTGGAGGCGCCGGAAGGGTACAGCGATACCCTGCGGTCCCAGCTGGATCAAATGGAGGGCCTGGGGGATATTACCTTTGTTTCCAAAGATCAGGCCATGGACGATGTCATTAACAAATATCTGGACGGCGACGTGGGACTGATGGATGGCGTGGAAAACGACTTTTTGCCGGAATCTTTCCGAGCCAAAATTCTGGATCCAGAGCATCTGGACTCCATTGTTGCTCAAATTAAGAGCATGGATTATATCCTTAAAGTGGACGCGCCTACCGATTTAAGCAACACCCTGATGCACATGCGGAAGATGGTCAACACCTTTGGAGGCGCGATCATCATCGCGCTGGTTATTGTTTCCCTTGTCATCATCACCAATACCATCCGGGCGTCGGTGTTCGCCCGGCGGAAAGAAATCAACATTATGAAATACGTAGGCGCCAACAACGCCTTTATCCGGGTTCCGTTCATCGTGGAGGGAATCACCCTGGGGCTCATCGCCGCGCTGGCGGCTTTCGGAATCATCTGGGGCGGCTACAATGTGTTCCTGAACGCGGTCACGTCGGAATCCAATACCTGGCTTGCCTCCATCTCCCAGAATCTGGTGCCATTTAAACACATCTCCTACCAGATTTTAGGGTACTTCCTCATCTCCGGCATCGTGGTCGGCGGCTTTGGAAGCGCCATGAGCATGAGAGGCCATTTGAAAGTTTAAGAGGAATAGTCGTCGCACAGAATAGGAAAGGGGCGGTATTGTGAAAAAAAAGAGAATTTGGGCGTTGATTACCGCACTGTGTCTGACCTGCACAGTTGGATTTGGAATGACGGGTGAACAGCCTATCAAGGTTTCGGCTGCCGACTCTCTCAGCGAGATTCAGCAAAAGCAAAAAGAAATTCAGAAGAAGCTAAACGAGGCAAAATCCAACCTGAACAGTGTCAATAAGCAGATTGGCGCGGAAAAACAAAAGCAAGAGGCATTGGACAATCAGATTTCTCTCAACCAGCAGAAAATCAACGTCCTCCAGCAAAGCATTTCAGCAATGAATGCCGACATCGCCGACAAAAACAACCAGATCGCGCAAAAAGAAGAGGATATTGCCAATAAGGAAATCGAGATCACCGATACATACGAAGCGTTCAAAAAGCGGATGCGCGCCATGTATATGGCGGGAGAGAACTCTTCTTTGGAGATGCTCCTTTCGGCGGAAAGTTTTTCCGACTTTTTGACAAACGCCGAGATGATGAAGGCTATTTCTGCTCACGATCAGCAGCTGGTGGAAGACCTGCGCGCCCAGAAAGCGGCTATCGAAGAGGAAAAGACCGGTATCGAACAGGACAAAGCGGCTATCGAGCAGCGCAAGCAGGAGATCATTATCCAGCGGGAGGACATTAAGGCGACCCAATCTGAGCTGGAGCAGGCCTATGCCCAGAGCAAAGATGCCATGCAGGATTATGGTGCCCTGAAAGACCAATACGAAAACAATCGGGATGCAGCCCTGGCGGAAGAAAAAGCCGTTGAGGCGGAGCTGCAAAACTGGTATAAGACTCATTCGTCCAACAGCTCTGACGGCTCCACCGCAAACAGCCAGTTTATCTGGCCATTGCCGGGGTACAGCAGGATTTCCTCTCCCTATGGGTCCCGTTGGGGTGGCTTTCACACCGGTATGGATATTACGGGCGGCGGCGTGTTCGGCGCAAATATTGTGGCGGCGGCTTCCGGAACAGTAATCCAGTCCACTAGCCACTACAGTTACGGAAACTATATCATCGTTGACCACGGCGGAGGATATTCTACCCTTTATGCGCACGCCAGTCAGCTTTTGGTCAGCATTGGCCAGAAGGTGGAGCAGGGACAGACCATTGCCAAAGTCGGTTCTACTGGAAATTCTACCGGTCCGCACCTGCATTTTGAGGTTCGAGTCAACGGCAAACATCAGAATCCCGCTAATTATGTGCATGCTTAATTTCGTGAATGTTTTAAAATAATTTAGAAAACCGGGTTAAAATATTTCTATTTTTTAAGTATAATGAGTATCAGGGCTGAATTTGTACGAAATAAGCGAAATATATTAATAACATCGTGTCAGGCGGCGGCGCGTGGAGCGCCGCTCCAAGTGTAAAGGCTCTATCGGGACGATAGAGCCTTTACACTTGGAATGCCGACCAATTTCATTACTCGAAAGTGAGGCAAACTGCATGAACAAAAAAATCTCTTTAGGAGTGGCGATTTGTTTTATGGCAATCGCCGCGGCGATTACTTTTACCATTACCATGTTCTTCTCACTCAATGTTTTCAACACGAAAATTGCCAATGTTGATGAGCGGGAGCACCTTTACAAAAAGCTGTCTGAAATCGACACTTACGTCCGCAACCAGTATTTGGGCGACATTGACGAGGAAAATCTTTTAAACTATGTGGCCAGAGGCTATATGGTGGGGATCGACGACAAATACGCCGCCTATATGACCCAGGAAGAGTATAAGTACTACCAACAAGAAAACGAAGGTACTTTAGTGGGTATTGGTACCACGGCCCGCAAGGACGACAGTGGCTATATTCTCATCGTAGACGTCAAGGAGGCCTCTCCTGCGGAAGCGGCGGGCATCCAGGCGGGGGATTTGATTGTCAAGGTCAACGAAGAGGACATTCTCACCATCGGATATACGCAAGCTATGTCCAATATCAAGGGCGAAGAAGGCACCAAAGTAAACCTTGCTCTTCGTCGGGAAGGCGAGGATTATTCGGTGGAGCTAACCCGGAAAAACATTCAGTCCTCTACCATCGAATACCGTCCTCTTGGCGAAAATGGCTACATCAAGATAAGTAATTTTGATGACACTACGGTGGACGACTTCAAATATGCTGTTTCTGATTTGAAATCTCAGGGCGTTAAGGGCCTGATTTTCGATGTACGGAATAATCCCGGCGGACTATTGGACAGTGTGGCGGATGTGCTGGATTACCTGCTCCCTGAGGGAGATCTCGTGTCTGAGACCAACAAAAAAGGTGAAACCAAGGTGCTCCGGACATCGGATTCCAGCTGTATTGAACTTCCGATGGTAGTTTTGGTGGACGGGGAGACTGCCAGTGCCGCCGAGTTGTTTGCCGCTGACCTCCGCGACTTCAAGGTCGCTGAACTCATCGGGCAGACCACCTACGGAAAAGGAATTATGCAGGGTGCATTTCCGCTGGAGGATGGCTCTGCTATTAAGATGACTGTTGGTTATTTTAATCCTCACAGCGGCGTGAATTTTAATGGCGTCGGCCTCAAACCTGATTACGAAGTCGCATTGACTACCGAGCAGAAACTGAATTTCGATACTCTGGATGAAACTTCTGATCCTCAGCTGATGAAGGCTATCGAAGTGCTGAATGCCAAAGAATAAAGCAAATAAAAACGCGCCGGAATCCGGCGCGTTTTTTGATTCATGCTATTGTCCGTTTAAGAATGGGGCGCAGCTTGAATGACAGCAGGGAAGCGAGTACGATTTTGATAGCGTCTCCGGGCAGGAAGGGAATGACACAGGCGGTGAGCGAAGCGGCCAACCCGGTTTTGGTGACTGCCATGAACCAAACTGTTCCGAAGAGATAGCAGAAAAAGGTACCCGCAATCATGGCGATGATATACCAGTAAAACATGCCGTTAGTTTTTCCAATAATAAGTCCTGCCACCAGCGCAGAAACGATATATCCGATAAGATACCCGCCAGTAGGGCCCATGACGATGCCGAAGCCACCGGTGAATCCGGCGAAAACAGGAATACCGACGGCCCCGATAAAAACATAAACCAACTGGCTCATAGCGGCCGACTGCCAGACAAGAAGTCCGGCAGCTAGATATCCTCCTAGGGTGCCCAGTGTTAATGGAACCGGTGTAAATGGCAGAGGAATGGCGATTTGGGCTAAAACTGCGGTTAAAGCGGCAAGGAGAGCGGTAAAAGCAAGGGTTCGTGTTTTGAATGTCATGTGGACCTTCCTTTCTTGTGTTAACTTTAATTTTTTTTCAGTTAACATATATTTTATAGTGTAAACATATATCTGTCAATAGGTTAACACAACTTTTTTCACAAGGAGTTGACTTTGCAGAAATTCTATGCTAAGATAAGGGCAATGGCAGTGAAAAGAATCAGTAGTTTCAGAGTAAGCCTTTCAGAGAGCGTTTGGCCGGTGAAAAAACGCAGGCAGCCTGATGCGAATACCTCTTGGAGCCGCGTCCTGAACGATTTTAGTAGGGATAGCCGGGAACGCCCGTTACAGCGTTACAGTATAGTTTCTGTACTGGATGAGGCCGCGGTTGCGAAAGCGCGGTGAACAGAGGTGGTACCACGATTGATTCGTCCTCTATCCCGTTGGGGGTAGAGGGCTTTTTGTTGTATGAGCCTATCTCCCCGCCGGAAAAAATAATTCTGAAAAAGGAGAAGAAAAATGACTGTATTTGAAGAACTCAAACGCAGAGGGCTCATCGCTCAGATGACCCATGAAGACAAAATTGAGGAACTGTTAAACAATGAGAAGGTGACCTTCTACATCGGCTTCGACGCCACCGCCGACAGCCTTCACGTCGGGCACTTTTTGCAGCTGGTGGTCATGAAGCGGCTCCAGATGGCGGGTCACCGGCCCATCGCTCTGTTAGGAACTGGCACTACTTTAGTGGGCGACCCTACTGGCAAAACCGATATGCGTCCCATGCTCACAAAAGAGCAGATTGCCCATAACGCCGAGTGTTTCCGCCGTCAGATGTCCAAGTTCGTGGACTTCTCAGGCGATAATGCCAAAATCGTTAAAAACGGCGATTGGCTATGTGAGTTCAAATATTTGGAATTTTTGCGGGATGTTGGAAAATTTTTCTCAGTCAACAAAATGCTGACAGCGGAGTGCTTTAAGTCCCGCCTGGAAAAAGGTTTAAGCTTTATTGAGTTCAACTATATGATCATGCAGAGCTATGACTTTCTTCATTTGTACCGTACCGAAGGCTGTAAAGTCGAGCTGGGCGGTGACGACCAGTGGAGCAATATTCTGGGAGGTGTGGATTTGGTCCGCCGTGTGGAAGGGGAAGAGGTCTACGGAATGACTTTCACCCTGCTGACCACCAAGGAAGGCAAAAAGATGGGCAAAACCGAGAAGGGCGCTTTGTGGCTCGACCCTGAGAAAACCACCCCCTACGAGTTCTTCCAGTACTGGCGCAACGTGGGCGATGACGACGTCATCAACTGCATGAAGCTCCTAACCTTTGTGCCCATCGAGGAAATAGAATCGATGGAAAACTTGACCGGCGCTGAGCTGAATCCCGTCAAAGAGCGCCTTGCTTTTGAACTGACCCGTATGGTTCACGGTGAGGATGAGGCCCAGAAGGCACTGGAAACCGCCCGTCAGGTATTTTCTTCCGCCGCCAATTCCGAAGATATGCCTACGACCGTTTTGACTGAAGATGACTTTGAAAATGGAGAAATCGGTATTTTGGCGTTGCTTGTCAAATGCGGATTGGCTCCATCCAACGGAGAGGCGAGACGTCTTGTCCAGCAGGGCGGCATCTCGGTGGACGGCGAAAAAGTCGCCGACCCGAAATACATGGTAAAGATAGACGATTTTGTCGTCATCAAAAAAGGCAAAAAGGTGTTCCACAAGGCTTCCAAGTAACGCCATATAGTAAAACCGTCGGCAAGACTCATACGCTTGCCGGCGGTTTTTCTTTCCTCCGAGAACACAAGTAAACTTTTTTTGACGGATATTGACGATATGGCCTGATTTAGAGTATAATGAACCCCAGTTGGGCTTATTATCGCCCTTTTACATTTTGACAAAAGGAATGATGAAGATGATTAAAGCGGCAATCATTGGTTACGGAAACATCGGCAGATACGTGCTGGAGGCGCTCGAGGCCTGTGGTGACATAGAATGCGTCGGCGTTGTGAGAAGAAACGCGGATGAGGCACAGCCTATTGAGCTTGGTGGCTATGAGGTGGTTGACCATGTGACAAAGCTTTCCCAGAAACCCGATGTGGCGATTTTGGCAACTCCCACCCGTTCGGTGGAAAAATTTGCTTTGGAATGCCTCGAAAACGGCATCAACACAGTGGACAGCTTTGACATTCATACCAAAATTTGGGATTTGCATGAGACTTTGGACAAAGCTGCCAAAGAACACGGCCGCGTGTCCATCATTTCCGCCGGTTGGGACCCTGGATCTGATTCTGTCGTCCGCACTATGATGCAGGCCTGCGCTCCCAAGGGCCTCACCTATACAAACTTTGGCCCCGGCATGAGCATGGGTCATACCGTCGCTGTAAAGGCGGTGGAAGGCGTCAAGGAAGCTCTTTCTATGACTATCCCTCTGGGGACCTCTATTCATCGCAGAATGGTTTACATCGAGTTGAAAGAAGGCTATGATTTTAACGAAGTCGCTGCGAAAATCAAAGCGGATGCCTATTTTGTAAACGACGAAACTCACGTCATTCAAGTGGACAGCGTCGCCGATGTGCTGGATATGGGCCACGGCGTCAACTTGACTCGGAAGGGCGTTTCCGGCAAGACCCCCAATCAACTTTTCGAGTTCAACATGAAGATCAACAATCCCGCTTTGACCGGCCAGGTGCTTGTTGCGGTTGCCCGTGCTTCCATGAAGCAGGCGCCTGGTGCCTATACCATGATTGAGATTCCGGTTATCGATTTGTTGGAAGGCGATAAAGAGAACATTGTCCGCCATTTGGTATAAAAGAAATTTGCCGCCTTCCGACTTAGGATTTTTGATAAGGCTCAGCAAAGAAATAAACTTTTGGGCCCTAGAGAAAATTATTTTTAGCAAAGTTGCCGAATTGCATCATGAGAGGAGATTTTTCGCGGAAAATCCCTGAAATCTCTTGCATTTTTGCAGATGCTATGGTAATATATATAAGATATTGTTCCGCTTGGGGATTATTGACTCAAGTGGGGATTAATGTTTAACATTAAAGCGGGCAGTCCTCTGCACAGGCTTAAGCCTTGGATGCACGAATGTCTGAAAACTAGGAGGAAAACAATGGACGCACTAAAATTGATCAGCCAGTCCAGCATGAAGGCCGACAGCCCTAAGCTGCAGGTTGGCGACTACGTCAGAGTTTCTGTTAAAATTCGCGAGGGAGACAAAGAAAGACTTCAGGCTTTTGAGGGAACTATTATCTCTATGAAGCATGGAGGTATCTCTGAGACCTTTACGGTGAGACGTATTGCTCACGGTGTTGGCATCGAAAGAGTGTTCCCGGTACATTCTCCCAACGTTGTTACGGTTGACGTTCTCCGTCACGGCCGTGTCAGACGTGCGAAACTCTACTACCTGCGCAACAGAGTCGGTAAGGCTGCTAGAGTCAAAGAGAAAATCGTATAAGCACACGAGGAAAGGGGCGGTAACGTCCCTTTTTCTGCTATATGGGGTACACTTTGGTTGGAAACGGGAAGCGGGTGAGCAAAGTTGGACAATTCAAAAAAACAGGATAATTCGTGGCAGGTAGACGATATTCTCAAGGAATTGGGAATGCTTGACGATGACCTGTACCATCTGCCGCCCACACCTGAGTCGGAGAAAGAAACTCCCCCAAGGATATCGGAAAGGCAAGAGCCAGATGTGGTGACAGCCGGATTGCCGGAAACGCGGGAGGAGGCTGCAAGTTCGCTTGGGGATGACGATAAAACCAAGGTATGGTCGATTCCATCTGCTTCTGCGTATCACCCTACAACTGTGTCCAAAGCCCCAGAAGTCAAAGGCAAAGAGCAGGAACCGTCTATCGCCCCAACGCCGGATTTTCCGCTACAGCAAACGGACAATTCGGATAAACCAGAGGACGAAGAGGAGGAGCTGACCCTCAAGCAGGAGATATTCGAGTGGATCAAAGCTATTGTCATATCTTTTGCGGTGGTTTTTCTCGTTTTTGGCGTCTTAATCAAAGTTGTTACAGTGGATGGCGTTTCCATGGAGCCCACTCTTCACAACAACGACCGGTTGGTGATTTCCAAGCTGTTTTACACACCGGAACAAGGAGATATCGTCGTTCTTTCAAAGGAATCGGGACTCGATAAGGCGCTGATTAAACGGGTGATCGCCACTGGGGGGCAAACGCTGGATATTGGCGAAGACGGCACTGTTTATGTAAATGGACTTCCTCTCGATGAACCCTATATCAAGGAAAAAATTGCCGCCAATATGTATGGACAGCACGATTATCCGGTGGTGGTGCCATCGGGAAAAGTCTTTGTCATGGGAGACAACCGGAATGATTCCACCGACAGCCGGTTTGCTGTTTTGTCTTTTGTGGACGAAAAATATATTATGGGAAGAGTTCTTTTGAGACTCTATCCTCTGAACAAAATCGGTACCGTCAACTGATAGGAGCAAAAATTAGAAAAATAAGTTTTTCAAATTTTCGGTTTCGTAGCTTGCCGGTCTTTTGACCGTCATTTCGGCTGTGCCGATACTGGCACGAACTCCAAATAATCCTATCCCCGGAAAGGAATGGCTATATTAATGGAAGAATTCAACAAAATTTCCGAAGAGAACCTGCCGGAGAAGCCCTCCGGCGCCAAGACTGTAAACTGGAAAAGAGAAGTGTGGGATTGGGCCAAATCCCTACTTTGGGCAGTGCTTATCGTGGCGGTGGTCTTCGGCTTTATCATCAAGCCGGTGGAGGTTAAAGGCTTTTCTATGGAGCCCACTCTCAACAATCAGGATCGGCTCATCGTCTATAAGCTCATGTACACTCCCAAGGCGGGCGATGTAGTAATTCTGGACGAGAACACTGGTCTGGATGAAGCATTGGTCAAACGGGTTATTGCTACTGAAGGCCAAACGGTAAGCATCGATGATCAGGGTTATGTCAAAGTAGACGGCGTCTATATCGACGAACCTTATATCGCTGAGCCTATTGCAGAGGACCGCCGCGGCGACCACGAATACCCAGTGGAAGTGCCTGACGACTGTGTTTTCGTCATGGGCGACAATCGGAACCACTCTACAGACAGCCGGTCTTTGCAGGTGAGCTTTGTCCCCATAGACGACGTGGTGGGCAAAGTAGTGTTTCGGATCCTGCCGCTCAATAAAATCGGCGTCATTCATTAGTATGACCGGCTGAAAATCACAGATAATAGGAAAGAAATTGGTAAAAGGGAGGGATGTCCTGTGACGGAACAGGCTTCTGTACAGTGGTTTCCGGGCCATATGGCCAAAACCCGGCGGATGATTAAAGATAGTCTTTCTCTGGTCGATATTATCGTTGAACTGCGGGACGCCCGGATTCCTTTGAGTTCCAGTAATCCGGAACTCCATAAATGGGTCGGGGACAAAAAGCGGATGGTGGTCCTCAACAAGTGCGACACCGCCGACCCGAGAATTACCGCTCTATGGCTCAAGTTCTACAAAGAACAGGGAATCACCGCCATCGCAACAGATTCCAAAACAGGCAAAGGTATTCCACAGTTCCTGCCCGCCGTCCGTCAAGAGCTTTCAGAGGTGCTGGAACGCCGCGCCAACAAAGGTATGGCCGGCCGGCCTCTGCGGATGATGGTGGTGGGTATTCCCAACGTGGGTAAATCGTCCTTTATTAACAAGCTGGCACGGGAAAAGCGAGCTAAAGTGGAGGACCGCCCCGGCGTCACCCGTGGAAAACAGTGGGTGACAGTGAGCAGAGACGTGGAGCTTCTCGATATGCCCGGTGTTCTCTGGCCCAAGTTTGAAGATCCGGCGGTGGGGGAAAAACTGGCTTTTACCGGTGCTGTTAAGGATCAGGTACTGGATGTGGAACTGCTCGCTATGCGGCTTTTAGACTGGATGCGTCGGGAATACCCCGAGCAGCTCGCTGAGCGTTATAAAATTACCGATGATGAAACGGCGGATTTAGAGCCCTATGATCTGCTCTGCCTGGTAGGACGGAAGCGGGGAATGCTCATCAGCGGAGGAGAAATCGATACCCTTCGGGCGGCGACCATGGTGTTGGACGAGTACCGGGGCGGAAAATTCGGAAAAATGTCTTTGGAAGTGCCGGAATAGATGCAATGAATCATCGATTTATTTTTTCTGACCTATCAGTTATACATGGTGCAGCACATCCAGGAAGGGGGAGACGAGGTTGACTTTATACGAATATGACGCTTCGCTCGGAATCGCAAATTTTTGCGGCGTGGACGAAGCGGGCCGCGGCCCTTTGGCCGGGGATGTCTACGCGGCAGCGGTCATCCTCGATCCTCAAAACCCAATTGAAGGGCTAAACGACAGCAAAAAGCTCTCCGCCAAAAAGCGGGAAGCCATTTACGGCGAAATCCGTGACAAGGCGGTGGCCTTCTGCGTCGCTACGGCTTCGGTGGAGGAAATTGATAGACTCAACATCCTGCAGGCCACCTTTCTCGCTATGCGGCGGGCGGTGGAAGGGCTTTCTGCTCTCCCCAGCTTCGCCCTCATCGATGGGGATAAAAATCCCAGGGTTTCAGTGCCCAGCCGATGCCTTGTTAAGGGAGACGCCACTTCTGCTTCTATTGCTGCGGCGTCCATTTTAGCCAAGGTAGAACGAGATCGATACATGGAAGAACTGGACCGCAAATACCCCCAGTATCTGTTTGCAAAACACAAAGGTTACGGCACCAAGCTCCACTACGAGATGCTGGATGCATATGGTGCTTCTCCAGTCCACCGGATGACCTTTCTCAAAAAATACTTTGGTAAAAAGGACCTTTGTCCTGCTGTTTCCTCTGGTGCCAAAGGTGAGGGAATCGCTTCCCAATACCTGGTGGAACAAGGATACCGGATTTTGGAGGTCAACTACCATTCCCCTTATGGCGAAATCGATATCATTGCCGCTAAGGGGGACATTCTCGCTTTGGTGGAGGTAAAGACCCGCAGCGGCCGGATGATAGCAGAGCCACGGGAAGCGGTCACCGCTTCAAAGCAGACTAAGCTCCGTCAGACAGCTCTGCTGTACCTTGCGGAACAAGAGGGAAGTTCCTTTCAACCCAGGTTCGATGTGGTGGAAGTGCTGTTGGACGACAAGACCGGCACCCAATTGAAGGTGGAACAAATCGAGAACGCTTTTACATAAGATAATAGAAGCTATGTTCACATACAATAGACAAAGCCTGTGTTTGGGAGAGAGGAAGGATGAGATGATGCGCCATTTTGATCTGCATTGCGATACGCTGAACGAATGCCGGAAATTAAAGGCATCTTTAGTGCAAAATGAATTGAATGTTTCTGTGGAGCGGGGAATGCTGTTTGACCAGTGGGTGCAGACCTTTGCCGCTTTTATCCACGACGACTGCCGTGGCGTAAAGGCTTACCGGCGCTTTCTGGCTCAGGTAAAAGTTTTGCAGAATGCTTTTGCCCAGAGCGGCAAGATCGTTCCCTATGACCCCAAAAATGTTCAGGAAGGCGTCTGTAACGCCATTCTTTCAGTGGAAAACGGGGCGGCATTGGGCGGCAAGCTGGAACGCATCTCGGAATTTCGGGAGCTGGGTGTTCGTATTTTGTCCCTCACCTGGAACGGGGAAAATGAACTGGCCGGTGGTGCCGACAGCGAAATTGGCCTTACCGCTTTAGGCAAACAGGCGGTGAAAGAACTGGAGGCCAACCGGATTGTTATCGACGTATCCCACATGAATAACGCAAGTTTTTGGGAACTTTGCGAGATCGCCGAGCGGCCTTTTATCGCCACTCATTCCAATTGCTTTGATATCTGCCCCCACAAGCGAAATCTGGACGATTTGCAGATTCAGGAAATTATACGCAGGGGAGGGCTTATTGGGATCAATTTCTATCCCATTTTTATCAACGGGGAGAGTGATGCCAGTTTCCAGGAGCTTCGCGGCCACATTCGGCATATCGTCGCCTTGGGCGGCGAGGATGTAATTGCGGTGGGAAGCGATTTTGACGGTGCGGCGGCCCTTTCCCGACTCAACCGAATCGAAAAAATTCCGGACTGGCACCAAAATTTGAACAAACACTTTGACGCCGAATTTGTTGACAAGTTTACCTTCAAAAACGCTCAGCGATTTTTTGAAGAAAATTTATAGGAAAAATAAGAGGAGAGCATGATTATGTACTACTTGAGCACTCGAAATTCAAACTGCAAAGTGACGGCCGCCCAGGCCATCGCACAGGGAATTTCCAGGGAAGGCGGACTTTTTGTGCCAGAGAACCTGCCAAAAATCTCTTTGGACGACATCTCCGCCATGTTGGGAACTTCCTATAATGACAAGGCGAAAACCGTTCTGTCGAAATTCCTAACCGACTTTACGGAGGAAGAGCTGAACTATTGTGTGGACAGCGCCTATACTGACAAAAAGTTTGATACCGCCAATATTTCTGAAATTGCCAAAGTGGGCGAACAAGCATATCTATTAGAGCTGTGGCACGGTCCTACCTGTGCCTTCAAGGATATGGCGCTGCAGCTTCTTCCGTATCTGCTGACCACTTCTGCTAAAAAAACCGCCCCCGACAAGGAGATCGTCGTTTTGGTCGCCACTTCCGGGGACACCGGAAAAGCAGCCCTTGAAGGTTTTAAGGATGTTCCGAAAACCAAAATGTTGGTTTTCTATCCCGAACACGGCGTCAGCAACATGCAGAAACTCCAGATGACCACGCAGGAGGGTTCAAATGTTTCGGTCTGCGCCATTAAAGGAAATTTTGATGATGCCCAGAGCGGTGTGAAAAAGATCTTCACCGACCCCGTTATCGCTGAGGAACTCAAAAAGAACAATCAGATGTTCTCTTCCGCTAACTCCATTAACTGGGGCCGCCTCGTTCCTCAGATCGTCTATTACATAGCGGCCTATGCGACAATGGTGGAGCGGGACGAAATCAAGTTGGGCGACAAGCTTAACGTTTGTGTCCCCACAGGAAATTTCGGTAACATCTTGGCAGCTTACTACGCAAAAAACATGGGGCTTCCCATTGGAAAGCTCATCTGCGCATCGAATAAAAACAAAGTTCTCACCGACTTTATTTCCACCGGCGTCTATGACAAAAACCGTGAGTTTTATGCCACTGCTTCACCGTCTATGGACATCCTGATTTCTTCCAATCTGGAGCGGCTGCTGTATGATCTCTGTGGGAGGGACGACAAGGTGATTTCCGATTGGTTTGCAAAACTTTCCAAAGACGGTAAATACCAAGTCGGAGCTGACGTAAAAGCGAAACTTCAGTCCGATTTCTACGGCGGATTCTGCGATGATGGCGCCACTCGCGAGACCATCGGCGAGACTTTCAAGAAATTCGGATACCTTTGTGATACCCACACCGCCGTTGCTGTAAAGGTCTACAACGATTACTGTGCAAAAACAGGAGACACAACCAAAACCATCATTGCTTCAACAGCTTCTCCTTATAAATTTACTGAAAATGTTTTGAAGAGCATTACCAAGGAACAATTGCCCTCAGATGATTTTGCCCAGGTGGAAATGCTGGAATCTTTGAGTAAGATGACACCTCCTGAGAGCTTGCTGGCATTGAAAAATAAAAAGGTTCGCTTTAATGACAGCATTACCAAAGACCAAATGGTGGATAAAGTCAAAGAAATGCTCCAATAGAAATCCGTTATGCCAATGAAATTATGAATTGCCTTGACGGGTATCTTGGAATCCGATAATAATAAATAGTATCGTTGCGGGCATGAACTGCCCGCAATATGCCTGACGAATCAGGCATATGCAATCCGCGACACGGATTGCAACTATTATTTAACAATTTGGTTTTCCAATAGGCATATGCCTTTTGATACGATTTTTGATGGATTTCCCGCATAAAATGTGGAAAAAAGAAAGCAAATTATAAAAAATAGCTGTTTTACTAGGATAATAGATTGAGATTGTCCGTGCTATTTTTTGTTACAGCCAAGGAAGAAAAAATAGGACAAAAAAAGCGCGCCCTCTTCGGGCGCGTTGGAGAGTTGCAGAAAGCCCCAACGTTTCCTGCGGATATCTCCTCAAAGTTCCATTAATTGCAAGGATCAACCTACCTTAGGTGCGGGAAAAACTATTTTTCCTGCGCGTGGAAGGACTGGCATACTGTATCCTCACAGCTGTGAGCGCTGTGGGGGCCCACCTTGATTTCTCTTGCTGTGCATTCACACTTGTGGTTGTTGTGGATGCAGTTGGTCACATCGCATTTGACACAGGAAATGGTTTCTTTGTGTTTTCCGTATTCAGACATCAGGTTTCCTCCTTTTCAGCGAGGGTTCCGCTGTCACAAAATTTTGGAAAGGTGAATACTTTCCGAAATTATTGTTTGCAGAATCGCAATCAATATGAAAACCAAAATTTATGGAATCATTTGATGAAAAAATAATGGAAAGGCGGTCTGTGGAACAGACCGGGAAGTTGCATGAGTCTCTATACCATCGCCGATTTGCACTTGTCTTTAGGGGTCGATAAGCCCATGGACGTTTTTCCCGGCTGGGAAAACTACCTGGAGCGCCTGACCGAAAACTGGCAGAAAACTGTGAAGCCCGAGGACACTGTCGTCATCGCCGGGGACATTTCCTGGGGACTCGTCATGGAGGAAAGCCGGGCAGATTTCGAATATCTCCACAAACTAAATGGAACAAAAATCATTTTGAAGGGCAACCACGACTACTGGTTCACTACTAAAACCAAGGTTGAAAAGGCGCTGTCCGACTGGGGATGCCACTCAATTAGGATTTTGTTTAACAATGCCTATGAATATGGAGACTACGCTCTCTGCGGCACACGCGGCTGGATGAACGACCAAAATGATAAAAAAATTCTTTTGCGGGAATGCGGACGGCTTCGGCTGTCGTTGGACGCTGGCAAAAAGCTTCAAAAAGAACCCATTGTCTTTCTCCATTATCCGCCGGTGTACGGAAATGGAGAATGCTACGAAATACTGGAAATTCTTCATGAATATGGCATCAAACAGGTGTATTACGGCCATATTCATGGATATTCTTCGGGATACGCCATTAATGGGGAACGAATCGGCATTGATTTCAGATTAGTATCCTGCGATTATTTGCAATTTTGCCCAAAAAAAATTGTCTAAATTGTAAAAATCGGTAAAAGCGTTTTGAAAAACTAGCATTGTAAGGCAATCTATGGTATAATGTCACCATTGTGCACTGTGCGATTGCGGTTCGTCTGTGCCGCCAAAATCAAAAAAAGTACAGCCATTGCGGCAGTATGATTTTAAAAGCCGCACTTTCGGGATGACGGCTAAATTTAGGAGGATGTCACATGAGTTTAGTATCCAAAAATAACGTTGCCACCAATAAATTTGAATTGGAAGTCCACGTTCCGGCAGAGGAATTTGAGAAAGCCTGCCAAAGTGCTTACCTGAAGCGCGTGAAAAAAATTGAGGTGCCCGGTTTCCGCAAGGGCAAAGCCCCCCGTAAAACCATTGAGAAACTTTACGGTGAGGGTATCTTTTTTGAGGATGCCATCAACGCCGTTTACCCCAGTGCTTTGGAAGCAGCTGTAGAGGAAGCAGGACTTGAGCTCGTCGCCCGTCCCATGGTGGATGTGACCGATGTTTCCAAAGAGGATGGCTTTAAGTTTAAAGCCGTCTGCGTTGTCAAACCGGAAGTTTCTGTCAAAGATTATAAAGGCATTAAGGTGTCCAAAGAGGTTAAAGAAGTCACTGATGAGGATATCGATAAAGAAATTGACCGTTTGAGAAACCGTAATGCAAGAACCATTTCTGTCTCTGATCGTGCTGCTCAGAACGACGATGTTGTTGTCATCGACTTCGACGGTTCTGTAGACGGCGTTCCCTTTGACGGCGGCAAAGCAGAAAAATTTGAGCTGACTCTGGGTTCCGGCCAGTTTATCCCGGGCTTTGAGGATCAGATTGTTGGTCACAATGTGGGGGACGAGTTTGACGTGAATGTTAAATTCCCCGAGGATTACCACGCGGAAGAGCTCAAGGGTAAGGATTCTGTTTTTAAGGTGAAGATCCATGAAATCAATGCCAAAGAGCTTCCCGAGGTTGACGATGAGTTTGCAAAAGATGTCAGTGAGTTTGATACCCTCGCTGAAATGAAGGACGACATTAAAAACAAACTTGCTGAGCAGAACGAAAAGACCGCAACTACCGAGTTTGAGAACAAGCTGATCGACCAGGTCATCGCCAATATGGAAGGTGAAATTCCAGAAGAGATGTACGAAAGCAGAATCGACGAGATGGTTCGTGACTTTGACTACCGTTTGAGAAGCCAGGGCATGGACATCAACGTATACCTGCAGTACACTGGCATGGATATGGATGCATTCCGCCTGACCTTTAAGGAACAGGCTGAGAAACAGGTTAAGATTCGTCTGGCTTTGGAAAAAGTCGTCGAGCTGGAAAAAATTGAGACCACTGCCGAGGATTTAGAGAAAGAATATCAGCGCATTGCAGACTCCTACAACATGGAGCTGGATAAAGTGAAAACCATGCTTCCAGCTGCCGACCTGATGGCTGATGTTGCTGTCAATAAGGCTGTCGACCTGATTAAAGAATCAGCTGTTAAGGCATAATAAATAAGCTTCAGCGAATTTACGGAATAGATGGAATGATTTTCCGAATTGTTCATCTTTTTCGTCTAAACTGAAAATAGGCATATTGGGTTCGGGTGGGGAAGCAGATTCCTCACCCATCCGTTGCTTATGGTCGATTTTGATTGGAGGAAAATACATGAGCTTAGTACCAATGGTCGTAGAGCAGACGAGCCGCGGCGAGCGCTCCTACGATATTTATTCGAGACTTTTAAACGATAGGATTATCATGCTGGGTGAGGAGGTCAATGACACCACTGCCTCCCTCATCGTGGCCCAGCTTCTTTACCTGGAAGGCCAGGACCCCGACAAGGATATTCATCTTTATATCAACAGCCCCGGCGGTTCTATCACTTCCGGTATGGCGATTTATGACACCATGCAGTACGTCAAATGCGATGTGTCCACCATTTGTGTCGGCATGGCGGCTTCCATGGGTGCATTTTTGCTGTCCAGCGGTGCCAAGGGCAAACGATTTGCCCTCCCCAACAGTGAAATCATGATTCACCAGCCTTCCGGCGGCGCCCAGGGCCAGGCTACCGATATCGCAATCCAAGCGGAGCGAGTTCTGCGAATGAAGAAGCATTTGAACGAAATTCTGGCTTCTAATACTGGAAAATCCGTGGAGCAGATTCAAGCTGACTGCGAAAGAGACCACTTTATGTCCGCCTCGGAGGCTTGTGATTACGGCCTCATTGATAAAGTTATCTTCAAAAGCGGCGAGTAGGAGGATTCATGTCTGATTTTAACGAGAAAGAACCGGTAAAATGCAGCTTTTGCGGGAAATCGGAGCAGAATGTGGAGCGGATGCTCCATTCGGCTAAAGCCAATATCTGTGATTCCTGTGTGGCACTTTGCTATGAGCTTTTGGCGGAAGAGGGCCTTTTTCCATCTCCCGATTCTTTTGAGCCCTATCAGCCCGAGAAAAACTTCAAGGCTCCCAAGCTTTTAAAACCCGCTGAAATAAAAGAAGTTTTGGATCAGTATGTCATCGGTCAGGAAAAGGCCAAGGTGACTCTTTCCGTTGCGGTTTACAATCACTATAAGCGCATTTTCATGGCCAAGGATACCGATGTGGAAATTCAGAAGAGTAACGTGCTGCTTCTGGGACCTACCGGCGTAGGAAAAACTCTTTTGGCTCAGACATTAGCAAAAACTTTGAACGTTCCTTTTGCTATCGCTGACGCCACCACTTTGACCGAGGCGGGTTACGTGGGCGACGATGTGGAAAACGTGCTGGTACGGCTGCTGCAGGCGGCAGATTTTGACGTAGAGGCGGCCCAGCGGGGTATCATCTATATCGATGAGATCGATAAGATCACCCGCAAATCGGAAAACGCTTCTATTACCCGCGACGTCAGCGGTGAGGGCGTGCAGCAGGCACTTTTGAAAATTCTGGAGGGCACTGTTGCAAATGTGCCGCCCCAAGGCGGGCGCAAGCACCCTCATCAGGAATTCATCCAGCTGGATACCAAGAACATTTTGTTCATCTGCGGCGGCGCATTTGAGGGGATTGAAAAGATTATCGAACGCCGAATGGATTCCTCCTCCATCGGGTTCGGAGCCAATATTCAGAAAAGTCAAGACAAGGGAAAAGGGGAACTGCTCAAAAAGATTATTCCCGCGGATT
This sequence comes from Fumia xinanensis, assembly GCF_014384905.1. Taxonomy (GTDB): domain Bacteria; phylum Bacillota; class Clostridia; order Oscillospirales; family Ruminococcaceae; genus Fumia; species Fumia xinanensis. The sequence goes on from NZ_JACRSV010000001.1 coordinate 437,424, forward strand.
TGGTGAAATTCGGCATCATTCCTGAACTTGTGGGCCGTTTACCGGTCATCTCCACGTTGGAGGATTTGACCGAGGAGCAATTGGTTCGCGTCCTCACTGAGCCAAAGAATTCACTCCTGCGCCAGTACAGCGGCCTGTTCGAACTGGACGATGTGGAGCTTGTTATGGATGAGGAAGCACTCCAGGCGATTGCACGGGAAGCCATAAAGCGAAAAACCGGCGCCAGGGGTCTTCGGAATATCATGGAGGAAATCCTTTTAAACCTGATGTTTGTAGTTCCATCCGACGATTCCATTTCCAAGGTGGTCATCACCCCAGACGTGGTGGATGGTTCCGGCACAGCAAAGGTCTTACGGCGGAAGCAGCCGCTTAAAAAGGCAAAATAGATGCAAAAAGAGCACCGGAATTTCCGGCGCTCTTTTCTATTTTTTACTTTGAACTTATTGATCCCATTAATAATCTGAACAGAAAAGCCAGCACCAAATCGGTACTGGCTTTTTATTGCTATTATTTACAGCATTACACCGTCTGCTCCAATGCGGTAGCCATCCGGAGTGGTCATACTGGTACCCATGACACCGTCGCTGAGGAAGTAGTACCACTTCCCGTCGATCTTTTTCCAACCAATCTGCATGGCACCGTTCCCATTGAGATAGTACCACTTGTTATTCTGTTTGAGCCATCCGGTGCGCATATAGCCGCCGCCGTTCATAAAGTACCAAGTGCCGCCAATTTTCTGCCAGCCGGTTTTCATGAGAACGGTTTTGGGGTCGAGATAAAACCAGCTGCCGTCTACCTTTTTCCAGCCGTTGGCATAACTGCCGTTTTTCAGCCGCAGTTTGTAGCTGCCGTCGGAGAGCTTGACCCAGGTGCCTTGTCCATCCTTGGTGGAAGACTGGCTTGCGAGCTTCGGCACGCCGTTTTTATGCACGTTGGTGTAGTAGGATTGAAGTCCGGGAACCGTTAAGAGAAATTTATAGCGGAAATGCATCTCTCCAGCGATTTCAGGAATGGTCTGGTTCAGTGCCATCTGATCCTGGATGGCGGCAATGCCGTACCAGGGACTGGATGTGGAAGATTCGCCTGCTTTGTAATCGGCGAGGCCCATATAGAGCTTGACACCGGTGCCTTTGACTACGTCAGCCCACCAATTTGCCAAAATTTCATAGTTTGCGTTGGACTGCCCGATATACCAGTAAACCTGAGGGCAGATATAGTCGAGCCAGCCTTCTTTGACCCATTTTCGGGTATCCGCATAATGGGATGAATAGCTCTGTCCGCCGCTGGTGGCAGATCCCTCTGGCCGGCTGCTGGATTTGTTGGCCCAAATACCTGCGGGGCTGACGCCAAAGGATACGCTGGAATCCGCTTTATGTACCGCGTCGTTGAGACCCTGGATCAGCTTGTTTACGTTGTCTCTGCGCCAATCATCGATATTCGAAAAACCGCTTCCATACTGGGCAAAGGTCGCACTATCATTAAAACTTGTCCCGGGATAGAAGTAGTCGTCCAAATGAATGCCGTCAACATCGTAGTTATTGACGATTTCCACCGCCCCGTCGATGACCAGCTGCCGCACTTCCGGCAGTCCGGGGTTCAGGTAGTAGTTTCCGTCGGAGTATTTCACGGTCCAATCAGGGTGGAGTTTAGCAGGGTTGCTGGAAGTGAGGGAATTCCATTCGGATTCGCCGCCTTTGGTAACGCGGTAAGGGTTGAGCCAGGCATGGAGCTCCATACCGCGGCTGTGAGCTCCATCGATCCAATACTGTAGCGGGTCAAACCCACCAGAGGGAGCGGTCCCCTGAGAGCCGGTCAGGTATTTGCTCCACGGGTAGATGTTAGAAGGATAAAAGGAATCTCCAGATGGACGGACCTGCAAAATAACTGCGGTCATGCCCATGCTTTTGCAGTTGTCGAGAATAGTGTCTGCCTCGGATTTAAGTTTGGATGAATTCGTGGTTGCTGCCGAAGGGTAGTCCAAGTTGTAGACAGTGGACACCCACACCGCGCGAAAAGTCTTAGCCTCAGCGGCAGAGGCGGACAGTGGAAGCGCCGTTAGGCAGAATACCAGCAGAGCCGCCAGGGAAATGAGCTTGGTAAATCGTTTCATGAGGTGAATCCTTTCTTTTCTTTTGTTATTTTTGAGGGATTATATGTCCGTGCATAAAAAAGATTGCATCAAAACCCAGCTGACTTTTGACACCAAAACGCCAAGCCGCAAGAAAGGCAAAGTCCTTTGGATTTTTGGTACAATGCTGTCATTTTAGCTGCACAGAGCAAGTACAATGAACCATGAAGTATGACATAGCCGCAAGCCCAAAGGGCCTGCGTGCCGCTCAGAGGCAAATCTCCGGCCAAGGGAGGAGAAAGCTGTATTGCAATAAAAACCACTACCGTTTTTGTGGCGGTAATCCGCAGCCTGCACAATACAGGCGGCTCTGCCGCCCACTTTGCTTTTTATTATAGCACAGAGCAGGCAATCCCTTCAACTGCAAGATTATGGAAAACCGGGGAAATCCGGAGAAAAAACGACAAAACATGCCGTATACTGGACAGAAAAGGCCTTTTGTGGTAGAATTTGAGGAACACTGAAACGGAACGAACATATTCAGAACTTTTTGAAAGGAGATAAGCCATATGGTGGAACTTAATAAAGAACAGATACCTAGGATTTCCCCTTTGTATGAGGGAATCCAGGAAACGCTGATTTGGGGCTGCCTGGATGGCAGCATGGGCCGGGCTTTCGCCGACAATGCTGAACATCCCAAAGCCGCACAGATCGTCAGCGGGGATTTCTGTTTTTTGGCAGGAGACAGCCTTGCCCCTGGTGCGAAAGAACTGATTTTAAATTTCCACGCCTGTGGGGACTGCATGTTCATCGTGCCTTATGGAGAAAACTGGGCCTCCCAGATTGAGAAAGTTTACGGGGCCCGCGCCCAACGAATTACCCGGTACGCCATCCATAAAGACGGCGATGTTTTCGACCGAGAGCATTTAAAACGTCTGTCGAAAAGCCTTCCGCAAGGCTTTTGTATGACGCCCATTGGCGAAAAGGAATATGAAATGATTTTGCAGGAGAAATGGTGCCGGGATTTTTGTGGAAATTTTTTATCCTCTAAAGATTATGTGAATCGTGGATTGGGTTTTGTTGCATGGCATGATGGAAAAATTGTCGCTGGTGCGTCTTCCTACACGGTATACCAGGGCGGTATCGAGATTGAAATCGTCACTCATGAAAATTATCGGCAGAGGGGTTTGGCCTCTGCCTGCGGGGCGGCGCTGATTCTTGCCTGCCTCCAAAAAGGACTCTATCCCAGTTGGGACGCGGCGAACCTGAAGTCAGTGGGGCTGGCAAAAAAGTTGGGCTACCATTATGACCGGGAATATCTGGCCTACTGCGTTTCTCGAGATGCAGCGGCTCATTCGAAGAAAAGTTTGGAGTCATAAATCATTCTAAGTATGTAGGATTTTATCGATCCGGCGACTATAAGCATAGAAAAAAGGAGAGGTATTTTCCTCTCCTTTTTCCATTCTTCTATGCCAACGGACGGGTTCATTGAAACCGAGACAAGCTTTCTTTTTAAATGTCCCCATCTGTATTTATAATATAAAATGTTTTGTTATTCTACAACCTTTTTCAGATGATAGCAATGGCTCTCAAAATCCTTTTTGGGTCTGGGTACTAAAATACCGGCGTTCATGAGGATGTCTCCCGGCAGTGTTAATGTTTTTTCATTTCCTTCGACTTTGTACAACGCCTCTGGATCGAGTCCCTGGAGTTTCAACCGGTAATTGGGCTGCTCCAAATGAATAAGATGATACACGTATACGGCGAAAGCTTGGTCCTTAGCTTTCGAGACGGACATCCAGGCGGCGGTCCCTGCGTCGAAAGGGTTGACCAGCCGGTAGAAGTCTCCAAATTGGACGAGACCGCGTATTTCCTTGTAAAAAGCAACCTGTTTTTTGATTTCGTCCTTTTCTTCATCCGAAAGCTGGAGCAGCTCCAGCTCGTAGCCGAACGCCCCAAAATAAGCCACATTGGCGCGGGTGTCCAAAGGTGTCGTCCGATGGAGCTGATGGTTAGGTACAGCGGACACATGGGCACCCATAGTGCTGATGGGATATACGAGGCTCGTGCCATACTGAATTTTGGTGCGGGCGATGGCGTCGCTATTATCGCTGGTCCAGACCTGAGGCATGTAGTAGAGCATGCCGGGGTCAAACCGTCCCCCGCCGCCGGAACAGCTTTCAAACAGAATATCCGGGAAGCGGGTGACCAGGGCTTCCATAATTCGATACAGCCCCAGAATGTATCGGTGGGCGGTTTCACCCTGTTGGTCAGCAGGAAGAGCAGCAGAACCTATTTCCGACAGGTTTCGGTTGTAGTCCCATTTGACATAGCTCAGATCGGCGCTTCCGAAAACATTAGTCATAGCGTCGATCACGTAATCGCAGACATCGTCCCGAGAGAGGTCCAGCACCAGCTGCTGCCGCCCCTGGGACGATTCCCTCTGAGGAACATGGAGGCACCAGTCAGGATGGGCCCTAAACAGGTCGCTGTCAGGGGAAACCATCTCCGGTTCTACCCATAGACCAAACTGAATGCCCAGCGACTTCATCTTATCGGTGATTCCTTGGATTCCGCCAGGCAGCTTTCTTTCGTCTACCACCCAGTCTCCCAGGGAGCAGCGGTCGTTGTCGCGCTTACCAAACCATCCGTCATCCATAACGAACAGTTCGATTCCCAAATTAGCTGCCTCTTTTGCCAGCTTCAGCAGCTTTTCCTCGGTGATATCAAAGTAGGCGGCTTCCCAGCTGTTGATGAGAACAGGGCGCTCCTGATCCCGAAATTTCCCGCGGCAGAGTCTTTTCTGATAAAGCTCATGATAAATGTGGGACATAGCATTCAAGCCTTGGTCGGAAAACGTAAGTACTGCTTCCGGAGCGGTAAAAGATTCCCCTGGACAGAGCTTCCAACTAAAATTCTGGGGATGGATGCCTCCCTGAACCCGTGCAAAGTCCAGCATGTCCAGTTCGGTGCTCATTCGAAAGCTGCCCGAATAGACCAAACTAAAACCGAAAACCTCTCCCTGCTGTTCATCGGTACCAGGGGCCAACAAGGCAAGAAAGGGGTTTTCAAAATGGGAGCTGGCTCCTCTGGTACTCTCGATAGACTGTGTCCCTTGACGGAGCGGGGTAGTACAGATATTGCGTTCATTGCCCCAGTTTCCCGCCAGCTGCAAAAAACGGTAATTCGCGGATTGAGGCAAGTCAACGTTGAAGGAAAACACCCGGTCTAAAATCACATTATCACAGCCACAGTTGACTACCTGAGTGCTGCGTACAATGGCATCACTGCCCTCAAAAATCGAGTAGTTCAAAATCACGTCCAAGTTGGCCGCATCATCATGGAGGGTCACTTGAAGCGTCAAGGCTTCCTCTTTCTCTTCCACGTAAGTCGAGGGAAGTCCTGGGAGGGATGGTTTGCCTTTTATAATTTTATAATCCTTGTACCATAGGGCTAGAATTTCCGAACCGTTTGCTAATCGGCATTCTATTGCAGGCCCTCGGTAATCGCCGCTGCCGTAGGTAGGCACTTCCTGAGGAGCCGTGCCGAGACAGAAGTTTTGGGTTTTAGGCGCAACGGGATAAAAAGACAGCCTCTGATTCATTTCCTCCATGAGATAGTCGAGGTACGCTCCGTTTTGAACCCGTTTTCCCCAGTAGAGATGGAGCAAATATCGGTCAAAAGCCACCTTCATCACATAGGAAACGTTTTGGGTCTGCAGATGAAAAATCTGACGTGTTTTATCAAAGGTAATCTTCATCGAAAACTTCCTCTCTGTTGGCGGAAAAATTTTTCGTTATCCGCCGCATATTATAGTAAACTCAGTGTACCGTGAATTTTATCGAAATACAAGATGTTTTTTTCACAAGAAACTGCACAATTTTACTATGATGACCGCTCAGATGGATATTTTACAACCTATCTTTTAAAAATCCAAGCAAAAAGGGTAGAATATCCACTGTAGTTTTTTTAAGGAGAGGGTAGAGATGACATACGGTTATGCGCGAGTATCCAGTAAAGATCAAAACGAGGACCGTCAGCTTTTGGCACTGGCCCAATTCGGCGTCCCACCGAAACAAATATTTGTAGACAAGCAGAGCGGAAAGGATTTTGATCGTCCCGCTTATCAGAAAATGCTGCGGAAATTAAAAGAAGGCGATCTGCTCGTCATGAAGAGCATTGATCGCCTGGGAAGAAACTATGAGGAAATTTTAGATGAATGGAAAAAAATTACCCGAGATAAAGGGGTAGACGTATACATCATGGATATGCCCCTGCTGGATACCCGTCGGGGAAAAGACCTATTGGGAACATTTATCAGCGATTTGGTATTACAGCTTCTTTCCTTTGTAGCGGAAAACGAACGGGAAAATATTCGCCGTAGACAAGCAGAAGGAATTCAGGCCGCAAAACTGCGGGGTGTGAAATTTGGGCGCCCAGAGTTGCCGATACCGGATGAATTTGAAGATATTTGTTCCAGTTGGAGGGAGGGGAAGTATACAGCACAGGAAGCAGCTCGTTTGCTGGGCTTTTCGGTGACAACTTTATACCGAAAATCAAAAATATTGGAAAAATAAGGATTTTAATATTGTAATTTTAATAAATAATTGAGCTATTTATGCACATGTTTTCTAAAATAATTGTATTATTTTGTTTCAAAAAGTACACATAAAAATTGACATTTTTATGTGTCATTAAAGGAGCCATGGATTTTTTTAGATTGAAAATATTATAACACTTTCCTAAAACATTGTCAATTTATAGGAAAAAATGGGCAAATGTTATAATAACTATAAATGGGACAAGAAAAAACTAGTTATGTACAAAATTTTCACAAAGTGTACTTTTTGGATGGCCTTGCCAGGAGGAAAAAAGATGAAGACTGATTTGCTGGATGAGCTGGCCCTGAAATTGGGCTGCAGTTATCTGTCGGATTTGAAATGCGCACAAAACCTCCAAAAAATACAGGCACTCCTTGAAAGGATGGGTCCTGAGGAATTTTCTATTAAGGAATGGGACTATGTGTTAAGTTATCTGCTGGATAGAGAGGTGTACGTGCAGACTCCTGCGGAGGCGGCCGCTGTTTTGTCTCTAGATAAAACAGAGTAAATAAAAATGTTAAAATCCCCCGGATGAGATGTCTCATCCGGGGGTTCTTTGTGACAAAATTCAATTTATAGTCCGTTGGGATTTTTAGCAGTAAAGTTCCAGGAATCTATACACATCTCTTCTACGCCTCTCTGCGCCTGCCAGCCCAAGACTTCTTTGGCCTTAGCGGGATCGGCGTAGCATTCGGCGATATCGCCGGGACGGCGGGGGGCAATTTTGTAGTTGACTTTTTTTCCGCTGGCTTTTTCGAAGGCCTCTACCATCTGGAGGACGGAATATCCGGTGCCGGTTCCCAGATTGTAAGCATCTACTCCCTTGTCTTTACGGACTTTGGCCAATGCTTTCAAGTGACCCAGTGCCAGATCCACTACATGAATATAATCGCGGACGCCGGTCCCGTCTATGGTGTCGTAGTCGTTTCCGTAGACTGATAGACACTCGAGTTTCCCGGAAGCGACTTGAGCAATATAGGGGAGCAGGTTGTTGGGAATACCATTAGGATCTTCTCCGATGCGGCCGCTTTTATGAGCGCCAATGGGGTTAAAGTACCGCAGCAGGGCGATGGACCAGTCTTTATCAGCCACATACAGGTCGCGGAGGATGTCTTCAATCATCAGCTTGGTAGAGCCGTAAGGATTGGTGGTGGACAGAGGAAAATCCTCCCGGATAGGCACCGATTTTGGCGCGCCATAAACGGTAGCGGAAGAACTGAATACCAGCCTTTTCACACCATATTGCTCCATCAGCTCACAGAGAATTAATGTGCCGGTGATGTTGTTGTGATAATAAAGAAGAGGTTTTGACACGCTCTCGCCCACCGCTTTCAGGCCAGCAAAGTGGATGACAGCGTCGATTTCATTTTGCTGGAAGACTTTTTCCAGACTTTCTTTATCCAGCAGGTCGACTTCATAGAATTTAAAATCTTTTCCAGTGATTTCCCGGATGCGGTTTAAAGCTTCTGGCTTTGAGTTTACAAAGTTGTCAACGATGACCACTTCTTCTCCTTCATTTAAGAGTTCTACGCAGGTGTGAGAACCGATGTACCCGGCTCCGCCCGTTACTAATACTGCCATAGGGATACCTCCTGTTACAATAGTCGTAATTCTTTTTCCGATTTTCAGTATAGTTGTTTTCGATCCACTCGTCAACCGTTTGGGAAGATAATCCATAAAATTTAAAAGGACAGAGATGATATTTTAAGGTTTGCTACAATTTATATAATGACGATCCGCTCTTTTTTATATGATAAAACTGTTGGCAACAAATATTCAGGAAATCTTCTTAATTTTTCGTCCATATTATGGTATAATAAACACAATCAACGAAGGTTTTCTGTGAAAACCTTCGGTCGCATAAATGCGGCTTGCCAAAACAAGGTGATTTGACATTGCGTTTATTTTATCATTATCCGGTTCTGCCAAAGCAGAACTACGGTGGGTAAACCCGCCTACAAATTCCTGCGGAATTTGCGGATATGGTATAATAACCTCACAAGCAAATAACGAAGCTGTTTGCAAAGCGCCTAAAAGGAGTTTTTGTCCCGCTACCGCGGGAGATGTGAGAGCATTGTATCATAATTCACAAAAGGCTAAGACTTTTGTTGGGCCATGCCCGCTATCGTTGATTTCGTCCACTGAATTTATGATATAATATCCACAAATAGTAAACTGATGGTGAAAATTTTGCAGAGCAACACTTTTTTGTGGATGACTATTACAAACATTTGAGCAACAGCCTTATTCGAATATTGTTTGGCATCCTTTTTAGGAAGTCTTTGAAAGGATATGATTCTTAGAATGAAGGAAACATTTTTGCGGGAGCCTATAGGCGATCACGTCTATTTCGGTAGCGTCCGGGATGAGCGATATAAAACCAATCTTCTTGCTGTCAACCTAATCCTGCCGCTGCGCAGAGAAACTATGACAGGAAATGCATTAGTCCCCATGATTCTGGAAAAAGGATATGAGGACTATCCGACTTTTCAGGCTTTTTCCAAAAAGCTCAATTTGATGTACGGTGCGTCTGCGGGAAGCTCCATATCGAAAATAGGGGACAAAGCTGTCTTGACGCTGATGATGTCTGTCATCGACGACAACTACGCCTTAAGTGGTGAGCTGTTATTAAAGGAAAGCGCTGAAGTTCTCATGGGAATGCTTCTCCGTCCAGCTATGAAGAAAGGCCTGTTTGACGAAAAAACGCTCATGCTCCAAAAACAGTACCTCATCGACACCATTGAGTCGGAAATCAACGACAAACGCCGGTATGCCCTAATGAAAACTGTTTCTCTCATGTTCGAGGGCGAGGCTTTTGGGGAGGATCGGTTCGGTACTGTAGAGGGAGTCAAAGCTATCACAGCGGAAGAAACCGCCGCCGCATACCGCCGCATCATCGACGAGGCGACGGTGGAAATCCTTCATGTAGGCATGGGAGATCCTTCCTGTGCCAAAGAGGTGTGTAAAAAGGCATTTGCCGGCTTGACACGCCATCCGGCTGATTTTGCAGAGACGGAGATCCAAATCGGTTCCGGAGAGGTGAAAAACGTCATTGAGCGGTTTAATGTGACCCAATCGAAACTCTGTCTGGGGTTCAAAACCGATGTTAAGCCGGACAGTACGCTATTAAATCCCATGCGGATGGCAGTTGCAATTCTGGGCGGCACCCCGACTTCCAAACTTTTCCTCAACGTGCGAGAGAAAAAGAGCCTGTGCTACTACTGCGCCGCCCGGTTTGACCGGACTAAGGGCATTATGATGATTGACAGCGGCGTAGAGCACGATAAGATTGACGAGGCCAAAGAAGCCATTTTGGAGCAGCTTCAGGCGGTTTGTGATGGGGATTTTACCGACACCGACATGGAGTTTGCGTCGTTAAGCCTCCAGAACAGCTTTCGCTCCATGGGCGAGAGCGCCTATTCCATGGAGCTTTACTACCTGACGCAGACGGTTTTAGGCCTCAGCGGCACACCGGAAGAACAGAGCGAAGCCATCGCCAAGGTTCAAAAACACGAAATCATAGAGGCGGCCAAGCATATCCGCCTACACACCGTTTACCTGCTCACCGGCGAGAACGTGAAGCGGTAGAAAGGAAGGAATTGCTGATGAAAAAAACCGTGGTTCAAAGCCCACGTATCCATGAGCAGTATATCCGCATGGAGCACGAGTCGGGGCTCACCATTTTGCTTTATCCCATGAAGGGGTTTTCTACCGCCTACGCCCTCTTTGGCACCAAATACGGCTCGGTAGACAACTGCTTCAAGACTGGGGACGACGCTGATTTCGTTACGGTGCCCGACGGCATCGCTCATTTTTTGGAGCACAAGCTTTTCGAGAGCGAAGACGGGGACGCATTCACCCTTTTTGCCAAGACCGGAGCGGAGGCCAACGCCTTTACCTCCTTTGACAAGACCTGTTACCTCTTTTCCTGTGCTGACAACTTTGAGGAGTCGTTAAAGGCTCTTGTCACCTTCGTACAGGCCCCCTACTTTACCCAGCAGACGGTGGAGAAAGAGCAGGGGATTATCGGGCAGGAGATCCGGATGTATGAGGACCTCCCCAGCTGGCGAGTCATGTTCAATTTGCTGGAAGGGCTGTACGTCAACAACGCGGTCAAGGTGGACATCGCCGGGACGGTGGAGAGTATTGCCAAAATCGACGCGGATCTTCTATACCGCTGTTACCATACCTTCTATAACCTCTCCAATATGGTCATCGCCGTGGCGGGGAATTTCGATCCGGAGACTGCAGAAAACATCATTGTAGACGGACTCAAGGAATCGAAGCCCGTTTCCATTGAACGAAAAGGCTACGACGAGCCCCGGGAGGCAAACAAAAAAGAAGTGGTTCAAAACCTGGATGTGGCGATTCCGCTGTTCTATTTCGGCTACAAGGTGGAACCTGCTGATGGGGCGATGGACGGGCTCAAGCAGCAGATTGAACTGGAAATCCTTTTGGACGTTTTGGCAGGGCCCACCTCCGATTTCTACAACGAAATGTACCGGGAGGGCTTATTAAACGCAAACTTCGGCACCGAAGTGTTCGGCGGGCGCGGATTCCTGGCTACTATGCTGGGCGGCGAGTCAAAAGATCCGAGGGCGGTTTTGGCGGCTTTTAATAAAATGATTGCCGAAAAGAAGCAGAGCGGACTTTCGGAGGAGGATTTCCTCTCCTGCCGCAACGCCCTTTACGGCAAGGCACTTAAAGGCATCAACGATGCGGAGAACACAGCGACTGCTATGCTTTCCTACGAGATGATGGACGTAGGGCTGTTCGACATGATGGAAGTTATTGCCGACACTGCCTTTTCCGATGTTGAAAAACGCTTCGCCTCGGATTTCGATGAGGTCTGCCAGTCCCTTTCCATCGTTTACCCAAACCAGAAATAATTCCCTGACAAAATTTATACGAACAGGACGTGAAACAATTGAACACAGTTGAATTCCCCGGCCTTGGCCTCACCTTCCACCTGAACCGGGTGGCGTTTCAGATCGGAAATCTATCGGTTACCTGGTACGGAATCCTCATTACCCTTGGAATCCTGCTGGCCATGGCTTTTGCCCTGAGCCAATGCAAAAAATTCGGTGTCATCCCCGACAAGCTCATTGACGTGGTGCTGGGCGGCGTCGTCGGCGGTATCGTCGGCGCGCGGCTTTACTACGTTGCTTTCAGTTGGGATACCTTCAAGAACGATTTGGGCTCTATCATCAAGACTTGGGAAGGCGGCATGGCAATTTACGGTGGACTCATCGGCGCGATTTTGGTGGGGGCCCTCATCGTCAAGCTCCGCAAAATGAAGCTGCTTCCGGTCCTCGACATCGCCTGTATGGGTTTTCTCATCGGACAGGCCATCGGGCGCTGGGGCAATTTCGTCAATGTGGAGGCGTTCGGCTCCAACACCAGCCTCCCTTGGGGTATGACCGGCGAACGGGTCACCTCCTATCTCAGTAATTCCGCCAATGTGGAGACGCTCAGTAAGCTGGGGGTTACCGTAGACGCACTGGCGTCGGTTCACCCCTGTTTCCTTTATGAGTCCCTCTGGTGCGCTCTGGGCTTCTTGCTGCTTTTCTTATACAGCAAGCACCGCAAATTCGACGGTGAGCTCTTTTTGATGTACACCGCCTGGTATGGCTTGGGTCGCGGCGTCATCGAGGGCCTTCGTACCGACAGCCTGCTCCTTGGGAGCATCCGTGTTTCCCAGCTGCTTGCTTTTATCTTAGTGGTTGTCGCTGTGATTGTCTGGTTGGCAGTTCGCTCCAAGATCAAACGGGCCCACGACGAGAATTACCTGAAGCTCTACGTTAAAACCGAGGCCTATCAAAATGAAGTGGCGGCCTACGAGGAAAAACAGGCAAAGAAAAAGAACAAGAAAACCGGCAATGCTACACTGACCGAGGAACCTGCCGCTGATTCCACTTCAGATGAATCGGCGACAGAGATCAAAGAGCTGGAAAGCGATACCGATCCTGCAGAAGACACTGCGGACAGTAACGACGACACTACAGGGGAGGACAACACCGATGAGTAAACGAATCGACGGAAAACAAATTTCAGAACAGGTGAAGGATCGAGTCAGCGGGCAGGTAGCCGCTCTCAAAGAGAATGGAGTGACTGTTGGTCTCGCGGTAGTTATCGTGGGCCAGGACCCAGCTTCCAGGGTTTACGTCAACAACAAAAAGAAGGCCTGCGCCCGCTGCGGCATAGAATCATATGAATACGCCCTCCCGGAGGAAACCACCGAGGAAGAACTGTTGGCTTTGGTGGATGAACTAAACCGGGATCCTAAAGTCAATGGGATTTTGGTGCAGCTTCCGGTACCGAAGCAGATCGACGACCACAAGGTTATCGCTGCTATTTCGCCGGAAAAGGACGTGGATGCCTTCCACGCGGTCAACGTGGGCAAAATCATGATCGGCGACTTTGATTTCCTGCCATGTACCCCATCCGGATGTATGGAGCTTATTGATTCCACCGGAGTGGACATCGCCGGCAAAAACTGCGTCGTTATCGGCCGCAGCAACATCGTCGGCAAGCCTATGGCAATGCTGCTCCTCCACCGTAACGGCACAGTGACCATCTGCCATTCTAAGACCAAAAATCTCCCCGAAATCTGCAAAAATGCTGATATTCTGGTAGCTGCCGTTGGACGTGCAAAATTCGTCACTGCTGATATGGTCAAAGAGGGAGCCGTGGTCATCGACGTGGGCATGAACCGGGACGAGAACGGCAAGCTCTGCGGCGACGTGGATTTTGAGGCAGTCAAAGACATCGCTGGATACATCACTCCTGTTCCCGGCGGCGTGGGCCCCATGACCATCGCCACCTTGATGCAGAACACCGTCACCGCGGCGAAAATTCAGCATAACATTCAGTAAGGCGGCATATATTTAGCCTTGCAGATACGTGAGAGATTCTCCATAGAAAACTGAATTTGTAAAAAACAGCGGAATCACGCTGCTTAGAAAGGTATTGAAGTTTTCTTTGGTGTGGGAATAAGACGAAAAATGAATTCCGTTGACATTGTCAGCGGAATTTATTATAATATATCCGTAATAAATACAATTGCCAAAAATTTATCTTATCGTGATAAAATTACTATGTACTAAAAGGAAAAATTCTTCATAACGGCAGGGTTTGAAACCTTTTTGCCAGTAAGTGTGATTTTTTTACGGAGCCAGTGCTCCGACAGCAATAGAGCAACTCCATGATAGCTTCACAGAAGATGCTGTCCAATCGTAATAAAAATGGGCGTTTATGCGAAAGAGCGACAGTCTTCATCCGCGGCTTTGCGGAAATTAGGAGGTGACAGGCTTGAATGAGAATTTGTGCATGGGATGCATGAGGGACAAAGGCGAAGAAGAGGTTTGTCCATTTTGCGGATATTCGGATACATCTCCCCGTTTTCCTTCCTATCTGGCTCCGCGTACTGTTATCAACAACCGCTATGTCGTCGGCAAGGTGCTGTCCTATAACGGCGAAAGCGTCACATATATCGGTTATGACGTCATCGGCGAACGAAAGGTCAAGGTTCACGAATATTTTCCTGACACTTTGGTTACCCGCGGTGAAGACGGAAAATCGGTTGCGGTCAACAACGGCCGTCAAATTCAGTTCAAAGCGTACATGAGCGATTTTATCGAAATCGCTGAAAAACTTTCTCGTATGCGGACGCTGACCTGTATTACTCAAGTATTCGCAATCTGCTATCAAAACAACACCGTCTATTCGATCTTGGAATTCGTGGAAGGCATTTCCCTCAAAACCTATCTGGAAAAGAGAGACGTAATGCTCACCTGGACGGAGACCTCTGATTTGCTACTTCCTCTGGTCAAAACCCTTGCCATTGTCCACGAGGAGGGCCTTATCCACCGCGGTATCAGCACCGACAGCGTGATTTTAAGCCGAAGCAAGATGGTTAAGCTGGATGGCTTTGCCATCAGCGCTGTCCGCGCCGCCCGCACCGAGTTAGTCGCCGAGCTTTTTCCCGGATTTTCTGCACCGGAACAGTATTCCGCCGTGAGCCCTCACGGTCCTTGGACCGATGTTTACGCAGTCTGCGCGCTGCTCTATACCTGTGTGACGGCAGCGGCTCCGCCGGAAGCTTTGATTCGTTCCAATTCGAGACCGCTGCTGCCTCCCCGGGAGCGCAACGAGACGGTCCCGCCACGGGTTTCTCAGGCCATCATACAAGGGCTTTCCCTGTCCACCACTGAACGCATTCAGAATGTCGAGGAACTGCTGGCAAAAATCGGCGGTCCCTTCCAGAAAGGCGCTGTCGGCAGCGATGCCCCCACCGTTTCCATGCGGGCTCAGCCACCCTCTCGGCGGCCCACTTCTACCTTGCCACGGATTCCTATGGAAGCCGAGCGGAAACAGGAAGAAAAAGAGGAAAAAGATGGTGGCAACAAAAGGCTGATCCTCTGGAGTATGGGTATTACACTACCCATTCTGCTGGTGATTTTGATTTTTACATTTTGGTTTTTGTTCGGAAAAGACCGGCACAAAGAGCCGGAGGGGGATACTACATCCATCGTGGATTCCATGTCGGAAAACGATCCCTTCCGGGGAGAATCCGAATTTCACAGCTCTTCCGATCGTTCGGAGAGCGAAAGCAGTTCTTCACAGAGCTCTGAAGAGAGTTCGGAGTCATCAGAGAGCAAGCAGATGCACAAGGTGGCAAACTTTGTGGGGCAGGACTACAAGACAGTGACGGGAAATCCCGAGAATCAAAAGCTCTACATTTTCGATCCGCCGGAATATGTCTATGATGAGCAGTATCCTGAAGGCACCATTACTTACCAAAGCGTGTCGGAGGGGACAGAGTTTGAAAAAACTATGTCCATCAAGTTCAAGGTCAGCAAAGGCTCCTCTACAGTGCTGATTCCACCGTATGAGAAAAAGACTCAGGCGGAGTACACGGCCAAACTGGATGAACTGGGCATTAAGTACACCATCCTGTATCGCTGGGACAGCTCTTATCCCGAGGGGTACGTGGTAGGAACCGACCATATGGTGGGGAGCAAGTACAACACCCAAACCGGCGGCACCATTGAGGTTTACGTCAACAAAGCGCCCCCGGCAAACTCGGTTGATTAAAAGCAGTTCCCATAAATTCAAGCATTCAAAAACACCGGAAGGCTGGTTCCTTCCGGTGTTTTTTCGATTTTTACCCATCAGTTATTTCAAAAAGTTCGTTTGGGGTACAGTTTAACAGGTAACATAATGCTTCGATATTTTCATAGCGGATGGATTTCGTTTCGTTGTTAATCATTTTGCTGAAATTTTGATAACTCATTCCCAATTGCTTGTATAACCAATACTTTGTTTTCCCGTTTTGTTCCAATATTTTCAGTGCATTTAATTTAATCATAAGATATCTCTCCAAAACTGATGTTTTGATAAGATAATATCCTTATTTTGCTCTTTACATATAGACTAATACATTATATAATGTATTAGTCTATATGTAAATTTTAGGAGGCACAATATGATAATTGATGTTACCAAAGTTCAATTAATACCTGGCAATGGAGGAGTAGATTGTCCGGGAAATGGAGAACATATTGACGATAATGGAATTTTGATAGAATGCTGCTGCGATGAATGTAATTATATGATGTGTTGTTTAGAAGGAACACCAGAGGACATATGCAAAACCTGCACTGAGTCCAAATGCCCTCGTGGAACCAACCAATCATCTCGATGAAAATCTTTATAAAAACCGGCTTTCCTATAGAGAAAGCCGGTTTTTGATCAGTTCACCCGTACCATCCGCGCCGCCAGCACGGTGATGTCGTCGCCGGGAATGTCGCCCCGGTGCCGGGCCAGGGAGGCGAGCTTTGTGGCGATCTCCCGCGGGGGAGAGCCCGCCAGCATGGTAATTTCCTCCTGGAGCCATTCAGGGGTAATGGAGATGGCTCCGTCCGTGACCATGACGATCAGATCGCCGTCCTGTAGCTTGATTTGCCGCTTGTCATAGGAAATGCCCTGCAAAATGCCCATGGGAAGGGAACTGCCGTCCACCATGACGGTTTTGCCGTTTCTGGTGACAAAGGAGCAGGCGGCCCCCGCCTTTAGAAATTCGGCATTTCCGGTGTAGAGGTCGATGCATCCGATGTCCAGTGTAGCCAAGGATTCGTCCCCCGCCTTGACCAGCAGGGCGCTGTTGATGAGCTTGAGGGCGGCGTCAAACCCAAATCCGGCTTTCAGGAGCTTCAGCACGAAGTTGCAGGTCATGATGGAATCGATAGCGGCCCTTCCGCCGCTTCCCATGCCGTCGCTGAGAATCAGATGGGCAAAGCCCCGGCTGTCGGTAAAGTACTCATAGCAGTCGCCGGAGACCTTGTTGCTGCCGGAATTCAATTGGCTTACTCCGAACTGGAGCGTGTACTGGGCCTGCTCGAAAAAGGAGATTTTCGTCATATCATCCACTGTGACAACACTTGGGAAGTCAAACTGCCGGTCCAGCGCCTCGCTGAGCTGTTCGGTGACGATGCGCGCGTCCACTTTGAGCGGATTTTCCTGATAGATTTCCACCCGCATCCGGTCGTATTGGTCTAAGATACAGTAAACTTCGTTGGGGGATTCGCCTACTTCGATGAGGATATCTCGAGCCTTTTGGGTGAGCTTGGGATTCAGGAGGGTGACTTCTGAGATTTCCTCGCTCATTTCCGAGAGCATGTCCGCGATGCCTTCAAACTGCTCTGTCGCAACCTGCTTTGCCTCCAATACCTTGCGGGCTGCGTTTCCTTTCGAGAGGTATTCGTGGTAGTAGCCGTTGACAGTGCGAAGGATTTCCTCCGGCTTGGCGCATTGGGTGGTAAAGTGGACGGCCAAATCTTCCTTGGTGACTTTTCCGTTTTCTTTCAGAACGGGGGTGAATTTTTGAAAAGCGTCCATAGTCTGGCTATAGGTGGTTTCCCAGCAGAACATTTTGAGTCCGCACCGGCGGCAAACCTGGTCCACTGTCCGGTCGTAGACAGAAGAAATGTCGTTGACGCCGGTCTGGCGCAGCTTTTCCGACACCGCCTCCACCGCCTGCTGCATATCGTCCAGCGTTTTGGACGCAAATTGAAGCTTCATTGAGGTGCGCCCGGTTTCCTGCATGGTTTTGCTGCGATTTGCGTCGACCGGAGCGGGGACTTTTTGGAGTAGCTTCTGGGGCATGGCCATGAAGAGGGCCGAGGCCAGCAACAGGTCAAAAGCGCTGGTTATGGCCGCGGAATCGGCTCCCACGATGAGAATTCCGATGGTGTGAATGAGGATAAAAAAAGCGGTCTGAGTGAGTTTCCCAAATATGGCGAAATAACCAGACAGCATAGCCGCCAGGGCGAAGATGCCACCGCTTACCGCAAACTCCGGGGAATACAAAGCCAGCACCGCCGCTGAGGCCAGGCCGCAGACAGCTCCGGCTGTGGCTCCTCTCCGGTTGGCGATGATGAGCAGAGCAAGGGCTGCCAAAATCCGCCCTAAATTAAACACAAAAAATTCAATTTGGCAGGTGCCTAACAATCCGACCAGCACGACAACGGCCAAGCTTGCCCGTTCGATAAGCCCACCCTCGGAAATTTTTTTCCGGCCGAGGACGATTTTTGACGCGTGGAAGGCAAAATAGGTCAGCGCCCCGCCCAACACGCTTTCACAGAGGCAGAAGATAAGGTCAATAGTTCCCTTGTCGAACAGGGCGTTGCGGATGATGAGGCAGACAGCCAGCATCGCTGCTGAGGCGGTACAGAGAACGGCGGGGTTGCTTCGGAGCCTCGGAATGCCTGCAATAGCGAACTTCAGCCCCATGACTGCCAGCAATGCAATCAGATAGGGGAGGTTTTCCGCAAAATTTCCAAAAAGGCTATATCCTGCCAGCGCCCCCATAATTGACGCCACCGAGTATTGAGCGGGGAGAGCCATAGACAGGGCCACGCCAAAGGGAGAGAGGCTCCCCAACAGTTTTACATTGGATGCCAGAAAGGCGAAAATTCCGGTGAACCCGTATTTTGCGCCCTGGACAAACGATTCGTCCAAAAGTTTTTGTTTGGCTGCCGCCAGAGAAGGAATTTTCATGCTGCAACGACCTTTCTTTTTATGTCCTTCGGCAGTACTTCTGCTGCCACAACCATCCTTCGTGTTTTTCCAATCGCCCAGATCAGGTTGTCCGAATGGATGGTCCAACAGTTCATATTATAGGAAATCTCCTGTGCAAAGATTGTCGCAGAGGCTCAGTCCGTTTTCCAATTATTTTGAAAGGATGGCTGAATTATGCACCGATTATCAAACTTTCTGTAAAAGTCTGTGGGAAAAGCGTCCAATAAAATGGGAAAACGAAGTTCCACTATTGGAGAAAGAAGAATTTTTTCTTTCTAAAAACCGAGATATGTGGTAGAATGAAAAATAATTGGCAGTTCTGCCAAAAATTATGGTAGATTTTGAATTGCGAATTTTACCCGATCTGGAGGTTATGATGAAAGAATTTTGGCTGAAAAAACGGTTTAGCGCGCTTACAGCGTCGGTAGTTATGGTGGCTGCCGTGGCAATTTCTTTTTTGGGATGGTTTCTGCCCCGTCCTGAGGCGGCCCCCGTCAGCGGTACACCTGTCACAACAAGGCAGCTTTACCAGGCCGCTGTAGAGGATGCAGTAGAGGCGGATAGCGGCGAAGTAATGCCCCTTGTCTGCGTGACGCCGGACGACGATATGGTAACCTGGAATGATGCGGGAGATAAGGTGCTGATGCTTTCCTGGCACCGTTACCCGGAAAGTTACCCTAATGGTGAATCCATTACCCTTCAGTACGGTGAGGTTTGGACCTTCACGGACAAAGAAATCAAGGCTTGGTATCAGAAGAACAAGGATGGCGTCAAAGACTGGAACCTGCGCCTCAAGCAGCTCATCGGCCTCCCGGAGGAGAAGGAATATACTCACTTTACGGCATTCTGGGTCTCCCCGGAGGATTTGCTCCGCCCGGCATATCAGACCGATATCACCAAGGATGAGATGGAAGTGAGCTGGCCGGAAAATGGTGACGTTGACTTCAAAGAGTGGTTTGATGGTAATATCGTTTGGTCTTATTTTGATTCCGCCTATCCTTGGACCCGGCTCGGGTATACCTATGATTGGGCGGACAACGGGACCGACTACGGCCTGACCGAGTTTATTATCCAAAACGGCGCGCCGGTGGATATCGAGTTTACTTACACAAATGAGGAATTTTTAAATTGGCTGGCGGCGTAAAAAGTGAAAGAGCCGAGGATGATGTATCCTCGGCCCCGCTTATTGTTTGTCTCAAACGAAAAGCCCGGAGGAGCATTCTTGTGGTGCTCTTCCGGGCGATTTTTTACTTGCAATCGCTGCGGAGATGTGATATAATCTTATTGTGATAAAACTGTAGGGACCAACAGTACAAAAGCCGGAAGTGACCAACTGAGAGCCGTGAGAATGTGCGCACATTCTTGCGGCTTTTGGTTTTTTGCGGAGGATATGAAGAGAGCCGGGGCGGGAGGCCTCGGCTTTTGTTGTTAAAAACAATTAAAATTTAAGTATGTTATTCAGAAAAAGCAAATCCCCGCAAGCGCTTTGCTTACGGGGATAATAATGGAGCGGATGACGGGAATCGAACCAATAAACATCTATCTATTAAAGATTTATTTGCGTCAAAAATCCCCATAACTATGGGCTTTATAGATTTCTTAATCATATAAATTAGACTCAAAAAACACGTTTTAGAAATAAAAGTGTGTTACAAAGTGTGTTATTTTTTAGCCCAAAATACTCTCAAAAATAGACTCAAGATCGGAAGCTGTTTTCTGCAATTCGCCGTTCAACTCATGCCCATAAATTCCAAAGGTATCCATATTAACAGAATGCCCTACAAGAGGTTTGACCTGTCCATCAGATAAATTTTTTGCAATAGAAACGAATGTGTGCCTGATTTCATATAATGAGAGTTCAGGCAGGCCATTTGCACGGCAATATTTTTTCCATCGCTTATAGTAGTGCTGCATATTGCTGATATCAAATACCGATTCGCTACTTGATATGGATTTTTGCGCTTCTAATACCTTTTTGGCAGTTGGAGTTAGAGCAAAGTGTCTAATTGCATTTTCGTTTTTCCCCTTTGTTTCTTCTCCACGAATATTGATTGATCGAGAGACGTATATCATATCGTCTTGTATATCAGACCAGCGTAACCCAATTAGTTCACCGGGACGTAACCCCGTTAGCACTTCGAAACGGTAGGCGTATATATAATCATCAAATTTGCGCTTACCATTCAAAATGGTAGTATCTGTTGAAAAAAGCGTTTCTAAATCTTTCGGTTGAAGTATTTGTTTTTCTTTTGTCCTTGCCCCCTTGGGAATGGTCAAGTCTTCAAAAAATGCCGTTGTCACTTTGTTTTTTCGGCAGAACTTCATAAAGCTAGTAATAGTTGACTTCATATTTAGTAGCGTCTTTTTGGATAGTCCCTTACTATATGCTTTATTAAGAATATTTTGAAAATCCTGCTCAGTTAAGGAAACTATTTTTTTATGTCCGATGGCAGGCTTAAACCAGACACGACCCATGGATTCAATTTTTCCCCAATTTGATTCGGAAGTAGTTAGTTTCAACATTTCTACATATTTATCAAAGAGTACGGAAACCCTCGTTGAGGTCAAATCAATATTATCATCCAACCAGTCATCTGCTTTTTTATTGGCTTCACGCTGCCCGGCACGTCCTGGCTTAGAACTAGTAAAGGTACGTCTCACACCGTCTTTTTGTACATTTATCTGCCAACGATTATATTTTTCGAGCCACACAGCAGTGTTAGTACGTCTGCCCATGTCTGAGAATCTCCTTTCCGCCGCCCGGAATAAGTCCAGGTAGCTTGTTCATATTTATCTAAAACTATTTAATAACAAATTTTGAGTTATTTTGATAAAACATTACGAAATAACGTTAAATAATCCATAATTCGACAATAGAGCATTAAGTATCCAGATAATTACCATAATTTACCACTTTACACACTAAATATTTTGGATTAATATTATAATATAAAGCATAATATTTCAACTAAAATTCTTAAATATTCCATTTGCATCACCGAGCGAATGGAGGATAGAGGATATTATGGATTATGAAGAGTACAAAATTTCCAGAGATTTGGCTTGGAAGATTATTTTAGATATGGGCTTTACCGAACTGCCCATCAAGGTATCGGCAATATGCCGTAAGCTTGGTATACAGGTACGATCTTATGAAAAAGCAAAAAAGCTGTTGAAAAGACATCAGCTTGAACATAAAACCTTGGAAATAGATGGCTTTACGCTAGGCATAGATGGGCGGTACACCATCCTCTTTAATGAACATTGTAGCATCCAGCGTAATCGCTTCACTGTTGCGCACGAGCTGGGGCATATCCTCTTAGGGCACGTTCCTAAAGACGGCATACATATCACCGCTATCAACAGGGAACCTTCGTCGAAAGATAATCCTTTAGAGCAACAGGCGAATGTGTTTGCCTCTCGATTAATGGCTCCATTGTGCGTATTAAAATCATTAAGGATAAACGATGCCAAAGACATAGCCAGGCTGTGTGACATCAGTGAAACGGCGGCACAATTCCGGTTTAACCGTCTGAAATTAATCAACGAAAGAGAACAGCACAAATCCTGCTACGGTCTGTCTCCGTTGGAAATGGAGGTATTGGAGCAATTTCGACCTTACATAGAAAGCCATATGTTATAATTTGTCGGCCTCTTCATCCGGATCGGCCTCATACTCATCCAGAATCTTATTTATTTCCTCTAACTCTTTTCGGGTAACTTTAATTATCTCATTTTTACCGGAGCGGGCCACAAGCGAGATTCCTACCAGGTCTTCGTCTTGCTGTATCCGTTCATATTCTTTTTCTAATACCGTGTCTACGATATCCTTCCCATGGGTATCGAGGGCGCGGTATTTTTTTATGAGGCTTTGTTCGGGATAAGAAACGGTAAAGGGTAAGGAACTCTTTTTCATTTCATCTTGCCAAAGGTAATTTGGTTCTACAGCTAAGGCATCAAATATTCTATATAGAATTTCTTCTTTAGGCGAACTAATGCCATTTTCGTAGTTTCCAATAGCTGCTTGTGTAACTCCAATTTTTGAAGCTAATTCCGCGCGACTCATATTTAAGTATTCTCTTCGCTCTTTTAGTCTTGTGCTAAAGCTCATTTTTATCACCTCTGCATTTATAATATGCTATTATTCTTTGCAAGTCAAGAAAAAAATAAAAGAATCTTTGAAAAAGGTATTGACAATAAAAGAAACTTGTTATAAAATAATAATTGCAAAGAAACTTGTCAATCAAGGAGGTGATTAAAGTGAACTTTTCGGATAGGGTGTATGAAATTATGCGCAAAAAAAAGATGAATCAATCCGCAGTTGCCAGAGCAGCTGGGTTTGATCCAAAAGTTTTCAATGCTATATTACGAGGCAGAAAGCTTTTAAGAGAAGAGTATGTGTCTCCAATTTGTGAGGCGCTCGACGAAACACCAAATACTTTGTTTGGCTTCTCAGACGACCAGAAGAATTAGTACATAAAAAACCGCCAAATCTATCAAGAAATGGCGGTAGGGGAAGGAGGAAAAATATGCCGATATTTCCAATTATATCGTTATCAGTTTCCTTATTAGCGCTGATTGTTTCAATTATATTGATACGTAAAAGTTAAAGTTTGCTTTAAGAGTTGATTGCTTAGTTAAATATCATTTTCTTCGTGTAATCCTACTCCATCAAACCATTTTGCTCTACCTTGTGGCGTAGACAACATTATTTTTAATTTTTTGTTTCCACGAGCTGTCATTACTTTAAAATGTACAGGTTGATAATCTCCTTCCATAACGCAAAAAGAACTTGGAAAAACGAGATATGCTTTCATGTATCCATAACTTTCTATTCTGAGAGGCAATCTAGTTATAGTCGAATTTGGATTCCAAAAATGCTGTCCTTCTCCATCGGGAACGATAAGGTTATATCCCATTGGCTCGGGTGAAATAACAAAAGGCTTTTTTGAATCGTATATGACTATATCTCTGACGGTAATGGGAACTTCAGAATTGTTTTCCAACATTATGCAAAGAAGCACAGAACATTGATTTCCACTCATAGTGCTTATTGGGTCTACGATAAAAGATTCATCTCCAATAATGCTACTTTTTAAAATAAATTTTCTGTGCCGATAACCTAAATAGCTTATGATTAAAGCCCCAATAGAGATGAATAAAGCTATTGATGATAAAACATCTGACCAGTGCGACATAACTTTCGACCAAATTACCTGAATATCCAAATTTAAAGCCACCTTTCTTAATATGCTGGTACATGAAGCATAATAACACATTCTGAAACACAAAACAAGAAAAAAACAGAAAAGGAGGACTAAATGAACGATTTAATCAAGGTCAATTATGACAACGACCGGCCTACAGTGTTAGCCAGAGAACTGCACGAGTTTTTGGAAGTAAAAACAGCATACAAAGATTGGTTTCCACGTATGCGCGAATATGGATTTTTAGAGGGAACAGACTTCTGCTCATTTTTGAGCGAAAGTACCGGAGGCCGTCCAGCGCAGGACGCCCAACTCACCATCGAAATGGCAAAAGAAATCTGTATGCTCCAACGCAACGAAAAAGGGAAACAGGCAAGACAGTATTTCATCCAGCTTGAAAAAGATTGGAACAGTCCTGAAAAGGTCATGGCCCGGGCACTTAAAATCGCAGACAAAAAAATAATGCTCCTGCAAGACGAAAATGCCCAGCAGAAGCAAATTATCGCAGAACTTAACCCCAAGGCCAGCTATTACGATGTAGTTTTGCAGACCAAAGACGCTATTTCAACAAGCCAGATTGCAAAAGACTATGGCAAAAGCGCCATGTGGCTCAATGACTTGTTGCATACGCTTAGCGTTCAGTTTAAACAGGGCGGGGTATGGCTTCTTTACGACAAATATGCGGACAAGGGTTATACCCGATCTAAAACGCATACTTACAGCGGAGACGATGGAATGCAGCACAGTAAGCTCCATACATATTGGACGCAAAAAGGCCGGCTGTTTATCTATGAACTACTGAAATCCCACGGCATCTTGCCGCTGGTAGAACAAAAAAATTAACCACCAATTCTATAAAGAAATGGTGGGGGAAGGAGGCATGCAGATGACAGAGAAAGAATTTTATGCGCAGATGCTTCTAGTAAAACCCCAAAAAATCAGATGGTGGGAAAGAAAGTCTTTCCAAAAGCTGTGCAGTTGGCTAGAAAATTTGATGGACATTTTGAAATTCATGGTCTTCCTGGTGTTGCCAGTTGGGTTGGTTTACGGTGCGCTTTGCGGGATTACGACATATTTCATACTGGTGTATGGTTTTGGCTGGGCGCCGTGAGTTATTTACCTTTGTAAGATGAGAGATCCATCCGAAAGGAATTCAGAAGTTTATGGTAGGTATCCTTAAATTCTTGGGAAACAGGTTCTTTCGGAGAAGCGTCTCTCAGAAGGAGTGAAATGATAGAGATGTAGCTGTAGGTCTCTTCGCCGGCAACCAGGTAAACTTTTTGAGTTGAAACTAGCAGATTGGCATAAAGTTCTGCGTTGTCTGTAGCTTTTAAATATTCTCCGCAAGCTGTTGAGAACTCCTGATAGGCTTGAAGTCGCTTTTCATAGAGAAGTTTTTCATACTCGTTTTTTCGTGTTGACTTTGCGGTCAGAAATGCAAATAAAGCACCGACAGCGACACCGGCAATACCAGAAACGGCAGTAATTAAGGCAACAGCAATTGTTTCAGTCACAGAATACCACTCCTTTTCTGGACAGTATACCACAAATTGACAGAAAAAGGTATATTCACTCACAAAATACATTTTCGTAGGAGGTGACACCATGCGACCAATGAACCGGTTGAGATCAAAGCTTTTTGAGGCAGAGATTACCCAAGCAGATTTGGGAAAAATACTCGGCCACTCTGGGCAGTACATAAGCGACCGTATGCAGGAAGTTTACGCTTTCAACATCTGGGAAGTGTACGAGCTGTGCAGGATACTTGATATTCCAATTGAAGATATTCCAATCTATTTTCCAGATAAGAAAAAGAATTAACTCCACCCACAAAAAAACAAAAGAAAGGAGCCCCATTGTGTGCATCGTAAGCGAATTTTTAAAGTGGCTAAACGACCAACTGGAAAAAGGGAAGGAGAAAAATCATGAGCAAAATGGAACGGGAGCAAACGACAATCCGCCTCGATCCTGAATTAATGGACAAGCTCAGGCACGAGGCGGATAAGAGAGAAATGAGTTTTAATGCTTTAGTAATTAAAATATTCAGACAATGGCTTAGTCATCAAAAGTGATAGTACCATGTTGGCGCTCGTAGTTTTCGACGTGTTCTTTAATAAGTGTTTCGGCCTCTCGATTTGCTGACCTTGCATTTGATTCAGCTACATAACGGAATTTTTTTAAAAGCAATGGGTCAATACGAATAGTAAACTGAGGTAAATTTGAAGGCATTTTAATCGCTCCTTTGTGTTGTCATGTTGGCACCACTATAATATCACAAAAAAAAATAAAGAAAACGTATTGACAACAAAGTGACAACACCTTATAATGTGATATAGGAGGTGACAACAAAATGAGAGCACCTAGAAAGAGGACGGGTCTCAGAATACCGATGGACTTAAACACTGCTCTTATATTGGAGGCAGAAAAAAGGGAAATGTCCAAAAACGCTTTAATGGTAAAAATCCTACGGAACTGGTTAAAAGCAAAGAAAGGAGGAAAAGAGGATGAATGAAACAAACATTAATCTGTGGGAACAGGTAGGAAATGGATGCTTGGAAAAGGCAGAGGGACTGCTTAAAAGCGAAAACATCCCCACTGCTGGAACAGTAGAGATGATATATCGCTTGGTATCGACAGCAATTGCAATAGACACTCTTAATCTTCATTGGACGTCGCGAAACCAATCCTTCTAGCAGGTTTATTAGGGTCTTCTTTGGGAATAGCTTGCAACATAAAATTCAATTGATTGACATGCTGAATAAGTTGAGATGACCTTCCGTTAACTGTGCCATAGAATAACATAAGGTTTGGATTTACGTAACCTATGTCAGACACTAGCATCAAAATAGATTGTCCAAAACTCGCCAGCTGGATAGCAATTTCATGTTCATCATCAAGACTGTTCTGGAACGATTCTATTTCTTCTTTGATACATTCATACTGATAGTCTGCATATTGGTATTCCTTAAATGAAGTTAAAAATTTTGAAGGTAGCGTAATTCCGTCTGGTGGAACAGATAATGGGTCTTTTTGAAAATAGTCAGTTTTTTGTTGAAGGCTATTTACTGTGTCAAATATAGATTCCATATTTACACCTCCTTTCCCCCATAACCGTACCACAAAACGACAGGAAAGGATATATTCAAAAATTAAATACAAAATGATAGGAAGTGAAACGATGAAGCACTCTAAAGACCGCCTGAGCCCGCGAGAATGGGCCGCAAGCGCGTTTATCGTACTGGCTTTTGTAGGTTTCTCCATTTTCGATGCGGACAAGCCATTGCAGCTCATAGCCGCTCTGACGATAGTAGTCGGGATGCTGGCGATAGGGGCCTTGATACTGAATTGGACTGAAATCAAAGAATATATGAAAGGCGGGGATACATATGGGACAGAAAAAATATGAACTTATATCGGAGACAAAATATTTTTTAGGAAAAACGCTGTACCGTATCAAGGCCCTTATTTCATTTGGCGATGTAAAGATTGGAGATATAGGCGGGTTTGTAGAGAGCGATAAAAACTTATCGCACGATGGCAATGCACGGGTCTGCGGCGATGCACGGGTCTATGGAAATGCACAGGTCTATGGCGATGCACGGGTCTATGGCGATGCACGGGTCTATGGAAATGCACAGGTCTATGGCAATGCACGGGTCTGCGGCGATGCACGGGTCTATGGAAATGCACGGGTCTATGGAAATGCACAGGTCTATGGCGATGCACGGGTCTATGGCGATGCACGGGTCTGGGGCAATGCACAGGTCTGGGGCGATGCATGGGTCTGCGGAGATGCACGGGTCTGGGGCGATGCATGGGTCGCTACAAAATCAAGTGTCTTTTGGATCAGCTGTATCGGATCTCGTAATGGTACCACCACATTTTTTAAGTCAAAGAACAAAGAGATTAAGGTAGCTTGCGGATGCTTTTATGGAACCTTAGATGAGTTTTCTCAAAAAGTTAATCAAACTCATGGGGATAGTTTCTATGGTAAATGCTATCAGGCAACCATTGAGTTGGCAAAAATTAGGTTAGGTGAATCAGATGATGCAAAATAAAACAAACGCGCCCAGTCGAGCGGGAACTCGGACTAGGCGCAAAAGACATTATAACACCAGTATTTTAACAGAAAGCGAGGAAAAAGTCAATGACTGACTATATGGAAAGGCTGTATATCGAAGACGAAGAGGAAAATCAAGACGAATTTGTTATTGATAGTGCTAATAAGGCTGATTGGGCATTGGAAAAAATTAAAGAAGAACGTGCGAGGCGCGATCTATTTATTCAAGCCGCAGAGCAAAGAATAGAATCCTTAAAAGCAAAAATCGACGAGGCAAAAAGCAAATGTGACAGCAAAACATCTTTTTTGCTTATTAAGCTAAATGATTATCTGGATACAGCCCCAGCAAAGATTACTAAAACCCAGATGTCTTTGGAACTTCCAAACGGGAAACTAATTAGGAAGCTTCCAAAGATAGATTATCAAAAAAATGAATCTGAGTTGCTAAAATACGTTGTAAATCTAGCCCCAGAATATTTAAAGATAGAGCAAAAAGTTAATTGGGCAGAAATGAAGAAGGATTTACAAGTTGTAGATGGAATGGTTATGAGAAAATCAACGGGCGAGATCATTGATTGTATCAGTACCATAGCAAAGCCGGCTACTTTTGACGTAGATTAGGAGAATGCTCTATGAGTAGAATGATTTGTGTCATGGGAGAATCCGGTTCTGGTAAGACCACTTCTATGAGAACGTTAAATCCTGATAGTACATACTACATTGATTGCGACAAAAAAGGACTTGCTTGGAAGGGATGGAGAAGTCAGTACAACTCAGAAAAGAAGAATTTTTTCTCCGGTCGGGATCTACCGAAAATCAGCCAAATCCTATTAGGTGTAAGTGAGAAACGGACAGATATCAGCACTATTGTGATTGATACACTAAATACCTGTATGGTAGACAAAGAAATCAAAGCTATGAACGATAAAGATGGCTTTGGAAAGTGGATTGACCTGACACAGTACGTCTGGAATATTTGTGAAACTGCGGCAACTCTACGGGAGGATATTACCGTCATTGTGGCGATGCACAGCGAGACGATTCGGGACGATTTGGGCTATACTTTCACCCGCATCAAAACCAACGGACGCAAACTGGAGAAAGTTGTGCTGGAGTCTCTTTTTGGCACTGTTTTACTGGCTAAACGGACCGAAGACGGACGCTATGTATTTGAAACTCAGGCCAAAAACAGCACTGCCAAAAGCCCTATGGGCGCATTTGAAACATTTGAAATTGACAACGATATGGGCAAAGTTTTGGAAGCTCTGTCTGAATTTTAGAAATTTGAAAGTGAGGAAAAATAAATGATTAACAAACCAAATAACTGGGACAAGGTACAGGCCGCACAGGAACGAGTAAAACTTCCCGCCGGGGGATATGTAGTCAAAATTATGGGGGCAAAAGTTGCTCAATACAGCAACAACGATGGACAGGCCTTTGAAAAACTGGAAATGGCGCTGGACATTATTGAAGGCGAATATAAGGACTTTTATGAAAAAGATTTCAAAATGCAAAACACCGAAGACAAAAAGTGGAAAGGTGTTCTGAAACAATACATATTTAAAGACGATGGTACCGAAAAAGACGAGTGGACGAAATCGCAGTTCAAAGCTATGACAGATGCCATTGAGGACAGCAATAACGGGTATCACTGGGATTGGGACGAGTCAAAACTCAAGGGAAAAATCGTCGGATGTTTGTTCCGTTTGGAAGAATGGTCGGTTAACGGAAAAAAAGGATGGAAAGCCCAGCCTTTCAAATTCATCCCGGTGGATGATGTAAGAAATGAGAACTTTAAAGTTCCGAAATTTAAGCCCCACAGAGATTATCCAAACGACACACCAGACGATGAGGTAAAAACGCAGGGACAGTCAGTGCAGTTTGAACCGATTGAGGAAGACGACGGAGACCTCCCGTTCTAGCGCGGCGGTGACAATATGCACCCAATTGAAGTAGAAGAATCCCTGAACAGCATGGTGATACTTTGCGACACTAGAGAACAACCTACACGCGCTTATAAGCGCCGTTTAGAGGCCATGGGCCGCCCATATGAGCGGGTGGCGTTGATATCTGGAGATTATAGCGCACGGGTCACTCTCCCCGATGGGACACCGTACAGTTTCGCAGACAAGGTTGCTATTGAGCGCAAAATGTCCGCTAACGAGATCAGCAGCAACTTTACCCGTGGCCGCGACCAGTTCAAACGAGAGTTTGACCGGTTCACCGGCGCGGGCGGGAAACTGTACCTTTTGATCGAGCGCACGGATTGGGGGAGTATCTTGCGGCATCAATATAATACGCAGTTTGCCCCCAAATCGTTTATTGCGTCGCTGATGGCATGGCAAGCAAGGTATAACACACAAATCCTGTTTTGCCAGCCGGAAGACACGGGACATTTAATCGAGCGGATCCTGTATTATGAGATCAAAGAACGGCTGGAAAGGGGCGACGCAGATGACCATTGCGGATGAAATCAAGCAATCCATTAAGATGGACGACCTGTTTAGGGCCTATGGGCTGGAACCAAATAGAGCCGGATTTGTCATCTGCCCTTTTCATTCTGAAAAGACTGCCAGCTTGAAAGCCTATGCCGATAATACCAGATTCAAATGCTTTGGCTGTGGGGCGCAGGGGGATGTAATCAGCTTTGTGATGCTGATGCACAATATCACTTATTCACAGGCAATCCTGAGGATTAAAGACGATTTTTTCCTGCGTCCATATGAACCTGATACTCCTGGATTGAGAGAGTATAAGCAAATATCAGCTGAAAAACTTCGGAACGAAAAAAAAAAGGCAGAAGTGGAAAATGAATTAGCAGAGCTATGTGAACTTCACCGCCAACTGTGGAAAATCTATCTGCACCGCCGCCCAAAAACCATGGATGAACCACCGGACAAATACTTTATTCTCGCCCTTCAAAATCTGGACTGGTTGGAATATGAAATCATGTGCCGGATGAGCAAAATGAGGTGATAACATCGAACAGATACCAGAATTTACAAGGGACGATTTTCTAAGCACAACAACACCTTATGAGTTCGTTTACAAATACAAAAACGATTCTTTCACTATGGAACGGATACTAATTAAAATTTCTGAACAAGCCAATGCTCTTAAAATCAGGAATTTTAAAAAACTCTTTGCAGAATATGTAAAAGCCCAGCAAAAAGCAGCTGGAATCGTCGTCGCAGATAGTGTGACCCAATTTGAGGGACAGGAATTAGAGCTAAACTGCGGACAATGGCAGGCAGACGATAGCGGGATCACTGGCATCGGCTCCTACGGTGCAGAGGTAGAAGCTTGCAACCACCCTTTATTGCCGGTTCTCCGTCTCGTCAATATCGATACCGGTGTTGAAAAGCTGAAACTTGCCTATCGAAAAGGTAAGCAATGGAGATATACCATTGCCGAAAAGAAAACCCTTGCCAGTAACAACAGCATTTTGGAACTAGCCAATGTGGGAATTGCTGTGAACAGCGAGAATTCCAGAAATATGGTCAAATACCTCCATGATGTGGAATCCTTGAATTACGATCTGATACCAGAAAAAAACAGCGTAGCAAGATTGGGATGGATAGGAGACAATGGATTTTCACCTTATGTGGAAAATCTGGTATTTGATGGGGAAGCCAATTTCAAAGGTTTTTTTGAAAGCGTGTCCAACTGCGGAAGCTATGATAAATGGCTGGCTCACGTCCGGCACATCCGACAGGGGGGCATTCCAATAAGGATGATTCTTGCCAGCGCCTTTGCTAGTGTGTTGGTGCCTATCACCGAATCCCTTTCGTTTTTCGTCCACCTTTGGGGGAGCGAAAGCGGAACCGGTAAAACGGTGGCATTGATGTTTGCAGCCAGCGTATGGGCTGATCCAGAGGCGGGAAAATACATCCACACTTTTAACGGAACTGCTGTAAGCTTGGAACTATCAGCCGGATTTGTAAACAATCTTCCCTTAATTTTAGATGAGTTTCAGATGCTTAAAAACAAAAAAGATTTTGAATCGGTGGTATACATGCTTGCGGAAGGAATTGGGCGTGGACGCGGTGCAAAGTCTGGAGGACTGCAAAAAGCACAAACATGGCGCAACTGCATCCTCACAAGTGGAGAAATGCCTATCACGAACTTTATGACCGGCGCCGGAGCATTCAACAGAATTATCGAAATTGAGTGTACCGAAAAGCTCTTTGAAAATCCCTTGGAAACCCTTGCAATTATTCGAAACAATTATGGATTTGCCGGAAAATTCTTTATAGAACGGATCCAGGAAGATGGAAACTTTGAAAGGGCAAAAGACCTATATTTACAGTTTTATAAACAGATTACCCAGTCCGATGCCACCGAAAAACAGGCAATGGCCGGTGCTGTACTTCTGACCGCCGATGCCTTGGCGACTGAATGGATATTTCAGGACGGGAAAGCACTCACAATAGAGGATATTAGCGACTATTTGCAGACCAAAACAGAAGTTGATATCAATGAACGCGCCTATAACTACATATGCGAGACAGTGGCAGCCAATAGCAATCGATTCAATCCAGCTAATGAAAACGGGGAGATTTGGGGGAAAGTCGTAGATGACCAAGCCTATATTATCCGTTCTGTGTTTGAACGAATCTGTTCAGACGGCGGATACAGCAGCCGGGCCGTTCTCAGCTGGCTAATGCGAAAAAATCTGGTGGAGACTTCTAAGCAGAGCGGAAGCGGAAAAATTGTGCCTTCTAAAGTCGTAAAAATCGGCGGAAGCAGTATACGATGCGTAATTATGCAGCTAAAACCGATAGAAGATGAAGACGACTGGGACGATATGATTTTATAGGTTACACGGAATACACAAAAATTTTCAGTTGTGTAACCGCGTAAAGCCCGATGGTTGCTGGGTTTGTTGGCAAAGGTTACACAGTTACACAAAAAATCGATACACACACCACTATATATAAAGAACATATATATTAGTTAATAAAATATGAACATAATAGTGCACCTTACGCGTAAGAGAAAAAAACAGTGTAACTTGTGTAATTGTGTAACCAGTACCGATAAACCCGCATGGTTGACGCTTTTATATGGTTACACAAAAATTTTCAGTTGTGTAACCTGTGTTACCTTGAGGAAAAAATATGACATTTGAAGAAATTGAAAAACTGGTCATTCAGAAACAGGATATGCCTAAACACTCTTCATTGGAAGAACTCTTTTGCTTCAATATGCTTTATCAACTTTACCGGGACTTCTATGGAAAAAGACTAAGTCGGGAAGAAGCAAAAGCAAAGAAAAGAGAAATTCAAGGCGCTTTCGACCAGGCAGTTTACAATCATGCTCTCTATTGTGCTGCATACGCCCAGTATCAGGAATCAATCCGTCAGGCGGGTCATTTAAGGGCTGAAATCTTAAAGGGCTTAGAGAGTGGTGCACAAGCGGACAAGTTACTGCTATTAGCCATGGAGTGTATCGGACGGATGACCGGAGAAATGAGAACTTATGAGATTGTGAGGGATAAACTTGCCCCAGATGCGAAAATGCAAGAATAGTAAATGCGGCCAGTATTTTGAGTACAATCCGGCAAGGAAACAAATATATTGCTGCTCAAAATGCAGGCAGGAAGCAAATCATCGAAAGCGAAATCGGAAAAGGGAATATCGCAAGCGGGAGCCAGCACCGGGCCCCAATCGCCCCTACACCGCAGACACCGTCTATCTCATCCACAAATGGTATCGGGAGGGGATGGATAGCAAAGAGATTGGCGATTTGCTGATGAGGAGCGTGGAAAATGTCCAAGCGGCGTTAGAAAAGCCGCTGACACGTGGGCAGGAGAAAACCATAAGCGAAATATCTTTTGCCCATAAAAACGTCTCACAGAGACACACAGAGCGAAGATTGACGAAACCAGAGGCAAGCTTTTAAACGCGCGCGGCCTTTGCTGGAATGAAATTAATCCCCGCTTTTGGGGAGGGAGGAACAATATGATAAAAATCTATGGATACAGCGACGACCTTGTTGAAATTGAAAACAGCACCTATAAAGAGGATGAAATAGGGTGCTATGACAAAGATGTGCGAATCAGATTTGTAGATGGGACAATTATTAGAGTAGGCTACGGCAAATCTGAATTGGCCGTGTGGTACATAGTTGTCGAAGAACAGGGAACAGCAAAGCAAACGCTTACTATTTGCGATAATGAAGAAGCAGAAATCTACAGTGATATTTTTGCAATTGATTCAGAAGTCAAAGGCCACAGTCTCATAAAGC
Organism: Fumia xinanensis; assembly: GCF_014384905.1. Taxonomy (GTDB): domain Bacteria; phylum Bacillota; class Clostridia; order Oscillospirales; family Ruminococcaceae; genus Fumia; species Fumia xinanensis. The sequence continues at coordinate 471,690 of NZ_JACRSV010000001.1, forward strand.
ACAAAGGAGCGTGACAGCAATGCATGAACCATATGATAGATTTGCAATTAATCGGAGCAAAAACCAATTTGTCTTTATTCCTTCTGTAGGAATTGTATATTATAATTATTATTTCAGGTTTTTAGTTGCTTTTATGTGGCTTAATATTCAGTTCAGAATTGGATTCTTTCGTAAATAAAAGGAGCGTGACAACAATGGCTAAGCAATATGCCGAACCGGCCGCGTATGAAGCTAAACTAGAAAAGGTAATGGGGCGGCTGGGAATCGAGAACTATGACTACAATTGGGACAGGTTTTCATGCTGGGTGGAATTTACATACAAGGGACAACACTACCGTTTTTCTCACAGCGTCGAGAATGCTCAGATTCACGGCGTAAATATCAAATATGGCTCTGATGTATTCGCCCAAGTAGTCCTTTCGTTAGAGGATTTGGCCCGGATGGTAGAGCGAGGAATCTATGATCTGTCAACGTGGGTTGCGGGGATGAAATACTTACCCCCTAAGTCGGATATACCGGATTGTTTCAAAGTGCTACAATTCCGCGAAATCCCCCGCAACATGCAGGAAGTGGAACGGCAGTTTAAGCAGCTCGCCAAAGCCGCCCACCCGGATACCGGAGGGAACGCGGAGCAATTTTGTCTCTTACAGGAGGCACGGGAACAAGCATTACAATATTTTGATGGGAGTTGTAGCAATGCCTAAACCAAATTGTGACAAATGCGTACATAAAGCGGTGTGCGATAATTATACCAAAGAATTATCAATGGTAATGAATCTTAAAAATATCCGGGCCGAGAAATGTCCGTATTTTAAGGAATCCGGGTGGATAAGTGTTAAGGATAGGCTGCCAGAAAATGATGAACCGGTAGTATATTGGAGCACAAAGCTTGAAGATTTGGGAATTACTTGCAAGCCTGATTTCTACATAGACGGAGTAACCCACTGGATGCCGTTACCGGAACCGCCGAAGGAGGATAAATAATGGCTGAATTGAAAGACCTTGTAAACGAGCTAATGTCTCTGAACAATGAGAATCTATCCAAACGGGTAATCAACGACAACGATGTGCAATGGTGCTTGTCTGAACTGTATGATATGCTAGCCATCGACGTGGTTGAGGTTGTGAGGTGTGGAGAGTGTAAATTTTATTCACCGGTAGAAGGTGACATAGGGGACTGCGAACGAGAAGATATCCTTTATCTTAATGTTAACAAATCTGATTTTTGTAGCTACGGCGTAAGAAAGAAGGACAAGCATGTATGAAAAATTGGTTGAACAGCTTGGAAGTTACTCAAAAAGATATAGAAGCGGCGAAACACTCGGAAGGGCTATTCAGTATACCGAAGATTTACTGGACGAAGCATCCGCAGCTATTGAGACCCTTGAAACGCTACTACAAAATTATGAGAGTGCTATTGATACTAAAAAGAGACTTGCTGCTAAAATCGAACAACTGCAATCAGAGCTGGAACAGGTAAAGCGTGAACGGAATGAGGCAATATCATGCCTTAGATATTATGGCGAGTGCTACGGATGCCTATATGCTGTTGACAATAATCCATGTTTATGCAGAGAATGTAACCTAGATGAAAGTAGCTGCGAATCATGTTTGTGGTCGGAAGACCCCTGTGAAACCTGCCTTTATGGTGAAAATTGGGAATGGAAAGGGACAAAGGGGAAAAAATGAGCTATAAATCCTGCTATGACTGTCTGCGTCTGTATTACTGTAAATATGCCGAAATGAAAGTCAGCGTTGGAACAAAAGTCAAGGATACACTGCACTCATGCAGTGGATTTCGTAGCATTAAAACTACATATTTGCCGGAACTTGATAAAGGGGACGATGAAAATGAATAGTGCTTTAATTATAGGTATTTGTATTTGGATTATCGGGATATCAATACAGATATTCGCTTCTGGATATAGCTTCAATATGCCAGAAAACAAAAGAAATAAGCGAGATGCAATATCAATTACAGGCGAAATCATTACAGGTTTTGGCTTTGTGTGGATGGGATTATTTCTTAGATAGGGGGAAAATAACGATGGCTAAATACATAGAGCAGGATGCAATATATCGAAAACTTGAAGAAAGATACAAATATTCGTCGGGAGAAGCCCATCAGGCATATAGCCAAGCGATAGATGATTTATTAAGTATCCCTGTTATTGATATGGTTGAGGTTGTGAGGTGCGAGAAATGCAAATACCATATATACGATAGCGAATACGATAGACACCGGTGCAATAGATTGTTGAGCACTTTCAAAATCGAAAATGATGATTTTTGCAGCTACGGGGAGAGAAAGTAGTCCGAATATGAATAAAAAACAATTAGATGTCTGCGTTAAAGCCCTAAAATACTTAACTTCTGACATTGACGATCAAATTCATACTAGGCCCTATCCATGCACAGATAAAGAATGCTTTGACCGTGGGAACTTTCACGTATCTTGTGTTGAGTGTAAGAATTATACAAAGGAGGACAATCCGTAATGAGCAAATTGGATTATATAGAATTCTACGGCGGGTCGGAAGGAACTCAATTTGTAGTGCATGCTAATAAGTACACCAAAGAAGAAGTCATTGACTTGTTTGTATCTGAGTATGATTACCTATTTGACGCCAATGGGAAAAATTCATTGAGAAAGCCCACAATCAATGACATCTATGATGCAAGATGTCGATTCTATATTCGTGCTCCTGATAGTTGTATAGAATTTGAAGGAGAACCATGTTATTCATTTTGTGGGAACGAAAGAGGGAGCTTTCCGGTATACGTGATTGATTTAGCGAGTTTGGAGGGTTATTAATATGAGACTGATTGATGCAGATGAAGCAATATATATAGCAACAAACCATCTTATAAATCCATACGAAATTATATCTTTCAGGGCTGTAATTGATAAAACGCCCACAATTGGAATAGAAAACCTTAACCGATGCTATGATAATGATTTTAACAGTAGTAAAACTCAAATTGTGAAAATTAAGCTTGATACACATGCAATAAAGCCTACAAGGGCATATATTACAGATGCAGGTCTTGATCTATATTCACCTGTCAGACGGTGGGTTTTTGCTGGAGACAGTGCGTTATTTGATACCGGAGTACATATAGAGTTACCGTACATATACATTAATGGAGTTCAATACCCCACAACCGGATTTGTGAAATCAAAAAGCGGGCTTAATGTTAATCACGACTTAGTAACTGAAGGTGTTATTGACTTAGGATACACAGGGTCTATTAAGGTAAAACTACACAATCTAGGAAAAACAGATTACCTTGTCAACCAAGGGGATAAAATAGCCCAACTTGTTATTCTTCCAGTGTTGACACCGGATATAAGGCTTGTAAATTCGTTACCTGAAACCGCTCGTGGCGATAAAGGGTTTGGAAGCTCTGGGCGGTAAAGGGGGATTTTACCATTGAGTACAATAATTTTTTCTGATGATATGACGCAGCCATACAGTGAATTCATTACTGACGCTCTTCACAAGTTCGCAGAATACAAAGTTAAGAAAATAGCAATTGTCGGATTTTTAGACAACGACCAAACTTATTGTGGATATTACAAGATGAATACATATGATAAGGTGATGGCTTCTGAGCATATTAAGAGCGATGCTACAATGGAAATAATAACGGCAAACATAGATACGATAAGAGAGGCACTAAAAAATTTGGAGGGACAAGATTATGATTAATTGTTACCGCACACTAATGGTGCATAGGAGGGCATATCACGTTGGAGATCAGGTGCGGATTAATCGGGACTACATAGGGACTATCGTTTGCATCAAGCATAATCGCGTGGTGACGGAGAACAAAGTAATCTATTTCAGCGAGTTATGGGATATGGAGGCGTGGGATGACAAAGAAAGAATACCTGTTGCAGTACAAGGATGCACAAAGAGAAGTCGATAGGCTCATTAATGAGCGCGCCAGATGGATTGCCAGGGCAACTAAGGTCACGCCTACATATACGGGGATGCCACACGGTGGTAGCGGCGAGGACAGGATGCAGGATGCTGTGGAGAGGCTTTCGGAGGTGGAGGACGAGCTCAACGACAAAATTGACAGGCTGGTGGATCTGCGGAGAGAAGTTGACACGGCAATTAGTACTATTGGGGATACAAGGCTGGAAACAGTCCTCCGATATCGGTATATTAATGATTTCACATTACGACAGATTGCTCGTAAAATGTCATATGATTATTATTATGTCTGCCATCTCCATGGAGAAGCTTTGGAAAAGATGACAATAAATCGCAACTTTTTTATGCTAAAATAGTATTATCAAAAGTATGAGGAGCGTCCTTTAGTCGGGGACGCCCCTCTTTTTTGATGGGCGGATTGGACATCACATATCAGCAGATAAGCGGGCGGGGGCTTGTGATGCAGCAACGAGAGGATGCAGCAATGAGAGGATGGGGCTAATGGAGATTCCAGAGAAGATAAAGATTGGCGGTAAAATTTATAACGTAGAAATCACTGATAGGCTCGATATGGGCAGTGTAAATTATAGTGGGGAAATCTGTTATAGGGATTTAGTAATTAGAATTTGTCCATGTGCAAAAGGGAACATGGAAGCCTGTCTTGTCCACGAATTAATGCATGGAATATTTGCGCATCTTGGATATACGGAACACGATGAAAAGCAGATTGACGAATTGGCAAACGCCTTGTATATGGTAATCCAAGATAATCCAGAAATGTTTGCACCAAAACAATAAAAACAGAAAGTTTAAAAAGAGAGGTGGGTGGTATGGCGCTTACTGAAAAACAGCAAAGATTTTGTGATGAATATTTGATTGATTGTAACGCTACGCAGGCAGCTATTAGAGCAGGATATTCCGAAAAACATGCGCACACCAATGCTAATAAATTACTACAAAATACTACAGTCAAAGCATACATCGACGAGCAACTGGAAAAAATACGCAGCCAAAAAACAGCCGAAGCCCAAGAAGTCATGGAATATCTCACAGCCGTTATGCGCGGCGAATCAGAATCTGAAATTGTCGTGGTAGAAGGATGTGGGGATGGCTGCTCTGAGGCCCGCAGGATAAAGAAAGCACCGGACGAAAAAGACCGCTTAAAAGCCGCCGAACTACTTGGTAAAAGATACGGACTATTCACCGGAACAGACAAGCAAAACCCGGAAGGAGTGAGGATTGTCTTTGATATTCCAAAACCAGGACGTTAATTTGTCCCAAATCATAGCCCCCCACTTCTATGGCCCTGCATGGCATATAAACGATCATGCTTATACCCATTATTGGTTTGATGGTGGGCGAGGTTCCACAAAATCCTCTTTTATCAGCTTGGAAATTATTCTTTTGATTGTCCAGCACCCTGATGTGAATGCCCTCATTCTTCGCAAGGTAGGGGAGACGCTGCGGGATAGTGTTTTCGCTCAATTGCTTTGGGCAATCGACATTTTATTTCTCGCGGACTGTTTCAAGCACACGACGTCCCCAATGGAAATAACCTATCTGCCAACTGGGCAAAAAATTTTCTTTCGTGGTGCAGATAAACCGCAAAAAATCAAATCGGTTAAGCCCCAAAAGGGATATATAGGTGTCGTTTGGTATGAGGAATTAGATCAGTTTACCGGTATGGAAGAGATTAGAAACATCAACCAGTCCACTATGCGTGGCGGCAACATGTTCTGGATGTTTTATAGTTATAACCCGCCGAAAAGCCGTGATAGTTGGGTAAACGTCGAAATGATGGATGAGCGGCCAGACCGATTTACTCATCATAGCACTTATTTAGACGTTCCAAGAGAATGGCTCGGAGATCAGTTCATTTATGAGGCTGAACTTTTGAAAAGCAGAAAACCGGAAGCATACGAACACGAATATATGGGAGTGGCAACCGGGACCGGAGGCGCTGTATTTGATAATCTTCAGGAGAGGGAGATTACCGATACAGAAATCGCCGCTTTTGACCGCTTGTATTATGGGGTTGACTTTGGATTTGCTATTGACCCCTTTGTATGGCTTAAAATGCACTATAACAAAAATCACCAGACCCTCTATCTTTTGGATGAAATCTATCAGCCGAAACTGAGCAATAGGAGAGCAGCAGACATGATGAGGGAGCGGGGGACAGGAAGAATACTCGCAGACTGCGCGGAGCCGAAAAGCATTGCAGAGATTTCCTCGTTGGGGATACGAATCGACCCAGCGAAGAAAGGACCAGACAGCGTAGAGTATGGGATTAAATGGATGCAAAGCCTTGATGCAATCGTAATTGACAAATCTCGAACCCCAAACGCCTACAAAGAGTTCAGTTTATACGAGTATGAGCAAAATAAAGATGGGGAGTTTATCTCCGCTTTTCCAGATAAAAACAATCACGCCATTGATGCTTGCCGATATGCACTTTCAGAAGTGATGAAATACAATACCGGATGGGGCTTTGGAAAAATTAAGATTTAGGGGGGGGGGATTCCTATGCTTCAAATGACTGCCGAGCAGTTTAATTTGATTAACCGAGATAATATAGGACAATTGCTACAGAAAATTCGTCCAATATTAGACCACCGTAGACGCATGTATGAAAGATATTCCAGAAAGATTTCCCAAATTGATACAATGGGAGGGGGATATGATGAAAACGGAAAACGCCATGCAATTGTGGCGTTTGAGTTCTATGTTGTTAACATGGTACAGGGGTATCTGGGCGGAAAAGCTCCGGCCTACAGCGTGCAAAAAGGAGATAAAGAGGAATCGTATGTTAAAGATTATACCGACGCTATCGAAAAAATTAGGCGGTATAACGACGATGCAGCCACTTACATAGAGCTAATCCATGACTACCTCATTACTTCGGCGGCTCATCTTTATATCTACGAAAACGAAGACAACGAAATCGTATATACCCGCTTTGATTCCAGGCAAACAGTGGGAATTTTTGATTATGCCACTCCGCCGAATCAAATAGGGTGTGTCCGAACATGGGAACAGGCTGATGTCAAAGGACAGCAGGAAACCGTTGTTGAAGTCATCTCAGATGGGTACAGGAGAAAATTTATCGGTAAGGATTTTGTTTTTTCTATTGTAGAAGAGCCAGAGATGTTATCGTGGGGGGACGTGCCATGTGTCACTTTTGAGCACCCAGATGGCATAACCGTATTCGAACCAGCTATTTCTCCAATCGACACCTACGAGCAGCTAATCAACAATGTCCGCAACATGACACAGTATAATGACGATGCGAAATTGCTAGTTTATGGATATAATCCGGCCAACCAAATAGGAACACCGGAACGAGATAAAGAAGATGCGGAATGGCTTAGAGCAAATGTTCTCTTCATTGGAGAAGGTGGAAAAATTGAATGGCTGTTGAAAAGCATTGATTACTCTGGAACTCTGAGCCTCCAAAAATCCCTGCATGATTTGATAACGATGCTTACAGGCGTTCCCAATATGACCGATGAGGCATTTTCAAGCGCGGACAATGCAAGCGCTTTGGGATACAAGCTATATGCCCTTGATCAGTATTGCGCTACCAGTGACCGGGTATTCCGCAAAGGATATCTTCGCCTGTGGGAGATCATCACGAACCGGTTAAATCTGAAAGGCGCAGACTTTGATTTCAGAGACATTAACATCGTAATGCAGCGGAATATTCCCACCGATAAGGATAAATCCATTTCAAGAGCCGCTACCATGAAGTCGAGCGGCCTTTTCTCCGATCTAACCTGCATCAATGAATCACAGGTTGAGGTTGACGCACAAGAGGAGCTTGAGCGGCGGGACCAGGAAACAGAAAAAGACTACGAAACCATGATGAAACGAAATCAGCAGAACCCGCAGGAGGAACCGGACGATGACGGACAGGAAGCAAATCCGTAGGTACTGGGAATTTGCCAATCAAAAGCAAGATGACCTATACAAAATCCTTAACGAGACTTTTTCTGAGCTGTCCGACGATATTCAAGCCATTATCGACCGCTTTATGCGGATAGAGCTGACCGGCAACCTGTCAAAGCGTGAGACGGAAACCCTCCACCGTAAAATCAAGCAATGGCGGGATGCCGGTTACAGCGACTCCTATCAGCTAAAACTATATATGCGCGATTTGGAAAACCGCAGTAGAATCAAGGGCCACGAGGCTCTTTTTTTGTACCTATTTGCGGCGTTTGCTGGCCGATACCGCGGGCTGATAAATGCGCAGCTTCCAATTCTTCAAGCTATCTCAAAAAATACCTTTGAGCGGGAGAGTGGAAGAAAGGGCGGGGTATCGGATAAAGACTTGCAATCTCTTCTTCAGAATTTACCGGACGGTACTGCATATGAGGACCAAATGTTTGGATATGCCCAATACGGTGCGAAACGCACCGCAGACACAGTGAGGAACGCCAAGCAGCGTGAAGCGCCCCTGGAAGCGGACAGCCCGGAAATGCAAAAGATCCTTAATACAGAGAAAAACAGGCTTCTAAAACCGTCTCAGCGCAGCACAGGACAGACGCAGGACTATCATGGATACCTAGACCTCGTAATGACCGCTGTTGTAGGATACAGCGCTATGAGAGCTTTCCAGGAGTCCGGTGCAAAGGAATACATCTTCATTGCTACTATCGACGGGCGCACCACAGAAGCCTGCCAGCATCTCCACCAGAAACGGTTTAAAGTGTCGGAAATGAAACTGGGTGTCAATGCCCCCCCAATCACTGTAGATTGGAGAGGGCAACCTATTCCACATCCGTGCAGGAGCATTATACGAGCCATATCAGATTTGAAACCGAACCCAAAAGATGATACAATTGCTTTTGAGGAAAATAGCAATATTTTTGATGCTGAGAAAGATATTGCAGATAAGAAAGTTGAGCATGGAATAGCCTTTGATTCTGACGGGAAAATACTGTTTCGGAAGAAAGGAGATTCCAACCACATCGCTTTAACCAATGACGAAAAAAGCATGTTAAAAGGCTCCATATTTTCACATAATCACCCAGGAAATGGTCCTCTTTCACCGTCGGATTTATTTAATCTCTGGGCTTTCGATATGAAAGAAGTCAGGGCGGTAACAAAACACGGGGTATTTTCAGTCAAACAGCCCAAACAGTGGAAGGTGACGCCAAGTTCGAAAGAAGCAATGAAACGAGAATATCAATCCATGATTCCGAAATATTACGGCCCAATCTCCCGAAGGATGTCTGCTGGGGCGCTGGATCCAGAACAGGCAGATTATCTGTTGCAGCGATTGATTATGCGCCGCATGTCAAGGCGTTACGGATTTACCATAAATTTAATTAGGTGGGATGAATGACGATGAAAAATAAGTATCTGGAAGAATACGATAAAGAAATGGAACAGAGCCCTATGTTTGACGGGGACCCATACGAATATATGATATTCAGTTCCAATTGTATCAATTGCAAATATTGGGAAATGCATTCGGACGACTTGTACCAATGTAAAGCTTTTCCAGATGGAATCCCACCTGAAATTTGGACGGGTAAAGTTTCGCACGATAATCCGTACGAAGGAGACCACGGAATACAATTTGAACCAAAGGAGGAATAAGCTATGTATGTAGATCCGTTTTGGGCGGGTGTTATCTGCACGATATTTGCGGAGGTTATCGCTATCATTATCGGTACGGCTGTATCGGTTGGGAAAAGCAAGAATAATCGAAAATAGTACTTCTAAAAATTACATATTTTGACGTCAAGAACGTTGGTTGTCCTTCGGGGTGGCTGGCGTTCTTTTCGTATATATTTATTTGCCGGAGGGCGTGAACTCAAATATATGCCGGCGGGCGTGAACGCAAGGAGGTTACACAATGCTGAAAGACGAAATGAGACAGATTTTGATGCGGCGTTATTCGGATGGAGGCGCACAAGCAACGGAAGAGGCCTCAAAAGCTGGAGAGTCCAAAACGGAATCCGGCAATGAGAATGCAGCTTCGCAGGAAGAGACGGCCAAAAAGACGGAAAAGACTTACACACGGGATGAGGTCAATAAAATCGTCAATGCCGAACGGATAAAGGCGGCTAACGATGCTGTGTCAGCCATGAAAAATCAGGAGACCGAAGCAGCAAAGCTCGCTAAAATGTCCACTGAAGACCGCCTGAACTATGAAAAGGAACAGGCTATTAAGCAGGCACAGGACGCACAAGCAGAGCTTAACGCCTACAAACTCAAAGACGAAGCAGTCAAGCTTGCAGGGAAGGAAAATCTTCCTGTAGAGCTGCTTGACCTGCTGGATTTTAAGGCAATGAGCGCCGAAACCGTCAGCGATCAAATCAAATCTATGTCTAAACTGTTCCAAGTATCGGTACAGCAGGAAGTCAACAGCAGACTTAAACAAGCATCTCCTGAAACCCATGTGCAGGGCAACACAAGAACCGATTATTCGGAGCTGCTCAGACAGGCTCAGGAGAACAACGACATGACGGCGATTGCGTACTATACGCGATTGGCCAACAGCCAAAAATAACAAGGAGATGAAATTTTATGGCAGATCAGTTTGCAACCAGTTTCGGAGTACTCAATTACTCCGGTATGCTCTTTAATAAGGGCAACACCAGAACCCCGCTTTCCTCAATTATTGGAAGCAGGGCGAAAACCACAAACCATGTGGAGTTTGTAACGGGACAGGAATACACCGCAGGTGGGGATGGCGCACAGCCTGCAATTAGCGAAACCGCTTCTTTAACAGCTCCCGATGCCAGTGTTGTGACCCGCGCCCAGAAAACCAATGTCACCCAGATTTTCCAGGAGTCCGTCGGAATTTCGTACGCCAAGCAGTCCAACATGGGAACTTTGTCTGGCGTTAATATCGCAAATCAGACGGCAAACCCTGTAAATGAGCTGGATTTTCAGGTCGCGACCAAAGTTCAGAAGGTAAACCGGGATATTGAGTACACCTTTATTAATGGTGCATATAACAAGGCTACTACTGACAGCGAAGTTAATAAGACTAGGGGCCTTGTCACGGCTATTACCACCAATACCACCGCAATGGGGAGCAAGCCCTTGGGATTGTGGGACATTGCCGATATGGTGAAGAAAATCTATGGGGCCAACGCTCCTACTGACGGCCTGACATTGTGGTGCGACGCTACAACGCTTTTCCAGATCAACGCCGATGCGGTACAAAACGGGTTGACTGTGGTACCCGCTGCACGTGAAATCAACGGTATTGCTCTTTCCAGCGTCATTACACCCATCGGTGTGGTTTACCTGTATCTAGGCGAATGCCTGCCTAAGGGAACTGCGCTCCTGTTGAATCTCAGCGTAATTGCTCCCGTATATCAGCCGGTTCCCGGCAAGGGTAACTTTTTCCTGGAGCCTTTGGCAAAAACCGGAGCGGGAGAAAAGTATCAGCTCTTTGGACAGATCGGCTTAGACCATGGCCCTGAATGGTATCATGGTAAGTTCACCGGCATTTCCCAGAGCTTTACCAAACCTGCATATAGCCGCAGTGTGTTTATTGCCAACGATGCATCCAATCCGGTCAATACGAAGGAAGTAGCTGCTGGGGCTTAATCTTGGAGGAGGGCTATGAAAAACGAGCAGGAATACTTATTGAAAGCAAAAACTTATCTCCCTGAGGGGCCGGTAAACGACGACTTGCTCAAAATTAACCTTGAACACTGGTACAGCGTGGCAGCGTCCTTCCTCCGGCTCAGTGAGGATGAAGAGATGCCGCCCGCAACTGCCTCCCAGGTTGTCGAGAACACAGTCGCGAGCTACAACGCCCACGGAGATGAAGGACTTGATGGGAGCGCCGTAGGAGGACAGACCTATACCTATAGCGACCTGCTCTCCAAATTGAAAAGTGTAGCCATATCTGAACGAAAGCCGAGGTTTTAAAAATGGCTCGATTATTTGACCGATGCACCATCTGGGCAGCAACGCCGTTGGAAGAGATCACAGACGGAATCCCGCAGGGCGGAAATACCAATCTGCGGGAATTTTCATATGTGAACATTCAATACATGTCAAACGAAATGGAGCAGCGGATATTTGGACAGGTGACAAACAGGGTAGTTACCCTAGATTTCCTTTCCCTCCCCGATCTGCAAAAAGGGGATGTCCTATACCTTCAAAAGCCGGAGCAACAAGGCGTTTTCACCGTTGGCGACAGTACCTACGATGATTATGGCCCAGGTGATTATGAGGTGTTGAGCATTATTCCATCCCGTATCGGAGTGAAAACAATCCGTAATCCCACTACTGCAACGGCCAGAAAGTTGGTAGGAAATGATTGACATTGAAGTGGTGTGTAAAACCAAAGGAAGCGGATTAAATGGAATTATAAACGGACTGGTTCAAGCAGCGGGAAAAGGAATTGAGACTGCCCTTGAAAACACCGCTAATTATGCCTATCGGCTTAAGAATGTGGCAAGCGGAGAGAGCAATCAGGGAATAAAGGTGGAAATCGTTAAAGTACAAAACGCCGAGGTGGGCGGACGGGTTTACACCGATTTTTTTCACGCCGGATTTTTGGAGTTCGGTACTGGTATTTACATGGATTCAGAAAGTCCCGGACACATTTCTGAAAAAGCGGCAGCAGGTCTTCCGTGGTTTGTACACGAGGATATGGCCGATTTGAGCGGATATAATTTCCCGGTGGCAGAAACACCGGAGGGAGATCGGTATTACATGATCCGGGGCACACATCCCCATCCATTTATGCGCCCCGCAGCGTTCGCAATGCGGGATAACAACATAGGGGCAGTTGCAGAGGCAATTCGGGAACTGATTGAAAGTGTGGTGAACGGATGAAGCACTATTCTTTGAATACCGGTCTTGTTTTTAAAACGATTCTTGGAAAATTGGCTGAAACACCAGGATTGACGACGCAAAACGTCCTGATCCAAAATCCTACGGCAAAGGCGCGTTTTCCATGCGTTGTAGTCAGTGATTTGCTTCCCCGGCAAAAATACAGCGGTTGGAGCTATGATTTTTCATTAAAGGTAGAAGTCTGGGCCGATGATGTATACAAGGCTATGGATTTGGCCGATAAGGTGAGAGAGCAGCTCACTACAATCAATCTCAAGCCCAATCTTCCAACACCGGAACAATTTGATGACATTACCAAAAAGTGGCGGTTCGGCAATTATTATGAATGCCGATGGAACGCCATTACAAACACATTTGACCAAAATAGATAGGAGTTGACATTATGGCAGAAGTAAGCACTACTTTAACCCCTCCCGTAGCGTCGGTAACTACTGAACTTTACTACGCGGAAACCGAGGATACCGGACTAAAACAAGTATTTGGCGTACAAAGTATTCCCACTATCATTTCTGCGCCGGAGGATATTACCTACCGGACGCTGGAAAGTAGGACAGAGTTTGCCGTTCAGGGTGTGAGAGCGTATGAGACCATCGAAATTGAATTGCTTTACTACAAAGAGCAGTATAGCGCGCTGGCCGCGCTGGAAGAAGCGGGAGATCCAATTTATTGGTATGTTAAACTTCCAGATGCCTCCGCAGGCAGCGGATCCAGTGCAAAGCCCCTGGTTGTAAAATGGCAGGGCAGCGTATCGGTAAGCCTCGGCGAGGTTGCATTAGACGACATGGTGAAATGTACCCTGAAAATCGGGAAATCTAGCGTTCCGACGACCATGGACGGCCTTCCGAGTGGATCTTGAAGGGGGATAATGGTATATGATCTTAGAAACCGAGAAGAAGACAGTAACCTTGCAGTTGAAGAACCGGTTAGTAGCTCTTTTGGAGGAGCGGCTTCAATGCAAGGATTTGCGGACGTTCCTCTTTCAGGAGGCGAACAATGCGAAACTGAGGACCTTGGCGATGTGCCTCTTGACCTTGACGGAGAAGGAATTTAAAAACATCAATGAAGTCTATGATTTTTTGGACGACTACCAGCAAGAGCATGAAAAAACCGTTTTTGAGCTTTATCAGGATTTAATCCTTGCCATGAACGACCGGTATTTTTTCAAGGAGAAGCTGCCGGAGGAAGAACTCAAAAAGATGGCGCAGGATCCGATGGTGGGCTTCGATATGGGCGAGATTATGGCATCTGCTGCCAAGACAGTGGCGACGGATGTGGCAGGACAAGCCCTGGCAGCGTCCGTGAGATAATTCAGGAATTTCGCGTTCACGCATACAGAGAAGGAATTCACCCGCTTGAATTTGAGGAAATGACCCTCAGACAGGCGGGTGAATACATTTACGAGCAATCTAAAGCCCGCAATGAAAGGGCGAAAGAACAAATCATCATGCTGGAAAATCAGGCAAGGCAGGTTCTTTCTATCTCTCCATTTGGTGGGAAACACCAAGTATTTCTCACTAAAGAAAAACTGTATCCAGATTTGTTCAAAGTCGAAAAGAAGCGGGCGGTCTCCCCAGAAGAACAGGCGCTTATCTGGCGCAGATTTCTCGGGGTTTAGTATTTCATAGAAAGGGGGATTATATTGTGCATATTACAGTAGAAGAGCTCGAAATACTGGTCAGAGCAAGGGTGGAAGAAGCACTTAAGGATTTGAATAAGGTAAAAGCCCAGATGCAGAACCTATTTAACACTCCTGAGATGAAGGCCCAGATCCAGCAAACGCAGAACGCTTTGAAGCAACTGGCCACTCCTATGCAGAAGATGCAGGCAGAGTCGGCTAAATATCAAGCTATGGCCCAGGTTGCGGCTCAGAAAGTACAACAGCAGGTGGCAAAGACGCTTGCTGCGCAAGCGAAAGCCCAAGCAGAACAGGCAAAAGCACAGGCTGTTATCGATAAGGCAAAAGCCGCATCGGAAAAAGCTGTCGCACAGCAAAAGGCACAGGAAGCTCGCAACGCCCAACAGTTGGCGCAAGACCGGGCAAGAGCCGAAGAGGTAATCCAGCAACAGAGAGACATAGAAGAGGCGGTAGCGAGAGCCACAGCGCGTCTGGAACAGCAAAATAAATCGCTGTCAGACGGCCCTATTCGGGAACCAGTCAATCTTACTGGTGCTGCTCCGACCGTCACACCTCTCGGTAATGTACAGGATTACCTCAATAAAAACGCGGACAAATACGCCGCTTCTATTAGCCGAATTCGGGAAGAAATCGGTAAGATTAATGGTTCTGGAGAAACCGATCTTGAAGTCCTCAATCGAAAAATAGAGCTACTGAAACAAAAGCTGGCTCAATTGAAAGAAGCCTATGAAAAGGCTCTGAACGCTCCTAATCCAGACAGCAGCGGCCTAGAAAAGATGGAAGGGCAGATTCTCAACACCGAAGGACAGTTAAACCGGATGATTCGGCAGTCAGACCAACTGGCAGAGTCCTTAAACCGCGCAGAAGAGGCTAAAGAGAAGTTGGACAGCGATGCCGGAAAAACCGATCTGGGAGCCGGCATGGACCGTGTGAAGGCCGCGACGGAAAAAGCGATAACCGCTACTAAGAAGTATGGAACCGTGGCTGTACAGTCTGCTAGTAAAGCAAAGAGCGCTTTCTTAAAGCTAGGACAGGTTATCAAGCGGGTGCTAGCCGCGGCGGTGCTGTACAAAGGCTTCCGGGCGCTATTTGGATTTATAAAAAGCGGAATCGAGTCTGCTATCTCTGCGCCTGAAATACAGAATATGTTTGATGTAGCGTTTAAAAACGCCGCAGGCTCCGCAGAAGAATTCGCCCAGCGCTTAAAAAAGGCTTTTGGCGTGGATATTATGGAAAGCAAGCAGATGCTTGCCACCATGCAGAATTTCACCACGTCTATGGGCATCGGAGAGAAGACGTCCTTTAAGATGTCAACGTCTCTCACCCAGCTTGCCTATGATATGGCTTCCCTGTATGAGGCGGATCCGTCTCAGGTCTTTGAGAATATGCAGAGCGGTTTGCAGGGTATGCCCAGAGCAATGTACAAATACGGCGTATCCTTGACAGCAGCAAACATCGAACAAACGGCATTGCAATACGGATTGATTAAGAGTGGTCAGGAAATGACTGACCAGCAAAAAATCATTGCCCGTTATCTAACTATCCTCAAACAGACCAGCAACGCCCAAGGAGATATGGCGCGGACGATACAAAGCCCAGCCAACATGCTCCGTGTCCTGAAAAGCCAGCTAACGGCGGCAGGAAGAGCAATCGGCAATGCCTTTATGCCATTTATCCAAGCGGTACTTCCGTGGCTAAACGCGCTGGCCGTGCTGCTGGAACGAGTGGGAAATGCACTTGCGACGTTCACTTATAGTCTGTTCGGCAGGGATTTCAAGGCCGAACAGAAACAACAGCAGAACATAGCTGGTGGGTTCGGGGACATTGCAGACGCCGAAAAAGATGTAGCCGACAATGCCAAGAAAGCCAAAAACGCCCTTGCGGGGTTTGATGAGCTGGAAGTTATCCAGAAGGATACTAATAAGGACACCGGCGGCGCAGGATCAGGCGGCGGCTATGAATGGGATGTTCCCACATTGGATTGGCCGGAGGGCGAAAGCCCTTATGAGAAAATGGCCGATACCATTGTGGAGAAGTTGAAGGCAATCAAGAACCAGATGATGGATTTGGGGCTTGAAGATGTCCTTGATAACTTCAAAAACTTTTTTTCTGAGTTAGGAAAGCAGGTCAACTCATATGATTATGGAACCGCCCTGAAAAACGCCCTTTTAAACGGCTTTGAATTGGCGATGTCGTCCATTAATGCGGCACAAAGCATTGTATTTCCTATTGCGATAGCCCTTGACATCCCCGGAATCGTTTATGAGGCAATCAACACGCTTTCCTCGCTCTTTGCGATGCTTAATGATGCTGTACAGGCTGTCACACCTGGATTACAAAATTTTGTCAACATTGGCCTTGTGCCCATTGCGGAATGGGCTGGCGGCAAGATTAAAGATGCGTTGGTATTTTTGCAGGAAATGTTTGCCAAAATAGGGAATTGGTTTACGGAGCATACCGAAACCTTTACACAGATAGGAACCCTGTTAGGAGAAATCACAGCCCGAATTTGGAAGTTTTTGGAACCCATTGCTGATGCTGCATGGGAAGGATTTAAATCCATTATTTCTGGAATTGTAGACGGAATTTTGAATCTTGTAGACGCTGCTATGAAATACGGTATTAAGCTGTATGAATGCATTAAGGCTATTTGGGACTTTTGCGATTCTATCGGACTGATCGATGTCGTTATCAATAGTCTAAAGACAGTTTTCGATGTAATTGTTACAGTTATTAATGGTGTGGTTAAGACTATTTCTGATTTAATGGCCGATATTTACAAAATATTTGGCGGACTCATCGACTTTATCACTGGAATATTTACCGGCGATTGGGAAAAAGCATGGCAGGGAATTAAAGATTTCTTTACTGGAATCTGGGATGCGATTTCCCATTTCTTGGGTAACATCTTAACAACCATCTATAACGCGATTAAACGACAAATTGAGGGTGTGCTCGAAAATTGGAAAATTATTTGGAACAAGGTCAAAGATTTCTTCATAAACATCTGGGACAAAATAAAAGCCGGATTTGATACTTTCTGTGAAAATTTCAAACGCGGGTGGAACGCGATGTGGACAGGAATCGGAAATTTCTTTATAGGAATTTGGAATGGAATTCTAGGCGGAGTCGAAAAAGCTATTAACTGGATTATAGGCGGGATTAACAGCCTTATTAATAAAGTAAATTCCTTCCTTTCCGGGGCCAGCGATATCCTTGATAAGATCGGAATGGGATTCTCCTTCCGAGTAGGCGTTATCCCAGAGGTAACAATTGGAAGAGTACCAAAACTGGCTTCCGGCGGCGTCATCAAGCAGCCTACCCTTGCAATGATGGGAGAGTACGCAGGAGCGTCAAGCAATCCTGAAATTGTAGCCCCTCAAAGTATGCTGTACGATTTAATGGTGGAGGCAAATTCTCCTCTTGTTTTGGCATTTGCCCAAAAGATTGACCAGGTAATCGAAGCAATCAGGGAGATTGACCCAACACTAGAAATCGACGGTGATGTAGTCGGTAAAACAGCACAGAAATATCGAGAGAATCAATTTAAACGTACTGGAAAAGTTCCAGTGTAACAAAAAAGGGAGCGGTTTTTTCTCCGCTCCCTACTTGTTAAGCTATGCTATCAGGCGTGACAACAAATTCCATTTTTTGGTTCCCTGCAACCTTGTAATTAAACTCAAATTTTTGCCAACCCTCTGGTAACTCGTAAGCCACATATCCTACCCGTTTTTTACCATTGGCGACATCGCCCCATATGGTTTCTCCGGAGTGATTAAAAAGTAGTGCTTCAGAATCAATTGCGATATCGTCGCAGTAGGCTTCTTGGTAAAACATGTTGATGTGATCATCCTTCCCGGTTTCGTTCAATACCGTGAAGTTCAAAACCACAAATTGCTTTCCCTCTTCGGGCTCATCCATAATAAAATCTCCGCTGTCAACATAATTTTCAACTGAATCTAATGTTATCTTTAGGCCATTGTATTCTAACGTTTCTCCTACAGTTGCAGCAGAAGGGATAGATTCCTCAGAAGATTCGCTGCTTTCTTGACTTGACTGCAAATCTGAACTGGTTTTGTTTACAGGTTGGTTTGTATCCGTACAGGAAGAGAAGCAAAGGATGGAAGTAAGTACAAGGCATGCAATAAGAACTTTTTTCATAAAAACAACCCCTTATATTTATAAGAAATGACTAATATATTAATAAAATAACATAATTTTACAAGATAGTATATATTCACTTTTGTATTTGATTTTATATTTGATTTTTATACTTTAAAGCATACAAGCTATATGCTGATGTGCTTTTTTGCTTAAAGGAGGGAATACTGTGCTTCTTTTGCCATATTCAGAAATCTACAAAATCAACGGAAAGCCCATTTTTTCACCAACCTCTGCCAGCGTATCCATCGAAGACTTAGAAACCAGCGCGGAGCGAACAGCGGATGGCACTCTGCACCGGGAACGGGCACGGCAGGGCGTAAGGAAGATATCCTTTACCTATGACCGGTTGACGCAGGAAGAAATGCAACTTTTGATCCCAATGCTATCCCCGGTGTTTTTTGAGCTGACTTATCTCGACCCAGAAAAGGGGACAAATACCATTACTTGTTATTGTTCTAGCAAGAGTTCTGATCTGTACAGCGCCGTTTTTTATGGTGGGTACTGGATGGGCGTCAAGTTTAACTGCATCGAGAAATAGGTGATAAAGATGGATATTAATCTTTATAAAGATGACAGCCTCCCAAAGCGGGTATTTATGGACTTTGGGGATATGGTGTTGACGGCAGCAGAGATACAGGAAAACCTGACCCTTTTCCAGAGCGTCAACACAGGGTCGGAATTGACGTTGGGGAGCGCCTGTGCCTCGGAATTGTCGTTTGATGTACTGGATTATAATGGGACAATACAGAGTGAAGATATTGCAGGGAAGGAATTTCAGTACTGGGCGGCGGCCCAAACAGCCGAACAGAGCAATCTTGACATTTACCGAACTGCCCGAAAAGATGTTGTGCTTCCACATGGTGAGTGGATATTTGGGGGGAGTGGAAGGGCTCCTTACCTCACTGTCTGGAAAAGCGAAACTCCTGTAGACAATCTGCCTCAGCCTGACAAGCCCGTCAAGGCTCTTTTTTATGTAGAGGGGAAATTGTATTGCTGCCACAATGAAACTCCTTATGTGACCTCCTATTCGGTGTCAGACACACAGATTACAAAGCTTTCTTCTCCATCATTATCCACGTTTCAGCAAGAACAGGTTATCCGTTTTTGCGAACAGTCGGCTTCCTGGTCGCTCTCAGGAGACATTTTGAAGGAATATGCAAAAGAGTATAAAAACCAATTGGTCAGCGATTTTGTAGAGCAATCCTTTGAGTTGAAATCAATGGGATATTTTATCGCGGAAAAACCGGAGCGTAAAAATGAGAGGACCATCAGCGTAAAGGCATATGACCGGATGACAAAATTTGATGTGCCCGTTGCCGAGTGGTTTTCCGAATTGAGTTTCCCTATTTCTTTAAAAAGCCTCTTACAATCTTTATGCAGTGAGGTAGGGATTCCGTTGGTAAATGCGACATTCCCCAATCAAGATTATCTGGTTGCCAAAACAATAGAAGCCGACGACATTACCGGGAGAGAAGTGTTACAATGGATTGCCGAAGCAGCGGCGCGGTTTGCCTATATTACGCCGACGGGCAGTTTAGCCCTTTCATGGTATAACGACCTGGGGCATACTACGGACTACACCCAGTATTTTGACCTTAGCTTTTCAGATTACCAGGTACAAAAGATAGACAAAGTTCAGGTAAAGGTCACAGAGAATGATATCGGGGTTATTGTTGGTACAGGTGAAAATGCCTACACAATCGCGGATAATCCTCTTTTATACGCGGAAACCGACAGTCAGTTAAGGCCGGCAGTGACCGCTATTTTTAATGCCGTCAAGGATTTTTGCTATACGCCATATAAACTGAAAGTTCGTGGAAGCCCTCTCATACAGCCGGGAGAAGTTATTACGGTAAACACCAAAAAAGGACAGACGGTAAAAGCTGTTATTATGTCTCGGAAACTCTCAGGGGTAATGGGCCTAACGGATGAATGGGAAGCTGTTGGAAGCCAGGTCAGGCCCACACAGGTAACGGAAACCAATCGGCAGATTACCAATCTCAAAGGAAAAACCAATGAGCTGACGCGGACAGTGGATGAGACGATAAGTAGGCTATACGATGCAGAAACAGGGGATATTTCTATTTTAAAGCAGACCGCAAACTCATTAACTGCCAGCGTGGAGTCAATTGATGGAGAAATTTCCTCGATAAATATTGACTTATCCGGGATACATACTTCGGTCAGCAATTTACAAGGCGATGTATCTTCTGTCACCCAGACGGCAAACTCAATTGAAGCCGCTGTAAACAGTACGAAAGTTTCCCTGACGGAGAATAGTGGCCTTACCATCTATAACGGCGGGCTACATGTGAACAACGGAAGCCGTGATGTCATGTCGTTTGACGCAGGAGGCAATCTGAATTTATCCGGTAACATTACGGGCTCTTCCATCACAGGTTCCTCTTTGTCGTGGGGTTCCGGGAATACCATCAACAATTCTAACGGGTACACTGAAATTCGCGCGGTAGAGGATATTACCATCTATTCAGGCCGCGGGGATATCACCCTTGGAGGCCCATCCGGTGACGTTATCGTGGACTACAGTGATCTTTATGTACAAACTAATTTGAGTGTATACGGAGACCTATACGCTTCCAGCCGGCTTTGGATCGGAAACAACTGCGAAGTATATATTGACAGTAAATATGGACAGACCGGTACTTTTACTCTTGCGGACGGGACCTTTATCAGAGTGACACGAGGGATTATTACCGAAATATCATAAGGAGAACAATGTGGAAAAGAATCTAATAGCTGTTATCCAGGCGTTGAATCGGGTTGAGGTGCATGGAACAACTAATCTTAAACTACTGTTGGACAGCATCTGCGTTTTGCAAGATATCGTAACTCAGATACAACAGGGAGATGTCAAAATTAATCACCATGAAAGGGGAGAGACCAATGCGATTTAAAGTAGAGGGCAGGGAAATCAAACAGCATGATACAATGATCGGCGTGACGGGGGACAATCAGGTAGAGGTCTACGAGTTTGAACTCCCTCGAATCTACAACGGAGTAGATTTGTACAGCAGCGGGATAGCGTATGTCCTTTTTAAATCCTCGTGTGGGGAACCAGGATATGTTCCGATTAGTGAAGATGACCGTAAGCTAGAAGGAGATCGAATGATCCTGACTTGGCGTGTGGGAAATCAGGTGACACAGACAGAGGGATTTTTGCATGTTGCCCTTAAATTTTCTGGCCTGGAATCGGAACTTTGGCACAGCTTACCAACTCGTTTTATCGTGGCGGGAACAATACAAGACGCGAGCCCGCAACCAGCGGTTTTTGCCCGATCGAATTTAATGCTTCGCACAGCGAATCCAGATACTGAGCCGCCGATTACCATTACTGAGCGGAAAATCAACATCCCGACAGCGATACAGAATATTGCTGTGCAGAACGACGAGAACAGTGAGGAAGTAAAATTGATTCTTCCTCGCTTTTTTGATGGAAATGATTTATCTTTGTACACTATTACAATGGTTTGCCAAAATTCTGAAAATGGAAGGAGTATTGTTTCTTTTTCCCCGCAAGTCGGAAATTCAGAGATTACTTTATGGTGGACACTCAAGCCGCCACAGACATCCTATCCCGGCAAACTTAATTTGCAGTTAAAAGTCGAAGGAAACGGCGCGGATGGGAGCCATTTCTTGTGGCAATCAGAAGGGGACAGCGCGGTTAATATTTTAAGAGCGCTAGATGGAGAACCCGTTATTCCCGTCACTCCTGATATTTACGACCAGTTTTTGACTCAAGCATCATCATTAGTGCAAGAGGCAAAAGGATACTCAGAAAGTGCTTCCAGTTCGGCATCATCCGCCCTTTCCAGCAAAAACGCCGCAAAAACTCATGAGACAAATGCGGCCAATTCTGCCAGCGAAGCTTCCGCTTCTGCCAATGCTGCCAACGCTTCCGCTCAGTCAGCAGCCCAATCAGCTACTGCGTCACAAAATTCTGCAACCGCAGCGGAAAACAGCGCATCGGATGCGCAAGCGAGCGCTACAAGCGCGGCAAACAGCGCAACAGCATCGGAAAGCAGCGCAGGGGAAGCAATGTTATTTGCTACAAACGCGCAGGGATACGCGGCGCAAGCAGAAGCATCAAAAAACAGTGCGGCTCAAAGCGCGACGGCGGCAGCAGCGAGCGCAGAAATGTTTGAACAAGCTATTTTAGTGACCGACTGGAACGACGCAATAAAGCCTGGATTCTATTACAGCGATAACAATGCTGCAAACGTTCCCACTTTTGAGGGCGCAGCAGGGGGAACCGGTCTGTATGGACTCGTTTTTAGCTACGGCGAACAGGTGCGACAAGTGGTAATGCCCAGATTTGGAAGCGGCTGCAAAATCCGATTTTGCGGAGGGCCATTTACGTGGTATCCCTGGATGCAGTTTGCTCCTAACGCGACTACAGACACGGCGGGATTCATGAGTGCGGCAGACAAGGCGAAACTAGATGGCGTAGAATCAAACGCCAATAACTATGTGCATCCAACAGATAGCGGAAACAAACATGTTCCGCATGGAGGAGAGTCTGGGCAGATTCTTCGTTGGAATTCAGATGGGGAGGCTATTTGGGATAACGAAGTCGACGCTTACACCAAATCCGACTCCCGCCAAGCTTTTGCCAATGCATTTGTAGGCGAGAAATCCGGCGCAATGGTAATCCTACCCGACGTGGCGGAAAACACACTGCTCCTTAAAGCCGCTGTACAAGGCGCGACGACGGAAGTCCTCGCAAATCCAGAGGCAGAGAAGTCGCCGGATAATATCGCAAGTATCAGTGGGGTGGAGCCAACGAAGGTAACGGTGTGTGGAAAGAATCTGCTTCCATACAAATTTGAAAGCGATACCCAAACCAGCTTCGGAATCACCGCGACCAAAAATGCCGATGGCTCCATCACGATACAAGGGGTAAACGACGGGACGGGGGCGTCATCGATTTATCTTGCACGGAGTAACCTGGAGATTCGTCTCCCGGCAGGAACTTATACATTAAGTGCCGGAACGCTGCCCAGTGGGGTTAGCTTTTACATCACGCCGGGATACAAAACCGGCACTTTCACATTACAGGAAGCTGCCGAATTTACCATTGCATATTTTAACATCTCCCTGAACACAGATCTGTCGGCTGGAATTACGGTATATCCTCAGCTGGAAGTCGGATCTACCGCTACCTCCTACGAACCCTACACCGGTTCCGATTACCCACTCCTCGCCCTGGAACCGCTGATGAGCCTTTCAAACGGCGTCTGTGATGAGTATGACGCGGTGACGGGGGTGGAGACGCGGAGGATTGGGAAAAAGACGCTGGATGGGACAGAAAACTGGAATATCCTTTCCGACCAATGCAATGAAACCAGCTCCTTTTTCTATCTGGGCCTTCCCATGGGTGGAGGTATTGTAGACTGCACCCACCTGATTTGCCGCACTATTGTCAGCGGTTCTGAGACGTATACCTATGACGGAATCTATGGGAACGCCGTCGGCGGTACTTTGTACATCCGTCTCAACCATTCCCACAATATCACTACGGCGGAGGGATTGAAAGAGTGGTTAGCCGCCCAGCACGCCGCCGGAACCCCCGTCACCATCTACTATGAACTGCAAACCCCAACCACCACTCAGCACGACCCGCAGACAGTCCCGGCGGTTTATCCCACGACAACGGTGTATGCCGACGCAGGAGAAATCGACGTGGCATATAACCGGGACAGCAACAAGATCATCAACCAATTGACAAGCGCGATTATTGCATTAGGAGGGACATTAGATGTTTAACCTGAAAGAATGGCTGAAAGAGGGAATCATCGGCGGCTACAAAAGCGGGGAGTTTTCCCGGCCGGGAATCATCACCATGACAGCCAACTACATCGCCCGCGGAATGCTCACCGAAGCGGACGCGGCGGAGATCGACGCGGCGTGTCCGGTGCTGGTGGCGCCGGAGGAACCCACAATTACTGATGAGCCTGTGGAGGATATTCCTGTATGATAGATTTTATCGCAAAATACTGGCTTGAGGCGCTGTTCGGTTCAATTCTCGCAGGGCTTGGGACGGCTTTCAGCTTTCTCTCCAAGCGTGTGTCAAAGCGCATCGAAGAGCAGGAGGCAATCAAACTCGGGATGCAAGCCCTCCTGCGCGACCGCATCATCAGCGCATACAACCACTACATGGACAAGGGCTGCTGCCCCATTTACGCCCGGGAGAATGTGAGGCGGCTCTATGAGCAGTACCACAATCTGGGCGGCAACGGGACAGTGACCGGGCTGATGGACAGCCTTATGGAGCTACCTACTGAGAAAAAGGAGGAAATAGAATGAAAAACTTATCAATCAGCACTATTGCACGGACAGGCGTATTGATTTTTGCGCTGCTCAATCAAATCCTGACCATTTCAGGGCACAATCCGCTGCCCTGGTCGGACGAACAGGCATATGAGGGATTTACCTTGCTGCTTACCGTGGGATCATCCCTCTGGGCATGGTGGAAGAATAACTCGTTTACTGCTGAAGCGATTGAGGCAGATAAAATTATGAAGGAACTGAAAGCAAAGAAGGAGTAGGCTATGAAGCGGATTTTTGCAGACAACTACAAAGTAACGCAGGGATATAGCGCCTCTCACGGCGGCCTTGATATTGTAGGACTGAGCAGCAAAAACATCATTAGCCCCGTTGCGGGTATCGTCAAGTCCTCCACTATGGTCCCAAAATCCAGCGGCAACATTACCTGGGAGTGGGGAAACTACGTCCGGGTAGACGACGCTTCCGGCAACCGATATTTCTTCTGCCACATGGATTCCAGGACCGTCAAGGTAGGAGACAAAGTCCAAGTCGGCACTAAATTGGGCGTTATGGGCAATACCGGGCACAGCTTCGGTGCTCATTGCCACTTTGAGGTGCGGACGCCGAACAACATCCGCACCAATCCCGCCGCTTTTTTAGGAATCCCAAACACCACGGCAATATACAAGTGGGTAGAGACTACCAAGGGCTGGACATACGGAGCCTTTAAAGGCGACTGGGAATTTATTGATGGCTGCTGGTATTACTTTGATAGCGCCGGGATTGCCGAAAAAGGGCCTCGGCTCATTGACGGGAAAATATACTGCTTTGCTCCACAATCATATAACGGAGTAAAGGAGTGCCAATTGCTTGAGACTGATGAATACGGACATTTAAAGTAAGGAGAATATTATGAGCGAATATGAAAAAAGGGGCCTCGGCCTCATCCAAACGGAACTAGACCCCCGGGACTATGTGTTCGGGGCTACATACGGCGCGGAGACGCTGCCCGAGAGCTACCAGACCGACATTTCAGGCATCAAAGTCCACGACCAGGGGGAATATCAAAACTGCGGGACACACGCCCTTTCCGCCCACGTGGAAATCGGCCTCAAAAAGGCCGGAAAGTACCAGAAGGTGAGCTTTCCCTGGTACTACGGCAACCGCCGCTACTCGGAGAATAAGGGCGAAGGAACAGAGGCCCGCGGCCTTTTAAAAGCTGCACAAAAGGATGGGGGATTGTATCTTACTGACTACCCCTACGAGGAGGAAGTCCCAAAAGCCATCGAAACTTTCGAGAAATATTTCGAGAGCTTCAAAACAAAGGCCCAGAACATCCGCATCAAGAACTACTATCAGTGCAATACGGTGGACGAGGTGAAGCGGGCTGTCTATTACTACGGAAGCGTCCTCGTAGGCACCATTGTATTCAAAAGCTTCTATGAAATCACGGCCCAGAACCCGATCATGCCCGAACCCCGCATCGACGGCGGCAGTCTGGAGCCCATGGCGGGCGGCCATATGATGCTCATCGTGGGCTGGAACAAGCAGGGCTTTACCGTCCTCAATTCCTGGGGCGAGGGCTTCGGCAAAAAGGGACTCTTCACCATGCCTTATTCTATCGTTGATTGGAGCGCCCGTCAGGGCTTCCCATTGCCGCTGTTTGAAGCCTGGGCGGTGGACGGCGTTTACCTCGACGGCAAGCTGCTGGAAACAGGCGCAAACCCCGTCACACCGCCGACTCCGTCGGGAAACGACGGCTGGTACAAACAAAACGGCAAGTGGCGCTACCGGGAAAACGGGAAAGACGTCGTGGGCTGGAAAAAGGTCAATGGGGTTTGGTACTATCTGCAATCGGATGGGTACATGAAAACAGGCTGGCTGAAAGACAAGGGTAAATGGTACTTCCTCAAAGCAAACGGCGCTATGGCCACCGGCTGGATTAAGGACAAAGGCGAGTGGTACTACTTGGATTCCACTGGCGCTATGCTGGAAGATTGGAAAGAGATAGGCGGCAGATGGTATTATTTTGAGCCGAAGGTAGGTAAGGCCGCCAGAGGCTTTCGCACCATTGCAGGGAAGGATTACTATTTCTTTGAGGAATCGTTCGGCGATTTGAAAGAATGCCAGATGCTGCAGACAGATTCGAGCGGCGCAATTATATAGGCGTAAAGAAAGCCCGGGGAGAGCAGTTGTTGTGCTCTTCCGGGCTGTTTTTGATTTTAAAAAGAAATATTTGCATAATTAAGAATCAAAATACTTGACATTTGATTCTTAATGTGGTAATCTGGAAAAAGAAGGGAGGAATTTTATATGAAAATGGATGCTTCCGTTCCATTCGTTGCCGCTACATTACCCTTAAATAAGGGGTGCTTAAATTACGATATTTTTATCGACGACCTTATTGATGCTAGTTCTAAGCTAGAAGTTTACAGGGAAAAAATTAGAGATAGCAAACTTGACAGTTCGTGGTTTATGCCAACTTTACAGCAAAAAGAAGCTTTGGCGTCTTCTATGATGGAAGGCACACAGGCTACTTTGGACGGGGTTTTAATTAACCAAGTCACACCTAATGAAAAGGATAAAAATTTGATTGAAGTAGCAAATTACTTCGAAGCCACAGAAATGGGGTATCGTTACCTCAGCAGAAATCAGTTTACTTTAGATTTTATTAAAGAAATACATAAAACATTGATGAAAGGAAATGTAAGAAAAACTATAGGAGAAATTGGAGAATTTCGAACAAAGCAAAACTATATTGGGAAAATGGACGAAGATCACGCCATAACATTTACTCCACCTATCTTTGGCGAGGTGCCTCAGCTTATGGAAAATCTTTTAGATTATATTGTAGATCCCAAAGATTCTTTGAGACCATTGGTACGAGCTGCTATTATTCATGCACAATTTTTAACTATTCACCCGTTTATGGACGGAAACGGTCGTGTCGGAAGAATTCTGATTCCCCTATATTTATATTGTTGTCAGCAAATTGACCTGCCTTGCTTTTTTATTAGTGAAGCACTTGAAAAAGATAAGTTTAGATATTACAAGCTTTTAAATGACATTCGCACAGACGGTCGTTGGAGCGAATGGATACAATTTTTCTTAAAAAATGTTACGTCACAATGCGACAAGTACATAAAAATGATTACTAGAATAAATCAACTTTACGATCAAGACCTGTCCCGAGCTTGCGAAGTTATACATAGTGGCAATATCGTGGACATTATAAATTTGCTATATAAATATCCCGTTGTATCCTCATCAATTATATCCAAATGCACGGATCTTCCTTCTGCTACAATTAATAGATATTTAAATTCCTTAGTGGAATGCGGTATCCTTTACACAGATGGGAAACCAAGAAAACGAACTTATTTCTATTACGACTTGATTAGTATAATTCGAGATTGAGGATTTTAATAAAGAAAAAAGAGCCGAACTTCTCGCAAAAGTTCGACCTTTTCTACACTAGCAAATCGGCAATTTTCATTTGTTAGCGGTGTGTATGTACATATTTATCATACCATGAATGCTGCCGAAATGCAAGTGATAATCTCAAAAAAGAAGGAGGTTTTTATATGTGGGTTTATACTCCATATATCACTGTAAAAGGCAGACGTATTTACGCCAGTTCATATGGACTGAAAGTATTTCGTTTTTGGGTAGATAAAGACAATCAACACAAAAAATAGACAATGATTTAGGTATTGGGCTAACAGAATACTTAGATTAACAATATACCCCGGAGTCTCACCACTCCGGGGATTTTTTTCCCCACATTTCGACAATATTTCCAAATTTTATATGTTAAACTATTAATATGATAAACTGCTAGGAGACAAATCATTAGCCGTGAGAATGTGCGCACATTCTTGCGGCTTTTGGTTTTTTGCGGAGGATATGAAGAGAGCCGGGGCGGGTGCCTCGGTTTTTTATTATTTGAGGATGATTTAAAATTAAAGTGTGTTACAAAGTGTGTTATTCGAAAAAAGAAAATCCCCGCAAGCGCTTTGCTTACGGGGATAATAATGGAGCGGATGACGGGAATCGAACCCGCGTATTCAGCTTGGGAAGCTGATGTTCTGCCATTGAACTACATCCGCAACTGCAGATTATTATACAACATCTATTCCTTTTTGTAAAGCTTTTTTTGCCAAAAGCTCCTGCCTTTTCCAAAAAAGCTTGCCGGAAAGGAAAGAAAGGTGTATACTAAATCCGTGAATAAACACAGCTAATTTGTCCCAAAATGGAGAAAGGGGAGGGTACTGTGCGCCTTACGGTGCTTGTGGACAATAATACGTATATCAACCAGTATTTGCTGGGGGAACCTGCCCTTTCTTACTATATAGAGGATGAAGAAGAAAAAATACTTCTGGATGCCGGATATTCAGACATTTTTTTATCCAACGCAGAGAAGCTTCAAATCGATGTGTCCGCCATCGGCACCATTGTTCTTTCCCACGGGCACAGCGACCATACAGGCGGACTGCCGTTTCTCTTCAAGCAGTCGGGACTGGATGAGGTAAAATTAGTGGCTCATCCCGATATGTTTGGAGCAAAACAGGCCCATCACGACCAAATCGGCTGCCCGATGACAAGAAAAGAATTGGACAGGAAATTTGACCTTATTCTTTCCAAACAGCCTGTCATACTCAGCGAGCATCTGCTTTTCCTGGGGGAAATTCCCCGTTACTTCGATTTTGAGCCCCGTTACGCTATCGGAATGGCCGAGAAAAACGGTGTCTGGCAGGAGGATCTGTTGTTAGATGACAGCGCGGTTGCCGCTATTCTGGAAGAAGGCCTTTTTATCATTACCAGCTGTTCCCACAGCGGCATTTGCAGTATTATTGAGCACGCAAAAAAAGTAACAGGAATCAATAAAATTGCTGGTGTGATCGGCGGATTCCACCTATTCGAGGAATCGGAGAGGTTGGTGAAAACGATTCAGTACTTTAAAGAAAACCGTATCCAAAGGCTCTATCCGTGTCACTGTACGTCTTTTGCCGTCAAGGCGGTTATTCATAAAGAAATCCCCATCCAGGAAGTTGGAGTGGGACTTACAATAGAATTATAGTTTGAATATAACATTGAAGCGAGTAGTATTTTGCGGCGGTAAAGCCGTAAAGATCTAGAAAGGAATGATTTATATGTCGAAAATCGATTTAGTCCGAAAAGAAATGATGGAAGCTTTAAAAAATAAAGATACTGTACGAAAAGAGGCTCTTTCCCTTCTGCTCTCTTCCCTCAAGGCGGTCGCCAAAGATAAAAATGCCGATTTGTCTGAAGAAGAGGAAAACGCCATCGTTTTGAAGGAAATCAAACAGACGAAAGAAACCATGGACAGCGCACCGGAGAGCCGCACTGATATCATTGACGAGTGCAAGGCCCGTTTGGCGGTGCTTTCTGAGTTTGCTCCCAAATCTATGGACGAACAGGAGATCAAAGCTGTCATCGAAAAAGTTTTGCATGATTTAGGCTTTCAAACACCTACTGTCAAGGAAAAGGGAATTATTATGAAAAATCTGATGCCTCTGGTCAAAGGGAAAGCGGACACAGGACTTGTCAACCAGATATTAGGCGAATACCTGAAAGCTTAATATAAAACAAAAAAGCCGCCTTCCTCGGAAATCCCATATGGCATTTCCCAAAGAACACGGCTTTTTCGGGTTCAGTTCAATTTTGGAGGATGAAACTGTACACCAAGGAGAAAAGAGGGATAACGGCCGCTTTTCTGCAAAAGGCCTCCGCTGGCTCCACAGTTGCAGACGGACGTTTTTAATAGTCTCTGTTCGCCTCGAAAATAGTGTCTGCTGAACCAGTGCAGTTATACACCGGAAATTTTTACTTCTAAATTCAATAGAAACTTAATAGAAAGGAGGGCGGCAAGTGGAACAAAAAATCAAATACGTCCTCACTGACGGAAAAAAATATGTCACCTTAAACAATACCAACCGCCCGAAAATGACTGAAAATGAAACCGATGCGTTTCTTTTTAAAAAAACCGCCGCGAAAAACTTTTTGACTTCGATTCCCAAATCTCTTTCCGGCGTGGAATGGCAGATTCAGCCAGTGGACGAAAGTAAATTCCCTCAGTCTGCCCCTGCCGAGTTGGAGGAAGTCATCGAGCGCGAAGCTGAAGAGTCCGTACCAGTGGAGGAATCCGCTGATAAACTGGAAAATTCTGCTGAAGAGTCAAAGCAGGAAGCGGTGCCTAAAAAATCCAGGCGGCGTTCCAGAGGCAAAAAAGAACCGGAAGAAGCAGTTCAGCAGCGGGAAATGATTACGCTGGAATTACAGCCGGAAGAGCCTGGCACAGCCGTGAGCACCGCCGAAGAATCGCTGGAAGCTTGGGTGCAGGGAATACAGGAGAAGCTTTTGTTTTTACGAAAACGTTTAAAAGACCTGAGGAACGAATATAATCACACCATGCTGGAGCTCACCGATATTTACCACAAGGTAGAGCTGAGCCGTTTCAATGTTGTAGAGGGCTATAAGCTCTGTAAACAGCTTCAAGACTGCTTGCAGCGGCGGCGCAACATCAAAAACGAGCAGGAACAGATTGATAAAATTCTGTCCTGCAGCTTTTCAGAATGCGCCAATGGCAAGTTGGAACGGCATTTTGAGTTGATGAGAAACCGGCAGTACAAGCCCCGGGTTTTGCCGGAGCTGTTCGAAGAGATCCCAGAAGAGTAATTCAAAAACCTGCCTGTTACAGGCAGGTTTTTTATTTTGCAAATTTTTTAGAAAAGAGGATTGACAAAATTGTAAAGTTGTGATACTGTATATATACAATATATACAGTATTTTCAGATGGGAGGTCGAAAGTTGGATATTATCATCTCTAACTCCAGCGGAAAACCTATTTATGAGCAAATCGCCTCTCAAATCAAATCTCTCATCATAAGCGGCAGGCTGAAAGAGGGGGAATCCCTTCCGTCTATCCGCCTTTTGGCAAAGGAGCTGCGCATCAGTGTGATCACCACCAAGCGGGCCTATGAAGATTTGGAGCGAGACGGTTTTATTGAGACGGTTCCGGGTAAGGGGAGCTTTGTGGCTCCCAAAAACGTGGAGTTTGTACGAGAAGAACATATGCGGCAGGTGGAAAGTGCCTTGTTCGAAGCAATACGCTGGGCCAAAACAGGGGGTATCACTGCCGGAGAACTCAAGGAACTCATCGACATTTTATTCGATCACGAGGCGTAAAGCCGGAAAGGCAGAGGGATTATGAACACGGAAAACATTCTGGAACTAAACGGCGTTTCTAAAAGCTACAAGGATTTTACCCTGCAAAACGTCTCTTTCCAATTGCCAAAAGGATCTATCATGGGGCTTGTAGGTGCCAACGGCGCGGGAAAAAGCACTACCATCAAGAGTATTCTCAATCTGATCCGCCGGGACAGCGGGGACATCAAGGTATTTGGCCTCGACAACACCAAGCACGATCAGGAGATCAAGGAACGGCTGGGCATCGTTTTCGACGAGACTTATTTTCACAGCGTCCTGAAACCCAAACAAATCAACAAGTTTATGAAGGACATCTATAAAACCTGGGACGAGGAGCAGTTTTTAGGCTTTCTCAAAAAGCTTAAAATCCCTCTTGACAAGCAAATCAAGGACTTTTCCCGTGGTATGAAGATGAAGCTCTCTATCGCAGCCGCCATGTCGCACGGCGCCGACCTTTTAATCCTAGACGAGCCAACCGGCGGTCTCGACCCGGTGGTACGCAGCGAAATCCTCGACCTGTTTTTGGAGTTCATCCAGGACGAGAACAAGGGGATTTTACTGTCATCCCACATTATCACTGATCTGGAGAAAATTGCCGACTACATCACCTTTTTGGACAACGGAAAAGTGGTGTTGTCAGAGTCCAAGGATGAAATTCTATATCTCTATGGGGTGCTGAAGGGTAGCCTCGACGATTTGAACCGAGTGGACAAAGGGGATATCATCAGTGTCCATAGGCACCGGTTTGGATTTGAGGCGCTGGTGAAACACGCCGACCGTATCCGGGCCAAATATCCGGGAATGGTGGTGGATCCCATCAACATTGAAGATATGATGATTTTTATTGCCAAGGAGGGACAGGAATGAAAGGCCTCTTGAAGAAAGATTTTTGTTTGTTGTCGAGATATATGCGCTTTATTGTAATTTACATGGGGGCGATGATCGTCCTGTTTGCAATGACGAGCCAAAACGCAGTCAGCGGCTTTGCCAGCGCCATGTCGGTGCTCTGCATCATTCTTCCCATCTATACCATCACCACTATGTCGCTGGACGAAACGAGCAAATGGGATTCTCTGGCCATCGCTATGCCGCTGAGACGCTCACAGATCGTCGGGAGTAAATATATTCTGGCCATTGTAATGCTGGGAATTGGGGTGACAGGCGGTGCAGTTTGCTGCGGCATTCTGGCTTTGTTCCATGCGGACGCCGAGGTCTGGGCGAACTTGACGGTTCTGCTGGTATTGCTTTGCTATAATACCCTAATGCTTTCCATCCTGATTCCCCTGGTATTTAAGTTCGGCGGTGAAAAATCCCGATTTATTATGATGGGCGTTTACATGGTGCCGACATTTATTGTCGTTTTCCTGTTCAGCAGGTTCGGCAAAAATCTGGATTTTGAGTCGGTTGCCCAGGATGCTACCGTGTGTGCGCTTTTGCTGGGAGGGGCGGTGATTATCGCCATAGCCGCTTACATTATTTCTTATTTTATCTCCTTGGGTATCTACAGAAGAAAAGAGTTTTAGAAAAAACCTCCGGTGTTGGCCGGAGGTTTTTTGTTAGATCCGAAAAATACCATATCATACAAATAGCTGTTCATCCAGAAATTTATCATATTCAAATGAAATGGTATCAATTTGAAACTTATTTGCAAGTTCATTGGTATTATTGTCAAGAGGTGATAAATATTGTATGATAAAAGTACCTGTTCAATGCGCATCAGGCGTAACTGGACACAGAAAAAAGTGCAGATGGCTTTTGGTGCCTACAGCAGGCTTATGTCTACTGCGAAAGAGGGGTGAGATAATTTTCTCCGCCTTCTTTTTGAGCCAAGCCAGCCCATTAAATTCTACCGGTTTGGATGTCCGGCAGAGTTGTTGGGCAAAGCAGTCGTCTGCTGAAAGTAAGGTAGGAGAACAAGGATGATTAAATACACTATTCTGGAAGTCCTTCAGAAAAACCAGGGAAAAATCGTATCTGGCGGCGAGCTGGCGAACACGTTGGGGGTGTCTCGCACCGCTGTTTGGAAGCAGATTATTTCTCTGCAAAATGAAGGATACCAAATCGAAAGCGTCCCCAATAAAGGATATTGTTTCAGCACCAGCGATGTTTATTCCGCTTATGAAATCGAGCGTCGGCTTACTACCAAAATAATTGGCCACCCGGTGATATTTCTCGACGAGGTAGATTCCACAAATAACTATGCCAAAACCCTGGGGGCGTCCAACGCACAAAATGGAACAGCAGTCGTGGCAGCCCGTCAGACTGCGGGAAAAGGGAGACTGGCCCGGAAATTCGAATCCCCAGAAGGCTGCGGAGTATATCTTTCGATTTTTCTTCGCCCTAAACTGCAGGTGAGCGATATCAACTGCATCACCCTAATGACAGCAGTGGTAGTGGCTGATACAGTGGAAGAACTTTGCGGTTTGCGTCCCACCATCAAATGGACAAATGATGTTTATCTCAATGGCAAAAAGCTCTGTGGCATTCTGACGGAATGTTCCATTGAAGGGGAATCCGGGGCGGTGGAATACGCCGTGGTCGGAATTGGAACAAATTTGGGGCAGACTTCTGTTGATTTTCCGGAGGAAATTCGCAACATAGCCACTTCAGTTTTTCAGGAAACTGGTGTGCGTATCGCTCAGGCTGATTATGCCGCGGCACTCCTGAAGAATTTTGAGCGGTATTTTTATGAGCAGCATTTTCCGGAAAATAAGGCCAGCTTTTTGGGGCAGTACCGAAAAGACCTGTTTTTCCTCGGACAAGAGGTCACTGTTGTCGGCATGACGGGGCAGTACACTGCCGTGGCGATGGACATCGACGAAGAGGGGCGGCTTCTGGTTCGGACAGAAGATGGCCGAACAAAGGCCCTTAACAGCGGAGAAATCAGTATCCGTATGAAAAATTGATACAAACGGCTTTGCTGGATTTTCCTCCTGTAGGACAAAAGCTTTTGTATCGAAAAATAATTATTCACCTGATGAATAATAGGAGGGAATCTCATGAAAAAGATTCATAAAATAGGTTTAGCCGTTCTGGCAGCCTGCGTATGCCTGTGCTTGGCCGCTTGCGGCGATTCAAAAGATGGCTTTACCTGGAAGGTGGACGATGCGACAAAAACCATAACAGTAGAAGGTATCGGTATATTGCCGGAAGTTGATGAAAATAAGTACCCTGATGAAAAATATGGAGACTATACCCTGATTTTTGGCGACGGAATTACCGGCGTATCCAATTCTTTTCGCTTTGGCCAATATGTGATGATCGGCAGGAGCATGAATGATATTACCCCCCTGATGTCTACCGATTGGTATTATACTGTCAGCGAAGAGAATCCGTTCTATGCTTCTTATGAAGGAGCTTTATACACCAAGGATTTTGCAGAACTGCTGAAATATCCGCGATATAAAGAACCCAACGATTTCCATCCTGGATTAGTAAAAATTGGAAACTACGCTTTTTACCGCTACTGCGGACCCTATGGGGAAGGCGGACAAGTGGATACAATCATTATTCCTTGGGGCGTGACCACAGTCGGCAATCAGATTTTTGGAAGCCCCTCAACCAATATCAAATACGTTATCCCGGATACCGTGGTGCGCTTTGGAACAGCCAGTGTCGATGAATCTGGCCAGGGCTTTTACCCCATCTGGGTACCTTCCCGCAACAATTCTGCTGCGTGGGACGCATGGCCGGGAACTGGCCAAATGCGACTGGCCTATGTGGAGAATAACTATGAGGCGCTGGAGTACGTCCCATATCACAATATCGCTTCTTATTATGACATTCAGTCCAATAGTTTGAAAAAATTCGAAGATGGGAATGGAAAAACCTACTATTTTGATCAATACTACAATATGGTCAAAGGCTGGAAGCAGGTAAATGGCAATTGGTATTTCTTCAACGATTACGGCGCAGCTTCTGTAAAGACTTGGCTCGAAAAGGATGGGAAACAGGTCTTTTTGGATGAAGACGGCGTCATGGCGACCAACCGGTGGGTGGACTGGTACGGTAAGTCCTATTATGTAGGCGCAGACGGCGGTATGTATATCAATCAGGAAACTCCGGATGGATATCGAGTAGACGGAGAAGGCGCACGAATTGGATAATTCTCTATATGAGTTGGACGGAGGCCATAACCTCCGTCCTTTTTTGTGCTGTGTACATTAAATACTTTTACCAGGTAGCTAATCGCTGTAACGATTCTGTTGACGATATTCTCTAGGGGAAATGCCGTATTTGTTTCTGAAAATTCTACTGAAATAATATGCATCTCCAATCCCTATTTTAGCTGCAATTTCACCGATGCTAAACTTACTGTAAAGCAGCAACTGTGTTGCTACAGAAA
Source organism: Fumia xinanensis (assembly GCF_014384905.1). Classification (GTDB taxonomy): domain Bacteria; phylum Bacillota; class Clostridia; order Oscillospirales; family Ruminococcaceae; genus Fumia; species Fumia xinanensis. Next base: position 508,126 of record NZ_JACRSV010000001.1, read on the forward strand.
TACGGTAATTGATGAGATATGCAGTAGGTGAGATACCAACGAGTTTTTTAAACACTGCATGGAAATTAGACACTGACATGCATGCAATCTCTGCCAGTTCACCGACGGTTATATTTTGAGAATAGTTACGATGTATGTAGCTGCAAACCTTGCCGATCCCTTCATGATTGGCATACTCTAGGAAGGTTCCGCATTGTATCAATTGTTTCGTAAGCATATATCCGTAGATTTTCTGATCGCACACATTATCGGCAGAGGCCAATCCGTCAAGTGCAGTATTCCACTTTTCTGCCTTCTGGGGAGATATCACTTTTGGAAAACGGAAAATATGGTCTAGTCGAAGAAATCCATTCACCGTTACGTCTAAATATGCCCAGTCCGCGCACATATACCGTGTCTTGGGGCTTACCTTGTGCACGATCGTCTGCATAACCTCGGCAGGGGCGATAAAGAGACCTCCTTCACCGGTGGACGACAATTCATCTCCGTCCAGTCCAATCAGATACTCTCCTTGGGTAGCACGCACCACCGAAAGATACGGAAGTTGTTTTACATGGCGAAGGCCGTCAACCTGGCCAGAACAGAGGTTTCCTGTTTCGAGATATCCAATGGTAATATCATAAATATCCATCTTTTTCCCTGCCTGTTCTCAATTAATAATAGAATTATATAGGTTTATCAGAGGAATGTCAATTGTGAAAATACCGCACAATGGTACAATAATTCCAAGAGGTGTTGCAAATGGATTTCTATACTTCGTCAAAAACCGAACGTCCCGTTCGCCTTTCGGAAGCTACAAGGCTCTTTGCATATGAATCCATGTATCTGTTCAAATACGGAATTGACACGGAAAAATGTAGCGGCGTTTCGTTGGACGGGATCGAAAATTTTGAAAACCTGACCCCTTTGGAAAAATATGATCTCGCCGTTTCTGAAATTGCGTCCCGAGCTCCTATCAGGATTTGCAGCGGTGAGAAAGTGAGCGGCGCCGCCACACTGGGCGCTGCGATTCAGCACTTGGTACCTGCCTATTACAAGGGAACTCCCGTGTTTTTCAGCGTAAGCCACCTGACGACGGACTATGAGACCATACTCCGGATTGGATACAGCGGTCTAAGGGAAAAAATAAATCTGGCGGCTTCTGCATGCATGGAACCCGAAAAACTCCCTTTCTATAAAAGCCTTGAACAAACGGTAAACAGTTTCGAAATCTGGCACAGGCGCTATCTGAGCGCCCTAAAGCAGGAGCATGGCTGCGAGGAGAACTATCGGAACCTGTGCCGGGTACCGGAATACGGAGCAAGGAATTTCTTTGAAGCCGTACAGAGCATCTGGTTTACCTTCGCTTTCCTGCGGCTTTGTGGGAATTGGCCCGGCATAGGCAGACTGGATTGGCTGTTAGGGGAGTATTTAGAAAAGGATCTTGCCGATGGAAAACTGACCCTGGACCAGGCGAGGGAAATCCTGGCCCACTTTTTCATAAAGGGCTGCGAATGGATCACCGGCAAAAGCAGCGGAAGCGGTGATGCGCAGCATTATCAGAATATCGTCCTGTCCGGCATAGGGAAAGATGGCAGAGACGTTACCAATCAAGTGACCTATCTTGTGCTGGATATCGTTGAGGAACTGGGCATCAGCGATTTCCCCATAACGGTCCGCATAAACAAAAACACGGATGAAAGGCTTCTCCGCCGTGTCTCAGAAGTGATACGCCACGGCGGCGGGGTGATTGCGGTATATAACGAGGAACTGATTTTACAGTCTCTGACAGAGTATGGTTATCCTTATTCTGATGCGGTGAATTTTGCCAACGACGGCTGCTGGGAAGTACAGATACCTGGAAAAACCAACTTTTCGTATGTTCCATTCGATGCGCTCGCTATTTTACAAAAGCAGACGCTCAACAGCTATGACGCTCCCGGCTTTGTTTCTTTCGAAGAACTTTATAAGGGTTTTATCGCCGATCTGGAAAAACAGGTCCAGCAAATTCATCAGAACAAAACAGACGAGTTTTTACGGTGTTCCGCTCCCTGCACGGTTGTATCTTTGTTTGAAAATGATTGCATCAGTCGGGGAATTTCCTATTTGGAGGGCGGAACGGTTTACACGGTCGTCTCTCCCCATATCGGAGGACTTGCCGACGCAGCGAACAGCCTATACGCGATAAAAAAGATCGTATTTGAAGAGAAACTTGTGTCGTTTTCCGAATTCATGGCGGTCTTAAAGCAGAACTGGGCGACCGACGAGGCGCTCCGGCAGTATGCGCTCAAGAAGATTACCTATTACGGCAATAACAACGATGAAGCTGACATGATAGCCGCCCGGATTCTCGACGATTTCGCTTTGGCCTGTAAAAAATTGGATGGAAAGGGGCCTTTTCTGTTTCCCCCGGGAGTCAGCACCTTCGGCCGGCAGATCGAATGGGCGCCCAACCGCCTTGCGTCGCCTCACGGCAGAAAACAGGGGGAAGTTCTGTCCGGCAACCTTTCTCCCACTCCTGGAACAGACAAGGAAAGCGCGACCTCCATTGTGGCATCCTACTGTAAGGCCGACTTGAAAAAACAGGTCACGGGAGCGGCTCTCGACATCTCGCTTCTGCCCTCTACCGTGAGCGGTGAAGACGGGCTGGAGGCTGTTATGGGGCTGATGATGGGGTTTGTACACTTAGGCGGATATTTCATGCAGATAGACGTAGCGGATACAAAAATTCTGAAACAGGCCCAGGAGCATCCGGAACAGTTCCCGACGCTTTCCGTCCGTGTTTCTGGCTGGAACGCGAGATTCGCCACACTGAACAAGGAGTGGCAGGATATGATTATTGAAAGAGATGCAAGTCATGAAAGTGAATGTAACGGAGATTCAGCATTTTTGCACTCATGATGGACCGGGCATCCGCACCGTGGTTTTTATGAACGGCTGCCCGCTGTCGTGTAAATGGTGTCACAATCCTGAAGCGAGGCTCACAGGCAACAGGATTTTCTTTACAGAGAATGCCTGCATCGGCTGCCAGAGTTGTGCGCTGTGCAGCGCCCACACCTTTACCGAAGCCGGGCATCTGTTTGACAGAAGCAAATGCGTAAACTGCGGCAGATGCACGGCGGTATGTCCGTCGGGAGCTTTGGAAAACACGGTTTTCACCGTGGATACGTCCGAAGTAGTTGCCGAAGTTCTGAAAGACCGGGCGTTTTACGGAAAAACCGGAGGAATTACACTCTCCGGCGGCGAACCCATGCAACAGGGAGACGCCGCGATTGAAATACTCAGTAAATGCAGGAAAATCGGTCTGCACACGGCGGTTGAAACCTGTGGATATTTCTGGAAAGAATATCTTCCTGCCCTAGCTGATACTGCGGATCTGCTCCTTTGGGACATCAAAGACACCGATGAGGCGCGCCATGTTGAAAACACCGGCGTTTCCCTTGAGCCAATGCTTAAAAACTTGTTTTGTGCCGATCGGTTCGGCATAAAAATTCGGCTGCGCTGTATTTGCCTGGAGGGCATCAATGCCAACGAAGAGCATTTCCGCCGCGTCCGGGAAATCGCAGGAAAACTTAACAATTTGATAGGCATTGATTTGCTGCCCTACCATCCCATGGGCAAGAGCAAATATGAGCGGCTCGGAATGACCGATTATTTTGACAGCAACAGCTATATTCCCTCAAAAGATAAAATAGAGCGGCTTAGGAGGATTGGAACTCAGGGCCTGCTGCTGTCCTCCCGTGAGAATTCCTAAAATTGCTCAGGAATATCGTTCTACAGAATGACCTAGTGTGAATCCGCCGGGTTATTTGATGGTTATTTTTAAAACGCAGAAAGTGTAATATGGAAAGATAAACAATACAAAAACGGAGTTATCCGCCTGATATTTCAGGGGACAACTCCATTTTTGATTCATTTCAATATCAACATAAAACGATTTCTGGAATGATACTTCAAAGTTGCCAGAAACCAGGTATTGTTATTTCACCCACACGCCTGAACCGTTGACCCAATATCCGTCCGGGGTGTAACGGTTTGCGTACATCGCTCCATCAGAGCCGATGTAGTACCATTTGTTGTACCACTGAATCCATTTGTTCGTCGCCATGGTGCCGTCGGCCTGCATGAAGTACCACTTGTTGCCGGATTTCAGCCAGATTTTTACGACGGCTGCTCCGTAGTCGTTGAAGTAGTACCAGTTGCCTGACGCCTGCTTCCAGCCTTTGGCCATTTTACAGTTTTGGTCGAAGTAGTAGGTCTTGCCGTTCTGGAAGGTTTTCAGGGAGTTGGGAGCGATACCGTAAATGGAGTAGTATCTTTCTTTAGGGAGAAGCGGCCAAAATTCAACCCCTGTACCGTAATATCCCGATTTAAAAGTCTGGCTTCCTTCCCCAAATAGAAAAGTAATGGACATCATACCACCACCGCCAACTTCTCTATTCCAATTTTTTAATGTTTCCGGCAGTACAACTGTTGCGCCAATAGGACCGGTGCCAGAACTGCCACTTGGAAATAAACTTCCTTCAATAGTAGTTACTCCCCAAGGGATAACTATATCTAAATTATCTACATTTACCATCCGAAAGGCCTGGTCTCCAATAATGGCAAGGTTAGGATGAAAACTCAATTGGCCTTCTTTCTCACTCGGTGTCTTAAGCAACTTTGTGTAATCTTTTGTATAAAGGCATCCTTCATAGGAAGCATAGGCTGGATTAGTGGAGTCTACCTCAAAAGACTCGAAAACGTATAGACTACCAATATTTTTACAATTTTTTCCAATAATGCAATTTCTGGATGGCAGACTACAGTTTTCCATATCTGTAATGCCATCGTTAATCTTAAGTGTTTGATAATCATACGCTATATATGGCCATCCATAGGACGCCCAAAAATATGGTTCTAAGTCCGGACATTTTCCATTCCCGCTGATTGTCATTGTAGAGGTAACGAAATCCATTTCCCAAGAAAATCCATTCGGAATTTTATGGAGCACTGTCTGCAAATTAGGAAGTGCGGTATTACTTAAGTATTTATCCATTGCATATATCGATTTTATATTTTCTTCAATGACAATGTTTTTAATTTTATTTTTATTGGAGATCAGTACTTTCTGTTGAAATTCTTCGAAAGCATCTTCTTCAATGTCTCCATTTCCCGAAAGAATCAGTTCTCCTGTCTGGTCATCCAGCGTCCAGGTAAATCCTCCGTCAATTTTTCCACTTGTTGTTTTCGCCGCCGCTGACGTAACGAAACAGGCGCAGAATAATACGCCAACCAGAAATACTGTCAATGAAACCCGCAAAATCTTTTTCATTTCTTTCCCTCCAGACCTAATTGTTTCAAATAAGCTTCTAATAGTAAAACCTTGGAAATGCCATTTTGGTTTCATGATTAAAATAATGCACCAATTTGACTCCCGAATTTACCGCTAATTACAAGAGTTTTCTCAGTGCAAGACACAAACTTATCGACAAATAATAGAAACACACAAACATTAACAATTGCCGTATTTGTAAAAAAATGTCGATTCCAATGGGAAACTCCGGTTGACCAATACAATTACCTTTGGATCTTGCTGCCCCGGAAATTTTTATTTACAGACATTCGGAGTTGTGGTATAATATTCTTGCAAAAGCCGAACCAATCAAGCCGTGAGGATGTGCGCACGTCCTTGCGGCTTTTGGTTTGTGCGGAGATAAAGAGAGCCGGGGCGGGAGCCTCGGCTTTAGTGATTTTGTAGATAAATAGGTTATTGCCTCGTTTTGTTTTTCGGGCATGAAAAAAGACACCGAAATTAATCGGTGTCCCTTTTGACCTGCATAAATGCCAAGCCTTCGGCAAAATACGCATACGGTTGGTGCCGCTGACCGGACGTTGACCAACGCTTCAAGTCCCTTGAACGACAAAAATATCCCCCAACCCGAAAAGGATTGGAGGATATTTGGTGCCGCTGACCGGACTTGAACCGGTACGGTATTGCTACCGAGGGATTTTAAGTCCCTTGTGTCTGCCGATTCCACCACAGCGGCAAATCGACTTTTCTATTTTAGCTGATTTTTTATCTTTTGTCAAGGGAACCTTTGGAAATGGAAGATGAAAAGTTCATATCCTCGTCATAAATCCAGCAAAGAAATACGGTATGATAGGAAAGGTATTTATGAATTCAGGTAAAATCGTTCATATAGGGTTCATGTTGAAATCCTATACTGCCTGCGAAAGACAATTAGGAGGAAATTCAGTATGGCTACAGACAAAAAGAAGAAAAAATTTAAGAAGAGATATATTATCATACCGGCGGTCATTGTTGTAGCGCTGGTGGGGCTGTCTATGATGTTTAAAGTGCCTGAAACGGCGCTGTTTGAGCAGGAAGAGGCCAAGACCGGAAGCATCGCCACCTACTACAGCTTCAGCGGAAATGTGGCACCTCACGACAAGAAATCCCTCACCGCTGATGGAAATCTCAAGGTCAAACAGTTGATGGTGGAGGAAGGAGATACGGTAAATGTCGGAGATGTGCTCTACACGGTAGACAACACCGACTATGACGCAAGCCTTCGGCAGGCGGAAGCTTCTCTCGATATGGCGAAAGTGAACTACGACAGCGCCAAAAACGGCCAGAACCAGCAGTCGATTTTACAGGCGGAAAGTGCCATGAATTCGGCGAAGCTGTCTCTCGACAACGCGGAGAAGGCCTTAAATGACACAAAGGCTCTCTATGAGGCGGAAATCGTGGCAAAAAGTGACGTGGATCAGGCCCAGAGCGCCTATGACGCGGCGAAACAGCAATACGATACAGCAAAAAGCACCTACGAGCTGACAAAAGGGACGCTGGCCACCAACACGGTTGAATCCGCCCAGGCGCAGCTCAAGCAGGCTCAGGCGGCATATGACGCGGCGGTATCCCAGCGGGTGGACGATGAGGTTAAAGCGGATTTCGCAGGAGAAATCACCAAAATCTACATAGAAGAAGGTTCTACTGTTATGGTGGGCTCTCCCACCATGGACATTTCCGATTACGGACAGATGATCGCCACCATCAAGGTGGATGAGTATGATGTTAACGCCTTGAGCATCGGAAAGGAAGTCATCTGTACCGTTGATGCTCTCCAAAAAGACCTAACTGGAACGGTGACCAAGATATCGAGACAGGCGACCGAGGCAAACGGTATTTCCTACTTCTCGGCGGATGTGGCGCTGCCCAAGGACGATTTGCTGTTGGAAGGCATGTCGGTAGAAGTGAAGTCCTTGAATCAGAATGCAGAAAACGTTGTGACCATTTCGATGAAAGCCATTCAGTTCGACAATGAGAACAAGCCCTTTGTTTACTATGCCGATGAGAAGGGGAAAATTCAGTCTAAACCGGTCATCATCGGTATTAACGACGGCATTACAGTAGAGATTAAAGAAGGCGTCAGCGCCGGCGACATCATCTTTTATCCCAAGACGACGATCAACATGGCTGACATGATGATGGGATAGGCGGTGAATCGTATGAAAAATAAAATTTTTCGTACCGAAATTTGTTCTTTACGTCCCAAAAGGGGGGAGAATTTGCAGCAACTTGCTGCGAACCGCAACAAATTTGAAAAGGAATGGCGATAAAATGGCAGAAGAATTGCTTATGATGAAAGATATCGTCAAGAGCTATGAATCCGGTGGCGAGGAACAGACCGTGCTCGACCATGTAAATTTTTCGGTTGAAAAAGGGGAGTTTGTCTCCATTTTAGGGCCATCCGGATCGGGCAAATCCACCATGATGAACATTATCGGATGTCTTGACGTACCCACGAGCGGCGAGTATTTCTTAAACGGAAGGGAGATTGAGAATCTCGATGAAGTGACGCTGGCAAAAATAAGGAACCAGGAAATCGGCTTTATTTTCCAGTCGTTCCAGCTCCTCCCCAGAAGCACCATTGTGGAGAATGTAGAGCTTCCCCTTATGTACGCCAAAGTCCACGCCAAGGAACGCCGGGAGCGGGCAGTGGAAATTCTCACCCGCATGGGCCTTGGAGAAAAAATCGACTACTACCCTAACCAGCTCTCCGGTGGACAGCAGCAGCGAGTGGCCATCTGCCGCGCCGTCATCACCCAGCCGTCCATCCTTTTGGCCGACGAGCCCACCGGCGCACTGGATCAAAAGACGGGTAAGCAGGTGATGGAGCTGTTCAAGGAATTGAACGACGAGGGCAGAACCATTATTATGATTACCCACGACGCCAACATTGCAAAACACGCTCACCGGATCGTGAAGATTTTGGACGGAAAGCTGTCGGAAGGGGTGTTGGAAGATGCTTAGAGAAAGCCTTAAAATGTCCTGGAAAAACATCACTCACAACAAGCTCCGGTCCTTTTTGACCATATTGGGCATCGTAATCGGCGTTACTGCTATCATTGCCCTGATCACTATCGTACAGGGCGTCATTAACAACGTAAACCAGCAGTTCGAAAGCGTCGGCGCAAACACCATTGTGGTGCAGGCATACGGAACGCCGTTGAAGCAGGGCTTATCTGACAAGGATTTAGAAGCTCTGCAGGATATTGACGGTATTGTGGGTTTTGCCCCCACGGTGACTGCTACCATCGATGTTCCCAACAGGGGGAATATTGAAGAAAACATTGTTTTAGACGGCAAAAATGAAGTGTATTTCCGCAGAAACCCGGATATCGTCGTAGAGGGTCGAGGCATCAACATCCTGGACATCGAAAATCGAAATCGGGTCTGCGTCATCAGCCGGGAGATGGAGCAAAAGCTCTTCATGAGCGAGTCCGGTATCAATCAGACCATTACCATCGACGGGGTGCGGTATACCGTTGTCGGTATTACTGACACATCAGGGAAACTGGATTCCGTTATGACGACTATGGCCAACAACAACGAAGTCATCATGATTCCCTATACAAACGTTATGTACCTGTCCGGCGCCAAAAATATTATGGCGGTAGAATTGTATATGGATGCTACAGCAAATTCCCAAAGTGTGGTGGACGGCATCAAATCTTATCTGAACGGGGCGTTCAACTACAAGGACGACAGCTATGCGGTCATCGAGATGAACAGCCTGCTCGACATGATGAAATCCATGCAGGGGATGATGCAGACAATGCTGGCGGGCATTGCGTCCATCGCGCTTCTGGTCGGCGGCATTGGCATTATGAACATGATGCTAGTTTCGGTCACCGAGCGGACGACCGAAATCGGCCTCAGAAAGGCTTTGGGAGCCGAACCCCGCACCATTCAGATCCAATTTTTGATGGAGGCAGTCATGCTCTCCCTGCTGGGGGGATTCATCGGACTGGCGTTGGGACTTGGGTTGTCGTTGGGGGCCGCAGCCCTCATTGGATATGATTTTGTGTTGTCCGGCTCGGCCATCGGGCTGGGAGTTGGATTTTCGGCAGCTGTGGGCATCGTATTTGGCTTTACTCCAGCTAAGAAGGCAAGTGAGTTAAATCCCATCGATGCTTTGAGAAGCAATTGATGTTTAGGAGGTATCATTTATGGCATTTTGCAAAAAACTAACGGCGCTGCTGGCGGCGTCAGCTCTTATGATAGGTGCGGCGGCGTCTGCTATGGCGGCGGATACCCTAAACGCGCCTCTGACACTGGAATACAAGGATATCGAACAGCAGGTGCTGAAAAACAACCTGCAGGTGAAAAATAACGAAGCCACCATTCAGAATATCAAGTTTAACCGGGTGACTGAGACGACCCAGGATACCACCTCAGATATGGACAACATGATAAACAATGCTCTGTACAGTATGGATTCCATCATCAATAATTCCGAAGCCTCCCCAGATGTGGTGGCGGTGGCGGGGAGCACAAAGCTCACCCTGTCGATGATCAGTTCTATGTACGGCTCGATGGCAGGTGCACAGACCACCCAGTACAATAGCTACAGCCAGCAGCTCAATCTCACAAAGCTCCAGCTGGAGCAGGCCAATTACCAGCTGGTAAACGCCACACAGAGCATGTTTGCCACCTATTATCAGCTGCTTTATAACGTGAACCAGCTGGAAGCATCTAAGTCGAGCCTGGAGGAATCCCTGAAAGCGGCGAAGGTACAGCTTTCGCTGGGGATGACCACAAAACTTAATGTGGCGGAGACTGAAAAGAGCATTACTGAACTGAAAAACAATTTGGCCGACCTCCAGAATCAGGTTGCGTCCATGAAGGGAGAGATCAATAAAATGCTGGGGCGTTCTGCCGATGCAGAACTAACCCTCGGCAAGCTGCCTTCTCCCGATCTGGATTATGTAAAGAAAATTAAGTTGGATGACGACGCCAAAACAGCGGTCAAGAATAGCTATACTATTCAGTACAAGGAAAAAGAGTTGGAGTACCTGAAAGCTCATGGCTCCGGCGACCGCAGGGTGGATAACAACGACCGGAAGATGAAGAAAAATGAGATTGATTCTGAGACCGAGTCGGTAAAGACCTCTCTCAAGCAGCAGTACAACACTATTGTGAAACAGGAGAATGCTCTGAATATCGAAAAACAGAAGCTTGCGACTGAGCAGACAAAGCTCGAGCAGACGCAAAAGAAGTACAATCTGGGGCGCGCCTCGGGAATGGAGCTCAAAACCCAGAAAAACGCTGTGATGACTCAGCAGGCCGTGGTGGACAGCGCCAACGCCACCCTGTTTTGGAATATCGAGACCTATAAGGCTGTCGTTAGCGGACTGCCTGCATCCAACTGATGAAAAAGGCGCGGAGGGAGTCCCTTCGCGCCTTCGTTGTTGGCAGAGTAAAAAGGAGGTGATGGGATGTTCTGCATTTTGGTCGCGGAGGACGATAAAAATTTACGGCGGCTTATGACGGCATATTTGCAGGGAGATGGGTATCAGGTATACGGGGCGGCTGACGGCGAGGAGGCCCTTCAGATTCTCGAAAGCAATAAAATCGATTTGCTGGTCTGCGACATCATGATGCCCGGCAAGGACGGCTATGAGTTGACGGCGGCCATTCGGGAATGCGACAGTGAGCTGCCCATCCTCATGGTTACGGCGCGGGACACCATTGAGGACAAACGAAAAGGATTTTTATCTGGTACCGACGATTATATGGTCAAGCCCATTGACATGGACGAAATGCTCATGCGGGTGGCGGCGCTCCTCAGGCGGGCGCAGATTGCCAGCGAGCATCGGCTGGTGATCGGAGACGTGGTGCTGGACTACAACGCGCTGACAGTTGCGGTCAAGGGAAAAGTGGTGGAGCTTCCCAAAAAGGAATTTTACTTGTTATTTAAGCTTTTGAGCTACCCGAAGCAGATTTTTACCCGTCAGCAGCTGATGGACGAGATCTGGGGCTACGACAGCGAGGCGGACGAGCGGACGGTAGATGTACACATCAAGCGGCTCCGGGAAAAATTCGGGGAGTCAGACGCCTTTAAAATCGTCACGGTACGAGGCCTGGGCTATAAAGCGGAGAAATGCCGATGAAACATCGTGTTCGAAGCTCGATTCGAGTAAAAATCGCCCTAATTTTTATCGGAGTTTTCCTCCTGTCCTGCCTGCTATCTTTTTTTATCACATCATTTATGGTACAGGATTATACCCACGACACGCTGGAGACAAATCTGGAACAGGTCCTTAATTCGGTGAATGCTTTGGCCGAGGATACAGCGCTTTCCTCAGAAAAAATCGCCTCGATTCTCACAAACGACATGTATCAGGTTTTTCTCTATGAACAGCTGCAGGTGGACGCGCTTCATCTAACAGAGGAACAGCTGCAGAAACTCGGTGGAGGGGAACTCATATACATCTCCGGAGAGGACCGGACTTTCCATTTGGGTCAAATTGCCGCCCGGCCGGGAGAATACTTTATCCTTTCTATCAACATGGAGAGCAGTATTTTGCGGCCTATCTACATGCTGGTATTTCTGACGTTGGTACTCTGCCTGATGATTGGCAGTGTGCTGATGTGCTTTGCTATTTCATTTGTTATCAAGCCGGTGGGGATGCTCACTACTGCTGCCAAGCGGGTCGCGGGAGGTGACTTCGATACCAAGGTGTTCTATCGCAGTGAAGACGAAATTGGCGAACTAGTGGACAACTTTAACCGGATGGCCCGGGAACTGGGCAGTATGGAACACATGCGGCGGGATTTTCTGTCCAATGTATCCCATGAGTTTAAAACTCCTATCGCATCGATACAGGGGTTTGCAAAGCTCCTTAAAAGTCCGGAGCTTTCTGACGAAGAGCGGCAAAACTATCTGGAAATTATCGAGGAGGAATCCGGGAGGCTCTCGAACCTATCGTCCAATATGCTGAAACTGACAAAAATCGAGAATCAGTCTATCGTTCCGCAAAAAAATCGTTTTTCCTTAGACGAGCAGATTCGAAAGGCGATTCTGCTTTTTGCGAACCGATGGGAGGCCAAAAACATCGAGATGGACATCCAGCTGGATAAGGTAGACTTTTTCGGCGACGAAGAATTGATGCAGCAGGTGTGGGTAAACTTGATAGATAACGCGGTCAAATTTACCGGAGAGGGCGGGAATATTGCCGTTTACCTGCGGCAGATTGGCACCGAGGTAATTGTGACGGTGGCGGACGACGGGGTGGGGATCCCCGCTGACAAGCAACAGCGGATTTTCGAAAAGTTTTACCAGGCGGACACTTCCCACGCCTCTCATGGAAACGGGCTGGGGCTTTCCATTGTAAAGAGCATCATCGACCTGGTGGGCGGTGCTATCGACTGGCAGAGTCGGGAGGAGGAAGGTACCCGGTTTACCATCTGGCTCAAAAATAAGCCGCCAGAGCAGAAAATTCCTGCACCGAAACGAAAAAGTTACAGGCAATAGAAAAACGGAACCCATCAAACGGGTTCCGTTTTAACATATTTAAAAGAAAAATTCCGGTTCTTTCCTGCCTTTGCATTTGCTTTCCAGCATTTTGCGGATCGAAGCGTATTTTACTGGACTCAGATTTCTGGCGCCATTGGGGCAGACTTTTACGCAGCGCATACAGGAAATGCAGCGATTTTTGTCAATTTTCCAGGGAGCTTGTTTCGAGATTGCACCTGTGGGACATTTTGCTGCGCAGATGCCGCATCCGGTGCAGGATTTGAAGCCGTGAGGGTCAAAGGGATCGCCTTTGAATTCCCGATAAGGGAAGTTTCCTTTGACAAAAAGCTCCGGCTCTTTTGAGATATCGTCGATGCCTTCTATTTTATTGCTAGCCTGTTCTGCAAAGGCATTGATTTTTTGAAGATCGGCTGCGTCGGGGCGCCCGGCGGCGATGGAGCGGACAATGGAGTGCTCGGCAAGGAAGGCACCAGCTGCTACCGCACGAAATCCTCTTGTTTCCAGAAGGTTTTTCAGTTCCAGCAGTGCATCTTCGTATTCTCTATTGCCGTAAACGGCAGCTAGGATGGCGGGAGTGCCATTTCCGAAAAAGCGCTCTAACCGCTCTCTGGCGGGAATCGGCACTCTGCCGCCATAAACAGGAACTCCCACGATTAGGAGATCGTTTTTGCCGAAACGATGCATCTGCTCCCGGCTTTGATAATCGCAAAGATCGATTTCATGGGATAGTGAGGGGAAATAGGGAGCTATGGCCCGGAGGACCTGTTCGGTAGTGCCAGTTGGGCTGAAAACCGCAAGATGGGTTTTTTCGATTTGCATCAGACCGCCTTCTTTCGTGAATACAATATTATTTTACAGCGTTTTTTTGATTTCCGCAAATATGTAAATAATATATGAAATATATGAATATGAAATTAATATTCTGGTTTTAAAAGGCTAAAATCTGCTAAAATAAAACGGTATCAATTAATGCGTGGGTCTGCACCCCTCGCAACGCTCAGAAAGGCAGAGGTACTGAAAAATGCTCAGAAGTATGACCGGATACGGCCGCGGCCAAGCCGTTAACGACAAATGGGATATTTCGGTAGAAATTAAATCGGTCAACCACCGCTATTTCGAGTGGTCGTCCAAAATTCCCAAAACGTTTCTTTTTTTGGAAGATAAACTGAAGGCCAAAGTACAGGAGGCAGTTTCCCGCGGCAAAGTGGAAGCTTTGCTTTCTATTTACACTGTAGGACAGCAGGATGTTCAGGTAGAAGTGAATCAATCGGTAGCGGCGGGATATGTAAATGCTCTTCGCACGGCGGCTCCTGCTTTGTCTTTAGAGGACAATCTTAAGCTTTCTGACTTGCTCCGCTTTTCGGATATTTTCACCCTCAAACGGATGGAAGTGGATGAGGAAGAGCTGTGGGCCACGGTTTCCGAAGTGGCACAGACGGCTCTGGATGCCTTTGTCGCTATGAAGGAGACGGAAGGAAAAAAACTCAGGGAAGACGTGCTGAACCGCCGGGGCGCTATCGAAGAAATGCTCTCCCAGGTGGAAGAGCGGGCGCCCAAGCTTCGGTCGGAGTACTACGACAGACTTTACCAGAAGCTCAGTGAGGTGCTGGAGGATAAAAATATTGACGAGTCGAGGCTCGTTACCGAGGCAGGTATTTTTGCTGACAAGGTCGCCATTGATGAGGAGACAGTCCGGCTCAGAAGCCATCTCCACCAACTTGGCGAGCTCCTTGAGGGGAGTGAACCGGTGGGACGAAAGCTCGACTTTCTTGTGCAGGAAATGAACCGGGAAGTGAATACCATTGGTTCCAAAGCACAAGATGTGGCTATCGCCCGTCTGGTTGTGGATATGAAAGCAGAAATTGAAAAAATCAGGGAACAGATTCAAAATATCGAATAAGAGCTGTTTGAAATAAAGTTTTGTAACAGGTTTTGCACCTTTGCTGACAAAACTGAAGCGGCTCCCAGAAAGGAAAGAATGTTAAAATGAAACTGATCAACATTGGCTATGGAAACATGGTTTCCGCAAACCGCATTATCACCATTGTAAGCCCTGAATCCGCGCCTATCAAGCGCATCATCCAGGAAGCACGTGACGGCGGCGTTTTGATCGACGCCACTTACGGGCGGAGAACACGCGCGGTCATCATTATGGACAGCGGTCATGTAGTGCTTTCCTCTATCCAGCCGGAAACTGTCGCCAACCGTTTTGTACAGACTGCTGAAGTGCCTGACGAAGAGGAGCAGAGTGATGAATAAAGGCACTCTCGTGGTGTTTTCCGGACCATCTGGCTGCGGCAAGGACACCATCCTCCAAAAATATCTTGACGGCAGGGAGGATGTATTTCTCTCAATTTCCGCCACTACCCGTTCTCCAAGGCCAGGAGAAGTGGACGGGGTCAACTACTTTTTTTTGAGCGAAGAACAGTTTAAGAAAAAAATCGCCCATGACGGCATGCTGGAATACGCCTGTTACTGCGGCAATTACTATGGTACG
The DNA here is from genome assembly GCF_014384905.1 of Fumia xinanensis. Lineage (GTDB taxonomy): Bacteria > Bacillota > Clostridia > Oscillospirales > Ruminococcaceae > Fumia > Fumia xinanensis. Next base: position 523,408 of record NZ_JACRSV010000001.1, read on the forward strand.
CCAAGGGACAGTGTCTATCAAAAGCTGAACGCCGGCATCGACGTGATTTTGGAAATCGAGGTGCAGGGGGCTTTGCAGATCAAGGAGCGCTGCCCCGAAGCGGCGATGATTTTCGTCATGCCGCCCAGTATGGAAGAATTGCGCAGCCGATTGGTGGGCCGGGGGACAGAGGATATGGAGACGGTGGAAAAACGGCTCAGTCAAGCCCGCGAGGAAATGAAGGCTGCACCGCAATATGATTATATCATTGTCAATAATACCATTGAGCAGGCAGCGGAGGACCTCCACGCGGTACTCCGATCCCAGCGGCTCAAAACAGAGAACCAGAAAGAATTTTTAAACGAGGTGTTTCATTATGATGCATAGACCTTCCGTACCGGAACTGCTGAAACCGGGCCAGAGCTACTATTCCCTGGTGGTGGCGGTGGCGAAGCGCGCCCGTGAAATCGCTCAACAGGCCGATGACAACGGTGATATCCTGTTGGAAAAGCCGGTTAAAATGGCCGTAGAGGATTTTGCTAAGGGAAAATATAAGCTGGTAGAGAGCGACGATATCGGCGTTATCCACGATCGCCGGATCAGCCATACCGATTCGATGGATCTGGACGAAGACTAAAAGAATATACAAAGCCGTTTAAAGGGGGAGTAAGGGTGGAACTGATTGCAGATGTTGCGGTAGAGTCCGCCCTTTTCCATTTTGACCAGCTTTACAGTTATCGGATACCAGAGGAATTCGCCGGGCGGGTAGCACGTGGCATGCGGGTGATGGTACCATACGGCAGAGCTAACCGTCCGGTTCAGGGCATGGTATTTCATTTGGAGGAGCGTGAGCCGCCAAAGGGGGTGCGCCTCAAATCGGTGGAAGCGGTGCTGGACAATGAACCGGTCCTCGACGAAGAGGGCTTTGCATTGGCAGAGTACATGGCTGACACGACCTTTTGCAGCTATTACGATGCCATCAGGTGTATGCTGCCGGTTGGACTTTCGGTATCAGCCAAGGTGGAATATTTGCCTTCCGGAAAGCTCAGCGATGTGGAGCGTGCTGCCCTGAGCCAAGAGGAGCAAACTCTTTTGGCTGGAATGCAGTCACTTTCCAGTCCACGAGAATCCGAAGTGTTTTTCTGGGGGAAAAACGGTTCTGCAAACCGGAAAATTGCCGATACATTGGCGGAGAAAGGGATACTTCGGAAGGAAAATCTCCTGAGCCGCAAGGTGGGAGACAAAAATCAGAAAATGGTGCGCATCTGCGAAGACGTGAATCTGGAAAGCCTCTCCTGTACTCCAAAGCAGCAGGATGTGCTGACTGTTTTGCAGACAGTAGGCGCGGCAGCGGATAAGGAACTCTGTTATCATGCCGGCGTAACTGACGCAGTAATCAAAACCCTTGAAAAAAAGGGTATCGTCGAATATTTTTACCGGGAGGTTTACCGTCGTCCCAAGGAAGTAGAGCGCCAAACTCCACCAGAGGATTTTGTTCTCTCCAAGGGACAGAGGGAAGTTTTTGAAGGCCTTTTGTCGTTGTATCAGGAGAACGCCCCTTATGCGGCGCTGCTTTTCGGCGTTACCGGATCCGGCAAGACCCAGGTATTTATCGAGCTTATTCGGGCCGCCCTCAAGGACGGCAAACAGGTAATAATGTTGGTGCCGGAAATTTCTCTGACTCCCCAAATGCTCGAGAAATTTCGGGGTTATTTTGGAGATGACGTGGCAGTCATGCACTCGAGCCTCTCGTTGGGCGAGCGGCTGGATGAATATAAGCGGGTGAAATTGGGTGACGCAAAGATCGTCATAGGTACACGGAGCAGCGTCTTTGCCCCGGCGAAAAACCTGGGGCTGATTATCATGGATGAAGAAGGGGAACACTCCTATAAATCCGACATGACGCCACGGTATCACGCCCGAGACATCGCAAAATTCCGCTGTGTGAGACATAACGCCCTGCTCCTGATGGCTTCGGCGACGCCGAGCCTAGAGAGTTATTACTATGCCAAGACCGGCCGGTATCGGTTATTTACGCTGAATGAGCGGTACGGAGCGGCTACTTTGCCTGACGTCCGTATCGTGGATATGCGGGTGGAGGAGCAAAACTACAATTTTTCGCCTTTGAGCGACGAGTTTTCGGAAGCACTTCTCGAGAATTTCAACAAGCGTGAACAGTCCATCGTCCTTATCAACCGGCGGGGCTATTCCACCTTTGGCGTCTGCATTGACTGCGGAGAAGCGGTTAAATGCCCCAATTGCAGTATCACCCTCACTTACCACAAGGTGAACGGTTACTTTATGTGCCATTACTGCGGTTATTCCCAGCGGCTTCAGGTTCCCTGTGCATCCTGCGGCTCCAAGCATGTGAAGCTCATGGGGGCGGGAACACAAAAGATCGAGGATCTCATCAAGAGCCGCATCCCGGGGGCGAAAATTCTCCGGATGGATACCGACACGACTTATTCCCGCTATGCTTATGAGGAAAAGTTCTCTCAATTCGAGCGAGGGGAACAGGATATTATGATCGGCACCCAAATGGTGGCAAAAGGGCTCAATTTCCCCAATGTTACCTTAGTAGGCGTGCTGAATGGCGACCAGTATCTCTACTCTAACGATTACCGCTGCGGTGAAAAAACTTTTTCCCTTATCACTCAGGTGGTGGGGAGAAGCGGACGGTATGAGAAAAAGGGAAGAGCTTATATCCAGACCGTTTCGCCGGACAACTCGGTGATTGTTAGTGCTGCTAAACAGGACTACGAGGCTTTCTACCGGGAGGAGATCGCCATCCGGAAAACAGCTTTGCAGCCGCCCTTCTGTGACTTGATGGCAGTTTGCTTTTCTGGCCTCGACGAAGAAAGTGCCAAAAAATCTGCGGATGATTTTTACGCTCTTCTACGGCAGGAGATTTTGGCTCAGAAGGAAAAGCTTCCTGTGGTGCTTTTGGGTGTAACCCAAGCGGGCATCTATCGGCTCAACGGAAAATTCCGGTATCGCATTATATTAAAGTGCAAAAATAACCGGAAGTTTAGGGATTTGGTAAGACGGGTGGTGTCAAAAGCTTCACATAACCGGATTTTTGGAAAAAACACCGTTACTATCGATTTTAATGGGGAAATTAACTGATTTTTGTCCGGCTGCATCAAATAAGTCCCTGAAGACCACTGATAATTTGGAATCATTTGGATGAAACAATCCTTTTGCAGGGCGAAAAGATAAAAGGAGGAACCATTGTGGCGTTAAGAGAAGTCATTACCGAGAAAGATGAAACTTTGAGAAAGAAATCGAGGCAGGTGGAGAATTTCGATTCGAAGCTTCACCAGCTTCTGGACGATATGGCGGAAACAATGTATAAATATGAGGGCGTCGGCCTTGCCGCTGTGCAGGTGGGGGTGCTCAAACGTGCCATCGTCATTGATGTGGGGGAGGGTATCATAGAGCTCATTAACCCCGAGATCGTGAGAGCCACCGGAAGCCAGGAGGACTCGGAAGGATGCTTATCCTGTCCGGGAGAATACGGTATCGTCGAGCGGCCCGACCGGGTAGAAGTCCGTGCTTTTGACCGCAATGGAAAGATATATACGAAAGTCGGCACTGGCTTGCTGGCACGGGCATTTTGTCACGAGATCGACCATTTGGAAGGTATCATTTTCAAAGACAAGGCAAAGGAGATGCAGGCTCCGGCAGAAAAGCCCGTCCGGAGAAAAATCGCAGTGCGCCGTAAACAGAATAGCTGACCCGATTGCCTAAAAGACGCATATTTTTGAGGGACGCCGGAGTTTGCGCCGCAAACGGGTGATCAAGCCCAATTTCATTGAAAGGAAATCAAGATATAGATGAAAATTGTATTTATGGGGACGCCGGAGTTTGCGGTGCCCTGCCTTGATGCTCTCATCCAAAAGGGCTATGAGGTGACCGGCGTTTTTACCCAGCCGGATAAGCCCAAGGGAAGAGGCTATAAATTGACCCCGCCGCCTGTGAAGAAATTGGCTCTTCAGCACAATATACCGGTTTTTCAGCCGGTGAGCCTCAAAAACGATGAGGCTCTGGAGCAGCTAAAAAGCTGTGCCCCTGACCTTATCATTGTAGTGGCTTACGGAAAACTCCTTCCCAAAACCATATTGGAGCTGCCTCCTTTGGGTTGTATTAACGTACATGCTTCGTTACTTCCCAAATACAGGGGGGCGGGGCCCATCCAGTGGAGCGTTCTAAACGGCGAGGCCGAAACCGGTGTCACCACCATGTATATGGCGGAAGGTTTGGACACCGGCGATATGTTGGAGCGGATTTCCACTCCCATTGGGGAAAACGAAACGGCGGATGAGCTCCACGACCGGTTGGCTGAGCTGGGAGCGAAGGTGTTGCTTTCCACTGTGGAGAAGGCAGAGGAGAGAAAACTTAAGCCGGAACCCCAGGATGATTCTCTTTCCTGCTACGCGCCCATGCTCACAAAGGAATTATCTCTCATCGATTTTCATAAACCCGCGCAGCAAGTGCATAATCTCATCAGAGGGCTTTCATCCTGGCCTGCCGCCCACACGATGCATCAGGGCAAACGGCTCAAGATTTACGAGAGCAGAATTTCAGAGGGAAAAGGTGCCCCTGGGGAACTTCTCGATGAAAAAAGATTCATCGTCGCCTGCGGGGATGGGGCGGTCCAGTTCGTTTCTGTTCAGTACGAGGGCGGCAAACGGATGGCGGCTGAGGACTTCCTCCGGGGAAAGCACTTTGAAAAAGGTGAAATTCTGGGCGAATAGGTTCCTCAGATAAACAAAGGAGGAAAATTCCTTGTATTTGGATTATTACTATTTTGTGCTGGTGGTACCAGCGCTGATGATCGCGCTGATCGCTCAAATCAGGGTGAAATCTACATTCCACAAATATAGCCAAGTAACCAATCGGCGGCAGTACACCGGCGCTATGGTTGCCCGGCAAATTTTGGACAGTAACGGTTTACAGAATATCCGGCTGGAGCGTGTGGCCGGGGAACTCAGCGACCATTATGATCCTCGGGCAGGGGTCATTCGTCTGTCCGACAGTACCTATAACTCCACATCGGTGGGGGCAATCGGCGTCGCCGCCCACGAAGTCGGTCACGCTATCCAGCATCAGGTGGGGTATCTGCCTATCAAGATCCGTAATGCCATCATCCCGGTGACCCAACTGGGTTCGTCCCTTGCATTTCCTCTGGCCATTATCGGACTCATCATGGGGATGGATTTGCTGGTGCAGATCGGAATCATCCTGTTTTGTGCTGTGGTCGTGTTTCAGCTTGTCACCCTGCCGGTGGAGTTCAACGCCAGCCGCCGGGCGCTGGTTACCCTGGAAAGCGATCATATTCTGGAAGACGATGAACTGCGCGGTGCGCGGAAAGTCCTTTCGGCGGCGGCTATGACCTATGTGGCGTCGCTGATTGTGGCGGTGGCGAACTTGCTGCGGCTCCTGGCGCTGCGGAACAGGAATAACCGATGACAGCGCGGCAGCTTAGCTACGAGGCTCTTCTAAAGACCGCCCGTGATGGGAGCTACTCCAATTTGACGTTGGATGCTTTTTTAAAGGCCACTCCAATGGAGCCGCGGGAGTCTCAGTTTGCCTCCCGGCTATTTTATGGGGTGCTGGAGCGGAAGCTGACGCTGGACTATCAAATTCAGTTGCTGACCAAAAAGCCGGTGCAAAAGCTGGATTTGGAGGTAGTGGTTTCATTGGAGCTGGGGATTTACCAGCTCTCCTATATGAACGGCGTGCCATCCTCCGCGGCAGTAAACGAAAGTGTCAATCTCATCAAGAAGTCCAGGAAAAAAAGTGCCTCCGGCTTTGTAAATGGGGTGCTGAGAAACTATATCCGGGGAGGGTGCAGAATTGTATTGCCTCCGCTTAATGACAAATATCGCCGGGCAGAGGTGGAGTATTCCATCCCGGCGTGGATATTGCAGTATTGGGAGCGGGATTACGGATGGGAAACCGCCGTGGGCCTGGCAGAAACCTGTATGGGCCGTCCGCCTCTGAACTTGCGGGTCAATACCCGTAAGGCCAATGTTTCGCAAGTCGTAGAAATGCTTAAAAAAGACGGTGTTTCGGTAGAAGTTCATCCGCTGATCGAAAATTGCCTTACCATCGAACACAGTGGAAGTATTTCGAAACTTTCAGGGTTTTCTGAAGGCCTTTTCTATGTACAGGATGCGTCGTCCCAGCTATGTGCCGCCGCATTGGGAGCAAAGGAAGGGGAACGGGTATTTGACCTCTGTGCCGCACCCGGCTCTAAGAGCTTTACGATTGCTCAGTTGATGGAGGATAAGGGGGAAATTTGTTCCTTTGACCTTTATGAGCATCGGGTGAGGCTCATTGAACAAGGGACTAAACGGCTTGGGTTCAGCTGCATCCATGCGAAGATGGGGGATGCTTCCCGATTTGATGAAAACTTGGGGGACGCCGATCGGGTGCTCTGCGATGTTCCTTGCTCCGGATTGGGCATTATCCGACGCAAACCGGAAATCAAGTATAAGAAGCAGGCTGAGGTGGACGAGCTTCCAGCCATCCAGCGGGAGATCCTTGCAAACGGCGCCCGGTACGTCAAAAAGGGCGGAGTTCTTGTCTACTCCACCTGCTCCCTCAACAAAGATGAAAACGAGCGGGTGGTGGAGGACTTTTTACAGAACCATCCCGATTTTGAGCGGGATGAACTGCCGGAGATTTTTACAAAAGTGGCGGGAAAGACCGTTTCTTACATCAGTTTATCGCCTCTGGTGGGGAATTTTGACGGATTTTTCCTGGCAAGGTTGAAAAGAAGTTAAATTTGTGGGATAATATGCACAGATGTCCTGTAAGCGGCAGAGGCGGATTTCTTATTTTACTTGGTATCCAAAAGCTAAAAGCTGCTTTGATGGAAGAATATTCCTGCGTCGTCCTTCCCTGGTCTTTGGGGACGGGCTGGTGCATAACATAGAAGGAGGACGTATTTTGGCGGGCATCGACTTGAAATCCATGACAATAGAAGAACTGAGCCGCTTTCTCGCCGAAATGGGGGAGCCGAAATTCCGAGCTAAACAGGTTTTTTCCTGGCTTCATCAAAAAAGAGTCCTGTCCTTTGACGAAATGTCGAACCTGCCTGCTGCTCTACGGGAAAAATTGAAGGAAAGCTCTATCATTACGTCGTTTTCTATTGTGAGGAAACTCAGTTCTCAATTGGACGGTACGATTAAATACCTTTTTGAACTGCCGGATGGGGAATATGTAGAGACGGTCCTTATGCGCTATGAACATGGAAACAGTTTGTGTATATCGAGCCAGGTGGGCTGCCGGATGGGATGTGAGTTCTGCGCGTCCACAAAAGCGGGATTCATTCGGCATCTGACCCCCTCAGAGATGTTGGAACAGGTGTATGCCGTCTCCAGAGATACGGGTGAAAAGGTGTCGAACATCGTGCTCATGGGCATCGGGGAACCGCTGGATAATTTCGACAACGTCTTGCGTTTTTTGGAACTTGTCAGCCATTCGGAGGGGCTCAATCTGAGCCATCGGCACATCTCTCTTTCTACCTGCGGTGTAGTGGACCGGATTTACGAACTGGCGGACAAAAATTTGCAGCTCACCCTTTCCATCTCCCTCCACGCTACCGACGATGAAACCCGCAGTTCAATTATGCCGATCAACCGGCGCTGGAACATTGAAGAATTGCTCAAGGCCTGCCGGCACTATACCGACCGCACCCACCGGCGCATCTCCTATGAGTATTCGCTGATTAAAGGGGTCAACGACAGCAGAGAGCAGGCGCTGCGTTTGGCAAAGCTGTTAAAGGGAACTCTTTGCCATGTAAATCTCATACCAGTCAACTATGTGGAGGAAGCGGGATTCGAAAAAAGCTCTAAAGAGGCCGTTTACGCTTTTCAAAAAACTTTGAATGACAAAGGTATCAACGCGACAGTTCGCCGGACCTTGGGAGCCGATATCAATGCTGCCTGCGGACAGCTGAGACGGCAGGAGATTGTTTCGTAGAAATGCCTATCATGGCTTCAGCAGCAGAAACAACACGTTAATTGCTGGCAGCACCATAATTACAGCTTCATATTTTCAACAGAAAAGAGGGGAGCATACCATTGAAAATAGTAGGAAAAACAGACATCGGTCTGGTTCGGGAAACCAATCAGGACGCTTTTAAAATCGTTGCGCTGGGCCAGAGTGCGGGTTTTGCGCTGGTCTGCGACGGCATGGGCGGCGTCAACGGTGGAGACCGGGCCAGTTCCATTGCCAAGGCGGAGATTTCAGAATGCATCAAAGCGTCTTTTGCAGAAAATATGAGCGAAGAAGATACTCGCAATGTAATGCTCCGGGCCATCGATGCGGCCAACCAGAAGATTTACCGGACGGCGAAAGAGCATCCCGAGCTGACGGGAATGGGTACGACGGTAGTCCTGACGATCCTCTACGGGGGCAAAGCATATGTAGCTCATGTGGGCGACAGCCGGCTGTATCGTTGTCAGGGGGGTGTACTCACCCAGCTCACCAAAGACCATTCTCGGGTACAGGACCTGGTGGACCGAGGGATTATTACGCCGGAGGAAGCGCGGGTCCATCCGGAGAAAAACATGATTACCAGAGCAGTGGGAATCGGGCCTGACGTGAATGTGGACTTCCTCACAGTCGATTTTGAGCCGGGCGACAAGTTATTGCTGTGCAGCGACGGCCTCTCGAATATCTGCACCGACGGGGAGATTGCCGATGTTTTGAAAACTAGGGAGGCGGAGCAGGCGGTTGAAACGCTGATAAAGCTAGCCAACATGGGCGGCGGACACGACAACATTACCGTTGTAATCGCAGAAAATTGAGCCCTTTTTTACCGGGCTTGGGATAGAGTTAATTCGTTGGGCGCCGTTCTCATTGCGGGTACAGAGCTTAACGATACCTTGCGGCGGGAAGCCGCCATCTCTCTTCAATGGAGGTACCTATGGATCAGGAACAGTACATCGGAAAAAAGCTGACCGGGCGCTATGAGCTTTTAAGGCTTATCGGCTCCGGCGGCATGGCCAATGTTTTCGAGGCAAAAGACCTTGTGGAGGACCGGCAGGTTGCTGTCAAAATCCTCAAGGAGGAATATTTGACAAACGACGAGTTCGTCCGGCGGTTCAGAAATGAATCCAAGGTGATTTCGGTGCTTAGCCATCCCAATATTGTCAAAGTCTACGACGTGAATTTTACCGGTGCGGAGCAGTACATCGTGATGGAGTATATCGACGGCATTACGCTGAACCAGTATATTCGCCATCAGGGGGTGCTGCGTTGGAAGGACACCATCCACTTCGCCACTCAGATTCTAAAGGCGCTGGAACACGCCCACGAGCACGGCGTTATCCACCGGGACATCAAATCTCAGAACATCATGCTTTTGCGGGACGGTTCCATCAAGGTGATGGATTTCGGCATCGCCCGGTTCGCTCGGGAGGACATCCGCTCCATGAAGGACAAGGCCCTGGGTTCAGTGCACTACATCAGTCCGGAGCAGGCCTGTGGCCAGGAATCAGACGCAAAGAGCGATATCTATTCGGTGGGAATCCTGCTTTACGAGATGCTTGCCGGTGAAATGCCTTTCAGTGGGGACACCCCGGAAGATATCGCCATGCAGCACATGCGGAGCAACCCCACTCCTTTGGAGGAAAAAAATCCAGAGGTGCCCAAAGGACTCTGTGAAATCGTCGAAAAGGCCATGCAGAAGGACAAAAATCTCCGTTACCGGTCGGCCAAAGAGATGCTTTCTGCCATCGAGGAATTCAAACAGAATCCATCCATCCGGTTTGAGTACAAATATATGGCGGAGGAGACCGATCCCGCCGCCTACACTCGTTCGGTGGACATCATCCAGAACGAGGATGTTGCCATAGATGAGCCGGAAGAAGAAATTGTCATTAAGAAAAGTCCCACCATTTTGATTTTGACGGGAATCGCATTTGCTTGCGTCATCACAGCGGTATTGGTGCTTTTGGGCTTTTTCTATTGGGGCAGAAGCGAAAAAGTGGCCGAAATCAAGATGCCGGATCTGGTGGGCATGGCTTACGACGAAGTGAAGGCAATGGACGAATATAAAAAGTTTAACTTTGTCATTGAGGAGCGGGCGCTGACCGACGACTATGCCGCTGGGGTCATCTATTACCAGAATATCCAGGCGGGCATTACTGTCAAGGAAAACCGCACTGTCAAAATCAAGGTGAGTGACGGCTACAAGACGCTGGAAGTCCCCGATTTGGCCGGAAAAGACATTGCCACCGCGGAACAGATGCTGTTTGACATGGGGCTCGATTACACGGTGCGCACCCAGAACGAAGAAAACGTTCCGGTGGACCAGGTTATCAAAACCGACCCACCCGCCGGCACTCAGATTGAGAAAAACACCCAAATCGTCCTTTACGTCAGCCGCGGGCAGGCTCAAACGGCCTCTAAAGTGCCGGCGGTCATCGGACTCGATCAGGCCGTCGCCCGAGAGAAGCTGGAGGCGGCGGGGCTCGTCGTCAGCATCACCGAGGTGGACAGCGACAAGGCACCCGGAATCGTCGTGGATCAGAGCCTTAAGGCAAATGAATATATCAAGGAAGGCGAAAGCATCACATTGAAAGTGAGCAACGGCTCCGGCTACTACAAAAAGGTAACGCTTGCCGTGGATTTCCCGCCGGACGCCCAATCCCGGGAGTATAAGCTCATCGTTTATATCAATGGCGAGGACAAGGGAAGCGCCACCGTCAACCCGGCCCAGTCACCCACCTGGAATGTGACGATTGAGGGAAGCGGACTCCAGAAAGTCATCATTTCTCTTGACGGCGTCAAATACGCCGAATACGAAGTGGACTTCGACAAGGGAACCTTTACCTTGACACAGGGATACTATGATGAGATCATTGACCGGATCGGTTCGGGAGGCAGTTCTTCCAGCACGCCGTCCGGCAGCGAATCTTCCAGTGAACCGTCCAGCACTCCAACAGAAGGACCTATTGACGCCCCGAGCGCGGAATAATTCATCGAGGAATGGCATGATACAAAAAGGATTGATTATGAAAGCCATCAGCGGTTTCTACTATGTAGAAACCGCTGACGGGCTATTGGAATGCAAGGCAAAGGGCGTGTTCCGCAAAAAGGGAATCACGCCTTTGGTAGGCGATATGGCCGAGGTGGAGGACAACACCGTGGTGAACATCCTGCCCCGGAAAAACGAGCTGCTGCGGCCCCCTGCAGCCAATCTGGATCAGGCACTGATGGTAGTGTCGGCTCAAAGTCCCGACCCCAATCTGATGGTGCTGGATAAGCTCATCGCCGTCTGTGAATACAAGGACATCGAGCCGGTTTTAGTAGTCACCAAAACCGATTTGTGTAATGGGGAGTGGCTTTGTGAGCTGTACCGGAGCGCTGGGTTTACAGTGGTTTCCACCAGTGTGGACGTGGACAACGTGGAGGAAATCCGCGGTCTGCTGAAAGACAAGCTTACCCTGTTTATTGGAAACACCGGGGTGGGAAAATCCACTCTTTTGAACCGGTTGTTCCCGGAGCTCAATCTCGCCACCGCGGAAATCAGTGAAAAGCTGGGCCGAGGGCGGCACACCACCCGCCATGTGGAACTCTATCCCCTCCCGGAAGGCGGTTTTGTAGCTGACACGCCCGGATTCAGCACGGTGGAACTCAGTCAGTACGACCGGATCCTCAAGGGGGATTTGCAGCATTGTTTCCGGGAATTTCAGGATTATTTAGGAGACTGTAAGTTTCTAGACTGCTCCCACCGGGTGGAGAAGGGCTGCGCTGTTTTAGAAGCGATTCATGAGGGGAAAATAAACGTGAGCCGTCACGAAAGCTACTGCGCCCTGTATGAGGATGCCATGAAAATCAAAGAGTGGGAAAAATAGGGAGGGGGTGAAAAAGCAGTTTTTCACCCACGTTTTTCTGTCTTTGCCGGCTTCATTGTCATAAAACCGACACAAATTCCGACAAAAAGAATGGTGATTATTATTACAAAACGCTGTATCATTTTTTCCGCGGCGGAAGTCCGGGATTACCGGAAACTTTGCTATAAACAGCTGCCCGGCGATTTTATCATTGCGGCGGACGGAGGCCTCCGGCACACAGAAAAGCTGGGGCTCGTCCCAAACATCGTCATCGGGGATATGGACTCAATGGAGGGGCAGCAGATTCCAGAGGGAGCGATTTTATTCCCCGCCCAAAAGGACGATACCGATACCATGCTGGCTATCAAGCAGGGACTTCAGATGGGGTACCGTTCCTTCGTGATTTACGGGGCACTGGGCGGGAGGCTTGACCACACTGTCGCCAATATCCAGTCTTTATGTTATCTGCTCCGGGAGGGGGCACAGGGAATGCTTGTGGACGAAAACCACAAGGTTTTTTTGCTTCGAAACGGGAAAATTTCCCTCGATGAGCCCTATCATTACATCAGCGTTTTCGCCTTCGGGGGCGAATGCCGCGGAGTCACTCTGAAAGGGGTGCAGTATCCCCTGGACGGGGTGGCGTTGACGCCGGATTTTCCTCTAGGCGTCAGCAATCAGCAAAAAGGGGAGGAAGCGGTCATCCAGGTAGAGGACGGCACCCTGCTCCTTATTTTAGCGAACGAATGACCCTTTTTTGATGCAAATCTCTTTTCCGCAACAGCAGGAACCAAATCCAAGTGCCGGGCGTATAATGGAATGTCATTAGAGCCTTCGAAAAAAGCTGGGGAAAGGGGTAGTGCCTGCCATGAAAAGACCGCTTTTTACGCGCAGGCAACTGCCCTGCGTCGCCATCATCGTTGGGATCGTCCTGCTTTTGGGCGTCATGCTTTCCTTCCGCTTCGTCTGCGCCATGCTGGCCGTGGTGCTCTTGGGATGGGGGTTCTGGTCCTTCTGGTGCTGTAAGTAACAGAAAGCAAGCGTCCGCGCCTGCCGACCGGGCGGCGCTTTGTGGTTTTGCATCGTCGGAGAAAAGGAGTCGTCACCATGAAAGTTGTCGTCATTAAGAGCCCAAAATACATATCCGGTCTGCTCCGCCTGATTTTCGGAATCAAGAAAGAATCTGACCAGTGCTGAGTTAGGATACCAATTGGGTGCTGCTGTGAAAAAGGACGCATTTGGGCGCCCTTTTTCCATGGAAGCAGATGGGACGGGCTCACAATCAATCGAAAGGATGTTAAAATATGAATCGAATCGGAATCATCGGAGCCATGGGATCGGAAGTGGAACACCTGCGGGAAATGATGCATGGAAGGGAGGAGACGGTGGCTGCCGGACGTACCTTCTACGCCGGAAAAATCGGCAACATCGACGTGGTTTTGGTCTGCTCCGGTATCGGGAAGGTGAATTCCGCCATGTCCGCCCAGATTCTCATCGACCGGTTTGGGGTGGATGCTATTATCAACACCGGTATTGCCGGAGGGGCAAAGGACGCAAAGGTGCGGGATGTAGTTGTTTCAACCGAAGCCGCCTATCACGATATGGAGCTGCGGCTCGTCGCCCTGAGCCATCCTTATACGGAGCAGTTCGCGGCGGACGAGGCTCTCGTCAAAAAGGCGGAGAAGGCCTGCGCCGAGTGCGGCATTGCCTGTCACTTGGGGAAAATCGCCACAGGCGACCAATTTATTTCCGACAAAAGGATCAAAGAGGATATTGTCAGCCGCCTCGACCCGAATGCCGTGGAAATGGAAGGTGGGGCAGTGGCTCACGTCTGCGCCGCCAACAGAGTGCCCTTCGTAATCATTCGCAGCATTTCCGACAACGCCGACGATGGTGCGGAGATAGATTTTGACACCTTCGAGCAGCTTGCGGCCGACGATGCGGCAAAAATCGTCGTCGCTATGTTAAAACAAATGTGATTTTAAATATGTTAAAACCCGGCGGGATTTTTCCTGCCGGGTTTGTGCGTTGATGGGGCATACTATCTTGTGGAAAGGATCGTTTGGGGACAGAAAAAATCCATCGAGCCGCTCGATGGATTTTAAAAGCATTTTATTTTGTTTTGGCACGTTTCATAATGGCTTCGTACACCATGGGCACGTCCACGGGGCCGTTGTCGGAATATCGGCTGTGGGACAGGAGCTTTTTCAATTTTTTCAGGTTCATAACTGGCAAGGTCGGCTGGGCGCCCAGCTGAATTTTGCGGTCAGTGAAAATCACGTAGCTCTCAATATCGACTTTGTAGATTTTGTCCTGCTGAAAAATTTTGCGGATGGCCTCGCAGTGCTCCTGGTTGAGGGTGACGGGATTTTTGAATTTTTTCCGGCGCTCGGAGCCGTTTTTACTGGTGACCACCGAAACCCATTCCTGATCCCTGGCCTGGCCATAGATAGCGCCCGGTTCGGACCGGCTTTCCAAAACCATCAGGCCGAAAAAGCCGATGAGGATGTGGTCGATATGGGTGTAGCGGCCGTCGCCGATGGGAAGGTCTATGTTGTTGATGACTTTAAAGCTACGGATGCCGGCGAAATTCCGTAAAATGGAAGCCACCTTCTTGCGTCCCAAAGTTCCATCCTTTTTCTTATTGCTGCGATTTACCAAAAAAATGCTCAGGGCGATGAGAATAATGGCCACTCCTGCGCAAAGAACAATAATCTGTTGTCCAGTCATATCTACATTCTGTCCTCTCCAAAAATTATCAGTATTTCTATCATACCATAAATGTATAAAAATGAAAATAGATTCCATACTAAAGTTAAAATAAAATTAAAAAGTAACTATTAAATCAAACAAATTCTAGGAGGACTTATGAGCGTGTTGGATAAAATTGCATTGGCACTTGTTATCATCGGCGGACTCAATTGGGGTTCTATCGGTATCTTCGGTTTTGATTTTGTCGGAGCCATCTTCGGCGGTCAGGCCGCTGTCTTCAGCCGCATTATCTTTGCTCTGGTGGGCATCGCTGCGCTGTGGTGCATCTCGCTTTACTTCAGAAGAAACGATATGGTCGAGTAACAGTTATGTCGAAAACAAAGTACCCGGGAGCGAACTTTTCGTTCCCGGGTACTTTTGTGCTGTTAACGCAGGTTTTGTCGCAGGTGCCTGAGGACAATGGACAATGTAATGAGAATGCATCCGCAGAGCAGCATCAACCACTTGCCTCCTGTATGTCCCTGAGACATGGAGAACAGGTAAAACGGGCCAAAGGACTGAGGTTTACCGGCGAAATTCAGTACATAATAGAGAACCGGAATCATATACCCGACGGCGATATTTCCACAAATGCCGTATGAGAGCATCCCCAGTCCACCGAGGAAGATGCCGTTTGCAAATACGGCCGAAACAAAGCTGAGATCCACTTGGCAGCTGCCCGTTCGCAGCATCAAAACCGCGGACAGGGAGAGACACAAAAGGGCTAGGAGGGCGGTTCCTGCTCGTATAAGATAAACGGGTGTGAGTCCGGTTTCCCGGGACTGCATAACGTCGCGGACGGAATCTTCCTGCTCCGGCAAAAAGATGGGGGTCAATAACACCACTCCGGTCAGGGAAATAAAGTATTCCAGCGGGACAGCCGCCGCCCGGGCGTCAAGGTCGTTCATCCCAAAGATGGCGGGAGTGGCGAGCAGAAAGCCGATAGACAGCAAAAAGTGAGGCAAACAGTTATGCCGCAGATTGCTGACGGCCACTGCGGAATATTTTTGTATGGGAGTCAATGCCATGATATTTTCCCCTCCTTTTCTGTTCGTAGAGAAAGGCCGTCCCAAGGATAAGCAGCAAAGCCAAAACCGCGTAGAAAACCCGATTGAACACGAGGGAACCAAAGTGGTCAAGATATCCTCTCGTATTGCCGATGGTGTTGTGGCGGGGGATGAGGTCCATGCTGTAGCCGCCTCCGCCCATCCGTCCGATGGCGCCGAACATGTTATAGAAAAACCACGCGCCCTGGACGAGAATGGCGATGGGGGTGTCGGTAAGCTCGGTAAAAAACATACCTACCGCCAGGGTAGTCATCAGGGTGGGCAGAAGCCAGCCTACAGCGTACCGAAAAACAGTCATACTGTCGATGGAAAGGTTCGGGTTTATGGAGGAGATTTCCCCGTTTAGGTAACCGGAGAAGAGCAAAATCGGCAGGAAGCAGCAAATAACCATGGCGAAGTACCGGGTAAAGACGATTTTCATAGAAGTGGCTTGGCGGGCGTAAATGAGATCCCGCACGCCGCTCCGCCGGTCTTTGAGGCATATGGCGACGGAGACAAAAATAGGGAGGATTCCCAGCATGATACCGCCGTAGTCGCAAAAATACCGGGCGTAACTTCCGCTGACTTTGTCGAGGGTGAGGATATCGTTGTAATTCTCAAGTGCTTCCTCGTAGGTCATGGGAACCCTTCCAAATCGGTCGGTACGGTAGGTGTCCCCATAGTCGGAACCGCCGCCAAGAAGGGAGTCGGCCCCGTTCATCAGCTCCTTGAACCGGTCGTAGCTAAGGCCTGATGCGGGGGCTACACTCAAAGGTGTATTTTCACTCTGTTCTTCTGAACCTACGGTAAAGGAACCGTCCCCGTTTTGAATGACGCCATTTCCCTCGATCTGAACCACAATTTCACCGTCCTTTTGCACGAAGCCCCTGTTATCCTGCCGCACCGAAAAATTTTGGAGTTCTTCGGCCGGGACGCCGGTCAGTTCAGAGAGGATTTTGGCCATCCGCTCCTGCTTTTGGGCATTTAGCCTAACATTTTTGTAAAATCCAATGGGATAGGCAGTGAATTCGTTTGCCTGGTAGTCCTGATACAGGGCGTCTACCGCGGCGGGCATGATAATTTCGGGAACTTCCGCACTTTTGGTGCCGTAGCTGCCACCGGGAACCGGCTTTTCGATAGGGTTCAGGCGGCTGAGCCCCTGGGACAGAAGAAATCCAATAAAAACCACCACAAAAATCAGGTAGGGGATGCTGAGAATCACCTTTTTGCACTCTCTCAGAAACAGGCTCATTCTTTTTCACCTCCCAAGTCGTTTGCAGCGACGCCGTGATGGAGAAGGCAGAGCATATAGGCGTCCTCTATGTTGGGCTCTGCGGGGGAAGCCGACGGCAGAGAAGGAGATTCCGCTAGGATCCGCACGCGGCAGTTTTGCCCGGCGGCATGCATGGCTGTGACGGTATATACTTTTTTGAGGCTTTCCAATTCTTTTCGAGAAACATCGGCTTCAAAAACCTTTCCATTGGCCTTCTGGAGCAGTTCTCCGGTCGTTCCGTTAAAAAGGAGCTGCCCCTCGTTCAAAATCGCGATGCGCTCGCAGGTGGCCTCGATGTCTCCGACGATATGGGTGGAGAGCAAGACGATTCGTTCCTCCGCCACCTCGCAGAGCAGGTTCCGGAAGCGGATGCGCTCTTCCGGGTCGAGGCCTGCCGTCGGTTCGTCGACGATGAGCACTTTGGGATCATGGAGCAAGGCCTGAGCGATGCCCAAGCGGCGCTTCATGCCTCCGGACAGAGCTTTTACCTTTTTCTGTTGCTGCTCGATAAGGTTTGTTTTTTTGAGCAGCAGCTCGATACGTTCCTTCCGCGTTTTTCCGTCCATGCCAGACAAAATGCCCAGGTAGCCCAGCGCCTCCCGTACAGTCATGTTTGGATAGCAGGAAAATTCCTGAGGGAGGTAACCGGTAATGGAGCGGACTTCCCGGGCGTGTTCCACTGGAATGCCGCAGACAAAGACGTCTCCGGTATTTTTGTGCAAGAGGGTTGCAAGCGTTTTCATCAGGGTGGTTTTTCCCGCTCCGTTTCGCCCCAAAAGGCCGAACATTCCTTGCTGGATGGTCAGATCTACATCGGAAAGGGCCCGCTTTTTACCGTAAAACTTATTGAGATGGCGAATCACGATTTCGTTTTGGTTCATAAAAATTCCCCTTCTTATTTAAATTTATTGCAAACCGCAACAAATTTTTGGTGTGAAAAATTTAGTTTTTCACGCGCCTTACCTTGTTTTGAGTACAAGATGAGTGTACCAGGGGATTTTCAACTTTTTATCTACTGAGTAATATTTTTTGGAACCGCAAAAGTCGCAGTGATTTCAGCGCCTTTTTCTTTACCGTTCTGGATATGGAGGGTGCCGCCCAGTTTTTCACAGAGGACTTTACTGATGTTGAGTCCCAACCCAAAGTGGCTCCCAGTACGAGAGTCTCCGGTATAAAAGGGGTTGCAGGCGTTTTGGAGTCCTTCGGGGGAAAAACCCGGTCCGTCGTCTCGGACTGAAATCGAGAACAGACCGCCTTTTTGCCCGCAGCGGACACAAAGCTCAGACGCAGCATACCGCATTCCATTGGAGAGGAGGTTTTCGTAAACCTGACTGACGAGGGCGGAATCAACGATGAGTGTTCCGGCTGATACGCCGTTTACAAAGGAAAAATCTTTCCCGGCCTCAACAGCGAGGATATTGCCCGATTCCTCGAAGGAATTGAGCAATTCTTTCGAGGGGACGGACAAATAATGAGGCTCCACGTCTTCCAGCTTCTGGATTTCGGTCATGCTGGTCACGTAGTTTTCGAGCCTTGCAATATGCCCCGACATAGTGCAGACTGTGGCTATTAGTTTTTCCTGGGGGAGCTGGTCCGACGGGAGATACTGCTCTAAGAGATCGGCATAGCCCCGCAGGACGGTGAGCGGGGTGCGCAGGTCGTGGGAAAAAGCGGCGTTTAAACGTTTGCGCTCCTCCATGGCCCGCCACATTTTCCGGTTGTTTTCATCGAGGGAGCTTCGCATGGTTTCAAAGGACCGGCAGAGGTCTCCCAGCTCGTCAGCCTGTTCGTAGACGAGGGTGAAGTCCAGATCATTCCCGGCAATTTTGTGGGAAGCCCCTTGCAGAAGCTCGATGGGTTTTTTCAGCTTTAAGCGGTAAAAAATCAGCGATTCGAAGACGATGGCACCGCCAATGACGAGAAAAAACGACAGCATCTGTAAATTGGGGATCAAATCAATGAGGAAGGCATCCAGGCCTTTCGGCTCGGCAATGAGGACGGTGGTGCCAATCTCTGGGGTGATCATCATTTCCCCTAGATAGGGCAGCCTGACGGCGGAGTAAAGTTTTTCCAGTCCGTTCATGAGAAGAGCCAGCACCAGAGTAGCCGCCAGAAGGGTCAAAACAGTGAGCACCGCCATAGCCTGCCGCAGAGTCATATTGCGGAAATGGCGTTTGTCCCGGAGAAACCGGATCGCTTTCCTTATTTTCCCCATTTGTAGCCCACCCCCCAGACGGTTTCGATTTTGCCCGGGCATCCGGCGGACGAGAGCTTCTGCCGGATACGGCGGATGTGTTCTGCTACAACGGAACTGTCACCCTCGGAATCCCAACCCCAGACCTTTTCGTATATTCTTTCCTTGTCAAAGACCTGCCCTGGGTTCATCGAAAGGAGCTCAAGGATGTCGAACTCTTTTTTGGCAAAGGATATGGGAGTTTCCTTAAAACACGCCGTCCGGCTGGTGTAGTCGATGGTGAGGTCCCCGTCGAAGCGGGCTTTGTTCCGGCTGGAATGCCGCTCCTCCCGGCGGAGATGGGCATCCACCCGAGCACCTAACTCGCTGATACTGAAAGGTTTGACGATGTAATCGTCCCCGCCTACACGAAAACCGTTGATTTTGTCGGCGTCCTCCACCTTTGCCGTGAGAAAGAGGATGGGGCAGGACAAGGTGTCCCGGATCCGCTTGCAGACGGTGAGACCGTCCATCTGGGGCATGTTGATGTCCAGAAGGATGAGGCTCGGATTACGCTCCGCCTGCTTGAGGGCTTCTTCGCCGTTTTTTGCGGTGATGACCTCGTAGCCGTTTAATTCGAAGTAGTCCCGGAGCAATGTGACAATATCGGTTTCGTCGTCAACGATGAGGATTCGTTTTTTCATAAAGATCAGCTTTCCTTCCTGATGTTTTTACGGTAAAGATTATAAATCTATGGTTTAAAGGATTTTTTCGACGATCTGACTTTCTTGCCGCCAGTATAGCGGAAAAAAATCAACTTTTTATCAACTGTATTCTATCACGGATAGGGAGTGGAGAGCAATGACCTACTGTGGATACCAATTTATGGAGAGATTCCCCAAACGAAAAAACCTCCCCAGTTCGACTGAGGAGGTGTGTCATTCATAGCAAAAGTAAAACGGCTTTACTTCTTTTGCAGATAGTGTTCCGTAAAGGATTCCAGCTTTTCCAGTGACTCAGGGCTGACCACATGTTCCATCCGGCAGGCATCTTCTTCCGCAGTGGCTTCCGCAACGCCTAGTATCTCCTTAAGAAAGGTTTTTAAGAGATTGTGCCGCCGCCGAACCGCCCGCGCTTCCAAAAGTCCGGATTCTGTCAGGGTGATCTGTCCGTAATGTTCGTGCTCAATGAGGCCCTGGGCCTTCAGCGATTGAATAGCCTTGTTGACGCTGGCCCGGGAAAAACCCAATGCGGTTGCAATGTCAATGGAGCGAACGCTCCCTTCCCCCAAGTCTAGAATCGCCTCCAGATAATCCTGCTGGGATGGTGTCAATTTGCTCATGAGGCGCTCCTTTCTACATGATTGAGTTTAAAATCACATATAAATAATCCGACTAAATCAATTATTTGTGTACAGTATAACATAAACTTTTGAAAAGTTCAAACAATTCGTAGTCCTTGCCTTGACAAAGTACGATTTTCCTTTTATAATGAATAATGTAAGTGTATGTTAACAATATTTGCTGACTGGGGGGCGGACAATGACACTGGACAATGTAAAACCCGGCTTTTGCGGGACGATTACGGCCATCGGCGGCGAAGGAGCTTTGCGCCGGCGGCTTCTGGATATGGGGCTGACTCCCAATACCATGGTTACGGTACGGAAGGTGGCGCCCATGGGCGATCCCATTGAACTGTATCTGAGGAGCTATGTTCTTACCATCCGGCGGGAAGAGGCGGCAAAAATCGAAGTTCACGGTGTATCCAAAGTATAACTAAATTAAGATGTCCCCCGCCTCTATAGGCGGCGGATCCCACTGAAAACGTTGAATGACGGGGCAAAGCCCCTTATTGAATACCGTACCGCAAAGGGCTTCTGATAGCATATCAATTTCAACAATTCGTGTTACACAAGATGAGAGGAGCAATCGATACATGAGTTTTCTGTTCGCGCTGGTTGGAAACCAAAACTGCGGAAAAACCACCCTGTTTAACCGGCTTACCGGGAGCAACCAGCATGTGGGCAATTTTCCTGGCGTCACCGTCGAGAAAAAAGAAGGCCACATCCTCAAGCATAAAAACGCGACGATCGT
Source organism: Fumia xinanensis (assembly GCF_014384905.1). Taxonomy (GTDB): domain Bacteria; phylum Bacillota; class Clostridia; order Oscillospirales; family Ruminococcaceae; genus Fumia; species Fumia xinanensis. The sequence goes on from NZ_JACRSV010000001.1 coordinate 544,575, forward strand.
CGACCTTCCCGGCATCTATTCCCTTTCCCCCTATACGTCGGAAGAGGTGGTGACGCGGGATTTTGCCGTCAAGGAGCACCCCGACGCCATCATCAACATCGTCGACGCCACAAATATCGAGCGGAACCTCTACCTGACTTTACAGCTCATGGAGCTGGGGCTTCCCATGATTATCGCCCTCAACATGATGGATGAGGTGCGCCAGAGCGGAAACTCCATTGATGTGAAAAAGCTGTCGGCCCATCTGGGTGTTCCGGTAGTTCCTATTTCCGCCAGCAAAAACGAGGGCATTTCCGATCTCTTAGACGTTTCGATGAAAGTCGTCACCGCGAAAAGCCCACCGGTGAAGCTCGACTTCTGTGTTGGGCCGGTACATAAGGCAATCCACTCTATCGCCCACCTCATCGAGGACCAGGCCCGAGCCTACGATTACCCCACCCGCTTCGCGGCTACCAAGTTGGTGGAGGGGGACGGCCCCATGACCGAGGCGCTGGGCATCACCGAAAACCAGCAGCATATCATCGACCACATCGTCCAGGAGATGGAGTTTGAGCTGGGTACTGACCGGGAAGCGGCACTGGCCGATATGCGCTACACCTACATCGAAAAAATCTGCGCCGACTGCGTCACCCGGCACCGGGAGACCAAGGAACAGGTCCGTTCAGAAAAGATCGACTGGGTTCTCACCCACAAATATTTCGGCATTCCGATTTTTCTAGGGCTGATGCTCCTTATCTTCTGGTTGACCTTTACCGTCATCGGCGCTCCCCTCCAGGATTTGCTAGGCGGCGGCATCGACTGGCTGACGGAGGAGTTTTCCGGCTTTCTCACCCGCTTGGATGTGAGTCCCTGGCTCCACTCCCTCTTGATTGACGGTGTTTTCGCGGGTGTGGGAAGCGTTTTGTCCTTCCTGCCCATTATCGTTTTGCTGTTTTTCTTTCTCTCGCTCTTGGAGGACAGCGGCTATATGGCCCGAGTTGCCTTCGTCATGGATAAGCTGCTGCGAAAAATCGGACTGTCCGGCCGTTCCTTTGTGCCCATGCTCATCGGCTTTGGGTGCAGCGTGCCCGCCATCATGGCTACCCGCACCCTGTCCAGCGAGCGGGATCGGAAAATGACCATTGTGTTGACTCCCTTTATGTCGTGCAGCGCAAAGCTTCCCATCTACGGGATGATTACCGCCGCATTTTTCCCGAAACACAGCGGGATGGTCATGTTCAGCATCTATGTGCTGGGGATGGTCGTAGCGGTGCTGTCGGGGTTACTCCTGAAAAAGACCATTTTCCGCGGCAATCCTATCCCCTTTGTTATGGAATTGCCCGCCTACCGGATGCCGTCGCCCAAAAGTGTCCTGCTCCACATGTGGGAAAAGGCCAAGGACTTTATCCGCAAGGCGTTTACCATCATCTTCATCGCCGCCATCGTCATCTGGTTCCTGCAAAGTTTTGACTGGAGCCTCAATATGGTCAGCGACAGCTCGATGAGCATCCTCGCATCCATCGGCTCGGTTATCGCGCCCATCTTCATTCCTCTTGGTTTCAACGACTGGCGGGCTTCCACCGCCCTCATCACTGGCCTCACCGCCAAAGAATCGGTGGTCAGCACCCTGACCATCCTGACGGGGGCCGCCAACGACGCCCAATTGGGCAGTATTCTGCAAACTGTATTTTCGCCTTTGTCCGCTTTTTCGTTTTTGGTGTTTACGGTGCTGTATATGCCCTGCGTGGCCGCTTTCGCCGCCACCAAACGGGAGCTGGGTTCGCTGAAAAGCGCCGTGGCAACTGCACTTTACCAGACCGGTGCCGCCTATCTCGTTTCCCTAGTGATTTTCCAGGTGGGCAGTCTGCTCATTCGATGAGGTGATACGATGACACCAGCAGATATTGTGATAATCCTTGTACTTGTCATCCTCGTGGCGATGATTCTGACTTGGAATCGCCGGCGCAAAAAGAAGGGGAGAGGCTGTTCCGGATGTTCGGGATGTGTCGGCTGCTCCGGCAAAGAAGTTTGTTGCCGTTTCGATTCCGGAAAGGCAAGCGAATCTGAAACAGGTGAATCCTGCCAAAAGCAAAAGTAAAGAAACAAAAAAGCCGTGTGCGTATCTATGTTAAGAGCGCATACGGCTTTTTGAAAATTTTCGGTACAATATATTTCATGCTGAGGCGTCTGAACAAGTGGGGTTAAAAACACTTGACATTTTATCTCATTAGTAGTAAATTGTAAGCAGTAAGTGATAAGTAGTAAGTAAATTTTTGTGAGGTGCAACCATGAAAGAGCTGAATCTCGTACAGGAATACGCGGTCTGTGCCATGGCGGGCAGAAAAAATTTAAAGCTTCTTCGAAACGACTATCCGCATATCGTTTGTGCGGTGGGCGCGGTATTTTGTCAAATGATAATGGATGGCAATTTAGAATTGGACGAGAAAAAACGGATCGTTTTGACGGGAAAAGTACCGGAAGGGATCGGGTATATGCGAGAGCTTTGGCAAAAAATCGGGGATAAAAAGCCCATGACGCTGCAAAGGTGGCTTCAGGATCTGACCTATAACTTTACCACCAAAAAGGTGATCTTTATTTATGACGGACTGATCGAATCCCTTCGCGAGGCCGGCTGTATCGAAACAGTAACAAAAAAAGGCCTGTTCGGCTTAAAGCGTCTGGAACAGGTCAAAAAAGATTGTGCGGACGCGGTGGTGGAAAAAATCCGGGCTGAATTTCTGGAAGAAGGAGAGCTGTCTGATGAAACCACGACTTTGTCAGCATTGCTTTACCACAGCGGGGAGCTAAAACGATATTTTTCCAAGTACGAAGAAAAAGAGATGAAAAAGCGGCTGAAGGAAGTGAAGAAGGACGAGCTGGCCTCTATCGTCAAGAAGGCGCTGGACGACATCCAGATGGTGATGATGGCGGTAATCGCTTCGTCGTCTTCTGGGGGAAACTGATTAACTGGAAAGGGTGCCCCATAAAAATTTGCAGGAAGGGATCGGTTAAATATGTCCAGGCAGCGGCCGCTGGAGAAAATCCTTATTTCAGAATATGTGACAGTGGGCGAACTGGTTCGCCTGACCAAAATGCGGTACAGTACTCTAAAGTATTACACTGAGGAGGGGATGCTCCCCTTTGAGCAGGCGGAAGAAAATCTGACCCGCAGGTATCGCCGGGAGGAGACGCTCAAACGGCTGGAAAGAATAAAAGCCTTAAAATCAGCGGGATTATCGGTACCGGAAATAAAAGAGAAGCTGAAAGAAAGCGCGGTGGGATAGACCGCGCTTTTGCTTTTGCAAATTCGAAAGTTATCGGAAACTTTTCGTTAAGGCGGAGAGTCTATTCCAATGCAGGAAACTTTTTTCGACAAAAGAGCGCAAAAATGGTGGAAAATTGCATTTGGTGCTTTGTTTTTATTGTAATTTTTGATATAATATTGAAAAATGCATATGATAAATCATGATAGGAATAAAACCCGTGTGAACCGGTGCCTACCGGGGAAAAACGCAGCTATAAGGAGTTTTTCAGATGAAAAAGTCTATTAATAAATCCGTCTGGAGGAGAAGCGTAGTGGCTGTTTTGACCGCTGCTCTGATTACGGCGGGCTTATCCTCCTGCGGGCAGGATGATCCGTCTTCTGAGGAATCATCCGGCAGTTCAGTATCAATTTCAGATTCTCAGCCGTCCACCGACAGCAGTATTTCGGAGCAACCGAGCCAAACGCCGCCGGAGTCCAGCAGTGAACCTGTTGAAGAGCAGTCCAGCGAGGCGGTGGGAAACAATAACACTTACAAACAATACGACTACACAGCTTCGGTTCCGGCAGGGGCAGCTGTGGACAACAGCTATTTTGATGATGCGGTGTTCATTGGAGATTCCCGGACTCAGGGATTTATCATTTATAACGGGCTCAGCAATGCAACCACCTACATGGATAAAGGCCTTAAGGTGGACACCGCTTTTACCAAGGCCGACATCGAAGTAAATGGGGTGAAAATGTCCGCCATGGACGCTTTAGCCCAGAATAAGACCTTCAAAAGGGTGTATGTGATGCTGGGAGTCAACGAGCTGGGTTGGGCCTACAGCGATATTTTTATCGAGAAATACGGGGAACTGGTGGACAAAATCAAGGAGATCAAACCCGATGCTGAAATTTACATCCAATCCATCCTGCCGGTCAGCGAGAAAAAATCCAGCAGCGATAAAATCTACAACATGACGAAAATCAATGAGTACAACAGCCTGATCAAAAAGATGGCGGAAGATAAAAAGGTGTACTACCTCAATGTGGCTGAGGCGGTGGCGGACAGCAGCGGGTATCTCCCTGCAGAAGCGTCCACCGACGGGGTGCATCTGAACAAAGAGTACTGCGGCAAATGGCTGGATTACCTGAAAAACCACACGGCCGGAAATATAGGCCAATAATGACAGAATCAATTTGACAGGGAGGAACCAAAATGAAAAAATTATGTGCCTTTTTAGCAGCTGCGGTGGTATGTGCCTCTATGACAAGCTGCGGGAATCAAAAGGATCTGACGGTGGACGTGAACGCTATGGCAAAGGATTTAGCGGAGAAGGTCACCTATCAGGATCAGATCGCCCCCATCGACGGCGACATGGCGGGGATGGTTTACGACATCCCGGAGGGCGTCGACAATGCGGTGATTTACATGGGAAGCGGAGCCACGGCCGAGGAGGCTTCGGTGTTCGAGGCAAAGGATGAGGAAACGGCCAAGAAGATGAAAACTTCCGCCGAGGAACACATCAAAAAACAGCGGGACGCTTTCGAGAGCTACATCCCCGAGGAAGTCAAAAAGCTCGACAAGGCCATTGTGGAGCAGAAGGGCCGTTACGTGGCGGTCTGCGTCACCGACGACACCGAAAACGCCAAAAAGGTCATCGACGGGTATTTGAAGTAAGAGATCGTAATTGAAACCAAAAGCAGTATCCCGGAGTTGGGATACTGCTTTTTATTTATCGTCGATCTCGATGGTTTCCACCTGTTTTTCAAAATGATCAATGTACTTTCGAATCCACTGAATGATTTGCTGGTTCATCGACCGTCCGTCGTAGCTCGCCACATAGCGGATTTTGCAAAGCAATTGGTCGTCTAAGCGAAGTGTCAATGATTTTAGTTTCATGGGCAATCCTCCTTTGTTTTACTATATCAGATTTTTGCCGGAAAATTGCTTGCTTATAGTTAGCAGGGAAAACACAAGCCGCTGGTATTTTAATAACCAGCGGCTTTCTGACTTTTATCTGCGTGATTCCTTCCGCACCTTGAGGATGCGCAGCGAATTGAGGACAGTGATCAGGGTGACGCCCACGTCGGCGAAGATGGCGGCGGCCATGGGGGCGTAGCCCAAAGCGCCCAACACCAGCACCAGCGCCTTGACAAGGAGGATGAACACGATATTCCCCCGGGCAATCCGCATTCCTTTGCGGCAGGCGCGGATGGCGGCGGTAATCCCCTTCAGGTTGTTTGACATGAGCACCATGTCGGCGGTCTGAGTTGCCAAGTCGCTGCCCATGCCCATGGCGATACCCAAATCGGCGGCGGCGAGGACCGGCCCGTCGTTGATGCCGTCTCCGACGAAAACGGTAACGCCGGTCTGCTTCACGGTGAGCAGGTTTTCCACCTTCTGTTGGGGGAGCAGGTCGCTGCGGACTTCGTCTACGTTAAGGAAGCCGGCGGTCAGCTCCGCCTGCTCCTTCCGGTCGCCGGTGAGCATGATTGTTTTCTGCGCGCCCAGCGCCTTCAGTTCGGCGAGGGCTGCTTTGGCTTCCGGCTTCACTGTGTCGCCGATCTGGATGTAGCCTAAGAGGTTTTCTTCATCGGAGAGGTAGAGGTTTGCGGCGGGGGCGGCGTCCAGCGGAATACCCCGGTCGTTCATCAGCTTGTAGGAGCCGCAGTAGTAGGCTTTTCCGTCCACCATTGCCTTGACGCCCTTGCCGGCAATTTCTTCCGCCACATCGGGGGCGGGAAGGGCAGCGCCCGCCTTTTCGATGACCGCTTTGGCGATAGGATGGCTCGACACGCTTTCGCACACGGCGGCAAGGCGGAGGACCTCTTCCTTGTCCAGAGCGGAAAGAGAGCCGTACCCCGATACTTTCACTTTACCGGTGGTCAGGGTTCCGGTTTTATCAAAAACGAAGTTCTTTGCTTTGGACAGGATTTCCACGTGTTTGGAGCCTTTGATGAGGGCGCCCATTTTGGAAACGGTGCCGATGACGCTGTAAAAGGTCATGGGGACGGAAATCACCAGCGCGCAGGGGCAGGAGGCCACCAAAAAGATGAGGCTGCGGTTCAGCCAAGTGACGAATTCACCGAGACCGAACAGGGGAGGCAAAACGGCGATGAGAACGGCGAGGCCGACTACGACGGGGGTGTAGATTTTCGAGAATTTTGTGATAAACCGCTCGGTATTGCCTTTTTCCCGGGTGGCGTCCTTGACCAGCTCGGCAATTTTGTTGGCGGTGGAGTTTTCGTAGCTCTTTTCCACCCGGCATTTCAGCGCGCCGCTTAAGTTGATCATGCCGGAGAGGAGGGAATCGCCTGTCTCCGAGCGGACAGGCACGCTTTCGCCGGTGACGGCGGAGGTGTCGATGTCGCTGCCGCCTTCGAGAATGATGCAGTCCAAGGGCACTCGGTCGCCCACTTTTACGAGGATGGTGTCGCCGACGGAAATTTCCCTGGCGGCGATTTCTCGAACCGAGCCGTCGGGCGAAAGGAGATTAGCATTTTCCGGGACGATGTTCACCAGCGCGTCAATCCGTTTGCGGCTGTTCTGGACGGCCTTGTCTTCAAAGAACTCGCCGATTTTAAAGAGGATAGTGACAAGCGCCCCTTCAAAGCCTTCCCCGATGGCGAAGGCGGCGACGACAGCGATGGTCATCAGCGTCATTTCGTCCAGGGAGAACTTAAATAGCCCTTTGAAACCGGCAATCAGCAGGTCGTATCCGGCGAACAAAGTCGCGGCGGCCTGTATTGCCAGCCGCAGCCACCATAGAGGTTCGAATGTTTCCCCATGGGGGAGGAAGAAGGAAACAGCCACCAATATAGCGGCGATTCCCAATAAAATCAAATCTTTTTTACCGGTTTCATGGGTGGCGTGGTCATGGCCGCAGGAACAGCCGCCGCCTTCCCGACAGAGGGGGCAGTCGCAGCCGGGAGGATGGTCATGTGGGTGAGAATGCTCGTGGTCGCAATGGCAGGATTCTTCGTGATCGTGTTCGTGGGAATGGGTATGTTCATTATCCTCAGGGCCACAGGCGCCGCCCGTACAGGATGCTTCTGAATATTCGTGAGAGCCTTTGTGGCGAAATTTTTTCATGTCAATCAACATTCCTTTCCAGAATATATTGGCCGGTTTTGCAGGGCAAAGGTGCAAAATTCCGGGCTTGAAAGATTTACATAAACTATTTTGCCGGTTGTTCCGATAAATGGTAGATCGTGGTTCCGATGATCTCCGCAATATGCTCGTCGTCGATGGAGTAATACACCATTTTGCCGTCTTTGCGGTATTTGACGATACGTGCCGCCCGCAGTACCCGGAGCTGATGGGAAACGGCCGACTGAGACAAGTTAACCTGCTCGGAGATGTCCTGGACGCACAATTCATGGGTCAGCAGGGAGGTAATGATTTTCAGCCGGCTGCTGTCTGACAGCGCCTTGAAAAATTCGCTGGCTTCAAAGATAGTATCGTCATCAGGTATCTCCCGGGTCACGTCGGGAATGTTCTCATAGTGGTGATGTCCGTCCAGACAGCAGGCGTGTTCCAAAGATTTTTCCAGTCCCATCAGAATTCTCCTTTATTCTATAATTAAACATATGAGCATCTATTCATTTGTTATTATATGCAATTGTCCTTAAAATGTCAATAGAAATACAAAAAATTTTGAAAAGCTCTTGACTCTCACGCTGCGTGGTAAGTTATGATAGGAATGGGGGATACGAAGGCTTTCGCCGGGCGAAAGTATCCCGTTCATTTTAAAAATAACCAAATGGAGGGGTTTCGGATGAGAACGGTAAAGGAAATTGCCAAACTGACGGGCGTCAGCGTGCGTACACTGCAATACTATGACGAAATCGGGGTGTTCAAGCCGACGAGGGTGACGGAGGCGGGTTACCGGCTCTACGACGACGAGGCGCTGAATACGCTTCAGCAGATTTTGTTTTACAAGGAGCTGGATTTTCCGCTGAAAGAAATCAAAAGTATCATGGAGGACCCCGATTTCAGCAAAGTAGAAGCGTTTAAGCAGCAGAAAATCCTGCTGACGGCAAAACGGGACAGGCTGAATCGAATGCTCAGCCTGCTGAGTAATCTGGAAAAAGGAGAATTGTGTATAAGCTTTCAAGAATTTGATTTGAGTGAATATATCGCGGCGCTGGAAACCTTCAAAAACGAGCATGCCGAAGAAGTCATCAAACACTGGGGGAGTATGGAGAAGTTCGACGCCTTGATCGAGAAAGTAAGAGCGGATGAAACGGATATCGCCAAAACGGCTATTCAGTATTATGGAAGCGTGGAAAAGTACACGGCGGCCATGAAAAATAACCTAAGCCATTTTTCGGAGAATATGGAAAAGATGCAAAAAATCAAAGAAGACGGATATGTGGAAAAAAGCAGGAACCTGATGAAAATGCTGGTGGAAGATATTTCGAAGGATGTTAGTTTGCAAGAAGTACAGGGTGTTGTCGATGAAATTATTCATTTGTTTGATGAAAATCACAGTCCAAATATGGATATGGGTGATAACTATTGGGATATCCTCATTGATGGATACCTGCACAACCCGTCTATCATCGAAGTCACGGACTGTCAGTATGGAGAAGGGGCGTCAAAATTTATTGGTGAGGCGATTCGATATTATTTTGCAAGAAGTAGTTTGCTGTAAAGTTTCTAATTTCAGTGAAGCGGAATAGGAATATTTTCGGGTGGACAGGAGGGAACCCTTCTGTCCTTTTCTGAGGCGAAATTTTATTTTTTAGTTGGCCTTTCTCTATTCACAGCTTTTGTCCAAATGGGAAATGAATGGGAAAAATTTTCGAACCGGGAAAGAGTGGTATTTTTAGCCAAAATATGATATACTGAATGCAATGAAACGTTAAGCAGTCGAGAGAGCGCCTCCGGGCGCTTTTTATCTTGACTGCGCGGCCGGTGAAATCCGGCGGGACAAGATTGGAGGAAAAAATATGCCTTCATTTGTAAAGATAGGAATACTATCAAACCGCGTGGTTCTTGGAGATCCGGAACAATCAGCAGAAGAGCTGATCCCTTTGCTGGAAGAGCACAAGGGCTGTGGCGTTTTGGTGTTGCCGCCTTACTGTTTGGGTGGCAACGTGGGAAAGCTCGCCTGTGGTAAAACGTGGATTGATACGGCGGAGCAGGCATTTTTACGTGTGCAAAATGCGGCAGGTATTTCTATTCTATTGCTGGGCAAATATCATGAAAACGGAAGTTTGTTTTATGAGATACTCTGTCAGGGAAAAACAATGGCAGAAATTCCCATGGGCGGATATCAATTGTTCAATTTGTGCGGCATGAGAACTTGCCTGTATACAGCGGGAACAGCACGCCTAGCTTTTGATTTAGGAGCGCTGGAAACGGAAGGCGTCGAGCTGCTTTTGGTCTGTGAGCAGGCGCCGGCTAACACCGTCAGCCGGGAACGGCGGGACGAAATAATGAAAGTTGTGTCCCGCAGCCTCGGATGCCGTTTGTTTTATATAAATGGAGGGGCAGGGGACACTTCAGCCCCATATCTGTACGAGGCTTCCGCGGCGGAATATTTTCTGGGAGAAAAGGCTTTTTCGGAAGAAGATGCCATGGAGGCGGTATGTTATGAGTCAATCCTAGATCCAGAGCTCATAAAAGGATATAAACGCAATCATGGATTGCCTCTTGCACCGAAGAAAGAGCTTGTGTGCTTGGAAGTTCCCCGCTGCAACGATAATGAGTTTACCGTCAGCGCCGACCCTTTTCTACCGAAAGAAAAAGCGGATTTTCTCGAAAGGCTCTTTGTCCTTCAGGCGTCGTCGCTGGCTGTCCGCCTGCGAAATATCGGCGCCCGCAAGGTAGTGCTTGGCGTTTCGGGCGGGCTCGACTCCACACTGGCGCTTCTCGTGTGCCAAAAGGCAATGGATTTATTGAATCTGCCCCCCGAAAACATAGTGGCGGTGACTATGCAGGGCTTCGGCACCAGCGGGCGAACCTATGAAAACGCCCTGAAACTGATGCAGGGCCTCGGCTGCACCATCCGGGAAATTCCCATCCGGGACGCAGTGCTCCAGCATTTTTCGGACATTGGGCAGGACCCGCAGGTGCACGACACCGCCTACGAAAATGCGCAGGCCCGAGAACGGACTCAGATTTTGCTGGACATTTCAAACCAAATCGGCGGCATCGTCGTGGGGACGGGGGATTTGTCCGAAGCGGCGCTGGGATTCTGTACCTTTGCCGGGGACCACATTGCAAATTATAATGTCAACGTCTGCGTCACAAAAACCATGATGCGGCAGATGGTTTCACATTTGGCGGAAAGCGGGCGATTTGCCTCCTGTGGCGGCGTACTCCGGGATATTTTGGCCACTCCCATCAGCCCTGAGCTGCTCCCCGCTGACGAAAACGGCGGTATCGCCCAAAAAACCGAGGAAATTTTGGGGCCCTATGAGCTTCACGACTTTTTTCTTTACTATTTTTTGGAGTACGGATTGTCGACAAACTCGCTGGAGTTCTACGCCCAAAAAGCATTTCCAGAAATTTCTTCTGAAGAGATCGGACGGTGCGCGAAGCTGTTTTTCCGCCGATTTGTGCAAAACCAGTTCAAGCGCTCCTGCGCGCCTGATTGTGCATGTTTAACAGAGGTAAATCTGACGGCAGCAGCCTATGAATTCCCAAGCGATTGCAGCAGTAAGGTTTTTCAGAGGTAAACCATGGAAATCCTGGGTCAATAAAGATTTTTATTCGCATTTTATATATAATTTGTACAAAAAACTAGTTTATTTGCCCAGCCTTTTTCAGTAGGAACTCTATTGTAAATTTGACGGATTGGGTATATGATTAGGTGCATAGCAAAAATGTGAAATTTTCTTGTGAAACTTTGCTTCTTTTACAGATAATGGTTTATAATAGAATGGCAGGATGTTTTTCATTCTGCATCAACCGGGAAAGGCCAGGTGATTTCGAATGGATGATATTATCCACCAGATTTTGGACATTGACGCCCGCGCGCAGCAGAAGCTGCAGCAGGCATACGAGGACCGGGATCACATGAAAGAAAAACTAGACGGGCAGGTCGCCGAAATCCAGCAAGCCCAGCGAGCCGTCTTTGAAGAAAAGGTGCAGAAAGTACGCGATTCCCGCAAACAGCAGGAAAACAGCGAGGTGGAAAAAATCCGTGAGGCTGCAAATGCCGCTACCCAGAAATTGGCGGAACAATTCGAGAGCCGAAAGGACGAATGGCTGCGCCAAATCGTCGATTCGGTCCTCAACGGCTAAAGGAGATGGAAACCGATGCTCAATTCTTTCTCCAGCAATGCGATCCTGACAAAGGTCCACGCGATTTTTGGCAAACGGCTGACCCCTTCCGATTTCTCTCAGATGGCACGAAAATCAGATGTAGGAGAAGTCGCAGCCTTTTTGAAAGAAAATCCTTCCTACCAGAAGGCACTGAAAAACATCAACGAGACGGAAATCCACCGTGGCCAGCTAGAATCGCTCATTAAAAAGGATCTGTACTATAAGTACTCTTCTCTGCGCCGGTATGATTTTTCCGACAACGGTTTTTATGATTTTATACTGACCAGGGTAGAAGTGGATGAAATACTCCGCTGCCTGATGCTCATCGGCGCGGGACAGACGGAAGGCTTTATTATCGAGATGCCGTCATACCTCATGCACCACACTTCCTTTAACCTGATGGTGCTGACCCAGGTCAAGAATCTTGACGAACTGATCGAGGCGCTGTCGGGGACCCCTTACGCGGCGATTCTCAGAAGACTTCGCCGGGACGACGGCACAGCAGATTATCTGCACTGTGAGTTCGCGCTTTATTCCTATTACTACCAGTTTTTGTTCGATTCGGTGGATAAGCATTTCAGAGGGGCGACGAAAAAAGCCCTCAAAGAGATTATGCAGGCTGAAATTGAGGCGCACAATGTGGAAATCATTTTCCGCCTCAAGTATTTTCACCATATGGATGCGGAACAAATCAAACCCTTGTTGTTTCCATACCGTTACCACTTAAACGACGAGAAACTGGAAAAAATCCTGGAGGCGAAAACCATCGCCGAAATGACGGGAATTGCCAAAATCGTGCGGCCCGGTGAGGAAATGCATAAAGGCGTGCCGGAAGGTTTTATGGAGTATTACACCCATTCCTACTGCTACCGCATCTATAAGCGACAGCTGCATGGAACGACGAAAGCTGCTGTCGCCATGTATGCGTTCATCGCTTTGCGAAATATTGAAGTACAGAACATTATTACCGTGATTGAGGGAGTGCGGTACGGTCAGCCGCAGGACGAAATCCTCAGTCTGCTGATATTGTAACCACAAAAAACAAAGGTGGTGTACCTGAAAAATGGCTATTGAAAAAATGCAGCTGGTCGATATTGTCGGCCACCTGCCGGAGCTTGATCAAACGCTTTTAAAGTGTATTCAAAGTGGAGTGTTTCACCCGGAGACTGTCCTGAGTTCAGGGGACAAAACCACGGCGTTCAGTTTGATGAACGGAGAAAACACCTATTCCGCTTCTCTGAAAAAGCTGTATGATCTGGCACAGGATATCCATGCCAAGCTCCAATACACCGAGGATACGGGTAACCTTACCCCGGAAGCGGCGGACGGCGAAATTAAACGAATACGGGATAAGGCTTCCGCCCTGTCTCAGGAGAAGAAGACCCTCAAGGAGGAAATCGGCCAGTACGAGCAGGCACTGATGCTCATCAAGCATTTGCAGGGGCTGGATGTCTCCTTCGATGAAGTATTCGCCTCCAGTTATGTTAAAGTCAGGTTTGGGCGGCTGCCCTACGACAGCTTTCCAAAACTCAATTTTTACGATAAAAAGCCTTTCTTTTTCTTTACCTTTGACCACGATAGCGAGTATTATTGGGGGGTTTACTTCGCTCCGGCTCCGCAGATCGAATCGATCGACGACATTTTTAAATCTCTCTATTTTGAACGGCTCCGGGTACCGGATTACGCCCATAACAAGCCGGAAATCGCCATCGAGCATATCGGCGGCATGCTGGAAGAGCACAAAAACCGTCTTGTGGAAGTGCGAAAACAGATTGCGGATATTAAACAGGAAGAACTCAATTGTTTGAATTCCTGCTTTACCGTTTTGAAAGCGGCATCGGATACCTTTTCCATGAGGAAATACGTGGCGGTGGCCCACAACAGCTTCTATCTGGAGGGATTTGTCCCGGCTAGGGACGCAAGGAAGTTTGCCGATTCCCTCAATGACATCGACGGCGTGTCCTGCATGCTGAATCCGGTAGATGCGAACCCGGCCTTGACCCCGCCCACAAAGCTTCGGAACAAAGGCTTCGCCAAACCGTTCCAGATGTTTGTAGGAATGTACGGCCTACCTTCTTATCATGATTATGATCCCACCACCTTAGTGGCCATTACCTATACCTTGATGTTCGGCATCATGTTCGGCGATTTGGGCCAAGGACTCGTGATCGCCCTTATCGGTCTTTTCCTGGGGCTGGCCAAAAAAATGGACTTTGGGCGGATTATGCTCCGGCTGGGAATTTCCAGCGCAGTTTTCGGCACGATCTACGGTTCAGTGTTCGGCTATGAAGAATGGCTCGACCCGATGTGGGAAAGTTTGGGTTTCGGCGGAATCCTTCCTTTGAAGGTATTTGAGGCGGGGACAACGAATATGCTGCTTTTGGCGGCGATTTTTATCGGCGTAGGCGTTATCTGTGTTGCCATGATTATTAACATCTGCCTCGGTTTCAAGCACAAGGACTACGAACGGGCGGTATTCGGCAACAACGGGCTTGCGGGACTAGTGCTCTATATGGGAGCCGTTATCGCGGTGGCAGCGTTGATGCTTTATAATATCAATGTACTCAGTCCCTGGTTCATTATTTTAGTCATTGTGATTCCCGTGCTGCTCATCTTTCTGAGGGAGCCGCTGGGCAAAATGATGAAGAAACGCAAGGACTTAAAGCCCGCCGACGGGGTGGGCACCTTTATCCTCGAAAACTTCTTTGAGATGTTCGAATATGTTTTGAGCTACCTGTCCAACACTATGAGCTTCCTGCGTGTCGGCGGATTTATTCTCTCCCACGCCGGTATGATGGCTGTGGTCATGTCTCTCAGCGAAATGATGAGCGGGGGCGGTACAATAGTCGTCATGGTGATCGGCAACGTTTTTGTCATGTGCCTCGAGGGCCTCATCGTGGGCATCCAGGTGCTGAGACTGGAGTTTTACGAGATTTTCAGCCGTTTCTACAATGGCGACGGTAAGGAATACGAACCGGCATCCATTTCCTACAAAGCCGAATAGGGCGCGCCTATCCTGCTTTCACATATCAGACTAAATGACTTTCAGGAGGAAAACATCATGAAATTTTATCACTTTTTGCTGCCTCTTGCAGCTCTCGTTTTAATCAGCCTGCCCCTCGTCAATGTACTCAGAGGAATGTCCACCGGTAAAAAAGCAAGAAGAAACATCGTTCTCAATCTCTGCGCTTTCTTTGGCGTGTGTGCTTTGGCAGTTGTTATGCCTGTCGGCGGACTTGTCTCCGCTGCCAGTGAAGCAGCTGCGGCCGGATCTGCCGCAGCTGGCATGGGCTATATCGCCGCTGCTCTGTCTACCGGGCTTTCTGCATTGGGAGCTGGTATCGCAGTTGCCGCCGCTGCTCCCGCTGCTATCGGCGCTGTCAGCGAAGACCCCAAGTCTTTCGCCAAAGCGTTGATCTTCGTTGTATTGGGTGAAGGTATCGCCATCTATGGTCTGCTGATCTCCATCCTGATCCTCAACAGAGTCTGATAATTTGATTCGGTGGAGGGCCAAAAGCCCTCCACGATAATTTTTGAGACGACTCAAACACTTAACTAGGGGGTGACTCGGGATGCGCATGTATCTCATCAGCGACAACGTAGACACTCAGGTCGGAATGCGCCTTGCCGGAATTGAAGGCGAGGTTGTTCACGAATACGACGAAGTGCGTCAGGCCCTGGAACGGGTCTGCGCCACCGAGGACATCGGCATCGTATTGATGACCAAAAAGCTCATCACCCTTTGCAAAGACGTGGTGTACGACATCAAGCTCAACAAGCGGCGTCCCCTGATCGTGGAAATTCCAGACCGTCACGGTGACTCCGACATTGGGGATTCCATTACCACATACATCAGGGAGGCTGTCGGCATCAATATCTGACGTCTCCGCTTGTGACCAATGAGACAGGGAGAACCTGTATTGAAGGAGGGTTTCCTTTGCCAAACGATAAAGAAAAATTAGCACGCTTTGAAAAAGCGATTTTTACTGAAGTCAACGAAAAAGTGGCGGCAATTTTAGCTGAGGTGGAAGCACATCAGAAAGAAGTGCTGGAAAAAGCCGAGGAAGAGGCGAAAAACGAGGCCGAAAAAGAGGCCAAACAGGAACTGGAAGAGATCGAAGCCCAGTATGCCCAGGCCATTACCAAGGAAAAGCTCAATGCAAAGCAGCAAGTGCTGCTGAAGCGGAAAGAATTGATCGAGGGCCTGTTTGAAAAGGCGGGCGCAGAACTCAAAGCCTTTTCCGAGAGCGGAGAGTACGAAAAATATTTAGCTGCTGTTCTTCAAAAGGCCGATCTGTCCAAAGCGAAGATTTTGGCCCGGGAAGCAGATTGTGGACTCATGAAAAAGCTGGCCCCCGGCTGCGAGGTGGAGCCTGATCCAATGAATCTATTGGGCGGCATCGTCATCGTAAGCCCTGCTGACAACATCTACATTGACGAGACCTTTGCCTATAAGCTCAATGCCAAAAAGGAGGACTTTTACTCCGACAACAGCATACAGCTGGACGTTCTTTGAATTTATGGGTTGTTTATCCTCGGCTTTGTCGCGGGATGTGCCCAAAGCTTGTCTGAGAGTCCGGCCTTTGGGCTGTTTTTTCAAAATCTGCGGGCGGTTTTGATCGGCTTCTGGTTTTGAAAAAACAGCTGAAAAAAGACCTCAGATAAGCTCCTGAAAAAGAAGTCCCCATTTCGGAAAAGGAGTGAAAAACCTTGAACAATACCATTTATTCGATAAACGGGCCAGTCATTAAGGTCAAAGACACCAAAGACTTCTCCATGCTAGAGATGGTCTATGTGGGCCACAAAAAACTGGTTGGTGAGGTCATCGGCGTTACCGATAAATTTACCACCATTCAGGTCTACGAAGTGACCACCGGTTTAAAACCCGGCGAACCGGTTTATTCCACCGGCGCGCCGCTGAGCGCGACTCTGGGACCCGGTATTTTAACAAATATCTACGATGGCATCGAACGCCCTCTTCTGAAAATTGCTGACAAATGCGGCGCTTTCATCGACGAGGGAATCGACGTTTCTCCCATCGACACCGAGAAAAAATACGACGTGACCATGCAGGTTAAGGTGGGGGACACCTTAAAGGGCGGGCAGATCTACGCCACCTGCCCGGAGACCCCTGTAATCCTGCACAAATGCCTCCTCGCCCCTAATTTGAGCGGCGAAGTCGTGAAAGTCATGCCCGACGGGCAATATGCCGTCAACGATACCGTTGCAGTGATCCGCACCGAGGGCGGAGAGAAAAAAGAACTGACACTCTGCCAGAAATGGCCCATCCGGACACCAAGGCCGGTCCAAAAACGGCTTCCTATTGCCCGACCCCTTATCACCGGTCAGAGGATCATCGACACCTTGTTTCCCATCGCCAAAGGCGGCACCGCGGCCATCCCCGGCGGTTTCGGAACCGGCAAGACCATGACCCAGCATCAGCTGGCCAAATGGTGCGATGCTGATATCATCGTCTACATCGGCTGCGGCGAGCGCGGCAACGAAATGACCCAGGTTCTGGAGGAATTCTCGGAGCTTGTGGACCCCAAAACCGGCCGCGCCATGACCGACCGTACTGTACTGATCGCCAATACGTCCAACATGCCGGTTGCCGCCCGTGAGGCGTCCATCTACACCGGCATCACCTTGGCGGAATACTACCGCGACATGGGCTACCACGTGGCCATCATGGCGGACTCTACCTCCCGCTGGGCGGAAGCTCTCCGTGAGATTTCCGGACGCCTGGAAGAGATGCCCGCCGAGGAAGGGTTCCCGGCCTACCTGCCGTCCCGTTTAGCCGAGTTCTATGAGCGGGCCGGGTATATGATTCCCTTGAGCGGCGGAGAGGGAAGCGTTTCCATCATCGGAGCGGTTTCCCCCCAGGGCTCCGACTTCTCCGAACCAGTCACCCAGAACACCAAGCGTTTTGTTCGCACCTTTTGGGCGCTGGATAAATCGCTGGCTTACGCCCGGCATTATCCTGCCATCAACTGGATCACCAGTTACAGCGAATACATCGACGATTTGGCGGCCTACTACAAAGAAAACGTCAGCCCCGACTTTTTGCAGTGCCGTCAGCGGCTTTCGAACATCCTCGGCGAAGAGGCGAAGCTCATGGAGATCGTCAAGCTCATCGGCTCCGACGTTTTGCCGGAGGACCAGAAGCTCGTCATCGAAATCTCCAAGGTCATCCGGGTGGGCTTCTTGCAGCAGAACGCCTTCCACGAGGACGACACCTACGTGCCGCTCCCAAAACAGCTGGGCATGATGAAAATCATCCTCTACCTCTACGACCAGGCCATGCGGCTCGTGAAAAACAGTATCCCTGTGTCCCTTATGGCGGAGACAGGAGTGTTTGACGCGCTTGTAAAGATGAAGTACAACATCCCCAACAATCAGCTTGAAAAGATGGAAGAATACTATCCCATGATCGACGACAAGCTGTCGCAGATCAAGTAGGAGGCGAGGAGTATGAGCGTACAAATTTTAGGTTTGAAAGAAATTAACGGCCCCCTCGTCGTCCTTGATCACGTGACCGACATCGGATATGACGAAATGGCCGAACTCCACATGGAGGACGGCACCAAACGTTTGGCCCGTGTGGTGGAAATCCAGGGGGACAAAGCGGTTTTGCAGGTCTTTGAGGGCACCAACGGCATTTCTCTCACTAACACCCGCACCAGCTTCCAGGGACACCCTATGGAGATGCCCCTCTCCCCCGAGGTTCTGGGCAGGATCTTTAACGGTGCCGGCACCCCCATCGACGGCCTGGGCCCGATTTTTGCAAAAGAACACGCGGACATTAACGGAAAACCGTTAAACCCGGTTTCCCGTGAGTATCCTCGAAACTATATCCGCACCGGTATCTCCTCCATTGACGCCTTGATGACGCTGATTCGCGGCCAGAAGCTTCCGATTTTCTCCGGTTCCGGCATGAGCCACAACAAATTGGCGGCCCAGATTGTCAAGCAGGCCCAGCTAAGCGGCGATAAAGACGAGAAATTCGCCGTTGTTTTCGCGGCCATGGGCGTACAAAACGACGTGGCGGATTACTTTAAGCGCCAGTTTGAGGAGTCGGGCGTTCTGGAGCGGGTCGTCATGTTCCTAAACCTCTCAAGCGACCCCATCGTCGAGCGTATTGTCACCCCCCGGTGTGCGCTGACGGTTGCCGAATACTTAGCGTACGAAAAAGGGATGCACATCTTGGTCATCCTCACTGATATGACTTCTTACGCCGAAGCCCTTCGTGAGTTTTCCTCTTCCAAGGGCGAAATTCCCGGCAGAAAAGGCTATCCGGGCTATCTTTACTCCGATTTGGCGTCGCTTTATGAGCGGGCCGGCATCGTCAAGGGCGGAAACGGTTCTGTGACCCAAATCCCCATCCTCACCATGCCCAACGACGACATTACCCACCCCATCCCCGACTTGACCGGGTACATCACCGAGGGGCAGATCGTATTAGACCGCACCATGGATCAGAGTGGCGTTTACCCGCCGGTTTCCATCCTGCCGTCCCTGTCCCGTCTGATGAAGGACGGCATCGGAAAAGGCTACACCCGGGAAGACCATCCGGCGGTTTCCAACCAGCTTTTTTCCGCCTACGCCAAGACCCAGGATGCGAGAAGTCTCGCATCTGTCATCGGCGAGGAGGAGCTTTCCCCCTCCGACCGGGCGTATCTGGAGTTTGGCAAGATGTTCGAGGAATATTTCCTCAACCAGGGGTTTAATGAAAACCGCACCATCGAGCAGACGCTGGAGCTTGGCTGGGACCTTCTGTCCCTTCTGCCCAAAGAAGAGTTGGACCGCATCGACGAAAAGATGCTTTTGGAGTTCTACACCGAAAGCCGGGCCAAAAAATTCAAAAGACAGATTCATTCCGTTTGATTGTTAGCTTGTGAGGGCGGAAAGGTGATCACACCCTCTGTCCAGAAAAGGAGATGATTGCGCGTGGCTGACCAGGTGTTTCCCACCAAAGGAAATCTACTGAATATTAAGAAATCCCTGTCGCTGGCGAACCTCGGCTACGAGCTGATGGACCGAAAACGGAATATTCTCATTCGGGAGATGATGTCGCTCATCGACACCGCGAAAAAAATCCGTGATGAAATTGAAGACACCTATAAACGGGCCTACGACGCGCTCCAAAGGGCGAATATTTCTATGGGAATCTCAGAAAACGTCGCCTACTCCGTTCCGGTGGAGCGGAGTATCGAAATCACCTACCGAAGTGTAATGGGGGTGGAAATCCCTCATATCACCATGGAAGCGACGGAAACTGAGGGCGTTTTTTACGGACTTTATGTCTCTAACTCCCAGCTAGACATCGCTTATATCTGCTTTAACCGATGTAAAGAGATGACGGTGGTACTGGCGGAGATGGAAAACAGCATCTACCGGCTTGCCGTCGCCATCAAAAAAACCCAGCGCCGGGCAAACGCCCTCAAAAACATCATTATTCCGAACTTTGAGTCCACGGCGGCCTTTATCTCCAATGCGTTGGAGGAAAAGGAGAGGGAGGAATTTTCCCGCCTGAAGGTCATCCGTCATACCAAAGAAAGAAACGAAGCGTAAGGGTAGCGTGCAGAGATTTTTGAGAAGCAGGCTCCCGTTCTCACCGGTTTTCCCGGTGGGAATGGGAGCCTTTTCTTGTAAAAATGCCTGTAATCCGTTATAATAAAGGTAACGTTTTGACAGCAGACCGAAAGAGAGGAAACGACATTGGAACCGATTGTGAACTTAAAACCGGAAACGGCAAAAAATCTGCGCTATGTCCTCCATGACATCGACGACACCATTACAAACGAGGGCAAAATTCTCCCCGAGGCCTATGACGCATTGTGGAAACTTTATCGAGCCGGCATCAAGGTGATTCCTGTCACCGGCCGTCCGGCGGGCTGGTGCGACATGGCGGTGCGACAGTGGCCCATCGACGCTATCATCGGAGAGAATGGAGCGCTCGTTTTCTACGAGGAAAACGGCAGGCGGAAGGAATTTACCCATCCGTCCATTCCCACAGAGGACGTTTCCGGTAAACTTGAGGTCATCCGGGACGCCTGCCTGAAGGAAGTGCCCGGCTGCCGGATTTCCAAAGACCAGCATTACCGCCAGTATGATTTGGCCATCGATTTTAACGAGGACGAGCCGAAGCTTGGATTCGAGGCGGCGGAGCGAATCAAGGAAGTCTGCGAACGGTTTGGGGCGGTGGCAAAAATCAGCTCCATTCATGTGAACACCTGGTTTGGGGATTTCAACAAAGTCTCGATGGCAAAGCTCTTTCTCTCTGATGTACGTGGGGAGGAGGACATCCAAAACCATGTGATGTTTTTCGGCGATTCCCCCAATGACGAGCCCATGTTCGAGAGTCTGAAACTGAGCTGCGGTGTGGCGAACATCAAGCCTTTCGTGCGTTTGCTCAACCACCTGCCCACCTATGTGACCGAAGGGGAGGGCGGATACGGTTTTGCCGAGGCGGTGGAACAGATCTTAGCGCTTCGGAAAGAATAAAATTCATCTGCATCGAAACAAAAAACATCGGCTTATGTAAGCCGATGTTTTTTACATGAATAGCAAAATTATTGCAGATAATAGGAGGGGATTCCTAAGTATTTTTCCAGGCAAAGTCCGCTTTCATAGACCGCCTTGGCAGTGTCTTTCCCTAGATACCGGAGGTGCCAGGGCTCGTACTGGTAGCCGGTGATATCTTCTTGGCCTTTGGGATAGCGGATGATGAAGCCGTATTCGTGGGCGTGTGCGGCAAGCCATTTTGCCTCGGCGGTGTTTGCGAAGGAGTCGTTGATTTGGTTTACATCAAACGCCAGCCCCGTCTGATGCTCCGAAAAGCCAGCTCGTGCAGAATACCGGTCGGCGGCATTTTTTCCGTCCCTCGCCGCATATTTTTGATAGAGACCCGCCTGATAGCTATAGGATCGGTAGCCGGAAGAAATGTAAAGCGACATGCCCTGTGCCGACATGGCATTTTTCAGTGTGTTGAAAGCGCCCATCACTTCGTCGGTGAGGCCGCCGGGAGTATAGTTTTTCGGGAGGGGGTAGCGTTTATTGGCGACGAGAATGCCGTCCACGTAAATGAGGCCGCCCTTCAAACGGATGCTTTTACCGTTGGAGGAAAAAGCTTCACAGCTTTCGCAGGCTTCAACGCCGTTTTGCTCCAACGCGCCGGAAGGCCCTAAAAAATACCAGTCTGTTCCGTCGTGGATAAAGCCTTTTTGCATGGCCCCGAACCGGTCCATGTAGTACCACTGGCCTCCTGTTTTGATCCAGCCAGTCTTCATCGTGCCATCGGATGCCATATAATACCATTTTCCTCCTGAGTACACCCATCCGGTTTCCATCAAGCCATTGGAGTCAAAGTGATACCACTTGCCCTGAAGCGTAAGCCAGCCGGTTGCTTTCGAACCATTCTTTTGCAGGTATGTCCAGTTGCCGGTACTGTCTTTTTTCCATGCTGCGCCTACTGGTACAGTTACTGTGGATGCGATTAAAGACAGTGCAAGCACGGATGCAATGAGTTTTTTCATTTTTTCCTCCTGAACCGGTTTAGATTATTCCGGTGTACAAAGTTTCTTGTATAAAGGCAGCTTTTGCAATAATTGATGTATTTCATTATACCATAAATTAGTGGACGAAGTCCACGATAACGGGCATAGCCCGCGCAAGGCGCTTTGCAAACAGCCCTGCTGTTTGCTTGTGAGGCTATTATACCACAATTTAATTGCGCGAAGCGCAAGGAGCGGCGCAGCCGCAGGGGCGATAGTCCAAATTGTGATAAAATGTTCTCTCAGGCGTCCGAAGGCTTGTGAAACAAGGCTTCGGCTTACGCCGTGAGGTTATTATACCATATCCGCAAGCCCATAGGGCTTGCACGCCGCTTTCAGCGGCGCAAAACAGCTTTAGCTGTTTTTGTTATGGTGATAATCATCCACAAATCATTTTGCGAGACAAAATGATTGCGCCTGCGGCGCATAGCACACATTGTGTGCTATTTGTGGATATTATACCATAAATTCGCCCGCTTTAGCGGGCAAAAAGACGCGAAGCGACTTTGTCGGCCGTGCAGCGGCCGGGACTTATGATACAATGTTCTCACTTATCCCGGGCCAGCGGGATAAAAGCGCCTTTAGGCGCATGGCACACTTTATGTGTCAGTTGTAGATATTATACGGCAGATAAATCAAAAAGTCAAAAAAGAGAACTTCTGGGAAAGACCGATAATTTGCAATAGATTTATAAGAAATAAAATCAGCTTATTCTCCGTAAATTCGTGGAAAATCGCCAATAATCGTTGACTTTTCGGGGAATAACCAGTATAATAAAAACATATTTGATAATAATTTAACAATTCGATGAATTACAGCTTTAATTTGCTAAATCAATAAGGAGGATTTTATGGAAGTATTTATCTGTGTGGGCAGTTCCTGCCACCTCAAGGGGTCTTACAACATCATCAACGCTTTTCAAAAGTTGATTGAGGAGCACAAGCTGGAAGACAAGGTGGAGCTTAAGGCGTCTTTCTGTCTGGGCCATTGTACCGATGGTGTTTCCACGAAAATCAATGGGGAGTTCGTTGATCATGTATCTCCCGAAAACGCGGTGGAAATTTTCAATCAATACGTGTTGAAGCCAATTCAGAACGGGAACTGACTCTTTTTAGGAAAGGCGGCGCTCTGCCCAAAATTGGAAACGTTTTCATCCGGGAGGCGCGCATTTTCCGATCAGCATCTAACTCTGCGGCGTCGAAAATCGGACGCTTGAGAAAGGCGTGAATGTTGTGGAAGTATTGAGCTTTAAAAAAGCAAACTGCAAAGACTGCTATAAATGTGTGCGCGAATGTCCCATCAAGGCCATCCGCGTTAAAGACCACCAGGCGCAAATCATCCCTGAGGAATGCATTTTGTGCGGCCGGTGCGTTAAAATTTGTCCCCAGAACGCAAAGCAGGTCCGGGACGATGTGCCACGGGTCAAGGAAATGATGAAATCCGGCAAAAAAGTGGTGGCGTCGCTGGCGCCGTCCTATATTGCCGCCTTTGACACCGACGGGTTTACTCCCATCGCCGAGGCTATCAAAAAACTGGGCTTTTTCGACGTGCAGGAAACTGCCGCCGGCGCCAATGTGGTCAAGCGGGAGTACGAGCGGCTGGTTCAGGAAAAACAGCCGGTCATCATCTCCTCCTGCTGCCATTCGGTGATCCGCCTCATCCAGAAATACCACATCGGCTGTCTGCCCTATGTGGCCAAGGTGCTCTCTCCTATGGACGCCCACGGCCGCTTGATGAAAGAGCAGTACCCCGACGCCGAGGTGGTGTTCATCAGCCCCTGCATCTCCAAAAAAGACGAAGTGGATCAGTATTGCGGCAACGAGAGCATCAGCATTACCATCACTTTTGACGAGCTTTGGGATTGGTTTGCCGAGGAAGGAGTGGAGATCGATAATTCCAAAGGAGACGGCTCCAAGTTCCGCTCCCGGTTTTTCCCTGAGACCGGCGGTATTATCAAGAGTATGGATGTAGACCCTACCTATCAATATATCGCTATCGACGGTGTGGAAAATTGCCGGAAGGCGTTAGAGGAAATCGCCGAGGGGAAGATGGAAGGCTATTTCATTGAGATGAGCGCCTGCGAGGGAAGCTGTATCAACGGGCCGGGTATGCCCCATGAGAAAAAGGGGATCATTACCTCCCGCGCCATGGTAGAAAAAATCGCCGAAAAGAAAAAAGATTACGATGTAGTACATAATCTAACCCTGAACAAACGGATTGATTTGGACCTGCCCCGCCAGAATATTCCCGGTGAGGCGGCTATTTGGGAAATTTTGGCTAAGACGGGTAAGACAAAACCTGAAGATATGCTCAACTGCGGCGCCTGCGGCTATTCCACCTGTTGGGAGAAGGCCATCGCCGTCTACCAGGGCAAGGCGGAGCTGGAAATGTGCCTGCCTTATATGAAAGAGCGGGCGGAATCGGTTTCTGACCAGATTCTCGATTCTTCCCCCAACGCCATTATCGCGGTTGATTCCAGCTTTTCCATCCAGCAGTTCAACCGGGCTGCATACCGCTTAATGAGCATCGATCCAGGAGAAAAGATGGCAGGCCGCCCCATCGGCGACATCTACGACGAGGCGGAGCTCATCGACATTATCGACACTCGCCAGAATGTCCTGTCGGAGAAATGCTATCTCGACCGGTACGGCATCTACGTGGAAAAATCTATTATTTACGACTACGACCACGGACTGCTGCTGATTTTCCTCAAGGATATCAATAAAGAAGAAAAGGCCGCCCAGCACGAGGCTGCCATGCGCCGGGACACCATCGAGATCACCGACCAGGTCATCAACAAACAGATGCGGGTCGTTCAGGAAATCGCCTCCCTTTTAGGGGAAACCACGGCTGAAACCAAGATCGCCCTGACGAGGCTCAAGGAGAGCATGATGGACGACGCCGACGAAGCCTAAGGGGGCGTTGCCATGAGATATTTTATCGAAACCGGCTATGTGAGCCTTAATAAATACGGCGAGGAGCTCTGCGGCGACCGGGTAGAGAGCATCTATTACGATGGCACTCTAACCCTGGTTCTGGCTGACGGGCTGGGAAGCGGTGTCAAGGCCAACATCCTCTCCACTCTGACTTCAAAAATTATTGGCACCATGATGGCCAGCGGCATGAAAATCGAGGACTGTGTTGAGACCATTATCCAGACACTGCCCATCTGCAAAGTGCGCCAGGTAGCTTATTCCACCTTTACCATTTTGCAAATCCGCTCCGATGGGGAAGCCTACATGGTACAGTTTGACAACCCCCTCTGCGTCCTGCTGCGGGACGGCAAACGCACCGAATATCCCATTGAAATGAACATTATCTCGGACAAAACCGTTTATGAAAGCCGGATGAAAGTGGAGCTGGGGGACGTTTTCGTCATGTTCAGCGACGGAGTGCCACACGCCGGAATCGGCATTACCATGAACATCGGCTGGCAGCAGGAGAACGTGGCAAAATTCCTGGAGGAAAACTACGACCCCGACGCTTCTCCCAAAAGTACGGCGGCAAAGCTGGCCGACGCCTGCAAGGCCCTTTACATGGACAAAATGGGGGATGATACCACCGTCGCCGTCATGAAGGTGCGGGAAAAATCCTTGGTTTCTATCATGTTCGGCCCGCCGTCCGATTCGGCCGACGACAAAAAGGTAGTCAAGGAATTTTTAGAGGACGAGGGTAAAAAAATCGTCAGCGGGGGAACCACCTCCAAAATCGTCTCCGGCTATCTTGGGACGACGGTGCGCACCTGCCTCGACTACATCGACCCGAAAATTCCTCCCATCGGATACATGGACGGGGTGGACCTGGTCACCGAGGGGGCACTGACTCTGGGGAAGGTTATGGAGATTTCCAACACCATCGTCAGCGATTCCAACACCGACACCTCCTGGCTCAAAAAGAAGGATGGGGCATCGCTGATCGCCAAGTACCTTTTTGAGGAGGCCACTGACGTGAATTTTTACGTGGGCCGGGCCATGAACCCTGCTCATCAGAACCCGAACCTCCCTCTCGACCTTTCCCTGAAGCTGAAAATCGTTGAGATTCTCGCCAAAAATCTGGAGATCATGGGAAAACGGGTAAAAGTGAAATATTATTAAGAAAGGTAAGGCAGATGAACAGAAATTTTGATACCAGCGTGCAGCTTTTGAAATATCAGGTTTTAAAGGAGGTCTCCAAGCTCGCCTTTGAGGGCCGGCTCCGGGAGGGTTACTACGAAATCCCCAAAACCATCATCCCCGGTAAAAAAGCCACCATGCGCTGCTGCGTCTACAAGGAGCGGGCAATTGTCGAGGAGCGGGTACATATGGCCATGGGCGGCGACCGGGATAACCCCAACGTCATCGAGGTCATCGACATCGCCTGTGACGAGTGCCCCGTTCATCGGGTCACTGTCAGCGACGCCTGCCGTGGATGTATTGCTCACCGCTGCCAGAGCGTTTGCCCCAAGGACGCTATCCGCATCAAGGACCAGCACGCCGTCATCGACCACGATAAATGCGTGGCCTGCGGCAGGTGCGCCAGCGTCTGTCCTTACGGCGCGATTTTAGAGCAGGTCCGCCCCTGTGAGCGGAGCTGCAAAGCGGGCGCCATCAAGATGGATGAGGACGAGAAGGCCCACATCAACAACGAGAAGTGCGTCTCCTGCGGCGCCTGTGTCTACCAGTGTCCCTTCGGCGCCATCGTCGACAAGTCCTACATTGTTGACGCCATCGAGATGATTAAGGAAAGCGACCAAAACCGCAATTACAAGGTCTACGCCGTCATCGCCCCCGCCATTTCCAGCCAGTTTGCATATGCAAAAATCGGCCAGATCGTCACCGGAATCAAGAAATTAGGTATTCACGAGGTTGTTGAGGCTGCTTTGGGCGCCGACATGACAGCCTATAAGGAATCCGACGAGCTGATGGAGAAAGGCTTCCTCACAAGCTCCTGCTGCCCTGCTTTCGTCGATTTCATTCACAAGAATTTCCCCCAGATGGTGGAGCACATTTCCCACAACCTGTCCCCCATGGCGGAAATCGCCAAATATATCAAAGAAACCGACCCCACTGGAAAAGTAATTTTCATCGGGCCCTGTACCGCCAAGAAAATGGAAGTGAAGCGGGAACCGGTGAACCGGTATGTGGACTGCGTCATCACCTTTGAGGAGCTTCAGGCGCTGCTGGACAGTCGGGACATAGAGCCGGAAAATCTGGAGGAGTCGCCGCTGAACAACGCCTCTTACTATGGCCGCATCTTCGCACGGTCGGGCGGCGTGTCCGACGCGGTGGTGCAGGCCCTCAAGGAAAAAGGCGAGGAGTTTACCGTGAAGGCCGAGGCCTGCGACGGGCTGGAAGCCTGTAAAATAGCCCTGCTCAAAGCGAACAAGGGCGTTTTGGACGCGAACTTCATCGAAGGTATGGCCTGCGTGGGTGGATGTATCGGCGGGGCAGCCTGCGTCACTCACGGCCCCAAGGACAAAAATGAAGTGGACAAATACGGAAAGCTTGCCAAAGAAACGGGTATTCTCGACTCTATCCGTATTCTGGAACTGAGCAAAAAATAAAGCTTGCAGTTTCTTTTACAATTTGATACGATGAAGAAAAACAAACGCCGCGATTTTGTCGCGGCGTTTGTCCCATCAAGAGAAAGAAGGCTTTTTTATGAAAACCAGCCGCATGGATTGGAAAGTGGGTGCCGCATCCTGCCTTTTTGGGGAGCAGGCCGTCGCATTGGAAGACATGACCCGTCTTTCGGAAAACGGCGTGAACTTTATGGAACTGGATATGCAGAACCGCTGGCAAAGATGGCCGGCCTGCGACCTGAAAGCCGCGTGGAAGCATCTGGGAGATCACGCCAAACGCATCGGCCTCACCATATGGTCGCTTCACATCCCCTACGGATGGGACGAGGATCTGTCAAGCCTCGACGAGTGCCACCGCAAGGCTGTCGTCGTCCGGCACAGCGCGCTGATTTCCTCGGCGGCGGAAGCAATGGGTATCCGCAAGACTGTGGTGCATCCTTCCTTTGAGCCCGTCCCCGAAAACGAGCGGGAGGAGCGGATTAAACGGGTGAGAGAGTCACTCTCTGACCTCTGCGACGCGGCGGAACAGGTGGGGGTGCAGGTGGCAGTGGAGGATCTTCCTCGTACCTGCCTCGGAAACACCACCGAAGAGATGCTCCGGATTGTCGACGGCATCGACAGGCTGGGTGTCTGCTGCGACACGAACCACCTGCTCACCGAGAGGACGGAGGATTTCATCCGTGCGTTGGGAAGCCGCATCGTCACGGTGCATCTTTCCGATTACGACTTCGTCAACGAGCGCCACTGGCTCCCCGGCAAGGGTTTGAACGATTGGGAAGCGATTCTGTCCGCTTTGGAGGACGCGGGGTACAGCGGCCCGGCCATGTTTGAACTGGGGCCAGATTTTTGCCCGGCTGGTCCCGCAGGCGTGAGGAAATGCTGGGATAAGCTAATTAAAAGATAAGAAAACAGCGGGAATCCATCGATTCCCGCTGTTTTTATGCCAACACGATGTCCTCTTCGGTTACGATGATTTCACTATGCTCCATTTCATATCTTTTTATTTCTTTTTTTACGAGATGGTCGATCATATTTGCTAGGGAACGGTGTTCTTCTCGGGCAATTTTTTGTATTTTACAATGAGTTACAGGGTCTAATCTGAGATTGCTTTGGATTTTTATAACCGGCATACGCAGCCCTCCTCTTTCCATTTCTATAATAGCGTTTTTTATGGCAGTTTATATTCTTAAAAGTTGTAATATTCCTATAAAGAGTACCGTTATAGTTACTGATTCCGTTGCGAACCTTCAACACTATTATAATACGATTGTTATTTTTCATTATAATCATAATTGTCGTATAAGTGATACGAAAATTATGAATAGGAGATTGCTGCTAAAAAGCAGGAAAAAAGCAATACTTATTTTCTCTAAAAAATAAAAGGAGCAGGATTTCTCCTGCTCCTTTGTACGCTGCAATAAAATTACGCAGCGCGAACGTTCACAGCTCTCAGCTTGCGGCTGTCCTTGGGATCCTGCTCGGTGTCGAAAGTCACCTTCTGGCCTTCCGCCAGGGTTTTGAACCCGTCGGAAACGATTGCGGAGAAATGGACGAATACATCCTCGCCGCCGTCGTCGTTAGTGAGAAAACCAAAGCCTTTGTCAGAGTTGAACCATTTTACAGTACCGTTATTCATTTGGGTACCTCCTAAAAAATATTTGTACCCAAAGAACAAAAAATCCACATATTACTGCAGATCATTTTAGAACCATGATCTACATAACATGTGGAACAAAGCTACAAATCTTGAATACTTGTTTAGTATAACACCGTGTTGAGTCAAAGTCAATCTATTTTCGAAAATAAATTAAAAAGTTCACATCTTACCGCTTCATCTTCCGGATTTGCTCTTTTTTCTCCTTGGAAACTCGATTGGACTCGATGATTTTCTGCAAAGCTTTGTTGTAGGTGAAATCATCCAGCGCGCTATTTTTTAAAAAGGCGAGAGTTTTGTCCTCAAATTTCACATAGCAGACCGAAAGAAGCCAGGCGAGCCCCATCTTTACGTAATACTTGTCGGGGAAGGGGAGCGCGCACCGGAAAAGAGTCTCGTCGATCCATTCCTCCCGAACGTAGTAGTCGAGCAGCAAGATCAGCCCCGCCCGGATGCACCAAGGGTTGTCGCTGCAAAGAAGCTTGTCTATCTGCGGCAGACTGTCTGCAAGATGTTTGCCCACCATTTTGGCGGCGGCACAGAAGCTGTCGTTGACCGCCCAGTTGTCGATTTTCGGGACAAAGGCAGAGACTCTCTCCCAAAACACGTTAAAATCACATTTGGCGGTCCCAATGACGAGCCCCTCCAGCATGGACTGCTCGTAATAATCGCTTTTGCTCACCCGCAAAAAGCTTTCCGCATTCCCCCTGGCGATTTCCTTGGCAAGTGTCTTGACCGCCGGGGTACGGACGCCGATAAAATTTTCCACATCGGGGATGAGCTTTTGGTGAAATGTTTTGTAGGCAGGGTCTTTCAGTGTGAAAAGATGGGCGGTGAGGGCCTGATAGCCGGTTTCGTCCCATTGCTCCAACGTAAAGTTATCCATATAGAATTCCTTTTATGTATTTTAGTAAGCGTCCAGGTCATCCAGACGGTCGGTCAGCCCTACTTCGTCGGTGACGTAATAAAACATCTCCTCGGTGAGCTTATAGAGCCGGTAAACTGTGGCGTCTGAAATTTCGGTGGGAATATCGGTAGGGTACCGGGTCTCAATGTAGTACCGGTTTAAAGTGGCGCTTTCCGAAAGCCACTGCTTGAAGCTTCCGTCCAGCCCCGCCGCCCGGCGGCAGAGCCAGGTCAGGTTGTGTCCGTCCACCGTTTGATGGGTTCGGCAGAGGATAAAACTCTTCAGGGCTTTTTCCACACACTGCTGACAGTGGAAGGCAGTGCAGTTGTTAAGGGTATTGTCTTCCAGCAAAAGTTTTGCCGCCCGCAGGTCGTCGTAGGCGGCGTTGACCCAGTCGCGGAAGTGCCGGCTGTCTTCCGGGTTACTGCGGTGCCTTGTCATAAGCCTTCCATCCTTTCTCCATAATCGAATGGGCAAAGGACAGGGGATTGTTCGTAAAAGCCTTCCATTCGTCGGCAGTGTAGATGACTACGTCGTAAGGCAGCTCGCAGTCGAGGCTCAGATAGATTTTTTGTTCCAGCTTGGCTTTGCTATCGGTGTCGGCGACGACGCAGAGCTTAAAACTCGTCACTTCTCCGTGCAGGTTGACCTTGACGCTGAATATGTAAATGCGTTCCGGGGAGCAAAGAGCTGCGATGTCGTCTACCAGCTGCTGCATATAGCGGTTGAGCTCCATAAGATCTCATTCCTTTCAGGAACACGGGCCGATTTAAGAGGGTTGTCCTAACATCAGATTGGACAGGATTTTTTCATAAATCCATCCTTTTTATCCGTGTCCTTTTAAAGTTCATGGCGAAATGTTTTCACACATCCAGTAAAAGCGGAATACAAAGCGCCGCTTGGACGCTTTGTAAACAGCTTCCCTAAGTTTATTATACCGCTTTCCCCGCTGTTTGCAAGACTTTTTCACCAATTGTCCATGGGGTCACAGGTGAGGTTTAATTCCCGCGCCCGCCGGAGCAGATGCCGGTACTGGACGCTCAGGGATTCCATCTCGTAGATGGTCGATTCGATATCCGCGTCGTCGTCTGCGAACTCAAACCGGCTCCGGGCGGCATCCAGCCTCAGTTTTACGTCTTTGATGTCATCTCTGAGTTGCTGTTTTTCGTCCCGGACCGGTTTCCTGAATTTCAAAAGTGTAGTCTCTACTAAGTTTTTCAGTACAAGTTCCATTTCCGTTTCCTCCTGTTTCGTCAATGTCATCCCAATGAGGGCATTCTATTTTGCGTATTATAATGTATGAGGGAAGGATTGGAAAATATTCTAAAAATATGCGGGCGTCTCGACAGGAATGACGATTATTTACGTTTCAGATCGCGTATAATAAAGTAGAAAAGGAAGAATAAATAGAACGCTAAGAAGATGAAGGAGGAGGATTTTTCATTGTACAGCTACAAAAATTTCGAGGTGCGCTATTGCCTGAACCGGGGAGAAAACGTGGGATTTGAGGTGTTGCACAAGGAGGACGGCAGCAGAGAACACCGCTGCCTCAGGGAAAAAGAATGCGGGGAAGACTGCGAATTTATGTCCGGGATCCCCATGGGGCAGCCCATCAGCGTCAAACGCATTTATTTCCGGTAACGGAGTTTTTTGTAAAAAAGTAAGCAGGGCAATCGTTGCCCTGCTTTTTGTGTACTATCCTTTTTGTGCCCAAATGGTCGCCCGCCATGTCTCCGGGGCGATGGGCTCGGTCAAAGGCTCATCGGTGTAATTTAGGTAGGTTCTTTCGATGGAAAAGCCCGCTTCCCCGAGCCAGCCGTAGACCTCTCTCTGTGTGGGGATGTGCTTGTACCACTTGTCCGGAACAAAAAAGGAATCGCCGCTGTTTGTGGTGATTTCCCAGTGTT
Organism: Fumia xinanensis; assembly: GCF_014384905.1. GTDB lineage: Bacteria > Bacillota > Clostridia > Oscillospirales > Ruminococcaceae > Fumia > Fumia xinanensis. The sequence continues at coordinate 576,660 of NZ_JACRSV010000001.1, forward strand.
CGGCGCCGGCACAGATTTGGGTAACAGGGTCGTATACGCTTCCGTAAGAGACCGTTTTTCCAAAGGTGCCCAGGTCATCGGTGCCGGAAAAATAACTGCTTTCCCCAATTTCGTTGAACACGGCGGACGGGTTGGGGGACAGATCGAAATCCAGGTACAGATGCCCGCCCGGTAAAAGAGCGCCCGCGGCTTTTTGGATGAGGGTTTGCTGCGCCAGCCGATAATCCACATTCGACTCGATGTTGATGAGGAAATTTCCTGCGATCACCACTGCGTCGTATCCGGTTGCCCATTCGTCCTGAATCACGTTTGCTTGACCGCACCGCAGGTTGGGCAAGTTCCGCGCCTGCCGGTAACAGCGAAGCAGCGCGTATTCGTCGGCGTCCAGCCCGGTGACGAAATGTCCGGCTTCAGCCAGCGGTACGGCGATTCTTCCTCCTCCACAGCCGATTTCCAGGATGTTTATGGGCTTGGGGCCCAGCACTCTCAGTAAAAATTCTACATCGTATGTCTGATTTTCCATCTGCTCATAAATAGAAGCATACCAGTGCTTTGCGATAAAATCTCTGTTCAAAATGAATCCTCCATCTGTCGCGGAGGGTCATCTATTTGCGTCCCTCCTAGTTTGGGCGGCTGTAAATACTGTTTTATTCATAAAAAACACCCTTTCATCGTTTATTTGTCCTCATTGTAGCACCAATCATAAAATTGGTCAATTGAAAAAAGCCCCTGCTTGTTGCAGAGGCCTTTTTTACCGATATAATTCTTCCTCCGTCACCGGAATGACCCTGTGTTCCCGGATAGCCCGGTCACCCAGAATGGTCAGGCAGAAGGCTTTATAGGCGTCTTCCATGGTGGGGGAGCCGGCTTCGCCTTCTATCATCTTGATAAGGCACTCCAGCTGGCCATACATGTTTTTATAAACGCTGGGGCTGTTGATGACGTGATAACTTTTGCTCTCGGCGTCGTACCACTCGATGCTGTCGCCCTCTTCCTGGTCGGACGCCCGGTTTGCCTGCAAGTTAATGCGAAGCCTGCCCTTATCGCCGATAAATTCCTTTAAGTTCTGGGAGGCGTTCGTACTGCTCCAGCCCGCCTCGTAGTAAGCTACTCCGCCGTTTGAAAGCTCCATGGTCATCATACCGTAATTATAAGAGCCTTCCGGAGCGATGTCGCCAATGCGGGCGCCCACTCCACCTACCGAACGGATTTCAAGCCCTGTAAACCAGCGAATCACGTCTACGTAATGGACGGCGCAGTCAATGATGGGTGGACAGTCACGGAGCAGGGCGGCATACCGTTTTTTATCCATGACGTGGTGGTTTTGTACCATGCGGATGAGTCGCACTTCGCCGATGAGTCCGCTTTGAATGAGTTCAGCCGCCTTCTGATAGGTGGCGTTATGGCGCAGAACATGGGCGATGAGCACCTTGGAGCCCGATGCCTTTGCCGCTTCAAAAAACGCCTTGCCGTCAGCCAGATTGGTGGCAATGGGCTTTTCGCAGAGAACGTGTTTTTCCGCTTGGAGACAGTCCTTGAGAATTTGCAGATGAGTTTTGGCATAGGTGGCAATCAGGACAATATCCACGTCATCCCGGTTGAGATATTCCTTATAATCGGTGCCGTATGACTTTGCTCCGAACTTTTTGGCCGCGAACCGGGCGGCATCTTTGTTTAAATCAACGGTTCCGATGAGATTTACGTCGTCGCGGTAATAGACCGCTTCTAAATGCTCCAATCCGATATGACCGCAGCCGACAATTACGATTCCGTAAGTTTTTTTCATGACATCCAGCCTTTTCCTAGTATTCTTTCGCTATTTTACCGCACTTTGCAACAAATAACAAGTGAATTATTTGACTTGATTTTGCTTATTTTTTGACCATTTTCTAAAGTCAAATTGAAAATTTACAGATTCTCCTACATTCTTCTTTCACAATGTGCTATGATGATAATAGAAAACTTTTCCGAAAATGGCATAGATTAATTTATATAAAGTCCAGCAATAACTGGACAGGAGCAGATATATGGACAACTGGTATCGTCTTGACAACGCCGCCAAGATTTTTCCGGCGGTAACAAAGAAATCCAACACCTCGGTCTATCGAATCGCGGTGCGGTTAAAAGCAAACGTCGACCCGGAGAAGCTTCAGTCGGCGGCAGAAATGGCCCTCAAACGGTATCCGCTGATGGCGGTGAAGCTGCGGAGGGGGGTATTCTGGAACTTTTTTGACAAAAATGAAAGTCCAATCCTAATTTCGGAGGAAAATAACTATCCCTGCTCGCCGCTGATTCCAAAGCAAAACCGCGGCTATTTTCTGCGCGTCCTTTATTATAAACAGCAGATTTCTCTGGAAGTTTTTCACGCCCTAACCGACGGAGCGGGTGCCATTGAATTTCTCAAAACGCTGTTGTACCAATATTTCCGTTTAAAGGGGAAGGAAATTGATCCACAGGGAATTGTGCTCCTGCCGGGGCAGGTTCCGGAGCAGTGCGAACTGGACGACAGCTTTAGAAAGTACTATAAGCCTGTTAAAAAGGCAAAAGTAAAGCGGCAGCCTTCCTTTCGAATTGTCGGCACGCCGCTGGAACCCTTTGGAAATAATATTATCCACGGGGTATTTCCTGCAAAGGCCCTCAACAGCCACGCCAAAAACAAAGGCGTGACGCTGACGGAATACCTGACCGCCAGCCTTATCTACGCCATCTACCTTTCTTATCAGCAATATGGTCTTCAGAAAGAACCGGTTGTTATATCGGTACCGGTAAATCTCAGGCGTTTTTTCCCGTCTAAGACTCTGCGGAACTTCTTTGCGGTGGCTAATGTAGGCGCTACCGTAAATGCGGAAACCGGTTTCGATGCGTTATTAGCAGAGGTTTCTAAGGAAATGAAAGAAAAGGCAAGTAAAGAGGCACTTCAGGAAATCATCTCCGACAACGTTCATCTGGAGCGCAATTACGGAGTTAAATTTGTTCCGCTTTTCCTCAAAAACATTGTTTTGAAGCAGGCGTTTAACATACAAGGGGAAAATCTAAAAACTATCACGATTTCGAATCTGGGAAATATTCGGTTTCCCGATGATTTGGCGGAAGAAATCGAGGAAATATCGGTAATTTTGTATCCCACCTTAAAAAGTCCGATTAATTGTGGGATGTGTTCCTTTGGAGACCGACTGAACGTCAGCTTTGCCAGGACCATTCGCGAATCGGACTTGATTTTTCGATTTTTTAAGTTGGTAGCTGAGGACAGCGGCCTCGAGCCGGAGATCTATTCCAACGATTGGGGGTTCGGAGTGTGAAGGAGTGTATCAACTGCCGCGTTCATCTGCGGGATTCTCAGAAGGAATGCCCTTTCTGCCACGAAAAATTGGGTGCAAAAGGGGAAGCGCCGGTTTATCCCGCCTATGACTACAAAAAGTTGTCGGTGCGACAGCGTATTTTTCCACGGATTATCGCGTTTGCGGCCATTTTTGTGTCAGTGGTGAGTGTATTCATTAATATCTTGACTTGGGAGATGTATCCAGAACTGTGGTCAATTTTTGCGGCGGGTGGAGCCATGTACCTTTGGCTGACCATCGGTAACACCATTCTCTCTAAAATGCACGGCGGAGGAAAGATCATTCTGCAAACCATCGGACTTTCCGCATTGGCTGTCTTGATCGACGTGTTTTCGGGATTTCATCGCTGGTCGGTCAACATTGTCGTTCCGTTTATCGTCATCGCCCACACCCTTCTCATCACTATCATTGTTTTTTCCAAGAAGATGCTTTGGAACGCATACATCGGTTACACGATCACCATGCTGTTCCTGTGCTTTCTGCCTATTATTCTGTACGTCTGTCAGGTAGCCACGTCCTTTTGGGCCTGTGCACTGTCGGGGCTGTACGCCCTGCTGACGGTGGCGGCTATGTTTATTTTCGCCCGTAAGGATCTAAAAGATCAGTTCGTCAGCCGCTTCCATTTTTAATTTTAAATATATAAAAAATACCGGAACGTTTTTTAACGTTCCGGTATTTTGATGAAATAGAAAAATGTGAGTTATGAGGAGAGCAAGTTTTAGGATATAAATCCCCTAAGACCCACTCTGCCGGTTTCAAGTATAAAAGGTACTACATGAGATATCAAAATTTTAATGTCAGGCGTACCAGAGCGGTTTGCAACCAGTGGAGACTGCGGAAGCTCCTGCATCGATAGCATCCATGACCTCTTTTTTCGTTTCGACGAGTCCTCCTGCAATTACCGGCATCTGTACATTTTGGCAGAACTTTTTGATAATTTTACAGAGAACTCCCGGCATGATTTCAATCATGTCAGGGCGAGAAGTACGGATGGTGTCGACAGCGGTGTCGATGGAATGGGAATCCACGATGAAAAAGCGCTGAACCGTTCCCAATTCCCATTCCTTGGCGTAGCGAATCATGGCGCTTCGGGTGCTGATAATGCCGTCGACGCCCAGGCTTTTGAGGTATCCGATACCCTCTCGGTCATTGCCGATGCCCTCCGCCAAGTCAGCGTGGACAAAAATCAGTTTATTCGCCTTATGAACTGCATCAATCTGCCGCTTTAGCGTGAGAATGCCAGTCCGCAGCAAAAAAATGATTTCCACAGGGGATTTTACTGCTTCCAGAAGTTCTTCCTCGGTGCGAACAGCTGCGATAATCGGGTTTTCTTCAAGGTGAAGCATTTCCATGACCCTTTCTTTCGGTTATTTCCCCAAGACTCTCTGCGCGGTGGCAACATCATTTGAGATGACGATATCGACGCCGCAGTCTTTCATGCGCTGAATGTCATTTTCGTTGTCCACTGTCCAGACGTTGACCATGATATTGTGGTCGTGAGCGTACTTGACGTATTCGGGAGTGATTTCCTCATAATAGGGGTGGACCGCCTCAAAATGATGCTCAATACAGTACTCTAGATTTTCCATCTTGGCATCGGTGAGCCAGCCAACTTTATATTGCGGAAATTTTTCCTTGATTTCGTTCAGTACGCTGGCGTGGAAACAGGAGATAATGCATTTGTCCGACATGTGATACGCTTCCAGCATTTGCGTAACCGGGACAGCGATATGATCTACATTTTCTTCAAGAGCTTTGATCTCACAGTTTAAAAAGATAGGATTTTTCTGAAGGAATTCCAACAGTTCGGTAAAATAAGGAATTCTTTCGTCTTTGTACTCAGGGGAAAATTTTTCCCCCACGCTGAAGCTGCGAATAGTGTTGTAATCAAAGGAAGTAATACGGCCTGTCGCATTGTCACAGCGGCCCAAATCCGTATCATGATGAACGGCTAGAGTGCCGTCGTTTAGCAGATGGACATCCATTTCAATACCATATGCGTCCATCTCTTTGGCGCGTTTGAAAGCGGCCATGGTGTTTTCGGGGCGCTCTGCACTTGCGCCGCGGTGTGCGTGGATTTTTGTCATTTCCTCTACGACCTTTCTCAATGGGTGCGGTCACTGCCGCGTTTTTTATGCTGACCTCAGATGACAAAACCCTGCCTAAAATGCATGGGAGTGACAAATGAAGATAAGCCAAATGTCATGCCACCGCGAAAGCGGCCGCTTAAATCGACTGGCTTTTCCAGGATTATTCCGCTAAAACACTTTGTGCGGTAAGAACGTCATTTGTGATGATGGCATCGACTCCACAGGCCCGCATACGACGGATGTCCTCTTCGCTGTCCGGGGTCCATACGTTGACGTGAACGCCGTGATCATGAGCATATTGGACGTATTCCGGTGTGACATAGATATAATTTGGATGGATGGCGTCAAAGCGGTGCTCAATGCAGTAATCCAGCCGTTTTTTGTCGCTGTCGTCGGCGTCAAACAGCCAGCCCACTTTGAAATGAGGGTATTTATCCTTGATTTCGTCTAAGACGTCCTCATTAAAACAGGAAACGATGCACTTATCTGCCATTTGATACTGCTCCAGCATTTCCATGACGGGAACCGCGACATGATCTTTGGTTTCGACTAAGGACTCCACCTCGCAGTTGAGGAAGATGGGGTTTTCTCGGACATCATCCAAAAGCTCGCTGAGGAAGGGCACTTTTTCGTCCTTGTACTTTGGGGAGAATTTTTCCCCCACGCTGAAGGCGCGGATGGATTTGCCGTCAAACTCGGTAATACGGCCTTGAGCGTCCTCGCAGCGGCCCATGTTCACGTCGTGATGGATAACCAATGAGCCGTCCTTGATCAAAAGATAAACGTCGAATTCAATGCCGTCGGCACCCAGTTCTCTTGCCCGTTTGAATGCTGCCATGGTGTTTTCAGGGCGTTCTAGATTTGCACCACGGTGGGCATAAATTTGAATCATACTGCGTTCCAGCCTTTCTCTTATCACTCTGCCAAAAATCAGCCTTACTGTGTTGCAAGAGCTTAGAAAACCGATTTTGTAGCGACAATATCCACGCCGGTGCCGCCGACATCTCTGATAACTATGTCGCCAATATGGACGGGAGCTTTTAACAGCACGTTGTTGATAAACTTCATATATTCGAATAAATGCTCTTTAGGCAGGGGAGAGGAGGATTTTACCGATACCATGTCATGGCCCTCCACCTTCATAGTAGTGGTCAGGGTACGGGTGGGATGGATACATTCTTCTTCCCCGTATTTAGCTCCCCGGGGGCAAGTATTTCCGGAAACCGACTGTACTTTGCCTTCGTCTAATGTAACAGTCAGGGAACATCCCATGGGGCAAACGATACAAGTGAGTTTTTTCTGTTCCATATCATTCACACTCCTTTACGCCTGTTCCGTCAGGGTCACGGTCACCTGACTGTGAATTTTCTGCAAAAGTTCCGGAGAGAGAACAAGGTTTTCCATCTCTCCAGGGGCGACTTTTTGCTTTTTGCGGGAAAGCAGAACAATGTCTCCGTCTTTTACTTCTATTATAGCGTTTTTATATACGTTTGCAACACGAAAAAAGAGTTTTATAGGTGCATTTTTGCTGCTGAGCTTTTGCGGAACCACGTATCGGACGCCGCCTTCTGCTTTGACCGAAATTTCAGAAGCGGATCCGTCTGTTTCCCCGTATTGGATAAATCGGGCGGCGCCAATTCCGGCAAGCTCCGCCTCCTCGGAAACAAAGTCTACTAAATCGTGGACATGTAGAACGTTGCCGCAGGCGAAAATGCCGGGGATATTCGTTTCCCTGTATTCGTTGACCACGGCACCATTAGTGACGGGATCCAAATCGACACTAGCGGATTTGCTCAGCTCGTTTTCCGGAATGAGACCCACCGAAAGCAGCACCGTGTCGCACTGGATGTACTCGGCGGTTTCAGGGATGGGATTGCGGTGCTCATCTACCGCGCAGACAGTGACACCGGTGACCCGATCCTTACCGTGAATCTCGGTGATGGTGTGGGAGAGCTTCAAGGGAATATCAAAGTCATTTAAGCACTGGACGATATTTCTGGTGAGCCCGCCAGAATAGGGGAGCAGCTCGCAGACTGCCTGCACCTTAGCCCCTTCCAGTGTCATCCGCCGTGCCATGATGAGCCCAATGTCGCCGGAACCTAAAATCACCACTTTTTTGCCGGGGAGATAACCCTTGATGTTGACGTAACGCTGGGCGGTTCCGGCGGTGTAGATGCCTGCCGGGCGGGTGCCTGCGATATTTAAGGCCCCGCGGCTCCGTTCCCGGCAGCCCATGGCTAAAATAACTGCCCTGGCCTTTATCTGAAAAACTCCGTCCTGCTCGTTAATGGCGGTGACGACTCGTTCCTTTGTGATGTCTACAACCATGGTATGCAGGCGGTAACAAATCCCCAGCTCTTCGATTTTTTGCTCGTATTTGTAGGAGTACTCAGGTCCGGTCAGCTCCTCTTTAAACTTGTGGAGGCCGAAGCCGTTGTGGATACACTGCTGCAAAATGCCGCCCAGGCAGTCGCCTCTATCCAAAATGAGAATATCCCTAATACCCTGCTCGTAGGCGCTGACCGCCGCCGCAAGCCCTGCGGGGCCACCGCCTACAATTAAAAGATCGATCTGTTTCATTTAAATCCATATCCCTTCTTCTTATGTGCTCACTACTTGGTTTTCCCTACGTTAAGATAGGAGCCTTTCCCGGATTTCGTCACTTCTTCAAAAGGAATGTCCAGTTCCCGGGAGAGAATTTCTACAATGTAGGGGGAGCAGAAGCCTCCCTGGCAGCGTCCCATGCCGCTTCGGGTGCGGCGTTTGACTGCGTCCAGAGTGGTAGCTTGCGGGTTCCGGCGGATGGCATCGATGATTTCCCCTTCGGTGACAGTCTCGCAGCGGCAGATGACCCGTCCGAATTTGGGGTCGTTTTCGATGACTTTATTTTTCTCGGAATTTGAGAGCTTCCGAAACCAGTGAGTGGACTCCCGCACGGGAATGAATTTGGGGTTTGGCTCCATCGAAAGTCCCGCATCTTTTAAAAGCTCCGCCACGTATTCAGCGATGGCCGGGGCAGAACTGAGGCCGGGAGAGTCGATACCAGCGGCTAAAATAAAGTGCGGATTCCCTTTGGCGGGCCGGATGATAAAGTCGCCGCCTTCGGCAGTGGCGCGAAGGCCGCAGAAGGAGGTGATAACCTTCCGGTACGGTACTTTAGGCATATCGCCCAGCGCCTCACCGATAATTTTCTGGATGCCGGCGGCGGTGACTTCGGTATCCTCCTTGTCGTCAATATTTTCTGACGTGGGACCTAAAAGCAGGTTTCCGTCAACCGTAGGAGTAATGAGGATACCCTTACCCATTTTGGTAGGAGTGCGGAAAACGGTGTGCTCGGAAAACCAGCCGCATTCTTTGTCGAGAAGCAGGTATTCACCCCGGCGGGGACGGATGGCAAAGCTATCCTCCCTGGCAAGCTTTGCTACTTCGTCGGCGTAAAGCCCTGCCGCATCAATGAGATACCGGGCCTCTACCATGTCGCCGTCTGAGGTTATGCGGTAGTACTCACCTGTCCATTCAATTTTTTCCGCTGTAAAATTGAGCCTCAGCTCAGCGCCGTTGTCCATAGCATTGCCCACTGCGGAAATGGTCAGGTCGTAGGGGCAGATGATAGCGCCAGTAGGGGCGTGAAGGGCGCCGACCACCTGGTCAGAAAGCTGGGGCTCCAGCTCTTTGAGACGCTCTTTTCCGACGATTTCAAGACCTTCCACCCCATTTTTCAGGCCCCTCTCATAGAGCACACGAATGGTGTCCATATCATTTTCGTCGAATCCTATAACCAAAGAGCCATTTCTTCGGTAGGAGACGCCCAAATCTTGAGCTAACTTCTCCATCATCTGGGAACCGCGGACGTTTAACTTCGCCTTCAGTGTGCCGGATTCGGCGTCGAACCCGGCGTGGACAATAGCGCTGTTTGCCCGGGAGCTTCCCATGGCCACGTCGTTTTCTTTTTCCAAGATACAGACCGAGAGTTTGTACTTAGTTAGTTCCCGGCCGATCAATGCGCCGACCACGCCGGCACCGATGACTGCTGCATCATAAATCATGATTTCGCCAACCCTTCTTTTAACAGGAGATACAGGAGCGCGCTATCTCCATAATCGCATATGCGCGCAAAAAAGCCGCGCCAAATAAAAGTACCCTTTGGTACTTTTATTCTAACGCGACTCAAATTACTCATCGTTTGTTTAATTTTCTTTAGTCTACCACAGCAAAAATATTCTGTCAACGCCTCGTTTGTAAAAAGTGGCGGGTATGTAGAGGCAAAGTTTGTAAATATTCACCGGATGAAAGGGGGAGGGCATTGATTCTCCTTTTCAATCGTGCTACAATGGACAGGTAAAAATCCGTTCATAGCTGCCTGAAAAGAACCTGGTTTATCAAGTGTCAGCGGAAGTGACAATGACGCGGGGAGGAGTAAAGATGCTGTTTTTGCTGGAAAACGGGATACTGAAGAAAGCGGATTCCTTTCCGGAGAAGGGAAAATGCGTCTGCCTCTGCCGGACAGGGGAGGCTTTCCCCGAAAATCTGGCACCGCTCAAAACGGCAGAAATGGTTTTAAAAAACCCTTCAACCCGGTTTGAAAGTTACGAAAACCTGGATACGGTCCGCCTGAACCTCCCTGATCATCGCCTGAAAGAGGGAAAAAGCAGCGGAATTACCATCTTTGTGACGGGACAGGGAATTTTGATTTTCTGCGATACCGAACACCTGATGGAAATGGTTCAAATGGAGCTTACGGCGCCCCGGCAGAACCTGACAGCGGAAAAAATCCTTTCCGGTCTTTTCGAAGGAATCCTTTCTGAGGATGCGGCTTATCTTGCACAATTGGAAGCGGGCGTCGAACAGCTGGAAGATGACGTGCTGCTGGATAAGAGGCAAAAAGACTATACCAAAAAGATTTTGCGTCTCCGCAAGCGGCTTATGAGCTTAAAACGGCATTACGAAAGGGTAACGGACGTTTTTGAGCGCCTCATGCTCAACGAAAACAGCCTATTGTCACTCCGGGGGATTAAGTCTCTGCAAATTCCATATGGTCGGGCCGAAAGACTCTACCAGGAAGTACTTCATCTGCTCGACTACGTAACCCAGGTGCGGGAGGCCTACCAGGCCGAGGTAGACATCAGCCTCAATCAGACGATGAAGCTCTTTACTGTGCTGGCGGCTGTGTTTCTGCCTCTGACGCTGATTGCGGGGTGGTATGGCATGAACTTCGATATGCCGGAATACCGCTGGGCAGGAGGATATCCTGTAATTATCGCTTTCAGTATCGGAGTGGTAATAATCTGTATTCTCTATTTTAAACGGAAAAAATGGTTTTGATTGTAAATAGAAGCAAAGCCGTCATAAATGGCGGTAATTGGACATAAATTGGAAAGGAATGGAACATTATGACCATTGTACTGGTCGTGGACGTTTTTGATAACCTGACGAACGGCACCACCATGACTGCCTACCGGTTTGCTCAAAGCCTGCGGGAAAACGGGCATGAAGTACGGGCTGTGGCCATAGGGGACAAGGAGGAAAACCCTTACGCCCTCAATGAAGCACAGCTTCCAGTAGCAACAAAAATTGCTCACAAGCAGGGGTTTGCCTTTGCAAAAGCTGACGTAACCACTTTTGAGAGGGCCTTTCAGGGCGCAGACGTAGTACATTTCCTCGTGCCTCTATTTATGGATCACAAGGCGCTTAAAGTGGCGAAAAAAATGGACATTCCCATCTGTGGAGCATTTCACCTTCAGCCGGAAAATGTTACTTTTATCCTTCATGTGAGCAAGGCCCAGTGGCTTGCACGGAGCATCTACCGGTTCTTCAACCGGGTATTTTACCGCAATTTCGACCACATCCACTGCCCGTCCTATTTCATTGCCAATCAGCTGGCCAAAAATGGGTATACGGCCAAGCTACATGTCATCAGCAATGGTGTGGACGACGATTTTTGTCCCGGTGAAGTGCGGGAACGTTTTGACGACGGCCTCATTCACATTCTGATGGTGGGGCGGCTGTCGCCGGAAAAGCGCCAGCGAATTCTCATCGACGCGGTCGCAAAATCCCAGTATGCTGACCGGATCCAGCTGCATTTTGCCGGAAAAGGGCCCTGCCGTGAAAAACTAATCGAGCAGGGAAAAATACTTCCTCATCCGCCTACTTTCGCCTTTTATTCCAAAAGGGAACTGATCTCTCTCATCAGACGCTGTGATCTGTATGTCCACGCTTCGGTGGTGGAAATTGAGGCCATATCCTGCCTGGAGGCGTTTTCTTGCGGGCTGGTGCCGGTGATCTGCGATTCAGACATGTCTGCTACCGTCCAGTTCGCTTTGGATGAACGGAGTCTGTTTCGCCCGGACGATGCAAAGGATTTAGCGGCGAAAATCGACTATTGGTTGAGCCATCCGGAAGAAAAAGCAAGGATGGAACAGGAATACGCAAAGCAGGGAGACTCTTATCGAATTTCCGCTTCGGTCAAAAAGGCGGAAGAGATGTTTTTGGACGTCATTCGGGATTATCGGGAAAAACACCGTGTTTCCAGGTATTGACTTATGAATAGTATTCTAAAGAAGAAAAATTTGATTTATCGAATTTTAACTACCCTTTTGCATTATCTAATCGCAATTCCGATTTTAACTATAGTCGACGTGCTGTTTTTAGGCTTCCGGGTACGGGGATGGGAGCATTTACGGGATATTGAGGACACCGGGGCGGTGATTGCTTGTAACCACATCCACTATTTAGACTGCACTTTTCTGGGTATCCTCAGTGTACCGCGGCGGCCCATATTCTGTACATTGGAACAGAATTTTCAAATTCCTGTGGCCAAACACCTTATAAAATGGCTGGGGGGCGTGGCAATCCCTCAAAAGATCGGCGCTTTGCGCCGGTTTGTGGAAGATGCGGCCGACGCAGCGCAAAAGGGCAAGCTTGTCATTATCTACCCGGAAGGGGAGCTAAAGCTGTACTGTGATTATCTGCGCCCCTTTAAAGACGGTGCATTCAAAACAGCTGTGAAGGCAGGCGTGCCAGTACTGCCCTGTTATATCACCCAGGAGAAACCTAAGGGCATTTTCCGGTTGTTCAAGCAAAAACCATGTTTGATTCTCAATGTGGGAGAGCCTGTCTATCCCCGGAAGATTGCAACAGCTAAGGATCAGCAAACAGACGAGAAGTTTGACATTCGGGCTACAGTGCGTAACTTGCGGGAACGTGTTTACTGCGAAATGGAGCGGCTTGCAGACCGGGAGCTTCCTTCTTTTCATGGGGAACCAGAACTTGACAATGAATGTCCAGAAGTGGTATGATGTCATCTATGTAAAGGCTGTGTAAAATTCATGTAAAGATTTCGTTTTTGTTGGAAAGTATTTCGAGCAGCAGCGTCTTTGTATTTTATCTGTGCCTTTCATACTCCGTCGGCCCGCTGAAGCGGTACGGGGCCAGTGAAAACAACATACGATTCCGTTACAGTCAGGGAGATGATGAGAATGGCTGGGGAACATCCTTGGTGTGCCCGGTTTTCCCGCTCCCTGTCCTCTTTTTTTCAAGGGTTCAAACGGTGAATCTAAAGAAACGAGGGAAAAACATGCAAGAATTTTTATTGACACAAGGCGAGTACATCCTGCGGATGCTCTTAGCAGCCGCCTGCGGAGCCGGCATCGGTTATGAGCGCAAAAACCGTCTGAAAGAAGCTGGAATCCGTACTCATCTAATTGTGGCACTGGGCGCAGCTCTTACCATGATGGTATCGAAGTACGGCTTTTTTGACGTGGTCAGCGAGGCAATTAAGCTGGACCCTTCCCGCGTGGCGGCACAGATCGTCTCCGGTGTCGGCTTTCTCGGCGCCGGCATGATTTTTGTGCGGCGGCAGAGCGTCAGCGGCCTGACGACGGCCGCTGGAATCTGGGCTACTGCGGGCGTCGGCATGGCGGTGGGCTCCGGAATGTATATTGTCGGCGTTGCCGGAACGCTGATGATTATCCTTACGCAAATTGTTTTGCACCGCAAATGGTTTCGTACTAAAATGCCAGTGGCAGAGCAGTTTAACGTGTCGTTGGATGACAGCTCCGAGGCCATCGACTATCTGCAGAGCGCTTTGTCAGAGAATCAGATCGAGATTCTAAACATTAAAGTGAAAAAAACGCCGGGAAAGGGAATCGACGCGAAAATTTACGCCAAATTTCCCAAGGAGTATGAAGCAGCTGAATTATTGGGACTTTTTAAGGATAATCCCCATATTCTATCAATTGATTTTTAACAAAAACCGCCGCAGAGAGTTCCTTTGCGGCGGTTTTTCTATTTGGAGGAATCTGGCTGGTTGTCAAGTATACGAAAGTATACTATAATGAATGATGGTATTGTATGAAGCTTTCCAGAATTCTGTTTGTTTGTCCAGTTGCTTTGGAAATGAGAGGGAGATTGTGATGGCGACGATTTTGAACCTCTGTGTGGTGTTCGAGATGCTTTTGGTCAATTTGAGCACCGTACATTACTGCGCTAAATCCAAGTATTCCCTGCCAAAGATTTTAGGAGTGCTTTTAGCTTATACTTTAGTCGTTGTTGGCGGGACATATGCCCTTATATCCAGGAGCAGCTCCTTTGGAAACGGGAACGGTCTATTTACCATTATAGGTTTTTTGTACCTTATTCCCTTATACTTTTTGTATGATGAGAAAATGCACCAGCTATTATCCATCATCTGCTCTTCCTGGATATACACCATGTTTGCCTTTTCCTTTTCGGTGCAGCTGGCCTATGCTCTAAAACAATTTCCATTTGTTCAGACGGTCCTTTGCATGCAAACTTTGCTTTATATTTTTTCGCTGAAAGTATTCCGGGATTTTGTCAAAAGCAAATTGGTGTTCGTATTAAAATATATCCCAGAAAGGGCAAATAAATACTTACAGTTAGTCAGCTTAGCATGGTTTGGAACCTTTCTGCTCATAAACATTTCCTACATATATCGGGAACGTCACATTTTAGCAGTACTGAGCTTGGTGGCACTGGTTTTTGATGCAGTACTAAGCTATTGGTTTCTTAGTATGGTGGTCCAAAGTTTCGATGACATTGAGAAACTGGAACGGATTGTATATGTGGACGGGTTGACCGGACTGAAAAACAGAGAGAGCCTTCTTACCGACATAGAAAAGCTCATGGAGTTAAACTGCCCGTTTTCGCTTGTCTTTATGGATTTGGATGATTTTAAGGGTATTAATGACCAGTTCGGACATCTGAAGGGCGACGAATATTTGATTGAGTTTTCTAAAGCAGCGAAGGATATTCTCAACTGCAACGGCACGCTGTATCGTATTTCTGGTGACGAGTTTGTCTGCCTGTACACCGGCGGCAGCGTGGCTGGTTTTGTGAGACAGGTTCGGGTACAGAAATGGGACCACAACAGTATGGCTTTTAGAGGCGTCAGCGCCGGCTGCAGCGCATTTCCCGGCGACGGACGGGATGCAGAATGCCTGATAGCGCTGGCCGACCAACGAATGTATGAAGAGAAAAAAAGGAAAAAGCAGAGTGCACTGAGGTGAGAGAAAGGTGAAGTCATGAACACGATGATATGGATGCGGAAACCTGATAAGGCTGTTAACGACGCCTTTTCCATTCGGAAAGAGGTTTTTATTGAAGAGCAAGGCTTTCAGGGGGAATTTG
The DNA here is from genome assembly GCF_014384905.1 of Fumia xinanensis. Lineage (GTDB taxonomy): Bacteria > Bacillota > Clostridia > Oscillospirales > Ruminococcaceae > Fumia > Fumia xinanensis. Next base: position 591,733 of record NZ_JACRSV010000001.1, read on the forward strand.
ATTCCATTGACGACAACTGCTGGCATTTGATTTGCTATGAAAACAGCAGTGCGGTAGCCTGCGCCCGACTCTTTACCGAAGGGGATGGTGTGTGGCATGCGGGACGCATCGCTGTCCGGAAAGCCTACAGGGGAACTGGTATGGGTTCCCAAATTATGGAGGTTTTGGAAACAAAAGTACGGGAACTGGGCGGCAAAAAAATCGTCATCAGTGCCCAGTGCCGGGTGGCGGAATTTTACGTAAAGCAGGGATATCAAAAAACCGCAAATGAGTATCTGGATGAATACTGCCCTCATGTAGAAATGTTCAAACTTCTTTAATTATACAAAAAACGTCTCTTTTTCTGGCCCATGTATTGACTTTCCAGAGTAAGGGCATTATAATAAAAGGCAGTGAAACGTTTATGACAACCGGAGATTCCTCCGGTTTTTTCTTGCATGGAAATTTTTCACCATGCGGCACCAAAATTTTTTGCCGTGCATATCAAGGGCCTGGATTCAGGCGAAAATCAGAAAGGAATGGATAGAGAATGAGCGAATCCTGTTCTCATGACTGCAACTCCTGCGGCGCCGACTGCGCTTCCAGACAATCCTCTCCGGCAGATTTGCTGGAAAAACCCCATGAACTGAGTCACATCAAAAAAGTAATCGGTGTAGTCAGTGGCAAAGGCGGTGTCGGCAAGTCGATGGTCACCTCTATGCTGGCGGTCATCATGCGTAGACGGGAGTTCCGTACCGCTATTCTGGACGCCGACATCACCGGCCCCAGCATTCCAAAATCCTTTGGAATCAAGGAAAAGGCCATGGGCGACGGCATGGGCGGCATCTTCCCGGTGGAAACCAAAACCGGTATCGAGATGATGTCGGTGAACCTGCTTTTGGAAAACGAGACGACTCCCGTCGTCTGGCGCGGCCCCATTATCGCGGGAACCGTCAAGCAGTTCTGGACTGATGTTATCTGGAACGACGTAGATTTTATGTTCGTGGACATGCCTCCCGGAACCGGCGATGTGCCCTTGACGGTGTTCCAGTCGATTCCCCTGGACGGCATTATTGTGGTCGCTTCGCCCCAGGAGCTGGTTTCGATGATCGTTGAAAAGGCGGTCAACATGGCTAAGCAGATGAACATCCCCATTCTGGGCCTTATCGAGAACATGAGCTATGCTTCCTGCCCCGACTGCGGCAAGAAAATCAATGTGTTCGGTGAAAGCCATATCGATGAGACGGCTGCGAAATACGGTTTGCCCGTTTTGGCTAAGCTGCCCATCGACCCGCAGCTTGCGAAAAACTGCGACCAGGGCGTTATCGAGCTGTTCGAGGGCGACTGGATGGAGCATGCAGCCGATGTGGTGGAGGAGCTGCTCAAATAGACGCAGAGTTTCACTAAATGCAAAATTGGATGTTAAAAGGGCAGCGGGCCATGCCCGCTGCCCTTTTTGACGGGAGGAATCGGTTGTGACAAGGCCGGAACAGGCTTATGAAAACTTTAAATCAGGTTATAACTGCTGTCAGTCCATTGCGGTGGCCTATGCGGATGTGTTGGGGCTCAGCCGTGAGATGGCGGCACAGCTGTCGTCCGGTTTCGGCGGCGGTATAGGACGGCTTCGAGAGGTCTGCGGCGCGGTGTCGGGAATGGTGTTCGTTGCAAGCGCTGTGAAGGGCTACACGGATCCCACTGACAACGCCCGAAAAAAGGAGCTTTACGCTCTTGTCCAAAAACTGGCTGGGGCGTTCGAAAAGGAAAACGGCAGCATCGTCTGCCGGGAGCTCTTGGGCTTGTCGGTCAAGAAAGAGGAACCGACTCCCTCGGAACGGACCGAAAGCTACTACAAAAAGCGGCCCTGCGGGGAATTGGTGCGGTTGGCCGCTGAAATCCTTGAGAGAGAATTATTTATGGAATAACAGTAGGTACATCCTTCTAAATGAGAAAAGCCGCATGTGCCGGGCACGTGCGGCTTTTCTCTGTGCTGTTTTTTGCCGCTTTACGATGGAAGCTGCGGGGGAGCGGGATTCTGAGGAAAAAGCGATGATACGCCGCTAAATGTTGCTCTATGCAAAATATTTTGAGCAAACCTATTGACATTTTGGATTAAATTGAATATGATAAATACAGAATACACGTGTATTATGCTGCTGTATATCAAAATTGGCCGTTTTGGTACAGAGGATAAGTACGCTTAAAAAGTTGCGCAACGGGAAATACGCTTATTCTCCCGGCAGCATTCGACAGAATTTGCTTTACAAGAACAAGAAAGGAAGTTATACTGATGTCAACAGAACGCATTGGCAAGAACGGATTGGTGGTCGGGACGGCCGCCTATTTTGAAGAACTCAACAAAAACTCGATGTTCAAATGGATTTTTACCGACCCTAGAGATCATCATTATTGGGATCAGCTGAGCGGGTTTGCGGATCGTGTTATTTCTGTTTTGGAGGAAATACATCAGGATCTCAAAAACAATGCGCAGGTACTCGGCTATTTTCCAAGCGACGACCGGCAGGAAACAATAGATTTTGTAGAGGGCCTTTCGGGAATTTGCTCCTTTATGAGGAAAAGTACCTCAACGGCAGATTCCTGTCTCTCTCTTCTGGAACTGCGGGACTACAGCACTCGTCCTAAATCTCAAGCGGATAGGCGGGAGATTTTTGAGGCGGTAGCGCAAATTCAAAAAGAGGGGTACATGTGGCAGTCCGATGTCGAAAACATGCTGAAAAAGGCGCGGGACTATGGGTTACGGAATCTGTCGGGAGACGAGGAGAAGCTCTCTTTTATCAAAGGGTTGTATAGGGAGGAAAGCAAGGACTTTTACGACGATGTCCTCCTGTTGCTGGAATACCAAAACCGCCCCGACCATTTTAAAGGGAAATGCAATTGCACTCTTTGCAGCAAAAACTATATTTTTAATTTATTGTTAAAAACGGGTATTGCCGATATTTCCATGAGTGATTTACCTAAAGGCGGGACTTATGAATACGCGGAAAACATCAAATACGCTTTGCGCGGCATCTGCGATACCATTTCCGACGATTTGTTCGCAAACGGGCAGTATCTGTCGGTGGAAAACATCAATAAGCTCCAGCTGGTGTCGGACGATATGACAAAGCTCATCTCGAGGGGGTTCGACAGCTTGTTCAAGTCGGCTATTACCGATGTGGTCAATGTGGACGGCTTAATGCTCGACCGGGATTACGAGGTGCTGAGCGGGGACGACCTTGCCTTGGTGAAGGCGCTGAGCAACGAGTATCTCTATTATGAACAGCAGCGCAACGAGCCAGTGATGGAAAGATTGGCCTACGAGGTGGTCAAAATCCGACGTAAGACAGAGTATTTCGACCGGTATAATACGGGGGTGTATCTCAATAAAGAGGGGTATGAAGAGAACTTACAGTATTCGGTTTCCATACGGGGAATGAGTTATGGCGAGATAGGCCTTGAAGGAGGAGAAAATCCAGGAATGGATGTATTAATGGGAATAGCGAGCCTACTTTTGGGATCAGGGGTTGGCCTGTTTCTTTCTGTAGCGGGAACAGGGTTAGACATGGAACCCGACCAAAGGGTAAAATATGTATTACAAGAAGGCGATATTTATTTTAGTATTTCTTATGGAAGCAATGAGATTAAAAAATCATTTTATAAAAGAGATGGTAATTTTATTTGTGCGGTGGTAACTGAGAAGAAAAAAGGAAGCGAAGACGAAGAAGAAACGGTTTTAGTTAACCCTGACATTATTCCAAAAGATGGGAGTACAATAATGAAAGACAATTGGGTTCCATTTCCTGCCAATCTTTTTTTACAGTAAAAGGAGATCATACATGAAAGAGAAAAAACCTGTGATAGATGCGCTTTTAGATCACATTTTTAAAGACGAATATAAAAAGCAATTTTTTAAAAAACGTTGGATTGGGTTGGGGCTACAACTTCTCATCGGTGCGGCTGTATTACTTATTCTTTTGGCTACTAATGCTTTTTCGTAAAAGCTGAGAGGGGAAAGGGAAACTGTGAAATGTGATAAATTTAAAAACATGTTAGCGAATGTCGGGTTGCTTTGGTTTTTTATTGGGGTTCTTTTTGTATTTGTACTTATTGTTTTTCTTATCGTATCAATATGCAGGTGGTTTTTTTGAATTAACTCCTTGTGAGCATTTTTGGAGGTTTAGGAGATGGATAGTGAAAAACTTTTTTGAGAAAATTTTAGATAAAATCTTTGAAGATGACGAAAAAAAGAAGTAATAAAAAGTGGACTTCAAAGGGATGGTATTCAGTTAATCATTGGAGTAATTGCTATTATAATAGCCTTAATTATTGCAGTATATAAAGGTGTGTTATAGAATGAAAAAATCAATTCAAGACTTTTTTGGCAGATTTATTAAAGACCCGGTAAATTGGATGAGTTTGAGGAAGAGTTTGACGACAAGCTAGGACTCATTCGGCAGATCATAAAAAACGATATGTGTATAAAATTGATTCTCCTTATGGTTGTGTTGTTAATGGGCGTATATTTTTACTTCACGGGACAATAGAGGATGAATTTTCACCAAATCCCCGAAAAAACATTTGACAAGCCCGTTTCTGACGATTTGTTCGCTAACGGGCAGTATCTGTCGGTGGAAAACATCAATAAGCTCCAGCTGGTGTCGGACGATATGACAAAGCTCATCTCGAGGGGGTTCGACAGCTTGTTCAAGTCGGCCATCACCGATGTGGTCAATGTGGACGGCTTAATGCTCGACCGGGATTACGAGGTGCTGAGCGGGGACGACCTTGCCTTGGTGAAGGCGCTGAGCAACGAGTATCTCTATTATGAACAGCAGCGCAACGAGCCAGTGATGGAAAGATTGGCCTACGAGGTGGTCAAAATCCGACGTAAGACAGAGTATTTCGACCGGTATAACACGGGGGTGTACGTCAATAGAGAGGGGTTTGAGCAAAACAGCATATATCTCATGGCTCACATTATAAGTGCGGGAGAGACCGGTCCAAATGCTGAAAGTGATCCTGTAGCGACTTATATTATGGAAAAGGCGAAATTGCTAATGCTTCCTGTGGCAAAAGTTTTAGACACCTTAAGTTTTTTGACTTCTTTAGAGGGGAAAGAAAGAGTAAAATATGTATTGGAAGCGGGAGATGTGGAAATTGAAATTATTGATTATGGGATGGATAATCATAGGAATTCCTTTTATAAACGAGATGGCACATTTGTAGTTTCATCAATATGGGCTAAAAAAATGACTACAGAGCCAATCCTGACATTAAACCAATTAGCAAAACAGAAATTATAGTCGATGGTTTACGACGTGAATTTTTGACAGATGAATTAAACTTGTTGATTGATATTGCAATGAAAGACATAACGGAGGTATATTAGAAGATGAAGAAAAGGATCCCAATTTTAGATGATATCCTGGATATTATCTTTAAAGATGAGGTAAAGAAGGACATAATCCGGGATATGTATAAAATTAAAGGGATTAGTCTTGTTGCTTTTTTGATTCTATGTTTTATAATTATAATTGTTTCGGCAATACAGGGTGATCTGTTTTGATTTTAAAAGTCCAGAAAGATAGAGGAGATTCTATGAAAGAAAAGTTCGAACGCTTTTTTACCATAGTAGGATTTGGCGTAGTTTTGCTCAATGTTTTCGTTCTTGCTGTTTTGCTTTTGGTTTTTTTGCTTTCTCTTATATTCCATCTTTTTTTCTGAGAAAAACCGAATAAAAAACATTTGACAAGCCCGTTCCCCTATGGTATAATATCTTAGCCGCATGTTCTGGGCAGTAAGTCGGAGGTCAATCTTCGCGCCTTAGTTACAGCGAGATTAGAGAAAAGGCAGGTGCCTTGTGATGTACGCTATTATGGAAACAGGTGGAAAGCAGTACCGCGTTCAGGAAGGCGACGTTGTATTCATCGAGAAAATCGAAGGCGAAGCGGAATCCAAAGTAACTTTCGATAAAATCGTCCTCGTTGCTGACGATAACGGCGCGAAAGTCGGCGCTCCCTATGTGGACGGCGCAACTGTGGAAGCTACCCTCCTGAAAAACGGAAAAGGTAAGAAAATCACCGTATTTACTTACAAACCGAAGAAAAGTGAAAAGCGTAAAATGGGTCACAGACAACCTTACACTCAGGTAAGAATTGAATCCATTAAAGCTTAAGTCCGATGATTGAAGCTGAGTTTTTCCGCGAAAACGGCGCCTACACGGGGTTTGCGGTTTCCGGACATGCGGGGTTTGACCAGCATGGAAGAGACATCGTCTGTGCCTCGGTCAGTTCCGCCGTACAACTCACCGTGAACGGAATTACCGAGATTTTGTCTGAACGGGCAGATATTAAGGTGAAAGAAAATCTGGTGAAGCTCTCATTGAAGGATGGTCCCAGCAGAGAGACAAACGCTTTTTTCAAGGCGTTGAAACTCCATTTGGAGCTTTTGTGCGAAGACTATCCGGGTACAATTCATATTTCCTGTATGGAGGTGTAAGTTATGTTGAAATTAAGCATGCAGTTCTTTGCCCATAAAAAAGGTGTTGGTTCTACTAAGAACGGCCGTGATTCTGAGTCCAAACGCCTCGGTGTCAAACGTGCGGACGGACAGTTCGTACTGGCTGGCAACATCTTGGTTCGTCAGCGCGGAACCCACATTCACCCCGGTGAAAACGTTGGAATCGGCAGCGACGATACACTTTTCGCATTGGTTGACGGAAAAGTGAAGTTTGAGCGTGTCGGCCGTGATCGCAAAAAAGTCAGCGTCTATACCGCTCAGTAATTTCGACGAAAACCCCGAGCCATGCGCTTGGGGTTTTTTTGATGTACTGGAATTTTTTTTAAGAAGGCGGGAATCGTAATTTTGCCGAGAGATAATCGGCACAAAAATTTTAAACCGACTTTGGGGAAGGTTTAAAATTTTTGTTTGCCGTTCTCGAAGCGGGATGACGATAAAGCCGGCTCAATGCAGAAAACCCTAAAAAATCAGAGCAATTTTCTTTGAAAGAGGCCGTTTTATCAGCGGATTTTTTCAAAGGAAACCGCTCATTAGCGGGAAATCGAATGGACAGTTTTATTTTTTCCGCTATTTGAAAGGAAGGGGCTACAGAGCTCCTCCACACACTCGGTTTCGTGAGGCCATTGGCCGGAGGGAGTGCAATATGTTTATTGATCGGGCAAAAATTCTCGTCAAGGCAGGAAGCGGCGGTAATGGTGCTGTATCCTTCCATCGGGAGAAATATGTGAACGCTGGCGGGCCGGACGGCGGGGACGGCGGAAAAGGCGGAAATGTGGTATTTCAGGTGGACAAGCACCTGAATACCCTTATCGATTTCCGTTATAAAAAGAAATACGTAGCCGAAGATGGACAAAATGGTTCTGGTAAGCGGTGCAGTGGAAAAAGCGGCAAGGATCTTATTGTAAAAGTGCCGCTGGGAACCATTATTCGCGACGCTGAAAGCGGCGAAATTATGGCGGATATGTCCGACTATGAGCCGGTGGTGCTGGCGCTGGGCGGAAAAGGTGGCGCAGGAAACCAGCATTTCGCCACGTCGACCCGGCAGATCCCGCGCTTTGCCAAACCGGGGGTCCCGGGAGAGATGTACTGGCTCAATTTAGAGCTGAAGCTTATCGCTGACGTGGGACTGGTGGGATTTCCGAACGTTGGAAAATCCACTCTTATCTCAGTGGTGAGCGCGGCAAAACCCAAAATCGCCAATTACCATTTTACCACGTTGGCTCCTGTGCTGGGTGTGGTGCAGGTGGGAATGGACGACACCTTTGTCATGGCGGATATTCCAGGCCTGGTGGAAGGCGCAAGCGAGGGAGTGGGCCTGGGGCACGATTTTTTGCGCCATGTGGATCGCTGCCGTCTCATTGTTCATGTGGTAGATGTTTCCGGTTCAGAGAGCCGTGACCCTATAGAGGATTTTGAGAAAATTAACTACGAGCTCCAAAACTTTGACGAGGGACTGGCGTCTCGGCCTCAATTGGTTGCCGCAAACAAGTGCGATATGGCGAGTGAAGAGCAAATAGCGACTTTTGAAAGTTATGTGAAAAAGCAGGGGCTTCCTTTTTTCCGCATCAGTGCTGCCACTACCGAAGGAACGAGGGAACTTGTGAACGCGGTTTGGGCGAAATTACAGGATCTCCCGCCCGTCAAGATTTACGAACCGACTTTTGTTAAACCTGACCCAGTGTTACAGTCGGAAAGCACCCGTCAATTTACCATCGAAAAGGGCAGCGACGGTGTTTATTATGTGGATGCACCGTTCATGGAACAGATTATGCAGAGCGTCAACATGGACGATTACGAATCACTTCAGTATTTTCAGCGGGTGCTGCGGGAGAGCGGCATTATTGACAAGCTGGAAGAAATGGGAATTCAACAGGATGACACCGTGGACCTGTTCGGATTCCAGTTTAATTATATTTTGTAAGCTGAAAGCGGCCGCGCTGTCCTGAAAGGGCGGTACGGCCGTACATTTTTCTGGAGACAATAAAAGATGACGACGGGAGGAACTGTTACGTTAGAAATCGAAAACATTACAAATGCAAAACAAATGAGTCCGCTTACTTTGGCATTTTTGGGGGATGCGGTGTTTGAGCTGATGGTGCGGGAGCGGTTGATCCAAAAAGGAAACGCTCCGGTGAACAAGCTTCACAAGCAAGCGGTAAAGATGGTTTGCGCCGCTGCTCAGGCACAAGCCGTGCAGGTATTGATGCCCTTTCTGACCGAGGAAGAGGCCGCTGTCTATAAGCGGGGGAGAAATACCCACAACAATGTTCCCAAAAACGCTGATCCCGCGGAATACCGGGCGGCCACAGGGCTTGAAACTTTGTTTGGATTTTTACATGTAAAAGGGGATACTAACAGGGTAAGGGAGCTTTTTGAGGCCATTTGTAACCATATGCAGGACTAAAATCAGCTCTTATCTGATTTTTGGAGACAGGGTGGACCTGTTGTAAAGAAAGAGGGCGCGGCTGCAGTGAAAAAATATAATTTGTGGGAAATTTTGGTGGATGTTGTACTGATCCTGTTTGGTACGGCGGCTTACTCCTTGGGGCTTTACTATTTCATCACCCCCAGCAATGTGGCTCCCGGCGGCGTCAGCGGCATATCAATACTAATCAATTTCGTTTCTGGGCTTCCTGTCGGTGTGGTCAACGCTGCCATCAACGTGCCGCTGCTTCTTATAGGCTGGCGCTTTCTGGGAAAGGAATTTATCTGGAAAACATTGCTGTCCGTCGTGAGTTTTACTGTATTTTACGATTATATTTTTACCTTCGTCAAGCCATACCAGGGTGAAAAACTACTGGCCTGCCTGTTTGGCGGCGTACTCATGGGTATCGGACTGGGGCTTGTTTTTCTGCGGGCCGGTTCCACCGGAGGCATGGATATCGTCAACAAGCTTTTGAATCGTCGGTTTCCCCACATCCCTTTGGGGCGAGCTACTATGCTTACCGATCTTGTCGTCATCGCTTTTTCAATTTTTGTTTTCCGTTCTATTGAGTCTGCCTTGTATGCAATTATCGTTATATTTATTTCCTCCCAGCTCATTGACATGGTGGTCTATGGCGGTGATAGGGGAAAGCTGGTCTATATCTTTTCGCCCCATTATGAGGACATTTCCGACGGAATTATCCGAAACCTCGGGCGGGGAGCTACCCTGCTGGACGGAGAAGGGGCTTACACTGGTCAGCAAAAGCAGGTGCTAATGTGCGCTCTGCGGAATAACGAATACCATAAGGTCAAAAAGCTGGTTCACGAGATTGATCCGAATGCCTTTATGATCGTTTCTGATGCCTCGGAAGTGGCTGGAGAGGGCTTCAAACCAATTGACAGCGGACGATGATTTTGGTATCATAGTAAGGTATGAGATATCTTGCAGGCGTGTTGGAAAAGAGGTGTTTGAATGCAAAAGCTGCAAAACATCAAGGGCATTTTTTTGGATGTTGGGTGGACACTGTGCCGACCGGCCACTGGGAGCTGGGTGATTCCTATAAAAGCCCTTACATACACCGGATGGGACGTTTTCAATTCCATTGATGTGGAGAAGCGAAAAGAGGCTTTCCAAACTTGCAAGGCCTATATGGACGAAAATCACCTGATTTTTACTGAAGAGGAAGAACTAAAGCAGTTCCGCGTCTATTACCGGATGCTGGCCGAGATGTTGCCGGAGCTTTCATGGAAGGACGATCAAATCGAAGCTATTGCCCAGGATAAGGTGTTCAATATGGAAAACTATATTCCATTTGAGGACACAAAAGACACAGTGAGGGAACTTTCAAAGCGTTTTTCTCTAGGGGTAATTTCTGACACCTGGCCGTCTATTCGGCGCATTCTGGAATATCTGGGGGTTTATGAATGCTTTGACAGTTATACCTATAGCTGCAATCTTGGAGTGACCAAACCTGACCCCAAAATGTATAACCATGCCATTAAGGCCTTGGGAATTGCGCCGGAAAATACATTGTTTGTAGATGATTTTATCGACAATCTCCACGGGGCGCGCCGAGCGGGTATCCAGCCGGTTATGATTACTGTGCGGCCTGATGTGACCCACGAGACGGAATATCCGAAAATTTCGGCTATCAGCGGGTTATTTGATCTGTTATAAAATTTGCTGTATCTCTATTATTTCCTATGGGATAATTTTGGTTACTGGGTGAAAAACTTATTTTAACAACAAAAAAGCGGACAGCAAACACTGCCCGCTCCCCAAGACAATTGTTTCATTATAGTTAGAAACAATCCTCTTCGTTTCTTCTGTTCTGGCTCTGGTTGTTGTTTTGTTTATTCTGAGACTGGTTGTTGTTCTGTCTGTTCTGAGACTGGTTGTTGTTATTGTTGTTCTGAGACTGGTTGTTGTTCTGATTTCTGCTGTTGTTATTGTTGTTAGACATGATTTTCACCTCACTTTACGATAATAGTATCTGTAATTAGCAAAAATATATACTTTCCGAATTTTTGAATTTTTTTTTACTGAAGGATACTCGGGTTTGGCCCGGGATATATAATAAAAATTGTTGGGCCGCGCCCAATTGCGAAAGAAAGGAAAATGAGTATGTCTGGACATTCTAAATGGAGTAATATTAAACGGAAAAAGGAGAAAACTGACGGCCAGAAAGCCAAGATTTTTACCAAGATTGGCCGTGAAATGGCGGTATGTGTAAAGCAGGGCGGCGGTGACCCAAACGTTAATGGAAAACTCCGCGATCTCATCGCTAAGGCGAAAGCAAATAACGTTCCTAACGATAATATCGAGCGTATCATTAAAAAAGCTATGGGCGATGGAGACAAAAATAACTACGAAAACATCACTTATGAAGGATACGGCCCCAATGGTGTTGCGGTTATCGTTGAGTGCCTCACCGACAACCGAAACCGCACCGCTGGCGAAGTGCGTCATACCTTTGATAAGTTTGGCGGGAATATGGGTACTACCGGATGCGTTTCCTTCGGCTTTAACGAAAAAGGCGTCATTGTTTTGGATAACGAGGACGGGGAACTGAATGAAGATAAGGTGATGGAAGATGTGATGGAGGCTGGAGCCGAGGACTTTTCCATGGAAGATGGCGCTGTTGAAATCACCACTGACCCTGCAGATTTTAGCACCGTCCGGGAATATCTGGAGGGCAAGGGCTATACCTTTGCCACTGCCGAGGTGCAGATGGTTCCCGACACCTACGTCACACTGGAGGAAGAGGACAGCATTAAAAAGATGGGCCTTTTGCTGGAACGGCTGGAGGACAACGACGATGTCCAAAATATCTGGCATAACTGGGAAAATATGGATGACGGGGAGTAAATTTTCAGCCATATTTCATAAGTATCAGATATATTTAATTGGAATCAGCTTTTTCCTATAAATTTGGACAGCTTTTTTGAAGAAATAATGTTTCTTTCAAAAAAGCTGTTTTTACATAAAAATGGAGGGAGAACTTTTGATTCTTGACAACGATATTGATGTCTGTTACATTGGGTAAAAGCGTTGATAAAAGAAAGGCGGCAGATCATATGACAAAGCCAGTCACAGGAACTTGGTTCGAGTTTCAGCATCACAGCAAAATCGAAGGAACTTACTGGAATCCTTTGCTCAAAAAGATGGACGACGGCCAATGGCGGCAGCTCATCCGGGATATGAAAGCAGAGGGAATGGAGGTTCTCGTTTTACTGGCGACGGCGCTGGATTTTAGGGCCTATTTTGACACCGATATTTATCCAAAGGCGGATCTCAACTGCGCCGACCCTATTGGCGTCCTTCTTTCTGAGGCAGAGGCCCAGGAGATGAAAGTTTTCATGTCCTGCGGATACTACGACGACTGGAATTATCCATTAAAGAACCGCCAGAGCTTGGAGGTGGAAAAACGCGCCTTCCGGGCCATGGAACAGATTTGTGAGCAGTACGGACATCACAAAAGCCTGTATGGGTGGTATCTTCCGGACGAGGCCGGTATTGACGGCAAGATGACCGACGAATTTATGGATTACATCAACCGGTATTCCGCACAGATGCACAAGCTGAGCAAGGATTATAAAATGCTGGTGGCGCCATATGGGACCCGTCTCATCTGCACCGACGACGAGTACGTATCTCAGCTGGAAAACCTTGACTGCGATTTTATCGCTTATCAGGATGAAGTAGGGGTGCAGCGTTGCCAGGTGGAAGAGTTGGCAGGAGTTTATGAAGGATTGAAAAGGGCGCACGACAAAGCGGGACGCAGTAAACTTTGGGCAGATATAGAGGCGTTTTCCTTTGAAGGTCCAGTTTACGACAGCCCTCTTTTGGCAGCTCCAGAAGAAAGGGTGAAACGCCAGGTAGAGGCGGTCTCTCCCTTTGTGGACCGGGTACTGATTTATGAATACCAGGTACGGTTGGGCAAACACGTGGAAATTAAATAACATAAAAAAGCAAGCCAATTCCGGCTTGCTTTTTTGTATAATAAAATCCTCAATTGTCTTCAGAAGATAAGGCGTCTTCCTTGTTCCATATGTGAAAGTTGTTACGGCCGCGCTCCTTGACTAAATAAAGGGCCTGGTCAGCTTTCCGGTAAAGGTCATCAAAATCCTGATTAGGCTCGGCGATCGCTACGCCGATACTGGCAGTTAATGGTCCCGTATTGGGCGCGAATTCTGCTTCAGAAATAATTTGACGCAGCAGCTGACATTTTTCTGCCACATCCGCTCGCCCAGCCCCTTTCATGAACACGGCAAATTCATCGCCGCCAAATCGGCCTAGAATATCGTTTTTACGGAAGACTCTTTTGAGAATATCTGCAATCCGCTTGAGAGCTAAATCCCCGTTATAATGGCCGTAGGTGTCGTTGATTTTTTTGAAATAATCCACATCTAAAATAAAAAACGCGCCGCCGTCTTCTTTTTGGTCGGAGCCAGGAGCCAAATAATCCGCCGTGTGCTGACGACAGGTAGCCGCATTGTAAAGTCCGGTCATGCTGTCCCGCTCTGCCTTATATTGGAGCTGTTCCTGATGTGTCTTTTCCTCCTGAATGTCGACGATTTTACCGATGACATAAATAGGCTGCCCGTCGTTGTCGTCCACCTGCTTAAAAATGACACGAATCCAGCGGGAGGAGTGGTCGGGAAAGGTGTACAGGGTTTCTTCCGAACCTCCTTTTTTACCTTTCTCCAAGATGGTAAACTTGCTTGGTATTTTCATCTGAGAAAGATTTTCGGTAACCATGGGCCACCCGAGAAAACGAGCACTTTTTTCCGGCAGGGACAACCTGTCATTTTGTATATCGTATTCGAATAAAAATTCATTGGAAATTTCGCTGACTTGACGGTAGCGCTCGGTCTCCAATTCCCGCACACGAAGGTTCATACGGTCTTTGTGCCGATTGAGAAGAAGCAGAACCACTACAAAAGCCATCATAATGACCAGGAAAAACAGGGCGACTTGCTGGGGATTGGCGGCAGCGTAACTGGAAAAAGTGATCTGATCTGGCTGATAGGCGTTTGCATAAAGAAACGACTGCAGAGAATCGTTATCCAGGCATTGGATGGCCTTGTTCATTATGGTCAGCAACCGAGCGTTGTTTTTGTCAACGAGACCGAAACAGAATGTCCGGGACCAATCCTCGGATTGGGGAATGACATTAAGATTTCGGTAGTTTTTAGCGGTCTGATAATACTGAGTGGAATAGCTTGTAAGATAGGTGTAGTCCATCCTGCCGGATGCCACCGCCCTGATACAGTCCTCAGTTGTTTCAAAATAGGAAACATGGCCCTTATATGGGCCGGTGTAGGTGAGGTTTTTAGTCGAGGCGAGCTTTTTGCCAGACAAGTCTGAAGGGTCTACCTTGCTGTTGAAAACGGCGTTGAGCGGAATGGTGATATAAGGAGTGCTCACCAAAAAAGGGTGACTGTCAAAAATCCGGTCGTCGTCGGTAATGCCGACGACGATGTCAGCGGCTCCGGACTGTATGAGGCTCTCCACTTCCTCAAAGGTGTCAGCAATAGTCAGTTCAAACTGCAGCCCTGTTTTTGCGGAGATAAAATCGAGAATATCAATCGAGAGACCGCGGGCCTCCCCACTTTTTGGATCTTTATATTGGAGGGGAGCGTTTCCTCCAGCGGCAACCGCCTTCAGAACCGGCGCAGCATCGATATAGCTTTTTTCGGTGTCTGATAAAAACAGCTTTTCATTTCCTCCAAAATACTTTTGATGGAGAAGTGCAGTAAATGCAGGATCAGTCTGCGTGATACTGGCTTGAGCTGAATTCAGGGCGTTGACGATATCGCTGCGCCCTTTGGTAGTCGCAAAATAGAAGGGTCGGGGATTGATTTGAGCCACGGGGCGGACATTTTCTAAGTGATCAATATCGGTCACAAATAATAGCATCAATTTCGTTATTGTCTAATGCTGTTACCATATCTTTTTCTGTGGAATAAGAGATCTGTTCCACGGTAAAATTGTTCATTTTCGCCAATAACTGCAGACTTTCGGCCTGCTGTCCCGGCGTTCCGAAAATGCCTACTCGAAGAGGATTGAAGGTGAAAAAATTAGTATTGTCGATTTTCCCGTTTTTGTCCAGCACAGAGAGATTATAGTAAGAAGTGCCATAATTAGAGCTAGGGTAATCGAACATTTCCCCTAGGGACTCGTTATAAGCGAGGCAGCCCATCAAATCAATTTTGCCGTTCATGAGCATATCGAGCAATGTGCTGAGTTGTTCGTTGATAGTGCCGTCAACTGTGACGAACTCGTAATCCCATCCGGCGTATTGGGCCACTTCCATAAGATATTCATAAGTATAGCCGCTGTAATGTCCGTCCTCATCGATTTCTGTCAAGCCGTTCTGGATCGGATAGCCTACCCGGATCAGCTGTCGGCTTTCGCTGGATTTATTGTCGATAGCCGACACGGGAAACGAAAAAAAGGAAACAAATAGTATCGAAAGGCAGAAGAGGGACAGGAAAATCCGACTGGGATTATTTCGTGCTCGACGAATCATCATGAGCGACAGTCCTCCTCAAAAATACAATAAGAACCGAAATACGCCGAAAAGTATTTATATTTATTTACCATTATATACTCTTTTGTTTTATTTTGCAAATTATTTGGGTAAATACTTTAAAAAGAAAAATCCCTGTTTTCCATCGGAAAACAGGGATTTTATTTTGCCCAAATAGCTGGATTTACAGGCCCAGGTTCAGTTCGTCGTAAGCCTCGTGGAGCGTCTGGCAGGATGCATGGAATTTAGAGGTTTCTTCTTCAGAGAGGGAAAGGGAGAGCACTCGTTGGATTCCGTTACGATTTACAATGCAGGGAACACCCGCGTAGACACCGCTTTCTCCATATTCTCCCCGCAGCATGGCAGAGACGGTGAGTACGCTGTTTTCATTGCTGAAAATGGCTTTGGTGATGCGAACCATAGCCATGCCGATACCATAATAGGTGGCCCGTTTCGCCTTGATGATCCGCTGGGCAGAAGTGCGGACCTGCTCTTCAATATCCTTCATATCTTCGATGCGGCAGCCGCCTGTCTCACCGCAGAGGTCAAGAATCGGTTTGGTAGCGAGCATGGCCTGGGACCAGGCGACGAACTCACTGTCGCCGTGCTCGCCGATGACGTAAGCGTGCATATTTCGGGGGTCGACGTTAAAGTATTCGCCCAGCATGTACCGTAGGCGGGCGGTGTCCAGAGCGGTGCCGGTACCCAGGACGCGGCGGGGGTTAAAACCGGACAGTTTGGCGGTGATGAGGGTCATGATATCCACCGGATTGGTAGCGACAAGGAAGATTCCGTTGAAGCCCGACTCAGTGATAGGGCCGATAATGGAACGGAACACCTCTGTGTTCCGGGTGAGGAGGTCAAGGCGGGATTCCCCGGGCTTCTGGGCGACACCAGCACAAATTACAACAATGTCGGCGTTTTCGCAGTCTTTATATTCTCCCGCGTAGATTTTCATGTGGGAGGAGGAAAAAGCCAAACCGTGGTTTAAATCCATGGCTTCGCCTCGGGCTCGCTCCTTGTCTACGTCGATGAGCACCAATTCATCACAAGCATTTTGATTTAAAAGGGCATAGGCATAACTCATGCCTACCATTCCAGTTCCAATCAGGACGACTTTTCGGTTATCAGTATTCATACATTTTCCTCCAGTTTAATGGAAATCTAAAATTTAAAGGGTCTTGGCTGCTCTGGTCCAGCGAACCGCATGTTTTAGCCGGTGATTTTGGTCCATCCACTGGACGGTGTCCAGTAGGGTTTCCCGCAGAGGACGGGGAATATACCCCAGTTCCTGGGTAGCCTTTTCATGGGAAAACTGGGCGTTGCTCCCCAGAGTATAGAGAGAATACGAGGTATACAGCGGTGGCTGTCGAAGCATTTTATACCAACTCTCCGCCAAAGGGGCAGTCGCTTTGGCAAACCAAGTGGGAAGGACGGTTTTGATTTCCTTCCAGCCTGTGATTTCGTGCAGAGTGCGGAGAAGATCGGTCACAGAGTAGTACCGGTTGGAGAGAATATAGCACTCTCCCTTACGGCCCCGCTTTACACAGGCAAGGATTCCGTCGGCAACATCCCGGACGTCCACAAAATCATATCCGCCGCTGACGCAGGCGGTGAGGCGGCCGTCCAAGTAGTCCAAAATCAGCTGAGTCAGGTGCCCGTGGCCGAAATCGTTGGGCCCAATGATACCGGATGGGTGGACGACAGAAGCGTCGAGTCCCTCTTTGGCAGCATTGAGCACAAGCTGAGTCGCGGCGGCTTTGGTATGGGCATAAAGGCCTTTGACCAAGCGGGGATCAAAAAAGTTCACTTCGGTAATAGCCTGCCCTTTTTTCTTTTCTGGCAAAGCGTGAACCGAACTGACATGAATGAGTTTCTTCACGTGATGTTTTCGGCACAGGTCAATGACATTCTGGGTGCCGTTTACATTTACGTCCCAGACCTTTTGCTGATACCGGGAGGCAATGGAGACGATCCCAGCTGTGTGGATGACAATGAGGTCAGCACCCTCTCTTTCCGTGAACAAGGGGGATAGGCTGTCCAGAGAGAGCACGTCTCCCTCCAAAAGGGTCAGGCGAGGGTCATCCCATTTGACCGTATGGTCACCCGACATAGTAAGGCCGCGAACGGTTTTCCCCTGATCCAAAAGCTTGCGTACAATGGTATTTCCCAAGTGCCCATTGGCACCGGTTACGATATAAATTTCCTGATTCATCAAGACACCTCCCAAAGGACAAAACTACCACTTTTCCTACCTTCAGTATACCCGCAATGGGTATCCAACCCGTGAATAGACTTTAAATTTTTATCAGGGTTTTCCAAAAAGATGTCATGGAATGTCAGGTAACTGTTATGCTATACTGGCTTCAGAAGACAAGAGGGACGAGCATCACAAAAGCCCTGATAGGCAGGGCCAGCAGGGGCAGGAGCAGTGATGCAGACCAGCTTTATTCCAGGTCCGGCAGGCGCAATGTTTTATAATTTTTTTCTGGCCAGAAGTTTGGGGCAAAGAAAAGCCTCTTTATACAAAACGCCTATGGACCGTTTTATCATACGGATCCATTTGGCCGCGCTTTGATCTCCAAGCGGCCAGATGGACGGCTATACGAAGGGATGATGAAGATGGAATACAATAGATTTTTATTGGAGAACAGAGAGGAGAGGAAGATGCTACTTCAAAGCCTTTATGATTGGGTAGACCGCTGGTTTGGCACCTTCCTATGGCAGAAGGAGGGCGAGAGGGAAGCGGCGCAGCTGGCAGCAACAGTTGCCGGAGCGCAAACAATGCAGAACCCACCGAATACCCGAAAATACTTACCGGAAGGCTTTGATTTAATCTTGTTGGAGGGGAGGGAAGACTGGTTTCGGATTGCTTTGGCGGCATCTGCTGGAGTTTCCGTGCAAACCATGGCCGAGCTTTGCGCCGATTTGGCGTCAGATGGGACCATGGTCTTTGATAGTCGTCTTGTGACGATTGACAAAGCCTCTCTGCGGGCGCATAAAGGTCGGTTCTCCATCTTAGCTCAGGGGCGGTACGCCCCAATTTGTGAAAACATCTCTCTCTAAAATTCATGATACAATATTAGAAAGAAGGAGTTTCCTATGGTGGACTTTATCGCCAAATACTGGCTGGAAGTGCTGTTTGGCGCGGCGCTTGCGGCCTTGTCGGCGGCCTACCACGCGCTTTCCAAGCGGTTCCGTGAACAGGATGCCATCCGTTTGGGAATTGTCGCTTTGCTCCGGGACCGAATCATCGGCTTTTACAATCATTATTGGGAACTGGGCTTTTGTCCTATTTACGCCCGGGATAATTTATTGAGCATGTATAAACAATACCACAATTTAGGCGGTAACGGGACTGTTACCCAGCTGGTGGAAGAGCTCCAGAGGCTCCCCACCGAGAAGAGGGAGGGGGACGAATGCTGAAAATATTTTTCAATCGATTGGATAAACTGCTGACCATCAAGAGTATTGTAACGCTGATTCTGACGGCTGTATTTGCCTGGCTTTCCCTGAAAGGCGTTTTGAATGCAGATCAGTTTCTTGTTATTTTTACCACGGTCATTGCGTTTTATTTTGGCACACAGGCCAAAAAAGACTAAGTATTCTATTCTTCTTTTTATTGCCCGGCCAAAACTGGCCGGGTTTTGTTTTATACTTGATATTCTTGACATTCCTGTTAGAGAGGTGTATCATGAGGAAAACACAGATTAGAAGGTGCTGCTATGAGATTCTCTGTCAACCATGATCTTCACTGCCATACTGGCCTGTCCCTTTGTTCAAACGACCCGAAAATGACGCCGGAATGCATTCTGCGCCACGCTGAGGAAGCAGGCTATGATGTTCAGTGTATTACCGATCATTTTTGGAGTGACAGTATTCCAGACGCCAATGAATTTTACCAGGAACAGGGGTTGCTCCACGTTTCTCAAAGTTTACCGCTGCCTGAGTCCCAAAAGGTACGTTTTTTATTCGGCTGCGAGACGGAATACTGCGGGGAGGGGAAGCTAGGCCTTGCTCCAGAGCATTACGACCGGTTCAGCTTTATCATCATCCCACCCAACCACTTCCACATGGAGGGGTTTACAAGATCCTCTTCCTGTGACACCAAGGAAAAAGTGGCGGAACTTTTCACCCGACGTTTAGAGGAGCTCTGCGAGTTGGATCTGCCCTGGAAAAAAGTGGGAATCGCGCATCTGACCTGTGGGCTTGTTTGGATGAAGGGCGGCTTTCCTGAGGTGTTTGAAAGGATGGAGCCGGAGCGCCTCAAACCGGTTTTCCGCAGGTTTGCCCAGCTGGGAGCGGGAATTGAACTGAACGCGGACTGTTTCCTTCCGGGATGGCGGGAGCAGGAGGATGCTCACTTAAAGCTCTACCGCATCGCCCGGGACGAAGGCTGCAAATTTTACTGCGGCTCCGACGCTCATCATCCGGAAAGTTTGGATATGGCGACGACTATGCGGGAAGTGGCGGATCTATTAGAATTGACCGAAAGTGAACGATATCTCATTCCTTAATCATTAAAACCCCTGTACAGAACTTTCCGCACAGGGGTTTTTCTCATGCTTCTTCTATGAGATAAGTATTGGTTCGAAAATCTACCGTGATAGACAGGCCATTGTCAAAAACAGTCCGCTCTTTGTTCAGATTTCCGTCGACAAATTCGTGGCGCACCATCTCGGAAAAAGCGACTTTTTCCTGGAAGGCAGCGACGGTTTCCGCCAGGGCGATTTCGGCCTCGTCCGCTTGGATGTCCAGATAGGGCATTCCGCCGTTTAACAGGGCGCAGAGATAGGATTTTTTGCCGACGAGGCGGCCGTAGGCATCGTCACGGATTTGCCAAGGAGTCATGATACAATCATGGTAGACGAGATTCATGAGCGGGACAGGGATCCCCCGGGGAGTCTGGCTCTGGTCAGCGTTCCAGGTTCCTGGATAAGGAGCGTGGTGGCAGAGGTCCAGGTGGGGAATGGCGAAATCGCAGGCTTCCTCACTGCTCATAATAGTGCCTTTGGCGCGGAGGTATTCAAAGCAGTTTGCACGGTATTCGATACATTCGGTTCGGGTCATTGGGTGCTCAGGATGCCGGCATTCATCGGGACGGACCACTGAGAACACGTCTAAGTATACTCCGTCAGGGCAGATGCCAAGTTCTTCAAGGCCGATGTGATTTCGGCGGACGTACTGGTCGGCCATGGAGGTGCAGAGATAATCTTGCGGGCCGCCGTTCCAGGTGCATTCGCCGGGGATATTCTGTCCGGCTCCGTGCATGGAATTTTTAGGGTCGTAGGTGGCGGCATCGTGGTAATAATCCCGGTACTGGTCGTGAATGGCGAAGAGTACGTCCAGTTCCCGGCAGGCGTCTTGAAATTCCTTCATGGCGCCGGCGCCGCCAGCAGCCTCGCAGGGGGGGAGGACATCGGGATGCCGCTGGTCATAACCGTCAACTCCCCATCCGTCCAGGTGGAGGTAAGCCTTTTGGAGGCCGCGGACCTTGAGGGCTCGGAGCTGTTCCTGACGCTCCGCAAAAGTGGCGAACTGGCGGAGCATATCCGGTGCGGCGGTTTTATAGATCACTGCCTCCGGCTTGATGTAGGAATAGATACAGGTGTGGATGACAGGACTTCCCGCAAGCCGGTTTAAATTGGGGTTTGACACCGCCTTTTGTTTGAGCGTCAGCAGTTTCCCATGCTCTTTGACATAGCGGCGGTAACTTTTACAGAAGGTGTTGTAGTCGCAGTTAGAGAAAAACTCCATCCGAAGGGTGCGTTTATAGGAAATCCGTCCCATAGAGGAGCACCAGCGCATATTGAGATGGGTGGGGCCGCCAGCGGGATGAATGAGGTCATATCCGCAGTCAAAAGGGGTGGTGATGATCTGCAAACAGCCATGGCCGCAGTCAATTTGTCCCAGCCAGGGCATATAGGCGGCCCGGTCGTAGACGAAAGACGGTGCTACCGCCTCGACGGCATGGGGCCAGTTATTGGGAATCAAAGTTCCCTGCATCATGGGGATGACTGTGTATGCCTTTTCGCTGTGGTTTTTCCACAGAAACGGCGCGGGCCAACAAAAATCAATCGTCTCATCCGATTCGACGAGCGGATTCAGTTCCGCATAGAGCCGACCGGTAGCTTTTTCGAGCCAGTAAGAAGCGGTGAGGCTCAGGGGCAGAAGACTTCCCTCATACTGCCAGTGGGAATAAACAATTTTCCAGCCGTCGCCTACTCCCGTGTGGATTTCTTCCCGGTGGACGCAGAGAGCATCGGAAAAGGGAAGAGAAACTTCCTTTCCATTCAAAAGCAGCGTGACGGTGGGACGGAACGCCGGGTCTTGTTTCCAGGTATAGCCGTCGTGTGTGACAGAGATGGTATCCGTATCAGGATAAAACTCCGCGAGAATGTTTTTTGCAGTAACCTGCAGATTCATAGATAATCCCTCGCAATAAAAAATTTTATCCGCAGCAATCGGTTAAGGCGGCAATTCATTTTATCTATCCGCCGGATCCTGCTCATCCGGCAACCTTTTCCGACCTGCGAACAGGCCATCTCCTTTTTCTCTCCATATCGATAATCTGCCAGAGAGGCAGCATAATATCTGTAGCTGTGTCGATTGTAACACATCAACGAAGTTTTACACCAGGAAAACAAAATGCTGATACAATGTTCTCACAGCGGAATATTAGCGCCTTTTGGCGCCATGCAAATGGCTAAACCGTTTGCAAGTGAGGACATTATAGCACATAACTTGGGATTCGGGAAGAGTTTTTGCAAAAGTACAGCCCAAGAAGCATCAATTTTATAAATCTATGACGTTTTATATTATTTTTATAAAAAACAAAATCGGCTGGAAAAACCAGCCGATTTTGCTTTTGAGAGGAATGGAGATGATCCTCTCAAAATATGATGTGGAGATTAGGAGATTGCTAAAGAAACTTGTTTTTTGATATAAGTGATGCTGATTGAAATAACGAACGTTATTTCACCCATGCGCCGGAAGCGTCTAACTTGTAGCCGCCTACGGTGGTGTTAGCGGCCATTTTGCCGCTGGCGTTGAAGTAGTAGCATTTAGCATTTACCCAGTTCCAGCCGGTCGCCATTGCGCCGCTGTCTTTCAGGTAGTACCAGGTGGTACCCTGCTGGAGCCAGCCGGTAAACATAGCACCGTTGCCTCTAAAGTAGTACCAAGTGTTTCCTACCTTCACCCAGCCGGAGTTAGCCATGCCGCCCCAGTCATAGAGGTAGTACCATACTCCGCCGTTGTAGAGCCAGCCGGTCTGCATGACACCGCTTGCGCTTAAGAAGTACCAGGTGTTGCCCAGTTTGAGCCAGCCTGTCGCCATCACGCCGTCGGATTTCAGGTAGTACCACTTGTTATCCACTTTCTGCCAGCCGGTAGTCCGGATGCCGTCAGCGTTCAGGTAATACCACTTGCCGGACACTTTCGCCCAGCCGGTGACAATCTCGCCGTCTTTGTCTGTCAGCTTGTAGCCGTCGTCTGTCTCTTCCCAGGTATAGGTGTCATCTCCGGTAGGAGGAGTCTCGGGATCCGGTTTATCGCCGGGTTTGGAAGGAACGTATCCGCCGCCGCCGGAACCGCCTCCACCGATGGAGCTGCCCTGACCGATGCTGCCACCTGTAGGTGCATCGCTGAATTTCTCGATGTAGGGGATGGTATTTGTCAGAGTGCCTTTCATGAACTGATAGGTGTAATCATAAAGGTCGCGGAATTGCTGCTGTTTTGCGTAAGCAAGCGGGTAGATGGCCCGAAGATCCTGATACCACGCACGGTAGACGTTGGGACCGTCAAATCCATTTTTCACACCGGAATTTAAGTAATCCAGGTATTGATTATAGCGGAGCGGAGATTGCATAACGCGGTTGTCAAATTCCATCTCAAGACCGATTTGAGCGTAATTTGCCAGTTTTGCAGCGTTGTCCACACGTGTAGTGCCTCCGGCTCCTGCACTGGTAGCGTTCGTCGGTTCTTCAAAGAAATGGTTGGGCTGAAGGGCGACTGCGTCGAATCCCGCTTTGTCGGCCCAAAGGGTTCCGCTGGCGAAGAAGTAGGGAATCCAGTAGAAGTGATACCCTGCTTCATGGATGATGTCAGCAGCGTAGAGCCGGGTGTTGACTTCATCGCCGAGACCTTCCGCCAGCCAATAGATACCGGAAAAGTCGATGTACTCGTAATCTCTGCGTTCCATTTCGCCGATGACCATATCGAGCCACCAGTCGATGAGGTATTTCCAATCCTCTTCCCGGGTGAGATTCATCTCCCGGCCGTTTAATGTGCCGAATTTTTCGATGCCGGTGTGCACTTCTGGAATGGTGAGAACCAGTTTTACCTTGTAATTCGGGTCGCCCAAGTCGATAGAAGCCTGTCTGGCGGCTTCGTTTAAGTTGTCGATGTCGCCGCCCTCTTTAAAGATCTTTTCATAGTACCAGATCCAGTCTTCGATCTGCGGAGGACCGACATTTGGATCAGGGGTATACGACCGGCCGTATTGAGACCAGAGACCCAGCAGCAATACACCGTCGAACATGGTATCCACTGATTTTCCGTCGTAGTCCACATAGGTGAGATAGGGTTTGTACTGTTCAGCAGACCAATCGCCGCGATGAATGCCGGTTTCTTCGTCGACGCCGTACCATCCATTGTAGCAGAGCACCAGATCATGAATGCCGCCGGTGGTTTCCTCACTGGGAACCAGATATTTCTGACCGTTTTCCAGATCACGGCCGCCTTCAGCTATGAGGGCGCCGTCTTTGATGCCGTCGTAACCCATGATTTCGATTTCATCAATGGTATTCCAGTTACAGATTTCGATGTCGATGCGAACATACCGGCAGGCTACCATATCAGCGCCAGCCAAATCCTGAGAAACGCCGTTTGTATCGGTAAAATGCCAGCCAAAGCTGTCCAACCGCTGCAGCCAGATGTTAGTATCGCGGTTTTCGGACAGCGGCGTCCACCGCTCGCCGTCCATCGAGGCAAAGGTTAGGATGCGCCAGGGTTTGTTGCCGCCCTTCATGTTGAACTGGAGGCTAGTGATGGTTTTGACGTCTTCCAGATCGACGACGATGGTCTTTAACGGCCACAAGTTGTATTTCTGGACATAGTCCTGGCTCTTAAAGCCGAACCATGCAGGGTCGGCCAGCGAGTCGGTGCCTCGGATACCATCAGTCAGCTCGATGCCGTTTGTGTCGGGATAGGTGTTGTCAACGTTTGCGGGAGTGGCGGTGTAGGGTTTTCCCAACGCCACGTTATAATGCTCGCCGGGAAGGTTCATGACAAGACCCGCATCGGAACATTTTCCGCGCTTTCCGACCACTTCAATCTCATCCACCGACACGGTTTTGCCGTAGGGGATATCGAATTCTACGCGGAGATAGCGGATGTAGGCTTTTGCAGCTCCTTCCAAGTTGGAGTAGAAGGAGTCGGCGCCTCCCTGCCAGAGGAAGGAGGAAGCGCGGTCGCCGGTTGCTGATGCTTGGGTAAATGTCTTTAATGTAAACCATTCAACATTATCAGCAGAGACTTTGAACACTACGTTTTGGGGCATACCAGAGCCGTCTTTGGTGTGCAGAAGGATCTGGGATACCGAGTTGAAGGAGGTCAAATCAACATTCATGGCGATGTGGTTGTCAGAAGCATTGGAGGAAGAATCAAATTCTGTCCAATCCCCATAAAAACCGTCAGTGAGCAAAGAAGCGCTGCCCATATTAGGCGTGCGGGATAAAGTTACGTCATATCCGCTGATCAGGTTGTAGGTCTGGCCGTTGTCGGGCTGAAGCTCGGCGTCGGCGAGGCCGTCGTTGGTTTTGAGAACTTCAATTTCGTCTAAGGCAATGACCTGATCCATCGTCATGGTCAGTTTGACATAGCGGCCGGTGACGGGGCCGGAAGTCCCGTAATCAAACCGCTGAATGCCGCTGGGAGCTGTAGACCAGTTTAAATTCTGCCCGGTAAAGTCTTTCCAGTTTACTTTATCGTCGGAATACTCCACCTTGATGGCGGTGGGATACTGGCTCTGGAAGGCGTTAAAGCTCTTGTAGCCGCCTGCGCCTTCATAGGCGTTATACGCAGCCCATTCGTTGGCGTCCGGGCTGGGAGCGCCTCTTCTGCCGTCGGTGAGTTTTCTGCCGTTGTCCGGCATAAGGGGCATGAAGCTCCATTGGGCCTCATAATCGCAGCCAAAGGCGATGTTATTGGGATCGGGGTCGATGATCTCCGCTGGAGCCTGTTCGGGCTGTGCTGCTTCGCGGGGGAGCGGGTCTTTGAGCACTTCGATCTCATCCAGGAACACCCAGGAATCATAGACAAATTCCACTTTGACGTACCGGGCGCTGAGAGGCTGCGGAGAGGTGTATACATAGTTGAAAATGCCATTTGACGGAATGCCGCCGGCTTTGAGGAAGCCCGCTTTGACCCGTTCAAAGCTCTGAGTGGAACCCAGGTCGAGAATCACGTCAAAGGTAGAGGTTTTTTCCTTCAGTTCCTGCCATCCGCCGTTGGTGTTGGAGATGTAGACATGGATTTCAGAGGGACCGGCCACGCCGTCGGCCCGCAAAATATTCATGCGGATTTCCTGAAAGGTTTCTATCTGTTCCAGGTCGAGGATAACCTCGGCGTTTTTCTTGCCCTGGTCGTGCCAGAAGTTGTAGCCAACCCATGCCGGATCCTGAACGGTGACGCTGGCGTATTTGCCGTCGGTCAGCTCTTTGCCGTCTGTGTCGGTATAGGTGTCTGCCGGATGGTTTGCCGTGTAGGGTTTACCCAGAGCCAGATTGTTGCCCTCGGGCATGACGGGGCCTCCTGTCAGCACCAGTTTGCCGTAGGGAGACCGGGTAGCGGTTTTCGCAAAGACTTCAATTTCGTCCAGGAAGGCCCATGAGCCGCCGCCAGTGACGGTGATGCGAATCTGATCGGCGGTAATGGGATCGTCGGCAGTCAGCGCCACTTCAAAGCGGCCGTTGCTGGATCTGCTGATATTACCGTTGTAAAGGACGTCCCATTCGTCCTTGGAAGCGAGTTTTCTCTCCACCTGGATGGCGGCGGGATAGGAAATACCTACGTCGTTAGCCTGAAGCATCCCCACGTTGACCTGCTGGAAAGAAATGGTTTCGTCCAAATCAAATTCCATGCTGAATTTGGAGACGGTGCCGGTGTGAATACCGACGCTGTTGGCGTCGTTCCAGCCGGTGGCTTTTACGCCGTCGGTCATTTTGGCCCGCTGGAGGTCGGGGTAGGACTCATGATAATTTGCATCTGCCAGCTCGGTAGCATAGGGGATTCCGGCAATCAGGTTATCCAGTTTTTCGTTTACCGTCAAAACGCAGATATTGCTTTCCGCTGCAGCGGAGGTTTTCCCTTTTGTATTGGTGACGACCACCCAGTATTCTCCGCTGTCGGAGAGGGCGGCTGCCGCGATGGCGTAAGAAGGACTGTTCTCCCCGATGGGATCGCCGTCTTTATACCACTGATAGGAAAGGGTTCCGCCGTCGGTGGCGGAAGCGGCGATTTCAAAGGTGACAGCGTCGCCTTCAATGGCGGCTGCTCTGGAGAAAAGGTCGCTGTGAATGACGGGGGCGACAGCGTCGGCCGTCATGTCGATGACGGTCAAAGCGCAAAGGGCGCTTTGTACGCTGTTGGTCTCTCCGTTGAGGGTATTGGTAACAGTGACAGAGTAGTTTCCGCTGTCGGCAAGAGTCGCCGTCTCGATGGTATAGGAAGGGCTGTCTGTTCCAACAGGGTCGCCGTCCCTGTACCACTGGTAGGAGAGGACGCCGCCATCAGAAACCGAGGCTTCTACCGACAGGGTAACAGCGTCGTCAGCGTTGACGGACGTCGTTGCAGGAAGGTTTTTTGTCAGAGCGGGGGTCTGCGGGCCGGACTCGACGCCGAGAATGCGGACGTCGGTCAGACAGAGATAGGTAGATTCCGGGACGGGATTCGGAGTGATCGAAACACGGACCTGCCGCGCTTTGACAGGAGCGCCCGCCAGATCGACGGTGTATGTAAAGGGCGCTTCTATCTGTTCCGGGTTTCCTTCGCCCGCCAGCACCCAGTCGTTGGCTGTTTCGTCAAAGTACTCCACCTGATAATGGGTGGGTCCCATAACGCCATAACCGCCGTTGATGCCGATGATTTCCACCCGGTAGAGGGTCTGGCTGCGAGTGAGGTCAAAGGTGAGGGTTACAGGGTCGCCGCTTGCCCGTTTACAGTAATGGACGGCGTCGGCGCTCCAGATGCTGGTGGCGGTTGCGTCGTCGGTGAGCTTGGTGTGGTCGGGGTCCTCATGGCCGCCGTTGTATTCGCTGTCTTTCCAGTTGGTTTCATAGGTTAGGCCTTTGGCAAAGTCAATGAGATTGCCGGGGACCAGAACCTCGGAAACTGTCAGAGTACAGCTCTTGCTGAGAGTATCGGCGGTTTCGCCCTCCAGGGTGTTGGTAACTTTTACCTGGTAGCTTCCGCTGTCGGAAAGAGCTGCGCTGTCAATGGTGTATACCGGGCTGTTTTCCCCCACGGGTTCTCCGTCTTTCATCCACTGGTAGGAAAGGACGCCGCCGTCGGAGACGGAGGCTTCTACCGAGAGGGTAACCAGGTCGCCCAGCAGGGCGGTTTCTTCCGACGGAAGATTCTTTGTAATAGAAGGAATCTGCGGACCGGAAGCCACTTCCCCTTCTTTGCCCCAGATTTTAATATCGGTGAGGCAGAGGAAGGTGGGATAGGGCGTTACCGATATGCGGATCTGCTGCGCCTTTACCGGCGCGCCGGGCAGATCGACCAGATAATCGTAAGTGCCCAGTTCGCTGGTGGGGTTTTCTTCGCCCGCCAGCACCCAGTTGTTAGCCGCTTCGTCGAAATATTCTACCTGGTAGTGGGTGGGCGTTTCAACGCCGGAACCGCCGTTGATGCCGATGATTTCCACCAGGTGCAGATCCCGTGGCTGACCCAAATCAAAGGTAAAAGTAATGGGTTCGCCGCTTTCTCTAAAACGGAAGTGGATGGCGTCGGACCCCCAGATACTGGTGGCCGTCGCGTCGTCAGTGAGTTTGGTATGGTCAAAATCTTCGTGGCCGCCATTGAATTCACTGTCTTCCCAGTTGGTTTCGTAGGCGAGGCCTTTTGCAAAATCTACCCACTCATCTGGCGCGCCCAAAACCGTTACCGGTGGAACGCTGTAGAGCAGGCAGGTCCAGGCCAGTATCATACTGATCCAGGAACGGATGCGAGGTCTTGCTTTCATTTACTCAACTCCCCTTTTTATAAATATCTCCTAAAATCATTCAGCAGAATATTCTGCCTCCTACTTCATATATAATACAAAAAAATCGTTATAAAAATAGTCTTTTTATGATAAAATGGTCTATATTTTACAAAAGTAAAATATTGTCAAGTGTAAAGCCAAATGGTGATAACTCAGGAATATCATTAGAGAAGGGTGGCGATATCAAAGTTGTTAGCTGGCTAGAATGGAAATAAGAAGTTTTTGAGAAAATTGTGCCTTCGGTGCAGATTTCTTTTTAAATAGAAGCAACTGAGAAAATTCGTTTTTTTATTGGTCAAATTAGCTAATAAAATTCAGGAAATTCAGCAATCTTTATAGAGACTTTTTTGCCAAAAAGGGTTTTCATTTTTTTTCAAACCGCTATAATAGATTAAAACCAGACGAAACGGGTGAAATTCCTGTCTGGTGAGACTGGAAAAGCAGACATTATGTCGGAAAGAAGTCCCGGGTTTATTACTCGGAAAAAGAGATTGATTTAATACAGGATTTTCTCACTTTTTTTAAAAAATAACAAGTCCTTCCACAAATAAGTATTGATGTTATTTTTTACACAGTACGGCTCGCTTTGAGAAAAAATAGCAGAAAAATTAAAAAGTAGTTTTTGATCCAAGTTCATCTTGGTTTCATTGGAATTTTGTGCCTTTGCCGCAAATATAACAACGGCAATTTTACGGCGGAGTTGTAAAACGGTACAATTCCCAGAAAGGAATGAAGAGTTTATGTTCCAGATCAAATGGATGTGGAAAAATCTCAAAGGACACCGGGTGCGATACGTCATCGGCCTGATTATGTGTTCCATGTCTGCGGGGCTGGCGCTGGCTACCCCCCTGATCTCACAACAGATCGTTGACCTGATCCTGTCTCCTCCGCCGGGACAGGAAAGGCGGGTGGAGCTGCTGGTTCCATTGGTGCTTTTGATGGTAACCGCTGTACTGCTGAAAACGGGCCTCGGCTATACTCAGGTCATGATCAATGAAACCACCGTTATGGATATGCTCCACAGCATCCGTTGCTGCATCTTCAAAAATCTTCAGCAGCAGGACATGAGCTTTTTCGATCGTAACCGAGCTGGAGACCTGATGACTCGCATGACTGGCGACCTTGATATGGTGCGGTATGCGGCGTCGATAACCATCCGTGTCATCATCGACGCAATTACGGTATTTACAGCCATTCTAATCTACTTTTTATGTACCGATGTACTGTTTACCTTGGCCCTCTGTGCCATCCTGCCGCTGATATTTGGGGTGTGCTATGTCTACTCCAAAAAGGCGCGGCCCATGTACGCCGATATTCGGGAACGGCTTGCGGTTCTGAATACCAGAGCTCAGGAAAATATTGCCGGCAACCGGGTGGTCAAGGCTTTTGCTCGGGAAGGGTATGAGATTCACCGGTTTGACGAAAAAAATGCCGATTATCGAGACGCCAACATCAGAGTCAACAAATTCTGGATGAAATACTACCCGGCTATCGAGCTGACGGCCCAGTCCATGGCGATTGTCGTATTGCTGCTGGGCGGTATTTTCGTCATGAACGGTCGGATTACTCTTGGCCAAATGATGGCGTTTTCAGGACTCAGCTTTACTTTTGCAAATCCCATCCGTAACCTTGGCACCATTCTAAACGATATTCAGCGTTTTCTGGCTAGTGCTAACAAGGTTATTGAACTTTACTATGTGCGGCCGCTGATTGTCAACCGTGTTGATTGTCATAAAGCTGAAGGCCGGCTCAAAGGGGCCATCACTTTCGATGACGTGACGCTGCAATTCGGCCGGCAAAGCGTTCTCAAACACATTAATCTTGACATAAAACCTGGAGAAACAGTAGCAATTATGGGCAACACCGGTTCAGGGAAGACCATCCTTATGAATCTGATTCCGCGGCTCTACGATGTTTCAGAAGGTGAGGTTCGTATTGATGGCCTGAATATTCGGGACTGGGAGATTCATTCCTTGCGGCGGAACATCGGCGTTGCGACTCAGGACGTTTTCCTTTTCTCCGATACCATTGACGGAAATATTGCATATGGAGATCCCGACATGAGCGAAGAGGAAGCTCGGCATTATGCTTCCATTTCAGCAGTGGATTTCGCCAGTAAGATGTCCGACGGATACGATACCTTGGTAGGCGAGCGGGGTGTGGGGCTGTCCGGTGGGCAGAAGCAGCGCATCGCATTAGCCCGCGCATTGGCTATCAAGCCCTCCATCCTCATTTTGGATGACACCACTTCTGCTGTAGACATGGAAACAGAAAAATTTATTCAACACAATCTTCAGAACCTGGATTTTCCCTGCACCAAGCTCATTGTGGCCCAGCGGGTTTCCACCACCAAGCACGCTGACCGTATCATAGTAATGAAGGACGGCCAAATTTCCGAAATCGGCACTCACGCTGAACTGGTGCATCAGGGAGGCTATTACGCCGAGGTCTGCGCCTTGCAGGAAGCTTTAGGAGGTGACGAAAATGGCCAAGCGTAACCGATTTGACGTGGATGAAAGCTTAGAGACTCCATTTAACGCGGCACACCTAAAACGGGCGCTGGTCTACGGAAAACGCCATGTGAAAAAGATGGTCATCGCCCTGATTTGCAGCATTATCTCGGTGCTGTCAAGCCTCATTTACCCCTTGATCTTGCAGCGGGCTTTCGACGTGACCATCCCCGGGAAAAAGTACATGGAATTGGTTGGGCTGGCGGTTATCGCCCTAGTGACGATTCTGGTGAGTATCGTCATGGTTTGTATACGGTCCCGGCTCATGGTCATTGTGGGGCAGGAAATTATTTATGATATCCGTAAAGACTTGTTTGAACATCTCCAAAAACTTCCATTTCAGTTTTACGATGACCGTCCCCAAGGTAAAATCCTTACCCGTGTTATTCATTATGTCAATAACGTGTCGGATATCCTGTCAAACGGCATCATCAATTTTTTCCTGGAGATTTTAAATATCTTATTCATCGGTATCTTCATGTTTGCGGTCAATGTTCAGCTCTCTCTTATCGTTTTGGCAGGCGTTCCCATTTTTCTTGGCATTATCTTTATCATCAAGCCACGTCAGCGGAAGGCTTGGCAGAACGTTTCCAATAAGGGAGCCAATTTGAATGCCTATACTCAGGAATCCATCGACGGCGTCAAAGTTACACAGCTTTTTGACCGGGAAGAACGCAACGAGGAGACCTATGAGATTTTGAGTAAGGATCAGAAAAAAGCTTGGGTAGGCGCCCAGTATGTGGCCAACGTGGTTTGGGCCTCAGTGGAAAACATTACCTGCTGGGTACTGGGAGCTCTCTACTTGGTTGGAGTGTTGGTGCTGCAGCCCGGGGTGAGCTTCGGCACCATTGTGGCGGTATCGAACTACGCTTCCCGATTTTGGCAGCCGCTTCTCAATCTCTCGAACCTCTATAACAATCTTATTAACTCTATCGCCTATCTGGAGCGCATCTTTGAGCTGATGGATGAACCGGTGACGGTGGACGACGCTCCTGACGCAACTGAGCTGCCTCCCATCAGGGGCCGGGTCACATTCGACGACGTGACCTTTGGGTACACCCCCGACCGGAACATCTTGGAGCATCTGTCCTTTGAGGCGAAACCCGGCGAGAGCATCGCACTCGTCGGTCCCACCGGGGCTGGAAAGACCACGGTGGTAAACCTGATTTCCCGATTTTACAATATTAACGACGGCAAAGTGCTCATTGACGGGCATGACATTGCCCATGTGACACTCCACTCCCTCCGCTCCCAGATGGGGATTATGTTGCAGGACAGTTTCATTTTCTCCGGTACCATTCTGGACAATATCCGGTACGCCAAGCTGGATGCCACCGAGGAAGAGGTCAAAAAAGCCTGCCGAACCGTCTGTGCCGACCAGTTTATTGAAGAAATGGAGCAGGGCTACTACACTCAGGTCAACGAGCGGGGCTCCCGCCTTTCCCAGGGACAGAAACAGCTCATCGCCTTTGCCCGGACTCTGCTGGCCGACCCGAAAATCCTGATATTGGACGAAGCTACCTCCTCTATCGACGCCAAGACGGAAAAACTCGTCCAAATCGCCATCGATGAGCTGTTAAAAGGGCGTACCTCCTTCATTATCGCCCACCGGCTCTCCACCATCAAAAACTGCGACAAGATCATGGTGATTTCCGACAAGGGGATTTTGGAGTGCGGGCGGCATGAGGAACTGATCGAGAAGAAGGGGGCTTATTACAAGCTCTACACGGCGCAGATCAGCGGGTAGAACGCAACGAACTTGACAGGATTCTGTAGGGGCGGGGCTTTGCCCCGCCCGTTTTTCCCAGACGTTCGCGGTTGATCGCGGGCGGAGCAGAGCCCCGCCCCTACCTGCGATTTTACAGCAAAACCCCGCTTGCTCCATTTGGAGCAGGCGGGGTTTTTGCGTTGAATCTCATTGAGTTCTCAAAATATTTACAAGTTTTTTTCTGTTTTATGGGCTTTGCGGTCCCTGTGATAACAAAGTGATAACACTCTGATAGTAGATTTTTATTTCGAGGTTCCGTACAATATCCTCAAACAAACCAAGGAGGAAACAGGATGGAACATAAGAAAAATCAACTGAAAATTTTTTGTGACAACGTGAAATACCTGCGCAAAGCAAATGGCATCAGTGCCCGGGAAATGTGCCGGATTTTGAAAATCAGCGCCCATTCTCTCAAAAGTCTGGAATCGGGCGAGGTTCCACCCAAAATGAGCGTGTCGGTGGTGTTGCGGCTTGCCGATTACTTTGACCGGAAGCCCTTCCAGCTGTTTTCGCCGTTGGAACCGGAGAAAATGGAGGACTGAAAAGGGGATCTACTTTACATACCAAAACGACGCGTTATATTCGCCTCCATTCACAAAAACCTCGATGAGCTTGGTGTCCCGAAGAATTTTCACTTCATCGATTCGGCCGAACGTCTTGTCCAGGACGATTTTCTCCCCGTCGAAGAGCAGAAGGCGGTTGTCCCGGACCCTCACGTGCTCGTCGCTGTCGACGAGGAAAGGCCGGATGGATTCCACCGGGAAGCTCCGCAGTTTCCCGTCCTCCAGCGTCAGGACCCGCGGGATGGACAACGCGCCGGCGTTTTCCGTGGGGAAGGGTGGCTGCGACCGGCCGGGATTGTAGGCCCAGCCGATGATGACGCGCCTGCCGTTTTCGTCGGGAAAGGTCTGGGGCGCGTAAAAATCGGGGCCCTGTTCCACGGGCTGCTGCGAGCGGGGGGTAAAGGCCCTGCCGTCGTAGTCGCCTATGAGGAAGGCGGTGGAAAAGTCCCGTTTGCCGTTGTCGCCCATGATGGAAAAGCTGAGGATATATTGTCCGTTCAGCTCAAACAAATCGGGACATTCGATGGCGGGGGAGCAGTCCGCGTTTTGGTAGAGGACGCCCGCGTACTCCCAGCGGATCAAGTCGTCGGACTCAAAGAGAAGCACCTTTCCGACGCCGTCCACGCCCGCGCCGCAAACCATCTGGTAACGGCCGCCGTACTGGAACACCTTGGGGTCGCGGAAATCCCGGTTGTCTCCCAGAGGAGAGCAGGGGAGGATGGGGTTTCCCTCGTACTTATGGAAGGTGAGGCCGTCGTCGCTGAAGGCAAGCGACTGGGTCTGGCCCAGCGCCTTGGAGACCGAGGTGTAAAAAAGGTAAAGCCGTCCGTCCTTTTCGATGGCGGAGCCGGAAAAACAGCCGCCGCCGTTTTCATAGGGCATGTCCGGGTACAGGGCGATGGGCAGCTCCTCCCAATAGAGCAGGTCGTCGCTGACGGCGTGGCCCCAGTGCATGGTGTCCCATTTGGGGGCGTGGGGATTGTGCTGGAAAAAGGCGTGGTAGCGGCCTTTGTAGTAGATCAGGCCGTTGGGGTCGTTGAGCCAGCCTCGTTTGGGCTCGAAATGGTATTTGAGCGGTTCGGGGAGCATAATGACGCCTCCTTTGAAGGTTTGACTTTATTATAACCGCAGCTTTAAGGGAAAACAAGGTTAATTATGTGGATTTTATAGGTATTACACATAAAATCCTGTATTTTATCTAAAGTGTGCTATAGTGGAAAAACAGTCGGCTGAATTTGCGTGCGGGGAGGTGAATCTTATGTCGGAACTTTTCTTCGACGGGGCAAAGCTCAAGGAACAGCGGGAGAAAAAAGGCTGGTCCTACGAACGGATGGCGGACGAAATCAGCACGCCGGAACACCCCATGACGTCGGAACGCGTCGCTGAGCTGGAACGGATGCGCAGCGAAATCACCCTGGAGGACGTGGTGGATTTCTGTTATTCGCTGTGGCGGAAGGTAAAAGATCTGGAAACCCTCGTGAACGAGCAGGGCTCCCGATGAAAAACAGAAGGTGCGCGGAAATCCGCACACCTTCTGTTTTGCTTTACGTCATTCACGGCAGGTTTTGAACAATGTTGAGCAGGCAAATGACAAAGACCAGAATCTGTACCGCGTTAAACATTTTGTCCACCGTTCGCTCCGGCAGCTCCTTGTTGAGCTTGGAGCCGATAAAGCCGCCCGCCACAGCGCCGATGGCCATGGGAAGCAGCATACTGAGGTCGTAGGACGATAACCCTCCGGGAGACAACAGGATGTCTCCCGCTTTGGAGACCTGAGCAAACAGGATGGTAAAAATGGAGCAGACAGCGGCGGTTTTGGTGTCGAAAGAAAACAGCAAGATCAGCAGAGCCACGTTGATAGGGCCGCCGCCGATACCTAAAAAAGAGGAACAGACGCCGAGAAAAACTCCGGTGAGCAGCGAGGGGAGAATCCCCTCAAAATGAAAGCTGCGGATTGAATCCTTTCGGAGCATGTACAGGAAAACCAAAATGATGAGCAGGGCGAGCACCGTATTTTGGACAATGGTCACCCCTTTGGAAGCGGTTTCGGAATCACCGAGGGAACGCAAAAGGACGCTGAACATCCGATTCCCCAGATTGCCTCCCCAAACTGATCCCAAAGCCAGCGGAATGACGATTTTGGGAATAATTTTAGCTTTTTGCCGGATTTGCTTGAGGACTGAGACCAATGACATGATGAGGACAGTCAGAGAGGACAGCATTCCTACAGTGGCGGCATCGTAATGATGCAACATGTCCAGCACCGGCTTAATGATGACTCCGCCTCCCATGCCAGTCATTGCTCCTATGGTAGTGGCTAAGAGGGAGATGAGAAAATAAACAGCAGCCATGTGAAGGACTCCTTTCGTAAAATTTTCAAGGGCTATTCTGGCTCTGAATGTCCCGGCTTTTGGTGAAAAGCTCTGACTAAAAATACGTGGAAATACCCTTTACCCAAACCTTAGCACCAGATTTTTGCGTTCGTCAATGGTATCCGCAAAAGTGGTAAAAACCTTATAAGTTTTTGTTGTTCTCTTGATTTTTTTGCAGATAGCGGTTCCTTTTATGCATTGATATAACAAAACTGTTGGCAATTATTGGTGGAGAATAACAAAAAAGCACAGTAAAATTGGGGTAAGGAAGGAAATTCTTTTTGTTGTGCTCACTTGACATTTTTTGGAGATAAGAATAAGATTTTATTGTGAGAAGTATCTAAAAACAGATATAAAATTTTTTCGAATCCTGTCGAATAAACAAGAGGGAGGCGTCTTTTATGCCCGCGTGGAATCTGCTCATCAAACCGGCCTCTTCAGCCTGCAACCTGGACTGCAAATACTGCTTTTACCGGGATGTGGCCGCATCGAGAGAAACGCCCTTCCGGGGGATGATGACTGAAAAGACACTGGAACTGCTGGTACGGGAGGCTTTCCGGGACGCTTGCCATTTCTGCGGTTTCAACTTTCAGGGCGGGGAGCCGACGGTGATTGGCCTGCCTTTTTACAGGAGACTGATTGAGCTGCAAAAACAATTTAACCCCAGTGGCATAGAGGTGCAAAACGCTATTCAGACAAACGGGTTTTGCATCGACGAGGAATGGGCGGCGTTTCTGGGAGAGAATGGATTTCTAGTGGGTCTTTCCCTGGATGGGCCGGCGGAGATCCACAACCAAAACCGTGTTGACCAAAACGGCAAGGGAAGCTGGAACCGGGTGATGAAAGCGGCGCGGCTGCTGAAACAATACCGGGTGCCAGTCAACATCCTGTCGGTGGTGACAGGGCAAAGCGTTCGGAAAGCGGAGAGTATTTACCGCTTTTTACGCGGGGAGGGATTTTCTCACCTCCAGTTCATCCCATGCCTCGATCCGTTCGGTGAGGAAGGCGCGGCGGAATATTCCCTCACGGCAGAGCAGTACGGCGAGTTCCTGGTGCGGATATTTGACCTGTGGCGGCGGGATTTTCTTGCGGGAAACTTCATTTCCGTCCGGCACATCGACAACTGGCTGGCTGTCCTCATGGGCGGGGAGCCGGAGGCCTGCGCTCAGCGAGGCCATTGTCAGGTGCAGCTGGTAGTGGAAGGGGACGGAAGCGTCTACCCCTGCGATTTTTACTGCCTGGACCGCTGGAAGCTGGGGCAATTGGGAGAAACGGGCCTTTGTGAGATGCATAATTCCCTGCTGGCCCAGGAATTTCTGGAACCTTCCGCCCGGTTGCCAGACAGGTGCCGGGAATGCCCATATTTTGTTCTCTGCCGCAACGGATGCCGCAGGGAGCGGGCGGAAATCGGGGAGGGCGCGCTGGTCAACATCTACTGCGAAAGCTACCGGTATTTTTTCTCCCGGCGGCTTCGGGAACTGGAAGAGGCGGCCGCAATTTGCCGCCGGCTGCGAAATTTTCGGAAAAGGGGAGGGATTTAGTTGAGCAGGCGAAAACCCATGCGGCTATACCTGCTGCTGTTCCAGCGGGTGTTTATCGTATCTCTTGCAATTATCCTGATGGCCTGCGTAGTGGTCGTTTACCTTTTCTCCCAATATCTTTTGGATGACATCGGCAAAACCAGGGTGGATCTTCTGCGGCAGATCATCAATACAAACCAGACGGTGAGAAATGTGACAACCGTCGTTACCGACGATTTTCACATGGCCTACGCGGGTGGAATAAACGACGGAAAACTGCCGGAGGAAGCAGTAGCGGCGCCTTTGCGGGACGCCAGGGTGGAGCTTCAGCGGTTTGGGATGAATTCCACTATTGACGTCATCTGGGAAAACGGACGGAATTTCTCCAAGGAGGAGCAGGATCCCACTCTGACCCACTCTTTCTGGTTTCTGAGCCTTTTAAACGGCTCCAGCGACCGGACTTGGAACATGCGGTTTCCCGAGGCGGAGGATGCGGACACCTTCGTCCTCTCCTACGGGCGGGGGCTGCGAGACGCGGAGGGGGACATCGTAGGAGCAGTGATCTGCAACACCGCTCATGAGATGGTCTACCGCAATTATTCGAGCCTTCTGCGGGAGGGAAACCAGATTTTTATTCTGGACGAAAACGGCATCGTCGTCAGCCACTCAAACCCTGCCCTCATTGGATTTACCTTGTACCACATGGGCAGCATTGAGAGCGCCGTCAAGAAAAACGACTACAGCATCCGCAGCCTGCGGGGCGATTTGACCATCGTTTCCAGTTATACGAATGTGCAGTCCGGCTGGACCATCGTCGAAGAGCTGAAAGTCTCAAACGTCGTCCACTTTTACCGGAACATCTTTCTGTTCGGCGCCCTGACGGTGCTGGGGGGAATCCTCCTGGCGGCAGGCATTAGCTTTTTGGCGGCGCGGCATATCACAAATCCGCTCACAAGGCTGTCCCAGGAAATGTTGGAGTTCGGGCAGGACGACAATTTCGCGCCCATGCCGGTACAAAACCAGTATTTTGAGATAC
This sequence comes from Fumia xinanensis, assembly GCF_014384905.1. Classification (GTDB taxonomy): domain Bacteria; phylum Bacillota; class Clostridia; order Oscillospirales; family Ruminococcaceae; genus Fumia; species Fumia xinanensis. The sequence continues at coordinate 630,227 of NZ_JACRSV010000001.1, forward strand.
AGGCCCTGAGCCTTTCCTACAACAAAATGACCCGGCACATCCTGCGGCTCATCGAAAATATCAAAAAGCAGGAGGCAGAACGCCGTAATCTGGAATTTGACTTTTTACAGGCCCAGATCAACCCGCATTTTCTTCACAACACCCTTTTGAACATCAAAAGCCTGGTGGTTATGGGAAAATATGACCAGTCGATAAAAATGCTCAACGCCTTTTTAAAACTTCTCAAAATGCCAGTCACGCCTGATTCCGACGGGCATACCCTGGGGGAGGAAATCGACCATCTCCGCCATTACATCGATTTGATGAGTTTCCGCTACGGAAACGACTTCGCCTTTGAGATCCAGGCAGAGGAAGAGCTGCTGAAGGGGCATCTGCCCCAGTTTATTTTGCAGCCGGTGGTGGAAAACGCCATCTTCCACGGCATCGCCGACCGGGACGGAGACGGTAAAATTTTGGTGCGGGCCCTTTCCACAGGTGGGGAAATCCACATCGAAGTGGAGGACAACGGTGAGGGTATGAGCCCGGACGCTGTAGATAAGCTCTGGGCGCCGGACGACAGCCGGAAATACCGTTTTAATCACGTAGGGCTGAGGAATGTGCGAAGTCGGATCCGCTATGTTTTCGGAGAGGAATCCGACGTGGAAGTGCTGAGCGAACAGGGTATAGGAACCACAGTCCGCATCAAAATCGGAGGCAAACGAGGCCTTTCGGTTTTTCAAAGGGGGGAATCGTCCCCGGAGAGGGAGGAACAAAACTATGAAGATCCTAATCGTTGACGACGAAGCTCCCATCCGGGAGTATATCTCTTACTGCATTCAGGAAGCGGGGCCGGAATTTGAACTTGCGGGCTGTTTCGCCCGGGCAGACAAGGTCCTCGAATACCTGAGAGATGGGGAGGCGGAGCTGCTGCTCTGTGATATCACCATGCCGGGGATGGATGGGCTTGAGCTGTTAAGTGAGGTGCGTAAACGTCACCCCCGGCTGGAAACAGTTGTACTCACCTGCCACGACGACTTTCATTACGCCCGCACCGCTCTCAAAGGCGGTTGTGCCGACTATGTTCTCAAAAGTGAGCTGGACCCTGTCACGATGAAGCAGCTCCTCATGAAGGTGGCTGACCGGAAACGGCAGGCGGAGATGGACGGCCGTATTATCGGATACATCGGTGCGGCTCAGTTTTTGCGGGAAATCATCGCTGACAAGGGAATAACGCGTGTGGATCCAGAAGACCTGAAACTTCACGGTATCCAGCCGGAATCCCAATATTTCGCTATAGTGTTTCAGTATGGAAATAAGCTCTTAAACCGGCTGGAACTGAATCTGCCGCCTTGGCTCAGCCATCCCGCTGTCTTTACTCTGGACAGGGGACGGGCAGTGCTCCTTGGGGGCGTCAGCCTGTCCGGCGGTGAATCGGAGATTTCCAAACAGGTGCAGGCCTTTAAGGGCAATCTGGAACGGCTCAGCGACGGAACGGTGGGAGTGAGCGGCCTTCACCATGATCCATCGGCCCTGAAACAGGCATTTCTTGAGGCCATCGCAGACGCGGATCGGAGGTTTTACGACGGAACCACTTTCATGCGGGGGAATCTCCGATGGGATCCGGATTCCCTGCGGCAGGATCTTCTGTCGCTGCGAAATGCCGCCATCACCGCCGTGGGAGAACGAAATTATCCTGTTTACGCCGACGCAGTGAAGGACATCCTTGCTCGAGTGCGGGGGGGTCAGGTAGGGGCGTCCTTCCTCAAGGAACTTTTGCTGGACATCGTCCGCTCCACACCGGAGATGGGCGAGGACTTCTCCGGAAACATCGAAAAGGCGGCAACAATGGACGGCCTATGTAAAGAGCTGAATCGCTTTAGCGGAGCCCTTATGGAACGAATGCCCCGGTATTCCGAAAATATTTCCGCAGCCCTAGAGCACATCCGGGCCCATTACGCAGAGGACCTTTCTTTACAGGATGTGGCAGGAGCAGTGTACCTCAACAACGAGTATTTTAGCAGGCGGTTCAAAAAAGAGGTGGGAGTAAATTTTTCTGAATATTTGCTGCGCTTGCGGCTCAGCCAGGCCGTCAAACTGCTGCAAAACACCAACCTGCGGGTAGGAACCATTGCTGACCAAGTGGGGATACCAAACGTCAGCTATTTTTCTCTGGTGTTCAAAAAGCAGTATGGCGTTACCCCAAACGAGATGCGCTACCAAATGAAAGGTGAAAAGTCAACAAAATAGTATTTTACGTCAAATAACTAATAGGAATGTGCAAAAAAACAGTGCATAATGACAACAAGAAAAGCCTCTCGGACATAATAGAGGCAAGTGGGGTACGGACAGCATCCGCCCCCATCAGAAAGGAAAGGTGAACTTATGAAAAGCAATCTCTTAAAACGGCTGGCTTGTTGTCTGACTGCGTGTGCATTGATGGCAGCCGCTCTGACAGGATGCGGCGGCAATAATGGCTCTGGCAGCAGCGGAGACCCCTCTGGCAGCAGTCAAAGCAATTCCGGTGAAACTCCGAAATACGATACGCTGAACGTAGGCGTTATCGTCACCACCGTCGGCATCCCCGCCCAATACGCCATGGACAAAGGGTATTTTGCCGAAGAGGGACTGGACGTAAACATCATTGTTTTCCCAACCGGCGCCCCCCTCAATGAGGCCATCGCCGCCAAGCAGATCGACATCGGCTGCTCCGGCTTCGCCACCATCTATTCTTTGGCAAACGGCGACTGCAAATGGATCGCCGACATTAACACCACCGGCGGCATGGGCCTGTTTGCTCGGGCCGACAGTCCCATCGCCCAACAGAAGGGCAACGTTTCCGATCATCCCGACATGCTGGGTAGCGCCGATACTCTCAAGGGCGCTAAGATTTTAGGGCCTCTTGGCACCTCTGCCCAGTTCGCCACCGAAGGTTATATCAGCCAGTTCGGTTTGAGCGACCAAGATGTAGAACAAGTACATATGGAGTTCGCCCCCGCCTATCAGGCATTTTTAGCCGGAGAGGGCGACCTGATTTCCTCCACCATCCCCTTCACCTACGATGCGCCGAGCCAAGGCCTTGTCAAGGTCGCTTCCTTTGAGGAGGCCACCAACGTGGGCTTAGTAGACGGCTGCTTCGCCCGGACCGAAGTGGTGGAAAACCGCCGTGAAGAAGTGGTGAAATTCTTGAAAGTCCTCGTCCGCGCTATGGACGAGCTGGCGGGAGATGACCAGCTCCGCTTCGATTACTGCATGGACAAATTCCATGAAAACGGTCAGGAATTCACTGATGAAAATATGAATCACGAGATCGAGGACCGCCTGTTTATCACAAGCGAATGGCTTAAAAAGAGCGATTACATCTACGCTGAATGCATGGAGCCAGTTTCCCAATTCTTGCTGGGCATCGGTAAACTTACCGACCAAAACCAGCCCAATGTTTCTAAATCTCTGGATGCGTCTTTGCTGGAAGAAGCAACCGGAGTCAAAGTCACAATGCCCTCCAACTAAGACTTTTTCATAATGCCGGCATTTGAACGGCCGCACTCTGCCTGCTGATGCCGGCGAAAAACTCCTTTGAAAACTCCACACCAATGTGCACCTCACAGAAGTGTCTGGTGTGGAGTTTTTTTCGGAAAAATAGGATAAAACATGCCATTTTGAAGAGAAATATCATTTAAATTTTTTCTTTTGGCACTTAATTTTGAAAGGAAAGGGTAACGGATATGAAAAAAAAGAAAAAGCCCTTAAAATATACCCTTATATCAATAGCCTCGGTAGTGGGGTTCCTGCTTTTATGGTGGCTTGCAACCGATGTATTTCATTGGGCGTCCCCTCAGACGCTCCCAAGTCCCGTCACCGTGCTCAAAACTTTTGTAACAAAGCTCACAGACCCCCGCCCTGACAACGGCACCATGTTTGAGCACATCGGAGCCAGTTTGCAGGTGGCTTTGTCCGGTTACTTAATGGGAGTTGTTATAGGAACGCCTCTGGGCATCCTCATGGCCTGGTACAAACCGGTAGATCTGTTCGTTCGGCCGATTTTTGACCTGCTGCGTCCCATTCCCGGCATCGCCTGGATTCCGCTGATGATTATTCTATTCGGCATCGGATTGTTCAGCAAGGTGGTCGTGGTATTTTTAGCGGCCTTTGTGCCCTGCGTCCTCAATTCCTATACCGGCATCCGGCAGACCAAGGACGTTCACCTGTGGGTGGGGCAGACCTTTGGGGCCAGCAATTTCCAGATGCTCGTGCGCATTGCCATTCCTACAAGCCTGCCCTTTGTCATGACCGGTATCCGGGTCGCTTTGGGCGCCGCCTGGACCACCATCGTGGCGGCAGAGCTTTTGGCCTCCACAAAAGGCCTGGGCTTTATGATCCAGCAGGCGAGAGGAATGTACCGGCCTGACGTCATCATCGCCGGTATGGTCGCCATCGGGGCCATCGGCGCGCTGCTGGGCTGGATTCTATCCATCATCGAAAAGAAAGTGGTGAAAGGAGCGAGAGTCAAATGAGTGTAAACAACCGCTTTAAAAATGCGGCCAAATGGCAGAAAGCCGCTTGCGCAGTCCTTTCGATTTTCGCTTTCCTGCTGATTTGGCACTTCGGCACCAATGGGACAGATCTCGGGAAAATTCTGCCCGGCCCTATTGAAGTCATCCAAAAATTCTTCCTGAGTTTTGCTGAACCCATTGGCACTCAGACCATTTTGGGACACATTCTCTGGAGCCTCTCTCGAGTGTTGACCGGATTCATTATCGCGGCAGTTCTGGGGGTCACTTTAGGCGTCACCATGGGCTGGTACCCCCTTGTGGAAGCAATTTTTAAACCCATTATCGAAATCGTCCGTCCCATCCCGCCTATCGCCTGGATTCCGCTGGCGATTCTGTGGTTCGGGTTGGGGGAGACCACGAAATACTTTCTCATCTTTCTGGCCGCCTTTTGTATCATCACTATCAACGCCTACGACGGAGCAAAATCGGTAGATCCGGTTCTCATCGGAGCTGCTAAAATGCTCGGTGCCAACGACCGGCGGATTTTCACATCCATCGTACTGCCTGCTTCGGCGCCCTACATCTTTGCGGGGCTCCAGGTGGCACTGGGCACCGCTTGGGCCACCGTGGTGGCAGCCGAGATGGTTCGTTCGTCGGAGGGAGTTGGCTGGACCATCATTTCCGCCCAGGATTCCAACAACTCCCTGCAAATTTTAGTCGGCATCCTGGCGGTGGGCATCGTGGGATTCGTTCTGGCCATTATTATGAGAACTTTGGAAGCGAGGGTATGTTCATGGAGCGAGAGAGGCAAGTAAAAGACGTCATCGTCTGCGAGAACCTGCAAAAAAGCTTTGAAACGGAACGGGGAAAAGTAGACGTCATCGGAAATGTCAATCTGAAAATAACTGAAAACGAGCTGGTGGTGCTGTTTGGGCCTGGCCAGTGCGGCAAGACCACGCTCATCAACTGTATGGCAGGGTTGGAGACAGCCACCGCAGGGCAGGTGACGGTGGGCGGCAAAAAGGTGGAGGGCCCCGGCCCCGACCGGGGAGTCGTCTACCAGACGACGGCCCTCTTTCCCTGGCTCACCGTCATGGGAAATGTGGAATACGGCCCCAAAAGCCAGGGCGTTCCCAAAAAAGAGCGGCGGGAGCGGGCCATGCACTACATCAAATTGGTGGGGCTTGAGGGCTTTGAAAACGCCCTGCCCGCCAAGCTATCGGGAGGGATGCAGCAACGTGTCGGCATCGCCAGGGCCTACTGCAACGAACCGGTTGTCATGTTCATGGACGAGCCCTTCGGTCATCTGGACGCCCAGACCCGTTATCTGATGCAGGAGGAGCTTGTCCGAATCTGGGAGCAGGAAAAGCGCACTGTGGTTTTTGTGACCAACAACATCGAGGAGGCGGTGTATCTCGCCGACCGCATTGTGGTCATGACCAACTGCCCCACAACGGTGAAACAGGAATTTACCATCGACTTGCCCCGCCCCCGCAACTATGTAGACCCTGAATTTCTGCGGCTGCGGGAGGAAATCTCCGCCGTCGTAGACAAGGCACAGTAAAGGAGGTGGATTTATGAACGAGATTAAGGTTAAAGTGGACCATATGACCAAGTGCTTTGGGGATTTGAAGGTTTTGGACGACATTTCCTTCGAGGTGAAAAAAGGGGAATTTCTGTGCATCGTCGGACCGACGGGCTGCGGCAAAACCACCTTTTTAAACTGCATCACCAAGCTTTACACTCCCACCTCCGGCGAGATCCTCGTAAACAACGAGCCGGTCAATCTGAAAAAGCACAACATCGCCTATATTTTTCAGGAGTATTCCGCTATGCCCTGGTTGACGGTGGAGCAAAACGTGGCCTTCGGCCTCAACGTCAAGCACACTCCCAAGGACATAGTGAAAAAAGAGGTAGCCCAGGTGCTGGAAACAGTGGGCCTCACCAAATACAAGGACTATTACCCGGTGGAGCTGTCCACCAGTATGATCCAGCGGGTGGTCATCGCCCGGGCCTTCGCCACCAAACCGGAGCTGCTGTTAATGGATGAGCCTTATGGACAATTGGACGTGGAACTGCGTTTCCGTCTGGAGGACGAGCTGATCAGACTCTGGAAGCAGACCGGCACCACCGTTATCTTTATTACCCACAACATCGAGGAAGCGGTGTACTTAAGCGAAAATATCCTCGTCCTCACCAACAAGCCCACCACCATTAAGGAGCGGATCGAAAATCCGCTGCCCCGGCCCAGAGTCGTCACCGACCCGGAGTTTATCGATCTGCGAAACCAGGTGACCGAGCTCATCAAGTGGTGGTAATACAGTTTACCCAAAGCGGCGGAGGTCTTTTCTTTTCACCCTTGCCCGCGCCGCTTTTGTAAAATCTTCAACAGGGAAGGAATCGTAAAAAACGGTTTCTTCCCTCGAGAAAATCTGTTTGGAAAGGTCTGATGATGAATGCGAGCGGTATTCATTCTGGCGGACAGTATCAACCGCCGTTTTTTAAACGCCTACGGGGCCGCGGAAAGGGCAGTGACCCCAAATCTCGACCGGCTGGCGGAGCGGAGCGTCGTTTTTGACAACCACTGGTGCGGTTCCTCCCCCTGTATGCCGGCGCGGCGGGATATTCTCACCGGGCGGCTCAACTTTCTCGAGCGCCCCTGGGGCGGCATCGAGCCCTTTGACCAGGTTTTACCCTCCCTGCTATCGGAGCAAAACGTCTACACCCACATGGAAACCGACCATTTTCACTACACCGAAATCGGCGGAGAGAACTATTGGGGGCATTTTACTTCCTGGAATCTCCACCGCGGCGTCGAGCATGACACGGTAAACTGGGGACCGGACAAGACGGGAATCCCTCATCCGGAGCGTCCAGAGGGCTTTTGCGGGCTCTATTCGCCGTCCTATGAAGTCACCAAATCCCTTTACGGCGGCAACCCGGAGAAATACTCCACCCCCCGCACCTACAATGCGGCGGCCCAGTGGCTTCAGAAAAACCACGACGCCGACAACTTTCTCCTCTGGGTGGAGGGCTTCGATCCCCATGAACCTTTCGATGTGCCAAAGGAATACATGGACTTGTACGAGGACGACCACTTTGAAAACAGTGAGCAGACTTACTGGCCCCGCTACGAGCGCTCCGACGGCTACACCCCGGAGGAAATTGCCCATCTGCGGCGGCGGTACAAAGCTCTCCTTTCGATGACCGACCACTACATCGGAAAGCTGCTCGACGTCCTCGACCAAAACGACATGTGGAAGGACACCATGGTCATCTTCACCACCGATCACGGCTTCATGCTGGGCGAGCACGGCTTTTTTGCCAAGTGCTACATGCCCGATTACAACGAGGTGTTTCACATCCCGCTGATGATTTCGATGCCGGGAATCAAACCCGGCCGCTGTGGTGCTCTCACCCAGAATATTGACATGTTTCCCACCTTCCTGGAATTGTTCGGCGTGCCGGAAAGCCGGTGCGTAAACCCTATCCACGGAAAAAGCCTGCTGCCGCTGCTGCGGGGGGAAGTGGAAAAACTACGGGAAGCGGTTCTGTATGGCGTGTTCGGCAAGACGGTGAACGTCACCGACGGCCGGTATACCTATCTGAAAAAACCGGTTACAGAGGACAACCAGCCCCTCACCATCTATGCGTCGGTGATGGCGCTTTTAAACAAATACATCGGCCTTGATTCGGTCAAGACGGAAGATTTTGGGAAAATTCGGATGGGGAAGGGACTTTGCTGGACCGACTACCCAGTTTACGAAGTCCCCACCGAGATCATCGACTGGGGCAACTACTGCCTCGATTTCAGAATCCTACACCGGTTTGTGGAGGAGGATATGCTGTTCGACTTGGAGAATGACTACGAACAAAATCACAATCTTCACGACGAGGCCCTCAAGGAAAAAATGTGTCGCCTCATGCGGCAGGCCATGTTGGACTGCCAGAGTCCCGAGGAACAGTTTGTACGGATGGGATTGTAACAAAAAAGGGGAGGCTTTACCTCCCCACTGTATTTTCCAAAAAAATCGTTGTTTTTTGTGAGGCCGCGAAAAGCCGTTCCCCTACGGTGAAAAGTTCTTTCTCCCCGAAAATGTCCGCGGCTTCACGAAAGACAACGATTTTTGTCTCAAAACGGTATTTTTAAAAATATATTTTATGCACTAAAATATATACGCCACTTTTTATGTAATATATGCAATAAAAATTGTCAATAAACAAAAAAATCTGTATTCGAGTTTTTTTCGACAAAGATAATTTTTCACATTTGGTATAATAATCCACGTGATAAAATGTTAACTGGAGTGTGGCCCCGCGCAGCTCTGCGTGGGGCCGGGATCGCTGACGGGATCTGCTCCCGTGAAAATGTACGGACGGTATTTTTCCCGTCCGTACATTTCTTTTTTCTAAAATTTTAGTAGTAATGTATTGGCCCAAAGATGGAGTACAATACAGCGATGACGAAAATATTCAAAGATACAATAATCAGAGTTTTTAAAATGCGATGGTCTTCTCTTTCCATAAAAAGCAACATTCCTTTCCGGGAGTTTTGGCGGATATTGTACAGCGAAATTGCCGCCATCGCCTTAGTGACAAAGACACAAAAGCCCATATGTGAAAGTCTATTTTCACACGAATTTTTCCTTTTCAGCGGCGGCTTTTTTATCATGCCCCGGCAGGTGAATTTTTTCCATCTACTTGACAAACAGCTCACTTATCTGATAGAATAAAGCAAATTGAATTTCCCGAACGATGTCCGCCGCCGGGTGGCATGGTTCATTTGGGACAAAATGAACGTATCGTTAGGCCTTTGGATACAGGTCTGGCGATTTTTTTGTGCGCAGCGGTAATTTTGCAGAAGGAGGGATTTTTTAATGATTGGTCAGAAGTCCATTCTAACAACTATTTTTCACTATATTTTGATGAACATATGTAGCATGATTGGACTGTCTTGCTACATCTTGGCCGACACCTATTTTATCGCAAACGGCGTAGGCAGCGACGGCCTTGTCGCCCTCAACATTGCCATTCCAGCGTACAGCGTGGTCAATGGAATCGGTCTGCTGCTTGGAATCGGAGGCGCGACCATGTTTGCCATCGCCCGAGGGGCAGGGGATCCGGAAAAAGGAAACCGAATATTCTCGCAGGTACTGGTGATCGCGGCGGCACTGGGGATAGTTTTTTCGCTGGCAGCTCTTCTGTTTGCGCGGCCTGTCGCCGAAATGCTTGGCGCACACCCCAGTATTCTCCCTCTGACCGAAAAATATCTTCGTGTTACCATGGGATTTTCGCTTGCATTTATACTCAATAACGTGATGGTCGCATTTGTGCGAAACGATGGGAAGCCCAATCTTGCCATGGCGGCTATGCTGTCGGGAAGTGTTGCAAATATTATTTTCGACTATATTTTGGTATTTCCGATGAAGTTAGGCATGTTCGGCGCGGCACTCGCCACGGGGTTTTCTCCAGTGATCAGTTTATGCATCCTGTCTGTTCACCTGATCCGCCGGCAGAACCGCTTTCATTTTAAGCGTCCCCGCTTTTCCTTTGAAGAACTGCGGCGGGTTATAGGATCCGGGACGCCTTCGTTTATTCTGGAGCTTTCCAACGGTGTCGTCATCCTGGTTTTCAACATGGTACTGCTGTCTATTTCGGGGGACACAGCGGTGGCAGCTTACGGCATTATCGCAAACGTTGCATTGGTCTGTATTTCAATTTTTACCGGCATTGGGCAGGGCATCCAGCCAGTAGTCAGCCACTGTTACGGGGCGGGGGATTTAGCCTCTGTCCGGAAGGCGCTCCTCTGCGGCACAGGACTAAGTCTCCTTTGTGGATGCCTGCTCATGGGCATCGGAATGCTTTTTCCCGAACCAATCATCGCTGCTTTCAACCGGGAAAACGATCCGGTTTTATCGGCAATGGCCCTGGAAGGAATTCGGATTTATTTTATTTCCTTCCTTTTTGCCGGAATCAGCATCGTACTGACAGCTTATTTTGCCGCTTCTGCCAAACCATTTCCTTCGCTTACTCTCTCGTTGCTGAGAGGAATTGCGGCGGTGGTGCCTTTAGCTCTTATTTTGCCCAGGATATTTGGATTGAGCGGAGTGTGGGCGGCAGTTCCAGTCGCCGAAGCAATTACACTGATGGTGGGCGCTGCGTTTTACCTAAAGAGTCGCGGGAAAAGTGGAGACAGCACGGCATCATAAATAAAGCGCTGGCGGGAAGTTTCCCGTCGGCGCTTTGACTTTTAGGCCTATATGCTGTATCTGGCAATCCGCACAGTTACATCCCTTTCAGCGTATTATTCCAGCGCTTGCTCCAAAAACTACACGACTTGCCAGCCGTCAAAACATGCATGACGGCCAATTCTTCTTATTCGTTTTGGGTAAACAGGAGACAGCGGAATTTTCGAATATGCATGTTATCGTTCCTTCTGGTTCAGTTGCTTTTTTTCATTATAAACCATGGGGTTAGAAAAATAGCTTTTTATAAAAATTAAAAAGTGGATAATTTGTTAATAAAAATGGCGTTTTGTACAAATTTGAAATGTAAAATCACTGCAAAATATACGAAAAAAGTAGGTGTATTCCCTTGAATCCCTACATTCCTTGTGTTATACTCAATTTGACAAGAAACTCACAATCGTTTCAGACGGAGGAAAAAAATGACCTGTAAAGGGATTATTTTTGATATGGACGGTACTCTTCTCGACTCCATGGGATACTGGAACCGAATTGGAGAGTATTTCCTGGCTTATCACAAACTGCCAAAAGACACGGATTTTATCGAAAAAGTATCGGCAATGGGCGTAAAAGAACTACGTGAATATGTCAATGAACGCTATGGATTCCATTACGACAAGGATTCATTTTATAAAGACTACCACGAGGTGATGGAGCCGATTTATATGACTATGGTGAAGCCCAAACCCTATGTGCGGGAGTTTTTAAAATATCTGAAGGGCAGAGGGATTAAAACCTGTATCGCCACCGCCACCCGCCATTCCACCGCAGAAATGGTGCTCAGGCATTTGGGCTTGATGGATGACATAGAATTCATGATTTCCTGCTCCGATGTGGGCGCCGGAAAAAATCGGCCGGACATCTACCTCAAAAGCTGCGAGATGATGGGACTCTCCGTTTCAGACACAGTGGTGTTCGAGGATGTGCCCATGTGCATCGAAACGGCGAAAAAAGCCGGCTTTAAAGTGGTGGGCGTATTTGATGAGTATGCACCCAAGGGAGACAATGCCCTGGCGCAAAAACTCAGTGACAGATACATTGTTAGTTATGACGAGCTGCTTCCTTATATCAAAGAGGAAAAAAACGTAAGCCGCGCTGTATAAATCCGCTATTATTGTACTGGGGAACCTGTTATAGGCTCTCCGGTACTTTTTTGGTTTATAGAGCCTCTGAGAGTCTTTTCTCTATGTTTTTTACATATAAATGGAGCGAAAACGTTGAGGAGGGCAAATAATGAAACTAGAACAAGCAGGAAAAATCCCGGTTGCAGCACCTGAACCTTATCCGCCCATCAAGGTGGAGGGCAAAAACCATCATTATGCCCAGCTGCTGGGGCAAGATTTGGCCTCGTCCTGGGGAGAAATGTCGGCTATCTACGAATACCTTTATCAGCATTGGATTTTAAGCGAGCCTCAGGCCGCACTTCAAACGGTTTTGTTTCGGATTGCCCAGGTGGAGATGCACCATTTAAACATTTTGGGGCAGCTGATCCGTTTATTGGGTGGCGATCCGAAATGCCAGTATTCTTCCGGACACAATCCGGTGGTCTGGAATGGTAACATGGTCAATTACAACAAAGGGATCCGCCAAATATTAAGCTATGACATTGTAAGTGAACAGTCTGCCGCCGATAGTTATCTTAAACAGGCACAGCTGATAAAAGATTCCAGTGTGTCCGTGATGCTTCGGCGTATGGCACGGGACGAATTGGTGCACCGGGATATTTTCAGCGGTTTTTTAAAGGAAATAGGGGTGAGCAAATAAGTCCTGGGCATACTATTCTTAACTTTTGGGAGAGGATGATAGATAGTATGCACAGCGGTTTAGGATTTTTCCACGCAAAAATTCAGTCGATCCCTATGAAAGAAGCCCTTGAGACACTTAAAAAACGGAAGGATAAAATCACTTTGTTGGATGTGCGTCTGCCTCACGAATATGAGAAGGGACATCTAAAAGGGAGTATTAATATCCCGCTTTCCAAGCTGGAACAGGCGGAAAAGCAGATCGGAGATAAGGAAAGAAAGCTGTTCGTTTATTGCCGAACCGGTGCCCGCAGTGCGCAGGCCTGCGCGATCCTGATGAAAATGGGATATTCCGATCCTGTCAACATTGGAGGAATCGAGGAAGTGGACGAAAAGGAAAAGTTTTTCCAAGTATAATAATCTGCTGGGCTGTTATCTTGCATGTTAGCGAATAACAGCTCTTTTTATATAAAAGTTTGCTTTCCTTTGTTTGTAATGATATAATAAAAAATAACTGTTCTAATTGATCATAGGAAGCACCTCATATACTATGTTTTGTTACAGTTAACGAAGAAAAAGTTTATATCGTGCAACCAGCTGCGATATTCCGCCGCCAATACACCACAAAGGGTGAAATAGATGAAAAACACAAAGGAATCTCAGCTACAGAAAAGCACTTCTCCAAGGCTGCTCCTCATGATTACGGCTGCGATATTGTTTATCTGTCTTATTTCCAGCGCCAGCTTTTTTTATGTCCGACAGTTGGAGGACGCTATCCAAGATGAGACAGATTCCAATTTGATTGAAATTGCCGAACAGCTTTCCATAATCGTGGACAACCAGGTTCAGGGAAATCTGAGAAATTTGGAGAGTATTGCGCTGTTTCTCCGCGCTTTTGACAATATTGAAGAGGCGAGAATTACGCAGTTCATCGAGACGGAAGCTGTGCGGTACAGCTATGAAAAAATTTTTCTTTCCAACGAGAGCGGTCACACGCTGTTTTCTGATGGCAGCTTGGGCAGTATCGCGGATATGAAATTTTATTCGCGGGCCATGGACGGGGAAAGCGTGATTACTGTTGTTTCCAGCAGCAACCAGAATTGGATTATTTACGCCACCCCCATCTACAGCCAATCTGGCAGAGAAATAATCGGTGTGTCCGGAGCAGTACAAAATCTAGAGAGCCTGAGCAATTCTTTGGAAGTAGATTTCTTTGGCGGTGAGGGATATGTCCAGCTGGTGAAAGCAGATGGCACCGCAATCGTTGAATCACAGCATAAGTATGCCATTGGCCCTTATGACAATTATTTTGATGCGTTGGAGGAAAGCGGATATCAAGACGGCGGACAGAACAGTCTGAACAGCTTGAGGAAGGATATGGCGGAAGGACGTACCGGAATCATAGGTTTGATGAGAGGAAGCCGTGAATGCCGGATGTGCTATATGCCACTAACTACGAATAATTGGTATTTGCTCACTGTTGTACCTATCAGCGTTATCAACACCAAAACTGATTATTTTGTGCAGAACACGGCTATAATTTGCGTACTAATTACAATATTATTTCTGGTGCTGATCTTAGCACTGATTGGACTGCACAATTCCAGCCGTAAAAAACTCGAAAGAATGGCATATACTGATGCGGTTACCAATGGCCTTAACTGGCGCAGTTTTGAAGCGCAAACCGGGGAGATTTTGAAAAAAGCCCGAGAATCGGAATATGTGATGGGGCATCTTAATCTCCAAAAATTCAAACTTATCAACGATATGTATGGCCGGGAAGCAGGGAATAAGACTCTCCGGTATGTCTATGACACTATTCAGGAACTTTTGGCGCCGGATGAACTGGTTTCCCGCGTTAGTGCCGACAATTTTAATTTATTGCTACGATTTACTTCGGAAGAAGGGATTGCCAAAAGGGTACAGGAATTCTACCATTATCTCAACCGGTTTAATGAGGGAAGATTGCAGAAATATTGGCTTACTTTTACGCAGGGATTTTTTATCATTGACGACCCTAAACTTGAATTATCTACTATGCAGGAGAGAGCCAATATTGCCCGGCAAAGCAGAGAGAATGGGCTGGGTTCCCGGGCAGGCGTCGCATTTTATGATGACAGCAGCCGCGCCTCTCTCCTGATGGAAAAAAATATTGAAAACAAAATGGAAATGGCCCTCAAAAATCGAGACTTTTTTGTCTATCTTCAACCAAAATATGAGCTTGCCAACCGAACGATTGCCGGAGCGGAGGCGCTGGTGCGCTGGAGAGACCCGGAACAGGGGATGCTTCTGCCGGATCTGTTTATTCCGGTATTTGAACGAAATGGATTTATTGTTCGGCTTGATCTTTATGTATTTGAAGAAGTGTGTCGGAGTATCCGCAGATGGCTCAACGAAGGGAAAAAGGTGACTCCGATTTCGGTGAACCTTTCCCGCGCCCATTTACCTGATCCCGACTTTTTGGAGCCCTATCGAAAAATATGTGACAAATATGAAGTATCCCCATCCTTGTTGGAATTTGAGCTGACTGAATCCATTATGTTTGAAAACTTTAAATCCCTTGCGCCAGTTATTGAAAATATGCATCAGGCGGGCTTTACCTGTTCTATGGATGATTTTGGAAGCGGCTACTCATCTCTCAACATTCTCAAGGAAATGCCTGTGGATGCTATCAAGCTGGATCGGGACTTTTTCCTTCCGGGAAGCAAAACGGACATTACCCGAGGGAAATCTGTCATTGAGACTGTAATTGAACTTGCAAAAAAATTGCATATTAAAACCGTCGCTGAAGGAATTGAGACATTGGAACAGGTTGACTACCTGAAAGCAGCCGGCTGCGACATGATACAGGGATTTGTGTTTGCAAAACCAATGCCGATTCCAGAATTCGAGAAACTTGCTTACCCGATCGGTGGAAAGCAGAAGGAGGCCGCAGGCGATGGATACGGAGCATGTCGTCCAGACATGGGCGAAACGGGCGCTGATTGATTCGATCCCTGGAGGGGTTATCGAATTTCGGTCTTCGGATGGTGCGGTAATTTTTGCCAGCGATGGATTTTATTGCCTAACTGGGTACAAACGAGAGGATTTTGAGCAGCTTTTTTCTGCAGATCCCATTGGTTTTATCCATCCCGATGACCGCGCCCTGGTTCAAGGGCAACTGAAAGGACTGCTTTCTGATGATACCCGGATTGAACTCCGGTACCGTATCTGTAGAAAATCCGGAACGGTGAGCTGGGTCAGGGTATGCGGGCACCTCATTCCTGGCTCCGACCGCTGCCTGTGTGTGATTTTGGATGAAACGGCTCAGGTATTAGCTTATCAGCAAATGGAGCGGGCGAAAACAGAAAGCGATGCCCTGATTAATTCTATCCCCGGTGGCGTGCTGCGTCTGGCGGTGGGCGAGAACATTCGCATTACCTTTGCCAGCGATGGCTTTTATAAGATGCTGGGCTATGAAAAGGAAGCATTTGAGCAGGAAATCAGCGGTGAAGATGTTATAACGATTATCTTTCCAGAGGACAGAGAATCATTTAGGCGTACAGTTTTGGAGCAGTTCCGCGAAAAAAGGGAGGCCTCTTCTTTTGAGTATCGTGTTTTGCACAAAAATGGAGAAATTCGATGGCATCTTTTCAACGGAGTGCGAATGACGCGGCCGCATGGGGAATCCATTTTGCAATGTGTCGTCATCGACATCACTAATATGAAAAAAACCAAGGCAGAACTGGACATTAACTTGGAACGGTATCGGATCCTTTTAGAGCACGCTGACGGCGCTATTTTTGACTGGGATCTAGTTAATGACCGGATATACATATCAGCCGCATTTGAGGCGAAATTTGGCTACGCTTTGCCGGAAGAAATGTTCTCCCATACGCTGCTGCATTCCGGCTTGGTTTTCGCAGACGATCTGACGGTAGTAAACAGCGCTGTTAAGCAGGCAAACTGCGGAAAACTGACCAAGGGGGAGCTGGAGTGCCGCATCAAAAAGAAGGATGGAATTTATATCTGGTGCAAAAGCAGTTTTACCGTCTTGTTTGATGAAAATAGAAAAGCAATAAAGACTTTCGGCATTCTCACCGATATCGACCGATACAAAAGGGAAAATGAAAAACTAGGAGCCAAGGCACATCAGGATTTGCTTACCGGGCTTTTCAACAAAGTGACGACAGAGGAACTTGTCAAAGAATCCCTCCTTCAAAATATCAATCAAAAGCACGCACTTTTTATACTGGATGTGGATAATTTTAAGGAAATCAACGATACGATGGGGCATTTGCCGGGTGATGAGGCTTTGGTGGAAATCGCCCAGCATATCCGAAAACAGTTTCGTTCTGAGGATATTGTTGGACGCATCGGTGGAGACGAATTTGCGATTTTCCTAAAGAACATCAAAAGCCAGGAAATTATTGAGCGAAAAGCTGAGTTGCTTGCTGAAGTCTTCAGCAAATCTCTCACTGCCGCCAAAACAGGAGGCAGGGTATCCATTAGCATCGGCGTTTCTGTGTATCCTCACGATGGAAAAACATATGAAGAGCTGTTCAAAAAGGCTGATGTAGCGCTGTATTACTCTAAACAGCAGGGGAAAAACTGTTACCATCTTTATTCCAAACAGGTGGATAAGTTATACGACCGGTACTCACGCAGTATGCGTTTGGATCGGATTGATAGTGAGAAATCTGTATCGGGGAACTTTGAGCGTTATGTTTTTCAGACCCTTTGTGAGACTCCGGATACAGAGCGGGCAATCAATATGATTCTGGATATGACAGCCCGGATTTATCGGTTTGAACATATTTATATCTACGAGGATCTCCATAACCCAGAAGGCGCCTTGAAGACATTTGAGTGGTGTGCCCGGGCCAATATGGCTTATCCAGAGCGAGGAGTGCCGTTTCAACAGGAGACAGGGGAGCATTATCTGGCGCTTTGCGATAGTAATGGCATTTTTTACAGCCGCGATACATCGTTGCTGCCGGAACCGTTTTCGTCAGTGCTTCAGAAAGTGGAGGCGCGTTCGGTGCTTCACATTCCCATGAAGGACGGCACCCATATTAAGGGACTCATCGGTTTTTCAGAGACCCATTCCGATCGGGTGTGGAATCAGAAAATTATTGACAGTGCTGTACTAATTTCTAAAATTATCAGCATGCATTTGATGCGAAATCGCAGTCATCAGCAACTTCAAACAGCCAAGCAATTGGACGAGCGAGTGCTGGATCAAATCCATGCCGGCTGCTATGTGGTGAACAGCCAATACCATATTGTCTATATCAACCGTCAGTTGCGAAATCTAGGATTGGAGATTCGGACAGGAGAAAGGTGTTATAGGGTTTTCCGTGACCGGGAGGAACCCTGTGAAGACTGTCCTATCCGGTATTTGTCCCAAAAGAAAGATGATAGATACACCCAGAAGCTGTTTATGGAGCGATTCGGCATGTGGGAAGAGGTGACGGCCTCACGTATCGATTGGATGCAAGGACAGCAGGCTTATTTGCTGACCTGTTATGACGTTTCTCATTACGTCATGGATCAGGATGACCGTTCTTAAAGACAACTGGGAGGGCGATGTATATGGATTTACAAAAGCTGGACGGAGAGTGGTCGGTTTGCCAGTTGCGCAGCGCAGTGGGACTAGACAAGGAAAAGCCGTTTCTTTTTCTTGGAAAAACAGATAGGGAACTTTCTGCTGTTTGTCCCACCGAGTACTGTAAATCCCTCGACTGTGTGAAACAAGAAGACGGTTGGTGCGGTTTTCGCGTCGAAGGCACACTGGACTTTTCATTGATTGGAATTTTGGCGGAAATTTCCGCTATTCTCGCCGGAGCAGATATCGGTATTTTTGTCATTTCTACCTTTGATACCGATTATGTATGGGTTAAGAAAGAGCGGTGGGAAGATACGAAAGCTATTTTGGAAGAAAATGGTTATCAGTTCCGGTGATCAAATGAACCATTTGTATCACGCTGTAAGTTTAACTTTGGTTTACCGAAAAAACGGTGAGAATTTTTTCTCACCGTTTTTTGCTTCCTATTCTGCATCCTTTTGAATCCAGGCTTTCTATTATTCCTGTTTGACGCGCTGGGCAGGTGCCTTTTTTAAAAATCTCACCCCGATTACCAGCACAACAGGAAAAATCATTGCAATGAGCAGTCCGCTTTTTAGGTTTCCCCCCATCCAGTCAGATACAATTCCGACAGTTCCCGGGCCGCTGAGACAGCCCAAATCTCCTGCCAGCGCCAGCAGAGCAAACATGGCGGTGCCTCCTGCCGGACACTGGATGGATGCTAAGCTAAAAGTGCCAGGCCAGAGTATTCCGACTGAAAAACCGCACAAGCCGCATCCCAACAAAGACAGCAGGGGAAACGGGGAGAACAGAGTGAGCGCGTAGCTGAATAAGCAGAGCAGACCGCTTAAAATAAGGCCTTTCTGGAGGGAAATCCGATGGCTCAGTCGGGCGTATAAAAGCCGGCTTGTCCCCATTAGGACAGCGAAGAAGCAGGGCCCGAGCAAATCCCCCATGGTTTTTGAGACGTGAAGGCCGGATTCCGCAAAGGCCGACGCCCACTGGGACATGGCTTGCTCTGACGCGCCAGCACAGACCATCAAAAGAGCCAGTATCCAGAATGTTTTTAGCGAAAACAGGTTCCGAATGGACAGGGAGTGATGTGCTTCTTCCACCAAAGGCTGAATCGGTACGAAGCAGAAATAAACTGCGTTTCCAAGGGGCAGAAGCGCCCATAGTGCAGTCAAAACCGGCCAATTTTCAATTCCAGCAGTTTTGAAAAACAGGGTGGATAGCAAAACGACCGCCACGTGGCCCCAACAGTAAAAGGAGTGGAGCAGGCTCATTTCGGATGATTTATTTTCGGTGGGGCAGGCCTCGACAATGGGGCTGATAAGCACTTCAATGAGGCCGCCGCCTATGGCGTACAGCACAATGCTGACTAGGAGCCCCAGATAGGAAACGGCAAAAAGGTTAGGAAGTATCCCAAGTCCCATCAGGCCCCCGGCGCAAAGAATATGGGCGGCGACGATGGAAATGCGGTATCCAATCCGGTCGACGTACTTTGCGGCAATCAGATCGACAAACATCTGGACGCCAAAGTTGATGGTGATAAGAAAACCGATTTGTTCCAGTGTGATGCCGTAACTGTTTTGAAATGTGAGAAACAAAAGCGGCGCCAAGTTGTTGACGGCTGCCTGGGTCACGCATCCCAGGTAGCTGGCGCGGATGGTGTGACGATAATTCTTCATGAATGCTCTGTGTTGCTCCTTTATTTTTGGGATTGATAAAATGCTTTTAAATCCTTTTTGACTCTGTCGGGCAAATCATGCCATCGGATACCCCGCAAGGCGCCTTCCAGGGCGCAGAGCCGGTTGTAACAGGCGGAAGAATCCACGGCTTTGATACGCAGCCACGCTTTCCGGCTTCCAGCTTCTCGAAGCTGGGCTTCTGTCTGGATACCGACCGTCTTTAACTGTCCTTCCAAAGTTTTGCCGATATTTACAAGCTTTGTTAAACCTTCCACAAGCATTCCTCTTTTCTGTCAGATATTTTAGGTTCTGGGACAGGCGGTGAAAAACAGCCGGGGAAATCGGAACAGCACACTGCCATCCTTGCGGACAGGGTAAGCATCTTTCAGACAATCCATAATTTCTTGTTCAAATTCCATCTTTTTTGTGTCTGGCAGCATTTCCAGATACGGTCGCAGGCCGGTTCCGCGGTACCATTCTAGTATGGCTTGATGGGAAGGAAGCTGATGGCAGTAGATAGTTTTCCACAACTCAAATTCGGAAGAAATTTCAGTCAACAGGTCGTAGTATTCCTCTTCCGAAAGATTATAAAATACCCGGGGACTAGGAAAAAAGGATTTCCACTTTTCCCTTGAAGCAACCTCTGAAATAATCTGGTGGATCGGTTCGTCTTGATTGATTGGAGTTTGGACAGCTAAAATTCCGTCAGGACTGAGAAGGGACATAAGCACTCCTAAAAGGTGAGGGTGGTTGGGAATCCACTGGATACAGGCATTGGAAAAGATGATATCAAAAAGGTATTTCAAAACGGCCAGTCCATCGGGAGCTTCCGCCTGAATAAAATGAAAGCTAGGATACGTCTTTTGTGCTGTCTGTACCATTTCTTTTGAAGCATCCACACCGATTATTTCGGAATTGCGGAACTGTTCCCCGAGAACAGCAGTGCTGTTTCCAGGTCCGCAGCCTAAATCCAAAATCCGTTTAGGATTTTGACCGCTGAGTCGAGAAGCCAGATCCTTGGCTGGTTGGGTGCGCTCCGTTTCAAATTTCAGATACTGCTGAGGATTCCATAGAGGCATGATCGGTCGCTTCCTTTCACATTATTTCTCAGCATAGCACAAACCGCCGCTCCTGTAAACAGAAGCGGCGGTACTTTTTCAAAGAATGCCGGCCATTTTTAAAAGATACTGGGCATTGGTGGTGCGGCAGCGGCCGGGAGACATTTTGTAATCAAATTGGATACCGTCATCGGTGTAATGTTCAGAAAAATGAAAGTTGAGGGCTTTGACATGAGAATTGTTTTCTAAATTGCAGAGCTCAAAATCGTGAGTGGAAACCAGAACGATGCTGTGAGGAACGGAAAGCCGCTGAATGGTTTCAGTGGCCCCGACAATCCGGTCAGCAGAATTGGTTCCTTTAAAAATCTCATCTATGAGGCAGATCATGGGAATTTTTTTGCTGCTGAATTCCACCATATCTTTGATGCGCAGCAGTTCTGCGTAAAAGGTGGAAATCCCTTCGCTGACGTTATCCTCCACCCTCATGGAAGTGAATATCCACATCGGGGAGGCGGAAAAGGAAGCGGCTGCGGTCGGTGCCCCGGCGTAAGCGAGGATGAGATTTAGGCCGATACTCCGTAAAAAGGTGGTTTTTCCTGACATGTTGGAACCAGTGATAATACAAGTCTGGGCACTGAGGCAAGTACCGTTTCCGACAGCTGTTTCTTCCGGAAGGAGGGGATGCTTGATGCTGTTCCCACATAGCTGCGGCCCATTTTCTTCGATGACAGGAAACACAAATTCCCGCCGGATATTTGCGGGAACCGCCAGGCTCATATCCGTTTCAAATTCGCCCACGACGGCAAGCCAGCTCCGGATTTCCTTTCCATAACGGGTAATCCAGGCGGTGAATCGATCGGCACAGTGGAAATCCCACATGCATAATCCGCCCAGTAAGAGGAATCCAAAGGGATTTTTCCGGGCTTCCACCGCAGTCGCCACTGATGACAAAGTTTGCAGAGCTGTCTCTGCCCCTGCGATTTTATTTTGTAATTTCTGAAGTGTTTGACTGTGAAAAGACTCTGATTCAATACGGGCAAAAATAGCACGATATGGACCGATACTTCCCGCAAAATCAAGAAGAGGAGCTAAAATTCGATTATTCTGGTTCCAACAGATGCCTGCCGTCAGCAGTTCCAGCAAAATGCCGATAAAACCTATACCCAAATTGGTCGTAGAATTTACCCCAATAATAGCGGATATAAGGAAAAAAAGCGTAATGAAAGGCAAAATCCACATAAGTACTTTCCAAAATATCGGTTGAGCAGGAGGCTGAGTTTCTGCCAGCTTGATAAAGGTTTCAATGATTTCATTATCCTGTTTCCGGGCGGACTGCTCCATTAATTGACCTAGAGCCTCCAGCTCGAGGCAAAAATCTTCTTTTTGTGAGAGCTCTTTTATCGCCTGCTGGTTACTGTTGATCGTTTCCCTGTTGGGAACGTCCGATAGCAGCCGGATTGCAAGCATTTGCCGCCCGTAAGCGGTATGGCATCGGCATAAATATTGGTAGAGAGAATTTTTTCCAAGCAAATCCAGATCTTTCCCACGGGGCGGGCTGTTTTCATTCAAAAATTTCTCTCCGTTTTCAGAAAAAGTCTTCCAGCTGCCAGTTTTGCGGTCCAACATCCGGGTAAGCACCTGTTCTTGCGCCAGCAAGTATCGTTCTTTTTGTTTTTGACTGCTGTAGGCGTATACCAGTGCTATAAATAGGAATAAGGAAATGATTCCCAAAATATAGAAGGTGGTATGCTTGTAATAACCCAGCAAAAGACCTGTTAAAAAGAGCAGAAAAAAACCTATCCTTCCCACACTCAGCATATTCAGCTTGCGGTGGATGGTTAGAATATTGCGGGAAATTTTTTGAAGTCTGTTTTGATAAAAATCTGTTTTCATGGATGATACCGCTGCTTTCCGGCTGGGGAAACCCCCCGGCCTGATGAATTTGTGAAACCTGACACAGGTTTGCTTTTAGTATAACACAAATTATTGCTTTGGGAGATCAAAAGATGGAATAGCTGATTACAATATTTTATTTGAGGCAGAGTTTTCTGTGGAAAAATCCAAAGTGTTTAACAGAATTCATGATTTGGAGCGAGCATGTCAACGATCTCCCAAATTTTATGTACGATTATAAATAATAATGTCAAGCCAAGGTAAAGATACTTGTAAAATTTGTATCGATTATAATTCATTCATAAACATAATTTTTATAAAAAAGAAACGATAATAAGGCATCATATCCTTTTTTAGGAGTAGTAAATATTGGAAGAAGGTATAATATATAAGTGAAACATAAAAATAAAACTATAATATAAATAAAAGACAATTTTTGATAAAAATTGTGAAGGATATAATGTAGAAAACCCGTAAAGATGAAAGGAGAGGGTAAAGTGATTATTGTGCCTTTGATTTGAGGAGGCGGGCCGTTCTTTTTCCATCGTCTCAAACAGCTGATCCAGCAGTTTGCAGACAGGAGAACCGGCTTTGAAAACCGGACAGATCTGGGCGCCGCCGCCGAAAAAGGCGGCGTATTTTTGTTTGCAAACGGCACTCTTGCCCAGAAAACGGTCCATGTCAAAAACCAGGCATTCGTAGATACAGTTGTCAGGGATACCGCCATGGATCACGCCGGTGCGGATGACCGCCGCATCTCCCGCTTCCAGGCAATGGGTGCTCCCATCGATAGGCAGGGTGAAGTGTCCGCTTAAAATCAGCATGATCTCGCGTTCCATATGCCAATGAAAAGGCATTTCGTAGCGGGGGTGGGTTTGGTCTACATAATAGAGCTCCACAGGAAAATCAAATGTGCCCCGCACTGGGTGTTCATGGCCGGCCAGAAATTGCATGATAGATGCTTCCTTTTTTGAGAATTATGTCAATATCGTCCAACTTAACATCATTATACACAAAGACAGACCGGCATTGCAACGGTATAATGAAATTAAGCGGATGCTTTTTGAAAAACGGCGGGACAGCCTGACATATTTCAGTTTTACGCCTCATAATCCAGGGCAAGATTTGGGGTTTTACAAAAACTGATCATGTGGGGAACAACAATCAGCTGAAAACAATTTTGAAGAGATAGAAAAGCTGAATGAAGGAGGTGGTTATCTATGAAATTAAAATTTATACATAACGGTCATCCTTGCATTTTGGTCAAACCAGAAAAGCCATCTGAAAAAAAGTATTGGGTCTGGCGTGCAGAATTTTTTGATGCGTTCAATCAGGTCGACCGAGCGCTTCTTGAAAAGGGCTGGCATATTGTATATTGCAATTTGTCCGATCGGTACGGTTGCCCCAGCGCGGTCACGGATATGAAAAAGTTTCATGATTATCTTGTGTCAGAATATGGGTTGTGCGAAAAAGCAGATTTATTTGGCTTTTCACGCGGCGGATTATATGCATTTAACTATTCCGTGGCTTATCCGCAGGATGTCTCCACACTGTATCTTGATGCACCTGTTCTGGATATTCTAAGTTGGCCGAAAGCTGGAAAAAGTGAAGAGGATGCCCAATGCTGGGAAGAGTGCAAGCTCTGCTACGGTATAACAGAGGAGGAAGCAGAGACTTTTCAGGGAAGTCCTGTTCACCATTTGGATGAGTTGGCTGATACGAAACTGCCACTTTTGTTAATCGCCGGAGACAGCGATAAAATTGTTCCTTATGCGGATAACGGGCAAAAGCTGGCCGACATATATTTCAGGAGAAACCTACCGGTAAAAGTGATTGTGAAGCCCGGCTGTGGACACCATCCTCATAGCATTGAGGTTCCAACAGAGGCGGTAAACTTTATTGCAGGCAATCGAATCAAATAAAGAGGTATACACAATATGTATGATGACTTTTGAATACTCGGATTGGAGTTGTATATGGAAAATAGTTTTACATATGAGCATGAAAATATCAGACAGAAATTAGAAACTTATGAATGGGAAAATAACTGGTGTGAGCGCGCCTACGATACGGAAGCACAACGGGTTTTATATATCGGAGATTCTATTTCTTGTGGCATTCGAAGATTTGCTACTGCCGCATCAGATAATCAGATATTATTTGATGGATTTGGAACGTCAAAAGCATTAGATAATCCATTTTATACTAAGATGCTTCGTCTGTTTGCTCAACAGCAAGGTTATCGATCTATAGTGTTATTTAATAACGGACTTCACGGATGGCATTTGGATGACGAAGTGTCATATCCGATGTATTTTAGAAAAATGCTCGATTTTTTAAAAACAGAATTTTCAGATACACCCATTGCCGTAGTGTTATCAACGGCGGTAACGGATCCGGTAAGGCTGACACGTATTATAAAACGAAATGCAGTTGCAGAACAGGCCGCGAAGGAGTACGGAAGCCCTGTGATAGATTTATTTTCTGTATCTGAGAGCCATTCAAAGCTACATACGGATGATGGTATTCATTTTGTGGAGGAAGGATATCGTCAGCTGGCTCAAATCGTGTATAAATCAGTTGACAGAATTATCTGCTCGCCAAACTCATAGCAAGGTCAAAACAAACCGAATACACCGCACATACACGAAAGTTTTATGCATCAATATTTAGGAGGAATTTTACCATGATTAACAAACCTTATATTCGCAGATTGGGAACGATTGATGTCGATTTAGTAGAAACAACACCGTTGGTGATAGGGGATACATTATACCGCTTTGAATACATTCGCGGGGGTAAACAAAAATACTGGGATAATCAGACCGATAACTCCTATTTTCGGTTTAAGGATGTCTTTCATAACACTGTCACACCGTCGTTTGCAGCAGGGTATCATTTTGGCAGTGCTTTTCACGAAAATGGTGTGACTTATGTATATGGTGTCAATGATCACCCCGGATCTGATACGATTTCGGTATTCCGTTCAACGGATTTAGAACACTGGGAAAGCAAGGTTGCGCTTCATCTGCCGGGATGGCAGCTATTCAATACTTCCGTCTGCCGCGGCAAAGACGGCTACGTGATGGCCTTTGAAATGGGTGCGCCCAGTGAGGAATGTGGTGTACCGTTTACCATGTATTTTGCCCTTTCAGACGATGCATGGAACTGGACCATGGCCTCTAAGGAATGCGTCCACTCCAAAGATCGTTACACAGCGTGTCCAGTCATTCGTTATCTGCCGGAGGATGACTATTATTATATGATTTATCTGGAACAGATACCGGCGTGGGGCTTTGTGCCTTATATCGCCCGGAGCCACAACCTGAAAGAATGGGAATTAAGCCCTGTAAATCCGGTTATAATGTTCGACGATGCAGAGGATAAAAAAATCGCCAATTTTAATTTGACCCGTGAACAGCAGAAACGCATCGAAGAGGCTTTGGATGTTAATAACAGCGATGTCGATTTATGCGAGTATAAAGGTCGGACACTGATTAATTACAGCTGGGGAAATCAAATGGGAGTTGAGCATCTGGCCGAGGCTGTATATGACGGACCTCTTTCAGACTTTTTGAGGGGTTTCTTTGAGTAATAATCTATAAGTGAGGGCGCACGACATTAATGAAAAAATGGGTAAATGCTTTTCATCAGTATCAGCCTCAAAGTGAGACCTGCAGTTCTTTGGCGGCAGACCTTTGTATTGATGTGCGCTGGGCGGGAAAGAAATCAGGTTGTGTCAGTGGGCACCGCACCGGTGACATCACCCTGCAAGAGCGTATCCGCGTCAAAATTTACCCTCGCCTCTTCAGTGACGGCTTGGTGGTTGTCCCCTTCTTTAATCTGGTCGAGGAGTAGGCACAAGAATTTCTGTCGCTGGATAGCTGTTATATTGTGGGAGAGCTCTGGATGAAAATCTACATGCGCCTTCAAGGATACCTTGATTTTTTCGCTGTCTCGCCACTACTGCCGCGTGGTCAAGCTGAGAAACGTTTGATAATCCTTAATCATGCTATATTCTCGATTGATATTCAGCTCATGACTGCCGGTCGCTGCGGCGGTATACGGGAAAGCTGGGAACGGCTTGTACATATATGGCTGATAATGTCGTCAATTAATATTAAAATCGCTCAAATAAATAGGCAGCGGCGCCGAAGTAGCACAGGTTACTGAGTAATTGCCCTCCGGCAACATGTAGCACTCTTTGGCAGTCATCTGCACATGTCTCGGCATTGAGGATAAACAAGCTGCCGTAGAAAATATCAATATCGTTTAATTCAATGTCATTATATGCAAAGACGCATACGCTTTTGCATGCTATACTGTAACCAAAGAAGACAATTCCAATTAAAATGAGCTTTAGGGCCATTGAAAAAAGGAAGGAGATTCATATGAAAAGTAAAAAGAAATTTGCCTCTATAGTAGCAACAATACTGGCAATTTCCTGTATCTTCAGTTCGATTCCCGTCGAAGCAGGCGATGCGGAGATTTTCGACGATGAGAACACAGAGGAACAGACCAATCTGGCCCTTAACTGCGAATATTCGGGAGACTATTTGGATAATATAGGCAGCAACTACCCGGATAGCGGTTTCAAAGAATTAACAGACGGCGTTATCGGCAGTACAACTAATTTTTTTGATCCGGCTTACGTCGGTATCGCCGGAGGGAGAGCAAATCTGATCGTCGACTTTGGCTACGATCAGACCTTTAACTCGCTTACGCTCCATTATATTGTCGAGCCAAGCTCCTCTATCAATCCGCCAAAGAATGTGGCGGTATCTTACTCCAAAGATAAGGTCAACTGGACAGAATTCGGAACAGGCGGCGGCGTTTCCTCCGAAAACGAATGTACCATCAACGGAGAGCCCGGCACTGGACGTTTCGTGAAAATAAATATCGATTGGGGAGCGGGATGGCTTTTTCTATCCGAGGTGGAAATCATGGGCGAGTGGTCCCCTAGAGATCCGAGACTTCCTGAAATCACCACCGAACTTCCCAATGAAGTAAAGAGGTATGAGGGCGACACCCTCAATCTTAAAATGGATTATACCATTGACAAAATGGGCAGTGAACAGGAAATCATCTGGACAAAAGATGAAGTGGAACTTCCCGCATTCAAAAACCAGAAAACCTTGAAAATCGAAAACGCAGCAGTATCCGACAGCGGCAGTTATCTGGTTACAGTGATAAACCGATTTGATGATGGCAGCGAGTTCTCTTTTGGAAGCGCTGCATGTCCGGTCACGATTGTCAAATCGGCTCTCAGTGGCAATGACCCTGTAGTGGACACGCCGGACGCTGACTCAAACAATTTGGCCTATGGAAAAGAGTACTGGGTATCTGATTCTCTTTTGGAGGAATATGAAGACATCGGACAGATGACTGACGGTCTGTACGGCTCTAAAGAAGATTATCTGGATGGCAGATGGCTGGGATTCTCCAAAACCAAAAACGCGACTATCGAAATCGTGGTGGATTTGGGTTCTTCCCAATCCTTCCAGCAGGTAGAAGCGAGATTCTTGCAGGACGCAGTCGCAGACTCCAATTGGCCTGTCACTGCTGAAATTTTCACCTCTGACAATCGGTCAACCTGGAAATCGCTGGGGGCTTTCTCCATCTTACAGTCTTCAGATACTGAAACGGCTCTTTCCAATTTTTATGAAAAAGTAACAGGAACTGGACAGTATGTAAAATTTCTGTTTACTCCAGGCAAAGGAGACACCCTTTTAGTCGATGAGGTACGGGTTTTAAAAACAAGCAATATTCCGGATCGGGGCGAGGAGGAAGCCCCACCTCAGCCTGATTTGAGCAACAACATTGCCTACGGCAAACTCTATGAATACAACCGGGAACCAAACACCAGTTATCCCGATAAAAGCAACCGCAAACTGACCGACGGCCTCCACGGCGCAGGTGTAAAGTTCTATGATCCGGAATGGGTCGGTTTTCTGGGGGCTCCAGAAGGTAAGGAAGATCCGGAGGAAGTTGTCGTAACCCTCGATTTAGGTAAGGACGAGGATTTTCAGGAAATATGTATCGAATACGGTTATTGGGACGCGCCGCATATTTATCTACCCGAAACTATTAAAATCGAACTGTCCAGCGACAGGGAGAACTGGCAGACGCTTGCAGAAGGATCAGGAGCTGAATGTACCGGTACGGGTTCCGTGAGACGCTTTTCCTATGCCAACGCAGAGGGAATGACTGGTCGCTATGTGCGATTTACGACCATGCCCGACAGAGGCTGGCTTTTCATGGATGAAATTGAGGTTTTGAAAGAAACCAATGTGATTCCAGATTCGTGCAATATTGTACGAGGGCAGGGTTATACCGTTTCCCGAGATCCCGATCACGGCCTGGACGGCGTTTTGACCGACGGGCGCTACGGCGTGACCGGAACCGGACGGGACAAGAACTGGCTAGGATTCTCCAAATCGAAAAATGCAGATAAAAATTACGTAGAACTGGTTTTTGACCTGAAAGGCAACCATTCTCTCTCCAAGATAGAAGTTTATTCGAGAGAGGATGCCCCGCTGAAACTGACCACGCCCAAAAATCTCAAGTTTTACGTTTCCAATGACGGAAAAAAATGGTCTACTTTGAAGAGCTTTCCGGAGAATAATACCGCGCTCATGCGTTTAAGCGACAGCGTCGTCATGACTTGGGACAGTGAATACGATACCTTTATTTCGAATAAAGAAGGCGTGAAAAAACCTTATACGGCTTATGTGAAGATTGCATTTGATGTACCGGAGGATCGCAATTTTTTAGTTTACATCGACGAGGTCAAAATTGAAGGTGTATTTGCAGAAACTTCCGATTCCGGTATCTGCCTCAGTGACGGTATCGCTCCTTACAATGTCGCCTTCCAAAAGCCCTATACTTTTACTCCTGCCGAGCCCGCCAACAACTATCCCGACGACGGAGTAAAAATGACTGACGGTTATATTGCCCCTTACAATTTCAGCGATCCCGGCTGGGTAGGGGCAGATATCTATTCCACCCCTACCGGCAGTATTCTGGACAGATGGCCGATCAAACAGTTTGTCATCGACCTAGAAGACGTTTATGCTGTAAACAAAATAACCTTCTACACTTGCAACGGGCAGTTTGCGGCAGGCAACGTTGCTCCGACCGCCGTTAAAACTTTCGCATCTATGGACGGCGAAAACTGGATGCCTCTTTCTCTAACCGTCGACTGTAAAAATATGCCGACTGCGGGACTTTGCAACTTTGGCTGGCATAACGAGGACACCGCCGGAAGGACTACCGACTACACTGGAGACGAAAATTCCTGCTATAAGGCAAGGTATATACGAGTTGACTCTTACACCGGTGGGAACAACCGATTCAGCGAGATTGAGGTTTACGGTTCTAAAAATATTACCGAAGAAACCAGAGAGCTGACTAACCTCACCAAACTGGAAAAAGGTAAAAATTTTATGAGGCCATCCAAAGAAACCACTAATGGTGTAAAAGATATGGTCCTCTGCTACAACAGTTTCGGTGGCTGGGACGAAGAGACCAGCAACTACAAGGGCGCCTGGACACCAGAACGTTACCGTCCTTATCTCACCTATGTGGATACCGAAGGAAATGTACAAGATACGATGTATGATACGGTTTGTTTCCTGGCGCTGACTTCCCAACGAGGATCTAACCTGAGCGATGTTTGGGGGAATGATTACGTTAAATCCATCGGCCGGGATTGGGAATGGTATTTGGACTGGACGCTGGGGGAAGGAATGGCTGTTGACAATCTGAACAAAGCAGCAAAGAAAGCCTCCGAGGAGCTTCATGATCCCAACTATAAGGTCAAGATGGTGCTCATGTTCCCCGGAATCAATAGAAACCTTACCGAATTTGGCGATTTGGGAGAGCGGAAAAATCTCAATCTTTCTGTTGAAGAAGACTGGAAATATGTTACGGATTGGTATATTGAAGAAGCTGTTCAGCGTATAAACGACGCCAATTACGAATTCATTGATTTCGTCGGATTCTACCATCTAATTGAACAGCTGGATTTCCCGGATTGCATAGAATATGCCACAGAGAAAGTTCATTCCATGGGTGATTATTTCTATTATTGGATTCCCCATGACACAGCTGGTGCGGGAAATTATATCGGCTCTTCATACGGTATCGACTGTACTGCATTGCAGCCCAATCACTTCTTTGACAATCCGGAAGATGAAAGCACAAGGGCCTGGGGCGGTGAGAAACAGATAGATAAAACATTAAAACTTGCATCCTACGCAAATATCGGCATCGAAATGGAATTTGACCATAAACTAGGTCTACGTCCTTCCAAATACAACGTCGGCCTGGATTATCTAAATGCTTTGGCAAAATGGGATGCCCAGGGTGACAATATTGTCCGTTTCTGGTATGAAGGCGGCGGCGCGCTGGGGCAGCTGGCCGCATCTAAAGATGCAGTTTTGCGAGAATTTTACGACAACTGCTACCAGCTGATGCAGGGCACTTATCAGCCCAGAGAGTACATCACCGAGTATGCTACGGGACAGCATCCTTGGACGGCAGGTTTCAATATCGATGTTAACTTTGGTTCCGGCTATTCCCAGGAAGGAGTTGTCAACTCCGGTTCTAGCGGTGGCGGTTCTTTAAATGGCGGTGGCCAAAACACAGCCCCCTCTAAACCCGAAACTCCTCCCACCGGCGACGAAAAATACACCTGGGAAGAGACAGAAGACAGCTATAAACTCAAAGACGCCGACGGCGAATACGTGACCGGATTCGCCAAAGTAGACGGCAAAACCTACTATCTGAATGAGGAAGGCATCCGGACTACCGGCTGGCAGAAAGTAGACAGCAAGTGGTACTATCTGAAATCCGACGGTGTGATGGCGACAGACTGGCTCCAACTGGGCAGCACCTGGTACTTCTTGGACGCAGACGGTATCATGCAGACGGGATGGCTCAAAGATGAAGGGGTATGTTATTACCTCTATGAATGGGGAGGCATGGCGAACTCCGGCTGGGTGCAGGTAGGCAATACCTGGTACTATATGAGAGGCAATGGCGCTATGATGACCGGCTGGCTACAACAGGGAAGTAACTGGTACTACCTGAAAGACAGCGGCGCCATGGCGACCGGCTGGAACTGGGTAGGAAGCAACTGCTACTACTTTAACGCCAGCGGAAAAATGGCGGCAAATACCACCGTAGGCGGCTACAAGTTAGACGCTTCCGGCGCTTGGGTGAAATAACACCTGCCTGAACATGATTCAAACCATGTTTTAGGTATATCTGCAGCGATGCTACACCTACAATGCTATCTCCTGATCTCCTATACATCTGAGAGAAAGATCTCCAATCCTCTCAAAAACAAAACCGGCTGATTATTATCGGTCGGTTTTGTTCTGATGTTAATCCCCAAAATGATGCAAAGAGGCGCTCTCGCGCTAATCATGTGTCTCCGAACTGGACATTTTTTTGGAAACGCGGTACAATATAAAGAACAGATTTTTGCTGTAATTTTATTTGGAGGAACCAAAATGCTGGTATTATCTTCGGAACATGTCGGAAAAAGCTATACCGATAAGGCGCTTTTGGAGGATGTGTCCCTTATTATAGATGAAAAGGACAAAGTGGGACTCATCGGTGTCAACGGGACAGGAAAGTCAACTCTTCTAAAAATTTTGGCGGGATTTGAGGAGCCAGATACGGGAATGGTGAATCGTCCC
The DNA here is from genome assembly GCF_014384905.1 of Fumia xinanensis. Lineage (GTDB taxonomy): Bacteria > Bacillota > Clostridia > Oscillospirales > Ruminococcaceae > Fumia > Fumia xinanensis. The sequence goes on from NZ_JACRSV010000001.1 coordinate 662,598, forward strand.
GGAGGTATCACCGTGGGCTATCTTCCCCAAAATCCAGTTTTTGGTCAAGGGGTCACTGTGCTGGAACAGGTTTTTCTGGGCCTGAGCGCCCAGGATCGGGAAGCAAAGGAGTTTGAGGCGAAAGCCATTCTCACAAAGCTGGGGCTTTATGACTTTGGCAAAGAAGTGAACCTTCTCTCCGGCGGTCAGAAAAAAAGAGCGGCTATGGCCAGTGCCCTCGTCCATCCCTGTGACCTGCTCATTCTCGACGAGCCTACAAACCATCTGGACAACGAGATGATTTCCTGGCTGGAAGGATATCTGAAAAAGTTTAAGGGCGCTTTGCTGATGGTGACCCATGACCGGTATTTTTTAGACCGGGTGACAAACCGCATCGTCGAAATCGACAGGGGGCGACTCTACAGTTACCAGGCCAACTATTCAGGCTATCTGGAACTGAAGGCCCAGAGAGAGGAAATGGCGGCAGGCAGCGAGCGCAAGCGGCAGGCCCTCATCAAAAAGGAGCTTGAATGGATCCATCAGGGGCCGAAGGCCAGAGGTACCAAGAGCCAATACCGCATTGACCGGCTGAAAGACATGCAGGCCGGGGCAGGCCCTTCTGAGACGGGAAGCCTCCAAATGGCATCCATATCCAGTCGTTTGGGGCGAAAGACCATTGAACTGAAGGAAATATCCAAGGGGTTTGGGGAGAAGACCCTTATCAGCGGGCTGAACCTGATGGTACACCGAAATGCCCGCATCGGTGTTGTTGGTAAAAATGGCAGCGGTAAGTCCACTTTCCTGAAAATCGTCAGCGGGCGGCTTATCCCGGACGACGGGGAGATCATTGTAGGCGAGACGGTCAAGATGGGGTATTTTTCCCAGGAGTGCGAGGAAATGGACCCGCAGATGAAGGTCATCGACTACATCCGGGAACACGGCGAGTCGGTGGACACCCCGGAAGGAAAGTTGACCGCCTCACAATTGCTGGAGACCTTTTTATTCCCTTCCGACTTGCAGTACAATCAAATCGGCAGGCTGTCCGGCGGCGAACGGAGACGGCTTTTTTTGTTGCGCATCCTTATCGAAGCGCCGAATGTCCTGCTACTGGATGAACCTACAAACGATTTGGACATCCAGACGCTGACCATTCTCGAAAACTATCTCGACTCCTTTGAAGGTGCGGTCATCGCCGTATCTCACGACCGGTATTTTCTCGACAAGGTGGCGGATTCCCTGCTGGAATTTGACGGTGAGGGGCGGGTGAGCGCTTACTTGGGCGGGTACACTGAGTATCTGGAGGCAAAGGCGCTGGAAGCACCCAAAGAAGCTGTCGTCAAAGGGAAAAAAGAAAAAACGCGGAAGGTAGCGCCTCCCCAAAAGCTCAAATTCACCTTTAAGGAACAGCGGGAATACGATGGAATCGAAAACGTTATCGCATCCCTTGAAGAAAAAATTGCGGAAACGTCTCGGGCCATCGAGGAAAACGCCAGCGATTTTGAAAAGCTCCAGGAGCTAGTAGGGGAAAAGGAACAGCTGGAGCGGGATTTGGAGGAAAAGACGGAACGGTGGCTGTATCTCACAGAACTTGCCGAGAAAATCGAGAACCAGAAGAAATAAGCGCGTTTGTCGAGGAAGTTAGATTAGGAAATTTTTCTATAAAAGTTTTCTAAAACCCCTTGACAAACCTAAACGGCAGGAGTATAATTTGAAACAATTTAGGGAACTAAATCAATAAAACAAAATCCTGTGAACAAAAGCAAGTAACTTGCATGACGGTGTTTCAGAGAGCCGGCGGTTGGTGTGAATCCGGCACATACGATGTGAGCGAATGGATTTGTGAGGAGCAGGGTGAAACGGATTTTCCGCTGTAGCCTGTGACGTAATTCCTGCGTTAAAGGATAGGGTATTGATGCGAAGCTGCGTACCTGAAGTCATGTGATTCGCTGCGTACCTGAAATGAGGAGAATGTTCATTATTCTCGAAATTGGGTGGCACCACGAGGTCTATCGTCCCATGTGTAGGGATGATGGGCTTTTTTTGTTGCTCAAATGTATCTAGGCAGATCCAATTCTATTAGAATAACCCAAAAAATATACGAAAAGGAGATCATAACGATGCTGTATCCAACCATTGATGACGTTCAGAGCCTGCTTCACGACTATCCGGTCGTGCCTGTTTTCTATGAGGCCCTGGCCGACACCTTTACACCCATCCACATCTTCGACGCCCTCCAGCAGGGCGAAGGAACCTGTTTTATCCTGGAAAGCGTGGACAACCGCAGTCAATGGGGCAGATACTCCTTCATCGGCGTTCGTCCCAAATTAGAGCTGCGGATTGAGCAGGGCGCCGCAGTCAAAATCACCGAAGACGGAGAGGAGTGCACATCTTTCACTGATTTGGCGGGTTTTCTGTCCAATGTGATGAAAGACTATCAGTCGCCGACCTTCCCCAATAAGCCGAAAATGACCGGCGGACTCGTCGGCTACTTCTCCTACGACACCGTTCGGTACATGGAGCCCACCCTCACGAAGGTGCCGGAGGACGATTTGAAGCTCCCCGACTGCAACCTGTTTTTATACGATGAAATTGTTGCCTTCGACCACTTGAGCAGCAAAACGGTGGTAATTATGAACATCCGCAGGGGCGGGGATGTGAAAGAGCAGTACGAACAGTGCGAATTGAGAGCAAAGGCGCTGGTTTTAAAAATCAAGAATTACCGGCCGGGGCCGGCGAAAAAATCCCAAAAGCCCGCCATGACGGTTCGCTCCAATTTTACCAAGGAGCAGTACATGAAGATGGTGGAGGAGGCGAAAAAACACATCGTTGCCGGGGATATTTTCCAGATCGTGCCCTCCCAGCGGTTCGAAATTGAAAACCCGCCGGACGCATTTTCGGTTTATCGGCAGCTTCGATCGTCGAATCCTTCCCCCTACCTTTATTATTTTAAGTGCAAGGGGTACGAAATTGCAGGGGCTTCCCCTGAGATGCTCGTCAACGTCACAAAGGGCATCGTCACCACAAAACCCATCGCCGGGACCATTCCCCGGGGGCTCACCGAAGAGGCGGACCGGCAAAATGAACAAACCCTTCTCCACGACCCCAAGGAGCGGGCGGAGCACACCATGCTGGTAGATTTGGGACGCAACGACGTGGGGAAGGTTTCAAAGTTCGGCACCGTGGAAGTGACGAACTTCATGCAGGTGGAACGATACTCCAAGGTGATGCACTTGGTCAGCGATGTAAAGGGCATCCTCAGGGAGGACAAAACGGCGGTGGACGCCTTATTGGCGGCCTTGCCGGCGGGGACCTTGTCCGGTGCGCCCAAGGTGCGGGCCATGGAGCTCATCGACGCCCTCGAAAACAAAAAGCGCTGCCTCTATGGCGGCACCATCGGCTATCTGGGCTTTGACGGCAACATCGACACCTGCATCGCCATCCGGACGGCACTTTACCGCAATGGCAGGGCCTACGTCCAGGCAGGGGGCGGCGTGGTGGCGGATTCCGACCCTCAAAAGGAATACGAGGAAACAAGAAACAAGGCAAACGCCGTTTTGCGCGCCATGGAAGAGGCCGACGCGGAATGAGGGCGGCCCGGAAAGGATGATTTCAGATGATTTTACTATTAGATAACTACGATTCCTTCACTTATAACCTTTACCAGGCCATCGGCCCCCTTTGCCCGGATATACAGGTGGTGCGAAACGACAAAATCACCATCGACGAGATGGAAAAGATGGGCTTGCAGGCTTTAATCGTCTCCCCCGGCCCCGGATACCCTAGCTCGGCGGGCATTTCCGAAGAGGCCATCCGGCATTTCAGCGGCAAAATCCCCATTTTAGGCATCTGCCTGGGCCATCAGGCAATTGGGGAGGCTTTTGGCGGCAAGGTGGTGCCCGCCATCCAGCTGATGCACGGTAAGGCCAGCAGCATAACGCTGCTCAAACGTGACCCCATTTTGGCGGGGCTGCCGGAAAGTATCGAAGTGGCCCGGTACCACTCTCTCATCATCCAGCGGGAGAGCCTGCCCGATACCTTGGAAATCCTCGCCGAAGACGAAGTGGGGCAGATCATGGCGGTGAAGCACAAAGAGCACCTGACCTATGGGCTCCAGTTCCATCCGGAGTCCATCCTGACGGGATGCGGCGGACGGATGCTGGAAAACTTCTTAAACCTGGTGCCTAACCTTTCGGTAACGCCGCTGAATACTCCTCAGAGTGAAATCCCGCCCGCCCAGCGAAACGCCCTGAAACCCTACATTTTCAAGGCCATTGAAGGGGAGAATTTGACCCGGGAAGAGGCCTTTGACGCCATGACCTGCATCATGAGCGGCGGAGCCACCAACGCTCAGATCGGCTCCTTTCTCACTGCTTTGCGGATGAAGGGGGAGACTACCGAGGAAATCACCGGCTTCGCCCAGGTCATGCGGAAAAAGGGCAAAAACGTGAAGCACGACTTCCCGGTCATCGACATCGTGGGCACCGGCGGTGACTTGGCGAACACCTTCAACATCTCCACCACCTCGTCCTTTGTCATCGCGGGGGCGGGAACGGCGGTAGCAAAACACGGCAACCGCAGTGTCTCCAGCAAAAGCGGCGCCGCCGATGTGCTGGAAGCCCTGGGCTTCACTCTGAGCCTTTCGCCGGACGAGGCGGCCCAGTGCCTCAGAGAATGCGGTATTTCCTTCTTATTCGCTCCGGCTTTTCACGGTTCCATGAAGTTCGCCGCCATGCCCCGAAAAGAAATCGGGGTTCGCAGCGTCTTTAATATCCTGGGTCCGCTGGCCAATCCGGCGGCCAGCGACTACATCCTTTTAGGCGTGTACGACGAGGCGCTTATGGAGCCCATGGCACAGGTGCTGATGAATCTGGGCGTCAAGGGGGCCATGCTGGTCCACGGGGAGGATGGACTGGACGAAATATCCATCTCCGGCCCCACTAAGGTCTGTGAAATCCGGGAAGGGAAACTTATCAAGTATGCCATCCGGCCGTCAGAGTTCGGGGTGCTGGAAGGGAAACTTGACGAGATCGTCGGCGGGACAGCAGAGGAAAACGCACGCATCACCGTGGACATTCTCAGCGGAAAAGAGCGGGGCCCGAGACGGGGGATCGTTTTGATGAATGCCGGATGCGCCCTCTACACGGCGGGGGCCGCCTCCTCAATCGGAGAGGGCATCGAGATGGCGAAAAAATCTATCGACAGCGGCGCAGCTCTTGAGAAGCTGAACGCCCTGAAAGACAAGACGAACGCTCTGGCCAAGGAATAGAAAGGGACGAAAACGTGATACTGGACGAAATTGTAGAAAAACGTCATCAGCAGCTCACTCGGGAAAAGCAGAAAATATCATGCGAAGAGATGCAGAAGCTCGCACTAGAAGCAAAAAGGCCAGTGCTGGATTTTTACGGGGCACTCAAAATGGAGGGGCTTTCGGTGATCGCCGAGGTAAAGAAGGCCTCTCCCTCCAAAGGGGTCATCCGGGAGGATTTCTGTCCCGCCGAGTTCGCCAAAGCCTATGAAAAAGGCGGAGCGGCGGCCATATCCTGCCTAACAGAGGAGTTTTACTTTCAGGGGGGGAGCGAATATCTCAAGGAAGTCCGCAAGGCGACGCGCCTTCCGATTCTCCGGAAGGATTTCATCATCGACCCATACCAGATTTACGAGGCGCGGGTCATTGGGGCGGACGCCGTCCTGCTGATCGCGGCGCTTTTGGACACTGAAACGCTGGTGAGCTTTATGAGCATTGCAAAAAGCCTGGGGCTTCACTGCCTTACCGAGGTGCACAACGAAGTGGAACTTCAGTCGGCGATAAAAGCGGGGGCTAACATCATTGGTATCAACAACCGGGACCTGGCAACCTTTCGGGTTTCGCTGGATACGACGAAAAATCTGGTGGGGCGGCTTCCAAAAAGTGTCGTCAAAGTCAGCGAAAGCGGCATCGGGAGCCGGGAGGACATGAAGACGGTGCGACAGCATGGCGCCGACGCGGTGCTCATCGGGGAAACGCTGATGAAAAGCCGAGACATGGCGGCGAAACTGCGGCAGCTGCGGGGACTTTCGTAAAGGAGGGGCGTTATGCCGGTTCAGGTGAAGATTTGCGGCATCCGCAGGGAAGCAGACATTCATTTCCTCAACGAATTCCTCCCACATTACGCGGGCTTCGTCTTTGCGGAGAGCAAACGGCGGGTGACGGCGCGGGAGGCGGCAGAGCTGATCCAGAAGCTCGACTCTCGGGTGAAGCCGGTGGGGGTGTTCGTCAACGCCCCGCCGGAGGAAGTGGCACAGACTGCCGATTTCTGCGGGCTTTTGGCGGTACAGCTCCACGGGGACGAGGACGGGACGTACATCCGGCGCTTGCGTACGCTGCTGCCGGCGGGAACCGCCATCTGGAAGGCGGTTCGTGTCCGGGAGGAGGGTGACATCGTCCAGGCGGATTCGACAGATGTTGACATCCTGCTCCTGGACAGTTATACTGAAAAAGTCTATGGCGGCACGGGAAAATCTTTCAACTGGAACATAGTGGCGGAGCATCCGCCGAAAAATACATTTTTCGTGGCCGGGGGGCTTACGCCGCTGAATATCATAGAAGCCATACGGACGATGCACCCTTTCGGAATCGACATTTCCGGCGGGGTGGAAGGCCCGGACGGCTGCAAAGACAGAAATAAAATCGCCGCCTTGTTTGCGGCAGTTCCGCTTGGATAGCGGATGAAGAAGGGAATGGGAAATCATGAGCAAGATTGGAAGATTTGGGGATTTCGGTGGGCAATACGTCCCCGAGACCGTCATGCGGGCGGTGAACGAATTAAACGAAGCCTATGATCATTATAAAAACGATCCGCAGTTTATTGAAGAACTGAACGCTCTCTATCGGGATTACGCGGGGCGGCCGTCCATGCTCTATTATGCGGAGAAGATGACAAAGGATTTGGGCGGGGCAAAAATCTACATTAAAAGGGAAGATTTAAACCATACCGGCTCCCATAAAATCAACAACGTCTTAGGGCAGATGCTTTTGGCCAAAAAGATGGGCAAAAAGCGGATTATCGCCGAGACGGGAGCAGGCCAGCACGGCGTGGCAACAGCTACGGTGGCGGCGCTGTTTGGGCTGGAGTGTGAAATCTATATGGGGGCCACCGACGTGGAGCGCCAATCCTTAAACGTCTACCGGATGGAGCTTTTGGGGGCGAAGGTCAACTCCGTCGAGAGCGGCACCAAAACCCTCAAGGACGCGGTCAACGAGGCCTTCCGCGACTGGGTGACCAACATCGAAAACACCTACTACCTCATCGGATCGGTCATGGGGCCTCATCCTTATCCCACTATGGTCCGGGATTTCCAGAAAATCATCGGCATTGAGGCAAAACAGCAGTTAATGGAGGCTGAAGGACGGCTTCCCGACTGCGTCGTGGCCTGCGTGGGCGGCGGAAGCAACGCCATGGGCGCATTCTACGACTTCATCCCCGACGAAAGCGTCCGCCTGGTCGGCGCGGAAGCAGCGGGCAGGGGGGTGGACACCGCCCTCCACGCGGCGACGCTCACAAAAGGCACCCCCGGCATCTTCCACGGCATGAAATCCCTCTTTCTGCAAAACGACGAGGGCCAGATCGACGAGGTGTATTCCATTTCGGCGGGGCTTGACTATCCCGGCATCGGGCCGGAGCACGCCGACCTGCACCAGAAGGGCCGGGCGGATTACGTCGCCATCACTGACGAAGAGGCGGTCTGCGCCTTCGAGTACCTCAGTAGAGTCGAGGGCATCATTCCAGCCATCGAATCGGCCCATGCCGTAGCGGCGGCGCGGAAAATCGCCCCGCAGATGGGCAGGGACGAAATCATGCTCATCAATCTGTCGGGACGGGGAGACAAGGACGTTTATCAGGTAGCGCGGTACAGGGGGGTACAAATCCATGAATAGAATCGACCGGAAATTTAAAGAGCTCAAACAGGAGGGCAGAAAAGCCCTCATCACCTTTGTGACGGCGGGAGACCCGAACCTGGACGCTACGATAGACCTGGTGCTGGCTATGGAAAAGGGCGGTGCCGACATGGTGGAGCTGGGCGTGCCCTTCTCCGACCCGGTTGCCGAGGGGCCGGTGATCCAGGAGGCGAGCCTGCGCTCTCTGCAAAACGGCACGACCCTTAAAAAAATCTTCGAGATGGTCCGCAAGCTGCGCCAGAAAACCGACATGCCGCTTCTGCTCATGATGTACGTGAACACCATCTTCCGCTTCGGCACCGAGCGGTTTTTCGGCCTCTGCGTCGAGTGCGGCATCGATGGAGTCATCGTCCCAGACCTGCCTTTTGAGGAGCGGGACGAAATCAAGGGATTTGCCGACGCCGCGGGGGTCTATTCCATCAGCCTCGTGGCCCCCACTTCCCATGAGCGCATCAAGATGATCGCCAGTGAGGCCAAGGGCTTTCTCTACTGTGTGTCCTCCACCGGCGTCACCGGGGTGCGGGACCGGTTTTCCACCGACTTCCAGGAGTTTTTCGACGCCATCGAGCGGTATACGGCGGCCCCGGCGGCGGTGGGGTTCGGCATCGCCAGCCCCGAGCAGGCCAAGGTGATGAAGCAGTACTGCGAGGGTGTCATTGTGGGCAGCGCCATCGTCGAGCGGGTGGCCGAGCACGGAGTGGAAGCGGCGGCCCCAGTGGAAGAGTTTGTGGCTTCTTTGCGGAAGGCGCTGGACGAGTAATAACATTAGATAGGAAACAAAAAACAGGAACCGGCCCGGTTCCTGTTTTTCTTTGATGTCATTTACTCGGAATGCTGTGATTCTACCAGCATTTTCAGATTTTTTACTTCTTTCCAAAGTTCATAACAAAAATCGATGACGTCTTTCATCGTCACGGGTTCCACGATTTTTTCCAGAGCCTGAAGCTGTTCGGCAGTAACCGGCTTTTCCGGCGTACTGAGTCCTTCTGCTAATTTTTGCAGAGACCAACCCTTTTTTCACGTAAGTATTTAAGCTTATCTCCGTCAAATAAAATATCCGTCATTTCATCCCTCCTTTCCGTATCATCAGTCGACTGTGTTACCAATATAGCATAGTTTTGTATGCTATATTTTCTAGATTAGAAAGAATTTTCCAAAATAGAAAGTAAGAAACATTTTATTCTTTTGGAAATTGTAGTTACCGTCCTCTCTCTTCTATATATTAAATTATAATACGAAACGCAGTAAAAAATGGACAAACATTGTATAGCATTGCTACACAAATTAATGACGCAAATCACCCCCGCGCCGTGATTTTCCACAGCGCGGGGGTGATTCTTTTCTCTATGCTATTCTTCCATCTGTTTGCCCAAAAAGGCTGCCGCCGCCTGGACCAGCTTCACTTGCACGTCAGTGGCGTAGGCATCGTCGCCGTTGCCGGAAATGAGAAGGATGCTTCCCGCCACGTCACCGCTGGCGATGATGGGGGAGCAGGCCACCGCGTAGCGGGAAACCCCTTCCACCGCCTTAACTTTCGGGCCGTCGGGGCCGGTGCAGGCTACCGATTTCCGGCTGTCGGCCAGTTCCTCCAAAGCGGGGGTCACCCGGCGCTCCAACAGTTCCTTTTTCGGGATGCCGGAGACAGCGATTACGTGATCCCGGTCGCAGACAATGGCGGGAAGGCCCGCCAGCTTGTGGAGCACCTCGGCGTACTGCCCGGCGAAACCTGCGATTTCACCGATGGGGGAGTATTTTTTGAAGATGACCTCACCTTCGGAGTTCGTGTATATCTCAAGGGGGTCGCCCTCACGGATCCGCATAGTGCGGCGGATTTCTTTGGGGATGACGACACGTCCTAAATCGTCGATGCGTCTGACAATTCCAGTAGCTTTCATTCTATCTTTCCTCCATAACAGATTATTTTGATATCGTTTTCCAGACTCTTTCAGAGAATTTGGCAAAACGGAATTTTTGCGGAAAACAGTTCAGCAATATTATCTGTATTATGGAAATTTTTATACAACGGTTCTTAAAAATTTTGCTTCGATTTGGAAATCATGCCAGAAACGCCTAAAATAAAAAAATTTGTCTTACTGATATGGACATTTCCGTTAATTTGGTGTAAAATAGATAAAATTATACGTGTTCCGTATCATGATGAAAGAATTTGTTGTTTATATTGTCGGCAGAGCCCTACTACCAGAAAGGAATGATAAGAAATGGCGTTTATCTTTGAAGAGCCTTCCCGTACCTTTGGCGAATATTTGCTGGTTCCCGGTTATTCTTCCGCAGAGTGCATTCCCTCGAATGTGAGTCTCCGGACGCCGGTGGTGAAGTTTAAAAAAGGCGAGGAATCTCCGGTCATGCTGAACATTCCGTTGGTTTCGGCCATCATGCAGTCGGTTTCCGACGACAACATGGCTATCGCCCTGGCCAAAGAGGGCGGCATGTCCTTTATTTATGGTTCCCAATCGGTGGAAAGCGAAGCCCAGATGGTTATGCGGGTCAAAAATTACAAGGCCGGCTTTGTCATCAGCGACTCTAACGTCAAGCCCGACGACACTTTGCAGACCATCCTGGATTTGAAAGAGCGAAACGGACATTCCACTGTGGCTGTAACCGAGGATGGCACTGCTAACGGCAAACTTTTGGGCATCGTCACCAGCCGGGACTACCGAGTCAGCCGGATGGAGCTCAATGAAAAGGTTCGGGATTTCATGACCCCCTTTGAAAAGCTCATCTGCGCGCCGGAAAATACCTCTCTCAAAGAGGCGAACGACATCATTTGGGAGCACAAGTTAAACTCCCTGCCCCTTATCGATGACAAACAAAACCTCAAATACTTGGTTTTCCGCAAGGACTACTCGACTCATAAAGAAAACGCCAACGAGCTGCTGGACGGTTCCAAGCGGTACATGGTTGGCGCAGGTATCAACACTCGGGACTACGCAGAACGGGTTCCCGCTTTGGTAGAGGCCGGTGCGGACGTGCTTTGCATCGACTCTTCTGAGGGCTTTTCCGAATGGCAGAAGCGCACCATCGCCTATATTCGTGAAAACTACGGCGATACAGTCAAGGTGGGCGCCGGAAACGTGGTAGATCGGGAGGGATTTCTGTTCTTGGCGGAAGCTGGGGCGGATTTCGTCAAAGTAGGCATCGGCGGCGGCTCCATTTGCATTACACGGGAACAGAAGGGGATTGGACGCGGACAGGCCACTGCTCTCATCGACGTCTGCAAGGCTCGGGACGAGTATTTTGAAAAGACCGGCGTGTACGTTCCTGTCTGCTCCGACGGCGGCATCGTCCACGATTACCATATGACCCTGGCCTTGGCTATGGGTGCTGATTTCATCATGCTGGGCCGGTATTTCTCCCGGTTTGATGAAAGTCCCACCAACAAGGTTAACATCAACGGCAGCTACATGAAGGAATACTGGGGCGAGGGTTCCAACCGGGCCCGCAACTGGCAGCGCTATGATTTGGGCGGCGCATCCAAGCTCTCCTTCGAGGAAGGTGTCGACTCCTATGTGCCCTACGCCGGTTCACTGAAGGACAACGTGACTCAGTCTCTTGCTAAAGTGCGTTCCACCATGTGCAACTGCGGCGTGCTGAGCATACCGGAGCTTCAGAAAAACGCCAAGCTGACGCTGGTTTCTTCCACTTCCATTGTAGAAGGCGGCGCTCACGACGTGGTGCTCAAGGACAATAAGACCATCGGTTAATTGGAAATAACGCAAAGCGGAGCGGGAGCTCCGCTTTTTTGCTGTCGAATTTGTATGTCTTGCCGGGAATCTCGTCACTTTTTTGTAGAATTTAACGGGTTGACTCTTCCCTTTAATCCGTGTAATATGGACAGAGAAAAGGCCCGAACCGCATAACGTGTTTTGGGGATAACAGGAAGGAAGAATATAGTATGGGCAACAATAACGTATCGGATATTGACAAAAATTTAAAAGTGGAGTCTACTATCGATAAGAAAGATGTGGTTTTTCTAGACGTTAGGGAAGAACCTTTTCAGGTTTACGGGCTATACGACTATAAAAATGAACCCCAGTTTCTCCGGATGCCCAAAGCGGTTGCCGAGGCTACAAGCGCCGGTGTAAAGGAATTAAATCTCTGTACGGCGGGCGGCCGAGTCCGATTCTCCACCGATTCTGCCTATGTAGCGATAAAAACCGAAATGCCTTCTCTCTGCCTCATGGGACACATGGCGCTGGCTGGTTCTGCCGGATTTGACCTCTATGTGGACGGCGAACTGGGAAGCACTTATTTCCGGACTTTTTTTCCACCTTCCCACGAAGGACAGGGCTATGAAGCCGTTATTGAATTTCCCGACCGAAAAATGCGGCAGCTGACTATCAATTTTCCCTTATACAGCCCTGTAGAAAATCTGTACATCGGTTTGCAGGATTCTGCAACAGTGGGGGAGGGCAGACACTATCGGTTCGATAAACCGGTGCTCTTTTACGGCTCCTCTATCACCCAGGGAGCCTGCGCTTCTCGTCCCGGACTATGCTACCAAGGATACCTGTCCCGCCATTTAGATATCGACTATATTAACTTGGGATTTTCTGGAAATTGCTGCGGTGAGGATGCTGTAGTGGATTACATGACTGACCTGGACATCAGCGTCTTTGTGTGCGACTACGACTACAATGCCCCAAATGCGGAACATCTCGCAAAAACTCACGAAAAGATGTTTTTGAAGTTTCGGGAAAAAAGTCCCGATCTCCCTGTTATCTTTATCACAGCGCCTACTTTTTTGGAAAACGATCCCACCACGAATGGTTTTTCCTTTGACTGGTCGGCTCGCCGCGATGTGATTTACCGCACCTACCGCAACGCTAAAAACCGCGGGGATCAAAATGTCTATTTCATCGACGGATGGAGTTTGTATGATGGACGAGATCGGGACAGCTGCTCGGTGGACGCGACCCACCCAAACGATCTGGGATTTTTCCGCATGGCCCAAACCATAGAACCGGTGCTTCAGACAGCTTTGGAGTCTACTCTAAAATAAATTTTAGAAAGGCCGGTTTACATCCGGCCTTTTTGCCCCGCTAGATTTTTCCAGCTTTCCAGACCAGGGATTTTGCTCATTTCGGCATATAGTATAAGAGGAGAATGAAGGCAGTCACGGGTATTTTGCCCTATATTTTTCTTGTGTTAATGGGCGTTTAGTCGAAAGACACCAACACTTTTAAGGGAACATATGCTGTTATAGCAGTCTTGGGACTCATATGTTGAGATAAAACTACGATGAGAAAGTCAGAGCCTGTGGAGGAAGCGGGCAGAGGAACGGCCTATGAAGGAATGGGGTTTTGAAAAATTTCTAGAAGAATTTACGATCGAAAATATGATGGATGACTTTTCATCAGGCATGCAGGAAAAAATGGTAGCGCTTCTGAGAAAAGCCTATATTAGTGGCTATGACAGTGGGGTTCGCATGACGACTGAACGCCTGAGCAAAAAAGATCATCCAAAACCATAGAATCCGGCAAGACGAGGAGTGTGACTCCTTGCCTTGCCGGATTTTAGTTTTAGGACAGGCTGTGCTCTTTCCAATGAATGTGAAAATCAATATTAGAAAATATTATATAATGGCAGCGATTATTTTATCAGAAAACATAAAATTTTTTTCTCTATAAAAGAGGACATTTTGTTTTGAGTATACAAGCCTTCATTAAAATGACGATAAAACAAAATATTTACTTAAATACTGATTATAACACTAAATTGCTTTATATTATAATTAAATTGTCTTAATATTTTTGCCTTATTTTTTATTTTAAGAGTTATTTAACTGAATAAAGGAATAATCTTTTTTGCCCAAATTTATAGAAATATCACTAAATTGCTCTACAATATAATTTTTTTGCTAAAATAATATTTTTAGTAAGATTGTTGATATATTTTTTAAATAATTTAAATGTAAATAGTAAATAAAAAACCATAAAATAAAATTAAAACACTTTTGGAGGAAAATTCGGAGAATATAATGAAATTATGGTATAGCCAAGGATTGGAGCGGTCCACAGCGTCAGCTGCGGGCAGATACAAGAAAGGAGATTTGGATATGCTAGGCAAAAAGAGAAAAAGGACATTGGCATCTCTGCTTTCCATTGTGTTGGCAATGTCATGTGTGTTGACTGCTATTCCCGTTGGCGCATATGATTCATTAGAGCAGACAAATGTCGAGTCCGCTGTAACATCGGAGGGCTCTTTACCAGAACCTTCTAAGTCATCGGAAGACCCTGAGGAAGAGATTTCCAAACCGGTCGGGGATTCTGATCTGGAAGGATCATTGGAGGACTTCAATGGAGAATCTTCAGAAATGGTCAGCGTAATCACTTCTGATGCTACCCCTATGTCGGAAGATTTTTTAGCCGACGACGAGAGGGTCAATCTCGCCGCGGGGATGAAGTACAGCGGCACCGAACCTTATAAAGAAGGTGCGACGGCTTCTTATCCCGACACCGGCAACAAGGAGCTGACTGACGGCATTTACGGTGCTTCTGATTATAAGGATCCCATGTATGTCGGTTACGCAGGCGGCAACCGGGATATGGAACTGGTTTTCGACTTTGGCTATAACCAGACCTTTGATGAAATTAGACTCTATTACGCTTGTCTGGCTGGAGCTGGCGTTGTTCCTCCCGCAAGAGTAGAAGTGTCCTATTCTTCCGATAAGCTCAACTGGACTCCCTGGGCAGTCGGAGGCCCAGGCGAATACGGCGACACCTCTCACGAATACTCTCTGTCAGGTGAACCCGTTACCGGCCGCTTTGTCAAAATCTATGTGAAGTACGGCCTCTACTGGTTCCTCTTATCTGAAGTAGAGATCATGGGTACTTGGGTTGCCCGTGACCTGAGACAGCCGGTCGTTACTCTTGACCTTCCCGAAAAGGTCAACAAATACGAAGGCGATACCATCAACTTGAAAATGGATTACACCATTGATAAGATGGGCGATGACGTTACCATTGTCTGGAAAAAAGACAATGTGGAACTTCCTCAGTTTCAAGACCAGAAATCGATTAAGATTTCAAATGCTCAGGTTTCAGACAGCGGCGCTTATCAGGCTTTCATCATCAATCGTTTTAACGATGGATTTGAAATTTCCGGTGACAGCTCAGCTTGTCTGGTGACAATCACCGAGTCGGATCTGGGAGGAGACGTTCCAGTTATTGATATCCCGGACAGCGATCCGAATAATCTGGCCTTTAAGAAGACCTATAGCATATCTAATTCGCTGGATGTGGATTATCAGGATGCCGGCCAGCTGACCGATGGACTCTATGGTTCAGTAGAGGACTATCTGGACGGCAGGTGGCTCGGATTCTCCAAGTCCAAAGCCGCAACTGCTGAAGTAACAGTTGATTTGGGAGCCTCCCAGGCTATTCGGCAGGTAGAAGCCACATTCCTGCGAGATGAGGTCGCCGGAGCAGAATGGCCTACTAAAGTAGAAGTGTTTACCTCCGACAACAAGACTAGCTGGAAATCCGCCGGTACATTTGCTGTAAAGGGCGTAACTACTACTGAGACAATGGTTTACAATTTCCAGGAAAAGGTCAACGCAGCCGGCAGATATGTTAAGTTTGTTGCAACTCCCGGAAGCAAAGATATTACACTCATAGACGAGGTAAGAGTTCTGAAAACAAGCAATATCCCCGATAAGGGCGAAGAAGAACCGTCTAAGCCGGTTGATATGAGTAATGACCTGGCTTACGGCAAGTCCTATACATATAGCCGTGAACCCAACAGCGGTTATCCCGATACTGGGAACAAAGAATTGACCGACGGTATCCATGCGCCGGGCAAACAATTTAGCAAAGAGCCGGAATGGGTTGGTTTCCTGGCGCTTCCCAACGGAGCAGGCACCGAACGGGAAGATATCGCCGTTACCCTTGATTTGGGACGGGTTGAGTCCTTTGAAGGGGTAAGCATCGAATACTGCTATGACGGCGGAGCCAGCATCCTGTTGCCCGACGCTGTCAAAGTGGAAATTTCTTCCGACGGCACTGAATGGCAGACTGTCGTAGAAGGCACCGGCAAAGATATTTCCGGCGGTGGCATGCTCAAGAGCTTTGTCTACTCCGACAGGGAGGGTATGACTGCCCGCTATGTGAAGTTTACCACTACTCCCACCACCCGCGGATGGCTGTTCATGGATGAAATCGAGGTATTGAAAACCGTCGATGTCAAAGTGGACCCGTACAATATCGTCCGGGATAAAGGTTATACGATCTCGAGACTTCCCGACAACGGTGAAGACGGCGTTTTAACCGACGGCCGTTACGGCGTGACTGCCACTGCTCATGACCCCAACTGGGTCGGCTTCCTGCGGTCCAAGAACGCATCCTATAACCACGTTGAAATGGTCTTCAATTTGCAGGGAATGCACTCGATCTCCAATATCACTCTTTACAGCCGGGAAGATGCGGCTTTGAAGCTGACCACCCCAAAAAATCTGAAATTCTATGTTTCCAATGACGGAAAAGATTGGGCCACTCTGAAAACCTTTAATAAGGGAATCTCTACTTTTGGTATCGAAGATAATACAGCGATGACTTGGGATTGTGAGAATCCTAACGATGCATTTATATCTACTAGTCCAGAATATACCCAGCCTTATACTGCCTATGTCAAAGTGGCTTTTGACGTTCCTGCCGAGCAGGGCGTTTACACCTATGTTGACGAAATCAAAGTCATAGGCGTCAATGTCAAGACGGCGAATGCCGGCCCCTGTTTGGGTGACGGTATCGATCCCTACAATCTGGCATTCAGCAAACCTTACACCTTGAGTCCCGATGAGCCTGTTAACGCCAATCCCGATGACGGCACCAAGCTGACAGACGGTAACAAAGGCGCTTACGACTTTTCTGATCCCGCCTGGGTCCAGTTTGTGCAGGCTAAACCTCTCAGCGGCAAACAGGTAGACCGCTGGCCCTTCAAGACCATCGTTGTCGATCTGGAAGAAACCTGTTCTATCAGCAAGATCGTCATGTCCATGTGCAGCGGCGCCGGCGACGGCGGTAAAAAGACTCCCTGGTCCATCTACATGCACGCATCTATGGATGGGGAAAACTGGATGCCTTTGTACACCATCAATAACATCTCTGATTCCAGAGGCCTCCATCATTACGGCTGGCAGGATCCTGATGAAACCAGCGGTAAGTCCCAAAATCTCACCGGTGTTGAGGACGGCGTGTTCCAGGCCAGATATGTCCGCGTGGATATCGAGCTGAAGAGCAGCCAAATGGTTGACGAAATTGAGATTTACGGCGTAAAAGGCGTTACTGACGAATCCAGACCTCTCACCAACCTGACCAAGCTGGAAAATGGCCGGGATTACATGATCGCTTCCGATGAAACCACTAACGGTGTACGGGACATGGTTCTCTGTTACAACGGCTGGTATGGCTATCAGAGCGACAGTAACTCCTACAGAGGCGATTGGACACCTGAAAAGTATCGTCCCTACCTAACCTATGTAGATTCCGAAGGAAAGGTCATTGACAAAATGTTCGATACTGTTTGCCTACTGGGATTAAGATCCCGTTACGGCAAAGTTTACTCCAATGTGTGGGGCAATGAAGAAAAAGCAGGTCCCGCAGACTGGGAATGGTATCTCGACAAGACCTTTAAAGAAGGCGGCGACGTCGACAATCTGAACAAAGCGGCAAAACGGGCTTCTGAAGAGTTGGGTGATCCCAACTACAAAATCCAGTTGGTCGTCATGTTCCCTAGTATCGACGAGTTGATAACCAATTTTGGCAGCCTGGATGGCAGCAAAAATCTGAACTTCTCAGAAGCGGCAGACCGGGAATATGCCACTGATTGGTGGATTGATCGGGTCTTTACCGAGATGCTAAGCGGAAAATATGAATACATTGATTTTAAGGGTATGTATGAGCTGAACGAACAGCTCGACTTCAGAGAGAGCGTGAGATATGCCTCTGAAAAGACCCATTCCTACGGCGATTATTATTACTATTGGATTCCCCACTATCGCTCCAGCGGTTATATGTGGGGCAAAGATTACGGCATTGACTGTACCGCATTCCAGCCCAACCACTTCTTTGAACAGCCTGAGGACGAAATGGACTTTGGCGCCGGTGGAACCAAACAGGTTGAAACCGCCTTGAAGATTGCGGCTTATTCCAATATCGGTTTGGAAATGGAATTTGACGACAACCTGTTTACTCGTCCCAGTTGGTACAACTTAGGCCTCGATTATCTAAACGCAGTGGTAAAACTGGGCGCAGACGGTGACAAATGCTATCGTAACTGGTATGAAGGCGGCGGAACTTTGGGTAAAGTAGCTGCTTCTAAAGACCCGGTAATGAGAGAATTTTATGACAACTGCTATCAATTGATGCACGGCACTTATGTGCCGCGGGAATACATCACTGAATATCCCAGCGGCAGCGACCCTAAGAGAGCCGGATTTAATATGGATGTATTCTACGGCCCTGGTTTTGAAGACAACGGCACTTCTTCCGGCGGTTCCACGGCAGGCGGCTCCATCGGGGGCGGCGGAAGCACAACCCCATCGAAACCCGACGTGGATAAACCTGACACTCCTTCAGACGAGGAGTACACCTGGGAAGAAGTGGATGGTTCCTTCAAGCTGAAAGGCGCGGACGGCGAGTACGTCACCGGTTGGGCCAAAATAGGCGGTAAATGGTATTACCTGAATACTGACGGCGTCCGTGAGACAGGCTGGCAGAAAATTGACAATAAGTGGTATTATCTCAACGCTGACGGCGTGATGAAAACAGGCTGGCTCAAACTGGGCGACACCTGGTACTTCTTGAACGCAGGCGGCGTCATGCAGACCGGCTGGCTTTACAATGGCGGCAGCTGGTATTACCTGAAGGCAAGCGGCGCTATGGTCACGGGTTGGGTACAGGTTGGAAACAGATGGTACTACCTGAATGCAGGCGGCGTGATGAAAACAGGCTGGCTTCAGCAGGGAAGTACTTGGTACTATCTCAAAGCTAACGGTACAATGGCTACCGGCTGGAACTGGGTAGACAGCAAATGCTACTATTTCGGCGCCAGCGGCAAAATGGCTGCCAACACCACTGTAGGCGGATACAAGCTAGACGCCAGCGGCGCTTGGGTGAAATAGAAAAAGAACTTACTTTATGGCAAATCATTTGTTATTCCGTTAGCAGCTACAGTAGGTTTTGATCTGTAGGCTGCTGTCCAAAATACGCTAACTTCTCCTCTATCTCCCATAGAATGGAGAGCGATCTATCTCCATCGCTCTCAAGAGAGCAAACCGGCTGGTAAATGACCAGCCGGTTTTGTTCTTGTAGAACCATTCTGCAAGTTTAGCTTAAGTATAAAGGATGACGCTGCGCATAGCACAGAAGGATATGGAAGTCTTTTATTAAAAAATAGCTGATGCAGTTATATGAGTTATATACTATAGATGATATTCAAAATACCCTAGTATAACATGGGTGAGGGGTTTGAAAAAATTTTAATGGTTGTGTAAACATAAACTAAAAAACTACAAGATGCGTTTTTGAAAAAACGCGTCTTTATTACTGCCATTACGCCTTTTTTATCTCTGTCGTAGAAGATATGAAAGATCAAAATGCCGATATGTTTGAAAAATTGTGGAAAATAAGGCAAAAAGAGGAAAAAATAGTGATTTTTGAGGCAAAACCATATATAACAAAGTTGCTGAAAAATAACATTTTTTTGCTGTAAAATTTTTTAACAATCCCATTTTACGGGCTTTTTTTGATATACCTTAAAAAGATTGGTATAAATAAAACCATTTGGATAAAATAAGACACTTTTTATAAACAGGCGGTCTTTTATAATTATTATATGGTATAGCAAAGGATTGGAGATGCCTATAAAAGCAGTAATGGGCATATATAGAGAAAGGAGATTGAAAATGTTAGGCAAAAAGAGAAAGAGGATCCTGATCTCTCTGCTGTCTGTCGCACTTGCGCTGTCGTGTATGGCGAGTACCATTCCGGCCGGTGCGCTTGATTTAGACCAGCAGCTGGATACCGAGTCTGTTCTAATGTCAGAGAACACCGACGAAAGTTCTTTCGTCAAAGAGGATGTTTCTGACCAAGATTCGGAGCTCGAAAGTTCTCAACAACCAGAAGATTCTATGGCGGAGGATTTGGCGTTCGCAGAGAATTCTGTACTTGCCGATGAAGAAATTGTGGGCGCTGAGGAGGATTCCGACGAAAGAGTCAACCTGGCGTTGGGGATGAAGTACACCGGGACGGATGCATACAGTGAGGGAGGAAGTTATCCTTATCCGGATACTGGGAACAAAGAGCTGACCGACGGTATTTATGGTGCGCAGAAGTACACAGATGCCACATATGTCGGCTATGCCGGTGGCAATCACGAAACAGAACTGATTTTCGATTTCGGCTACAATCAGACCTTTGACGAAGTCAAAATACATTATGCCTGCGGTGCCAGCGCTGGCGTAGTTCCTCCGAAATCGGTGGAAATTTCCTATTCCTCCGACAAGCTCAATTGGACGGAATTTGCCGTTGGCGGTCCCGGTGAATCCGGCGATTATGCCCATGAATACACCGTGACTGGCGCCCCGGCCACTGGACGTTTCGTCAAGGTCTACATCAAATACGGATTGTATTGGATGATGCTGTCTGAAGTGGAGATCATGGGTGTTTGGACGCCCCGAGATCCCAGACAGGCAGTAATCACTACTGATCTTCCAACCGAGGTAAATAAATTTGAGGGAGATACCGTTAACCTCAAGATGGATTACACGATTGAGGAGCCGGGCGACGAAGTGAGCATTATCTGGAAAAAGGATAATGTGGAACTTCCTCAGTTCAAAAACCAGAAAGCGATAAAAATTTCAAACGCTCAGCTTTCCGACAGCGGTGCTTATCAGGCGTTTGTAGTTAATCGGTTTAGCGACGGCTTTGAGATTTCCGGCGACACCTCTGCATGCCTCGTGACGATTTCCAAATCGGATATCGAAGGCAACGACCCTGTGGTTGATGTGCCGGACGGCGATGCCAATAACCTGGCGTTTGGAAAAACCTACACAGTTTCCAATTCAATCGGTGAGGATTACACCGATAACGGGAAACTGACCGACGGTCTCTACGGTTCCGCCGAGGATTATCTGGACGGCAGATGGGTCGGCTTTTCCAAAGCGAAAAACGAGACCGCTGAAGTCATTGTCGATTTAGGCAGTGCCCAAGCGTTTGCACAAGTGGAACTAAATTTCCTCCGGGATGAGATTGCCGACTCCGAATGGCCTACTAAGGTGGAGGTTTTCGTTTCCGACGACAAGTCCAGCTGGACCTCTGCAGGCGCTTTTTCAGTGAAGAAGGCATCCACC
The DNA here is from genome assembly GCF_014384905.1 of Fumia xinanensis. Lineage (GTDB taxonomy): Bacteria > Bacillota > Clostridia > Oscillospirales > Ruminococcaceae > Fumia > Fumia xinanensis. The sequence goes on from NZ_JACRSV010000001.1 coordinate 683,879, forward strand.
CCCGAGACAATGATTGCGAGAGCAAAAGAAAAAGTCAGCGGTACTGGCCGTTATGTAAAATTTGTCATGACACCAGGCGACAAGGACATGGTGCTTATGGACGAAGTACGGGTTCTGAAGGCCAGTACGATTCCCGACCAGGGTGAGGCTGAACTGCCTCCGAATCCGGATGCGGCAAATATCGCTTATGGCAAGACCTATACATACTCGTATATGCCTTCTACCGCTTACCCGGATACCAATCAGCGGGAGCTGACTGACGGTATTCACGGCGCGGGTAAAAATTATCGAGAAGAAGAGTGGGTCGGTTTTCAGGTCAATCCTCCTGCGTGGGCGGGACTGCCGAAACAGGATTCTCCCGTCGTTACGCTGGATTTGGGCGCAGTCGAATCATTTAAGTCTGTGTATATCGAATATGCCAACATGGCTGGCTCCGGCATCAACCTGCCTGACAGTGCCAAGATCGAGCTGTCGAGTAATGGACAGGATTGGACCATCCTTGCCGAGGCTACCAGCGATCAGTTTGTGGGCGGACCCGTGCTGACCCGTTTTGAGTATACCAGCGAAACCGATCTGACAGCGCGTTACATTCGGTTTACTTCCAACACCTCTACCGAGTGGATTTTTATGGATGAAATCGCTGTTATGACCGAGGTAGACGACAATCCCGACCACAAAACTCCTTACAACATCGTTCGGGATAAAGCGTACACCGTTTCCAGACTGCCGGACAACGGTAAAGACGGCGTTTTGACCGATGGTCGCTACGGCGTTACTGCGAATTTGAACGACCCCAACTGGGTCGGTTTCCTGCGGTCGAAAAACGAGGCCAATAACCACGTTGAGATGGTCTTTGATTTAAAAGGCATGCACTCTGTCTCCAATATTACGCTGTACAGCAGAGAGGACAGTGCCTTAAAGCTCACTACTCCGAAAAACCTGAAATTCTATGTCTCAAACGACGGCGTAAAGTGGACGACGTTAAAGACTTTTAACAAACCGCTTTCCACCTTCGGGCTGGAAGATAATACGGCTATGTCGTGGGACAGCAAAAATCCCGCCGACGGGTTTATCTCCACCAAACCGGAGTATGTGCTCCCTTATATCGGCTTTGTGAAAATCGCCTTTGACGTTCCCGATAAAAGGGGTGTTTACACCTACATCGACGAGGTAAAAGTAGAAGGTGTATACGGTAGGACTTCCAACGCAGGCCCCTGTTTGGGTGACGGCATCGATCCTTATAACGTAGCAATCGAAAAGCCCTATACCTTGAGTCCTGAGGAACCGGACAACGGCTATATGGACGACGGAACCAAACTCACGGACGGAAACCGCGGCGCATATTCCTTTGCGGACCCCGCCTGGGTGCAGTTTGTACAGGCGGCTACTATGACCGGAAAACAGACCGACCGCTGGCCCTTTAAAACACTGGTTGTCGATTTGCAGGAAGTTCATTCCATCAGCAAAATTGTCTTGACCGGATGCAGCGGCGCGGGAACCGGCCGTAAATTTGCTCCTTGGTCCATTTATATGTATGCCTCCATGGACGGGGAAAACTGGATGCCTTTATCCAGAAATACCAGCATCGGCGGCCCTGCCGGCCTCAACAACTACGGCTGGCACAATCCAGATGAAAACGATGGCAAATCCTTTGACTTGACCGGGGATGAGAATTCCGTGTATCAGGCGAGATACGTCCGGGTGGATATGGAACTGAGGGAAAATAACCTCTTTGATGAAATTGAGGTGTATGGTGTCAAAGGTGTGACGGACGATGCCAAACCTTTGACCAATCTCACCAAACTGGAAAACGGCAGGGATTACATGAAACCTTCCGAAGAAACCACAAACGGCGTGAAGGATATGGTTCTCTGCTACAACGGCTGGTATGGCTACGAGGCGGAAAGCGATTCCTTCAGAGGTGACTGGACGCCGGAAGAGTACCGCCCCTACCTGACCTATGTTGACGAGAACGGATACGTTCAGGACACCATGTTCGACACTGTTTGCCTGCTGGGACTGCGTTCCCGCTACGGCGCCAGCTTTACCGGCGTCTGGGAAGCCGGAGTTGTAAAGGGCACGGCGAAAGACTGGGAATGGTACATTGAAAAGACCTTTAAAGAGGGCGGTGACGTCGATAACCTGAATAAGGCGGCGAAACGGGCTTCTGAAGAACTGGGAGATCCCAACTACAAGGTAAAACTTGTCGTCATGTTCCCCAGTATCGACAAGCTGGTCACCAATTTCGGCAGCTTGGAAGGCAGCAGAAACCTGGACTTCTCGGAAGAGGCAGACCGTGAATACGCCACCGACTGGTGGATGGATAAGGTCTTTACCGAGATGCTCAGCGGAAAATATCCGCACATTGAATTTGAGGGGCTGTATGAACTGAACGAGCAGCTTGACTTCAGAGACTGCGTGCGGTATGCGTCCGAAAAAGTTCATTCCTACGGCGATTACAAATACTATTGGATTCCCCATTACCGCTCCTGCGGATACATGTGGGGCAAAGACTACGGTGTTGACTGCACTGCGTTCCAGCCCAACCACATGTTCGCGCAGCCGGAAGACGAAATGGACTTTGGCGGTGGCGGAACCAAACAGGTTGAAACCGCATTGAAGATCGCAGCATACTCCAACATTGGTATTGAACTGGAAATTGACGACAACCTGTTTATCCGTCCCAGCTGGTACAATCTGGGACTCGACTATCTCAATGCAGTTGTAAAACTGGGTGCAGATGGCGATAACTGCTACCGCAACTGGTATGAAGGCGGCGGCACATTGGGTAAGCTGGCCGCGTCCAAAGACGCAACAATGAGAGAATTTTACGACAACTGCTACCAGCTGATGCGCGGCACTTATGAGCCCAGGGAATACATCACTGAATATCCCAGCGGCAGCGACCCCAAGAGAGCCGGATTTAATATGGATGTGTTCTACGGCCCTGGTTTTGAAGACAACGGCACTTCTTCCGGCGGTTCTACTGGCGGTAGCGGCTCCATTGGAGGAGGATCTGGCGGAGGCGGAAACGTAACTCCCGATCCCGACGATAAACCTGATCCCGAGACTCCTCCCACCGGCGACGACAACTACACCTGGGAAGAGACCGACGATGGCTACAAGCTCAAAGACGCTGACGGCGAGTATGTCACCGGCTGGGCGAAAGTGTCCGGCAAGTGGTATTATCTGGGCGCTGACGGCATCCGGGCTACCGGCTGGCAGAAAGTCGATAACAAGTGGTACTATCTGAAATCCGACGGCGTGATGGCGACAGGCTGGCTCAAACTGGGCAACACCTGGTACTTCCTGAACGCAGGCGGCGTGATGCAGACCGACTGGCTTTACAACGGAGGCGTATGGTACTACCTCTACGAATGGGGCGGTATGGCAAACTCCGGCTGGGTACAGGTAGGAAACACCTGGTACTATATGAGAGGCAACGGTGCAATGATGACCGGCTGGCTGCAGCAGGGAAATACCTGGTATTACCTGAAAGACAGCGGAGCCATGGCAACTGGCTGGAACTGGGTAAATGCTAAATGCTACTACTTCAACGCCAGCGGCAAAATGGCGGCTAACACCACCGTAGGCGGCTACAAGGTAGATGCTTCCGGCGCGTGGGTGAAATAGCCTCAGTATTCAAATAGCTCTCCTTCTTATCACCATACTATATTGCGGCGGATTTTTCTCCAGAATTTCGTTGCAGACAAAAGCCCCCATCTTTTTTATAGATGGGGGCTTTAATCTATTTGGGGGCTTCGCCGAAATAAATGGAATTGCAGTAAACAAATCAATAGAAATGTAATAAATGCAAGGAAATAGTACCACTTTTGCAATCAAGTACATTATAGCCATAAAAATCGAGAGTTCTATTTTTTTATAATTTATAGAAATGCCTATTCATTTATATAGTCTAATTTTAACTTAATGGAGTATATTTTACTATAAATTACAATTGCTATATTTTATTGTATAATACTGGTTGCACAATTGTATGAATTTCGAATAGTCATATTAATACTAAATACTCTATATTTTACCTATTTTTATAGATTTATAATAATATAGTATAAATAAATGTATAAAGTAAATATAAAGCTATTGAAATAACGAATATTCTTGCTAAAATAAAAGAAAAGTTTTACTACTTTTGGACAATCCTGTTTTCTAACCAAAGATTTCCCCTTGAAGTTTTTAAAAAGGCACCGTTCTTCTCATGGTACTGTTTATGTGAAGCGAAGTCATTATGGGGGATTATCTAATTGAAGTTGTACCATGTAAAAAAAGTATTATTTTTTCTACTCCTTTGTCACCATACTTTTACAGCGAATTTTCTCCAAAATTTGCCGTAGAATAAGCTCCCGTCTTAAATCAAGATGGGAGCTTATTCTTTTTAAGACTATAATAATCTCAATCAAATGGAAAAGAGCCTTAGAGCAATTTGTGGCTCTAAGGCTCTTTTGAGTCGGGAATAATCAGTCTTCATTCACATAGTTATCAAAGTATCCTTGAATGAGGATGATGGGAGTTCCCTTGTCGCCGCTTCCGGAGGTGAGGTCACAAAGGGAACCGATGAGGTCGGTCAGACGGCGGGGCGTTGTGCCCTGAGTTTCCATAGAGCCGACAAGGCTTTCGTTGGCGGCGTTTTTATCGGCAATTCGTTTGGAGATGGCCTTTTTAAGTTCTTCTCCCTGAAGGTCGGCGAAATCGTTGTCCGCCAAGTATTTGAGCTTCAGCTCGTTGGGCTGTCCGATGAGGCCCTCGGTGTGACCGGGAGAGACCACCGGGTCAGCCAATTCCCAGATTTTTCCGACGGGGTCTTTAAATGCTCCGTCGCCGTAAACCAAAACCTCGATGTGTTTGCCGGTGCGTTCAAGGAACTTTTTCTGCACATTATTCGCAAAAGTTTGGCAGTTACGGGGAAATAGCTTTACAGTGGATTCGGTGGCTTTGTTGGAGCCCAGGAGACCGTAATCGGCGTTGTAGCCGCTGCCGTTTACAGGGGAGGTCATGATGTCATCCAGTCCCAGGACCACTTCGGCTCCAGCGGCTTTCAGAAGCCGTTTAGTGCGAGCGCGGGTGTGAATATCACAGCAAAGAACATTTTTTGTGTAGTTTAAGATGGTGCGGCAGTCGTTGGCAAAGATGACTTCTACATCTGCGCCTTCTTCGCGGATCAAGTTCGAGTAATACTCGATGTAGTCCACGCCGGTGAAGGTGTGTTTGTTATAACCAAAGAGCTCCCGGTATTTTTTTTCGTCCAGCACATCAGTCCAGGGATTGACGCCCTTTTCGTCCAGGGTATCTAAATCAATAAGATGGTTGCCCACTTCGTCGGAAGGATAACTGAGCATCAAAACGACTTTTTTCGCTCCTCTGGCGATGCCGCGGAGGCAGATGGCGAACCGGTTCCGGCTAAGAATAGGGAAAATGACGCCGATGGTGTCACTTTTCATTTTGGATTTCACGTCGGCCGCGATATCGTCGGTAGAAGCGTAGTTTCCCTGCGCACGGGCGACGACAGCCTCAGTCACACCGACCACGTCTCTGTCGCGAAGAGAGAATCCGTCGGACTCTGCTGCTTCGATGACACTCTGCACAACGATTTCTTCCATATTGTCGCCTTCGCGGATGATGGGGGCGCGAACGCCGCGGGAAACGGTACCAATCAGTCTGGACATAGCAAAAGCTCCTTTAATCTCATTTTTTATATTTTTCATGTATCTTGGGGTTGCATTGTTGCCGAAGATATTATACAATAAGATTAGATATAAGTAAAGTAATTATTTGTTATTACTCTAATAAGAGGTGCTTATGGATGCAAATTTGGAACTGTACCGCGTTTTCCGTGAAGTAGCCCGGCATTCCTCCTTCTCAGCGGCGGCACGGGAGCTTTATGTCTCTCAGTCGGCGGTGAGCCAGGCTATCGGAAATTTGGAAAAAAGCTTACACACCACCCTTTTTGTCCGTGGGGCCAAGGGGGTGAAGCTGACCGGGGATGGGAAGCTTCTTTACGACTATACCGAGTCGGCCCTTTCCATGCTGGAAAAAGGGGAGGAAATGCTGGAAGAAAGGGCAAAGCTATTGGCCGGCGAGGTGAAAATAGCCGCCGCCGACACCATTTCCAAGCATTTTTTGCTGCCCTATCTGCAAAAATTCAATGGCGGACATCCGAGTATCCGTATCCAGGTGGTGAACCGCACTTCTATGCAGAGCATCGCGCTGCTCAAGTCGGGAGCGGTGGATTTTGCTTTCGTGAACCTTCCTATTAAAGAGGAAGGGATCGCCACGGTGAAATGCATGGATGTTCACGACATTTTTGTGGGAGGGCGGAAGTATAAGCACCTTTCTCCTTATCCCATGGCGCCGTCCGAACTCATCAAATACCCACTTATCATGCTGGAAGGGATCTCCAACTCCAGGAAGTACGTGGACCGTTATTTTATGGAGTACGGTATTCTGCTGGAGCCAGAAATTGAGTTGGGAAGCCACGACCTGCTCCTGGAATTTGCGAAAATCGGGCTGGGCATTTCCTGTGTTGTAAAAGAATTTTCCAAGGAGTATCTGGAGCGGGAAGAGGTCTTTCAAATTCCGCTGGAAACTCCTATCGAGCGGCGGAGTATGGGCCTGAGCTTCCTCAAAAATGTGCCTATGTCAGCTGCTGCTGAGGCATTTTATAAGACAGTGGTTTCCGGGGAATGATAAATATTGGCGTGCAAGGGAAAAGGTTCTGCGAAGTTGTCACTCAGGAACGGTGTTGCTCACAAAGCGGATGCCGCACCCTGTTTTTCCGGAAAGAAGCGGTGAAGAGTACTATTATGCTGTTAAAACCATTGTTATCTTCTGTACATGGATACGATGCTGTTTCAAAAATGTTCGGTACATTGTTGCAGTTTGTTCACAGGTTGTTGGTAGGATAATAGAAGCATTTGGAGGAATTTTTTGGTGTTTAGCGTATTGATATTAGCCGCGGGAAACTCCACTCGGATGGGCGGGGAAAACAAACAGCTCCTTATGGTAGGGGAAAAGCCTGTCATCGTCCGGAGCACGGAAGCTTTTCTGGAGATATCCGGCGTAAAAGAAGTTTTGGTTGCAGTTAAAGAGGAAGAAAAACCGTATTTTGACCAGTTGTTGTCCAGCTTTACCAAAGGTGGGGATATTCCGGTGACGGTAATTCCTTCCGGCGGGGAAACCCGGCAGAAAACTGTAGAGCAGAGTCTTGCTTACCTTTCCGACGAGGCAAAATACATCGCCATCCACGACGGAGCGCGGCCTCTTGTCCGCAAGGAGGACGCTGCGAGAACCTTTGCTTCCTGTCAAACGGTGGGAGGCGCGGTTTTGGGCGTCATGGCGAAGGACACGGTGAAAATCATCCGGAAAGACGGTCTCATCGAGGTGAGCCCTGATAGGAGCACGTTGTTTGCGGCCCAGACTCCCCAGGCGTTCAAGCTGTCGGAATACCGGGCTGCCCTGGAAACGGCGAAACAGGAGCATTTCGATTTTACAGACGACGCTCAGCTCTTCGAGCGGACAGGGCGAAAGGTAGCCGCTGTTATAGGCCATTACGACAACATTAAAATCACCACCCCGGAGGATGTAAAAATCGCAGAGTCACTACTTGAACAGATGGAATAAAACCTCACATGGTAAACAGCCTTGACTGTTTACCATGCGTCTGAAAGACGCTTTAGTCCCGCTGATGCGGAAAATGTGGGAATAGTTTGGCTGAAATTCATAAAAGGCCATGCCCTTTGTTTGGACTATGCCTGATATCGTGGACTCGGTTCACTGAATTTATGGTATAACTATTTTGTTTTCGTAATAGAAATGAAGGGCAGAAACAAAACGAGGGATGAATAGACCCAAGGGACAGAAAAGGAAACGATTAATATGATGCGAATTGGACAGGGCTACGATGTTCACAGACTCACAGAAGGCCGAAAACTCATTTTGGGAGGGGTGGAGATTCCCTTTGAAAAAGGGCTCCTTGGGCATTCCGATGCAGACGTCCTCACCCATGCGGTGATGGACGCCCTTTTGGGGGCTTTGGCTCTGGGGGATATCGGCGGGCACTTCCCCGATACCGATCCCAAATACAAGGGAGCGGACAGCATTTCGCTTCTGAGACATGTTGGAACACTGATCAAAGCAGAGGGATACGCGGTAGGAAACATCGACTGCACCGTAGCCGCCCAGGCGCCAAAGCTCAAGCCCTACATTGTAAAAATGAGGGAGAACCTGTCGGCGGCTCTTGAAATTGATTGTTCTCAGGTCAGCGTGAAGGCCACTACCGAAGAAGGCCTGGGCATCACCGGAAACGGTGACGGAATGACTGCAACGGCTGTTTGCCTGCTGATTTCCAGGAATTAGGGTCCAAACGCTTCTTTTTGTCAAAACGGAGAGTTCTGCATACTATGGAATTGGGGTCTTTCCCAATTTATAGATGAAGAGGTGTCGTTTATGGCACAAAGCTTGATTGTTTTGAGCTCCATCACCTACGCCTACAAGGCCCAGAAAATGCTGGACCAGATGTGGATTAAAAGCACGGTCATCCGAACTCCGCGCCCCTATTCAAACAAGGGCTGCGGGTACAGCCTGCTGGTCCGCGGAAGTCTTTCGGAGGCCGTGGCAGCGCTCAACAGGGAAGGGATTCGTATCCTGGATGTGGTCCCCGACTACCGGCCTTAAGTGATACGGCTTAAGGCTTTTTGTGCGCTCACGGAACATCCGGAGCGGAGACCGCGCTGGAAAACCCGTTTGACCGGCGGATTTTCCCGTGTGGTTTTCAATCAGGGGCGCAGCCCCAGTCATTCAAGCACGACGAGGGGCGCTGATCCCACAGTGTTTCAGAAGCAGGTCATTTTCCATTGAAACATTGACTATGACACCCGCGTAAGAACGAGTATCATTCCGTCGAGGTTATATGACGGCATCCTCCTCTTTGCATACGAACATTACGACTGACTATTCTCATAAGTCGGAGGAATCAGATGGTTTATTTTGACAATGCAGCAACAACATATCCCAAGCCCCAGTCTATCCAGTTTGCCGTTTCCGATGCGGTAAAAAGCTACGGGGGAAATCCCGGTCGGAGCGGGCACCGAGTCTCCATGAAAGTGTCAGAAAAGGTTTTTGAGGTGCGGCAGAAAGCAGCGGCTTTCTTTGATGCCGAACCGGAAAATGTCGTCTTTGCTATGAACTGCACCCACGCCCTTAACATGGCCATCAAAGGGGTTATGGAGGGCGGCGGGCACATTATCACCTCCTGTTTGGAGCACAACTCAGTGCTCCGGCCCATCGATGCCATGGCCCAGGCCGGAAAAGTCACCTATTCGGTGGCCGACGTTTATGAAAGCGACGACGACAGGACGCTCCAGTCTTTCGCAAACCTCATTCGTCCGGAAACCAGGGCCATTGCCTGCACCTACGCTTCCAATGTGTCGGGAACCGTGCTTCCCATCCGCAAGCTCTCCGCTCTCTGCAAACAGTACGGATTGGTTTTTATCGTCGACGCAGCCCAAGCGGCGGGGATGCTGCCCATCTCCATTAAAGAAATGGGGATCGACGTGCTCTGCACAGCCGGCCATAAGGGCCTTTACGGTGCAACCGGAACCGGGCTGATGGTTTTAAACGAAGGGGCGGAGCTGGGCACCATTATGGAAGGAGGCACCGGCAGCAACTCTTTGGAACTCGGTCAGCCCGACTTTATGCCCGACCGGTTTGAAAGCGGCACCCTCAACACGGTGGGAATCCTGTCCCTGGGGGCGGGGCTCGATTTTGTCGCCCACAAGGGAATAGACGAGATTTACCGCTACGAAATGGCCCTCTGCGCCCGGGTGTATAACGAGATGAAGCAGATGCCGAACGTCGATTTGATCGCCAACAGCTTCCGCCTGGGGGAAAAAGCCCCCATCGTCAGCTTCAACATCAAGGGCGAGGATTCCACGGCGGTGGCCGAGTATCTGAGCGGGAAGGGCTACATGCTCCGGGGCGGCTTTCACTGCGCGGCGCTGGCTCACCGGTATTTCGGCACGGCGGAGCAGGGGGCGGTGCGTTTTTCGCCCGGTCACTTCAACAAGCCCCAGCAAATCAACGCCTTTTTAAATGAAATCAAAAAAATTGAAAAAAATGGACTGCTGTAGTTGATTTTATGTGAAAATATGATAGAATATAGTTAGAATCCGCATGTGCGTCTAGGCCATGCGCCGCCGGAGGGGCGGAACGGTTCCGGCTTTCCGGAACGCGCGATTCTGTTTTTTTAAAATACGCAGAATTTTCCAAAAAAGTGAAAAATAAAGGCGTTTTTCCGCCTTTTATCATAAGGCGGAGGCGTTTTGCTTCCGCTTTGGGACGTGAAACAGAAAGGGCAAACAGTATGCAGGTTTTCGCTCAGCTCTGGCAGGCGATCGTCCAGGGGCTGGATCAGTTTTGGAACGAGATCGTGCTTGCGGCTCACGATTTCTCCCTGGTCCGGGATACACTGGATATCGCCCTGATTTCTTACATTATCTACAAGGGCATCCGTATCGTCAGAGAAACCCGCGCCGGGCAGCTGGTCAAGGGTATCCTTCTGATGGGCGGGCTTTACCTTGTTGTCAAGGTCTTGAATATGACAGCCATGCTCTGGCTTTTGAATAGGGTCTTTGAGATGGGAATCATCGCCGTCATCGTCGTGTTCCAGCCGGAACTCCGCAGCGCTCTGGAACGGGTGGGACGAACCAGGATGGCAGGCATCGCCCCTTGGGCCCATTCGTCGGAGGAGAGCATCAGGCGCAGCGCCGTCTGGGGCAAGCCCATTGACGTGATATGTGAGTCGGTCCAGCGGCTGTCCATTTCGGCTACCGGCGCACTCATCGTCATCGAGCGGGAAGTGAAGCTGGGGGACCAGATTCGGACAGGCGTTATTGTGGACGCGGTTCCAAGCGTGGAACTTATGGGCAACATTTTCTTTAAAAACTCACCTCTTCACGATGGGGCCATGATTATGCGGGAGGGCAAGGTCTACGCAGCGGCGTGCTTCCTCCCGAAACCAAAAAAGGAAGAGGACATCGATAAAAACTTAGGGTCTAGGCATCGGGCCGCCATCGGCATCAGCGAGGTGTCGGACTCTGTGACCATCGTCGTCAGTGAAGAAACCGGCGGCATTTCCTTTGCGGTCAACGGCCGGCTCATCCGCAACCTTTCCATCGACAAGCTCCGCGCTACGCTGGATTACTATCTGATACCGGAAGTGAAAGAAGAACAAAAAGAGAGAAAAAAGGGCTTTTGGAAGGTGAAAAAAAATGAAAAAGAAAGAAAAGGGGACTGCTCCGAAACCGAGAAAGAAGATTGATTTTGGAGACCTGTTCAACAACAATACCTTCGTGCTGATTTTCTCTATTATTATGGGCATTATCGTCTGGTTTACCATCTATGTAGATCAGCGGCCGAATTCTAACACGTTCATCACTGACGTGCCCATTACGATAAACTATGAAAACTCCATGGCGAAGGACTTAGGCCTCGAGATCATCGGGGATACCCAGTATACCACCGACGTACAGGTCAACGGCAAAAAATATAAAATTACAAGACTCAAACCAGAGGATTTTACGGCGCAGGTATCTTTAGCCAACGTGACCGAACCGGGAGAATATACCCTGCCGGTACAGGTTATTCGTAAGCAGAGCGACCCGGAGTACAGCGTTATTTACTGGACGACCACCGAGGTAAAGCTCAAATTCGACAAGGTGGTGACAAAGCAGTTCCCCATTGAAATCATTGCACCCGGCCTCAGTGCGGCGGAGGGCTATCTGATGGAGACCCCCTACGCTGATATTGATTTTCTCACCGTCAAAGGACCGGAGGCCGACGTAAATAAAATAGATCGCTGCGTCATCAACATCGATACTGAGGACGAGCTGACGGAGAGTTTCAATACCTCTGGAACGGTAGTGCTTTTAGACAAAAACGGGGATCCTGTAAAGAGCGATCAGCTGGATATGGACAATCAGGACTTAATTTCAGTGACGATTCCTATTTATAAAGCGAAAACCCTGCCCTTGCAGGTGGAATTTGTCAACATTCCTCGGGGATTTCCTATCAGTGAACTGAGCTATACTCTATCCCGGAGCTCTCTTCTCATCGCTTCTCCCAGTGAAACTATCGATTCGCTGGACGCTATCACCATCGGCCCCATTGATTTCAGAACCATTGATGTGGGCTCGGAAATCACATTGGATATTGATTTGAAGGCGGGGCTTAAAAACGTGGAGAATGTGGAGAGTGTCACGGTGAAGTTTCCTACCTATGGTCTCTCGTCCAAACAGCTTGAAGTATCCAATTTCGTTTTAGAGAATGTTCCCTCAGGATACGAAGCCACCGTGTTGACCCAACGGCTGAGAAACATCAAAATTGTGGGTGTTACAGGTATTGTTAACGATCTCAACTCCGACGATTTGGTAGGCACTGTGGATATGTCTCAGGATTCAGTCAAAACGGGGCGGTACAATGTAACAGTGAAAATTTACTGCCAGGGCGGCGTGCTGGCCTGGGCGGTCGGAGAGTATACAGTCGATGTCAACGTCCGACAAAAAGCTTCATAAATATGATGTTCAGCCCTTAATTTCGGTTAAGGGCTGGTTTTATGGGAGTAGGAATAACGTTAAGCATTTTCTCCGCTATTATTATCTCTTGGGAAATGTGCAAGGCGCCTTGCGCTGCGCGCACATCATTCGATGTACAAAAATCATCTTATCATTTTTCTGCTTCGCGGGATAAGATGTAATAATTTGATTACTATTGATGCCGGTGCGAAGCGGCGGAATGGATGATTTTATGATACTCGTTCGCAATGTGAAGACGCCGTTGGGCCAGCCGGAATCGGAGGCGGTGACGGCAGCTTGCCGTAAGCTGGGGGTCAGTGTGACGGAAGTAGAAGATGCTTATGTGACTAAAACTTCTGTGGATGCCCGGAAACGGGGACATATTTTCAAGGTGAGCACCGTAGTTGTCCATCTGAGCCAGGACGAGGAGCAGACGGCAAAAAAAGCGGGCGGGGACGCTCAATTTAAGGAGTCCGTCCCTTTTATGGTGGAAAAAGGGGTCGAATCTCTCAGAACTCCTGTGGTTATAGCGGGCTTTGGCCCTGCCGGTATGTTTGCGGCGGAGCTGTTAGCAAGGGAGGGATACAGCCCCATTGTAGTGGAGCGTGGCTGCGATGTAGACCGGCGGGTTAAAGAAGTGGAAGGCTTCTGGACGACGGGAAGACTGAATCCCGCCTGCAATGTCCAGTTCGGTGAGGGGGGAGCGGGCACCTTTTCCGACGGCAAGCTCACCACCCGTATCAACGACCCACTGTGCGACTATGTATTGGAACGGCTTGCCCAGCACGGCGCACCCAAAGAGACTCTTAAAAAGGCGAAACCCCACATCGGCACAGACAAACTGCGGGAGGTAGTCAAGTCCATACGGGAGGAGATCATCGCAAAAGGGGGACAGGTTTTATTCCAGTCCCAGCTCACCGGCCTTTCCATCCAAAACGGCAGACTCAAGGGTGTATTCGTAAATGGGGGCCCGGTGGAAACGGAGCACTTGATTCTCGCCGTTGGCCACAGTGCACGGGACACCTTCCGGATGCTCGCTGAATGCGGCGTCAAGCTGGAAAGCAAAGCCTTTTCGGTAGGTGCGCGGATCGAGCACCTGCAGTCAGACATTGATAGGGGCCTTTATGGAGATTTGGCCGGGCACCCTGACCTTCCCCCTGGGGAGTATCAGCTTTCCCACCGGCAGGGAAATCGGGCGGTGTATACCTTTTGCATGTGCCCCGGAGGACTGGTAGTTCCTTCTGCCTCGGACGAGGGGCAGGTGGTAACAAATGGCATGAGTGAATATGCCCGGGATGGGAAAAATGCAAATTCCGCGTTGGTGGTGTCGGTGGACAGCAATGACTTCGGCAGCGGTATGTTTGCCGGAATGGAGTTCCAGCGAAATTTGGAGGAGCGGGCCTTTGCCTTGGCAGGCGGAAGCTATAGGGCCTGCGGCGCCACTGTGGGGGATTTTTTCCGTGAGGAGAAAGGACTGCATTTCAAAAGGGTCGCTCCCACCTACAGTTTAGGTCTCACAGCGGTGGATTTCGACCAGCTTTTCCCGAAGGAAATTACCGGCATGATGCGTTTGGGCCTACAGGTGTTTGACAGAAAAATCCGTGGCTTTGGAGCGGCGGACGCGGTGCTGACCGGCCCTGAGACCCGCACTTCAAGTCCCATTCGGATTCCCCGGGGAGAGAATGGGGAATCCGATGGCATCGAAGGCCTCTACCCCTGTGGAGAAGGAGCTGGCTATGCCGGCGGTATCATGAGCGCAGCAGTAGACGGGGTAAAAACCGCGCTCCATATCATCCGTCGGTACGCCCCAAGATAACATGATAAAAAGCGCGTTGCCTGTAACCATGAGCAGGCAGCGCGCTTTTAGCAGTTGTAATTTCTTCACAAAAAATTTCTTGTCAGACAGCTTTCGACATGGTACAATAAAACAGTATGGTTTTTTACACGAATTTTGGCTATGAATTTTAGCAGTTTTGTCATAAAACAGCGTCCGGTTTCGTTTAATAGATAGTGTGAAAAACTTGGACCATATCCTCACTGGCAAACAGATTTGCTGTTTGCACAGGGCTCAAAGGGCGCTTTAATACCACTAACGCGGGATTAAAGAGAACATTGTACCATATTTTATTATGAAACAAGAAGTCCGGTTCTACCGATTTGGCGGCAAAATTGAGGATAAATCCTCAAAGGGCTTCTTTAACGATAAACCCAGTTTTACTGGGTTTATCGTATCATCATTTTGGAGGCGGCATGAACAAGCGATTCCTTTTTCCTCTGATCATTTCAATTCTTTTTTCCCTGCTGCTATTTTCCTGTGGCAAGGAATTGACTCCTTTATATTACGACATTGACACAGCGCCGATTAATCTCGACCCCCAGTCTGCGGCGGACTATTCCTCCCAGCTTATCATCAACAGCCTATTTGAGGGGTTGCTGCGCAGCGGGGAGAATGGGGAAGTCAAACCTGCGGCGGCAGAGAGCTACACCATCAGCGACGACGGCCTTACCTACCGTTTTATCCTGCGGGAGGACGGAAGATGGTCGAACGGCGAGAGCGTTACAGCTGACGATTTCGTCTTTGCATTTGAGCGGCTTTTCGACCCGGCTACCAATTCTAAACATGCTGGCGATTTTTTCTGTATTCTAAACAGCGAAAAGGTTTACCGCGGGGAGATTCCCGCGTCCCAATTGGGGGTCAGGGCCATCTCCGCTACCGAACTGGAGATCGTACTTTCTGAGTATAACTCTCGGTTTCTGCATTTGCTTACCACCGCTCCTGCCATGCCTTGCAATGAGAAATTTTTCCTGGATACCAAGGGTAAATATGGGCTCAGCGGCAAAATGATACAGGGGAACGGGCCGTTTTACCTCTCTTCCTGGCAGGAAAACGCCCTAAAGCTGCGGCGGAATCAGGAATACAGTTCAGGCGATGAACTTGAAGCCGAATCAGTGACCTTTAACATTTTAAGCGCCATGGATACCGAGGCCACCAAGGAAGAACGATTTTTAGACGGAAGGACAGCAGCGGTAGCCACTGACGGTATACGCATAGAGGAACTTTCCCGGAAGGGAAACCGGGTTTCCCATAACGAAAATACCGTATGGGGAATCGTATTCCGCGCAGAGGGCACGCCTTTCGCCAGTACAGACATTCGACGGGCACTGGCCTATGACAGCGACTATCTGGCAATGGAGGGAGCACTTCCGGCCTACTTCACCAAGGCATCGGCCATTGTGCCTCAGAATATTCGCATCGGGGAGCAGTCTTATCGGGAGCTTGCCGGCAGCGATCTGACCGCAGTTTACGATCCCGAACAGGCAAAAAAACTGTATAAGAAGGGCCTTGCCGACCAAGGCTTAGAGGGAATTACACAGGCGGTACTTATCGTCCCGGCCGGTATGAGCCACGAGGATTATTTTGCCTACCTCTCCCAGATTTGGCAGCGGGATTTGGGGCTTTACCTTACGGTGGAGGTGTTGGAGGCAGAGGAATACCAGCAGAGGCTCCAAAGCGGGGATTTTGACTGCGCTATTGCGGCCTTGAACGGCGATTACAACAGCCCTTACGCGATTCTGTCCCAGTTTTCTTCGGGTTCCAGCAAAAATATCTCCGGATTTAAAAACACCGATTTTGACCGGCTTTTAGCCGAGGCGGTTCAGCAGCCAGACGAAGAAAAGGCGGCGGAAAGCTATAAACAGGCGGAGAAGATGCTGCTCCAAAGCGGAGTATTTTTGCCTCTCTACTATCAATCTGAATACTTCGTCACGACCCGTGACGCGGCCCTTGTACTCTATGATTTTGACAGCAAAATGGTGGATTTTCGGATGAAAAAGGCATCCAAATAACAGGCATTCCAGAAAGGTACGGACAATACATGAAATTTATCAAAGATTTCCTCAAGGGCATGGTCATCGGCGTCGCCAACATCATCCCCGGCGTCAGCGGCGGCACCATGATGGTTGTCATGGGAATTTACGACCGCATGATTGAGAGCATCAGCATGCTCCGCAAGAAATTCAAGCAGAGCGCCCTGTTCTTATTACCCTTGCTGCTGGGGGCGGGGGCGGGCATTTGGCTGTTTTCCAGCGGAATCGCCTACATGCTTACCAATCACCAAGTCATCACAAACTTTTTCTTCATTGGGCTCATTGTGGGGAGTATCCCCATGGTCTTTCAAAAGGCCACCGAGTCAGAATTCAAAAAACGAAACCTCATTCCCTTTGTCATCACGCTGGCGGTCATGATCGCCACACTGCTCATAAGCCCGGTGGACAGCACCGAGATCATCCGCACTTTGGATGCCGTGCAGTTCATCCGGCTGACCCTGTTCGCGGCGTTTGCGGCCACAGCCATGATTATTCCCGGTATCAGCGGCTCTTTCGTCATGATGATGCTTGGGGTTTACGGCAGCATTGTCACGGCGGTGAGCGAGTTTAACATCCCGCTGCTCATCCCCATTGGGTTGGGGGTTGTCATCGGCATTGTGGGCGGAGCGAAGGTCATCCACCTGATGCTCAAACGCTTCCCCCAGGCCATGTACTTCGGTATCCTCGGTTTTGTGGTGGGGAGCGTTCCCGCCATTTTCCCAGAGGGCTTCCGGTTCGACGGGACGGGCGTGATCGCTATTTTGGCGCTGATTATCGGCGGGGCGCTGTCCTATCTTTCCTCGGCCGACTGGGTCAAGGCATACTTCACCCGGAAAAAGGCGGGGGAGGAAGAGTAGGCTTTCAGGTGTTTTCCTGTGGCTTTGACATATCCTCGACAATGATGTTGTCCAATCCGTGTTCCAATACCATAGAGATAATTTTGTTGCGGGAAAGATGGGCTTTTATGGCCAAATCTTCTGCGCGCTGCAAGACATCTGTGGGCAGGCGGATTGTCGTGATACGATAGCCGTCCTCCCCGCGGATCTTGATTCTCAGTGGTTCCCACTCTCCTTGCATAAAACCATCCTTTCCAGTGTCCGTTGCTCGTTTCTCCGGCAGAAAGCCCGAAAACCGCGGCATGTCCCTCAGTCTCTGCATTGCGGCGCAGTTCCGATTGTACGGGAGGGGGTCTGCCTGATTGCGGGTGGTGGATCCGGGCTTTCTGTCGGGGAAGCGAAATAAATTAACCTTGTACGGTTAATTATAGCATAAAAAAATTAAATGTCAACCATGTATGGGTAATTTTGCATTTTACTCTAAAGAACTGGTTGAAAAATTTATGGAGGTTGTAATTATGACGTTGCATCGACTTATTGTAAACAGAATTCAGGGACTATGTGACGAAAAAGGAATTTCCATTAATAAGATGGCAAAAATATGTGGTGTTACACAGTCTACCATTGACAATATTATGAAGGGGAACAGTATAAATCCTAAAATCGAAACAATTTTTAATATATGCAATGGAATGGGCCTGACATTGGGCGAATTTTTTGGTACCGCCGATTTCGATGCGTTGAAACAATAGAATAATCCGCGGGGCGATGTGGGCATCGCCCCTACGATGGTATTGTAACACTGTTTCGCACCTCTTTTAACGGAATGCCGTTAAACTGGAAAAATTTTGTGTTTTTCGCAAAATATCCTTTACAAACTTGCCCTTTTGTGCTATACTATCTCCTGTTACCGCATAGATGGTCTTGTGGATTAAGCCCGCATTCGGGACGTTACCTGCCCTTGACTATTGTGCCGGCAAATATTTGAAAGAGGTGACTCATTATGATGAGAAAAGAAGAAAAAACCCAGGTAATTGAAGAGAACAAGCTCCACGACGGCGACACAGGTTCCCCTGAAGTCCAGATCGCTATTCTCACCAAGAGAATCAACGACCTGACCGAACATTTGAAAAACAACAAAAACGACCACCACAGCCGCAGAGGCCTGCTCAAGATGGTCGGACGCCGCCGCAACCTCTTGAACTACCTTATCAAAACCGATATCGAGCGTTACCGCGCCATCATCGCGAAGTTGGGTATCCGTAAGTAATTTTTGGCTTTTAGGGCAGATGGGAAACCGTCTGCCTTTTGGCATATTTGGACGGCTGTCGGACTTTGCTGTTTTATGGAGCCGGGCCGCCCGAGAGAAAGTAATTTTTGATGCGCAGTAAAAGTAGGGGTTTAGCATTAAATCGTGTATCCGGGGTTTCCGGGTGTAGGATTTATTGCTAAGGCCTGCCGCTGCGCCAAGAGGAGGATTTATTCATGGCACATGAAGTCAGAACCTTTGAGACCACCTTTGCAGGCCGCAAACTGGTCGTCGAAACCGGCAAGACCAGCGAACTGACAAACGGTTCCTGCTGGGTCCGCTACGGCGAAACCGTCGTAATGGCAAACGTCACCGCTTCGGCAAAACCTCGCGACGGCATCGACTTTTTCCCTCTGTCCGTCGATTATGAGGAAAAACTCTACTCCGTCGGCAAAATCCCCGGCTCTTTCTTAAAAAGGGAAGGCCGCCCCACCGAAAAGGCGATCCTCACCTCCCGTATGATCGACCGCCCCATCCGTCCGCTGTTCCCCAAGGACATGCGCAATGACGTTTCCGTCGTCGTCACCGTCCTTGCCAGCGACGTGGACAACTCTCCCGAAATCGCAGGCTTTATCGCCGCGTCCATCGCCATCAACATCTCTGACATCCCCTTTGCGGGCCCCATCGCCGCTATCAGCGTGGGTTTGGTGGACGGGGAGATCGTCTTAAACCCCATCACCGCTCAGCGGGAAGTTTCTGACCTGAATTTAACCGTTGCAGGCTCTGCTGACAAAATCGTCATGATCGAAGCTGGCGCCAACGAAGTGCCCAACGACGTGATGCTCAACGCCATCGCCGCCGGCCACGAGGAAATCAAGAAGATGGTGGCCTTTATTTCCGACATCCAGAAGGAAATCGGCAAACCGAAATTCGAGTTTAATTCCATGGAAGTGCCCACCGACATGTTCGACGCGATTTACGACTTCGCCGCCGACCGGGTCAAAGTGGCGCTGGACACCAACGACAAAAACGTCCGCGACGAGCGGCTCCAGCCTATCGTCGATGATATTCACGCAAAATTCGATGAAGTTTACCCCGAGCAAGAAGCGGTCATTGACGAGTGCATCTACAAATTGCAGAAGAAAATCGTCCGCCGCTGGCTTTTGGACGAGCAGAAACGTGTGGACGGCCGCGGCATGGATGAAATCCGTCCTCTGGCCGCTGAGGTTGATTTGCTGCCCCGCGTACACGGCTCCGGCATGTTCACCCGCGGACAGACCCAGGTGCTGACCGTTGCGACTCTGGGCCCCGTCAGCGACGCCCAGTTCTTGGACGGCATCGACGAGGACGTGGAAAAACGCTATATGCACCAGTACAACTTCCCGTCTTATTCCGTCGGTGAGACCCGCCCCTCCAGAGGCCCCGGCCGCCGCGAAATCGGTCACGGCGCTTTGGCGGAGAAGGCCCTCGTCCCGGTGCTCCCCTCTGTTGACGAATTCCCCTACGCCATGCGTCTGGTTTCCGAGGTGCTTTCCTCCAACGGTTCCACCTCCCAGGCTTCCATCTGCGGCTCCACGCTGGCCCTGATGGCGGCAGGCGTTCCCATCAAAGCCCCCGTCGCCGGTATTTCCTGCGGCCTCATCACTGAAGGCGACCGTTGGATGACAATGGTTGACATCCAGGGCCTCGAGGACTTCTTCGGAGATATGGACTTTAAGGTTGGTGGCACCCACAAAGGCATCACCGCCATCCAGGTGGACATCAAGATCGACGGCCTGACCATGGACATCATTGCCGAGGCCTTTGAAAAAACCGAAAAGGCGAGAAAATACATTTTGGACGACATCATGCTCAAGGCGATTCCCGCGCCCCGCGACCATGTTTCCAAGTACGCGCCCAAGATGAAATCCACGACCATCGCCACCGATAAGATCCGTGAAGTTATCGGCACCGGCGGTAAGGTCATCCAGAAAATCTGCGCTGAGTGCGACGTTAAAATCGACATCACCGAAGACGGAAAGGTATTCGTCCTTGGCATCGACCAGGAAAACGTCGACCGCGCCATGTATATCGTTGAGACCATCGCCAAGGACCCCGAGGTGGGCGCCATCTACAAAGGCCGCGTCACCCGTTTGATGAACTTCGGCGCCTTTGTCGAGATTGCTCCCGGCAAGGAGGGCCTAGTTCACATCTCCAAGCTTGAGAACCATCGTGTCGAGAAGGTGGAGGACGTGGTGCAGCCCGGCGACGAAGTGTATGTCAAAGTCACTGAAATCGACGACCAGGGACGCATCAACCTGTCCAGAAAAGACGCCATGAACGACATCGCCAAGAAAAACGCGCAGGCGTAAACAGAAAAAACCTGAATCCCCGGGACGTTTTCGCGTTCCGGGGATTCTTTGTTCAAGCGGGGCGGCGGCCCCAAAAACCGAAAGGAGAACGCCCATGGACTTTAAAAAACGAAATGTCTTGCTGTTCGATCTGGACGGCACCCTCACCGATCCCAAAGAGGGGATCACCACCTGCGTCCAGGTGGCCCTTGAGCGGTGCGGCGTCATTGTCGAGGATCGGGACGCCCTCTGTCCCTTCATCGGCCCTCCTTTGAAGGAGGCTTTTATGAGGTTTTACGGCTTCGACAGCGAAAAAGCCGACGAAGCGGTAAGAGCTTATCGGGAGCGGTTCGCCACGGTGGGAAAGTTTGAGAATAAGGTATACGATGGGATGGAAGGCTTTTTGCAGAACTTGTGCAGCCACGGCAAGCGGCTGATGGTGGCCACCTCCAAGCCGGAAATCTTCGCCAAGGAGATTCTCGAGCACTTCGGCCTCGCCCGGTATTTTTCCTTCATCGGAGGGGCGCTGCTGGACGACAGCCGGGTCCTCAAGGAGGACGTTGTCGCCTACGTACTCCAGGAAAACGGGGTTTTGCCTCAAGAAGCGGTAATGATCGGCGACCGGGAGCACGACGTAATGGGCGCCCACAAAAATGACGTACCCTGTATTGGCGTGCTGTACGGCTACGGTGGCAGGGAAGAGCTGCTCCATGCCGGGGCAGAGGCTGTCGCGGATACGCTGGATGAACTGGCAGACCTTTTGATAGAATAATTTTTTAAAAGATGAAGAAACCGGCGTTTCGAACAGAAGCATCGGTTTTTTGTTTGCAAAGTTTCACAAATTCCCCCATTGACAATAAAAAATATTGTTGTTATAATGTTGCATATCGGACAGTTTGATGGCGGACATTTTATTAATAGGAGGAAATATGCAGAACGGTAATATTGGCATCGAGCTTCGTTATCTCAACAACCTGATTCGCCGGTATGTGGACAACAAGCTCCATAAAAAGTATATTGACAGCGTCACCGGCACCAACGGCTGGATCATCGGGTACATCGCCGACCATGGCGACGTCTATCAGAAGGATTTGGAGACGGAATTTGGGATTACCCGTTCCACTGCGTCCAAGGTGGTCAGTTTGATGGTGCAGAAGGGGCTTATCGAGCACCGCAGCGTCCCCCAAGACGCACGGCTCAAAAAGCTGGTGCTCACTGACAAGGCGCTGGAGCTTTCAAAGCTGATGAACCAGGATCATGAAGCGGTGGAAACCACTCTTAAAAAGGGGTTTACTGAAGAGGAGCTTTCAAACCTTCACTCCTATATCGAGAGAATGAAACAGAATATTCTGGAGCAAACCGGCTGAACCATCGACCGGTTATTTGCCGAAGCTATTGTTTGACATTCAACTTAGTTTCCAATGGAAACAGTCCTATCAAGAAACAATTATGGAGGTACCCATGGTAAAAAAATTACTGAAAAGTGTGCGAGAATATAAAAAGGATTCGATTCTCGCCCCGGTATACGTGACAGGGGAGGTCATTTTAGAGGTCATCATCCCTCTTTTGATGGCCAATCTCATCGATTACGGCATTGACGGCGGCAACATGAGCTATGTGGTTAAAATGGGACTCATTCTGCTCCTTTCATCGCTGATTTCCCTGTTTTTTGGAGTGGTCGCCGGGCGGAAGGCGGCGGTGGCCTCCACCGGCTTTGCCAAAAACCTGCGGAAAGACATGTACTACAATGTACAGAACTTTTCTTTTTCGAACATCGACAAATTTTCCACCGCCAGCATCGTCACCAGACTTACTACCGACGTAACAAACGTCCAGATGGCCTATCAGATGATCATCCGAATGGTAGTGCGTGCGCCGGCCATGCTCATCTTTTCGCTGATTATGTCCTTCCGCATCGACGCGCAGCTATCACTCATATTTGTCGTCTGTATCCCAGTTTTGGCAGCGGGTCTGCTGCTCATCATCAAAAAAGCACATCCATTGTTCAGCCGGGTGTTCAAAACTTACGATAAATTGAACAACGTGGTGCAGGAAAACCTGCGGGGCATCCGAGTGGTCAAATCCTTTGTCCGGGAAGACTACGAAAAAGAGAAATTCGGCGCGATTTCCGACCGGATTTATAAGGTTTTCTCCAAGGCCGAGAAAACCATTTCCTTTAACATGCCGCTGATGCAGTTTTGCATGTATGCTGTGATGCTGCTCATTTCCTGGTTTGGCGCCAGGGCGGTAGTTGCCTGCGGGGGAGACCCTCTGTTGGGCCTCAGTACCGGCGAGCTGATGAGCTTGTTTACATACGCCATGCAGATTCTTTCCAGCTTGATGGTGGTTTCAATGGTGTTTGTTATGCTTACTATGTCTCGAGCTTCCGGTGAGCGAATTGTGGAAATCCTGGACGAAAAAAGTGATCTTCATAATCCGGAACATCCGGTACACGATGTCAAAACAGGCGACATCTGTTTTGAGAACGTCACCTTCAGCTACGGCAGAAAGTCGGCAAAGCCGGTGCTTTCCGACGTAAACCTCCACATTCGTTCCGGCCAGACGGTGGGTATTTTAGGAGGTACCGGTTCGTCCAAGTCAAGCCTTGTCCAGCTTATTCCCCGGCTTTACGATGTTACCGAAGGTAAAGTCACCGTCGGCGGAATCGATGTGCGGGATTACGACATCGAAAGCCTTCGGGAAGAGGTGGCTATGGTTTTGCAAAAAAACGTTCTATTTTCCGGCACAATCAAAGAGAATCTTCGATGGGGCAACGAGCAGGCTACCGATGAAGAACTGGTTCATGCCTGCAAGCTGTCCCAAGCCGACGATTTTATTCGAAGCTTTCCCGACAGTTACGACAGCTATATCGAACAGGGGGGTACCAACGTGTCCGGCGGACAGAAGCAGCGGCTCTGTATCGCCCGAGCGCTCCTCAAGAAACCCAAAATCCTCATTCTGGACGATTCCACCAGCGCCGTCGACACTAAGACCGACGCTCTGATCCGCAAGGCTTTCAAAGAAGAAATCCCCGAGACTACCAAGATCATCATCGCCCAGAGGGTCTCCTCGGTACAGGACGCCGATCAAATCATCGTCATGGACGATGGAAAAATCGCGGCTCTGGGCACCCACGATGAGCTGATGGAGAAAAGTTCAATTTACCAGGAAGTTTACCAGTCTCAGATGAAAGGAGGAAGCGAAAATGAACAATAGACCCAAACCTCCAATGGGTATGAAGCCCAAACAGAAAATGGACAAAAAAACAGTAAAACGGCTTCTTTCCTATTTTGGAACCTATAAACTGCAGTTTACTTTTGTTCTCATTTGCATCGTCATCAGTGCTGTGGCAGGTGTACTGTCCTCTCTGTTCTTGCAGACTCTCATCGACGATTACATCGAACCTTTACTGATTGCGGCAGCGCCAAACTTTTCCGGGCTTTTGCGTATGATTCTCGTCATGGCAGGCATCTATCTTATCGGCGTGCTGGCCACCCTGTTCTACAACCGAGTCATGGTGGTCATCGCACAGGGAATGCTCAAGAAAATTAGAGACGATATGTTTTCCCACATGCAGACCCTGCCCATCCGATATTTTGACACCCATACCCACGGCGATGTTATGAGCCATTACACAAACGACACCGACACCCTGCGGCAGATGCTCACCCAGAGCATCCCTCAGACTTTTTCCTCCCTTATTACCATCGTGGCGGTGTTCTTCGCCATGCTGTCCTTAAGTATATGGCTCACTATCTTTGTGATTGTGCTGGCGTTTATCATGCTGAAAGTCATCGGCAAGGTGGCAGGGCAGAGCGGCAGGTACTTTGTCAAGCAGCAGGAGTCCTTGGGCGACGTAAACGGCTACATTGAGGAAATGATAAACGGCCAGAAGGTGGTCAAGGTTTTCTGTCACGAGGAAAAAGCAAAGGAAGAGTTCGACCGGAAAAACGAAAACCTTTTCCACAACGCCTCTGAAGCCAATAAATTTGCAAACGTCTTAGGCCCAATCGTCAACAACCTGGGCTACGTACTCTATGTGCTGCTGGCGGTGGCGGGCGGCGCATTGGCGCTGCTGGGGGTGACGAACCTGAGCCTTTCTGGTATCAACGTTTTGAGCCTCGGTATGATCGCATCGTTTTTGCAGCTTTCCAGAAGCTTCATCAACCCCATCAGCCAGATTTCCCAGCAGTTCTCCGCCATGATTATGGCGCTTGCCGGCGCCCAGCGGATTTTTGACCTCATCGACGAGGAGCCGGAACAGGACGAAGGTTACGTCACGTTGGTCAACGCCAAATACGAGGGTCAAACCCTCACCGAAACCACCGAACGCACCGGCCTTTGGGCCTGGAAGCACCCCCATGCCGACGGCACCGTCACCTACTCGGAGCTCAAAGGGGAAGTACGGTTTTTTGATGTGGATTTTGGGTACGAGGAAAACAAAATCGTTCTCCATAATATTACGCTGTATGCCGAACCGGGGCAGAAGGTGGCCTTTGTAGGCGCCACCGGAGCGGGCAAGACTACGATCACAAACCTCATCAACCGGTTTTACGACATCGCCGACGGAAAGATCCGCTACGACGGCATCAACATCAACAAGATTCGGAAAACCGACCTGCGCCGATCGCTGGGCGTCGTGTTGCAGGATGTGAACCTTTTCACAGGTACTGTCATGGAAAACCTACGTTACGGGCGGCTTGATGCATCCGACGAGGAGTGTATCGCCGCGGCTAAACTCGCCAACGCCGATAGCTTTATCCGGATTTTGCCCGACGAGTACGACACCATGCTTTCCGGTGACGGAAGCGGCCTTTCTCAGGGCCAGCGGCAGCTTCTTTCCATTGCCCGGGCGGCAGTGGCCGACCCGCCGGTGATGATTCTCGACGAGGCTACTTCTTCCATCGACACCCGTACGGAGGCCATTGTCCAGCGAGGCATGGACGCTTTGATGCACGGCAGGACAGTCTTTGTCATTGCCCACCGACTCTCTACCGTGCAGAATTCCGACGTCATTATGGTTCTGGAGTTAGGCCGGATTATCGAGCGGGGGGATCATCAAAAGCTAATCGCTGAGAAAGGAAAATATTATCAGCTTTACACCGGGGCATTCGAATTGGAATAACCCATCAAAAAACAGGACTGTGAAATACACAGTCCTGTTTTTGTGTCAAAGGGTCAGATATGGAGCGATCCGTTCGTAGATTTTGTCGCCAATTCCCTTGATACCTTTTAAGTCCTCCAGCGATTGAAATTTACCCTTGGCTTCCCGGTAATCCAGGATGCGCTGCGCCGTTTTCTCACCGATCTGGGGCAGGCGCATCAAATCGTCTTTTGTGGCTGTGTTCAAAGAAATAGTCTCCTGCAAAACAGAAGATTCCTGTACATCCGAAACAGAGAGAATCCGTTTACCGGTGATGGCTGGAGAATTCCCTGTCAGGTATCCCAACATGAATCCCGCCAGCACAAGGCCAACACCGATTAAAACCAGCTTCCATTTTTGAACGGTCACGGTGATTCCTCCTTTCGGTCAGCAGACGGTTTTGACGGTACTCCCTTTTGGGGAGGCGGTGATTTCAATACGGGCTGGAATGAAGTCGGAGAGCGACTGTACATGGGAGATAATTCCGATGAGACGGCCGCTTTCCCGCAGGGAGAGAAGGCTCTCCACGGCGATTTCAAGCGATTCTGCATCAAGGGAACCGAATCCTTCATCAATGAACATGGTGCTTACTTCCACCCCGCCGCTGACCGCTGAAATGACGTCCGCTACTGCCAGGGCAAGGGCCAACGAGGTGAGAAAACTTTCGCCGCCGGAGAGGGTATTGGTTCCCCGGTATTTGCCAGTATACACATCCAGCACTTCCAAATCCAGGCCGGAGGCGCGGCGTCCCTTTTCCTTGCTGTGCTTGCGGCTGACAGAATACCGGCCCGATGAAAGGGCTAAAAGCCGCAGATTGGCGTTTTCAATGATTTGGTCAAAGAACCCGCCCAGCACAAACCGTTCAAAGCTGAGATTTTTCTGGTTCATTCCGGCGGCAAGCTTATATAAGGTGCCGACTGTACGGAACTGCTCGTCGGCTTTTTGCAGGTACGCGAGGTTTTTACTCAGATAGGACAAGGCTGTTTCATCCTGCTGGATGGAGCTTTGTAAGCAAAAAAAGCTGTTTTCCGCATCGGTGAGCTGAATAGACAGCGTTTGCTGCCGCTGCCTCATTTCAGGAAGCGGAAATGGCTTTTTGCCACCCACTTCTGCCGCGAGCTTCTCCGAAAGAATTTGATTGCGCTGCAATGTATCCTCATACTCTCTGACTTCTGCCTCTAAGGCGGGCAGGGAGGGAAGCTCCGCCTTTTCCACCTGATAAAATTCGGCACTTAGGTATCCGGCGGCGGAAAGCTCGTTCAAAAAGGCCTCTGTGGCGGTCCTCAAGTGAACAGTTTCGTCGGCTCTTGCCGCAATCAGGGTTTCCATTTGTTTTTCCAGCCGGTCCTTTTGCAGGGCGGATTCCTGATAATCCTGTTGCGCCCTGAGTGCCTCTTCATTGATGGAAGTGATTTGCTTTTGGATAGCGTTCCGCTGTTTTGTGAGATCGCCCTCGGAGCCTTCAGGGATTTTTGCGCTAAGTTCCTGGAGGGCGGCCTCCAAGGCCTCCTGTTTTGCATGATAGACGGCCTGTCTGCTCTGGATGTCCGACTGTTTGGCGGCCAGATGATCCGTCGACAGGCAGTTAGTGTTTTGCAGGGCGCTTTCCGCTCCCAGTAAGCACAATTCTTCCTCGATGGAGACAATTTGTTTGCGGAGCAAAGCTTCCTCTTCCCGGGCAGCGTTTTGCTCTCTTTCGATGAGGGACAGCAAATCATCCCTGTGGATATTCCAGTCCCCTTGATCTGCGATACAGCTGAGGGCACGGGTGCATTCCACCGTCTGCTCCTGGGCGTCTTCCCGCACGGACATCATGGTTTGGTGACTCTCGCTCATCTCTTCTTTTGAGGGAAGGCCCTCCAAAGACGCGGGAGCAGGATGTTCCCGGGAGCCGCAGACAGGACAGGGTTCACCCGGACGAAGGCTTTTTGCCAATTCCCCCGCTTGGCGGGAGGCGTACCGGTTTAGGATATCCACATACTGGGCGCTGGCTCGGTCAGCGGCCTCCAAGGCCTGCTTATAAGCACTGACGATTTCTGGCAGGACAGAAAGTTTCTGCTGTTTTTCCCTGAGAATGTCTGTTTGAGTCCAGAGAGATGCTCGTTGTGTCAGCAGATGAAGGATTTCCCACTGTTTTGCCAGAGCTTTCGACTGTAGAAGGCACTGTGCCAGCGCTTTCTCCTTTTCCCTGCATTCAGAGAGCAGCTGGATGGCATTGTCAAGATTGGCGATTTGAGAGGACAGGGTGGGAAGTCCTTCCTGTTTTCGCTGGGATTGTGCCAGTAGGGAAGACGCTTCCCCAAATATTTTACGGGCCTTGGGCAGAGCACCCTCCACATCATGTAGGAGGACAGTCGTTTCATCGAGACGCTTTTTTGCGTCCATCATCTGCCGTTCCAGCACCGAAAGGGTCTGCACCTGCCGGAGCCTCCCGGCCCGTTCCTTTTTTCGTTCATAGCCGGGGCGTTGACACTCCAGTTCCAGCAAGGTGCCCCGCACCTGCTCCAGTTCCGCCAATTTCCGGTTGACGGATTCCGCCTCCTTCAAGTCGATGGAGGCGAGTTCGTTTCTCAACTTATTCAACCGTGCCTTGTGTTCTTCCGCTTCTTTCTGCCGCAAGTCGAGGCTTCTCTTCAATTTTTTCGTCAAAAGGGGAAGATCGACAGTGTCGGCCTCCAGCATCGAACGAATTTCCCCGTCCTCGGTAGCCAGAGTCTGCAAAACGCCTTCATTTGCGGCGGAAAGCTCCCGGCACCGGCGTTCCAGCGCCTTGGACTGTTCGCCCAGAGTTTCTGTGAAGCGGGCGTACCGCTCGGTGGAAAAGATGCGGCGGAAAATCTCCTGCCTCGTCTTGGAATCGGCGTCGAGAAAGCTCCGAAATTCCCCTTGAGGAAGCAAAACGATTTTCCGAAACTGATCCTTAGTCAGGCCGAGAATTTCAATCACTTTTTGGTCTACTTCGCTTTTGCCGCTGACGATTTCGCCGTCCGGCAGCGTCAAGGCAGCGGAGGACGAGACAACTCTTGGCTCCCCGTTTCGTTTGAGCACGGTCTGCTGGGGGGCGCGGCGGATGGTGTAACGCTCGTTTTGGGAGAGAAAGCAAAGCTCTGTCCAGCAGGTTTCGCTCAAAGGGGCAAAGTCGCTTTTCAGGCTGTCGCTTTGCCGGACGCTGCCACTGGGCTCGCCATACAGGGCAAAGGAAATGGCGTCGAACACGGTGGTTTTTCCCGCTCCCGTCTTTCCGGTAATGAGAAAAATGCCGTCGTCTGAAAGAGTCGAAAAGTCGATGGTTTGTGTTCCCTGAAAGGGGCCGAAGGCATGGAGGGTCAAAGTGATGGGCTTCATTTGACGCCTCCTTTCTCCGTGGGGGCAGTTTCCCCGGTTATATTCTCGATGGCGGCAAGCAGTTTTGCCGAAATTTCCTCGCTGTTTACATGCTCATAGAAGTCCCGAAAGAGCTCTGGCAGGGATTTTTCCCTGTTTTCCCGGGCAGTGAGGGTGCCGACACGCTCCTCGTTTTTCCGGTCGTAGGAAAGCCCCATCAGGTTCGGGTACTTTTCCCGCATCCGGGCGGCGGCGTTCAGGATGAGCTCTTTGTCCTCCAACACCGCGAAAACGTAGTCGCTGTCCGGCTCCTCCCGAGCCATGAGGCGGTCGAACTGCCCCTTTAAGATTTTCAGGTCGTGAAGGATAGAAATTTTGCGCTCTCCGATGGATAGTACCCCTTTTTGCCCTAGCTCCACCAATGTTACCGAAGGGGACAGATTGTGTTCATTGGGGGAGTATTTGAGGATAGAGCCGCTGTACCGCATGTTGGAAGCAATATTTTGTTTTCGATGGATGTGCCCTGCGGCGATATAGTCGAAATCCCGGTACTGCCTCAGGTCCACAAGATCCGCACCGCCGACGCTTTCTTCCGCCGCCGAAACACCGTCCTGCTTGACGCGGCAGAAGGTGCCGTGGCAAATAAGGACGTTCCGCTCGGAGAAATCAGCGACATTTACAATGGGGGAAGCCGCCTTGTCAAAGGCTTCCTGATAGGTCTTGGACGCCGGGTCGGGGAAGAGGCTGTTGGCGGCGGCCGGGTCGACGAAGGGGAGCAGGTAAAAATGGACCGGCCCCAGTTGATCCATAAGCGTCACCTTTCGGGGAAAGGCAGACAGCCGCCCGGCGATGTGCAGCCCCGCGGAGGAAAGCAGCTCGCTTCCGAAGGAGAGCCGCTCTCTGGAGTCGTGGTTCCCGGCTGTCATAAGGACGGGGACCTTCAAATCCAGAATAGCTTTGGACAGAAACCGGTTCAGAACCCCTACCGCCTCGCCGGAAGGAACGGGACGGTCGTAGACATCCCCAGCGATGATGAGGGCATCGGGCCGTTCCTCCCGCATCAGGGCGAGAAGCCCGTCCAGAAAATATTCTTGATCGTTTAAAAGGGAAAAGCCGCCCAGCATCTTTCCGATATGCCAGTCGGCTGTGTGGATGATTTTCACGGGGCACCGTCCTTTCAAGGGGAAGCTGATACCGGTATTTGCCACACGCTACATCTTTTCGATATCCTTTGTGGCTACGGCGTTGAGGGATAAGTCGGCCAGGTTGCCGCTTTTGTATTCGTAAAAGCCCTGCGCCCCCACCATAGCGGCGTTGTCGCCGCAGAGGTCCAGGGTGGGAACGTAAAAGTCAAAATTCCGCTTCTTACATTCCGTTTTCAGCCGTTCCCGCAGCCCCAAATTGGCGGAAACACCGCCCGCAAGGACGATTTTTTTATAACCCAGCTCTTTAGCCGCCCCCATGAGTTTTTCAGCGATCATGTCGCAGACGGTTTTCTGGAAGGAAGCTGCCATGTCGTTTGTATCCACCTCCACGCCCTTTTGTTTGGCGTTGTGAAAGGTATTGATGACAGCGGTTTTAAGGCCGGAGAAGCTGAAGTCATAGACGCTGCCGTCCACCTTGGGATGGGGAAGCTTATAGGCGTCCGGATTCCCCAGTTTCGCCGCTTTGTCGATGTAAACGCCGCCGGGGTAGGGGAAGCCCATGGCTCGGGCGGCCTTGTCAAAGGCCTCTCCGGCCGCGTCGTCCCGGGTGCGGCCGATGACCCGAAACGTCACATGATCCAAGACCTCGATGATATGGCTGTGGCCGCCGGAGGCCACCATACAGAGGAAGGGAGGCGTGAGTTCAGGGTGGGTGATGTAGTTCGCGGCGATGTGAGAACGGATGTGGTGCACCGGAATCAGCGGCAGCCCCGTCGCCATACTGAGCCCCTTGGCGTAATTGACGCCAACGAGAAGAGCGCCGATGAGGCCGGGGGCGTATGTAACGGCAATGGCGGTCAAATCGTCGAGAGTAAGCCCCGCCTCTTTCAGCGCGCCGTCCACCACCCAGCAGATGTTCTCGCAGTGGCGGCGGGAGGCGATTTCCGGCACCACACCGCCGTATTTTTTGTGTTCCTCCACCTGGGAGGAGATGATGTTCGACAGAACGGTTTTTCCGTTTTGGACGACGGCGGCTGCCGTTTCGTCACAGGAGCTTTCGATGGCCAGAATGTTGACGTTTTCGGGATGCATCAAAGGGATTCCTCCAGTATTTTTTCCATAATGACGCCGGTTTCCGGCGGATTTTGATAAAAGTTTTTCCGCTCTCCCAGTGTGACGAACCCCAGGGATTCATAGAGCCTTCGGGCGGGGAGATTGGACTCACGCACTTCCAGCATCAGCCGGGTTAGGCCGTGTTCCCCGCAGAAAGCGAACAGGGCCCTCAACAGAGAGACACCCGCCTGTCTCCGCCGGAAATTCGGGGACACGGCGATGCGGTTTAGGTTCAGTTCCTCAAATAAATAGGTAGAATTCAAATAGCCGCAGAGAACGCCGTTATCTTCCGCAACCAGCATGCAGGAGCATTCCTCCTGCAAAGTATCGCGGATGCTCTTGCGGCTCCAGGGGTCTGGAAAGCACTCCTGCTCCAGTAAAAAGACGGCTTCCACGTCGGATTCAAGCATCGGGCGGATGTTCATGGCGTCTCCTCCGGGGAGAAATGGCGTTCATAGAGGGCGGATTCATAGACCCGCTTGAATTTCTGCCGGATTTCATCGGGACAGCGGCCGGTGTATTCGCCATAGGCCCGCTTGATAAAGCAATCGAGGATGGGATGATTGACAAAGGCCCTGCACTCCTCGTCCTCGGCGTAAAAATGAAGATAGGAGTAGGTTTTCATAAACTGTTTTTTGCAAAGCCAGTTTTTTACATCCTCGTTTTCCCGGATCCAGATTTCCAGATGCCCTACCCCCTCATCCCGGAGCAGAGTGAGCGCGTAATCCATCAAATGAGCGGCCACACCCTTTTGCCGGAATTCCGGCAATACCATCAGATTGCGGAGGATGGCGCCTTTTGTGCCGGTGCGGTAGCAAATGACCTTTGTGGACGTGTCCAGCTCCAAGTCCAGGATGCCGATGATGCTTCCCTGGGATACCGCCACCAGTTCAATGGAAGGATTTTCGTAGGTTTGTTTGTGTCGGAGGACGTCGTCGTAATAGGGGGTGTCCAGCAGGGATAAGACCCGGCACCGCACCCAGTTTTGCTCGTCCTCACGGGGGTTGTATTTTCGTATGGTGACCATTCTTGACCGTCCTTC
This sequence comes from Fumia xinanensis, assembly GCF_014384905.1. Lineage (GTDB taxonomy): Bacteria > Bacillota > Clostridia > Oscillospirales > Ruminococcaceae > Fumia > Fumia xinanensis. The sequence goes on from NZ_JACRSV010000001.1 coordinate 716,515, forward strand.
AAATTTAGTTTGCGCAGCCTTTGAAATCGCGCTCTATCAAAAAATCGTAAGCCTTTTCGCATTCCTCTCGGGAAAGGCCGGTTTCTTTTATAAGAAAATCTACCGCTTCGTCCCGGGAGGCATATCCCGACAGAAGTTCTTTGGCTACCCTAAAAGACTCCATGGCGCAGTTAAAATCCGTATCTGATATGGTTTTCACAGCAATTACCCCTTGGCGATGTACCAGTTTTTGCCGTCGTGGATGTCCACTTCCAGCTTGACTGACAGCTTCGCCGCATTTTCCATCTCGTGTTTGACGATTTCCTTTACTTTTTCCGCTTCGTCCTCCGCCGCTTCTACCATCAGTTCGTCGTGTACCTGCAATATGAGCTTGGAGCGGAGGTTTTCCTCTCTGAGTCGGCGGTAGACTTTGATCATCGCTAGCTTGATGATGTCCGCGGCCGTGCCTTGAATGGGCATATTCATGGCGACCCGTTCGGAAAATCCCCGGAGGGCCGGTTTTTTGCTGTTGATGTCGGGGAGGGCGCGGGGCCGGTGGAACATCGTCTCCACATAGCCCAGGGTTTTGGCTTTTTCCACCGATTCCTTCATATAGTTCGCCACACCGTTGTAGGTGCTCAGGTAATCCTCAATATACTGCTTGGCTTCCTTGACGGTCACATGGATGTCCTGGGACAGGGAAAACGCCGAGATTCCGTACACGATGCCGAAATTAATGGCCTTGGAACGGCTTCTGAGCTCCGCCGGCACCTCGTCGAAAGGCACGTGGAACACCTGTGAGGCGGTCATCCGATGGATGTCCGCGCCGTCCTGAAAACCTTTAATCATATGCTCGTCGCCGGAGATGTGGGCGAGAATCCGCAGCTCGATCTGGGAGTAGTCGGCGTCCACCAGGGTAAAACCGTCCTTGGCGACGAAAAACTTCCGCATTTCGGCCCCCAACGGCGTGCGAACCGGGATGTTCTGGACATTGGGGTCCAGTGAGCTGATCCGCCCGGTGCGGGTCTCGGTCTGGTTGAAAGTGGAGTGGACCCGCCGGTCGGGCCGGATACATTTCTTGAGCCCTACCACATAGGTGCTGTAAAGCTTGGAAAGCTGCCGGTACTCGAGAATTTTGTCGATGATTGGGTGTAAAGGTCGAAGACTTTTCAGTACCTCGGCGTCGGTGGAATAACCGGTCTTGGTCTTTTTCTTGGGAGGAAGGCCCAAACGGTTGAACAGAACGTCGGACAAATGCTGTGTGGAATTGATGTTGAAGGGCACTCCTGCCAAATCGATGATGTCGATTTTCAACTGTTCGATCTGCGCGCTCAAGTCCTCCCCAAACTCGGTGAGGCTCCGCTCGTCGATCATGAAGCCCTCGTGCTCCATGGAAGCCAGCACCTCGCAAAGGGGAAGCTCGATTTCTTTGTATAAAAAGTCCATCTGCCGCTCCGAGATGATGGCAGTGACAGCCCGGTTTAGTTGAATGAGGCAGGCAGCGTCCCAGTCCTCTTCCGGGAGAGAGCAGCCGAAATGGGGCAGGTAGTTCTGCCTCATGTCCGAGAGGGAATAGGCCTTGTCGGCATTGCTCAGAAGATAGGCCGCCAATTTCAGGTCGGACTGGAGATTTTTAAGCGAAGTGCCCCGGTCCAAAGCCAAATGGTAGACCGGTTTGGCGTCAAACGTCACCTTGGGAAGCCCGCTTTCGACCAAAACGCGGAACACTTCCTCCAGATTTTCGGTAAAACGGACGACAGTGTGTTCTTCGATCTGTATGTCGATTTGGACGAGGGTTTCCCCGTCCGCTTTGACGAGGAAACAGATTTCCGTGAGGTTTTTCAGGGTTTCCCTAATGTCGGGATTCTCCGTCAGCGTGTAAGTCACGCTGGGGGTGGTTGATGGGGTGGCAGACTCGTCCGCCGCCGGAAGCTCGTCCAAATGAAAGGCCTTTAGTACCGAGGTGAGGCCGTATTTTGTGAGGAACGCCGCCAGGGCGGGGGCGTCGGGCCCTTTTCCCGTCAAATCTTTGGGGTCGAAGGGCAGGGGGACGTCGCAGGTAATTTCTCCCAGCTTGCGGCTTAAAATAGCCTCCTCACGATGTTCTTCAATGAGCTTTTTGATTCGAGGTGTGGCGGAGACACTCTCTAGATTGTCGAGAATCTCCTGCAAGCTGTGGTGATTTTGGATCAGCGACAAAGCGGTTTTTTCGCCGATGCCCTTGACGCCGGGAATGTTGTCGGAGCTGTCGCCCATAAGAGATTTCACCTCGATGAGCTGCCTGGGAGAAACGCCATACTGTTCTATGACGGTTTCCGGGGTGTAAAGGATATCCCCTTTATTGGAGGCCAGGTTGATGGAAACGCGCTCGCTTGCCAATTGCAGCGAATCCCGGTCACCAGTGGCGATAATGCAGATGTCTCCTTGGTGAGCATCTGCGTAGGCCGCCAAGGTGCCCAGAATGTCGTCCGCCTCAAAGCCTTCAATGCCGATTACAGTTCCTCCCGCCAAAGTGACGAATTCCTTGCCCAGAGGCATCTGGACGAGAAGCTCGTCCGCCGTGGGGCCGCGGGTGCCCTTATAGTCATCGAACATCTTATGGCGGAAGGTGGGGGCGTGAACGTCGTAGGCAGCGACCACCACGTCCGGCTCAAAAGCGTTTAAAAGTTTCTGGTAGGTTTTCGCGAAGCCCAAAAGGGCGTTAGTCGGGGTGCCGTCAGGAGATGACAGGTGCCGGATGGCAAAAAACGACCGGTTCATCAGCGAGTTATAATCGATGGCGAGAATTTTCATGGAAGAAATTCCTTTCCTGTTTATCGGAGAATCCGTTTTTCGGATTGCTGCAATACCTTGTTTTTTGTGCGGTTGACGGTATTTCACTTTCTGTCTATAATAGGAGAAGTGGGCAAAACCTTATTGCTTATATAAAATTTAGTATACCACATCCGTAAGTTCCGAAGGAATTTGGAGGCGGGTTTACCTACCGCGGTTCTGCACAAGTAGGTTTTCTGTGAAAACCTTCGTTGATTGTGTTTATTATACCATAAATTAGTGGACAAAGTCCACGATAACGGGCATAGCCCGCGCAAAAGGCTCTGCCTTTTGCAAATTTATGATACAATGTTCTCACTTATCCCGTGCCAGCGGGATAAAAGCGCCTTTGAGGCGCTTTGCAAACAGCAAAGCTGTTTTTGTTATGGTGATAATCATCCACAAATCATTTTGCGAGACAAAATGATTGCGCCTGCGGCGCATAGCACACATTGTGTGCTATTTGTGGATATTATACCATATTTGATAGGATTTTACAACGAATCCCCGGTTTTCCGGAAGGAAAACCGGCAGGAAAGGATTTTTTGATAATATGAACACCATAAAAATCGGAAATGTGGAAATCAGAAAAACAGCAGCCCTGGCCCCCATGGCGTCGGTGGCGGACCGGGCCTACCGGGAAATTTGCAAAGAGTGGGGGGCCTGCTACATGGTGGGAGAGCTTGCCTCCGCCAAGGCGCTGACCTTTTCCGACCGAAAGACAGAGGAACTACTTTTCGTGTCAGACGCGGAGCGCCCTATGGCGGTCCAGCTCTTTGGAAATGAGCCGGACGTAATGGCAAAAGGCGCGGAAAAGGCCCTCAAATACCGTCCCGACATCCTCGACCTGAACATGGGCTGCCCGGTACCAAAGGTGGCGGGCAACGGCGCGGGCTCCGCCCTGATGAAGGACCCGCTGCTGGCCTATGAAATCGTCAAAGCAGTGGTCAGCGTTTCAAACGTGCCGGTTACGGTGAAAATCCGTAAAGGCTGGGATGAAAATTCCGTCAACGCCGTCCCTTTTGCGAAGCTCATGGAAAAGGCGGGGGCCGCCGCCATCACCGTCCATGGACGCACCAAAAACCAGATGTACCGTCCCTTTTCAGACAGTACCATCATCAAGGCGGTGAAAGAGGCGGTGTCGGTGCCGGTCATCGGCAACGGGGACATCCTTACCGCTGAGGACGCGGCCCGCATGTATGAGGAAACCGGCTGCGATCTTGTGATGGTGGGACGGGGCAGTTATGGAAACCCCTTTTTGTTCCGCCAAATCAAAACTTATCTGGAAACCGGCGTCATCCCACCTCTGCCGCCGCTGCCTGAGCGGCTGGCGGTGATGAGAAAGCAGGTGGAGCTGGCCGTTCGGTACAAAGGCGAATACATCGGGATGCGGGAGAGCCGGCGAACGGCTTCCTACTACCTCAAAGGGATCGGCGGGGCGGCCAAGCTCCGGGCGGCCTGCGGACAGCTTAAAACTATGGAGGACCTTGATAACATCATTGCAATGGCCCTTTCCCACGGCGAAAGACATTAAGATGGTGTTAATTTCCGCCGGAAAACGTTTACAAGGGCCTTTGAGTATGGTATACTTGCCCCAATATCGTGTAAACTCTCGGTATCTTATTGATACAGAAAGGCTTGGTTTCATAACATGAAGAAAAAATGGCTCGTCTGGGTAATTTTGATCGCCTTGACCGGACTTTACATCTTTTTTGCGTCCCCGAACCTGAATCCCCTTTATGCGGAAGGCGGATTTTTCTGGGCCGCCCTCATTACCGTTTATCTGGGAGCGGGCCTCCTGATGAACTTGGGTATGACCTTCAAGGATCTGTCGGGCAGTTCCATCTCTGTGGACGGCATCAAACAGAAGAAATTCAGCAAAGCCGCCCTCGTCATCATCGGTGTCATATGGGCGCTCTATATCCTCGCCAATATCATTTCGGCCCCGCTTTTCAACTATAAGGCCTACCGTGACCAGATGGATACGCCCATTATGAAGGAGTTCAGCTCCGACGTGCAGATGCTTGACCTAAACCAGGTGCCGGTGGTAGACAGGGATCTTGCCCGAATTCTGGCCGACCGGAAGCTGGGGGAAAAGCCCTCTCTAGGTAGCCAGGTGGTTCTCGGAGAACCCACTATCCAAAACGTAAATGGCGAGCTCATCTGGGCAGTGCCTCTACACCACTCAGGATTCTTCAAATGGCTCGTCAACATGGACGGCGCTGACGGATACATTATCGTATCGGCTACCAATCCTCAGGACGTCCGCTATGTGGACGACCACAAAATCAAAATTCAGCCGGATTCCTACCTGCTTTTTGATTTGGAGCGGAAAGCCCGTTTTTCTGGCGGCCTGTTCACCGGCATGGTGGACTACAGCTTTGAACTGAACGACGAGGGTGAGCCTTACTGGGTGGTCAGCACCTACAAAAACAAATGGCTTTACCGCCTTAAGGAAGCCGACGGGGTCATCCTCGTCAACGCCACCACCGGGAAAAGTGAACGCTATACGTTGGATAACGTGCCCGATTGGGTCGACCGGGTGCAGCCCGAAGAGTTCATCATGAACCAGATCGACAACAAGGGAGAATACGTCAAGGGTGTCTTCAACTTCTCCAATTCCGGAAAATTCCGCACCTCTCCCGGCGACATCATCGTCTACAATGGCGGACGTTGCTACCTGTTCACTGGTGTGACCAGCGTCGGTGTCGACCAGAGCACCATCGGCTTTTACATGGTGGATATGGTGACTAAGGAGGCCTCCATGTACCAGATCAGCGGCGCTACTGAAAACGCCGCCATGGATTCTGCCGAGGGCAAAGTGCAGGATCTGGGTTATCGGTCCACCTTCCCGCTGATTCTAAACGTGGACGGACAGCCCACCTACTTTATGACCCTCAAGGATAACGCAGGGCTCATCAAAAAATATGCCTTTGTGTCGGTCCGCGATTTTATGCTGGTGGGAGTGGGCGACACCATGGACGCCGCCATGAAGGACTATCGCTCCATCATCAAGAGCCAGGGAAGCACCGGAATTGTGGACGAAGTGGGCGAAAAACAGAGCCTCTCCGGCGTAATTGACCGCGTCGCCTCGGAAATGAGCGGGGGAAGCACAGTGTACCTCTTCACACTCCAGGGCGATGAGTCGGGCGCTATCTACCGGGCGGCAGCCGCGCTGAGCAGCGAGCTTGCCCTAACCCGAAGCGGCGACGAAATTTCCCTCCAGTTTGTCCCCGGCGGGGATAAGGTCATCGAAATCACCGGGTTTGACAACACAGCCATACCGAACTAGCCAAAAAGCCCTTCCCAAATATGTGGGAAGGGCTTTTTGACTATAGGAAATTTTAGGCGGTTTGGAGAGTTGTTCCACTGGCTCAGCGAATTTTATTACATCGTCTGGGTTTTCGTCCCGAACATACTGGAATTATAGGCAAACGCCAGATTGTTGAAGTTCTTGATGAAGAGGTACAGTCCGATCCAGGAGAGGATGGAGCAGGTGAGATACCCCAGTAGATGGAACAAAAGATAGGTGACTCCGTTGTCAGAACAGGGGACATGGTTTCGGTCGGAAAGGTCTTTGATTCGTTCACCCTGTTCATAGTACCAAAATAGATCATAAAGCCCGCAGGTAACGAGGGAGAGCAAAACTACGATGCCCGGATCGGTGTTCCGGTTGTCGTTACCCACCATGATGTTCATATCCCGGGTGGTGGTGTACAGAAAATAAAAGAAATAGATGCCGCAGGTGATGATGCTCAGCAAAAAGACAGTGGCGAAATTACGTTGACGAATCATAATGACCTCCTGAAAAGCTGCCTGAAACTACAGGCTTGTAATCCATGTAAAAATTTGGTAGAAAATGCTGTCCCGGTTGTAATCCATGGGCGGTGTATGGGGAAAAAACAAGATCATCCGCAGGATGTAGACACCTAAAAACAGTACGGCGAGGGAAATCCACAAGATGTTGTCAGCTCGTTTATTTTTAAAAATCCCCTGAGGGCGAAAAATGGCCGCAAAAATAAGAGGAACCGCCAAAAACCACAGTGGATGCCAATAAAAGGCGCTTTGAAAATCCAGCCGGAAGGCTGAGAGATACGCTCTCGTCATGCCGCAGCCGGGGCAGGGAAAACCCGTGACGTTCCGGATGGGACAGCCCCACGTGAACACCAAGACGACGAGGGCGGCGGCGATTAGGCCCCAGAACCATTTTTTCCTGTTTTTCATACTGCCCCGCTTTCTTTGTATCATTCAAAACCCTTCCGGGCCGTTCATAAAAAATAACGACGGTTTCGGCGCTGTGACTTCAACTTAGCAACAAAAATCCTATCATGTTTTTGGGCCGCTGTCAACGGCTTTGCGTTGACAAAATGCCTCGTTCCTGTTATGATATATTACATGAGCAAGCTATGTGGCAGCGCGGCACTAGGCCGTGAGGAAAGTCCGAGCATCACAGGGCAGGGTAGCTGCTAACGGCAGCCGAAGGCGACTTTAGGGAAAGTGCAACAGAGAGATACCGCCGGACTTTGTCCGGTAAGGGTGGAAAGGCGAGGTAAGAGCTCACCGGAGCGGGGGAGACCCCGCTGCCATGTAAACCCTATCCGATGCAACACCGACTGGGAGGTTATCGTTGGCCCGGCGCTCCCGACGGGTGGCTGGAGCAAGGCGGCGACGTCTTGTCGAGATAGATTGTCACACACGACAGAACTCGGCTTATCGGCTTGGTCATACCAACAAGAGCAGTCCTCTGGGGCTGCTCTTTCTTTTTCAGGCGCAGTTTATTTACTAAATAGTGCGTTATTTATAAAATCTTTTGGATTTCAGTTGCGTTTTTTCTTGATTTGTGATAAAATAAAAACATCATACCAAAGATGCAAAAATGTCGTAGGTCTATTTATCATCCAGGTTCTTTGGTGCGATAAAATGGGCATATTTGTTTTATATAGACTTTTAGAACCGGTTTTGCATCTTTGCCGTCGGTTCCCTCAACGGTAATTTTGCATCAAAGCCGAAAACGGTTCAATTCCAGAAAGGAATGACAATTTTATGGAAATGATTATATGGGGAATACTGTTTGTCGCCTTTTTGCTGGCGGAAATCCTCACAGTGGCCTATGTTTCCATCTGGTTTGCCATCGCGAGCCTAGTTTCTTTTGTTCTCGCCATGTTTGGGGCGCCGCTGGAAATTCAGTGCATTGTCTTTGTGGCGGTAGCGGCGGTGCTATTTTTCGCCACCCGGCCTCTGGTAAAAAAATATGTCCATGGCAAGACCGTTTCCACCAACGCCGACAGCGTAATTGGCATGGAGGGCGTCGTGCGGATACCTATTGATAACCTTAAATCCCAGGGCCGCGTCTATGTAAACGGCCTGGAATGGGCGGCCAAATCTTTTAATGGTATGCCAATTGAGCGGGATGTAAAAGTCGTTGTCCGCCGCATCGAGGGAGTTAGCCTCATCGTCGAACCGCAAAATTAGTATGTATCACAGGCCCAAAGAGGCCTTCCAGAAAGGATAGAAGTTTTATGGAATGGATTATCGTCTTGGCAATTATCTTAGTGATCCTCATCTTCCTCATCGCCAACCTGAAGGTAGTACCGCAGGCCCATGTTTATGTCATCGAACGGATAGGCGCCTACCACGCCACCTGGGAAACCGGGCTTCACTTCCTCGTCCCCTTTGTAGATCGGGTGGCGAAGAAAGTCTCTTTGAAGGAAAACGTGGTGGATTTTCCGCCCCAGCCCGTCATCACCAAGGACAACGTCACCATGCAGATCGACACGGTGGTATTCTATCTCGTCTCCGACGCAAAGCTCTTTACCTATGGTATCGACCGGCCTATCTCGGCTATTGAAAATTTGACGGCGACGACGCTCCGCAACATCATCGGCGATCTGGATTTAGACCAGACCCTCACTTCCCGGGATGTCATCAACACCCGCATCACCGCGATTCTGGACGAAGCCTCCGACAAATGGGGTATCAAGGTCACCCGCGTCGAGCTGAAAAACATCATGCCGCCCCGGGAAATCCAGGATGCTATGGAAAAACAGATGAAGGCTGAGCGGGAACGCCGGGAATCTATCCTTCAGGCCGAAGGCCGCAAAAAGAGTGAGATTCTCGTGGCGGAAGGTCAGAAGCAGTCCCAAATCCTCAAGGCAGAGGCGGAAAAAGAAGCAGCTATCCTGAGAGCAGAGGCAGAAAAAGAAAAACAGATCAGAGAGGCGGAGGGCCAGTCAGAAGCTATTATGATGGTGCAGAAGGCTCTTGCCGACAGCTTGAAGCTCTTAAACGAGGCGAATCCTTCTGAGCAGGTACTTGCATTGAAGAGCCTGGAGGCCTTCCAGAAAGCTGCAGACGGTCAGGCCACCAAGATCATCATACCCAGCGAAATTCAGTCGCTGGCGGGGCTCGCTACCTCCTTTAAAGAAGTCATGACCGACGCCAAAAAGTGATTTTTCCCGTAAAAGCCTCTCTTTTTGTAAGATAGGCGCGCTATCGATGATAAACTCAGAGAAATCATGACGAAATTCGTCCAGTTGGGCCGGGGTCTGATCGCCGTTCCTGCGAAGGAGCGGCTCGGGGCCAAAGGTGACCGGGAAACCTTTTTCTACCATCCGACGGAGGATGGAGTCTGTGGCCGCGCATACCCCCTGCTTTATAAAAAGGCACTGCAACTATTATAACAAAAAATGAAAAGCCGCAATGTAATTGCGGCTTTTCATTTTGCATGGTGCAGAAGTCCTCCTCATGATACAAGGAATTTTTCCATCCGTTCTGATAGCATGGAAGCAAAGGAAGGCTATCTATGAACCTTTGGAGAAAAGCGATTTGGGCAATCATTTATACATATCTGGTGAATCATGCAGAACTCCTATTTTATTGCAAGGAATTTTCTAGCCTTGCTGATAAAATAGAAGAGGAAAGGGGAGCGGCATATGAACTTTTTAGACAGGATGAATCAGGCGATCGCTTACATTGAGGAGCATCTGGACGACGATGTGGATTATCGGCAGGTGGCGCGACTTGCGTGCTGCAGCATCTGCCAGTTCCGGGAAATTTTTTCCTACCTGACCGGAATTTCCATCTCAGAGTACGTCCGAAAAAGGCGGATGACCCTGGCCGCGCTGGAGCTGCAGTCCGGCGGAGAAAAGGTGATAGACGTTTCTCTCAAGTACGGTTACGCATCGCCGGAGGCCTTTGCCCGAGCGTTTCGGGAGCTGCACGGGATTTCGCCTCGGGAAGCCAGCACCCCCAGCTCCTCCTTCAAAATGGCTTTGCCGGTTTCCTTTCAAATATCTGTCAAAGGAGATACGGAAATGGATTATCGAATCGAGAAAAAAGGCGTCATAAGAGGAGTTGGCGTGACCAAAAATTTTGGAACGGTCACCGCCAATAAGGAAGCGGAGAACTGGACCGAAGTCACCCCGGACATTTACAAGTTTTGGGAGGACTTTCTGGACAGGGGAGCGAACATTGAGATTCGCGACTTCTATCGGCTTTACCGCCCGCCGTTCTGGCAAATGGGCGTCACCCACTCCCTTGCAAACGGCGACACTGTCATTTCCATCGGTGCGGAAGATGCGGGAGGGGAATACCCCGACCTGCAAAAGTTTGAGATGCCCGCCCGGACCTGGGCAGTGTTTCCCGCCAAGGGAGACCTCGACAGCAAGTCCCATCCCATTCAGGAAGTACGGGTAAAGGTCTTTGCCGAATGGCTTCCCTCCAGCGGCTATGAAATCGAAAGCGATTATGAGATCGAAGTCTACGGTCCCGGCGATACCCATTCCGACGGCTACCTCTGCGAACTCTGGATTCCCGTGCACAAGAAGTAAACAGTACGCCAATGATTTGCTCTGACGAGAAATAAACGCCCATCTGCGTAAAAAACCGCGCTCCGCTACGAAAACGGGGTGCGGTTTTTCTTGACTTTTACAAACAAACAGAGTATTATATATTATACAAATCATACTTTTCATACTACAAAGGAGGGCATCATGGAATATCCCAAGGGAAAACACGCCTGGACCGTCAAAATCGGCGAGAAGGGACAATTCGTCATCCCCAAAGAAGCGAGGGATCTGTTTGGCATTCACCCAGGCGATACCATTATCGTCCTTGCCGACGAGGAAAAGGGTATCGCCATTCCCCCTAAATCCACGCTGGAAGGGCTTTTGGGCACCATCTTCGGCGGCGAAATGCCGGAAAGCGGGGAAGAGTGATGAATGTGCTGGAAGTAAAGGGCCTTTGCAAAATTTACCCGGGCTTTCAGCTTAGGGAGGTTTCTTTTTCCCTGCCAGAAGGGCAGATTACCGGCTTTATCGGTCGAAATGGTGCCGGCAAGACCACTGCGTTGAAATCTCTTTTCCATTTTATCCACCCGGACAGCGGCGAAATCCGTTTCTTCGGGGAAGCCTTTCAGGAAAATGAGCTGTCTATCAAACAGAGGGTTGGGTTTATTTCCGGAGGTGTGGACTATTACCCCAAAAAGAAGCTCCGCACCATCACTGCTGTGACAAAATCCTTTTACCGGGATTGGGACGAACAGGACTACCGCCGATATCTCGGCCTGTTTCATCTGGATGAAAGCAAAACCCCATCCCAGCTTTCTGCTGGGATGAAGGTAAAATACGCCCTTGCGCTGGCCCTGTCTCACAACGCAAAGCTCCTTATTCTCGACGAACCCACAAGCGGCCTTGACCCAGTTTCCCGCGACGAGCTGATGGACATATTTATGGAGCTTTGCCGGAAAGGAGTCACTATTCTTTTTTCCACTCATATTACCTCCGACCTTGAGAAATGCGCCGACCGCATCGTTTATATCCATAACGGGCAGATTTTAGCTGAATCCGAATTGCAGACATTTATTTCGAGCTATCAAATACTTACCCTTTCCGCAGAGCAGCTCACCGACGCCCTCCGGCCCCTGCTCCGCGGCCTAAAACCGGCCAAATACGGATATTCCGCCCTGATACGGACGAAAGACGCTATGAAAGCAGGACTCTCCGGTACCGCCGCAGACCTTGAATCCATCATGATCCACATCGAAAAGGAGGGGAGAGCGTGAACAAGCTGTTGAAAAAGGAACTGCTGCTTTCCATGCACCCGACTGCGCTTCTTTTTCTCGCCCTGTCTGCCATGCTGCTGATTCCCAACTACCCTTACTACTTTGTTTTCTTTTACACGGCGCTGGCAGTGTTTTTTACCTGCTTAAACGGAAGGGAAAATCACGATGTTTTCTACACTCTCACTCTTCCCATTGCCAAAAGGGACATTGTGCGTGCTAGAATGGCCTTCGTTATGCTTCTGGAAACTGCCCAGTGCGTTCTCGCTGTTCCCTTTGCCGCCATCCGGCAGATGATGCCCATCCCTGGCAACCAGGTGGGAATGGACGCTAACATCGCTCTGTTTGGTGTAGCGCTAGTTCTCCTGGGGGTGTTCAATCTAGTGTTTTTTACCGCCTATTATCAGGATGTCACCAAAGTGGGAACAGCCTTTTTGTTGGGTACTTTGGTGATGGTATTCCTCATTCTTTTGGCGGAGGCCTCCGTCCACGTCGTTCCCTTTATCCGGAATCGGCTGGACACTCCGGAGCCCTACTTTTTAAGTCAAAAATTTATCTTGCTGGCTGCAGGCATTCTGCTTTACCTGCTGCTTAATTTCATTGCCTGTCGGATAGCGATAAATTCCTTTGAAAAGCAGGACCTTTAGTTAAAATCCCCGCCATAGCATGGCGGGGATTTTCGGTAATGGTGCCAAATATATGTCCTTCAACCCTTTGATTTATGGGTGGCATTCCATTGACAAGTGGAGCGGAATTGTGATAAGATAAACATGGCGTATCTGACAGGACGACCGATGTCCTTGTACTAAAAACACAATGCGCTTTTGCGGAAATTTTTCCGGGCTTCCTTAGTAAAAGGATAGAAATTGTCCGTCCAGGGAGGCCGGAAACCGATTTTAATACAACGAGGTGGCATATGAAATACTTAGTTTTGCTCTGTGACGGCATGGCGGATACTCCCGTGCCGGAGCTCGATGGAAAAACCCCTATGGAGGCGGCGCACAAACCCAATATGGACGCTTTGGCGAGAGAGAGCTTTGTGGGATTGGCCAAAACTGTCCCTGACGGCATGAAACCGGGCAGTGACGTAGCCAATCTTTCCGCCATGGGCTACAATCCCGCCGATTGTTACACCGGCCGTTCCCCATTGGAGGCGGCATCTATCGGCATCGACTTGAAACCTAATGACTATGCCATCCGCTGCAACCTGGTCACATTGAGCGACGCGGAAAATTACGCCGATAAAACCATGGTGGACTACTGCGCTGACGACATCTCCACCGAGGAAGCCGACGAGCTGGTTTGTTTTTTGCAGCAACACCTGCCCGAAGGAATCTCCCTCCACACCGGTGTCAGCTATCGCCACTGCTTGGTTTGGGACAACATGTCCCCCAACATTGGTGAGCTGACTCCGCCCCACGATATTTCAGGACGGAAGGTGACCGAATACCTGCCAGACCCGGATAAAGCTGGGGTATTGCTGGATCTGATGAAAAAAAGCTACGACCTTTTGAAGGATCATCCTGTCAACATAGCCCGCGTTGCCCGGGGGAAACGCCCTGCCAACTCCATGTGGCTTTGGGGGCAGGGAAGAAAGGCGCAGCTGGAGGCGTTTGAAGAGAAAAACGGTGTCAAAGGCGCTGTCATCTCGGCTGTGGACCTAATCAAAGGCATCGGAATCCTCGCCCATATGGACGTCATCGAGGTGGAAGGCTCCACCGGTTACATTGACACTAATTTTGACGGCAAAGCCGCGGCCTGCATCGGGGCTTTTGAGAAAAACGACTTGGTTTACGTCCACGTAGAGGCTCCCGACGAGTGCGGCCACCGGGGCGAGGTGCACAACAAGGTCCGCTCCATCGAAATCATCGACGAAAAAATTTTAGGGCCAGTAAAGGCGGCCCTGGATCAGATGGGCCCACATCGCATTATGATCCTGCCCGACCACCCTACACCTCTCGCCATCAAGACCCATTCCTCCGATCCGGTGCCCTATCTCATCTATAATAGCGAGAAAGTCTGTGACGGCGTAGACGTCTTTACTGAAGCGACGGCCAAGGCCACTGGAAATTATCTCGACAAGGGCTACGAACTGATGAATGAGCTGACCTGTAAATAACTGTCTCATAAACCGGCAATGTGCGTCCAGCTTTGCCGGTTTTGTCAACAGGCCTTTTAATTTAGACAATTTCCTTCCCCTAAAATGGACGAAAGTAGAGGTGCCTATTATGCCGTTTGATTACAAGAAAGAGTATAAAGATTTGTACCAGCCCAAACAAACTCCCTCTATCATCGAGGTACCGGAAATCGTTTTTGTGGGTGTGGAAGGGAAGGGCAATCCAAACGATGAAAATGGCCCATATGCGGCCGCTATGTCAGTCCTGTACAGTATTTCCTATACCATCAAAATGAGCCATATGGGGAGCTTCGCCATCGACGGCTATTTTCCCTATGTAGTTCCGCCGCTGGAAGGGTTCTGGTGGATGGAAAACGGCACTCCTGGTGTGGATTATGGCAATAAGAACGGATTTTGCTGGTTTTCCATGATCCGACTGCCGGAGTTTGTGACACAAGAGGTTTTCGATTGGGCGAAGGAAGAGTCAGCAGCCAAGAAAAAGCTGGACACCAGTAAGGCTCAGTTTCTGCGTTTCCAGGAGGGCCTATGCGTCCAGTGCCTCCACCAAGGCCCCTATGACGATGAACCTGCTACCGTGGAGATGATGGAAAAATACGTTTTGGAAAACGATTATTTCGTCGATTTGAGCGGAACTCGCCGTCACCATGAAATCTATCTCAGCGATCCCCGCCGAACTGCTTCTGAAAAGCTCAAAACCGTCATCCGGATTCCAATTAAAAAAAGATAACAAAAGCCCCATGGCCAAATAGGTCATGGGGCTTTTCAACTCTAAATGCAGGGCATTTCATTTCCGCCGCAGACGGGGAGATACACCCCTGTGATGTACGAGGCCAGGTCTGACGCCAGAAACAGCACAGCGTTAGCAATGTCCTGGTCGGTGCCCCGGCGTTTTAAAGGGACGCTCTGGACGTAGCCACTGTCATCAAGAGGATTTTTCCGTTCATTGTCGCTGTACGTCCAACCGGGAGCGACTTCGTTCACAGTAATGCCATATGCCCCTACTTCTTTTGCCAGAACTTTCAAAATTCCATCCATTCCTCGTTTGGCTGAAGCGTAGGCCGACTGGGTCGGCCACATCTGCATAGCGCATTCAGTGTTGATGCCGATAAACCGTCCTTCCCGGCGTTCCTGCATGGCGGGGATAAAAGCCTTCGCCATATTGACATTGTGGAGGACGCAGCTTTTAAACTGGCTCACGTAGTCTTCGATAGGTTGTTCCAGTACAGTTTTCCAGTCATACTGCACCACCGCGGAGTCCACGACGATATGAGGATCTCCTAATTGTTGCCGAATGGTGTTTCGCATATCCAGGACGTTTGTAAGGTCAGTTACATCAGCCTTCACGGCAATCGAACGCACGCCGAGGCTTCGTATTTCCGACGCTATCTCTTCTGCTTTGGTCCGGTTGCCAAAATAATGGACAGCAATATCGGCTCCTGCTTGGGCCAACGTGCGTGCCATGACCCTGCCCAATTGACCTGATGCACCGGTAATTACGGCTATTTTTCCTGTTAAATCAATATTTACCATCTTTGGACTCTCCCTTTTGCGGCGATTTTAGCACCTCTGACACCAAATATAGTGGTATATAAATATAATGCAAATAATAGTGGGAACAAGTTTTAGAAAACCATCATATATACAGTATAAATCAGATTGATATAAAAGTGAACAAAAAAGTACGGCCGTCACAGCCCAATAAAATTACAGGACTTTATTCTAGCCGCTGAAGCGTATAAATCGCTTCAGCGATAAATTTATGATACTGTTATAAAAAAGAGCCTGAACGTCAACCGCGTCCAGACTCAATTTGATGGCGGAGACGGTGGGATTCGAACCCACGGACGGGGTTAACCGTCAAACGATTTCGAGTCGTTCTCGTTATGACCACTTCGATACGTCTCCACAATAAAATTCTACCGAAAGCTTGACCGGCAGAATGTGATTATTATATCATAAAAGAAAAGGAATGTCAAAATGTTTTTTGAGCATTCCTTTTCATAAATAATATGAGTATGGCAGCCCGCTAGACAGTAATATAATCTGCCGACGCGTAACCGACAATACCGTTATATCCAACCACATACCAATCTCCAGTACGGGAATAGACCGTCACGGTCGCGCCGTTGGGAATACTGCCCTTGATCGGTGCGGAGGTGCTGGGTTTGCTGCGGATATTGAGGCCGGTTCCTGACGTCCTTACAGTACCCTGACGGATCTGCTCAGGCCAAATAAACGGAATCCCGAAATACTCTGTTAAGGAAAGTACCACATTTGCAGCTATTTCATCCAGATTATTTTTAATCCAGTTGGCGTCATCAGGATTGTCGTGATAGGCAAATTCAACCAGCACGGAAGGTACCCTGGGCTGCCGTACTTCGCCCAATCGGGTGGTAGGAACCGCTCTGACACGATCAGGGAGGGGATACACTCTCTTGAGGTTATTAGCGATAATGTCTGCCAGACGCTTTCCATTTGTACTTGTGGGGTAATAGTAAACATCAGTGCCTCGTATTGTTCCGTATCGGCCTTCCGGAGCAGCATTGGAATGCAGAGCTAGATGCAGATCATAGTTACCGGCGTTGGATGCGCGTATGGATGAGGCGGCGGTCATGTCGGGCGTGTTTCGAGTAAACTGGATGCCGCTGGACAATAGATAGGGAATCATTGCGTCCGCGAGTTCATTCATCCAGTATTCTTCGGTCCCGCCGTTAACATACAGATTATTTTCCTGAGTAGACGGGCTGAGATAAATTCTGGGCAAAGGTAACGCCCCTTTCTGTTCGTTTTCCGGTTCTGCAGCGGTTTTTACAATGAAGAGATTAACCCTTGTTGTGATAAAACCGCGCAGGCCGGTTCTATACAGTTTATGATGAAAGAAGAAAAGGGTGAACTATCCAGGATTTTTTCACTTTTGTCGAGAAAAAACATTTTTATTTGAAAAAATGCTTGACAATCAAATTTCTCTTTGCTATAATACTAAATGTTCCGTTTGGAACAGATAATGGCATGCAGATGTGGTGGAATGGCAGACACGCTACCTTGAGGTGGTAGTGAGCTACGCTCGTGTGGGTTCAAGTCCCGTCATCTGCACCATATGCGGATATGGTGGAATTGGCAGACACGCATGATTCAGGTTCATGTGCTGAGAGGCATGCAGGTTCAAGTCCTGTTATCCGCACCATAGGTGGGCTTTATATGGCTCACCTATTTTTGTTTTTATAAGGCCCCATCTTTTTCCTCAAAATATGGTATAATTTATCTATATTTTAATAATAAGGAGATGGTACCCAATGGCCATACGCCTTAAAAAATATTCCTTTAGGTTTTCAGAAGAACTGTTTAATAGTAGGCTTGCCCTTAAGTCAGAAATCGAACAAATTCTATATGCCGCATGCACTGATTTGTCGAGGTTAAATCGAACAGAATTTAACAGGATCTTAAACGATTTATTTTTAGAACAAGGATGGGAAGGGCAACCGAGGGTATCCCCAGATATGAAAGCATACAGCAAATTTGATTTTTTAAAGGAGAGGATAGCTGTTGAAGTTCAATTTGGACACGCTTCTTTTTTAGGAACTGATTTACTTAAATTTCAGATGGCTTCCTACTCAAATTTAGACCTTATTGACTTTGGCGTGTATATTACAACTACAAAAGCAATGCAAAAGTTTTTATCTGATCAATATGGACATAATTGGGCTGGGTCACTTAACTTTGAAAAAGTCGAAAAATATCTTCCCTATTTTAAAAGTGCCATACAGGTTCCTATATATGTAATTGGAATTGATGCTTAATCAGTTAACAAATTACGATTTTGCATTGTTTTGGATCGAATATAATACTTATACTCTAATCGGCTTGAGTACCCATAAAGGGTACTCTTTTTTATTGGGCAACAAGTATGACGAGGAAAAACAATTGTTATTAGATAATATTTGGCATTCAAGTGTCAAGCAGGTTAAATAATGGCCTATCATAGTCGTATTTTATGTTTTTCACAACGGCTCCGGTAAAAGAGCCTTTTAAAAAATTGATATTTTAACAGTGCTATTTCTGCTGACTTCGTTTTGATATACAGAATATTGATACGAATCACTTTCAATTTAGCAAAGATAGGCTTAATTTTGATTGCTTTATGAGAAATCTCATGGTACAATAAAGCTGATTATATAAACACGACAACTGTTTTGACATGTCGGCATATCCTTGCGGTTTATTAGCAACAATGGAGATTTGCTCGTATGTCTTTGCAATAAAATATTGCACTATGGTGAAGATCGAGATGAGAATCAATACGGTTCTGCAGATAATGGGGATTGGTCGTATAACAAAGAGGAGTGAGGTTATGTTTTCACAGAAAAAGATTTTGGTTGTGGAAGACAATATGCTCAATCGAAATCTACTGTGTCAAATTTTAGCGTCAGACTATGATGTCATGGAGGCCGAAAACGGACAGGAAGCGCTTGATATACTAAAGCAATACGGCGAGGGAATTTCGCTCATTCTTCTCGATATTGTTATGCCGGTTATGGATGGCTATACCTTTCTTTCTATTGTAAAAGCAGACCCTGCTTATTCTTCTATTCCAGTGATTGTAACCACGCAAAACGACGCTGAATCAGATGAGGTCGCTGCGCTTTCTCACGGCGCGACTGATTTTGTGGCTAAGCCTTATAAACCCCAGATTATTCTGCATAGAGTGGCGGGTATTATCAACCTGAGAGAGACCGCTGCAATGATTAATCTCATTCAGTACGATCGGCTCACAGGGCTTTACAGTAAGGAGTTTTTTTATCAGCGTGTCAAGGAAATCCTTCTGCGTAATCCAAACAAACAGTATGATATTATCTGCTCTGACATTGAAAATTTTAAGCTGATAAACGATGTCTTCGGCATTCCGACAGGAGATCGTCTGCTCTGTGGTATTGCAGATATATACCGCCAAAAGCTGGGTGATAAAGGAATATGCGGCCGGATGAATTCCGACCAATTCGCCTGTCTGTTAGAGCGGAGAGAAGACTATAACAATAGGATGTTTATAGAGGCAAGCCAGCAGATCAACGAAATACTGGATGTTAGGAATATTGTGCTGAAATGGGGAGTCTACTCCATCGAGAACCGCACGATTTCTGTTGAACAGATGTGTGACAGGGCACTGTTGGCGGCCCGAGGAATCAAAGGACAGTATGGAAAATATTTTGCAGAATACGATGACGCCCTGCGGGATCAGCTCCTAAGGGATCAGGCCATTACAAACAGCATGGAATCTGCTTTGGCGCAAAATCAGTTTGAGATATATTTACAGCCTAAATATCGAATCTGGGATGAAAGTTTGGCCGGCGCTGAAGCGCTGGTGAGGTGGAACCACCCAGAATGGGGGTTTCAGAGTCCTGCCCAGTTTATCCCGTTGTTTGAAAAAAACGGCTTTATCACCAAACTTGACCAATATGTTTGGGACAAAGCCTGTGCAGTCCTTCGCGACTGGGACGATCGTGGACTTCCATCTATTTCTGTTTCAGTGAACGTGTCGAGGGCGGATATCTACAATGCGGACCTGGCCCAAATACTGATGAAAACAGTACAGAAATATAACCTGCCGCCTTCGAGGCTTCATCTCGAGATTACTGAGAGTGCTTACACCGAGAACCCTAAGCAGATCATTGATACGGTGGGACATCTGCGGGACCTGGGCTTTATCATTGAGATGGATGATTTTGGAAGCGGATACTCATCCCTCAATATGCTTAACGAAATGCCCATAGACGTGTTAAAGCTGGATATGAAGTTCATTCAAAATGAAATGGCAAAGACCAATAGTCAGGGGATTTTACAGTTCATCATCAATCTGGCCCGCTGGATGCATTTGACCGTGGTGGCAGAGGGAGTAGAGACAAAAGATCAACTGGTCCGCCTCCGGGAAATCGGCTGTGATTATGTGCAGGGATATTACTTTGCAAAACCCATGCCCCGTAATGCATTTGAAGTACTTTTTTCGGAAAAACGTCAGCTGGAACAGGATTTGGACGAGAAAACACTTCAGTCTTTAAAGGAACCTCCAATTCTTCTGATAGCTGACGAGGATAAAAATTACCGGCAAGAAGTGAAAGCGGCTTTTGGAAATCAGTATCGAATCCAGGAGGAAGATACTTGCGAAGAAGCTCTCGAATACATAAAAAATCATAAAAATGTTGCTGTATTTATCCTAAGTTTGACATCGGCAAAAATGGATGGATTTTCTGTCCTGAAAACCATTCAGGAAAATAAAGCGTTGTGGAATATTCCGGTCATTGTCACCGCTTTGCCAGACGCGGAGTTGGAGCGACAGGCGCTTGATCTGGGGGCAGATGACTTTATCTGCAAGCCCCATTTTATGCAGAGTCTAATGAAAAGGATTCAGCATGTGGTCAGCGCTGCAGTGAACCAGGAAAAAACACGGTTGCTTCAAGACGCGGCTTACAAGGATCATCTAACCGGTGTTTTAAACCGCAGAGGGATGGAATCGGCTCTGAAAACTCTCGGAAACAGTGATTTGCCTTTGGCGGTTTATGCTTTCGATTTAGACAATTTGAAGATTTGCAACGATACCAGCGGACATGCGAAAGGAGATCGGGTGTTGGCTCGGTTTGGAGAGATATTATGCTCCTATACGCGGGAGAAGGACATTTTGGCCCGCATAGGAGGAGATGAATTTATCGCCATCGTTAAGCAGATTCCCTCTGAAAAAACCGCTAAGAAAAAAGGCGAAGAAATTTGTGCGGCGGCTCAAGTCAGCGGCAGAGAAAACGGGACATTTATCTCCTGTTCTGCCGGTGTTGCGATGATGGAGAGCTGCGATTGCATTTTGGATGCAATGGAGCGTGCAGACAAGGCACTCTATCATGCCAAAAAAACGACAAAAGGCAGTTGCTGCCTGTGGACGTCACAAATTAAGTGAGCCTTTCATTTCTTTGGCATCGAATGGCTGCATAAAACCGGCC
Source organism: Fumia xinanensis (assembly GCF_014384905.1). Taxonomy (GTDB): domain Bacteria; phylum Bacillota; class Clostridia; order Oscillospirales; family Ruminococcaceae; genus Fumia; species Fumia xinanensis. The sequence continues at coordinate 737,480 of NZ_JACRSV010000001.1, forward strand.
CATATCCATTTGTTTAAATAACGGCTACTCCTTTCAGAAAAACAGGCGAAGGGGGCGATGCTGTCCGAATAAAGGCTGAATGAGCCGTACCTTATTGACTTTGTTTTCGGAAAGGGGTTTCCAATATGGGAGATTTTAAAGAAATTTTTGAGGCATATGGTGCGGATTATCAGAGTACGATGGCGCGCTTTATGGGAAACGAAAAAACCTATCTTCGATTTCTCGATATGCTGTTTCAGGACGATAATTTGCAAAAATTGGGAGAAGCGCTTCGCATGGGGGATATGACAGGCGCTTTTGAAGCGGCACACACTCTTAAAGGGGTAGCGGCCAACATGGGACTTGCACCTTTGCATGAGGCTGTCTGCCAAATCGTAGAGCCGCTCCGCACCAAGGAGCAACGGAACGATTATTTACAGATGCACCAGAAAATTCAGGATGAATTTGAGCGTGCCGACACTCTTCGCAACGAGCTTAAGGAGGCTGGGGACAATGCGTGACGCTTCTCTGTCCCTAGACCAAATGGAGGCGCTGCTGGACAATGCTCCGGTGGCCATATACGTTTCTTCCGCCGACGATATGGAACTGCTTTACGCAAATCCTATGGCGAAGAGTCTGTTTCTGCGGAAGTCCGATGTTTCGAAGCTCACCTGTTATCAGGCAGCGGGCTATGATGAGCCATGTCCGTTTTGTCACACGGCAGAAATGGGCTGGGATAAGCTTTGGGTACGCGAATTTCATCACCCAGGCAATGGCCGAGTTTATCAGCTTAGCGGGAAACTGCTCAATTGGGGTGAACAAGCCGCACACATCGAATATATTGTTGATATTACCGAACGGAAAAGAGAAGAAGAGCGGTCACGGGAAATAAAAGAGAGCTTGCAGGCGACTTTCAGCAATGTGCCCTGCGGCTTGTGCGTCTATTGCTTTGACGGAGAGCGGATTTCTCCTGTTTTTCACAATCCGGCTTTCTATGAAATGATGGGATATTCCGATGAAAGCATTCAGCAAATCGAGCAGCAAACCAACTATTTGGGGGTGCATCCAGAGGATCTTGAGAAGTTACAGGAAAAAATCCAGCGGCTCATCCGAGAGGGCAGGATTTTGCAGCATACCTACCGGGTTTGGAACGATAAAAAACAAGAATACCGCTGGATTCATCTGGAGGGTTCTGTCAAACTCCAGCAAGATGGAGCCAAGCTGATTTATGGCGTCTACAGCGATTTCAACGAACAGGTGCGGCTGGAGAAAGAGCTGACTGATGCCAATGAAAAGATGCAGGATATTGTCAACGCCATTCCCGGCGGAGTTGCGATTTATAAGGTTACAGATATTTTTAAAACTGTTTATTTTTCCGACGGAGTACCGGAACTTACCGGATATTCGCCAGAAGAATACCGTGACCTTATCAAGCGAGACGCAGTCGAGATGGTTTACTGGGAAGATGCCGCCATGGTGGTTTCCAAAGCCCAGGAAGTGATTCAGACTCACAAAGTCGTGAAGCTCGAGTTTCGTAAGCAGCATCGGAACGGGAATATCGTTTGGGTTCGCGCTCAGGTGAAGTGGATCGGGGAGGAAGACGGTTGCCCGCTGCTTCACTGTGTTTTTCACAACATCTCTGACCTAAAGGAAGCCCAGCTTGAGATGGACCATTTGGTCAATTCCATACCGGGCGGCATCGCCAGTTACCGGGTGGAGGGCGAACGGTTCATTCCCACCTATTTTTCTGACGGTGTTGTGGCTCTTTCCGGTCATACCAGAGAAGATTATACGAAAATCTTTTCAGATAACGCCCTTGATATGGTTTATGAACCGGACAGAGAACGGGTGCTCAAAGCCACATTAAAAGCGCTTCAAAACGGAGAGGTGTTGGATGTCTCCTACCGGATGCGCCACAAGGATGGAAATCTTATTTGGATTCACCTTAACGGATGCCGTATGGGACCATTGGCCGAGACGATGAAGTTTTACGCTGTTTTTACCGGCATGTCGGCGGAAACCAGATTGTTTCAGAGTATTGCAAATGAAACGGCTGATGCCATTTATGTCATCGGAAAAGAAAATTACGATCTGCTGTACGCCAATGAATCCAAAGCCCTGTTCAATCAGGGACAAAGCTGCCTGGGCCAAAAATGTTACATGGCGCTTCATGGAAAAAACGCTCCCTGTTCTTTTTGTACCTTGTCGGAACACGCTGCTGACGGGCAGGAGCACCAGATGTTGGTGGATGGGACAAGCCGATTTTACAGCACTCGATTTCGGGAAACCGAGTGGAACGGTATACCGGCTTATGTCAAGTATGTCCGCGACATCACCGAAGAGGTGGAGACCCGCAAGGAAAAAGATCGGCTGGAGCAGTATTTCCAAAGCGTGTTGAAAAATTTGCCCGGCGGCGTTGTGGTGGTTCGATGTGAAGCGGGCGGCAGGATGGTGCCTGAATTTTTGTCGGATGGATATATCGCTATGCTTGGGGACGCTCCGGAAAACGGCGAGGATCTTTACAATCATGACATTCTGGACAATGTTTGTCCAGACGACAGGCAGGAAGTCAGAGAGCAGATGGCGGAGTTTATTGCAAGCGGAGAGAGCCATTGTGAAATCGTCTGCCGGATGCAGAAAAAAGACGGTACTTTCTGCTGGGTTCAAAACACCCTGTCTTTGATTCAAAGCGAAGAGGGAGAACTTCGTGTCTATGCCGTTTATAACGACATTACAAAAGAGCGGGAAAAGCAGGAGTATATCAGGCAGCAGTATAATGACCTGATTTTGCAGCACTACCGTACGCCGGGACCGGATGCAGTGGTATTGGGACACTGCAATATTACAAAAAACAGGATTATTGATATTATTGACTACACCCATTCCGACTTGCTTGATACCTTCGGCTCTGAAAGGGAATCTTTCTTTACCGGACTTTCCACTCTTGTCGTCGATCCCGAGGAGCGGAAACGCTTTCTTGAGATGTATCTCAACAGGCCTGCTCTGGAAGCATTTATGAGGGGGGATCTGGAGCGGCGGATGCGTTGCTTTATCAGAGTTCCCCGGGAATCTAAGGGCAGGTATGTACAGATTAAAATGAATCTGGTGTCCACGCCTGATACGGGGGATGTGACTGGTATCTTGACAGTCACCGACATTACCGAGCAAACCATTACCGACCGGATTCTATACCAGCTTTCTGTCACCGGTTACGATGTGGTGGCCGATGTGGATCTTTTTAAAGACAGTTATGCTATCGTCTCCTGTAACGAGGAGGCTAGTTTTCTCCCTCCACGTGAAGGGTGCTACTCCCAGTGGATTTCTTATGTTGAGCGTGAAAGGATTGTGCCTCGGGATAAAGCACAGTATCACAAAAAGCTTGCGCCGGATTATATGAAAAAACGGCTGACGGAACGGGGGCCCTACACCTTTGCCTTTTCTCTTGCGGACGAAAGAGACGATATACGAACCAAAAATATGACAGTTTCCGCCATCGACCTTCGTCTTGGGAGAATTTGTCTGTCGCGGACCGATATTACCGAATCTATCCGGGAACAGCAGGGACTACTCCGCGTAATTGCCTATACTTTTGAGTTGGCGGCATTTGTCGATGTGGGCAGTCGGCGGCTGACCCTCTATACCCGGGAATCGGTGCTGGAAAACTTGCCGCCCAATATTGTAGAAAACTATGATAACCATATTATGTACTTCGTGGACCAGTATGGAGCGGAAGATGGACGGGAAGAAGCCCGCAGACAGTTTAATATTCAGACGATACTCTCCTTATTGGAAGAAAAGCCGGATGGATACGACTTTTTATTCTCCTATCGCGGTGAAAATGGTGAGCGGTATAAGCAGATCAACGTTTTGTGGGGCGACGTGAACCATAAAACCCTTTGCCTCGTCCGCGCGGACGTTACCGATATGCTGGCCGCGGAGAGACAATCGAAAAAAGCGCTGGAAGACGCGCTGGCGTTTGCAGAGGATGCCAATCAGGCGAAAAGTGATTTTCTTTCCGCCATGAGCCACGACATCCGAACGCCGATGAATGCCATTATGGGCATGACGGCGTTGGCTGTTGCTCATATAGATGACCAAAACCGAGTATCGGACTGTCTGCAGAAAATTTCCATCTCCTCAAAGCATCTATTGAGCCTTATAAACGACGTTTTGGATATGAGTAAAATTGAACGCTCGAATATAAAACTCAATCGGATGAAGGTATGCCTGCCCCAGATGCTGGATCAGCTGTCGGATATGATGGCACCGCAGGCGAGAGCATCAGGACTCCAATTTCGTATTCGAATGAAAGGAATTGCAACCGAATATTTTTATGGCGATTCCTTACGTACCAATCAAATTTTTATCAATCTTTTGAGCAATGCTATAAAGTTTACGCCGGAAGGCGGCAGTGTCGATTTCCTGGCCCAACAGATTGAGCCAGTCGAAAATCCACTGCATGTCAGATACCGGTTTATAGTCAGCGATACGGGCATCGGCATGACAAAGGAATTCCTCGCCCACGTTTTCGATCCTTTTTGCCGCAGCGACAATGCTGCCCGTATTGAGGGAACAGGGTTGGGCCTCAGTATCACCAAGGGCCTCGTTGATTTGATGCGGGGCAATATTTCAGTCAAGAGCGAGATTAAAAAAGGGACTGTTTTTCAAGTGGAACTGGAGTATGAGCCGGCATCGCCGGAAGAATGCTCTCGGGCGGAGAAAAGCAGAGCTGAATCCGCTGGCCCTGCCGGAGAAATGTTGTTTGCGGGCCGCCGGTTCCTGGTGGCGGAGGACAACGCCATTAATGCGGAAATCCTCAGTGAATTGTTGCGAATGTATGGCGGAGAATCGGTGGTGACTGTCGACGGCGCACAGGCAGTGAAGGTGTTCCAGACAGCTGCACCGGGAACCTACGACGGCATCCTGATGGACATCCAGATGCCGAGAATGAATGGTTATGAGGCCACCAGAGCCATTCGAGAACTCGACCGTCCAGACGCGGGGACAATCCCCATTGTCGCCATGACTGCCAATGCTTTTGCAGAGGATATTCAGGCTTCCTTAGAGGCGGGAATGGATGCCCATATCGCCAAGCCTCTTGATGTGGAGATGCTAAAAAATACCTTGAATAGGGTACTGGCTGGAAAGTCTAAATAAACCTATTCAAAAAATTCAATTATTGTACTATTTGGATACTAAATTGGATTTGAAAAGAAGGATTGTTTTCAAAACAACCCTTCTTTTTCTTTTTCTCAAGCTTGCCCTAAAAATATGAATAGTTATTTTTCTTTTCGTACAAACTATAGGAAAACGAAAGGAGATTACACAATGTTTAAACATGAAAAGCAATTATTCCATCCCGTGGGAGTGGAAAAACCTAATCCTCAGTATGCAGCTCTGCTCCAGGAACAGCTGGGCGGAGCAAATGGAGAGCTGAAAGCGGCTTTACAGTATATGTCCCAGAGCTTCCGCATCAAGGATCCTGAAATTAAGGATTTGTTTCTTGATATTGCGGCAGAAGAACTAGGCCATCTGGAAATGGTCGCCCAAACTATCAACCTGTTAAATGGCCATGATGTGGAGGCAGCTGCCGTCAAATCGGGAGAGATCGAGTCCCATGTTCTTTTGGGGCTCAATCCCGGCTTAATCAATGCCTCTGGTTATTCTTGGACGGGGGATTACGTGACAGTCACCGGCGATTTGTGTGCCGATTTACTGTCCGATATTGCATCGGAACAGCGGGCAAAAGTCGTTTACGAATATCTCTACCGACAGATCGAAGATAAAAAAGTACGGGAAACCATCGACTTTTTGCTCAACCGGGAGGAAGCCCATAACGCCATGTTCCGAGAAGCCTTCAATAAAGTGCAGGACACCGGTTCAAACCGGGATTTCGGTACCACCAAGGCGGCAAAAATGTATTTCAGCATGTCAAATCCTTCTCCAGAATCCAGTTTCAAAGATGTCAAAGTCACCCCGCCGTCATTTCACCAGTAGATTAAAACTTTATACACTTTTAAAGCAGTGTCAAAATTTTGGACACTGCCTTTTTTCTGTCTATTGCTGTAGGACGGGCAAAGGAATATGATAATACCAGACAGAAGATCTGATGGGATTATACATCGAAAGGAGTCGGTTTTATGCTGAAAATAGAAGCAAACTTTGACTTTGCCAAGGAATTTGCGGAAAAGTGGAACCAAAAACTGAAATCGGTGCGAATTTTTAGTTTTGTCCTAAGTATTTTCATGATTGTCTGTGGCGTGTTGTGCGTGATTTTTCCGGTTCAGGCGGTGCTGGCGGCTGAAATTTTAGCAGCAGTCGTCATCATTACATTGGGCGTTTACGAAATAATCGATTATTTTTGTGAACCAGGCTTTCTGCGCCAGCCTATGAGTTTGATAGGCGGTGTCCTCAACCTGATTATCGGTATTTTGCTGATTTTTTCGCCGTCTCAGGTTACTATTTCCACGTTTGCCTTTTTGTTTGGAATCCTGCTAATGGTTTTCGGCGTGGATAAAATCACCTTCGCCCACCGGCTCAACTTTTTTACTGCGACGAATTATAGCTGGGTGGTTGCCAGCGGTATCCTTAATATTTTGGCAGCGATTGCTTTTATCGTCGTTCCTCTCGCATCCACGGTGGTGCTAAATTATATTGTCGCTGCATACCTCTTTGTAGGCGGAATAACATTGTTTATCGAGGCAGTGTCGATAAAAAGCTTTAAAGTAAAGTAAAAAGCTCACAAAAGACAGGCCTCTGCAACAAACTGCTTCAGAGTCTGTTTTGATATACAGAAGTGTTATATATAAAAAATGCTGGGGGCCGCGGTGACATTAACCGCGGCCCCCAGCTGTGCTGAAATATAACACATATCTTCTAAATTTCAACCCACGCATCATTTTTATGCGACAGTTGCTACTATAGCATAATTAAGTGAAAATTGCAACTAAAAAATATTTTTTAAGAAGATATTGTTTAAATTATAGTTGTGTGCTATACTTGTACAAATTGACACAGCGACAGTAGAAAGGATGAAGATGACATGAAAAGAAAGAATAGCGGGATGCTCGTAAAGAAGATCAAAATGAAGCCAGGATGCTTGCACTCCAACAGCTTATCGGATATTCAGGAGATTTTTTTGACCGGCTGCCTGGACGAGCGGTTTTATTTTTCTGGGACGATTTGCGGAATTGTCAAGACAAATCCTGGTTCTGTTCAGGTGGACATTGAATCCTTTCCTGATGTGATGGCCGTTTCAGATGCAAATGGCCGCGAATATATTTGTTCACAGCCTGATGATTCAGGGGTGGATTTTTTGCTGCGTTTGCCCCGGGAATAACGGATAAACAGAAAAAGACGGGATTTTGTCCCGTCTTTTTTTATGTGCTGAGAGCAGGTTGCCCATAAAACGGATGGCTTAAGGGGCGATGTTTGGTGCGGGCGCTCTTTGCAAAGCGGCACTTTTATGGTACAATTGGTTTGTTCATCATATAGATACAAATTGTTTGCAAATAAAACGCTGGAGGGAAGAAAATGGCGCAGAACCATTCCATTTCAAAGACACTGGAGCGGTTTCGCAGCTTTCGGTACACCCTGGTGCTGGAAGGGGTGGCCGTGGGCGCTCTGAGCGGATTCGTCATCGTACTGTTCCGGCTAATTCTGGAACACGCCGATATGCTGCTTAAAGGGGCGCTTGAATACGGGAAGGAGAACGCCTGGTTTATTCCGGTATGGCTTTGCATCTTGGCAGCGTTTTCCTATCTGGTTTACCGGCTCGTCAAATGGGAGCCGATGATTTCCGGCAGCGGCATCCCCCAGGTGGAAGGGGAGATGGAAGGAAAGCTGAGCCAGAATTGGTGGAAAGTGCTGGTTGCCAAATGCGCCGGCGGCATCCTGTCCATTGGAAGCGGGCTGTCCCTCGGCCGGGAGGGTCCCAGCATCCAGCTGGGCGCCATGGCGGCCAAGGGATTTTCCCGCCTGACGAAACGGATCAAGACGGAAGAGCGGCTTTTGATGACCTGCGGGGCAAGTGCCGGGCTCGCAGCAGCCTTCAACGCGCCTTTTGCAGGTGTTCTGTTCAGCTTGGAGGAAGTCCATAAAAATTTTTCGCCAGAGGTACTGCTCTCTACCATGGCGTCGTCCATTACAGCGGACTTTATCGCCCGAAACGTCTTTGGGCTGGCGCCGGTATTCTCCTTTCATGTACCTCAAATGATGCCGCTGTCCCAGTACGGCCATGTGATTTTTCTGGGAATCCTCCTGGGGTTGTTGGGCGTTGTATACAACCTATTTATAGGCGCCTCGCAGAAGCTATATGCCAAAATCAAGTGGGAGCCACTGAGGTTGCTGATTCCGTTTGTCTGCGCTGGGGCGCTGGGGTTTACGCTGCCTGAGGTATTGGGCGGCGGGCATCCGCTGGCGCTGAAAATTGCTGAAGGAAAGTTCGCGCTCTCGATGTTATGCTTGATTTTCGCTGTAAAATTTCTATTTTCCATGGTGAGCTTTGGATCCGGGGCACCGGGGGGCATATTTCTGCCTTTGCTCGTCATGGGAGCCATGATTGGGAGCGTCTATTACGGAGGAGTAGGGGCTGTGAATCTGGTGCCCGACGGACTGCTCAGCAATTTTCTCATTCTGGGCATGGCGGGCTATTTTTCCGCCATCGTGCGTGCGCCCATCACCGGCATCATCCTCATCAGCGAGATGACGGGGTCCTTTAACCACCTGCTGACCCTCACCATCGTGTCTCTGTTCGCCTACCTGGTCCCCGATCTGCTCAAATGCCGACCGATTTACGATTCGCTGCTCCGGCGGCTGCTCGAAAAGCAGAAACCTGGAGCACAGCCGGAGCCTACCGGAGAAAAGGTGCTCATCGACTGCGTGATTTCCCACGGTTCCGCAGCGGAAAACCGGACGGTGGCGGACGTCGTTTGGCCGGAGCACTGCCTGGTGGTGTCGGTGATGCGCGGGGAAGAGGAGCTGGTGCCCAAGGGGAACACTGCTTTACGGGCAGGAGACCGAATCATCCTTCTCTGTGATGAAAATTTTGCTTCCGAGACTCATCTGACGCTGGAACACCAGTGCCGTATGGTGCGGTTGGAGCAAGAAGGCCGGTAGTAGAGTTGCTGAAATACGACAGGAGGAAAATAACTTGGGAACGGAAGTCATTGCCGCCCGCGCCATGAACGGGCTTTATATCATCCTTGATATCCTATTTTTGCTGTTCTTGCTGGGGACGCTTCTTTGGACCAGGCGGTTTCAGGCGGCCATTGTAGGACTGTTGGGCGGAATTCTCTATTTTATCGTGGATTACGGCGGATTTTACTGTCTCTTACAAACCAGGGTGGTAAATGGGGCCGATCCGCTGTGGTTTTTGCTCTGGCTCTCCATGAGCTACGGATTTACGAACTTCGTCTGGATTTGGCTGTGGCTGGACCGAGACAAACGGGCGCTGGAGTGGTCACTGCTCATCGTTTCCGGCTGGCTGACGACAGCTTTGCTCAGCCAAAATTTCGGAGCAGGGTTTCCGGCCATCTCTATCTCCCGTGGCACCGCCGATTACCATGGCATTATGGCGCTGATGCTTTTTGTGGGATACGCCATCCTCTGTATACACAATATCCGCAGAGGCCCGAAGGAAAAAATCGACATCAAGTGGATTCTCGCCACCGGCGTCTTAGTACAGTTCGGGTGGGAGTTTGTGTTGCTCATTACAGGAATTCGAAACGTGAGCCTACAGACTCTTCTGGTCAACTCCCTGCTGGAGACCAATATGGGACTTCCGTATCTATACTTTATCCACCGGACGGTGAACCGCCGATGGCGGGAGGATTTGACCCGAATATCGACATAATCGGAGAGATTTTTATGAAAAAAATCAAAGGACAGATGTCAGAATCTTTTCTGCTGGGCTCCATGCTGGCGATAGTGGGAGGATTTTTAGACGCCTACACTTATCTTCTGCGGGGTGGCGTTTTTGCAAACGCCCAGACTGGCAACATGGTTCTGCTGGGCGTCAGCGCGGTGGAGGGGCATTTTTTAAAGGCGCTTTATTACCTGATTCCCATCGGGGCCTTTGCCTTGGGGGTCGTTGCGGCGGAGGCGGTGCGGTATCGGTTCCGAAACCATCCCCGTATCCACTGGCGGCAGATCGTGGTGGCGGCGGAGTTTTTTCTCCTGCTGGGAGCGGCTTTTGTGCCTCAAGGGGATTTCGACGTAGCGGTGAATATTGCCGTTTCCTTTATGTGTGCCATGCAGGTGGAGAGCTTCCGTAAGGTTAACGGCAACGCTTTTGCCTCCACTATGTGTACCGGAAACCTCCGCAGTGCCACCGAGCGGCTTTGGCGCTATCATCTGACCGGCGATCAGTCTGAGCGTGACAGGGGCGTTCAATACCTGCTTATTATCCTCTTTTTTATTGTTGGGGCGGCGGCTGGGTCGTGGCTTTCCGGACTCTGGGGAGTGAAGGCGGTTTTATTTTGCTGTGTGCTACTGGCAGTGGCCTTCGGGGTGATGTTTGTCAAGGAGGATGTGCCGGGGATCGAAGAAGAGCGGAAAAAAGGATAGAGTTGTACCGCCGGGGATTTGCCCCGCGGACAATGGAGGAACGATGATGAAACTCTGTATTGACAAAGCTCCATGCAAGGTCTGATGTGGACGAACTCGCATGGAGCATTGAATTAATTTCGTCCCAAAAGGACTTTGCATTTTTATTTCATTAAATAAAAAGGAGCAAAGTCATCATGAATTCATTGAAAACAACCGTCAAAGAGCTCCACAGCTTTTTGATTTTGTGGCTGACCCAGTCTTTTTCCTCCTTGGGCAGCTCCATGACCAATTTTGCCTTGGTGATTTGGTCGTATCAGCAGCAGGGCTCTGCTTTGCAGACCGCTATGCTCTCCATCTGTTCCTACGCGCCCTATATTGTCATGAGCATTTTTGCGGGGGTGTTGAGCGACCGGTGGAGCAAAAAAGCCACCATGCTGGTCTGCGACAGCTTCGCGGCGGCTTGCACCGTTTCTGTGCTTTTGCTGCTGCAAACCGGCCATCTGGAGGTGTGGCATCTTTACTGTCTAAACGCTTTAAACGGACTGATGAACACCTTTCAGCAGCCTGCGGCCGACGTGACGACCAGCATCCTCACCCCCAAAAAGCATTTTCAAAAGGTGGGTGGGCTCCGCTCGTTTTCGAGTTCCTTGCAGACGGTGCTGACTCCGGTGCTGGCGACGGCGCTGTTGGCTTTTACGGGTATCCAGACGGTGATCGTCTTCGACCTGCTGACATTCGGTGCGGCTTTCGTGTCGTTGCTATTTTTCGTAAAGATACCGGAGAAAGCCGGGGGAGGGAGTCAGCGCGAACCGGTGCTGCGCTCGGCTAAAAGCGGCCTTCAGTACCTGAAGCATAACCGGGGTATTCTCGATTTGATTCTGTTTTTGGCGGCCATCAATCTGACGGCATCGGTTTACAACGCAGCTCTGCCTGCCATGGTTTTGTCCCGGCAGGGAGGAGGCGAGACGGCGCTGGGCATCGTCAATACCGTCACAGGGATCGCCATGCTTATTGGAAGCATCCTTGTTTCGGTGCTGCCCGCCCCGAAAAGCCGGGTGCGGACCATCTGCAATGCACTGCTTTTTTCGATGAGTACCGAAAATTTCTTTCTGGCGCTGGGTAAGGGGCTTCCTCTTTGGTGTGCCGGCGCGGTTTTAGGCTGGATTGCCATCCCTATTATGAGCGCCAACATGGACGTGGTGCTCAGAAGCACCATTCCGATTGAAATGCAGGGACGGGTCTATTCTGCCCGCAATACGCTGCAGTTTTTTACCATTCCCATCGGTTATCTCCTGGGGGGATTATTGGTGGACAACGTGATGGAGCCTTTTATGGCCACTCAAATCGGAGGACCGCTGACAGCGCTTTTCGGTAGCGGAAAAGGTGCCGGTGCGGCATTTTTGTTCTTTATTCTCGGGCTAATGGGAATTGTGACCTGTCTTGTCTTTCGGAAGGATTCCCATATCTGGCAGCTGGAAAAAGAGAACGATTTACAATGACCACCAGGAAGCTGATTTGGGCATGTCTCAAGGGCTATGACGAAAAAAGACGGACTGTAACTCAGTCCGTCTTTTGCTGTTTATTCGTCAAATACCGTTTCGATGAGCTTTTCACTCTGGACGGGGGAGTAAATCCAATGGGAAAGGTGTCCTTTATCTATGTAGTAGCGGAGGGGCGGCAGGGGTATCTCCTCGTCAAAGGCGTCTACGATGATGAGCTTTACCTTCATTTTGTCAGGGATCATGCTTTTGATGTAGACACTGGCCTGCTGGCCCGGGTGGACTCCGGCTTTCAGCTCAGCGAGTCCCGCAAGATTGGGGGCGAGCTCGACAAAGATGCCGTAGTCCTCCACTGAGCGGATGACACCGCTGACGGTTTCGCCGGGTTCGTACTGGGAAACGTTTTCCTCCCAGGTGCCGAGAAGCTCTTTATGAGTGAGCGAAATGCGGTTTCCTTCGATGCTTTTTACTACGGCCCGGATGTTCTCACCCACGTAAAACCGGTCTTTGGGGTGGGAGATCCTCGAGACTGAGATCATGTCAATGGGAATGAGAGAGACGATGCCGCATCCGATGTCCACAAAGGCACCAAACTGCTCTAAGTGAGTCACCCGGGCGGGGATGATGTCGCCGGGCCGGAGATTCGCGAGGAATTTTTCCTGGCACTCCAGCTGAGCTTTTCTCCGAGAGAGGACGGCCACCGTTTTGCCGTAACAGTCCCGCTCAAAAGCAGTGATTTTGAAGCAGACCGGCTTGTTGACCCGCGAGATAATGGCAATGTCCCGGGTGGTGCCCTCGGCGATGCCGATGGCGGCTTCTTCCCGGGGAATGACCCCTTTGATGACGCCTAAATCGACAATAAGATTATGGCTTCCCTCGCAGACCACTGCCCGGGCTTCCAGCGTCCGTGACTCTGCCATTGCCTCATACAGGGTGTTCAGATTTTCAAAATAGCGTTTGTTTTCTTCGCTTTCACAAAGCAGCCCTTCCGGCAGAAATTTCATACTCAGCACCTCATCTTTTATCCCTTGCAGATAAAATTCCTTTCTTTGATGTTCATTTTTTACATCGGGACAATGCATATGGCTTTTCTTTTCATCTTATGCAAGCGAAAATTCATCGTTCTTTGACCGCTTGCGCCGTTTTGTGCAAGCGCCGCCTGAAAGTGAGGCAATCGCATCCTCTCCAGTTGAATTTCGCATCAGCGTTACATCCTATGAAAAAATTGGAAAGATTATGCGGAGTGTCGTCAGGGGGAACGGCGTGTTTCAAAAAAACTTCTTAAGCAATAGGAAACGGCTTGACCGACGAAGTCAAACATGCTAGTATGAAAGGCATAATTCATGGACTCAATCAAATGTTTATAACTCTTTAAAAAGGAGGGGAACCGACCGTGGAAGAAAACATATCATTGGAGGCGCGGAAAATCATGACGGAACGTTTTGGCCATGATGCGCTGCTTTCAATTGCGACTGTAGATGAGGGCAAGCCATATGTTCGGATTGTCAACAGCTATTATGAAAATGGGGCGTTTTACACGGTAACTCACAGGCTGACCAACAAGATGAAGCATATCGCGAAGAACCCTGTGGTGGCGGTTTGCGGGGAATGGTTTACAGGGCACGGCATCGGGCAAAACCTAGGCTGCGTTTGTGATAAGCGCAATGAGAAGCTCGCCCAAAAGCTGAGAGCCGTGTTTTTTGAATGGTACGGCAGCGGCCATACGGATGAAAGCGACCCAAACACTTGTATCCTGCGAATTCAGCTGACGGATGGCGTTCTTTTTCAAAATGGAAGGAAATATGAGATTGATTTTGCTGTCGATGAAGCAAAATGAGAACGGCGTGTACGCGGTGCTGATAAACTGAACAGGGAGGCCGCTTTTAGACGGCCTCCCTGTTTTTCCAAAAAGAATTCTTAATCTATTTTTAGTTGGCATTCGCTGCAAATTTTGTCGTGCATGGAAATGATTCCTCCGCATTTCGGACAGCTGTATCTTTCTTTCTGTTTTTCCATGAACGACTTGACACCATGACGCTTTACAAACTCGCTGTTTCCGATCAGGCTTGTCTGGTATCTCATATTATAACTTTTTTCCAGGTTATCGATCAGCTTGCAGGGGAAGCTGGAGCATTGATAACAATGCGTCACTCCTTTGCTTTTGACACAATTTTTTATCCTGCATTTACGACAGTGTTCGGGTTTGCCCACATCGCTGATCAAGCAGCCGGGACAGGGATTTTTATGAAAGCAATGCCGGTAGCAGACCTTGCAGTTCATTCCACAGGGAGCAAATAAATTGATTTCAATAGCGTCTTTTGGCATTTGCATTTTTATCCCTCCTATTAGGTTCCCTTAATCGTTTTAAAGGACAGAGACAGGGCGGCCTTCTTGGACGTCAGCCGCCTTTTGATCGGATAAAGCGGGTGCTTTAATGCGCCTGGAACCAAGAAAGAAGACCTTTTTATTGCGCAGTGAGTGAGTATTATAACAGCGCAAAATCGGGACTCTCAAACACTGTTTTCATTTGGCATAAGCAAAAAGGGTGTCCGGCGGGGTCGAGCATCACTCTCCAATCGTCAGAAAACTGATTTTCTGCGATTGTCGCCCCGCAATGAACGGCATATTGAATGGCTTCATCCAGATTATTTACAGCAAAGTCCAAATGCGCCATTTGCTGTTGAGCACCGGTTTTTTCCGGCCATACCGGCGGTTTATATTGGGGATTCCGCTGAAATGTAATACCGGGATACGCCCCCTGCTCCGCTCCCGGAGCGCCTACACAAGCGTAATCTTCATTGTGAAAAGGTATTTCCCACTTGAGAAGCGCTGCATAGAACTTTGCCAACTCATAAGGCTCTGTACAATCCACAGTAAATGCGTACATTTTGATTTTTAATTCATCATTCATCATGTAATTCCCTCCAAAATAAAAAATTATTGTAACTTTAAAGGTCAAAGACAAAATGCTTTGACAGGCAAGTGACTTTGCCATATGTAAGGCGCCTTAATTGTACTTTTCCATTTTAGCATATGGTCGTTACTGATATCAAGCCATATGGTGAGGCCGGGGCTGATCAGCAAAAGAAACAACAGAGGCTTGGGGCACCCTCCGTAAGGAAGGTGCCCCAAGGCTTTTGTAGGGCGGCACGCCCTGAGTTAGTCCACACGCTTTTAGGCTGTAATTGGGATTGTGGGTGTCACAATCCGATGCTTGCTATCCCTGTGGACATCATTTTGCCTTTCGCCGTTTCACCTGAATGTCACGACCGCCACTACATTTCCCGCCGCATTGCTTGGAGTACGGACAGCCGACACAGGTTTCGCCACACTTTTTTGCTTTGTGCAGATACCACACGATACCGCCTATAATCCCCATTAGAATTACAATGATTATAAAATTTTCCATAACTTATTTACTCACCGCATATCCCATATGCTTTGATTCGCTCAAAGCATATTCCATTTTCATCTTTTTCTTGGTATTCGCCATCAATCCTATAACCACGGCAATCATAACAACAACTGCCGCCAAGCCTGCAAGAGCCGCACCGATATTCAGCGCAGCAGGCGCAGTAATCAGCGTACCAACAGTATATACAAGATATGCCACGGTAAAGCCAACACCAAGTTGTAAACCGATACCGCCTAAAACCCATTTTGTACTTTTCATTTCCGAGTTCATAGCCCCTATCGCTGCAAAGCAAGGCGGAGTATAGAGGTTGAACATCAAGTAGGCAAGTGCCGCCACCTTGGTAATTGCCAAAATGCCCGCAACCTCTGCGCCTGCCCCCTCCATTAAAGCGAGTTCTTCTGTATCAATCAGATTTTCAAGTCCTACAAAGCAAACAGCTAATGTGCCTACAACATTTTCCTTTGCGATAAATCCTGTAACTGCTGCCGCCGCAAGTTGCCAACTGAGAACGCCCACAATCGGTAGGAGCAAGTAAGCGAACGGAGAGGCGATTGACGCCAAAATAGAGGAATCTGCCGTTTCAGCCACCTGAAAATCCCAAGTAAAGGTCTGCATAATCTGAACAGCTGTATTACAAAGAAGAATGATGGTAGCCGCTTTTACGATATATGCTTTTCCTCGGCTGCACATTGATTTGAATGCACCCCAAAGGGAAGGTGCTTTATATTCGGGCAGTTCAATAATAAAGAAGGATTTTCTTGCCTTATATCCTGCAATCTTATTCACAAGCAGAGCGCCAAGGAAAATAAGTGCAATACCTGAAGCGTACATCAAAAAGCTGACCCAGCCTGCATTGTCAAAAAATGCTCCTGCAAACAAAGAGATAACCGGGATTTTTGCACCGCAGGGCATAAAGGGCGCCAGCATTGCCGTTGCTCTGCGCTCACGCTCATTTCGGATTGTCCGGCTTGCCATAATACCGGGAACGGCACAGCCAATCGTAATAACAAACGGAATTACCGATTTACCTGAAAGACCGACCTTCTTAAAGATGGGATCAAGTACAACCGCCGCACGGGATAAATAACCACAATCTTCCAAAAGCGCAATCAGGAAGTACATGACCATAACAAGCGGCAGAAATCCGACAACGGCAATCACACCGCCGATTACGCCGTCGACAAGCAAAGCGGAAAGCAATGGATTTGCATTTTCCAAAAGATCGCCAACCCAGCCTTGGAACATTTCAAGCAAAGGAACAAGTCCGGGGATAAAGGTATCTCCAACCTCCACGCCTTCTGCAATCCAAGTGCCAAGCCAAGTTTGCGAAATCTGGAATACAAGGAACATTACAACTGCAAAAATCGGAATGCCAAGCCATTTATTTGTAAGCACAGCGTCGATTTTGTCGTTGATGTTTTTATCCTTCGTTAAAACCTTGCGGCTTTCTACCGCCTTTACGATTTTGTTTACAAATTCAAATCGCTTACGATCAGCCGCCTCAACAGCCTGCTTATTGGTCAAGTCAATGCTATCCTGTATGTATGGTGCGGATTGGACAGTGCCTGATTGTGAAACTGCTGTTTCAATAACTTTTTTCAAGCCTTCGGCAGAAACAGACACAGTATCGATAACGGGACAGTTCAATTTTTCAGATAACAAAGCCGTATCAATTTCTGTCCCTTTTTTCTCATTCAAGTCGCTTTTGTTCAAAGCCACAATCACAGGAATACCCAATTCCAAAAGCTGTGTGGTAAAGAAAAGACTGCGGCTTAGATTTGTAGCATCTACAATATTAATGATAGCATCTGGGTTTTCCTTTTTCACATAAGAGCTTGTAATACTTTCCTCACTTGTGAATGGGGACATTGAATAAGCACCCGGAAGATCGACAGCAATTATCTGCTGTTCTCTAGCATACGCCTTTTTGACGGGATGTTCTTTTTTGTCTACGGTAACACCCGCCCAGTTACCGACTTTTTCATTTCGTCCGGTAAGAGCGTTATACATCGTGGTTTTGCCGGAGTTCGGATTGCCTGTCAAAGCAATTCTCATAATGGTATCCTCCTGTAAATTGATTTTTCAAAATCCTTGCGGATTAAGTTGTTATTTTATTTGGTTAGCAAACGCTAACCAAATGGGTGAAAGGTAAGCCAAAGCGATACCTTTGCATCCTATACAACAATCGCTTCGGCTAATTGGCTGTCAATATTATATCTTCCGTCTTTGATGGAAACAACACACCCGTCCTTTAGATGTGAAACAACCGTGATACGCTCACCGTTGTAACAACCGAGTGAAAACAGAAACGCATTTAATTCGTCATCGTCTGTTTTGATTTGCTTAATAATATATTCCGTACCTTCATTGGCGTTTCGTAAAGTCATATATGTCACCACTCTCTCCTCTCAAAGGTAACCCTTTTAATTAGCGATCGCTAACTGATGGTCTGAAAATGTAGTTAGCATTCGCTAACTACAGGCAGTATATATCTTATTTGCCGACTTGTCAAGACCTTATATGAAAAATATCTGCTTTTTCCCAAGTTGATTTTTTGGATAGATTGTGATAAAATATATTTTCAAAATATATCAGATATACATTTTTAGGGAGTAATCACTATGTCGCTGAAAGAATCCGGGGAAATGTACCTCGAAACAATATATATTTTATCGCAAATAGGTTCGCCTGTCCGTTCTTTGGATATTGCTGAATATATGGGATATTCCAAGCCCAGCGTCAGCCGTGCAGTAGGCTTGCTGCGAAATGCAGAATATATCTCTGTCAATCACGACGGGTATATCACACTAACAAAGACCGGCAATGAAATTGCGGCAAAAATTTATGATAGGCACATCACTTTAACTAAAGCTCTGATGTTGCTTGGTGTAGATGAAGAAATAGCAACAGAAGATGCCTGCAAGATAGAGCACGCTATCAGCGATAAATCTTTTGCGGCAATCAAAAAACATCTTGCCGAATATGATAACTGAAAAAATTTCAATATCTAAAACAGCAGATTGAAAAGGCACTCAAAGGGAAATATTAAAACCCTTCGAGTGCTTTTGTTTTAGTTAAATATCAAATTTCTGTTTACAACCTCCGGTTGCTCTGTTGAAAATGCTATTCGTTGCTCTAACCCAAGCCATTTGGTCGGTCGCTTTAAGTTCTTCGGTCACTCCCTCACGAAGTGTCTCCCTTTCCGTTGCGTTTTTTGTCCTTTTGTGCTATACTTGCCCTATATAGGCAGGAGAGAATTTTTCAAAGCGCCGTGGGCGCTTTTTCTCTTGTCTGGAAGACGGCCTTGTCATTTTGATGCAAAATAACGAATATTATCCCGAATTTCCGGCAATTTTTTTAGGATTTGTTTACAAATCCACGTCGGTTTTTTGCTAAAATGAAAGGGCAGTTTTGCATATCAACGCGTTATTGCGGAAAATTTGACAGGTGAGCTTGCTTTTATGACAGACTCAACCATCGAATCAAAAAAGAAATGGAGTTTTGGGAATGATCGAGGTATCAAAACTCACCAAATGTTACGGTGACAAGCGCGCGGTGGACAATGTGAGCTTTACCGTCAACCAGGGTGAAATCCTAGGGTTTCTCGGCCCAAACGGCGCGGGAAAATCCACCACAATGAATATTCTGACCGGATACATATCCTCTACGTCCGGGGAGGCAAAAATCGATGGGTTCGACATTTTGGAGAACCCCACCGAGGCTAAAAAACGTATCGGCTACCTGCCGGAGCATCCGCCCCTGTATTTGGACATGACTGTCTGGTCGTATCTGGAGTTTGTCTATCAGCTCAAAAAGGTGCAGCTTCCTATGAAGGAGCATCTGGAGCAGATCTGCCGTAAGGTGAAGATTGAAAACGTCCAGCACCGTATCATCAAAAACCTCTCGAAAGGTTACCGCCAGCGGGTGGGCTTTGCCCAGGCCCTTGTGGGCAATCCGGAGGTGCTGATTCTTGACGAGCCTACCGTAGGCTTGGACCCCAAGCAGATCATTGATATCCGCAACCTTATCAAATCTCTCGGTGAAGACCATACTGTTATCCTTTCGTCCCACATTTTGCCTGAAATACAGGCAATCTGCGACCGGGTTGTCATTATAAACAACGGTGTTATCGTCGCTGATGACACGGCGGACAACCTGTCGAAAAATATGAGCGATGATTTCCGCTACACAGCCCGCATCGAAGGGCCGGAAGGGGAGCTTATCAGTATCCTCAGGCAGATTCCCGACATGGTGGAAGTGATCCCTCTGGGAGAGAAGGAGCCCGGTGTCTGCGAATTTATCCTGGAAGCCAAGCCAGAGGCCGATATTCGCCGTCCGCTGTTTGACGCGGTGTCGGCAAATCAATACCGGATTCTGGGCCTCAAGTCTAACGAGATGACGCTGGAGGACATCTTTTTGCAGCTTACCTCCGGGGATACCCAGAATATCCATGTTTCCGAAATCCTGCCGGATGGGCAGCAAAAAGAACAAATACAGTCAGGGGCGGCAGAAATCGCGGGACAGTTCTTTGACCAAGATAATTCTGACGAAGCAGAGACTGGTACAGAAGATGCAGATGGAGGTGAGGAGTAATGGCAGCGATTTTCAGAAGGGAGTTTTCTTCCTATTTTACTTCTCCCATCGGGTACATCTATCTGACAGTGTTTTACTTCTTCTCCGGTATGTTCTTTAACAGTGTGGTCACTGCAAATTCTACCGACGTGACTCCGGTATTCAGTTCGCTGTTTCTGATTTTGTTGATTCTCATTCCGCTGTTGACCATGCGTCTTTTGAGCGAAGAGAAAAAACAGAAAACCGATCAGCTGCTTTTGACCTCTCCGGTGAGCCTGTCGGGGCTTGTGTACGGAAAATTTTTGGCGGCGTTTTGCATTTACGCTATGGGCATCGCCGTGACCCTCGTCTATTCGGTGATTTTGGCCGGCTTTGCTTCCCCTCAGTGGATGGTGGTCGCCGGGAACATTCTGGGTGCGCTGCTTTTGGGCTTTGCCATGATTTCCATCGGGCTTTTCATCTCTTCTCTCACCGAGAACCAGATGATCGCCGCTGTGGGAAGTTTTGCCGCTATGTTGTTCATCTGGCTGATGGATGCTTTTACCAGTCTGATTTCGGTAAAATGGATTTCCGAGGTTCTGCTCAGCATCTCCTTTATGGCCCGGTATTCTGAATTTACATCGGGTATACTCAACCTCTCAAATGTACTGTACTTTTTAAGCGTCGGCGTCATTTTTAACTTCCTCACCGTCCGGGTGCTGGAAAAGAGGCGCTGGAGCTAAGAGACCGTTTGAAACGACTGACTTTACAAGGAAAAGGAATGGTAGGCAGAAATGAAGAAAAACATTTTCAACAACCGGCGCTTCAAACACGGTTCTCTCGCCACTATTATGACGATTGGGCTGATTGTGTTGGTGGTGCTTGTGAATATCATCGCTTCGATGGTCGCTGACCGGCTACCGGTCAACATCGATTTGACCGACAACCAGATGTACGAACTCTCCCAGGAATCTGTGGATTATGTAAAACAGCTCAAAGAGCCGGTCACAATCGAAGTGTTCGCCTCGGAAGACGATTTTAATAAGATGGGACAAATGTATGGCTTTGAGCAGTTCACAAAACAGGCGATGGAGTTGTTCAAAAAATACAGCCTTTACGGTGATGTAACTGTAAATTACCTGGACCCTTACACCAACCCGGATATCCTGTCCAAGTACCCTAAAGAAAGCCTTGGACTGGGAAGCGTGGTGGTTTCCTGCGGGGACCGTTACCGCGCTCTCGCTTTGTTCGACTTGTTTAACCTTGATTCCCAGACGGGGATGGTGGTTTCCTCCAAAGTGGAAAACGCGGTGACAAACGCCATCATGCTGGTGACAAACGCCAATCCCACCACTGTTACTGTGCTGACCGGCGTAAATACTGGAGATGTGTCGGGACTGACTAGCTTATTGAAATCCAATGGATATCTGATTCAGGAAACCGACATTCTCACAGGCCAGATTGATCCTAATTCCTCTATTGTGATTTTGGCGGCTCCTATGGTTGACATTCCCGCCGAGTCTTTGAAAAAAATAGATGAATATCTGGACAACGGAGGCAAAAATCTCTATTATTTTGCTGATCCGACCCAGCCGAAGCTCCCCAATGTGGAAGAATTTTTGAGCGAGTGGGGAATTGGGGTAGGAACCGGAACTGTTGTGGAAACGGATGAAAACAAAATTTTCTTTGACCGCAGCTTTGTTATGCAAAATTACGGAGGCACTAGCTTTACAGAGGGCCTCGGCACCACGCAAAATGCGATTTTAGCCGTTCAGTACCGTCCTATTGAACAGCTCTTTACTGAAAACTCCAACCGCACGACCCAAGCGCTGATGTATTCCTTTGATACGGCAGCTTTGATGCCCGCCAACTCTGAAAGTGATTGGCAGCCTTCCAGCGACACTGAGACCAAGAGCTACAACGCCTTAGTATTAGGACAGCGTACCGTTTTAGAGGGGAATGATCAAAAAACCTCTTCTGTTGCAGTATTTGGCTCGACGCTGATAGCCGACCAGAGCATATTGTCCATGACAGCTCTCAATAATGCGGAGTATCTTGTCAACATGAGCAATATCTTGTGCGATAAAGAGGACAGCGGCGTCATCATTACTGAAAAGACTTCTGGTAATCAGACTTTGGGCATCAGCAACACCCAGAAAACCGTCATTAATCTGGTGTTCCAGTATCTGCTGCCTGTGGCGATCATTGTTGCAGGCGTGGTGGTTTGGGCACGCAGGAGGAATCGGTAATCTATGAATAAAAAAGTAAAATCTATCCTTATCGGAGGCATTGTGCTGCTGCTTTTGGTTGCCGCTGTCGTGGTGCTGAAGCTGACTGAAAAACCGGCTGAGCAGGAAAACTCTTCCTCGTCTTCCGATTCTTCGGTGATTATGCTGTGGCAGGCGGATCGGGAAGAAGTGGTAAAAGTCGCCGTGGAAAATGAAAAGGGTGGCTATGTTGCAGAGGCCAGGGAGGACAAAAACTTGACCATCCCTGCCATCGCCGAAGGATATAGGCTCAAAAACAACGATTTTGTGACGTTACAAAACAGTATGGCAACGCTGACGGCTACCCGGATCGTGGAAGAAAATCCAGAGGACCTGTCAAAATACGACCTGACAGAGCCGGCAGTTATCGCTGTGGCGACCCTTTCAGATGGAACAGTGAACACTGTCCGAATTGGCGGACAGCTTCCTACCAGCGGCGGATATTATGCCCAGGTCAACGACGATACCACCGTCTATGCTGTTGCAAATGTCGATGTGGATAAGTTGTTTTACGGGGAAGCGGATTTCCTGGACTTGAACATCCTTACTGCTCCCGAATCCGGCGAGGCAGATATCTCCCGTATCCAGGTGGACGGAGCGGGATTTGCCGATAAGCCCCTGATTTTGGAGGAAGTCCCCGGGGACAGCGGATACGGAAGCGGCTACAACATCGTAAGCCCCATTTCCGCGGGACTTAATTCCACCACTGGACAGCCGCTGGTGACAGGGCTTCAGAGCCTGACGGCCAGTGAAGCCGCCGCCATTGCGAAATCAGGGGAGGACAAAGCCCAATACGGCTTCGACGCGCCCTATGCGGTGGTATCTTACACCCGGGACGGAAAAGATGGCGCGCTGTACATCGGCGATGAGACGACCTTAGAGGACGGCACCGCCGCCCGCTATCTGATGACGCAGGACAGCGGCGTCATATACACAGTGACGGTTGCAAACCTGCCGTGGATTACCGCCGACATTGATAACCTGTTTTCCAGCTTGCTCCTCATCCCGAGCATCGACACGGTGGACACCGTTACCGTTCTGGCGGGAGGGGAAACCTACACCTTTAAATCCAGTGGCGATGTGCAGAACATCGAAGCCACAGTAAATGGAAACGAGATGGACCCGGACAATTATCGGACCATGTACGAGTTTTTGATTTCCGCTTCGGCAAAGGAGATTAACTACGGCTCTGAAAAAGGCAATTCCCTGGCCCAAATTACATTCCATTACAGGGACGGCGCCAAATCGGACGACACCATAGAATTCTTCTCCATCGCAGGAGGAAGCGACCGGAAATGCATCATTTCTTTAAACGGCAGCGACAGCTTTCTTACCGAGACCCGGTATGTCGACAAACTGACCGCAAACTGCCAGAAGGTATTAGACGGAGGAGCACCTTCGCTGGACTACTAATCAATTGGATTTTGCAGGACGGAGAAATCCGTCCTGTTTTCCTCTAAAAAGACGAAAGGGCATTTTTATGGACATCAACAAAAAACTGGCCGAGGAGTTTTCCGTCGGCCTTCATCAAATCGAAAACACGGTAAAGCTCATTGACGAGGGGAACACCATCCCCTTCATCGCCCGGTACCGCAAAGAGGCGACCGGCTCTTTGGACGACCAGGTGCTCCGGGAAATCCACGAGCGGTTAGAGTACCTGCGAGGCCTGGAAAAGCGCAAGGAGGAAATCGTCGCCGCCATCGAGGGGCAGGAAAAGATGACCGACGAGCTGCGGGAGGCCATCGACGGGGCCAAAACCCTGGCCGAATTGGACGACCTCTACAGGCCCTACCGGCCCAAGCGGAAAACCAGGGCTTCGGTCGCGCGGGAGAAAGGTTTGGAGCCTTTGTCCCAGTTTATCATGGAGCAGAAAATCTGTGATTTGAACGGCGAAGCGGAGAAATATGTGGACGAGGAAAAAGGGGTGTTGAACGCCGAGGAAGCGATCGCTGGGGCTCAGGACATCATCGCCGAGGATATTTCAGACGACGCGAACGTGAGAAAAGAGCTCCGGGCCTTTGTTTTCCGCACCGGCAAGGTGGTGACAAAAGCCGCCGACCCGGAGGCTCAGTCGGTTTACGAGATGTACTACGAGTTTTCCGAGCCAGTGAACAAAATCGCCGGTCACCGGGTTTTGGCCATTGAGCGGGGCGAACGGGAAGAATTTTTAAAGGTTTCGGTGGAAATCGACGAAGCTGCGGCTGTGGGCGCCCTTCAGAAAAACTACGTCAGGGCGAAAAATCCCTGCGGCGAAATCGTGGCGGCGGCCTGCGCGGACAGCTTTTCCAGGCTGATTTACCCCTCCATTGAGCGGGAAATCCGAAACGTCCTCTTCGAGGACGCCAGCGCCCAGGCCATCAAGGTCTTTTCCGCCAATCTGCGGCAGCTTTTGATGCAGCCGCCGGTCAAGGATTCGGTGACCCTGGGATTTGACCCCGCTTACCGCACCGGCTGCAAAATCGCCGTGGTGGACGGGACGGGCAAGGTGCTGGACACCACGGTGGTGTACCCCACCATGCCCCACAACGACATCCCCGGGGCGAAGAAAAAGCTCACAGAGCTCATCAAAAAATACCATGTAAACACCATCGCCATCGGAAACGGCACCGCCTCCCGGGAAAGCGAGAAATTTGTAGCCGAGCTCATCAAAGAGCTGGACGAGCCGGTAAGCTACATGGTGGTATCCGAGGCGGGGGCTTCGGTCTACTCGGCCTCCAAGCTAGCGGCGGAGGAATTCCCCCAGTTTGACGTGTCGCTGCGGTCGGCGGTGTCCATCGCCCGACGGCTCCAGGACCCGCTGGCCGAGCTTGTAAAAATCGACCCCAAGGCCATCGGAGTGGGGCAGTACCAGCACGACATGGCGCCGAAGCAGCTCTCCGAGGCTCTGGATGGGGTGGTGGAGTCCTGCGTCAACTTGGTGGGTGTCGATTTAAACACCGCCTCCCAGCCCCTTTTGGCAAAGGTTGCGGGCATTAACAGCGGCGTGGCCAAAAACATCGTTATCTATCGGGAGGAAAACGGGGCTTTCTCCGACCGGAAGCAGCTTTTGAAGGTTGCAAAGCTGGGCAAAAAGGCCTTTGAGCAGTGCGCCGGATTCCTGCGGATTCTGGGCGGCAAGTCGATTCTCGACAACACCGGCGTCCACCCGGAGTCCTACAAGGCGGCCGAGGGGCTGTTAAAAGAGTGCGGCTACAGCCTCAAGGACGCGGAGCAGGGAAACCTCAGTGAGTTAAAGGCCCGGGCGGACGAAATCGGTATTCGGGTATTGGCCGAGCGGCTTGAGGTGGGTGAGCCGACCCTCCGGGACATCATCGAGGAGCTTTTAAAGCCCGGACGGGACCCTCGCGACGAGCTGCCGCCCCCCATGCTCCGTACCGACGTCATGGAGATGAAGGATTTAAAGGCTGGGATGGAGCTCAAAGGCACTGTCCGCAACGTTATCGACTTTGGGGCCTTTGTGGACATCGGCGTCCATCAGGATGGGCTGGTCCACATCTCGCAAATCTGCGACCGGTACATCAAACACCCTCTGGAAGTGGTCAAGGTGGGGGATGTGGTGACAGTCTGGGTGCTGGACGTAGACCTTCAAAAGAAACGCATCTCTTTGACCATGAAAAAGCCCAAGTAATTTACCGGCAAAATGCTCATGAATCCTCTCGATTTCTCCCGATTTTGCGCCAAAACAGACAAATGGCCCAAAATGAAATGAAAAATGAGAAATTGAGAGATAACGAGTATAACTGAGAGATTAAGAGAGAATTGGGGACTTAAATGAAAAAACGGCTGATTTTCAGATTGACATGGAGCCCCCTGTTTCGTATAATAAATCTTGTTGTGAAAACGAAAAGCAGGAATTCTCGTATTTTTGCGCGTTTTTGATTGTAAAAACGAGTTTTCGAAGAAAAATTTGGAGGTAAAAGATATGTCTACTACAATGCCAAAAGCAGCTGACATCAGCCGTAAATGGTATGTGCTCGACGCCGCCGGCAAACCCCTGGGCCGCGTTGCTGCAAAAGCCGCCGATTTGCTCCGCGGCAAACATAAACCTACCTTTGCTCCTCACATGGACTGCGGCGACCACGTCGTCATCATCAACTGTGAGAAAGCAGTTCTGACCGGCAACAAGCTGGAGCAGAAATACTACCGCTGGCACACCGGCTGGGTAGGCCACCTGAAAGAAATCAAATACGCACATTTGATGGAAGCCAATCCCGAAAAGGCGATGATGCTTGCAGTGAAGGGCATGGTTCCTGACACTGTAATCGGCCGTCAGGCACTTCGTCGTCTCAGAACATACAGAGGGGCTGAGCACAAAAATCAGGCTCAGAAACCCGAAGTATGTGAGTTTTAATCAGTGAAGGGAGGCAATTTGAATGTACGAATCTAAACCATATTTTTATGGCACCGGCAGAAGAAAAAGCTCTGTCGCAAGAGTAAGAGTTTACCAGGGCACCGGCAACATCACCATCAACGGCCGTGACATCGGAGAGTATTTCGGCCTGGATACGCTGAAACTCATCGTTCGTCAGCCCCTCGCACTGACCGAGACCGAGGGTAAATTTGACATCGTCTGCACCGTCCAGGGCGGCGGCGTTACCGGCCAGGCAGGCGCAATCCGCCACGGCTTGTCCCGCGCTCTGCTTCAGTACGACGCAGAACTCCGTCCCGCCCTCAAGAAGGCTGGATTCCTGACCCGTGACCCGAGAATGAAAGAGCGTAAGAAATACGGTCTTAAAGCTGCTCGCCGCGCACCTCAGTTCTCCAAACGTTAGTTTTGGATTTTATCGAAATGCAAAAGCCCTGCCGGGAAACCGGCGGGGCTTTGTTTTGTACCTATTTAAGAGGACATATCAGTGGTTGTCTGAACTACGGGAGCATTTTTTCTCACAGCAGGCTTCGATGGCTGCACGCTGAACCGCTATAGTGGCGAGTACGTCGCCAATCTGGGTAAAAACGGCTGCCAAAATACCGATTTCCTCGGTGGAGCGGTCTTGGGCCAGGCCGATAGCGGCGGCGGTGGTTACGGTTGCGAGTTCTTCGGGGCAGAGCATGGTATCACCTCGTTACCAAGTATATGGAGATTTCCGGGATTCATGCGAATTTTTGCCGGCTGCGCAAAAAGAGCACAGCGTTTTGCTGTGCTCTTTTCTCATGCTGGTTTACTTTAACTTAACGGGGGAGAGTTCCAGGCGGAAGGTGAATTCCAGTTCCTCAAACCGGTATTCCTTCTGTGGGGCGGGGCCGCAGGAGCCGGAGCCGATGCCGTACTGCTTGTAGTCGAGACAAAGTACGGTGTGTCCGGATTCTGTGAGCTCATAGGCGTGCTTTTTGCTCCCCAGCTCCTCCTGGGTATAGTGAGAGGCATTAAAGGAAAATGTGTCGGACGAGGAGGCGAACAGGGCGGTCTCCCCGTCGGAGAGGCAGGCGTAGCGGCAGCCGAAATGGCTTCCGTTTTCCTGAGGCTTCAGATAATTTTCGTGGAGTTCCCGGACGGTGGAATCAAACCGGGAAAGCCAGCTGGAACGGCGTTTGTCCATATAGCTTTCGTTGGGGCCGTAGCCGAAATACTCCACCTGCTCCATGTGATTGGGTAGGAAAGCGCGGATGCCGAAACGGGGGAGGCTGGGGAATTCCGGATCCCGCTTGACGTCAAGATTTACTTTGACGGTTCCGTCGGAACAGACGGTCCATGTCGCTTCCACGTCGAGAATCCGCTGGATATAGACAGCGGAGATGGAGAGGGTGCTTTTGAGCACGATTTCCTTGCCGTTTTGGTTAATCCCGGTGTCGTAGGCGCGGGCGACGATGCGGTCGTAGCCTGCTGTGCGCCACTCCTTGGCGGGGACGAAATCGTTGTCGGTGGGTGCGCGCCAGATGTTGTATTCCATGGGCTTTGTGAGCAGGGTACGGTTTTCAAAGACCATCTCGCTGAAAACAGCCCGGTGTTTGTCATAGACATAGCGGAAGTTGCCGCCGGTAACGATGACCTCCCGGTCGGTTTCCTCGTAGGAGAGGGGAGCGCAGAGGCGGGAGGGTGAAAGTTCTGCAAAGCGTTTTTCAGCCGGGGCTCCTTCCGACAGAAGAATTTGGTCAAAGCCCAAAAGATGCCCTTTTTGGGTCAGAGCGGCGTCCTCCCGTTGTTTATAGATAAAACGGATAGCCACATTTCCCTCGGTGGGGAAGACGCAGTCCAAAAAGACCTGTTTCGACTGATGGGGGGCGATGTCCAGCATCCAGCGCTCGGTGATCTCTCCGGTTTCGACGACAAAACCGTCCACTGTGATCTCGTAAAAGACGTCTGCCGCATCTTTTAAGTTTACAAAGTCGAGCTGGTTTGTAAAGCGGAAGCATTTTTTGGAAAGGTCCTCCAAGGCGGCGCGAACCGGGCGGATGACGTTTTTGTATTCCAAAAGGCCTGTATGAGGCGTGCGGTCGGGGTAGACGAGACCGTCCATACAGAAGTTTCCGTCATGTGGAAACTCCCCGAAGTCGCCGCCGTAATAGTATTTTTTTCGGCCGTCTGGAGTCCGGCCCATATAGACCGCGTGGTCGCACCACTCCCAGACAAAGCCTCCGCAGAAGTTGTCGTAGGGGAAGAGTTTTTGGTAGTAATCTTCGATATCCCCGGGGCCGTTGCCCATGGCGTGGACATATTCGCAGAGGATCATGGGGCGGGTCTTGGTTTTGTCCTCCAGATAGTCAATGCTTTCCTCAATGGTGGGGTACATCCGGCTGTGGAGGTCGATGTTCTGGGTATCAAGGGGTTTATCCAATCCGTCGGGCAGATAGAAATAGCTCTCATAGTGGGTGGGGCGGGTGTCGTCATAGGATTTTATCCAGGCGGCGGCCTTGACGAAATTGTCGCCGTAGCCCGATTCGTTCCCCAGGCTCCAGATCACCGCCGAGGGGTGGTTTTGGTCCCGGATAACCAGCCGCTGAATCCGGTCGAGAATCGCCTCTTCAAACATGGGGTTGTGGGCGATGCGGGCGTAATTCCATTTGCCCTCTTTGTCGTAAACGGTGCAGACGCCGTGGGTTTCAATGTCCGCTTCGTCGACCACGTAGAATCCAAACCGGTCGCACAGCTCCATAAATTCCGGCGCGTTAGGGTAGTGGCTGGTGCGGATGGCATTTACATTGTGTTCCTTCATCAGCTTCATATCCCGGATCACGTCTTCCATGGTGACGGCGGGGCCTGCGAGGGGGCTGCTGTCGTGGCGGTTGACGCCGCGGAATTTTACCGGCTGGCCGTTGATTTTGAGCACCCGGTTTTCGATTTTCACTTCCCTAAAGCCCACGTTTACCGGTATGTATTCGTCGCCGGAGTTGAGGAGCAGGGTGTAGAGAAAGGGGGTTTCCGCCGTCCAGAGCTTGGGATTCTCAACGGTGAGAGAGAAGAAATTCCCGTCAATAGTCCCCTGAGCGGCCGCCTGGGAAGTCTCGTCCAGAAGGATGTATTCCACGCCGGAAATGCTGCCCTCCGTGTCCAGCTGGACGCTTAGTTCAGCGGAATCGTAAGAATCGTTCAGAACGGTGTTTACCCGGATGTCCCGAATGTGATTTTTGGGGCGTTTGAGGAGGTAAACGTCCCGGAAAATGCCGGAGGAACGGAATTTATCCTGGTCTTCCAGATAACTGCCGTCGCACCATTTGAGCACCAGCACCGAGAGGGTGTTTTCCCCTTGGCGAATGAAATCAGTCACGTCGAATTCAGAGGGGGAATGGGAAACCTGGCTGTAGCCTACAAACTGCCCGTTAAGCCAGACATAAAAGCAGGAATCCACCCCTTCAAAGTTCAGGTACTGCCGCTCGTCCGCCGGTTTCAGATCGAGCTGGAAGCTCGTCTCATAGGCGCCACAGGGGTTGTCCAGAGGGACGTAGGGCGGGTCGTAGGGGAAGGGGTATTTGATGTTGGTGTACTGGTGGTGGTCGTAGCCGTGGCACTGCCACACCGACGGCACCGGTATGATGTCTTTGAAGAAGTCGTCGGTTTCAGCTTCCCAGAAAGGGGTTTTCAGATCGTAAATGCTCTCAAAGTAGCGAAAGCTCCAGCCTCCGTTTAAAAGCTGGAACCGCTCGGAGGATTTGCGTTCTCCCGACAGGGCGGCGTTAACCGAAAAATAAGGGATGTAGTATGCGCGGTTTGGTTCAGTACCAACGTGAAGAATATTAGGGTTTTCATAGTATTTTTCAATCAGCATCCGTTGCACCTCATTATTGTTTCTTTTTGCAATTTTGACCTTGCTGGTACCTATTATAATACACATTAAACTTTTTTTCTACCCTTAATTTCTCATAATTATGGATTATTTTTGCAGTGAATTTTTCGGAAATATAGGGGATTTCTAGAAAATATCCGGTTTTTACAGCTCGGGAAAGAGAAAAGTTGAAATATTTCCCGAAAAGTGATAAAATAATACTTTAGTGAGTGTTTTGCCTCAGGGAATAAAATGGCCTCACTCGTAAAAACAAAGTGTGAAATATGCGCATTTTAGGTGAGAGAATTGCGCATAATCATATAGACAGGGAGGACGTTATGCTGTTTTCAAAGTGGAGGCTACCTCGCTTCGATGTGCGGGAGAGCAGGCTTATCCAGGCGGAGTATGGGGTTTCTCCCATGATTGCCGATATTTTGGCGGCGCGAAAGCTGCCTCCTGTTGAGATAGCAGAGCTTTTGGACGACGATTTTTCGCTGGAAGACCCGATGCTTCTGCCAGATATGGAAAAAGCGGTCGAACGGATTAACCAGGCGGTTGACGCCGGCGAAAAGATCGCAGTATACGGCGACTATGACTGTGACGGGGTGACAGCTACGGTGATTCTGGTCACCTTTTTACAGTCCATGGGGGCTGACGTGTTTTATTATATCCCAGAACGGCTGGACGAGGGCTACGGCCTCAACGCGGCCGCTCTGGATGAAATCAAGGACAAGGGCGCTTCACTGGTCATCACAGTGGACAATGGCATCTCCGCCATCAAGGAAGTGGAGTATGCCTTGGCTATCGGCCTTTCGGTAGTTGTCACCGACCATCACCAGGTGGGGGCGGCGCTTCCCGCAGCCGCCGCCGTAGTCAATCCCCACCGGAAGGACTATCCAGGAGATTTCCGGGAGCTTTGTGGGGCCGGAGTTGCCCTAAAGCTCTGCGCTGCCTTGGACGGCGGGGATTACGAGCAGGTGTTGGAGTCCTTCGGCGCTTTGGCGGCGGTGGGGACAGTGGGCGACATTGTGCCTTTGCGGGCGGAAAACCGGTTTCTCGTCAAAAAAGGGATGGAGCAGCTGCCCTATACCGAAAATTTGGGACTACAGGCGCTGATGGAAGTGAGCGGGCTCAAGGATAAGCCATTAAACGCCCAGAAAATCGCTTTTGGCATCGTGCCCCGCATTAACGCGGCGGGACGGATGGGCAGCGCCAAGCTGGCAGCGGAGCTTCTGCTCTGCGAGGACGAGGAGCGGGCGCTGCAATTGGCGCGGG
Source organism: Fumia xinanensis (assembly GCF_014384905.1). GTDB lineage: Bacteria > Bacillota > Clostridia > Oscillospirales > Ruminococcaceae > Fumia > Fumia xinanensis. The sequence continues at coordinate 769,212 of NZ_JACRSV010000001.1, forward strand.
AAGTGGACGCCCTCAATGTGAGCCGCCGCAACGAGGAGGACGAAATCCTACTCAAGGTACAGGAACAGTTAAAAGCGTCGCCAGAGATGCTTCTCGACCGGGTTTTGGTGGTGGCGTCGGAAGGGCTTAATCACGGCGTGGTCGGCATCGTTTCCTCCCGGCTCATCAATTTATACGGCAAGCCCAATATCATTTTATCGGTGGAAGGGGACACCGCCACCGGTTCCGCCCGCAGCCTGGGATTTTTCTCGTTGTATCAGGCGCTGTCAGCCTGTTCGGGGCTACTGCAAAAGTACGGCGGGCACAAAGCTGCCGCCGGTATGACCATCAATACCGCCGATATCGGAGAATTTCAAAAGGAAATCAATCGCTATGCCAGGGAGTTTCACGATAAGATGCCTGCGGCGGAGCAGGTGATCGATAAAGAGCTTCATATTGGGGATATTAATGTAGACGACGTACAGGCGCTGGAGTTGCTGGAACCCTGCGGCGAGGGAAATCCCCAGCCGGTCTTTCTGCTGCGGCGCTGCGTCATTGAGGCGATCCAGCCGCTTGGCGGGGACAAACACCTGAAGCTCAAGGTTAATTTTGAGGGCAAAAGCATCTATGTTTTATATTTTCGCATGTCTACCGACCAGTTTATCTATCCGGTGGGGAGCCGGGTGGACATTCTGGCTAATCTGGAACTGAACGAATTTCGGGACAAGGTTTCCATCGCCGTCAAGCTGAGGGACATCCGTCCCACCGGTTTCGACGACGAAAAGATGCAGAACGCCGACCACTTTTACCAGAAAATCCGCCGTGAAGAGCCGGTGGAGCGGAAAATTCTCGCTATCTCGGTTCCCACAGCAGACGAACTGCGGGCGACCTATAAAATTATCCGGCAGCTGAGCGGCAGGGAGATGCATATGGACCTTTTGTATCTCCGGGCGTTCGCCGGTAAGATTAATTATTGCAAGTACCGCCTGATGCTGGACATTCTGTCGGAACTTTCCCTTGTGAGTGTCGCCCCCGATTTTTCGTCGGTGAAGCTCTGCGAAGGAGCGGGCAAGGTGAATTTGGAGGATTCCGCTATTTTACGCGGCCTGCAAGACGGGCTGAATACATAATTTGAGCAGAAGGGGAATCGTTTTGTGCCTTTGCCGCAGAAATGACAGCGGCAATTTTTCTGTGAAAAACCCACCAAAACATCCAGGAAGGAATGTTGATGTACATGAGCAATCCCATTGGCACCATCGAACAATTGCTGGCCTCTGTCGATAGCAGTGACCGGAATTACGATGTGGAGAAAATTAAAAAGGCCTATGAGGTGGCGGAGAAGGCCCATAAGGGACAGCTCCGGCAGTCAGGCGACCCGTATATCAGCCATCCAGTCTCGGTGGCCGTGATTTTGGTGGATCTGGGGATGGACACCGACTGCCTCTGCGCGGCTCTTTTGCATGACGTAGTGGAGGACACTGAGGTGACTCTCGGAACTCTGAGCCGACAGTTCGGCGAGGACGTGGCTGTTATGGTCAACGGCGTCACCAAATTGGGGCAGGTGCCTCTGGTCACTAAAGAAGAGCAGCAGGCGGAAAATATCCGCAAAATGCTTCTGGCTATGAATGAGGACGTGCGGGTCATCATCATCAAGCTGGCCGACCGTCTCCACAATATGCGCACATTGGACTTTAAGTCCGACTCGAGGCGGCGGGAAATCTCTCTGGAGACCATGGAAATTTACGCTCCTATCGCCCACCGGCTCGGTATCCGGGCCGTCAAGGAGGAACTGGAGGACCGGGCGCTGCGGTACCTGGACCCCATTGGCTACAAGGAGATCGAGGAAACCCTGGCCCTCAAAAAGGGGGATCGGGAAAAGTTTATCGACGAAATCAAGGAAAAAATCTTGACTAGGCTTAAAGAATACGGCTTGGAGCCTCATATCGAGGGCCGGGTCAAGAGCATTTACGGCATCTACCGCAAGGTGTATATGGCCGGGCGGAGCTTTGAGGAGCTGTACGACGTCTACGCCGTGCGCATCATCGTCAACACCGTTATCGAGTGCTACAACATCTTAGGTATTATCCACGATTTGTTCCAGCCAATTCCCAATCGCTTCAAGGACTATATCTCTACCCCCAAGCCCAACATGTATCAGTCCCTGCACACCACCGTCATCGACAAGGAGGGCATCCCCTTTGAAATCCAGATCCGCACCTGGGAGATGCACTACACCGCCGAGTTCGGCATCGCCGCCCACTGGAAGTACAAGGCGGGCATCCACGGCAAGGATAAGCTGGAAGAGCGGCTGGCCTGGGTGCGGCAGATCATCGAGTCCCAGCAGGACGCCGAGGGCGCCGAAGACATCGTTAAAAACATAAAGACCGACCTTTCCGCCGACGACGTGTTCGTCTTTACCCCCAAGGGGGATGTGAAGAGTCTGCCAGCCGGGTCCACCATCGTGGATTTCGCCTATGCTATCCACACCGAGGTGGGAAACCGGATGACCGGAGCCAAGGTGGACGGGCGCATTGTGCCGCTGGATTACCAGGTGAAAACCGGCGAAATAGTCGAGATCATGACGACCAAATCCCTGACCGGCGCGCCAAAACGGGACTGGATCAAGATCGCCAAGACCAGCGAGGCCCGCAACAAAATCCGCGCCTGGTTTAAGCGGGAGCGGCGGGATGAAAACATTGCCGAGGGCCGAACGGAGCTGGAAAAGGAGTTTCGACGCAACTATATCCACTTCGACGGCGATGAAAGCTATCAGAATTTCATGGAGGCAGTCATCAAGCGGCAGCATAAGGAGTCGTTGGACGACTTTTACGCCGCCATCGGCTACGGGGGAATCCTCCTTTCCCGGATCATGCCCCGGATCAAGGACGACTACGCCAAGCTGATGAAAGCCCATATCGCCGAAAATCCGGAGTTTACCACCCTCAAGGTGCCCACACCCAAGAAATACACCAGCGCTGTTGTTGTGGAGGGCATCGACAACTGCCTCGTGAAATTCGCCCAGTGCTGCAACCCTCTGCCCGGCGACGAAATCGTCGGCTTTATCACCCGCGGTTACGGCGTTTCGGTTCATAAAAAAGACTGCATCAACGCCATCACCTCGATGAATGACGTGGTGCAGCGAGAACGGTGGATCAATGTCCATTGGGCAGACAGCAACGCTTCCCATTTCCGGTCGACGCTGGAGATCGTGGCCCACGACCGGAACTCACTGCTGGCCGACGTGAGCTTGGCTTTTGCCAACATGCGGGTACCCATCCACGAGTTTAATGCGCGGGAACTGAGAAACGGAAACGCCAGTATTTTAGCCACCATCGGCACCCAAGGCAAAGAGCATCTGGACACTATCATCCAGAAGCTCAGCAAGGTCAAAGGGGTGATTTCGGTGGAGCGGTCAGGGAAATAGAGCCGCAGAAGGAGTGTTATGACGCATTTAGAAGTTGAGCTCACTGTCGTAGAAGATCAAACGGTTTTCGGCTTGTCGAAGCCGTCCAACGACCGAACTGTCGCCGGGGACGTAAAGGCGCTCTCCGCCAGCTACCATTACCTCTTAGGGAAGGCGGGCGGCGAAATCCTGCCGTTTTTCGTCCTGTCGAGGAACTACGACGAAGCGACCGGAGATTTTGAGCTGTTTGTGGGCGGCCTGCTGGAAGCGGAGAGTCTAAAGAAGATCCTGCTGCCCGCCGGGAAATACGCCAAAATCGTCGTCAAGCCCAAGCTCAGATTCCTTTGGGGACCCGCCATTGGGGAGGCGAAGAGGTTTTTGTATACCAAATGGCTCCCGGCAAGCGGTTACGAGCCCCTCAATTTGGAGTACGAATCCCATACCGGGCGAAGCACAGGCAAAAATCCGTCCATTGATCTGTATTTTGCCATAAAAGAGAAAAATCCGTCCGCGTGACGGACAAGCGAAGGATGATACCATGAAACTAGTGATCCAGCGGGTAAAACGCGCCGCCGTCACTGCCGACGGAACTCTTTCCGGCAGCATTGAAAACGGCCTGTTGGCTCTTTTGGGCGTGGTGGAAGGCGACACCGAATCCCAGGCCGCATACCTGGCCGGCAAAACGGCCCGGCTGCGCATCTTCACCGATGAGGACGACAAATTGAACTTGTCGGTGCGGGATGTGGGCGGAAGCATACTGGTGGTCTCCAACTTCACCCTGGCGGGCGACTGCAAAAAAGGAAACCGCCCTTCCTTTGACCGGGCGGCTAAACAGCCTGATTCGGAAGGGCTCTATCTGAAATACGTAGAATACCTGCGGGAACAGGGAATCCCTGTGGAGACTGGGGTGTTCGGCGCCCACATGGAAATCGAGATGACCGCTTGGGGCCCTATCACTATCGTCATGGATACTGAGCAAATGGGGCATTGAGAAAGGACAATACCATGAAAATATACACTTTACCGGTGGGACTGATTCAGACCAACTGTTATTTGGTACAGAACGGCCAAAACGAGGCCGCCCTCATCGACCCCGGCGCCCAGCCGGATAAAATCCTGCGTTATCTGGAAGCGCAGGGGCTGACACTAAAGATGATTCTGCTGACCCACGGCCATTTCGACCATATGGGCGGCGTGGACGGTATCTTGGAAAGATGGGACATACCCGTTTACATCCACCCTCTGGACGAAGAGATGACGAAAACCCCGTCTCAAAACGCTTCTATGGAGTTCGGCGGGCCGGGAATCGCCTGCTGCACCAGCCGGATTTACGGGGAAGGAGACGAAATCCCCTTTGGCGACGTTACTTTCCGCGTCCTTCACACCCCCGGCCACACCCAGGGTTCTGTCTGCCTGATAGCCGAGGATGCTGAAATGGAAAGCGTTATCTTCACCGGAGACACGGTTTTTGCCGGCAGCGTAGGCCGCACCGACCTTTACGGAGGCAGCTATCCCCAGATTGCCGCCTCCGCCCGGAGGATCGCCGCCCTTCCCCAAAATTACCGGCTGCTGCCGGGCCACGGAGAAGCAACCACTTTGGATTACGAGCGGGAACAAAATCCCTATCTCGCCACAGAGAGGGACATTTAGGATCAGGGCTTTCTCGATCTTCCGCCAAAAGAGGGGAGACAGGCGGCTTGTCGTTGGATGTGTATTCCAACGAAATTGCGATTTCACGGGATTCGCCTGCCCGATTCATCCAATCCAATCTGCAAAGGAATACCTTCATGACGATTTTTTATAACGGAAACACCTTTAAATACGAGATGGAGAACATCTTAAAGCTCTTTTACCCGGTGCGGCGGTTCCAGCACATCTACGAGTCACGGGAATACCCTGCCGACGAATATGTGAGCATCGACGCGGCCCCTGCGGGGGACAGTGTCAGCGATTTGTCCGTCACGGTGAAAAAAGGGGATTTTTTTCGTACCCTCAAAACCTCAAACCACCCTGAGGCCGACGCCGAGATGGAGTGCGCGCGGCTTCTCTATCGGATTCTCCACGAGCTGACCGGGGTGAGGCCCCAGTGGGGCGTTTTGACCGGCATTCGGCCGGTCAAATGGGTTCAGCGGCGTCTCGCCGCCGGCAAAACCCTGGAGGAAATCCGTCGGGAGTTTGAGCAGGAGCTTTATATAACGCCGGAAAAAATTGATTTGAGCTTTCGCATCGCCGAGGCCCAGAGGGAAATTTTAGCCGACAACGCCCCAAAGGATTTCAGCCTCTATGTGTCGATTCCCTACTGCCCCTCCCGGTGCAGCTACTGTTCTTTTGTTTCCCACGCCATCACCGGGCAGAAGGCCCGCGCGTTGGTGCCGGAGTATCTTGATAAGCTTGTGAAGGAAATTGCCTTTACAGCGGAAATAGCCCGGGAAATCGGGCTTCGGCTCCGCACAATTTACATCGGCGGCGGAACGCCCACCGCTTTGAGCGCCGAAGAACTCCGGCAGGTCACCGACGCTATTGCAGCATGTTTTCCCCTCGATGCTGGGGTGGAATACACCATCGAGGCGGGCCGGGCCGACACCATCACACGGGAAAAGCTTCAGGTGATCCGGGAGGCGGGGGCGACCCGCATCAGCATCAACCCCCAGACCTTTGAGGATGCGGTGTTAGAGGCCATCGGGAGAAAGCACACCGGGCAGCAGGTGGTTGACTGCTACGAACTGGCCCGGCAGATGGGCTTTTCCTCTATCAACATGGATTTGATCGCGGGGCTTCCCTCAGACAGCTATGAGGGGTTTTGCCGAAGTGTGGACAAAGCCGTGTCCCTCGATCCGGAGAACGTCACGGTGCACACCCTGTCGCTGAAACGTTCCTCCGCTCTATTTCAGGAGATGAGTGGAGACGAGGACTATTCCGCCGTCCAGAAAATGGTAGAATATGCCTATCAAGCTTTGACGTCGGCCGGATACGAGCCCTACTACCTCTACCGGCAGAAAAACACCCGGGGCAACCTGGAAAACGTAGGCTATGCAAAGCCTGGCCACTTTGGAAAGTACAACGTCTACATCATGGACGAGATTCAGACCATTTTGGCGGCTGGAGCGGGGGCGGTGACAAAAATCGTCCTGCCTGGCGACATTGAGCGGCTTTACAATTATAAGTACCCCTATGAATATATTTCCGGTTTTGATGATATACTTGCTAAGAAGCAAAGGTTGAAAATACTGCTGTGAGAAATTCACCGCAGGGGAAGGGAGGCCTGAAATGGTAACAGATTATAAAGAACATCTGGATATCGAACAAATTAACTACAGGGCCGCCGAAAATTTAGAGGATTTGGTGCGGGATTCGGAACAGCGGTACTTGAGCCAGATCAGAGAGACGGTGGACAGTTTCTGCTCCACTTTAAACCGCAACAAGATCATCCTGCTGGCGGGACCGTCCAGCTCGGGGAAAACCACCACCTCCTATATTTTGCAAAAAGAGCTCCATGACCGGGGGGTCAAGACGCTGTCAATATCGCTGGACGATTTTTATAAACCCCGAGACGCGGCGCCGTTTCTCCCTGACGGGACACAGAATCTGGAACTGCCGGAGCTGGTGGACACCGATTATCTGGCGGAATGCCTTAACGAGCTGCAAAAGCGGGGCTGGTGGAATTTTCCCATCTTTGATTTTGTCAAAGGCCGCCGCAGCGAAAAGGAGCGGGAGCTCCAGTTCGATGAGCACACTGCCATCATCATCGAGGGGCTACATGCATTAAATCCCCTCATCACCGAAAAGGAGCTTTTTCAGAGTGCCCTGAAACTTTATATCTCCATCAAGAGCGAATATTACCTGCAAAACAAGCGGATGATCAGCACCCGGGAGATGCGGCTTGTACGGCGGCTCATCCGGGACTACAACTTCCGAGGCTGCTCCCCAGCAGACACCCTGGCCATGTGGAAAAACGTGGTGGACGGGGAGGACCTTTACATCCGGCCTTTCCGCACGGGGGCCGACTTCTGGATTGATTCCCTCCACCTGTACGAGCCGTTGGCCTATCACGGAGCTTTTCTCGAACTGATTCAGGAAATCGACGAACAGAACGCCTATTACGGATTGGCTGAACAGCTGAAAGCCGCCATGGACTGCTTCCCTCCTATGGATCTCAGCTTTATTCCCAAGGATTCCATGCTGCGGGAATTCATCATCCTGCCCTAGATGCTTCTGAGGCACGATATTTACAGTTTATTATTGATTTGGGGAAAATTATGGCTTATAATGGGGATACCGGCAAAGGGAACCTGCTGCCGGCTCATTCAAATGATTGCAACCGTTTCGGAAAGGACTGATACAATGGGTATTTTTGAAGATTTGATGGCAGGCGCCAAAAACGTAGTGGATTATGCGGGAAAGAAAACCGACGATGTGGTGGAGCTCTCTAAGCTCAAATACCAGAGCAGCCAGCTCTCTAACGAGCTTCGCTCCCTGTATGAAAAGTTGGGCTGCGCGGTCTATTCGATGATGAAATCGGAATACGATAATAACGAATTGATCGACTCCCTGGCCTCCGAGATCGAGGAAGTGAAAAACACCCTTCACGACATCAACGAGAAAATCGCTGAGAAGAAGGAACTGAAACTCTGCCCCGCCTGTGGAGCCAAAAATGATAAGGAAGCTTTCTACTGCATGAAATGCGGCAACCGGCTCGTCAATGTGGAACAGGACGCCGCACCCGCTGAGGAAGAGGCGAAATCGGAGGAAACCTGCGGCTGTGGATGCTGCGGCCAAGAAGAGGATCACTCGGAAGAATAAAGGATGTTAAAAAATACCGCTGCGGATGCTTTTGGGCCTTCGCGGCGGTATGGTTTGACCGTGCCATTTCCTTTGACATTAAATTAAGGGCAGCTCGGCACAATTTTTGGCATCGTTTGGCGTGTGTACTTTCGGCCTGTTTTACAAAGATTTTTATCCCTACAGTTTTTGTTTGACCGGTCGAAAAGCCGTCCGCGCCATTCGGCTCTAAGAATTGTGCAGTGCCGCCATAGGAGTGTTTTGTTTGCAAAAGGGTAAGGGACAGAGCCTGCTGCAGGGCGCCAGCATTCTGGCGGCCGCCATGATCATCGTCAAGCTCATCGGGGCGATTTTTAAAATCCCCCTGGGCAACATCCTGGACGGCGACGGCATGGGGTATTTCTCCACCGCCTACAGCGTCTTTACCATGATTTTTGCCTTTTCGACGGCGGGCCTTCCGGCAGCTATTGCCAAAATGGTCGCCGAGCAATCGGTCCACGACCGCTACCGCGATATCCGGAAAATTCACAGTATTTCGGTGCGGCTCTTTTTCTTCATGGGCCTCATTGGGTTTATCCTCATGGTGGCGTTTTCCTGGCTCTATGTGAAAATGGCTGACAACCAGAATGCCTGGCTTTCGGTCATTGCCATTTCGCCGGCGATTTTCTTCGGCTGTGTCATGTCGGCATACCGGGGCTACTACGAGGGGCTTCGCAATATGACGCCCACTGCGGTCTCCCAGATCGTCGAAGTGGTCGCCAAACTGATCTTTGGCCTCGCCCTTTCGATTATCGCTTTGAAGGTGGGAATGGCACAGTTTGAGGCGGGCGGGGCAGTTTTCGGCAAAGTCGTCGCCAACGAGGCCCAGGCCCGGGCAGCCATCATGCCGGTGGCATCGGCGGGCGCCATCTTCGGTGTGACGCTGAGCACCTTTGTGGGGACCGCTTTCCTCCTCATCCGCCACAAGATGAGAGGGGACGACATTACAAAAGAAGACCTGAAGTACTCCCCAAAGCCTATGCGCACCAGAGTACTCATTGTGCGGCTTTTAAAGATCGCCATTCCAATTTCCTTGGGCTCCATTGTGATGAACGTGGCCCAGCTCATCGACACCCTCACTATCATCAACCGGCTGGGGGCGGGCTTTGCACAGAACTACACCGGAATGATGGCGGTGTTCGGGGAAAATCTCAAAGTCGGAACCACTGCCGCCGAGGCCGCGAATTTTATCTTCGGTTCTTACAGCGGATATGCTCTGTCGATTTTTAACCTGGTTCCCGCTTTTACCGGTATATTCGGCAAAAGTGCCCTGCCCAATGTAACAGCGGCCTGGGAAGCCAAAAATATGCGCTCTGTGAAGATCAACATTGAATCGGTCATCCGGATGACTTCACTGATCGCCGTGCCGGCCAGCTTCGGTATTTTTTTCTTGGCGAACCCGATTCTGAACCTTCTCTACCCAGCGAAGCACGCCGAGGTGGCCATCGCGTCCGGCGTTCTGAGCTGGCAGGGACTGAGTTTGATTTTTCTGGGGCTTACAGTGCCGTTGTTCGCGGTGCTGCAGGGCCTGGGAAGGGCGGATCTGCCGCCCAAGTTTATGCTGGTGGGAGCGGCGCTCAAATTCCTGGTCAACTGGTTTACTATTTCGACGCCCGCACTAAACGTCAAAGGCGCGGCCCTGGGCACAGCGGCCTGCTATGTGTCGATTCTGGTGCTCTGCCTCATAAACCTCAAGAAAATCACCGGAATCCCATTTCATTTTATCCGGCTGGGACTCAAACCCATCGCTGCGGGACTGCTCTGCGGCATTGCCGGAAAGGTCTGTTACGACCTTTTGGCAAAAGTCATGGACGGAAACTTAAAAACTTTGATTGCAATCGCCGCCGCAGGCTTTGTATACCTTCTGATGCTGCTGATTTTACGGGCAATTTCGAAAGATGACGTATTAATGCTTCCAAAAGGAGAAAAATTTGCAAAACTACTTGCAAAATACAAATTATTAGGGTAAAATGGACAATATACTGGATGTACTGGTATGAAACGGTAAAAGAGGGATTATTCTGGACTTTCAAAGAAAAGAGCGGTACGATGTTTCCGACCTGAGAGCCATTATGGCGCTGCTTCGCAGCGAGCAGGGCTGTCCCTGGGATCGGGAACAGGATCACCGAAGTATCCGCAAGAACTTTATCGAAGAGACTTACGAGGCGGTCGAGGCAATCGACAAAGGGGATATGACTTTGCTTCGGGAAGAACTGGGCGATGTGCTTCTCCAGGTGGTGTTCCACACTCAGATGGAGGAGGAAACCGGCGTCTTTACCTTTGACGACGTGGTCACTGACCTTTGCCAAAAGCTTATTATCCGTCATCCCCATGTGTTCGGGGAAGTGGAAGTGAAGGACTCCGGTGAAGTGCTGAACAATTGGGAGACCATTAAAAACCAGGTCAAAGGGACCGAGAACTTTACCGAAACCTTAAAATCCGTCCCCGCCGTTTTCCCAGCGCTGATGCGCAGCGAGAAAATCGCCCACCGGGCGGCGAAAGCAGGCATGCGTTATCCCGATGTAGAAGGCGCTTTTGAGGATCTGGAAAACGAGGTCGGCGAACTGTGGGAGTCCATCGAGAAGGGCGACCGCGCCCACATGGAGGAAGAACTGGGTGATTTGCTCTTTTCCTGTACCAATGTGGCGGAGAAGCTGGGGCTTGACGCTGAGCAGGCTTTGAGCCGTTCCTGCGACAAGTTTATCGCCCGTTTTGAAGAGGTGGAACAGCTGGCCGAAAAAGAAGGCATCCGGATGGAAACGGCTGAGCTGGATACTTTGAACCGCCTTTGGAAAAAGGCCAAAGAACAGTTAATCTAGGTGCAAACCTTGGATATTAAAAAATAATGGAGGTCTATTATTATGACTAAAACAGAATTGATCAGTGTTGTAGCTGAAAAAACCGGTTTTTCCAAAAAAGATGCTGACAAAGCAGTTGCTGCAGTTCTCGACAGCATTTCCGAAGCACTGGCTGGCGGCGAAAAAATCCAGCTCGTAGGTTTTGGTACATTTGAAGTTCGCGATCGCGCTGCTCGTGAGGGTAAAAACCCCGCAACCGGCGAGAAGATCACCATCGCTGCTACCAAAGTTCCCGCTTTCAAAGCTGGCAAGGCTCTGAAGGAAGCAGTTGCGAAATAAATATTATTTCAAATGCTATCAAAATCCTGTACCGTTTTTCCGGTATAGGATTTTGTTTTTTTGTGGGCAACCTGATAAAAGCCCCGATTTTTATAATAACGAAAGGAAATTACCGTCATGAGACTGGATAAATATTTAAAAGTCACCCGCCTGATTAAGCGCCGCACCATCGCCAATGAGGCCTGCGACGCCGGGAGAATCCTTGTCAACGGCATCGAGGCCAGAGCTTCCTACAACGTCAAGGTGGGGGACAAGATTACCATCAACATGGGGAGACCGCTGACAGTTAAGGTGCTGAATGTATCGGAATACGCCACCAAAGAAACCGCCGCCGACCAGTACGCAGTAGTCGAAGAATAGGGCATATTTGTCCGCTCCATAGAATATAGTGTATCAAGGCTTTTTGGAAAAGGGGAAGCTGGGGTAAGAATCCGCGCTGCAACTTACGAACAGCTCACTTCCAGAGGGCTTTTGAAATGAATGACACTGGTTTAAAATGGAGTGACGAAATGATGCAAGAAGTAAAATCCCTGAAACTGCCTCACAACATTATCATGGAAGACCGGAAACGGCTTTCAGTTTCCGGCGTCCAGGACGTGGATTGCTTTGATGAAACGTTAGTTATCCTCTTCACCAATATGGGAAAGCTGACGGTGCGGGGAAATAATCTCCACGTCAATTCCTTCAACGTCGACGATGGGGATTTTTCCATGGAGGGGGAAATCGATACCCTGGAATATTCCTCCGAGGAGAAGGCGAGGGGAACCTCTTTCCTTTCCAAGCTGTTCAAATAGCGAGACGTTTGTCATTTCGATCAGCAATGGAGGGGTTTTTGTGACGGTTGCGCAAGAGACTTTAATTTTTCTCTATTCCTGCCTGTTAGGTTGCGGGCTAGCGGTAATCTATGACGTGTTCCGTATTTTGCGGCTCGCTTTTCCAGGCGGTAAAGTGATGGTGTTTATCGAGGACGGTATATTCATCGTCATTGCCACCTTGGCCACCTTTATTTTCTGCGTCAATTTCTGCAATGGATATTTCCGCGTTTTTGTGGCCATCGGGGAGCTTTTGGGCTTTATCATCTACTACTTTACCGTGGGCGTTCTGGTGTTCAAGGCGGCCAAATCCATCATCCGGGGTGTCAAGGCTGTACTGCGGTTTTTATACAGAATTTTCATCAAGCCGGTGATGCGGTTTTTTAAGTACATATGCACTAAATTTAAAAAAATATTTAAACATGTTTCACAAAAATCGCCGAAGGGCTTTTTTGCGTCAAAGTTTCACTTGAAACACCATGGCAAGATGATGTATAATGAGACTAATCATCAAGGAACAGACCATGCTGGGGAGAGTGAAGCAAACTGTGAAACGCAAGAAGAGCAAGGTTAATCGTATTGTCAACGTTGCTATCGTCGCTATGTGCTGTTATTTGGCTGGCTCTTGTGTCGTCCTGTTTATGGATCAGGCTGCCCTCAAAAGCAAAACCGAGGCTGTAAACCAGCAGTGCGAGGAGCAGAAAATTCTTAACGATGAGATGCAGGGCTTGATTGATCAGGGGTCCGACAAAGAATTTATCGTCAAGATGGCCCGGGAGAAGCTAGGGCTCATATTCCCTGATGAACGGGTTTTCTTCAATACATCCGGTAACCAATAGTTTTGATATATTTAAGGAGGCACATAAGACTTTTATGCAGCTTGAAGTAGGAAAAATTTATGAAGGCAAAGTAACCGGCATTACAAAATTCGGTGCTTTTGTGGAAATTGAACCCGGTACCACCGGGATGGTCCATATTTCCGAGGTGGCGGCGACTTTTGTAAAAGAGATTTCCGATTTTATCACCCAGGGCCAGATGGTCAAAGTCAAGGTGATGAACATTGCAGAAGACGGAAAGATCAGTTTGTCGATGAAACGCGCGGTGGACACGCCTCCGCCCGCTCCGCGCAGCCAAAACCGTCCTCCTCGGACCGGCGGCTTTAATAATAACAATCGCAGTGGAAACGGCGGCCAAAGCGGCCAGAACCGGTTTGACCGCGCTCCTCAGGAGTACGCCTCCCGCCAGGAGGGAAGCAAATCCTTCGAGGATATGCTTAGTAAGTTTATGCAGAAGAGCGACGAAAAAATTTCCGATCTCAAAAAAGCCACCGACAATCGCCGGGGTTCCTACCAGAAAAAGAGATAAATTTTGCCCCGCAGATGCGAAGTCTGCGGGGTTTTTGTATACCTGGAGTATGGAGACGACAATTTAGAATCAACAAATCTGAACTAGTAATGTTAACACATAGGATACAGTTTTTAGAATAAAAGTAAAAAGAGCGAAAGCATTGCTGCTTTCGCTCTTTTGCCGGTTACAGGATTGCCTTGATAGCGAGAATGACGAGGATTGTTCCGCCGAAAATTTCAGCTTTGTTGCCCAGCAGGTCTCCGAATTTACGTCCGATGCAGAAGGAGAGAGAGCTGAGAATAAAAGTAGTGGCAGCGATGAGGGAGGAGGCAAAGAAAATGTTCACATTTATGGCGCAGAAGCCGATTCCCACGGCGAAAGCGTCGATGCTGGTGGCGACGGCCTGGAAAAAAATAAGCTTTAGTGACAGTACCCGTTCTTCTGCTTTTTCCTTGTCACCTTTAAAGCCGTCATAAATCATTTTTCCGCCGATAAATCCCAAAATCAGCAGGATCAGCAGTTCGGCGTAGCAGTCAATATATTTGGCGAACAAGGTGCCGGTAAAAAAGCCCAGAAGAGGCATCAAGCCTTGGAATAAACCGAAAAACAAAGGGGCCAGCGGCCACTTCCGCCGGGGCAGCGTTCCATATACCATGCCGTTTGACATGGAAACGGCCACAGCATCCATGCTGAGGCCGATACCGACTAAGATGATTTCAATCAGGCTCATAGCAATCCCTCCAGCGGCCCAAACAGGCCCTAAAGCATCCTATGAGTAAAAATTCTATTATATGCGGGTATCCAATAATTCGACATATTGGTCGTGAAACTCTTTGAATGTGCCATTGTCGAGGGCCTCACGGATGCGCTCCATCAGCGTATTGTAAAAATACAGGTTGTGCATGACAGCAAGACGCATAGCAAGCAGTTCGTTTGCCTTGAAAAGGTGCCTTAGGTACGCTCTCGAATGGCGCTGGCAGGTGGGGCAGCCGCAGTCGGGATCGATGGGGCTTAAATCCTCGGCGTATTTGGCGTTCATGATGTTGCGGATGCCGCTCCAGGTATTCAGGTGCCCATGGCGGGCGTTACGGCTGGGCATGACGCAGTCAAAAAGGTCAACACCGCGCGAGACTGCCTCAATGATATTGCCGGGGGTGCCTACTCCCATCAGGTAACGAGGCTTATTTGCGGGCATATGAGGCTCTACAGAAGAGATAATGCGGTACATATCCTCTGCCGGTTCTCCAACAGCCAGACCGCCGATGGCGTAGCCATCTAAATCGAGCTCCGCAATTTCTTTCATATGCTCTATGCGCAAATCGTCATAGACACAGCCTTGGTTGATGCCAAAGAGCATCTGGTAGGGATTGATGGTTTCGGATAGGGAATTGAGCCGCGCCATTTCCTCCTTGCAGCGAATAAGCCATCGAGTGGTTCGGGCGCAGGAGCGAGCCGAATACTCCCGAGTGGACGGATTTTCAACGCATTCGTCAAAGGCCATGGCGATAGTGGAACCTAGGTTCGATTGAATCTGCATGCTGATTTCCGGGCTCATAAAAATGCGCTTGCCGTCTACATGGGAGCTGAAGGTCACGCCTTCCTCGTCGATTTTCCGGAGCTTTGCAAGGGAAAAGACCTGAAAACCGCCGCTGTCAGTGAGAATGGGGCGCTCCCACCCCATAAATTTGTGGAGGCCTCCTAACCGCCTGATGAGCTCATCTCCGGGACGAACGTGGAGATGGTAGGTATTGCAGAGTTCCACCTGGCATTTTAAGTCCACAAGGTCGTAAGAGGAAATTCCACCCTTGATGGCGGCGGAAGTGCCGACATTCATAAAAGCAGGGGTTTGGACAATTCCATGGACGGTCTCAAATCGGCCGCGGCGTGCTGTGCCTTCATTTTTTATCAATTGATACATGGGTCACCTCAAAAGTTTTTTGTCTATAGAATGTAGTGGATGAATATCGCGTCTGTTATGATTATAGGATATAAAAAGCAGGTTTTATTGATTATTATACATTTTTGTTTCTCATTTTTCAACACTGAATTATTTTTGTCTTATAAATAAACCTAGGCTTCATACTATTCTTAAAAATTATTGGACTAATTTTTCCTATGAGGGTAATATTTGGGAGAAAGTTGCGAGGGTTCTAAAATCGATGCAGCGTATATGCTTTACCCAGTCAACAAACCGGTGGTCCAGTAGTACTTTCAATAAGGAAAGCCTTGTCATAGAATCAGGCAGTTGGAAAAAAGGACGCTAGAATAGCGAAAGGTTCTTTCTGAACTGCAAATGTTAAAGTCAAGGGGCCTTACTAGATCGCACTAATAAATGATGATATAAAAGGTGTAAAATAATTCCAAAAAAGTGAAGATTATGCGCAAAGCATCAAAATAAAACCACAAAAGTAGAAAATGGACTATTTTGATTAAAAAAATATTCACTATAATGAAATTAACCCATGGAGATGATGAGTCAGGGTAGGAGATTTTTATTTATTAAATCAGTTAGAAGGAGAAAGGAGAAATTACAATGTTTGCGAAGTTTGTCAAGCGGCGATTAACTTCCGGGTTATGCTTTGTGTTGGCAGTCACCTTTGCCATAAGCAGCTTGCCAGTCGGAATCATGGGCGGTGGAGACGTTACCGCTGCGTCCTCGGCTATTGAGGCCAACTACGCGCCGAAGGCGACGTATACGTCCGTGGTGGGGAATATCCACGAGTACAGTGACCCCAACAACACCAAACTGACCGACGGCATATATGCAGAGGACACCTACTGCAATAAGCTGTTTGGTTTTACCCCAAAGTCGATTAACACTGGCTATATCACTTTTGATTTCGGTGAGGAAATGGACTTGACCCGCATCGTCCTTTCCGGGTTTGAAAAGAAAAGTTACGCTATTGTCCCTTGCCCGGAAATCTCTTTTGAGTATTTCGACGAGGAGAAGGGAGACTGGGTCTCCGCTTTAGCCTGGACCAATTCCTCTCATTTTACCGGAGAGGATAAAGATGGTCCCGGAAAAGGTTTTGGAACCTATAGAGATGAGCATGAAGTGGATGTTACCGCTTCCCAGGTCCGTTTTGCCTTTAAAGGCATGGGCGGCGGATGGCTCTTCTACGATGAAATCGAGCTGTGGGGCCCCGTTGATGAGTCGATTCCTACTGTACCGGTTCTGGAAAAAGATCTGGGTCAGGAGACTTCGGTTGCAGTAGGTGGAACGACGACTTTGTCTGTTGCCATGAAGCCCATGGAATACGGTGAGGGAGTCATTACCTACGACTGGTATAAAGACGACCAAAAGATCGAGGGAGTGAATTCTCCCGACTTGGTGATTTCCGACGCCACAGAAGAGGATGCTGGCGCATATCACGTAGTAGTGACCAACACCAAGGGTGAACGCTTTGAAACGGTGACCAGCCGAACTTGTTCTTTGGTGGTGGTGGAAAGTTCCGGCAACAATTTGCTGCAGGGCATTCCCTTTACCACTGCTATGACCTATGGCGACGCCAATTTGGGTAAAGGCAACTACATAGAACGAGACGTTGGGACACCGGCAGAAAATATTCTGACCGACGGCTTGAAATCGGGCGGAAACATCAGTAGTATTCGTACCGGATACTATAATCGGAATATAGGAAAACTGAGTTACGCCGATTTTACCTTTGATTTGGGAGAGTCTAAGCAGTTTGAACAGCTGAACCTGAGTACCCTGGGCGGAGCGTCCGGTATCGGCAAGCCCAGCCGCTTCCAGGTTTTTGTTTCCAACAGCACCGGATCCGAAATCAAGTGGAAGCTGATCCATGATGTGGAGACGCCCGCGGATGCTCCCAACATCTACGAATACATCTATAAGAGCAATGGCGCTAAGGTGACCGCCAGGTATGTGAAGATCCATGTATATTTTAATATAAAAGATAACTGGGTCGGTCTGGATGAAATTGAACTTCTCAGTGAACCGGACGGCAGGGAACCAGACAGCGTATTTGCCACTGGCAGCTATGTTCCCCCTGAAAAGGAGAACATGCTCTCCTGGGAAAAATCCTATACTGTCAACAAACAGTCTGCCGATGACCCTGACCTGACTGCGCTGACCGATGGCATACTGGGCGACGAACTGGGCAATAAATGGGTCAACTACCCGGCGTCCAGCGGCAATTTGGAAGTGGTCGTCGACCTGGAGGAGCCCACGACTTTCGAGCAGGTAGACGTGAACCTCATAAACTACCTGGAGGGCGAAGCGAGATGGCCTGAGTGGGTTAAGATGGAATGCTCCAACGATAAATCCAACTGGACGCTGCTGGGCCAGAGAAACCTGGGAACGCCGTCTGCGGAGGATACCGAGGTCGCTCGCGTACAGATTGTCCCCGCGCAGCCGGCCACTGCCCGCTATGTTCGGCTGACAGTGCCCAACAGCGGACCTATTGCGGTGGATGAACTGATCGTGCTGAAACTGAAAACGGCAATCGTGTCCCCCGAGGATCCCGATGTGACCGTTGACCCCAACAATTTGGCTTATGGCCGTCCTTATACGCCAGCTTGGCCTGTTAATTCCACTTACCCTGATGACAACAACGAATTGACCAACGGCAAAAGAGCCCGGTCGGTGTATACCGATTCAGAGTGGGCTGCCTTTCATATGAAGGACGGCGCAAACCTGGGACTCGACGATTTTTATATCACCGTGGACTTGGGCTCAGTCCAGAGCTTTGAGCAGGTCAAGGTGGGAAATTTAAGGGAGAAATCTCCTGGCATTTCGGCGATTACAGGCGCTAAAGTGGAGTACTCGTCCGATGCCCAGAAGTGGACCGTTTTGTCGGATGATGAGGTAGATTATGGAGCCGACGGGGTTCACCGCTATATCGCCACGGCTGAAGAACCTGTTTCGGGCCGGTATGTGCGTGTCCATCTGAGTGCTCCCACCTGGCTGTTCCTGGACGAGATTGAAGTGTTGGCAACCGCTGATCCTAATCCCGACGCCAATGAAAACCCGGATTATGGTCAAGAGTTGAACCTTTTGCGCGGGAACAAGGGCTACACCATTTCTCAGAAGCCGGCAATGAACAATCTGTCCGGCCTGCTGACCGATGGAAAATACGGCGTTACCTACACCAAGTACGACACCAACTGGATGGGCTTGAACCAGCCTGGCCATGTCACCATGAACTTTGACCTGATGACGCAGGTTTCAGTGTCCGACATTATTGTGAGCACCAGACAGGATAAGGCTCATCAGCTTACCATCCCGCAGAACCTTAAAATAGTAGTCTCTTACAACGGGCAAGATTGGCTCCAGCTTAAAACCTTTGACAATACCCTCCCGGCAGATGGAACCAATCTATCCATGGTGTGCGACGTTTCGGAACAGAGTTTCACTAATTCGCTTGCTGATGCGGCTGAGGCCATATATATCCGTTATATCCGGATAGAATTCGATGTACCGGCAGGCGGCAGCTACGTCTATCTCGACGAAGTGAAGGCCATGGGTAAATTCGGCCAATGCTCTAATGCCGGCATACCCTATATCCTCGCTGAGGACGGTACCCGCAACGTGGCAGAAGGTGCTCCCTATACCTTCCTCCCTGAGGGAAGAGAAAATTCTTATTCTGATTCCAGTATGAAAAAGCTCACTGACGGCCTCAAGGGAAGCAAAAGTTTTAGCGATGGCAAGTGGGTTGGTTTCAATTCATCAGATCCCCTGAGCGTTGATCCCAGTGATGTGAGACGTAGCCAACAGCCTTTCAGAACGGTTGTATTGGATCTGGGAGCAGAGAAATCTATAAAATCCATTTCCTTCAATACTGTTGTCAACACAGGCGCGGCGGTTCGTGTTTCCCATTGGATGAATCTCTTTGTTTCCAATGACGGGGAAAACTGGACCCAGATTACCCAGACCCATCTGGCTGGCCGCAGTGTGGCTGATGGCGTATATACCTATGGTTGGCACATCGACAATATGTCCACCAATGGCATCGAAGTAGAGGACCTGATGCCGAACGCTGATACCATTGCGGCCCAATATGTCCGTTTGGATATATTTGTACCTACCTGGCTGTTCCTAGATGAGATTACAGTGCGTGGCTACGATCAGATTCAGTCTGGCGCTGTTTATCCCACCGGAACCAACAAAGTCGGCGGTACTTACCAGACAAAAGAAGAGGCCGGTGGCGTAGGGGACATGATCCTCTGCTACAACGGCTGGTACGGCTACGACGCCCAAGGCGGAACTGCCGTAGGGGATAAGACCTCCTTTAAATACCGTCCGTTGCTGACTTATATTGATCAGAACAACAAAGCGGTGGATACCATGTTTGATACGGTATTGCTGTTGGGGTTGAAAGCTCGTTCCGGACGCCATTTCCAGGATCCCTCCCGCGAAGGGGCCAATGCTGTAGACTGGAACTGGTATATGGATAAAACATTTGACCCGAACGGAGACGTGGATGCCCTCAACCAGGCGGCACAACAGGCTTCTCAGGAGCTTAATGACCCCAATTACAAGGTCAAACTGATCGTGATGTTCCCTGGATTCGAATCTGTAAGCTCCAAGTTTGGTTCTCTGGATGGAAAACGCGATTTGGATCTGTCCAAAGAAGAAGACCGGAAATACGCTTTGGACTGGTGGCTGAGCGAAGCAATTGAGCGTTTTGAATCCGCTGATTACCAATATATTGATTTTCTGGGCTTTTACTGGCTGTCGGAAGGCGCCAGCAGCGCGGAAAGTGAACAACACATCATGAGTTTTAACGATGAGGTTCACAATCGAGGTTACAAAACTTATTGGATTCCCTATTGGGTCTCTTCCGGCTATAACAAATGGAAGGATTTAGGATTCGATGGCGCGACCATGCAGCCCAATCACTTCTTTAACTCTCCTTATACGGAACAAGCCATGTCCCAGCCGGTTAAAGATGGAAACCCCTTGATGGGAACTCATAGCAGAATCATCAAATTCTTTAACCTCGGCCCTGAGTTTGAAGTGGATGGCGAAGCTTCCAGCAATCCCGTCAAGTATAATGTTTGGCTGGATTATCTGAACAGTGCGGCGGAATACGGCTACGACGGCCCCGGAAAGCATCGGGACTGGTATTATGATATGCCTCTCGTCAATGCGGCTTATTCCGGCAATGATACCATCCGTACCATCTATGAGTACGCTTATCAGGTAATGAAGGGCACTTATACGCCAAAGGAATACCTCGAGATGAGTCAGTTCCCGATTGACCCCGATTGGGGCGGACTGTTCCGAGACGATGAAGTTTCCAGCGGCGGCTCCGTTGGCGGATCTACAGGCGGCGGCTCTGGTTCCGGCGGAGGCGGAAGCGTTACCCCGAAACCCGATGATAAACCGGATCCCGAAACTCCTCCCACTGGCGATGACAAATACACCTGGGAAGAGACGGAAGACGGCTACAAGCTCAAAGACGCTGACGGCGAGTACGTTACCGGTTTCGTCAAGGTAGGCGGCAAGACCTACTATCTGAATGAAGAAGGCATCCGGGCTACCGGCTGGCAGAAAGTCGATAACAAGTGGTACTATCTGAAATCCGACGGCGTGATGGCGACAGGCTGGCTCAAACTGGGCAACACCTGGTACTTCCTGAACGCAGACGGCATCATGCAGACGGGCTGGCTCAAAGAAGGAGGCGCTTGGTACTACCTCTACAGTTGGGGAGGCATGGCAAACTCCGGCTGGGTGCAGGTAGGCAATACCTGGTACTATATGAGAGGGAACGGCGCTATGATGACCGGCTGGCTGCAGCAGGGAAATACCTGGTATTACCTGAAAGACAGCGGAGCCATGGCGACCGGCTGGAATTGGGTAAATGCTAAATGCTACTACTTTAGCGCCAGCGGCAAAATGGCAGCAAACACCACCGTGGGCGGATACACATTAGATGCCAGCGGCGCTTGGGTGAAATAACCTTCGTTATTCCGATAAGTTCTGCTTATTAGGATATCGGTGTTTCGTAGTGGCCTGAAATTGCAATCATCTAATCTCCTCATCTCCTATACTTGAGAGAACGATCTTGAAACCTCTCACAGGCAGAACCGGCTGGTAAACGACCAGTCGGTTTTGCTTATAAGAGGGCTTTGGAGCCCCAAGCGTTTGATATCCATGCAGCACCTTTAAGGAAAAACAAAAGAAAGAAAATCAAAAAAGGGGATTTGACATTGAAAAAATGTTGAGGTTGGGAATTAAAAAAGCACTTCTTGTAATTAGGTGGAAGGGGAAGTATAATGAACCATAACCTCATATGTAAATCACCTCGGAGAAAGTTTTTATGGTGCTGACGCAGAAAAATAAGACCTTTTTTTATATAAATCCCAAAATAGCGTCAAATGCCATTGTTGCAGTGGAATCGGTTGAAGGAGGATACTATCTATGAAGTATTACCGTTTTTCTCTGGATGATAATATCTGGGTTTTTCGGGATTTGGCATGCGGCAGGTATCATTCTATTTTTGATCACCCTTATTTGTCTTTTCTAAGACAAATCCATGAAGAGTTTCACACCAAAATTCAGCTCAATGTCTACTATGAGACAGAAGGGTTTTGTCTGTCTGAAATGCCGGACAGTTATAAAAAGGAATGGGAGGAAAACGCACAGTGGCTGCGACTTTCCTTCCACGCACGGGCCAATGATCCGCCGTCTCCCTATGAGAAATCCGGCTATGATGAGCTGTTTGCCGACTGCTCTGCTGTTCAGAAAGAAATTTGCAGGTTTGCAGGTCAGACAGTCCTATCTCCTTTTACAACAATACACTACTGCAAGGTAACGCCGGATGGCTGCCGCGGGCTGAAAGACTGTGGTGTCAAAGGGCTTGTAGGGCTGTTTCGCCCTCAGGATGGAGAGCAGGTAGATTACTCGCTGCCTAAGGAGACCGAAGCGTATCTGCAAACAAAACATTTTTGTTACGACGAAGGACATGGAATGTTTTTTGTTCGCAACGACCTGATTATCAACGCCCATCCTTTATCAGAGCTTGAGGATGTCTTAAAAGGGAAGGAAAACGAGACTTTTTTGGAAGTTATGATTCACGAACAGTATTTTTATCCTGACTATCCGTATTATCAGCCAGATTTTCGGGAAAAGGTGTGCTTTGTCATGCAGTGGCTGACGGAAAAAGGGTATAGGCCGGCATTTTTAGAAGAGATGCTGAAATGACGTTAAGAAGGCCGACAATGGCTTCTAGAAGCCGTCGGTAAAGACCGAAGTAAAACTGTTTCGGCCCATTTTTCTCAATAAACTCAAAATGATTAGTGGGCTCGTCGTCTGCTTCGGTCACGACACCGACTGGTATGTGGACTTTGAAAGCCAAATAGAGTAAACAAAAAAGCCGAGGTTACAAATCCCCGGCTTTTTGCATACTATGAAGTGTATACGAAATAGGCCCAATTTTACCACATTTGCGGTAAAATTCATCAAAGATGGTTCCAAAAAATATTCTGCGGGCATTTGATGCCCGCAGCGATGCTATTTTATAAACATCGGATAGCAAATGTATTACAGATTTTGAAATTTGAGTCAGCATTAGATTTGAATATCAGGACAAAAGACACTTTGTATTTTAGATAGGATGTTTTTCTGATTATTTGCCCGGAGCGCGCATCCTTTACGCAATAAACATGGCGTCGCCAAAGCTAAAAAACCGGTAACGTTCTTTAACAGCTTCTTTGTAGGCGTTCATAGTGTGGTCATAGCCTGCCAGCGCCGACACCAGCATAATGAGGGTGCTTTCAGGCAGGTGGAAGTTGGTAATGAGCCCGTCGATACACTTGAATTCGTAGGGTGGGTAGATAAAGATGCTTGTCCAGCCGTCGGATTCTCTGATACATCCCTCGAAAGATGCCACGCTTTCCAGCGTGCGGCAGCTGGTGGTGCCTACGGCGATGACCCGCTTGCCATTTTTTTTGGTCTCGTTGATGAGATCGGCAGTTTTACGAGGCAGGTGGTAGTGCTCCGAGTGCATTTTGTGCTCATCTACATTATCCACCTTGACGGGGCGGAAGGTGCCAAGGCCCACGTGGAGGGTCACTTCTGCGATGTTGACCCCTTTCGTCCGCAAGGAATCCATCAGCTCCGGGGTAAAATGAAGGCCGGCCGTGGGCGCCGCCGCCGAACCCAGCTCCTTGGAATAGACGGTCTGATACCGCTCTTTGTCATCCAGTTTCGCAGTGATGTAGGGGGGGAGGGGCATCTGCCCGACCTGGTCGAGGACAGAAAAAATATTTTCTTCGCACTGGAATTCCACTAAACGGTTGCCGCCGTCTAGGACTTCCAGCACTTGGGCCCTCAAAAGCCCGTCTCCGAAGACAAACCGGGCGCCTGGCTTGGCCTTTTTGCCAGGCTTTACCAGCACTTCCCAGAGGTTTTGTTCTTTCTGCTCCAAAAGCAAAAATTCCATATGGGAGCCGGTTTCTTTCTTGACGCCATAAAGCCGGGCAGGGAGGACACGGGAGTTGTTGACGACTAAGAGATCGCCTTCCTCGAGAAAATCTCCGATATCATAAAAATGCCGGTGCTCGATTTTACCGGTTTGCCGGTCGAGAACGAGGAGCCTCGAATCGTCCCGTTTTTCAAGTGGGGTCTGGGCAATAAGCTCCTCTGGGAGGTCGTAATAAAAGTCGCTTGTCTTCAAAATGTTTATCTCCTTTATCTTCATCGTAAATACGGGATCCTCAATCGTGCCGACGGGTTGGACCTCAATGAAAAGCTTAATTGTTATTTGGCTCGGGGTATTTTGCCCCGATTTGATGAAATCTGTCCCGTTTTTACAGCAATCTAAACAGAATCTTTAGAAAAACCGCTCACTTCTTCACAAAAAAAGAATTGACACCTTTTCCCGAAAATGCTATGATAGACACAACAAATAAATATGTTCCCGCGGTGAAAGCCGCGGAAGGTCAGAGGTCGCGGTTATCATGAGTCGGCACGGGGAGGTTACCCAAACCATCGAAACGTGCCAAAAGGGGTCGCCGCCGAAGGGGAGAGCGAGGGGAAAGCTGTCCGCCTGAGCCTGTGTTTAAGAGACGCAGGATTGTCGTCATAGAGATATGATGGAGCGCTGCCGGAATTTTTGGCTTGTCCATGCGGAGATTTCCGCGGACAACGGCAACATTCTTATTATAGTCTATGACAGGCCGGTTTTCAACCGGTTTTTTTCATACCGTGGAAAATTTGCGGAAAAGATTTTGATATCAGATTGCCGCGGACGCCATTCATCTGCGTTCGCAGGCGTCATATAGGAAAGGATTGGTCATATCATGAAAAAATGGAATGTGGGAATTATCGGCGCAACGGGAATGGTTGGCCAGCGCTTTGCAACGCTGCTCGAAAACCATCCCTGGTTTACCGTAACGGCTTTAGCCGCTTCTTCGAGAAGCGCCGGCAAACCGTACAGTGAAGTCGTCTCTAAGCGCTGGGCCATGAAAACAGAAATCCCCGCTTCCATGGCGGATATGGTCCTTTACGACGCTACGGCCGACATTGATAAAATCAAGGAAAAAGTGGATTTTGTCTTCTGTGCTGTCGATATGCCGAAAGACGAAATCAAAAAACTGGAAGAAATGTACGCCAAAGCGGAAGTCCCGGTAGTGTCCAACAACTCGGCACACCGCGGCACGCCCGACGTTCCCATGGTTATCCCGGAAATCAACGCAGACCATTTGGAAGTCATTGCCTCCCAAAGGAGACGTCTGGGTACCAAACGAGGCTTTGTGGCGGTCAAATCTAACTGCTCTTTGCAGAGTTATGTGCCCGCTCTGCATCCCTTAAAAGAAGTTTACGGTTTGAAAGCGGCCCTTGCCTGCACCTACCAGGCAATCTCCGGCGCGGGCAAAACGTTTGAAACGATGCCGGAAATCCTCGATAACATCATCCCCTATATCGGTGGGGAAGAGGAAAAAAGCGAGCAGGAGCCTCTGAAAATTTGGGGCAAAGTGGAAGGCGGCAAAATCGTCAGCGCCACCGAGCCCTCCATTACAGCTCAATGTCTGCGGGTTCCTGTCAGCGACGGACATACGGCCGCGGTTTTTGCAAAGTTTGAGAAAAAGCCTGAAATCGAGGACATCAAAAAGATTTGGGCCGAGTTCAAAGGCCCTGCCCAGGAATCGGGTCTCCCTTCCGCTCCCAAACAGTTCCTCCACTACTTTGAAGAGGATAACCGTCCTCAGGCGAAGCTGGACCGGGAACTGGAAGGCGGCATGGCTGTTTCGGTGGGACGTCTCCGCCCCGACAGCCAGTACGATGTAAAATTCGTCTGCCTTTCCCATAACACGCTGCGCGGTGCTGCCGGCGGTGCGGTTTTACTGGCGGAATTGCTGGCTGCAAAGGGTTATCTCGATTAAGAGATGTCAAAGCGATGCATACTACTGTCATGAGTCCCGAAAAGCGGAGAGCGTGACGGAATTTCCTGAAAAAGGGCATCCAACCCCGTATCGGGGCTGCGAATCCCGTTCTCACTGGGAAATACCGGTGAGGCACTATATCGATACGATCAATGGAGGGTATTACCCATGAAAAACACCATTTTTACCGGAGCCGGCATCGCTGTCGTCACTCCCATGAAGCAGGACGGCTCCATCGACTGGGAAAACTACGGCCGGATGCTTGACTGGCAGATCGACAACAAAGCAGATGCCATCATCGTCTGCGGTACTACCGGCGAATCGTCTACTCTAAACGACGAGGAGCACATCGAATCCATTCGTTTTGTTCAAAACCACGTAAACGGCCGTATTCCTGTTATCGCTGGGGCGGGCAGCAACGAGACAGCTTACGCCATCAAGCTGGCCAAAGAGTCAAAAGCGCTGGGTGTGGACGGTATTTTGGTCGTCACTCCCTACTATAACAAAACCTCTCAGCGGGGCCTCATCGCCCACTATAACGCCATCGCCGATGCCACTGACCTTCCGGTCATCGTTTACAGTGTGGCAGGCCGCACGGGCCTAAACGTCACTCCTGCCACCTGCAAGGAGCTTGCTAAACATCCTAACATTGTGGCCATCAAGGAAGCCAGCGGAAACATCTCCCAGGTAGCTTCCATCCGCCACCTCTGCGGCGACGATTTGGATGTTTATTCTGGAAACGACGATATGATTGTCCCCATCCTGTCCCTGGGCGGTAAAGGCGTTATCTCGGTGCTAGCCAATATCTGCCCCAAGGAGACTCACGATATCTGCCAGCTTTACTTCGACGGCAAGGTCAAAGAAGCGGAGAAACTCCAGCTTGATTATCTGGATTTGATTCAGGCGCTTTTTGTCGATGTGAACCCGATTCCGGTCAAAGAGGCGGTTGCAGCTATGGGATTCGGTGCAAACTTCTGTCGGATGCCCCTTTACGGTATGGACGACAGCGGTAAAAAAGTTCTCATGGACGCCATGAAGGCCCACGGGCTTTTGTAACTTAAAAACGCGTATCACAAAAGCCTGGAACAGTCGTTTCAGGCTTTTGGAGTACCTGGAAGGGTTATTTCCCGGGAAAAGGGGAGATTCTCTCCTAAAAGAAAGGATTGTTTCAATGAAGGATATATTGCTTTGCGGCTGCCAAGGTAAAATGGGCCATGTAGTCCGTGCCTGTGTTGCTGAACGGGAAGATTGCCGTATTGTGGCAGGCGTTGATGTAAACGCAGACGCTCAGGCGGATTTTCCAGTCTATCAAAATGCCATGGATTGTGGGGAAAAAGTGGATGTCATTATCGACTACTCCCATCCCAATTCGTTAGACGGGCTTTTGGAGTACTCTTTTGCGAAAAATGTTCCAATCGTGCTGGCTACCACCGGTTATCATCCCGACCAGATCCAGAAAATTGAGGAAGCCGCTAAAAAAATCCCGATTTTCTTTTCTTTTAATATGTCTCTGGGCATCAATCTGTTGGCGGAGCTGGCCAAAAAAGCGGCGGCCTTTTTGGGAGACCAGTTCGACATTGAAATCGTCGAGAAGCACCATAACCGAAAAGTCGACGCTCCCAGTGGTACAGCGCTGATGCTGGCCGACGCCATCAACGAGGCCATGGACAACAAAGAAGTCTACGTCTACGACCGGCATTCCGTCCGTAAAAAACGGGAGAAAAATGAGATCGGCATCTCTTCCATCCGGGGCGGCACCATCGTGGGCGAGCATGAGGTGATATTTGCTGGTCACGACGAAATCATCACCCTGGGCCATACCGCTATGTCCCGGGAAATTTTCGCCGTCGGCTCCATCAATGCGGCAATTTTTATGAGCAACCAACAGAAGCCCGGCCTGTACCGTATGTCGGACTTGCTGTAAAGAATGTTCCCTTTACAGAATGAATAAGCTGTAACAAACGGGTTTAAGGAGGTTTTGACATGAAGACAATCACCGCCATCACGACGACTGAAGATGTTGCATTGGTGACATTGAGTAAGGTTCCTGCTACAGTGGATTTTATTTCCCGGATTTTTGATGCGCTGGAAGAGGAGGGGGTCATCGTTGATATGATTTCCCAAACTGCCCTCACCGGCGAATACGTATCTGTTTCCTTTACAGCGGACAGCGAGGACATCGGCAAAATCATGGAGCTCTCTCAGCGGATCAGCCAGAAAAATCCCTCTATTCGGCCGCTTGTCAGCAACGGAAACGTCAAGGTTTCCCTCTATGGAGAAGAAATGCCCAACCGTTACGGCGTGGCGGCAGAGGTATTCCGCGTGCTGCGGGAATGCGAGACAGATATTTTGATGATCACCACGTCTGCTACCGATATTTCACTGCTTTTAGACAGCGCGACCAGTGAGCAGTGCATAGAAGCCCTCAAAAAGGCATATAATTTGTAAAAAAAATATGAACGAGCAAGAATAAACTTGTCTTTTGCTCCAAATTCTGCTATACTGTTACACGCATTACGCACGCACATTTTCACTGCGCAGGGTGCCAAACTGTATTGGTAGCGCGGCTATAATTGTGCGGAGGATGGCAGGGGAGACTCTGACCAAATAACCAAATTTAGGAGGGCTACTATGGGAGTAGTATCTATGAAACAGCTTTTGGAAGCTGGCGTACACTTTGGTCACCAGACCAGAAGATGGAACCCGAAAATGGCACCGTACATTTTCACTGAGAGAAACGGCATTTACATCATCGACCTGCAGAAAACCGTCAAGAAACTGGACGAAGCGTATATGTTTGTCCGTGACACCGCTCAAAACGGCGGCGAGATTCTCTTTGTCGGCACCAAGAAGCAGGCCGGCGATTCTGTCAGAGAAGAAGCGGAACGCTGCGGTATGCACTTTGTCAACGCCCGTTGGCTCGGCGGCATGCTCACAAACTTTAAGACCATCACCCGCAGAATCGACAGACTGGCTCAGCTTCGCAAAATGGAAGAGGACGGCACCTTTGAGTTGCTTCCCAAGAAAGAAGTCATCAAGCTGAAGCTGGAAATCGAGAAACTGGAAAAATTCATTGGCGGTATCAAGAACATGAAATCTTTGCCTGCCGCTTTGTTCATCGTAGACCCCAAGAAAGAGAAAATTGCGGTTGCGGAAGCGAGAAAGCTCCACATCCCGATTGTCGCCATCGTCGATACCAACTGTGATCCAGACGAAGTCGATTACGTCATTCCCGGCAACGACGACGCCATCCGTGCAGTCAAACTGATTGCAGGTGCCATGGCCAGTGCTGTCATGGAAGGCCGTCAGGGTAGCGCTGACGTTGCGGAAGCAACTCCGGAAGCTCCTGTTGAAGAAGTTGCCGCTGAATAATTTTCGAGGAAATGTTTGCAAAATGCCCGGAGGATTCTTCGGGCATTTTGATAAGATTAGGAGGAATAAATTATGGCATTCACTGCTAGCGATGTAAAAAATCTGCGTGAAAGAACTGGCTGCGGCATGATGGACTGTAAAAAAGCCCTGACTGAATCCGGCGGCGATATGGATAAAGCAATTGAACTTCTCCGTGAAAAAGGACTGGCTGCCGCTGCGAAAAAATCCGGCAGAATCGCGGCTGAAGGCTTGGTTGTCTCCGTTGTGGAAGGCAATGTAGGCGTTGTGCTGGAAGTTAACGCTGAAACCGACTTTGTTGCGAAAAACGCTGATTTTGTCGCTTTTGTAAACAGCGTTGCCCAGACCATCATCAAAGAAAATCCCGCTGACATCGAGGCGCTGAACGACATGAAATGTGTCGGCACCGATATGACCGTTGCCGAGGCTCTCCGCGAGAAAATCCTCGTCATCGGCGAGAACATGAATATCCGCCGTTTTGAGCGTCTTGAAGGAGCTTTGGTTCCTTACGTACACGGCGGCGGCAAAATCGGCGTCATGGTACAATTTGACACTGATTGTGCTGATAAAGATGGTTTCGTTGCCTGCGGCAAGGACATCGCTATGCAGGTTGCCGCTGCGGCTCCTCAGTACCTCTCCAAAGAGGAGGTTCCTTCTGAGGTTGTCGACAAAGAAAAAGAAATCCTCACCGCCCAGGCCATCAACGAGGGCAAACCCGCCGCTATCGCGGAGAAGATGGTCAATGGCAGAATCGCCAAATACTACAAAGAAGTCTGCCTGTTGGAGCAGCCCTTTATCAAAGACGACGAGCTCACTGTTGCAAAATACGTGGAGAACGTCGCCAAGGAATTGGGCGGCAAATTGGTTCTCACCAAATTTGTCCGCTTCGAAAAAGGCGAAGGCCTTGAGAAGAGAGAGGACAACTTTGCCGACGAAGTTGCCAGCATGATGAAATAATTTACTTTTTGTCACCTTCTGTTCCAGAATTGCAAATTGTCCGACCAAAAACGACAATTTGATCAATCGAAAAACAGCAAGAATTAACACCGGAATTGTCTGCAAAAAGACGGTTCCGGTGTTTTTTATTTCTGCAAAAAAGGTCTCAAGCCCCACAACCCGCCATTTAACCCGAAAGTTGCCCCTGAAAAACGCATATAGAACTGCGGTTTTATAATGATATTTTTTCTGTCGTTTTTCAATTAGACAACAACATAGATTTTCTGAAAAAATGGTATTTATTCGTAGAAAACAAGGCGTTTTTTCCGAAAAAAATAACGTGTCTCCGCGCACCGTCCAAAAATGGTATTATAAATATCTGGCCTGCGGTGAGAACGCCTTGTATACGGCAGAAAGGAAAAAGACAAATCCGCCCTTGACCGAAATGCAAAAGAATATCCGATGGGCGATCAACCGGTATTTTTACAGCGGCAGAAGAATGTCGTTAAATGGAGCCTATGAAATGCTTTTGCTGAGTAAATATACCCATTCAGACGGAAGCCTGATAGAAGGATACCCTACCTTTTATCAGTTCCGCTATTTCTATTACTCCCACGAAAACCCGATCAAAAAAGCAATCTCGCAACAGGGGTTGTCCTACTATCAACGCAACATGAGACCACTCTATGGAAAGTCTGCCTCTTACGCCAGGTCGATCGGGACATACGAAATAGACGCCACCGAAGCGGATATCTATCTGGTTTCAAAATTAGACCGAAGCCAGGTGATCGGAAGGCCGGTCATCTATATGGCGGTAGACGTTGCCTCGCAGTTGATCGCCGGGGTGTATGTGGGGCTGCAATGGGGAGAGGAATCGGTCATAGAGTGTCTCAGAAACGCGGCGTCTGATAAAGTGGAGTACGCTGCCCGGTACGGTATTGCTGTTACGAAAGACCAGTGGCTTTCCTGCGGGCTGCCGGGCTGCTTGGTGACAGACAGGGGAATGGAGTTTTTGGGAAAGCGCATGGAAGAACTGTGCGCCCGGTATGACATTACTGTTACCGGACTGCCGCCTTATCGTCCAGACCTCAAGGGCAGCGTGGAAAAAGCCTTCGACCTTTTACAGGGAAGGTACAAGCCTCTGTTGAAACGCCAGGGAGTGATAGAAGAGGATTTTCAGGAAAGGGGAGCGCCAGACTACAGGATGGAGGCTTCCCTGACGCTCTATGAGTTTACCCAAATCGTAATCCATTGTATCGTCTACAACGCAGGACGTGTCCAGTATCATTTTGTACGGACATCGGAGATGGCTGCAGACGACGTCCAGCCGGTGGCCAATCAGATATGGGACTGGTACGCTCAAAAAGGGCTGATGAATCTGATACCGGTTTCAGACAACGAAACACACGGCGTCCTTTTGCCGCGAGAGGATGGATTTTTAACAAGAAGAGGGCTTGCATTCCGTCATCTGACCTACCGCAATGACCGCTTTCATACCCGTTACGCAGTTGCCGGAATCAAGGGCAGGGAATCTGTAAAAGTGGCATACGACCCGCTTTGCACGGATACGGTTTACCTGATCGAGAACGGGGAATACATCCCGTTTTCCCTGACAGGCGCTTCTTCCGGATTCGAAAATACAACCTACGCAGAGGTATGCCGGTTTCTGGAGGAAGAGAGAGCTTTAAAAAATGAATGGAGAAAAAGGAAAGTGCAAAATAAAGTGGATTGTGCAAAAAGCATCCGCGAAATCGCTCAAAATGCAGCAGATCATCATCCGTCTCTCAATACGAAAGAATCTATTGAGAATATGAAGGAAAATAGAAGTCGCGAAGAAGATGGAGGAGCTTTATGAAAGCAGAATACCGTTTCGTACCGGCGTATCCGGATAACCCTTTTATCTCGTCTCTTCCCAAAAGGCTGACAGCAGGAGAGCTGATGGAAAAGATTCGGAGCAGTATACCGCCGTGGGATCGTTCTGTGCAAATGTCCTCTGTAGAAAGGCTTTCCCATTGCAACAAAATATATGAGGCGTTTTATCCGCTCCATTTTGCCCCAACGATATATAATCTGCTGTATAACGGTATGATCGGTTCCTATGCACAAAAGAATTCGGTAAAGGCAATCCGCCAGATGACAGCGATTCAGAATGCCATCGGTCGGAATCAGAGACCCTGTACAACGACTTTCTCCACCCAATCCATGAGCTGCTCGATACTGGGCATATCCGGAATCGGAAAGTCCTCTACCATTGCGAGGATCTTAAACCTGTTTCCGCAGGTAATCGAGCACACGGAATTTGAGGGAAGTCCGTTTTTCTGCAAACAGATCAATTATCTGAATGTGCAGTGTCCATCCGACTGTTCGGTAAAGGCCATGTGTACGGATATCCTGTTGCAAATAGACCGTATTTTGGGGACAGAGTATGCGGCAAAGGCCGTGAGAAGGCGGCAGTCTGTTACACTGGACGCTCTGGTGGCTCAGCTGTCTCAGCTTTGTATCACCCATAATATAGGGGTTATCATCATCGACGAGATACGAAATGTACTGTCCGCAAGCACAAAGGGAGGAAATCATGGAAGACTGGTGCGCTTTTTGGTACAGTTGATGAACGACACCGGTATTTGCGCTGTTTTGGTCGGTACGACGGAGGTAGGGGCGTTCTTTGATTCAGAACCGCATTTGGCAAGGAGGACGCGGGGACTGCGCATAGGAGCGCTGGAATACGGGGAACCATTTTATCATTTGCTGGCCGGTTTGTGGCAGATGCAGTACACTCAATTTTATCAGCCGCTGACAGACAGGATGGAGGGGCTGCTCTTTGAGATATCCGGCGGCCTTCCGGCGTGCTGGCACAGGTGATAGCACTGGCGCAGACCCATGCCATTGAATCCGGCGCGGAGGTTTTGTCGGAAGAAGTGATACGAAAAACCGTTTCCCTGTATCGGTTGAGAGCGCCGTCTGATACAAATGCCGTTACAGATCCTGCCTCTGACTTTCAGACAGCAAAATCCATCCTGTCTCAAGATGAGCCGCAGGGAAAAAGGGGAAGGCCGAAATGCTGTCGGGACAGCGGAGACCTATTGGCCTTATTGCAAAACAACAGAGAAAACGCCAGCCGGTTAAAAGAACGGCTGGCATCTTTGAAAATGCTGGAGGTACTGTGAAATGCTGCCGTTTTTCCCAACTCCATACCCGGAAGAACTGTGGTACTCCGTTCTCTGCCGGTATCACCTGCGGACGGGGAATAAGAAAACATCTACTACTATGAAAGAACTTTTCGGGAAAGCAAACGCTTCGATGAATATATTTTTTGCCAACCCAGGGTTTTACGGAGTGATCGACACATTGCCGAACGGACTGTTTGACAGGGAAGAACTGTATGACCGGCATACGCTGACGCCATATGTTTTAAGGTTCTCTCATGATTTAAGGAGAACAAAAACCCATCAGCATATTGTATGGGGAGCCGAAGAAAAGGAATACACTGGCAGCTTAAAACAGTGGACGTCCCAGGACGGCGGATATCTGCGCTTTTGTCCCATCTGTGCAAAGCGCGATCTTCAAACTTACGGGGAAACTTATTGGCATACGCCTCATCAGATACAGGCGATGCCGCTCTGCCCAATCCATAAATGCAGGTTGGAAAGGGCGGACGGGGCAGAGATGCGGACGCTGCGCCAA
The DNA here is from genome assembly GCF_014384905.1 of Fumia xinanensis. Lineage (GTDB taxonomy): Bacteria > Bacillota > Clostridia > Oscillospirales > Ruminococcaceae > Fumia > Fumia xinanensis. The sequence continues at coordinate 803,069 of NZ_JACRSV010000001.1, forward strand.
AAGTTTTATCCGGCGTCGTCAATCCCCAATTTGAAAACTACGGCAGACTGTAATGTCTCAGAGCAGGAGGTAAAGTTGAGCGATATGCTGTACGCTTTTTGGAATACACCTCTTGTGAATGACATCACATCACTGCCCGATTCGCTGTTTCACCTGCTCCAAAACAAGGATATTTTTCTTTCGGGGGGTATCAGGTGGAGTGGAAGCCGCTGTTGAAAGAGCTGGAATCCTATTGGGGGGAGACTTTTCATCAACTCATAGACCCCGAATACCTTTGGAATCAATCTTTACCACATCACCCGTACAGGGAGATACTGCCGTCCGGAATTATATGGATTGCTGGCTGTTTTTCTCAATCTTAGCCCGGAACAGATGTTAAATCCGATGACCATCCCGGATGAAATAAAGAGCAGGATGGAAAGGCTCTGCAAAGAAAGGGAAAGATGGGATAAAGGCAAAGCGGCTGAGGCGTTAGGAATCCCCACAAGGTTTTTGGAAATTGTTGTCAGGCAGAGAAACATGAAACCATTTTGGAACGATCAGCAGCAAAAGCTGCCTGTGCGGATTTATTTGGAAAAAGGGGATAAGGAAAGGGCAAAGCAGAGAATGGATAAGCTGCGGATGGGCAGTTTGGGTGAGTACGTCTCCTATTGCATGAGAAGGGAATGGGGGAGCAGTAAAGGGTAAAAGAAAGGCGGGAATGAGAATGTGTTTCTCAAACCCGCCTTTTGTTTTTTTATTACAAGAGGAAAATCGGAGATTTTCTACCTTGGTCGTAACAAAAAATAGCAGATGACGTACTCGCTATAGTTGAGTAGAATAGCTATTTTTTATTTCACCCACACGCCGTTCGCGTTGACCCAATATCCATCCGGGGTGTAACGGTTAGCATACATCGCTCCATCAGAGCCGACGTAGTACCATTTGTTGTTGTACCACTGAATCCATTTGTTCGTCGCCATGGTGCCGTCAGCCTGCATGAAGTACCACTTGTTTCCCGATTTCAGCCAGATTTTTACGACGGCTGCTCCGTAGTCGTTGAAGTAGTACCAGTTGCCTGACGCCTGCTTCCATTGGTCGAGTGTCATAATTCCATCGCTATCAAAGTAATATACTTTACCTTCGATAGTCTGAAGTCCTGTCTGCATAGCTCCTGTTTCACCGAAATAATATTGTTTTCCATCAATTGTTTGAAATCCTTTCAACATTTTGGGTTCTGTAGTAGGCTCTCCCATAGTCCACCCGGGCCCCTCTGAAAAGTAATACATCTTTCCATTGAGTTTTTTCCATTGATTTGCTTTAATACCGTAGTAATTGTACCAGTGTTTATCAACGTTATCATAAACCATATTGATCCCTGCTGCGACATTATGCTGCTCGTAGGCTTGGGTAGAAAGGTATGCGGAGCCATGCACATACAACGGTTTATCTGTAAAATGAATTGCAGTGTCCGGTACAACCAAATCAAATTCGTCTGTCATTCCATACCATTGGCCTTCAATCGTAGTTACCCCCCATGGAATAACAACAGGATCAATATGAGTGCTTAAAAAAGCATTTTCTTCGATTATTTCAACTTCCTGCGGAAATCGAATTGAATATTTGTTTTGTGGACATGAAATAAGTGTTTTATAATCCTTTGAATATAACGCCCCATCGTAGTCAGCTAAATAGGGGTTATTTTTATGAACTTGATAGGAGTTGGATGCAACGACTGGGGAATTCTTACAATTTTTACCGATTATCAAATTGTCTGGACGTAGCGAAAGAGCTCCGGTTTTAAATTCTGTTATTCCCTCTCCGACCACAAGAGTTTTTACATTTTTAGGATATTGTGGCCATTCGTCCCAATTTCGATTTGGAGAGAATATTACATTATTTCCAACAGTTTCTCTTTCTGTAAACCACGGATAAGTTCCATTTCCATTCAAGATCAGTTTTCTTGTCACTGAATTGTAAGACCAGGAGAAACCGTCTCCCAAGTCTACAGTTGTTTCGCTATTGGCGGCAGCGACACTGATACCAGCGATACATAGAGTTCCAAGCAACAATAATGCAATAATAATCGTAAAAACCTTTTTCATATTTTTCCCTCCAAACCTAATTGTTTTAAATAAGTTTCTAATAAGAAAACCCTGAGGATACCATTTGGGTTTCATAGCACATGTTTTACCAACAAAGAAGGCTAGAGCATAAACTCCAGCCTTTCTAAAATTTTGACATTAAAGTATTTCACCCACACGCCTGATTCATATCGACTTTAAACGCTGATTGAACCCGAAAAATATCATAGCCACATCACTATAGTACTATATTGTGTAAAGGAAGAAAATACTATTTATCGACAAATAATGACATTATTAAATTTAAATGTGAGTTAAAATTAATTTAAGAAAAATAATTTTATTTATATTATTTTTCTTAATAATATACCGTTATGGAATGAAAGGATGGTAAAAATGAAAAGAACAGCAGCATTGGTAATGACCATTGTAATGGCATTTGTGATTTCTTTTACCGGCGTTTCAGCTTCATCAGAAGCCGAACAAAATTCTTACGGCGGAAAACCAGATGTCACAATCGCAACAGCTCCTTTTCCCGGAGGCATGGAACAAGAAGAAGATAGTAACGGACAAGACAGCTTATCACTGGAAGAGTATATCGCTGGCGGATATGAAGAAGTTAACACGCTTTCTTGGATTAATAGCCTGAATTTAGAACAAAACGGAACAGTAGAATATGAAATTGTATATTTTGATAATGAAGTAACAAAATGTCAAATTTTACAGGAAAACGGCAGTATGCGTTTCCTGACTGGATGGGTACGAGACGGGGATTATTGGATATATTACGATAACTACGGAAATCAAGTTACAGGATGGTACAAAATTGATGGATTATGGTATTATTTTGATAGAGTGTATGGACGGATGCTGACTGGATGGCAGGAAATCGCCAGCGAGTGGTACTATTTTAATCCAAACGGTTCTATGAAGCATGGATGGCTTTACACGGGGGATCAAACAACATTTTATTATATGGGGGTTCCAGGCGACCCAGATACCGGAGCCATGTATACTGGAGGATGGTTGCACGATATTACTGGAAAGTGGTATTATATCAATGATGATGGGAAAATGATCATGGGATGGAAAACAGTAAGTGGAAAAACTTACTATTTTCTGGATACTGACGTAGTAGATACCAGTGGGGAGATGGTCACGGGAACCCATACAGTGGATGGCGTTACGTATATGTTTGATTCTAAAGGAGTAAGGATCAATAGCGCCCCGCCATCAAATATCTCCAATCGGAGCTTATATGTGCTGTTTTGTAATGATCTTGTAGATAAAGATGATAACCTTAACGCAGTCCACAATATCCAGACTTCAATGAAACGCATGGGGTATATGGACTGCACGTATTTGGCTATGCCATATTACCCGTATAAGGCATATGCACAACTGCCCTATAGTAACGTGGCTGTTTTACATGGTCATGGCGAACCCGGCGTCAGTTTTTATCAAGACCCCAGCGCACAGAAGAAAAATGACAATCATATGTTCTCTTCCCATACATTAAGCGATGGAAGCACTTATAGCTCATATGGATATTGGGCTGATTTAAATGTCACAGTAGAAAAAGATGATTATTTCATCGAAGATTATTTGCCAGGACAGCTCAGTAATCTGGACTTTGTGTGCATAATTTCCTGTTACAGTGCCAGAAAACAATTGCTGAGGGATACTACTAAATATATGAATGAATCTATGGCGGGGGCGATACACAATAAGGGCGCTAAAGCAGTAATGGGTTATTATAATAGGGTGGCAGGCGGAGAATTTTATGCAGACTTTCTTTTTAACTATTTGGAACAGGGGCAAGATATAAAGACTGCTATTAAAAGCGCTAACGAGCAATATGCGCATCTTTATGGCGTACCGGATCCTAACGCCAAGGAACCTACATCTCCGCACCATCCTAAAAATCAACGCTTTGTGGGAAACGGTTCGATTTGTTTAAATAAATCTTTCAGTAATGACTCATATTCTCAAATACCAGATAATTGGATTTATCGTACCCCTGTAAAAGTTGCTCCTTCTCTCGACTACACGGGTACTGAACAGTTCAAAATATCCAAGCTGTATCACGTAGTAAATAATGTGGACGCTGTCATTAAAACAGACTATTTTACAAAAGATGGGATCGAATACGGATATGATGAAACCGGAAGGCTTGTGTCTATCGATATGAATCGGGAGTACACAGAAAAATCGCCGGACGAGGTAACGGAAGAAAGAATGCTTCAATCGCTTCGAACCCAATTGAGCGGGTGGATTCCGGATGCAGAGTACTATGATGTTTCTCTCTTTATGGAATCTATTGGCGGATATCAGGCTATGATGGAAAATGAAATGAACGACATCATTGCAGCATATTTTGACGAAGCCGGAAAGTTAGATCGAGTTATTATAGATTACAAAAACACATTTGTGCCCACAGTAGAACAGCAAGCACACTATGAGGCGGAGTTGGAGAAATACCTGTCAGAAAAAGCCGGAACCTATTCCAGTTACACCATAGAGACAGAATACAGGTCAGTTCAGGATAAAAATTTTGCCATTTATACCATCTATTTTGATAAAGAGGGTGGGGGTTCCTGGGCAGAAAAAATCGCCGTTGGATGACAGTGTGTAATCGAGGAGGCGTACCATGAAAAAGAAAGTCCTTTGGATTTCGCTCACGGCGGTTCTTGTGGTAATTATCACCGTGGTCAGTATTGTTTTAGTGCGGACGGCGACTCCGCTTTCTATGAAAGATGATCCTTCTCTGAAATATGTAGGCAGCGAACAGATTAAAATGTCTGAGATTTATGATGTGGTCAATGGTGTGGACGCTGTCATTAAAACAGACTATTTTACAAAAGATGGGATCGAATACGGATATGATGAAACCGGAAGGCTTGTGTCTATCGATATGAATCGGGAGTACACAGAAAAATCGTCGGACGAGGTAACGGAAGAAAGAATGCTTCAATCGCTTCGAACCCAATTGAGCGGGTGGATTCCGGATGCAGAGTACTATGATGTTTCTCTCTTTATGGAATCTATTGGCGGATATCAGGCTATGATGGAAAATGAAATGAACGACATCATTGCAGCATATTTTGACGAAGCCGGAAAGTTGGATCGAGTTATTATAGATTACAAAAACACATTCGTGCCCACAGTAGAACAGCAAGCACACTATGAGGCGGAGTTGGAGAAATACCTGTCAGAAAAAGCCGGAACCTATTCCAGTTATACCATAGAGACAGAATACAGGTCAGTTCAGGATAAAAATTTTGCCATTTATACCATCTATTTTGAAAGGGATGTAGCAACGGGCAACTATTCAGACACTTGGCCTCAAACAATCGCCATTGGGTAAAAGTTTTGTAAAAGATGTCAATCATGCGAAAGAAAGTAGCTTGGATAATACTTGTTGTGGTTATGACTGTTACCGCTGCACTCAGTATGATTTTCATATGGCCGGTTCCTTCGTTTGAAAAAGAACGTGATCTCCCGATACTATATCAAAAAATCGCAGCATATCTGATGGATGATTATCTGATTAAATTTAATGCTATCCATCAAACCGAGGGAGAAGTGGCCTTGTTTGATTTGTACAAAGTCGATTTGTCAGAAGATCAGAGAGAGGAAATATTAGAGTATCTTGAAAAGAAATATCCTCCGGTCAACTTCAATGAACCCGTTCAGATGACTAGCGGGGGATATATCGTCGGCTCATATCCTGTTTGTGAAATACGTAATTTATATAAGATAAAAGCATGGGGGAGGTACTATCAGGCTGTATTCTGTCAATTGCAATGGGCAGATGAGCATGGTTGGCTACAATATACACAATTTAAGCTTTCTTATGTATTTAAAAATGGACAGTGGAAGTTCCTTGAAGAAAGCGTGGTTACTTAAGCTGATGAATACGACCGACATATAGAACAATAAGGCTGCGCATATCAATATATAAATGTTTAAAAAATAGGGAGTAGATTAATATCTGCTCCCTAAAACTTTATATTATAATCCACCATTACATCTTGGAATTCTTGTATTGCATTTACGACACCGCCACTTTTTCAAGCAACGGCCCTTGCCTATACAAAATCTCTAATGCCCTATTGGGATTACCTATCCAGTCGGATAACTCATTTTCACTTAGCACCACTGGCATTCGATTGTGGATATCTGATACAGATTTATTGGCTGCTGTCGTGAGAATCACCATCCGGCGCTCGTCTCCGTAATCATTATACAGCCCTGCCAAATACAGCGCTCCACCGCTTGGACAATTGAAAAGATACTTTATCTTCTCCTTATCCTGCGTCCACTCGTAGAATCCGGTCGTCGGGACGACACACCGGCGAGTCTGTAGGCTCTCCTTAAATGTCCGTTTTTCCTCAGCAGTTTCCGACCGGGCGTTGATAATGACACCTTTATTCCTGAAGTTGGGGAATCCCCAGATTACCGGCTGTGGACGGAGCTCATTTTGTTCTTGTACCAACACCGCCACCTGATTTGTGGGGTAAATCTCCCCTGTCTTTATAGAGGAAGCCCCGTATTTGCGCTGCACCTCTTCAATGATTTTGCTGATCTCCCGGCTTTCTTCCGCTGAAAAATTATATCTTCCACACATTATTGCATCACCTTCGCTTCAACGAACCATTTATTTTCTTCCAAATACAAAAATGTCCGCACCCCATTAATCTGGCAAGTATATCGGATGCCAGCCCCGCCTACTTTAAGGGAGGCTCTCCTATCCACTGATAATATCTTATCTATTTCATATCGAGTGCCATCGTCCCAGAGCACTTCAAGAGGGCGAATCTTTCCATCAGCAGAAAACTCCGTGATCACATCGACATATTTCTTAATTCTCTCCATCGTCTCACCTCAAAAAGCTCACGGGATGAATATTGTGATCGTCGTAGGGGTTGCACCCTGATAAAGCCCTGTCCGCCAGCATAAGCCCTCTTTGTACAGCAAAATTGCCAAATCTGCTTTTGAGGCCATCCACCGTCTGTTCCAGTATCTCCATTTTTCGGCGCTTTATATCATCACCCATAAAATCAAGCTGTTCCGGCACCGTATCCGGCACCAGATCCCCCACGGACAATCCAAGGCTCCGAATCGGCATCTCCCACTTGTAATTTGCATGAAAAATCCCCATGGCTTCCCGCGTAATATCAGTTGCAAGGCTCGTATATCTGCCAATCTTATGCTGCCTCACAAAAGATTTCAAGGCACAATCCCGCACTTGAATTGAGATTACCCGCCCCTTTAGCCCATGGTCCCGGAGCCGCCTTGCAATGCTCTCTGCCAGCAGTTGCAGGATTATCCTTACATCATTATCGTTGTAGAGGTCTCGCGGTGTCGTGGTGCTATTTCCTATAGATTTGATGACCTGTTCTGTATCACAACGCGCCACCGGAGTATCATCGCGCCCCTGCGCAAATACCCACAGCATATCTCCTATTTTGCCCATCCACCGGTGAAGATTTTCCACAGGCGTGGTAGCAAGCTCCCCAATGGTGTATACTCGGCGCTCATTTAGCTTTCGGCTAGTATCCCTTCCCACCATCAGCAAATCGCTCACCGGCAGCGGCCATACAATCTCCCTATAATTATCGGGTGTGATATTCGTAATGCCGCAGGGCTTCTTATAATCACTCCCCAGCTTGGCGAAAATCTTATTATAGGATACTCCGATGCTCACGGTTATTCCCAGTTCCCGCCAAACAGTCTGCTGGATTTCTTTTGCGATTGCTTCACCATCTCCAAATGTGGTACTGCCGGTCACATCAAGCCAATTTTCGTCGAGGCCAAAGGGCTCTACCTGATCTGTATATCGCATATAGATGTCACGGCAAAGGTGAGAAAAACGCATATAGAGCCGAAAATCAGGAGGTACGATTACCAAATCTTTGCATTTCTGCTTGGCCTGCCACAGCACATCCCCGGTCTGAATACCGTATTTTTTGGCAATCTGATTTTTTGCTAGAATGATGCCGTGTCTCTGTTCCGGGTCGCCTCCTACCGCCAGTGGCTTATTGCGCAACTCCGGACGGTGCAATGCCTCCACACTCGCGTAAAAGGCATCACAGTCAACATGCAATATGGTTCTCAAGTCTTTCACCTCGCCTTGAACATCTGTTCTTATTATAGCAAGGTATAGCGCAGATTTCAAAGGTAATTACTGGAAACAAAAAGGCCGGAGGCAAATCGCCCCCGGCTCAAATATTTTTTTCCAAAAACCAAAAGCCGCAAGAATGTGCGCACATCCTCACGGCTTGATTGGTTCGGCTTTTGCAAAGAATATTGTATCGCAACACAATCGCAATTGCAACCTCTATTCCCTCAACTCTTTCTCAATCGCCTCCACAATAAAAGCGTTCAAGCTCATGCCGCGACTTTCGGCGTGGGCCTTTATTTTTTCCTTTTGGCCTTTTTTCACCTGCACAATTATCCTATCATATTTTTCAGCTTGATATTTATTTTTATACGCAGTTATTTTCGTTCCCATTTTATCACCTCCCAATCATTATACCTTATCTCAAGTGTCTTGTACACGATGAAAATCCATAAAATATCTTGTACAAGATTGTATATTTTGCCAATTGGAAATATCGTGTACACGATATATAATAGAAGCATAGAGAGGGGGTGATAAAAATGAGCAAGCGAAAGCGGCAAAGGCCGCAAAACAAAAAGACTACCAAGCCAAAGATTGATGTTCGCACCATCTTAATCAGCGGCCTGATAGACTTGATAGTCGGAGCAATACTTATCCTGATCGACAAACTGCTCCACTAAATCACTGGGAGTGGGAATCCACCCACCCCCATTATATTAACTCCAACAGAAAAAGTCAAGGAGGGCGAAATGAACGCATTGACGATATTGGGAACGATTCTAATCGCCTTTGGAATCGCAAAAGTAATCGTATATTTGTTGAAGAAATAATGGGAGGAAAATAAAATGAAAAAATATTATGCTATGAACTTTGAAGCTTACAACGAAGGACAAGTCGCCCTATACAGCCCGGAATGCCGGGAGTTCGCGCTTACCACCTGCGGTGATATCGTATGCACCGAAAGCGATAATTGGGAAGATTGCTTCGAAAGCACTCCTTGGATCGATATGGACTGTGAAGCTGTAGAAAAGCTTTTCGTAGAACAAGGGAAGGAAATCAGCACCGAAGAGCAATTGCGCGATCTGAATAGCTTCGGCCTGGAAGATTGGGTAAACGCAAAAGAGCAGGCGTAATGAAAGCCGCGATCTATATCCGGGTGAGCACGGTAGAACAGGCAGAAGAGGGATATAGTCTGGCAGCGCAGGAGCGGTCGATCCGCTCCCATTGCCAAGCTAAAGGGTACGAAGTATACGGCGTGTATGCGGATAGAGGTATCTCTGGAAAGGACATCGATCACCGGCCCGATATGCAGCGATTGCTCCGCGATGCGGATGAGAGAAAATTTGATATTGTGGTAATTTGGGCTTTGAGCAGATTTACTAGGAGCGTCGCCGATCTTTATCAAATTTGCGAGAGATTCCAGCGCCTTGGAATCTCTCTTGAAAGCTGTACGGAGCCCTTTGATACTGGCACCGCCATGGGGCGGGCTATGCTGGGAATTATGAGCGTATTCGCCCAGATGGAGCGTGAGATTACCGGAGAACGTGTCCGAGCCGCCATGCTGGAAAGAGCCCGGCAGGGAAAGCGCACCTGTTCCGAAGTGCTGGGATACGATATAGATGGGGATAGCCTCAAAATCAATGCGCAAGAGGCCGAAATCGTCCAATATATTTTTAATCGCTATCTGGAATATCGCAATCTCTCTGCTGTCGCTGAGCTTTGCCGCTTGAAAGGGTACACTGGAAAACATGGCTGCAAGCCAAATGCCTATACCGTGAGAGTAATCCTCACGCGCCCAATATACGCCGGATACAATTTGTATTCCGGGCAGCTTTTTCGGGGAAACCACATGCCTTACACAATGACAGCGATGAATCTCAAATCATAGAACCGGACGAGCGTATCGCCCAATTGATCGTCCAGCCATATCTGAATGTTGAGCTTAAAGAGGTTGATCGTTTGTCAGACACAGAACGAGGTAGCGGGGAATTTGGATCAACAGGAAAATAGAAAAATAAAAGCTATTTGACTTTTTATGCAATGATGTTATAATATGATCAATCTTAATTGCAGAATACTGTGTCACCCTCTGTTCCGGATTTGCAAATTGTCCGACCAAAAACAACAATTTGACCAATCGGAAAACAGCAAGAATTAACACCGGAATTGTCTGCAAAAAGATGGTTCCGGTGTTTTTTATTTCTGCAAAAAAGGTTCTCAAGCCCCCAAAGCCGCCTTTTTAATCCGAAAAGCGTCTATGAAAAATGTATATAAAACTGGCATTTTATAACGATATTTTTTCTGTCGTTTTTAGATTAGACAAACCAACATTTTTCGATTAGACAATAACACTTTTCAACAAATTACAAAGGGTGTTTTACCGTTCATTCCTCTATGAGCGGAAAGCGCCCTCTTTATTTTGCGAGGTCATAACATGGTTACATATGCAATTTTGGCGAATCCTGGACACAACCGGGTGTATTTCGATGCTTCGAAGGAGCTTTCCCTGGCAGAACTAACGATTGCGGCGAATGCATTTTCCACTTCCTGTAAAAACTTTCGCTGTGAAGACATAGCGGAAGTTCCTTATTATATGTTAGACGCGGAGGAGACTCTCACCCGCCGGGAAATGGGAATTTTATCCCGCCTCTCTTTCTGCTACGCAATTTTTACGGTAGAGGCATGCGGAGAAGCCCAGAAAGTGCTTCACCCTGTCTCCAAAGTTGATGCCGCGTTCTTTAACCCCAGTATCAGCACCATTTTGAAATACAGTGGCAAGACCAATGAGCTTTTTACCCGTACTATGCTCAACGCAGCACTTTATTCCAGCAGTTTTGCGGGAGAAAATGGACAATTTCGGCTTTTAGATCCAATTTCAGGCAAGGGGACTACTTTGTACGAGGGACTCATATGTGGATTCGATGTTTCCGGCGTAGAAATTGGAGAGAAAACGGTACATGAGGCCAGCGTTTATTTCAAGAAGTTTCTCGAGTCAGAAAAATGGAAACACAGCCATAGTATCGAGAAACTCAGCGGAGAAAATAAATCTTATCAGGCGAAGGTTCACCGTTTTGAATTTGCCTCTACAAAAGAGGAATGGAAGAACCCAGACAAGTTGCGGCATCTCACTATGGTAGCAGGGGATTCCCGGTTTACCGATCGGTACTTCAAAAAAAATAGTTTTCATATGATTGTAGGGGATCTGCCTTATGGCGTCGCCCATGGCAACGTGGCTGGGGACTGGAAGTCCGCTGACGGAAAAACTTCTGGATCGCTTACCCGCAATCCCAAAGAACTAATTTGTGCCTGTCTGCCGGCCTGGTGGAAGGTGCTGAAACAGGGCGGGGTATTGGCTCTTTCTTGGAACGCCTTTGTACTGCCTAAAAAAGAGATGGCTGGAGCGGTTGAGAAAAATGGATTTACTGTTTTGGCTGGCGGGCCCTATGACAAGTTTGAGCACCGGGTGGATCAGGCCATTAAACGGGATATCTTGATAGCGCGGAAATAGTCGGCTTTACTGGAAGACATAAGAACAAAAAGCCGATATATTTCCATAATAGTAGGAGCATTTTCGACAAAATAAGTCAATAATATTTGTTATAATACCAAATGTGATAAAATTTTTAAAGCTGTCTGCATCTTAAATGCGGGCGGCTTTTTTATTGCAGACAGTGAAATGACATACTTTTCCTTGGTCGTAGCACAAAACAGCAGAGATAGTTTTGGAAGTAATCGACTACAATCGCTGAAACGAAAGTACCTGCACCTAAAAAATTTAATCAGGCGACCCTTTCATCCCATCACATCATATTGAGAAACAAGCAGTAATCATCTTCTTTCTCTTACCTGAATACACTGTATGGAAATTTGATTATCGGAGGTTTTTTAATGAATGTCATCGCAGATCCGGCCCACTATCCGTTTCCTTTGATGCTGCTTCCATATCCTTATGAAGCGCTTAGCCCTCATATCGATCCTTGCACCCTTCATTTTCATCATGACCGGCACCTGAAAACCTATGTAGAAAATCTCAATAAAACTTTGGCCCCCTATCCTGATTTGCACGATTGGACCTTGTACCAGCTCCTAACACATCTGGAAAAGCTGCCACCTCAAATTCAAAAGAGTGTGCGAAATAACGGCGGCGGTGTTTTTAACCATCAGTTATATTTTGATTCAATGACGGGTGTTGAGACAAAACCGGGTTCAGTTCTGCTGCAAGCGTTTGAAAATTCCTTTGGTTCTTTTGGGGAATGGAAAAGTAAAATGACGGAGGCGGCGACCTCGGTATTTGGTTCGGGGTACGCCTGGCTTATTTCCAACGACGATGGCACTTTGAGGATTGTCACAACCCCGAACCAGGATACACCGCTTCCTCTGCGTCCTCTGCTTTTAATTGATGTCTGGGAGCATGCTTACTACCTACAGTATCAGAACTTGCGGGCGGAGTATATCAAAAATTGGTTTTGTGTCATTGATTGGGATAAAGTGGAGGACCGTTATCTGGGAAGATAACCTTATTCCAAAGCGGTGAACATCCGTTGCAATAAAAACGTTTTTACGATATGCAGCAAATTATGGGGAGACGATAACCTGTATGTAATAAAAATCAGGTTTGGTGGAAAACTATTGCCGAGGTGATAGCATTGGCGAAAAAGGGTATGAAACGGCCGGAGATTGACCACGGGCCGAGAAACGATGTCGATCCTGTACCGGAAATTCAGGGCCGCGCAAAAACCACTAAAGAAAAAGCCAAACCCATAACAGAAAAATAGAGGTGCAAAATGGGAAAGAAAATCCAAAACGACCATAAGCCGCAACGGATGAAAGTCGTGGATCACGAAACATCCACGACCAGTCAAAACCAAAATCAAAACCATAATACCCACAAAGAGTCCATGGGACCGAATACCAAAAGATAGAGAATTGCTGAAATTAAACCTGCCCTGATGCTATCAGAGCAGGTTTTTGTATTTTTTCAATCGGTTCTTACAGACGATTTTTTACAATTTTTTGGTACTCGCTGCCCCAGTCCGCCATAGTGTCCAAAATCGGGCGCATGGATTCCCCCAGTGCAGAGAGGGCGTATTCCACCCTCGGCGGCACTTCCGCATAGACTGTGCGGGTGACGAGGCCATCTTTTTCCATGGAACGCAGGCTGTCAGTGAGCACCTTTTGGCTAATGCCAGCAAGAGATTTTTGCAGCTCGTTGAATCGCCACGGACGTTCCAACAAATTGCGTATAATTAAAAGCTTCCACTTATTTCCGATGAGCTGGACGGTGGTCGCTACTGGGCATGCGGGCAGTTCCTCTTTCGAAATCATCCAAATTTTCTCCTTTTTGCTATACTTTCAAATAGAAAATTACATCTATATTGTAGTGCAGCATTCCTTTACTGTCAACAACATAAAAATTTTACTCAAAACATTCCAAAATTCCTAAAGTCACAAAAAAGTAACAGACCAAAGGAAAAAGTGCCTGCTTGCCAGACAGAAAAAACGATGTACAATGATATTGGAAAAACGGCCAATATGACGGTGGCATTAAAATGTATCCAAAGTCTGTAGACACGAAGCTAATGTCTTCAGAGATAGAGCAAAGGTGCTCGGAGAGAAACCAGCGGCTCCGGCCGGAGCCCTATCCCGTCAGGCAGTTTATAAAGAAAGTAGAAGAAGAGAAGACTAAATGGATCGCATTGGGATGATAAGGACATTAATTGCCTTACTACTTTATGAGATGCCCCAATATCGGGATTTTGCAGAGCGATGGGAACAGGATGAAGCCTCTCAGCGTCGGCTGCTGCGTTCTCTGATGAATCTGCGTCCTCCTATGCCTCTTGACAGCGGATTCCTTGCCCTTCAGGACGAGTTGCTGCAAGCGGAGCAGAAGGATCAGGAGATTATAGATGCAATGATGCTTCCCACTATTTCCGGCCCCAACCTGGCGCTTTGGCGGGGCGATATCACCCGCTTGCATGCAGACGCAATTGTCAATGCGGCGAACAGCGAACTCCTCGGCTGTTTTTGCCCTTGCCACGGCTGTGTGGACAATGCGATTCACTCGGCGGCAGGTCTCCAGCTCCGCGAGGAATGTTATATAATCATGAAGCGTTTGGGACACCAAGAACCGGTTGGACAGGCAAAAATCACATCGGGATACAACCTTCCGTGCAGGTATGTTATCCACACGGTGGGGCCGGTAGTGATTGGACGGGTAACGGCACTCCACTCCCGGCAGTTAGAGTCCTGTTATCGAAAATGTATGGAATTAGCAGAGCAAAAGGGGATTCGCTCCATTGCTTTCCCCTGTATTTCAACGGGGGAATACCATTTTCCGAGAGAAAAAGCGGCCCAAATTGCTGTTCACACGGTAAGGGATTTTATACAGTACTCCCAAAATGAAATCAAGGTGATTTTTAATGTCTTTACAGAGCGAGACGAAACAATCTATCAAAAAATCTTTGACCGCGAGTGAAATCCGACTCAAACAAGAAATTGACGCGGCGGACGCTATTGTAATCGGCGCGGGAGCAGGCCTTTCCGCATCCGCGGGCTTTGCCTATTCTGGAGAGCGGTTTGAGAAGTATTTTGCTGATTTTTCCAAAGCTTATGGTTTTCATGATATGTACAGCGGAGGTTTTTATCCCTATGAGACGCTGGAAGAATACTGGGCATATTGGAGTCGATATGTGGTCCTCAATCGGTATCAGGATGCACCAAAGCCAGTGTATGAAGATTTATTGAAGCTAATCGGGGATACCAACTATTTTATCATTACCACCAATGTGGATCATTGCTTTCAGAAGGCCGGCTTTGACAAAAAACGGCTCTTCTGCACCCAGGGAGACTATGGTTTATTTCAATGTGCTACTCCTTGTCATCATAAAACATATGACAATGAAATCGTGATAAAACGTATGGCATCGGAGCAAAGGAAGCAACGTATTCCGTCTGGGCTTATCCCCAGGTGCCCAGTATGCGGAAAACCCATGACGATGAATCTACGGATAGACAGCCGTTTTGTGGAAGATGAGGAGTGGCACAGCGCCGTAAAGCGGTATGATGATTTTATCCGCCAATGTGAAAATCGGCATATCCTATTTTGGGAGTTAGGTGTCGGTTACAACACTCCGGGTATCATCAAATACCCCTTTTGGCAGATGGCTTTTCACAATTCGAAATCTGTTTACGCCTGCCTCAATTCCGGTGAAATTGACTGCCCCAGCGGACTAAAACAGCAATCGATTTGTATCAGAGAAGATATCGGCACTGTACTGATGCGGCTATTGTGCCAAAAAGGAAAAGAGCCTTTCCGGAAATAACCGGCTATGCTCTTTTTCAAGCTGCTATGGATGAAAGAGCTATGAGCGATGATATTCTGTGGAAAAATACTCATCATAGCGATGAAGCTAATATAATTTAGTTGAATTCACAACAACTAATAAGTTATTGAATTAATGGCTCTTCCAGATATAATATTCATATAGAATTCAGATTTAAAGGAGGGCCATTATGTTGCATTTATCGGAAAACCTAAAGAGATATCGCATACTTAAAAATTTGACGCAGGAAGACGTTGCAGAGTATCTCAGAGTTACGCCGCAGAGTGTTTCCAAATGGGAACGGGGAGTTTCCCATAGTTAAAGATACCACACCAAATATGATGAACCCACGCTTATACACTACCAGCTATAATAAACCGCAAGGACAGCAATTTGATGATACTGCTGTCCTTTCTTTTATAAAATTGCAGTACACATAAAAAAGCTGTAAAATGATGAATATATTTGTCCTTGTAACAATTCTCGGACATTTGCCTGTTATACTATCTGCAAAAAGCAAAGGAAGTGAGGATATGAAGCAGATTTTAATTGTCGAGGACGACAGTTTTTTGAATAAGATGTTAGCCTATAACCTGACCGCAGACGGCTACGGCGTGACTTCTACTCTAAATGCCAGAACCGCAGCCGACGCCATCCGCCATCGGGAATTTGATTTAGTGCTGTTGGACATTAACCTGCCAGATGGGAACGGTTTTGAGCTGTGCAAGCTGATAAAGCCCCAGCACCCGGACACCATCGTAATATTCCTGACCGCCAACGATCAGGAGAGCGACCAGATACGGGGCTATGAGGTGGGCGCGGTGGACTACATCACAAAGCCCTTTGTGATCGGGGCCTTGCAGCGAAAAATCAAAGCCATGTTCGCTATGCTGGAACACCACAAACCGGCCAAGGACATTTACGACGACGGGCGGCTGTTTCTGGACTTCTCGGAGCAGACGGCGTCCCTAAACGGCAAGCCCCTGACCCTATCCCCGATGGAGTATAAAATGCTGAACCTGTTCCGCAAAAATCCCCGGCAAGTGCTGACCCGTGGGCAGCTTTTGGAAAAGCTGTGGGATATAGACGAGAGGTTTGTGGACGAACACACCCTGACAACCTCCATCAGCCGGATTCGCAGCAAGATTGAATCTGACGGCGGCGCACCCTACATCAAGACTGTTTACGGCATGGGGTATCAATGGACGGGAGGCGAGGCAAAATGAAGTTTCAAAACCTCTCGGTAAGGCGGCTGTTTGGCCGGGTGGCAATAGGGCTTGCCCTCTCCATGTCCGGGATCACCATAGCCCTGTTTTTTGTGACAAAACAGACGGCGGTGCTGCTGACGGGCGGGGCGCTGCTGCTGTGCGCCTTTGTGGGGATTTTTGTACTGACGCAGGCGTTTGGAAAGCGGCTGTCGCAGTTTACCGCTGACCTGTGCCAGACCTTAGACCACATGATCGCCGGAAATGAAGCGCCCCAGCGGCCAGAGGACAGCGAAACCCAGCTTGCTAGAATCGGACACCGGCTGGCAAAGCTCTATCAAATCATGCAGGAGAACCGCTGTCTTGTGGATGAGGAACGGCAGGAATTACAGACCCTTGTATCGGATATTTCCCATCAGGTGAAAACGCCGGTAAGCAATCTGAAAATGGCGACGGACACCCTGCTGGAAAAGACTATGACCGAGACGGAGCGCACTGACTTTATCCGGGGAATCCGCAGCCAGACGGATAAACTGGACTTTCTCTTTCAGGCCCTTGTGAAAACCTCCCGGTTGGAAACGGGCGTGATCCAGTTGGACAAGAAACCGGGCCGCCTTTTTGATACTGTGGCGCAGGCCATGAGTGGGATCGTGTATGCAGCGGAGAAAAAGGAAATTGCCGTGTCCGTGGATTGCCCGGAGGATTTGACCGTTTCCCATGACAGCAAGTGGACATCCGAAGCCCTCTTTAACCTGCTGGACAATGCGGTGAAGTACACCCCGGCAGGCGGGAAAATCTCTGTGTCGGTGGTGCTGTGGGAAATGTATGTGGAGATCAAAGTGACCGACACCGGCAAGGGCATTTCCGAAAGCAATCAGGCCGCCATCTTCCGGCGCTTCTATCGTGAGGAAGAAGTACACGAACAGCAGGGCGTGGGCATTGGCCTGTATCTGACCCGCGAGATCGTAACGCGGCAGGGCGGCTATATCAAAGTGGTTTCGGAGCCGGGCAAGGGTTCGGAATTTTCTATTATGCTGCCGACTAAATAGAACGCGGCGGACGGCCATTTCCGGCTGCCCGCCGTAAATTTTTTTGAAATGTCCGAGCGCTGTAACATTTCACCCCGATTTTCAATGAAATTTTTTGGCCGCTGTAACATTTCGCGGACATTTGGGGTTTACAATAGCCTTATCAACAAGAAAGGAGGCGCGTTCTATGAATGAGCAGAAACAGTATGTTTGTCCGTGATGTGGTGGCAAAGATGTTGTTGAGGGGATTCAATCCACTTATGCAAAAGTTCAACCAAATAAAGCCTTGACACTTAAAGGCGAAAATTTGATTCATGTAATTTGCAAAAATTGTGGTACAGTAGTTCGCTCTTATGTAGAAAACCCTCAAGTCCTTGAATAAGGCTGAACACTTCCCAACAGGAGGACAGTTGCTTCTGTCCTCCCCAAAGTATTACGCTGATTCTGTTAATCGGCTTTCAGGTATATATAATTTCAATTTATAAATCAACAAAAGTGAGGAGGCGACGCAATGGAACTGACCCCGACCTTGATTTTGAATCTGGCGCTGCTGATCGTCCCGCCCGTTGCCCTTGTGCTGGCGTTCCGGCAATGGCTGGCCCGGCACATCCGCTGGGTGGTTGCCTTGACTGCTCTCTGTGATGTTCTCCTGTTTTGGGATGAACTGTTTTACTATGAGAGCTTCGGCCTGTTCGCTGTGCTGATTCTGGTACAGTTGGCGGCCACCGGCGCAGCAGCGTTCCGCATTTACAACAAACAAAGAAAGGATTGAATTTTATGAGCATTTTACAGACTATCGACCTGAAAAAGTATTACGGCACAGAGCCGAACATCACCCGCGCCCTTGACGGCGTGAACTTCTCCGTGGAGGACGGCGAGTTTGTGGCCGTTGTGGGAACCTCCGGCAGCGGCAAGTCCACCCTGCTTCACATGATGGGCGGGCTGGACACCCCTACTTCCGGCAATGTGATTGTCCGGGACAAAGAACTGTCGAAAATGAACGACGAACAGCTTACCATCTTCCGCCGCCGCAACATCGGCTTTATCTTCCAGAACTATAACCTTGTTCCCATCCTGAATGTGTATGAGAACATTGTCCTGCCGGTGGAGCTGGACGGGGACACGGTGGATCAGAAGTTTTTGGACGAGATCGTTCACTTGCTGGGGCTGGAAGATAAACTGAAAAATATGCCGAACAATCTTTCCGGCGGACAGCAGCAGCGTGTGGCTATCGCCCGCGCCCTGATTACAAAACCGGCTATCGTGCTGGCCGACGAGCCGACCGGCAACCTTGACAGTAAGACCAGCGCCGAGGTGCTGAGGCTTATCAAGCGCACCAGCGCGGAGTTCCGGCAAACTGTTGTGATGATTACCCACAATAACGACATAGCCCGTCTTGCAGATCGGATTGTCCGCATTGAGGACGGCAAGATTGTGGAGTAAGGAGGTGGCAGGCTATGACATGGCCTTTTGAGAATGACACCAGCGGCATAGTAAAGCGCATATCAAACCGCAGTATATCGGCGAATCGAAAAAGAAATATCTTTATTGTTTTGACGATTGCACTTGCCAGCGCATTGCTATCTGCTATTGTCCTCTATGGTTTTGGGGTTATGCAGGAAACGCAGAACCGCAACCAAAAAACAGCGCAGATTATGTATCATGCGATTTCTGAACAACAGGGACAGGAACTATACAAGCAAGAAGAAATTGCGTGGGTTGGAGAATTTTTCAACGCATTTTCTGAACAGGTAAACCATTCAACCGTGAATTTTACTTATGCAAATGCAGATATGCTAAAATCCCAAAGTATGCCCTATTCGGGAGATTTACCAGCTTCGGAGAATGAAATTGTAGTGCAGGAATCCTTTTTGGATAGTTTGGGCTATTCAAATGAATTGGGACAGACAATTCAAATCCCCTTTTCTGACGGCACTACCCATGATTTCAAATTGACGGGAATCTTAGATGTGAAAACCGGCGATATTGGGCGCTATACAGCCATTATATCGAAAGAATTAGTAAGACAGCAGTATGGCGACGAGGGCATGATTGATTATTACATTGGGCTGAAAGGCGCTCAAAATATGAGCGAGGAAGAAGCCACCAACTATGCAAACACTCTGGCGCAGCAATTAAAAATTTCCGATGATAGTGTGATTGTCCGTTCCACATATTTTAACTTAAAGGACGAAAATCACGGAAGCGATATGCTGTTCTATTTCTTGATTGGTTTTGTAACTTTCATTGGTTCCGGCATTGTGATCTATTCGATTTTTTATATTTCAGTAGCAAGCAGTATCCGTAACTATGGACAGCTTCGCACAATCGGAACTACAAAACGACAGATCAAAAAGATGGTTTACCGCGAGGGAAAATTACTTGCTGCCATTGCTATCCCGATTGGTCTGGTTATTGGAAATGTGATTGGGTACTTCCTGATTCCTGCCGGTTGGTACTGGCTGACTACTTTATGTGTGACGGCCGGGGTTGGTCTTTTTGCATTTATTATTGTGATGATTGCTATTCATACTCCTGTAAAAAGAGCTGCGGCAGTATCTCCGCTGGAAGCATTGCGATATTCCGATTATCAAGGGAAAATGAAAGAAAGTTCCGTGTTGCACCGTAAAATAACGCCTGCTTCACTTGCTAAAATGAATCTGTCCAGACAAAAGGCAAAGTCCACTTTAACAATACTTTCTCTTTCACTCGGCGGAGTATTGGTTGTATTGATTTCGACAATGTTAGTTTCCTATGATGGCGTTGCAGAGGCAAGAGGCAGGGCGTTCCCTGTCGGTGAATTTAACATCCAGCTCAATGCAAATCAATCGTGGGACACCGCCGGTATTTCTTTGTCTGGATTGCAGCAAAAGAATTTTCTAAATGCCGATTTTGTAAATGCAGTAGAATCTATTGATGGGGTTACAGGAATCAAGCGCTGGTATTACACAGACGCAGAATATCTTGTAAATGGTAATTCTGGAAAATGGATTCAGGGCTTTTGCCGGGATGAGCAGCAGAATTTAGAGGAAGAACGAATTGCAGGCACCATTGATTATGATGAACTGGTGGCAGGCAATGGAATTGTCTTGCTTCAAGAGCGTGCCGATCTCTATGATATTGAGGCTGCGTTGGGTGATACCGTCGAAGTGGACTATAAAACCAAATCCGGCCAAATTCGCACAAAGACCTATACCGTCATGGGCATTGTAAACGAATATTCTTACTCCGGCTTCTCAAAATGCTTTGCGCTTCCAGAGCAGCTTATGAATGAAGCGACCGAGATAGATTGCACAGGTACGATTTCCGTAATTACCGATATGGAAAAATTTGATACGGTTGAAGCTGCATTAAATCAACTGATAGACGGAAATAGCGATTTGGTTATGGAAACCATAAAAGAAAGTATCACTTATTATAGCGGACTTCAACAACTTTCTTTCGGGGTATTGTTGATTGTGGCTGTTATTGTCGTGTGCTTTTCTTTAATCAACCTTGTCAATACGACAATCACAAACTTTCTGTCCCGCAGGCAGGAAATTGGAATGTTACAGGCGATTGGTTTGAGTAAAAAGCAGCTTATCAAAATGCTGTGCTATGAGGGGTTAATGTATTCAGTTTTTGCTACGCTGGTAACATTGGTTTTGGGGACTGGACTGGGCTTCCTATCCGTACAGGTCGTTGTGAAAACGATGAATCCATACTTTTACTATTCATTTCCGTGGCTGATCGTATTGATATATTTAGCAATCCTGCTGATTGTGCAATTCACCTTGATTTCTTACACAACTGGAAATCTGAAAAAGCAATCTCTTGTAGACCGCATTAAGACAATGGAATGACCTTTTGAGATCGGCGGGGCGGCGTATGCTGCCCCGCTTTTTCCGCCATTTCTCAAAAAGATTTTTGAAATGTCCGAGCGTTGTAACAATTCAGCCTGTTTTTCTGTCGAAATCAAAGGCACCTCGGACATTTATAGTTCTTCCAAAAGTTTGATGATAATATTACCATTCATGGAAGAAGCAATCTGTTATTGCAATAATGCGAAATTGACGATAGAAAGTTTTTCATATCTCGGTCAGCTCAACAATTACATTACTCTGCTGATACAGCCAGTCCGCAAATTCTTTCGGGCTGGCTGTTCCTGTTTTTACAGCCTTTTTTCTCTGTAAGGCTTCTTTCTTAAAGTCGGAAAAGGCAGCCTGTATTTTTTCCAGACAGTCAGCCGGAAAGCCTGCGGTATTTTTTACCCGGTTTATTTTGTTGCGCCAGTTCTGGCATTCATTTTTATAAAGCAGGTCATAGTTATTTTCTCTTGCCCTCTCGTCAAATTCCCGCTTGTTTTGAAGCGCCTGTGCTTTGCGGCACTTGTCGCTGCACAGCTCATACCGCTGGCTCTTTGCCAGAAAATATTTCCCGCAGACCTTGCACTGCCGGAAGCAAAGCCCCCAGTCATTCAGCCTGTTCAGATAATAGGTAATCAACGGGTAGAGAGACGCATAGGCAGACACACATTCTTCTGTGCGACGGTTGTCCGGGAACCAGAGGTCAAGCCGGGTATCTTCTGATGGTGCGCCTTTGAAATAAAGGCTGCCAGCTTGAAAATGTTTCGGTTTTCCTGTCTCCCTGTCAAAGCTCATGGCTTCGTTATGGAATACCCCGGTCAGGCTGCTCATTTTATCCATGAAGCGGTCACAGGCAGCGTTACGGTCACGGGGTTCTCTGGAAAGCAGATAGCTGTTCCAGATACGGAACGCCACATACATTTTCAGAGGGTCATTGCTAAGATATTTTCCCCAGAGAAATTCGCTTGCCGCCTGCTCCAGCTCCGGCTGTTTCCATCGGTTGGAGTGGAGGGCTTGCCGCAGCGGAGAAAGCCCGTATAAGTTCCAATCTCTGTCCGTGTCACGCTCAAAGTTTATCAAAAAAGTTCCCAGCGGGCGTGTCATATCACAAAGCACCTCTGTGTTTTGGCTCCCGTTCAGCCGGAAGCGGATCTGCTGTTCTTCCCCAATCAAAATCCGCTCTTTCATTTTCTTCCTGTCCAGCGTCAGGACAAACAAAATCCTCTCAAAACATGGCTCATGTCGTATAAACTGATTCTCCATCCCTATCCCCTGCCTTTGTTTATGGTAATTATATAATTCAGTTATATCCGTTACACTCATGGTATCGCAGAATCATTGTTTTGTCAAGGATAGTACGCTATGATGATTGCAGTTGGTAATTTCGTACCGCACAGTACCTTGACAAGTGAATGACCGTCCAAAAGGGATATGACCGGCAGGAGAAGTGACGCATCCGGCGCACCAATGCAGGGAAACACCGCAGGAATGGGGCAGGAAAACGGCTTTTGGGGAAAACGGCAGCAGGAAGCATTTTAACCTATTTGATTTATGGGAGGAACAGAATGAACGATAAAAAGAGATTGAACAGCTACGAGGATTTACCGCTGGTTCTGGATGTGGCGGACATTCAGCAGATTATGGGAATTTCAAGAGCGAGCGCCTATGAGCTGGTACACACACCCGGCTTTCCAGCGTTCCGCAGGGGCAGACTTATCAAGGTCAGCAAAATTGCTTTCTTTGAATGGATGGCAAAAGGCTCCGAAACCGTACCGAGAAGCGACAAATAAGCGTGAGTTATCATTCCCTGACTGCAATACTGCCGCACTTTACAAAGGGGTATACAGAGGGAAAAAACCTTAAAAATGATACCGAAACGCTACACCAAAACAGCCTATCTGCGTACATCAGATAGAAACGGAGAAAGGAGCCGGTTATGGCAAGAATGAGCAACAAGCGGCGGCTGGAATGGTCGTTCTTCTTAAATGACCGCAGCCGTATCACTTACAACGAACTGTGCCGGAAATGCCAGCACGAATGTAAACAGAGCTTCCGGGCGGTTGTGGTTGACTGCCCGAAGTACCTTTCTAAGCGTTCCAAGAAAAAGGACAAAACTGCCGGAAACGGCAAAATCCCTTAGGAACTAAGGGCGCACTTCTATACATAGTCTAAAGACCATGTATCGTGCGTCCTGCGGAGCTTACCTCTGCCGCTGATAAAATCAGCAATCCGAGGTCTGCGTTCGCTTCGCTCCGACAAGGTGGCTACACCCCCTTGCGCCGCTAAAGCGGCTATCCCCTGTGTACCCGCCGCAAAGAGAAATCCGCTCTGCGGTTTTCCCTTTTCATCGGGTTTTATAGAAGCACTGACACACGGACTGTCTGCGGATGGTCTTTCTTTATCTTATAAGCAAAGGATGTGAGAACATGGAAAAATCTTTGGAACAGTTGAAGCAGGAATATGAAAAAACCACTGTCCTGCTGGAACGGGAAAAACGGAAAATGCAGCGTTTGAAAAACCGGCAGGCGTATCTGGAAAGCGGTTCCCGGAAACAGAGGACGCACCGGCTGATTACCCGTGGGGCAGCTATTGAGAGCATTGCACCACAGACAAAGGAGCTATCCGAAGCGGAATTTTATTCCCTCATGGAAAGCATTTTGAATCTGCCGCAGGCGGAACATTTCATCCGGTCTGCCGTAGAAAACCACGCCCGTATTTCCGGGCAGGAGAAAGGCGGTGACTAAGGATAGCACTTTATCATTTTTCAATCGCACAGATAAAGCGCAGCGCCGGTCAGAGCGCCATTGCCAGCGCAGCCTACCGAGCCGGGGAGCGTCTTTACAGCAGCTACTATGGAGAAGTCAGCGATTACACCAAAAAGGGCGGCGTGATCGCTTCGGAAATCATGCTGCCGCCCCATGCGCCGGAAATATATCTTGACCGGGCGACCCTCTGGAATGCTGTGGAGAGCTGCGAGAAACATCCAAAAGCACAGCTTGCCTATTCCTTTGATATTGCCATGCAGAATGAATTGACGCTGGAAGAAAACATGGAACTGGCGAGGAAGTTCGTGCAGGAGCAGTTTGTGGCAAAAGGCATGATTGCCGATCTTGCTTTTCACAGCCCGGAGAAAGAGGACGGCGGTATCCCTAACCCGCATTTCCATGTGATGACAACCATGCGCCCTTTGAACCCGGATGGCACATGGGGACAAAAACAGCGGCGGGAATATCTTCTTGATGAAGATGGAAACCGAATCCGGGATAAAAACGGCGATTATATGTTTAACGCTGTCCATACAACAGACTGGCATGAGCCGGAAACGCTGGAACACTGGCGGGAGCAGTGGGCGGCTGCCGTTAATACAAAATTTGAGGAAAAAGGGCTGGATGTGCGTATCGACCACCGTTCCTATGTGCGGCAGGGGCTTGACCTGATACCTACTGTCCACGAGGGAGCTAATGTCCGGCAGATGGAAGCAAAGGGCATCCGCACCGAGAAAGGGGAACTGAACCGCTGGATTAAAGCCACCAACCGGCTCATGCAGGATGTGAGGAAGAAGATCAAAGCCCTGTTTGTCTGGATGGCAGAGGTAAAAGAAGAACTTTCCAAACCGCAGACACCGAGCCTTGCCGACCTGCTGATCGCTTATTACAACCAGCGCAACGCAGGGGCATGGAGCAATAAAGCCAGAACCGGAAACTTAAAGCAGTTTGCCGAAGCCGTCAATTATCTGACGGAAAACAAGCTGCTCACATTAGAGGATTTGCAGGAGCGTCTTTCCTCTGTCAGTGAAGAATTTGAAGCATTAAGCGGCTCCATGAAAAAGAAATCTGCCAGGATAAAGGAATTGCAGGAATTGATACGGGAGGGCGAGAATTACCAGCGGCTAAAACCTGTTCATACGGAATTGAACAATATCAAGTTTAAGAAACAGAGGGAGAAATTTGAAACATCCCACGATGCGGAGTTACGGCTGTTTTATGCCGCCCGCCGTATTCTGAAAGAAAAACTGGACGGAAAACCCATTGCCCTGAAAGCATGGAAACAGGAATATGCACAGTTAAAAACAGAGTATGCCGAACTGTCTCCGCAGCACAAGCCACTCCGGGAGGAAGTCATACGGCTGCGGCAGGTGCAGAACGCCGTAGATACCGCACTGCGCCGGAGGGAGCAGCCACAGGAAGTACAGAGAAAGAAACATGAGATGGAGCTATGATATAACCGGCAGCTTTACCGCTGCCGGTATTTTTATGGAGGGAGCATTTGAATGTATTTGAAGCGGTGAAACAGTCTGTTACCACCCGGCAGGCTGCTTCATTCTATGGAATCCGGGTGGGGAGAAACGGCATGGTCTGCTGTCCATTCCACAATGACCGCACGCCCAGCATGAAAGTGGACAGCCGTTTTTACTGCTTCGGCTGCGGGGCTTCCGGGGATGTGATCGACTTTGCCGCTTTGCTGCATGGATTGGGGAAACGGGAAGCTGCGGTCAGGCTTGCGAAGGACTTCGGCGTTTCCTATGAGAAACCCGGCAATGCACCGCCAGATAGGAAGCGTCACAACAGGTCACAGCCCCGACAAAAATCAGCGGAGCAGAGATTTCAGGAAACGGAACGGTATTGTTTCCGGGTGCTATGCGATTATCTGCGCCTGCTGGAGCATTGGAAAACAGCATACGCCCCACAGCCGCAGGATGCCATCTGGCATCCTCTTTTTGTGGAAGCGTTGCAGAGGATAAGCTACACAGAATACCTTTTGGATATTTTGTTATACGGAGAAATAGAAGAAAAAGCGGCATTGATCGCCGCACAGGGAAAGGAGGTGCTGCGGCTTGAACAGCGAATTTCAGAGCTTGCCGCCGGAAACGCAGGAAGTGGTCAAAAGGACGATGGACACAATGGAACCGGCGCAAACACCGGCAGAAATCCGGGAAACATTAGAGGGGACGCAGAAAGGCGGCGTGAAGAACAGCATCCGAAACTGCCTGACGGTGTTCCAGCGTGACCCTCTGTTTCGCGGGGCGCTGCGCCTGAACCTTTTGACGGAGCAGATTGACATTGTGAAGCCGCTGGGCTGGGAGCGCACCAGTACCACGCTGACCGACATGGACATGAACTACCTGCTTTTGTATCTGGAAGAAAACTACGGGCTTACCAGCGAGAAAAAGGTGCAGAGCGCCATCAAGATTGTTGCCAATGAAAACCGCTACCATCCAGTCAGGGATTACCTGAACAGCCTGCAATGGGACGGCACAGAGCGCATCCGTTACGCCCTGCATCACTTTCTGGGAGCCGATACGGACGAATACACCTATGAAGCCTTGAAACTGTTCCTGATGGGAGCCATCCGGCGGGTATTCAGACCGGGGAGCAAGTTTGAGGTCATGCTCTGTCTGGTTGGTGGTCAGGGAGCCGGGAAATCTACCTTTTTCCGGCTGCTGGCAGGCAGGGACGAATGGTTTTCAGACGATTTGAAGAAGCTGGACGATGAAAATGTGTACCGCAAGCTGCAAGGGCATTGGATTATCGAGATGTCGGAGATGATCGCCACAGCCAACGCCAAGAGTATTGAGGAAATCAAGTCATTCTTAAGCCGCCAGAAAGAAACCTACAAAGTGCCGTATGAGACACACCCGGCAGACCGGCTGCGGCAATGTGTATTCGGAGGGACGACCAACCGGCAGGACTTTTTACCCCGTGACCGCACCGGCAACCGGCGCTTTCTCCCCGTGACGGTGTACCCGGAACGGGCGGAGGTTCACATACTGGATGATGAAGCGGCGGCGAGGGCGTATATCGAACAGATGTGGGCGGAAGCCATGACGGTTTACCGCAGTGGGAAGTATAAGCTGTCATTCAGCATAGAAATGAACCGATACCTGAACGCCCACCAGCAGGACTTCATGCAGGAGGACACACAAGCTGGCATGATCTACGCCTATTTGGAGGACTACACCGGTGACAGGGTATGCTCCAAGCAGCTTTATGAGGAAGCGCTGGGGAACTTAAATTCCCCGGCAGACTGGGAGACACGGGCAATCTGCGAGATTATGAATACTGGCATTGCGGGCGGCATCATACAGGGCTGGGCAGCCTACAAAAGCCCGAAGCGGTATAAGAAATACGGTTCTCAAAAAGGCTGGGAGCGTGTCAACCAAGCCCCGCCGGAGGGGGACGGTTTTAAGGAAATCACGGAAGAAGAAGCCCGGCAAATGGAACTGCCATTCTGAAAAGCCGCCGGTTAACAGTTTGGTTGACGCTTCGGTTGACAGCCGGTTGACGGGGAAAAGCCTGATATTTGGGGCATTTCTCTCCTTTGTCAACCATGTCAACCAAGAAATCAAAGAAAAAGTAAAAAGTAATCATAGAGCGCCTATGGATTGTTTTCAAAGTCTTTTCTGCCGGTTGACACGGTTCGGTTGACATGGAGACAGTCTGCGGCTGTACACCTGCCTGACATTCCCTTGTCGGGCATATTTCATTTATGGAGGTAACTGCCTATGGCAAAAAGCAAAAACGAGAGCAATAACAAAAACAGCGGCACCCTGCTTACCGAAAAAGACGGCACCCAGTATTTTGTCATGGGGAAAGTCCGTATCAAGGTATCGGAGCATTTCGCACAGGATGGGAAGCCGCTTGACAGCCTGCTGGAAGATGTGATCCAGCACGCTGCCGCCGCTTCCTGAAAAAATACGGAATAACGACTGTCAATCAGCCCACGCTTATGATATACTTGTACCAGCGAGTATTGTATAAGCGTGGGTTGTTTCTTTTAGAAGGAGGATTTTTAACCATGAAACAACCATACAATACAACGATTTATAACACCGCACTTTATTTGAGATTGAGCCGTGACGATGAATTGCAGGGAGAAAGCGGCAGCATCCAGACCCAGCGCATGATGCTTAGGCAGTATGCCGCAGAGCATGGGCTGACCGTTGTAGACGAGTACATTGACGACGGATGGAGTGGGACAAATTTCGAGCGTCCAAGTTTCCAAAGGATGATTGATGACATCGAGGACGGGAAAATCAACTGCGTTGTCACAAAGGACTTATCCCGTCTGGGAAGAAACTATATCCTGACCGGTCAGTACACGGAAATCTATTTCCCCAGCAAGGGAGTACGCTACATTGCCATCAATGACAATGTGGACACCATCAACGGAGAAAGCGAGCTTGCACCGTTCTTAAACATCCTGAATGAAATGCACGCCCGACAGACCAGCAAAAAGGTCAAGGCTGCCATGCACACAAGATTTGCCAATGGCGCACACTATGGAGCCTATGCACCGCTGGGCTATGTAAAAGACCCGGACAAAAAAGGTCATCTTCTGATCGACCCGGAAACACGCTGGATTGTAGAAAAGATTTTTGACCTTGCCGTACACGGGAGGGGTGCCGCCAGCATTACACGGATTCTGGTGGAAGAAAAAGTACCTACCCCCGGCTGGCTGAACTATGAAAGATATGGGACTTTCGCCAATATCTACGCCGGTGCGCCCGCAGAAAAAGCCTATGCGTGGACGATTGCACAGGTCAAGAGCATTTTGAAAGAGGAAACTTACATCGGTCACAGCGTTCACAACAAGCAGAGCAACATTTCATTCAAGAACAAGAAAAAAGTGCGGAAGCCGCAGGAAGAATGGTATCGTGTGGAAAATACCCACGAAGCCATCATTTCCGAAGAAGTGTTCCAAAAAGTTCAGGAGCTGATTGCAAGCAGACGCAGGAAACGCAGAAATGGTACAACACAGATTTTCGCAGGATTGATAAAATGTGCAGACTGCGGATGGTCTTTAGCCTATGGGGAAAACAAGCAGAATAAGAACCCATACGGGTACTACCATTGCAGCAAGAACGGACAGGGATTACGCCAGTGTTCCATGCACTATATCCGTTATGATGTACTGTATGCCTATGTGCTTGCAAGACTGCAATACTGGTCTATGTTGGCACAGAAAGACGAGGACAAGCTGCTGAAACGGCTGCTCAATGCCAGCGACAGAGAAAGAAACTCTGCGAAGAAAAAGCAGGCTGCGGAGCTGAAAAAGGC
The DNA here is from genome assembly GCF_014384905.1 of Fumia xinanensis. Lineage (GTDB taxonomy): Bacteria > Bacillota > Clostridia > Oscillospirales > Ruminococcaceae > Fumia > Fumia xinanensis. The sequence goes on from NZ_JACRSV010000001.1 coordinate 832,716, forward strand.
GGAAAAGCGTAAAGCCGAGGTTGACGGGCTGTTTGCTAAAATGTATGAGGACTGGTCTGCCGGACGCATAACCGAGTATAATTTCAATATGCTGTCCGAGAAGTACCAGAACGAGCAAAAGGAGCTTGAAACAAAAATAAGACAGCTTCACGAAATGATGGAAGCCGCCGTACAGACCGCAGCGGATGCTGAAAAGTGGATTGCCCTAATGAAACAGTATGTCAACCCTGTGGAGCTGACCGCCGAACTTCTGAACACTCTAATTGAAAAAATAACCGTCCACGAAGCTGTCAAGGGCGAGGACGGAAGTCGTGAGCAGGAAGTAGAAATCTACTACCGCTTCATCGGCAAAATCGACTGACCTTTCTTTTTTTACCCAACAATATCTTTAATTAAGGGAACGGGGTGAAAGCTATCCAGATATCACTTTTTTGCCTGCTCTTGCCAATATATTTGAGACAAGTATCGATGTGCTGGTTGGTATGGATGTTATTCGTGCGGAGGAAACTCGTTATAACATCCACAAAACGGCCAGCTCATATCAGCTCGCTGGCGACTATTGTGCAGCAGAAAAAATTTACCGTGATGCGCTGCTCATTTATCCGAATAAACCCGGTATGATTCTTGGATTGGCAGGCGTATTGGCCTTACAAGGTAATTCAGAGGAAGCGGTCGAATTGATAGAGAGGGGACTTCCACTTTCTATCAACGAAAAACAAAAAGCAACGGCTCGCGCAGTTCTCTGCTTTTTGTATCTGAAGTGCGGAAAGGTGAAAAAAGCCAATGACCTTGCTGAGACATTGCCTCACACCAGAGAGAGCCGTGAAGTGATACAGCCACTGATTGCAAAAGGCCTTGACCAAGATGAAATAAATAAAAGCATTAAAAATATTTTAATTGGTCATTGAAAAATATGCCATCTATTTTTATATCGATTTGTTTTGATTAATATAATCAGTAAACAACGAACACCGGGAAAAAGTTCCGCTTCTTTTCCTCCGGTTTTCCATTTTATGCCGAAAAAGTAAAAAATCCGAACCTGTATGGTTCGGATTTTTTGATATTTGGTGCGGATAACAGGACTTGAACCTGCACATCGAAGATACTAGATCCTAAGTCTAGCGCGTCTGCCAATTCCGCCATATCCGCATATAACTATAAAATTTTCAGACTGTTTTTAATTATAACATAGACGGGAGGAATTGTCAATAAATTCAGTCAAAATGTCGGCGATAGTCTATAGGTAATGAAAATCAATTGAAAATATTTTATGAACTATAAAATTAAGCCTTGACTTTGAGTGCACTCAAGGTATTATACTTGCTACAGAAAGGCAGGGGAGCTGAAAATGAGCACCGAAAAACAAAAAATACTGGTGGCGTATTTTTCCCATAGGGGAGAGAACTACTTTAATGGAAAACTCGTGAACCTTACTGTAGGTAATACTGAGCTTGCTGCAAAATTGATCGCAGAGGAAACCCATGGAGATTTGTTTGAGATAAAAACAGTTAAAAAGTATCCTTTCGTCTATCAAGAATGTACGATTGAGGCTCAGAATGAACTTAGAGTGGGCTCTAGACCTGCGCTTGCGGAAGGCGTCGATATCAGCGGTTACGATATGATTTTTCTTGGGTTTCCAAATTGGTGGGGAACTATGCCTATGCCAGTTTGGACCTTTTTAGAGGCCTATGATTTTTCCAGTAAAATCATTTTTCCCTTCTGTACCCACGAGGGCAGCGGAATGGGTAAAAGCGAGCGCGATTTGAAAGAAATATGTCCCATGACTAAGGTCTTAAAAGGACTTCCTATTCGCGGCACAGAGGTGAAGGATGCGGAACGGACGATCAAAGCTTGGCTAAAAAATAATTTGGAGGGATTGTAATGGAGTTTGTCAAGTTAGGGAGCTCGGACATCCAGGTCTCCCGCCTCTGCGTAGGCTGCATGAGTTTCGGCGACCCGGCCAGCAAAATGCACGACTGGACGCTGAATCCGCGGGAAAGTGAAGCCATCATCAAACATGCCCTTGATCTTGGGCTTAATTTTTTCGATACCGCCAATACCTACTCCGCGGGGACCAGCGAGGAATACCTGGGGCGGGCCATCAAAAACAACGTCGCGAGGGATCAGGTGGTTTTGGCCTCCAAGGTTTACTTCAACGACGGACATCTCTCAAAAAAGGCCATTTTGCGGGAAATTGACGGTACGTTGAAACGGCTGGGTACCGACTATCTCGATCTGTATATTATCCACCGCTTCGATTACGGTACGAGCGTGGAGGAGACGATGGAGGCGCTTCACAGTCTGGTAAAAGCGGGCAAGGTGCGGGCGCTGGGAGCATCCGCCATGTACGGCTACCAGTTTTACAACATGCAGCTTGCGGCGCGGGACAACGACTGGACGCCCTTTATTTCGATGCAGAATCACTACAATTTGTTGTATCGGGAGGACGAACGGGAGCTCATCCCTATCTGTCAGCAAATGAATGTGGCCTGCACTCCTTACAGCCCGTTGGCTTCAGGCAGACTTGCGCGCCTCCAATGGAAAGCGGACACGCTGCGCAGCAGGACTGATAAAGCTGCCGCTTCTAAATACGATGGCAGTCAGCAAACAGATTATGAAGTTGTCCTCCGCGTTCATGAGCTGGCGGAGCGGTACGGCGTTACCATGACCCAAATCGCCTTGGCGTGGCAGTTTGCCAAGGGGGTGGCCTCTCCCATCATCGGGACTACGAAGGCTAGGTATCTGGATGATGCGGTTAAAGCGCTTGACGTGAAACTGACAGAACAAGATGTTTCTTATTTGGAAGAGCTGTATCTTCCCCACAAGATCGTGGGGGCGCTGTGAGGGGGTAAGACACTGTGACCATTAAAGAAGTCAGCGAAAAGTATCAAATTACCCAGGACACCCTCCGTTACTACGAGCGGGTGGGGATGATCCCGCCGGTGACCCGTACTCCCGGAGGAATGCGGGACTATCAACAGACCGACCTGCAGTGGGTAGAGCTGGCAAAATGCATGCGGAGTGCCGGGCTGCCGGTGGAGGCTATGATCGAATACGTGCGGCTGTTTCAGCAAGGGGATGAGACCATTCAGGCCCGGCTCCAGCTTTTGGTGGAGCAGCGGGACAATCTGGTAGAGCAGCGCCGGCAGATCGATGAGACGCTTCAGCGGCTCAACTACAAAATTGCCCGGTATGAAATCGCGGCGGAGACAGGTAAACTCACTTGGGACAAGTAAAATTTTTCGATACAAAGGAGAGAATCAACGTATGTTAGGTAATTTCAGTTATTCCAATCCCACAAAACTCTATTTTGGAGAGAACGCTTTGGAACATTTAGGCGCAGAGCTCACTCACTATGGGAAAAATGTGCTTTTGGTGTATGGGGGAGGTTCCATCAAGAAAAACGGCATCTATGACCAGGTGGTCTCAATCCTCAAATCCTGTGACAAGGAGATTATTGAGGATCCGGGTGTCATGCCCAATCCCACCGCGGAAAAGCTCTACCAAGGCTGTCAAAGAGCGAGAGAAGGCAAGGTGGATTTGATCCTTGCTGTGGGCGGCGGCTCCGTCTGCGACTACGCGAAGGCGGTTTCCGTTTCTACTTATTGCGAGGAGGACCCTTGGGACAAATACTATCTCCGCATGGAGGACGTGGACAACAAAATCATCCCGGTGGGCTGTGTGCTGACCATGGTGGGCACCGGCTCGGAGATGAACGGAGGCTCGGTCATCACAAACCATGAGCAAAAGCTCAAGATCGGCCATGTATTCGGCGACAATGTGTTTCCGAAGTTTTCCATCCTCAATCCCACCTATACTTTTACGCTGCCCAGATACCAGATGATTGCGGGATTTTTCGATATTATGTCCCACATCCTGGAGCAGTATTTTTCCGGGGAGGATGACAACACCTCCGATTACATTATGGAAGGTTTGCTTAAATCCCTGATCCACAGCACTAAAATCGCCGTCGAGAACCCGACGGATTACGAGGCTCGCAGCAATATCATGTGGATCGCCACCTGGGCCCTCAACACCCTGGTGGCCAAGGGAAAATCCACCGACTGGATGGTGCACATGATCGGGCAGTCTGTCGGCGCTTATACCGACGCCACCCACGGCATGACCCTGTCGGCAATCTCTATTCCTTATTACCGCTTTATTATGCCTTATGGACTTCAAAAGTTCAAACGGTACGCTGTGAACGTCTGGGACGTTTCTCCGGACGGCAAAACCGACGAACAAATTGCTGGTGAGGGTTTGACGCGGATGGAACGCTATATGCGGGAAATCGGGCTTGTGATGAATATCAAAGAACTGGGCGTCACCGAAGAGATGCTGGACGGCATCGCCCGCGGCTCCTTCATCATGGACGGGGGTTATAAAGTGCTTTCCAACGACGACATTCTGACTATTTTAAAAGACAGCATGGGGGAATGAATATGGAAAAAGTAACAGCTGGAAGGGATGAGATGGACGGTTTTGCCCCGAAATTCGCTGAGCTGAACGACGACGTGCTGTTCGGTCAAATCTGGTCGAGAGAGGAAGCTCTTTCCGCCCGAGACCGGAGCATCGTTACCGTGACAGCGCTGATGGCCAGCGGCGTGTTGGACAGTTCGCTCAGATTCCACATCCAAAACGCCAAGCGCTACGGCGTCACCAAAGAGGAGATGGCGGAGATTCTCACCCACGCCTCCTTTTACGCCGGGTGGCCCAAAGGGTGGGCGGCTCTGCGGCTCGCCAAAGAAGTTTACGAAGAAAGTACAGAGGAATAGGCAATATGAAAAAACGTCTCCTGTTTTACACGGGAGACGTTTTTTCGTCAGAAAAGGCTCAATTGTTTTCCTTCGTACTGGAATTTTCGTTCCGTGACCGGGCTTTTCTGCAGCAGGGGTTCCGGGATGTCCGACAAAAATTCCGACGGTTCAGAAGGGGAGGAGAGAAGGTAGAGTTTTTCTTTGGCTCGGGTCATGCCGACATAGAATAGCCGGCGTTCCTCGGGGATATCGGCGGGATGGGCTGCCGATTCCAGAGGAAGGGTGCCTTTTTTTACTCCTGCCAGAAATACAACGGGAAATTCCAGGCCTTTGGAACCGTGGAGAGTCATCAGCCGCACAAAATCGGCCGTGTAGCTTTGCTGGGCGTTGCGGGACAGATCTCCTTCTTCTCCCAGCAGGAGGTTCGAGAGAAATGCCGCCATATTGGGGTGGAAGACCGCCATGTTCATAAACCGGCCGAGAGGCTCCTCGTCCGTCCATTCCATTTCCTCCGCCCAGTCCTCCAGGAGGGAGCGGGGCTTTTCTTTCTGCACGCGAGGAAGATATTTGCGGATGAGTTCCATCCACTTTTGGCAGTGGCCCACTTCTGCGTACTCTTCAAAGACAGCTTCTGCATCGGAGGAGGCTAGGTCGGAGATGGTGCGCTCCAGAAACAGAGATTCCAGACGGGCCGCCAAGTCCTCCGGGAAATGAAACGCCATACTGAGCGACGCGCGGAGAGCGGGAATGTCCCGCGGCTCTAAGAGAAAGCGGAAAAATGCCTCAGTTCCCCGGACCTTGGGGTCGGCGAGAAAATCGTCCCGTCCCATGACCACATAGGGAATGCTTTCTTTCCGCAGGCATTTTTCGATCATGTCCGCCTGCCGGTGGGTGCGGTAGAGCACGGCGATATCGGAGAAGCTGCGGGGCTGTTCGGCCTCGTGACCGGCGGAGAAGGCCTGGGAGTCCAGCATATCCACGCCTCCCACCATCCGGTTGATCTCTTTAGCGATGTAAATTCCCTCAGACAAGGGAGACTGTGCTGTCAGCAGCTGTACCGGATCACCGTTCTTGCGGTTGGGGTGAAGAATCCGCTCCTCACCCTCGTTTTGGGAGATGGCGGGGAGGGCGCAGCGAAGGATTTCTGGGGTGGAGCGGTAATTCTGGGTTAGGCGGATTTGTCTGAGGGCGGGCATATCTTTCGAGAGCCGCTGAAAGCATCGGGAGTCGGAGCCGCGGAATCCGTAGATGGACTGGTCCGGGTCGCCGATGACGAAGAGGCTTTGCCCCAGTGCGCTCCAGGCTTTTGTGAGGCGGTACTGAATGTCGCTCACGTCCTGAAACTCATCCACCAGCAGGTAGGAAAAGGTTTTTACGGCCTTTTTGCCGGTGTTTCCTTCCTCCCATTGGAGGAGGACCTGCAAAAGCAAATCGTCAAAGTCCAAAACGCCCATGCTTCGCAGACGGGAATCGTAGGCCTCGGCGGCTTCTCCAGAGAGCAAATCGCTCTGTTTGCCGCATTTGAGTTTTGATACTTCGCTCAAAAACTGCTTGGGGGAGATTTTCAGTTCCAGGGTGCGAATGACCTGAGCGGCCGTGTCCAGCGCCTCATATTCGCCGATGAGGGTGACGTTTTTGTCCTGTTTTTCCAGCAGGTGCAGGCAGATAGAGTGAAATGTGCCGATGGTCATGGCGTTGACAGTTCGTTTATTCTGAAAATAGTCCAAGAGGCGTTCTTTCATTTCACCCGCCGCCTTGTTGGTAAAGGTGACCGCCGTGATTGCAGACGGTTCCACGCCCTTTTCCTCCACGAGATAGGCGATGCGGGCTACCAAGGTTTTCGTTTTTCCAGTGCCGGGGCCGGCGATGACCGCCACTGTCGGCTCATCTGTGGCGGCGGCCTCCAATTGGTGCTCGTTGAGGCCGCTGAGGGCGCTTTTCTTTTCTTCTGGCTTAGGTACCGCGATCTCTTCGGCGATCTCCGCTTCGGGCGCTTTCTTTTTGAGGGCCTTCTGCTTCGGGACGGCTTTCCTTTTTGCAGGTGCGCCGAAGAGGCTGATCTGACCGCTTAAAGCGTCGATTTCCGTTTTGTCCAAAAGGCCGATTTTACCGTATTCTCCGTCGTAGCCGGGGGTGCGTTCTACCTTGCCCTCCCTCAGACGCTTGATGCCCTCTTCGACGCAGGGGCCTGCGGCGTGACGGATGTCCTCTAGCGGCGCCTCACACAGGATGTAAAATTCAGGACCCAGTTTTTCCAGCAGGGCTTCATACTGGGCGGCGACTTTTTTGCCCGCCGCTGAAAGGCCGGTGGAGGCTCCGATCACCTCGGGCAGGGGAACCAGGCTCTCGAAAGGGCGCCCGCCGGGCAGGACAAAGCCTTCCTCCCGGTCGGCCAGCTGTTCCACCCGATGTTCCACACCGATGGTGATTTTTTTGCCGCAGACGGGGCATTTGCCGCCGTATTCCTCGGTTTCGACGGGTTTGAGGCAGACGCCGCAGTTACGGTGCCCGTCGTAATGGTATTTTCCCTCCTCCGGGAAAAACTCAATGGTGCCCAGAAGTCCTTTGGGGTTCGCCCCCTGCAAAGCGTCCGCCATACCTTGGTAGCTCAAATCAATGTCCAGCAAATTCGCCTCCCGGCCCAGTTTTTGCGGAGAGTGAGCGTCGGAGTTAGAGACGAGGGCGAACCGGTCGAGAGCCGAAATGCGCCAGTTCATAGGCGGGTCGGAGGAAAGCCCGGTTTCCAGCGCGTGGATATGGGGCGTCAGGTCCTCAAAGCACTCCTCGATGGTGTCGAAGCCGGAAAACGCACCAAATAGAGAGAAATGAGGTGTCCAGATATGGGCGGGGATGAACACCGCCTCGGGGCAGGTCTCCAGGGTGATTTCTAAAAGATCCCGGCTGTCCAATCCCAAAATCGGCCGTCCGTCGGAGTGGATATTGCCGATGGCTTCCAGCTTGTGGGAGAGAAGTTCCGCCGCCTCCAGGCTGGGCAGTAAAATCACGTTGTGGACCTTGCGGACCCGGCCGTTTTTCTTATAGATGGAGCTGATTTCCCCTGAAAGGACAAATCGGGGCGCGTCGCCGCCGAAGGCCGTCGCACCCTCCGCGAGAAACTCGTCCTTCAGGCGGTACAGGCCGTCCTCTGCGGGAACGAGCTTGTCCTTCAGTTCCTGCCGCCAGACGGGATGGGTAAAATCCCCTGTCCCCAGAAGGCCGATGCCCTTTTTCCTCGCCCACAGGTCGAGAAACTCAGGAACGCCGTCTTTGCTGGTGGCTCGCGAGTATTTGGAGTGAATGTGCAGATCTGCAATAATATTCATAACATTCCCGACCTTTCCGTTTTATCGTCTCTAATAGCAAAATAGGCCGCCGCTTTTCGGGCTGGGCCTATCTATTATCTTAACATATTTTGCAGCATCCGGGTGACTTCCTGGGTATCCCGGGTAATTTGTACCTTCATTTCTTCTACTGAGGAAAATTTTTGTTCTGGGCGGATGAAATGGATGAGGGACAAGGGAACTCGTTTACCGTATAAATCACCCTCGTAGCCCACCACGTAGGTTTCCGCCGCCGGGATATTATTTGCGCCGACGGTGGGTTTGACGCCTACGTTGGTCACGCCTATATACTGTTTTCCATCGATTTGTGCCAGGGCGGCATAAACGCCGAACCGGGGGAGAATATTTCCCTCCGGATAAGGCTGGTTGATGGTTGGGAAGCCCAGGCAGCGGCCCAGCCTGCGACCCTCCGACACCGGGAAATCGATGGTGTAGGGATGTCCCAGCATCTTTTGAGCCCATTCCATTTTTCCCTCGTGAATACATTCTCGGATACGGGTGGAACTGATGGGAATGCCGTCTTCCGTCAAAGCGGGAACCACCTCACAGTGGATGGCATGAGAGGCGCAAAAAGTTTTGAGCATCTCAGTGTCTCCCTCGGCGTTTTGGCCGAACCGGTAGTCGTATCCGCAGAAAACCGCTTTGGCGCCAAGTGCGCCCCATAGAATCTCCCTCAGAAAACGGGAAGCAGGTAAGTTTTTGATAGATGAAAAGGGCGGATGGATAAAAAGTTTCGCACCAAAACTCTCTAAAAGCTCAATTTTGAGAGTGGGGGAGAGAAGGGTTTTGAAATCCGGCTTAGAGATAAGGGCAGGGTTGTCATAATCGAAAGAAAATACCGCCGGCGTGAGGCTCTCGTCATAGGAGACCGCTTTGGAAATGACCTGCTGATGGCCCCGGTGAAGGCCGTCGAATAAGCCAAGCGCCACCGAAGTATTCTGACGGAGAGAGGGAATCTGATCGTATATGCGCAAAGCCGTTTACTTCCTTTCGATAAAAAATTTTCGGAGGACGAGCTCCATCGTGTCTCCGCAGCAGTCGGCCAACCCCAGGAACTTATTTTCAGAGTCATAGACCCGGCAGGTATCTGCGTTCTTTGGATGGATGACCCGGTTGAGATCCAGGCGGACACCGTTTAAAAATTTACCTGACTGAACGGCATTCAGCCGAATCACGGGATAGCTTTCAAAGACCTTGTCCACAGGCAGGAGACGTTCTGTAAAGCGCTCTGTACGGAGAAGCTCCTCCACCTCATCAAAGGTCAGGCAGTCTTGAAGCGTAAATCCTGCGGCCTCTGTACGGGTGAGAGCGGTCATGACGCCGCCTGTGCCCAGTTTTTCTCCCAAATCGTGAATGAGTGTGCGGATATATGTACCTTTTGAGCAGCCGATGTCCAGTGTGCCTGTCTGGCTTTCTTCATCGAAGGAAAGGAGCTCAAACCGGAAAATATGGATGGGGCGGGGTTGGCGCTCTATCTCGATACCCTTCCGGGCCAGGTCATATAGCCGCTGTCCATTAATCTGGATGGCGGAAAACATGGGAGGGGTCTGCTCAATGTCGCCGCGGAAGCGGGGCAGCAGGGCAAGGATGTCGTCCTTTGCTACATGGCTTTCCCGCCGGGAAAGCTCTTCGCCCCAAATGTCCTGGGTGTTTGTGGTCATCCCCAGCTGGAAAGCGGCAGTATATCGCTTATTCTGATTAGGGAGAATATCACATGCCTTGGTGGCAGCGCCAAAAAAGACAGGAAGCACACCAGTCGCCATAGGGTCCAAAGTACCGGCGTGACCCAACTTTTTAATTTTGGTCATACCGCGGAGTTTTTTTACTACGTCGAAGGAAGTGAAATCCTGAGGTTTATCAATACATAAAATTCCATTTACATTGGAAGGGAGGGCCATGGGAAACTCCGTTCTGCCGCCGCACACGGCAATTATAATAGAAAAGTGCACCTGTAGGCGCGGTCTATTACAGGGCGGGGATTTTTTATTTAGTGAGAGAGCGCCTCTTGTAAAGCGGATAAAATTTGTTTTCGAACTTCCGAAAGAGTGCCGTAGATGGTGCAGCCTGCCGCCCGGGCGTGGCCGCCTCCTCCGAAAAGGGCACAGAACTTGGACGCGTCCAACAACTCGGAACTGCGAATGGACAGTTTGTATTCGTTTTGAGCACGCTCTTTAATGGTGACTCCCACCTGTACGCCTTCGATTTTGCGGGGAATGCCGGAAATACCGTCCAGCTCCGCCTCGGAAACGCCGGTTTCCTGAAGCATTTTGAGCGTGACACAGATGATGGCGATACGATTTTGGGCGTGAAACTCCAGTGTGTTGAGAACCTGTCGTTCCAATTCCATCATTCCCAGGGTTTTAGATTCGAAAAGCTGCTTGTTGATTTTCTGGAACCGGCAGCCACTTTCGATGAGTGTGGCTGCAATTCGATGGGTGTCGGGGATGACGTTTGCAAATTTAAAGCACCCGGTATCAGTTGCGATGCCGGTATAAAGACAATCTGCGATCTGCTGAGTGATGGAGACATTCATATCTGACAGCAGATGGTAAATGATCTCGCAAGTGGCGGCAGCTCCCGCGTCTAAAAGGGTTTCCTGAGCGAACATAGAGTTGGAAGGGTGGTGGTCGATGGCCAAATCCACTCCGCCGCGGTAGGGGGAAAGCGTATCTCCGAATAGCTGCTCATCAGCGATATCCACCGAGACGACAAAACGGGGAGGAAAATCGGAAAAGGTTTCTGTTCCCCTCAAGTATTCCATTTTAGCTGGGATAGGGTCGCTGCAAAGCACCCGAGAGCGTTTTCCCATCTGCTTTAAAGCAAAATGAAGCCCGTAGCCGCTTCCCAGGGTGTCTCCGTCAGGGTTGCGGTGGCAGAGGATGAGGATATCGTCCTGCTCTATAAGCCGTGCCGCCGTTTCCTTCCGATTAATTCTCATAAAAATCCGCTGTCCTTTCTCGATGCCGCTCAAGCTGCGGCGATTCAGATGCTGTCGTTTCTATTCATCCGAGTCGTGATGGTCCAGATGTTCTAAAATGTCATTGATTTTGGCGCTGTAAGCGATGGAGTTGTCAGCGATAAAATGAAGTTCAGGGCATTTGCGCAGGTGAAGGCGGTTGGAGAGCTCACGCTTGAGAAATCCGCTGGCAGATTGAAGGCCTTTGATGGATTCCTTGGTGGCTGCTTCACCCTCCAGCGCGCTAACGTTTACTTTGCAGTGAGACAGGTCGCTGGACACCTCGCATCGGACGATGCTGAGCATCTTGGAAACCCTCGGGTCTTTGAGCTCCCGGATGAGGGCGCTCATTTCCCGTTTAATATCCTCGGACAGGCGTCCTACTTTATAGTTTGGCATATGGATGATACCGATCCTGCAAACAGGTCCTTTCTTTTTCACTTAAGATTCCCAAAACGGGCCAAAGGCGCAGGAAAGCTGCGCCTTTGGCCCGGCGGATGTGCGGAAATAAACTTTCCGCCGCAACCTTTGTGTCTTTTGCTGGGAATATAACTATTCTTTCCGCAACTAGTCGCGGTATTCCTCGATGATGAAAGACTCGAAAATGTCCCCTTCCTTGATATCGTTGAACTTGTCGAGGCCGATTCCGCACTCATAGCCCTGAGCTACTTCCTTAGCGTCGTTTTTAAAACGTTTCAGCGAATCGATTTTGTCCTCGGCAATGACGATACCGTCGCGAACTACTCGAATCAGTGCATCGCGGGCCACTTTGCCGTCGAGAACATAACAACCAGCCACGGTACCGACGTTTGTAATTTTGTAAACCAAGCGGACTTCTGCTCTTCCCAGTTCCACTTCGCGGGTTTTGGGGGCGAGCATGCCCTTCATGGCGTCTTTCACGTCGTCAATGGCATCATAGATGATGCGGTACATTCTAAGCTCTACATCTTCCTGGGCGGCGTCCTCTTTGGCGACGGGGTCGGGACGGACGTTAAAGCCGATGATAATGGCGTTGGAGGCGTTTGCCAGCATTACATCGGAGCGGTTAATTGCACCAACGCCGGTGTGAATGACGCGAACGCGCACTTCCTCGTTGGAAAGCTTCTCAAGAGACTGCTTGACAGCTTCGGCGCTACCCTGAACGTCCGCTTTGACGACGATGGGAAGCTCTTTCATTTCTCCTTCAGCAATCTGGCTGAACAGGTTATCCAAAGTTATTTTCTGATAGGATTTGAATTGTTGTTCCTTTTGCTCCTGACGGCGCTGCTCCACAAGTTCGCGGGCGAGTCGCTCGTCTTCAACGGCGTTGAAAGTATCTCCTGCTGCCGGAACCTCTGCCATACCGGTGATTTCCACAGGGATAGAGGGGCCGGCCTCGGTGACGACCTGACCCCGGTCGTTGATCATTTGACGGACACGACCGACAGATGTGCCAGCGATCAGTACGTCTCCGGTGTGAAGAGTTCCATTTTGAACCAGCAGGGTAGCCACAGGGCCGCGGCCTTTATCGAGGCGGGCTTCGACCACAGTACCTTTAGCCAGGCGTTTGGGATTGGCTTTCAGTTCCTGCACGTCGGCTACAACCGTAATCATTTCCAGCAGATTGTCAATACCCATACCAGTTGCGGCGGAAACGGGGACGCAGATGACATCGCCGCCCCAATCCTCGGGAACCAGCTCATACTCGGTCAATTCCTGCATGACTTTATCAGGGTTGGCGGTGGGTTTATCCATTTTGTTGATAGCGACTATGATGGAAACGCCGGCCGCTTTGGCGTGGTTGATAGCTTCGACGGTCTGAGGCATGATGCCGTCGTCGGCGGCGACGACCAATACGGCGATGTCGGTAACAGCGGCACCGCGGGCGCGCATCGAGGTGAAAGCTTCATGGCCGGGAGTGTCCAGGAAGGTGACATAGCGGTCGCCCACTTTGGCACGATAGGCGCCGATATGCTGGGTGATTCCGCCCGCTTCGGTCGAAGTGACATTGGCATTGCGGATCCGGTCCAGCAGAGAGGTTTTACCGTGGTCAACGTGGCCCATAACTACAACAACAGGGCTTCTTTCCTGCAAATCGGCGGTATCGTCGTCTTCATCGTTAATGAGCTTTTCTTCAATGGTGACGATGACTTCTTTTTCGATTTTTGCGTTGTATTCCATGGCTACCAGGGAGGCAGTGTCAAAGTCGATGACTTCGTGCTGTGCCGCCATAACCCCCAGCATCATTAGTTTTTTGATGACGTCGGTGACAGTGACTTTCAGGCGGGAAGCAAGCTCCGAGACGGTGATTTCGTCAGGGATAAGGACTTTAAGCTGCTGCTTTCTGGCGCGCTCCAAGGCGAGGCGCTGGAGCTTTTCTGCCTCAGTCTCCCGTTTGGTGGAGAATTTTGCCTTGTTTTTCATCTGGGACTTCTGCTTTAACTTCTGTTTTTTCTGCTGATTGTCCTTGATGCGGCCCTGAGGAGCGATCTGCTCATAATGTTCGTTGTATTTGTCCAGGTTTACGTCCACTGTCCGGGTGTCCACATGGCGGACGGTACGCTCCTTCTCCACCGGCTCGTTGCTGGTGACAGCGGGGCCTGCGGGACGGTTCTGGCCCAAAAAGGCGTTCTGTTTTTGGGGCTGAGGTTTCTGTTCGGTACGTGGTTTCGGCTTGGGGGCATCGAACTGCGGCTTCCGGTCAAAGCGGCCATTTTTATTGGGATCAAATTTTGGCGCTTCCTTAGCAACAGGGCGGGGATTCTGGGAAGCGGCGGGTTTTGCGGTCGCTGTTGCCGGCATTGGTTTCTTTTCCGGGGCGGGAGCTGCTTTGGGAGCCTGTTTTTCTGGGGCTTTTGCGGCGGGCTTCTCCTTCGCAGCCGTTTTGGCTGGAGTTGCTTTTTCCGCAGGAGCTTTGGAGACTGTTTTTTCAGCCTTAGGTTCTGGTTTTTTCTCCTCTTTAGGTTTTTCCATCCGGGAATTGAAGTAGGCATTAAAATCCTTTACTTCATTTTTCTGGGTATAGTATTCGAAGATGACGTTTAATTCCTCTTCACTCAGGGCAGTAGTGGCCTTTTTGGGTTCGCCGCCAAAGTATTTTGCAACCAGCTCGATAATTTCTTTATTGGTCACACTTAAGTCTTTGGCAACGTCGGTTACTTTGTATTTTATCGTCATATATTGGGTTCCTCCGTTTCGTTGTGGATAAGCATCAGTTTATCGGCAAATCCCTGATCTGCCATTCCGATGACGCCGGTTTTTTTTCCGATCGTCCCGGCGACTTCCTCCATAGTTTTGTCTAGAGGCAGATGGGGGAGATTATGCTTGCCGGCAAGGTAAGCGACTTCCTTCACGGTTTTCGCCGACAGGTCGGAAGCGGTAAGCAGCAACCTGACACTGCCGTTTTGCACTCCTTCTTTGACGGTGTCGAATCCGTAAAGGAGTTTTTTGGCCCGCATGGAGAGGGACAATGTTGCATAAAAGCGGTCATTCATGCTTTTGCATCTCCTGTTCCATCAGGTCGTAGACCTCGTCGGGTATCTTGCAGCTAAAACTGCGCTCGATCCGGCGGGATTTTCTCGCCTTTTTCAGGCATTCGAGAGAAGGGCAGACATAGGCGCCGCGTCCCGCCTTCTTGCCGGTAAGGTCCAGCGAAATTTCGCCCTCCTTGGATTTTACAACCCGTGTAAGCTCCCGCTTGTCTTTCATTTCGCCGCAGCCTGCACACATACGCAGTGGGACACGTTTCATCCTAGAGATCATTCCTTTCTTGGGAGTTGTATTTTGTGAGGCGAGCAGCGCCCCGCAAGGTACAAAACCAAAAGTTTGAAAGACTTTTCCTTCAAACTTTTCCCTCCCTTTTACTCGGTTATTTCTTCCGCTTCCAATGAAACGGGTTCTTCAGGTAAATCAGTGAACAGGGGGTCTTCTTCGTCTGCTTCGCTTTCAGAGCGGATATCGATTTTGTAGCCGGTCAGTTTGGCTGCCAGTTTTGCGTTCTGGCCCCGGTTTCCAATGGCCAAGGACAGCTGGTTGTCAGGAACGATAACTCTGCAGATTTTTTCCTGAGGGTCCAGGATGCTCACTGAAATGACGGTAGCAGGGGAAAGAGCTTCCTTAATAAACTCCGCTTCGTCTTCGTGCCATTTGACAATGTCGATCTTTTCCCCTTTCAGCTCATCGACGATTGCTGAAATTCGGCTTCCCTTGGGACCAATGCAGGCACCGATGGGGTCCACGTCGGTGTTTTTGCTCCAGACTGCGATTTTGGTGCGGGAACCCGCCTCACGGGAGATCGCTTTCACTTCAATGATGCCGTCAAAAATTTCAGGAACTTCCAGTTCAAACAGGCGCTTTACCAAATCTTTATGCGTCCGAGAAATTTTTAATGAACAGCGTTTTTCCAGGTTTACAACATCGACAACGTAAACTTTGATTCGGTCGCCTTCCCGCAGATTGTCATCCGGCAGCTGCTCGTTTTTGAAGAGAAGAATTTCATTTTTGTCAATTTCCACTGTGGCGTTACCAGTAGCAGGTTCCACTTTTTGTACAGTGGCGGTGACGACTTCATAGACCTTGTTCTGGAATTGCTCCAGCATCTGGGAACGTTCCGCCTCACGGATTCCCTGCCGGATGACATGCTTAGCGGTCTGAGCGGCGATACGGCCGAACTGCTTGGGATCCAGCTTGATTTCCACCGGCATGCCCACCTTGGCCCGCTTGCTGTATTTGAGGGCTTCATCCAGTGTAATCTCGGTTTCCGGCTCTTCGACCTCGTCCACCACATTTTTGACGATGGATACGCCGAATTTCCGGGTATCAGGGTCGATGACAACATTGACGTTTTCAGTGACCTGGTAGTCTCGCTTGACAGCGATGACAATAGCATTTTTTATTTTTTCGATGAGGTAATCCGCTTCGATGCCTTTTTCGGTCTCCAAAAGCTCCAGCGCGTCAAAAAACTCGTTATTCATTTTCTATTTTCCTCCAAAATCAATTTCTAAATACTGCCGCACAAACCGGAGCTCTGAAAGCTTCCACTCGTGTTCCTGACCATCGGGGTCGACGGCAACAATGCTTTTGCCCTTATATTCTTTCAGCGTGCATACTGGCTCTTTGCTGCCGTTAAGGGCAGTGAAAAGGCCGACAGTCACAGGCTTTCCAACATTCTGTTCAAAGTGAAAATCCCGTGTCAGGTCCCGTTCTAAGCCGGCAGACCACACTTCTAAGTAATAGCTTACATCAATGGGGTCCACCTCGTCCAGAATGGGGTCGATTCGGCGGGAAACCGCTTCGCAGGAATCAATATCCACGCCACCCTCTTTGTCGATGACAATGCGCAGAAAATAGCTGGCACCTTCCTTGTCGAACCGGACATCCCACAGCTTTAGCCCCAGCTCATCGGTGATGGGTTTTGCCAAGTTCCAGACCGTTTCAATGATCTGACTTTTATTCACAGAGTGCTCACACCTTTCAAACGTGACGTTAGGCTAAAATTTCGCCCAACATAAACGAAAGACCGGGATGACTCCCAGCCTTTCTATCATACTTATATTATTAACTGTAAATAGTATATCACGATTGATTCAAAAAATCAAGGAATTTTATGACAAATTTATGTTGTTTTAGAGTAGTATTTTTAGAAAGAAGGCCTTTGTTTCCGTCCGAATCGGCCCAATATGGGACGTCGAACCCGAACTACAACTTTTTTTGACTGTTGGCATCCTTCACAAATAGAGGGGTACTTGGACTCTATCACCTGGTTTTCCGTTAAATTGGCATGCTCTATTTTATTAAAACAGTCCAAACAGTACTCCGCCACAACATTCACCTCTTTTGCTAATCTTTCCAATGGTTTACATGATCCAATGCAAAGGTAATACATTGATTGAGCAATTCATTTCTGCTGATTCCAATGTCGCTGGCGAGGTAGTCTACTTTATTGAGCAAATCCATATCGATCCGCATAGAAATCACGTCCTTTTCGACTTTTTGTGGTTTTTTCGGAACAAAATTTGCCATGTCGCAAACCTCCCAGAGATGATCCAATTACGGCGAAAACCGCAGAAATAAGTCATTTTTACCATATGAACTGATGTAGTTATTATATTATAAAATATCCTGTAATAATATATTTGAGATTATATTTCAACTTGTATATGATATTTGAATACGAAAATAACATACAAATTCTTACACTAGACCTTAATTTTCTATAGTATACTGCAATAGAGCAGGAATTTTTTGTCGAAACATGCGTTTAAGATGACGAATACTGTCGAAATCATCAAATTATTCAGAAAATAGCGAAAGTATGACAAAACCCCCTTTCTGCCGCAATGCTCAAACGGCAGAAAGAGGGTCTTGCCAACTCTATGCTTAAAAGGTAGGAAAACGCTTGGTGAAGGGAAGAAACGCTATGCCGCTTCTTTGGTGTCCAGCCGTTTTTGCAGCAGAACCGAAACAATGATGATAAGGCCTTTGACCGCTCCCACCAGGAAGGGGGGGACTCCCATCAAGGTCATCATATTGTTGATGATGCCGATGGTCAAGGTGCCAAACACTGTGCCGACGATGCGGCCGCGGCCACCGGACATGCTGGTACCGCCAATGACCACGGCAGCGATAGCGTCCATTTCATAGGAGGAGCCGGAGTTTGCTGAATTGATGCTCCCCAACCGGGAAGCCTCAACCAAGGAAGCTAGGGCGACGAGAATTCCCGAAACCATAAAGGCGATGATTTTAACGGTGCGGATGTTGATGCCGGAGAGTTTTGTCGCTTTTTCGTTGCTGCCCACGGCGTAGATATGGCGACCGGCTGAAGTATGGCTCGTGAAGAGAGAAACAGCCACGCTCAAAATCAGCCAAATGATAATCGGCAGGGGAATGACGCCAAAAAGGTTGTAGTTAGCGATATTTGTAAAGGCTTTTGCTCTGTCGCCGGCAGCGACTAAGCCTGCGCCTTTAAAAAGCTGCTGCGCGACCGACCGATAGATGGTCATGGTGCCCAGAGTCACGATGAAGGCGGGAATATTGAACCGAGCCACCAGGAAGCCGGTGCAGGAACCCAAAATCACGCCAACGATGACGGCGGTGAGGATGGTCAGCAGGATGCTCTGGGTGGCGTTGAACACTGTCAGGGCGATGAGGCCGGTAATAGCAAGCTGAGAACCCACCGAAAGATCGATGCCGCCCACAATGATGACAAGCGTCATGCCCAAGGACACGATGCCGATGATGGAATTATTGCGCAGAACGCCAATCAGGTTGCTGGGCTTTAAAAAGGTCTGCCCACGAAAGATTGCCGCCAAAATAAACAGCACGATGAAGGCGATAATAGCGGTGTTGTTGCTGATAAATTTCTTCCAATCGAATTTAGACGGCGCTTTGACCGCTTCCATTTTATTGCTCATAATTGATTCCTCCGTCTCCAACCCTGGAAGGGGAGAGCCCTTTCCCTGTATTTTGTCTGTTAGGCTGTTTGCGTTTCATCGGAAAGCGTTCCGCCGGTTGCAAGTACCATGATTTTTTCCTCAGTGGCTTCGGAACGGCTCAGTTCCCTGCGGATTTCGCCCTCACACATGACGTAGATTCGGTCGCAGACCCGTAGGATCTCCTGAGCCTCGCTGGAGAGGACGACAACGCTGACACCCTGCTTTGAAAGCTCCATGAGGATGCTGTAGATTTCCAATTTCGCGCCTACGTCGACGCCCTGGGTGGGGTTGTCGAGAATGATGATCTGGGGCAGGGAGCCCAAGGCCTTAGCGAGAACCGCTTTCTGCTGATTGCCGCCAGACAGGCTCAGAATAGAGTTATTGATGTCACTGACCTTGATATTCAGTGCATTGACGTAATACTCGTTGGACTGTCGCTCTTTTTTCCGGCTGATGAACAGAAAATTCCGGAGCTTTTCGAGGATGGGGAGGGACATGTTGTGGGAGACTGAAAGGTCTTTGACGATGCCGTTTTCCTTTCGGTTCCGGGGAACGTAAGAGATTCCCAAACGGTGGGCTTTTCGTGTGGAATGGATTTTGACTTCTTTTCCATTTAATAGGATCTTTCCGCCGTATTTTGGATTGCAGCCGAAGATAGTTGCAAACAGCTCGCTTCGCCCGTCGCCCAAAAGTCCGGTAACTCCTAAAATTTCGCCTTTATGTAAAGTCAGATTGATGTCATGAAATTCGTTTTCTCTGCTGAGATTTTTAGTCTCCAGCAGGACGCCGCCCAATTCCCTCTGGACGTAAAGGTCGTCGTAAGAGAGCTCCTTGCCGACCATGTGTTTTGCAAGGTCGTTTTCAGAAATTTTCTCTTGGCCGCTGTTGTCGATTGATCCGCTGGCCACCACGCGGCCGTCCCGCATGACGGTATATGCGTCACAGATTTCGATTACTTCGTTTAGTTTGTGAGAGATGAAGATGAAACTGACGCCCTTTTCCTTTAAAGAGCGCATAATGGTGAAGATGTGTTCGATTTCCACATCGGTCAAAGACGCGGTGGGTTCGTCCATGATGATGACCCGTGCGTTTTTCATCAAAGCCCGTGCAATTTCCACCACTTGCTTATAGGAGGCGTTCAAATCCCGGACCATGGTGTGAGGGCTTAAGTTTACCTGCATCAAGCTGAGAATTTCCGCAGCTTTTTTTGCCATTTCCTTCCGGCCGACAACGATGCCGTGTTTGATCTCACAGCCGAGGAAAAGGTTTTCATAGATATTCATGTCGTTGACAAGGGTGAGTTCCTGATGGATGAAGGCGATTCCCTGTTCCGCCGCCATATGGGGGGAGGTGATGGTGATTTCTTCGCCGTGGATGAAAACTCTTCCGCCGTCCCGCGGGAGCACTCCGCCTAAAATGTTCATCAAGGTGGTCTTTCCCGTGCCGTTTTCCCCCAGAAGCGCATGGATCGACCCTTTTTTCAGCGTAAAATCTACTCCGTGGAGCACCTGGTTGCGGTCAAAGGACTTCTCAATGCCCTTCATCTCGACAACCGGGGTTACGTCTTTTAGCAGGTTTGTCTGCTCTGTCACAGGAATCAACTCCTTTTTACGGATTTCCGATCGGCGGAAAAGTTCCCCCGCCCCGGCGGGCGGGGGACTTCGCCGCTCAGCAGGGGTGCCCCTGCTTTCATTTTAGTACGGGGAATTTGCGTCGAGAACGGTGCTCACGTTGTCCTTGGTGACGATGGTCGGAGGAATGATGTTATCTTTAGCGACATCATTGCCGTCCACGATGTCCTTTGCCGCTTGAATAGCGTCTTTGATCATGCTGGGGCTGTAAGTAGCGGTGAAGAGTTCGATGCCTTCGGCCTCGTCGATCTTCTGGAAGTAGGTCTGGCTTCCGCCCGCGCCGGACAGGTATTTAATGTCTGTGCGGCCGGCGTCGTTGATAGCTTGGAGGATGCCGAGAGAAGACTCGTCATCGATGGAGAAGATGGCATCCAGCTTTTCGTTTGCAACCAAAACGTCGGTGGCGGTTTTCAGGCCGGACTGCTGAGTGAAGTCATCCGCGGTAAAGTCGACCAATTTAATGTTGGGATAGGATTTCGCCATTTCGGCTTTGAAGGCATCGACGCGCTCGGTGCTGACGGAGCCGGAACTGGGGACATTGAGGACTGCAATGGTGCCCTCACCGCCCAATTTTTCGCCCATGAGCTTGGCGCTCTCAGTGCCGATGCCGGGATTGTCGCCGGCCAGGTAGGCGGTATAATCTCCGGTCACTTTACGGTCGAAGACAACGAGTGGGATGTTGGCATCCATAATTTTCTGCGCAGCTACTGATACTTCGTCAGTGTGAGGCAGCAAAACAATTGCGGAAGCGCCCAAATCGATCATCTCTTCAATTTGGTTAGCCTGGTCATTGACGTTGGCAGAAGTGACCAGTTTGTAGCCGGTGCCTTCCTCTAAACCCATTTCTTTGCATTTTTGTTCTGCAAAGTAAGCGATACCGGCCATCCAACCGTGTTCGGCAGCAGGAACAACGATTGCAATGGGGCCATCAGGATTTGCAGTGGTGTTGTTGCCTTCAGGGGCGCTTGCGCTGCTCTGGGAATCAGAGGGGCTCGCATCAGAAGAAGAACCGCCGTTGTCGCCGCAGGATGTCAGAGACATGGTCACCATGACCGCGGCAAGCATTGCACATAAAACCTTTTTCATAATAATCCTCCTAAAAGAAATATTAGCCTGAAATGGATCTGACGATGAAGAGAATGGTTCTCTTTTCAGAAAGCGGAACAGAATTTTGAAAACCACTGGGGGATGGTTCTGACTGTGGGCAACAATAGCAGAACGGAACCGGTTCTCAATAGCATCAGAATCCATAACATACGAAAATGAAGCCGTTTGAAAATGAAAGAGCCTGCTTATACCTATAATATATCGGACAATGGATGAAAAAAGCACTACTTTATATAAGGAAGAGAATGTTTGTTGGCATAAAGGTAATGGTTATCAGCAATCGTTTTTGATTTTTCTTAATTTTTCTATTTCCATATGAAAAAACAATTTTAAAATGTAAAATAGAAACAGCACCCTTCAAATTTCAATTAATTGCGCAAATTTTTCTGCATCTCTATATCTATTTTGCACCAAAACAGATAGAATGTCAATATTTTTTGTGTGATTTGCGGTAAGAATTTTAAAAACTGCCAATCCTTCAAAATTGTTTTTAATAGATAGATGGCAAAAAAGCCCATGGCAACGGACTTTTTTGTATTTTTACATTTTTACATGAAAAAAATCTATACAATTTTCATAAAAGTTGTTGACATTGGAGTTTTTTAGTGGTAATGTATAGGTGAAAAGAAAATTACGTAAAATTTACTAAACTGAATTCAAGTGAATTTTTCCTCAAATTATTTTCTTGACGATTCAGGTAAAAAAAGCCAGTATAGTGAGCAGTCAGAAAAATATAGAAAAATATTTTGCCGGCTGCGGGCGGGTAAGACCCCGTTGAAGAAAGGAGCGTACATATCATGAAAGTCGGTTATATGACCAATGCATTTGGCCCGCTGGTTGGACACGGAAACGGTGTGGTTGGCCCTAAGGATGTCCGCTATGTGACCATGTGCGATATGGAAGAGGCCATTAAGGCAATTGCGTCAAAGGGATACAATTCGGTTGAAATCTTTGATGGCAATTTGGATGATTACAAAGACGATCCCGATAAGTTATCAAACCTGTTGAAAAAATACGGCGTTACCCTGATGGGTGTTTATATCGGTGCCAGCTACATATATAAGGAAGTTCTTGACGATGAGCTTTTCCGCATCGAGAACACCTGCGAATTGGCCTCCAAATTGGGCGCCAAACACATCGTTTTGGGCGGCGGCGCTGTCCGAGCGGCTGGCATCAAGGATTCTGATTACGCTTTCCTGGCCACCGGGCTAGACAAAGCGGCTGAGATTGTCAAAAAATATGGAATGACTCCCAGTTATCATCCGCATCTGGGCTGTATCGTTCAGAGCCCTGAGCAGATCGACAAACTGTTCTCGCTTACTGATATTGCTTTCTGCCCGGATATTGCCCATCTGGTAGCGGGCGGCGGAGATGCTCTTGAGTTGATCCAGAAATACTACGACCGGATCAAATACGTTCATCTTAAAGACCTGAGAAACGGCGAGTTTGTTCCTCTGGGCACTGGCGAAATCGATTTGGAAGCCATCATTTCCTTCCTGAAGAGCAGAGGCTACAGCGGAGACTGGCTGGTGGAAATCGACGGGTATTCGGGTGATCCATGCGAAGCATGCGAGACATCCTATAAATATCTGCAAGGCAAATTATAATTGAACGGCGCCTTGTAAATTCAAAATAGGGGGAGAAAGAACAATGAAAATCAAGAAACTTTTGGCCATCCTGTTGGCAGCGACCATGGCAGTCGGCATGACCGCATGTGGAAACGGCGACGGAGATTCCTCCAGCGAATCTTCTTCCGAGCCGTCCTCTCAGTCCCAGTCTGACACAGGCGACGACGCTATCGCCGAGGCGCAGAAAGTTCTCAAGATCGAGGGCGAGAACACTGAGATCAAATCCACCGGTCCTAACGGTGAGACGGCTACACCCGCAACTTCTTTGAGCCTGACCGATGACGAGATCAAAAAAATCCGTGAGGGTGGCTACAAAGCTGGTATTTCCTTCCACTACGGCGGAAATGACTGGTCTGCTTCCCAGCTGCAGGGCCTGACCGATGCGTTTAAGGCTCTCAACATCGAAATCGTCGCCACAACCGACGCGGATTTCTCCGCTGAACAGCAGGTTGCCGACATCGAAACCATCATGGCGAAGAAACCCGACATTCTGGTTTCCATCCCGACCGATGCCACCGCTACAGCCGACGCATACCGCAGAGCTTCCGAGGCGGGCATCAAGATTGTGTTCATGGATAACGTTCCCACCGGCTTTACCGCTGGCACAGACTATGTCGGCACCGTCTCCGCTGATAACTACGGCAACGGCATCATCGCTGCTGACCTGATCGGTGAAGCGCTCAACGGCGAAGGCAAAATTGGCGTTATCTTCTATGATGTTGACTTCTTCGTAACCAATCAGAGACTGGAAGCGTTCGAAAAGACGATGGCTGAAAAATATCCGAACATCGAAATCGTCGCCAAGATGGGCTTCCAGGATGAAAACGCCTGTGATGTCGTGGCTGATGCCATGCTGACTCAGCATCCTGAAGTACAGGCGATCTTCGCTCACTGGGATATCCCCTGTGAAGGCGTCCTCTCTTCTCTGAGAGCAGCTAACCGCAGTGATATTCTCCTCAGCACTATCGACCTTGGCAACAACGTCGCCATCGAAATCGCGGAAGGCAATGTCCTCGGTTTGGGCGCTCAGCTTCCCTATGACCAGGGTGTCGCTGAAGCTATGCTCGCGGCTTACGCTCTGCTTGGAAAAGAAACTCCTGCTTACGTTGCAGTTCCCGCGAAACGCGTCGACCAGTCCAACGTACTCGAGGCTTACAAAGATGTCTACCACGTAGATCCTCCTCAGGCTCTCGTAGACGCTGCTAAATAATTTGTAAATCTGCTGAGCCTGCGGCTCTTGTCCTACATCAGTTTTTGTGATGGAAAGGGGTCGCAGGCTATTCTTTTCAAGAAATGAGTGGTGAAAATGAGTGAAACAATACTGGAGATGAGAGGGATCTGTAAATCATTTGCCTCGGTTCCCGTTTTGAAGAGCATCGATTTTACCTTGCAGCAAGGTGAGATCCATGCGCTGGTTGGCGGAAACGGCGCGGGCAAATCAACTTTAATGAAAATCATGACCGGTGTTTATACTAAGGATTCCGGTGAGGTTTACGTCAGAGGGGAAAAGAAGGAAATTCATAATACCACAGACGCGAAAAACAACGGTATCGCAATGATTTTCCAGGAACTCTCTCTAATTCAGACCATGACGGTGGCAGAAAACATTTTTCTCGGCCAGGAGCTGAGTAAATTTGGGATCCGCGATACCAAAACGATGAACAAAAAAGCGGAAGAAATTCTCAATAATCTGGGCATCGACGTAAGCCCGACGACGACTGTCAACCAACTGAGCGTCGGTATGAGCCAGATGATTGAGATTGCGAAAGCTTTGTCCAAGGATGCTAAAATTCTTGTTCTGGATGAACCTACAGCGTCTCTCTCTGATTCCGAGACGGCCCAACTGTTCCGGATCATGCGGGACTTGAAAGCTCAAGGCGTTTCTATGGTTTATATTTCTCACCGGATGAATGAGATCTTGGAGATTGCAGATTCGATTACGATTCTGCGGGATGGCCAGCTGGTGCTGACCGATTCGATCGAAAACATGAACTTGGAAAAAATTATCTCCCATTTAGTAGGCGGCGAATCTTCTCAAAAGAAGTTTGAGTGGGTGGAAAGAACGTATGATACGGATGGCGAAGATATTTTAGATATTAGAAACCTGAAGATCAACGACAAAATTAACGATATTTCTTTCTCACTTAAAAAAGGAGAAATCTTAGGCTTTGCCGGCCTGATGGGCAGCGGACGCACTGAAATTCTCGAGACCCTCTTTGGCATCCGTAAGAAACAGGGAGGGGAAGTCTATGTAGATGGGAAGCCAGTCCGTACCAATTCGGTTTCGGACGCCATCCGCAGCGGATTTGCCCTGATTCCCGAGGACCGCAGAAAACAGGGACTTGTTTTGATGCATACCGTGAAGGATAATGCTGTTTTGCCCATCCTTAAAAAGATGGTATACCGTCACACCCCGATTGTGAACGACAAGGCGGCGGACCAGATGACTACTGAAAACGTCAGTCAGCTAAACATCGTCACAAGCGGCATCAAGAAAACTATCAGTGAGCTGTCCGGAGGAAACCAGCAGAAAGTCGTTTTGGCCAAGTGGCTCAATATGAAGCCGCGTATCATGATGCTGGATGAACCGACGGCGGGTGTCGATATCGGTGCAAAATCTGAAATTATCGACATTATCCGCAAATTTGCTGATGAAGGAAACGCTGTATTGTTCGTTTCCTCGGAGCTCACCGAGCTAATGGCGGTCTGCGACCGCATTATCACCCTGTTTGACGGGCGCATCACCGGTGAAATCGCCCGCCGAGATATTCAGACGGAGGAGGAACTTCAAAATGCCATCCAACAATGTTAGTGCTACAGCACCCAAAACTCCATTTTTTAAGAAAATCCAATGGAGCAAATACATGGTGTACATCGTATTTGTAGTCGTACTTTTGCTTTTCGCCATTATCCTGGGCAAGGACTTCTTCAATGGAACCAACCTGATGAACGTCCTCAGACAGACGGCGATGATTTCGATTATGGCTGTCGCCGGCACCTTTGTCATCGCAGCGGGACAAATTGACTTGACTGTCGGCGCTGTAGCGGCTATGACGGCGATGCTGGTGGCGCTGATTCTCCAGACCACCAACTCGATTCCCCTTGCGCTTGTCGTTGGCATCCTCTTCGGTGTGGCTGTGGGCGCGATCAACGGACTGCTGGTTACTAAGCTGCGGCTCCCATCCTTCCTGGCTACTCTCGGCATGATGTACGTCCTGCGGGGAAGCGCCATGTGGATCACCGATACTAAGGCTGTTCCGATTAAAAACGGCACCTTCAACACCATCTTCGGCCAAGGCTATATAGGCGGAATTTCGGTTTTGATTTTCTGGACTATTTTGTTCTATGTTGTCGGCATTATTATCTTCAACAAAACGCCTTTCGGACGCCATACGTTGGCTGTCGGTGGCAATGAGACTTCTGCTGGCTACAGCGGCATCAAGGTGGTCAAGACCAAAATCATGATTTTCATGATGTCCGGCGCGTTCGCGGCGTTTGCTGGTATCCTTTACGCGGGACGTATGGGCTCTGGACGCCACTCCTTCGGCGATGGAGACGAAATGTCCGTTATCGCGGCGGTTGTTTTGGGCGGTACTGCAATGAGCGGCGGTGTTGGTTCGGTTATCGGTGCGCTAGTTGGCTCCATTTTGATGGGCGTTATCAACAACGGTCTGATTTTGGCGGGTCTGACAACCTCTCAGCAGACGGTTGTCAAAGGCGCAATCATCGTTTTGGCCGTTGCCATGAACAACATGGCCCAGCGGAAAAAGAAAGCATAAAAATACAGAAAAATATTCATAAAATATTAGCAAAAACAATAATTTTTCTTACCTATAAATAGTTGACAAAGGCTTTTTAGAGTGATATTATAAATATGAGGAAAAATTTACGCAAAACTTTCTGCGTTGAATTCAGTGAGAAAAAATGCCGTAATTTCAAGGGTTTATAGTAACTTATTAGGCTAAGTTTTCACAGGTATTGGCTGCGTTTTCACCTGTTTTCGGAAAAAAGGAGAAAACGCTTTAAAAGTACATTAAACACAATTGCAAATGGAGGTTTTTGAAATGAAAAGATTAAACGTTGCTCTGGTTGGTGCAGGCTTTATGGGCAAGGCTCACACCGTTGCTTACTCCAATATGCCGAAATTTTTCTGGCCGGCTCCCGCATATCCGGTGCTGAAAACCCTTTGCGACATCGACCCCAAAATCGCGGAAGATTCCTGCGAGAGATTTGGATATGAAAAATGGTGCACTGACTGGCATGATGTTGTAAATGATCCTGAGATCGACATCGTCAGTATCTGTACTCCCAACAACGCCCATGCTCCTATCGCTATTGCCGCTTTGAATGCCGGCAAACATGTTCTCTGTGAGAAACCCATCGCAAGCACCCGCAAAGACGCCGAGGCGATGGCTGCCGCCGCTGCTGAGGCTGCGAAGAAGGGCGTTATCTCAATGAACGCTTATCAGTACAGAAGAGTTCCCGCTCTGGTTCTCGCCAAGAAATTCATCGACGAAGGCTCCATCGGTAAAATCCTCAATGTCAGATGCACTTATCTCCAGAGCTGGTCCGCTGATCCATCCTCTCCGCTTTCCTGGAGATTCCAGAAAGAGATTGCCGGTGCCGGAACTTTGGGAGACATCGCTTCCCATGTCATCGACATTGCTCAGATGCTGGCAGGAGACATTGACTCCGTCGTTTCCACCGTTAAAACTTACATCACCGAGAGACCCGTTCAGGAAGGCGGAGTAGACCTTCTGGGTACTGTGAAATTGGGACCCGACGCCAAGAAAGCGCCTGTTGATGTAGACGACGAAAACTCCTTCCTGGTTAAATTTAAGAGCGGCGCTGTGGGAAGCATTGAAGCGACCCGTAACGCCTGGGGCCGTAACAACTTTATCACTGTGGAGCTCCATGGAACCGAAGGTTCTATCTGCTTCAACTACGAGCGGCTTAACGAGCTGCAAGTCTGCTTCGCCAAAGATCCCGACGACCGCCGTGGCTTCAAAACCATCTACACCGGTCCCGCCCACTTCTACGGCGAAGTTACTTGGAATATTCCCGGTATGAACATCGGTTATGGCGAACTGAAGACCATCGAAATCTACGATTTCATCAAAGCCATCACCGAAGGCAAACAGCCTACCACTAACTTCCAGGTTGGCTATCAGGTCGAGAAAGTTTGCGATGCTGTTATGAAATCTTCTGAATCCGGTAAATGGGAGCCCTGTGTATAAGAAAGGCTCTGTTGACGCCCTGTCTTTCTTAACATCGGCAATGATATGAGAATGTTGCAAAAAGGTCTTCCAACCTCTTCCTTAACATGCATATGCTCGTTGCTAGCTGCGGGCCTCCTAACGTTTGCATGCTGGCAACAGGCCATAGCGCTCAATTCGTTTATTTCCAGTTAAGGGTTCCATCATCCGGAACAAAAAGCACGAAGCGGTTTTCCTATTTCCGCTTCGTGCTTTTATTTGTTTGGAACCTGGAGAGTAGACGGGGAAACGATATTGATAAAATTTCGGAAGAGCGTATACTCATTAAATCTTTATTCATATGTGCTGTAAAAGGCAATCCTATAAAATTTGGTGCGTTGTTGTAGTTTTATGAGAAATAATGAAGGGCTTAGATTACAAACTGCTCGATGTAGCGTTTTGCTAAATCCAGAGAAGCTTCGACGCGTTCTTTGCTGCCTTCAAAGGCTTTGTCCTCAATTTCCAGGCAGGTATATCCATCGTAGCCGATGTCGGTGAGTGCGGATACATATTTACCCCAGTCTACATCGCCGAGGCCCGGCAGTTTCGGGGACATAAACGAAAGGGGAGTGGCCATGATGCCGCAGTCGTTAAGTTTGTCCCGGTAGACCTTAATGTCTTTATAATGGACGTGGAAGATGCGGTCTTTGAACTCGTAGATAGGTTTGACGTAATCAATCATCTGCCATACGAAATGGGAAGGATCATAGTTGAGGCCGAAGTTCTTGCTGGGGATGATCTCAAAGCATTTTCTCCAGATAGCCGGGGTAGTAAACAGATTCTGTCCGCCGGGCCACTGATCATAACCGAAGAGCATGGGGCAGTTTTCAATGGCAACTTTCACATCGTTTTCTTCCGCGAATTTGATGATGGGAGGCCAAACTTTCTTGAACTCCTCGATGTTTTCGTCGACGTTTTTCGTCTGCATCCGGCCGATAAAAGTAGTGACCATGCCAACGCCTAACTTGTGAGAAGCGATGATAACCTTTTTCAAATGTTCGATATTTGCGTTTCTTTTTTCCAAGTCTTCATCCATTGTATTGGGGTAGAAGGCCAAAGAGGAAATCTCTACGTTTTTCTTGGCGCAGTAGTCTTTGATGTATGCGATATTTTCTTCACTCATGTCATCCACGTTGATGTGGCTGACGCCCGCATACCTGCGTTCCGCTTTGCCGCCGGGCCAGCAGGCCATCTCGACGCATTCAAAACCGTGGCTGCTTGCGAAGTCGATGACTTCTTCAAAGGAATAGGTGTCTAAAATTGCGCTGACAAATCCTAATTTCATGCCGATCATTCTCCTTTTTCTGTTATAATACCATTTTAATACAAGGATTCACTAAAATTAGTGACCGCAAAGAAACTATTTTGTTAAGTTTTCCCCATCAAAAAAGAAAACGAATACATTTTTCTGTCTTTGCGCAAAATCCTTTATTCTTGTTTTTATCCTATCACATTTTTGTAAAAAAGTCAACGGAAAGGGGGCAAAATTTATGCCTTTTTCTGGTAAAACGCAAAAATTTTTCTATTTTTTATTGACAGAGTGGCTTTATCGCGTTAAAATAATAATAAAAAGCAAATTATAAAAATTGTGCAAAAATAAAAAGTATATTTTTGGGATTTTATTTATTTTATCTAGGATTGGGGATTCATTATGGCTACCATCAACGATGTCGCAAAAATGGCGGGGGTATCTGCCGCCACTGTTTCCCACGTTGTAAATAAAACCAGATATGTCAGTCCGGAACTAGTCAAACGAGTAGAGGACGCCATCGAAGCGCTGGAGTTTCCACCTAATTTTGTCATCAAGAAGAACAAGGCGGTCGCTCTGGCTACAAATCGCAAGTTTGTGGTTTTGCTGGCTTCAGATATCCACAACTCTTTTCAATTGGAAGTGGAGGAGAAAATAGAGCGAGGGCTAAAGCAGAGAGGCATCTCTCTGATTTCAGTGGATTATGGCAAAGATGGGGCAAAGCTGGAAATCTATCAGCAGCTTTTGCTCTCTTCCCCTGGCGCTCTGGGGGTCATTGTTTTTCCTGACGCAGATGAGACGGTGCTTACAAAGCAATTGGGCAAGTTGAAAATCCCCGTGGTATTGGTGGGGAAAGATATAGAGGGCTTAGGCGCAGACGTTATCACTTCCGATAATTTTGGCGGCGCTTATAAGGCGACTACCCATTTAATTCGAAGTGGGCACGAAAACATCGCTCTAATTTGCGGCAATCGGAACTCGGAATCCAATGTAGAGCGGATCAACGGATACCGCTCAGCGCTGGAGAAAAACAATATCAGCTTCGACCCCCGCTATGTGGTGTCGGATTTGACTACCGACGAGCAGATTTTCAGTGCACTGAAAACCCTGCTCTTAGGCTCAAACCCGCCCACCGCTATTTTTGCGGCAAATTACAAAACCATTATTGCCATTTTCCGGTTTATTGACGCCAACAATATTTCCTGCCCCAAAGACTTGTCCATTGTTGGATTCAACGACTTTGAGTGGGCGGCTTTGCTGGAACCTCACATTACGACAGTGGCTCAGAATACCGACAAAATTGGCGAACATGTGGTAGAGGAGCTCTTAAAGCATATTCAGCCCAGTGACGGAGGAACAGGCAGCTCTAAAGAAGATAACCGGGCTCATATCGTTGTCCCCACTGAGCTGCGGGTGCGGGCCTCCACTATCGGCATCGGCCGCGGGCCTTTTGGAGAAAAGGCAGCTTCTTTGGACCAGCTTCAGCTCACCGACGGTGAAAAAAAACAAATCCGGGATGGTAAATATACGGCGGCTATCTCTTTCCATTACACTGGAAAGGCTTGGATGAACCTTCACGAGCAGGGCATTAAAGATGTGTTCAACGCCTTAGGGATTTCCCTTTTGGCGGTGACCGATGCCCATTTTGACCCCGTGATGCAGTCAAAACAGCTGAATAGCCTGTTGTCGTTGGAACCGGATATTTTGATTTCCATTCCCACCGACAGTGTTAAAACCTCGGCGGCTTTCAAAAAAATTGCCGCCAGCAAAACAAAACTTGTGCTCATCACAAACGTGCCAAACGGCCTGACTCCCAAGGACTATGTCTCCTGTGTGTCGGTCAATGAACGTTCTCACGGGCGGCAGGCAGGACGCGGACTGGGTGAATATATGCGAAAGCATAATCTTAAAAACGTCGGCCTTATCAAACACGGTTCTGCCTACTACTACAGCACTATGCAGCGGGACAATGCCGCTGAACAGATCCTCATGGAAGAGTATCCAGAGCTGAATATCGTGGGTTCTGTATCCTTTGAGAATGAAGAAAACGCCTATGCTAAAACCTTGGAACTGATGAAGATGCATCCGGAGATTGAAGGACTCTATATCAGTTGGGAAGGACCGGCTATGCATGTGATGAATGCCTTAAACGACTTGAATCGTTCAGACGTAGCAGTGGTTACCGCCGACCTGGAATACGCTATGGCCCTCAATATGGCCAAAGGCGGCATGGTCAAGGCGCTGAGCGCTCAGCTTCCATATGAGCAGGGAATGGCCATGGCTTTGGCTGCGGCCGGCTCCCTTATCGGCAAGAAGGTTCCATCTTTTGTAGGCATCGAACCAGTTTACGTGACACCGGAGAATCTGCTGCGGGCGTGGGGGACGGTGTTCAAGGAGGACCCTTCTCATCAGCTATTAAATGCGCTGGAAGAAAACCCGAACCACGTGTCGGCCCATTAAAATCGATATAAAAGAGCGGGCATTGTCCAAAAAGGACGGTGCCCGCTCTGTTGTACTGCTATTTTTTCCCGGTGAGGATAAATGCAATCAACTTTTCTACATCCTCCAAGCCATCGTAGTCGCCGATGATTCCTTCCCGATGGTAGACAACACCATTTCGTTCATTTTGTTCCAGGCAGTCCAGCAGCGCCTCCATTCCATAACGCTGGACAAACAATTTAAAGGCGAGGGTTTTTGTTTTCATCAGCAGTCCCTTGGAACAGGCTTCGGGGCAGGCGTAGCAGCCGGATATGTTTTTTTCCATAGAACACCTGCGGTTTTCACACCATTCTTTGTCGGTACATTGGTCCGCGTTGCATCCGTCGCAGGAATCATTTTGCCCGCACAGACAGCACGCCAGCCCACATCGGGCGATCCCCATTTCTCGTTTCATTTTACTCTCCTTTCCGGAACAGAGGGGTGGGCGGTTTTTAGCGGTTCCACCGCTGCGCTATTCC
The DNA here is from genome assembly GCF_014384905.1 of Fumia xinanensis. Lineage (GTDB taxonomy): Bacteria > Bacillota > Clostridia > Oscillospirales > Ruminococcaceae > Fumia > Fumia xinanensis. Next base: position 865,009 of record NZ_JACRSV010000001.1, read on the forward strand.
TTCCAGCGAGAGATCAAACCGGATATACTGAGCGCCGTCCCAATGACAGCCCAAGTTTTCCAGCACGATATCCGCACCTTTATATGTTCCGCTGAACTTCTCATCAATAAGGCGATGAAGTTCGCGGCCAATAAAAGCGTAGCTTTCCTCGTAATGTTCCCGCAGGTTAAAGACGTCGATCTTCGGTTTATAGGCGGCGAAAAAGGTCTGCAAAGCATCAGCCTGGAAAAGCCAGTCCTGGACCACGTCGTGCATTTTGAATTCTTCGGATAGACGGTAGGCACCGCAGTCGCCGTCAAACCGATTGCGGTATGCGGCGATTACCGTCTGCGCCAAAACCACGCCCACGGTGTTCATGGCGGTGTTCCAGCCACCCACGCTCTGGACGCGGTGTAAAGTTCCGGAAACCAGAAGATAATCCATAAATTCTTTGTCGGAACCGTTAATGAAAGCCACGTCAGCCACGCCCACTGCCTTCTGCTGACAGTCGATATAATCGTTGATATACCGGATAAATTCGTCGGTGTTGATGTGGCTTGTAAAGGTCAAATCTTTGTGATCCTGAAAACAGCTGTCAATCATCTCTTTGCCGGGGGAGTGTACTGCCAGCATACAGTCGCTCTGGGTAGCGCTGTCCTCCACGATGCCTCCCAGGGAGGTAATCTGTGCCTTAATCCCTTCATTTAAAGGGCGGTCTTCGACAATGGGGATGACCAGAGGGCCCAGGGTGGAGGAATATCGGACATAGACCCGGGGCGTATAGGAGTTTATCCGGCAAAACACTCGGGCCAGAAGAACGCAGCCCAGCTCGTCAGCCCCTGGGTAGACCAATACCCGTCCCATGAGCCGGTGTTCTCGGATTTTTTCCGAAATCGCCATTTGGTCCAGCGCAGCGTAGCCATATTCTGCCGTGTCGTCTTTTGGGATGGTGAGCATTTCGAAAACGCCCTCATGAGTCAAGTCCACACAGGCCAGATTGACTGCCCTGTCCACTTTGCGGCGGGTGAGAAAATCGTTTAAATATTCCGGAGGGATGAGAGCAACTAGTTCGGTGTATTCCTTGCGTTCTTCGGCAGTGGCCTCACCTCTGCTCAGTTTATCCCGCAGTATGGTGTATGTCCAGATATCACGGCCGTGGGTTTCCCAGTAATCCGGATCCTCCATGGAGCCATTGTAGGCGGCCACTCGTGCGACGATACTGAAGGCATGGATTTCCAAAGTGGGATTTAAGGCCTTAAGCTTTCTAAAGTTGCCGAGAAGCCGCTCACAGTCCTCCATCGTGCGATGGTGAAGCCGGGAATTGAGGATATTGCCGTAAACCAGAGTGTCTACCGACAGAATGGCGTATTGGCATTGCCCAGCGTGGTCGAAAAGCCACTGCCAAAGGGCTTCGCAGTCGGCGGGATCTTTGCGGTATCCCATGATGGATTCTGGTGGGATTAGCAGGCGGATGCAGCCGCTCATTTGAGCCAGCTGCTGGGGGAATTTGTAGTTACAGGCCCGTTCGTCCAAAGGAACGTATAAAACGTTTGTCATGCTGTCAAGTCCTTTCCAAAGAGCTGATTTTCTTGGTAAAGCCAGCTATTAATCCGTGTAGGAATATACCTCTCCACATTCCAGATAACGCACCGGAATGTCAGGATGGATCTGCTGAAGGCGGTGGGCAACCAGCATCATACCGTTTCGCTCAGAGCCGATGTGCCCCATGACGAGAATTGCCTTGTTGTATCCCATCTGGGCATAATCCCTGGCGATTTCCGCAACGCTCCATTCGGAAGTCTCGCCGGTCAAAACAAAATCAACAGTCCCCAACTCCACTGCCACGTCGCTTGCCGCCCCAAAGGCCAAGGACAATGCTTTGCCTTTTTGATCGGTGCAACCGGCAATTTTAACGTGCTTAATATGTAACTGCTTTTCCAGATGAACGGCAAGCTCCTTAGCAGTCATCGGTGTGTCCAATAAATACCGGTTGCTTTTGAGCGGTTCGCGCTCTTCCAACACACCGGGGAGGTGGATGGCCTCCAGCATTCCCTCGCAGATGGTATCCGGATTTGTGTAGTGAGGATGGTCGTGAAACCGATAAATAGTCATGCCAAGTCGATCGATCAGCGTCTGTTTTTCTCGCCCGATGCTGTTTGGAATTTCGCTGTCAAAGTGGTTGTAATAGACAGGCTCGTGAACGATGAGAAAGTTGGCGCCGATTTCTCCGGCTGCCCGAATCACTTCAGGCGTAGCAAACATGGAGACGGCGATTCCCTTGATAACCTCTTCTGCTTGGCCGGCTTTAACAGTGTCGCAGGTGGCGATTTTTCCGACTTCACGGGCTGCATCGCGCTCCATTTCAGCAATGAGTTCTTTAATCAACATGTTGAATACCCCCTCTAATGAATAGCTTCTGAACATATCTGTCCTGAAAACGGCTGGTAATGGAAAAGGTACTGAGAATTGTAATTATAATTTTTACAGGCATGCTCAATTTGCTTTTTTCCACAGTATACCAGATTTGTGTTTGGATGCAATAGAAAATAGATCATTTTCTAAATTTCCTGGAAAAAAGAAAATTTTATAATGTCAAAACAACCAAAAATAGAAGAACAATATAGAAAATATAAACAAAAAACGACGCAGGCAATTTAATAACTATCAATCAAAACTCAAGGTTTATATCCACTTTGAGAAACTCCGTTGACGACCTCTTTGATTTGGACTATGATAAAAGCAAGAAAAGGAACACCGGTTTACGGTACTAAATATAACAATCTTCTAAGAGGTGTTTTTATGAATACAAAGAAAAATGTCAACTTGGGCATCATCGGCTCCAACAACCGGGCTCGCGGCCTTTTGACAACCCTTACAACTATTCCAGAAGCGCATATTTCGGCGGTTTGCGATCTCATCGAGGAGCGGGCGCAGAAAGGCGCCGACATCATCAAGGAAAAGAGCGGGTATATGCCAGACGTCTGCACCGACTACCACGAAATTCTCGCAAAGCCCGACATTGATGCCGTCATCATCGCCACTTCTTGGAACGAACATGTGGGTATCGCCATTGATGCGATGAAGGCGGGAAAATACACCGGCTTTGAAGTGGGGGGGACCTCCTCCATTGAGCAGTGCTGGGACATGGTCAAGACTTATGAAGCCACCCGCACCCCTTGCATGATGCTGGAAAACTGCTGCTACGGCAGGAGAGAGCTGGCGGTTCTGCGGATGATCCGGGAGGGCCTGTTCGGCGAAGTGGTCCACTGTGAGGGAAGCTATCAGCACGACCTGCGGGTGGACATCGTAAATGGCTTGGAAAACGGCGACCAGCGTACCAAGCACAATCTTTACCGCAACGCCGAGCTCTATCCAACCCACGAGCTGGGCCCTATCGCAAAATATCTTGACATCAACCGAGGAAACCGATTTTTGACTTTGACAGCTACTGCCTCCAAATCCAGAGGTTTCAACGAAGTGGCGGAAAACCGTTATGGCTTGCAAGACGGTCCCTACCACCGTTTTGCAATCGGCGACATCATCACCACCGTCATCAAATGCGCAAGAGGGGAGACGATTACCCTCACTCACAACATTTCCATTCCCCGGCCTTATTCCCGGGGAAACGGCGTCCATGGAACTAAGGGCATCTGGATGGAGCTCAATGATTCGGTCTACTTTGAGAAAGAGTTTGTAAACCAGGTGAACATGGACGGCGAACCTTGGGAAAAGATGGAGGACTATCTGGAACAGTATGACCACCCCATTTGGAAGGATTATCTCCAGCAAGATTTACACGACGATCACGGCGGCATCGATTATCTGGTGCTCAAAGCCTTTTTATACAGCGTTCAAAACGGCATTGAAACCCCCATTGACATCTACGACGCAGCCAGCTGGATGGCGGTAACCTGCCTGTCTGAACAGTCCATTTCCATGGGCAGTATGCCGGTGGCGTTTCCGGATTTCACCAACGGCAAATGGGTCTGCCGGGAAGAGCCCGTTCAAGGCAAATACGCGTTGGATGAGTAAACCATGCTATTGCGGCATAACCGCATTTTAAACTGCAATCCTCTAATCTCTATAATCTCCACAAACCGAAAACCGCCTGGAAGTAGCATCCGGGCGGTTTTCATTTACTTAGAAAAGAAAAAAGGATGAGAGGATAAAAAGGAATGCCCCGCCGTTTTTGAATTGACGGCGGGGCATAATTGATTATCGGATTTTGGAACCAGCGGGAATGGAATCGTCCACGAAGATGACTTTCACGTCATCTTCGGGACAGTCTGCGGCCAAAATCATGCCGCAGCTTTCCTCACCGCAGAGCTTAGCGGGTTTGAGATTCGCCACCAGGACGATTTTCCTGCCGATGAGGTCTTCCGGCGCGTACCACTGGGAAATGCCGGAGAGCACCTGGCGCTCGCCCTGTCCGTCGTTTACCATGAGGCGAAGCAGTTTTTTTGATTTTTTTAGCTTCTCGCAGGAGAGCACTTCGCCCACTCGCAGCTCTACCTTGGCGAAATCGTCAATAGAAATGAGGTCTGACAGAGAGGCAACGCCTTCTGCTGCCTCGAAAGGAGCCTCTTTCGCCGCTTTGGCGGCCGCTTCCTTCATCTGGGGCTCAACGATCTCATTTTGGATGCGCTCCATCATTTTCTCCTCGTCAATGCGGGCGAAGAGAGCCTTAGCTTCACCGACTTTTCGAGCTTTTCCGGTACCGAAGGCTTTCGCAGAAGCAAAATCACTGCCGGCAGCGTTGATCTGTTCGAGAATCGCCGCAGATGTGGAGGGCATAAAGGGGAAGAGGGCCACGCCGATGACCCGAATGGACTCAATCAGGTTAGAAAGGACTGTTTTCAAGCGAGGAATCTGCTGCTCTTCTTTTGCCAGCGCCCAGGGGGCTGTCTCGTCAATGTATTTGTTGGAGCGCTGGCAAAGGGAGATGATTTTAGCCAGCGCATCGGCAGTGCGGTATTCGTCCATGAGGGAAACGGAAGCTGAGAACGCTTCTTCCGCCGTCTTTTTCAGGTCGGCATCCAGGTCGTTTTCGATTTTTGCCTCGTTGATCTCGCCGCCAAAGTATTTATTAGCCATGGTGACGGTGCGGTTCACGAGATTTCCCAAAGTATTTGCAAGCTCCGCGTTGTATTTGGCGATAAAGGTCTCGTAGGTGATGTTGCCGTCCTGACCGTAAGGCATATTGGAGAGAAGGTAGTAGCGCACCGCGTCCACTCCAAAGAGGCGGACGAGATCGTCGGCGTAGATGACGTTGCCTTTCGACTTGCTCATCTTATCTGCGCCGAACAGCAGCCAGGGGTGGCCAAAGACCTGTTTGGGCAGCGGCTCACCCAGGGCCATCAAAATAATGGGCCAATAGATAGTGTGGAACCGCAGAATATCCTTGCCGATGATGTGGACGTTTGCGGGCCAGTATTTTTTGTAAAGGTCATCCGAATTTCCGTCGGGGTCGTAGCCTAGGGCGGTGATATAGTTGGACAGTGCGTCGATCCAGACGTAGATGACGTGTTTGTCGTCAAAGGTGACGGGGATACCCCATTTAAAGGAGGTTCTCGAGACGCAGAGATCCTGGAGCCCCGGCTTCAGGAAGTTATTGACCATTTCTTTTTTTCGGGACTCGGGAATGATGAAATCAGGGTGCTCTTCGATGTGCTTCATGAGCTTATCCTGGTATTTGCTCATCTTGAAGAAGTAGGCTTCTTCCTTGGTCTCCTGGACGGGACGTCCGCAGTCCGGGCAACAGCCGTCTTTCAATTGGCTTTCGGTGAAAAAGGACTCACAGGGGACGCAGTACAGCCCGCTGTATTCCGATTTGTAAATGTCCCCCTGCTCGTAGAGCTTTTTGAAAATTTTTTGGACCGTTTTTTCGTGATAATCGTCGGTGGTACGGATAAACTGGTCATAAGTGGTGTCCATGGTATCCCAGATGGTACGGACCTGCCCAGAAATGTTATCTACGTACTCCTTGGGGGAGATGCCTGCCGCCTTGGCGCAGTCCTCGATTTTCTGCCCATGCTCGTCGGTGCCGGTAAGGAAATACACATCATAGCCCTGCATCCGCTTGGAGCGGGCGATGGCGTCGGTCAGCACGATTTCATAGGTATTGCCGATATGGGGCTTCTGAGAGGTATAAGCGATAGCCGTTGTGATATAAAACTTTTTGTCGTCCATAAAAATCTTCCTTTCTCATGACGATTTGCTTCCTCCACATTCGCGATCGGGCATAAAAAAAGTCCCGTCCGCAATAGGGAAGACCCTAATGAAGACGAGACGTAAAATCCCGTGGTACCACTTCACTTTGCGCCGGCCTCACGGCAAGCGCCTCATCGAATACGCTGCGATATTCTGCCGCTGTAACAGGCGGACCTGTCGCACCCTAAAGAAATCTCTCAGGCGCGCCATTCAAGAACCATCTTCCGCCCAACCCATCTGCTTTTTCCCACCAGCCAAAAGCTCTCTGAAGTCTGGAATAGGGCATACTCTTTCCATCATTATGTTTTGATATTGATTTGAGTATAGCACAGTGCTATCTGTTTGTCAAATATTGGTTTTAGGGTGCCCGATAAGCGCAAAAATAAACTGTTTTCCTATAAAGACTCTAAAAAATATGTCAGAGGCGACAAAATCACATGAGCGGAGCGAAAACCTTTAAAAATCCGCGGATCGGACGCATGTACCAAGGAATTTTACAGTCTTCGAGGGTCATCTTCTGGGAGACCTTTAAGATTTCCTTAAAGTCAGCGGTAACCTGCTGAATAGCGCTGCTGCGGTACATCCAGACGCCGCATTCAAAGTGGAGATAAAAGCTGCGGTAATCAAAATTCTGGGTTCCTACGACGGCGTATTCGTCGTCGACCACCACCACCTTGGCGTGAATGAAGCCCGGCGTGAATTCATAGATGTTGACGCCGGCCTGAATGAGCTGCTTATAGTTGGAACGGGTCACTTCGTGAACAAACCACTTGTCGGCGATGTGGGGGGTGACAATATCCACCCGGACACCGCTCTTGGCAGCGAGACAAAGGGCAGTCATCATTTCGTTGTCGACAATGAGATAGGGGGTTTCAATACAGATGTTTTTGGTGGCGCTGTTGATCATATTCATGTAGACATTTTCGCCGGACAGCTCCCAGTCGATTGGGCTGTCGGCAAAAGGCTGGACAAATCCGTCGTTTTGATAGAGATTAGTTGGCCGGTAGAGCTCATAGTTTTCGTCTGCGCCGGTTTCGCTCTCCCAGATGGTCAGGAACATAGTAGTCAGGCTCCACACTGCGTCGCCCCGGAGCAGGATGGAGGAATCCTTCCAATAGCCGTGCTTTTCATAGGCGTTGATGTACTCGTCAGCCAAGTTGATGCCGCCGGTGATACCGACATTTCCGTCTATGACGCAGATTTTCCGGTGGTCCCGGTAATTCATAAATACGTCGAGCGAAGGTCTGAATGGATTAAAGACCTGAACCTTGATGCCGCGTTCCTGCATCTTTTTATAATAATGGGTGGGCAAAGTACCAATGGAACCCAAATCGTCATACATGACTCGGACATCCACGCCTTCTTTTACCTTATCGGCAAGGATGTCGAGAATGGGATTCCACATTTTGCCTTCTTCAATGATAAAGTATTCTAAGAAAATAAATTTTTTCGCTTTTTTTAATTCCTCTATCATTACGACAAATTTTTCTTCCCCAGGGGTGAGAAAAATCGTTTCGGTATTTTTATAGACTGGATAACCGACAGTTTGGGCAATGTAGGCCGCCTGTTTGGCTGCCTGGGGATTTTCCCGCATCTCTGCCATAATCTCAGCATTCTGGACATGCAAATTTTCGTTTTTCACGTTCAGCTGCTCCAACCTGCGGCGAATACGGGGAGAAATGTTCCGTTTTCCGAACAGCAGGTAGAAAAAACCGCCCAATACCGGCACCATCATAATGGGGATGATCCACGCGATTTTGTACATGGGGTTGTCCTGTTTGGATACAATGCTGAACACTATAATAAGGCTTAAGATTTCGCAAAAGATATAAAAGTAAACAGAAAGTTCCTGGAGCCACAATAAGCCGCAGACCAAAACAGCTGCCTGCAAAAGAATCAACAGGGCGAAAATAAACAGACGGGACGTTAAAAACTGAACAAATTTTTTCATGGATACCGGAACCTTTCTGAAACTGAAACAGGCTTATTTTACCCTAAACGAAAGAGGATTTAACATAAAGGAATCGTTAATAGTGTAACATATTGGAAAATCGATTGCAAGCAAAGCGGACAAGATTCCCCACGTTTTAGACAGAAAAAACCGGACGGCAACAACACCGTCCGGCCGCTTTGGCATATTTTCATAAATATGAAAATGCAAGCTATTTTTTGTTTTCGATGTCGTAATTTCTCATTCGTTCCACATCTTCATCGGTAATCTCAAACAGAATATTGCCTTCTTCATCATGCATAAAATGTGTCAAAGGGAAGTTTGTAAACATTGGCACAAAAGTGTCGTCCGGTCCGACAGACGTGTGATTTCCCTCAGGACCATTACAGGCTTTGTTCGGCATAAAATCCCGCCTTTCTGCTCATCAGGCAGCTTGTTATCACCCGCCGCAGTTTAGGCGGAGGCGGAGCGTTCCTCCGCGCAGGGAGAGCGGCGGTATTCATCAAAAAGAAAAGACGAAGCCATGATCCGCCTGCCAGTTTTTCCGAACCGTTGGTGATTCAGAATGGAAAAGGCGCCTGGATATTTGGCTCCGTCATTAGTATTTGAGTTTTTCAGTAGGTTATCAAAATAAAGAGATGGAAAAGCCGCTAATTTTTGACAAAAATTTTGTAAAGCACTATAGCTTTACACTAAACGAACTCCGGAATTAAGGGCATAGAGACAGCTTGCTGCCGACAACCCTCCTTTAGACGCTTTTGCTTACTGGAGGAATTTGGCCGCTTCAACCGCTGCTACTGCACCGTCGGATGCCGCTGTAATCAGCTGACGCAGGTCCTTAGTCCTCACATCCCCGGCGACAAAAACACCTGGCACGTTGGTATGGCAATTTTCTCCCGCCTTTACGTATCCATTTTCCAACTCGACCTGGGATGCGAATAATTTGGTGTTGGGGTCGAGCCCGATGGCGACGAATATTCCGGAAACAGCCAATTCTTTGTCCGGTCCGCCCGCTGTATGACGGAGCAGTATACTCTCCACCGCATTTGTCCCGCGGATTTCCGAAACGGTATAGTTGAGGGTAAGTTGGATATTTTCTCGTGCCTTGACTGCCTCGACAACGGTTCTGTGTGCACGGAACTCCTCCCGACGATGCACAAGGTAAACTTTATTACAGTTGTTCGAGAGGAACAAAGCGTCTTCTAAAGCAGTGTTGCCGCCGCCCGCAATGGCAACATCCTTTCCTTTAAAAAAGGCACCATCGCAGGTGGCACAGTAGGAGACGCCGCGTCCGGCAAATTCTTCCTCGCCTGGGCAGCCCAGTTTGCGGTGAGAGGCGCCGGTGGCAAGGAGGACGGTTTTTGCCTCGTACACCTGTTTTTTGGAGATCAGTTTCTTGACGTTACTTTGAAGCTCAACATCAAAAATCGTGTCGTTTATAATTTTAACCCCAAGGCCTGCGGCATGATTGTGGAGGTTCTGGACAAAATCGAACCCCGAGATGCTGGCGATGCCAGGGTAGTTGTCCACGTCGGGAGAGTTGACGATCTGCCCGCCGTAGAGGCCGCTTTCGATAATCTGGACGCTGAGTCCGGCGCGGACGCCGTAGATTGCGGCGGACAGACCGGCGGTTCCCGCTCCTAAAATGATTAAATCAACCATGATTTTACTCCTTTGCACCGTTGTTCGGTAAATCTTTGCAAGACGTGTTTTGTATACTTTACATCACTGTACCATATTTTTCCTCCGGTTGCAACGGAAAAGAAAAAACCTCTTTTTACCTTGATTTTGATTGAACATTGTTTGGTTATATGGTATACTAAATAGTATGATATTTATGCGCTTTTTAAGCGTTATTATTCTTTTTGAGCCAAAGAACAAGCTTTTTGAAAATTTCGAAAGGAACGGTTTTTCATGAAAAATGTTGGATTTATCCCTGGAGATATTCTGATACCTCGGGAGGAGCTGTTACCCGATTTCAGTGTCGTCGCCTGCGACCAGTTCACCTCCGAACCGGAATATTGGGAAGAGGTGGAGACGCGCACCGAGGGGAAGCCTTCCGCCTGCCATATGGTGTTCCCCGAGGCTTATCTAGATAAGGTGGACTTTGACGGAAAAATTGCTGATATTAATGCAGCCATGGATGGGTACCTTAAGGAGGAAATCTTCAACAATTATCCAGACAGCCTCATTTACGTGGAGCGCACGCTGAAAAGCGGCGCGGTCCGCAAAGGCGTGGTGGGCCTTCTGGACCTGGAATGCTACGACTACAACAAAGGCTCCCAGTCGTTGGTTCGTGCCACTGAGGGCACAGTTTTGGAACGGATTCCCCCCCGGGTAAAAATCCGTCAGAATGCGGCTCTCGAGTGCCCTCATATCATAATCCTGATTGACGACGCAAAAAAAACCGTTATCGAGCCTATGGGGGCGGATATTCCCAACCTCCACAAGTTGTACGATTTTGATTTGATGATGGATGGCGGCAATATCAAGGGATACCTTCTCAACAGGGAAGCCTATGGTCATATGTCGGCGGCTCTCAACAAGCTTGGGGACAAGCGGGCCTTCAACCGCCGCTATAAGACCACAGGTAGGGAAGTGCTTCTCTACGCTGTAGGCGATGGAAACCACAGCCTCGCCACCGCCAAAGAGTGCTGGAACAAGCTGAAAAAGAAGCTTTCTCCAGAGGCGGCAGAGAACCATCCTGCCCGGTATGCGCTGGTTGAGCTCAATAACCTTCACGATCCATCACTTCAGTTCGAAGCCATCCACCGGGCGGTTTTCGATGTGGATACCGACGGGTTTGTAAAGGAACTGCTGGCTTTTGCGGCCAAAAAACCGGCAAAAAGCAAGAAAAACGTTTCTGATGAAAAGACAGCTGAGACGCCGATTCCCGCTCAGAAATTCACCCTGGTATCAAAGGGGAAAGACAAGAAAGTCACTATCGAGGCACCCAAGCATACCCTTACAGTGGGCAGCGTACAGACGTTTTTGGATGCATATGTGAAAAAGCATGGCGGGAAAGTGGATTATATCCACGGGGAAGGTGTGGTGCGCCGGCTGTCTGAGGAAGGCGCTGTGGGTATCCTGCTCCCCGCTATGAAGAAGTCCGATCTCTTTAAAACGGTCATTGTGGAAGGGGCTTTGCCCAGAAAAACCTTTTCGATGGGAGAAGCCTGCGAAAAGCGATATTATCTCGAATGCCGCAAAATCAAATAAAGAAGAAAGCCTGCATCCCGCGGTAGCGGTGAGCAGGCTTTCTTCTTTAAAACAGAGAATGGATGGGATTGCTAATGGATAAAAATTCCAGAATCAAACAACAAAGGGATTTATGCACATCTTTGTCGCTCTCCACATATTCATGGATATACAAAAAAACATTATGATGGAGGAGGATTCAATGCGAACACAATCACTGGGCGTTGAGAACTTGACGCCGGAACAATACGAAGTGCTGGCCGACTGTGAAAACATATGGCGGCACAACGTATTCTGGAGCTTAATGACGCTGCAGCAAAGACTTTTTTCTCTGCCGAACACGCCGGTTTCCGAAAAAGAGGTTATGGACCTGGCTAAACAGTACGCAAGCCTTTTTCGCCGGTATTATGGGGCAGATATCGCTCAAAAGATGAGCGGAATTATCGAGCAGTATTGCCATTTTTATCTTACCTATTTAAATGAAATTTGCGAGAAAAATAGCGGGCAGCCCTGCCCAGCAGAAGAGAAATGGATGGAAGCGGCCGACGAAATTGCTAAGGAGCTGGAAAAACTAAACGATTTCTGGAGGGAGAGAGAATGGCGGGCCATGATCACCCATCAAATTGAGATTCTGTCCAGCGAGGCGCAGAGTACTGCTGCCGGCGTTTATGGAAAAATGCCGTTCAATTACGATGTACTGGACAATATATGCACTGAAATGAGCAATTATATGGCAATCGGACTTATCCGGAAATTTGGAATTTAAGGAAAGCCACACCGACAGGTGTGGCTTTCCTTTTATATTTGCTTCAAGGGAAAAATTTTTCTATAAAAATCATTGCGGTATAAAACACCGACTAAAATAAGCCCCAGCAGGTAACATACCACTGCTTCTCCAATGGCAACCGACAGCAGGTTCCCCCAAAACGCCCCCCAGACAAATTCGCCGCTAAAGACAAAAGTCAGTTCCAGCCCGACGATAATCCCATTAAAGGCCACCGGGGGCAGAGGTGCGAAAATATACTTGAGAAGCCGCTTTTGATCGGGGAGTCTGCCGATAGCATGGGTGGCAAGGGCGGCTAAAAGCGTAGCTCCTGTGCCAACCACAGCGTCAATAAGGCCTATGGGGTTTAACCCTGTTACGAATCCGATGATGTTCGAAAAAAAGCAGCCGAACACCAGGCCCCAAATACTGACAGGACTGAAAAGCGGGAGAAGGGTCAGCACCTCGCTTAAGCGAAACTGTACTGTCCCGAAAGCCAACGATCCGCTTGCAAAGGTGAGGACGGTGTACAATGCCCCAATGACGGCAATTTGTACCAGCTTATTTGTTGAGAATCCTTTTCTGTTCATTTTTTCCTACTTTCTCCGTGCAACAAAATAGTAGAGCCTCTAGGGCTCTGATAACGTCGCTGTGCGTCCCGAAGCCGGGCACGGGTGAAGCCGCGGGTGATCTTCAGCGTCGCTATACGGATGATTTTTTGTCCGCCCTGCCAGTTTACCACAGATTTATGAATCTTGCAAATTTCTGGAAATCAAAGGAAAGGTATTTGGATAAAAACTAATTTTTTGAAATAAAAAGGAAGTCTTTTGAGTGAAAAAACGGCCTTCTGGTCGTTTTCAATAAATTTCATAGAAGATGATGGCGTAATCTTGACTTTTGAAGACATTTCCTCTATAATATCACTTATCGGTGCCTGCTTGTCCAGTTCAACGCCTGCAAGGCTATCCTGGTTTGGGACGCGCCCTATGATGAGAACACTGCGGCTGTTCTCAGTCAAAAGCAGTTATATGGAGTACTTGACTTCCTTAACTGGTGCGCGGTCCGGCGGAAGGAACTGTTTTTTTTTGCGCATGAAACGGTTTCTAAGCTTTTGCGGACATGTGTGAAATATGTCCGGTGGACATGGGCAAAATGGTACAGAATTCAAAGTAACACTGGAGGAATTGTTCCATGAAACGAGTTGGAAAACCCGTCTTTTTCATAGTGTCAATTCTGATTGTCCTGCTGACTGTGGTTTCCTTTACTGGTATTTCCACCATCTACGGCGACAAGAAGACGACCTATATCAAAGGCGGAAACGATATCCGCTGGGGTATCGACATCCGAGGCGGCGTTGACGTCACCTTTACCCCACCGGAAGGCGTAGATGCTACCAAAGAGCAAATGGATGCCGCCCGCGCGGTCATCGAACAGCGTCTTGTCAACCTTCACATCACCGACAATGAGGTGTATGTGGATTACAACAAAGACAGAGTCATCGTCCGTTTCCCCTGGAAAGAGGGCGAATCCAATTTTGACCCTGAAGCGGCTATCAAAGAGTTGGGTGAAACTGCTCTCCTGACCTTCCGCGAAGGCAACGAGGTGGACGCCAATGGACTTCCCTCCGGCGTGACCAAGGACAACATTATTCTGGAAGGTAAGGATGTGAAATCCGCTGAGGCTGGATACATCACCGACCAAGCCACCCAGAAACCGCAATATATCGTCAGCTTGGAGCTCAACGATTCCGGTAAGGAGAAGTTTTCGGAGGCGACTACACGTTTGTCGCAAACCAAGGGGACGATCTCCATCTGGATGGACGACACCATGATTTCTTATCCTTCGGTCAACGAGCCCATCACCGATGGAAAGGCGCAGATTTCCGGCCAGTTTGAGGCGGAGGAAGCACAGGCCTTGGCCGATAAGATCAATTCTGGTGCGTTGCCTTTTAAACTGGAGACTCAAAATTTCAATACGATTGACCCAACTCTGGGAATGGGTGCGAGAGATGTCATGGTTTTGGCCGGTATTATCGCATTCCTGTGCATCGCTGTTTTTGTTACGCTGATGTATCGCCTTCCCGGTGCAGTGGCTGTTATCGCTCTGTTGGGCCAGGTGGCAGGTTCTATCGCTGCGGTTTCCGGCTTCCTGCCCTTTATCCCCAGCTTTACCTTGACCCTGCCCGGTATTGCCGGTATTATTCTATCCATCGGTATGGGTGTTGACGCCAACATCATTACGGCTGCCCGCATCAAAGAGGAAATTTACGCGGGCAAATCCATTGACGGCGCCATTTCCCTCGGATATCAGCGTGCGTTTGCCGCGATTCTCGACGGAAACCTGACTTTGATGATCGTCGCAATGGTTCTGATGGGCGCGTTCGGCCCCACTGATTCTCTGTTTGCTAAAATTCTCTCTCCGCTTTTCTTCATGTTTGGCCAGTCCACCGCGGGCGCTATTTACTCTTTCGGTTACACCTTGCTGGTCGGCGCGATCATGAACTTTATTTTCGGCGTAACGGCTTCGAGGCTAATGCTCAAATCGATTTCCCGGTTTAAGCCCTTCCGCAAGCCCTGGCTGTATGGAGGTGAGAAATAATGGCTTTGAAAGTATCCCATATCGATTTTGTCAAGAACAGAAAGATTTACTACATCATTTCCTGTTCTTTGATTGCCATCGCCGTCATTGTTTCTCTTGTTTTCGGCGTAAAAGTAGACATACAGTTCCGCGGCGGTACTATCGCCACCTACTCCTATTCCGGTGAACTGAACGTGGATGATTTTCAGAAAACTGTTCAGGAGCAGACTGGAATCCAGGTAAAAGCCCGCGCGGCTAAAAACGCGGCTACGGGAGAACCCAATGTGACCTTGAACTTCGCCACAAAAGAAGGCCTGTCGGCTGAGGCTCAGACCGCTCTGACCGCAGCTTTGCAGCAAGCGTATCCCGACAACACTATCGAAACCGTGTCTGTTAACTCGGTTTCGCCCACGATGGGTAAGGATTTCCTGCTCAAGTGTCTCGTAGCTGTAGCGTTCTCGGCGGTGTTCATGATTCTCTATATCGCGCTCCGTTTCCGGAAGATCGGAGGATGGTCCGCCGGTGTATTTGCCGTAGTTGCATTGCTTCACGACATCGCCATGGTGTTTGCGACCTTTATTATCTTCCGCATGTCTCTAGACGACAACTTTATCGCGGTATTGCTGGTCATCCTTGGGTACTCTATCAACGATACCATCGTCATTTATGACCGTATCCGCGAAAACGAACGCCTGCATACTGGCCGCCTGTCGGAAGAAAATATAAAGGACATGGTCAATTTGTCCATTAACCAGACTTTGCCCAGAACGCTGAATACCACCATCTCCACATTGATAGCTATGACGGTGGTCTGCATTTTGGCTTTCGCAAACGGTGTAAGCTCGATTGTGGAATTTGCGTTCCCGCTGATCATCGGTTTGATTTCCGGTGCGTACTCTTCCATCTGTCTGTCTGGCCCGTTATGGGTTGTTTGGCAGCAGCACAAAATCCGTAGCAAGCACAATCATAAGAAATCCGCAAAAGCATAGTACAAAAGCCGCTCTCTAAGAGCGGCTTTTTCCGACGGCAGCTCTTTTGTCGAAGGAACGGAACGTTTTTGCATTTATTTGGCATATCATGGTAAGAGCGATCGTTAAACTACAGGGAAAGGAGAAGAAAAATGATGAAAGCCGGCATTTCTACCGCATGTTTTTACCCTAAAACTCCGGAGGAGGCGGTTTCTTATCTGAGCGCCTGCCGGGTTTCCAACATTGAGATTTTTTTCAACTCTTTTTTCGAGCTTCAAAAGGATTATTTGAGAGAGCTGCGGACAGTACTGAATAGTGGCGGATGCAAGGTGCTGTCCGTTCATCCGTTTACCTCCGGGATGGAACCCATCTTTTTCTTTTCGGACTATGAGCGCCGAGTGGAAGACGGGCTAGAGATGTACCGACGTTATTTTGCGGCTGCCAATGAAGTTGGAGCAGAAATTCTGGTTTTTCATGGAGATCGCCGGGGGAGCAACTGCCCAGAGGAACGGTACTTTGAGCGTTTTTTGCGGTTGTATCGGCTGGGGAAGGAGTTCGGCGTGACAGTGGCACAGGAAAATGTGGAGCGTTGCCGCAGCGGCGAGTTAAGTTTTCTCCGGAGGATGAAAGAGGCGCTGGGAACAGACGCGCAGTTTGCGCTCGACGTGAAGCAGGCCCGTCGTTCCGGGGAGAACCCAATGGTGTTCCTAAAAGCCCTAGGCAGCAGTATCTGCCACGTACACATCAGCGACGGGGGAACGTCGGGAGACTGCCTGCCCATCGGCAGCGGAGAGATGGATTTTTCTGCTTTCTTCGAAAAGCTTCGAGAGATTCAGTACCGAGGAGGCGTTATTCTGGAGCTCTACCGGCAAAACTACCGGGAGAGGGAAGAACTTATTTCGTCCTATGACAAATTACGGGAAATGATTGGATAATTTTGGAATAAAATTAGTTGAATTTTTATCTGGAACATGATAAAATAATGTCAAGGAAACGGGCAATTCTGCATGGTGTCTGTTTCAAAAGAGAAATGAATCCGGGGCGCTGAGGGACTTGCCCTTGTGCCCGGAATAACGGGGCTCTTAAACAGTTCCGGGAAGGATGATACCATGAAATGTCCTTATTGCGCCTACTTGGAAAGCAAGGTCGTCGACTCCCGACCTACAGAGGACGGAGAAAAAATACGCCGTCGCCGGGAATGCCTTTCCTGCGGCAGACGTTTTACTACATATGAAATCGTTGAAACTACCCCTCTGGTCGTTGTGAAGAAAGACGGTTCCCGTCAGATGTTCGACCGGAACAAACTGCTGGGCGGATTGCTGCGGGCCTGCGAAAAGCGGCCCATCTCTGTATCCACGCTTGACCGCTTCGTCGATTCCATCGAGCAGGATTACGCAAACTCTCTGGTGAAGGAAGTGAGCTCCGTCGAGCTGGGGGAAAAGGTGCTGCGGGAGCTGAAAAAGCTCGATAAAGTGGCCTATATCCGGTTCGCCTCGGTATATCGGGATTTTTCCGATGTGGACACCTTTTTGAGCGAGTTGAAGGCGTTGCAGAGGGAAAAGACAAAGGAATAAAAAATAGTTCATGGGAATAGCGAAGATTTATCTTTGTCTGCGACGGCTTTACTAAAGCAAATAATAGAAGTACTCAAAAGAGGACGGGATTTCCCGTCCTCTTTTCTCTATACAATAAAAAAAGGGACGACGCGAATGTCGTCCCTTTTAATTATTTTCGGGACTGTAGGTAGATATTATCCATCTGCAAATTTAATGGAATACGTTTTATGATATATCGCGGGTGGCTGATAGCCGCCCCTACTTTTTTCTTTTTACTTCATCTTAAAAATAGAAAGAGGCGTGCTGCCATTCAAAAAAGAGTGAAAGCCCCGCCTTTTATTGTAAATGATGTAATTGACTCGCTACAGCACGTTCTCCAGTGTGGGGAGCTCCTTTTTATAAATATCCGCTACGGCTCCTACCGCTTTCTCGATTTTTACCTGGAACTCGTCGGAATACTCCTGCCGCAGAAGAGCCTTACATTCCTCCAGACATTCCGAGAAGGTGTTGAGCGGCGCCTCATGGACGAATACGCCAATGATACTTTTGGTTTTGTCCCATTCCCTCTGGAGCTTTTCCAGATCTTCTGAGGCCTTTTGAGGGTCGCTTTGGGCGGTATCGGCGATAACGGTGAGCTGAGCTGCTGTTTCCTCACTGTAGTTTTTGAGCCAGAAGAGGGAATAGAGGCTCCCGGCGACGATGGCGCTCATAATGCAGATGATGGTGACAAGACGCTTCATGGAAATCCTTCCTTTCTGTCAAAAATACAGCTAATTTTCGATGGGGCCCTTGACTTTTGCGCAGTCCTTGGGAATGATATAGTAGTTGGCGTTGTGGTCTGCCGTCATGAGGAAGACGTCTTTGACGGCGATGTGGTTTTGCTCTAAAGTCTTGTGGAGCCACTGTTCGTGGAGCTCATAGGATTTGAGGGCGTTTTGCAGAATGACGCCGTCGCTGATGACGACAGTGGGCGGATCGGGGTCCTTTCCCTTCAGTTCCAGCATCTCGGCGGTGGCGGTTTGATACTTGAATTTTTGCAGGATGCTCACCTTTCCGGTGGTTTCAACGATTGCAAAGGACACTTCCCGCACGTCAAAAATGCCGCTGCCGCGGAGGGTTTCCATCAAATCGTCCACCGAAAAGCGAAGTTCTTTCATAGCCTTTTGGTCGATGACGCCGTTATAAATGATAATCATGGGTTTGCCGGAAAGGACGGAGCGGAATTTTTTTGAGTGGAGGGAAATCGTTGAGATAATCAGCTCAAATCCCACCAGCACGATGATGGGAACAGCACCCATGGCCATGGGGATAGAGGTGTCCTCAATAGGGAGGGAGGCGATATTGGAGATAAGGATGGTTATGACGAGCTCCGACGGTTGAAGCTCACCCAGCTGCCGCTTTCCCATTAGCCGCAGGGAGAAAATAATAAGGATGTAAAGGAGAATGGCGCGGATAAATACGATCATCGGGTAATCCCTTCCTTTCCGGTTCCAACAGAGGCAAACCGTTTTGCATTGCGGAAACAAAAGCGCATAAAAGCCATTAAAACCGAACATACTGATATTTAGATTACGGCTTTGGTTAGTATCCCTACAGAGCAGTCAAATTATGCAGAACGCTTTTGTATAGAACGGTTTGGAAGGATGAAAACGCCGATGAAACAAGAAGAAAAACAGCAGAAAATCCATTTGAGCGCCGATTTGAACGACAATCTGATTGAAATGCGGGCGCGGCTTCAGAACACGGCGGATTTTATAGTACGGGATTTATTCATCAACGATATCCGGGTGAGCCTTGTGATGATTGAGGGAATGGTGAGTCTGGCAGTGCTGGCAAATCTTATTGTCCGCCCGCTGCTCAATGAGGAGTTCCCCAAAAATACAGCTCCAGAGGATATTTACGACTTCATCGAAAAGCAGACCGTCATGGCGGCGGACATGAAGGACGTTTTCCTGTTTGACGAAGTGTTCAAAATGGCCATGTCCGGCTTTGTGGTCATCATCATCGACGGTATCGCAAGGGGAATTGCGCTAGGTGCCCAGGGGTTCAATTTCCGCTCCATCTCGGAGCCGTCCAGCGAAGTGAACGAACGAGGTTCCCGGGAAGGGTTCACTGAACCTATCAAAATAAATCTTACCATGGTCCGGCGGCGTATAAAATCCGATAAGCTGAAATTTGAGAGTTTCCAGCTAGGAGAGCAGAGCAAAACCGATGCCTGTCTCATTTATAAGACCGACGCAGTTTCAGAGGAACTGCTGCGGGAAATCAGGCGGCGGCTCGGTGAAATCAAGCTGGATGTCGTGCTGGACACCGGGTATTTACAGCCTTTCTTAGAAGGAAAGGCCCTATCACTGTTCAGTGAGGTAGGAGTTACGGAGCGCCCAGACACGCTGGTGGCGAAAATTCTCGAAGGCCGGGTAGCCATTATGTTGGATGGTACGCCTTACGCCCTTATCGTGCCGTACCTATTCAGCGAGAATTTCCAGAGCTTTGACGATTATGCTCACCGGCCGTATTTTGCCACCTTCATACGGCTCCTGAAGTATTTTTCTTTCCTGTTTACCATCTATCTCCCAGGGCTTTACGTGGCCTTGGCCACCTTCCATCCCGAGGCGCTGCCACACGCCCTGCTCTTCAACATCGCCTCCGCCGAGGAGACGACGCCTTTTCCGCTGATGCTATCGGCCCTTATTATCCACTTTATCTATGAGATCATGCGGGAGGCGGGGCTGAGACTCCCTCGACCGGTGGGACACGCTGTGGGCATCGTCGGTGCCCTCGTCATCGGCGACGCGGCGGTTACGGCAGGTCTTATCGGCTCACCCATGGTCATGGTGGTGGCTCTCACCGCCATCAGCTCCTTTGTGGTGCCGTCCCTCTACGAACCGGTGGCGGTACTGCGTTTTCTTTTCATCGTAATTGGAGGACTCACCGGTCTTTACGGCATGACCATCGCCAGTGCGGTACTATTGTGCAACGCCTGCCGCCTCAACAATCTTGGCGTTCCGTTCACTTCTCCCATTACGCCGTTTTCCCCTAAAGCCATGCGGGATGTTTTTATCCGGTCAAGCTGGAAGGTGCTGCAAAAGGGCACTCACACGGTGCAGAATCTCCGGGGCAGCCGCTTGGGAAAATAGCAACCGGAATTTCAGGGCCGGGAACCCGTACAGGCCCGGCCTGACACAGAGAAAAGAAGGTTTCGATGCTTACCTTGGGTTCAAAGTCCGCCGCGGGGCGGAAAGGAGGATTATATTTTGCTGAAACCAAAAATATCCATGTCCCAACTTGTCATGCTCCTCACGCTGAGCCGGATGTTTTACACATTAAATGGCATTCTACTGGGAACGGGGGACGGCTACGGCATGGCTTACCTTTGGGCGGTGCCCCTGTCAGCAGTTATGCAGTTCATTTTGGTATTGCCTGCGCTTTTTCTGTCCCGCAGACAGGGGACGAGCATCATCACCGCCGGATATTCCCTCTGGGGAAAAGGCGGCGCCATCTTAGCCTTTCTCTGCGGCGTGTATTTCCTGCTTTCTGCTGTGCTGACGGTGTTTTCCACCGAACAGTTCATGGTCAACGCCATCTATCCCGAAGCGTCGCCCATCTTTTTCATCCTCACCCTCGCCTTGGCAGCGGCTTACGCCGCCCATCTGGGGCTTGAGAGTATCGCGAGATGCGGATTTATCATCTTTGTCGTCTTTGTCTGCGGAGTGGCGTTCGCCTTTCTCGGCAACTGGCAGCAGATTAATCTCATCTTCATCCGGCCTTTGGGGACGGGGAGCTTCGGCGAAGTGCTCCGCATCGCCGTCAATTTGACGGCCCGGTCACCGGAAATCCTGCTGTTTGCCGTTTTACTTCCCAACCTGGGTAAAAACGGAGGACGAAAACGGGGAGCCCTTTATTACCTGCTGATGTCGTCTTTAATTTTGGAAGTAATTGTCTTTTTGATTTCCTCTGTACTGGGGCAGCTGGCGGAAGGGGAGGCCTTTCCCTTCTACACTGTGGGGACGCTGGCCAAAATCTCCATCTTCCAGCGTTTGGACGCGGTGCACATGAGTGTCTGGGTTCTGACAGCATTTATCAGGATGGGGTTGTTCCTCTGGGCGGCAGTGGAACTGTTCCAGAGCCTCATGCCGGTGAAAAAACACCGCTTTGTCCTGCCGTTTCTTGGAATCCTTATACTTGCAGGGGGGATGCTCTGTGGGATGGACAAAGGGGCGGCAAACGGGCTTTACAGCATTATGTTCAGTGTCATTCCTATCTTTGTCTTTTTGCCCCTCATTTCCATTGCCCTTTTGATTTCCGAAAAGGCCAAAGACCCTGAACCGAAGGGAGGTGTCAGCGATGAAAATTAGATTCGCGGCAAAATTACTGCTGATACCCGTTTGCTGCCTGCTGTTTTCCGGCTGTATCAAAATTGTGAATCTTCAAGACCGGGCTATCGTTCAGGGGGTGGGGGTAGATTACGAGGACGGGCAATACCTCGTCACCATGCAGATTTTTAGCTCCGATGGTTCCGGTGGGCAGACCATCATCGATTCCTCCAAGCAGAATGCCAAGGTCATCACCTGCCGGGGCAAAACCATCTCTGAGGCGGTGGAGGACACCTCCATCAGCCAGGGAAAAGATTTCTTTCTGGGGCACAACCGGCTTGTCATTTTGGGGGAAAGCGCCCGAAAATTCCCCTTGAGCGAATCCCTGTCGTTTTTCATCAACACCATGGATTCCCGGGCGGACGTGAATGTCCTGCTGGCGGAGAAAAGTGCCTCCGAGGTCCTGAATGCCGACATCAACCAGGGAATCCTCCCGGCCCTTACCATCGAAAAAACCATTCAGAACGCCGACGACAGCGGCAAAATAAGTGAGGTGCTGCTCATCGACATTCTGCGATCTTTGGCTACTGAGCACCAGTCGGCGCTGGTGCCAGTGATAGCAGTGGCGGACGATGAAGCGGAAAACAAGAAACTCAAGACCATCGAGCTTACCGGCATGGCGGTTTTTTCCGACGGGATTTATCAAGGGACGCTTAGTGAAACCGAAACTCGGGGCATGATGTTTTTGCGGGACGAAATCGAGAAAACGGTTTATTCGGTTTTCAACGAGGATTTCCGGGAAATTTCGGTGGAACTTTACCACAGCAAAACAAAAATCATCCCCGACATCAGGGGGGATGATCTGCGGTTTACCGTACAGATCAGCGCTGACGGTATGGTGCAGGAAAAAGTGCTGGAACCGGGGAAAACTTTCAATGAGCAGAGCCTCAAACGGGTGGAGGACGTCATTCAGGAAAAAATCCATACAGAGTGTGAGGATGCCTTCCGAAAAGCAGTACTGGAATACAAAAGCGATGTTTTCTATCTGGGGGACATGGTCTGGCGAGACCAACCGGAATTGTGGGAACGCCTGCAGGACGAATGGAAGCAAAACGCGGGGAAAATCAAGCTCAGTTATGAGATAAAAGTAGACATCGACCGGACGGGGCTACAAGAAAACTTCAAAGGGGTATTGTAGAACGGTTGCAGAAAGCAAAACTTTCGTTTATACTGGTAGAAAACGGACGAAATGAAAGCGAGGGCTCAGGATGGAACCGATACTTTATACCGTGAAGCGCATCGACGGAGATTACGCGGTGCTCATAGATGAAAAAGGAGAGGAAAACCGCGTTGCCATGGCGCTTTTGCCCGTGGAAATCGACGAGGGAAGCCGTATTCTCTGTGAGTATTTCGTTTATACGCTGGTGGAGTGAATTTGCAAACAAGCATTCTCTTAATACAAAAATAGACGGCAGGAATTTCCTGCCGTCTATTTTGGTGCGTTTATGTGGTTTTGTTACCCGGTTATCCTGTGTGATACGCCGTTAATACAAAGGGTGTATTCATCCGTCCAGTAAATGCTCATATCGTCGGCTTCGCCCCATTCCCCCAAGTAGACCCGGACGGGATTTTTGACAAATCGTCCGGCCAGCCCAAAAAGATCCCTTTCTCGATGCTCCACGGTTACAAGCGTATTCCCGCCTAGCGCACCCTGATCGCTTTCGATGACTTGGGCCAAGTGATAGCCGTGGGGAGACAAACTGGTTTTCACAATTGTATTCCTGCCAAATTCGGAAAAAATGGCGATGAAAACAAACAAGAGAAAGGTGAGCATCGCCAGCACAAATGCCAATAGCGCTGCCGTCACCGCCAAGCCGACGGGACGGGCAAAGCGGATAAAAAGTGCGAGAGAACAGATGCAGGGCAGGAAAATCAGCAGCAGGATAAGAAAATTGCTTCCTATTGCAACGAAGCACATTAGGTTAACGAGGAAAACAGGCAATGTCAGCGCGGCAAAAATTTCTCCATTTGGGCACAGAGCGGCATTCTGGTGAAAAAGCATGCCTGTAAGGACACAGCTCAAACCTGCCGTCACGACCGCAAATGCAAAATCGCTGTACAGGCAAAAATCAAAGCCGAATAGCAACGCGGTCACCTTGCAAAAAGGAAAAAAGGACAACAGGAAGAACAGCACAACAGGAGTCACAGGTAAGAGCTTTTTCATAGGAAAAAACGCTGAGACCACTATTTTTCCTCCCCGTTATAATGGGTGTTGTAGTATTGATTCCTAAATTTTGTCGGACTCAAACCGGTGTGGTACTTAAAGTAGTTGATAAACTGGTTTTCGTTGTCGTAGCCCAAAATATCCGCCAGCCGTTTGACAGGATAATTGGAAGTGAGGAGCAGATTTTTGATGTGGGCAATTTTTTGCTCGTTGATGTACTCCTTGAGGCCTTTGCCGTAAGCGTCGCTGAATACGCCGGACAGATAGTCGCTGCTGTAGCCGAAAAGCTTGGCCGTAAGCTCCACAGTGAGCTTTTTGTCGCTGTTGATGCGCACCCATTCTGCCACGTCCCGGATGAGCTGAGGCGGCTTTTTGGCCCGATTTTGCCGATGCAGCTCAATGTCGCTTAAAATGAGGAGCAAAACAGCGTCGGCGGCATAAGGAGCCTGCTCCGGGGTGTGAGCCGCCCGGAGCAGCTTGTCAAAATCAGGGGCCACGTCTTTTTCGTCGCTGGGAAAAAAGCTGTCCCTCAGGCCCAGTTCGCTGAAGGAGTCACAGGTAAACTGCGCCCAATAAAAGCTGGTACGGCCAAAGCTTCCCTGGGTTCCTTCCCATTTTTGACCGGGGTGGAGGATGAGAATATCGCCTTTTTGCAGTTCGTATTCCTCGTCACCTTCCCGAATAAAAATCTTGCCGCCGAGGGCGTAGATGAGCTCAAAACAATCGCCGATACGCTCCGGATAAATCCATTGCCCATCGGTGGAAAAAAGCCCGCAGTCGAGACAGGCAAACGAAAACGGATGGTTGCCTTGAATGGTAATCATAGCATTTTACCCACTTTTCTACAATTCTCGAAAAAAACTTTGTATATTATCATGATAGTATACCTTGTCCCAAAAATCAAGGGAAAATACGGCTTCTACTGCAAAAAATGTGACAAAATCCGCTGCGAAAAATTGGAAGGGCAAGGATGTGCCCGAAAAATCGATAAAAGAAAGAAAAAATGCGGGTTGCCGCGGTTCCCTCCAAAAAATCACCGAACGGCGGCTGCGGAAATAGGATAAGGGTGAGTAACAGCGTCTGCGCGGGGCTTGAATCCTGCGCCGCTGGCAAGAAGGGAGGGAAAACCATGGCGGATTCCATCAGAGGCATTGACGTTTCTGCCTGGCAGGGGGTCATCGACTGGGACAAAGTCAAAGCATCGGGGGTTAAATTTGTCATGATTCGAGCAGCCTACGGGATGACGGCGGACACCAAGTTTAAGGTGAATATGGAGGGCGCGCAGAAAGCGGGCCTCGATACCGGCGTTTACTTGTACACGCTGGCCACTACAACGGCAAAGGCCAGGGAAGAGGCGCAGTTTCTTTTAAGTCTCATCAAACCCTACAGGCTCACCTATCCGGTGGCCTTTGACGCCGAAGACAGCAAAACCATCGGAAAGCTTTCAAACGACGCGCGAACCAGCGTTGTCGAGGCGTTCTTTGACGTGATTGAAGGCGCCGGGTATTACGGGATCCTGTACGCTTCTCTCAACTGGATGAACAACTACTTTGTTCAGAGCCGCATCGCCCGCTATGATAAATGGGTGGCTCAATGGAGCAATGAATTGAGTTACAAAGGGGCCGGTATGTGGCAGTATTCGGCTACAGGCCGGGTTCCGGGTATCAATGGCGACGTGGATTTGAACCAGGCATTCAAGGATTACCCGTCTCTGACGCATCCGCAGGAGAATATGCAGGGTAAATGGATACAAAACGACCTGGGCTGGTGGTATGAATACCAAGACGGCAGTTATCCGAAGCTGAAATGGGTAAAGATAAACGACCGATGGTACTACTTCGGCAGCAACGGCTATGCTTACAGGGGTTATCACATCATCGGAGATGAACCGTACTATTTTGCGGAGCACAACGACGGCATACTCAAGGAGTGCCAGTGCGTCATCACAAATTCCAAAGGCGTGGTGCAGTAAACGAAAAACACAGGGTACCGGGAAGGTATCCTGTGTTTTTATGGGTAGGAGGGGACAGGCTATCGGGAAAGAAGTTCCATCACCATACGTTTTATCGAGATCGTTACGATATTCAAATATAGGATCGTTGTTTCGTGTGATACGAAAAATCAAGTTAAAATACTGATGTCGATACCATTTTTCTTGACTTTTTACTGCTGTTAAAGTATTTTAAAGAGGAAAGTATAAACTATTTACAAGGAGTGTTCATTATGAAAAAGGTACTGCCGACAGAATACCCTATTGTAACAGGATATCCTGTTATTGCCAATGCGTTATCTATTTTACAAACAAAAGAGGAAACGACAAATTGGATTCTTTTGAATCTTATCGTACCAATTGTTATGTATGAGGAAAAAAACGACAAATTGATGATTGATTTAGGTGGTGACCATACTCCTTGGAATACTAGGTATCTTTACGACGATTGTCCATATTTAACCGTTTATCGGTATGACAGAACATGGTTCTGTCAGCAGAAACAGGATATCCTTCCTTTTATCAAGTGGAATATTGATCATGAGAAATACATATATTCGGATGTATGTGAAAAATATATACCTGAATACAATTGCGACTTTTCTGATAAATTGCATGACTTATTCATATATGGATATGACGAGGAAGAGAAATTGCTTTTTGGATCTGATTTCTTTTATGGAGAAAAATATAGAAATATTTCCATCTCTTTTGATGATTATAGAAAAGCCTTTGACTCTGTAGAAGAACAAGGTTTACCCCACCGTGTTGAACAAACTACCGATATTATGGCTATCACACATAGAAAATTATTTAATAGCTGGCTGGCTGTGGATTATGAGGATCCAAAGTGTGTTTTGCCAATATTAAAGGAGAGAATTTTAGAATGCCTTGGTAAAACGAATGTAAGTTATATGCGCCGTTATGATGAAAATCTGGTATATGGCATCAAAGGATATGATTTGCTTCAAAAATATTTTCAGGATAAAAACTTTTGTGAGCTCAAATATACCTATTATAACCGTATGTGTATTCAATTTTTAGTAGAGCACAAAATGGTTTTATTTAAGATCTGCAATAAGATTTTAAAAAATGATTGTCTGTCTAACCAAGCAAAAACGCTTTTTAATTTGGCATCTATCATAAAAGGATGCGTATTAAAAGCAATGGTGAAGCAAAATTGTTCTTCTGTTGAACGGCAAAGTATCGTCAATCATTTGAATAATATCAAGAAACAGGAACTTACTTTGCTAACAGACATGCTTACTTTTATTGATGAACAGGAATTATATAAACCGCTCATATAGAAACAGTTCCCTGCCTACTTGGTAATCGTCCTATAGGGATAGATCTCTTCCACAAAAAATTCAATTTGAAAAAGGATTACGCCGCGTTTTCCTTTCAGGATCGGTCAATCTGAATTTATTCATCTGGAGATCGTCCCGATCAACATTTTAGCTTTTTTCCAACTCTAATAAAAATTTGTTAATATTATTTGCTAATAGATCGAAGTATGAAAGATATTTCGATCTATTTTTTATTTTTATAGAACTATTATTTTATATAATTTGAAGATAAAATATAATAAAAAACTTTGGTATATTACAAAATATAGTATATTAGCATAAAATATTTTATATTTTGTATTGACAATTGGAATATATTGATATATTATAAAATTAATAAATAAATATATTTTTATAAATAATTTTAGATTTTAAAATGAGTATTACTTAAAAATACACCTACTAGTAAATAAGGGAAAAATATTCAGAAAAGGATAATAAAAACACAACTTTTACTATTATATGGCATGAAATTAATTATTTTAGTCTAGCTCAATTATAAGTTGGTCTAAACGTATGTGGCAATTTGTTTATATTGTTTTTAACAGTGATCATTTAGATTTTCGATTAACAAATATTAATAATCAATTGTCTAAAAAGAATATTTTTGCTTTTAGGACAAGAATTTTTGAAAAAATAGGGTGACAAAATGTTATTATTTATCGACTCATATAAAGATTATCTTAAAGAAAATGTAGCCTTGGAGTTTTTATATACCTATGTAGAATTAGAATGTAAGGTTGATTACTGTTTTATTGATATGAATAAAACAGATGAACTAGATATTGATTTAGAAAACTATGAATTATTTGGTCTTACAATTAATACGGAAGTTGCTCCATATGTGTATAAAATTGCTGATAAAATAAAAGAAAAAAAACCGAATGCTTATATCTTTACTTTTGGAACGTTTGCCACGTTATCTGCAAATATGATACTTAAGGATTGTAATAACATCAATTTTGTAGTGTTAGGCGACTACGAGCAGCCAATAAAAATATTGATTCAAGAATATTTAAAAAATGACACATTAAATTTAAATAAACCGTATTTATACAGTATCGGAGACCAGTTAACCGAAAAAGTATTTAATGTCGACGAAATGAGCGAACCAGTGATCCCACAACATATTTATTTGGAGAGGCATGAAACCAGGTATCATCATACGGCTATTATCGCAAGTACACGCGGGTGTATTGGTCAATGTCGTTTTTGTACCTTAAACTATTGCTTAGGAAAAAGACGTATTAAATGGCGTGCAAGGGATATTGATTTAGTATTTCAAGAAATTATAGAAATTTACAATAAATATAGAATACGGGCGTTTCATATTCAAGATTCGGCGATAGAAGGAGCAGGAAAAATAGGAAAAGCTCGCATAGAGCGTTTGTGTGATTTACTTATAAATTATCCCGTTAGATTTTCATTTTCTTTTAACACACGCGCGAAAGGATTTGGAGAAGAGGATGATAAATTACTAGTTAAAATGAAACAGGCTGGTTTTATTTCTGCCTTATTGGGGATAGAGTCTTTAGATGAAAAGGATTTAGAATTTTTTAACAAAAGAGTAAAACCGCAAGATAATTTGCAATCATATAAACTTTTAAATGAATATGGTTTTTATGTTGAATGTGGTTTTATAAATATTAATCCGGTTTCAACGGTATCTTCTTTTCAAAAAAATTTCAATTTTTCTAAGGAAAACAATTTGTTTTATGATTATCATTTTACCAGTAAGCTTTCTATTGAATATGGATCAAAGATGTATGATTTGGTTAAAGATATGGGATTGCTCGATAAAAATTATTCTTATATCAACACATGTGTATTTAGATTTTTAGATCCTGAAGGAGAAAGAGTTGCCCGAAGACTATTAAAAGCTTCTGAGCTATCGGGGTACTCTGCTTATGAAAGCGATTTTTTAAATTTTCAGTCTTTTTATATTACAACTATTAATTTATTTGATGAGCATCAAGCTTTAAATTTCAGAAATTTATTTGAACCTTATATAAGCAGACTTGCTAATGAGAAATTTGATATGTATGAGCACTTAATTTGTCAAAGAGAAGATTCTCCAGAAAAAATTATGAATTACTATAACCCTCGTATTATCGAGCTATATAAAAAAATATTAATTAAAAAAGTTCGTCTTTTAAAAGACTCTAACTTACTGGCCTATTTAAGAGGAGAAAATGTAAAATGAGTGACTATAAATTATCTAAATTTAACTATTATGTAGAGTATAGCGAAAAATTCGTTCTTTTACTGAACAAGCTTTCCAAACAAACTGCAATAATGGAAAACACCAAGCTAGATAATATTGAGTCAGGAATTTATTCTATTGAAAATTTAGAAAGAGAGATTGAGAGCGGGTTTGTAGTATCTAATCAGATTGATGAGGATCTCCTAGCAAATGAAAATTTAGAGAAAAGTCTACATAGTAACGTTCTTTCGTTAACTATTTTAACCTCCGAATCTTGTAATTTTAAATGTGCCTATTGCTTTGATGAATTTAACAATGGTAATATCAAAGAACATACGATGGAGGAGATCATTTTATATGTAAGAAAAAATATTCATAAGTACTCAGCTTTACATGTAGAATGGTTTGGTGGAGAACCACTGTTGGCGCTGAATTCAATATATTACTTGTCAGAAAAATTGATCGATATTTGCAAAAAAGCCTCTCGACAATATTTCGCATCTACTACAACAAATGGTTACTTATTAGGATTTAATGAGTTTAAAATGCTTCATAAGTATAAAGTCTATGAATACATTGTAACCTTAGATGGACTAGCTGCTATTCACAACAAAAATAGGCCACTTAAAAACGGGGAAGGAAGTTTTGATAAAATTATAGATAATTTAAGAAGCATAAGAGATAAGATTAATTCAAAATCATTTAAAATTACAATCAGAACAAATTTGACAAAAGAGGCCTATGGACAGTTTGAATCCTATATTGAATTTTTAAATCAGGAATTTGGTGGGGACAGTAGGTTTACATTTATGTTTAATCCTGTTTATGATTGGGGAGGAGAACGGGTTGATCAAATCAAGGATAATCTTTTAGACGATATCTGTGATTTTTATAATATCATTGCAAAAAAAGGAGAAAAGTTAAATCTTTCGGCAATGTTAAATCGAGCAACCAATCGGTTGTGTTATTATGCAGGAAGAAATATCTATACGATTACGACGGAAGGCGGCATTATTATCTGTCCCCAGTTAAATAAAGGACGGATAGGTTACTTGAACAATGGAAAGATGGAAATTGCTCCCTATAAACTAGCCTCTTGGTATGCGTTGGAAGCGACTATGGATCCTAAATGCCAAGATTGCCAGGATTATTATCTTTGCAAAGGCAAAAGATGTCCAGCCAATATTAAAGCTATAAAAGAAGCTGGTTTATTGCCGGAAGGCTTTGGTTGTGAGAAAGACGCAGAAGAATTAGACGCTATTCTTCCATTGGTGTATAAAACGAATCCAGAATTATTTATTAAGCTTTAGGGGAGATAAAATATGCGGGAAAAAATAACAGAATGCTTTGCCAATATAGGTTTCATCGTGGATCCGGCCATTAATTTTGAATTAAGCGAATATTTGGAGGATTCTGTATCCTTTATCGGGCTAATTGTTGAACTTGAGAATGAATTTAATATTGAGATACCAGATGAATACCTCACACCGGACAGCATGAAAACGTTTGAAGATGTATGCAATATGGTTGAAACTCTTTTAAAAACTTCTTGATCATAATAGCGCTCTATGAGCTATATGAAATAACAATAAAAAGGAGGGATACATATGAAGCTTAGAAAGCCAAGCAAAAGAGTAGCCAAAGTCATGATTTATTCATTGGAATGCTCAAAAAGCTCTAGTTTCTCAGGTTGTGGTTTGCGCTGGTAGGTAGTATAGAGTGGGTAAACCAAACAGGGCAGGATGGACAAAAATCTTGTCCATCCTGTTGCTTTATAAGGAAGGTATTTATGAATAAACAAAAAGTGGTAATTCTAGATACAGGGGTTAAAAAAAATCATCCACAGTTTGACCGCACAGAAATTGTTAATTTAAAATTGAATGACTCACAAAATTGGGAAGAATGTGATGATCATATTGTTAATGGCCACGGAACCGCAGTTGCTTCTGTTTTACTTAAATATGTTAACACCGATATTCAAATTATCTCAATGAATATTTTTAATAAAGAAGAGGAATCCGATCCATTTCTATTGATTTCCGCGTTAAATTATATATATCAAAATATTGAGTGTGACGCAATTAATATTAGTGCAGGAATTCATCAGGATTTTCCGGAATTGAGGGAAGTATGTAGTCTATTAAAAGAAAAGCATATTAAGATTGTTGCTGCATTCTGCAATTCAGGGTTGATTTCATTCCCAGCCGCCTATGACTCCGTAATAGGCGTAGATGCCACGACATCAGTGACCCGTATAGATGAATATATCTATGTCCGTGGAAGCTTGGTCAACGTCGGAGCTATGAGTACCAATCAAAGGGTTGCTTGGACAGATCCCGCTTATGTGATTGTTCGGGGAAATAGTTTTATTACTCCCATTATTACCGCAAAGATATGTAATCTACTGGCAGATGGAGTAGCTTTTATCGACATTGAATCTTTTTTATCGCATCAAGCAGTTCGTAATATGGAGTTCAGCTATGAGCCGGTTCAATATAGCAAATATAAAACACCTAAGCAAGCTGCTATATTTCCCTTAAACAAGGAAACGAATAGTCTGATACGTTTTGAACATATGCTGCCTTTTCAGCTCACATCTGTTTATGACACAAAGTACTCCGGTAAAGTGGGCCAAAAAGTGAGTTCTGCTAATGGCAAGGAAACTTTTCAGATTCAAAATATTGATCATTGTGATTGGGATTCTTTCGATTCATTAATTTTAGGGCATTCACAGGAGCTATCTATTAAATCAAATAAGAATTATAAACTAGAAATAATAAAGAGATGTATAGAAAATGACAAGAATATTATTTGTTTTGATGAAAAAGATATAAGGCTACTCCCTACAAGCTTACAGAAAAATATCTATGTTCCTAAAATTAGCCGTTCAAAAAAGACCTCAAATAAATTTGGCAAGTTGTATACGACATATTCTCCTGTATTGGCAGTTGTAGGAACATCCAGCCAACAAGGTAAATTTACTTTTCAGCTTAAGATAAGAGAACTGTTTCAAGCGGATGGATTTAAGGTTGGGCAGTTTTGTACCGAACCAGAAGGCGAATTATTTCAGATGGATGCAGTGTATCCATATGGTTATGATGGAACAGTTGATTTATCCGGATTAGAAAGTATAGAGCATGTTAATGCTTTAATGCATGAGATTGATTTGACAGAGCCAGACATTATTATTGCTGGAACACAATCCGGCGCCTGTACGGTTGATTATAACAATTTATCTTCTTATACCCTTCCTACAATAGACGTTCTTTTGGGTATCAAACCAGACGCTGTGGTTTTGTGTATCAATTATCATGACCCTATCGAAGTTGTAAAACGCTCAGTTAAATTTTTAGAATCCCTTGTAGATTGTGCCGTAGTGGGCGTTTGTCTCTTTCCATTTGGTTATGAAGACGAATGGCATGCCATGCGAAACTTGAAAACAATGATAAGTAATGACCAATTAGTGAAACGTACCGTTGAAATAGAAAATGAATTAGACATTTCTTGTGGAATAAACGGAGAGGATGATGGCACTCTAAAGCTTTACAAAGAGTGCATCAAGTTTTTTACGCAATGTTAGATGTTAATATGAAAATTACAGATGGTTACGATACAATTAACCTTAATCATGCCGCTTCTTTCTACACAAGAATCGCAAAGGGATTATATTGGGTTCCAGTCAATATGCTAGGAAAAAGCCGCTATACGAATGAACAATTATTTTTTTTAACAAGAAGTAAGTCTGCACAAGAAGTCCAAAATCTTAAATTAAATGCTTATGAAGCACTTCAATTATTTCAAGTTATAAAAAAATTTTCTAGTGATGAGGATATTGTATTTTGGAATGATGGACAACATAATTGGGAATTACATAAATCTGGACGTTTTGCCTTTGAAACCAATCATGGCTGCTGTGCTTCAGCTGCCGCATGGTTTCATTATGTTTTAAGCCGAAGTTATGAGCAAGTCGGGTATCTAGGCTATATTAGACCTGATTTATCTGGGCATGTTATGAATTATATTTACCATAATTCACATTACTATATAATTGATCCCACCACCCAGGTGGCAACCAACGCAGTAGAAGTACCTGTTGAATCTGGGACATTTGATATTTACAGAAAAGCAAAACTTAGTACGGGTGTTTGCTATCTAGCAGAGTCACTTTTAGATTATGCAAATTATCATTTGAGATTACAAAAGATAAAATCATTTACATTCTCTTATTATTGTTTACCTGGCTTTGAATGTATTCCGGCACATTTTTTGACACATGATAATGACGTTATTCATCTTTATGCCCCTCAACCTTATCAATTCATACTCAATACTCATATCCAATTTCATCATGTACCGCAGGTTGTGTTTCCGACGAAATATAACAAATATTCGGATCGTTATTTTTAAAAAAGTTATATTATGATGGGAAGAGAGAGGGTGAATGAAACTATAGTAGATGCTGAACCTGTAGATAGTTTTTATAATAAAGAGGACAATGGCATCTAGCAAGGATATAGCCTTCCTATTATAGTTACTGATGTTGATCGTATATATATTAATATTTCCAAAATTAAAAAAGTTTAACTTTTTTATTGCAAAAGGACAGCATATTTGGTATAATTTTTATAATATTTATCTTCTTCCGAGAGTTACATAGGTTTGTAGTAAAACCATCGTACCTCAAAGATTGACATTTTATTAACTTTAGAGTACGTCTTTGGTGACGAGGAGTTATTATTTATGAATCCGTATTATGAAAAAATGTTTTCTCAACGAATTACTATTGCCACTGTTTTTAAAACTTATTTAAGGACCTCTCCCATAAAAACATCATTCTACTTATTTTTTAATTTTATTTTAGGCATTGTGCCAATTTTCACCATTTTAGTTAACGCTCAATTTATCAATTACGCATTGAAAATTGTCGGTGAGCCAAGTGTGCTTCCATCTGCAATTCGATATGCAGTATTCATTATTCTATTAATGATTGTTATTGAAATTGGCCCCAATATTAATAATATATTATTGGCAAGTATGAATCAAAAAGTACAGTACCACCTTGAGGAGAGTATTATCAATAAGGTGGCAGCTTTAGAATATAAAGATATAGAAAATACCAAAACACTGGACTTAATTAATCGAATCAGCCAAAATCCAGAGGAACTATTTACAAATATTCTAAAAAATATAGTTAATATTGTAATCTTTATTTTATCTTGTATTGGTCCACTTATGATTATGTTTATTAATTCTTGGATTTCTGGATTGGCAGCATTCATCCTAATAATTCCTTTTGCTTACTTTGCTATAAAAAGTGGACGCGTAACATACGAAGCGAGGATTGAAGTAACTCAGAAGAGGCGTACTTATCAGTATTTATCCACTATTTTGTCAGAACGTGAAAGCACCAAAGAACGTACGCTCTTCGGGTATGGAGACGCAATTAATGAAAAATATAAGAATGATTTTGAGGCTGCAAGAAAAGTAGAACTTAGACCCAGAATAAAGTGGTATTTAAAATCTGGGAGCGGTGGAATTCTCTCTGTTTTACTCACGATCATTGTTATGCTTTCTTTGCTGAATCCTGTTTTGGGAGGGCAGATTGAAATTGGAATGTTTACCTCTCTTATTACTTACTTCGCAAGTTTTGTTTTACGTTTATCTTGGGAACTTCCCGATCTGTTATATAATTTTACGAGAAATAGAGAAATCGCCAAAGATCTTACTAAATTTTCACAGCTGAAAATTGATAAAAGGCTGTTGGCTGTTCCTGAAAAAAATCAGCCTTTTGATTCTCTGGAGTTTAAAAATGTTACGTTTTGTTATCCCGGCACAACGCACCCAATACTAAAAGACTTATCGTTCTACATGGAAAAAGGTAAGCACTATGCTTTTGTGGGTGAAAATGGTGTGGGAAAGACTACCATTACAAAACTAATAACAGGCTTATATAGTGATTTTACCGGTCAAATTCTAATAAACGGCAAGGATATCAGACAATTAACGCCAGCACATAAGAAAGGAATCTTTGTGGAACAGTATCAGGACTATGCCAGGTATTCGATTAGTTTAATGGAAAACATTTCAATCGGTGATGTACAACATATGGAAGATGCTGCCTTTGAGGAGAAAATCAAGAACGTTATTCAGGAGGTTGGATTAACTGCTGTTTTATCAAAGCTCCCGGAAGGTCTAGATACCCGTTTAGGAAAAATAGATAATGACAGTATTGATTTATCAGGCGGGGAGTGGCAAAGAGTGGCAATGGCTCGAACGGCTATTAGTCCAGCCCCTTTTAAAATATTGGATGAACCCACAGCTGCTTTGGATCCGATTCAAGAGAATTATGTGTATCGGCAGTTCATGCAAATGCATAAAAACAGTACTACTCTCTTAATTTCACATAGACTTGGTTCTGTGAAAAACGCGGATGTTATTTTTGTATTATCTCAGGGACGCGTTATCCAAATGGGTAATCATGAACAACTAATTGGAGAAGACGGGTTATATCGTACCATGTACGAAAAACAGAAGGAGTGGTATATATGAAAAAAAGGAGTGATAGCGGGACGTCTATTTTTGTATTGATAAGACACCTGCTACCTATTGCATATAAAGCACATCCTGTACTGTTTATCAGTGTGAATGCACTCGGTATTGCACAGGCTTTAAGTAATGGCTTAAATACAATCATCTTAGCAAAACTGATTGATGGTATTATTCAAACAATCAACGATCATAATTACATTCATATTTTGATATGGATTCTTGTACTTTATGGTTTTGCGCTTCTTTTGCTACAAGTTATTAATAGTACTTTCAATTTTTTAATGGAACAGTATCTAAATGTTTGTGAAGGTAATTTTACATATATTTTTCACAAGGCTGTTTCCAAAACTGAGCCGATTTGCTTTGAACAAGAGCAATATTTAAATAGTATTTTAAAAGCAAAAGAAGGTGCACAATCCTGTGGACTTTTTACCATTTATCTTTTTGGAGTAATAGACTTTGTGCTTCCTTATTTTATTTTCATGGGTACTTATTTTGCATTTGTAGATACAAAATTAATGCTTAGCATTATTTTTGCATTTATACCTGCGTGTTTTTCTCTGTTTGCTCAACTTAAGCTGTTTACAAAATTACAGGATACAACAGCGCCTATTAAGAGGAAATACCAATACTATAAAAGTTGTCTCATTGATAAAACTTTTTTGAAAGAAACCAGAAATTTAGGAGCGTTTGGATTTTTCAATAAAAAAGCCCTAGATCAATTAGCTGACTTAGTCCATGAGGTATTTAGTTGTAACAAAAAGTCTGAAAAAATTAGTTTATCGGTAAATTTGGTTACGATCTTGGGGTATGTATCCATGCTGGTTCTACTAATTTCAAGTATTTTGAGCGGCGATATTTCAATTGGCTTATTCGTTGCAGCATATGGTTCTATGCAGACGTTCTTTGCTTTAATGCAAAATTTAGTCGGAGGTTTTGGCTACGGTCTAGTGCGTATATTTGCTCCAATTAAAAATTATGTGAATTTTATCACCAAGAAAAATCCGACAAAATTGCATGATACTTTTTCAGAGGAAAGCGGTATTCGGATGAGTAATGTCACCTTCACTTATCCAAATGCACAGGCTCCCTCCCTACGCAATATACAATTGGAGATACCAAAGGGGCAAGTCCTAGCAATTGTCGGTGAGAATGGCTCAGGAAAATCCACCTTGGCAAAATTGATGTTGGGACTTTATAAACCGAATGATGGAAGTGTACATATTGGCGGTCTTGACACTGCTATGATAGATTCGGATGAGTATTATCCATACTTATCTACTGTATTTCAGGATTATGTAAAATATAAATTTACCCTTGACGCAAATATTAAGATAGGTCAAATCGACAAGAATATGGATACCACGCCTGTATTGTCCCAGACCAGTTTATCTCCTGAATTAATTTTGCAGAAAAATGATGTAATACTATCCAGAGACTTTAATGGTATCGATTTATCAGGCGGTCAATGGCAGCAAATTGCAATTGCTAGAGCACAATATAGAGATCATTCGTTTATCGTTCTGGATGAGCCGACTGCAGCAATTGACCCGATTATGGAATCTGACATATATAATCGTTTTATCAATATGTCTAAGGGCAAAACTGCAGTTGTTATTACACACCGCTTAGGCTCCGCCAGATTTGCAGATCGTATCATTGTTTTAAAGGAAGGGCAAATTATACAAGACGGAACCCATAATGATCTGCTTAAACTAGAAGGCGAATATTCTCGTATGTGGAACTTACAGGCCCAAAACTATGTAAAATAAATGAAGAGCAAAGTTCTCCATACATTTCTATGGGGAGTTACGCTACCATCCTTTAGAAAAGTGAGAGGTCAATTGAGAAAATCCTCTCATACTACCTGTGAACCAACCATCAAAGCATTGGAGATCGGCAACCTATCTAATAAAAATGAATAACGATGAAGGACTACCAACAAAAAATAATATGACCGAATAACAACGAGCCTTTCCCCACGGGGAAAGGCTCGTTTATCACTTTGTCATCTTATCCACTGTTGCCAAAATTTCTTCGATTTTGTCGTCTCCGCCGCCCTGCTCGATGGCGTCCCGGACGCAGCCCTGCATATGGGCCCGGATAATCTCCCGGTTGGCCCGTTTGAGGATGGATTCGGTGGCGAGGATTTGGTTGGAGATGTCGATGCAGTAGCGGTCGTCCTCCACCATTTTGAGGATGCCGTCGAGTTGTCCCCGGGCGGTTTTCAAAAGGCGGGTGACCTGTGTTCTGTCGGCTTTCATCGCTGTCGTTCCTTTCTCGCTCACGCTAGGAGATGGAAACGACTTCGTAGCCCGCGTCCTCGACGGCTTTGCGGAGAACGTCGTCGCTGACCTCTTTTTGGAGGGAAATGGAAGCGGTTTTTGCCTCCAAATCGACGGTGGCGGAAACGCCCTCGATGGCGTTTAACGCCTTTTCCACCCGTCCGGAGCAGTGGCCGCAGGACATGCCTTCGATTTTCATGGTTTTATTCATAACAAAACTTCCTTTCTTTGGAGCCGGAGCGGGCTCCTTGCTTTCAATAATTTGAACCGCGGTTTCCGCGGAAGGGTTGGCTTTTTCGCTGACAGAGTGTTTGAACTTCGGCTTAAAGAGCTTGAGCCGAAGGGCGTTCAGGACGACGCAGACAGAGCTGAGGCTCATTGCCGCCGCACCGAACATGGGGTTCAGCTTCCAGCCCAGGGCGGTGAAAAATACGCCCGCCGCCAGCGGGATGCCCAAAGTGTTGTAGATAAGTGCCCAGAAAAGATTCTCCCGGATGTTACGGATGACCGAACGGGAGAGCTGGATCATGGTGGCCACGTCCATGAGGTTGGATTTGACAAGCACCACGTCCGCTGACTCGATGGCAATGTCGGTGCCCGCCCCGATAGCCACGCCTACGTCGGCGCGGGCGAGAGCGGGAGCGTCGTTGATGCCGTCGCCCACCATGGCAACTTTGCGCCCGGCTTTCTGGAGTTTTTGGACTTCCGACTCCTTGTCTTGAGGGAGCACCTCGGCAATGGCGTTTTTCAGTCCTAACCGCTTTTGGATGGCGGCAGCGGTCTTTTTGTTGTCACCGGTGAGCATGACAACGTTGAGACCCATGGCCTGCATTTCGTCGATGGCGGCCTTAGAGGTGGCTTTGATGGGGTCGGAAACGGCGACGATGCCGATGATTTTTCCATCTGCGGCGAAGTAGAGAGGCGTTTTGCCGTCGTCGGCCAACTGTTCGCCCTGCCGATGGGCTTCATCGGCAGCAACGCCGTTTTCCTCCATGAGCCGCAGGTTACCGGCAAGGAGTTTCCGTCCCGATACGGTTCCCGACACACCCAGGCCGCTCAGTGTCTCAAACTGCTCGACGGGGGAGAGGGGCGTGCCGGTTTTCTGGGCGTAGGCGAGGATGGCATCGGCCAGGGGGTGCTCCGACAGCTTTTCGATGGAGGCGGCAAGGGAAATCAAACCATCGGAGGAAAAGCCGCCGAGGGCCACAATGTCGGTGACCTGAGGCTTGCCCTCGGTGATGGTGCCGGTTTTGTCGAGAACTACCGTGTCGACAGAATGGGCGGTCTCCAGCGCCTCAGCTGACTTGATGAGGATGCCGTTTTTGGCGCCCTGGCCGGTGCCCACCATGATGGCAGTAGGCGTTGCAAGGCCCAATGCGCAGGGACAGGAAATGACTAAGACCGAAATGGCGATATTGAGGGCAAATTCAAAGGATTCGCCCACCAATAACCAGATGACGAAGGCGGCAACCGCGATGAGGATGACCGCCGGGACGAAAATCGAGCTGATTTTGTCGGCCAGTTTGGCGATGGGGGCCTTTGAAGATCCCGCCTCCTCCATGAGGCGTATGATTTGGGAGAGGGTGGTGTCGTCACCTACCTCAGTGGCCTTAAATTTCAAAAATCCCGTCTTGTTGATGGTGGCGCCGATGACCTTGTCGCCGGGATTTTTCGCCACTGGGATGCTCTCGCCGGTGAGGGCAGATTCGTCCACCGCCGAAGCGCCTTCGACGACGATTCCGTCCACCGGGATGGTCTGGCCCGACTTGATGACAACGATGTCGCCCTGCTCGACGTCAGCCACGTCAATCTCCATTTCCTGCCCGTCCCGTTCTACCGTGGCGGTCTGGGGCCGGAGGTTCACAAGCTTGGTGATGGCGTCGGAGGTCTTGGCCTTGGCCCGGGTTTCCAGGTATTTGCCCAGTGTGATGAGGGTGAGGATCATCCCTGCCGACTCAAAGTAAAGATCCATGGCGTAATGGTGGACCCGATCCATATCGCTCGCCGCCATGCCGAACCCGATTTGGTAAATAGCGATGATGCCGTAAGCGATAGCCGCCGTGGAGCCAATGGCGATGAGGGAATCCATGTTGGGCGCGCCCCGAAAGAGGGTTTTGAAGCCCACCCGGAAGAACTTGAAGTTCACGAAAACAACCGGCAGCACCAGCAAAAACTGGGTAAAGGCCAGAACAATGGCGGAAGCGTCCCCGTGAAAGACGGCGGGGAGGGGCCAGCCCATCATGTGCCCCATGCTGACGTAAAAGAGGGGGACGGTGAAAAGGATGGACCAGATGAGCCGGCGTTTCATCTCGCGCAGTTCGTCGTCTTTTGTGGCGGGGGTGGAGGACGACGGGTTTTTCGCGCCTGTACCGGGAACCGACGCGCCGTATCCCGCCTGCTCCACCGCCTTGACGATGGCGTTTTCGTCGGTTTTCTGTTCGTCGTAGGTGACCATCATGTTGTTGCTGAGTAAATTCACGCTGACGTTGTCCACGCCCTCCACTTTGGAGACGCCTTTTTCCACGTGAGCGGAGCAGGCGGAACAGGTCATGCCAGTGACGTTAAATTTCTGCTTTTTCATGGGAACTCCTTCCGATGAAACCGTTTTGCGACGGTTAAATGGTATATGGGGGACTGACACCCCGGGGGGGTATCTGTTTATAGTATACTTCGTTGGTGTAGTTTTGTCAATCCCCGATTCCCAAATATTTTGCCCCCATTTTTCACAAAAATGGGGGCAGGGGAGGAATATTTTGTTTTTTAATAGGATTGCGTTCGATAAAACCGTAGGGGCGGCCATCGGCCGCCCGTCGTTTGTTCGATTACGTCTGGGCATACTGCGGGCGGCTGATAGCCGCCCCTACACCCTCTCCGCGGAAAAATGTAGGGGGCGATGCAAGATCAAATGCTTCGCATTGCTCCATCTATTAATAGAAATTTAACAATGCGTCAGAAGTGAATATCAATGCATTCAGAAGTGGATATATTGGTATTCACTTCTGACACAGTTTGCAAAAAAACGATTAAACCGGCAGTTGAGATACTTTTTCTTTTGTGTTAAAATAAGCAAAAATTTAAGGAGCTGATTCTATGCCCAAAACCATCGACCAGTTTTACGACCTGCTGCGGCAAACCAGTGAATTCTCCGAGCCTTCTCCGGATTACCGAAAAATTTCCCACGATGTGACCAATGCCGAAACTGCGCTGCACAAAACCTTTTCCGACGAGCAGGAAGAACTGTACGAGCGGCTCTGCTATGAGCGGTATCGCCTGAGTTCGCTGGAGGCCCGCTTCGACTTCGCCGCCGGCTTCCTCTGGGGCAGCCGCCTGATAATGGACGTTCTGCTGGAAAAGTGAGCGGTTCAGTCCTTTTTGCCGCCTTTCCGGGCCTTCCGCTCTTTGATTTCGCCAATGACGATCAGCAGGGCGGCCAGCGCCATCCACAAAAGGGCCTCCCGGTTGGAAACGGGGGCCACGAACCGGTCGATGATGAAATAGACAGCGAAAACGAGC
This sequence comes from Fumia xinanensis, assembly GCF_014384905.1. Lineage (GTDB taxonomy): Bacteria > Bacillota > Clostridia > Oscillospirales > Ruminococcaceae > Fumia > Fumia xinanensis. The sequence continues at coordinate 906,634 of NZ_JACRSV010000001.1, forward strand.
ATCCCGGCCAACAGAAACATCGAACGGGGCCGGGTCATGGCGTTTCTCCTTTTCGGAGGACTTCCCACTCGTTCCGCATGGCCCGAAGGTAGCGGAGCGTCCCCACTTCTTCGCCGACAAGATAATGGTATCCTAGGGCCGCGGCTGTTTCCCGGGAAATCTCAGAGAATAGGGCACAGGCGGCGAAAACCGCATCCCAGATGTGGGCGTAATCGCCGTCGGGGTAGGTCTTTTTCAGCGCTTCGTATCGCTCCGGAGACAGATGCAGTTTCAGGAATTTGCCCGCCTTGCCGGTGGAGACCGAAAAGCTGGTCTCGATGCCTACCGACCAGTCGAGAGCCAGCATCAGCGCCTCACGGACATAGACGTTCAGCATCTCCATGACGTAGGGGAGCTCGTCCCGGTTGATACCTTTGGCCACGTTATTTAAGCACCACCAAAATTCGTTGCAGTTGCCCTGAAACTGAGCTTCGGTCGGACGCTTGACCCAATAATTCCGGTCGGAGGGCGGGGGAATCTGCGGCAAAATCCCGTCCTTGTCCAGCAGGGGCAGGGTGAGGGAATCCTTTGTGTATTCCGCTACAGCCAGATCCAGTTCCGCGACCGTCAGGTCGATGCGGTTGCCGTCGGCAAAAAGCATGAGACGGGTGTGGCGGCGGAAGGGATCGGGCTCGTGACCGAAGGCCAGGTCAATGCGACTGGGTTCCTGCATAATTGCGAGGGGGCCGAACACCGACAACCAGCCATTATCTGAGGCAAAGGGAGCAATGTCAGTGACGGCGTATACCACGTCAAAATCCTGGTATTTGTCTTTTGGAGCATTGGGATTTGTCCGGGAGCCGTTGAGATACGCCGCCCTAATCCGACTGTCTTGTTCTGCGACTCGAAGGATTAAATCCATCATCTGCTGTTCGGTTCTCATTTTACTGCCTCGCTATTGCCTTGAAACTGTTCCGCTGTTTTCAGCAGCATATAGATGGCTCTGGACGACGCCAGATAGCGGATCATTTCCCGCAGATTTTCATCCCGGCGATTGATGTTCATTTCAAAAACATCTTTGTGCCATTCGCTGTCCACGGCGATGTAAACAAGCCCTACCGGTTTTCCTTCCGACGGCTCCGGCCCGGCGTTTCCGGTTACTGCCACACCAATGTGAGCGCCGCTGAGTTTCCGAACTCCCGCCGCCATTTCGGCGGCAGTTTCGGGTGAGACGGCGGAGAATTTCTGTAAAGTGAATTCCTTGACGCCGAGAAGCTGCCGCTTCATTCGGTTGGAGTAGGTGCAGACGCCGCATTCAAAGACGGAAGAGGAGCCGTTCACTTCGGTGAGCCGCTTGGAGACATAGCCACCGGTGCAGCTTTCCGCCGTGGCGGCCCGGAGCCCCTTTGCTTTCAGCGTCCGCACCGTTGCTGTCTGCAAATCGCCCACGTCGATGCCGTAGAGGAATTCGCCTACTGTTTCCTTGATTTCCCCGATGATCGGTTCCATCATCTGCTCTGCTTCGGCGGCGTCTTTGGCCATGGCGGAAACCCGCACCATTACTTCGCCGGTTTTGGCGTAGGGCGCCACGGTGGGGTTCTGGCTTTTTTCCATCAGGTCGTGGAGTTTCGTCTCCAAAAGAGATTCCCCGATGCCGTAAAAGTGCAGATTATGGGACAAAAGCACCTTGCCGCTGTCCTTGAGGAGAAAGGGGACAACGTAATGGTCGAACATGGGGGCCATCTCCCGGGGAGGGCCGGGGAGCATGATGGCAGTTTTGCCGTCATGCTCGATGGCGCAGCCGGGGGCAGTGCCATTGGGATTGGGGAAAATGACGGAGCCCTCCGGCATCAGGGCCTGCTTTTTGTTGTTTTCCGGCATGGGGATGTTGAGCTTTTCATGAAATTCGATCACACTTTGCAGGGATTCCTCGTCCATCAGGAGCTTCCGTCCAAAATAAGCGGCAATGGTCTCTTTGGACAGGTCATCGTAGGTGGGGCCTAACCCCCCAGTGGTGATGACGATATCGGAACGGGAAAAGGCGAGTTCCAGGCTTTCTTTGAGCCGTTTCGGGTTGTCGCCCACCACCGTCTGGTGGTACATGGCGATACCTAAATTGGTCAGTTCTTTGGCAATATAGGCGGCATTGGTGTTGACGATGTCGCCCATGAGGATTTCGGTTCCGATGCAGAGGATTTCCGCGCGTTTGGTTGCCATATGCAAACACTCCTTTTGGTTGATGTGTTTCCTCTCAATTTAACACCCTTATTTTACCATATTTATTATGATGTAAGAAGTCCGGTTTTGCCGATTCATCGGCAAAATTGGGTATTTCATCCTCAAAGGGCTTCTTCAGCAATAAATGCAGTTCTACTGCATTTATTTTACCACAGTTAAAACCAATTGTAAATTTCTGCCGGGTGGTTTTCAAAAGGCGGTTGTTGTGGTATCATAAAAGAAATTTGTTTTCCAGAGAAAGGAATGTACATATATGTGGGCTTTTGAGTCAGTTTTTTATCAGATTTACCCCCTGGGTTTCTGCGGTGCGTCGGAGGAAAACGACGGTGTCACCGTCCCCCGCATCAAAAAGGCGCTGGAGTGGATCCCGCACTTAAAGCGCCTCCATGCCGGGGCTGTCTATTTTTGCCCGGTGTTTGAGTCCGACCGGCACGGCTACGACACCAGGGATTACCGCAAGCTCGACTGCCGCCTGGGGGAAAACAGCGACTTTAAAGAAGTCTGCGACGCGCTCCACCAAAACGGCATCAAAGTGGTGCTAGACGGTGTGTTCAACCACGTGGGGCGGGGGTTTTGGGCTTTTCAGGATGTCCTCAAAAATCGGGAAAATTCCCCCTACAAAGACTGGTTTTACCTGAATTTCGGCAGCAACAGCAACTATAACGACGGCCTTTGGTACGAGGGCTGGGAAGGGCATTTCGAGTTGGTGAAGCTCAATCTCCAAAACCCGGCGGTGGCGGATTACCTGCTCCAGTCGGTGGAGGGCTGGGTCAAAGAGTTTGACATCGACGGCCTGCGGCTGGACGTGGCCTACAGCTTGGACGAAAATTTTGTGCGGCGTCTCAGAAGCTTCTGTGATGGCCTGAAACCGGACTTTTTCCTGCTGGGGGAAATGCTCCACGGGGATTACACCCGGCTGATGAACGGCGAGATGCTCCACAGCGCCACCAACTACGAGTGCTACAAAGGGCTTTTCTCGGCCTTTAACAGCAAAAATCTCTTTGAGATTGCCCATTCGCTCCTGCGGCAGTTCGGACCGGAGCAGTGGACGCTCTACAAGGGCCAGCACCTTCTCAGCTTCGTGGACAACCACGATGTCACGAGAATTGCCTCGATTCTAGCCAATAAAGCCCACTTGACCCTCATATACGCCCTGATGTTCACCATGCCGGGTATTCCCTGTCTGTATTATGGCAGTGAGTGGGGAGCGGAGGGCCGGAAAGAGGACGGTGACAACGCCTTACGGCCTAGTTTTGACGGGCCTGATTGGACGGAACTGACGGATTTTATCGCCAGGCTCTCAGAAATCAAGGCAGGGGAGAAAGCCCTCTGTTATGGGGATTTTAACAAGGTGCTCCTGACAAACGAACAGTTTATTTTTGAGCGGCAGGCAGATGGGGAAAGGATTTTAGTCGCCCTTAACGCCGCTGATTCGGCCTTCGATGCCCATTTCGACGCAAAGACGGGGCGGGCCACCGACCTGCTCACCGGAAAGACCCACGATTTCGGCGGGGGAAGCACCCTTCCGCCCTATAGTGCAGCAATTTGGAAAGTGGAATGACATGGCGAAATAAATCACCCGGCCCGGCTTAAAAAGCCGGGCCGGGTGATCTACGTCCATCACGGAAACATTCTGTGTAGGGGGGCGATGTAAGCATCGCCCCCCTATGATTTCTCCGAAAAGGTTTGGGGACATAAGAGCGGGGCGAAGCGCGCCAGCGCGCAGCCCCGGATAAGCGACGAAGCAAAACCTATCCGTTTTACTACAAGCCCTAGAAAGGCACGAGGGGAGGTAGGGGCATCATCAAGCGAAGCTTGATGTAGCGACTACCTAGGATTCTAAGCGAAGCGCGGAGCCCTCCCCCCGCGGTCGGATTCTTAAGGGGCTGACAAGACAGCCCCTTAAGCCGCCTGCGGACTCAACGCCAAAGCGTTGGAGTCCGGCGGGAATCCCGGCGACGGAACGAAAAGAAAATGGTATCGGTGAAGAAGTAGAAAATTTTCAGTATTAGAATAAATATTTTCATAACCTCTTGACATTTGAAGTTCTAAAGTGTTATACTTATGAAGTTCCAAAGTGAGGTGATAAATTGGGAACAAAAAAGATGGGTCGCCCAACGGACAACCCCAAACCGCACCAGATGACTGTCAAATTCGATGAAGAGTGCAAAAATATCATTGAGGAGTACAGTGTACAAGAAAATGTATCAAAAATGGAAGCGGTAAGACGGGGAGTAAAGAAACTTGCGGTTGACCTCAAAAAATAAACGGAAGCGGCGCAACCTCGCAAAAGAACACGCCGCTCCCTACACGCCAACAACTTCGAAAGGAAATTGCCGCGTAAATATTATACCATGCGTTGCAAAACCTTTCAAGTGTGTTGGCAAAAAAGAAAGGATTTTTGCCATGATTATACGTCAGTTAAAGCACACCCAGTACGAAGATTTCTGCCATTCCCTCGGCAAAAGGGCCTACGCCCAGCCTCTGGACGCCTTCTACACCGTCACCATGCATGTGGACGATTGGGAGTACGCCGTCCGACTCCAGCCGGAGCGCCACAACAAAATCGCCGTGTTGCAGGCGCTCCAAATCGACCGGCGAGGCGATTCGCCCAACTTCGGCCTGATTACCGACGGCAAGCTCCTCTCCGCCTTCCTGGACCTCCTCCTTTGGCAGGGAATCCGCCGATAAAACAACCCGCCCCGCTTTCAAAGCAGGGCGGGTTTCGTTATATCAGGAACTGGAAGGGCCGGGAAATGAGGGAGGCAAGCCACATCAGCGTCCGTTTCCACCAGGGCACTTCAAGCGGCGTCACATCGGCGTTTTCCTCATAGCTGTTGTCGGACGAGACCGTCAGAGACTGGTTCCCGTAGCTGTCCATTGCCGCCTTTAGCTGCTCGTAGAACTCCGGGCTGTCAATGACGAGCATTGCTTCGGTGTCGATGTACATGCTCCGGTCGTCCAGGTTGAACGATCCTACCGCTGATAGCCGCCCGTCCATCAAAAAGGACTTACCGTGGATGGAATCCTCACTTTGTAATTCCCGGATGGTGATGCCGGTATCGATAAATTTCTTCCGATTTTCGATATAATTTGAAAAAGCGGGATAGTTTGGGGAAGAGGCAACCGAGTTTGTCTGTAAAATGACCTCCGGCAGGGTGGCGGCCATGCTTTTCATCACCGAAAGCAGGCGTTTGTTGGCGGTGCAGTAGGGGCTTTGCATGGTGACCGATTCCTTGGCGGTCAGTCCCAGATTTGCGAGCTGCACCCCTACCCAAGGCTCCTTGGGGCCGGCGTTTAGGGGATTATGTATCAGGGTGAGCTGTTTGGCAGGGACGGTGGAGTTTGCGTAGTCGTAGGGTTCCTCGCCATAAAGCTCCGGGCGCGCCGTCATGAGGGCTGCGCGAACTTCCTTTAACTCAGCCGCCGTTTCGTCTGCTTTTTGTTTCTGGCTTTCGGAAAGGGTGGGGAAGGGTTCTTTTACCGCCTCACAGCTCCAGATTTCGTTGAAATAGGCCTTTGCGTCAGAGAGAACGCTGTCGCCGCTCTGTTCCGCACCGGACGCGGTGTTGTAGACCACCACATCCCGGTCGTTGGTGACTTTTCCAGTGTAGCCTTCGGGGGCAAAATAGGCGTCGCCGATGTTGCGGCCTCCCAGAATCATCACCCGGTCGTCGCCGATGAGGATTTTATCGTGGAGCAGGGCGTTCCACTCCCAGGGCTTGTAAAAACAGAAAGGGTTGTAGACCCGATACTGGACGTTGGGATGAGCGCTCAAAGCATAGGCGATGCCCTTCCGGGAACCGCTGAGGCCTCCGACTTTGCCGTCTAAGACCACCCGGACCTGCACACCCCGGTCGGCGGCATCCAGCAGTTCGGCGAAAATTTGCTCCGACGTGATCCCGTCCTTGACGCAGTGGCAAACCAGATCAATAGAGGTCTGTGCCTCCCGGATGAGACGGATTCGGCTATCAAAACCCGATTGAGGCGATTCCGCCAAGGTCAGGCGGTCGACCCCCTGTTCGTCTGCGCCGTAAAAGCGGTTTACATCGAATTGGGGTTTCATTTCCTCCGAAACTTCTTTGGGGATGGCGTAGGGGATGATACCAAAGCTCACCGCGAAGAGCAGATACAGTCCGATCAGGACAAAAATGATTGTTTTAATTTTTTTGAGCACGTTTGTTCACTCCGTTTCTTTTTGAACACATCCATGATACCGCCCTTTTGGTAACGGACAACGGCTAAACTGTGAACTTGACATGAACACCGCTGGATGCACTTATCCCATCATATGAACAGAAACGGAAAACTAGTCCCTCCCCAGTGAATTTTTGGATAAAATGAAGACCACGGGACTTTTGCCCCGTGGTCTTCAAGAAGAGAAATATGGATGATAGCATATCATCATCGTCACAGCAGTTCTGTAACAGATTTTATTATATTATGAACATTAAACATATTCAAGTTTTTTTGTTAGATTTTGGCAAATTTGTTAAGAACAAAAAGGTATTTCTGTTTGATTTGCTCTGATTTTTTTGCTTGAAAAAGACAACCGCCCACCCAAGGTGGACGGTTGCGGACTTTACTGCTGAGAAGGGGAGTCTTCAGCGTGGATGCGTACCCCGTTCCAGGGGAGCCGTGTAGTCGGTTTGACACTGTCCAGGTTCGCAAGCACCCAATCGTGTTCCCCAGTGGTGATGATGGAGCCGCAGAACTCGCATTCCCCGGCGCTGGTCACCTTGCAGGGGGCTCCGCAGTTAGGACAGGACACGGTGGAGTGGTTGCTGGTGGCCGGATTTGTCAAAACGCCGGTCTTGCGTATAAAAGTCAGAAGGTAGTTCATAAAGCAGTCCCGGTTGGGATCGCCTTTTAGTACTTGTTTGGTATTTTCGTCGATGATGTAGTCCACCATCCGAGTCTGCATGTAAACCGTCAGGGTTTCGTATTGGGAATCCCGCTCATAGTTCACCATCCAGGCTTGGTTGACGTTGATTCGTTCCATAACATTGATACGGCCCAGGTTGATGTACTCCTGCAGCTGCATTTCATGTTGCCGGAACAGCTCTTCCTTTTCGAAGGGCCGGATTTTTGACCAGTCCCGGGCGGTCCAGGCCATCTGCATGGCGATGAACACTTCTTTGGTCCAGGCGATGAATTTGTCTTTGCTGAAGTTCTGGTCGTTTTTCTGGATGGCTGCGGTGATTTCTCCATCGCAGTTGGGGGGGACGGGAGCGGAAGCAGGCCGGTGATATTGGGGAGCAGTTCCGCCGCTTGTTTTTTTCTTGTTGGCGCTGATGACGATGGCCGCAATCACAATGAAAACGATCACAGCGACTGCCCATCCGCCGGGCCCTCCGTCGGAGCTTCCACCGCCTCCTCCATCAAAAAATATGAAACCACCGCCACCTCCGCCGCCATAGTTTCCGCCGCCGTAGTCATATCCGCCTCCGCCGTAGCCGCCGCCACCGTAATCGTTGTGGTTACCCACATCTACTGGGAGGGCATCCTGGGCCGAGGCCGCTGGCGCCAGTGCTCCAGCGAGGAGCAGTGCACAGCAGGCAATCAGTGCAAGGATCTTCTTTTTCATCGGAAACCTCCTGATATTGTTGTCAAGGCTCGCAAGGGCGTTTATTCCCGTTGCTATAAGCATCTTTATCCTACCAGAAATCAGTGGAAAAAGCAAGGAATAAAGGCGGCTGAAATACAAAAACCCCCTGCCTGGAAGGACAGGGGGTGCAACAGTCCAGCGGGAAGGCTGTTAGGAAGTGATGGATTGGATAAGTGTGATAAATTCCCGCTGAGACAGATTGCCAGATATGATTTGGTATCCGATGCCGCCGGAGACAAATTCAGCGGTATAGGTGTCGTTTTGGCCCGCTACCGACTTGCATCCGATTTGCATGGAAACACCGTTCAAGACGCTGCCTTGCCGGTTTGACATGGTGATAGAACGGAATTTGGGGATACCGATTTTGCTCATGGTAATGGTCAAAGAATAAGAGCCGTTTGAAAACTCAAATCCCACGCTGTCGTAATAAGGTTTTCCCTCTTTGTTGAACCAAACACTGAAAGGACCAGAAGAGGTAAGCTTAAGACCCTGCGGGAGAGGAAAGCTTTGAGGATCCTGGCCAAAATAGGCGACGGCATCCTCTGCAGTCCACTGCTTTTCCTCTACGGTTTCAGGATCGGTGATGGTCCAGCTGGAAACCGTCATGCTGGAAATAGGCTGGAAATACAGGGTGCTGTCACCAACCGTCACCACTGGAGCGGTCACACCGTCGGTGAGTTCATTGAGGGAAGGTATGGAGGATTCAGCCGTATTGCCAGGCATTCCGTTAGAGTCCGGCGGTGTATCATAGCTGGAATAGGGAGCGCTGTTCGCACCGGATGGTGGCTCGGTGCCTGAACTTTGTACGGGGGCGTCTGATGGCGAGCTGGGAGTTGAGGAATGTTCGCCGCTCGGCGCGCTGCTGGATGCAGCGGTGCTGCTGTCGCTGACGAGGGCAATTTCACTCAATGTGGGTAGCCGTTTACTGTAAAAAAGGGTAGGATACTGCAATTTGGAATCCGAACTGTTGCCGTCACTCAAAATATTCGGTTCCGATTGCTCCTCGGAATTTTTGCCGGAGGATTCCGGGGGCAACGGTGGATAAAGCGGCGGCTGAACCGCCGCTTTGGGAGGCTCCATTTTCGGACCGGATGGATTCGGGTTTGATTGGGTGCCTCCGGGTTCTTCCGTTCCTTGAGATTCTTCCCCGCCAGAAGGTTTTTCAGTGACAAAGTCACTGTGATTGCCTTCGGGGGAGACTCTGCTACCAGAATGGGGAAGACCTGACAAACTATCGTTAAAGTGGGGGAGAAGAGTTGTACCTGCCAGGACCAGAGCCAACCCGGCCAAAGCCGTGCTGTAGTGGAATACAGGACGTTTTTTAGTCGGAGCCTCTTTGGTCTGAATAGCGGCGCGCATTTTCGCTTTGGTATTTTCCAAAAGCTCGTCGCTGGGACGAATCCTGTCATTCATTGATTTCAGCAGGACAGGGAATGTTTTCATAGAGGTCTCCTTTCAGCTTTTCTTTGAGCATCTGCCGCGCCCGCATCAGCTGTGTCTTGACAGTGGCGGGTTTTCGCTTGAGGATGCGGCTGATCTCATTGATCGGCAAATCTTCGTAATAAAATAAGTGAAGTACCGTTCTATATTTAACGGGCAGTTCCATCAATAATTCGTGTAGGCCCAGTTCTTCTGAGGGCTCGAAAGGGGCAGGTTCCGTGTCTGCGATAGAGACGACTTTCTGTGACCAGGCGGAGCTGAAAAAACTGTTGGAGCAATTGATAGTAACCCGTATGAGCCAGGCTTTGCGGTGTTCTTCGGTTTCAAAATCCCGCTCTTTTTTTATGTATCGCAGAAATACTTCTTGAAAGATGTCATCTGCGTCGTTTTTATTCTTCACGCGGGAGAATGCCAGTCGGTATACCATATCGGCATATTTTTCGATTACCTCGTCCACACAATCGTTCGTACGCAACGATTGATTCGGCATAGGGCGAACCCCCTTTCAAGAGAAATACTTTAGAGCAACCAAAAAGGTGACAGTATTAGCAAAAAATCTGATAGTTTAAAATTATAACATGATTCGACAAAAGTGTCAATTGAATTGAGCGTAAGAAAACGGTATTTTCCAGAAAAATCGCATTACGTAACAATTTTTCTCAAAAAGTGTTGACAAGAATGATAAAAAGTGGTATTCTGATGCCGAAGGCAAAAGAAAGAGGCCGCGTAAAAAGCTTGCCGCTTTCCACCCGAGCCCCTGACTTTGAGCCATATTGCTATGACCTACTTCGCAACTAGAGCATAACACATGGCGCAGAAGTTGTCAAGGGGAAAACCGCATGAAGGAGGTGTCCCATTGTCTTTACATAACTGTGCGTCTATCTTCTTTTGTCTTATTTTTGACGAAAGAAGAGATGTGTTTGAGTGCGCTGTTTGATGAAATTTTATTAGCAAACGTAAATAAGGTTCAAGAGCGGATATCCGTCGCCTGCGCGTGGTTTTACGCCCGGTTTTTGGCGGACGACAGCGAGGACGAGATGCTTTTCCGCGCCAACAGGCTGCTGATCCCGCGCAAATACCCATTGCCGGAGCCTCAGGGCCCCCATGAAGCCGAACTTCTGGAAAGCCGTCAACATTCCCGCAAAAAAGCGCTTTTAAAAGCGCAGTTTTATGACATTGTCGAGGAATATGGCGAGCGGTTCCGAATGAATGGGGCACAGGCACCGCCTACAGTCGTAGAAGGGCTGAATAGCTGCGTTGATTCGTTTATCACAAACACGGTGGATCAGTTATCCCTTAAAATGCAGCAGGGATTTTTAAGGGGAGCCACTGTGGATCAGATGATCTCCACGCTGACCTTGGCTTTTGCCGACAAAGCCCAGCGATTTCACAGTCGGGTCAAAGATTTTTATACACAGGCCGCCTGGTACGGCGTTTTGCAATCTTACGATACAGGCCAGAGGTTTGTTTTCCAGGTGGACAAGCAGGATGGTACCTGTGAGCGCTGTTCCGCTCAAGGGGGAGTCATTTACACGGCGGATGAAATTATCCAAAACGATTTGCTGCCGCCCTTGCATCCAAACTGCCGATGTTCGATTCTGACCCTCGAACAGGCCCTGCAAATCGGCGGGGGCGGCGATATGAAGCAGGACCGGATACAACTGGGGATGGATGCCGGGGAACGGTCACAAAACAGTGTGTTAGAGCCGTTGATGCGCATTCCCAGCGATGCGGCGGACATGGTACACTCCTTTCAGTTGGCGCAGCTGGCGCGGCTTCAGAACGGGCAATATCTCGACTGGATCACAGCAGGAATCGTCAGCGGGTTCTGGGACGGGCTGGAAACGCGAGCGCAGACCATGCTGGACAATCCGACGCTTTATAACATCGGCAACTGGCTGACGCTGGGGTTGTTCGACGTCATCAAAGGCGCGCTGTTTCCCGAAGAACCGCTGTCCTTGCAGCACTGGCTGGACTCAGCGGGGCTGGCGGCGACGGCGTATGGGGGATACAAAACCTATCAGCAGGTCAAGCGCCTTTACAGTGAGAAGGGGAAACGAGGAAGCGCCGGGGGCTATGAAGCGCTGGATGATGTGGATGATGCGGCGCAAACTGTAGACGATACTAAGGTCGTAAAAAGTGGTTCAGTATCTCCATCACAAATAGCAAAAAGTTGGCAAGGGAAGGGAAACTATCCCGGGATTGATGAATATCAAGATATAATTGTGGAAAAAGAAGTTGTTTTATATAGAGGAGAACCGAATGGATCCGGTTATTTTACAACTAAACAGGCAATTGATGAATCTGGAAAAAATGCTACTAAATTATTTGAAGGATTGCAAGTTGAAAAACATCCTATTTATGGCTATAGAAAAAATATGCAAGGATACAAAGCTATGATAGATATTGAAGCAGCTTATGGCATAGTAAAAGCAAATCCACAATTTGGAAACGGAGGGTTGCCACAAATATTTATTCCCAATATTCACGAACTGATCCAAAAAGGGTATTTAAAACCCGTTGAAACCATTACGTTATATTAGGAGAAAAACGATGATTAATTTAAAAACAGGAGAACTTATAGCAAGTAAAGACCTGGTATTTAAACCAGGATACACTTTTGAGGAATTTAGCCGTTCAAAGTATTATGATAATCAGGATGCCATAAAGGCAATATACCTCAAGAATATTTTTGAAATTGACAGCCATAAATACCTCATACATTTTTTCTTCCGAAATAAAATAATTTATGCAGTTAGTTTGGTGTGTGTTGATGTAGATTTTTCGTATGAAGATGAGGTTGAAAGAAAATTACTTCATGACAAAATACTCAATCAAAATAATATTGAAGTAAAAAATCAATATATATGGGGTAGTATACAGTCTGAATTTGACCAGAGAAGTAATTGTAGCGAAATTTTAGTGATCTATAACTGATTATTTCAAAAAATACAAGCAGCTATGTTGCATATGCCATAGCTTCCTTATCCATTTGCTGTTTCCCGAAGAACCGCTGTCCCTGCAGCACTGGCTGGATTCAGCGGGGCTGGCGGCGACGGCGTATGGGGGATACAAGGCATCTGGCATGGTACGTTCCTATTACGAGAATAAGAAGTATTTAGGGAGCAATGAGATTAGCGTCGGAAAAGCCAATGCATCCATAGCACAGTATGGAGATGATTTTGGTAAGATGGGTATTTATGTTGAAAAACCTGATATCAAGATAGATTGGAACCAGTATGCTGAACATGGTATGGAACGTATGAATCAAAGAGGATTATCCCATGAATTTGTAGAAAGTTTTATACAAAATGGCAAGGTTTTATCTCAAAACTCTGGCAGCAAATTTGCTTATGTTACGAAAGTAAGTAAAGAAGGAAAATTAATTACGACGTGGGGAAGCGCTCAGTTCGATGATTCTATGCTAGAAATCATATCTAAACTATTTGAGGAGTAAAAAATATGAATAAAGATATTATCAAAATTATAAATGAATGGGATCCAATTGATTTATTTCCATTAGCTCCAGATAATGAGTATGAGGCAGAAGCAGAAAAAATAATTAAATTTATTGATGATAAAAAGAACGTTAGCGTTGGATTGCTGGCCTCAACAATAAATGCCATTTTTTTGAATGCATTTGGTTCTAATATTTATAATTCCGAAATTACTGATTGCATAACAGTAGCAACGAAGATTTTAGCGCTAAGAAAATAGATATTTGAAAAAGAAGCTATGCTGCGTATAGCATAGCTTCTTCGTTACTCCCTTGAAGAACCGCTGTCCCTGCAGCACTGGCTGGATTCAGCGGGGCTGGCGGCGACGGCGTATGGGGCGTACAAAGCGCCGGACATGGTAAATTCCTACTACAAGGGAAAGAGGGTTGTTGAGAGCAGTGAGGTCAAGGGTGGAGGCGCCGGTGTTTCCAAAGGAACCAGCAGCCTGAAACCGCAGGATCTACTGGACGAATTGGCTGAAAGCGGTGTCAAGTATAATCTGGACGATGTGATTGCAGTAACCAAAACAGTTGATGGAAAGCTTGTCTGGTTAGAAAAAGGGAATGCGCAGTCGGGACTATTACACATCCTAGAAAAGCATGCTAAAGATTTTGCATTGCGAAATATTGAAGATGTTCCACAAGTATTGAAAGAAGTCTTAGAATCTGCTCCGGTTAAAACAGGCAGTAGCGCCAGGGGGCTGTTTGCTGATTATGTATATAATGGCAGTACATATAGAGTTGCTTATGGAACGAACGGATATATTGTTTCATTTTATCCACTTAAGAAATAGAGCATTAGTATTAATTTCAGTGAAAAAGGAGTAAAAGTAATGTATAAAGTAATCAAAATTATAGATTCGCAAGCTACTAGAGATATAGAATTAAAGAATCAGGCGACAGGGACTGTAGATTTATGTTTTGATGATTCGGCACTTGTTAGTATTGATAACTTTGAGTTCATGGAAGAAGGAGAAAAGTATAATTGCAAAATTGCATTATTTGGAAAAGTTGTTGAGGATAGAACACCAGAAAGCATTATGTGCAAGGCTATTAATGAAGATGTTATGATAGGCAACTGTCACTTAATTGAAGTTTTGGTGGAAAAAGACATTTACTATATTTTTACGGACAATTTACAAAACTGTGGTGATTCGTTCTATTTCTATTTTACACGGAAGGATCTGATACAGGTAAATGATAGGATACATCCGGACTTATTGCCATAAAATCAATCAGACCAAAAGGCAATGATTTACCCTCATCGCCTGTTTCAGTGCTTATTGCCTGAAAGAACCGCTGTCTTTGCAGCACTGGCTGGTTCAGCGGGGCTGGCGGCGACGGCGTATGGGGGATACAAAACCTATCAGCAGGTCAAGCCCCTTTACAGTGAGAAGGGGAAACGAGGAAGCGCCGGAGTTTATCAAGCGCTGGATGATAAGGCAACAAGTTCGTTTAACGATACCTATGATGCTACAGATGCGGTTCTAAATAGTGAAAATTCATCCAAACAATTGGTGTTAAAGGGAACAGAATATTCTGCAGAATATGTACAGAAACTTAAGAATACTTACAGAATATTTATCGATAATGGGTATGAAGTGAGCGAACATGGATTGAATAGAATATTAGGCAGAATACATAAAGGATAAATCGGTTCTTATTGAAGAGGTAGTCGATGTTTTAAAAACAGGTACAAAATATACTGATACGGTAAATGGGGGTACAGTTATATTTAAAAACGGTATTTCCGTACATATTGCAGAAGATAATTTTATTAAATTTGAGATTTTAGATGAAATTAATTTAATCTGCGATTCATATGAAAAAGATGCTGAAATAAGAAAAATAGATCAATATTGTCTTGGAGAAGATGAAGTAAAAGAAAAAGTTTTTAATTATTATATGCAATTGGCAAGTTTTAGTTCATATGGAAATGGATAAAGACGCTATGGCATAGCTTCTTTATCCATTTGCTTTTCCTCAAAGAGCCGTTATCCTAGCAGCCTGGGCGGATTCGACGATACAGCCTTTAGTTAGAAAAAATCCCTCCGTTTTAAACGGAGGGATTTTTGTCACAATCAGTCGTCGATGTTGGGGTCCATCGCGGCATCGAAAATTTCAAGCGCCTTGGGAGAAGGCTGTTTGTCGAGAAGCGAGCCCACGAGACAGGCTAACAAACCCACCACAAAGCCAGGGAGCAGGGCGTAGATACCAGTTGCAGTTGCAAAGCAGAGCCAGAGCACTACAGTAGCGCCGCCACAGACGATACCGGCTACAGCGCCTTTGTAAGTAAAACGCTTCCAATAGAGCGACAGGACGATAACGGGGCCGAATGCGGCTCCAAAGCCTGCCCAGGCGTTTTCCACCAAGTTCATAATGCTGCCGGCATTGGGGTTAATGGCAATGAAGAATGCGATAATGGCAATCACGGCAACCACCAGGCGTCCGACCCACAAAAGCTCTTTGTCCGAGGCTTTTTTGCGAATAATGGGCTTATAGATGTCACTGGTAAAGGCGGAGGAAGCTACTAAGAGCTGAGAGTCGGCGGTACTCATCGAAGCGGCCAGAATGGCTGAGAGGAGGATACCGGCGATAAAGCCGGGGAAAATCCGCACCATCTGGATGAACACTTCCTCGCTGTTTCCGCTGATGAGCTCCGGCAGGTAAGCCCGGCCGATAACACCGATGCAGGCCGCTGCTGCCAGGGTGATGACCACCCAGGTAGTGGCGATCCGGCGGGATTTTTTGATCATCTTGCTATTTTTGATAGCCATATACCGGATGAGGATGTGGGGCATGCCGCAGTAGCCAAGACCCCATGCCAGACCGGAGACGATTTCCGAAACGCTGCCCCAATCCAGTTTGCCGGTGGGGAGGAAATTAAAGTAGTTTGGAACCTCCGCCGTGATATTTCCAAAGTTCAAATCGTTGGTGAAGAACACCACCGCCGGTACTACAACAATAGCCACCAACATCAAAAGTCCCTGGAAAAAGTCGGTCCAGCAGACCGCTTTAAAGCCGCCGGTGAAGGTGTAGACCAAAATGATGATGCCGAAAATAATCATCGAAGGCACCAAGTCCAGACCTAGTACCTTATTAAAGAGAATTCCGCCCGCTTTGAAGCCGGAGGCTACATAGACGGTGAAGCAGACAAAAAAGACGAAGGCGCTAATGACCTGGAGCGCCTTGCTAGACGAGGCCAGCCGGTTGTTTAAGTATTGAGGAATCGTGATGGAATCACCTGCCGCACGGGAAAACCGACGCAGACGCCCGGCAACCAGCAGCCAGGAAAGATAGCTTCCGATGGCAAGGCCGATGGCGATCCACACCTTGCCGAAGCCGGCCGCTAAAATCGAGCCGGGGAGGCCCATCAAAAGCCAGCCGCTCATATCAGAGGCTTGGGCGCTCAGGGCTGTGACCCAGGGACCCATGCTCCGCCCGCCGAGAAAGTAATCCTTTTCGCCGGAGTCCTTGGATTTCTTGAAAAAGACAAATCCAATGACGAGCATGAGGACAAAATACAGAATAAATGCCAACAATTCACCTACATTAACTTGCAAAGGTTCCAACTCCTTTTGTCGATTCTAAAGTAAATTTTCCCGTTTTACCCAAATTTGAGGCAAAGGGCAAAGATTTTTCATACCCGGGAGAATGAATCCGGGAATCCGCTCAAAATCATCAGGAAAATTCATCTTATCTTCATATAATAACTGATTTTCGTTCAAAAGGCAAGCACAAATTGGGATTTCAGTCAATTTATGGCAGAGCGGGCCGATTTTCCAGCAACCCGATCCACCGCAGCAGAGAAACACAGTCGAAAAAGCCCTGGCGGTAGGTACAGTCCTCATCAAAGGAGCGGAGCCAATTAGACACCTCTTCAAATCGGAAGATGAGGGATTCTCTTTCCTCGGGGAGGTATTTGCCGATCTTTTTCATCAGCTGGGAGTAATCGGCGTCTTTTTGCTTATATTCCGGGCTGTTTTTGCGCATCTCCATGGCGTAGTCGCTGGAGCAGACGGAACAGGCGGCTTCCAGTTGGTCAATAAAAGTGGTTTTCATAGAAAATCCTCCTTCAAAACGGTAAAAATGGCAATCGTTTCCCACAACCGCTTGAAAAGAGGAGGTACATGATGTATAATATTTCATGTACACTGCTTTTCAAGCGGCTGTGCCTTTGGGGGAAGCGGCGGATTCTTGCTAGGGAAGCGCCGCTTCTTCTCATTTTTTAAAGAGCTCATCATAGATTTTTTCCACACCGTAGCGGAGCAGTTCCGACCGGTTCATGTCCAGCCTTTCTGCGCACCAGTCAATTTTTTTCATGGTGATTACATCGACCCGGATACGGACGAGCTGATCTTTGGGATACTCTGGATGAGGCCCTGGTTTTTGTCGTGCCACTAAAATAACACCTCCTTAAGTAGCTACAAGTTTGTTATATAATTTGTTACTACATGTTATCAATAGCTTTTTAGAAATTTATTTCCGACACCGCAACATCGTACAAGACCCCTATGCCCGCCCGGTGGTATGATGGGGAAAACGAAGGGGGCAGACGACTTGGCAGGCGAGATGCGCACCGTTCATTACGACGAACAGCTTAAAATCGAAACTTACACCTTCCGCGGGGTGATGCAGCAGTTTCCCAACCACTTCCACGAGTACTACGTCCTTGGGTTTATCGAAGACGGGCGGCGGCATTTGACCTGCGGCGGAAAGGAATACATCGTCGGCAGCGGCGACCTTCTGATGATTTCCCCTCAGGAACCCCACACCTGCCGCCAGCTGGACGAGCGCCCCTTGGACTACCGCTGCCTCAACATCCCTGTCGCCGTCATGGAGAAAACGGCAGAGGAAATCACTGGGACGGCCTTTGAGCCCCGTTTCTGCTCCCCGGTGGCATACAAAAGCGAGCTGGCCCCCGTCCTGCGGGAGCTCCACGGTATGATTGAGGCGGGGGAGGGCGGCCTGCAAAAAGAGGAGCTTTTCTTTCTGCTCATCGAACAGGTTTTGGAAGAACATATGGCTCCCGCCGTAAAGCCGGGGTCTATCGGGCTTTCCGAGCCCATGCAGAAGGTGCGAGACTATCTGGACACTCACTACCAGAGTTCGGTCACCCTCGACGAGCTGGCCCAGACCGTCCATCTGAGCAAATACCACCTGATCCGGTCGTTTACCAAAGAGCAGGGGATTTCTCCCTACAGCTATCTGGAGGCGGTGCGGATCGGCAAGGCCAAGGTACTCCTGGAACAGGGAACCCTCCCCATCGAGGCGGCCATGGCCTGCGGCTTTACCGACCAGAGCCATTTTACCAATTTTTTCAAGCGCCTCATTGGGCTGACACCCCATCAATACCGGAAGATTTTCCAGTGACAACATGGCTTTAAGGCCGGAAAGGACTTCGTACCCATGAATCAGAAAACCGCCGCAGGGCATATCATCGCCCTGTTCACCATCCTCGTCTGGGGAACCACTTTTATCTCCTCCAAAATCCTTCTCAGGGACTTTTCCCCGGTGGAAATCCTCTTTGTCCGATTCGTCATCGGGTTTGCGGCCCTCTTTTTCTTTTATCCTCACCGGTTCAGGCCCCGGGAACGAAAGCACGAGCTCTACTTCATGGCGGCAGGGCTCTGCGGCACGACCCTTTACTACCTGATGGAGAACATCGCGTTGACCTATTCCTTTGCCTCCAACATCGGTGTCATCGTTTCCATCGCGCCCTTCTTCACCGCTATTTTCGCCCACTTTTTCCTGTACGGTGAGCGGCTGCGGCCTCAGTTTTTCATGGGTTTTGTGGCGGCGATTTCCGGTATCGTGCTCATCAGCTTCAATGGCAGCACCGTCTTAAAGCTGAATCCCTTGGGCGATTTGCTGGCCGTTTTGGCCGCGGCGGTTTGGGGCGTTTATTCGATACTTGTCCGCAAAATCGCCGACTTCGGCTACAACACCGTCCAGACCACCCGGCGGATTTTCTTTTACGGCATCGTGTTTATGATCCCGGCCCTGTTCTTCATGGACTTCAGCCCCGACTGGGCGCTGTTTTTAAAGCCCCTGAATTTTTTTAATATGCTGTTTCTCGGCATTGTGGCGTCGGCGGTCTGTTTTGTCACCTGGAATCTGGCGACCAAGTATATCGGGGCCGTCAAAACCAGCGTCTATATCTACTTCACCCCGGTGGTCACCATCATCACTTCTGCCCTGGTCCTCAAGGAGAAAATCACCGCCGTAGCCCTCATCGGGACGGTGCTGACTTTGTTCGGGCTGGTGCTGTCGGAGATTCCGCTGCCCTTTGGGCGAAAAGGGCAGCGGGAGTGAGCCTTATTGCGGCAGCCCGTGAGGTGCTGTTTGATGAAAAAGAGTGCGCTGCATGTACAGCGCACTCTTTTTAACAATAGACTTCTATCTCAAAAAACTGCTCTACGAAGCGGGTCTGCTCGATAATTTCTTCTTTAGTGAAGGCCATGCCATCCGGGGCGGCCACCCATTTGTCCTCCACGTCGTCCAACCGATGGATGACGGCGATCACCGTTCCCCGGAAGGTGTCGAGATGTTCGTCCACCCCGAGGATGTACACGTCCTGAAAGCTGCCGTCCCCGGCGATGACGCCCTCGACGTAGCCGTAGTTCACGGTATAGAAAATGGTGTCCGTCCGGGGATGATAGGTGCCGAGAGGGCGGTCGACCAGAACGTCCACTGTCTGCCCGATGATGCTGTGGACCTCATCCACGGCGTTTCCCCTGCACTTTCGGCGCGGTCAGGCGAAAGCTCATCTGCACCATCTTTTCGATTTCTTCGGGCGGCACGTCGGAACATAATTCCACCGTGTTCCAGTGCTGTTTGTTCATGTGCCAGCCGGGGGTGACGCCCCGATAGGCCTGCCGGAGGAAATCCGCCTCCAGAGGCTCGCATTTTAAGATGACGCAGGGCTTTCCCGACAGCTCTGCGAAAAAACCGAACCACTTGCCGTTACTTTTGTGGCGGTAGATGGGCCCGGTGTCGTCGAAAGGGCTGTACTCCTCCGCGTCGGCAAAGGTGAGCATATAGTCCCGTAATTTTTCTTGGGTCATTGGGATTCCTCCGTTTCGCAGTTAATGCCGTAATGAAGGACTTTGTTCCAAACATTACAAAAACAGGTCTTCCAGCCTATCCAGAACCCCAGTCCGGGTAAAGCCGTCCAGGAGGGCGAAGGGCTTTCGCTCCCGGTCATAGAGGGAGGCCGCCGCCGCGTCATCCATCCGTTTGAAGCGGATTGCCACCGATAGGGGCTCTTTTATCTCGAAAGGCTCCATTTGCGAAAGGCGCGCGCAAGCCTTTTGAACGCCTTGATAGATGGCGTCGGCCGCAGCCTGGGGATGCAGGCTCAGGGCCATGTTCCAGCCGAGGCTTTCCTTTGTTGTCACCGTTTCCGCCCAGGGGAACCGCTCTTTAGCCTGGCTCACGCATTTGTCGTCAGAAGAAACGAAGATGACGGGAACGCCGTGTTTTCCGGCAAAAGCGCCGTCGATTTCCATCTCGCCTACCTCCATCCCGTTGATTTGGTAGGACTGAAAGGCCAGGGAACTGTAGGTGTGGGCCAGCACGGCGTTTGAAGTGCCCTCCCGGGCGTGGTAGCCGATGAACAGCACGCCGTCAAAGCTCCCGTCGATGCCCGGAAAGCGGGTTTTGCATCCGCTGCCCAGGAGGATTTTACAGCGGGGGTCCAAAAGGCTGTAGTCCAGATTTACGCCGCTTCCATGATTGTCCCAGACGATGACTTCCTCTGCGCCCCAGTCAAACAACGCCCTTGCCGCGGCGTCGGCTTCGAGAGCGGCCTGACGGGCGGCGAAAGGGTAGTTCACGCTGTCTTTTAGTCCTTTATGAGGTTCACCGACCACACAGGCCGCGCCTTCGCAGTCCACGCCGATGAAAAAACGTGCTTTTCGATTCATAGTGATTCCTCTTTTTTTCGTCGGAAACAGTTGTACGCTTCTTTGCCATCATTATAACAGCTGTCCGTGACGAAGTCAACGAAAGCCGATAAAAAACTGCCGTAAAGGAATTAAACTTTACAGCAGCGCAAATGTGATTATAGAGGTGCGATTTTTACAAAACTCACCTGCCCATAAGCCTGAACAGGATCGGGATCACTGGTTAAAACTCGAAAACTGAGAAAAATGGAAAGAGGCACATAAAGCAAAAAGCTGCCCGAGGCGCTGGCGTAAGGACTTCCAGGGGCTCTTATGCCGAAATTAGCGTAAATATATTCAGCAGAATTGCCGTAAATTGGGACTACGCCCAGGTAGCCGTTTTCCGATACCGCGGCGTTGATGGTATAGGAAACCAGATAGATTTCTCTTGGCTCAATGGTGAAGGTTATCCTGCTGGACGCCAAGTTTATGCCGTTGTCTCGCTGGAAGTAAGGGTTAAAGGCGATATATCCTTGGTTGGAGACTGTTTCGCTGGCAACATACTGAGCATAATCGTTGTTAGACATCCCAGTTGGCCCGGTAGGACCAGTAGCACCGGTAAATCCCACGAGCCCTTGAGGGCCGGTGGCACCTGTGACACCTGTTGCGCCCGTAGCTCCGCGCGCTCCAGCGGGTCCTGCAGCACCAGTCGGGCCGGTCGGACCGGTAAATCCCACGAGCCCTTGAGGGCCGGTGGCACCCGTCACACCCGTTGCGCCCGTAGCTCCGCGCGCTCCAGCGGGTCCTGCAGCACCAGTCGGGCCGGTCGGACCGGTAAAGCCTACTAATCCTTGAGGTCCCTGCGGTCCTGTAGGCCCAATGGGTCCTTGCGGCCCAACTGGGCCTTGGAATCCTCTGGGCCCTTGCGGTCCCTGGGGGCCTTTAGGACCAGTAGAACCGGTGAATCCCACCAGGCCCTGTGGCCCGGTAGCGCCTCTGGGACCTGTAACTCCCGTCGCGCCTCTAGGTCCTGTTGCGCCGGTTAGCCCTGTGGGACCTGTAGGCCCCGTCATACCCATGAGTCCGGTGGGACCTTGCGGCCCTGTGGCTCCTGTAGGCCCTGTTGGTCCTACTGCGCCGCCCGAGGGAGGGGGGCAACAGCAATCACAGTTATATTTATAAACGTTCATTTTCATGTCCGCCTTTCATTGATCAGCCGCCAAATTATAGAATTTTTAGGGCCTCGAATGCGGAATTGGCGGCGTAGTGCTTTTTCTATTATATGAAAGGCAGGAAAAGATGGTTCTTTAAAAAAGCCCAGCCTGCACGGCCGGGCGATTTTTTGCATAGAATAGAGGTGTTTATGCGTCGTCCTCCATCTGTTCAGGGAGGATGAGTTCTTGCCGGGCGCACATCCGATAAAAGAGCGCCGCCATAGTTCCCAAATAGGTTAGGAAAAACAAGGGAGACAATTTTCGCCCTTTTTCACCGGCGCGGACACCGATGAACAGCCCTAGCGACAATAAGCATACTTTCAAAAGTCCTATGTCCATCAGGGTGAAGGTTTTAATTTTTTCTCTGGCCCAGCTGAGTAATTTACACATAAAGACCCTTCCTTTCGGTGCGTAAAGCGGACGAAACTTTTCTTTCTGCATCCACGTCTGAAGTCGTAGATGGATCAAGTGCGGCATTTATGGATATTATACACGGTTTTTGCGGAAAAGAAAAGAGGAAAATCGGTGAAGTTGTAAAAAGAAACACTTTTTTCTTGACAGGGCATTGTTTCGGTGGTACAATGATACGAAAATTTACCAGTAAGGGAGGAAACTGGAATGCGCGGAGCGTTTTTCTGTGATTCCAAAGCGGTTTATGCGTCCATGCCAGGCAACGGGCAGTGGGCTTATCCTCCTATTCCCATATCATAGGGTATTTAATGATACGCGGCGTAGGACGGTGAGCAAATCGCTGTCCTGCGCCGCTTTTCTTTTGCCTGCTCGGTGATTGTGAAATCCGACGGCCTAGCAAGGTGATTTTCTATGAAACACAAGGAGGAATGAAGATGTTTACAGATTTGCACATACACACGACCTTTTCCGATTCGACCCTGACCCCTGAAGCTGTGGCGCAGGAGGCGAAACGAAAAGGCTTTACACTGATTTCAGTGTGCGACCATAACACGACCAAAAGCTATCCTCAGCTTATAGAGGCCTGCCAAAAAGAGGGGATTCATTTGATTCCCGGCGTGGAGATCGATGCCAGGGATGGGGGGCAGACCCTGCACATTTTGGCTTATGGCTGTGATTTGCAGAATACGGCGCTCCAATCTCTGCTTCTTTTCAACTCCCATGTAATGGAGGATTTAAGTGTCGATCTTATTGCTGCTATGTCCAAAGACCACTCAGATTTGTGCCCTGCCGAATATGAGAATTATGAGCGCGACCCTCTCCGCGGAGGCTGGAAGGGCATTGATTACTTAAAGAGCAAAGGATATCCAGCTGATTACCCTGAATGCATGCATTATTATGCCGATTATGGCATCAAGGTCCGCCAGCCATTTGAGTCGGTAGAAACCGTCTGCTCCATTATTCATGAAGCGGGAGGCAAAGCGGTTCTGGCCCATCCGGGCGACCGTCTGCCAAACGAAAAACAAGCCTTTGTGGAAAATCTCGAGCGGCTGCGGGGACTTGGCATCGACGGGGTGGAATGCTACTATCCATCCCACAGTGACGAGATTACGGCGCTGGCGCTGCGTTTTTGCAAAGAACACGGCCTGTTGGTTACGGCGGGAAGCGATTCCCATGGGGAATTTGCAAAATTTGTAAAAGGAGTGGAGTACTACATCGGCGCAGTGGAGGCTGATAAACGCGGCCTCAACTTGGAAGGTATTTTGCCGGTGTAGATTTCTCAAAAAGGTATGAAAATGAAGATTATCGCACAAAATAACCTTATCGTCGCGGTGGTCGAATGCGATTCGCCGCAAATTACAAGCGCTCAGTCGGCGCTGGAACTCCTGATGGAAGCGCAGTACGAGTTTGAATGCAGCCGTCTGGCTGTTCCGAAGGAAGCGCTTCCGGAGGACTTTTTTATCCTGAGCACAGGCCTTGCCGGTGAGATTCTGCAAAAGTTTATCAATTATCATGGAAAGATCGCTGTTTTTGGGGATTTTTCCGGTTATCGGAGCAAATCTCTTCGAGATTTCATCTACGAAAGCAATAATGGCAGGGACGTATTTTTTGTTCCTTCTCAGGATGAAGCGGTCAGGTGCCTTATGGAAGCATAACGGATGAATGTAGTAAAAAAGAAAGGAGTGATCGCATGAGTGCATCGGAAACAGAAACTTTGCTGTTGGTAAGTCCTGACATTTTCCACAGGAGAGAATATACTGACATGATGGGGGAATGGCTCCGGGACGGTGGCCCAATTATTCCAAGTGCGCTGGTATCGGGAAGCCTCACTTATGACGAATGGTTAAACCGGGAGCGCAAATTTGAGTCAGAGGACACCTGTCCCCGGGGGATGGTTCCCAGTAACCTGTATTTTCTCACAAGGGCGTCTGACGGGAAAATCGTGGGTGCTGCCAGTGTCCGCTGGCGCCTCAACAAGGAACTGCTCCATAACGGCGGTCACATCGGATACGGCATTCGGCCTTCAGAACGTGGAAAAGGTTACGGAACGCGGCAGCTGAGACTCATCCTCGACAAGTGCCGAGAGCGTAAGATGGAAAAGGTGCTGATTACCTGCTTGAAAGAAAATTTCCCATCTCAGAAAATCGTTCTGAAAAACGGAGGTGTGCTGGAAAACACCGTGACCACGTCTCAGGGAGAAACATTCTGCCGTTATTGGGTAGAGCTGTGATAAAATCCGCAGAAGCCTTGGACTTTTGCGGATTTTTTGCTGTTGCAGTTATTTATCTAGGTTCATTGAAAGCATTAGATTTATCAGTGTCAGCAAGCTCGTCTGAATCATCTTGGTGTCTTATCTCTCCAGAAGGCGCGTCATCTTTGGGAGAATCAGGGGGGCTTGCGGCCGCGTCTTCCCATTCCACAGCGTTATCCTCATACTCGCCGCTGGCCCAAAGAGGCTCCCCTGTGATGGGATCGGGGAGAATATGCTCTTCTTCGTCACTTAAAAGCCCCATTGCCTTTTTCTGGTCGTAGACCTGTTGGGAAAGATCCTGGAACCGGTCGGAAAGGGACTTTCTGCTTTTGTGCAAAAATATTTCCCGGCCATCCAGTGCCAGGTAAATATGGCGGTAGGCGGCGGTGACAAGCGGCGTTGAGAATACGAGTATCACCCAAATAAAAAAATTGGTGAGCGCATAAGTTTGCTCCTCCCAGAACGCCAACGCTCTTATCAGGATGGCAACGGGTAAACTCATGAAAAAGACGACTTTGACAATT
Source organism: Fumia xinanensis (assembly GCF_014384905.1). Taxonomy (GTDB): domain Bacteria; phylum Bacillota; class Clostridia; order Oscillospirales; family Ruminococcaceae; genus Fumia; species Fumia xinanensis. The sequence goes on from NZ_JACRSV010000001.1 coordinate 931,681, forward strand.
GTCCAGATGCTCCGCCAAAACTGTCCCGTGAGCAGGCTCCAACAGCGTTTAAACGCGCTCCACACAGTGAGCCCGTCCTCAAAGATGGACAGGCTCCAGAAAGTGCTGTAAAAAAGCCAGAAGGGGAAAAGCGCCAATGAAACAAAGAAAAACAGGACTCTGATTAGGATGGCAAGAGTAGAAGCGGTACTGGAACCGATTAGGCGGAAGGGCAGGCCAGTAAAAAAGGTTTCCAGCAAAAAATATGCTTGGAAAAACACCGAAATCAGTACGTTCGACGAGAAAAACCGAAAAAACACTTTGATAAAATGTCGATATTGGTCTTTGAAGGAAGCGTCCGGCCGTTTGAGGATCAGCAAGAGGGGAAGCGCCACTACAGCGGACTGTAGCCACCCCAGCAGGAGATTGCCGAAATACAGGGAAATTCCCAAAAGGTTTATGCCATAATGCTCTGCAGACTGGCCCCAATCGATATTTGCGTTATAGCACCACAGCCTTACCACCTCGTTGTACTGAAAGGCATAGCGGGTGAGAGTGGGATTCAAAAAAATTTGCAGCAGCAGAAATATTCCGCTCAGGACAGCATAGAAGATAAGCAATTTGGCCCAGCTTTTTCGGTAGTCCAGTAGAGAAGCGCGGATGATGGCAATAGCTGACATAACAAAACACTCCTGACAGTATAGAACATCTGTTTTTGGATAGTATAGCATATTTTGGAAAAAAATGCAACTATTTATATAAAATAAAAATCCCGCCATTATTGGCGGGATTTTTATTTGTCTATAATTGTTGAGTGGCTGAGCCCTCATCTGGATTGCTGGACACATCCGGTCGATTGGGAGAAGAATTTGCGTCTGGGACAGGGGAAGATTCCGTTTCGAGGGAAGAAACCTCCGATTGAGGCTCTGGACAAACCACAGCTGGTGCAGCAGAAGAAGTTTCTTCGAAGAAAGGTGCTTCCTTGGGAACAAATTCATCGTAAGAAGGTGTCTCAGGTGGGACATCTGCTCCAAAAAAGGTCTGTGAGGGGGTATTCCAGCTTCCGGGTGCCGATGCGTTCTGCAAGTCGTTTGGCATGGCTTGGATGAGGGCGCTGAAGGGATTATTATGGTCTTCCAGCCAGTTTTTTCGATAGAGTTCCACCATTGAGGCAGCGTAGACAGTCTGGGAAGCGTGCGTCAAAAGCAGACCCACCAGCCAGAGCAGGAGCAATCCCACCCAAATACTGGGGATGACTCTGGAAAAGGCGAATTCATATACCGTCAGGAAATAAGCCAAACCCACGAGTACGCCGGGAATGATGCCAGCCATGAGGGAGAATGCCAGCGAGTTGCCGATGCTGCGGCCCAAATGTTTCGAAAGCATCTTAAATCCCTGGGTAAAGGCTTTTGTGGCTTTGATATTCTCTGTAGTCAGAGCGATATAGCTAAAGTAGGTTGCACAGGACATAACGATGAATGCAAAATACAGGGGAATCGCCAAAATCAGCAGGAAGAAGACCATACTTGGTTCAAAGTAGTGTATGGACATGGTGGCAATGCCAGCAATAAGGGCGCAGATAAGAAAAAGGATTATCCACACGATGGCGATGGCCACGCCGATTCCCAACCATATGAGGCTCAGCAGCAGAAACGGGCCAAATTTTTTCGAATAGCGGCCTTTGAAGGTGTGCGGTCCGTTTTGCGGGGGCAGGGTATAGGCTGTGAGCAGAGGCAGGGTGGTCAATGCCGGTTGAAGTACGGCTACCGCCAGAGAAAGGATCCAGAAAAAAGGAAGCAGGATCATCGCAGAATACATATGGGAGTTTTGCACGGTCAGTTCCAGAATAGTTGAGGGAACTGAGGTGACAAGGGAGAGCCCCAAGGCCAAAAGAACCCCAAACAGCAGGCTGATTTTCCAGTTGCGAATACAATTTTTTATACCGACGGTGAACATTTTCCAAATTGTCATAATAAGTATCCTCCTGTAGTGGCAGTTGTGTAATTAGATTCAGTATAGCATATCTTTGTGAAAAACACAATCGTTCGGGCAAAACAAAAGCGCCGGAGATTTCCCCGGCGCCGCGGCGCATATTCACTCCATGGAACCCGGCAGCTCGACCCAGGAACCGGTCTCGTCGCTTTGAATACAAGCCTCTATGAGCTGCATAATCTGATGACCGTCCTCGAAGGTGGGATAGTTTACCTTTTTATTCTGATATTTGCCAGTGCGGATGTAAATGTAAAACTCATTTATGGCGTTTTTCAGGGCGTCTACCCAGCCGCAGGGATGCCCAGCGGGCAGGGGGAGGAACCGGGACACTGCGGGCGAAATGTTCTGAGCTCCCAACAAGATGTACTCGTTTGGGGAATTCCGGTGACCGATGATGAGCTTATCGGGATTTTGCTGCTCCCATTCCAGCCCCATTTTGGTGCCGCTGACGTTGATGCCGAGGCCGTTTTTGTGCCCTGCGCAGATTTGGGAAATATTGATGAATGTCGGTACTCCATCCTCCATCTCAGCAATGATGAAGGCCGCGTCTTCGGTGCTCACCTCCACCTCTTCCACCACGGTGCCCAAAACTTTGGCATAGGTGGTGGCGTTGTCGTTTAGAGAATGAGTGCGGGTGTCATAGGCCTTGATAAATTTGCTGTAAATCCGTTTGACTTTAGTGCCAAGGATAAACTGCATAGTGTCGAAAAAATGGGAGCCGATATCGGCCACCGCTCTTGAGGCACCACCGATTTTCGGGTCAACCCGCCAGTCGTAGTCCGATTCAAAGAGCATCCAGTCTTGGAGATATTCTCCGTGAACGGTGAGAACCCGTCCGATATCGCCGGACTTGACTCTGTAGTGCATCTCCTGAACTGCCGCGTTGAATCGGTAATTGAGGTCGATACCGTGGGCCAGCCCCGACTCTTTGGCGATGCGGCAAAGCTCCGCCGTTTCCCTCGTATCCAGGCAAAGAGGCTTTTCACAGTAGACGTGTTTGCCTTTCAAAAGAGCCTCCTTGCTCATTTCAAAATGGGTGTTGCTGGGAGTACAGATATGTACTACGTCGATGTCCTGGTTGTCTAAAATTTCATGGTAGTCGCTGGTGCAGTGGGGAATAAAGCTGTCTTCGCTCAGTGATCGGACCATTTCAAGGTTTTGGTCGGCGGCGGCCACAATTTCTGCCCCTGGAATCCGTCCTACAGCCTCGATATGCTGTCGCCCAATGAAGCCCGCGCCGATGATGCCAACTCGTAGTTTCTTCATCTTTCTAACCTCGACTTTCAAACTGCCCCACTTTTCGTGGGGCGATATAAAAAATTTATTTTAGCAAAATTTTCATTATTTACAGAAATATTTACAGGAATATTGTAGCGCTAACCCAGCATTTTGTCAACGAATCTCTCGGCAACATATACAATATTACAGGTTATTCAGAATTTATTTGTTGAAATCATCAATTTTTGAAAAAACTCTTTTCCAAATGAAACATTTTTGTTATAATAACAATGTAAATTTTACATTAATTTCACTTTCTATTATAAAATAAACTACAAACAGAAAAGGATTCGATTCCCATGAAGTCATCTGAAAAAATTACAATTATGGACGTGGCAAAAGAAGCCGGCGTTTCCATTGCGACCGTCTCCCGTATTATCAACCGATCGGGCAATGTCAGAGATGCCACTAGGCAAAAGGTTCTCTCTACTATGGAACAGATGGGGTATCTGCCTGAAGGAGACTCTCTGACCGATCCCGGGTGCAAGACTATTTTACTCAGTATTCCCGAATTCAAGAACCCTTTTATCAGCCGGGTCATCGACGGGGTGCAGGCTGCTGCACGCCGCAGAGGGTATTATGCCCTTGCTATGCAGACGGCGGGTGTTTACCAGACATTTGAAGATTATCAAAGTATGCTCAAAAACTTTCCCTGTGCCGGCGTGATGCTCATCAGCAGCGTTCGGGATGCGGAATTTCTGGACAAGCTTTCGTCACGGTGCCCTGTGGTCATGTGCTCGGAATACTGTGAAAGCGTAGGAGTTTCTTTTGTGAGCATTGACGATATCAAGGCCGCTAAAACCGCGGTGGAGTACCTCGTGTCCATCGGGCGGAAGAAAATCGCCCTGATGAACAGCCTTTTGACCCACAAATACTCCCGTCATCGGGAAGCGGGCTTCCGGGAGGCTGTTCTGGAAAGCGGATTGGAGCTTCGGGAAGACTGGATTTCCCACCTTTCAAGTATTAGTTTTGACATGGCTTTGTCGGAAGCCATGCACGTGCTGTCGGCGCCGGACGCCCCTGACGCTTATTTCGCCATCTCCGATGTTTATGCCGCTGCCATCCTAAAGGCTGCCAACAAGCTGGGGCTTTTGGTGCCCCAGGACGTGAGTATTGTTGGTTTTGACAACATCGACATTTCGTTGATGACCGATCCGGCTCTCACCACCATGAAACAGCCCAGCTACCAGATGGGTTACCAGGCGTGCGAGATCCTCATCGACAAAATCGAGAACCCCGCTGCCGAGACTCGGCAGATTTTTTTCGAGACTGAGCTTATCGTTCGCGGCTCGACCATGTAAAGGACGGGAAACAGGATTCTCCCCGTATCTGCCGGCGGCAATTGGTGGAAAGGAGCTAAAAACTGTAGCTGCCTTGGGTATGAAGCGCTGACCCTATCATGCAATGGGAGATTTGTCCGGTGAATTCAAAGAATTGCCCTAAAGTTCCGAGAATGCCGTTTTTTTCGCTTTGCTAAGCGTAATGCCGATGAATTTGTCACACTGTGCCTTGAAGCGGGATTATGTCGAAGGTGCCCATGGCGGAACTATCGGCTATCTGGAAACGATTTATATGGAGGAAGGTTTTCGCTGGAAAGATATTGGGGCCTACCTGGTTTGTGCTTGTGAAAAGCGGGCAAAGAGGGGGAGGTTAAGCGGAGTTGGCCCGCGATTGTGAGCTTTACAACGAGCAAAGCCATTTGTTTCACTTAGGAATGGGTTTTCGCTAAGTCAGTCGTATTATCTGTTTTCCAAAAGCTGTGATTACCTTCCTTCTCCTTTGGAACAGACAAATTTCCGGAAAATACTTGACTTTTTTATGTATGTAACATATAATTATATTAGAATAATTCAAAAGTATTTTATTAGATATTGTTTTTTGAAAATAATTAGATTTTTATTTTTAAGTAAGTCTATTCTAACAATTGGGTGAATTTTCCAAATATGATTGCCATTGTGCGGCAAATGCTGCCAGATGGCAGATTTTGCAAAAAATGCACAAAACCGGAAAGGTATGGTGATGAAACAATGAGAGACGCGCTTATTTGGGCGGCGGGCGGCACAGGATTTACCTTCCTGATGACGGCGCTGGGCGCGGCGGTAGTTTTTTTCTTCCGCAACGAGATAAACCCAAAAATACAGCGAATTTTTTTAGGCTTTGCAGCAGGCGTGATGATCGCCGCATCGGTTTGGTCACTTTTGATTCCCGCCATCGAAGAGGCGGAGCAGAAAGGGCAGATTGGTTGGATTCCGGCGGCAGGGGGGTTTATCTTAGGTATCCTCTTTCTCATGGGGCTTGACAGCCTTTTGCCGCATCTGCATCCAGGTTCAAGTAAGCCGGAGGGCGTATCTACCTCCTGGAAGCGGACGACGCTTTTGGTGTTTGCCGTCACCCTTCATAACATTCCGGAAGGAATGGCAGTGGGACTTTCCTTTGCCCTGGCTGCACAAAATGGCAATGATCCGGCGGCAATTACAGCAGCTGCAGCTCTTGCCATCGGCATCGGTATTCAGAACTTCCCTGAAGGAGCGGCGGTGGCGCTCCCTCTGCGAAAAGAGGGGATGAGTTCAGGAAAAGCCTTCCTCATGGGAAGTATGTCGGGCCTTGTCGAGCTGGTGTTCGGCGTATTGGTAGTGCTGGCAGCGGGATTCATCCAGCCTTTGATGCCTTGGATGCTGGCTTTCGCGGCGGGCGCCATGATGTATGTGGTAGTCGAAGAGCTGATTCCGGAGGCGCATCTGGGAGAACATTCCAACGTGGGAACTATGGGTGTTATGGCAGGATTTATCGTCATGATGATATTAGATGTGGCCTTGGGATAAGTGAATATTGGATTTTGGAAAGGACAGTGTTTGGCTGTCCTTTTTTTCTTGAACATAAGATGTATCAGCCCTGTCCAGTGGAAATAATCCATTGACCACCTCAAATGAAGATGGTATAATAACCTCACGGCGTAAGTCAAAGCCTTGTTCTACAAGCCTTCGGACACCTAAGAGAACATTTTATCACAATTTTGGGCTATGTCACCCATTGTGCTTTACACAATGAAATTATGGTATAATAACACAATCAACGAAGGCTTTCACAGAAAACCTTCGGCCGCATAAATGCGGCTTGCCAAAACAAGGTGTTTTGACATTGCGTTTATTTTATCATTATCCGGTTCTGCCAAAGCAGAACTACGGCGGGTAAACCCGCTTACAAATTCCTGCGGAATTTGCGGATAGGGTATAATATCCACAAATATCACACAATGTGTGCTATGCGCCGCAGGCGCAATCATTTTGTCTCGCAAAATGATTTGTGGATGATTATCACCATAACAAAAACAGCTAAAGCTGTTTTGCGCCGCTGAAAGCGGCGTGCAAGCCTTATGGGCTTGCGGATATGGTATAATAACCTCACAAGCAAACAGCAGAGCTGTTTGCAAAGTGTCAAAGGCGCTTTTATCCCGCTTTACGGAAAATATAAAAAAATTTTATCATCATATTTTAAACGTAGTCGCCAAAGGTTTTTAAATAGAAACACTATTAGAACTTATCAAAATACATGGAGCAAAACGTATCCGGACAGAGAAGAGGAACGAAATGAGTGACAACGGAAAAAGCATGAATCTGCGGGCCAAAGACATTTTAAACCCGCGTTTTCCATTCAAAATTTACAGCTTTTGTTCCAAAACGAGCCAGGAATATCACAGCCACGATTATATTCAGCTGTGGTATGTGAAAAAGGGGCAGTGCGTCCACAATTTCAACGGAACGATCTACACACTTCATATGGGAGATGTTTTTGTACTTCCACCGGGGATTTTCCATTCCGTTTCGACCGAGGACGATGACAGCGTACTGATTGGGCTGGACTTCACAGAGGCTTTTATCAACGAGGATATGGCGGGAGGCAAAAGCAGCGATTTATTCGATTACGCCTACATTGAGCCGTTTATCGTAAAGCTGGACGAGGTAAAGCCTCTGTTCCCACTGGCCGGGCCGGTTTCCCGGACAGTGGCTTTGCTTTTGGAGGAAATCATGGCGGAATACGAGGGCAAAGCACCACATTACCAGCTCATCGTCAAGGCAAACCTCCTGAAAATTCTGGCCCTCATTTCCAGGGAGTACGGCCGAGGTATCGACCGGAAGAAAAAGGCACTGGTGGACCGATACAAAACAGCGGTCTATCAGGTGCAGGAGTATGTGGATGTCCACTATCCGGAGAAAATCTACCTGGAGGAAATGTGCAGGATGACCATGCTGTCGCCCTCTTATTTTTCCGACGTGTTCAAGCATGTGACTGGGCGGACCTTCACTGAATATGTAAGCCATGTGCGGGTGGAAAAGGCAAAAGAGCTTTTGAGGCGGGACGACAAGTCTATCAGCGGGATCGCTTACGCTGTGGGGTTCAGCGACAACGCCCACTTCGACAAGGTATTCAAACGGGAAGTGGGAATTTCACCTTTGCAGTTCAGAAAAACCGTTGAATGAGAGACAACGCTTTTGCTGTGACAGTAGAGAGCACATAGCTTAATTGAGTAAAACGCTGCCTGATTCGGGCGGCGTTTTTGTTTGTAAGATATTACAAGAATACCGTAAAAATTGACAATCCTTTCGGATGAGGAAGCGTTATAATGGAGGCAATCGGGGAGGTATTCGGATGCGGGCCGATTTATACGGCCTGGGCGGGCAAAAGGATATTTCCCGCTGGCGTTCAGGCAAAAAAAGACATTATTACGCGGACGGAAGATTTTCCGGCTGTGGCGGCAAAGGAGCGAATTGAAATGAGCAAAAAGATAAAATGGGGCATCATTGGATGCGGCGTTATTTCGGAACTACACGGGGAGGCGCTGAAAATCGCCCGGAATGCGGAACTTGTCGCTGTCTGCGACATTATTCCCGAGCGGGCGGAAAAGGCGGCTAAACGGTTCGGTGTAGAAAAAATTTACACCGACTATCACCAGCTGTTGGACGATCCCGAAGTAGATGCGGTGTCAATTTGCACCCCGTCAGGAATGCACGGGGAGATGTGCAAGGCGGCGGCTTTGGCTCATAAGCACATCCTCTGTGAAAAGCCAATGGAAATCACCGGGGAGAAGATGGATGACCTGATCCGTACAGTGGAAAGCTCCGGCGTCAAAATGGGCTGCGTGTTTCAGCGGCGGTGCGACCCGAAATTCGCCGCCGTCAAGGAGGCTTTGGACAGCGGCCGCTTCGGCAGGGTGATTTTGGCGGAAGCCTACCTGAAATACTACAGGGACCAGGCTTATTACGACAGCGGTGAGTGGCGGGGCACCTGGGAGCTGGACGGGGGCGGCGCGCTGATGAATCAGGGCGTGCACGGCGTCGACCTGCTCTTGTGGTTCGCCGGGGAAGCCCAGTCGGTGACCGCCCACTGCGCCACACAAGTCCATGACATCAAGGTGGAGGACACCGCCGTGGCGCTCTTAAAGTTCAAAAACGGCGCGCTGGGTGTCATTGAGGGAACTACCTCAGTTTATCCTGCACAGGACACCCGGCTGGAAATCCACTGCGAAAAGGGCTCCATCGTGGTCAGCGACGCAGGCATTCAGGAATGGTCCATCATCGGCAGCGACGAAAAGGCTCCGGAAATCGTTTCCCCCGTCTACGAGATGAAGGACGACCCCACAAAGCTCCCCATGGTCTCCCATGTGCCTCTGGTGGAGGATTTAGCCGACGCGATCCAAAGCGACCGGAAACCGATGATTACTCCCAGAGAGGCCCGGCACGCGGTGGATATGATTCTGTCTATCTATCGTTCATCCAATGAGGGAAAAGAAATCATTTTATAGTCACAGGCGGGGAAGACGATTTTCCCGCATGATTTTCAGGAGAATATTGCTATGATAAATGCTATCAAAACAATTCAAAGCGGCAGGCTGATCACCCTTATCTACCGTAATCGTCAGGAAATGGGAAAAGCCGCCGGAACCGCCGCCGGGGAGAAGCTTCGGGAGCTTTTGGCTCTCAAGGACGAGGTGAACGTGATTTTCGCCGCCGCCCCCAGCCAGAACGAGATGCTGGAGGTGCTCGTTTCCTTTCCCGGTATCGACTGGACGCGGGTCAACGGCTTCCACATGGACGAATACACTGGCCTGCCGAGTGATGCGCCTCAGGGCTTCGGGAACTTTCTGCGGGAGCGGATTTTTGAAAAGCTTCCTTTTAAAAACGTCTATTATCTCAATGGAAACGCCGCCGACCTTTCCGCTGAGTGCGCCAGGTACGAGAAACTCTTGGAGGAGCACCCCGTAGACCTGGTCTGCATGGGAATCGGCGAAAACGGGCACATCGCCTTCAACGACCCGTGGGTAGCGGATTTTTCCGACCCGGTGAAGGTGAAAACCGTTCCTCTCGACCCGGTCTGCCGGCAGCAGCAGGTCAACGATGGATGTTTTGGAAGTCTCGACGAGGTTCCCAAAGAGGCACTGACCCTGACCATCCCCGCGCTGACTGCGGCCCCTTACCTCATTTGCACTGTACCTGCCGCCACCAAAGCGGAAGCGGTGCTCCACACCGTCCGCGGCCCTGTCACTCCCGACTGTCCGGCTTCGATTCTGCAAAACCATCCCAGTGCTCAGATGTTCTGTGACGCCGAGAGCGGGCGGGACATCCTTTTCCGCAAAGGGGTCATTTCCGACGAAATTTCCCAGGATTTTGGGGAAGCGGCGAAACTGGCGGCAGAATACGGCTGCGAGGCGCTGGAAATCCGCGGCGTCTGGGGTAAACAGCCTCAGGAGCTGACCGATGAAGACATCGGGAAAATCAACGAAATCGCCGCCAAGTACCGGCTTTCCATCTGTTCCATCAGTTCGCCCATCTTCAAGTGCTCCATCGACAGCCGGGAAGAACTGGAAGAGCATTTTCAAATTGCAAAAAAGTGCATGGACCTGGCCCTCAAAACGGGGGCAAAGTATATCAGGGCTTTTACCTTTTGGCGGAAAAACGGCGTGGAGCAGGACGGCCCCTTCATCCTCGCCCAAATCGGCAGGTTGGCAGCTATGGCCAAGGAGAAGGGTCTCACCGTCCTCGTAGAACCAGACCCATCGGTCAGTGCCTGCAACGCCGGGGAGCTCTCCTATCTCTTCCGGCAGATGAACTTTCCAAACGTCAAGGTTCTCTGGGACCCAGGCAACCACATCTACAACAAGACCTTTATCCCGCCCTATCCCGGCGGCTATGAACAGGTGAAGCGGTATACGGCCCACGTTCATCTGAAGGACGCTGTCCGTGGAGAAAACGGTGAAGCCGAGGGCTGCGCCTTAGGAGATGGACTGCTGCCTTTAAACGAACAGCTCTCCGCCCTTTTGCGGGACGGCTACGACGGGTTTATCGTGCTGGAGACCCACTACCGGCTCCAGCTCAAGCTCTCTGACGAAGAGCTGAAACGTCCCGGAAGCGCCGCCTTCTCAGACGGAGGCTATGAGGCCTCGGAGCTCTGCCTTGAGCGGCTCAACGCCGCCGTTATGGCCGTCGCGGCAGGCGCTTGAAAGAGGGGAAAAGTATGATTACGAAAATCACCGGCGCGGCTCTTGTTATGGATGAAATCGTCCGGGACAGTGATCTATACCTGAAAGACGGCAAAGTCCTGGTCGTCACGAGGAATGAGCTTCCTTTCGATGAATTGGTTGACGCACAGGGCTGCTTTCTTTCCCCAGGCTTTGTGGACCTCCATACCCATGGGGGCGGCGGCCACGACTTTATGGACGGCGGGGTGGAGCCGATTCTCGAGGGCTGTCGGACGCATCTCCGCCACGGCACCACCACCATCCTGCCCACCACTTTGGCCAGCGCCATTCCGGCCCTCAAGCGGTCAATTTTGGACATCGGCGCGGCGATGGAAGCAAAGGGGGACTATCCTCATATCGCAGGGACTCATCTGGAAGGGCCTTATTTCTCCCAAAACCAGAGCGGGGCCCAGGACCCCCGGTACATCAAGGCCCCAAAACCGAAAGAATACGAGGAAATCCTCGAAATGGGGGAGGGGATCGTCAAACGGTGGAGCTACGCGCCGGAGCTGCCGGGCGCGGAAGCTTTCTGTGAGGCGCTGATGAGACGGAATGTCATTCCTTCCATCGCCCACAGCGATGGGGTGTACGCCGACGTGAAATCCGCCTATGACCGGGGCTGCCGCCTGGTGACCCACCTCTATTCCGGTATGTCCACCATTACCCGCAGGCGGGGATTCCGCTCCTTGGGCGTCGTCGAATCGTCCTTTTTGCTGGACAACATTATTGTGGAGACCATCGCCGACGGGATGCACCTGCCGCCGGAGCTGCTTTTGATGATCTATAAAATCAAGGGCCCCGACCGCATTTGTCTTGTCACCGATTCCATGCGGGGGGCGGGAATGCCAGACGGCCCCTCCATCCTTGGACGCAAGGAGGATGGTATGGCCTGCGTCATCGAGGACGGGGTAGCCTTCCTGCCTGACCACAGCGCCTTCGCCGGGAGCATCGCAACTGCCGACCGGCTAGTGCGCACCTTCGTAAAAGCCGGTGTGGGCCTCTGCGACGCGGTGAAGATGGCTTCCGCGACCCCGGCTAAGGTTCTAGGCCTCAAAAAAGGCCGCATCGAGCCGGAATACGATGCGGATCTGGTTCTTTTTGACAAGGACATTAACGTCAAAGGGGTGTTTCTGAACGGCAGGTATCTGAATTTTTAGCCAAACACGCGGTTATGGCACTTGATTTCGCCTCAATTTCCCGAAAGGATGATTGTTATGTTTAAAGTAGGTATTCTGGGCTCGGAAAATTCCCACGCCCTCGCCTTTGCCCAGCTTGCCAATATTCCCGACACGAAAACCGGGGAGTACCGCTATCCCGATATGCGCATCACCGTCCTCTGCGGCTGTGACGACACGCCGGAACACGCCGCCGAGACCGCTCGCCTGGGCCGGATCGAGAAGCTTGTTTTCGATCCCATGGAGCTTCTCGATGAAGTGGACGCCGTCATGGTCGACTACCGGGACGGAAAGCTCCACACCCGGGACGTGATGCCCTTTATCGAAAGGGGCATGCCCGTCTGGATCGACAAGCCCATCACTGCGTCGAAAGACGACCGGGACGCGCTCCGCCGGGCACTGGAAGCGCACGGAACTCTTTTCACCGGCGGTTCGTCGTTCCCCTACAACTACGAAGTCGTCACCGCTAAAAACGCCGTCAAAACTGGGGTGATGGGGGAGGTGCTGGGCGGCAGCGTCAACTTCCCCGGGGACTTTGAAAGCCCCTACAGCGGGATTTTTTTCTACGGCCCCCATCTGGTCACCATTGTGATGGAAGTGTTCGGCTACGATGTGCAGTCCGTGTCGGTGCAGAAGGTTTCGCCTCAAAACGCCGCCATCTCCTTCCGGTACGGCGACAAGATCGTCACGGGGCATTTAAACGGCTGCCCCGACCACTGCATCACTGTTTTTGGAAGCAAATCGATCTACCGGAAAGACATCGACATGTCATTTTTGTACGCCTTGGAGCTGGACGCTTTCGTTGGGATGCTCCGGGATAAAAAGAAACCCCTGCCTTTCGACGAGCTCTTCCGTCACGTGGACGTGCTGGACGCCATCCGCCGCTCCGACGAGCAAAACGGAGCTGAAATCTCCGTGTAATGCGCCGGATTTCTCAGAAAACTGCCTCAACAGTGTGATAAATTTATCCATAAATACGAAAATCCCGTTCAACTGCAAACATCTCAGTTGAACGGGATTTTTATCTGTAAAGCAAAATAACATTACATTAAAATTGTGCAGATTGGATTCCGAACAGCCGCATGGTGTTTTCCTGGGCCGTGTCGATGAGGGTCTGAGGCTCCATTCCTTTGATTTGAGCTACTCGTTCGGCGGTTTTTTCGATCATAGGGGACCAGCACCGCTTACCTCGAAAGGGCACGGGAGCCATGTAGGGGCAGTCGGTTTCCAAGAGAATCCGGTCAGGCGGCACGATGTCGCAGGCCTCTACGATTTTCCGGGCGTTTGGGAAGGTGATGACCCCGGTAAACCCGATGTAGTACCCCAACCTGACTAAGATTTTCGCCGTCTCCGCCGATCCGCTGTAGCAGTGAACCACCCCGCGGCAGTTGTGTTTTTGGAGCAAATTCAAAGTATCTTGGGTGGCCTCTCTGGTGTGGATGATGATGGGAACGTCCAGCTCTTCCGCCACCTTAAGCTGAAAATCGAATACCTCAATCTGCTTTTCCCGGGGCGACAGGTCGTAATGGTAGTCCAGGCCGATTTCCCCCAAAGCGACCACCTTGGGGTGTCGGAGCATCGCTTTAATTTCCGAAAAATCCTCTTCATTGAAGCTGGAGGCTTCATGGGGGTGATAGCCCACGGCAGCATAGAAAAAAGGGTAACGCTGGGCGAGAGCCGAAGCCTTTTGTGAGGTCTCAAGGTCACAGCCGATGTCGATGACGTTACAAACGCCGTTCTCTGTGAGGGAAGCGATGACTTCCTCCCGGTCAGGGTCGAACCGTTCGTCATCGTAATGGGCGTGGGAATCGAAAATTCCAGAGTACATAGGGGTGGTCCTTTCTTTTTACACAGATATAGGAGTAAAAAATATTTTATTGCGCTTATACCGGTATCCTGTAAACAAAAGATATTTGTTTCTATTGTACCCAACTTTTGAGGGAGGCAATGAGATGCACGATTATTTTGATAAGCTGGTGGGGCAAGAGATTCGGAAAGCGCGTCTCCGAAAAGGTTGGTCACAACGACAGCTGACAGCTAAGAGGCAGGCTGCCGGGTGTCCATATCTGAGCAGTGCATCAGCAAAATTGAGCAGGGTGCGCGGTATATTTTTGTCCTGCAAATCAAGCTGTTTCAGCAGGTATTTGGGAATGCCGCTGGAAGAATTATTCCCCGAAATCCCGGTGGGAGTGCTGGAAATGGAATTGTAATGTCCTTTTTCACGCTTCTAGCGCCTTCAAATGCTCCACGCACTGCTTGGCGACCCTTGGGGACCGACCGCCCCTGCTCAAAGCGAACCGCTCCGCCGCCGCGTCCACTTCGGCGGTGCTGATTTTCAGGCCGTACTGCTTCGACAGATCTCTTGCGATGTCCAGATACTTGTCCTTGCCGGGCTTGAAGAAGGTGATGGTCAGGCCGAACCGGTCGCTTAGGGAAATCATTTCCTCGATGGTGTCGTTTTTGTGGATTTCGTCCCCCTCCCGGTCAGAAAAATTCTCCTTGACCAGGTGGCGGCGGTTGCTGGTAGCGTAGACGACAAGGTTGTCGGCCTTTGCGGACACCGAGCCTTCGAGGATGGCTTTGAGGGCGGCGAAATCGTCGTCGTCTTTCGTAAAGGACAAATCATCAATAAAGAGAATGAATTTTAAGGGATTCCGGCTCAGGTAGTCCACCAGCTTGGGAATTTGGTGGAGCTGCCGCTTCTTGAGCTCAATGAGCCGCAGACCCTGGTTCTTGAATTCATTTGCCACCGCTTTGACGGTAGTGGATTTGCCTGTGCCTGCGTCGCCGTAAAGCAATGCGTTGGCGGCGGGCAGGCCTTTGAGGAGCGCCCGCGTGTTATCGACGACCTCCTGATGCTCCCGGTCGTAACCCGAAAGCTGGGACAGCCGGATGTCGTCTGGGTGTTTCACCGGAACCAGCTCGCCGTCCTCCACCACGAAGGCGGCGTATTTGGCAAAAATACCGTAGCCATGGGCATGGATTTCCTCCATCCGCTGTTTATAGACACTGTAAAAGTCGATATCGTCGGTCTGCCAGCGGGGGAGATGACCCTCATAATCAATTTCCCGGGCAATTTCCTCTCCGGTGACACGGCTCAATCTCCCTAAAATATCCAGCTCTTCCTTGAGGCATTTCTCCAGTTCCGCGCCGGGGTTTTCGTCTTGGGCTTGTTTGAGCATATAAAAGTTTTCGTCTTCCAGCACCAGGGTGAGGAGATATTCGCTCCAATTGAGCGAATGGGGGAAGAGGGAGGCGGCGAAATCAGCGTAGGCGGAAACCGCTTCCTCCACACTTTTCTCCCGGATGTCCGCCAGGGATAACATCCGCTTCACAGTGGGGGTTGCGAGCAGCCTGCGGAAAATTGTCAGGGATTGGGCACTGCGTCTCAGTGATGCCAGTTTATCCATTGTAATCACCATACCTTCTTAAATTTGCCGAGAAACGCGGCAAATTTTGGTGTGAAAAATTTCATTTTCACACCCTATCTAACCCTTTCTATTATATTTCATTTCGATCCATTCTTTTATACTATAGTGTATTTTATTGGGTGGGTCAAGGCAAACCTTATACGAATCCAAAGGGCAGAGGCAGGCTCCCTTCCAGCAAAATACACAAATTGCATAAAATCTCTATTCCTTTTTCGGCACCTTGCCTCATTGTGTTTTTGAACAGACTGTGATAAAATGGTAAATAATTTAGCAGAGGAAAGCTTTAAAGCGTAACGGCAAAAAGCATAAGGCCCTGCGGAAAGAAATGGTGAAAAGGATGCAGCAAGTCATTACCTGGGCAGTGCTGGCAGTTTATCTCGCGGCCATGCTCACAGCGGGCATCGTCGGTGCGAAAAAAGCCAACACCCTGACGAATTTTGTAGTGGGAGGACGGAAGGCGGGCCCCTGGGTATCGGCTTTTGGCTTCGGCACGGCGTATTTCAGCGCAGTTCTGTTTATTGGATACGCGGGTAAATCCGGGTATGACTTTGGCTTGTGGGCCATTTTAATTGGTGTAGGCAATGCCGCCTTCGGCGCGTTTTTGGCCTGGAAGGTGCTGGGAAACCGCACCAGGGAAGTGACCCGCAGACTGAAAATCAAAACCATGCCTCAGTTTTTTGAAAAACGTTTTGACTGCAAAGGACTTAAAATTTTTGCAGTCATCATCATCTTTATTTTTATGACGCCATACTCGGCTAGTGTTTACTCCGGACTGGGGTATCTCTGCGACAATGTGCTGAAGATCGGTTATAACAACGCTATGATTCTCATTGCCGTCGTCGCCGCCATCTACGTGGTATTGGGCGGGTTTGTCTCCTCGATGATCGCCGACTTTATCCAGGGCCTCATCATGATCGTCGGCGTGGTCGCGATGATTTTCTGCATCGCAAATGCCCCGGAAGTGGGCGGTTTTGTGGAAGGCTTCGCCAAAATGGGCGACATTATGTCCCAGAATGGCCTCTATCCACCGACGATGAAAACCATTGTCGGTGTAGGAAGCCTTATCATACTCACTAGCTTCGGCACCTGGGGGATGCCCCAGATGGTACAGAAATTTTACGGTATCGAGACAAAAGAGGGTGTTAAGCGCGCCACTATCATTTCCACAGCTTTTGCCGCTCTGATTTCCTGCGGTGCTTATTTTGTGGGTTCTCTGTCCCGCCTGTTTTTTACTCAGGTACCCCAGGACGTAAGCGGCAAGGCAAACTACGATTTGATTATCCCCCAAATTTTGGGCAGGCTCCCCGATATTTTGCTGGCGGTGATTTTAGTGCTGGTGCTGGCGGCTTCGGTATCTACCCTGAGCGGCATTACGCTGACTTCCTGTTCAGCTGTGGCAATGGACTTTATCGTATCGGTCTTTAAGCCCGACATGGACCGGAAAAAGACCCTCTTGCTGACCAGAGTCCTCTGCCTTTTATTCATTATTTGCTCCTATCTGTTGGCGACGATGAAATCGCCTATCCTTACCCTCATGGCTTTCTCTTGGGGCACTATCTGTGCTACACTGCTGCCCAGTTACCTTTTGGGCCTCTACTGGAAGCGGTTTAACCGTACGGCCTCTATTTGGAGCATGTGCACGGGCCTGCTGACATCCCTGGGACTGGCGATTTTCTCCGGTTTCCAGTCCGGAAATGCTCCGCTCTTTGGAATCATCGCCACTGCGGTCAGCTTTCTTACCTGTTTCATCGTCACCATGGTGACCAAACCTCACGAGGACAATACCGAATTTTTCCTTGAGGCAGCAGAGGAAAGTTCTTCCAATTAGTGCAGAACGGCTTTTCGTACAAAATCGACGCGGGATCGCTTCAAAAATTTCGGTAATGCTCTGAAAGAGGGCTTTTTGCCGGCTATGAGGCATCATATAAAATCAAATTACCGCCGTTTCGATTTATCGCGTTAAACTATTGCATCTTTTGCAGAAATATAGTAAAATAAAAGGACATGGTTCGACAACGGGCCGTGTCCTTTGAGTGTTTTTATTAAATACACCGGGGACATCCGGCTGAAAGGAAGTACGTTTGCAATGTTTTTTCAAAAAGAAATCGAGACAATGAGCCGCGGAGAGATCGAGGCGATTCAGCTTGAGCGCCTGAAATGGGTCGTGGATTACTGCGACCGCAACGTGGAATTTTATCATAAGCGCCTCCAGAAAGCGGGCGTCACCGCCGACAAGATTAAATCTTTAAAGGATGTGCGTCATATTCCCGTCACCACTAAGGAGGACATCCGGGACACCTACCCCTTTGGACTGTTCGCACAGCCCATGAAGAATATTGTCCGTGTCCACGCCTCTTCCGGCACCACCGGAAAGCCTACCGTTGTGGGTTACACCAAAAAAGACCTGGACACCTGGTCCGACCTGGTGGCCCGCCTCTGCGTTGCTGCTGGAGCCAGTGACGAGGATATCGTGCAAATTTCTTTCGGATACGGGCTTTTCACCGGCGCGCTGGGCCTCCATTACGGCCTTGAAAAAATCGGCGCCACTGTGGTGCCCTGTTCCTCTGGCAACACCGAGAAGCAGGTGATGCTCATGAAGGATTTCGGCACCACAGCTCTTGTCAGTACCCCGTCCTATGCCCTACATATGAGTGAAGTCGCCCACGAACACGGCATCACAAACGACCAGCTGCAGCTTCGCCTTGGACTGTTTGGCTCTGAGGGATGTACGCCTGAGATGCGGGATCAGATTGAAAAGAGCTTTGGCGTTTTCGCCACTGACAACTACGGCATGAGCGAGCTGATGGGGCCCGGCGTTTCCGGTGAATGCGAACTCCGCTGCGGCATGCATATTGCCGAGGACCACTTCCTTCCCGAAATCGTCAATCCCGATACCCTGGAAGCGATGGGGGAAGGGGAGACGGGTGAGCTGATCATTACTACCCTGACAAAAGAGGGGTTCCCTATGCTCCGCTACCGCACAAAAGACCTGACGACGATCACCTACGAGCCCTGCGCATGCGGCCGGACCCATGCCCGCATGGAGAAAATTAAGGGCCGCAGCGACGATATGCTGAAAATCCGCGGCGTCAATGTATTCCCGACCCAGATCGAGAGCGTTTTGATGAGCCAGCCCCACATTGGCGGCCATTACGAGCTCGTCATCCGCCGGGAAGGTTACCGGGATACCCTGGAAGTTCGTGTAGAACTGATTAATGGAGATCTTTTGGAGCATTACGGCGAGCTGGAGGCCCTCCGGAACAGCATTCACGCCCAACTAAAGACGGTTCTTGGCATCGAGTCAAAAGTCACCCTCTGTGAGCCCAAGACCCTCGAGCGCTATCAGGGCAAAGCCAAACGCATTATCGACCTGCGGGAACAGAAATAGTGCTGTTAAGGAGAAAGAGATGACTATTTACGTCACCCGTCACGGCCAGACTGCCTGGAACGAGCAGAACATGGTCTGTGGAGCTACCGACATTGCTCTTTCCTCGGCCGGGAAACGGCAGGCGGAAGAGCTGGCCTTAAAAATTAAGGATAAGCCCATTGATCTGGTCTTTTCCTCACCTTTGGTTCGAGCGGCGGAAACAGCGGAAATCCTGTGCCGGTCCCTGCAATTAAAGGCGGTTCCCGATTGCCGTCTTGCTGAACAAAACTATGGAATTTTTGAAGGAGCAAAGCGGGATGACCCAGGCTTTTTGAAAGCCCGCGGACAGTTTGCCCATCGGTTCCCAAAAGGGGAGTCCACCCTTCAGCTGGCTCAGAGGGTATACAGCTTTTTGGACGAGCTTGGGCGGGAATACTCCGGCAAAAACATCCTGTTGGTCTGCCACAACTATACAGCGCGGGTTATCCGCTCCTATTTTGTAGATATGGACAACGAGGAGTTTTTCAGTTATCGTTTAGAACACTGCGCCTTTGAAGAGTATACAGTATAAGGCTGCTTTTTAAGGGATGTATACATACTAAATCAGTTAGAATAAGGAAAGGGTTGAATCATTTGAAGAAGTTAATGTTGGGCAACGAAGCGGTTGCCCGCGGCGTTTATGAAGCGGGAGGAAAAGTGGTATCCAGTTACCCTGGCACTCCCAGCACCGAAATCACGGAATTTTTATCGAAATACGACAACATCTATTCCGAATGGGCGCCCAATGAAAAGGTGGCCTTGGAAGTAGCTATTGGTGCCTCCATTGGTGGACGCCGGTCCTTCTGTGCCATGAAGCACGTGGGGCTCAATGTTGCGGCTGACCCGTTGTTTACCGCATCCTATACCGGTATCAATGCCGGCCTGGTCATCGGCGTCGCAGACGATCCGGGCATGCACTCTTCCCAGAACGAGCAGGATTCCCGCCACTATGCCATGTCTTCGAAAATCCCTATGGTGGAGCCTTCCGACTCCCAAGAGTGCATCGACTACGTGAAAGCGGCTTATCAGCTTTCTGAAAAGTTCGACACGCCGGTGTTGCTGCGTATGTCCACACGTATTGCCCATTCCCAGAGCATTGTCGAGACACGCAAGCCTCTCGATTTGCCGCTCAAGGAATATAATAAAGACCCGGCCAAATATGTAATGATGCCTGGATATGCCAAGCTCAAACATCCAATGGTCGAAAAACGCACCAAAGCCCTTCGGGAGTACGCTGAAACGAGTGCTTTAAATCAAGTTATTCTAAACAAGGGCGCCGACGTAGGCGTGATCTGCGCCGGAACCACCTATACTTATGCTCGTGAGGCTTTAGGAGATAAGGTAAGTTACCTGAAACTGGGGCTGATTCACCCAATGCCTGTCAAATTGATTCAAGACTTTGCTTCCAAGATGAGCAAAGTTTATGTTATCGAGGAACTGGACGACTTTATCGAGACTCACTGTCTGAAGATAGGCGTCCAGGTCATCGGCAAGGAACTGTTCGGATGGATCGGCGAGTTTTCCCAGAAGCTGATTGCCGAAAAAATTCTGAGTGTGACACCGAAAACCTATGCTTTCCAAGAAAACGTTCCAGTCCGTCCGCCTGTTATGTGTGCAGGCTGCCCCCACAGAGGCTTATTCTACACGCTGCAGAAATTGAAGCTCACTGTGTTTGGCGACATCGGCTGCTATACATTGGGCGCCCAGGCACCCCTATCTGCCATCGACACCACTGTTTGCATGGGCGCGTCTATCTCCGGCCTTCACGGCTTTAATACTGCGAGGGGAGAAGAATCCGCCTCCAAATCGGTCTGCGTTATCGGTGATTCTACCTTTATCCATTCCGGAGTCACTGGCCTTATCGACATTGCGTACAACAAAGGTATTTCCACTGTTATCATTCTCGACAACTCCATTACCGGCATGACCGGCCATCAGCAGAATCCCACCACCGGGTACACCATCAAAGGCGACCCCACGGCGGCGGTTTCTCTGGAAAAACTCTGTGCAGCGGTCGGTATCAACCGGGTCCGGGTCTGCGATCCCTATGACCTGAAGGAAACCATGGATGCGGTCAAGGAAGAAATCGCCGTAGCAGAGCCTTCTGTCATCATTTCGAGACGTCCATGTGCCCTTCTCAAATACGTCAAACACAAAGCTCCTTTGAAAATCGACGTTGATAAATGTCGCGGCTGCAAGGCCTGCCTGAAACTGGGCTGCCCTGCCATCAGCGTACCAGATGGCAAAGCTCAAATTGACAATACCCTCTGTGTGGGCTGCGGACTCTGTGCCGATCTCTGCCCCTTTGACGCCATTGTGGAATAAAAGCTCACTGCAATTTCTTTTAACGAAATTAGAGTGAAGGACCGGAAAGGATTGGTATATCCATGAATAAAAATATTATGATTGTGGGTGTCGGCGGACAGGGAAGCCTCCTTGCCAGCAAACTCCTGGGAAACGTGGTCATGGCCTCCGGCTACGATGTCAAAGTATCGGAAGTCCATGGCATGGCGCAGCGCGGCGGCAGCGTCGTCACCTACGTGAAGTATTCTGATAAAAAAGTGTATTCTCCCGTCATCAATGAGGGAGAAGCCGATATGATCATCTCATTTGAATTGCTGGAAGCGGCCCGCTGGCTGCCTTATCTGAAAAAAGGCGGTACCATCATCGTTAATAATCAGCAGATCTCGCCCATGCCCGTCATTACTGGTGCCGCTTCCTACCCGGAGAATATCTTCGACAAGCTGGATGCTATCGTTGACGACCTTATTGTGGTAGATGCCCTGCGCTTGGCTGAAGAGGCGGGAAGCGCCAAAGCGGTCAATGTGGTGCTCATGGGTGTGGCATCGAGAACACTGGGCTTTTCGGAAGAGGCCTGGCAGAACGCTTTGACTGCCTGTGTTCCCGAAAAATTCCTGGAGCTCAATAAAAAAGCTTTTGTTTTGGGACAAAATCGATAATACAGGCGCTCGGACCTGCCGCGAGGGAAGGACAAACGCCTTTGAAAGGAATGGTCAATCATGGGGAACTATTGGAACCCTGAAATCGAGTGCATGTCCCGAGAGGATATGCGCGCTCTCCAGAGTGAACGCCTCATAGACGTGGTGACGAGAGTCTATGAGAATGTACCTCACTATCGTGCCAAGATGGACGCCATCGGCCTCAAGCCGTCGGATATCCGCTCCATCGACGACCTCTGTAAGCTTCCCTTTACAACCAAGCAGGATCTGCGGGACACCTATCCCTATGGGATGTTCGCCGTTCCCATGGACGAGGTGAACAGAATCCATGCATCTTCCGGTACTACTGGCAAACAGACGGTGGTAGGCTACACAGCAAACGATTTAGAGGTTTGGGACGATGTGGTGGCCCGGGCGATTACCAGCGTTGGCGGTGGAAAAAAGGACTTTTTCCACGTTTCTTACGGCTATGGGCTGTTTACCGGAGGTTTGGGCCTTCACGGCGGCGCTACCAAAGTGGGGGCATCTGTAATCCCCGTCTCCACTGGCAACACCAAACGACAGGTGCAGATCCTCAAGGACTTCGGCTCCACTATAATCTCCTGTACCCCGTCCTATGCCCTGTACATTGCCGAAACCATGGAGGAGATGGGGGTAACCCCCGATGATATTCACCTGAAAGCCGGATTTTTCGGCGCTGAGCCTTGGACGGAAGAAATGCGCCGGGAAATCGAACGGCGGCTGGGCCTTAAAGCCTATGATATTTATGGACTCTCTGAAATCATGGGGCCTGGCGTAGCTTGTGAATGCTCCGAACAGGCGGGCATGCATGTGGCGGAAGACCATTTCATCCCCGAGATCATAGACCCCGACACTGGGGAGGTACTGCCTGATGGAGCGGAAGGGGAACTGGTTTTCACCTGTGTCACCAAAGAGGCACTGCCTCTTATCCGTTATCGTACCCGGGATATTGCCAAGCTCAATGTGGAGCCCTGCAAGTGCGGCCGCACCACCGTCCGCATGTGCAAACCCCGCGGCAGAAGCGATGATATGCTGATTATCCGTGGTGTAAATGTATTTCCTTCACAGGTTGAAAGTGTTTTGCTGGAGCTGGGTTTTGCCGCTCCCCATTACCAGCTCATCGTCGATCGGGTCGATAATCACGATACGCTGGAGATTTTGGTGGAGATGGATGCATCCTTCTTCTCCGACACTGTTGCCGGTATCGAGAAAAAAGAGCGGCAGATTCGCAACATGCTGGATTCTACCCTCCAAATCGCCGCGTCGGTCAAGCTGGTGGAGCCGAAATCTCTGGGCCGCACTGAAGGCAAGTCGGTACATGTCATCGACAAGAGAAAACTGATCGATTAAGCGCCTTATAAGGCGCTTAAATCCTTAAATTTCCGTCTTGAGCGCCATATAATGCCCGGTTTTTGCCTTTTGCATAATAAGGGCAAAACCGGTAAAAGATGATTGCAGAAAGGGTGTTCCTTATGATTATCAAGCAGCTCTCTATTTTCGTGGAAAACAAACGGGGCCGTCTGGCCGAAATCACCGAACTTTTGCATGAAGCCCAGGTGGATATCCGCGCGCTTTGTATCGCTGACACCAAGGATTTCGGGATTCTTCGTCTCATTGTGGATGATCCGGACAAAGCGGAAAAGGTACTCAAGGAAAACGACTGTACCGTTTCCCTCACCAATGTTTTGACCATTCGCATTGACGACCAGCCCGGCGGACTGGCCACCCCCATGAAGATTTTAAGCGACTTTGACATCAGCGTCGAGTATATGTACGCTTTTATCTCCAAAGACGTGAATTCCGCTTATGTCATTTTACGGGTAGACGACAACGACCGGGCTATTGAGGTGCTACAGAAAAACGGCGTGACCATGGTTTCCGCTGAGGAAATTTACAACATGTGAGTGCCGATGCCGGGCTTAGAAACTGTAAAATGCCTATTACCAAGCAGTCAATTGAAAACACCTTTGGCATGGAAATGCCAAAGGTGTTTATGCTTGAGTGATTTTCTACATGTATATAGCCGCTCACAGCATCCCGGAAGGGAATTCGACAAAAAACGGAGGAACCCATATGAAGACATCGACTGAAATCGCATCTATCGCCAAACATGTGGGCGAGGAAAAGGCAGTTTTGTACGTTGCCCAGGCCGGTTTCGACGCCTGGGACTTTTCTATGTTTGAAATGGCTCAGTACGATTGGAACAATGGCCGGCTACTGGACACTGACCATCCCTTGCAGAAAAGTAATTACCTTTCCTTTGCAAAAGAGCTGCGGAAGATTGGCGAGGAAAATGGTATCATCTGCAACCAGTCCCATGCTCCTTTTCCTGTCTCTTGCCCCGAAATTAGGAGCTATTTAAAGCGCTCCATCGAATGCACAGCTGAGGCAGGGGGCAAAATTTGCGTCATTCATCCCGACAACAACAAATCCCCAGAGGAAAACGCCGAGATGTTTTGGGAGTTATTGCCTTTTGCAAAACAGCATGGTGTCAAAATAGCCACTGAGAACATGTGGAACTGGAATAGTAAGCGCTGCCACGCAGCTCCTGCAGCCTGTTCCGATGAAAAGAGCTTTTTGGATCATCTGAAGGCGGTGAACGACCCGTACTTGGTGGCCTGTCTGGACATTGGTCACGCAGAGATGGAGGGACTTCACACCTCAGCGGAAAAAATGATTCTGGCACTGGGAGATCAGCTCCAGGCCGTTCATCTTCACGACAACGATCTCCATGACGACAGTCACGCCATTCCCTTTTCGATGAAGATCGATTTTCAGAAAGTGGTGCGGGCGTTGAAAGCCATTAATTATCAGGGATATTTTACCTTGGAGGCGGACACCCATCTGAACGGCAGGCCCTTGGACCAAATAGAGGCGGGCGTCAAAGAGCTGGCGGATTCCGCCAGAAAGCTTGCCGACCTCTTCGACAGCCTGTGATGCCATAAAAAGATGTTTTGACTGGATTGAGGCGAGAGAGTCCTTTTTCCTAATGAATATATGAAAGAAAGCCAGCCGGACCTTTTTAGGCCCGGCTGGCTTTTGCTTATACTTGTTTCCGTACGGGATAGCAGACTTCCGTCACATATTCGTCAGGATTTTGAGTTTCGTGAGGACTCACATGGTAGATGTTGAAAGCCTTTCCCGCAAAAACATAGCCGTTGTCCCCCACCCAGTGCGCCACCGCCTCATTAACAGCGTTCATCTGTTCATAGCTGCCCTTACAGGTAGCCGAAGCTACCTGAATTGGCGGCTCGGTTTTAAAGACGACATTTTCGGTGTCAGGATAGGTTCCCTTCACCGATTTCTGGACCTCTACATCCACGTCGTTTTCTTTAAATTCCCCGTCGTGAAAAATAGCGGTGGTGTAACAAGGGCTTCCATCCTGCATCCGAAGAGGAGCAGTTTCCCGCATGAGGATTTCCCAGAGCATCCCTTCCTTGTCATAAGAGGGAATCACTTTTCGGACGCTTGCCACATACCGTTTTGGAATTTCTTTTAACGTTACTGTATAATTCATTGCATTGTCCTTTCCCAGCCGTTCGAGGGCTGTATCCAGAAGTCGCAGCCGCGTGTGGATATTTTCAGCTTCTTGCAGGGTTTCTTCTTTTTGCCGCAGAAGTCCCTGACGAAAAGCCTCGGTGTCTTCACTCCGGCGCATCAGTTCGGCAATGGCTACCAAACCGAACCCCATGTCCCGCAAGGCAGTGATTCGGTTGGCAGCAGTGAGCTGGGCCTCGCCATAGTGCCGATATCCGGTAAATGGGTCTGTAAACTCGGGAATCAGCAAACCTATTTCGTCGTAATGGCGCAGCATGCGGATACTCACTCTGGATAGTTTTGAAAAATCGCCAATTTTCAGCATATCGTTTCTCCCACATATATGTGTCGTGTGCTCAGGCAATTAAAACCGGTGTCATACATTTTTCTGTTTTTCGTAGAAATCACTGTTATCCGCACGGCCGCTGCGGAATTTTGCGCAGATTCGCTGCGCTTCGAATAAACCTTTTGGTTTATATCATCATTATAGAGTATACCACAGTGTGAGAGTCAATAGGGGATTGGAAAATAAATAAAAAATAGCTGTTCTGTCACATTTTTAAGAAGAATAATCCGTCGTAATGCTAAAATAATACCCAAAAAAGGAAGTTATTTCGACAAATTATGTATAATATGTTGCATAATCGTTTATAATATGTTATCATATATCCAAAATATGTCCAAACAGGCTTTGTTTGGACTCGAAGGGATGTTGCACGAATGGTAGGAACTTTTTGGGCGCTGGTCCCGCCGATTATTGCAATCGGGCTGGCGCTGATCACAAAGGAAGTTTATTTCTCCCTGCTTTTGGGAATCCTGGCCGGCGGTCTGTTTTACACCAATTTTCACATTGGCGAAACGATGGAGACTTGCATCAACGTCATGTCGGAAAAAGTGGGCGAAAATGTGCCGATTCTGATTTTTCTCGTCCTGCTGGGAATGATCGTGGCACTGGTCACCAAATCTGGAGCCTCACGGGCCTACGGAAAATGGGCGACCAAATCCATCAAGACCCAGAGAGGCGCTTTGTTTGCCACTGCGGGCCTGGGTGCTTTAATTTTTGTTGACGATTATTTCAACTGCCTGACTGTAGGAACCGTTATGGGCCCTGTTACCGACAGGCACAAGGTTTCCCGGGCGAAGCTCGCCTATATCATCGACGCTACAGCGGCTCCGGTGTGCATCATCGCCCCGATATCCAGCTGGGCGGCGGCTGTGACATCCTCTCTTCCGGAGGGAAGCACCATCGACGGCTTCAATCTTTTTCTGCGGACGATTCCTTTTAACCTCTATGCTTTGCTGACCCTTCTCATGGTGGCGTTTATCATCTTCTTCAAATTTGACTTCTCCAAGATGAAAAAATATCAGACTGCCCATGAAAAAGAAGGAAGCCACTTTGAGATCGAAGAGGAAGACGACGGCAAGAAGGGCAAAATCTGCGATTTGATTATCCCCATCATCATGCTCATCGTGGTTTGTATCCTTTGCATGCTGTACACAGGCGGGATTCTGGAAGGCAAAGGCATCATCGCAGCTTTTTCCGACTGCAGCGCTGGTATGTCGTTAGCCATGGGCGGATTTATCAGTATCGTCCTCATAGGACTTTTGTATCTGCCCCGTAAAATCATCACTTTCACCGAATTCGCCGAAAGCCTAGTGGAAGGCTTTAAAGCAATGGTTCCCGCCATTCTTATTTTGACATTGGCCTGGACACTGAGCGGCCTCTGCCGCGCCGAGTATCTGGACGCGGGTGGATTTGTCGGCAACTTGGTAGGCGGCAGCAGCATGGCTATGGGCCTGATGCCCGCCATCCTTTTCCTGGTGGCTTTGGGCCTTGCTTTTGCCACTGGAACCTCTTGGGGCACCTTCAGCATTCTGGTTCCTATCGCCATGGCGATTTTCGGCGGCCAGGACAGCCAGATTCTCGTCATTTCCGTTGCGGCGATTTTGGCGGGTGCGGTCTGTGGCGACCATATTTCACCCATTTCCGATACGACCATCCTCTCATCGGCGGGTGCCCGCTGTAATCACTTGGATCACGTATCTACTCAGATTCCCTACGCCTTGCTGGTAGCCGGAGTGTGCTTTGTCGGTTATCTCATCTCTGGTTTAACTGGAAATGGCTGGCTGGGACTTGGGTTCGGTATAGTGGCATTGATTGTGATTCTGACTGTCATTATGCAGACGCAAAAAAACCGTGCCGTTCAGAAGGCGGATACAGAAAACTCATAATATTGTTGTCTGTATAAACGGTTTTGGATATTCCACGAAGATGTAAAATGAAAATCCCCTCTGAATGTCAGAGGGGATTTTTTCGCGTGGGTTTATGTAGAATAATATACACTTTCTGCTGTGGCTATAATGAAAATCAACATCGGTTATTTCTGATCCAATGAAGGAGCATTCTGTCTGCGAATGCCGGCGGATTTCAGCTCCTGGAGAAGCACTTGGATATCCAGGGGTTTTACGAGATAGGCGGTCATGCCGGTTGCCATTGCTTGATCCCGGTCTTCCTCAAATGCGTTGGCCGTCATGGCGAGGATGGGCACAGAACGGCTGTCGGACCGAGAAAGTGCCCGAATCTGCCGGGTAGCTTCCAGTCCGTCCATGACAGGCATCCGGATATCCATTAAAACAGCCAGATAGGAGCCGATAGGGGACTCCTCAAATTTTTCTACAGCAACTTTTCCGTTCTCAGCGGTATCTACCAGTAAACCGTGCATTTCCAGCAAGGCTTTGGCGATTTCCATGTTGAGCTCGTTGTCTTCCACAAGCAGAACACGCTGCTGATGGAAGGTAAATTTTTTTAGGCTGTCATCGGTGGTCAGGTGTGAGGTTTCCAGCTGGACAAAGGCGTCATAAATAGAAGAGCGCAGCAGCGGCTTTGATATGAAATAATCTGCACCGGCAGTGCGAGCTTCATTTTCGATTCCACTCCAATCGTAGGCGGAAATAATAATAATTGTTGTCTCCGGACCGACGATTTGGCGAATACGCCTTGTTGTCTCGATACCATCCATATCCGGCATTCGCCAGTCGATCATGGCGATATCGTAGTCTTGTTTCAATTGGCGGGCACGCCGCACTTCATCCAGCGCCTTCCATCCGGAATTGACCCAGACACACTGGGCGCCGATGTCTCCAAGAATAGCGGCCGTCTGTTCTCCTACCAGGGGATCGTCGTCCACCACGAGTACGCTCAGGTCTTTGAGCAGTTCCTTGGCTTTCCGATCCTGTTCCCGCTGCTCGTCGTCCTCCACCACCAGAAAGGGTAGGGTGACAGTGAAAGTAGTCCCCGCGCCTTTTTCGCTCTCCACCTGAATATCGCCGCCCATCAGCTGAACAAAATTGTAGACGATGGAGAGCCCCAGGCCGCTTCCCACGTTGTTGCGGGCATTTTCGGTAGATTCTTGCTCAAAGGGACGGAAAATACGGGACAAAAATTCCTGGGACATGCCGATACCAGTGTCAGAAACACTGAAAGATAGATAGGAATAGCCGTTGGCGCGCTGAGCTTCTTGGATGTCCAAGACGATTTTTCCGCCAGGTGCGGTAAATTTCAGTGAATTGGAGAGAAGGTTGATGAGAACCTGCTTTAATCGGAGGGCATCTCCTATGTATTGCCGTTCCAACCGTTCGTGATGGTGCAGTTCAAATTCGATTTGCCGCTCCAAAGCCTGAGGAAAAACGATCAGGTTGATTTCCCGCAGCAGGTCAGGAAAGTCGAAGAGCTCGTTTGCGATGTTCATCTTGCCGGTTTCGATTTTGGACATGTCGAGAATGTCGTTGATGATGGACAGCAGGTATCGGGAAGAGGTATCGATTTTCTGAAAGCAGTCCAGTACCCGCCGAGTGTCGTCCAGGGCCAGCTGCCCGATGGTACTCATGCCGATAATGGCGTTCATAGGGGTACGGATATCGTGGCTCATCCGGGATAAAAAGTCGGACTTGGCGCTGTTGGCAGCTTCTGCGGAGGCGAGAGCGTCACGGAGCAGCTGTTCCTGCCGGGCTTTCTCGGCTCGCTGGGAGTCCAGAACCTTCAGGAGAAAAATTGCCAGCACATCGTCATTTAGAGGATTGTCAACAGCAATCATCTGGATAGAGATCCAGTGATACTGGTCATCTACTCCTATCTCCTGAAATTCCATGTAGATTTCCCGCTGACCTTGGGCGAATTTTTCCATCACCGATTCCCGACAGAAAGCGGCGGTAAAATCCTTTCGGTAGGAAGGATAGATTCGGGGGAGTGTGTACTGCATTATCATATCATCATAGAGCCCCTGGAACCCGAAGGGGGTGTATATCCGTTGTTCGTCTATGAAGCAGTTATAGCTGTCCTGTGTGAGGTTCACATTCAAAATCAGGGGATATACGCTACAGATTGCCGCACGGAGGGAACGGTTTTCAATGAGCCGGTCCTTTTCTTGGGCCAACTGCAACTCTTTCATCTGGGTTACATCGGTAAATACCGCCTGAATCACTTCTAAGCCATCGGCGTTTTTAAGCCGCTGCATCATTACGCTAATCCAGGCTGTGGAACCGCTTTGACGGCGGCATTCCCGGTTATAGGAAACCGATGTGCCGTCCAGCTTTAGAGAAGCAATAAGCTGAATGATTTGGGCACGGTCCCTCTCCAAAACGGCCTCGAGAGGACTTTGAAAGCGGGCACGGTATTCTGCTTCTGACTGAAAGCCGTAAAACTCCCAAACCATTCGGTTTAAGTTGATAATTTGGTGTGATGGATCGGTCGTAAACTGAAGGATACCGCAGGGTATGGTGTTATACAGCTGCGATAAAAAACGGGCTTGCTGTTCCACTTCCTGGTTGACTCGGACAATTTCCAGATCTCTTTTCTTCCGTTCACTGATGTCTGAAATAAAGCAGTAGATGACCTTTTCTCCATCCGGGTCGTCAATGAGTTTGCCGAAGTCAGCCACCCAGATGATACTGCCGTCCTTGCGAACCACACGGTACTCCGTACAGTAGGATTCTCCGCTTACGATGGAAGCGCAGTAGCGAGCTTTCATCTCAGAGAAGTCGTCGGAATAGATGAATTCCTTACAGGAGGCGGGGGCGTTTAGCTCCCCCTCTTCATAGCCCAGAAATCTATAAAGCCCCTCACTGGCCCATTTGAAACAAAACATTTCGTCCGGACGGCAGACGAGCATTCCCCCGGGAAGCTGGGACAGCATCAGTTCGATCTGGCGGTCCCGTTGGGTGATGATGCCTTGCAGTTTTTGATAAGCTTCCTTTGCAAACTGGGCGGCAAAGAGCTCATCGTCGCTGAGGCCGGCAAAGGGAACCGAATTGTGGATATGTACCGTCTGATATCGTGCATCCGCCCGTTCAAATATAAAGGTGATCCTCTGGTTGATGTTGAGATACGCTTCGGCCCCTTCTATGCTTTTGAGCCAAAAGGTTGCCTCGCAGAGAAAAGCGCTATCTCCCAACTGTCGCGTAATATATTGCTCATTTTCCATCCGGCAGGGGAGCAGGTCCTCCACACCGCCCCGGAAAAAGGCCGCTACCGCTTCTGCGCCCTCCGCCTTCATTTTTTCTCCCGCGCCCAGCCAGATGATGTCGGGCGCAAAAGTGGAAATCAGCAGCTCTACCTGAGAATCACAAAAATAACTCTCCAAAATATTATGGGCGAATTCTTCGATTTCCTGCCGTATCAGTTCAGTCATATTCTGCCGTCTCCTTTGTGGCCGCTGCTAAAATATTCAGCTCGTGTTCATAATCAATCGGGGATGCGCTTTTATACTGGTCGTTCCGACGCGAGCAAAGCGTAATATCAGGTGTCGCAAACGCCCTGGTTATTTCAGTCCGCATGCCGCAGGGGACCTTCGTACAGCATGCCGTATTTTTTCATCACTGCGCCGGAGTGTGTGTTTCGGGGATCATGTCTCGCCTCAATGCGGTTGAATCCCACTTGGTCGAATAGGAAATCCATCACCCGTTTGAGGGCTTCCGAGGTGATTCCCTCATGCCACCACCGCTTCCCGATAGCGTAACCGGCTTGAGCCGTTGCGATACGGTTATCCTGGGAGACGACACTGACGCAGCCGATGGGCTCCGACAAATTTTTTGGCACAATTGCCCACTGGTAAAATAATCCGGCTTCGAATAGCTTTCCACCCCTTCCGTCAGCACACATCGGCTCATATCCGTGCTTTGATGGGCGGGCCATGCAAGGTATTTTGTCACTTCCTCGTCGGAACCTCAGTTGAGTAGATGGCTTCCGCGTCGTCCAGCGTAAATCTCCGCAACAGGAGCCGCGGTGTTCCGGTTCTTTTGTCCTCTGATGCTTTATGCGGCACCTCCTTGCGTCGTTACGGATTAGTCCTATTGTTCTCGTTCTTCACGGGACAGAGTGTTAAAACCGCTGACCAGTATGCCCCTTTTTCCTTTAAAAGGGAAAAACAGTGGCCAATGCCAGAAAAATGACCTCCATAACAATGCAGACAATGACACCGGTGTTTATCGTACGGCCTCTTTTGAGACAGCCTTTAAGCAATTTCAACGGATGTGTTTATTATAGCACAGAAAATACCTGGCGAAAAGAAAATTTGGGGATTGTTTTCTCAAACGCCCCCTAAAATATCAAAAAAGCAGGTCCCAAAGACTGGGAACCTGCTTTTTCCGAAAATGAAGCGTTTATGGGTAAGGGGGAGAGTGTTGCTGCCTCGTTCCTTGCTGCTGAGCTTCTATTTCCGAACGATAGTGAGATTGTCCAGGATAAAGTTGTCGTAATCGCTGTTTTTGGGGGCATTTTCGTTCATATGGGTATGTGCGTAAATACCAAACCAGGTCTGGCCGTTCTTATCGCCGGTGATGGTGAACTTGGCGCGGCCGGGTTTGCCGCCCATAGCCACCGACAGGGGAATGAGTTTTTGAGGGGTGCCGGAAATCTCACCATTTCCCACAGCGATAGCGTAGCCATTTTGGACGCCCATCTCGTAATCAAAGCTCACTTCATAAGTGACGCCGGGCTCGAACCGGAAATTCTGGGGGATGGTTTGATACACCAGCTTGTTTTTGCCCGCCATGTCGTAAACTTTCAGCGACCAGTTGCCGCCGATGACGTCGTCAAGCTTTTTGGCGTCCCAGCCTGACTGGGTGTAAGGGGCGTGCTTTTCGGCCAGGTGTTGGCGGTTATCGATGGGGCCTTCGATGCCGGACACCACGAAGGGGTATTCGCCCTGGACGGCGTTTTCGAAGTCTTGAGTGAATTTCGTCACCTTCCCGTTGCCGTCATAGGTAAAGTTTGAGGCTTTGTCTTCTACGACCCGCACATCATCAAAATAGGTGTTTCCGCTGCCCGCCTCCCGGCTCAGTGTTAAAACGGCACTGCCGTCGCCGGGAGCGGTGAAGAAGGCGTACATGTTCTGGAAATAGCTCGTACTGCCTTCGGCTGGGTATTTGATATTATGGACGTTTGCGCCGATGTAGTTTTGGGCGATGGAGCGGTTAGTGTGATTGGAGCCCAGAACCTTTCCGCTAGAATCTGTGACGATGATGGAGGCTTTCGCATCGCTGCGATTGTCCACGCCCACGTAAACGGCGTATTTCTTTCCGGCGGTGAGCCCGGTCATAGTTTGCTTGACCAGAGCCTGCCCGCTCATTTTCAACATGGGGATTTGGTAACCGGTCTGATACCGCTCCGCATTTCCGGAGACCGTCCAGTTATCAGAAAGGTTTGCGGCATTAAAGGAGACGTCCTTTAGGTGGGAGCCGGTACTCCAGGAAACCGTCAGAGCCTCGGAATTGCCCCGCGTGACGACATAAGGGGTGTTGGCCTTGGCGTTTAAGGTAATTTTTCCATTTTTCACCGGTACCACGGTTTCGTTCATTCTGCCGTTGTCGGTGAGCTCGTAGACCGTTACCTCTTTGAGGCCTTTCCAGCTGGACACAAGCTGCCAGGTGGTTTCGCCGCCCTGATTGTTATAATGGTAAAGCTTTTCTTTATCGGCACTGACCCGCTCTCCGGTGGAAGCATCCCAGAACCAGGGGAGGAGGTAGGACATGGTGCCGGGGAGTTTGGTGTCGGTCTCACCGGGTTTGGGCGCGCCCTGCAAGATGGTGACGCCATTTAGGGTGATGACCCGGGAGCGGTAGTTGAGTTTCTGGGCCTCGGTTATGTAGGAGAATGTCTTATCGGCCTTGCTATCGGTACCGCGGGTGACGACGACGGTGTTTTTCCGGTCGCTATCCTGCAAGGTGATCTGCGCTTCCGGCAGCCAGCTTTTCATCTGATTGGAAAAGGTCCAGGCTTTTTCGTTGTAGGGGAGGGCCACGGGCTGCTCGGCGTTCTGCCATTTCATCACGTCGTAGTGCTGTAAAAATTTCGACGGCAGCACCTGGTTAAAGATATTCTCGATGGTGCGGGCGTAGGTGGCCTCTTTCTGCCATCCCTCGAAGCCTTGCATGGGGGAACCGCCCAGCAGCGGGGCATTGGCTACGCCGCCGTAATGGGGGTAGTCGGGCAGGAAGCAGTCTTTGTAGCCGTTAAAGAGGAATCGGAGCACCTCGCTGTTGTACTTTGCTTTGTCAGCGCCTGTGCCGTTTGAGTAATCGCTGACCCAGTGGAGATAGGTGGCGTCCCATTCGTTTGCGTAGGCCCATTCCTGCGCGATGCGCCAGCCGTTGCTGGTGATCTCCTCGCTGAGTTTACGGGTCTGCCAGGCGTCCTCCGAACCGGACCGCTGGTTGCCCCAGATATCCACGTAGATAAAGTCCACCCGGTTGCCGACGATATTTTTAAGGCTCTGGAGGCGGGAAGCACGCTCGCCGGTGGCCATATCCCGCAGGCTGTTCATGGTGACGGCTTGGTCGATCCATTGCCAGCCGTAGGCGAGATTTCCGCTGGTATCCCGGAGCATGGCCTCGGTTTTAAAAGCCTTGGATTCTGGGTAGAATTCTCCGGCGTTGATGTGGAGTCCAAAGCGGGCGTTCAGTTTTTTCCCTTCGTTCAGCAGGGTGTTAAAGTCGTCGATGCCGCCCATTCGGGTTCCGATATTGTCATAGTCGGGATGCCCCGAGTCGTGGCCCTCGCTCTGGTAGCCTTTTAAGAGAATGCCCTGTCCCAGGCCGTCGGTGTTCAGGTAAACCCTTTTTGCGTTGTCGAGGGTGGTGAGAAAGGGATTCTGGGCTTGGCTTCCGAAGTTCATAACCACCCGGGTGCCGATGATGTCCCGGATTTCTTTCCCTTTATAAGGGATGTGAATGATAGTATCTCGGGCGGCGATGGCGCCGTCCTGCCAGTTGATATATCGGTCGCCGTTTTCGTCTCCTGTGATGACCACCTTAGCGGTAAAAGGCATTTCGTTTTTCCCTGGGCCCACCACCCGTTTTTCTGCCGGGATGGCGGAAACGGCGTAGGAGTTATCGTAGCTGTCGCTGACTATGCGGTCGTAGTACCACAGGGCGCTTCGGAGGCCGACGCTAACTACGCCTGACTGATTTTCCACCGAGGCGACTACCCGGTAGTTGTCGGAACCGCCGCCGGCAGTTCCGACCTGGGAGTTGCTGGACAGTCCGGC
This sequence comes from Fumia xinanensis, assembly GCF_014384905.1. Taxonomy (GTDB): domain Bacteria; phylum Bacillota; class Clostridia; order Oscillospirales; family Ruminococcaceae; genus Fumia; species Fumia xinanensis. Next base: position 966,515 of record NZ_JACRSV010000001.1, read on the forward strand.
GCTCAGTTCCTTATTAGATACAAAGGCGTAAAAATAGCCTTTTCCGTTTGCTGACTGGGCCGCAGTGGCAGGGTAGAATTCGTCTCCACGGGAAGTGGTGTCGGTGCCGAAGCGGGCGCCTTTCAAATTGGCGTCGGCCTGGTTTGAACGGACAGAAACCAAACTGTGATCGGGGATTTCGATGCTCTGGAAAGGATTTTTCAGCCGGTCCGTCCTGCTGTCGATCTTGGTGATCTGGAAGGTGAGGACATTTCCTTCCACAAAAAGCTCTGCCGTGATATCGGCGTCTATTTTATTGGCGGCGTCCTTTGCCGTCATATTGTAAACAATCTTTTTGCCGTCGGATGACCGGAAGGATTTGACTGTGGGTTTTACGTCGACGCCGTTGATGCGTAGGGTGTCCAGCTTTTTCTCCTGGCCGCTCATTTTATTGCCCTTAATGGAGCCTTTTTGCATGGTATATTCGATGACCCGGGGGAAGCTTGTGTCGACCAGGGCGTCCATCTGGCCGGAGGACAGGGTAAGGGTGGGGGTGGAAGCAGTGTTGATGGACTGTTGAGCGCCTGTCCCTGCCGACAGGCCGGAAGCGTAGACAGTGCCGTCAGACGCGAACGCTTGATTGCCCGTACCTTGGTCGCAGGAGGTGAGAGGCATCGACGCCAGCGCGAAGCAAAGTGTGAAGGGGATGAGCCATTTGCGGCGTTTATTACTTTTCATATCTTTCGATCTCCTTTATGGCTTTGTTATAACATCTTTTGGTAAATATGTCAACAAAAGCGTGTTTTGATTATGACTGTATTCTATTTTGTTTATTGTATAGAATACCATAGAAAAGACAAAAAGGTTTCTTTTTTCTTCCAGAAATGTGATTTGCTGGAAAAAAGGGGAGGAGATAGGAAAAAGCCCCCAGCCTTTTCTGAAAGGGCGGGGGCTTTGATATTGGGTTAAGAAACGCCGGTGGGCTCTGGTTTTACCTTGGTGTCATGGTGCTGTAAGAATAGACATTTGGGCCGAGACGTTTCAAATAGGTAACGTCCGGCATCCATTTATGCGGGCCATTGTAAATTCCATGTCTTTCTCGTTTAGGTGTGCCAATTTTGTGATAACCGGTCTGATCCATCAAATCAAACCCATCCAAAAGTTTGTTTTTTTGAGAATCGTTTATGTAGACGATACCGTAACTGTCGTCGACCGCCCATCCCATCTCAAAAAATACGACTCCATCGACACCATCTCGAAACATCTGTCGAATGTGAAACGATTTCTGATATCCGTCGAATGGAATGACTTTGATTACATCATAATTTTGGTCGCAGAGTACAATTTGTTTCTCGCCGATGCCACCGGAAAAGAATTCTACGTCTTTTATCAGTTCGTTAATAGGCGCGCAATAACGGTCATATTTTTTATACAGTCTGTCTCCAGTATTATAACTAAACCAAAATATTCCAAATAAAAACAACCCAATTAATGTCCAAAACAAAACCCGGCTCCAAGCAATTCTGACTTTTTTCATTTTTTCCTCTCATGTTATGGTTTATAAAAAGTGAAACCATATAATGCTTTATTTTTTTCTCCTCTCCTATAATAGTAGTATTTTATCCCTTTCCAGCGTGTTCGGCGATCCCAAGGCTCATCAAAAGTATAAAGAACGATAACAGTCCACCGGCGTTTTGCAAAGTACCGGTGGGCTCTGTTTTACCTTGGTGTCATGGTGCTGTAAGAATAGACGTTTGGGCCGAGACGTTCAGGCGGATAGATACCAAAAGGAAGCAAATTAAGGGTATTTTTCAAATCGTCGTTGAAATCCGGATTATTAATGAAAAAGAATCCCCAGGTGTCGTCCACAGCGCCGCCGGTCTGAAATATGATGATGTTTGCCGTATCGCCGTGTTCCTGCCAACAGCTTATGGAAAAATATTTTCGATATTCCGGAAAGTCGATTGCTTTATAAATATTTTTATCGGTATTCCCCAACTCAATGACCCCTGGTTTGATTTCAATCCGGGAAAAAGTATAGCCTTTCACCAATTCGTTGATTTTAGTGCAGTATTGCAGGTACCGGGCGTTATATACTTGGATTGCAACATTTATTACAGTAATAACAGCCAAAAAGATGCTGACATTTTTCCAAAGCTTTTTATGGTGGATAACCATTGCTATCCCTTCCTTTTACGGTTTATATACCAGCCAGTCGTAGAGTTCGTGGAATTCGTCTTCTCTGCCTTGGCGGACATACCAATATTTCGTTCCTTCATATCGCGCCTGACGATCCCAACTTTCATCAAAGCGATGTTCGTTGCCAAAAATGCTACCTAGTTGCGCTAAAGTTCCAGAATATCCTGGTTTAATATTATGAGATTCAAGAAAATATGTCCATACAAAATTACCGGCCTCATTTCTATTATAAATAGTTCCATTGACCAAATAAAGTGAGTCCTCAGGCAAATAAAGTTTGAAGTCTAGGCTACGTTTTATCGAGTCACGTAAAACTCTAGTATAATTTGTTTCTTCTTGATTGGCTACTTCAACTAATTGATCCAACGTTCTATTTAAAAAAACAAGATCAACCTTATCCCACTCAGTGACCAAAACAGTTTCTTTACTTAGGGTAGGATAACGAACGCCCATGTATTCCACAAAAAATTGATCGTCTCCATAGTCGCGTTCATTCTCAAAATAATAATCCTGACGGCTTAAAAAGATATAATCTCTGGAAATGGATTTGTCTGTGATATGTAGGGGATCAATGTTAGTTATTTGAGAATCCTTATACATCAAATGCTTACTCTCAGCTTTGCCTTTTAACTTAGTTCCTAGGAATTTATCCAGCTGGCCGGCCACAGATTTCAATGTTTCCTGATATTCCGTCTGCACCCCTTGAATGGGATTATCCAAATCCGCCTCCAGCTCGGCGGCAATTTCCTTCAGCCCGTTTAAAAACACCGCGTAATAGCTATAGCTGCCGCTAAACTGCCCCGCCGCGTTTCCGAACACCTCTTTCTCCATTTCTGCGACGTATTCCGGAGTGCACAGCTCCTTGTAGCATTTTCCTCTCATGTACCGATGATTTTCCTGAAAGTCCATGTAAATGTACAGATCCTTATAAAAATCCTGGGAGTAGGGGCCGATGGTGTCGTGGAGGAACGCGAGCTTCCAGCTGTCGCTGCCCGCCGCCCTTGTGATGCCGTAGTCGGCGGCCCGCTTGACCAGTTCGAGTGCGGTAGAACGGTTCTTTTGAGACGCCCGTTTTGCCGCCGCCTCTATATCCCTGAGGTCGGCGCGGGATTGGGGCTTTGTGTCGTAGCTGTTGAGGGTGAGAATGTCAATGCAGGAGCTGGCCTTGCTGATGGAGCCTTGGTTTCCGAAGCCTTTCAGCTCTTCAAGGGCCTTGATGAACGCCACAAGGTCGTCCCGGTCATCTTTGGGAAAATGCCGCATCACGCCGACATACTTTTTCAAATCCCAAAAAATCTCCTCCACCGCGTCGTCGGACTTCGCTTTCAGTTTATCATAAAGTCCCGCGTAATTTGTCGAATTTGCGGTGCCGAAACAGCTCCGCATCAGGTCACCGATGATCGTCCCCTCGTTGAGCTTCTGAAAATAGGGTGCCGAGCCGACCATGGCTCCGTTTTTGCCGATCAGTGTTTGCATGAAAAATACCTCCATAAAAATAATTTGACAAAGGGAGGCGTTTTTCGCACAGCTAAGAATTTCACCGGCTTTCTTGACAAATCATTTTTCCTATGCTATGATACCAGTGCTAGTAGAACCATAAGCAATTATGGGAAAAGTCAGGGGCTGTGCGCCGAAGCGGAACGCTTTGGGGTATGGCCTCTTTCTTTATGGCGGTTTCAGAATAGCACAGAAATTTTTATTTGTCAACCCATTTTTAAACAAAATATACCAAAATGCAACTTTACTCTGATGAATGCAGATATACGGGGCAGTCCCCGCACTCTTTTCAGAAGATTCTTCCAGCGGACAAACAAAATAACCCTTCTTTTCGCATATACATGGCTTCAAAGGAGCTGAACGCCATGTTTTCCGAACTCTTGTCCTATGTCATGTCCCACCTGCTGTTTTTCGCCCTCCACCTGGAGCGGCAGAATCATTTTCCGAAACCCCTTTCTCCCGCCAAAGAGCAGGAGTGTTTTCAAAAGGCGGCCAATGGAGACCTGGAAGCGCGGAACGAACTCATCGAGCACAACCTGCGGCTGGTGGCTCACATCGTCAAAAAATACAGCACATCTGGCTGTGACCAGGAGGATTTGCTCTCCATCGGCACCATTGGGCTGATCAAGGCGGTGTCCACCTTTTCCTACGACAAGGGAAGCAAGTTTGCAACCTACGCTTCCCGGTGCATCGACAACGAGATACTTATGCATTTCCGCAGCCTTAAAAAGACCAGCGGCGACCTCTATATGAACGACCCCATCGAAACCGATAAGGATGGAAATCCTCTTACCTTGCTGGATTTGATCGCCGACGATACAAATGTCGTGGACATTATCGACCTTAAGATGAAGTCGGAGGAACTGTACCGGCATATCCGGGAGAGTCTGGAGCCCAGGGAGCAGACCATTATTGAGATGCGGTATGGCCTCCACGGCAAAAAGCCGCTGACCCAGCGGGAAATTGCCAAAAAGCTTCAGATCTCCCGCTCCTATGTAAGTCGTATTGAGAAAAAGGCCCTGGAAACGCTGAAAGAGTGTTTTCCCGAACAGTTTTGACTGTGAGACAAATAGCAGTTGGTTTTTTGCAATAAAATGCGGCAACAGAAAAAGAACTGTGGATTTCATTCCACAGTTCTTTTTGTTTTAAGCAGGTTCAGCGTATGGCAGACGCTATATCGGTTGCAAACAGGCCATGCTGACTACATCCGAAGTAAATTTTGCCGCCGCGGCGCATCTTGGGGAAGCGAACCTCGCCGCTCTGCTCGGGGTAGAGCTTTACGAGCAGCACTCTGTCATATTCTGCGCACGCCATAAAGGTCAAGTAATGTTTTTTTGTCATTTCATGGGAAAAGGTGACATAGTAATCGTCCTCTATTTCCTCCACCCGGATACTGTGGGAACCTTGGACAGGCTGTTGGGGCAGGGCCTCCAGCTTCCGACCGCAGCAGGAGATCTCCGCTTCACCGGTGGCGGTGAGAATGCTTCCGCAGTAGGGACAAATATAAAATTTTAATTTTTTCATGTTTCCTCCGTCGATATCGTTGGGCGAAAGATCACCCGACAAAATTTTTTCAATGTTGACGCCCAGCACTCGGGACAAATCCCCTAGCAGTGAAACATCGGGACATCCGAGCCCCCGTTCCCATTTGGAGATAGCTTTATCGCTGACGCCGATCAGGTCGGCCAGAGCTTTTTGAGTCAATTTTTTCTCTTTTCGCAGATTTAAAATGAGGCTTCCTACTTTTGTACAGTCCATATTATCACTCCCAATAACCAGCATACCCGCAGACAGGGAAAATTGCAAGTAACGCTCCGTAGAGTTTTTTGCTTCCTTAAGAATTTGGAGTTTTATTTTTTAACATGGTTCTTGCAAAATTATTGTAAAAAGGCTATAATGAAAAAAACGGGGGAGGATGCCCGTGAAAAAGAAAAAGGCTTTACACTGGTGGAAATTATCGCCGTTTTGGCGGCGGTGACCATCCCTTCCATCGTCGGCTTTCTTAAAATTCCGGTGGCAAAGACGGTTATACCGCGAAGATCGAAGAGATTTTCAAAGAGCACGGCGGCGTGAAATCGGGGGCAGGCTACCAGGGCCTGAACCACTATAACAAGTGCGTCTACAGCTACCAAATCAACGACAACGGCATGATTTTCATCGATTGCAGCGTCCACGGGGAAGACAGGGCTTCTGCCCCCGTTCGGCAGCAGAAGCAGAGATCAAGCCCCTGCTGGAGTACGAGTCGGTGAAGGAGTACCTGGACCGAATCAAGGTCGGCTCTGGCACCATCAAAATCCATCTGGGATTCCTCCGGCATCACCTCGTTATGTTACGGTGAAAAACAAGGAAATCGTCAGTCGGCAGGTGTATTGGACATCGGAGGATATTCGGAAACGGGCAAAACCGTTTCGGTCCCCGGTAGACGCCCTCACCGGTGAATACCTGACCGGTATCATGAAGATCACCACCCGCACTTCCAGCGGAATCAAATATAACGCCCTGGATGAAAAGACTTTCCAGGCGGATTTAATGAAAAGAACCCGCGCAGGCGCATTTTTACGGATTTTGCCGGCGTTTCAGGCCGCGCGCCCATGAAAGCACTGACAGGGAACAGAGGAAAAACTGCCCGTGTACCATCAAGCACACGGGCAGTTTTGCTATTTCAGAAACGCCTCGACGGCATCCGCCCGGCAGCGGGCGTCCTCATATCCCAAGTGGTAGAGGGCGTCAAGCTTTGCGGTGTCCTTTTCGGTGCGTTTGATGCAGACTTTTTCGTCGGGGTTTATTAGGATGGCGCGGCCTTCGTCTTCCAGCTTCCGGCACAAGTCGAGCTGTGCGTTGTAGACGTTGTGGCGCTGTGCGATGGCGTTTACGAGCTTCGGGTATTTGCGGTAGAGCACTTTCGCGAGATTTAAGGTGCTCTCCGGCGCTTTGCGGTAGCCTTTTTCTCTCGTGAGCACCACAATGAGCCTGTCGCAGCCGTCTTTGAGGGCCTTTTCCGCCGGGATAGGATCGGCCATGCCGCCATCCAGCAGCAGGTCGCCGTGGTAGGGGACCATTTTCGATACCAGGGGGAGGGACATGGAGGCGAGAACCGGCTTGTAGTCGGCCTCCAGGTCTGTGACCCTGTGATAGACGGGCTTTCCGGTGAGGCAGCTGGTGCAGCAGGCAACGAAGGGCACTTTGGACTGCCGGAAGGCCTTATAATCAAAGGGCAGCAGCTCCTTCGGGATGGTGTGGAACATCATCTCCTCACTGAAAAGGGAGCCGTCTTTCAGAAAATTTCCGGCGCTCATGTACCGCTTGTCGTTTATGTAGTCGATATTCACGTGGTAGTTTCGTCCCCGCTGGCCGGTGAGGTAGCTCACCGCGTTGCAGGCTCCCGCCGAAACGCCGATGACGTAATCGAAAACGATTCCCCGGTCCAGAAACAAGTCTAACACTCCCGCCGTGTAGAGGCCGCGCATGCCGCCGCCTTCCAGAACAAGACCGTTCATAATTAAATCAGACTCCCTTCGAAAATTGGTGTATCGGATACGTGGGGAAATGAAGAATATTGTTGTTTCCCCCTCATTGTTTCAGATTTTTTTCAGAGCTCCCGTACATGATTTATTTTAGCAACCGATGATATGACAGGAGTATTTAAATGGATAAGAAAATGATGGCGTATTGCGGCACATACTGCGGAATATGCGAATGGAAAGACAAGGTAAACTGCAAAGGCTGTCAAGCCTGTCAAAGTCAAATGTTCTGGGGACAATGTGACAAAGCGGCATGCTGTATCGAAAAAGGATTGGAACACTGCGGACATTGTCCACAAATGCCCTGCCCCAAACTATTAGCGTTATTTAGTGACCCGGAACACGGCGACAAAGGAGTGAGGCTAAGGAATTTGAGGGACTGGGCGAATGGTGTATATGAATATAAAAAACTGGATAATTTGTCGCAAGAACAAGCGAAAAAGCGATAGGATAACCGCCTATAGCGGATAAAGGTTTTCTGTGAAATCTTTGCGACAGGGTTTATTATACACCAAAAAATTAAAACCGACAAATTATTTTGCGGAAACAGAGGAGATTTTCCCGATGGGACATGCTACACTGTTTGATATTATCAGTTGCGGGACAACGTCAGAAACCCGTGGCGGACGTAAAATTGCGGCCGGACGCTTTTTGCCGACGGCCGGAAAAGTGGAGGAATCTGATGAAAAAGTGCGTAATCGCGCCCGATTCGTTTAAAGGGACGCTATCCGCCGCTGAGGCGGTCAAAATCATGGCGGAGCAGGTAAAAATTCGTTTTCCAGGGTGCAGTGTCGTTTCTCTGCCCATTGCAGACGGCGGGGAGGGGACGGCTGACTGCTTTTTGGAGGCTGTCCCAGGGGCGGAGTTGGTTCCTATAACGGTCAAAGGGCCGTTTCTTGACTATGTAGGGGCTTATTACGTTCGATTCGGGGATACGGCGGTCATCGAGCTGGCACAGGCGGCGGGCATCACCCTCGTGGAAGGAAAACTCGATCCTATGAAGGCCAGCACCTACGGGGTGGGGCAGATGGTTCTTCACGCCGCTCAAAACGGCTGCCGCAACATCGCTTTAGGGTTGGGCGGAAGCTGTACAAATGACGGCGGCGTAGGCATCGCAGCCGCTCTGGGAGCCAAGTTTTACGATAAAGCGGGCAGAGAATTCCTGCCGGTAGGCGGCACCCTCAAGGACATCGTCCAGTATCACGACTCGGCCTGCCGAGAGGTATTGAAAGACTGCAACGTCACCGTTCTCTGCGACATCGAGAACCCCCTGTACGGTGAAAATGGGGCGGCTTATGTGTTCGCACCCCAGAAGGGAGCTGATGGAGAGATGGTGCGGGAGCTGGATGAAGGGCTTCGCCACCTTGCCGCGCTCATCACCTATCAGCGGGGGGTTGATGTGTCCTACCTGCCGGGGGCAGGGGCCGCGGGCGGCTGCGGTGCGGGCATCGTCGCCTTTTTGGGCGGGACCCTCTGCTCCGGCATACAGATGGTGTTGGAACTGATGAAGTTCGACGACCGGATCCGCAATGCCGACCTGATTTTTACTGGGGAAGGCAAGATGGACGGGCAGAGCGCCGGGGGTAAGGCTGTGTCCGGAGTGGCAGCCCACGGGATGAGGCAGAAAATTCCGGTAGTGGCGGTGGCTGGCGCTGTAGGGGAGGGTGCGGAGCTCCTCTACAAACAGGGGGTGACCGCTATGTTTTCCATTACGCCGGGACCGGTTCCCTTCGACGAGGCAAAGCTTTATGTGCGACGGAATTTACGTAATACTATGGACAATATCCTGCGGCTTTACGCTGTGGAAAGGAAATAACAGGCTTGAAGGAAAATAAATACGACGACGCGATATTTTTTGATAAATACGGCCAAATGGCCCGAAGCCGGCTATGACGAAGCGGGGAACATCCTCCACTTTCCGGTGGACCGGTATTTTGACGAAGGCAAGCGGGAGACGATGTTCTTGGGCGAACCGGTGACAAAATACCACCGGACCGCTCACCACTTATCTGGACGGGCTTCTCGCAAACGGCTTTGAACTGCTGCGGGTCACAGAGCCAAAGCCCGACGGAAAAATGCTTCAGGAGGTGAAAAGCATGGCTGACGAGCTGCGCCGTCCCATGATGCTCATCGTCTCGGCCCGGAAGAGATAAACCGCAAGAAAGCGCCCCGGTTTCGGGGCGCTTTTGTGCTTCAGGTTTTTTAGATTGGCAGCCGCTACAGCGGGAATTCCACCGTCAGGACGCTCATGGCTGGAACGGTCACCGCTTTTGATTCCCGGGCTTTTGGCAGATCCAGGGAGACGGTCCCGCACATGTCCTCAGTGAACAGGTTCATCACAAAGACGACGGCACGGCTATCGGTGGTGCGGAGCACCGCCCATAGGTTCGGGTTATCGCATTCCACTGCCTTATAGCCGTCGTAGCCCAGACGGGACAGGACGAATTCCAGCATCCTCGTCTGGCCTTCCTCGCAGTAGTTCCAGTGAAAGCCGAGCCAAATGGCTTTGCCGCTGTTTTCTGTCTCTTTTTCCCAGGCCGTAAGTTTTCCGGTGATGCGGTCGAAGCCAAGCCGCTCTGCTCCGTCAGGCAAAAGGTCGGTTTCGTAGAGCTTACCCTGGGAGTTAACAGCGGGTCCGAAGCCAATCAGTTCTAGCAGCGGCAGGTCGTAGGAAATAGGGCGGGTTTCACCGCCGCCTAGGTAGTCCCGGAGGATGGTGCAGGGGGAGAGGGATTCGTCCAGTTCCGGCAGCATGGGAAGAATCAGCAGCTTCCCGCCTTTTTTCAGGAAAGCGACGAGGCTTTCCTGGACGCTTCTCGCCATGACCGCCGCCGAAGGGACGATGAGAGGCACTGACAGGTCGGAAAAAGTATCAGTGTCGTGAACACTTAAGAGTTCCGGGGAATAGGAGCCGCAGAAAGTGGTGCACAGCAGGCCGAGATGAAGGAACTGATAAAGATCTTTGTGGCCCAGGCCGAAGCCGATGTTCTTTTTATAGTAATCGCTGCGAACATGCTCCAGGTCGATGGCGATTTTCAGGTCGGTAGCCCGCTTGGAGAGGGCGAGATCACGATTTTCTGCCAGATAGCGGCCCACTGCCTCCACCGCGGCATAATGGGGGCGAATCTGGTTTTTGGAGCCGACGGGCGCGGAATAATCGTATTCGGTGACGGTACTCCCCATGTTTTCCGGATTGGGGCCGCCGGAGAAGATGTAGTAGTTGAGACCTTTCATGCCAAAGGCTAGGTGGGACATGGCGCTGCATTTCATATCCTTTGCAGTGATGGGGGGCCAGCTGCCGATGGAGCCGGCGGGGAACTCAAAAATGCTTGGGGGAAAGCCCATCATCCGCAGCATTTCCATCGAAAGAAAGCATTGGGAGACAAACTGCGGGGTGGGATTGTTCTGGGGCCAGTGACTCCCGAGATTGTAGTAGTGGTCGCTGCCCAGAATGAAATTTTTATCAAGCCGCCGGGCGGTTTCCAGAAAGTGGGGGTTCATGACGCCGGTGCCGCTGTTGTGGATGAAGATGCAGTCGTCTATGTACGCGCCGCACCATTGGGCCAGCGTCTCCATGTACTCCGCCTCCATTTCAAAAGTGAAGTGGAGATAATCCTCATATCGCCTCGCCTCATAGAGTGTAGTGGGATTGTTGGTTTTGCCGTACTCTACATGGGAGAAGTCGGCAAAATCGGTTCCATAATGTCGGTTCAGCTCTCCTATATCCGTGTAGAGGCTTTTCAGGAAACGGGAGTACCGCCCGTTTTCCTCATGCAGGCCGATGGTTTCTGGATTGTAGTCGTAACCGCCCCAAATCCATTCGTGAGTGCCGCCCAGCTCGTTGTCCAGTTGGATAAAAGCCACCGTTCCGCCGTTTGAGAGGGTGTGCTTCTGGAGGATAGGCAGCACGGCATCGTACCATTTTTTTGCTTTTTTGAGAAAAATCGGGTGAAGATAGGAGATGGAGGAGGAGCGGAAAGGCTTGCCGTTAAAATCAGCGGCCCGTATCTGGGGATAATCTTGGGAGAGCCAGTCCGGAAGGCCCTCAAAACGCAATTCGCTGTAGCAGTGGGGCCCGGGGCGGCAGACGACAAAAAGCCCGATTTCACCGCAAAGCTGCAGGAACCCGTCTAAATCCTTCTGGCTGTCAGGCTCAAAGGAAATGTTTCCTTCCTGAGGCTCATGGAATCCCCAAGGGATATAGGTTGACACACAGTTGGCTCCGGCGTCCTTGAGCTTTTGCAGGCGGAAGCGCCAGTCCCTGCGGGGGACGCGGAAATAGGGAATCTCTCCCGAGTAGAAAAAGAAGGGTGTTTCGTCGAGATAATAGCTTTCGGAATCAAAGGTGATGTTCAGCATGGCGGCGTTCTCCTTGTTCAAAAAGTGTTTGCTGTTTAGACGGCTCGCCGTGAAACAGCGGATAACCGGCTTTGCCGGTATCAGGTGTATTTGTAAACAAGTATAGCATAAGAAAATTCTGGTGCAATGGTTTTTATCAAGTTGATAAAAATGTGATAGAAGATGCGAATAATCCTACTGTTTTAGAACTGATTATACAGATAAATTACAAAAATTTTGTTGCTTTTCATCAAAAAAGGGTATAATATAGGAGTGCAGGCAAGATAAATTTTAAAATATTCTGTTTTGTTTGAGGTGTTTCGCGCCTCAGCAGCGTTATAATAATCAGAACTCCATAAGGAAGTCCAATTCTCACATTCAGGGAGGAAGCGGCATGACGGCCATTAAAGTTGCTTCATTTAATTTAAAACGGGATTCCTTTTTCGCCCGGCAAAACCGCTGGCGCACCCGGCGGGAGCTGGTGCGGAAAATGATTGAGGAATCGGGCGCCACCATCATCGGCGTGCAGGAACTGCTGCCCTCTATGGAAGAGGACATCCGCGCCATGCTGGAAGATTACAGCGTTTTCGGCTTCGGGCGGACGAGAAAGCTCAAAAACGAAGAGTCGGCCATCCTGTTTAAAGGAAAACCCACCGATGTGAAATTCAACAAGACCTTCTGGCTCTCGAAAAAGCCAGAAAAATACGGGAGCCGAGCCTACTTTTCCATTTTCCCGCGAATCTGCACCGTCTGCGAGCTCTATGTGCGACATTTTGGGAGGCGCATCCGGGTATTTAACACCCATTTCGACCATGTCTGCCCCATGGCGCGGACGCTAAGCGTGCGGATCATTTTAGAATACATGCACAAGCTGAACAGCATTGAAAAACTCCCCACCATCCTTATGGGGGATTTAAACTGCAAGCCGGACAGCAAGCCGATCCAGATGCTCAGCGAGAACCTTCACACCTTTGACGACATCAAGCTCACAAACATCTATCAGAGCTTTGACGCAGGCGAAATCCGCAACACTTACCACGGCTTCAAAGGCAAATACAAAGAACAGCCCATCGACTATATTTTCGTCAGCGAGGAGTTCGAGATCGACGACGCGTATATCGACACGACGGCCATCGACGGCATGTACCCTTCCGATCATTTTCCGCTTGTGGCGGTACTGAGGCTCAAGGAAGAACTGTCAGAGTAAGGATTATATCAAGCTTTGAACGGAAAGCCGTTCGAAGCTGTTTTTTTATCCAAATCAAAAAATACCCTCTGTGCCAGTAGCACAGAGGGTATTTGATCGCTGTAAAGCAATTTTAATTTACAGACCGACACTTGTGGCAAAGCGCTGCCTTCATACCGCTGTCATTCGGTGCTCAGAACCGTATCCGATGCGATTTGCTGAAGCTTTGCGGCGGTGTCGGCGTCCAGGTTCTCCGTCAGGTAGGTGAGTCCCACGGGGGATTCATTATAAATGGTCGCGTACATGCAGCAGGCGGCAAGATAGCTTCCGGCTTCCGAGGGATGCTGGCCGTCTTCTTCGTCCCAGAGATCAATATCGGGGTGTTGGGCAATACTCCGCATAAAGGCGATTCCCGCCGGGCAGAGGAGCGCGTCCAGCTCGTCGGCAATGGCGGTGTAGCTTTTGGAAAGCTGCGTCTGCATTTCCTCCCTGGTGGCCTGTGTGTCCAGGCCCATTTCGCTCAGGTCGTAGCCGTCCCGGTAGGCCCAGGTCATGAGGAAAACAGAACATCCCCCTGCGTCTTTGGCCATTTTGTCCAGCGTTCGGGCGGCGGGGTACATGAGCTCCTCAGCCTGGATGGCGGGCAACAGGCTGTGGTCCTGCAAAATTACGTAATCCCAACTGTAATTTTCCAGGGCATCGTAAACCTCCGCTCCCAGTTCGTCCTGCGGGTCGGCAAACATCCGGAGCTGATAGTAGCCCTCGGTGTAGTCGTAGACTTCGGGAGAAAAGTCGCCTTCGTAGGACAGTTCCAGAAAGGTCTGGGGCAGGTCGTTGTAAAAGGTGAAGCTGTTGCCCAAAAACAGCACCTCCGGGCTTTCTTTGACCGGCTCGGCGGGTTTTTTCAGGGTGAGGGGCGCGTCAAAGTCCATCACTTTGGTCGAAGGCAGAGAGAGGCTGGCTCCAGGAGCGGCGCAGCCCGCCGTCATCATCAGGGCGAGAGCCGCGGCGCAGGCGAGGGAGATCATAGATTTTACAGTCATAGCAATGGTGTCCTTTCTATTGTCAGATAAGATAAAAGTTTTCATCATCCACAAATATTCCCTGGCCGTCATCGAGGCGGATCACAGCAGAGCCTTTGCGGCTCTCATATTCTTTGATCCGTTCTTCCAGCCGGTCGAATCGGGGGAGAAATTTGTGATAATGGGGAAAAATTTCCGATTCGGTGAGCCCAAGGCCCGACAGGTCGGAGAGGCCGACTTGGCTGTTCATTTCCGGGGTGAACCCGGCGGCCAGTTCGATGGAACGTTGCAAAACCAGACTTCCGGCGCTGACACCGATGACGGTTTTTTCCGCGGCGAGGGTTTTAAGGACAGGGGTGCAGTTTGTTTCCTTCATCCTCTTTAAAAGATAGAAGGGGTTTCCTCCCATGAGCTCGATTACATCGAAGGAGAGAAGGGTTTCCGGCGGCTCCTCGTCCAAGTCGACGCACTCTGTCGAGAGCCCCAGGGAGTGGAGCTCCTCGGTGAGGCGGGGAACGTTCCAGTCCTTTTCCTTATAGCCCAGAGAGGCGGTGGTGATAAGGGCGGCTGTTTTGCCGCGCAACCGCTGGGCAGTTTCTCGCAGCAGAGGGTCAGAACTGAGGCCGTTGGAAGTCAAGATCAGCGTAAAATCATCTCCTTATTCCGGGAAGGAATCCCCACAGTTTGCTTTGCGGGCGGCTTTAAAAAGAGGGCCGTCCTTTTTGCGGACTTCCCGCACAGCAAGGCTCTCTTTTGTGCAGAGCTGAAGGGTGATTCTGCCCGGGTCGATGCGGGGGTGGCGAAGGATGCGGGTGATGGCGGGTGTGCATTCCTTCCGGGTCAGGGCCAGATAGCAGAACTTTTCGTCTTCATAGGGGGCGTCGCCGCTCTTTAACTGCTTGTGGAGGCGGCTTCGGGCGACGCGGCAGGTGAAATGGCACCAATCATCCTCCGGCAGGGGGCAGGCGTTTTCGTGAGGGCATGGGGCGGCCATATGAGCGCCTTCCTTCAGGAGAAGGGAACGGATTTCTCGCAGATGGGCGTATCCGGCGGGGGTGCCGGGCTCCACTATGAGGAGCATCTGTCCTGCGGCGTTCCAGAGATTCCGGGCCGCTTTGAGGCGATTTTCCTCCGAGAGCTCGTTGAGGACGTAGGAGGCGACGACCAGATCCGCCGTCACACCCAGATTTTCCTTTATGACGTCCCGATCAATCCAGCGGGCGGACTGAAGGGCTGGGGAACCCGTTTTCATCAGGGCCTCTCCCAGGCGGCGCATAGCCCCCTCACGGTCGAGACAGGTGATTTCGCTGAGGTTCAGAAGTGCATCCGCCGCCCAGCAGGCGGCGCCGGTTCCGGCTCCTGCGTCCAGGAGGGTGGCGGGACGCAGATCCGTACACTGGAGAGCGTACGACAGGGCAGCGGAAACTGCCCCGAAGGTGGCGGGCATCCGGGTGGCGGCATAGGCGGCGGCTTCGGCTTCGGTGGTCAAAAGCCGCTGGCCGGAGCCGCTTTTTTCGCGGTAGCGGACGCTCAAAGTTTGGGCGTTTTTTATCAGCTGGGACTGGGAAAGTCCGTCAAGACGGGCTTCCAGGGCGGTTCGAAGGGGGAGGGGAAAATCCATAAAGATTGCTCCATTCAACGTTAGATTTTATCGGCAGATAAAGGGAGAATTGCTTATTTTTTGCGCAGTACATGCCAGATATCCTGTCCGGTGAAGCCGCAAGCACGGTAAAGCGCCTCAGGATTGTCCGGGTTGTTTGCTTTTCCGGAAACGGTTGCAAACTGCGCCGCGCCTTGTTTTCGAGCGAGCAGTTCATTTACGATCGCACGTCCGATCCCCTTCCTGCGGTATTCCGGCAAAACCTGAATCCACTCCAAAATTAACTCACCTGTCTCTTCGTGATAATCCGCTATTCCACCGCCGACAATTTTTCCGGTGTTTTTTTCCGTGGCCAGCAGCCACAAATCCGGGGCATAAATAGGAGTTTTTGTGTAGCTTTCTATCTGCCGGCGGTCGACCTGCAAATCGATGTAGGAGCCATTGATGAGGGAAACCATGTCGTCTGGTCGTTTACAGGGGAGAAGCTCAATCTGGGGTAAATCGGGCTTTGGAATGGCCTGTAAGTCATGGTAAAGGCGAAAATAGGGTTCGTCCGTATATTCTGCAAAGGATTCCGGAAAAAACCGGCTTTGGTGGATAATCCGCATGTTGTCAGGCAGTCTGATGGTTTCCGCTTTCCAAAAAGGAATGGACAGCGTCCCACAAGGATTGGAGAGATATTCTTCCAGCGATACCATATGATATTCCTCCATAAAGCGCTAGTGATAAAGCTATTATACCTGATAGGCTTCACTTTGACAATCGTTTTTTGAAAACGGTTTTTCTCACCTCAAGAGGGCCGGGAAACCCTTTACTAGGCCGAATTTTAAGAAAAATTCACAGGGAAAACCGAGAAAATGTAAACTTCCCACTTTACTTTGGAGCAAAGATAGGGTAGAATAGTACTGACTAAAAACAAAGACGGGAGTGTTTTCCAGTGGAGCTCAAATATAAAAGGATCCTGCTGAAATTAAGCGGAGAGGCCCTTGCGGGGGACAAAAAATTCGGTTTGGACTTTGACGTCATCAATCCTATCTGCAAGGCGATCAAAGAATGTGTCGATTTGGGCGCACAGATCGGTGTCGTCGTCGGCGGCGGCAACTTCTGGCGCGGCCGGTCGAGCGGCGCCATGGATCGGACCCGTGCCGACCACATCGGCATGCTGGGTACCGCTATGAACGCCCTGGCTGTTGCGGACGCTTTGGAGGAACAGGGCGTGGACGTCCGGGTGCAGACAGCCATCGCTATGCAGCAGGTGGCTGAGCCTTATATTCGTAACCGGGCAGTGCGCCACTTGGAAAAGGGAAGGGTGGTCATCTTTGGATGTGGCACCGGAAATCCCTTCTTCTCTACCGATACGGCGGCCTCCCTGCGGGCGGCGGAAATCGAAGCGGATGTGATCTTCAAAGCCACCATGGCCGACGGGGTATTCGACAAGGACCCCAACAAGTTTGACGATGCGGTCAAGTATGACACCGTTACCTGCAGCGAGGTGCTGCGGCAGAATCTGGGGGTCATGGACTCCACCACCGCCTCTATGTGCAAGGACAACGGCCTGCCCATGCTGGTGTTCAACCTCAAGCAGCCGCAGAACATCGTGGCAGCGGTCAGGGGAGAAGAAGTCGGCACTGTGGTCATCCCGGAATAACAACTCCGCCCTGTTAATGCAATCGGAGATTGCGGACACGTGACAGAGCCTAGTTGTTTTACAACAGGACTTTTTGCGACACCTTTAAATAAAAACGGGCATCGATGCCCAGTAAGAAAGGACATAGATGACAATGAAAGAAATTCTTGAAAAAGCTGACAGCAAGATGAACAAAACCGTAGAAGCACTGGGAAAAGAGCTAGGTTCTATCCGCGCCGGCCGCGCCAATCCCGCGGTTCTGGATAAAGTGAGCGTCGACTACTACGGAACCATGACTCCAGTGAACCAGATGGCGGCTGTTTCTGTTCCCGACGCCCGCACTTTGATGATCCAGCCCTGGGATGCTTCGAGCCTCAAGGCCATCGAGAAGGCGATTCTTGCCACCGACATCGGTATCACCCCCAACAACGACGGCAAAGTCATCCGCCTCAATTTTCCCCCTCTGACCGAAGAGCGCCGCAGAGACCTTGCAAAGGAAATCCACAAATACGGTGAAGAGGGCAAAGTAGCTGTCCGCGGTGTGCGCCGTGACGCCATTGAAAAGATCAAGGCCAAGCTCAAAGCCAAGGAAATCACCGAGGACGACGTAAAAGACGGCGAAAAAGACGTCCAGAAATACACCGACAAATACTGCGACGAGATCGACAAGATGATTGCCGCCAAAGAAAAAGAAATCATGGAGATCTAACGGATGATCGATCAGAATACACTTCCCCAGCATATCGGAGTCATCATGGACGGCAACGGGCGGTGGGCCAAAAAGCGGGGGCTTCCCCGCAAATTCGGGCACCGCACCGGGGCCAATGCCTTCCGAGCCATCGCCCGGTACGCCAACCAAATCGGTTTAAAGTACATGACCATGTACGTTTTTTCCACCGAAAACTGGGTGCGGCCTCAGGATGAGATCGACGGCATCATCAAGATTCTTCGCAACTACCTGGATGAGATGGACGATTACATCGAAGAAAACATCCGGGTCCGTTTTTTGGGAGATCTCAGCGTTTTCGATGAGGACATCCAGCAGAAAATGAAGCGGGCGGTGGACACCAGCGCCAAAAGCACCGGGCTTACTCTCAATCTCGCCATCAACTACGGCGGTCGGGCGGAAATCACTGCGGCGGCCAAAAGACTCGCAAAAATGGCGGCTGCCGGGGAGCTGAATCCCGACGACATCGACGAAAAGATGCTGGAGCGAAACCTGTATACCGGCGACGATCCGCCGGTGGACCTGATTATCCGGCCCAGCGGGGAGTATCGGCTATCAAACTTCCTCATCTGGCAGTCGGCCTACGCCGAGTACGTTTTTATGGATAACATTTTGTGGCCTGACTTCAAACCCTCAGACCTGGATGCGGCCCTCAATGAATACAGCAGAAGGAACCGGCGGTTCGGCGGTGTATAATCGCGCCCGCCATAGGAAAAATCAATGAAACAGCGTATCATTTCCGCCGTTGTGGCGCTGGCGCTCCTAGCGGTGGCGCTATTTTGCTACAACAGCATCCTCTTTAACTTTTTTATCGCCCTCATCGGCGCAATTGCGGTATATGAGCTTTTACACTCGACAAAATACGTAAAGAATCCGGTGATTTTGGCGGCTTCCTGCCTCTATGCGCTGGTGGTTCCGTTTTTCGAGACATTGGATGTGAAAAATATCCACGTTTACGTAACGGTGGGATACTTCACTATCCTTTTCTCCGTCTTGCTCAAGTGCCATGAAAAGGTAAAATTTCAGGAGATCGCCATCGCCTTTTTCATCTCCCTGGTGGTGCCGGTAGCCTTTTCCATGACCATCCTCATGCGTGATTTCCATGAGCACGGAATCTTTTACACCTTCCTAGTCTGTGCGGCTGCTTGGCTCACCGACAGCGCAGCTTATTTTTCGGGCCGGGCCTTCGGCAAGCACAAAATGGCTCCCCTTATCAGCCCCCACAAAACGGTGGAGGGTGCTGTTGGAGGACTGCTTGTAACGACGATTTGCTATCCGCTATTTTGTCTTGGTTATCAGGCGATTCTTGGGAGCATGGACATATCGGTTAGCTTTAACTGGTTTATGGTGATGGTGCTGGGGCTTCTGTGCGCGGCGGCGGGCATGGCGGGGGATTTACTGGCATCGGTTATCAAGCGTCAGACCGGCATCAAGGATTACGGAAACATCATGCCGGGCCACGGCGGGGTCATGGACCGGTTTGACAGCTTTTTGCTGGTGGCCCCTACCTTTTACCTGCTGATCCAGGTGATCCCGGTGATCACATACCTTTGATCTTGGAGGAACGGACTGTTGAAACGATTATCCATCCTGGGCTCCACCGGCTCTATCGGCACCCAGGCTTTAGAAGTCTGCGAGGCCCACGGCTTTTCGGTCATGGGGCTTGCCGCATACAGCAATGAAGCGCTTTTGGAGGAGCAGACGAGACGGTTTCGGCCTCAGCTCGTCTGCATTTTCGATGAAAGCCGGTATCATAGCCTGAAGGCGCGAGTGGCCGACCTGCCCGTCAGGGTGGTCACAGGCATCGGGGGACTCTGCGAGGCGGCTTCCTTAGCAGAAGCGGACATGGTGCTCAACGCCGTTAGCGGCATGATTGGGCTGCGGCCCACCCTGGCCGCTATCGACGCCCACAAGGAGATCGCCCTGGCAAACAAAGAGACTCTGGTCACCGGCGGAGAGCTAGTCATGAGACGGGCGAAGGTACAAAATGTACCGGTTCTGCCGGTAGACAGCGAACATTCGGCAATTTTTCAGTGTCTCAATGGATATCGGCACTGCAAGGTGAATAGAATACTACTAACCGCTTCCGGCGGCCCTTTTTTCGGGAAAACCAGAGCGGAATTACAATATGTGACCAAAAAGGACGCCTTGAACCATCCCAACTGGAGTATGGGGCAGAAAATCACCATCGATTCCGCCACCATGATGAACAAGGGACTGGAGCTCATCGAGGCTTACTGGCTGTTCGATGTGCCGCCGGAACAAATCGAGGTTGTGATCCACCGGGAGAGCATCATCCATTCGGCAGTAGAGTTCGAAGACTGTGGAGTTATTGCCCAGTTGGGAATGCCGGACATGAAGCTCCCTATCCAGTACGCAATTACTTATCCGGAACGGAGACCTTGTCCGACGAAGCCTCTCAACCTGTGGGAGGTGGGGAAGCTCACCTTTTACGAGCCTGACATGGAAACTTTTTCCTGCCTCAAGACGGCGAAAGAGGCCATTCGGCGGGGAAAACTCTATCCTACCCTGATGAACTGCGCCAATGAACTGGCGGTGCAGCTTTTTCTCGACGGGAAGATTTCCTTTCTGCAAATCGCCGAGCTGAACGAGCGGGTTTTGGAGCTGGACGGCCGCGGCGAGGTCACGGTAGACAATATCTTGAACGCCGAGGCGGCGGCCCGGGAATTCGTCCTTTCTTCGATTTAAGCGTGCCTTAACCGGTTTTGGGTGCAGCATTTTCCTGATGAAAATCCAACGCGGTATCAGGCGGCTGTGAAATGACGGGGCCACGCCCCTGGTAGAAGCGGAAATCCGCTTTGGAGGTAACATGCAAATATTCGTCAACATTCTGCTTACACTTCTGATTTTTATCGTCATCATCCTGATACATGAATTCGGCCACTTTATTACCGCCAAGCTCTGCGGCGTCAAGGTCAACGAATTCGCCATCGGCATGGGACCTACTCTTTTCCGCAAAAAAGGCAAAGAAACTACTTATTCGGTGCGGGCGTTTCCCATTGGCGGCTTCGTCAGCATGGAAGGGGAAGAGGGGCCGTCCGACGACGAGCGGGCCTTCAGCAACCAGAACGTCTGGAAGCGAATCCTCATCATCTGCGCCGGCGCAATCATGAATGTAGTGCTTGGTTTTCTGGTGCTGGTGGGAATGACCATGTCCCAATCTTCCATCGTCACAAACACTTTGGCGGAGGTTCGGCCCGATTCCCTCATGGCCCAGAGCGGCCTGCAGGCAGGGGACACCATCCTCAAGGTCAATGGACGCACCATGTTTGTCACCGGTGACATCAGCTATGAGCTGATGCGGGACCCGGATCAAAACGTTTCCATGGTGGTGCGGCGTGACGGCGAGAAGATCACGCTGGATTCCGTGCGGTACAACACCAAAAACGACGGCGGTTTGGGCATCAAGGTGCAGGCGGTCGAAAAGACTTTTTTAGGCGTTGTGACCTACTCGGCTAAATACACGGTTTGTATTGCGCGGCTTATATGGGTTTCCCTCGTCGATTTGGTGACGGGGCAGGCTTCCTTCAATGACCTTTCGGGGCCGGTGGGCATGACCCAGGTGGTCGGCGAGGTAGCGCGGGTCGGCTGGCCGAACCTCATTCTGCTGCTGGCATTTATCACCATCAATGTGGGAATCTTCAACCTTCTGCCCATCCCGGCGCTGGACGGCGGACGGCTGTTGTTCCTGCTTGTCGAGGCCATAAGAGGCAAGGCCATCAAACCTGAGTACGAGGGGTACATCCACATGGCGGGATTTATTGCGGTGATTTTACTGATGATTGCCGTGACCTTCAACGATATATTGAAGCTGTTTAAAGGCTGATAAAAAATTTGCCGCAGGATTTAAAATCCCGCGGCTTTTTGTATGTGCCAAACGGTCTCCGGCACGCTAGGCTTGAATTTTCCGCAAATCCGGGAGAAAAAATCCGCAGGAACAGGTGAAAAAATCCCTCTTTTATGCTATACTTATTTTATATGCAAAATTCGCGGCTCAGTTGCCGCCTGAGATAACGGAGCGTGCTTTAGATGATGGAACGAAAAGTCATCCCGGTAAAACTGAAAGATTTGCTGTTCGGTGAGGGGAAAGTCTATATCCAGTCAATGTTAAACGTGCCCAGCACCGATATTGAGGGAAGTGTCCGACAGGCAGTCCGCCTGGAGGAAGCCGGGTGCGATATCATCAGGGCGGCCATCCCCGATAAAGAGGCGGTGAAACTGATTCCCGCCATCAAGGAAAAGGTCAAAATTCCGTTGGTAGCAGACATCCATTTCGATTACAGGCTGGCGCTGGAATCAGTGGCGGCGGGAGTGGACAAAATCCGTCTCAACCCCGGAAATATCGGTGACGACAGCCGGGTTAAAGAGGTAGCCGACGCCTGTAGAAAAGCGAGGGTGCCCATCCGCATCGGGGTGAACTCCGGTTCGGTGGAAAAGGGGATTTTGGCGAAACATGGCGGACCGACGGTGGAAGCTCTGGTGGAGAGCGGACTATATCACGCAAGGCTGTTGGAAAAGTTTGATTTTGACCAGATCGTCATCTCCATCAAGTCCTCCAACGTGAAGACCATGGTAGAAGCTTACGCCCTCTTAGCTAGGCAGTGCAGCTACCCGCTGCATTTGGGCGTCACCGAGGCGGGGACCGAGCGGATGGGGATCATCAAGTCGGCTGTGGGCATTGGGAGCCTGCTGCTTCAGGGTATCGGTGAGACCATCCGGGTCTCCCTGACCGCCGACCCGGTCCAAGAAGTGGAAGCGGCGCGGGACATCCTCAAAAGTATCGGAATGTTCGAGGGGCCAGAAGTGGTTTCCTGTCCTACCTGCGGCCGGACGCGGATCGACCTTATTTCCCTTGCGAACCAGGTGGAGGAGCGGCTCAAGACGGTGCAGAAACCTATCAAGGTCGCGGTCATGGGATGCGTCGTCAATGGGCCCGGCGAGGCCAAAGAAGCCGACATCGGCGTGGCGGGCGGCGTGGGCTGCGGGGTGCTCTTCAAAAAGGGAGAAATCCTGCGCAAAGTGCCGGAGGGGGAAATCCTCGACGCGCTGATGGAGGAGATCGAGAAGCTGTAGGGAGCTAAAGTAGATAAGAGTGGTGTGTAAAAGGATGGAAAATAGTTTTCATGAAATTCCGACCGATGGCTTGATACGGATGTATAGCGATATTATCAAGGAATTAAAGGATCGAGAAGTTATAAGGACAAATAACGTAATCGGTGATTTGGGAGAATACCTGGCAATTCAATATTATAACAATACTCCCAATTTACCGAATCTTTCTCCGGCTCCTGTAGGGACAGAGAATATCGATGCTATTAGCCGAAAGGGAGACCGTTACAGTATCAAGTCGACTAGTAAAAACGTGACAAGCGTTTTTTATGGGTTGGAACCGAAGAATTCTTCCAAAATAGATACCCAAAAATTTGAATATGTAATCGTATGTAAATTTGATGAAAATTACAAGTTGGAATCTATTTATCAAATGGACTGGGATACTTTTTTAGCGAACAAAAAGTGGCATAGCAGAATGCAGGCCTGGAATTTATCTTTAACCAAGAATTTGAAGGAAAAGTGCCTGAAAATTTATGAAGCCATATGACCAATGTTGAATAAAGGGGACAAGCACCAGTGACAGAACAGAGCTTTCTCGCCGTGTTCGGCGACTACATAGAAGAACCCTATCTCTCGATTTTTAAAGACTGTGAGATGCTGCGCCTAGATGCCGACCCGGGCGCCCGCACCATCTCTACTGTGATGAAAAACGGGAGTGTCATCAAGGTGGAGCACATTAGGGACTGCCAGCGGGCAGTGGCGAAAAACGCGGGGCTAAACAGTGTGCGTTTTACCTTGAAGTACCTGCCAACTTTGTTTGACATCTCCTATTTTCCCGAGCTTATCACCGAGCTGAAGAGCGTCTGCGGTGTGGTCAACGGCTTTCTGGATAACGCGGACGCGCAGTTTGACGGGGAAGTACTCCACATTTCCCTGAAAAACGGCGGTAAGAACATACTTGTGCAGGCGGGGGCAGATAAACAAATTGAAAGACTTGTTTACGAACGTTTTTCGAGGAAAATTACCGTGTCCTTTGAAGGGGTCGAGATAATCACCGAGGCGGATTTCCCCGAGCCGCCGCCCATCGTCATCAGAGAGGCGCCGCCTGCGCCCGCCCCCCGGCCCAGCAATGGCGACAGGCCGTCCTACGGTGGAAATGGGGGAGGTTTTGGGGGAGGCAGCGGCGGGTTCCGGCGGGATTCCGGCGTGAAGGATCCCACCCCTGTCACCATCAATTTTGCCGATATGCAGTTCCAGAACGAGGGGGCTATGCTCATTAAGGGCCGGAAAATCACCCAGAAGCCCACACCCCTCAATGAAATCAATTCCATGAGCGGCAATGTAGTGGTCTGGGGCGACATTTTTGCCACCGACTGCCGAGTGACGAGAGACGGAACCAAGGTGATTTTAACCTACAATTTCACTGACTACACCTCCAGCAACACTATGAAGATCATCGACGACGTAAAAAAACAGGATAAGTATGACTGCCTCTCCAAGGGGACGACGATTCTCGTTCGGGGCGACGTGGTGGACGACAAGTACGATCGGGAGATTTCCATCAAGCCCTACGACATCATGACAGTGAAGAAAATTCCGAAAACTGACGATGCAGAGGTGAAGCGGGTAGAACTCCACTGCCACACTAAAATGTCCTCGATGGACGGCGTAAGCGACGTGACCGAAATCATTAAAACGGCCTACCGTTGGGGACACAAGGCTATCGCTATTACCGACCACGGGGTGGTCCAGGCCTATCCCGACGCTATGAACTGCGTTGAGGGCATCCGCAAGGACGGCGGCGATTTCAAGGTCATCTACGGGGTGGAGGACTACTTCGTGAACGACTGCGTGGCGGCGGTTCACGGATGTAAAGAAGAAGACTTTACTGGGGAATTTGTCGTCTTTGACGTGGAGACTACCGGCCTTTCCGCCAAAAACGACAGGCTCACCGAAATCGGCGCAGTACTCATCCAAAACGGAAAGATCACCGACCGGTTTGACACCTTTGTGAACCCGGAACGGCCCATTCCGCCAAAAATTACCGAGCTGACGAGCATAACAGACGCCATGGTAGCAAACGCGCCGCTGGAAGCGGAGGCTTTGGAGCAGTTTATGGCGTTTGCGGGGGATCGGCCTCTCATCGCCCACAACGCCTCCTTTGACATGGGATTCATGCGGGTGGCGGCGGAGCGCTGCGGCAAACAGTTCCCCTATACTTCCATCGATACTCTGGTGCTGGCGAGGAACCTCTATCCGGAGCTTTCTAAATTCAAACTGGATGTGATCGCAAAGCATCTGGAGCTGCCGGAATTCCACCACCATAGGGCCTGCGACGATGCCGAGGTTCTGGGCAACATCTTCCTCAAAATGATGGAACAGATGGAGGCGGAGAAAGACATCCACTCCATTTCCGGCATCAACACCGCCATGAGCGGCGGCGATCCGAAACAACTTAAGACCTATCACCAAATTATCCTGGTCAAAAATAAAACCGGACTGAAAAACCTCTACCGGCTTGTTTCCTTTGCCCATGTGAAGTATTATTTTCGTCGGCCCCGCACCCCAAAATCCGAAATTATGAAGTATCGGGAAGGGCTGTTGATCGGAAGCGCCTGCGAGGCGGGAGAGCTGTTCCGGGCTATTGTCGAGGGCAAAAGCTTTGACGAGCTCTGCGAAATTGCATCCTTTTACGATTATCTGGAAATCCAGCCCATCGGAAACAACCAGTTTATGCTGATGAACGGGCAGGCGTCCGGCGTCGAGCAGCTTCAGGACTTCAACAAGACGATAGTGGCAATCGGGGAAAAGCTGAATAAGCCGGTAGTCGCCACTTGCGACGTCCACTTTTTAAACCCCGGAGACGCCATCTTCCGCACCATTTTGATGGCTGGCATGAAGTTCAAAGACGCCGATCAGCAGCCACCTCTCTACCTGCGCACCACAGAGGAAATGCTCAAGGAATTTGAGTATCTGGGAGAACAGAAGGCCTATGAAGTGGTGGTGGAGAACCCTCTGAAAATCGCCGATATGATCGACCCCGACGTGCGGCCCATCCCCAAGGGGACGTTTCCGCCCAACATCGAGGGCTCCGATGAGGATTTGCAGAGGATCACCTGGGAGCGGGCGAAGAAAATTTACGGTGACCCGGTGCCGGATCTGGTCAAAGACCGACTGGACCGGGAGCTCACTTCTATTATCAAACACGGATTTGCGGTACTTTACATGATCGCCCAGAAGTTGGTCTACTACTCCGAGGAACACGGGTATTTAGTCGGTTCCCGTGGTTCGGTAGGGTCGTCTTTTGTGGCGAACATGGCCGGTATTTCGGAGGTAAACCCGCTGGCGCCCCATTACGTCTGCCCAGAATGCAAATGGAGCGAATTTTATACAAAGGGCGAGTACGGCTCCGGCTTCGATTTGCCGGAGAGAACCTGTCCACAGTGCGGCGCAAAGCTCAATCAGGACGGCCATGACATCCCATTTGAGACTTTTCTGGGATTCGACGGCGACAAAGAGCCGGATATCGACCTTAATTTCTCCGGCGAGTACCAGAGCTACGTCCACAAATACACCGAAGAGCTGTTCGGTTCCGACCACGTGTTCAAGGCGGGCACCATCTCGACGGTGGCGGAAAAAACCGCCTACGGCTTTGTTTTGAACTACATGCAGGAGCGGGGGAGGGTTATCCACAAGGCGGAGGAGCTGCGGCTTGCAAAAGGCTGCGAGGGGGTCAAGCGCACCACCGGCCAGCACCCCGGCGGCATGGTCGTCATCCCGTCGGAGTACGAGGTCTACGATTTCTGCCCCATCCAGCACCCGGCCGATAAGGCAGATTCCGACATTCTGACCACCCACTTCGACTTCCACTCCCTCCACGACACCATCTTAAAACTGGACGAGCTGGGACACGATGTTCCGACCCTATATAAGCACATCGAGGACATGACCGGCATCAAGGTGATGGACGTTTCCATGTCCGACCAGAAGGTCATCAGCCTCTTTACCTCCACCGAGGCGCTGGGCGTCACCCCCGACGAGATTTTCAGCAACACCGGCACCCTGTCCTTGCCGGAAATGGGTACGCCGTTCGTCCGCGGTATGCTGGAAGAGGCCCAGCCCAAGACCTTTGCCGACCTTTTGCAGATTTCCGGCCTGTCCCACGGCACCGACGTATGGCTGGGAAACGCCAAGGATCTAATCGACAACAAGACCTGCACCATTTCGGAAGTTATCGGTACCCGTGACAGCATCATGACCTACCTGCTCCACAAGGGGCTGGAACCGAAGCTGGCCTTTAAGATCATGGAGATCACCCGTAAGGGCAAGGCGCCCAAGCTTTTAACCGACGAGATGGTGCAGGATATGCTCGACCACGGTGTGCCTCAGTGGTACGTAGACAGCTGCTTTAAAATCAAGTATATGTTCCCGAAAGCCCACGCCGCCGCCTACGTCATCGCGGCTATCCGCCTCGGGTGGTACAAGGTTTACTATCCGCTCCAGTACTACGCGGCGTTTTTCACCGTCCGGGGCGGCGATTTGGAAGCCGATACGGCGGTGGCTGGCAAAGCGGCCTGTCGGGCGCGGCTGATGCAATTAAAGGACATGGACCGCAGCGTCAAGGAAGAGGACGTTTACAATACCCTCATGATCATCAACGAAATGCTTTGCCGGGGGTATGAGTTCCTGCCGGTGGATCTGTATAAATCCCACGCGACAAAGTATGTCATCGAGGACGGAAAAATCAGGCTGCCCTTTACCGCCCTCAAGGGACTGGGGGAGGCTGCGGCTAAGGGCTTGCAGGAAGCGGGGGAACAGGGGGATTACATCTCGGTGGATGAGGTGCAGACCCGTTCCGGCGTATCCAAGGCGGTCATCGAGATGCTGGAAGGGGCCGGCGCTCTGGAAGGGCTTCCGAAAACCAGCCAGATGATGTTTTTCTAAGGTAAAATGCCTAACTACACTTTTATTTTGTGGAAAAAAATCGGACGGTTTTCCAAAATTTTAAAGCTAAAGCAAAATTTATTGACAGATGCGCTGTGACGTGTTACCATATTAGCATACTAAAGCGATTAACTTGGAGAGATGTAAGTTCAAGAGTGGCACATCCGCAAAAAAATTGCTTTCAAATTGCTGACAAGGAAGGTTACTTGGCTTATGATGAAGAACAGGCTGATCACGCCCGAGGGCACTCGAGATACCCTCTTTGAGGACTGCATCGCCCGCCGCAAGGCAGAGCAAAACATCAAAAAAGTGTTCCTCTCCCGGGGCTACTCCGAAGTGGTGACGCCGGGACTGGAGTTTTACGACGTGTTTAATTCGCCGGAGCACGGCATTCCTCAGGAACGGATGTATAAACTCACCGACTTAAAAGGGCGCATCCTCACCGTCCGGCCCGACCTGACCATGCCGATAGCAAGGCTGGCGGCGACCCGGCTCAAAGGCCATACGCTGCCCTTCCGGCTTTTCTATAACCAGAGCGTTTACGCCATCAACCCGGCCTTGAGCGGCCGCAGCGATGAAACAGTGCAGGCGGGCATCGAGCTCATCGGCTCCAGCACCCGCCGCACCGATCTGGAAGTGATCGCAACCGCCGTGGAGGCTCTCGAAAGCTGCGGCCTTGCTGACTTCCGGCTGGAAATCGGGCACATCGGCTTTTTCAATACCCTCATTCAAAAGCTTAACCTGTCCGATTCTGATAAGGACGAGATTCGCGCTCTCATCGAGTCGAAAAACTACCCAGCCTTAAACGACCGGCTGGATAAACTGGAAAACAAGGAAGTGGCAAACGCCTTAAAGCAGCTTCCCGCCCTCTTCGGTGGGGAAGAGGTTTTTGACAAGGCCAAAAAGCTTTTGGACTGCCCGGAGCTGCTGGAAACAACGGTGTATCTCCGCAGTCTCTACAAGGATTTGCAGAAGCTGGGCCTTGACGGCAAGATTTCCCTGGATTTGGGCATCGTCACGAGAAACGATTACTACACCGGCATCGTCTTTAAAGGCTATGTTCAGGGCCTCGGCACCACCGCGCTGGTGGGAGGCCGGTACGACAGCCTCCTGTCCGACTACGGCGTGGATCTGCCCGCCGTGGGCTTTGGCATCGACGTAGACGCGGTGGCCAGGGTGATGAAATCGGCTGACGACGCAGTGCTTCCCCCCGACGTGCTGGTTTTCGCCGAGGAGGGGTATGAAGGCAAGGCTCTGGCGCAGGTGAAACGCCTGACCGAAATGGGCTTTCGGGCCGAGTTTTCGGTGTTTGAGACCTTTGAGGAATCCAAAAAATACGCGGCAGAAAAAGGCATTGAGACGGTGTACATCGTCCGGGACGACATTGTGGAGGTGAAGGCATGAGTAATTCATTGAGACCCATCCGCATCGCCCTCACTAAGGGAAGGCTCGAAAAAGACACGGTAGCGGTGTTTGAAAAGCTGGGCTACGACTGCAATGAGCTCATCAACAAGGGGAGAAAGCTGATTTTGCAGATTCCCGACCGGAATATCGAAGTGGTGCTGGCCAAGGCCGCCGACGTCATCACCTATGTGGAGCACGGCGTCTGCGACTTGGGCGTTGTCGGCAAGGATACCATTATGGAGCACGGCGGCAGCTTTTTCGAAGTGGCCGATTTGGGGTTTGGGCGCTGCAAATTCGCCCTGGCCGTCAAAAAAGGCTCCGATTTTTACAGTGGCTATAACATCAAGACCATCGCCACCAAATATCCCAATGTGGCGCGGGAGTATTTCGCCGAAAAGGGGATGGACATCGAGATCATCAAGATCGAAGGCTCGGTTGAGCTGGCCCCTCTGGTTGGGCTGTCCGACGGCATCGTCGATATCGTCGAAACCGGCACCACCTTAAAGGAAAACGGTTTGGAGGTAGCGGAGGATGTAGCATATATTTCCGCTCGCCTCATCGTCAATACCGCGTCCTTAAAGCTCCGCAAGGAAGAGCTGGAACCCCTCATCGACGCCATCCAGCAGGGCTCTGCCCGTTAACGCACTTTAAAGGAGGAAATATAGATGCTGCCAATCGTAACCGCCAACGGCAAGGATGAACGGGAACTTCTCGGGGCGCTCCGCTCCCGCAGCGGGGAAGTGGACCGGAAGGTGACTGCTGTTGTCTCTGAAATCATCGAAAACGTCCGGCTAAAGGGAGACGAGGCCGTCAACGAATATACCCTAAAATTCGACGGCAAACTGCCCCCCGCCATTGAGGTTTCCCGGGAGGAAATCAACGATGCTTTGACAAACGCCGACGAGAATTTTGTCTCGGCGCTTTTAAACGCTCAGGAGAACATCGCCGATTTCCACAACCGGCAAAAGCACCAGAGTTTTATCGACCCCAAGGAAAACGGGGTGATTTTGGGCCAGCGCATCCGCGGTCTTGAGCGGGTAGGCCTCTACGTGCCCGGCGGCACGGCTGCATACCCTTCATCGGTTTTGATGAACGCCATCCCTGCGAAAATCGCCGGGGTGAAGGAGATCGTCATGGTGACGCCCCCCACAAAAGAGGGGAAAGCGAACCCGGACATTCTCGTTGCGGCGGCGATCTGCGGTGTGGACCGGGTATTCCTATTAGGCGGCGCACAGGCTGTGGCAGCGCTGGCTTACGGCACCGAGACCGTTCCCAAAGTGGACAAAATCGTCGGTCCCGGCAACATCTATGTGGCCACCGCCAAAAAGCTCCTTTACGGCGTCGTTGACATCGACATGATCGCTGGGCCCAGCGAAATCCTCGTTTTGGCCGACGAAACGGCGGAGCCGAAGTATCTGGCGGCAGATCTCATGTCGCAGGCGGAGCACGACGTCTTGGCTTCCGCCATCATGGTTACCACCAGCCGGAAAATCGCCGACGAGACGGCGAAGGAGCTAGAAAGACAGGTGGAAACCCTGTCTCGGAAGGAGATCATCAAAAAGTCCCTCTCTGAATTCGGCGGCATCATCGTCTGTGAGACGGTGGACGAGGCGGTAACCCTCGCCAACGAAATCGCGCCGGAGCACCTGGAAGTGATGATGGAAAACCCCTTTGAATACATCGGAAAACTGGACAACGCCGGCTCCATCTTCCTCGGCAAATACGCGCCGGAGCCGTTGGGTGACTACTACGCCGGCCCCAATCACGTCCTTCCCACCAGCGGCACCGCCCGGTTTTTCTCGCCCCTGTCAGTGGACGCTTTCGTGAAGAAAGTAAGCTACATTTATTACACCGAGGACGCTTTGCGGGAAGCTTCCGGCGATATCGTCACCCTGGCGGAAAAAGAGGGCCTCACCGCCCATGCCAATTCCATCAAGGTGCGGTTTTAGGGGAGCGGATATGAGTTACGAACTTTGCAAAAAGGTGAGGGACTTAACCCCTTATGACCCGTTACAGGGGAATTACGATCTGCGGCTGGACGCCAACGAGAGCTATCTGTCCCTGTCGGACAGCCTCAAAGAAAAGGCGGCGGCCATCGCCGCCCAGACGGCCTTGAATCGGTATCCTGACCCCTACGCCACTGAGCTCTGCGCCGCCTTCGGCGACTATTACGGCGTTGATTCGAAGCTTGTCACCGCCGGAAACGGCTCCGACGAACTGATTGGACTGATTGTGGGGGCGCTGCTGCAAAAGGGCGAAAAAATTGCCAATTTGACCCCGGATTTTTCCATGTACCGGTTTTACGGGGAGATTTACGAAAACCCCGTCGTCCAAATCCCCAAAGGGGAGGATTTTTCCATCGGCCCTCAGGCCGTCATCGA
Organism: Fumia xinanensis; assembly: GCF_014384905.1. Lineage (GTDB taxonomy): Bacteria > Bacillota > Clostridia > Oscillospirales > Ruminococcaceae > Fumia > Fumia xinanensis. Next base: position 998,013 of record NZ_JACRSV010000001.1, read on the forward strand.
CGAAGTAAAACGTCAGGACGTGAAAATGCTCATCTTTTCCAACCCCTGCAATCCCACCTCGGTGGGGCTTGCGGCTGAGGATGTGCGGAAGATCGTCCGCGGGGTGGATGCCCTTGTGGTGCTGGACGAGGCCTACATGGACTTCTGGGACCAGAGCTTGCTGTCCGAGGTTTCGGACTATGATAACCTCATCATTTTAAAGACCTGTTCCAAGGCCATCGGCATGGCGGCTTTGCGGGTGGGGTTTGCGGTGGCAAACGAAGTGATAACCAAGGCCCTCAAAGCGGTCAAGTCCCCTTATAACGTCAATTCCATTTCTCAGGCAATCGCCGCCTGCGTATTAAAAGACAAGGCGTTTTTGCGGCAGTGCGAGGACGAGATCATCGCTTCGGCCCAAACCCTAAAGGAAGGGATACAGGCGCTGGCGGCCAAATATCCGGCGTTGGAGCGGGTTTTTGACAGCTGCACAAACTTTGTTTACATCAAAACGGCCGTGGCGAAAGAAATCTACCAAAAACTGCTCCAAAAGAGCATCGCTGTGCGTTGCTTTGGCGGGTATTTGCGGATTTCCACCGATTCTATTGAAAATAACCGGCGGCTGTTTACGGCGCTGGAGGAAATTTTATCTGCCCTGGACTGATTCCGGTTCAGGAAAGAGCGGCTTTGACAGGAAAGGATGTTTTTTATGAGAACGGCGTCACTGAAACGGCAAACCAAAGAGACCGATGTAAGCGTCACCCTGAATCTGGACGGAAAAGGGGAGGCGGACATCTGGACCGGGGTCGGATTTTTCGACCACATGCTCACCGCCCTCTGCGTCCACGGGGGATTTGATTTGAGCGTGTCGGTCAGCGGGGACTTGAACGTGGACTGCCACCACACCGTCGAGGACACCGGTATCGTCTTGGGACAGGCCTTGAAAGAAGCCCTCAAAGATTCCGGCCCCATCTGCCGTTACGGCTCCGCCTTCATCCCCATGGACGAGGCGTTGGGCTTTGCGGCGCTGGACGTTTCCAACCGGCCCTATCTGGTTTTTGCCTGCGATTTCAAGGCCGACAAAATCGGCGACATGGATACCCAGATGGTGGAGGAATTTATGCGGGCCTTTGCTTTTCAGGCGGGAATCACCCTCCACCTGAAGGCGGAGTACGGCGCAAACGACCACCACAAGGCGGAGGCGCTTTTCAAGGCGCTGGCTCACAGCCTTAAAGCGGCGGTGGCCCTCAAGGAGGGCGAAACCCTCAGCACTAAAGGGGTGCTGTAAGGGCTTTTCCGCGGCGAGCTAACCACAGCTTTCGACACAGAAATCGGTACAAAAGGAGAGGCGATATGATTACCATTATCGACTACGGAGCGGGGAACCTTTTTTCGGTGCAGAACGCCCTAAATTTTTTGGACCTCGAAAACCAGGTATCCAGCGACCCCAAAGACCTGGACCGTGCGGACGGGCTGATCCTTCCGGGCGTGGGGGCATTTCCGCTTGCGATGGAGAAGCTACGGGAGACGGGACTTGTGTCCTGTATTCGGGAAAACGCTCAGAAAAAGCCGCTTCTCGGCATCTGCCTCGGAATGCAGATGCTCTTCGAGGAAAGCGAGGAGTTCACCCGCACCGAGGGGCTTTCGCTGATTCCCGGGAAGATCGACAAAATCGTCTGCCCCTATAAAATCCCCCACATGGGCTGGAACAGCTTGGAGTTTACCCGGAAAAGCCCGCTGCTCAGAGGCCTCAGCGAGGGGGACAGCGTCTATTTCGTCCACTCCTTCATGGCGTACACTAGTGGGGAGAACATCTCGGCTCAGTGCGACTACGGGGTGAAAATCCCGGCGCTGGTGGAGCGGGGGAACGTCTTTGGCGCTCAGTTCCACCCGGAGAAGAGCGGGGAGGTAGGGCTTCAGATTCTAAGAAATTTCGGAGACCTCACCAAAAGATAGAGGTTAAATTTCATTTCAGGGCTGCTCCTCCTGCGGGCGGCCTCATCTCAAATGGAAAGGAAGCTTTTGTTTTACGCAAAGCATGGTCATACAGATGGTTATCTTACCTGCAATCGACATCAAGGACGGCAACTGCGTGCGGCTCTACAAAGGGGATTTCAGCACCGTTCACAAGGTGGCGGAAGACCCGCTTGAGACGGCGAAACGCTTTGAAGCGGATGGTGCCTCCTTCTTACATATGGTCGACTTGGACGGGGCTAAAGACGCCCGCCCCCAGAACGCCGATATTTTCATCGAGGTGGCGAAAAACACCTCTCTCAAAGTGGAGGTGGGCGGCGGTATCCGCAGCCTCGACACAGTGGAACACTACCTGCGTCACGGCATTGACCGGGTAATTTTAGGTTCCGCCGCCGTCAAGGACCCCATTTTCGTCAAGGAAGCGGTCAAGGAATTTGACGACCGGATTGTCGTCGGTATCGACGCGAAAAACGGCATGGTCTCGGTGGAAGGATGGCTGGACAGCAGTTCGGTCCACTATCTCGATTTGGCAAAGGAAATGGAGAAAATCGGAGTTGCCCACATTGTTTACACCGATATTTCCAAGGACGGGACGCTGGAAGGGCCCAACCTGAACCAGCTGACCCGCATCAAACAGGCGGTGTCCTGCAACATCATCGCTTCCGGCGGGATTTCCGGCATCGGGGACATCCGCGCCCTCAAAGAGCTGGGGGTCTACGGCGCCATCTGCGGCAAGAGCCTCTACGAGGGGACGCTGGACCTGAAAGAAGCATTGCAGGCAGCGGCAGAATAACTAAATTAAGATGTCCCCCGCCTCTATAGGCGGCGGGTGCCACGTAATTTTTTCAGTGGGAGCACAGGCTCCCACTGAAAACGTTGAATGACGGGGCAAAGCCCCTTATTGAACCCTTTAGAAAGGAATTTTCCTATGCTCAACAAACGCATCATTCCCTGCCTGGACGTGCGGGACGGCAAGGTGGTCAAAGGAATTAACTTCGTCGGCATCAAAGAGGTGGGCGACCCGGTGGAATGCGCCCGGATGTACAACGAACAGGGGGCGGACGAAATCGTCTTTCTCGACATTACTGCCACCGTCGAGGCCCGGAAAACCATCGTCGACATCGTCAGAGAGACGGCGAAGCAGGTCTTCGTCCCCCTGACAGTGGGAGGCGGCATCTCCACTATCGAGGATTTTTCGGTGCTGCTCCGGGCGGGAGCCGACAAAGTGAGCGTCAACTCCGCCGCCATCAAAAACCCGCAGCTCATCGCCGATGCGGCCGACAAGTTCGGCAGCCAGTGCGTCGTCGTCGCCATCGACGCCAAACGGGCCGGCGACCAAAGTTTCCACGTCTACGTGGCGGGCGGCCGTATCGACACTGGATTGGACGCGGTGGAGTGGGCGAAAAAAGCCTGCGCACTGGGGGCGGGGGAAATCCTCCTCACCTCCATGGATGCGGACGGCACCAAGCAGGGCTTTGATTTGGAGCTTTTAAACGCCATTACGGCGGTGGTAAACATCCCGGTTATCGCCTCCGGCGGCTGCGGCAAGCTCCAGCATTTCTCCGAAGTGTTCGAGAAAACCGACGCCGACGCGGCTCTGGCGGCGTCTCTTTTCCATTACCGGGAGCTGACGGTGGGAGAGGTAAAAGAGCATCTAAAAGAGAGAAATATCCCGGTACGACTGTGATTTTTAACTGTAAAGAATGTTGCTTTACAGTTAAAAATACCCTTTAACCGGCATATTTGTCAGGGTTGGACGATAGAATAGGGGTAGAGCCTGCCCCAATAGGAAAGGAATGTCATCAAAGTGGATTTGGACGTTTATTTTCAGAAAGGGGAGCTGATCCCCGCCGTCGTCGTAGAGGAAAAAAACGGCGCGGTTTTGATGCTGGCCTATATGAACAAAGAAAGCCTGCAAAAGACGATGGAAACCGGCTACACCTGGTTTTACAGCCGGTCGCGGCAGGAGCTCTGGAACAAAGGAGCAACAAGCGGCCATCTGCAAAAGGTCAAAAGCATCGTGGCCGACTGCGACAACGACACCCTGCTCGTCACAGTGAACCAGACAGGAGCCGCCTGCCATACCGGCTCTTACAGCTGCTTTTTCAACCAGGTCTGGAAAGCGGACGACAGCAAATAAATCGGGCGGAAGTTTCTTTTTCCACGATGTTTTTAAACGGTTTTGACACTAGAAAACAATGCCGAAACCGGAGTAAATTCCAAAAGAAAGGCATGGCGAACAAAATGAACGAAACCTTAAAAGGTCTATCGGAAGTAGTAAAACAGCGGAAGGAGCATTTCGAGGAAGGCTCTTACACTTGCTACCTCTTTGACAAGGGCTTGGACAAAATCTTAAAAAAATGCGGCGAGGAATGTTCCGAGATGATCATCGCCGCCAAAAATAACGACAATGAGGAACTGGCAAACGAGATTTGCGACCTCTGCTACCACGTGCTGGTGCTCATGGCCCAGCAGAACCTGGCCATCGAAGATGTGGTGGCGATTTTGGAACAGCGCCGCCAGAAAATCGGCAACTTAAAGCAGTTTCACGTCTCCGACCACAACACCTGATCAGTAAGGCGGTTTTCCCGGCCCTGAAATGGTTGGAAAGCCGAATTGGGACGCAGGGTTTTCCGCCTGAAGCCCACAGCAAACCGCAGGGGAGAACCTCTCGCTTTTATTCCAAAGGCCCCGGCCTTGCTACGTCAAAAATAACGAAAGCCCAAAAACAGCGGACGTCCAGATGAAATCACATGGAGGTCGCTCTGGCCCTCAGGGCCGGACTTCCCGAAAGGAAGGCTTGTTTTATGGGCTTTTTTGACGCACTTAACGACTGGATTCTCTCGCTGCCTACGGGCATCATCTATCTGGTGGCGCTGATGGGGGCGGGGATTTTTCTCACCTTCCGGCTGCGGTTTGTTCAGTTTCGGCACTTTTTCCGAGCTTTTAAGGACACCTTTCAAAATATCGGAAAAGGGGGAGGGGAAGGGAGCATCTCTTCCTTTCAGGCAACTGCCACCGCTCTTGCCGGCACCTTAGGTACCGGCAACATCATCGGCGTGGCCACCGCTATCGTCAGCGGCGGGCCGGGGGCGGTTTTCTGGATGTGCGTCAGTTCCTTTTTCGGCATGGCCACAAAGTTTTCAGAAATCGTCCTGGCCGTCCATTTCCGTACCCAGAACCGGAATGGTGAAACGGTAGGCGGTCCCATGTACTACATCCAAAACGGCATCCACAGCAGATGGATGGCTGTCATTTTTTCTGCCGCCTGTGTGGGAGCCTCCTTCGGAGTGGGGAATCTCTCCCAGTCTAACGCCATCTCCGACGCCCTCTACAGCACCTTTGGCGCGCCTAAGTGGTTAGTGGGGCTCGTCGTTATGGCGGTCATCGGCCTCATCATCATCGGCGGTATCAAGCGTATTGGTGCAGTGACAGAACGGCTGGTGCCCATTATGGCTCTCACTTATTTTATCGGCTCTATCGCCGCTATTGCCGTCAACTGGCGGGCACTGCCGGAGGCCTTTTCGGTGATTTTCAGAGACGCTTTTACCACCCAGTCGATTTCAGGCGGCGTACTAGGATATCTCACAAGCCGTGCCGTCCGGTTCGGCATCTCAAGAGGGGTTTTCTCCAACGAGGCGGGCCTCGGTTCCGCACCCATCGCCCACGGGGCTGCCCAGACCGACAGCGCGGTGCGGCAGGGGCTTTGGGGCATCGTCGAGGTGTTTCTCGACACCATCCTCATGTGTACGATGACCACAGTTGTCATTCTCACCTCCGGCCAGTATCAGAGCGGCGCCACAGGGGCGGCTCTGACCACCTCGGCATTCGCCACAGCCTTGGGGAAGCACGCTGCCTCCTTCGTTGCCATTTCCACCATCTTTTTTGCCGTTGCCAGCATCGTGGGCTGGGCCTACTACGGAGAAAAGGCCATCGAATTCCTGTCGCCCAAGCGGATTTGGGTCAACGTTTACCGGGTGTGTTTCGTCCTGTCGGTATTTTTAGGTGCAGTGGCGCAGATCGACCTAATTTGGAACCTGTCGGACCTGTTAAACCTCATCATGGCGATACCCAATATCATCGCGGTGGTAGCACTCAGCAAAATTGTTTCCAGAGAGTCCCAAAGCTATTTTGCGAAGTTCACAAAAACTAGGTAAAAATCAACAAAATAACAGTGATTTCAACTAATTACCTTTTACAATAAAAGAAAATAAGCGCAAAATAAAGATATTTATCTAAATTGAGAGAATATTACATGTTTTCATAAAAATATCCAATATTTTAAGAATTGTATTCCGTTCAAATAAGTGTTATAGTTGTTTTTAGTTGATTGACAACTGTACTTGTTAGACGGAATCAGGCCCCGCCTGAAAAAGGACGGGGTTTCTTTTTTCGCCTGAAACCGGAACGCCCATTTGCAGCGCAGGCAAGATGGAGTTTTGTGTCTTTGCCGCAATAGCGGCAAAGTGGGCTCAAATCTCTGGAAAGGAATGTTGATTTTCATGGAAATGGAAAAGAAACCGAAGCGCCTGGTCGTCAGCACTGACGTGCTGCCCGACGTGTTTTTGAAGGTCATTGAGGCAAAGCATCTCCTCTCCAAAAATGAGGCCAGAAATTCTTCCGATGCCTGTCGCATGGTGGGAATTTCGCGGAGCGCCTTTTATAAATACAAGGACAATGTCCAGGTGTTTGATGAAAAGGGCTCGGGGCAGATCAGCACCTTGTATCTGAAACTTTCTGACGAGCCCGGCGTACTGTCGAAGGTCCTAAAGCTTCTCTATGAGCTGGGAGCCAACATCCTCACTGTCAACCAGAACATCCCCGTAGATACGGTGGCCATCGTGACGGTGGGCATCCGCATCAACCGGGACGAGCTGGACCCGGAGGACATTGTGCGCAGCCTATCCGGACTGTACGGCGTAGTGTCGGTGAAAAAAATCTAGATTGTTGAGACTGTGCGTCTTCCGAAAACATCTGTCAACAAACAGCGCGCGGCGGAATATCATAATATCACCTGAAAATGCTGCTGTTACAGTCTGATGGAAGGACAACGATATTTTAATGAGGCGTGGCGTTTGGAAGGTAATTTCCAAACGGTTTCGGCCATTTAGGCGAAAAGGCCGAAACGCCTGCCGCCTATATGCAAGTTCAATCGAAAGGAATGATCATAAATGGTAAAAGTTGCGGTCATGGGCCACGGTGTCGTTGGCTCCGGCGTGGTGGAACTGCTGATGAAGAACAGCGAAAGCATCACGAAAAAAGCGGGGCAGGAGATTGAGGTCAAATACATTCTGGACCTGAAGGAATTCGACGTTCCTTATAAAGACAAATTCACCAAGGATTTTAATGTAATTTTAAACGATCCGGAAATTTCCATCGTCGCCGAAGTCATGGGCGGGCTGTCTCCGGCTTTCGATTTCGTCAAATCTCTGCTGGAACACGGAAAGAGCGTTGTGACCTCCAACAAGGAGCTGGTGGCCGCCAAAGGAGCGACTTTGCTCAAAATCGCCAAAGACCATAACGTGAACTTTTTCTTTGAGGCCAGTGTTGGTGGCGGCATTCCTATCATTCGCCCCATGCACCTTTGTTTGGCCGCCAATGAAATTACCGAGGTGGCGGGTATCTTAAACGGCACTTCCAACTTTATTCTCACCAAAATGATCCACGATCAGATGCCCTTCGACGAGGCGCTTAAACTGGCTCAGCAGCTGGGCTACGCTGAGCGTGACCCTTCCGCCGACGTGGAAGGTCACGATGCCTGCCGTAAGATTTGTATCTTGGCCTCTCTTGCCTTTGGCCGCCACGTCTATCCCAACACTGTCTACACGGAAGGAATCGACAAACTGACCCTGGAGGACGTAGAGTACGCAGATGCATGGGGCGGGGTCATCAAGCTCATTGGCCGTGCTAAAAAGCTAGACGACGGCAAGCTCGTTGTCACCGTCTACCCGGCTTTCATTCCACACCACAGCCAGCTCGCCAACATCGACGATGTCTTTAACGGTGTGCTCATCCGCGGCGACGCCACCGGCGACGTGGTGTTCTACGGCAAGGGTGCAGGCAAGTTCCCGACAGCCAGCGCAGTCGTGGCCGACGTCATCGACATTGCCAAAAAGCACAGCACCGTCAAGTCGCTGAGCTGGGAAGATACCACCGAAAATATTGTGGTGGACTATAAAACTTCTCCTTTGCAGTTCTACATCCGGGTGGCGACTCCTGATGAGGCCACTTCCAAAAAGGAGATTGCAGAGATTTTTGGGGATTCCGACTTCCTCTCCCGCAACAACGAGCCCGACGGGGAATACGCTTTTGTCACCGGTAAAATGACCGAGTACGAACTGGAAGATAAGCTCAAATCCATGAGTCCCGACTACAAGGTTCTCCAGAAGATCCGTGTGCTGGATTATTAAGCAGTTTTGGCCCTTTGAGGGCACTCTGATAGATTCAAAGCCGCTTTTATAGGCGGTTTTCTGAAAGGAATGGTACTTTTCATGAAACTCATCGTCCAAAAGTTCGGCGGCACCTCTGTGAAAGACAAGGACCGCATCTTCAATGTGGCGAAGATCATCACCGACACCTACAAGGAAGGGAACAATGTCATCGCTGTGGTTTCCGCACAGGGGGACACCACCGACGACTTAATCGCTAAGGCGGAGGAGATAAACCCCAATGCAAGCAAGCGAGAGATGGATATGCTGCTCTCCACCGGTGAGCAGATTTCGGCATCCCTACTCGCTATGGCTATTGAAAGCATGGGCTTCCCGGTGATTTCTTTAAGCGGCCGTCAGGCGGGCTTTGTCACCGATTCCAACTACTCCCGTGCCCGCATCAAAAAACTGGAGCCTGAGAGGATGGAGAAGGAACTGGACAAACGCCGCATCGTCATCGTGACCGGCTTCCAGGGCCTCAACAAATACGACGACGTCACCACCTTGGGTCGCGGCGGCAGCGATACCAGCGCTGTGGCCATCGCTGCTTCGATGCACGCCGATCTCTGCCAGATTTACACCGACGTGGACGGCGTTTACACCGCCGATCCCCGCATCGTACCGTCCGCTCAAAAGCTTTCTGAGATCTCCTTCGACGAGATGTTGGAGCTTGCTTCATGCGGCGCTCAGGTGCTTCACAACCGCTCGGTTGAAATGGCGAAGAAATACAACGTGAATCTTGAAGTGTGCTCGAGTTTGGAGCGCGTTCCCGGTACTAAGGTGAAAGAGGTGACCAAAATGGAAAAATTGTTGATTAAAGGTGTTGCAAAAGACGATGATGTGGTCAGAATCGCGGTAATTGGTATTCCCGACCGGCCCGGAATCGCATTTCGGCTTTTCTCCCTTTTGGCGACGAAAAAAATCAATGTGGATATTATTCTCCAGTCTATCGGCCGTGACGGTACAAAGGACATTAGTTTTACCATTCCGACTGATATGCGCCATACCGCTCTGGAGCTTCTTAACGACAACCTGGACACTTTGGGCGCACACCGCATCGAGGTGGATGACGACGTGACCAAGGTTTCTATTGTCGGAGCGGGTATGCAGACCAATGCCGGCGTCGCCGCCAAAATGTTCGAAGCACTTTTCGAAGCGGACATCAACATCCAGATGATTTCCACCTCTGAAATCAAGATTTCCGTCTTGATTGAAAAGGCAAACGGCGTTAAAGCTATGAATGCCCTGTCGGAAGCTTTTATCGACTAAAAATGGAAAAAGGCTGTCTCAGGTGCACCCTCCTGGGACGGTCTTTTTTGACATTTTGCAAAAAATTTATCATTTAATATGATTGATTGCAAAATAAAGCTATTTGATGTAAAATAAGACTATCCGAAAATATAAGGAGGAAAAAAGAGTGCCGTATGTTCAGGGAATTTACCCTATCCTTTTTAAGGAAAATCTCTCCAAAAATGTTTTTGACTTTACAATCAAAAGCAAAGAGATCGCAAGTCTTGCCCAACCAGGGCAATTTGTGCAAATCCGTGTGCCCTACATGCCGCTGAGACGTCCCATCTCCCTGGCGGACATCAATCTGGACAAGGATTATATCCGCATTGTTTTTGAAATCAAGGGGCAGGGAACCGGATATCTCGCTCAATTCAAAGCGTGGGACAACCTGGATATTTTGGGCCCACTGGGGCGTGGATTCACCATGCTTCCGCCAAACAAGCGGGTATATCTCATCGGTGGCGGCATCGGTACTCCTCCTCTGGTGCCTCTGGCCGGATATTATGGCGGAAACGCGACTGTTATTACCGGCTTTCGCAATGCCAAAGCGGTGATTCTTGATGACGAATTTAAAAAGTTTTTCAACGAGCACATCCTCTGCACCGACGATGGCAGTATGGGCATTAAGGGATTTGTCACTGATGTGTTGTACCAGCGCCTCAAGGGCGGCGACCGGCCCGACATGATCTATGCATGCGGTCCTAAGCCCATGCTCCAGAGGGTGGCGCAATTGGCTGCTGAATTTGATATAGAATGCGAAATTTCCATGGAAGAACGGATGGCCTGTGGCATCGGTGCCTGTCTGGGATGCGCCTGCAAGACTCACGAGCATGACGGGACTTCCAGCTATGCCCACGTGTGCAAGGATGGGCCTGTATTCAACAGCAAAGAGGTGATTTTCTAATGGCACATATGCGTGTAAAAATAGCTGGTGTCGAGTTAAATAACCCGGTTATTGTGGCCTCGGGCTGTGCAGGGTTCGGCCGGGAATATGAGGAACTGTTTCCTCTGTCCAGATTGGGCGGAATTTCCGTCAAAGGCATGACGCTTCATCCCAAAGCGGGCAATCCTCCTCCCCGTATTGCCGAAACCCCCAGCGGCATGCTTAATTCTGTTGGCTTGGAAAATCCGGGCGTGGACCATTTTATTGAGCATGAGCTGCCCTATCTGTCCCAGAAGGGCACGACAGTCATTGCAAATGTGGCGGGGAGCACGCCGGAGGACTGTGTTGCCATTGTCAGAAAGCTGGATCCCACCAATGTGGATATGATTGAACTCAACATTTCCTGTCCCAATGTGAAGCAGGGAGGAGCGGCTTTTGGCACCAACTGCCAAAGCGCCGCCGAAGTGACCAAAGCAGTCCGTCAGGCGACAAGTAAGCCTTTGATGGTCAAGCTGAGCCCTAATGTGACCAGTATTTCCGAAATCGCCAAAGCGGTGGAGGCCGAAGGGGCCGATGCCTTGAGCTTGGTCAACACCTTTTTAGGGATGCGCATCGACGTAGAATCCAAGCGGCCGATTCTTCACAACAACGTGGGCGGCCTGTCCGGTCCGGCGATTTTTCCTATCGCCCTGCGGATGGTCTGGGAAGTCTATAATGCCGTAAAGGTACCGATTATCGGAATGGGCGGTATCTATGATTCCATTTACGCCATCGAAATGATGATGGCAGGTGCCTCCGCGGTGCAGGTAGGAGCAGCGATTTTTACTGACCCGCTGACCCCGGTTTATATCGTCGATAGGGTCAACCAGTGGCTCGATGACCACGGCATACACAATGTTTCCGAGCTGACTGGGACGGTAAAGCCCTGGTAAATGGGTATGATAATGTAAAGAGGGTACTCATTGCTCTATGATAGGCGGTCTTTCCACAATAAATGACCGCTGGAAAAGGATTTGATCAATTGAAAATAATGGCTGTTGACTACGGTGACGCGCGGACAGGCCTTGCTGCCTGCGATCGGACGGAGTTTCTCGCTTCGCCCATCGGCGTCATCCAGGAATACAATTTTGAGAATACGGTGAAAAAAGTGTCTTACGCCGTGGAGGAATACGCGGTACAGATGGTTGTAGTAGGTCACCCGCTGAACATGGACGGTACGGCGGGGGAGCGGGCAGAGAAATGCGCACTCTTCGCAGAGAAGCTGAAGGCGCTGGTAAACGTGCCGGTGGTACTTTGGGATGAGCGTTCTACCACCGTCAGTGCCCACCAGGTGCTCAACGAGACCAACACCCGCGGCAAAAAGCGCAAAGAGGTGGTGGACGCCGTGGCGGCGACCATTATTCTCGAAAGCTACCTCAACTACCGTCGCAACAATAAGGAATGATGAAAAGCCGGAAGTAAGTTCCGGCTTTTTGCTGTCTTGAAGAAAAAAATTGATGAGCGGGCACTGTTTTAATCAGGTATCCTCAATAAAGTTTTTTACTTAGAAACCGCCTGTTTTCGCGGACTGCAACCACCAGTTTACAAATTGACAGGAGGTGGTAGGTGGCGTGCAACTTCCAAACATGCTATACTGAAACTGACCCAAAGGACAAAAGCGCTTATAGAAAAAATGATAGGTGGTATGGCGATGATTTTAGCGGATAAAATTATAGAGCTTCGGAAAAAAAGCGGCTGGTCTCAGGAAGAGCTGGCAGAAAAAATGAACGTGACGCGGCAGTCAGTCTCCAAATGGGAGAGCGCACAATCAACTCCTGATTTGGGAAAAATCTTGCAGCTTAGCGGGCTATTCGGCGTCAGTACTGACTATCTGCTTAAAGACGAGTTGGGAGAAGCGGAATACATCAACGAGGCGGAAGAGACGCCCGCGGTGCGCCGGGTATCCATAGAAGAGGCAAATGAGTTCCTGGGGGTCAAGGAGTTTACGGCAAAGCGGATCGCCTTCGCCACTTTTCTTTGCATTTTTTCGCCCGTGCCCCTTATGGTAATGGCGGCGGGAAGCGAAGTGGGGACATTTCCATTTTCTGAAAATTTTGCCGGTGGATTCGGGCTTATTACTATGTTTTTGCTGGTGGCGGCTGCAGTGGCTGTATTTATTTCCTGTGGGGCGAAAACGGCCCCCTTTGAATATTTGGAAAAGCAGGTTTTCGAGACGGAATACGGAGTCACAGGTATGGTGAAGGAGCGGCAAAAACAGTACCGGGACACCTATACCCGCTGTAATGTGTTGGGCGCCTGTATCTGTATCCTGTCAGTGATTCCGCTGTTTTCGGGGGCGTTTTTGACAGAGAACGATTTGTTTATGGTGTGTATGCTGTCGGTGACGATGATTCTGGCTGGTATTGGGGTCGTGTTTTTCATTACGGCGGGCATCCATTGGGCCAGCATGGAAAAATTGCTCCAGGAAGGCGACTATAGCCGCCAGAAAAAGAAAAAAAGCAATTTGACCGGCGCTATTAGTACGGTTTATTGGCTTATTGTGGTGGCGGGATACCTTGCGGTGAGCTTTACCGCTGAAGATTGGAACAACAGCTGGATCATCTGGCCTGTGGCGGCGCTTATTTACGCGGCGATTATGGTGGTGTGCAATGCATTGAGTGGAAAGAATCAATAACAGGAATCTTGGATAAATCCGAGAAAAGGAGAAAGCAACTGCTTTCTCCTTTTTTAGATAAGGCTTCAAACACCTCAGAGGAGCTATACATCACGGTTGTTGCTTGCGTTTTGACAAAATGGCAGCACCATATAGCTTTGTATTGGATTTTCTTCCGAAAATTCACAAAATCCCCGTTGCGGGTTTGTCCATTTGCGGGTATAATAGATTTTAGGTTATTTTAATGGCAAATTTTACACAGAAAGGTGGGAGGCGAAGGCAGACGGAATGTTCCGAAGGCCCGGCGCCGCAACCCAATGGAAATCAAAAATTTTTACAAACAATTCTGCATCGAGGAGTTTGATACAGACGGCGTTTTGAAGCATTTCGACGTCAAGGCTCCCGATGACTTCAATTTTGCATACGACGTAGTGGATAAAATCGCAGAGATGGAGCCGAATCGCAGGGCCATGGTTTGGACCAATGTCCGCGGCGATGAAAAGGTGTTCACCTTTAAGCAGATCAGTGACTATTCTACCCAGGCGGCAAACCTCTTTAAGGCTCACGGTATCAAAAAAGGCGACACCGTTTTGCTGATCCTCAAGCGGAACTACCAGTTCTGGTTTGCCATTCTGGGCCTGCACAAAATCGGCGCCATCGCTGTCCCCGCCACAAACCTGCTGACCACTAAGGACATTGTCTACCGCCTGAGCGCCGCTCAGATCAAGGCAGCAGTCTGCACCTGTGAGTGCGACGTTCACCAGCATATTGACGAGGCGGAAAAGAAGCTCGGCTATTCCATTTTAAAATTCTCCGCCATGGGCGATTTTGACGGTTACATTAACTTCGACGAAGAGATGGTGAAACAGCCCACTACTATTGAGCGGGTGCCTGTTTCCCGGACCGACGGGATGCTCATGTACTTTACCTCCGGCACCTCTGGGGAGCCGAAGATGGCGCTCCATGGTTTTTTTTATCCCTTGGCCCATATCGTGACAGCAGTCCACTGGCAAAACGTCGATCCCGAAGGGCTTCACCTGACAGTGGCGGAAACCGGATGGGGCAAAGCCGTTTGGGGCAAGCTCTACGGCCAATGGCTGGCTGGAGCAGGCATCTTTGTCTATGACTTTGACAAATTTGTGCCGGCAGAGCTCCTCCATCTCATCGAAAAATACCGCATTACTACCTTCTGCGCGCCGCCCACCATCTACCGGTTCTTCATCAAAGAAGGAATGGAGGGTTATGACCTCAGTTCCCTCCAGCATGTGACCATTGCGGGCGAGGCTCTCAATGAAGAGGTCTACCGAAAATTTAAAGAGTACACCGGCCTTTCCCTGATGGAAGGTTATGGACAGACCGAAACCACCCTCACCATCGCAAACCTTTCAGTTGATCGGGTACGCCCAGGATCCATGGGACTGCCTTCACCCCTATACGACGTGGCACTTCTTGACGACGAGGGCAACAGCGTCCCCACCGGAGAGGTGGGCGAGATTGTTCTGAGGGCTGACCAGGCACTTTGCTCTCAGCCAGGACTGTTCCTCGAATACTACCGCGATCCGGAAAACACGGCTTACGCCTGGAGAAACGGTTACTACCATACCGGGGATACCGCCTACCGAGATGAGGACGGCTATTACTGGTATGTGGGGAGGAAAGACGACATCATCAAGTCCAGCGGCTATCGCATCGGGCCCTTTGAGGTGGAAAGCGCCTTGATGGAGCATCCCGCCGTGCTGGAATGCGCTGTCACAGGCGTGCCCGACCCGGTTCGGGGACAGCTGGTCAAAGCGACTATCGTTCTCACAAGCAAATACGCGCCTTCAGAGGAGCTTAAAAAGGAAATCCAGGATTTTGTCAAAAAGCTGACGGCTCCCTATAAATACCCACGCGCCATTGAATTTGTAACGGAACTCCCCAAGACCATCAGCGGAAAAATCCGTCGGGTAGAAATCCGGGAAAAAGATCAGAAATCCGTTTGATAATGAAACTGCCGACCGCGATATTTGCGGGCGGCGGTTTTCTATATTGGCGGGGCCATGGGGATGCGGAGAAAAACTTTCCATAATTCCGGAGGTTATCGAAAAAAGCCACCTTCCCAGATGGGGAGGCGGCTTTTACCGTCAAACTTTCTTTTTGGAGTTTCTGCGGACGAAAATGCAGCGTTTTACGTCCTCCAGAATTTCCTCGTCGGTTACGTCGATCATAAGCCATCGCTGGCCCATGGAAACTTGAGTTTTGCGATAAAGCTCCTGCAAATACTCGCTGAAGGTGGGGAGAAGCAACTCCATTTCCGGGCGCTCCCGTTCGCCGATGACGACAAGGACAGAAAAGGTGCCCTTCTCGGGATACAGCGTGCAGAGGCTGCGCCCAGATTTTTTATATTTTACATTCCAGCCTCGTAACATAGAACAGTTGCTGAACTCGATAAGAGGCTTTACTCCGTAGTCCGCTTCAATAGAGGCACAGAGACCGTCCCAAAGGGGGTTTGATACATAAGTGTGGAGGGAATCTGCAGTGGGCTCCCGGGTCTTGTCGGTTTTCTGCCAGTCCGTCATAGTAAAATCCTCCCGTTAATCGATAGTTTTGCTGTCGTTTACCGTGGTGCCATTGGTCTCAAAATCAAAGTGGGCGCATTTATCAGAAAAGCCTGTTTTCTCAGCATTTCCGTAGACTATTTTTGTCATTTGCCCGTTTTTGATTTCCTCACCAAAGTAGTGTTTGATTGCATCCAGAATATAGGCAGTGTAGCGGCCTCTCGGGCCTCCTGTCCACAAAATCGGTGATGGAGAGAATCGTGACGGCGGTGAAGATGGCTGCGATAGCCAGTACCACAATGATTTCAACGAGGGTAAAACCCTTTGTGCTGCGTTTCGTCAAAATTCCTTTCCTTTCATCATCTGATGAAACTATTGTAGCATAGAGTGTCCCTCTTGACCAGCTTTTTATGCGGCGAACCTACGTGCAAACCGCCACAGGAAGAAAACTCCAGCTGTCATCAGGGAAAAACCTAGGCCGGTGTAGAAAATACCCAGATAATAGGGAGGAATCCAGCCGGAAGCCCGTAGCAAAACGCCAAAGGTGATCATAAACGCCATGATGCAGTAGGCCTTTCGGTCAAAAAACCGGTAGATCGGGATTTTTTCGTCTTCCATTTCCTGAATGCGGGTGCAGTGCTTTTTGACCATTCGGTGAAAAATAAGCCCATAGAACAGCCCGAAAACCAGGGCGGAAATGAGGAGCGCCCACAGGGGAGAGGCCCAGTTTTCGATCATGCCGGGGGTGCCGATGCGCATGATGTTGAACCCGGCCACTAACCAAACTGTCCCGGCGATGAACAGAAGGGTGTTGCGTTTGACTTTGGGAAAGCGCATGAATATCCGCTCCTTCCCGGTTCAGCGTTTGTCGTTGAGTCGCATGTCGTGAAAGCCCATCCACACGATCCAGACGTATGCAACTGTTTTGGGAATCATCAGCACGCCGACCAGGGGGAAGGCAGAGGAGAAGAGAACCACGGGAATGTAGAAGAGGAAGCTGAGGGTGACGGCCAGCCACATGAAACGGAAGGACTTGTCGTCAGTCCGGGAGGCTCCGCGGAAAAACACGATGATAATAAGAAGCCCTAAGATGGCGAAGGGCACGTTCCTGGCAATTCCCCAGGTGAGGGGCGCGTCGGCGGACAGCCAGTCGTTTTGAGGCATGAGGCAGAGGAAAATTCGCACGGCGGCTAAGACGTACACCGAGGCGGTCAGGCCTTTGCTTTTTTGCTGATAGCGCTTCTGCCAGATGTGGTAGAGGATGACGTAAAATACCGTCATGGTGATAGAAGTGACAAATTTTCCAAAGCCCAGGGAAGCAGCATGGGCCGCCAGCCCGTCGGTGCAGAGGGCATACGCCCGGGGAACCAGATGGAAGGCGTCTCCACACCCTAAGATGACCGCCATGACACCAAAGAGCCGGATCTCGCCCCGGCCCTTTGCGTTGGCTACCATTATGATGCCTAAAGTGATGACAGTACAGAGGTAAACGATGTCGAAAAGTGTCTCCATAATAGCTTGCATGTAAATCTCCTTCTTTCGCGCCCTTAAGGGCGGGCCCTAAAGGGCTGTACGTTATGTGAGTGGTACATTATAATGAACCATGTTCAATTTGGTGCCGGAAAAACGCCCCGAAGGGCGGATACTGACTGTCATTTGAGGCAGCGGCAGAGTACCTCCCGGAAAAAGGGTTCGCCTTTTCCTGCTCGCAGGAGAGTAATCAGGTTCACAAAGCAGAACTCTACCACATCGTCTTTGGTAAAGGATTCCGACCAAAGGGAGGCGGGAATTTTGCTGTCGTTTTCAAGGCAGGTGAGAAAAAGGGAACGGATGCGGGAAAAATATCCCTCTTCTCGGCTGCGGC
The DNA here is from genome assembly GCF_014384905.1 of Fumia xinanensis. Taxonomy (GTDB): domain Bacteria; phylum Bacillota; class Clostridia; order Oscillospirales; family Ruminococcaceae; genus Fumia; species Fumia xinanensis. The sequence goes on from NZ_JACRSV010000001.1 coordinate 1,015,618, forward strand.
CTATTTGTTTTTCCGTTTCTTCCAGATGGGACAGCTCCCGCAGCCAGCTCTTCTGAAAGGTCTGCATGTAGCTTTCCAGAGAGGTGTAGACACGGTGGAAGCAGTCGGGGAGGGGAAGTACTGTCAGCTCCTCCATAGGCATACCGGAAAAGGCGCCTCGCCAGAAATCCTCGATGACGGCGATGACCAGCTCTGATTTGGTGGGGAAGTAGTTGTAGATAGAGCCCACCGAAACGCCGCAGGCCTTGGCAACGCCGCGGATACTGATTTGCGTGGCACCTTCCAGCGCGGCAATCTCCTTGGCGGCGTCGAGAATCTGCTCTCGGGAAGTGACGACAGTATTCATCAAAACCACTCCTTGATAAACAAACTGAACAATGTTCAATAACAGAATAATCCTTTTTTGCGCATTTGTCAATAGGAAAATATTTGGAGAATTGCCTCACTTGGCTGGAATCAGTTTTCTAAAGAAATCACTGCAAAGCGGATTGGCTGAGAATATAAAATTCTTCCTGACTGGGCTGACATTTCTTCTCCAGTTTTTCAAGTCCCTCATCGAAGCGCTCCGCTTGCTGTTCATCTACCTGGAAGACGGGGCTGTCATGATAAATCCATTTCCGTCCGTCCAAAGCTCCTGGCCTGAGCTCTTTTACAAGCATCGCCGCCGGATATGTCCCATTTTCTATACAGACATTGTACCTTTTGCAGCTTTTGAACCCACGGCTGACATAATTGCCTGGGTTTCCAAAAATCACAATCACGTCATAGCCGAGTGCGGCCGCCTCTTGAAAAGAATGCTCAATCAGCTTTTTTCCGTACCCTTTTCGCTGATATTCCGGCAGAATGCTGACCGGGCCGAAAGTGAGGATGTTTTTTTCAGTGCCCGCCTCATCAACGAGCCTTGCTTTCGTGTACATAATATTCCCGATCACCTGATGGTCCAATTCGATGACCAGGTCCAGCTCCGGCAGGAAATCTTCATGCGACCGCATTACGTGAACAAGATAATGCTCCACGCACCCCGGAATATACAGATTCCAAAAAGCCTTTCTTGTAATCTCTTCTACGCGGATATAATCTGATACGGTTTCATTCCGAATTGTAATGGTTTTGTTCATTGATGGACCTCCGGTTTTGAATGTGGCTAAGCATTTTTAGCTGTGTTATCCTCTTTACCTTTACAAGCGGACATTCTTTATCATAAACAGGAAAATCAAAGCATTACTTCGTTGGGTAAAACAAAAATAAACCAATTATTTCATAACCTTTTTTATTTCAGCAGTAAATCTGCGACAAACAGGCCATTTGCCGCCGCCTGGGAAAGGGATCTGGTAAATCCTGCTCCGTCGCCAATAGCGTAAAGCCCTTTGGTGCCGCAAATTTCGAAATCCTCGCAATTGGGGCGGGCGGAGTAGTATTTGCACTCGATGCCGTAAAGAAGGGTGTCGTAGTTAGCAGTGCCGGGGGCGATGTGGTCCAGGGCATGAAGGGTTTCGACGATGTTGTCCAGCTGGCGTTTGGGAAGGCAGAGGCTTAGATCCCCCGCAACGGCGTTAAGGGTCGGCCGTGTGGTGGACTGCTGGAGGCGTTTTTCATCGGTTCGGCGACCGTTTTCAAGATCTCCGAGCCTTTGCACCATCACGCTGCCGCCGCTGATGAGATTGGCGAGACTGGCCACGTGGCGGGCGTATTCGATGGGCTCTTTAAAGGGCTGAGTAAAACGTATAGTGGAGAGCAATGCAAAGTTCGAGTTGATGGTTTTGCGGCTTTCGTCCCGGTAGGAGTGGCCGTTTACAGTCAAAACGCCTGCAGTGTTCTCAGTAACCACCTGGCCACGTTCGTTGAAGCAGAACATTCTCGTCACATCGCCGTAAAGTTTTGAGCGGTACCAAATTTTGGGCTCGTAAATCTTTTTGGAGAAGTCCTCCCAGATGATGGAGGGAAGTTCCACCCGGACGCCGATATCCACCTGATTGTTTTCCAGGGGAATTTTGTTCTCCATGCACCATTTTGCGAAAAAGCGGCTTCCGGCCCGGCCCACGGCGAATATAATTTTATCTGCGTCCATTTCGCCCGGCTGTTTGCCGGAGACAGTGTAGAAAATCTTGTGTGTGTCTTTGTCCACGTTGGTAACTTCGGTGTTGACGATGATGTCCACCTTGTCTTCCATGGATTCGATGAGCTTTCTCATAGTGTCAAAGTTGGCGTCAGTACCCAGATGCTTTAACTGTGCCTGGCTCATGTGCAGATCGTGCTCCAGACAGAGCTTTTTCAGCTCGTTGTTGGGCATGAACCTCTCGGTAGTAGCCCCGAAGGAGACCAGAATCTTGTCCGCCTGCTCGATATAGTCGATAACCACTTCCGGGGGGAGAAAATCTGTGAGCCAGCCGCCGTACTCCGTAGAGATAACGTATTTTCCGTCGGAAAAAGCTCCTGCGCCGGCCATTCCTTCCATAATGGCACAGGATTTGCATTTAACGCATTTGTCTACTTTTTTCGTGACAATAGGGCAGACACGTTCCTTTATAGAGTGGCCCTTTTCGATGATGCAGACGTTCAGCTCCGGATTTTGGGCCGACAGCCGATAAGCGGTCATGATGCCGCCGATGCCGCCGCCGATAATGGCAACGTCGTAATGGGATTTGATATTCATGATGAACCTTCCTTTTACTTGTATATTTTTCCTGACAACACAAAAGGCCATTAAACTGGCCTTTTGCAAAACTGTTATATGATACCAATTAGAAATCCGTCAAAAAAATGCTGTACTTTGCGATTAGGCTAAAAGAGCAGCAGGTATTCCAAAGAAATGGATCCACTGACAGCCCAAAAATTTTTTCTTATTTCCGCCTGGGATGGACTTTTGCCCTGTGATGGGGGCGCTCAATGATATGATTGGGAATTTCTCCAAAAACGGTATTGTAGACGCCCAGCAGGTAGTTTGCTAAATTTTCGCTGCCCGCCTGTTTAACGCTCTCCCGTACCGAACTGCGCAGGAGCTCCGCTTCTTCAGGAGTTTTTTTCTGGTAGTCTTTCAGTTCTTTATACATTTCGTCAGCATCGAAAAAGATGTATCCGTTGACGCCGTTCTGCACCTGGCCCTGATTGAGTTTATCAAATCGGTGAAGCACCGGCAGGCCGGTTGCCATAGCCTCCAGCATGGAAATGGAGTTGGTGTCCGACAGAGAAGCTGTGATATACAGGTCGCAAGCGGCGTAGTAGGGGGGGAGCTCAGCGTTGGGTACAGCGCCAGTGAAAATTATCATGTCGGCGATACCCAGGTCCTTGGCCTGTTGTTCCAGTTCAGGGCGGCAGGGGCCGTCGCCGATGATGACGAGTTTCATCTTATCGGAGGGGCGTACTTTGGCGGCCCAATAGTCTAAAATTACATCAACGCTTTTTTCACGGCCGATGCGCCCGCAGAAACAGACCGCCATTTCGTCGTCCTGGATGCCGTACTTATGCCGGAAGGCGCGTTTGTCTTCCTCTGTGATGTTGTGGGGGGCAAATTTGTCAAGTTCCACAGGGTTGGGGACAACCACTACGTCTTTGTCCATTTTGCAGTCGTTTTTGATGTACTCGTCACACTTCTTGGACGGGCCAGTGATGATGTTTGCCCGTTTTGCAAACAATTTGAAATACTGGTGTGAGAGCTTGGTCACAAAGGGGATGAGTGGTTTCGGCGCCACGTAGTAAATATAGTCGTCGTACATGGTGTGCAGGGTGTAGACCAGCGGTTTTTTCAGCTTTTTGGCAATGTGAGCCGCCGAGATACCGATACTGAACTCCTGGTGCAGATGAATAATGTCCGGGTCGAAGTCCTCGATCATTTTGAGGCGCTTGTGGCTTAACGGCATAGCGATGCCGTAGTCGTAAAACCGTTTGAAGGCCTTGGCCGGGCAGTGGAGCACTCCATTTTGGATATAGTGGCGGTGGGTGTCCGGGTCAGCGGTGACGACGAGCACCTCGTGGCCCAACTTTTCAAGGCCTTCCTTGAGGAGCTTGACGTGGGTGACGACGCCGTTGATATAAGGGAGATAAGTCTCCGCGAAAAGTGCAACTTTCATTGTGGGTATACATCCTTTCCATGAGTTGTCTGTTAGATGCAGATGGTGTTTTTATAAAAAAATCCGTTCTATGGACATAACAACACAAGATTAATTATAGCGAAAAACCTTCTGCATTGCAAGTATATTGATAAATTAGCCGCCTGTTTTCAGCTTTCTTTTGATATTCTTTGCAAAAATTGCCATCGGCACTACCGAAATGGAAAAAAATGTGGTATACTATTACTCGAATATGGTCTAAATTATTATAATAAGGATGGTTCAGCGGTCTATGGAACCTAGCAAACGCTACAATGAGCTGGTGGAGGAACTCAACTACCACAGCAAGCTCTACTATACAAAAGATGCCCCCGTTATCAGCGACTATGACTACGACATGATGATGATGGAGCTCAAAAAGCTGGAGGAGGAGCATCCAGACTGGATACGCCCCGATTCCCCGACCCAGCGGGTGGGCGACGTACTCTACAACACCTTTGAGAAGGTAGAGCACACGGTGCAGATGGGGTCTTTGCAGGACGTGTTCAGCACTGATGAGCTATACTCTTTCGACGAACGATGCCGGGCGGTTCTTCCGAATCCGCGGTACGTGGTAGAGCCGAAAATCGACGGCTTGTCGGTCTCTCTCGAGTATCGAGACGGACGGTTCACGCGGGGGTCCACTCGGGGCAACGGCCTCGTGGGCGAAGATGTGACCTTAAACCTGATGACCATTGCGGACATCCCCCAGGAACTGCCGGAAAAGCTTCCCTTTCTTGAGGTACGCGGCGAGGTGTACATGCCTCGGGCGGTGTTTGAATCCCTGGTGGAAGAACAGCTCAAAAATGAGGAGGAGCCTTTCAAAAACCCCAGAAACGCGGCGGCGGGCGGCCTGCGGCAGAAAGACCCGAAGATCACCGCCCAGCGGAAGCTCTCCATCTTTGTCTTTAACATCCAGCAGATCGAAGGGAAAACCCTTTCCTCCCACAAGGAGTCGCTGGACTATCTCAAAAGCCTGGGCTTTGCGGTGACGCCTTCTTACAAACGGTTCACTGACTTTAACGAAGTTGTGGCCGAAATTCTTCAAATCGGTGAAAATAGGGCGAAGTTTTCCTTTGAAATCGACGGGGCCGTCGTCAAGGTGGACGATTTTTCCGAGCGTGAGCAGCTGGGCTCTACCAGCAAGTTCCCCAAATGGGCGGTGGCCTTTAAGTACCCGCCGGAAGAAAAAGAAACGGTACTGCGGGAAATCCAGATAAACGTAGGGCGCACCGGTGCGTTGACGCCAACGGCCTCTTTTGATCCCATCACTTTGGCGGGGACGACTGTGAGCCGCGCGGTGCTTCACAACCAGGATTTTATCACCGAGAAGGACATCCGTATCGGCGATACCATTCTGGTCCGGAAGGCGGGGGACATTATCCCTGAGGTGCTCCAATCGGTGCGGCACGGGGAGGGGAGTGAGCCTTACTTCATCCCCGACCACTGCCCGGTCTGCGGCAGCGAGACGGTGAAAGACGGGGATGAAGCGGTCATCCGCTGTGTCAATCCCGCCTGTCCCGCCACGGTGCGCCGAAATCTCATCCACTTCGCCACCCGAAACGCCATGAACATCGAGGGGCTGGGGCCCGCGATCGTAGAGCTGCTCCTGGAAAACGAGCTCATCGCCTCCCCGGCGGATTTGTACGCCCTCAAGCCGGAGCAGCTGAGTTCTTTGGAGCGGATGGGCGACTTGTCCGCCCAAAACCTCGTAAACGCCATCGAGGCGTCGAAAAAAAGAGGCCTTTCCCACCTGCTGTTTGGCCTGGGCATCCGGGGTATCGGCGAACGGGCGGCAAAGCTTCTGGCGGAGCATTTTCCCGCCATCGAGCAGATTTTTGAGGCTTCGGTAGAGGACATTACCACCATCGACGGCTACGGCGATACCATGGCGGAGAGTGTCGTTCATTATTTCAGCAAGCCGGAAACGCGGGAGCTCATCGAAAAACTTCGCGCTGCCGGGGTCAAACTCACAGAGGACGTAGAGGATAAAACCGACCTGTTTACGGGCAGGACCTTTGTTCTGACCGGAACGCTTCCCACCTATACCAGAAACGAAGCCAAGGCCCTCATCGAGAAAAACGGCGGCAAGGTGAGCTCGTCGGTGTCCAAAAAGACCGACTATGTTTTAGCCGGCGAGGATGCGGGCAGCAAGTTGACAAAAGCCCAGCAGCTCGGAGTGCAGATTCTCAGCGAGGAAGAGCTGAACCGGATGCTTGATTTGTAAATTTTCGGGCGCTTCTTGGCGTCCGTACATAGAAAAGATCAATTTTTGGAGGTCATAAATTCATGAAAATCGACATGAAACGTCTGGCGAAACTCAGTAAGCTCAAATTTTCGCCGGAAGAAGAGGCAAAGTTCGAAAAAGAGATGGAAAACATCGTGGCTATGGTGGAAAAACTCCCGGATATCGATGCGTCAGGCGCTTTGATCGACCCAGATAACCCTATGGTGATGCGAAAAGATGTCCCCGAGAAGAAATTCAGCCGGGAAGAGCTCCTAAAAAATGCCCCTGATGTCCAGGCGGGCTGTATCGTCGTCCCCAAGGTTGTCGACTGAGTATCGAAGGAAAGGATTTTACAAAACTATGGAACTTTATAAACTTCAGGCATCTGAGCTTTCTCAGATGCTCCAGAATAAAGACTGCTCCAGCGTGGAGCTCACAAAATCCGTCCTCGGACGCATCGACGCCAAAGAGGATGAAATTGGGGCCTACCTGTCGGTGGACAGGGAAGGAGCCCTTAAAAAAGCCGCTCAGGTGGACGAACGACGGGCCAAAGGAGAGAGCCTGCATCCGTTGGCCGGCATCCCGGTGGGCATCAAGGACAACATCTGCGTGAGGGAAATGCCCGCTACCTGCGCCTCCAAAATGCTTGAAAACTTCGTACCGCCCTACGACGCGACGGTCATCGAAAAGCTCAACAAAACCGACTGCGTGTATCTCGGCAAGCTCAACATGGACGAGTTCGCCATGGGATCCTCCACCGAAAATTCCGCCTTTAAAAAGACCAAAAATCCCTTTAATACCGACTATGTGCCCGGCGGTTCCTCCGGCGGAAGCGCTGCGGCGGTGGCAGCGGGGGAAGCAATCGTGACGTTAGGTTCCGACACCGGCGGCTCTATTCGGCAGCCGGCGGCTTACTGCGGCGTGGTGGGGCTTAAACCCACCTACGGCTCGGTTTCCCGTTACGGGCTCATCGCCTTCGCCTCTTCCCTCGACCAGATCGGGCCCATCGGCCGGAGCGTCAGGGATTTGGCTATGACCTATTCCGCCATCTGCGGACGGGACCCCATGGACACCACCACCGTTTCGAGAGAGTACCCTGATTTTACCAAAAACCTCAAATCCGACGTAAAGGGCCTTAAAATCGGCCTTCCGAAAGAATATTTCGCCGAAGGCGTCACCGCCGACGTCAAAGAAGCGATCATGAAGGTGGCTAAAGAGTACGAAAAGATGGGGGCGACGTTGGTTGACGTTTCCCTGCCCAGCACCGACTATGCCCTTTCCGCTTATTACATCATTGCGTCGGCGGAGGCTTCCTCTAACCTGGCCCGTTTCGACGGAGTGAAATACGGTTACCGGACGGAAAGCTTCGGCAGCCTCGAAGAGCTCTACGAAAACACCCGCAGCGAGGGCTTCGGCAACGAAGTGAAGCGCCGGATCATGCTGGGAACCTACGTGTTGTCTTCCGGCTACTACGACGCCTACTACAAAAAGGCGAAGTTTACACAGCAGCTCATTCAGCAGCAGTATGCCGACGCATTTACCCAGTGCGACTTGCTTCTGACCCCCACCACTCCTGACACCGCTTTCAAAATCGGGGAAAACGAGAGCGATCCGGTCAAGATGTATATGAACGACCTCTTAACCGTTATGATTAATATCGCGGGACTTCCTGCCATCAGCATGCCCTGCGGCTTTGACGGCAAAAAGCTGCCCATCGGCTGTCAGCTCATCGGCTCCAAGTTCAGCGAGCAGAGGCTGTTTGACACGGCAAACTGCTACGAACAGCTTGTGGGCGGATTTGATTTGTCCGCGACGTTACAGTAGGGAAGTAGGAGGAACGAACATCATGGCATACACTGATTACGAGACCGTCGTGGGCTTAGAAGTCCACGCGGAGCTGAATACCCAGTCGAAAATCTATTGCAGCTGTAAAAACGCTTTCGGGCTGGAGGTAAACACCCAGTGCTGCCCCATTTGTATGGGAATGCCTGGCACTCTGCCGACCCTCAATGAAAAGGTCGTCGAGTACGCCGTCAAAATGGGCTACGCCTTAAACTGCACTATCAATCCCGTCTCCAAACAGGACCGGAAAAACTACTTTTATCCTGACCTGCCCAAGGCCTACCAGATTAGCCAGTTTGACATTCCGCTGTGCGAGCACGGCTATGTAGACGTTCTGGTGGACGGGGAGGAAAAGCGCATCGGTGTGACCCGTATCCACATCGAGGAGGACGCGGGCAAGCTCATCCACGACGACAGCTTTACCGGCACTCTGGTCGACTTCAACCGCTGCGGCGTGCCGCTCATTGAAATCGTCTCCGAGCCGGATATGAGAAGCTCCGCAGACGCGAAAGCCTACCTTGAGACGATCAAATCCATTCTCCAGTACATCGGCATCTCCGACTGTAAGATGCAGGAGGGCTCCATCCGCTGTGACATCAACGTTTCGGTCCATAAAAAGGGCGAGCCATTTGGCACCCGCGTCGAGATGAAAAACGTCAACACCTTTTCCGGCGCTGTCCGTGCCATCGAGTACGAGGCCGACCGGCAGATCAAGGCGCTGGAGGCGGGGGAGACGATCTCTCAGGAAACCCGCCGCTGGGACGACGCGAAGGGCGTGAATGTCCTTTTGAGAAGCAAGGAGGACGCTCAGGATTACCGGTATTTCCCGGAGCCCGATCTGTCGACCATCGTGCTGGACGAGGATTACTTAGCCTCTATTAAGGCGTCCATCCCGGAGCTTCCCAACAAGAAGGTCATGCGGTACATGAAAGAGTACGGTCTGCCGGAAGAAGACGCGGGCCTCATCGTAGACAACATGGAGAAGTCGGCGCTGTTTGAAAGCGTCGTCGCACTCGGCAAGGTGAAGCCTAAAAACGCCTCCAACTGGATTTTAGGCGACGTTTCCCGGGTGATGAACGAGACGGGTAAGCCTTTGAGCGAACTGAACATCTCGGCCGAGCACCTCTCCGCCCTCATTGAGCTGGTGGAGAAAAATACCATTTCCAACTCTGCTGGCAAGACGGTCTTTGAGGAGATGCTCAAAAACGGCGACACACCCCAGAAAATCGTGGATGCAAAGGGCTTGGGCCAGATTTCCGACGAAGGTGCCCTCAAAGCCATTGTGGACGAAGTCGTGGCCAATAATCAGAAGTCCATCGAGGACTACAAAAACGGCAAGACAAACGCCCTGGGTTTTCTGGTGGGCCAGTGCATGAAGGCCTCCAAGGGAAAGGGAAATCCCGCTGTCATGAAAGAACTTTTGATGGCTCATTTGAGCTGAATATGCCCAAAAATCCCCCGTGGTTTGACCGCGGGGGATTTTTATGGATACAATGCTTTTATTTCACAACATAAACAAAATTTTCCCCCCTTTTCCTTTTTAGGAGGAGGCAAGAAGCAAAATGCAATATGGATATGGATTTTTAATAGCTGTTTGTCACACTTTTTTTGCAGGATTCCTCATGTATTTTATAAGCAAAAAGGACTAAAATTGGGTCAACCGGCGGTAAGAAAATCTAAAAGGAGTTGTTAGTTATGAGCATTCCAAGACCAGAACACCCCAATCCCCAATTTGAGCGGAAAGAGTGGCTGAATTTAAACGGAATCTGGGAATTTCAGCTGGACATGGGCAAAAGCGGCATTGAACGGAAAATGTATAATCTCGACCATCTGGAGGGCCAAATCAACGTTCCGTTTTGCGTGGAAAGTGCGCTTTCCGGCGTCGAGAATCTGGATTTTATGCCCGCAGTTTGGTATCGGAGAACCTTTTCCGCTCCAGAAAGCTGGCGAGAGGGGAAGGTAATCCTTCACTTTGGGGCAGCCGATTATGAAACTTTCGTTTATATGAACAAACAGTTTGTAGGGAGTCACAGGGGGGGCTATTCCTCTTTTGGGCTGGATGTAACGGCGTTTCTCCGGGAAGGGGAGAACAGCCTGACGGTTTGTGTACAAGACGATATACGCTCCTGTGCTCAACCCAGGGGCAAACAATCGAGCCTTTATTATTCCAACGGCTGCGATTATACCCGATGCACTGGCATTTGGCAGACAGTCTGGTTGGAGCATCTGCCGGACAGCCACCTGAAAAGTTTCCGCTTTTATCCGGACGCGGCAAACCAAATGGTAGAGATTGAGGCGGAGCTGGCCGGAAAAGACCGGCTTTCGGTGGAAATTTCCTACGAGGGAAGACCGGTCGGCCGTGCCGAAGTGCAGGGAAAACCGATGGTCCGCTTTATCGTGCCTCTCCAGGAAAAACACCTGTGGGAAGCGGGACACGGGCGGCTCTATGATGTGAAATTCACCTATGGGCAGGACGTGGTACAAAGCTACTTCGGCCTACGCGATGTGGAGCTGGATGGACTCAAATTCCGCCTGAACGACAAATCCATTTTTTTGCGGATGGTGCTGGACCAGGGATATTATCGGGACGGTATCTACACCGCTAAAGACGATGAGACGCTGAAAAAGGATATTGAGTTGTCCATGGACATGGGTTTTAACGGGGCACGGCTCCATCAGAAAGTGTTTGAACCCCGATTCCTCTATCACTGTGACCGGATGGGTTACTTGGTTTGGGGCGAATTTGCAAACTGGGGATTTGAGAGTTTCGATCAGAATGCACTGGTTTCCTTGATTCCGGAGTGGCTGGAAGTGATGAAACGGGACTGCAACCATCCCTCTATCATCGGTTGGTGCCCGCTCAATGAAATCCTCCGGCAGATCCCGGAATTTCAGCCGATTGTCTATCAAGTGACCAAAGCCTTTGACCCCGGACGGCCTTGCATTGACATCAGCGGCTACGTTCACAACATGAGGGCGGAGATTTTTGATGTTCACGATTATATTCAGGATCCGAAACATTTCCGGGAGACCTATCGTCGAGTTAAGGAAGAGGGCGTCTGGCCCGGACCCTACGAATACGAATACGGGGGACAGCCGGTTTTCGTCAGCGAGTACGGCGGCATACGCTGGGACATGGACAGCGATCTGCCGGAAAATAGCTGGGGCTATGGAGAATCGCCCAAAACCAAAGAGGAATTTTTGGAGCGTTATAAAGGGCTGACCCACGCCTTGCTGGACAACGACCGGGTTATTGGCTTTTGCTACACCCAGCTTTACGATATTGAGCAGGAGGTAAACGGCCTTTATACTTATGACCGGAAAGCCAAGTTCGATCCCGTGGTGATTCGGGCGATCAACAGCAAAAAATCTCCTATCGAGGATTAAAAGATGAAGAGGTTCTCAAACAGAACCTCTTCATCTTTTCAAAATACGGTGTTTTTTTCTCCAGAATGTGGTATGATAGGTCTATGGAAAACGCTCCTTATTGGGAGCTGTGTATCAAAAGTCCACAAAGGAGAGATGTTTATGTATATTACCCCCACCCCTCACAATGAAGCGGCCCTGGGTGAAATCGCCAAAACGGTGCTGATGCCCGGCGACCCGCTGAGAGCGAAGGAAATCGCTGATGCGTTTTTGGAGGATTACACCTGTGTCAATACAGTGCGAAACATGCTTGCCTTTACAGGCACATATATGGGAAAAAAGATTTCTGTCATGGGTTCAGGAATGGGAATGCCTTCTATTGGCATCTATTCCTACGAATTGTTCCACCATTATGATGTGGACTGCATTATCCGGGTGGGATCGGCAGGCGGCATTTCCAAAAAGGTGGGCCTGCGGGACATTGTAGCGGTCATGGGGGCTTCCACCAACTCCAATTATGCCTCTCAGTTCCACCTGCCGGGTACCTTTGCGCCTATCGCCGATTTCAGTCTTCTACGCCATGCGGTGGAAATTGCTGAGGCAAAGGGTCTTTCCATCCAGGTGGGAAATATCCTGTCCTCCGACGTGTTTTATAACGACCTGCCGGAAGATTCCTTCACCTGGGAGAAGATGGGGATCCTGGCAGTGGAGATGGAGGCGGCGGCCCTCTACATGAACGCGGCTCGAGCTGGGAAAAAAGCTCTGGGCCTTATGACCATCTCAGACCATCTTGCTACGGGAGAGGCTCTCAGCTCCGACGAGCGGCAGACCGGCTTTGCCGAAATGATTGGCCTCGCGCTGGACACGGCGGTGACGATGGAATAGGAAAACTTCCTCTATAGGCAGAATAATTGGCGTGTACAAAACTGATTGTGTCCTTCATTGGATATCCTCCTTTTGATATTATGAATTGCAGTTGGCAGACCGCATTTTCATTCTATCAAGAGGAGTTGTTTTTCTCGCCCCGTGTTAAAAATTTTTTCTATCGCCAGCACAGAGGCGGTATTTATACATGAAAATCCGCCGGTATGATTACCGGCGGATTTGTTGTAAAGATAAGAATTAGATAACGTTGGCGCTGACGGTGGATTTCCACTCGTTGTAGCTAACAGGGCCGGTGGCTTCTGCCGGGCCGTTGCCTTTAGAATCCAAAACCGGTTCCTCCAGCTCTTCAATGCGATCCAAAGCACCGTCTATGTACTGCTGCAGACGGTCTTGGCAATGCAGCACCCGACGGGTTAAGCCGCCCAGGCGTACATCTTGAACGTCGAAGCCGTGGGGCTTGTTTTCTTTTTCCCACTGGCTGCGGAAAGCGTCGTAGAAGAGGTCAATTTTTTCAGCCAGCTTGCCGTAATCTTCGACCAAAGCGGCGAGGGCTTTTTTGTCGCCGGACAGGTAAGCTTTGCGCGTTTTGACGCCGAGATCCATTTTGATGGCCAGAACATCGCAGAGTGTTTTCATAGTGCGGAAGAGATAGCCCCAGGTGGGCTCGTCTTGCAAAGCGGCCAGCTTCTGGGCACAGGCGGCATAACTTGCAGCATCGCCGTCGCGGACGGTACTGTCGAAGATACCCATAAAGCAGTCACTAAACATAATGTATTTATCCGGGTTAAAGGGCTCCACTTTGTCCTCGTTGGGCGTGCCAAGAAGATCCAACAGCATAAAGGAGTCAAAGGGGATACCGTACTTTTCCTCAAAGCCCTTTTTGATAGCATCGGGGTCGGTGTTTCCTTTGGCGTATTCCGCCGAGTAGTAAAGAGAGGGGAGGCAGGAGAATTTGGAACATTCGGCGCCATTGTCGCCCCACATGGTGAGGAATACGTTTTGAACGTTGTTTTCGAGACAGCTTGTTAGAGCGGCAGTGGTGCATTCGATACTGTAAACATTGTGGGGAGCAAAGCCGGTCCAGCTCCACAGACCGCCAGCAAACCAGATATCCTCTTTGATGGCCGAGTGGAGGCGGATCTGAGTATCATAACGGTTTTTGTCAGAAGAATAATAATCCCAGTAGATGAGGTTTGCGTTTGAGGGGATTTTTGCCTTCAGCTCGTCCGAGACGTGGACTTCGTTAACATAGTAATCACCGCCGCTGGCCAGACGGAAGAACATATCGCCCCACATAGTGACTTCAAGGCCTTGTCGGGCGGCGATTTCAGCGACTTTAGCCAGATGGTCCACCAGAATTTCAGAACGGTCACGCAGGCCGTTTTTGGTCTGATACTGGCCTCTGCCCAACATATGCGCCTCATCCATACCGATGTTGACGATGCGGCTGCGGAAACATTTTTTCAAAGTGGAGAACATGTCCTCAATCAAAGCGTAGACGGTTTCGTCGCCAGCCATGAGGATGTCGTCACAGTCGCGGATTTTCTGGTACTGGGGCCAACGGAAGATAGCGTTTAAGTGCGCCAGAGTTTGAATGCAGGGGATGACCTCCATTCCTTTCTGAAAAGCATAGTCGTCGATTTCCTTCAGCTCTTTTTGGGAGTACCGTCCTCTCAGATGGCCAAAATAAGGCTGATTGTCCACCTCATAGGTATCCTCTGTGTAAAGCAGCAGAGTGTTGTAGCCCATATCGGCGGTCAGATCGATCCATTTTTTCAGAGTCGGCAGGTTCATCACGGCGTTACGGGAACAATCCAGCATTACGCCAAAGCGACGAAATTTGATAGAGTCAGACATGTTTGCAATGCCCCTTTCCTTATTAATTGACAAATTGTACTTGCACAATTATATATCAACAGATTATTTATACCATAAAAGTGTTTTTTTTAAAGTATAAATAATAGTCAACAATACCGAAAAAAGTATAGTTTAAAAGCATATGTATTTACCATTCCACAAAAGAAGTACGCTTATTGTAAAAAATAAAAGCACCTGAGCCAAGGCCCAAGTGCTTTTTCGTGGTCGGGATAACAGGATTCGAACCTGCGGCCTCTTCGTCCCGAACGAAGCGCGCTACCAAACTGCGCTATATCCCGTTGACATCACGCAAAATACATTATACTGCTTTTGCGTGTATTTGTCAAGAAAAAATCCCCGTTTTTTACCATTTTTTGAAGAAGCCCTATTTTTCGGCAGGTGCTCCCTCGTCCGAGTTCTCCAGCTCGTGGACCCGGTAGCAAAGGATGGATAGGCTGTCGCCGAGATGGACATTTTCCACGGCGATGTCGTCGTAATCGATGGCCAGGTCGTAGTGGCTGAAGTTCCAAAATCCCTTGATGCCATGGGAGACCAGCACTTTGGCCAGTTCCTTCGCCGCCTCTTTCGGAATGCAGAGGATGGCGATGGTGGGGTGATGCTTTTCGCAGAACTCGGCGATGTAGCTGCTGTCATAAATCTCCACACCACCGATTTTTTCACCGATCAGTTCAGGGTTTACGTCGAACATGCCGATCAGCTCGAACCCGCGGGCGGAAAAGTCCATGTGCTGGGTGACGGCGCGGCCTAAATTGCCGGCGCCGATGAGAATGGTCTTACGGGAAATTCCAAGGCCCAAGATTTTGCTGATTTCTTCGTAAAGGGCTTTTACATTGTAGCCGTAGCCCTGCTGGCCAAATCCGCCGAAGCAGTTCAGATCCTGCCGGATCTGGGAGGCGGTGAGCCCCATCCGTTTCGACAGGTCGCCGGAGGAAATCCGCACGACGCCGCCTTCCGCGAGCTCCCGGAGAAAACGGTGGTACCGGGGGAGACGCCGAATGACGGATAAAGAAACGTTGCCTTTTGCCATGGTAGAAACTCCTTATCCTAAAAATCAGATATGGTGATGGAATCAAACCGTCGGAGCGGCTTGCAAAAATCGCTCGGCGGTCGTTTCGCTGTGTTTAGAGCAGTTTTTTCAGGCGGCTGTCGATTTCTCTAAGGAAAGTCTCGGTATCCACCTTTTGTTTGTTTTCGAGAGAGCAGAGGGGAATCAAGTCGCCGGTCATGACGCCTTCCTCGATGGTCTGGATGGAGGCTTTCTCCAGTTTGTCGGCAAAAGCGCAGAGCTCGGGGAGATTGTCCAGTTCGCCTCTCTTGCGGAGGGCCCCGGTCCAGGCGAAGATGGTCGCCATTGAGTTACTGGAAGTCTTTTCACCTTTCAGGTGCTTATAATAGTGGCGCTGTACCGTGCCGTGGGCCGCCTCGTACTCGTAGACGCCGTCGGGGGAGACCAAGACCGAACTCATGAGGCCCAGGCTGCCGAAGGCGGTGGCAACCATGTCGGACATGACGTCGCCGTCGTAGTTTTTGCAGGCCCAGATATAGCCGCCTTCCGAGCGGATGACACGGGCGACCGCGTCGTCGATGAGGGTGTAAAAGTATTCGAT
The DNA here is from genome assembly GCF_014384905.1 of Fumia xinanensis. Lineage (GTDB taxonomy): Bacteria > Bacillota > Clostridia > Oscillospirales > Ruminococcaceae > Fumia > Fumia xinanensis. The sequence goes on from NZ_JACRSV010000001.1 coordinate 1,031,508, forward strand.
GCCTGCCGCCTCGAATTTCTCTTTGTACTCCGTCTCGTATACCTCGGCGAAGATGTCCTTAAACCGGTGGTCGTAGGTTTTGGAGATGGTGTCTTTGGTGGCGAACCACAAATCCTGTTTGGTGTCCAGCGCGAAGTTCATGCAGCTTCGCGCAAAGGAGGCAATGGATTCATCCACGTTGTGGACGCCCTGGATGATGCCGGGAGTTTTGAAATCGTGGATGAGCTGGCGGCTCTCGTTGCCGTCTTTATCAGTGACAAGGAGTTCCGCTTTACAGTCTGCCTCCACCCGCATTTCGCTGTTTTTATAGATGTCGCCGTAGGCGTGACGGGCGATAGTGATGGGTTTCGTCCAGGTGGGGATAAAGGGGGTGATTCCCTTGACGATGATGGGCGCCCGGAAAACGGTGCCGTCCAGCATGGCGCGGATGGTGCCGTTGGGGGATTTCCACATCTCTTTCAGGTTGTACTCCGGCATACGGGCGGCGTTGGGGGTGATGGTGGCGCATTTGACGGCCACGCCGTATTTTTTGTTGGCGTTGGCGGCGTCAATGGTGATCTGGTCGTTTGTCTCGTTGCGTTTGACGAGCCCCAGGTCGTAATACTCGGTTTTTAAGTCGATGTAGGGCAGCAGCAGAATGTCTTTGATCATCTGCCACATGATTCTCGTCATTTCGTCCCCGTCCATCTCGACTAGGGGGGTCTTCATCTGAATTTTATCGGACATTTTGGTCATCCTTTCGGTTGTCTATTTCTCGCTCTGTTCCTTGGTGTAGTTTAAGAGCCCGCCGGCCAGCAAAATATCCTTGGCCCGGCCGCTCAGGTCGCAGATAACGGGGATTTCTTTGCCTGTGGTCTTGTCGGTGAGAACGATGTCCTCGCCGTTTTCGATGGATTTGCGCACATCTTTGAGCTCCAGCGCATCGCCCTGAGAAACAGCGTCGTAATCCGCCTCATTGGCGAAAGTCAGGGGTAGGATACCGGCGTTGATGAGGTTTTGCTTGTGGATACGGGCGAAGCTCTTAACGACGACTGCCTTGATGCCCAGATACAGGGGAACGAGAGCAGCGTGTTCACGGGAAGATCCCTGTCCATAGTTGCTGCCGCCGATGATGATGCCTTTGCCGGCAGCCTTGGCCCGCTCGGGGAAGGTTTCGTCGCAGACCGCGAAACAGTACTGGGACAGGTGGGGGATGTTGGAGCGGTAGGGGAGGATTTTCGCCCCCGCAGGCATGATGTGGTCGGTGGTGATGTTGTCGCCCACCTTCAAAATCACGTCGCAAGCGATAGTTTCATCGAGAGGAGTGGTGGTGGGGAAGGGTTTGATGTTGGGGCCGCGGAGGATGACGACAGAATCCATGTCCTTTTCGTCCACAGGGGGCTCCACCATGTTGTCGTTGATGAGGAAAGCTTCCGGCATGGGGATAGTGGGCATCTCTCCCAAAGTGGTGGGGTCGGTGAACACGCCGGTCAAGGCTGAAGCCGCCGCGGTTTCAGGGCTCACGAGGTACACGCCCGCGTCCTTGGTGCCGCTTCTGCCTTCAAAGTTCCGGTTGAAGGTGCGCAGAGAGATACCCTTGGAGTTGGGGGACTGGCCCATGCCGATGCAGGGGCCGCAGGCGGATTCGAGGATTCTGGCGCCCGCGCCGATGAGGTCAGCCAGCGCGCCGTTTAAAGCCAGCATGTTGAGGACCTGCTTGGAGCCGGGGGCGATGGCCAAACTCACGTCGGGATGGACCTTTTTGCCCTTGAGGATGTGGGCCACCTTCATCATATCGAGGTAAGAAGAGTTGGTGCAGGATCCGATGCAGACCTGGTCTACCTTCTGTCCCGAAAGCTCTTCGATGGACTTGATGTTGTCGGGGCTGTGGGGGCAGGCGGCCAGGGGTTTCAAAGCTGACAGGTCGATGTCATAGGTTTCGTCGTAAACGGCATCGGCGTCGGGTTTTACTTCGCTCCAGTCCTGTTCACGGCCCTGAGCCTTCAAAAACTCTCTCGTAATTTCGTCAGAGGGGAAGATGGAGGTGGTGGCGCCCAGTTCGGCGCCCATGTTGGTGATGGTGGCCCGTTCGGGGACGGAAAGCGTCTTGACGCCCTCGCCGCCGTATTCGATGACCTTGCCCACGCCGCCTTTGACCGACAGGATGCGCAGCACTTCAAGGATTACGTCTTTGGCGCTGACCCAGGGGTTCAGTTTGCCGGTCAGGTTGATGCGGACCATCTGGGGCATGGTGATGTAGTAGGCGCCGCCGCCCATGGCGACAGCAACGTCCAAGCCGCCCGCGCCGCAGGCGAACATGCCGATACCGCCGGCAGTGGGGGTGTGGCTGTCGGAGCCGATCAAAGTCTTGCCGGGGACGGCGAACCGCTCTAACTGCACCTGATGGCAGATGCCGTTGCCGGGGCGGGAGAAGTAAATGCCGTGCTTTTTGGCGACGGAGCCGATAAAACGGTGGTCGTCGGCGTTTTCAAAGCCGGACTGAAGGGTATTGTGGTCGATATAGGCGACGCTTTTCTCGGTTTTGACCCGTTTGACGCCCATGGCCTCAAATTCCAGGTAAGCCATGGTTCCGGTGGCGTCCTGGGTGAGGGTCTGGTCGATTTTAAGGCCGATTTCCTGACCTTTGACCATCTCGCCGTCTACCAGGTGTGCTTTGATGATTTTTTCTGCAATGGTGTATCCCATGTGGGGCACTTCCTTCCTGTATTGATTGAAGTAGGGAGCGAAGCTGTGCATTTTTTCCCGGGGCGATGATGAATCTCATGCGGCAGCATTTGATCTTGCGTCGTCCCTACAGCTTGCAAATGACTCTGTTTATACCTTGAGCTGGGCGCTTTCCCCTAAGATGTCGCGGTTGGCGTCCAAAATGGGGTTAACGCAGGTATCGAGGAACTCGTCCACCTGTTCAACCGCCCGGCCGACGAAGTGGATGGGCTGCATGACGGCCATGATCTCGTCTTTTGTCAGGTTAAAGCTCTTATCGTTGACAACCCGGTCGATGAGGTCGTTCTCTCCGCCTTCTTCCTTGACGACTTTGGCCGCCGCGATGGAGTGCTGGCGGAGTTTTTCGTGGAGTTCCTGCCGGTCGCCTCCTTTTTTGACCGCCTGCATCATGATGTTTTCAGTGGCCATAAAGGGAAGTTCCTTCATGACCCGCTGGGTGACCACTTTGGGGTAGACCACCAGGTCGGAGGTGACGTTTAACATGATGTTTAAGATGGAATCGACAGCCAAGAAGGCCTCGGCGACGGAGATCCGTTTGTTTGCGCTGTCGTCCAACGTCCGCTCAAACCACTGGGTGGCGGATGTGAAGGCGGGGTTTAAACTGTCGACAATCACGTAGCGGGCAAGGGAAGTAATCCGCTCGGAGCGCATGGGATTGCGCTTATAGGGCATAGCGGAGGAACCAATCTGGTTTTTCTCGAAAGGCTCTTCCATTTCCTTGAAGTTTTGGAGAATCCGCAAATCGTTTGAGAACTTAGACGCCGACTGGGCCACGCCGCTCAAGGTGGCGAGGACGGCGGCGTCGATTTTGCGGGAATAGGTCTGGCCCGAAACGGGGACCACCCCGTCAAAACCCATATCCTCGCAGATGTACTGGTCGAGAAGCCTGATTTTTTCCCGGTCGCCTTCAAACAGCTCGACAAAGCTGGCCTGGGTGCCGGTGGTGCCTTTGGAGCCTAAGAGTTTCAGGTTTTTGATCCGGTAGTCGATTTCGTCCAAGTCGTAGAGCAGTTCGTTCATCCACAGCGTTGCCCGTTTGCCCACGGTGGTGAGCTGGGCCGGCTGGAGATGGGTGTAGGCGAGGCAGGGGAGGGACTTGTATTCTTTGGCAAAATGGGCTAGATTGGCGATGACATTTATCACCTTTCGCCGGACGATCTGCAAAGCCTCCCGCAAAATGACCGCGTCGGTGTTGTCTCCCACATAACAGGAGGTGGCTCCCAGGTGGATGATCCCCTTGGCTTTGGGGCACTGGACACCGTAGGCGTAAACGTGGCTCATCACGTCGTGGCGGGTGAGTTTTTCCCGTTCCTCAGCCACATTGTAGTTGATGTCGTCTTGGTGGGCGACGAGCTCTTCAATCTGCTCCTGAGTAATAGGGAGCCCCAAACGGTGCTCGGCTTTCGCCAAAGCGATCCAGAGCTTCCGCCAGGTTTTAAACTTTTTGTCGGCGGAAAAGAGATACTGCATTTCTTCGCTTGCGTATCTGGTTCCAAAAGGGCTTTCGTAATTTGAATACATGTAACCGTCCTCTCCTTAAACTTTCAACGTCGTTTCTATAGCAATATATTGCTTATTTTACCATACTTTTGATTGATAATCAATTAACAAGGAAAGAATTTTTGAAAAAAGTTCAGACAGCAGAAAAATCCCCGGGCTGCGTATCGATGAGCCGGGGGAAAATTTGGTATTGAATGAAAAGGACGCAAAAAAGGACATCCAAAACGGATGCCCTTTTTAAAACCTCTTTAAGCGATCCAAGCGCCGCTTGCATTTAATTTGTAGCCGTTAATTGTGGTGCTGTAGGCCATGTTGCCTCCGGTGTAGAAGTAGTAGCATTTATTGCCGATCCAGTTCCAGCCGGTTGCCATCATACCATTGGATTTCAGATAGTACCAGGTGTTTCCAAGCTGGAGCCAGCCGGTTGCCATACCGCCCCAATCTTTAAAGTAATACCAAGTACCGTTGATGAGCTGCCAGCCGGTTGCCATTGCTCCGTAAGATTTCAGATAGTACCATGTGTTGTCGATGAGCTGCCAACCAGTGAGCATATCGCCGGCGCCGTCCATGTAGTACCACTGGTTATCCATTTTATACCAGCCGGTGATATAGCTGCCGTCGGTATTTTTGATTCTCCAGTGGCCGCCGACCTGTACCCAGGTGGGGGCGGAGGGATTTACAGGTTCCGTTCCGTCGGATTTGAAGGTGATGGAGAGGTTTACGTTCTGCGGAGGCATCGTGAAGGTATAGATACCGTCTTTGCCTTGGAGAACGGTGGAACCATACTTGACGGTGTCGATCTTTTTGCCTTTATCGGGGGTGACAGTGAGGGTGACTCTGTCGCCGGCCTTGGCGGTAGTAGCGTTCAAGTAGGCTTTGCCGCCGTCCAAAGTGTTGACACTCACGGAATAGGTGGATTTGTCCATGCGGACGAAGTTTGCCGTGATGTTGATGCGCGGCTCATCGACGGTATAATTAAATTCGGTCTCGCCGCCGTAGTTTTCTTTGACGGGGGTCAGCGCTTTGCCGTTGACCTTGAGATATTCGATGGTGTAGCCGTCATCGGGGATCGCTCTTAAGGTAATGGTGTCCCCATAATAGGGATAGTATTTGCTGGAATAGATATCGCCGCGATTTACGTTTTCATCGTAAATTTTTACTTCGATTTGAGACTGGCGCCAGTCATTTTGCAGTGTTACAGAAATGTCAATGTCAGATGCAGGCATTTCAAACTGCCAAATACCTTGCTGATCGGAAATTTTTTCCGTCATGTCTTCTTCATAGAGGTAGGTATGGCGGGTGACACCTCTTTCGTACCAGACGATGTCAATGGTGTCCACCATGTATCCTTCATCTGCGACAACTTCCAAGTTGACTAAATCGCCCTCATAGGCTTTCTGTCTGCCAGCGGAAACAAAGGCGCGCCTTGTAGTCTGAACGTTGATAAGATACTGGGGGTCGCGGTCGTAGATTGCAGCGCCTACTGTAGCGGGCATCACAGATAAGGCCATTACACACGCTGCCGCCAGAGAAATGAGTTTCTTAAAAAATGAATTTTTCACACAATTCACTCCTTTAATTTATTGACAACGCCAAAACAGTGGGGGAGTTTTCGCGTTCTCGCTGTGGATGGGCCGCAATGAGCGGCAAGGGGAGTGACTTCCCCTGTAAAATATGTACATTTTCATATCAATAGTGGCGGAAAAAGGCTGTTGTGTTTCATTTTACCATAAAAAGAATCAAATTGGGAGGGGTTTATGAAAAATAGTAGGTTAAATTTTATAAGGTTTATCCTTTGTTCGAAATTGTGTCATAAAAATTTTCAAATTTTGCCAGAAAAAGGAAACCCTGTATTCTAAAATGCAAAAAGCTGTTTTTATTCAATTAAAAATCCCCCGGTATGTAATCCGGGGGATTTTATTAGCTTTGGTTATGCCACTACCGTAGCGTCCTTTTCACTTCCAGCTGTTTTTTTTTGAGCCAGGAGCTGTTCGGCAGAAGCCAGCTTCACCGAGAGGCAGAGCACCTTGGTCGCCATCTCCAGTTCTTCCGCCGTGGGGAAAGATGGAGCGATACGGATGTTCCGATCCAAGGGGTCGACACCATAGGGGAAGGTGGCGCCTGCAGGAGTCAGGACGACTCCTGCCTCTTTGCAGAGAGAGACAACCTGCTTTGCGCAGCCGCTCAAGACGTTCAAAGAAATAAAGTAACCGCCGTTGGGACGTTTCCACTCGGCGATGCCAAGCGGGGCGATTTCTTCATCCAGGTGGCGGAGAACCGTCTCAAACTTGGGCTTCATCAAAGCACAGTGTTTTTCCATGTGGGCTTTGACACCATCCAAATCTTTGAAATATTTCAGGTGGCGAAGCTGGTTTACTTTGTCAAATCCGATAGTCTGCATAGAAATCAGTTTTACCAGGTGTTTCATATTGTTTTCGCTGCATCCGAAAGCGGCAACGCCCGCTCCGCTGAAGGTCACCTTGGAGGTGGAGGCAAACATAAAGACGCTGTCCTCGGTACCGGCTTTCCGGCATTCGTCCATGAGGTTTAAAAGCTCGTCGTGCTGGTCGCTGACATGGTGGACGCAGTAGGCGTTGTCCCAAAAGATACGGAAATCCTTGGCGGCGGGCTTCAAATTTGCAAACCGGCGGACGGTCTCGTCGGAGTAGGTGATGCCGTCGGGGTTCGAATACATGGGGACGCACCAGATCCCTTTGATAGAAGCGTCGTTATTCACCAGTTCCTCGACGATGTCCATGTCAGGGCCGGTAGAAGTCATAGGAACGGTGAGCATCTCAATACCCAGGGTCTCAGTGACGCCAAAGTGGCGGTCGTAACCAGGAACGGGGCAGAGAAATTTGATTTTGCCGCACTGGCTCCAGGGTTTCTCGCTGTTGTAGTAACCGAAGAGCATTCCTTTAGCCAGGGTATCGTACATCAAGTTTAGGCTGGAGTTGCCGCCGACAAAAATTTCTTCCGGCTTGAGGCCAAGCATATCGGCAAACAGCTTGCGCATTCCAGGCAGACCTTCCAAAAGCCCATAGTTTCTCACGTCTGGGCTGACGCTTTTGATATCTTCCTCAGTGAGGCAGTTTAATAGATCCATAGACAGATCCAGCTGGGCCGCAGAGGGTTTGCCTCTGGACATATCGAGTTTGAGTCCACAAGATTTGATTTCTTCGTATTCAGCCTGCAAAGATTCCCTCAGAGCAGACAATTCATCAACGGACAATTCACTGTAACGAGCCATTGCCGGTACCTCCAATAATCATACTTGAAGCCTGTGTGAAGCCCTTTTCGGTTCGTTTTGTGCGCACGGAACAAACAGGTGCTTTCGAGGCATTGTACTTATCATACACCATCTATTTTTGTTTTGCAAGTTATTTTTAAAAATCCTGCAAAATAATTCTGCCAAATTATCCTATGAAAAAGAGGAGACTTCTGTTCAATTTGTATGAATCTGGAAGTTGAGGGCAAAAAAACCATGGTATCGGCCTAAATTTGTCTGGAATTTCTAAAAATTTTAGAGCTCTTTTGCGTTGTTTTGCAGTTTTTCTTTCCATTGCTCTTCAAAAATCCTTCTGCGAGTCCCCTCATATTATGGAGCAGAGGAAAAAAAGAAAGTGTCGACATGGTTTTAAAGAAGATTATGAAGGATGAAAAAATAAAAGGTTCGTTTTTATATCCGAATAGGGCAGAGGACGCGGTAAAGCGGTATGTACAATGAACAGTTTCTACATTTATATATAAAGGCCATTTGAGCGCAAAATTTTTTGTTTGTGACAAATTATCGGAAAACCCTTGAATTTTCGTGTCAAAGTCTTGATTAAAGGGAAGTAATCCGATAGAATAGAAACAGTATAAACGTTTTTCCATTTTTTGGTTCCCATCGGCGCAGTTTTGATAGAAAAAAAGGATGATTGTGCAATGCATACAAAAATCATTGCTTTTGTATGTGAAACATTGGGGGTGAAAAAGGGCGAAAAACCAGATATGGTTATTGACAAAAAAATAACAATAGGCTATAATGGCATTGTTAAATGATTAACAAGCAAAATCACAGTCGTTACACACACTGATTCCAGTGAAGAATAATGGGAGGTTTTCGTATTATGGCTACAAAAGAAAAAGCAGTTGCCCCTCAGACCGTTGATCCCGTTGAAATGGTCAACGAACTGGCCGCAAAAGCAAAAGTTGCTCTCGAAGAGTACATGAAACTCGATCAGGAGCAGGTGGATGAGATCGCCCACGCCATGGCGCTGGCAGGTCTTGACAATCACACCAAACTCGCAAAACTCGCTGTCGAGGAAACCGGCCGCGGCGTTTACGAAGACAAAATCATCAAAAACCTGTTTGCTACCGAATATATCTGGCACGACATCAAGTCCCAGAAAACCGTCGGCATCATCGAAGACGACGACCTGGCCGGCATCATGCAGATCGCAGAGCCCGTGGGCATTGTCGCAGGTGTAACCCCTGTTACAAACCCGACTTCCACCACTATGTTTAAAGCCATGATTGCTGCAAAAGCTAGATGCCCGATCATTTTCGGCTTCCATCCCTCCGCTCAGAAATGCTCTGCTGAGGCCGCAAAAATTGTCCGTGATGCAGCTATCAAAGCTGGTGCTCCCGAAAACTGTGTACAGTGGATCGAAGTCCCCTCCCTTGACGCAACCAATGCTTTGATGAACCACCCCGACATCGCTCTGGTTCTGGCCACTGGCGGCGCAGGAATGGTTAAAGCCGCTTACTCCACTGGTAAACCGGCTCTGGGCGTAGGCCCCGGCAACGTTCCCTGCTACATCGAGAAGAGCGCAAATCTGGAACGTGCCTGCAACGACCTGATGCTTTCTAAAACCTTCGATAACGGTATGATCTGTGCTTCTGAGCAGGCTGTCATCGTTGACAAAGAGCTCCAGAAGGGATTCGAGAAATACATGAAGGACAATTCCTGCTATTTCTTAAATGAAGAAGAGACAAAGAAACTGTCCGCTTACGCTTTCCCCGCTGAGAAGACCGGCGTAAACGCCGCTATCGTCGGCAAACCCGCTGCTTGGATCGCAGAGCAGGCAGGAATCAAAGTTCCTGCGAACACCAAAATTCTCATCGCCCGCATCCCCGATGTCGGCCCTGAGTATGCTCTTTCTAAAGAGAAACTTTCTCCCATCCTGGCTTATATCGTGGTCAATAGCCGCGAAGAAGGCTTTGCTATGGCAAGAAAGATGCTCCACATGGGCGGCTTAGGACACTCCGCTGCCATCCACTCCACCGACGAAGAGGTCATCGACGCTTACGGCGAGGCTATGCAGGTCGGCCGTGTCATCGTCAACTCTCCTTCTTCTCAGGGCGGTATCGGCGATATTTACAACGAAAATACTCCTTCGCTGACCCTGGGCTGTGGCTCCTTCGGTAAAAACTCCACAACCTCCAACGTTTCCGCGATGAACCTTGTCAACGTAAAACGCATCGCCAAGAGGAGAGTCAATATGCAGTGGTTTAAAGTTCCCCCGAAAATCTACTTTGAATACAACGCTATCCAGTACCTGGAGAAAATGCCCGACATCAGCCGTGCTTTCATCGTCACCGACGAGATGATGGTGAAACTCGGAAACGTCGATAAAGTCCTCCACTACTTGAGAAAACGTCCTGAATACTGCCATGCTGAGATCTTCGCAGAGGTCGAGCCCGATCCTTCCGTTGAAACCATCATGCACGGTGTGGAGGCTATGAACCACTTCCAGCCGGACGTCATCATCGCTTTGGGCGGCGGTTCGGCAATGGACGCTGCAAAAGGTATGTGGATGTTCTACGAGCACCCCGACATCTCCTTCGAAGGCATGAGACAGAAATTCTTTGACATCAGAAAGCGTGCTTACCATTTCCCCAAACTCGGCAACAAAGCACAGCTGGTCTGCGTACCCACCACTTCCGGTACCGGTTCTGAGGTTACTTCCTTTGCTGTTATCACCGACAAGAAGAAAAACATCAAATATCCTCTGGCTGACTACGAGCTGACCCCCGATGTGGCTATCGTTGACCCCCAGTTCACCCTGTCGGTTCCCAAATCTGTCACCGCTGACACTGGTTTGGACGTTCTGACCCACGCCATCGAGGCTTACGTTTCGGTTCTGGCTTCCGATTACACCGACGGTTTGGCTCTCCAGGCCATCAAGATCGTCTTTAAGTACCTGAAACGCGCTTACGACAACGGCAACGACAGAGAAGCCCGTGAAAAGATGCACAACGCTTCCTGTATCGCAGGTATGGCCTTTACAAACGCATTCCTGGGAATCAACCACTCTCTGGCCCATAAGCTGGGAAGCGCATACCACATTCCTCACGGACGTGCAAACGCCATCTTGCTGCCTTACGTCATCACCTACAACGCCCAGAAACCCACCAAATTCGCCACCTGGCCGAAATACGAAAAATTTAGCGCCGACGTTCGCTATGCCGAAATCGCTGAAACCCTGGGCCTGCCCTGCAAGACCACTGAAGAGGGCGTTCAGAGCTTGGTCAAAGCCATCATCGATTTGGAACACTCCCTCAACGAGTGTATGTCCATCAAGGACTTCGGCGTCGATGAGAAAACCTTTATGGATTCTTTGGACGATCTGGCCGACGAGGCTCACGAAGACCAGTGCACCCCTGCTAACCCCCGCTATCCCTTGATCTCCGAGCTGAAAGACCTGTACACCCAGGCTTACTACGGAGAAATGGGCAAAAAATAATCGCTATATTGAAAAACAGTTTTATCACAACAAAAACTTCCAATATAGCCATTATACGAAAACCCATATATAGCAAAAAGCCTTTCCGGCTCGTTCCGGGAAGGCTTTTTTGCAGAAAAGAGATTGCATTTGTATGAAAATTGTGATAAAATAAAATCAATTGATTAAGAAAAATTTACCTGTTTGGGTATCTCGGCCGGAAAGGAAGAAAAATATGTTATCAGCAGCCAAAAAAGAATTTATTGAGTTTATGATGAGTGCCGATGTGCTCCGCTTCGGAGAGTTTAAGACCAAAAGCGGACGGCTTTCCCCTTATTTTGTGAACACCGGTAATTACCGCACTGGAAAGCAAATCGATACTTTGGGCAAATTCTACGCCCAGTGCATAAAGGAAACCTGCGGGGAAAACTTCACCGCCATGTTCGGCCCAGCCTATAAAGGAATCCCTCTGGCGACGGCCGCTGCTGGAGCGCTGGCTCGGGAGTACGGCATCAACAAACCGTATTTCTTCAACCGGAAAGAAGCAAAAGACCACGGCGAAGGCGGTTCGCTTGTCGGGTATCAGCCCCAGGATGGAGACAAAATCATCATCATCGAAGACGTGATTACCGCTGGAACCGCCGTCCGGGAAACGGTACCGGTGCTCATGAACGCGGCGAAGGTGACGGTAAACGACATGTTCATCTCGGTCAACCGCTGTGAAGTGGGCCAAAACGCCGGAAAAACCGCCGTTATGGAGGTAAAAGAGGAATTCGGCATCGACGTTCACGCCATTGTGACGGTCAAAGACATTCGGGAATATCTGGCGGGCGAGGGAAACTACAGCGAGATGCTTCAGAAAATGGATGCTTATATGGAGCAGTACTGCGTGCTGTAAACGGACGAGTCACTGACAAAATCCATAGGGGGTGATACGGTGGAAAGGCAGGTTTTAGGTAGGCAACGGGCATTGTTCATCACGGCATCAGTGCTGGCCGGATTGGCGGCACTTTTGGTAATCGCCGACGGCATTGAGGGGTACCACGAACTGCGAAAATTGAAAATGCAAATGGGGTATTCTTTTATTGGAGTGACCCGATTTTTAGGAGCGGTATTTCTCGCCGCAGTGTCAGCCGCCCTCATTCGGGCAAAAACCAAAGCGGCCATGATGATTCTGCCGCTGACATTTTACTTTGTGCCGTCTATTTTAACTGCGCTTCAGAAATATGGGAGGGGCATACTCTTTGGCATCTTTGTGCCTGATTATTGGGCTTATCATTATCAGGAGATTTTGTTTTCTTTTTTGATTCCGGCCCTTCTCTATGCCATCATCCTGATGACGGTGCTGCTGGTGATTCCCACAAGGATCACGGTCATTGTTTTATTGGGATTTTACATGGCAGCCCCTTTGGCATATGTGATGCTGCACAGCGAAAGATGGTACTTATTTTCCAACTATCAGTGGAGCAATATCCTGTTTTTGACGGCGGTGTTGCTTTCGGTGATTGCTTTGCCGGTAAAAGTCCGTAACCATGCCGGAGTAAACTGAATTATTTTAGATCGACAATATAAACAGAGGGAAGTGCTCGAAGGATGCGCGCTCACTTTCTGCGAAAAGAAAGGAAGTCAGAAGATGAAATTGACGAAAAACGCGAATGGAAACACTTTTTTGCTCATTGCGGCGGTTTTATCTTGTGTGTGTGCGTTGCAGGAGGTAAACGACCTCATATTTAACGTTCGTTACCGGGAGTTCATTGAAATCTTTAGTGTGGACGATCTGATTACGCCGGCGATGATGATTTGTCTGGCAGTGGTATCGGTTCTGATTCTGCTCGGCAAGTGTTCTGTTCAATGGCTGGGGTTGCCGTTTTCCCTGTATTGGGCAGCAGATGCGATAAATTATCTGATCGCTTTCAGTTCACAGTATCAATACGATACCATGTGGGCTTTTATTACATTGTTTATCGCGGTGTTTCCCCTGGGATTTTTAATTGTCACCATTTTGACAGTGCGGGGGAAAATTCCCACCCTCATCCCGGTTTTCGTCTTTTTTGGCCTCAATTTTTTGAGATTTCTTCTCACCATGCTTGTAAACCTTGGCAACGATTTGGGATTGTCCCATTTTTTCTGGGCGGCGGCTTTATTTTTGGCAGTGCTGGCTGTGACGCCGGAGCCAAGTCGGAGAAAACGCGTGACTTTGCCAGAAGAATCCGTCCAATCTGCCTCGCAGGACTACTGGCAGGACGGCCTTACCGATTATGCACCAACTGAAGAAACAGCGGAACAGGCAGAACTGGAGGGGCCATCCTCCAATTTATAAGGACCTGCGGCGATTAAACAATAATCCCCCTGAAGCAGTCTTTTGCTTCAGGGGGATTCTATTAGCGCTTATTTTGACGTTTAAAAATTCACCACGTTCTGCGGTTGTCCTTTCAGATAAGCGTAAAAGTTTTCGATGGTAATGTCGATGAGGCGCTGTCTCGTTTCCAGGGGCGACCAGGCCACGTGAGGCGTGACGATGCATCGCGGATGGCGGAGAAGGAGATTGTCAGGGACGGGTGGCTCTTTGGCGAGAACGTCGAGGCCCGCCATGTAAAGCTTTCCGCAGTTCAGAGCTTCCAGCACGTCCGGTTCGTTTAAAATGGGGCCGCGGGCGGTGTTGAGGAGGATGGCGCCGTCCTTCATTTTGGAAAGGGCATTCCGGTCAATCATACCGCGGGTTTCGTCGTTTAAGGGGCAGTGGATGGAAATTACATCCGATTCCCGGTAAAGGGTGGGAAGGTCTGCGTAACGGAAGGTGTCGGTTTCGTCCGATGGGTTGGGGGTTCGGCGATGCCCCAGCACCTTCATCCCCATGGCCTGTGCCATTTTTGCAAAGGTCATACCGATGTCGCCGCAGCCGATGATGCCCAGAGTTTTGCCGCAAAGTTCTGTAAGCGGTACTGAGATGATACTTTCATCATTCCAGCCGCCCTGTTTCACCATGGGGGAGTAAACCGACACCCGGTTGACGATGTCCAAAAGCAGGGCCATGGTGTGCTGGGCTACGGCGTAAGAAGAGTATTCCGGTACGTTGCAGACGGTAATCCCCCGTTCTGTGGCGGCCTGTATGTCCACGCCGTTATAGCCAGTGGCAAAAAGGCCGATATACCGCAGGTTTGGGCACTGCTCCATGACAGCCCGCGGGATGGCGATGCGATTGATGAACACTGCGTCGGCATTGTGGATACGTGGAATGAGCTGTTCTTTCGAAGTGAAATCGTAGATTTTACAGTCAGGAAAATCATCCAAAAGTTTTAGACGGATGGTTTTGTGGGTGATGAGGGTTTCGTCGGTGACGACAAGTTTCATAAAAAACTCCTTTGAATGACAGGTTACTGGTTATAAGACAGGGATAGCAAGCGGTTTACCGAAAAAATCGTTTTCTACAGAATTTTGTTTAAACAGTTTTAGAATCAAAATGCAGGATTTTCAGGCAAACTCTGCAATTTATTGGAAAAATCGTCACAATTTGCAGCTTCGGACAGAGATATTTTGCCGAAAATAGATATTGTATCAAAGGACAAAATATACTATAATAACTTTGGTAGTATAATGTTTTAAAGCGTATTCAGAAATCAGCGGGTGTGTCCCACCTGAAAGGGATTATTTTCGGTAAAACGGCGGACGGTATTTAAAAAGGCTTGTTCTTCTTTGGTGAAAATGTGTCCGGTGCGGGTAATCAGCAGGTCTTTGCTGACGGCTCCCACGGCGCATTCCTTTAATACAAGGCCGTTTTCCTGGAGGATGGAGCAGGGGATAGGGGAGACCCACATGTAAGTCCCCGGCAGCCGTTTCAGTAAATCATATTGGCTGCCCCGCTCATAAATGCTGATTCTTCGCTTGCTCCCCATGTTTTTGGCGGTTTCCGAAAGGTCGGCAGCCGTCAGAGACGGCACCTGAAAATCCCCGTGGGCGATTTCAATGTAGCCGTCCAGCATGTGGTAGACGATTTCGTTGCAGCTGGCAAGAGGATGGTTCTTGCTCATGAGCAGGCACATTTGAAACTCCCAAATCGGTTTGCATTCCAAATGCATGTTACTGAGAAAGTTCAGGAAATAACGCTCGTGAATGTTTTCGCTGCGGATAATCCCCAGTTGGGAACTGCCCGACGCCACGTCCTGGATGGCCGCCATACTGGAGGTTTCCCGAAAATGGACGTCTATCGGCCCATCGCCTACATATTCCGTCAAAAAGTCGGTAAACGCGGCTGTCAAATAGGTTGCCCGGGGGACCGATATGCTGAAGGAAAAATCCTTCTCGGAACGAGGTTTGTAAAGGGATTCCAGTTCCTCCATCTGTGCCAGAATGGTGTGGGCGTAGGATAGAAACTCCAGACCGATGCGGGTGGGTTTTACCCCCTTTGTGGTTCTCTCAAAAATGGTCACGCCCAGCTCCTGTTCCAGTTCTTTGATGGATTTTGAAAGGTTGGGCTGGCCCATATATAAGTTTTTTGCGGCTTTTGTAATTGAGCCGGTTTTTTCGATCTCAGTTGCATAACGAAGCTGCTGCAAATTCATTTTTCTACTCCTATGTATCATTTTAGATGACGTCATATCAATTATACATTACCCGGCCCCAAAAAACAATGTTAAAATATTATCAGTAGAGAAAATTCGACAGCTTGTCCGATTTTTGAAACGATTACATTAGTGACATTGTATGGGGAGGAATTTGAAATGCGTTTTACACTGCCGAGAGATTTGTACCATGGAAAAGGTTCCTTGGAAGAACTGAAAAACTTAAAAGGTAAAAAAGCGATTGTTGTCGTAGGCGGCGGCTCTATGAAACGGTTCGGCTTTTTGGAAAGAGCGGAAAGCTATCTGAAAGAGGCCGGTATGGAAGTCAAACTCTTCGAAGGCGTCGAGCCCGATCCTTCAGTAGAGACCGTTATGAAAGGCGCCGAGGCTATGCGGGAGTTTGAGCCCGACTGGATCGTCGCAATGGGCGGCGGCTCTCCCATCGACGCTGCGAAAGCAATGTGGGCGTTCTATGAATACCCCAACACCACCTTTGAGGATCTGATTACCCCCTTCAACTTTCCGGAACTGAGACAGAAAGCCAAATTCTGCGCCATTCCGTCTACCTCCGGTACTGCTACCGAAGTGACCGCATTCTCTGTTATCACCGATTACCAGAAAGGTATCAAATACCCCCTGGCTGACTTTAATATCACCCCCGACGTGGCAATCGTCGACCCCGATCTGGCGGAGACCATGCCTCAGAAGCTGACCGCTCACACCGGTATGGACGCCATGACCCACGCCATTGAGGCTTATGTATCCACCCTCAACTGCGATTACACCGATCCTCTGGCTCTGCATGCCATCCAGATGATTCATACATTCCTGAAAAAATCCTACGACGGCGACATGGAAGCCCGCGACCGGATGCACAATGCACAGTGCCTGGCCGGTATGGCTTTCTCCAACGCTCTGCTGGGCATCGTACACTCTATGGCGCACAAGACAGGCGCTGCTTTCAGCGGCGGACACATCATCCACGGCTGCGCAAACGCCATGTACCTGCCCAAAGTCATCAAGTTTAACTCTAAAAACGAAGTGGCTGCTGAGCGTTACGCAAACATCGCCCGGTTCCTGGGCCTGAAAGGTTCCAACACCGCCGAGCTGGTTGACGCGTTGATCGCCGAGCTCCGTCACATGAACGACGAGCTGAACATCCCTCAGGGCATCAAAAACTACGGCGAAGGCGGCCTGAAAGCCGATCAGAGCATCATCGACGAGAAGGAATTCCTCGAGAAGCTCCCCGAAGTGGCCAAAAACGCCATCGGCGACGCCTGCACCGGCTCCAACCCCCGTATCCCCACTCAGGAAGAGATGGAAAAACTCCTGAAAGCCTGCTACTACGACACCGAAATCGATTTCTAAGAGGTTTTAGGACTGTACAGGAGGGGGACGGCGAGCCTGCAGCGGCAATATTGCCGTTGCAATTCATTAAGCTTAGTTTGCTGCCCGCGACATAAATTAGTTGGATGAACAGGATAGAAGGGACGAACAGGGTACCCCCGACAGGGGCGTCCCGCTTGCCCCTTCTATTGTTCGTATATATTGATTTTTCATCAACCGAAATTTTTTAGATTTGGAGTCGTGAATTTATGTACCGTATTGTGAAGAAAAAAAGCCTGAATCCCACCGTCACCCTCATGGAGATCGAAGCGCCGCTCGTCGCCAAAAAGGCCGAACCCGGCCAGTTCATCATCCTCAGAGTGGATGAAAACGGCGAGCGGATTCCCTTAACAGTTGCCGATTACGACCGGGAGAAGGGCACCATCACCATTATTTTCCAGATCGTCGGCGCTACCACCGAGAAATTAAACCATTTGAATGAGGGCGACAGCCTTCACGATTTTGTCGGACCCTTGGGGGTACCTTCCCACGTAGAAGGGCTCAAAAAAGTGGCGGTTGTAGGCGGCGGCGTGGGCTGCGCCATCGCGTACCCCATCGCAAAGAAGCTCCACGAGCTGGGAGCGGAAGTACATTCTATCGTCGGGTTCCGCAACAAGGACCTGGTGATTTTGGAGGATGAGTTCAACGCTGTCAGCGACAAGCTCTGCATCCGCACCGACGACGGTTCCTACGGGGATAAAGGCCTTGTCACCGACGCGCTGAAAGCCCTTATCGACGCGGGCGAGCAGTACGACGAAGTCATCGCTATCGGCCCGCTCATCATGATGAAATTCGTCTGCAAGCTCACCAAAGAGTACGGCATCAAAACCGTCGTCAGCATGAACCCCATTATGATCGACGGCACCGGCATGTGCGGCGGCTGCCGCTTGAGCGTAGGGGGAGAGACCAAGTTCGCCTGCGTGGACGGCCCTGATTTCGACGGGCACTTAGTGGATTTCGACGAAGCGATGGAGCGCGCAACCATGTACAAGGATTTTGAGCGCCATCAGTATGAAGATACCTGCAACCTCTTCAAAAAAGAGGTCAAATAGGCTTCTTCCCATGAGATAGAACTCCCGTAAAGGGAACGGACTTTACAATCAGAAAGGTTTGGATAAAATATGGCAAACATGTCGCTCAAAAAAAACGAAATGCCGGTTCAGGACCCCAGCGTCCGCAGAAGAAATTTTGAGGAAGTGGCTTTGGGCTACACCCCGGAGCAGGCGGTGGACGAGGCAAACCGCTGCCTAAACTGCAAAAACAAACCCTGCGTCGGGGGATGCCCCGTTGCCATCGATATTCCCGCCTTTATCGCGAAAATCAAGGAGCAGGACTTTGAAGGCGCTTACCAGATCATCCACAAATCCAGCTCTTTGCCCGCGGTCTGCGGCCGCGTCTGCCCTCAGGAGACCCAGTGCGAAAGCAAATGCGTCCGGGGCATCAAAGGCGAGCCGGTGGCTATCGGCCGGTTGGAGCGTTTTGTGGCCGACTGGCACATGGCTCACAACAAAGAAGAAGTAAAAGTTCCTAAGCAGAACGGCCACAGGGTCGCCGTCATCGGCGCAGGCCCCGCAGGACTGACCTGTGCGGGCGACTTGGCGAAACGGGGTTACAAGGTCTCGGTTTTTGAGGCGCTGCACACCGCAGGCGGCGTTTTGGTGTACGGAATTCCCCAGTTCAGACTGCCCAAGGAGATCGTCGGCAAGGAAATCGACAATTTGAAGGCCATGGGAGTAGACATCGAGACCAATATGGTTATCGGCCGCATCGAGTCCATCGACGAGCTGTTCGATCAGGGCTTTGAGGCAGTATTTATCGGCACCGGCGCAGGACTTCCCCGGTTTATGAATATTCCGGGCGAAAACCTCAAGGGTGTCTACTCGGCAAACGAGTTTTTAACCCGTGTCAACCTGATGAAAGCTTACAAAGAGGGGAGCGACACCCCGATTCAGCACTCCCGCCACGTGGCGGTGGTCGGCGGCGGAAACGTCGCTATGGACGCGGCACGCTGCGCCATGCGTCTGGGAGCGGAGAAGGTGAGCATCGTCTACCGCCGCTCCGAGAAAGAAATGCCCGCCCGTCTCGAGGAAGTCGAGCACGCCAAGGAAGAGGGCATTGATTTCCACGTGCTGACAAACCCCGTTGAGATTGTAAACGACGGAAACGGCTTTGTCGGCGGTATGAAATGCGTCAAGATGGAGCTAGGCGAGCCGGATGAATCCGGCAGAAGAAGCCCGGTGGTGGTTGAAGGCTCCGAGTTCATCTTGGACTGCGACTGTGTGGTCATGTCCATCGGAACGTCCCCCAACCCCCTTATCAAAAACACGACGAAGAATCTGGAAGTCAACCGCCGCGGCTGTATCGTCACCCAGGACGACAGCGGCCTGACCTCCCGGGAAGGCGTTTACGCCGGCGGCGACGCGGTTACCGGTGCTGCTACGGTTATTTTGGCGATGGGCGCTGGTAAATCCGCCGCACAAGCCATTGATGAGTATTTGCAAGGTAAATAGCAGCAGAATTACCTCAAAATCCGCCGCACAGGCGATAGATGAATACCTGCAAGGGGAGTAGACGGCGGAATTAGTCCGAAAGCCGCCGCGGGTGAAGCGTAGGGGCGGCTATCAGCCGCCCGCCGACACCCGAATCAGCCCTGTGAAAATCAAGAAGAGAAAATAAATGATAACAAAAAGGAACAGTCAGTTTGACTGTTCCTTTTTTGGGGTTATTCGGACAGTATTTCCAGCATCAGCGCGCCGCCGAGACGGAAGCCGACGGTAAAATCGGATTTGGCTTCCAGAGAATCCAGTTCGTAGTCAGCGTAATTTAATTTGTCATAAAGTGTCCGTTGTTCGTCTGAAAGAGTTTTGTATAAGGCCTCCTCGGCTTTGACGGCGTTGTCGCTGACGTCCCAGTAATCAGGCAAGGAAGTTACCTCATGGCTGATGGAATCAATTAGTTCGTCGTATAAAGCTCCGATTGCTTCGTACATAGTTGTCACCTCGTTTTGTTTTTGGTGCACATACGCTTGCAAGTCGGGGCGACATGATGTATAATATTTCATGTACACCGTCTTGTGGCGGATGTGCCTTGGGGGGAAGCGGTGATTTCTTGTCACAGAGTTGCGCCGTTTCTCCCGCTTTTTAATGTAGGTCATCGTGTATCCGTTTGATTCCTTTGCGGACGACTTCGGAACGGCTGGTTTGGAGCTTCTCTGCACATTCATCCAGCAGTTTTACCGATTCATCGTCCAAGCGGACCCGAAACATGGTGTGTTTGGAATCAGGGGATGGCGGACGGCCTATTTTTTTCTGCGACATGGCACACCTCCTTTCAGTCGCTACAATTATTATAATATAGTAGCTACAGGAAGTCAATACATTTTTGAAAGAGTAGGGGCGGGGCTCTGCTCCGCCCGCCTTTCTTTCCGAACGTTCGCGGTTCATCGCGGGCGAACGCTGTTCGCTCCTACACCTGCAAATTGCCTGAGCCCCGCCCCTACATCGTTGTCAACGCCATAAAAAACAGCCGGTCGTAACAAACCGGCTGTTTTTCGTTTCTATCAACTGGGGAATCCCGTTACGCCTCTCCCTTGACCTTGGCAAGCGCCCCTTTTTCGAGCCTTGACACCTGGGCCTGGGAAATGCCGATTTCGTTAGACACTTCCACCTGGGTTTTCCCCTGGAAGAACCGCAGGGCGATGATCCGTTTCTCCCGGTCGTTTAATTTTGCCAGAGCGTCCTTGATGGCGATTTCGTCCACCCAGTTGCCGTCGTCGGCGGAGTCGGACACCTGGTCCATGACGTAGATGGTGTCGCCGCCGTCGGAGAAAATCGGCTCGTAGAGGGAAACCGGATCGACGATGGCTTCCAGCGCCAAAACCACCTCGTGCTTTTTAACGCCCATTTCGTCGGCGATTTCAACGATGGTGGGCTCCCGGCCCAGCTTGTCGGTCAGGCGCTCCTTGGCCTGCATGGCCTTGTAGGCGGTGTCTTTTAAAGAACGGCTGACCCGCACCGGATTGTAGTCTCGGAGATAACGCCGTACTTCGCCCACGATCATGGGCACGGCGTAGGTGGAGAATTTTACGTTTTGGGATACGTCAAAGTTGTCGATGGCTTTCATCAGCCCGATACAGCCCACCTGAAACAGGTCGTCCAAATTTTCGCCCCGGTTTGTAAACCGTTGGATAACGCTCAAAACCAGCCGCAAATTTCCATTAATGAGCTGGTCACGGGCGGTGGGACTGCCTTCGTGCATAGCTTTTAGAAGCTCCATTTTCTCCTTCTCTTTCAATACTGTCAGCTTAGAAGTGTTGATGCCGCAGATTTCCACTTTGTTACTGTACACTATTTTTAGCCCCCTTCAACCTTGTACCGTCAGTATGGACGGGTTTTCAGAGGAACATGCAGGAAATGTTCTGGCAAAAAATAGCAGTAGGGAAAAGAACCCCTTATTTTCCAAAAATTGATAGAAAGTTGAATTTTCAGGGTAAAATATTATCTATGGAAAAGATTTTTCAGTTTTTGAAGACAGGCGGACAAACGATTCGTTCTGTTAGTAGAACAAAACCTCCGGGAAAACGGTTTGACCAGAGAAATTCCCAGAAAGGAGTCAGTATCGATGAAAGCATTGATTTTGACAGCAAAATTCGGTATGGGGCATTATTCGGCGGCACAAAGCCTGAAATCCGACTGGGAAAGGAGCTTTCCCGGTTCTCAGGCGGTGGTAAGGGACATCCTCAGCTGCGCTATGCCTAACTTTTCACAGAAAATATATCAGTCCTTCGAGCTTTTGGTGCGGAGGGGGAGCAAGCTTTACAGCACCTTTTACAAGTTTTCCTCCCATGCGGAAAAGCAGCTCAATATAGCCCGATATCCTATGGGTGATTTTCTCGTCCAGTGCGCCAAGCGGCTCATTCGGACGGAGAAGCCCGACATCATCATTTCCACTATCCCAGTGGCGTCGGACATCATCACCGCCTACAAGGAAAAGACTGGCGACAACATTACCCTCGTTACCTGTATCACCGACATTTCGGTTCACCCTGAATGGGTGAGTACCGGAACGGACTACTATCTGGTGGGAGCCGAAAAGGTGAAAAAAGGGCTTGTGGGGCGGGGCGTTCCCGCCGAACAGGTTTTTGTCTACGGGATTCCGGTGCGGCAGTGTTTCAAGGGTCAGAAGCCCGCTGAGAGTTCCCTGAAAAAGCACCTGCTCATCATGGGCGGAGGGTTGGGGATGCTCCCAAAAGAGATGGATTTTTACGAGGAGCTCTCAAGTCTACCCGACGTGGAAACGGTGATCCTAGCCGGCAGCAACCGGGAGATTTACGACAAGCTCCACGGCAGGTTCCCCCACGTCAATGTAGTGGGATACACCAAAAAGGTGGACGAATATATGGGATGGGCGGATCTCATCCTCACAAAGCCCGGCGGCATCACCCTGTTCGAATCTATTCATTCAGGGCTACCCATGATGGTGGTTCATCCCACGCTGCCTCAGGAGCTGAACAACGCCAAATATATTGAACAGCACCATATCGGTCGGGTGCTCTGGAAGAGGCCCAAGAACCTGGCCACCGCCATATATGAATTTTTGATGGACGAGTATTCCCTTATGGCAATGCGCCGGAATATGGGGCGCATCCGTCAGGCTCTCGACAGCGGGGCCCTTCAGAAAATCATAGGGCAGGGGACAAAACGAGAGGAGAGGACGGCCTGATGCAGGACAAGAAAAAACATGCATTGAGTCTGATTGTTTGCGGAGGACTCATTGGGCTGACCCTCTTCATTTTTTTAAAGGATAACAGCCTGAAAGACCTGGCGGCAATTTTTAAGAGCATCGACCTGCGTTATGTGGGGCTGGGGCTTCTCATGATGCTGTGTTTCATCTGCTGCGAGGCGGTGAACAATACCATGATCCTCAAAACCATGGGCTATAAGCTGAAACCCTTGCAGGCGCTCAAATACTCGATGATCGGGTTTTATTTCAGCTCCATCACCCCGTCGTCCTCCGGGGGCCAGCCGGCCCAGGTTTATTTTATGAAGAAAGACAACATCGAAGTGGGGCATTCGTCCCTGTCGCTGCTCGTGATGGTCATGTTCTACCAGATCGCCATGCTGGGGAGCGCGCTGGTGCTGTTCATTTTGCAGGGAACTCTTATCAAGGATAACTTCGGCGGGGTGATTTACCTTGTCATCTACGGCACGGCGGTGAACCTGATCCTCATCGTATGCATCGGGCTGATGATATTCAAAAGCGGTTGGGTGCGGAAAGCGGTGATGGGGCTGATTCATCTGCTGCACCGCATCAAGCTCATAAAAAATGAACAGAAGTGGGTGGATATTGCCGATAAGCAGATTTCAGAGTACCGCCGGGGCGCTGACTACATCAAGAAAAATCCGAAACTGATGGTCAAAGTGCTCGTGATGACGGTGATTCAGATCAACGTCATGTACCTGGTGCCCTTTGCGGTTTATAAGGCCTTTGGGCTCAGCGGAAAATCCATTTTTGCCATGCTGGCTATTCAGGCGCTTTTGAACATCGCCGTGTCCTCGGTGCCGCTGCCCGGAGCGGTGGGGGCTTCCGAATTAGGATTCATGTCGGTATTTGCTGTCTTTTTCCCGTCCCAGCTCATTTTGCCCGCTATGCTCATTTGGCGCGGTATCACCTACTATTTTTACCTGGGAGTCGGGGCGGTGGTGACGACGGGAGCTCAACTTTTCGGGAAAAAAGCGAAACGGCTGCCGTCCTAGGATTTCGGCATGCGTTAATATAGAAAAAGGCTGGACAGGATTTCTGTCCAGCCTTTTTGATGATAAGGGAAACAGGAGAGGGCAGAAAGTTCATCATTCTGCCGTAATTTTATTGCCAATGAATGGAAATTATGGTACAATTAAAAAGCTTTAATAGTTGGTATCGGTTGCGCGGGAAGCCGCGCATTAAAAGGGAATCGGGTGCAAATCCCGAGCAGTCCTGCTGCCGTGTGGAAAGAGGACGCTTCCATGCGCTGCTTTGGCGGCGCGGCCACTGGGGGAAACCCTGGGAAGGCGGAAGATACAGTCTGCTGACGTCCGAGCCGGAAGACCTGCCGATGCGCTCCGCATCGCCAAAATGCGGAAGGCGGTAACTTCACAGTGTATGGGGTGTATCGTTTGCTTAAGGAAAAAGCGGAAAGAAGACGGGGTATTTGACCGAGAAGCCGGCCGGCGGGTTTTTTCTGGAAAAATACGGCTTTTTAGCTTTTCTGTCTGAGGAATATGCATCTGATCGCCAATATCGGCGCTATTGCAATGGATTTTCCTCATACGGAGCGAGGTTTTCTTTGCGTCTATTTTCGTGCGGACGAAAAGCCCCGGGTAAACTGTTCTGCTTCATAGCAGGGACGGTTTTCCGGGGATTTTTGTCGTTTTGGTAAGTACATCTATTGGAGGAAAAATCATGAAAACATCAAAAGTCCAGAAATTCGCAGTCGCCGTGGCGACGGCCCTCAGCCTCATGCTGCTCTTCCCGATGGTCAAGGGCCAGGCCATGCACATCGCCGAGGGGTATTTGGCCCCCGGGTGGTGCATCTTGTGGGGAGCCTTATGCCTGCCGTTTGTGGTGTGGGGCGTGTTCTCTATCAAGAAAAAGGTCGCTGAGTCGTCTAAGAACCTGATTCTGCTTGCCATGTGCGGCGCGTTTGCCTTTGTGCTGTCGGCGCTGAAAATTCCGTCGGTGACGGGAAGCTGTTCTCATCCCACTGGCGTAGGGCTGGGGGCGGTTCTGTTCGGGCCTGCAGCTATGGCGGTTATGGGCGTTATCGTGTTGCTGTTCCAGGCGATTTTGCTGGCTCACGGCGGCATTACAACGTTGGGCGCCAACACCTTTTCCATGGCAATCGTCGGGCCTGTCTGTGCGTTCGGCATCTATAAACTCTGCCGCAAATGGAAAGTCAGCGCTTCGATCAGTGTTTTTCTGGCGGCCTTTTTCGGAGACCTCATTACCTATGTAGTCACATCCTTCCAGCTATCATTTGCCTATCCCTCCCCCACCTTTGGAGAGGCTATCGTGAAATTTATGGGCATCTTTGCCTTGACCCAAATTCCGCTGGCTGTCTGCGAAGGGCTGCTCACGGTAGTCGTTTACAACGTACTGGCCAAATACAGCTCCAAAGAGCTCACTGCCCTGGGCGCCATGTAAGAAAGGAAGGAACATTATGATGAAACTTTGGCAGAAAAATCTGATTCTAATTGCGATTGTCGTCCTTATTGCCGTGATTCCGCTGGTGTTTTTAAAAGACGCGGAATTCGGTGGGGCGGACGGCCTGGCGGAAGAAGCGATCACCGAAATCGCTCCGGACTATGAGCCCTGGTACAGCTCCCTCTTGGAGCCCGCCAGCGGCGAGATCGAATCGCTGCTGTTTGCGCTTCAGGCGGCGCTGGGCGCGGGGGTAGTCGGCTTCGTTTTGGGACGGGTGACAGCCAAAAAACCGGAAAAAACAGAGGAATCAAAGCAGTGATCGCCATAGACGATTTGGCGTACCGCTCCAAGCTGGCGAAGGTGGATCCAAAGGGAAAACTCTGGTTTTCCCTTTTGCCTTTGGCAGTCTGCATTGCGTCAAAATCCATGCTGGTGAGTATTTGCACGCTTTTTGTCATGTCCGCCGCCTCCCTTTACTACGGAGCGGCGGGCATCAGGCGTTATCTGCGTCTTTTAATGGTGCCCGGGGTGTTTTTGCTGCTGGGGACGCTCACTATCATCGTCGGCCGGATTCCTGCCGGCGCCGAGATGCTCCTGGGCTTTGAGGCGGGTGGCAGCAGCTATGGGGTGACGGCGGAGTCGCTTCTGCGGGGCGGCAGGCTCATTCTACGTGCGCTGGGGGCTATCAGCTGTATGTATTTCCTCGCTCTCAACACCCCTATGAACGCATTGTTCGGCGTGCTGGAAAAAAGCCCGCTTCCGAGGATAATCGTGTCTTTGACGGAGCTTATTTACCGGTATGTTTTTGTCATTTGGGAGGAAGCCGCCGTCATGCGAGTAGCCCAGCAGTCGCGGCTGGGCTACCGAAATTTCAAAACAGCGATGATGTCCACAGGAACGCTGGCGGCGACACTGTTCATTCGGGCCTATCAACGGGTGGACCGGGCGCAGGCGGCGCTGGAATCGAGAGGCTGCCGAGGAGGGTGTCTTGACACGCTAACAGAAAAATACCGCCCCTGCAAGGAATTTTACTGGGCAGCGGGTAGTTTTGCCGTGGGGTTGGCCGGGTTGGAAATTATCTGCCGGCTGTTCTTTTGATTGTAATAACAGGCAGTTTGTGATAAAATAAAAAAATAGCCTTAAAAGGGCCGCCCAAAGGAGGGCGTTCAGTTGAATATTATTGAAACCAAAAATTTATGCTACAGCTATGAGGAGGGAAAGCCAGCCCTTGACAACGTGAGTATTTCATTCCCTAAGGGGAAATGCACCGCCGTGCTGGGCGGAAACGGGGCGGGAAAATCCACCCTGTTTTTGAATCTCAACGGGGTACTGACCCCGGACAGCGGGGAAGTTTTTCTGGACGGAGAGAGGATTTCCTACAGAAAAAAGGACCTGCTGGAGGTGCGGAGGAAAATCGGCATTGTTTTTCAGGACCCAAACGATCAGCTTTTTTCCGCCAGCGTCCGCAAAGACATCTCTTTCGGTGCGGTAAACCTGGGACTTCCCAAAGAAGAGGTGGAGCGACGGGTGGAAGAGGCCATCAGGGATACAGGAATTGCGCAGTTATCGGATAGGCCCACCCACGCTTTAAGTTTCGGGCAAAAAAAGAGAGCCGCCATCGCCGGGGTGCTGGTTATGGAGCCGGAGCTCATCATCCTTGACGAGCCCACGGCGGGCCTCGACCCGGAAGGGGTCAGCGGGATTATGGGCTTGCTGCAGAAAATTCAATGGGAAAAAGGTGTTACCATTGTCATCGCTACCCACGAAATGGATATTGTGCCGCTTTTCTGTGACTATGCTTATGTGATGGATAACGGCCGGGTGACGCTCAGCGGTACGCCGAAGGAACTGTTTGACGAGCCGCAAAAGCTCCGGGAAAACCACCTGCGCCTGCCTCGTATCGCCCATTTGATGGAAGTCCTGGGGAAAGAGGACAAGCTCCCTGTCGACAGGACGGCAGCTACTGTATCTCAGGGCCGCGCCGCTGTCAATAAACTGCTTAGAAAGGATTGGCCGTTGTGAGTGATTTCGCCGTCAAAGAGGGAAAAAAACTGCGAAAGGGTTACACCACTGGCGCCTGCGCGGCCGCTGCGGCCAAGGCGGCGGCCTTAATGCTCCTTTGCGGAGAGGAAATCCGCTTAGTTGAAATCGGCAATTCCCAGGGAGAACGGCTTTATCTGCCGCTTTCCGACTGGGAGTGGGCGGAAGGAGGCGCGGTTCGCTGCACCGTCGTCAAAGACGCGGGGGACGACCCGGATGTGACAAACGGCATCCGGATTACAGTGGGGGTGCGCAAGTGTGAAAGCGGAGTTTGGCTTTACGGCGGAGAGGGTATTGGCACTGTGACAAAACCGGGCCTGCGATGTCCGGTGGGGGCTAAGGCCATCAATCCAGGCCCACAGAAGATGATTCGGGCTGCTTTGACAGAAATTATGGAGAAAGCGGGATACAGTGGCGGTCTGGAAGTTCTCATTTCTGCCCGAGACGGGGCAAAAATCGCCAAACATACCTTTAATCCACATATGGGTATCGTCGGCGGCATTTCGATTCTCGGGACCACCGGCATCGTCGAACCCATGAGTGAGGAGGCTCTTATCAAAACCATCCAGACCGAAATGGACACTATATTGGCGGAGGGAGGGGAAAATCTGCTCCTCTGTCCCGGCAACTACGGTAAAGAGGTGGCTGAAGGTCAGCTGGGCCTGGACTTTACAAAGGGCGTCAAGTGCTCCAATTACATCGGGGAGACACTGGATTACGCCGTCTATAAAAAGGTGAAAAATATTCTGCTGGTGGGCCACGCAGGCAAACTTTCCAAGCTGGCGGCGGGCATCATGAACACCCACTCCAAGGTGGCTGACTGCCGATGCGAGATTTTTGCTGCTCACGCGGCGCTTTTGGGCGCGGATCGGGCTCTTATTGCCGCCATCATGGAGGCGGCCTCCACCAGTGAGATCCACAGACTACTATGTTTGTACGGGATGGCAGAGAAGGTGTGGGACAGCATCCTGCAAAAAATGCTCCAATATCTTGAGCGGCGGGTACACGAGATCTGCCGTGTGGAAGTGATCCTGTTCGTCAACGAGCACGAGATCGTCGTCCAGTCGAAGGGGGCCATGGAACTCTGCCAAAAACTGAAAGGGGAAGGAAATTGAAGGGAATTCTGTATGGCGTAGGGGTCGGGCCGGGGGACCCGGAGCTGTTGACGGTAAAGGCGGTCAAAACCCTGCAAAAAGTCCAATGGATCGCCGTGCCTGACACTGGCGGCGAAAAATCCGCCCTTTCCATAGCCGCCCCTTACATTGAAGGGAAGCCACAGATTTTCTGCCCCATGCCCATGACGAGGGATAAGGAAGCCCTCCGGAAAGCGCATGAAGAAAGCGCACTGCTTATTACTGAAAAGCTGGATATCGGGGAGGATGTGGCGTTTATCACTCTGGGAGACCCCAGCGTTTATTCCACCTATATGTATCTGCACCGGCTCATCCGGGAAGCGGGGTTTGATGCCCAGATGGTTCCGGGGATACCCTCTTTCTGCGCGGCGGCGGCAGCTCTCAATATCTCCTTATGCGACGGTGGAGAGCCGCTCCACATCCTGCCTGCTTCCTATGAGGGAACAGAGGAACTGCTCCAGCTGGAGGGGAACAAAGTGCTGATGAAAAGCGGCAGGAGCCTTGGGAAAGTGAAAAAAAGCCTCCAGAAAATGGGCCTTCAAGGCCGGGTTCAAATGGCGGAGTGCTGTTCTATGGAGAACGAGCGGCTATATGAGAGTTTCAACGAAATTCCCGACGAGAGCAGCTATTTTTCCATCCTCATCGTCAAATAGCGGGCGGTGATTTTTGGATTTTCGGAAAGGAAGAAGCATTTATGGTACACTTTGTTGGCGCGGGGCCAGGAGCGCCTGACCTCATCACCCTGCGGGGCAAAAATCTACTGGAACAAGCCGATGTGGTGATCTATGCTGGGAGCCTTGTGAATCCCGCCCTGCTCGAGTATGTGAAGGAAGGATGCGCCGTTTATAACAGCGCCTCCATGACGCTCCCCGAAGTGCTTTCGGTGATGGAGCAGGCGGAGCGGGACGGCAAAGACACGGTGCGGCTCCATACCGGAGACCCCAGCGTGTATGGGGCGATACGGGAGCAGATGGACGGCCTGGATGAGCGAGGCATCCCCTTTGACTGCGTGCCGGGGGTGAGCTCCTTCTGCGGCGCGGCGGCGGCCCTTCATGCAGAGTACACTCTTCCTGGCGTGAGCCAGACGGTGATTCTCACAAGGCTCGAAGGCCGCACCCCGGTCCCGGAAAGGGAGCGGATGGCGGCCCTCGCCGCTCACGGCGCGTCCATGGCGGTGTTTTTGAGCGCCGGCATGACCGAGGAGCTCTCCAAAGAGCTGATTGAGGGTGGGTATCCGCCGGAAACCCCTGCTGCCATCGTCTACAAGGCCACATGGCCGGACGAAAGAACGGTGCGGACCACAGTGGAAGGCCTTTCTGGGGCGGCGAAGGAAGCGGGTATACAAAAGACAGCGCTTATCCTTGTCGGTGGATTTCTGGGAAGCGATTATGAGCGCTCTAGGCTCTACGACCCCAAATTTTCCCACGAATTTCGGCAGGGAACGGCCGAATAGAGGCCCTGAATTCATTTTTTGAAAGGAGCGAATCGCAACCCATGAAACGGATTTTATCGGTGTCCTTTACCCGTCAGGGGGCGGCGCTTCAGGAGAAGCTGGGGGCATTTTTCGCATCTCAGGGAATGGGCTTCAGGGCGTTCGCCAAATATCCTGTGAAAAATTGTCTGCTTTTGGAGAACAGTTTGCGGCACTTCACTGAAAAGGCATTCTCTGAGGCGGATGGAATTTTATTTGTGAGCGCCGCCGGAATTGCGGTAAGGGCCATTGCGCCTTTTGTTCGGCAAAAGGACAAAGACCCAGCTGTTTTGGTGCTTGACGACACGGGAAAGTATGTCATCCCCATTTTGTCAGGGCATCTGGGCGGGGCTAATCATCTTTCAGAGCAGATTGCGACCTTTTTGGGAGCGGAGGCGGTCATCACCACCTCTACCGACTGCAATGCCCTGTTTTCAGTGGATTCATTTTCTGTAAAGGTAAATGCGTTTACAGTTGAAATTGACCGAATCAAGGCAATTTCCTCAGAAATACTCAAAGGAAATCCCGTTGGATTTCAGTCAGATTATCCGGTGGAGGGAAAATTGCCGCCGGAACTAATGGAAGAAACAAATCATACGGTGGGCATCTTCATTTCCGACGACCGGGAGAAGTCACCTTTTGAAACGACCCTTCATCTGGTGCCCAGACGAATTGTGTTAGGTGTGGGGTGTCGAAAAAATATTAATTATGAGCTGCTGTACCGTCAAATTATGTCCGCGTTATGCGAACACAATTTGACGATGGAGCAGGTAACCCTTTTGGCCAGCGTGGATTTAAAAAGAGAGGAGCCGGCGCTTCTCCGGCTGCAAAAAGAGTGGAAGCTCGGGTTTCGCACCTTTCCGGCAGACGCGCTCCGGGAGTTGGAGGGGGAATTTACCCCGTCCAAATTCGTGGAGGCGCAGATCGGGGTGGACAACGTCTGTGAACGGGCGGCGTGGCTGGCGGCACAGGAAGAGTTTGCCCGCCAGACAAAGGAAGCTGTTTCCGGAAAAGAACAGGGAAGCAGAAATTACCCGCGGTTTCTGTTTCGAAAGACGGCGGGGAACGGCGTGACCGTGGCCGCCGTGGAACTGGATTGGAGGTGCCGTTTTGAATAGACTGCAAGGGCTTTCTATCGACCATCACTCGGCGGAGCTCCGGCTTCGGGAGGCACTGAGCTTTACGGAAACCCAAGTGCGGGAGGAGCTTAGCCGCTTGAAGAAAGCGGGCGTGGAGGAAGCGGTACTGCTGTCCACCTGCAACCGGACCGAACTTTATCTCTACGGTGAGGAAGACTCTGAGCCGGGGGCGCTTTTGTGTGCCGACCGCCAGGTGGATATAGATTTTTACAGTGATTTGTTCCAGCGGTACGAGGGAGAGGCGGCGGTTCACCACCTGATGGAGGTGGCCTGCGGGCTTCGGTCCCAAATTCTCTGCGAAGACCAGATTATCACCCAGGTAAAAACCGCCGCGGCAGTCGCCCGGGAGGAGAAGGCTTCGGGCCCGGTGTTGGAAACGCTGTTCCGGATGGCAGTGACCGCCGCCAAAAAGGCGAAAACGGAAGTCCAGGTCCGGGCGGTGCCCCGGTCCTCCGCCGCACAGGCGGTGGAGCTTCTGCGGTCGGTCTGCGGGGAACTCAGGGACAAAAAGGCGCTGGTCATCGGAAACGGCGAGATAGGACGGCTCTGTGCCGGGCTTTTGCGGGACGCGGGATGCGCGGTGACGGTGACCCTCCGGACGTACCGCCACGGGGAGACGGTGGTGCCCTTTGGCTGCCGCACGGTAGATTATAAGGAACGGGTGGAGGAAATCGGCCGCTCCGACTTTGTCGTCAGCGCCACCACGAGCCCCCATTTTACTGTGACTAAGGCGATGGTGGAGGGCCTTGCCCGTGTACCGGCTATTTTCGTCGATTTGGCGGTTCCGCGGGACATCGAGCCGGAGGTGGGGGCGATTCCGGGGGTTTCTTGCTACAACATCGATGACATCGGCTCCGATGGAGATGACGAAGTCCTCGGCTCCCTCCAGAAAATCGGGGCGGTGATCGAGAAATACGAGGGGCAGTTCCGGCAATGGCTCGAGATTCACGGAAGTGCCGAAGAAATCCAGTCAGTGAAGCACCGTCTCGTGGAAAAGGTGAAAAACGCCCTGATTTATAAAGAAGAAGTATCGCTCAGTGAGGATCCTGTAACCCTCATTGAACTGGCGGTGGAGAAGGCGGTGGACAGCCTGATTTTTGCCGCAAAGGACGAGATTTCCGGTGATTTTATCCGCCTCATGGACGAGGCGCTGAAAAAACAGGAGGACAGGCAGTGAAGTTATACGTGATCGGCTTAGGGCCGGGGGACGATGCCATGATGACGGCGGAGGCCCTTCGCGCCATCGGGGACAGCGACTGCATCGTCGGGTACGGCGTTTATATCGACCTGATTCGGCATCTCACAGAGGGGAAGGAAATTCTTATGACCCCCATGAAGCAGGAACTTGCGCGCTGCCGCATGGCGGTGGAGGCGGCGGCTTCCGGCAAAACGGTGGCCATGGTGTCCAGCGGGGACGCAGGCATCTACGGCATGGCGGGGCTTATCTACGAGGTGCTCGCCGAGTACACTGACGCAGATGTCCAGGTGAAGGTCATTCCCGGCATCACGGCGGCCTGCTCGGCGGCGGCGGTGCTGGGGGCACCTTTGACCCACGATTTTGCGGTGATTTCTCTAAGCGACCTGCTGACCCCTTGGGAGAACATAGAAAAGCGGCTTAGGCTGGCGGCAGAGGCTGGCTTTGTCATGGCGATTTACAATCCCGCCAGCAAAAAGCGGGCGGATTACCTGAAAAAGGCCTGCCGCATCGTTTCGGAGCACCTGCCGCCTCACACCCCCTGCGGGGTGGTCCGCAACATCGGGCGGGCGGGACAGGAATCGGCGGTGCTGACCCTCAAGGAGCTGGAAGAATACCCGGCGGATATGTTCACCACCGTCATCATCGGCAACAGGACGACCAAGGTGATCGACGGCAAGCTCATCACCCCGAGGGGATACCGCGGGGTGGACGGGGGAGAATAAGCCTACGGCGGGGAGCGTTTTAAGGCAAGGTGTCAGCCTGTGTATCCCATTGGGAGCCCGATGAAAGCGGAAGCAGGGAGAAAGGTTCCCTTGTGGGCGGTGGATGTCCACCCATACCGAGGGTACGGGGTGGTTTCAAGCATTTGGCCCACGTCGGCGCGGCTGGCCGAATCCGGAATTCCATCCAGTATTTTCCGGGAGACCAGCTGGTCATAGACTGCCCACTGACGTGGCAGCGTTTGAAATACCAATGAGTGATTGAAAGGCGGCGAAACCATGACAGAGCGGATATTTCTCTTCGCGGGAACGTCGGAAGGGCGGCTTTGCGGCGAATTCCTGAGCGAAGCGGGCTTCCCTGCCGATGTTTTCGTCGCTACAGAATACGGGAAGGAGATTTTTCCCGAACGGCCGGGGCTCACGGTCCATGAGGGGCGGCTCGGCGCGGCGGAGATGGAGGTGGCGTTCCCGGAAGGGTGCATTGTCATCGACGCGACCCATCCCTACGCCCGGGAGGTGAGCGCCAACCTGAAAGCGGCCTGCAAAAACAGGAACGCTGTATATCTGCGGCTGCTGCGGCCCGCGGGGGACGGGGATCTGTCCGGCTGCGTCATCGTGGAGAGCGCCGAAGCGGCGGCGGATTGGCTGGACAGGCGGGAGGGCAGTGTTTTGCTGACCACCGGGAGCAAGGAACTTTGCGCCTTTGCGGAGCTGAGGGGCTTTTCGGAGCGGTTTTACGCCCGGGTGCTCCCCAGCGGGGAAGCGATCAGCCAGTGCCGGGAGCTGGGGCTCAGCCCCAAGCACATCATCGCCATGCAGGGGCCGTTTTCCGCCGAACTGAACGCCGCCCTGCTCCGGCAGGTGGGGGCGAAATACCTCGTCACCAAGGACGCCGGGCGGGAAGGGGGCTTTCTCGAAAAGCTCGCCGCCGCCCGCCGGTGCGGGGTGACGGCGGTGGTCATTGCGAGGCCTCGGGAAGCGGGACTCAGCCTGGAACAGGTGAAGGAGGAACTGAGGCGGCGGTTTGGCGGAAAGAAGCCGGCGGCAAGTCCGGAGGTTCCTCGGTTTCCCGCCTTTATCGACTTGAACGGGAAACCGGTGCTGGTGGTGGGAGGCGGTGAAATCGCCTCCCGCCGGGTGGAAACGCTCTTGCATTTCGGCGCTTCCATCACCGTCGTCGCGCCGGACGGCTCGGCGGCAGTGGAAGCGTTGGCACATGGGGGAAAAATCCGCTGGGAACGGCGGGAATACCGGGACGATCTGGCTTCCCGCTACGTTTTGGCCATAGCGGCGACAACCGACCGGGCGGTAAACCGGGCGGTGGGAGAGGCGGCGAAAGCCCTCCGCATCCCCGTCAGCGTGGCCGACAGCCGGGAGGAGAGCAGCTTTTATTTTCCGGCTGTGGTGGCGGAGGGAAACCTCATCGGCGGCTTCGTTTCCAAGGACGGCAAAGGCCATTCCCTCGTCCGGGAGCAGACGGAAAAAGTGAGAAGATTTTTACGAGAAAATTTAAGTGGAAAATAGAAAGGCAGGCCCTATGAAACGACTCATCCGCATCGGCAGCCGGGACAGCAAGCTGGCGCTGATTCAAACCCAAATGGTCATCGACAGCATTGAAAGACATCACCCGGAAATCAAAATAGAGCTCGTCAAAATGAAGACGACCGGCGACAAAATCCTCGACCGGACGCTGGAGCAGATCGGCGGCAAAGGGCTGTTTGTCAAAGAACTGGACGAGGCGCTTTTGTCAGGGGCTGTAGACATCACCGTCCACAGCTACAAGGATTTGCCGATGATCCTGTCGGAACAGCTGCCGGTAGTGGCGCTGTCGAAGCGGGCAGATCCGAGGGACGTGCTGATTTTGCCGGAAGGGGCATTGGAGCTCACGCCGGGTAAGCCCATCGGCTGCGCCAGCAAACGGCGGCAGCTCCAGCTTGCCGCCCTGTTCCCGGAAACCCCCTGCAAACCGGTGCGGGGAAACGTTCAGACGAGGCTCCGTAAACTGGACAGCGGCGAATACGGAGCGCTTGTGCTGGCGGCGGCCGGGGTGGAGCGTTTGGGGCTTCAGGGACGTATCAGCCGGTATTTTTCGACAGACGAAATCCTCCCCGCCGCCAGTCAGGGCATCATCGCGGTACAGGGCCGGCTGGGGGAGGATCACAGTTACTTAAGGGAGTTTAACTCTGTGGAGTCCTGGTTTGTATCTCTGGCGGAGCGGAGCTTCGTAAAAGCGCTGGACGGCGGCTGCACTGCGCCGGTGGCGGCTTTTGCGGAGGTTTTGGACGAGGATTTGAGCCTCAAGGGATTTTACTACGAGGAAGGAAAACCTATCTTTCTCGGAAGTGTCAGCGGCATGAAAGAGGACGCCGAGCTTCTGGGAGAACGGCTCAGCAAAGAGGCCAAAATGGTGAAGTGACAGGCTTCTCCAGCGGTCACAAGGAGAGAGAAACTCAGATGAAAATAATCGAGGTACAAGAGAGAACGCCGGCTCTGATTGAGGGACTGGTAAAATTGTGGGAAAGTTCGGTCAAAGCGACCCATCTGTTTTTGCCGGAGGGGGAAATCCAGAATATTAAGGAGTATGTCCCCCAAGCGCTGGAAGAAATCCCTCATTTGATCGTTGCCGAAAAGGAGAATGCTCCCGTCGGGTTCATGGGGATAGGGGGACAAAAGCTGGAAATGCTGTTTCTCTCCCCGGAAAGACGGGGAAAGGGGATCGGCAAAGCGCTGCTCCAATACGGAGTGGAGCGTTACGGGGTATACGAGCTGACCGTTAACGAGCAAAATCCACAGGCCAGAGGTTTTTACGAGCATATGGGCTTTCGGATCCATAAAAGGGCGGAGCGTGACGAGCAGGGAAATCCCTATCCGATTTTGTACATGAGAATGAAGCGAGGCAGTCTGCCCTGTGAGTGGGAGCTGCGGCAGAGAGGGGAAGACTGATGAAAAAGAGCGGGTTTGTCGCCTTAGTGGGCGCGGGGCCGGGGGACGCGGGGCTGTTGACACGGAGAGGGGCGGATTTGCTCCGAAAGGCCCAGATAGTGGTCTACGACCGGCTGGTTTCCCGGGAAATCCTCGATGAGATTCCCGATTCGGCCCGCCGCATTGACGTGGGAAAAAACGCCGGAAACCACCCCGTTCCCCAAGAAGAAATCAATGAAATCCTTTTACGGGAGGCGTTGGACGGCAATTTCGTCGTCCGGCTGAAGGGGGGCGACCCCTTCGTCTTTGGACGGGGCGGAGAAGAACTGGAACTTTTGAACGAAAACGGGATTCCTTTTACGGTGGTTCCGGGGATCACTTCCGCTATCGCCGCGTGCTGCTACGCCGGGATTCCTGTCACTCACCGGGACTCCTGCTCGTCCCTGCACATCGTCACCGGCCACGCCCGAAAGGGAAAGGCGCTTTCCATCAACTACAGGGCGCTTTGTGAACTGAACGGCACGTTGATTTTCCTCATGGGGGTATCGGCACTGCCGGAATTGATGGCGGGGCTTTTGGAGGCTGGGATGGCTGCCGGAACCCCTGCCGCCGTGGTGGAAAACGGCACCCGGCCGGAGCAACGCAAAATTGTGGCGACGGTGGGGACTCTGGCGGAAGAAGCGCGAAAGGCGGCGATTCATTCCCCCGCCGTCATCGCAGTGGGGGAGGTCTGCTCCTACGGGGAACGGTTCGACTGGTTTACAAAACTTGCCCTCAAGGGAAAAAAGCTCGTAGTCACTAGGCCCAAAGCATCGGCGGGAACCCTGACGGAACGGCTTCGGGAGCTGGGGGCGGAGGTCCTGTCCTATCCCTGCATCGAAACCCAGCGGCTGTCGGTGATAAAGGGGGTTTTTGAGGGGCTATCCGGCTACCGCTGGCTGCTCTTTACGAGCAAAAACGGGGTAGATGCCTTTTTCGACTGGCTTTTCGAGGCCGGGAAGGATGCCCGCGCCCTCTCCGGCACGAAAATCGGGGCGGTGGGGACACAGACCGCCGAGGCGCTTCAAAACCGCGGCGTCTGCGCCGACTGTGTGCCCGAAACATACGATGGGGAGCATCTGGCGGAGCTTGTGAAGGATCAAATCCTGCCCGGCGAAAGAGTTTTGGTGCTGGGGCCGGAACAATCTTCCGGCGGTATTGAAAAGGTGTTCGGGGAGGCGGTTTCCTATGACTATTTCCCTCTCTACCGGACAAGCCGCCGCAGAGAACCGCCGGAAAACGCCGGGGAAATCCTCTCGTCCGACGGCGTGATTTTCACCAGCGCCTCCACGGCGGAGGGCTTCGCCGAATCCCTATCGGGAGAAGATTTGTCCGGCCTCACCGCCTTCTGCATTGGGCGGCAGACCGCAACGGCCGCAGAGAAGCACGGCATGAAAACAATTGTATCGGAAGAAGCTTCGGTCCAAAGCCTTGTGACTTGCGTTTTAGACCGCCTGAAATAGATTGAGAAAAGAGGAAATTCCATGAACCAGATCATCCGTCCCCGCCGCCTCAGAAATGGGCTCACCCTGCGGAAAATGATGCGGGAGACCCGCATGTCCCCCGATTCCCTCATCCTGCCCGTTTTTATCCGGGAAGGGGAAAATATTAAGGAAGAAATCTCGTCCCTGCCGGGGCAGTACCACTACAGCCCGGACCGGGTGGGCGAAATCGCTGAAGAAGCCCTTCGGTCCGGCGTGAAGTCCCTTCTGCTCTTCGGCCTGCCCGCTCACAAGGACGACTGCGGCAGCGAGTCCTTTAATCCGGACGGCGCGTTGCAGCAGGGCATTCGCGCCCTCAAGGAGCGGTATCCCGAACTGTACGTGGTTACCGACATCTGCATGTGCGAGTACACCTCCCACGGCCACTGCGGCATTTTGAGCGGGCGGGAGGTGGACAATGATAAGACCCTGCCGTTCCTGCAAAAAATCGCCCTGTCCCATGTGGAGGCAGGAGCCGACATGGTGGCGCCCTCGGACATGATGGACGGGCGCATCGGGGCCATCCGGGAGGCACTGGATCAAAACGGCTTTGAAAACACGCCGATTTTATCCTACGCTGTCAAGTACGCCTCGGCCTTTTACGGGCCGTTCCGGGATGCCGCCGGGTCGGCTCCCGCCTTCGGGGACCGGAAGGGTTACCAGATGGACTGCCACAACGTCCGGGAGGCCCTCAAGGAAGCCCTCCTCGACATCGAGGAAGGGGCCGACGCGCTGATGGTAAAGCCCGCCCTGTCCTATCTCGATGTCATCCGCGCGGTGAAGGAGCAGACAACGCTTCCCCTGGCCGCCTACAGCGTCAGCGGCGAATACGCCATGATCAAGGCGGCCGCTGCACAGAATCTCATCGACGAATATAACGTCATGTGCGAGAGCGCCGTGAGCATCTACCGGGCGGGGGCGGACATCCTCATATCCTACTACGCAAAAGAACTGGCCGAAGCCATGAAAAAGGGGGACATCGGCTGATGATGAGAAGTGCGGATTTGTTCCGGGAGGCCAAGAAAGTCATTCCCGGCGGGGTCAACAGCCCGGTTCGGGCCTACCAGTCGGTGGGGCTGGAACCGCCCTTTATCGCAAAGGCAAAAGGCGCCCGCGTCTATGACGAGGACGGCAGGGAATATATCGACTACATCGGTTCCTGGGGGCCGATGATTTTGGGGCAGGCAGACCAGCGGGTCTGCAATGCCGTCATGGAGGCGGCAAAAGACGGCCTCAGCTTCGGCGCCCCTACCGCGAGAGAGGTGGAGATGGCGAGGCTCATCACAAAGATGGTGCCCCACGTGGAGATGGTGCGGATGGTTAATTCCGGCACCGAAGCGGTTATGAGCGCCGTACGTCTGGCGAGGGGCGCCACCGGTCGGGATAAAATCGTCAAGTTTTCCGGCTGTTACCACGGCCACAGCGACCCGATGCTCGTCAAAGCGGGCTCCGGCCTGATGACGGCGGGTGTTCCCAGCAGTCTGGGAGTGCCGGAAAAGGCGGCGGAAGACACCCTGACGGCAGAGTATAACGATCTGTCGAGCGTGCGGGAGCTGTTTGAGCGGTATACCGGCGAAATCGCCGCCGTTATTGTGGAACCTGTCGCCGCTAACATGGGGGTTGTGCCGCCGGAGAAGGGCTTTCTCAGCGGACTGCGGGAAATCTGCGACCAAAGCGGCGCCCTGCTCCTCTTCGACGAAGTGATCACCGGATTCCGGCTCTCAAAAGGCGGCGCACAAGAGTATTTTGGCGTTCGGGCCGATCTTGTCACCTTCGGGAAAATCATCGGCGGCGGAATGCCGGTGGGCGCCTACTGCGGCAGCCGGGCCCTCATGGAAACCGTTTCGCCCACCGGAAAGGTCTATCAGGCGGGCACTTTGTCCGGAAATCCTGTCGCCATGGCGGCGGGGCTTGCCCAACTGAAAATCCTGGACGGACATCCGGAGATTTATGAGCACATCGACAATTTGGCCCAAAGGCTGGAAAACGGGCTTCAGTCCCTCGTCGAAAAGTATCGGATTCCAGCCTCGGTCACCCGGTGTGGCTCCCTGTGTTGTCTCTTTTTCCGGGAGGGGGGCGTCAGAAACTACCCGGAAGCTCAGCAGTGCGATACCGCGCTTTTCGCCCGGTATTTTAAAGGGATGCTCCGGCGGGGAATCTATCTCGCCCCCTCCCAGTTCGAGGCGATTTTCATCGGAGACGCCCACACCGAATCGGATATTGACAAGACCCTTCAGGCGGCGGACGAAACCTTCGCCGAGATGAAGGCGGAAGGTTTATTTTAGAAAGGAACCAGGTACAAATGAAAGGAATTCTCATCATCGCCCACGGAAGCCGGGAACCCGAAACCCTCAAAACCATGGAGGATGTGTTCGCCATGGTCAAGGAGAAGCTCAGCCACGTCCTCATGGAGCAGGCCTATATGGAGTTTTGCGACGTAAACCTGGAGGCGGGCCTCGACAAGCTCCGGGAACAGGGGGCGGACGACATCGTGGTGGTGCCCTATTTTCTCTTCTCCGGCGTCCACATCCGGGAGGATATCCCGAAAGAGATCCAAGAATATCTCGCCGCCCATCCCGGTCTCAAGGTGACCCTGGGGAACACGCTGGGGGCCGACCCCCGCATCGCAGACGTGCTCTGCGACAGGGTGCGGGAAGTCCTGTAGCCGGCATAGGGACTAAGGTCGGCTTGATTCGGCCAAATTGACAGAAGAGGCGGGCACGATGGAAATTGCTTATCTCCATTGTCCGCCGGTGCCATCTTGATCGAAAGGGGACAAATCATGCCCATCATCATGCCAAACAGACGTAAAAAAGTATTCCTCATCGGTGTTGGACCGGGAAATCTCCAGCTTTTGACCGCAGAGTCCTGGGAAATTCTCTCGGGCGTATCCAGCGTTTATGGAACTGACCGGCTTTGCGCCCTCTGTTGTGCGCTCCGGCCAGACGCCGTTTCGGTACCCGTGGGAGAACTGGTGGACAAAGCTCTTGCCGACGAAAACCGCTCGGTTGGAATTCTGCTTTCCGGGGACGCGGGGTTTTTCAGCGCGGCCAAACGGCTTTCCGCGGCTCTCAAAGAACAGTGTGACGTAGAAATTTGCTGCGGCATCAGCAGCTTCCAGTATTTTCTAGCCAAGCTGGGGCGTTCCTATGAGGGCGTGAAATTTGTGAGCCTCCACGGAAGAGGCGGCTCGATTCTCGGGGCGGTGTCCTATCATCCGGAGGTGTTCGTCCTCACGGGGGGAAAACAGAAGGCACACGACGTTTGCCGGGAGCTTTCTGAACAGGGACTTTCGCAGATTCAGGTATACGCCGGGGAAAATCTCTCCATGGCTGACGAGCGGATTGTTTCCGGGACGGCAGAAGAGCTTTCAAAAGAGCAATTTTCCGATTTGACAGTGCTGTATATTGAGAATCCTGTTTATGTAAACGCACACCTTTCCCTTCGGGATGACGATATTATCCGGGGAAGCGTTCCCATGACCAAAGAAGAGGTGCGCATTCTTTCCGCCGCCAAACTGCGGGTCAATCCAGGCGACATCGTCTGGGATGTGGGAGCGGGGACGGGTTCCATGTCTTTGGAACTGGCTAGAAAGGCCTGTGATGGAACGGTTTACGCCGTGGAGCACCATGAAGAGGCGATTGAACTTATCCGGCAAAACCGGCAAAATCTAGGCGCATTCAACGTTGTTCCGATTCTTGGAGATGCTCCCGACTGCCTTCGTGGGCTGCCCGCTCCGGACAAAGTATTTGTCGGCGGCACCGGAGGGAAGCTGCGGGAAATTTTGTCTCTGCTTTTTGAACGGAATCCCCAAGTGCGGGTGGTTTTGAATGCCGTGACGCTGGAAACGACTGCAGCGGCGATTTCAGTGCTGCAGGAGCTTCGGTGCGAGGCGGAAATCGTCACGGTAAACGTCTCACGGGCAAAGAAAGCGGGGGCAAACCACCTGATGGAGGCTCATAATCCTGTAACTGTTATCACAGCGGAAAAGGCCCGATAATATAGGGATTTTAAGATGTAAAGAATATCGCTTTACATATAATTCTGTCGAAAGGAGGGCTCAAAACTGGAACAAATTAACCTTCCCAGAATCATGATCGCCGGTACTCACAGCGGCTGCGGCAAAACGACAG
Source organism: Fumia xinanensis (assembly GCF_014384905.1). Classification (GTDB taxonomy): domain Bacteria; phylum Bacillota; class Clostridia; order Oscillospirales; family Ruminococcaceae; genus Fumia; species Fumia xinanensis. The sequence continues at coordinate 1,072,843 of NZ_JACRSV010000001.1, forward strand.
TCACCTGCGCTTTACTGGCCGCTCTAAAGGCTGAGGGCAGGCAGGTTGCCGCCTTTAAGTGCGGCCCTGATTATATCGACCCTATGTTCCATACCCGGGTGGTGGGGGTTCCTTCCCGGAACCTCGACTTGTTCCTCTGCGGGGAACAAACGGTCAAGTCTCTCCTTGCTAAGAACAGTAAAAACGTTTCTCTGGCCCTGATGGAAGGGGTCATGGGGTTTTACGACGGACTTTCGGGGGACAGCGCAGAGGCGTCTTCCCACCATCTGAGTGAAGCCACCGAAACGCCGGTGGTGCTGGTTGCCCACTGCAAGGGGAAATCCCTGTCCCTGGCGGCTGAACTGAAAGGGTTTCACACTTTCCGCCCCAATCGGATCGCCGGGGTTATCCTAAATGGAGCCACCCCCATGTCCTATCCCATGTACAGGCGCATCGTTGAGGAACAGACGGGCTTAAAAGCGCTTGGATACCTGCCGGCGATTCCCGAGGCTTCCTTTAAAAGCCGGCATCTGGGGCTTGTCACAGCGGGGGAAGTGACCTCTTTGCAGGAAAAGGTGCGTCTTCTGGGAGAAAAAGCCGCCAAGACGATAAACTTGGCAGGAATTCTCGAGCTGGCGGAACTGGCACCTTCGCTGGCATACGAGGCGTTGTCCGAGGCCCCGGTGGGCGAATGCCGCGTCGGAGTGGCGCTGGATCATTCCTTTTGCTTTTATTACCGGGACAATTTAGACCTGTTGGAAGAGCTGGGGGCTGAAATCGTTCCATTCTCGCCGCTCAGTGACGAGGCGCTGCCGGAAAACCTGGACGGCCTCCTCTTCGGCGGCGGTTATCCGGAACTCCACGGGCCGAAGCTCGCGGCAAACGGCTCTTTTCTCAAAAGCCTCCGGGCGGCCGCCGCAGAGGGAATCCCCATTTACGCCGAATGCGGCGGGTTTCTCTACTTGCAGGAAGCACTTTCTCCCGCCGAAGGGAGGCGTTACCCCATGGCGGGGCTTTTGCCTGGCGAGGGGAGGATGACAAGTCGGCTCACCCGGTTCGGGTATGTGACCCTCCGGGCCCAGGTGAAGAACCTCCTTTGCGAGAAGGGGGCAGTTATCAACGCCCACGAGTTCCACTACTCTGACAGCAGCTACAACGGCGGCGTTTTTCTGGCGGAAAGGCCGTCGGGAAAAAACTGGGGCTGCTTCCAGAAAAAGGGGAACATCCTGGCGGGGTACCCTCATCTGCATTTTTACGGCAACCAAAATTTCGCCCGGAATTTTGTGGAGGCCTGCTGTGATTACCGAAAAAAGCGGGAAAAAACCCGCCCAAAAGGGAAAAAGTGATTTTTATTTTTTCATCAAAGGAAAAGGCGGTTTTGTAAATCCTGATTCCATGTGCGTTGGGCAAATATGATATCCCATAAATGGGCGGAAAGGGGGAAACCGAAGCATGTTCATCACCATCACCGGCGGGGCGTCCTCCGGCAAGTCGAGGCTGGGGGAGGATTACGCTCTACGCCTGGGGGGACCTCTCCTTTACATCGCTACTATGGAGCCTTTCGGAGAAGAGGGGAAAAGCCGCGTAGCGCGCCACCGGACCCTGCGGCAGGGAAAAGGGTTCGAGACGCTGGAGATTTACCGGAACCTGGGCGAGGCGCTGGATGAGCCGTCCTTCCAAAATACCACAACCGTTTTGCTGGAGTGTATGCTGAATCTGCTTGCAAATGAGACCTTTTCGCCGGCAAATCCGGGAGGAGACCCTGTTTCCTACATCAAGGCGGATGTACTGGCGCTTAGAAACGCCGTCCCGAACCTCATCGTCATCACCGGAGAAATTTTTTCCGACGGAGAGGATTACCCCCCTGAAACCGCCCGGTATATCCGGGATTTAGGGAAGGTGAACCGTTTTCTGGCGGCTCAGTCTGACCTGGTGGTCAAGGCGGTGGCGGGCATTCCTCTAATGCTGAAAGGGAACCTTTCAAAATTTTCGAAGCAAAGCGCTCAGCCGCCTAATTCAACCTAAATCCTGACGAAAGGAGCCGCTTTCATGAAAAATCTGTTAAGCGCTTTCAGTATTTGCTTTTCCATGTACTCAAAAATTCCCATGCCCCAGGTGGACTGGAAAAAGGAGAACATGAAATACGTGTTCTGCTTTTTTCCGCTCATCGGAGCGGTCATTGGCGGCGTTTCGGTCGGATGGTACTACCTGGCTGATTACTGGGGCCTTAACGCCATGCTCTACGGGGCGGTGGCAGCGGTAATTCCGGTGCTGCTCACCGGCGGCATCCACATGGATGGCTACGCCGATACCTGCGACGCGATCTTTTCCTACGGCGAACCGGAAAAAAAGCTGGAAATCCTTAAGGATCCCAGAAGCGGCGCTTTCGCCGTAATCTACACCTGCGTTTATTTCCTTCTGCTTTTCGGCCTATTCACTCAGGTGTACAATGATCCTTTTCACATTGTAGAAATCGGGATGGGATACGTGGTGAGCCGGATTCTCAGCGGTTTGGCGGTGGTTTCGATGAACACCGCCAAAGGTTCGGGCCTTGCCCATCTGTTTTCCGGGAACGCCGACCGCCGGACGGTACAGGTGGTGCTGGGAGGACTGAGCATCCTGCTGCTGGCGGCGGGAGTGTGGTTTTCCTTCCACATCACGATGATCGGGGCGGCGCTGCTTCTATGCAATACCCTGATTTTCCGGCAGCTTTGTCAAAAACAGTTTGGTGGCATCACCGGAGACCTGGCGGGTTTTTACCTGCAAATCAGTGAAATCATCATCCTGGCGGCCTGCGCGCTGTTTTAAACCGGGGAAGTCGGAAACCGCCGCAAATACAGCGAAAATCGCTTTTGGGAAAAGAAAAAACTCAGGAAAAATACGGGAAACGCGGCGGTCAAACCGCGGAATGGATCAAAGGAGGCATCTCATGGTTCTCATTACAGGCGGTGCTTTTCAGGGAAAGACGGCCTTTGCTAAGGAGCGATTTTCCCTTCGCGACGGCGATTTTGCCGATGGGGGGAGCTGCCCCTTGAACGGCTTTCACGAAAAAGCTGCCCTCAACGGATTGCACCTGCTCGTCAAACGAATGCTGAAGGCCGGAATGACTGAAAAACAGATTGAAGAGTCTGTCTTAAACGGCCTTTCAGATGGGAACTGCCGCATCGTCCTCATCGATGAAATTGGCTGCGGCGTAGTCCCTTTGGAAAAGGAAGACCGGGCCTGGCGGGAATGTGTGGGACGGCTCTGCTGCAAGCTGGCGGAACTCGCCGACACGGTATTATTGCTCCAATGTGGATTGCCAGCCATGCTAAAAGGGAAACTGCCGGGAGGGGACGCCAAATGATTCTGACTTTTCTCCGCCACGGAAAAACCGCCGGAAATCTGACACAGCGGTACATCGGCGTCACCGATGAACCCCTCTGCCCGGAGGGGCGAGCGGAACTGCTTCAAAGGGAGCCGCTCACCGCGCCGTCTGCCCTGTACGCGAGTCCCATGAGGCGGTGCGTTGAAACGGCGGCCATCCTGTTTCCCGGCGTGGAACCCCGGTTTGTCCCGGATTTCCGGGAATGTGACTTTGGGGACTTTGAGGGCAAAAACTACGCTGAGCTCAATGGAAGCCCCGCTTATCAAAGATTTATCGACACTATGGGGATGGAGATTCCAAACGGCGAGCCGGGAGACGCCTTTCGGAAGCGGTGCTGCCGGGGCTTTTTGGAGGTCGTAACAGAGCTCGATAAAAGCAGCGTCCCAGACGCTGTCATCGTCTGCCACGGCGGGACGATCATGGCGGTCATGGAGCGGTTCGAGCGCCGGAAGATGGGCTTTTACGGCTATCAGGCCAAAAACGGCCATGGCTACCAGGCCCAGTGGGATGAATGCCGTAAAGTTCTCTCGATATTAGAGGAAATATGATTTTTGGGAAAGGAATGCCTCCATGAAACTCGTTTTGATTCTGCTTCTGGCCTTTGTGCTGGACCTGATTTTCGGGGACCCCCACTGGCTCTATCACCCTGTTCGGCTCATGGGCAGGATGATCGAAAAGGGGGAGAAGTTTCTCCGCCCCCGTTTTCCTCAAACCCCCGGCGGGGAACAGGCGGCGGGGACGGTATTGACAGTTTATGTGGTGCTCCTGAGTTTTCTGCTGCCGCTTTTGCTGCTTTGGCTCCTCCGGCTGATCCATCCCGCCTGCGCTTTTCTGGCAGAAACTTTTTTCTGCTACCAAATCCTCGCGGTCAAGTCTCTGCGGACCGAAAGCATGAAGGTTTACGCCGCCCTTCAAGAGGGGAACCTGGAGGAAGCGCGGAAGGCCCTTTCCTGGATCGTGGGGCGGGACACCGAAACCCTCTCAAAAGAGAAGGTGGCAAAAGCGGCGGTGGAAACGGTGGCGGAGAACACCTCCGACGGGGTTATCGCCCCGCTTTTGTTCATGGCGATCGGCGGCGCGCCGATGGGTTTTCTGTACAAGGCTGTCAACACCCTGGACTCGATGATCGGCTACAAAAACGACAGATATCTCTATTTCGGACGATTCGCCGCAAGGCTGGACGATGCTGCAAACCTTATTCCTGCCCGTATTACGGCGTTTCTGACCATTCTGTCGGCCTTTTTGCTCCGATATGACGGAAAAGCCGCTTTCCGCGTCTGGAAGCGGGATCGTCATAACCACGCAAGTCCCAACAGTGCACAGTCGGAAGCGGCCGCGGCGGGGGCACTGGGCCTTTGCCTAGGTGGGGACGCAACCTATTCCGGCAAGATGGTCCGCAAGCCCACCATCGGCGACGAAACCCGTCCGGCAGAACCGGAGGATATCCGGCGGGCCAACCGGCTGCTCTACATAACAGCGGTTCTGGGACTAATCCTGTTTGCAGGACTTCGGACGGGATTCACAGCGTTTTTCTTTTGATTAAGTGTTTAAAATGGACTTTTTACCTTTCCATCAATAAATAGAAGGAGAAATACAATGGATCAGAATCGATTTGCACATGGGGGAGATATTTACTCTTTCGAAAGGCGCTTCCACCAGACGCCTGTTGACTTTTCAGCCAATATTAATCCGCTGGGAATGCCAGAGGAAGCAGTTGAGGCATATCGGCAGGCCGAACAGAACCTCATCCGATATCCCGAACCGGTGTGCGGAACCCTTATAAAAGAGTTGGCGGCCTTTGAGTGCCTCGGAGGGAGCTTTTTCCTTTGCGGCAACGGCGCTTCCGATTTGATTTATCGGCTCATGTTTGCGGCAAAGCCCAAAAAAGCCCTGCTGATGGCGCCTACATTTTCGGAGTATGAACGGGCGCTGCGGGCCATAGAGGCGGAGATTGACTTCCACATGCTGCGGGAAGAGGATGGCTTCGCCCTCACTGAAAAAATTCTCCCTGACATTGCGGGCCATGATGTTTTAGTCATTTGCAACCCCAATAATCCCACTGGGACCCTCTTAGGAGAAAAACTGCTCAAACAGATTCTAGATGAATGCTTCAAACAGGGCTGCCTGCTCTGCATTGACGAGTGCTTTTTGGATTTTGCCGCCGAGCGCATTTCCCTTAAAAGACTTTTTAAAGAAGGGGCTCCTATTGCGTCGCAGCTGATTATCCTGAAGGCTTTTACCAAAACTTTCGCTATGCCGGGACTGCGGCTTGGGTACTGTATGACCTCAAACCGGGAGCTGCTTCACAGGATGGTGTTCTGCGGGCCCTGCTGGAACGTATCTGTGCCTGCCCTCGCATGCGGTGCAGCGGCGTTGCAGGATAAAGGATTTCTGCGAAGGACACGCAGCTTCCTAAAAACGGAGCGCCAGCGGCTCATCGACGGTGTGACCGAGCTGGGGGCGACGGTCTATGGTTCCAAAGCAAACTACGTCTTTTTTAGGTATCCGGACGAAGAACTGTATCAAAAGCTGTGTGCCCGGGGCTTCCTCATCCGGGATTGTTCCAACTTCAGGGGGCTGGGAACGGGCTATTACCGGATTGCCGTACGCACCGAAGCTGACAATCTCGCCCTTTTGGCGGCAATGAAGCAAATTGCGGAGGAAAACGGATAACGGCAGAAAAAGGCTGCTGCCACAATCTACAAGGAGCCAGAAAGGAAGCGGATTATGGCAAAATCTATTATGATACAGGGCACCATGTCAAATGCGGGAAAAAGCCTTTTAGCTGCCGGGCTGTGCCGGATTTTTAAGCAGGACGGCTACAAGGTGGTTCCTTTCAAGTCCCAGAACATGGCGCTCAACTCCTATATCACCGCCGAGGGCCTTGAGATGGGCCGGGCGCAGGTGGTGCAGGCAGAGGCGGCAGGTATCCCTCCCGACGTGCGGATGAACCCCATTCTTTTAAAGCCAACCAGCGACCGAGGTTCCCAGGTAATCGTTAACGGGATAGTGCGGGGCAATATGGCCGCCGCCGATTACTTTAAGTATAAAAGTCAACTCATCCCCGATATTTTGGCTGCCTACGACAGTCTTTCAGCTGAAAACGACATCATCGTCATCGAGGGGGCAGGTTCCCCTGCCGAAATCAACTTAAAGGAAAACGACATCGTGAACATGGGGCTCGCGAGACTCGTAAAAGCACCGGTTCTGCTGGCAGGGGACATCGACCGGGGCGGGGTATTCGCCGCCCTTTACGGGACGGTCATGCTTTTAACCGAGGAGGAACGGACCTACATCAAAGCCACCATCATCAATAAATTTAGGGGCGACGTGGAAATTCTGCGCCCCGGCCTTCAGATGCTTTACGACCTGATTGGTATACCGACAGCGGGGGTGGTGCCCTACCTCTATTTGGACATCGACGATGAGGACAGTTTGAGCGAAAAACTACATAACAGCGCCCCCAAAGGAGAAATCGACATTGCTATAATCCGCCTGCCGCGAATTTCAAACTTCACCGACTTTGATCCCTTAAACCAAATCGCAGGAGCGGCGGTTCGGTATGTTTCGTCGGCGGGAGAACTGGTAAAACCGGATCTCGTTATCCTTCCCGGCACAAAAAATACCATGGCCGACCTTAAATGGCTGAGGCAGTCGGGCCTGGAAGCCCGAATCATACAGCTCTGTGAAAAGGGGACGCCCATCTTCGGTATTTGCGGCGGCTACCAGATGCTGACTGAAACCATCTCCGACCCGGAAGGGGCCGAAAATGGGGGAGAAATGGCCGGGATAGGACTGCTGCCTGGGAAAACCGTCTTCCGCACCGAAAAAATTCGTACACGGGTAGACGGGATGTTTGGGGACATGGAGGGCTTTTTCGCTTCCCTTCGGGGCAAACGGTTTTCCGGATACGAAATCCACATGGGGGAGACCGAAGGCGATTTGCCTCCGCTGGCTACTCTCACCGAGCTAAACGGCAGCCAAAAGCCCGACGGGATGCAGCGGGAAAACGTCTGCGGCAGCTATGTCCACGGGATTTTTGACAGCGGGGAAGTTCTGGATGCCTTGGGCGAAGCGCTCTACAGCGCAAAAGGAAAAGTTTACGTCAAGGGGCGGACTTTCGACCGAACGGAATATAAGGAGAGGCAGTACGACCTGTTGGCTGACGCGCTGCGGAAAAGCCTTGATATAGAGCTGATTTACCGCATCCTGGAGGAAGGGATAGCAAAAGCATAACATTCCTGGGGGGAAACTAGAACCATAAAAAAGGATTTTTATCTATCATCCGGAAAGGGGAAAGGTTTATGCAAACACCGGAAAGAAAAGGGCTTATTCATCTCTACAGCGGCGACGGAAAAGGAAAAACCACCGCTGCCGTCGGGCTTTCCGTCCGTGCGGCAGGGCGGGGGTTCAAGGTGGTTTTCGCCCAGTTTCTAAAGTCCATGGAAACGGGGGAAATCCTGCCCTTACAGGACATCGGTGTAACGGTTTTACGGGGGAATCTTCCCCGTGGCTTTACCTGGGAACTGACCGAGCCCCAGAAGGAAACGCTCATTAGCGAACACAATAAGCTTTTTGAAAAGGCAGTTTCCCTCTGCGGAGATGGGGAGGATACTCTTCTGGTGCTGGACGAAATCGTCGGGGCCTGCGCCGGCGGGTATCTGAACCGAGAGGCGGTACTGCGCTTTTTAGGGGGAAAGCCCCCCGCTTTGGAAGTAGTACTCACCGGTCGAAACCCGGCGCCGGAGCTTATTGAGCTTGCGGACTACGTCACCGAAATGCGGAAATTGAAGCACCCCATGGACGAGGGAATCACCGCCCGGGTGGGGATCGAGTTATAGAAAGGGAACTTATGAATTACCAGAAACCCATGGACATCGAGAAGAAAAGCTTTGAAATCATCACGAAAGAGCTGGGAGACGTGGAACTGAACCCTATGGAGGAGCCCATCATCAAGCGGGTCATCCACACCACGGCGGATTTTGATTATCTTGATAACCTTTATTTCTCGCCTGGGGCGGTAGAACAGGCTCTCGAGACGTTAAAAGAGGGCTGTGTCATCGTCACCGACACTCAGATGGCCCGGTCGGGAATCAACAAGGCGGCTCTGCAAAAAAGCGAGAGCGAGGCCATCTGTTTCATGTCCGACGAGGACGTGGCGGAGGAAGCGAAGGCAAGGGGAATTACTCGGGCCGCTGTTTCAATGGAGCGGGCGGCAAGCATCGGAAAACCTCTGATTTTCGCTGCCGGAAACGCTCCCACCGCCCTTTTGACCCTTTGCCGTCTCATAGAAGAGGGAAAGGTTTCTCCCAAACTCATCATTGGAGTGCCGGTGGGATTTGTGAATGTAGTGGAATCGAAGGAAGCTGTTATCCGAAGCGATGTGCCCTGCATCGTCGCCCGGGGACGAAAAGGCGGCAGCAACGTGGCGGCGGCCATCGTCAACGCCCTGCTTTACATGGCTTTTCCCCGGGAGTGAGAGAGTTTTTCCAACCCGCAATGCCATCAAATTGCCCCAAACCGATGCGGCAATTTGATGGCATTCCCAGAAAGGAGTGACCATAAAATGGATATCTTAAAAATGGCAGCTGCCATCGAACCACCTAATGAAGAGGCCCTGCGGGAAGCCGAACTGCGGCAGGAAAACCTCCTAAAGCCTATGGGGAGTTTGGGCCGGCTGGAAACCATCAGCATCCAGATCGCAGGTATTACCGGCAAGGTAAAAAACGCGGCGGGGAAGAAAGTCCTCTACCTCTTCGGAGCGGATAACGGCGTGTACGAGGAAGGGGTCGCCGCCACGCCCCAGCATTTTACGAGAGCCCTTATGGAGAACTACGCCTCCGGCAAAAAATGCGCCATCAACGTTCTTTGCGCCCACTGTGGAGTAGAGCTGAGGGTGGTCGACATGGGGGTCAAAGACGGCGTGGGTCATCCCAACATCGACGACTGCCGCCTAATGGACGGTACCCGCAATTTCCTCAGGGAACCGGCCATGGATCCGAAAACCGCCCTCACCGCCATGGAAATTGGCTGGGGGTATGCAAAGGAAGCGAAAGAACAGGGTGTAGATCTCGTCGGAAACGGTGAGGTAGGCATGGGAAACACCACTACAGCCGCCGCCTGCATCATGGCGGCCTGCGGCTTAATTGATCCGGAAGGGATCGTTGGGCGGGGAGCCGGCCTCACCGACGAGGCCTTTTCTCGGAAAAAGGCGGTCATCGGGGAAGCACTCCAAAAATACCGGCTGTCTCCCGAGGACGCGGTTTCCATTCTCTCATGTGTAGGGGGGCTGGACATCGGGGCCATGGTGGGGTTATACTTAGGGTGCGGGTACTTCAGGCTTCCCATCGTCGCCGACGGGGTGATCTCCATAGCGGCGGCGCTGCTCGCATACCGCCTGAATCCCCTTATCAAGGACTACATCATCCCGTCCCATTTATCGGAAGAACCAGCCTACCGCATCGCGGCGGACGAAATGGGACTAAAGCCCGTTTTGGCGCTGAACATGCGGCTGGGAGAAGGGAGCGGCTGCCCTATCATGATGCAGGTCGTGGAAACCGCTTTGGCCGCTATGAACGACATGTGTACCTTCGGGGAGGAATCGCTGGAAACCGATTATCGAGAAGATATCACCATGTAACCTGGGCGCCGTTATGTGGTCTATCGGGAAATAAAACTCCTTTAAGGACGTCATGGTACGAACAGAGTATTTGTCACGAGAAGCCCTGTGTGAGAAAGGAGCATCACCGTGGAACGACTGAACTGCAAGCGCATCCTGTTTTTTCTACTGCCGCTGGCGCTGATTTTTACGTTGTTTGCGCCCCGGAAAGTCTGCGCCGACATGGGACCGAAACCCCAGCTCACCGTCGTAGTCGAAAATCCTCCCGAAGAGGAATACTATCTCGACCTGCTCACCGAAGCTCCGGGGGATTACGACAATCTGGAATCGGACGAAGACAGTTACGACCCGGAGATGCTGGAGCAATTGAAAAGTTATGAATCAGAGGGCTGGTATCCCGCCTATTCAGGCGGTACGGCGGTGCCGCTGTGGGGGGAACTAAAGGGCGAGAAAAAGGGGAACGAGCGGGTACATACTTTCGGGTATTTTGGATTGCCAGACCGGTACCGGATCATCACCGTCTCCAAAGGCGGGGAAGTGCGGGTGAGCGAACCCCAAGTGCGGGAGGTACTGCAGAGCACCGTCAGGTACGACTACTTTTCCGGCCATACTGCCAAAACACCGTCCTTTTTCGCCTACCTGTTACAGTTTGCGGCTACCTTTCTCCCTACACTATTCATCGAAGGCATCATGCTGCTGCTCTTCGGATTCAAGCTCCGGGAAAACTGGGTTCTGCTCCTGTTGATGAACTTTGCGACCCAGATGTTCCTCACGGTGACAGCGGGAGTGACCCTCGTCCGCAGTGGCACATTATCGGCGGGCTTTGTGATGATTCCCGTTGAAATCATCATCTTTATCGCTGAAGCAGTTGCCTGTGCCGTTTTTCTCAAAGGAAAGACAAAAGGCAGGCGGGTGGGATATGCCGTCTGCGCCAATCTTTTAAGCTGTGCCGCGGGGGCGTTTTTGATGGCGCCTATTTTCCGCGCCGTTTCCAGCTGGTTTTAACTCACGACAGAGAGGATGAAAAATATGAGCGCCTTTTCCGAAGTAAAACGGTTCCAGGTAAAACCCGAAAAGCTGGAGGATTTTGAAACGCTGATCCGCGCGTTGGCCCCGGAACAGGAAAAACAGCCGGGCTGCATCAGTGTGAAATACATGAAGCGGTTTTACACCATCGACGGGGTCGAATTGGGCGAACCGCCGAGAGAATTAACAAAAATCGTAAAATGCATCAAGTATTTTTCCTACTGGGAATTCGACAAGAAAGAAAACTACGGCAAAGCGACAAAATGGTTTTTCGAGAATCACGCCAAGAGCATTTTCAAGCTGCTGATTATGCCTTTTGATATCAGTTGCGGCGATTCAATTTACTGAATGGAGCTGTTTTATGAGTTACGATGTCTTTACCGGCGCCCTGAGAATGTTTGATTCCTTTCAGGACGATAAAACCGAGGTGGAAACTCTTTTCCGTTCCCATCCGTCCCTTAAGGAGCTGGAAAAACGGTTTTCCTTCTCCCAAATCGCGGGGATAGGGGATACTTTTTCGCGGGCATGCCGGCTTTTGACCTGGCTGGCGGCCCATGTGTACCACAAAGGGGATTATGACAGCCGGCTCACCAACGCAATCGATCTTTTGGACTATTCCCTCGACAAAGGGCCGGAATCCGGCATCAACTGCCTGTCCCTGTCGACGGCACTCACGGAGATGTGCCTCAGCGTCGGGATTTTCGCCCGAAGGATGTCCATGATGCCCCTTTCCCCCTATGATGGCGATAATCACGTAGTCTGCGAGGCGTGGCTCCCGGAGGAAAAACGGTGGGTCATGCTGGACCCCAGCTACGGCGGTTATCTTGTGGACGAAGCCGGCAGGGCGCTGAGCCTTCTTGAACTGCGGAAACTATTGGGCTGTCAGGGAGAAGTGGGCTTTTCCGATGGGTTTCACTATAACGGCGACCGCAATCTTGATTTTGAGGACGTGAAGGAGTATTACGCGAAAAATCTCTTTTATTTCAAATGGCTGGAGGTCCAGACCTCCGATTCAGATAACGTCTCAGGCAGCCGGACGCTGTACCTGTCCCCAAACGGATACGACCCCGTCCAGTCGCAGTTTGCCTGTATTAAATATAAAGAAAAAAGGTTTGGCTCCCATCCGTTTTTCGACCGGAGGAAAATAACACTCCGGCAGGAGAAAGCGGTGTTCTGCGGGGAAGCGGCTCTGACCGCCGCTCCTCATTGGAGCGAAGATACCGCGTGACGGGGGATTAGAATGCAATAGCTGGGGCCGGCGTTTTGGAACGGAGTTTTGCCGGGCCGCCAACTGCAGAATAAATTTTTTTAAAAGCAGTTGCAAATTTAGAATTTCGTGTTATACTATATACAGCATCAGGTGGTTTTGCCGCCTGCAACGAAAGGAGCATGTTAGATGATTTCCACAATGTACCGGATTAGGGTGGCTTCTGTCTAAAATTGAATAGGCGGCTTTGGCTTGGGTGCTTTGCGCCTTGTTTTGCCGTGGCCGGAATCAAAGTAACCTTTCGTGAATACTGTTTAACTGCAGGACACATCGAAACAGGTGTGTCCTTTTTTGTGCATATTTTTTGGAATCGTTTCTTTAAACGGATTTCCGTTATGCCTTAAATCCCGCAGAAAGCAGCCCCGAACGGCTGCTTTCTGCGGGATTTTTGCGTCCAAATGAGAAATATCCCCATCCGGCTTCACAGAAACCAACTGATCGTATTTTTTGAAAGGAGTGATTTTGATGCGTGTCGTCAACAACTGTGTCAACAAGAAATATGTTTATTTTATGGAGGAAAACAATGATGGATTTATCCAGTTACGGATACTGCGAAATCGAAGAAGAAAACAGCCATAACACCATTCCCGCCCGTGTCACCGCCGTCCACCGGGAGCGGTATGAGCTGGTCTGCGGGGAAGGGCCCGTCTTCGCCCAGCTGAAAACCGCCGTTTACTACGGTAGGGAACCGGAGCCTTTTCCCACGGCGGGGGACTTTGTCCGCATCCAGTATAACGAGAGCGGCGATAGCCTCATCGTCAAGACCCTGCCTCGAAGATCCCTCTTCAGCAGGCTCGACCCCACCCCCGGCCGGGGCGAACAGGCGGTGGCGGCAAACTTTGACTATGTGTTCATTCTGTCGTCTCTCAACCACGACTTTAAGGTGGGGCGGCTGGAACGGTATCTCACGCTGGCGTGGCAGAGCGGCGGCACGCCGGTCGTCGTGCTTACCAAGCGGGATATGGCGGAAAACGCGGTAGAGACGGTGCGAAAGGCGCAGGACGCCGCCCCTGGCGTGGACGTATACGCTGTCAGCTCGGTGACAGGGGAGGGCATCGACGCTCTGGCGCCTTACCTGCGCCCCCGGAAGACCCTGGTATTCCTCGGCTCCTCCGGTGTGGGGAAATCGAGCCTCGTCAATGCCCTGGCGGGGGAAACCGTCATGAACACCGCCGCCATCCGAGAAGACGACTCCCGCGGGCGGCACACCACCACCCATCGGCAGCTTTTGATGCTCCCGAGCGGAGCTATGGTCATCGACACCCCCGGTATGCGGGAAATCGGTATGTGGGACGCGGAAGAAGGCTTGAGCGGCGCTTTTTCCGACGTGGAGGATTTTCTGGGACGATGTAAATTCTCCGACTGCACCCACCAAAATGAACCGGGCTGCGCCATCCGCGCCGCTATCGCTGACGGGAGCCTCTCCGAAAAGCGCTGGCAGAGCTATTTAAGCCTCAAGGCGGAAAATCGCTATGTGGAGGACAAAATGGGCTATCTCCGGGAAAAGCAGCAGTGGCACAAAGAGATTTCCAAGTGGGTGAAGGAGAAAAAGAAGGCGGGAGGCAAATTCCGATGAAAGAAAATAACAAAACTCTTCTGATGAGCCTCAAGAAAACAAGCGGGCGAATCATCGAAGCCGTTATCCAAAAAGCGGAAAGGGACTGCCCCGGGGCGCTGGCCCTCATCGGCGTATACGGCTCCCAGCAGACCGGAGACGTCCACTCGAAATCGGACTTGGACCTGCTGATCGTCATCGACGACGACCGGGGATGGGCCTTAGGAAAAACCTTCCTTCTGAGAGACGTGGGCTACGACCTTTACTGCACCAGCTGGGAGAGGTTGGAGGCGGACGCAGCCTGCGCGTCGCCCCATCTATCAAAGCTGTTAGACGCGGACATTGTCTACACTTCCGGAGAGGAAGCAAAAAAACGGCTTGCAGAGCTCAGGCTGAGGGCAGCGGATATTCTGTCAAGACCTTTTTCGAAAGAAGTGTTTGACCGGGCTGATGCCGCGTTTTCCCGTGCAAAACAGGCTTTTGCCGACATGCTTCTCGAAAAAAAGGAAGGGGATTGTAAAAAATTCCTGGCGGAAATGATTGACGAAACAGAAAACACGATCTGCCTTTTAAACCAAACCTATTTTAAACTGGGTTTGAGAAGGCGGTTTTGTGAATTGGAACAGATGCCGCGAAAACCTGAAAACTTCGTTTTTCTCATCCAAAACGCCGTCGCTTCAAAAACGGCGGCCGAAAGAAACGAAGCGGGCTGCCGGCTGCTGGCAGCAGTGCAAAGTTATTTCAACAGCATTTCCTTTCCGAAAAAAGCTCCGTCGAGGGACGATATTCGCGGTGTCTACGAGGAAATGGTCTCAAATTGGAAAAACAAAATGCTCCTGGCCGACGAAATCAACGACCCCCATCTCGCTTTGATGAACATGGCGAGTTTACAGCAGCTATTCGACGAACTCCATGAGCAGTACGATATGGAGCGTTACGACGCGATCAGCGGCTTCTGTCCGGATAATCTCAGCGCGTCCGCCGCATTTTTCGACAACGCCTTGGAACAATTCCTCGGCGAGTATGAAAAAGTGGGGCTTGAACCGTTGACATACGAAACTTTGGAAGAATTTGAACGGGATTATCTGAGCAAACCGGTTGTCCCTTAGAAGAATCCGTGGTACACTAATAGAACAACACCGAAAGGAAAGGTGATTGCATATATGAATATGAATCGTGAAGAACGGCGGCAGAAAGCCGTCATCGCCGGTGTGGATACCGGAAGCTACGACCTTTTTGCCTCGCTGGACGAACTAGCGGAGCTTGCCGATACCGCGGGCGCCGACGTCATCGGGCGCTTTACCCAGAACCGGGACGGCATCGATAACGCCACCTACATCGGCGGCGGAAAGCTACAGGAAATCAAGGAATTCATCGTAAAAAGCGGGGCCGATCTCCTGATATTCGACGACGAGCTGACGGGAAGCCAATTCCGCAACATCGAAGAAATCGTCGACGTGAGGGTCATCGACCGAACCACCCTTATCCTAGACATTTTTGCCCAGCGGGCCAAGAGCAGCGAGGGTAAACTGCAAGTAGAGCTGGCCCAGCAGAAATACCGGCTCCCACGGCTGATCGGACTGGGCAAAAGCTTGTCCCGGCTGGGCGGCGGCATCGGTACCCGCGGCCCCGGCGAAACCAAGCTGGAAAGCGACCGGCGGCATATCCGCAGACGGATAAACGCCCTGGAGCAGGAGCTGGAAACTCTGGGAAAACGCCGGGCCAGGGTGCGGGAACGGCGAAGCAAACTGAGCGTCCCCACCATTGCAATCGTCGGCTACACCAACGTGGGAAAATCCACTCTGCTCAATCTACTGACCGACGCGGGGGTCTACACTCAGAATCAGCTTTTCGCCACCCTGGACCCTACGGCCCGGGAAATCGTCCTGCCCGACGGCCAGCACGCTGTCATCATCGATACGGTCGGCCTGATCCAGCGGCTGCCGCATCAGTTGGTCGAGGCGTTTAAGTCCACCTTGGAGGAAGCGGCCTCTGCCGACGTGATCCTCAATGTCTGCGACGCCGCCGACCCTATGGCGAAGCAGCAGATCGAGGTGACGAAAACCCTTTTGGGCGAACTGGGCTGCGGCGACACGCCGGTCATCACCGTCTACAACAAGGCGGATCTGCTGGACGATGTTCCCGAACCTTTAAAAGAAAGCCGTGCCGTTTATATCTCGGCGAAGGAGAACAAAGGTGTCGACCGGCTGATGGAAGCCATCGCCGACGCGCTCTCCGGTTCGATGAAAGAGGTTTGGCTCCTCATTCCCTACGACCAGGGAAGCCTGTTAAACCACATCCGCCAGCAGGGAAAGGTCTATGCCGAAAGCTTCGAGGAAGCGGGGGTTTCCATACACGCTTTGGTGGAGCGGAAAATACTCAAATCCCTGCTGCCGTACTGTTGTGACGGCAGGGAAAAAGAAGAGTAAGTCTACAAACAGTTTTACGGGAACCAAACCAGTAGTAAGCCTCCAAAGCGATACCGTTTTGGAGGCTTATTCATAATCTACAATTGGATTTTACTCATATCCGATAGTTTTTGAATAGAGTTTTTACATTTTAAATTGATACCAAAAAATTTTATTCCACATTTTTCAGCCAATTCCATATCTGCAAAAGAATCACCCACATAAAAAGATTCTCTTAAATTAATTTCTGGATATTTTCTGCAAGCTGCCTGTATCATGCCAGGTTTTGGCTTGTAGCAGTTGCAGTTGACATTTTTGCTGTGTGGACAATAAAAAATATCCAATATTTCTACTCCATTATTATGAAGCTCATCTAAGAGCATTTCTGTAAAGCTTTGATAATCGGATAAAGATATGATTCCATCACCAATAATATATTGATTTGTTATTATAATGATTTTATATCCTGCTATAATGAATTTGTTCATTGCCTCTATAGCTCCCTCTAATATTTCGGGCTTTTTGACTTGACTCCAACACAAATCCGGATAATCCCTATTAATTGTTCCATCCCTATCTAAAAAGGCAATTTTCATGCTTTATCCCTCCATACGCCCATTGCACCACATTTTATTTTGATACAAAAAGGCTGGTTTTGTCGGCTTGGCGATAAATTTGAGGACGGAATCCTCAAAGGATTTCTTCAGCGATAAGCGCAATTTTACTACGTTTATTGTACCACAAAAACTTGACAACGCAAAGTCATGTTATAAAATTACAGACTCCGGCTCATTTTTTTGAGCACCCGAACGCCGCCTCCGCTCCTGTATTGCGCCGGTTGACAGAGGGCCCTAACCTCATAGTGTCTGCCGAAGCTGTCTGCGGGGGATCTGTAGTGCAAGCCGTTTGTGAGAGGAGAAAGCAGTTTTTGGATGAAGCCGATTTTCACCCCTCCTTCCGCTTCCGCATATTGTGTAAGAGGATTATTATAAGGCGGGTGAGGGGTTTGGTCAGTGTTTTGCTGGTTTTGGCGGTGGTTCTCGATGGATTTACCGCCTGTTTTGCCTACGGGGTCAATCGGATAAAAATTCCTTTGTTGTCGGCGGTGCTCATCTCCCTGATGGGCACGGGGATGCTGATGCTTTCCCTGGGAGCGGCAGACTGGGTGGGGGGATACATACCGCCCCATGTGTGCAAGGTGTTGAGCTTTTCTGTGCTGTTTCTCATCGGTCTTTGCAACCTGTTCCAGAACTCGGTCAAGGCGATCCTCCAAAAAGCCAGCGACAACAGCAAAAAGATGAGCTTCCGCTGGTCAGGTATCTCGTTTATGCTCTCGGTCTGCCTGGACGAGACAAAAGCGGATGCCGACTGCTCCAAGGTCCTCTCCGCCAAGGAGGCGCTGGCGCTGGGGGCGGCGCTGTCCATTGATTCGCTGGCCACCGGCTTCGGCAGCGGGCTTATCGGGCAGAATTATCTGCTGATTCTGGCATTGGCGCTCATCATGCACATGACGGCTATCCTTTTGGGGCACTTTCTGGGGGAGAAGGTCTCCAAAGGGGCGGGCACCAAGCATCTCCAGCTGGAATGGCTGGGCGGCGTCATCCTGATGGTTCTGGCGTTTATCCGGCTGTTAGGGTAGACGCGCCAAAATACGCCCTGCCGGGAACATGCCGGCGGGGCTTTTGCAATGTTTACAGAATGCCCCTTTTTTTTCGCTTTGATCTGCATTATAATAGGCATATTGGACAAATCTGCAAATCAACCTGAAAAGAGAACGGAACAAGAAAGGCGGTCGGATCAATGAAGTACATTTCCATCGGAAACGGGGCGTTCAGCGCTTCGGAAATCGCGCTGGGCTGTATGCGGATAAACGGTCTCAGCAGCAAGCAAGCAGAAATCTTAGTTAGCACGGCGCTGGAACAGGGAATCGATTTTTTTGACCACGCCGACATCTATGGCGGCGGCAAATCGGAGGAAGTGTTTGCCGATGCACTCCACATGAATGACGACGTACGGGAGACAATTCTCATCCAGACCAAGTGCGCCATCCACGACGGATACTATGACTTTTCGAAAAAACACATCCTGCGCTCGGTGGAGGGGAGCCTTCGTCGGCTACACACCGACTATATCGATGTTTTGCTCCTTCACCGGCCTGACGCCCTCATGGAGCCGGAAGAAGTGGCGGAGGCCTTTGCCGAACTGCGGACAAGCGGCAAAGTGCGATATTTTGGAGTCAGCAACCAAAATCCTTACCAGATGGAGCTTTTGCAGAAATATTTGCAGGACCGTATCATTATAAACCAGCTCCAGCTTAGCCTGACAAACACCGGCATGATCGACGCCGGTATCAACGTCAACACCCAATTTGACGGCGCCATTAACCGGGACGGATCGGTACTCGATTACTGCCGACTACACGACATCACCATCCAGCCGTGGAGCCCCTTGCAATATGGATTTTTTGAGGGCGTTTTCCTGGGGAGCGACAAATATCCGGAACTAAACACTGTCATCGGCGAGCTGGCCCGGAAATACGACGTATCGGACACCGCTATCGCCTTTGCCTGGCTGCTGCGACATCCAGCCAAAATGCAGCCCATCGCCGGCACCACAAATCCACAAAGACTTGCCGATATCTGCCAGGCCTCCGAAGTGGAGCTCACCCGGGCGGAGTGGTATGACCTGTATAAAGCGGCGGGAAACAAGCTGCCGTAAAGGTTTTAAATTTGAAAGAGGGCGCTGATTTGGTATATGTCATCGAACGCGGCTTTGCAGAATCCGGCATAAACCCCATCACCAATCGGCCTTATGACTCTTCCTGGATGGTATTTTGTCTCACCGATTCCAGCGAATATCATATGTTGTGCGGAAGCCAATGCGGCTGTGCCTATACATTGAAAGTGAGCAGACGGTATCCCTATTGGGAGTCGGCGGTATGTGATTTTATCGAGTTTCAGGAAACAAAGGGAAAAAATATCATTTTGTTCATCGGACGAGAAGAGCTTCAAGCGGCAAAAGAAAAATGTAAGGGACATCATTTCAACGAGGCATGCCTGAGGGACTATGAGCCGGATGTGCTGGTTCACAGTACCTCAGGCGAAAATTGGCAGAGCATCCAGGCTGATGGCTGTCTCAAAAGCTGGAACATTTTGGCTAAAGAAAAACGCCATTGGGAAGATGCCCCTATAGGGCTTCGGCTGGGGGACCCCAAGGATTTCAGCGATTACGTGATGTTTTCTACAGGTGCAATATCCAGTGAAATCGTGGTTTTATCTAAACAAAACGGGAAGATAGTTATGGATGAAAACATGCCATATACGCCTGGAGCCCGCCTCTACTTCGATGCGGCCAAAATCGCAGCGGACGGCTTGCTCATCCGGGATGGACAACATCTGAAAGTGGAGAGGTCGCTTCCGTTGCACCCTTACCTGATTTGGACTGCAACGTGGGAAAT
The DNA here is from genome assembly GCF_014384905.1 of Fumia xinanensis. GTDB lineage: Bacteria > Bacillota > Clostridia > Oscillospirales > Ruminococcaceae > Fumia > Fumia xinanensis. The sequence continues at coordinate 1,092,521 of NZ_JACRSV010000001.1, forward strand.
CGTTGGTTTGAAGCAGAATATTTCGACTCCGAAAGAATTTACTGCAAAATCCAATCAACTTTTTCAGAAACTATATGGCAGGAATCTCCAAAAATAAATCCAAATGGCCTGTAAATGATTTAAAATTACGATTTGTAAATTAGATGTACAAGCCATTGGCTTTTGATAAAATCGAACTGATGATAAAGGCGGTGATAACGATGGCGTTTGACAAGTTAAAAGCTCTCATTCGGGAAAGCAGCGACTATTTACAGCAGGACGAAGCCCTCATTTGTGAGCAGAATCTCGGTTCTCTGAAAACCGTTACTGTGGTCTATACGCTGATTTTATCGGCTTATACCATCCTCGCCTTTACCTTTTTTCAAAGCCAGGTTTTAAATTTTATCTATCTTATCTGCCTGGCAGTTCAATACAGTGTTGACGGGCTGATTTTCTACCTGCTGAGGAAGAAAGCGATGAAGGCAAGGGAAGTCCAGCATCTGTGCTCCTGCATGAGTATCATGATCGCATCCTTTGTCATTCTCGTTTCGATTTTTCCCTTTCCGGAACGGCCAGCTATCTTTTTTGCTCCGGTTTTAGTGGGTATATCCGTTATTTTTATACTTTCATTTCACCGACAGGTGATTCTGCTTTCCTGCTATATGGCGGTGTACTGTGTTCTGGTGATTTGCTTTAAAGCCCAGAATGCAGTGCGTTACGACATCTGGGCAGCGATACCGTCCTATGCCATTTCGGTGGTCTGTGCCTATAACATTGCGGTGCTTCGCCTGCGGGACTATCGTTCCCGGCTCCGGTTCCAGCAACTTAGTATCATTGACAAACCAACCGGAGTTTTCAATAAGGCTACCACCGAGGAGCTGTGCGATATCTATTTGAAGCATCTGGACAAAAATTCCCGCTGCGCCCTGATAATTCTGGATATGGACAATTTTAAGGACATCAACGACTCTTACGGGCATTTGGAAGGGGACAGGGTGCTCTCGAAGATCGGGACCATTTTGCAGGATAACTTCCATAAAGACGATGTGGTCGGCCGGATCGGCGGCGATGAATTTTTGGTTTTGATGAAAGGGATAAAGGATCGGGAAGCAGCGGTACGAAGAGGCCATGAGCTGATTACCAAGGCAAACGCAGCCTTTCCAGCCTTCAGCCGGCCTCAAATTTCATGCAGCTTGGGCATTGCCGTCAGTGAAGCCGGAAATGACTACCCTACGTTGTTCCAAAAGGCAGACGAGGCCCTATACGAAGCGAAAAAGCGGGGAAAAAGCCAGTGGGCCATTTACTCCATTGCGGAAAAATAATAATCTCTCCATTAAAAAAGCGCCTCCAGGATGATGGAGGCGCTTTTTTAATGGAGAAATGCTGAAAAGATTAACCTGTTATTTATCATTTTTCGTTTTTATTGAGCAAGCCGCATATCTGATAAATATTTCGGACATAGCCCCCTTTGTAGCCGTACCGCAGCGGAGTCAAACACAAGCATGTCTGAGATTACCACGTCGATGTCGATAATGGGTTTGGCGGGGAGGCCCTCCACCGAGGTGCTTCCCACATGCTCAATCGCAAGGGAAAGGCCTTGGAGGCCACGGTTCAGTTCTTCGCGGATTCTGCTGAATTCCGCCTTCCACTGGGAGTTATGGGGTACGACGGCAATCGTTGGCATGGCTTAGGCTTCCTTTCTGTATTCTAAAAATCCGCATATCGTTTCGGGTATGCGGATTTTCCACGTCCTACACTTTTTCGATTTCCAATATGTGCGTTTTGCTTTCGCCGGGTGCCAGCGTCACAACATTGTGTTTGTTTTCAAGAGTGTTGTCCTCGGTGTTCAGAACCGAAAGCCCCTGCCACGCCTCGACGCAGAGGAATTTCGCGTTCATCATGTTCCAGACACAGAGGTCGCTGAAGTTTTGAAGCCTGTATTCCACCGCTTCTCCGGTTTTGCTGTCTTTGAGGATGACTTTCCGGGAGTTAAGATTATCTAGAATCACCGAATCAACCCGGTTGAAGATATTATGGTCCAGCCGGAAGGTCTGAGGATCGGACAAAAAGGTCTCTCTGCGGTCGATGTCGATCTGCCGTTCCTTAAAGTTATACAAGGGGCAGTCCTGCCGTTCCGGCTGGTCGAAAAGGAGGCTGTAGTCGGAGAAATCACTGCCCTTAGACGACTCAAAAGGCACCTTCAGGCCCGGATGAGTGCCGATGCAGTAGGGCATTGGCTCGTCATTTGTGTTATGTACTGTCAGCTCCAGCCGGATGCCGCCGGGAAGCAGCGTGTATTCCGCTGTCAGGGAAAACCGGTAGGGATAGTGGGAGAGTGTTTCCTCATTCTCACAGACCGAAAATACTGCCCGCTCGGCAGAGGGCTGCTCCACCTCCCAGGGAAGGTTTCGGACAACACCGTGGTTTGGCATGTCATATTCCCTGCCCTTAATGGTGAGCTTTTTGTTGCGGGTGTTGCTGACGATGGGGAACAGCAGGGGCGAGCTCCGTTCCCAGCCGTTTGGATCACCGGGCCATAGCATCTCGTTGCCGGCGCTGTCCCGAAGCGACTTCAGCTCGGCGCCGGTGAGGGAAATATGTGCTGTCATACCGTTGTTTTGCAGGGTTATCATTATCCGTCATCCCTTTCTGTTATAATTGTTCAATTATTATACTTCTTTTGGAATACGATGTCAATGAAAGGAGCATAAATCCGTTCATATTCCAAGCACCGTCAATACCTGCTCTTTTTGAAAGAACCGCTGGACCCAGCAGTGGATTTCCTCTATAGCCTGCTCGACTTCCCCTCCTGTTTTCCTGGCGGATTTGACGATTTGCTCCCATTGTTCCCGAGTGACTTCGGTGATTCCGTAATAGTCGAAGGAAGGCAAAACACTTATAAAAACTTTATAAAGCCCCAGTGTATTGAAGTCATCATCTGTAAGATACAGCGAGTCATCCCGCCAGAATTCCTCTGAAAACCGTCCCTTTTGGAACTCAAAATAGCAGGAACCTTGTCGCTCGTTGTTTGTGCAGCAGTATTTCATAGACTATTCCTCCTATCTGCCTCATCTTACCACATCTGCCCCTGCTGGGCAACCAAAAAACCATAGAAAAATGGTTCTATCTGTTGGGGACAAGGCATAAGATGAATCACAGTTAAAGTTTGTCCGCGAGGCGGAAAGGAAGGAAAAAGCATGGAAGCGTATCTGCAAGTCATCCCGTATTTTCCCGATAAAATCCGTGCACCTTTGGCGGCAATCCCGTCGCAGATGCGGAATACCGTCCGGGAAATCCGCCTGCGGCAGGGGAGGCCTTTAAGCCTTGTCCTCATGGGGACAACCGTTTTTCTAACGCCGGGAGGTACGGTGTTGGAAACCCCCGGAAAGGACGCTTTGGTCCCAGATGAGGCCGACCTGCAAGACTGCTTCCAGCGGGTCTGCGGTTACTCGGTTCACAGCTGTGAAGAGCAAATACGGCAGGGGTTTCTCACACTAAACGGCGGCCACCGGGTTGGGCTCTCCGGCACAGCGGTGCAGGAGGACGGAAAAATCGTCACCCTGCGGGAAATCAGTTCGATGAATTTTCGCGTCGCCCGAAGCTTTCCCGGCGTTTCCGGCGATTTTGTCCGGCGGTTTTACGGTGATGCTTTGCCATCCATTTTGCTGTCCGGCGCCCCTATGAGTGGAAAAACCACCTTTTTGAAGGACGTTATCGGCGCCCTTTCCTCTGGGAAGGCAGGGCGGTACCGAAAAGTCGCCGTCATCGACGAACGGGGCGAGCTGGGAGCCGTGTATAACGGAACGCCTCAAATCGAGCTGGGCCCCTGTACCGATGTGCTCACCGGCTACCCCAAAGGGGAGGGGATGAACATTGCCTTGCGCACCCTGTCGCCAGAGCTCATCGTCTGCGACGAAATCGGCGGGGAAGCCGAGTCGGACGCCATCCGTATGAGTTTAAACGCCGGTACGGCTGTGCTTGCCACGGCCCACGCCGGAAATCTCACGGCGCTGACACGGCGGCCTCAGATACGCGCCCTCATCGAGGAAGGGGCCTTCGACTATCTGATCCAGCTTGAGGGGCAGGAAGCCCCCTGCCGGATCAAAGAAGTCCGGCGGGTGGGCGAAGGCGCTGAATTCTGCCTGTCAGGAGGGAAGATGATATGCTGAAACTACTTGGTATGGTTTTTCTCTTTCTCGGGTCGGCGGGGACGGGCCTTTTATTGTCGAGAAGGCTTGCCAGACGAACGGAGCTCATCCTGCTCATCCAAAAGCTCCTCTTGACCCTATCAAATGACTTAAGTTATCAGAAAACTCCCACCGTCCGGCTTCTGAGGGACTTGAGCCGTGATGAGAGCTACGAAAAGCTCAGTTTTCTCGGCGAATTCCAGGATTTGCAGGTGCAGACGGCCCCCGTCTCCCGGCTTTGGAACGATGCCCTGGAAAAACAGCCGGGACTGCAAAAAGAGGAACTGGAACTGCTGCGGGACACGGGAAAAATCCTCGGGTCAACCGACAGCGAATCCCAGGTGAACGCCCTCAGCCTTCAGCAAAAAAAGCTGGCCCTCATTTTGGAGGAGGCCATGGCAAAACAGCAGACCCAGGGAAAACTCTTTCGGTCTATGGGTGTACTCTGTGGCTTTTTGCTGATAATCCTCACCTTTTGAAGCATTGCTAAAATGCGTTTCCTATCATTTTTATCAATTCCATTTGCAAGGGTCAATGCTTACATTGCCCGGCCCGTCGGCACAATAAAAATATTCGCATCGCTTAGCCGGCAGCGCGGAAAGGACGGAATAACATTATGGACGTGGATTTGATTTTCAAGATCGCCGCCATCGGCATCATAGTGGCGGTGCTCAATCAGGTGCTGATCCGTTCCGGCAGGGAAGAACAGGCTATGATGACCACCTTGGCGGGGCTCATTGTGGTGCTGATGATGATTGTAACCCAGATCAGCAGCCTTTTCGACACCATCAAGCAGCTTTTCGGCTTGTGGTGATTGGCTTGAAAGCAAGCTTTCAAGCCTGATTTTGGGCCTTTGCCGCCAAAATGATGCGGCAATTTTGCGGCGGAGCCTCGAAAACGGCCAATTCCCAGAAAGGAATGAACCTGCTATGAACCTGATTGCGGTCATCGGCGTCGGCGTAGTGGCGGCGGCGTTTTCCCTGCTTTTCAAGCAGTACAAGCCCGAATATTCCATGATGATCTCCTGCATCGGGGTGGTGCTCATCTTTTCGGTAATCCTCATCGAGATGATTCCCGCTTTTTCTACCATGAGAAACCTGATGGCCCAGGTGTCCTTCTCGTCGGAGTACATCAAAATCATCATGAAATGTTTGGGGATATGCTACCTTACCGAAATCGGAAGCCAGCTCTGCAAAGAATCGGGCCAGCTTGCCATCAGCTCCAAAATCGAGCTGGCGGGAAAGGTAATGGTGCTCGTGCTGTCCCTTCCCATGTTCGAGGAGCTATTAAAAACCGCGCTCAACCTTATCAACATCTAGCGGACGCGACAGAAGGATTGACAAAATGAAAAAAGGAATTTTATTTTTTTGTATGGCCTGCTGGGCGGTGGGGTTTCTCTGGGTTTTCCCCACCGAGCGTGCGGGGGCGGAAGAGCTTCCCTCCTATGGGCAGGAGTCCCAAAGCGAGGACGAAATCATCGAGGAACAGTTAAACGAAAGCGGGTTGAACGGTCTTTTGAGCCTGATTCCTGAAGAGGGACAGGAATTCTTTTACGGCGGCTTCGACCAGCACAGCGTCGAAAAGCTCACCCCCCAGAATTTTTTCTCCTACATCTGGCAGAAAATAAAGGACAAGGCATCAGAGCCCTTAAAGCTTCTCTTAAGCATCGCAGGAATCCTGATTTTGGCAGCGCTCATCGCCGCTTTCACCGACGGCATGGACGGGACGAAGCACACTTTTTCGGTGGTGATCTCCCTCTCCATCTGTGCCGTCATGGTCACTTCCGTAACAAGCTGCATTCTCCGCACATCCAAGGTGGTCAAGGACCTTTCCTACTTCGTTTTGAGCTTTATACCCGTCTTTTCCGGCGTGACGGCGGCCGCGGGGAAGCCCGCCTCCTCGGTGGCGTACCACGCCACCATCTTCGCCTCGGCACAGTTTTTTTCCCAGCTGATGGCGAACCTCATCGTCCCTCTTCTGGGCCTTTTCCTCGCCATCAGTATCGCCGGGGCCGCCACCAACGTCATCAAGGTGGACAGCCTTGCAAAGAGCCTGAAAACTGCCGCCACTTGGATTCTCACTTTTTGCATGACAGTTTTCGTGGGACTTTTGACCGTCAAAGGGCTGGTCTCCGGAGCGGCCGACACCGTGACGGTGCGGGCGACGAAATTTATGATCAGCTCTTTCGTTCCGGTGGTGGGCGGGGCTTTAAGCGACGCCTACAACTCGGTATTCGGCTGCCTTGGGGTGGTGAAAAGTACCGTGGGGGTGTTCGGCATCATTGCCATCGTGGTCACCTTCCTGCCGGTGGTGCTGGAGCTCATTATGATGATGGCAGCCCTTTGGGGCTCGGCGGCCATTGGGGACATCTTCGGGCGGGAAAAGGAGGTTTCTATTTTAAAGGCCGCATCCTCGGCCCTGACCGTCATGTTGGGGGTCATCCTCTGCTACGGCATGATGATTATCGTCTCGATTACCATCATGCTGATGCTCGGCACGGGATGAAAATTAAAAATTTTCATCCCCGAAATTTGGCCCTTTGCCGCGTATCGTTGCGGCAATTTTGCGGAAAGCCGCAAAATCGGGCCAAATTTTACAGCAGAGAGCACAGATAAAAAATTTTATCCCGAAAGGAGTGACGACGAATGAACACCCTGCGCACCATCGGTTACGCCATCTGCGTGACATTGGTAGTTACCTCCATTTTTTTAATGCTGCTGCCGTCAGGAAAGATGGCGAAAATCGTCAAATTCGCCGTCCACCTGTTCCTGCTCATTGCCATTCTCACCCCGTTTATCGGGCAGCCCATAGATTTCTCATCGAGCGCGGAGGCCTTTACCTGGGAACAGAACGAAACGGCGAAAAGCTTAAACGAGCTGGCGGACGAGCAGCTTCTCCGCAGTTTCGACAAGAGTCTGCGGCTTCAGGCGGAGGCGGTTTTTAAAAAATATGAAATCGTCCCAGAAAAAATTGAATTTAGTATGAATGTCCAGTCGGACAGGAGCATAGATATTAGTAAATTAGAAATTCTCCTGAAAGGATCGGATAAAGATCGGTGCGGCAATGCAGTACGCGAACTCAATGAAATGTTCGGCGTCACCGCGCTTTTGGCGTTCACCGACGGGACTTGATGATTCCGTTTGAAAAGGGCGGCGGGCAAACGATTCTGCCCACCGATATTTTCAAACGGAACAAGGAAAAGGGAAGGGCAAATTTATGATGGAAAAACTGAGGGACTCCGCTTTTGTAAAAATGCTCAAAAGCGGGGACAAAAAGGTCAAAATCATCATGCTTCTGGGGATTTTGGGCATCCTGCTCATCTTTTTATCGCAGGTGTTTTCGTCCCCGAAACCGAAGGAGAATCAGACCGTAGAGTCCGGTGAAACGGTCACGACGGCAGCGTATCGGAAGATGCTGGAAGAGGATCTCGCCGCTTTTATCTCTCAAATCGAAGGGGCGGGGGAGACGAAGGTCATGGTTACCTTGAAGGGGACGGGGGAAACCGTCTACTTAAAGGAGCAAAAGACTGACGTCAACCAGCAGGGCGATACCGGAATGGAAAATTTTTCCGAACACCGGAGCGTTTCCGAGAGCTACGTCGTCACCGATGGGAAAAACGGCAGGAACACCGTCGTCAAATCCCAGCTGGAGCCGGAGATAAAGGGGGTTGTGGTGGTTTGCGCAGGCGGGGACAGCCCCGTCGTTCAATCGAGGATTCTGGACGCGGTCACAACAGCGCTGGATCTAAGCTCTGTCAGGGTATATATCTCAAAGCTCGCAAAATAAACGGGCTTATTAAACAAATCGAGGAGGAGCCTTATGAAACTCAACATGATCTTGGGAAAAAAACAAATTATCTTAGCGTCCCTGGTGCTGGTATTGGGGGTGGCGATCTATCTGAATTATACCTTCTCCGAAAGCGGGAACGGTTATGATATTACAGCTTCCGCGAACAGTGAAACCACCACCGACGACCGGACTTATGGCGAGGCCCAGCTCACCAGCGCCGCGCCGGACGAATATTTTACCGCCGCCCGTGTAGAGCGGAAGAAGGCCCGCGACGAGTCGGTGGAGACGCTGGCCACCACCCTGAAAGACGGGAACCTCTCCGATGAGGAGAAGGAAGTGGCCACCAACAAGGCACTGGAGGTCTCCAAGCAGATCGAGAGCGAGAATAAAATCGAAACCTTGGTAAAAGCCAAAGGCTTCCAGGAATGCCTGGCGTTCGTCGATGACGAAAACGTCAAAGTCGTCGTCCAGACCGAGGGGCTAAACGCCGAGCAGGCCGCTCAAATCAAGAATATCATCGTGGAAGAGACTAACATGCCGGCGGAGAACATCGTCGTAGATGAAGTAAAATAAATAAAACCATAAAAAGCGAAAGCAATCAGTTGCTTTCGCTTTTTTATGCCTTTGGGCGGTTCAGATACCAGTCTCTAATGCGCATTCATCCACCCGCCGAACCAATCCATTGGTGTAAGCTTCAAAATACTTTGGCCAAAATCCCGCGGCGGTCGGGTTGAAGGTTTCAAAGTCCACGCCCAACCGGGCATGACCCTCGGATTTCAGGACGGAAATCATGTGGTCGAGCAATGCCTGGATGACGCCCTTTCCCCTGTACTCGGGCAGGCAGTACGCGCCGCAGATATTTTTCATGCCTTCCATTTCCGTGATAAAATTCTCACCCCTGTCCGCGACCTCGAAGAACGCGATACAAATTTCCCCAATAAACGCCCCGAAAAGCCTTGTGTCCCGGGTTTCCGCACGGACCAGCCAACTTTGAAACGCCTCTTCTGAGGAAACCATAAAGCAGGGACTCTGCCCCAGATGACAGGCGAGGCCCCGGCGCAAAGGGCGGACGAGGGGAATTTCCCTGCGGCTCAATTCTTTGCAGACAATCCCGGACATGGACGGCGCACCGGCGTTTTCCATGGGACGTACAGCGTCCATCAGTCTCAGCCCAAATCCATAGGAGAAAAAGGCGGCGACAGCCTGCGTATCATGAGCATACAACCCAATACTGTGGGAAGCGGCACCGCTGCGCACCCATTTTTCAGCGGCGGTCTGATACATCCGCTTGTAAATTAGCGTACGATTTTTTGCTGCCGCACCGTGGGCGTGAATTGGTGAATAGGCGCCTTTTGCGCCGGTGTTAAACACGTTGTCCCATGGTTCGTAGCAGCAGAGGTAGCCGAGCATCCGGTCGCCTTCAAATGCCGCGACTCCCAGCCCGTTCTCTGCAAACTCCGTTAAGTCGGGAATGCTGATGACGGACGGCAGGGAGGAAACCTTATTCTGTTCCTCCCGGTAATTCATAAAGGCCAGTTCTGTCGCCTGCCCTATATGCTGTTTTTGAAAATCGATAATGTTCATCAATTCCTCCGTTGTATTACTGGAGAAGTAGTTTTTGAAAATTCTCCATATGGTGCTACTGTTCAGGTGCATCGGCATTTCTTTCCTGCGGATTCCCTGTTTGTCGTCAAAATATCTTTGCGAAACACAGCATATGCACTGTAATCAGCTCTTTATTTCTTTTTATCAAATGTATTTGAAAAAATCATATCACATCTTTTCGTAAATGGAAAGCGCTTTTTCTGCGGAGCTTGATGAAAAGGCTGTATAAAACTCCAAAGTTTTTGTATATTCTTAAAAAAGGTAGGTAAAAATGGTTGTTTCTTTGAGAAAATGTGGTATAATATCCTCACAGGCAAACAGCTTTTGGCTGTTTGCATAGCGCTTTCGCTGCTTTTGTCCCGCTAGCGCGGGAAGAGTGATAACATTTTATCATAAATTTACAAACCACAAATAGTTTGCAGCCGCTGCGCGGCTTTCGTGGACCTCGTCCACTGAATTTATGGTATAATTACCTCACAAGCAAATAGCTTTGCTGTTTGTAAAGCGCCTAAAAGGCGCTTTTATCCCGCTGGCACGGGATAAGTGAGAACATTGTATCATAAATTTGCAAAAGGCAGAGCCTTTTGCGCGGGCTATGCCCGTTATCGTGGACTTCGTCCACTAATTTATGGTATAATATCTACAAACAGCACGTGAAGCGTGCTGCGTGTTAAAACGCAAGGTTTTGTATTTGATTATCGCTGACATTCAAACGGCCTTGACCGTTTTATGCCGCTGAAAGCGGCGTGCGAGCTTTAAAGAGCTTGCCGATGTGTATATTATGAGACAGTAAATTTGATTTTAAAGAAACCGGGTCCACTACCGGCGTCGCGTTTGTGCGGCGGGCTAAACTGGAGGGCAGATTATGGAACCGAAAAACAATAAGGCAACCGGCAGCATGAAGATTTCCGAGGAGGTCGTGGCTACCATCGTCAAATCCGTTTTGAGTGAAATCGAAGGGGTGCATTCCCTGGCCACCCGGCCGGTGGCTCCTTCCGAAATGCTGATGAAAAACGCTTCTCTCAAACCCATTACCATCTACCTGAGCGCTGATGTGGCGGCTATCGACATCTGCGTGAACCTCTGCTTCGGGGTGAAACTCAAATCCATCGCCGAACAGATTCAGCAGAAGGTCAAGGATACCGTTCAGGATATGACCGGCATTGCCGTCAGCAAGGTAAACGTCTTTGTTGCCGGCGCCAAGCCAAAAGAACAGGCTTAAGTCATATAGAGCCCTCTAAATCTTTTAGGGGGCTTGATTTTGTGTTGCGAACGGCAGCGCATTTGTTATAATACGGCCCAACGACAAAAAACTGTAACTTGAAAACACTTTGGAGGACTTATGAAGAAGATCACAAGACATCAGATGCGGGAAAACGCTTTTATCCTGGTTTTTGAAAAACTGTTCCGGGAGGAAAGCGCCGACGACATCCTAGAATTGGCGAGAGAGTGCGAGGATTTGACGGTAAACGACCAGGTGGAGCAGATGTTCAAAGGGGTGCTCGACCACGTGGCGGACATCGACGTTCTCATCGAAAAAAACCTCAAAAACTGGAAGAAGGAGCGTATTTCTAAAGTGAGCCTGGCGATTTTGCGCTTAGGCGTCTATGAAATCCTCTACTGCGCCGACGTGGACGACGACATCGTTGTCAGTGAGTGCGTCAAGCTCGCCACCACCTTCGCCTTTGACGACGACGTGTCCTTCGTAAACGGGGTTTTGGGTTCAGTTGTTCGGGGGCTTAAAGCATAATGTCCCGGTATTTTGGTATCGACACCAGCAATTACACCACGTCGGTAGCCCTGTTTGACAGCGGTAACGGAGAAGTTTTGATGGAAAAGAAACTTCTGCCCACAAAAGAAGGGAGCTTGGGGCTGCGGCAAAGCGACGCGGTGTTCGCCCATGTGAAGCAGCTGGGAGACCTTGCACACCGGCTAATGGACGGACGGGAAGGGGTTGTCAGCGCCGTCGGCGTGTCGGTTTTTCCCCGTCGTGCGGAAGGTTCTTACATGCCCTGTTTTCTCGTGGGGGAGACGGCGGCGGAGATGCTGGGAGCCGTCAACCACATCCCGGTACACAAATTTTCTCATCAGGAGGGGCATCTGGCGGCGGCTCTTTACAGCGCCAAAAAGCTCTCTCTTTTAAAGGAACGGTTCTTGGCATTCCACCTTTCCGGCGGCACCACCGACGCTTTGCTGGTGGAACCCGGGAAGCCTTTTTTTTCGGTGACGCCTGTTGCCAAATCCCTGGATTTAAAGGCTGGACAGGTGGTCGACCGGGTGGGGCTGATGCTGGGGTGTAAATTTCCCTGCGGGCCGGAGCTGGAAGCCCTCGCCCTCCAATGGGGAGAACCGGTCAAAGCAAAACCCACCATGAAGGGGGCTAATTGCTGCCTTTCGGGGGTGGAAAACAAATGTCAGAAATTCCTGGATGAAGGAAAAGAGCCTTCCTTTGTGGCCCGATACTGCCTGGAATCTATCAAGGCGTCCCTTTCCGCTATGACCGAAACCCTTCTTGCGGCGTACGGCGATTTGCCGCTGCTCTACGCCGGCGGGGTGATGTCCAATTCCATTATCCGCGGCTACATAGAAAATAAATACGGCGGATTTTTCGCCGAACCCCGGTTTTCTTCCGATAACAGCGCGGGCATCGCCCTGCTTGCCGCATTGTCGGAGGGGTATGAGCCGGAAGATTGAGGAATACCGTTATGGATCAGATTTTGACCGTCTCCCAGATAAACGGATACTTAAAGCAGCTTTTAGACGAGGATGTCCAGCTCAAGAGCATCTTTATCCGGGGAGAGATATCCAATTTCACAAACCATCTGAAAACCGGCCACTACTATTTTACCTTAAAGGATCAGAAAGCTTCTATCAAGGGAATTATGTTCAAATGGAACACCCAGCACCTGCGCTTTATGCCTCAAAACGGCATGAACGTCATCATCTTCGGCAGCGTCCAGCTCTTTGAACGGGACGGCATTTGCCAGATCTACTGCGCGGACATGCAGCCCGACGGGGTGGGGGCCCTTTACATGGCCTTTGAACAGCTCAAGGAAAAGCTGGGGGCCGCGGGCCTTTTTGATGAGGAACACAAACGGCCTCTGCCGCCCATGCCGGGGCGCATCGGGGTGGTCACCGCAAAAACCGGGGCGGCCATCCACGACATCCTGAATATTCTGAGCCGCCGGTATCCTATCGGCGAAGTGGTGCTGATTCCGGCTCTGGTGCAGGGGGAAAACGCCCCCGACTCCATCTGCGACGCCATCGGGAAAGCCGAAATGCTGGGCCTCGACTTGCTCATCGTCGGCAGGGGAGGCGGGTCGCTGGAAGATCTGTGGGCCTTTAACGATGAACGGGTGGCCTACGCCATCTACAATTGTACGATTCCTGTCATCTCGGCGGTGGGGCATGAAGTGGACTACACCATCGCCGACTTTGTGGCGGACCTCCGGGCGCCAACTCCTTCCGCCGCGGCGGAGCTTGCCGCCCCCGATGTGCAAAACCTTATCCGGGCGGTGGCTGTCATGAAGCAGGAATTAGACGGCGCCATAGAGGAAGTCCTCCGGGACAAAACAGATGAGTTGGAAGCTCTGAAAAACGATCTGCGGGCGAATTCCCCGGACACGGCGGTAGAGCGGTCGGGGGAGCGGCTTATTTCCCTCAAAAACCGCCTCACCGCGGCGGCGGAACAAACTGCCGAAATCAAGGCCATCGCCTTTTTGGGCCTTGCGGGAAAGCTGGAAGCGTTAAGCCCCTTAAAAGTCCTGACGAGAGGCTATTCCATCACCTTTTCCGGTGAAAAGGCCGTTACTTCGGTGAAAGAGGCGGCTGTGGGAGATGAAATCCACACTCTGGTGACGGACGGGACCATTGTCAGCACCGTGACGAAAATCAAGTCTAGCAAAGGAGCGGCCGGAAAAACGGCCGAACGATAATATGGCACAGAAAAAACAGACACTGGAAGCGGCCATGGACGCCCTCCAGCAAATCGTCGAAAAACTGGAGGCGGGTTCCCTGCCGTTGGAGGAATCTTTAAAGCTCTACGAAGAGGGGGTCAAGCTGACCGCTTTCTGCGACAAAGAGCTCAAAGGGGCTAAGCTTAAAATCAGTGAACTCAAAGAGCCTCAGGGAGAAATAGATGAAACAGATGAATGAGTATATCGCCCTTGTTGAGGGGGCACTGGATAAAGCGCTGGGAAGTACCGATGAGTATCAGGTTCTCCGTGCCATGGCCTACAGCGCCGAGGCTGGAGGTAAACGCATCCGCCCGGTTTTGCTGCTGATGTTTTGCCGGATGCTGGGCGGGAATGTAAATAAAGCGCTCCCTCTTGCCTGCGCCGTCGAGATGATCCACACCTATTCGCTGATCCACGACGACCTGCCCTGTATGGACAACGACGATCTGCGGCGGGGGAAACCCTCCTGCCACAAGCAGTTTGGGGAAGCGACGGCGCTTTTAGCTGGAGACGGGCTGCTGACCATGGCTTTTTCGATGATCGCAGGGGCCGACCTTCCCGCAGACGTCCGCATCGGTGCGGTGAAAGTTTTGTCCCAGCGGGCCGGGGTGTTCGGCATGATCGGGGGACAGGAAATGGATTTGCAGAATGAGGAAAAGGGAAGTAGTATTTCCGCGGAAACGCTGGAGCGCACCTACGCCCTCAAAACCTCCGCTTTGCTGCAAAGCGCCTGTGAAATGGGGGCTCTGGCCGGAGGTGGCGATGAAGAAGCCATAGAAAAAGCCGGTGAATACGCCTACCATCTGGGACTTGCCTTCCAGATTGTCGATGACATTTTGGATGTGACCGGGGACGAAAAAACCCTGGGCAAACCCATCGGCAGCGACGAGGAAAACGGGAAGGCCACCTTTGTTTCCCTCTACGGACTAAAAAAAGCGCGAGAGCTTGCGTCTGCCCACAGCGACAAGGCGCTTTCCGCTTTGCAATATTTTTCCGGCAGCGGGGAACTGAAAACGCTGACGGAAAACCTGCTTTTCCGGGAAAACTAAGGAAATCCCCGGAAATAACAACCTGACCCGCTGGGTACAAATTAAGGATGTGGGCGGGTACCCCAAAAAGGAACGCTGTTTTTGACTGGAGCGTTCGCCAAAGAAAGGACATGGATCATCTCATGACAGAATTTGTCGATTTGTTCAGCAATTATATTCTGCTATCCGCCCTGGCCGCCTGGCTGTTGGCACAGGTTTTAAAGGTGGTTTTCTACGGTATCAAAAACCGCACCATCAATCTGGAACGGCTCATCGGCGCGGGCGGCATGCCCAGTTCCCATACGGCGACGGTGGTCGCGCTCACGGTGGCGGTGGGCCGGTTAGAGGGGCTTGGTTCTCCGCTTTTCGCCATCGCCTTTATTCTGGCCTGCGTTGTCATGTACGACGCCACCGGTGTTCGCCGGGCGGCGGGGGAACAGGCCAAAGTGCTGAACAAGCTGGTGTTTGAGCATAAAAAAGACGACCCGCCTATCGATGCTGAAAAAGCCCTCAAGGAATTTTTGGGCCATACCCCGCTTGAAGTCTTCGGCGGTGCTATCCTGGGGATTATCGTCGCATTTCTGCTTCCCATGTCCATATAAGAGGGGGCTTTCACATGAACCGTTATCCAATTCTCGACCGCGTAAACTCCCCTCAGGACGTGAAAAATCTAAACCGTAGAGACCTCAAGGAGTTCTGCTCGGAGGTGCGGGAGTTTTTGGTAGAGCATGTTTCCAAAACCGGCGGCCATCTGGCGTCCAATCTGGGCGTCGTCGAGCTGACTACCGCCCTTCACCGGGTGTTTGACACCCCTTGGGACAGCATTATCTGGGATGTGGGGCACCAGTGCTACACCCATAAGATCATTACCGGCAGAAAAGACCGGTTCGACACCCTCCGTCAGCCGGAGGGCTTGTCCGGCTTTCCCAAACCCGATGAAAGCCCTCACGACGCCTTTGTGGCAGGGCACAGCTCCACTTCTATTTCGGCGGCCTATGCCATCAGCCGGGCCAACCAGATGAGTCAGAGCAATTCCCACGCCATCGCCGTCATCGGCGACGGGGCCTTTACAGGCGGCATGGCCTACGAGGCCCTCAACAACGCCGGGCGGAGCCGCTCCAACCTGATTATCGTTTTAAACCACAACGCCATGTCCATCGGGCGCAATGTGGGCGCTTTTGCCCGTTACCTGTCCGCCATCCGGCTTCAGCCGGGCTACCTGCGGTTAAAAGACCACACCGAAACGGTACTGGACCACATTCCACTGGTAGGCAAGCCAGTGAAAAGAGTGGTGCAGGGCTCCAAAACGGCGCTGAAAAACGTGCTGTACCATTCCACTTTCTTTGAGGAAATGGGATTTACCTATATCGGGCCGGTGGACGGCCACGACCTGAAAGCGCTGGAAAAAGCCTTTACCCAGGCAAAGCTCTTACAGCGTCCGGTTTTCGTCCATGTGGAGACTACAAAGGGAAAAGGCTACGAATTCGCTGAGAAAAACCCTCTCGTCTACCACGGCATCAGCAAATTCGACGTGGAGACCGGCAACCCCGACCTGCCCGAAGAGGACAGCTTTTCGGTGGTATTCGGTAACTATCTGACCCGCCTTGCCGACTGCGACGACAAAATCTGTGCCATCACGGCCGCCATGAAGCAGGGGACGGGCCTTACCCCTTTCTGCTCCAAGCACCGGAACCGCTTTTTCGATGTGGGCATCGCCGAGCAGCACGCCGTCACCTTTGCAGCGGGGCTGGCTTCCAAGGGATATGTCCCCGTTTTCGCGGTTTACGCCACTTTTTTGCAGCGAGCCTACGACCAAATCCTCCACGACGCCGCCATCGAGCGGCTCCATGTGGTGCTGGCCATCGACCGGGCGGGACTGGTGGGCGACGACGGCGAAACCCATCAGGGGGTCTACGACGTGTCCTATCTGACGAGTATCCCCGGCGTGACGGTTTATAGCCCCTCCACCAACGAGGAGCTGGAGGCCCAGCTTTATAAGGCGGTCTATGAAACGAAAGGGGTCGCCGCCGTCCGGTATCCCCGCGGCTGCGACAAAAAAGTGTACCGAGCCGAGGACCCCAAGGCGGATTATGTCTTTCTCGCTGAAGGAGGCCAAAATCTTGCCGTCAGTTACGGGCGGATTTTTCACGATTTGTACGCCGCCAACGAAGAAGGGCGTTTTGGGGCGCTTTTAAAGCTAAACAAGTTAAATCCCTTGCCGGATGAGCTGATCGAAAAGATCGCCTCTTATGAGAGCATCGTCTTTTTCGAGGAAGTGGAGCAAAACGGCTCTATTGGGGAGCATCTGCTGCTTCTATTGAGCCAAATCGGCTGGAAAGGGCGCTACCGGGCGGTATCCCTGCCCAACGGTTTCTTCAAGCAGGGCAAGGTGCCCCAGATGCTCCGGGAATACCGGCTGGATAAGGACGGTATGATGGAAATTTTACGAGAGGAATGGGAAAACAGATGAAATCCCGTTTGGATATTCTGATGGTGGAGCAGGGGCTCGCCCCCAGCCGGGAAAAGGCCAAGGCCATGATTATGGCTGGGGAAGTCTTTGTAAACGACGAAAAGGTGGATAAGGCGGGGGCGTCCATCCCCGTCGACGCCCAAATCAAGGTAACGGGAAATGCCCTTCCGTACGTCAGCCGCGGGGGCCTCAAGCTGGAAAAAGCCATGCAGGCCCATCAAATCGACCTGCATGGCGCCATTTGCGCCGACATCGGCGCTTCTACCGGCGGGTTTACCGACTGTATGCTCCAAAACGGGGCCAAAAAGGTCTATGCCATCGACGTGGGCTACGGGCAGCTTGCCTGGAAGCTTCGCACCGACGAGCGAGTGGTCAATTTGGAGCGCACCAACGTCCGCTATGTCACTGAGGAGCAGATTCCCGACCCGCTGGACTTCGGCTCTATCGACGTGAGCTTTATTTCGCTCACGCTGGTGCTGCCAGTGCTCTACAAACTTCTCCGGGACGGGGGACAGGGCGTTTGCCTCGTCAAGCCCCAGTTCGAGGCGGGGAAGGGCAAGGTGGGCAAAAAAGGCGTCGTCCGGGAGCCGGAAATCCACCTAGAAGTGCTCGAAAAAATTTACGATTTCTGCGGCGAGCTGGGGCTCTGCATCAAAGGAATCCATTTTTCGCCCATCAAGGGCCCGGAGGGGAACATTGAATACCTCTATTACTTCGAAAAATCCCCGGAACCCACACCTTTTTCCAAGGACGATTTGAAAACGCTGGTGCAGGAGTCCCATCAGGCGCTGGATAAAAAAGAAACCAATCCATCGGAGGGATGAGCCATGGAGTTTGCGGGAATCTGCCTTGCAACCAAAGACGTTCGGAAGCTGTCGGCATTTTATCAGGCGGTTTTGCAGACCGTCTCCGACTGCGACGGTGAAATCCATCAGGAAATCCGCACCCAAGGGGCGGCGCTGGCTATTCTCAGGGACGAGAATGCCGGAATTTGCGGCAACCAGAAGCTGAGAATGGCGTTTACCGTGGACGATGTGGACGCGGAATTTGCCCGGCTGCAAAGCCTGGGCGTGTCGGTCGACGAACCGCCCGAAACCCAGCCGTGGGGCGCGCGGAATCTGTCTTTTTTGGACCCGGACGGGAATCGGTTGACCTTTCGGAGTTTTCAGAAGAAATAAACGAATGGGCGTTGCCCTGAAAAGAAGGCTGGTGGCTAAAGTGAAATTGCTGTTAATGCCAAACCTGGACAAGAAAAATGTCGTCGAGTGCGTGGAACAGGTCTGCAAATTGCTCTTTAATAAGGCCGAGCTTTGGATGGCTGAAACCAAGCGGAAACATTTTCCCCATTGTCAAGGCCTACGGTTCGGCAAATTCGACGAACTGCTCTCTCAGTGCGACTTCTGTATCGCCATCGGCGGCGACGGCACCATCATCCATGCTGCTAAGCACGCCGTCTTGCAGAACAAACCGGTGCTGGGCATCAATTTGGGGCGGCTGGGGTTCCTGGCCACGCTGGAAATGGGAGAGCTGGAGCTTTTGCACAAGCTTCTGACCGGAGATTACACGGTGGAAGAGCGCATGATGCTCTCTATCGTCCACCGCAGCGGCAAGGGGACAGAGACTTACCATGCCCTCAACGACGCGGTGCTGTCCAAGGGAGCTTTAGCCCGGATGATTGACTTAAATATCTCCTGCAAAGGAAAGGGGGTAGGCGCCTACCGGGCTGATGGGGCGATTTTTTCCACCCCCACCGGTTCCACTGCTTACAGTTTGTCTGCCGGAGGTCCCGTCATTGACCCTACCATCGACTGTATCACCTTGACGCCGGTGGCGCCGCACTCTCCATTTGGGCGTACCATTATCTTCAATGAACAAAGTGTTATTTCGGTTCAACCCGCCCGCCCTGACCAGGAGATTTTCTTGACCGTGGATGGGGAACAGGGTATCCCCATCGAACTGGGGGATGAGGTGCTCATTCAAAAGAGCAAAACCAGTGTAAAGCTTATTAACTTGACAGGAAAATTGTTCTATCAGGTGCTCAACGACAAGCTGCTCTACGGAAGCGAATGGCAGACAAAGCCCGGGCAAATATAAGTAAAAAGGAGATCAGCAAACATCGAGGGAGGAATTTAATTTTGAAAGCGCTGAGACTGCAAAAAATCGTCGAATTAGTGGAGAAAAATGAGGTGTACACTCAGGATGACCTTTTAAAACTGCTGGCGGAGGAGGGGATTGCCACCACCCAGGCCACTATTTCCCGGGACATCAAGGAGTTAAATCTCGTCAAGGCCATCACCGAGGACGGAAAATATAAGTACACCACCGCCCGGAAGCAACAAAACCACAGTATGGAAAAGAAGTACCGGGCTGTTTTCGTCGAGTCTATAATCGACGTGGATTATGCTCTGAACACAGTGGTCATCCGCTGCCATACCGGCATGGCTAACGCCGCCTGCGCGGCGCTTGACACCATGGATTTCCAGGGCATCGTCGGCACCCTCGCCGGCGACGATACCATCTTTGTTCTCATGCGCACCGAAGCTCTTGCGGAAACCCTTTGTAACGAAGTCAGATCTATGCTCCTGTAAACGATTCTGCCGGCAAATGGGGACATGTTTGAATGAGTGTTCCTTTTCCGAAACCGGTCAAACCCTCGCAGAAAGGAATGTCGATTTCTATGCTTTTGTCGTTATACATCGAAAATCTGGCGGTCATCGAAAAAGCCTGCATTGACTTCGATGGGGGCTTTACTGTTTTTACTGGCGAGACTGGGGCCGGAAAATCCATTGTCATCGATGCCATCAACGCCTGCCTGGGACAACGGGCCAGCCGGGAGATCGTCCGCACCGGCGCGGACAAGTCGTCGGTTTTGGCGATTTTTGCCGGCGTCCCTCAGACCATTCTCAGCCTTCTTCGGGAAAACGGCTACGAGCCGGAGGGGGGCGAGCTTTCCATTGCCCGGGAAATTTATGCTGACGGCCGCAGTACCGCCAAAATCTGCGGCAGGCCCGCAACCGTTTCCTTTCTGAAAGAGGTGGGGACGGGACTTGTAAACATCCACGGGCAGCATGACAACCAGATTCTCCTAAACCCGGACCGGCATCTGAGCATCATCGACGATTACGGCGAGCTGGAGGGCCAAATCGCTGCCTACCGGGCGGAATACCAGCTTCTGCGGGACGATATCCGCGCCCTTCGCACCCTTACTATGGACGAAGAGGACAAGCGGCGACGCATCGATACATTGACCTACCAAATCGACGAGATCGCCGCCGCTCGGCTGAAGCCTGGCCTGGAAGAGGCGCTGGAAGAACGCTCCCGCTTTTTCAGAAGCGGAGAAAAAATTGCAGGTGCCTTGAGCGTTGCCTGCGGAGCATTATTGGGCGACGAAGAGGACTCTCAAGGGGCCTGCGACCTGATACAGGCCGCAAAGGCAGCCCTCTCCGAGTTATCCGAGTTCCCGGAGTTTCAGAAGGCCGCCGAACTATTGGAAACGCTGGCCCTAGACCTCAATGAGACCGCCTCTGCCCTCAAAGAACAGCTGAACGGCATGGAGTACGATCCCCGGGAAGCCGACCTGGTGGAACGGCATCTGAGCGAAATCCACCGCCTCAAGGGCAAGTACGGCAGCACTATCGAAGAGGTAATTGCTTACGGCGACAAGGCCAAAGACGAGCTTCACCGCATTGAAAGCGCCGAGGAAGAGCTGAAAAGGGTAAATGCCAGAGCTTTGCAGCAAAAACAAAAGGTGGCGGCCCTAGCCGCCGCCCTCACGGAGAAGCGCCGCAAAACGGCGGAGCAGTTTGTGCAAAAAGTCCAGGAAGAAGCCAAATTTCTCGAAATGCCGAATCTCAGGCTGGAAGCCCGGTTCACTCCCTGCAAAATTGGCGCAAACGGCGGCCATCTGATGGAGCTGCTCATTTCCGCCAACGCCGGGGAGCCGCCCAAACCTATTGCGAAAATTGCGTCAGGAGGCGAGCTGTCCCGGGTTATGCTGGCCATCAAGAGTGCTTTGGCCGACAAGGACCAGATCGGCACTCTGATTTTCGATGAGGTTGACACCGGCGTCAGCGGCAGGGCCGCCCAGAAGATCGGCCTCAAGCTCAAAGAAGTGGCCCGCAGCCGGCAGGTGCTCTGCGTCACCCATTCGGCGCAGGTCGCCGCACTGGGCGACAGCCATCTGCTCATCGAAAAACGGATGGAAGAGGGCCGCACCTTTACCGGGGTAACGCCTCTGAGCGACGAAGACCGAATCCGTGAAATCGCCCGCATCATGTCCACCGACCGGGTTACCGACCTGATGCTCCAAAATGCCGCCAGCATGCTTCAGGAGGGCAAAAACCCCGTTTACTAGGGAAAATCCATTTTCTATATATAACAAAACCCCGCAGGGTGAAGAAATCCTGCGGGGTTTTGTTATATTTGCGTGTTATTTTACTCCCGGATAAACAGCACGCCTAACGTACTCTCCCCGCAGTGATTTGAGATGGTACAGCTGGCCTCGGTATCCAGGATTTCTCCAAAATTCTGGCATTCCCGCACGGTTTTCTCCGCTAGATCCAGCGTGTCGTCCGGGCAGGCGGTGTGGGTGATGAAAATGCGCTTTAGGCGGAGGTTGTCCCGTCCGCTGATACGGTCTTTGATATACTTGACCATGCAGTCGTCGTAGCTTCCCCGGTATTTCTTTCCCACTTCCATTTTGCCGTCCTTCACTAAAATCATCGGCCTCAGGTGCAAAACGTTTGCCCCCATGGCCACCAGGCTGGAACAACGGCCCCCTTTAGCCAGGTAGTCCAGCCGGTTGATGATGAAACTTGCCTCCACTTTGGGAATCAACCGGTCGATTTCCAGGGTGATTTCGTCTGCGTCCATGCCCTTTTGGGCCATCTCGCAGGCCTCCAATACCAAAAGCCCCGTTCCAGTGGAAAGGTTCCGGCTGTCAATGGGGTAGACACCACCGATTTCGCTGGCCGCAACCAGCGCATTCTGATGTGCGCTGGAAAACTCTGAGCTGATATTGAAGTGGATGATTTCGTCACAGTCCTTTTTGAGCGCCGAGAAGAACTCCAAATAATCGCCCACTGAGGGGGCAGCAGTCTTGGGCAGGGTTCCGGTTTTCGCCACATAGGCGTAAATATCGTTGGGGGAGACGGTTACGCCGTCCCGAAAGGAATCCTCTCCCATATTGATATACAAGGGAACGATTTCAACCTGGTATTTTTCCATTAGGTCTTTCGAAAGGTCGATGGTGCTGTCTCCTGTAATTTTGATGCGGCTCATAAATTCCGCTCCTTTCGATTTTCGGTCCCATTGGGCCGTTATGTCTTGTAACATATTGTATCACAACGGTTCTTTTGCTGCAAGAGGGGAAAGGCCCTGCAAAAACTTGCATTATTTTTTTATCTATGTTATACTAATCCTAATTTTATGTCTTGGGAAGGGAATACTCTCTTCTCAAATTTTTGACAATCAAAAAGGAGCTGAACCACTTTTGGACGACCCGTTACTTTATGTTTTACTCGTCATCCTCATTTGCTTGTCGGCCTTTTTCTCGGCCACCGAAACTGCTTTTTCCAGCGTGAGCAAAATGCGCCTCAAACATTATGCCAGCACTGGAGACAAGCGGGCTGAGAAAGCCCTCTCCATCATCGACCGTTTCGATGATGCACTGTCGGCTATCCTCATCGGCAACAATATTGTAAACATTGCTTCCGCGTCCATCGGTACTGTAATTTTCACCGGCCTCATCGGCGGAAAATGGGGTCCCGGCGTTTCGACCTTAGTGATGACGCTTGTAGTCCTCTGCTTTGGCGAAATCCTTCCCAAAACCTATGCCAAGGAAAACGCAGAGAGGGTTTCGATCCGGGTAGCCGGGATTCTAAGCGCAATTATGACTTTGTTTAAGCCCCTGATCTGGGTATTTGTACAGATTAAGCGAGGCGTCATGAAACTCTTTAAATCCAGGGAGAATCTGCCGACCGTAACAGAAGAAGAACTGAAATACATCATTGAGGAAATCGAGGACGAAGGCGTTTTGGAACAGCATGAAAGCGAGCTGATTCAGTCGGCGCTGGAGTTTAACGACATTACTGTCAGCGAGATTCTCACTCACCGGGTAGACGTTGTCTCAGTGGACGTAAATGAGGATATAGAAGCGGTCAAGAACATCTTTCTGACCGAACGATTCTCCCGCCTGCCTGTCTACGATAAAAATATAGACAATGTTTTGGGAATTATAAGTGACAAGGACTTTTTCCGGGAATATCTCAAAAATCCAAAATTTAACCTTAACGATATCGTCCAGGAAACTCTTTTTGTGCCTCCGAAAAAGCATATTTCCGCCCTGCTCAAGGAACTTCAGCGGATCAAATCACAAATCGCGGTCGTCACAGACCAGTACGGCGGCACCTTGGGTATCATCACCCTGGAGGACATTCTCGAAGAGCTGGTGGGAGAAATCTGGGACGAAGATGAAGACATTATCCAGGAACTGACCACCTTAAGCGATGGGCACTATCTCGTCAGCGGTGATATGAAAGTGGACGATATGGTGGAGCAGATCGCCCCTGAGGATATTCAGCAGTATGAAGATAACACCTCCACTGTAGGCGGCTGGGTGCTGGACGAAATCGAACACCTGCCTGAAGCGGAAGAGGTGTTTCGAATCGGACGTTTTCAGATCACAGTCAAGGAGATCGAGGAACAGCGGATCAAAAAGCTGGAAGTGGTGGTTTTGCCTGAACCGGATGACGAGGAGAGTAATTCCCGATAAAAATTTGCCGAGGCTTGGAGAAATTTGGCTCCAAGCCTCGTTTTATTGTCAGACAGCATATCTCTTTGGTATTTGAGATTTTCCGCCGTGACAAGATTATAGAAATGACCTAGAGCTGTTTTGCCCAGAAACGACAATTCTTTTTCGAAAAATATGGTAATTCCCGTCAAGATATGGTAGAATGTGGATTGAAATCATTTGTCAAAGCGGAAAACAGAATCCCTGTTTTTCGTTTTTATCTTACATATTTACATAGAAGGAGTGTCAATTTCATGGACCTCAACCGGAGAAACGTGAAAAAAATTATGTTTATCGTGGCCTTTGCCATTGTGCTTTTTTTGGGGCTGCAGAACATTGACAACATCTACACCTTCTTCAAGGTAGTATTCTCGCTTTTATCCCCGTTTCTGATGGGGCTCTGCATTGCGTTTATCCTCAATGTACCTATGAAGTTTATCGAGGAAAAATTTTTCCGCCTCGGCGGCAAGCATGATAAGCTCGTTCGGAAGCTGAAACGGCCTTTGAGCCTTGTTATGACTATTATCTTTGTACTGGCGCTCATATTCTTTGTCATGTTCATCATTATCCCGGAGCTGGGCAACACCTTTGAAATCCTCCAGCGGAACATTCCGGTTTATATCGGCAAAATCAACTCCTGGATCACCGAACTATTGGTGAAATTTCCGGAGCTTGACAACTGGATTTCCACCATCACCATTGACTGGAACAAAGTGGGCGACACCGCATTCAGTTTTCTGAAAAACGGTGCTGGCAGCGTATTGAACACCACTTTCAGTGCTGCGACCAGTGTCATCAGCGGAGTCGTAAACTTCTTTCTGGGAGCGGTTTTCGCTTGCTACGTCCTGCTTCAGAAGGAAAAGCTCGGCCGGCAGCTGAAACAGATTCTTTACGCCTTCATACCCGAAAAAAAGGCCGACGAGACCTCTTTGAAACCTTCTTCCCACCGAGTGGACAAATTCCTCTCGATCTGCAGCCTTGCAAACAAGACGTTCTCAAACTTTATTGCAGGGCAGTGCACCGAAGCGGTCATTCTGGGACTGATGTTTTTCATTGCCCTCAGCGTTTTCCAATTCAAATATGCCTTGATGATCAGTGTTATGACTGCATTTTTTGCCCTCATTCCCATTTTCGGCGCCATTATCTCGATGTTCGTCGGCGCATTTTTAATTCTCATGGCCAGTGGCCCCATGACAGCCCTTTGGTTTATCGTGTTGTTCCAGGTTATCCAGCAAATTGAAGGAAACTTTATCTATCCTCATGTAGTGGGCAATTCCGTCGGCCTTCCATCTATCTGGGTTCTGGTGGCTGTGACGCTGGGCGGCAGTACCATGGGCGTTCTGGGTATGCTCATCAATATTCCGCTGTTCTCGGTCATCTATGTCCTCATCAAAGGGGCGGTGGGCGAACGGCTCAAGGAAAAGAAAATCGCACCTTCCTCTATCCAATAGGCGCTCCCCATCTTTTTTCAAGGAGAATCACCATGAAGTTCACCAAAAAGGAAGTTTTCAGCATCCCCAATATTCTTTCTTTTGTCCGGATATTGCTGATTCCGGTATTTATGGCTTTTTACCTGACGGCGGAGATTCCGCTGGACTATTATATCGCGGCGGCGGTCATCCTGATTTCCGGCCTCACCGATATGGCGGACGGACTCATCGCCCGCAAATTTCATATGATAACAGAGCTGGGGAAAGCGCTGGATCCCATCGCCGACAAGCTCACCCAGGCCGCTATTGTCTTTACTCTGATTTTCCGTTTTCCAGCTATGGTGTTTCTGTTTATCCTGCTGGCGGTCAAGGAGATTTTCATGGGTGTCAACGGTCTCATCCTCCTGAAAAAAGGGAAAAAACTGGACGGCGCCATGTGGTTTGGAAAACTGTCTACGGCAGTGTTGTATGTGGTAATGTTCATTTTTATCGCAGTACCCAACATGCCGTCCCTCGTTGCCAATATTTTGATGATCGTCACAGGATTTTTCCTGGCGATGTCGTTTATTTTATACATTCCCATCTTTTCCGACCTGCACAAACGCAGCAAAGAAGAGACCCAATCTGAAAAAGCTTAAAGTCTTGCTAGGAGAAACAGATGGAAAAGATCACTTACACGGCGGCCCAAGAGACATCCGCCGCAAAACCTGCGGCAAAATCTTTCGCCAGCGGCCTCAATTTTTACAAACTGTTCTGGATTTTCTTTATCGGGAGCTTTGCGGGAGTCGTTATCGAAACCCTATACTGGTTTTTGACTCGGCATCGATTCGAAAGCCGAAGCGGCCTCATCTACGGGCCTTTTAATCTGGTATATGGATTCGGGGCGCTGTTCATCACCTTAGGGCTTTACTGGCTCATCCACAAAAACGTCCTTTTTATCGCCGCGGGCGGGTTCGTTTTAGGAGGATTTTGCGAGTTTATGTGCAGCTGGGTGCAGGAGATGCTCTTTGGCACCGTTTCCTGGGAATACAGCGGTTCCCCCATGAGTATTCAGGGGCGCATTAATTTGAAATACTGCATTTTCTGGGCGGTTTTGGCTGTGGTCTGGATGAAGCTGCTGTTTCCAGCTCTGTCCGGCCTCATTGAAAAGATTCCCGGCCGTGTCGGAAAGCCTCTTACCTGGATTTTACTGGTGTTCATGATTCTGAACAGTTTGATTTCTGGTATGGCGGTAGCACGGATGTCCGCCCGTTACCGCGAAATTCTCCCCAGAAACAGCGTTGAGGTTTTCCTCGACAAGCACTATCCTGACGAACTGATGAAAAAGGTTTACCCCAATATGATGTTTGTCTCCGACAAACCATAAAATGTTTCAAAACCCCCGCTGCAAGCCGTCCGGCTGCAGCGGGGGTCGTCGTTTCAATGAGCTTTTTGGCTTTTAGGGCTGGGGGAGGCAGCCTTCAAAATTACCGCGGTAACTGCAGATCCACGCAGGATAATACCCGGCCCTATGAGCTGTTCGCTGAGATAAAATATTGCTTGAAGAGGTTCCGTAATAGGGAATAAACCCGCGGTTTAACGTCTCCCGGGTCAAAACGTTCACCAGATATGCCGCCAGTCCTTTTTGCCGGTATTCCGGCAAAACATCTATGCCTACCTGCCACATCCCTGCACAGTCAAAACTTGCGCCAGCTATACCGATGATTCTGCCTCTGTCTCGGGTAACCGCCGCTAGGACATCGGGTCGGGGATGGTTTACGTCATATCCTAGGGCATTGTGAAATCCCTCTAGTTTGTAAAGTCTTGGAATCTCTTTTTGTTCTACCAATTCGCAGGCAAATCCTGCGGGCACGGCAAACTCTGACAGCCGTTTCAGATTGGGGAGATAGTAGAGGCTCTGCCCATAAACAAAAGGCATACAAAAAGCATCATCCCGGTTTATGCCGTCCAGCATCGGTTTGACAATCTGTAAAATCTGGGGTGCGGCCGACACCACGACAGCATTGCCCATCGAGAGCATTTCAAAATGATGCTCTTTCATCGGAAAAGGTCTGCGTCCTGGATTTGCTTTTGCTTCCACGAATATAAAGTGCTCTTTTTTGCTGTTGAGGTCGTCTACCGTGCAATTTAAGTCGATGGCAAGCTGAGTTTGCACGGTTTTATGTATTTCTTTTTGATCCATTGATCTTCACCTCGCTTCTATCTGCGGAATTGCAGCGTATGTTCTTGCACCGATCAAAAGCTTCTTTCCATTTGAGCGACAAAAGCCAGTACAGGAGAGCTCCCAGCAGGGCGCCCAATGTGTTTAAAAGCAGATCGTCTATATCAGAATCCCGCTGGATGGCGATTTGACAGACCTCGATGAAAAGGGAAGAGCAAAATCCTATAAACACCGCCTTTTTCACAGTGATTCTGGAAAACAGCAGCATGGGGAAAAAACCGATGGGCAGGAAAGTTGCGATATTCCCCCAAAAGTTTATTAGAAAATAGGTGGTGTCTCCCTGGGATACCATGCGCAGCGAATCGGAAAAAATGCGGAAGGGAATAAGGTTTAAATTTCCACGGCCGTAAAGCTGAAAGCTGATCTCTCCCTCCTGCCACCGGACAATGGGAAGTACTGTCAAGGAGGCGAGCCCGACAAGATACACCGCAAACATCAAAATCCAAACCTCATGGGCGGCGCACACAGGTATCCCGGCCTTTTTCCGAGAACGGCAGAGGAATATTCTGACAGCCAGCACGACAGGAAGGGCAATGAGCATAAAGGGCGCCATCCGAACAAGATAGCGGATTACCGCAGACATCAAAATCCTCCTTATTTTGCGGCGCCCAGTATCATGGGGCGCTTTTGGGGCGGGGTTTTGGCAATTTTCAGGCCGTTGCGGAAAACGTCTTCCGCTTCCTTGAATTTTTCTGGCACACTGGTGTAAAACACAGCTATGACGTCGCCTTTTTGGAGCAAATCTCCTATTTTCCGCTGAAACCAGATGCCCGCCCCATAGTCGATAGCGTCTTCCTTGCGCTCTCGGCCCGCTCCCAGAATTGAGGCGGCGATGCCGCAGCTCTGGGCATCCATTTGGGCGAAATATCCGTCTTTCTGCGCCTTGATTTCCCGCCGGTGTGAGGCGCCGGGGAGCAGGGAAGGAGCCTCGATAACCCTGGGATCGCCTCCCTGGGCTTCGATGAGACGACGAAATTTCTGGAGGGCCGCTCCGCTTTTCAGGGCCTTTTGTGCCATCGCCCGGCACGGCTCCAGATAGCCCTGGCCCGCTAAAAACAGCATCCAGGCGCTTAGTTCCAGGCAGAGGGAGGTCAGTGCCTCATCTCCGCCGCCCCTGAGCACTTCAATAGCCTCTTTAAGCTCCAGACTGTTGCCCACAGCAAGGCCCAAGGGGGCATCCATGTCGGTGAGCAAAGCCACGGTCTTTTTCCCAGCGTGTTTGCCGATAGAAACCATCGTTTCGGCAAGCTTTTGCGCCTCTGGAAGGGTTTTCATAAAGGCGCCGCTGCCAACTTTTACATCCAGCAGGATGGCGTCACAGCCGGAGCAGAGTTTTTTGCTCATAATGGAGGAAGCGATGAGAGGAATGCTCTCCACGGTGGAGGTGGCATCCCGCAAAGCGTAAATCCGCTTGTCGGCGGGGGCTAGGTTTTTGGAAGAACCAATGAGACCGATATCGATGCGGCTAACCTGCTCGATAAATTCCTGTTCGCTGAGGTCTACCCGATAGCCGGGAATAGATCTGAGCTTATCAATGGTGCCGCCGGTATGTCCCAACCCCCGACCGCTCATTTTGGCCACTGGCACACCGCAGGCAGATACGATGGGAGCCACGACCAAGGTCGTCTTATCCCCGACGCCGCCGGTGGAGTGTTTATCCACCTTGCAGCCTGCAATGGCGGACAAATCCAGAGAATCTCCCGAAGCAGCCATCGCAAGAGTCAATGAAGCGGTCTCCCGGTCATCCATGCCGTTGAGACAGATAGCCATGAGCAGGGCGGACGCCTGGTAATCAGGGATCCGGCCGTCGGTGTAACCCTCAACGAAAAAGTTGATTTCTTCGTCGTTCAGCGGGTTGCCCTCCCGTTTTTTGCGGATGATGTCCACCATTCTCATTTTAAGCCTCTCCTTTCAGATTGTCGGCGGAAAAACTCATAGGCAAAAGCTCTCGCAATGTTTTGAAAACGATGCCGCCCACGCCGTTTCCTGTGACGATGATTAAATCTCCGCTGTCAAACTCCCTCAGCACCTGGCGGCAGACGCCGCAGGGCCAGCAGGAGGCGTCTCCAGGAACATCTTCTTTCCCACCTGCAATGGCAATGGCGCAAAATGCCCGTTTTCCCTCCGAGATGGCTTTAAACAGGGCTGTCCGTTCGGCGCAGTTACTGGGGGAATAAGCGGCGTTTTCTATGTTGCAGCCGGTAAAAATACTTCCATCGGCACAGAGCAGCGCCGTCCCTACTGCGAAGTGGGAATAAGGGCAGTAAGCATTTTTTCGGGCTTCTTTCGCCTGTCCAAAAAGGCGTTTATAAAGGTCTTCCGGATTCATCTGTGGCTCTCCTTTCG
Organism: Fumia xinanensis; assembly: GCF_014384905.1. GTDB lineage: Bacteria > Bacillota > Clostridia > Oscillospirales > Ruminococcaceae > Fumia > Fumia xinanensis. Next base: position 1,122,322 of record NZ_JACRSV010000001.1, read on the forward strand.
ACAAATAATCTTAAGATGTTTTTCCCTGAAAGACAGGCTCCAAAAAAGGAGGCCCGCCATAGGATGAATATTGGAGCCTTTTCCTATTTTCAGGATGGCAGGTAAAGTAGTATAATAAATTCGTTATTTGTAATAACATTGTATCATAAATTGTGGCGCAAGGAAATAGATTCTATACAGCGATTCTGGGAAATTCTTTATTGAATTGAAAAAAGGGGGAGAACGATTTGATTCAGGACATGACGGTGGGGAATCCATCGCGGATTCTTCTGGGATTCTCTCTCCCCATGATCTTAAGCGGGATGTTTCAGCAGCTATATAATATCGTAGACAGCGTAGTAGCCGGCCAGTTTGCCGGAGTCAACGCTTTGGCGGCGGTGGGGGCGTCATATCCTGTTACCATGCTTTTCATCGCCGTGGCAACCGGAGCGGGGATGGGGAGCTCTGTCATCATTTCACAGCTTTTCGGGGCGAAGGAGTACCGCCGGATGAAGTCGGCTATCTACACCGCTCTGATTGCGATGACGGCCCTGAGCGCCCTCTTTACCTTGCTGGGCCTTTTGTTCTGTACCCCTCTCATCGCCCTCATGGGCACGCCGGAAGTGATTTTTTCCGATTCTGACCTTTATCTGCGGATTTACGTGTTCGGCATCTTTTTCCTCTTTCTTTATAACATTGTCACGGCGGTATTCAATGCTCTGGGGGACTCGCGGACACCGCTTTTCTTCCTGATTTTTTCTTCCCTTTTCAATGTGGCGCTGGACGTCTGGTTCGTGGCGGGATTTCAGATGGGGGTAGCGGGCGTTGCCTGGGCCACCTTTATTGCCCAAGGGATATCCTCCGTTTTGTCGGCACTGTGGCTTTTTAGGAAGCTCAAGCGCATAGAGGCAGAAGGCCGGGCGAAGCCTTTCGATTGGCGGCTTTTGGGGGCAATGTCCAAAATCGCCGTCCCCAGCATTATTCAGCAGTCCATCGTCTCCATCGGCCAGCTGGGGGTTCAGGCGTTGGTCAATCGGTTCGACGAACGGGTGGTTGCGGGGTATTCCGCCGCCATTAAGATCGATTCCTTTTTAAAAGTTGCCGGAATGAGCGTCAGCAATGCTATATCCAGCTTCACAGCACAGAATATCGGTGCAGGGACGGTTACACGCATCCGAAAAGGCCGCAACGCCGCAATCCTCACCATGGCGGTTTACAGCATCCTCGCCGTTACAGTTATCCGGCTTTTCGGCAGCGAAATCGTTGGAGTTTTCGTCGATTCCAAAGAATCCGCTGCAGATGTTATTAAGGTCGGAGTGGAATACCTGAATATCGTCGGGATGTTCTATTTTGCATGTGGTGTGCTGCTCATCTTCAACGGCATCCTGCGGGGCAGCGGCCGGGTTTTCGCCTTTACCTGTGCCACTATGACCGATTTGATTCTGCGGGTCAGCTCTGCCTACCTTTTGGCGGACACCATTGGTCCCTCGGCCATCTGGTGGTCAATTCCCATTGGCTGGTGCGTCGCCATGGTGCTGGCGGGGTGCTTTTATTTCTTCCGCCGGGTAGACCAAAAGGGATTTAAGCAGCGAATGGCGCAGGAATCTATTTTAGGGAGACAATAAAAAAAGGATATTATTTTGGACACCTGATGTCCGTTCTTGAGGAGAAAGGAACTTTGAACACAATCATTAACGGGCGGAAATACCGCTTCGAGACAAAATATCAACACAACGACACCATGCGGCAGAGCTTTGACCAACTCGCCCAGCTCTGTTTTGACGGGCTTTCGTTGGAGCGATGGTATCAAAACGGGTGCTGGACTGAAAACAGTGTTCCCTATACTTTGTTCGACGGGAAGCGGGCGGTCTCCAACATCCTCATCCATCGGATGGAATTTCTGTTGGACGAAAAGCGCAGGTGTTTTGTGCAGTTAGGCACCGTCATGACTCACCCCAATTATCGGGGACAGGGATTGCTGCGATTTTTGATGGAGCGGGTGCTCCATGACTGGAAAGACGTCTGTGATGGGCTGTTTTTGTATGCTAATGAGACGGTGCTGGACTTTTATCCCAAGTTTGGCTTTACCCAGTCTGTGGAATGGGGAGCACAAAAGCCTGTGGCTCCAAAAAAGGGGAATATACGGATGCTGAATCTCGCTTATCCAGAGGACCGGGCACTTTTTCTTCGAAAGTCACAAATTCCGAACCCTTTTTCCGCATTGGCTGTAGTGGGCAATAGCACCATTCAATTCCACTGCGATTATTTTCTTCCTCACGGTGTGTATTACTTGGAAGATTTCGATGCGGTAGCTGTGGCGGAACGGGAAGGGAATACTCTTACTTGCTACGATATTTTCTGTAGGGGCGGATCTCTGGATGAAATTCTGGCTGTTCTGGCGGCTCCCGGTACCAACTCTGTCAAGCTGGGATTTTCCCCTAATGACGCTAGCGGATTTGAGATGATTCCCGTTTCGGAAGGAGACGAACCCTTTGTGATAGCAAAAGACAAAAACGGCATTTTCGGAGGAAAGAAGCTCCGTTTTCCGCTTCTATCCCATACCTAATATTTTGGGATAAAAATCTCCCCCTGCAAAGGCTTCGTTGCCCTTGCAGGGGGAGACTCATTGAACAGGAAAAAGTTTTAGTTATTCGTAGAAGAAATGGTATATTGACTAGCAGAATTTGCCTATAAAATATAGGCAAAAGATTAAAACAGAATTTAAAGCAAAAGCGCTTTTTGTAAAGCGATACACTTTACGCAAAGCGCTTTTGCTAAGCTCTGCGGGGGCTTCTGAGAAATAATCTCTTTTTGAGCCCGGTAGCCAGCTTGAACACCGGAATACAGAGGAAAAACCAGAGCATCGAATAAAGGGGGCAGACTTGCCCCAAAAGGTTACCGAAAGAACTGGAATAATCCCAGACGTTCCAATGGAGCTGACGGTTTACAATGCAGCCCACAACAAACTCTACACCAGTTATGATAGCGGAACCCTTGAGGCATTTCATCGCCCAATGTTCCTTTCGGCAGCGAAAGTTGAGCCGATAGAGCAGGAGAAAACAGATTCCTCCCGTCACCGCCATGGTCCAATGGGTGAAGCCCCGCCACAAAATTTCGATGCCGCTGTATCCAACCGAACCGATGAGATAAACCATCGCGTTTTCTTTGAATCGTTTCATAAAGGTCTCCCTTACAAACTGCATTTGAGCGGAACACGTCCGCAAAATACACGCCTATATCCTGCTTTTCATAAATTCACTCTTATTTTCTGCCGTTTTGCGGAAAATAAAGATGGGGATTCCTGTCAATTGGCTTTTTTGAATACGAAACGGGAGAAATTTTGTTTGCAGCACCAAAAAAGTTGTCTATTTTGCTAATTATATAGAATTTGATTTGTAAAAACCGCACAATTGTGTTATACTATTATTCATAATGTTTTTCGAAGAAATGCGTAGTACGTATTGGACCATCCGCCTCTTTTTTGTGACAGGGTAAGGGCGGGAGGGGGCACAGAGCCGCCCCCGTATCGAAAACCATCCCGCGCGGTGGGGAACGCCGTAATCCTGAAACAACAGAAAGGCAAAATTATTTACATGAATCTTTTTGAAAACCTGAACCTATCGGAAGAAATTTTAAGCGCCATCAATGACATGAATTACGACGAGGCCACTGAAATCCAGGCCGGAGCCATCCCGCTGATTCTGGAAGGCAAGGACGTCATCGGGCGTTCCAATACCGGTACCGGCAAAACTGCCGCCTTCGGCATTCCCATGGTGGAGCGGATCGAGGAGGGGAAAAAGCCCCAGGTGCTGATTTTGTGCCCCACCCGCGAGCTGGCGATGCAGATCAGCGGCGAAGTAAAAAAGTACGCGAAGTATAAAAAATCTGTCCGGCAGGCGGTTCTCTACGGTGGAGCGCCCATGGACGGGCAAATCCGGCAGCTGAAAATCGCCAACATCGTCATCGGCACCCCCGGTCGGGTCATGGACCATATGCGCCGGCACACCTTGAAGCTCGATGAACTGCGCACCGTGGTTTTAGACGAAGCCGACGAGATGCTGAACATGGGCTTTTACGACGACATCCAGACCATTCTGGAAAACGTTCCCGCGCAACGGCAGACTGTACTGTTTTCAGCCACTATGCCGCCTGCCATCATGAAAATCACCGAGGAATTCCAGAACGATCCCAAAATCGTGGCTGTCGATAAGGGAAAACGCACCCTGGGAGCAATCTCTCAATACTATTACCAGATTCCTCAGTCCAAAAAAATGGATGCATTGAACTTGCTGCTTCAAAAGTTCACCCCTGAGCGGTCGGTGGTGTTCTGCAACACCAAAAAGATGGTGGACGAACTGACCGAATATCTGGAAAAGCACGGTTTTGCGGCGGCCGGACTCCACGGCGACATGCGCCAAGTAGTCCGCACCCATGTGATGAACAGCTTCAAAATGGGGAAAACCCGCATATTGGTGGCAACCGACGTGGCGGCCCGGGGCATCGATGTGGACAATATCGAAGCGGTGTTCAATTTTGACATTCCCCAGGAGTTCGAGTATTACATTCACCGAATCGGCCGTACCGCCCGAGCAGGTAAAACTGGCATTTCCTGCACCTTCGCATGCAACCGTACACAGGTGCGGCGGATTCAGGACATCGAGCAGTATGTGGGCTCTCCCATCGAGGCGGGCAAACTGCCGACACCGGAGGAAATCCTCGACAAGCGGGGCGAAAAGCTCATCTCCAAGGTGGAGCGGGCCCTAGAAGCGGAGCCGAATCCCCAGTGCGGGCGGATTTACGCGAAACTGTTGGAAAAAGGGCTCACTCCGGAGGCCATCGCCTTGGCGCTCTTGAACCTCTCCGCGGAGCGAAACGGCAAAGCCATCCCCGTCGTCAAAACGGCCGAAGACTCTCCCCGCAGCCGCGACCCGAGGGCGGCGAGAGTTCGCCTCAAAATTGACGCTGGGCGGGAACAGAAGCTGGCACCCAACTTCATCGTCGGAGCCATCGTTGAAAATACCGGACTTCCGGCCAAATCCATCGGCAAGATCGACATTTTTGCCGATCATTCCACGGTGGATATGACCTCGGAGGACGCGAAAATCGTTTTGGAGAACATGCAGGAGACGAAAATCAAAAACTGCAAGGTAGCCTTTTCGGTCATGCCCGGAAAAGCCCCCTCCAGCCGCTACGGCCGGCCTGATCGGAGAAAGCCATCCGGCAGGGGAGATTCCTATAAACCAGGCGGACGCCGCAAAGAGCAAAGCAGCCGCAATAAGAAAGACAGCTGGAACTAAAAATTTTGTTCTATATCAATGAAAATCCACGCTATTCGAACATCGCCGAATAGCGTGGATTTATATTTATCACGTTCTCTTTACCGCCGCTCCCTGCTCTATTTCCGACTGCGTATGAAAGGAAACTTTTTAAGGCTCACTTACAAAGAGGCTTCCTTTTTTTTCATCAATATGTTACAATGGTCGCATAGACAAACAAAAAAGGGGAGAGCGCCAATGAAACGACAGGATTACCTCAGCTGGGATGAGTATTTTATGGGCATCGCCATGCTGTCTGCCCAGCGGAGCAAGGACCCTTCCACCCAGGTGGGGGCCTGTATCGCCAACCACGACCACAAAATCCTATCCATGGGTTATAACGGAATGCCTACCGGATGCAGCGACGATGAAATGTGCTGGGAAAGGGAAGGGGAGGAGCTTCAGACCAAATACCCCTACGTCTGCCATGCGGAACTGAACGCCATTTTGAACAACGACGGAGGTTCTCTCAAAGGAACCTCCATCTACGTGACACTTTTTCCCTGCAACGAATGTGCAAAGGCCATCATCCAGTGCGGCATCAAGGAAGTGGTCTTTATGCAGGACAAATACGCCGACACCGCTGGTGTGATCGCCTCCAAGCGAATGTTTGACATGGCTGGAGTGGCATATCGGCAGTACATTCCCACTGAGAAAACGCTGACACTGACATTCTGATGAGAATAAACCACAAAAATCGGCCCTTGCAGCAATAAGCCTGCAGGGCCGATTTTTGTGACCTATCAATATTTATCAGAAAAACAGGAACTACTTCTTATTCTTGAATTTAGAAAGGGGATTGCTCTCAATCGCTGATTCCTTCTGCTTACTGGCTACATGGGTGTAGATTTGAGTGGTGTTCAGGTTGGAATGCCCGAGAATTTCCTGCAAAACGCGAATATCCACCTCTCCATATTGATACATCAGTGTAGCAGCGGTGTGCCGGAGTTTGTGGACGGACAGTCCCATGCCGGAAAGTCCTGCTTTGTCGAGCAGATTCGTTACAACCTTTTGAACCCACCTTTGCCCCAATCTTCGTCCGTGGTGATTCAAAAAAAGCGCCTCTTTTTCCACAATCGGGTTCATTTTAGAGCGTGTTTCCAGATAATCATCCAGCGCCCTCACGCAAGCATCATTTAAATAAAGCTGCCGTTCTTTATTTCCTTTGCCGATTACCTGTAAAGTATTTCCATTTACACTGCTTAAATTGAGCCCTGTCAACTCAGAAAGCCGCATTCCGCAATTCAAAAACAGGGTGACAATACAGTAATCACGGGCGTAAAAAGGACTTTCCTTATCAAAGGAACTTAATAAGTCAAAACTTTGTTCCAATGTGAGGTGTTTGGGCAGCGATTTCGGTGTAGAAGGAAGCTCCAGATATTCCACAGGGTTGTTTTCCAAAAGCTTTACGTTATGGGTTAAATATTTAAAGAACATTCGTATAGCGCAAATCTTTCGGGAACGTGTCCGAGCACTGTTATGACGTTCACGGCTTATGAAATTCAGAAACTCATAGACGTCCGAAAGGGATATCGACGCAATTAAATCAATGTCCACATCGGAAATATCAATTTCTTCAAAGGAAATCTCTTTGGACGCAATATTTTTATACTGCTTGATAAATCGGAAGAAGGTTCGCAAATCCATATAGTAATTATCGACCGTAAGAGCAGAACGGCCTTTGATGGTCAGCATATAAAATAAAAACTCTCGCAGCACTGGAGAACAATCGGAATAATCATTAGTGGTATAAGACATTTGAAAAACTCCTTCCTTATAAATCATCTATAAGTTAGTTCAATTTTATAGTCCGTATTTCAGCCTTCCAGGATACATTTATCATTACAAAAACGGTTGAAAATACCATTTGACGGTTTGCTTCCGGCTCTTTACAGAATGGGATGTAGAGGAGATGTAAAAATCCGCTGTTTTTCCTCCCCTAGTTCGCAAAATAGATATTTTGCGAACTAGGGGGCTAAATTTAGTATACCACATTCTCCATATAAATGCAAGCTCTTTCATCATACATATATGTAATAAGCTCATATCCGTGTCAAACGAATATGAGCTTTAATTACCAGATATCTGCTGTGTAGGTTTTGTCGTTATCCTCCCAAGGTGTATGCCATTCCACATAGCGATCAGTCAAAAACAGTTTGAGATACTCATGAAAATTCGGCGAAAGTTTTTTGGGATCAGTCTTCATCAGAGCGTCCAATTTCATCCAATACACTTTTCCCTCGTTGGTTTTTGATATCATCTCTCCTGTGTAATCTTCTGTCCGGTACAAAAATACCAAATACTTATCTCCGGTATCCAAATGATCCCAATGAACGATTCCACAAGGTTTTAAATCAGTCACGGTGAGACCTGTTTCCTCTTTGACTTCCCGAATGGCGGATTGCATAAAGCTCTCGCCAGTTTCTACGTGCCCGCCAGGAAATGATATTCCTGTCCAATTCAAAACTCGTTCCTGAACGATAACTGAATCATTTCTCCTGTCGTATACCATACACATATTGGTCAGTTCAATTTTCTGGTCCGTATTTCAGCCCTCCAGTTTTTTTAATTCATAAAAAGCATACATTTATCATAACAAAAACGGCTGAAAATACCATATCTTTATATTTATGTTTACAAAACGTTAAAAATAGAATAAAACAGCGGATTTAACATTTTATTGCTCTTTACTTGTTAGAATTTGCTATAAGTAAAAATAAAACATCTATATCATAATAAACCCATTTTATGCCTTCTATATATTATGTATAATGTATAGATAGAATTTGACTATATTCGTATAGATTCTTAATGTATTTTTGTTATTTATAAACAAGTTTTACTAAAATATCCTCGGTAAAAGAAATATTTTTAATATTTCTAAAATACATAATTTTATGTTGGACAGGAGGAGGCATTTATGAGTTTACAAAAACGAGCCGGGATACGGCTGTTGTCGGTACTTGCAGCTGCGGCTGTTGCGGCAACGGCGCTTCCGGCTCAATTGTTGGTTGCGGCAGATGAAATACCAATCGAACCCGCTGCTATCGACGAACAGCTGGACACTTATGCCGACGGACAAAATCTATTGGCAGGGCTGGAATGGACAACCAACATTCCAGATGAACAATTTATCTATGGGCAGGGACCTGGAATCAAACCTGCAATTAAGGGCTGGCTGACTGACGGAATCTATGATCCGAACGATTATGTAGAGGACGGCGCACAGGTAGTTGGATTCAATAAACCTGGCTACTTGGAATTTGACTTGAGGGAAGACAAGACTTTCCGTCAAGTCAAAATCACTTCGGCTACGACACAATCGTTCCAACAGAAGATTAATGTGTTTTCTCAGATGAAGATCGAAGTGTACATGAACGGTTCTTGGGAAGTGGTTTGTGACGCTCGAAATCTTCCCTACGGCTCTCTGAAAACCTATGTTCTTGGATGTAGCGGAGAGAATGCCATAACAGGCAGCAAGATTCGCTTTTATTTCGAGCCTGGAGGCGGTCTTGCATTTAACGTCTTCAATGAATTTGAGGTGTTGGAAGAGGCGGCCGCCGGTGCTTTGGACGGAGAGCTTACTCCCCCTTCCGATCCCACTGAGATTGTAAACCTCTCTCTGGGGAAGCCTTACACCATCCGGAGAGAGGAAAACGTCTCCTACCCCGACACCAACGGAGCTGAATTGACCGACGGTGTCTTGGGGAGCCAAGCTTTCGACGACCCTGCCTGGAGCGCATGCTCCTACGGCGGCTCCATGAGCGGAAAAGTATACGACCGCTGGCCGCTGCGCTCGGTCATCATTGATCTGGAAGGAGTCAAGAGTATCACACAGATCAAGGCCAATTTCCTTTCCGAAGCATCTAAAGATGTTTTTCAGCCTCGGAGTATCCGCACTTTCGCCTCGATGGACGGAGAAAACTGGATGCCTTTGTCCCGCCTGAACAACATCAACACCTATGCCACCGGCATCCAGACTTACGGCTGGCACGTAGACGGCGAAAACGGCGTAGCTGTTGATTTGACGGGGAACGAAAATTCTATCGTTCTTGCTAAATACGTCCGCTTTGACTTGGAAAAATTTTCCTGGAACTTTATGGACGAAGTCACCGTAATGGGCTATGATGGCGCCCATTCCCAGGCTCTGCCCGTCACCAATACCACTATGCTGGAAGACGGTGAGATTCAGCGCGCTGACGCTTCCACCGGCAATATCCACGACATGGTGCTCTGCTACAATGGCTATGGCCACAGAGCATGGTCCGTAGACCGTTTCAAACCTTATCTCACCTATGTAGATGAAAGCGGCAATTCCCTCGACACCATGTTCGATGCCGCCATGTTCCTAGGTCTGGACGCCCCCGGAACTTCCGGTCAGGCTTTTGCTACTGAAAACGACCAGATGACCGCTGACGGCTGGATCTGGTATCTGGAAAAGACCTTTGTAGGGGAAACTTCTGACATCGCTTATTTAAATGAAGCGGCTCGGAAGGCATCGGAAGACCTCAGCGATCCCGACTACAAAATCAACTTAACCGTAATGATCCCCTACCCTCCCTCTAAAGCCATCAATTTTGGCAGCTTGGGCGGACGGAACCTGAACCTGAGTGTAGACGCTGACTGGAAGTACGCCATTGACTGGTATATTGGTCAGGTTCAGGATTACATTCAAAATGGGAATTATGATTATATCGATTTTCTGGGATTCTACTGGGTCAATGAGTATCCCAGCGGCATCCCCCGGATTCAGTACGCTTCCGAGCAGGTCCACAAAATGGGGTACAAGTTCTATTGGATTCCCTATTTCAGCTCGGTCGGCTACTTCTGGAATGCCGATTTGGGATTTGACGCAATTACGCTTCAGCCCAACCACTTCTTTGCCGACCCCAACGATAACACCTTCGGCGCCGGCGGAACCAAAATTATTGGCACCACTGCCCAAATCGGTGCTTATGCCGGTCTCGGCGTGGAGATGGAATTCGATGGAAGGCTGACCACCGATGTCGACAAATATAATCAGGGGCTCGATTACCTGAATGGCGCCGTAGAATACGGTTTCGACGGCCCGAACTACTACCGCAACTGGTATGAGGGCGGCGGCGCGATCTCAGATATTTCGGATTCCCGCATTCCTGTTATACGTGAGTTTTACGACAACATCTATCAGCTTATCAACGGTACATATAAACCAAGGGAATATATTACAAGTCTTGCTGATGCGGATCCAGACAACGTCCTCTTCGGCAAAAAGTATACGACTTCCCTCTCTATCGGCGATCCCAATGCCGAAGGTGGCCCTCAAGGCAACTATGTGGGCGATGATGACGGCGTGAAGTTGACCGATGGCATTTACGTCAACCAGAACTACCACAAATCAGTGGGTAACCGCGAGTTTGCGGACTTTACCTTCGATTTGGGCAGTTCTAAGACGTTCCAGGAGGTTTATGTGGGAGTTGTCTCTGGATTCCACGGCATCGTCCGTCCCTCTCGGATACAGATTCAGGTTTCCAACGACACCGAGGCTGACAAAACCTGGCTGACAGTATTTGACGGCGCTATGGACAACACCGAACAAACCAGCCGAACCTTTACCTACCGTACAGACAACGGAGAAAAAATAATCGCTCGTTATCTGCGGTTCAATGTCTACTTTGGGCCCAACAGCGGCTGGATTTCCCTAGATGAAATCAAGGCTTACGACAAAGTGTCCGCAGCGGCGTCTGACGGTACGATGACTGTTCCTGAGGGGCAGCCTGATCCGGCGGAAAAACCCGCTTTAACCAAGGATCTTCCGGATAGTATGGAAGCGGCCGTTGGTATGCCCTTTACTTTGTCGGTAGAGGCGAGCGTCAGCGACGGCGGCACCCTCTCCTACCAGTGGTATAAAGGTGGTACTGCTGTCGGGGAAAACAGCAGTACATTGACGATTGCAAAGGCGCAGCAGGATGATGCCGGAACCTACAAGGTTGTTGTTACCAACACCTTAAACGGTGTAACCGCTTCGTCAACCAGCGTCCCCTGTGCGGTCACAGTATCTGAAAATCGCAATATACTCAAGGGCATCAAATATACCACTTCTCTGCGGGACGGCGGTGCAAATGCCGGCCTTGGTGACTTTAATGACGACCATCCTGATGTTGAGAGAAGCAAATTGACTGACGGCCTCTATGCCAACGGTTGGAGCGATGCCAACAGTATTGGTTATCACTCGCGTAGACCCGTTCAACCTGTAGATATCACTTTCCACATCGGCGATACTCCTCAAGCTTTCCAGCAAATCAATATTGGGGCACTTTCTCCCGATGCCAACGGCATTCTGCTGCAGTCGAATACAAAGATTGAAATCAGAAACGGCCCTGAAGACGATTGGCACATTATCTGCGACGCACCCACACAAGGTTCTCTCGGTGTAAACAAACGCTTTGTCTTCGTCGCGGAAGAAGGAGAGAGCTTTGAGGCAACCGACATCCGTTTTTCTCTCACGCCCGGTTCTTCCTGGCTGTTCCTGGATGAAATCGAAGCATTTCGGGCAGCGGACGGCACTGATGCCGACGGCATTTTGAAAGAAGTTGCCCCGGTTCCTCCTCCAAGCGGAGAAAATATCGCCCTCGGCCGCCCATATACCACTACCTTCGCGTCGGGGAACGAATCGTATTATCCGAGAAATCCAGATAATAATTACGAACTGACTAATGGAGTAGTCATCGGCAGTTTGGAGAATTATCTCAATGCGGAATGGACCGGATACCTGAACGCACAGGCTGTCACCCACCGGTTTGACTTTGGAGAAGTTGCGACCTTCTCTGCAATCAAAGCTCATATTTATACCGGTAATGCTGACGGCATTACAACTGCTCAAGGCTATACCGTCCAGGTCTCCAACGACGGAGTCCGCTGGCAGACTGTCTACGAGGATACCAACACCCTGGGCAAAGATTGGCTTACTTACCGTGCTCCTGAAGAGGGAATCCGCGGACGTTTTGTCCAGGTTACCTTGAAAACCGGCCTGATGCTCTTTATGGACGAGATTCAGATTTGGGGCGAAGGCGGCAAGGAACTGGAGCCTGACCCTGACCCTAATACCCTTGCAAACCAGGCCAAGGGCAAAGCGTATTACCTCTACGCTTCCGACCCGGATAATCCCTCCGCTACCTTCCCCGAGGCCGACAAAGCGGCTTGGCCGGACACAACCGGTTCCCTGCTGACTGATGGCGTTGTGGATTCTACCGGCCAAAACAAATCCCAGTGGGTCAGCTGGAAAAAAGGCAGCGGCAGCATGAATGTGTCTGTGGAGTTTGACTTGGGGACTGAAAAGGCCATCCATGAGATCACTGCTGATTTCGCGCAGGACGCTGCAAACAAAGTAGGTCTGCCCGGCAACATGCAGGTCTTTGTGAGCAACCAGAGAAATGACGAAACCATCAACTGGATCAAGCTCTATGACGAGGCAGTACCGGCCTCATCTGGAAACACCGCTAAGCTGACTTATACCGTGCCGGAAATCTTCCGCGCCCGTTATGTGAAGCTCGTCTTCCAGCAAACTAGCGACTATATGGGAATCGGCGAAATCGAAATCAACGGCAAAGGAAACACCACCGGAGCTGCCGATCCCATCGACCTGGTGAGCCAGGGATTTGTCAATCTCTCTAAGGGCAAAAGCTACGTTAATTCCGAATCCAACACCCAGTATCCTGACGTGAACAAACAGCTCACCGACGGAAAATACGCTGTAGGCGGTTCTGAGGACAAAGCCTGGACCGGCTTCTCCTTCACCGCTTCCAAAGGAAATGGAACAAAATCTGTGAAGATCGATCTGGGAGATTGCTACAAAGTCAGCAAGATTTCGGCGAACTTCCTGACCAAGTCCGGGATCGCGGCACTGCCGAAAAACGTACAGTTTATCGTGTCCCAGGACGGAGAAAAATGGACCACGGTCTATAACGGAAAATCCATCTCCTCTTCCGCTGAAACCTACAAGCTGCAAACCTTCCTGGGAACGCCGGTAAAAGCCCGTTACGTGATGGTTTACCTTTATTCGGAGAGCGGGCTGGCCCTAATGGACGAAATCGAGGTGTTTGGAGATGCGACGCCGGTTAAGCCGGACGTGACTCCCCCCACGCCGTCGACCGAAGCAAAGAACTACCTGATTCCCGGGGAAGCAACAGGCGGAATCAAAAATCTTGGGATTCTCGATACTGCTGACTTCCAAAACGCAGGCAGTGTACTGAATCAGGGCTTCGACGGAGCAGCCATAGTCGGAGAGGCTTCCAATTACGGAAAAACCCTCACCGACTTAAACCAGAAGACAAACAGCACAGTGAAAATTGTGTTGGGCGCAAAAGACGCCGCTTCCATCGACAGTGCAGTAAGCGCCTTTGAATCAGGTTCTTACGGCAAACTGGAACTTGTAGGTATCCTGATCGAATCTGAACTATCAAGCGCTGACGCCCTCACCGCGAAGATCCACGGAAAATCTCTCAAAGCGTTCTGGATCGGCGATTACAATGCTTCCGGCATCGCAGGCTGGAAAGATCACGGCATCGACGCGGCGATTTGCCGGGCGGGCAGCTCGAACCTGGCGGCAGCAGCAAAAATCGCCAAGGAAAACGGCCTTGGAATGGCGCTGGATATGAGCCAAGGCTATGACAAATATCTCGACTACTTAGATGCGGCGGTGAAAGACAGCTTCCAGGGCAAATATGTGTTCCGTGCCTACAGTCTGGACGCCCAAAGCGGTACTGACGAGCAGAATGCCCGCATGCTGGAAAGCACCGAAAAGCTGATGAAAGGCACCCTCAAGGCGTCTAACCGGAACACCCCCGCCGCTCCCACAGCGGCAGACACCTACAGCACCTGGGTGAGCCTCAAAGCTGTAAATGGCTACGAATACAGCAAAGACGGCAGCAGCTGGACCATCGATCCGGTGTTTACAGGCCTCACCCCTGAAACCAGCTACACCTTCTATCAGCGCATCAAAGAAAATCACAGCGCTGAAGCCTCTCTGATGAGCAAGGGCCTCAACGTGACAACACCGGAAACTCCTACTGAAGCAGAGCCCATGGCCCCCACTTTTACAACCAATCTGAGCAGCAGCAAACAGGCCAAAGCGGGCGATAAAATCACCTTGACGGTGGCGGCTTCTGTCAGCGACGGCGGAACACTCTCCTATCAGTGGTATAAGAATGATCAGGCCATCCATGGTGCTACCAGCGCTGCTTACACCATGGATTCCATCCAGAAGTCCGACGAAGGAAGCTACAAAGTTATCGTGACAAACACCTTAAACGGCGCGACAGCGACGGCAGCTTCCAACGTCTGCGTCATCACGGTAGAGGTTCCCGCAGAGCCCAACGCTCCCACTATTACCACTGATTTAAACAGCAGCAGAACAGCTAAAACTGGGGATCGGGTGACTTTTGCTGTCACAGCAGTCTCCAACAATAACGGAACTCTCAGCTATCAGTGGTACAAAAATGGTAAGGCGATCGTGGGCGCTGTCAGCGCTTCCTACACCATTGCTTCCGCTTCCCTCTCCGACGGCGGCATATACTATGTAGACGTAACAGATCAGAGCAACAGCACGCATACCATTTCCAATTCCTGCACCCTGACCGTGACCGAAAAGGATGTTCCCTCCGGTGGCGGCTCCACAGGCGGCTGGGGCGGCACAACCGTCAAACCCGACGTGGTCGTAGGCGTGTGGAAACAGCTTTCCGACGGAAACTGGCAGTATGTGGAAGACAACAAACCGGTCATTGGCTGGAAGTCCATTAACTCGGTACAGTACTACTTTAACTCCGACGGCATTATGGAAACCGGCTGGTTCAAAGACGGCGGACACTGGTACTATCTCCAGGATAACGGCGCAATGGCAACTGGCTGGGTCAAGGTGGATAACACCTGGTACTACCTCCGCGACAACGGAAGGATGGCAACCGGCTGGCTCAAGTTGGGCAATACCTGGTATTATCTCAAATCCAGCGGCGCCATGCAGACCGGCTGGCTCCAGGAAGGCAGCACTTGGTACTATCTCTTCGACTGGGGCGGAATGGCAAACAGCAGTTGGGTCAAGATAAACGGCAGCTGGTACTATTTCAGAGGCAACGGAGCTATGATGACCGGCTGGCTCCAGCAGGGCGGCGCCTGGTACTATCTGAACAGCAGCGGCCAGATGGCAACCGGCTGGAACTGGATCGGAAACAAGTGTTACTACTTCTATGACAGCGGAAAAATGGCCGCTGACACTGCCGTAGGCGGCTATCGCGTGGACGCAAGCGGCGCATGGGTCAAATAGAAGCCCGGTTTTGAATGTTGCGGGCTTGGGGGAAGGAATATTCCCCTTCCCCTACTGTCCTATTTTCCATCAACGAAATGTCAGGAGGCAAAAGAATGAGCCAATGGAAAAAAAGGCTGACAGCCATTGCCGTGACCGCAGCAGTAATCCTTGCGGTGCCCACGGCGGTGTTCGCAGTCAAGTCGATTTTAGAGCCGGATCCTCCCTCACCCTCTCAGGTGGTTACCGTTTCGGCGGCGCAGATCACCGCTGAGGCGCCGGAAGCCGGCAAAGCCCCATCCACCATCAAGGCGGACGGAGATGATTATGTCATCAGTTCTTACGAGTGGCTGGAGGGAGATAAAGAAGTTACCGGCGCTTTCGAAGCCGGCAAACAGTATTCCCTGAAAGTCACACTCAAGGCCAACGATTACGCCAAGTTTACCGCGTTTAAACCCAGTGTATCCGGTGCCGAATCAGTGACAAACGGCACGCTGGACAGCAGCCACGCCGGAAACCGCATCATTTTTACCGCTGCCTTCCCCAAAACGGAGGAAGGTACTGCTCCCGTCGTTCAGCAGAAGAGTTACCTCTCTTACCAGAACGGAGAAATCA
The DNA here is from genome assembly GCF_014384905.1 of Fumia xinanensis. Classification (GTDB taxonomy): domain Bacteria; phylum Bacillota; class Clostridia; order Oscillospirales; family Ruminococcaceae; genus Fumia; species Fumia xinanensis. Next base: position 1,138,507 of record NZ_JACRSV010000001.1, read on the forward strand.
ATCTTGTGGCCAAGTTCAGCGATGCCGAAAACATCCTTTACAACCTAGGCCCAAAAGGCCCTAACAGTTTGTTTGAGTTTAAGAAAGTAAACATTGTCAGCATCGGACTCAACGGTGAGGACGCCATCAAGGACGGCGGATGGAACTTGATGAGCAGCAGTACCGACTGCTTTGGGCCTTACGTGGTTTCCGCGGTGAACAATCCGACAGCGGACGGCGACACCTATAGCTTCACGGGCGGCAACCACAACTACAGCAACGCGGGTACCGTCAGCCCCGACCCAAAGGATTCCCCCACCGCTGAAATGGTTTCCCTCAAGGTATTTGCCGACGGCACGGAAGTTTCCGAAGGTTTTTCAGGCTACGCCGATGAAATCGCCTTTGAGTGGGTCAACGACATCCAGGGCAACAACACCAAAATCAAAGGCGGCGGCGGCCGGCCAATTCTGAGAGAAAATTACCGCATGGTTTTTGACGGCGACACCTTCCATGTGTCCAATGAAATCACTATTTTGGAAGACTGCAGAATGAAGACTTATTACGGCCTGCAGCTCCCCAACCCATGGGCTAGCGACGGCATCAAATATGTCGACGCCGCCAATACCAAGTGGAATCCCACCAACGCCTCTAATAACTGTGGCGATAAGACTTGTGCAAGCTTTATCTGTAAACGGGGCAGCTACAACTGTCAAGTGAGCATTGATCCCACTGTGGGTATCGGCTCCAGAGAGTATCTAAACGGCAGCAATAATTACGCCGCCTTTAACGAATCTTATGCCAAGGCCTATTTCCACCTGTTCCGAGACGTTTCCAGGGTGTTCAAAGGCGGCGAGACTTTCCGCTTTGAAGGCACCTACCGGTATTTCAGCGAATAATCCTGTATAACAATCGATACATGAAAAAGGCTGTGCGGCAATGCGCCGTACAGCCTTTTTGTGATTGATTTCCCCAAAACGGACGGGAATTTCAGAAAAAAGTTTGGCTATATGCTTGAGATGAAAACTCTTTTTGATACAACAAAGATGCGGATCTGCCAACTGCACGAAAGTATCAAGAGGAGGATATTTTTCAGGTTCCTGAATCATCGCATCGAAGCCAGCTTGCCTTTTTGCCGCCTTGTTCCTCTTCCGTTACATTTTTCCAGCGATTTTTTTGCCATAACCCTTTGACAAACTGATTCATCGGTGTTATAATACATTCAGTAATTCGCTTTAAAGTCCTAAAGTTCAATTTGCAATTGGAGATGATCGAATGGAAGCAAGAAAAGGAAATTTAATGGGTGTCAGAAACGATATTAAAGTTCTTGACGCAACCATCAGAGACGGCGGTCTCTGCAACAACTTCGAATTTACAGACGAATTTGTCACCGAGCTTTATAAGGTAAACATTAAAAGCGGCGTGGATTATATGGAATTTGGATATAAAGCCAGCAAAAACCTTTTCCGGGAAAGCGACTACGGCAAGTGGAAATTCTGCAACGAGGAGGACTTGCGGGCCATTGTCGGCGACAACATTTCGGATATGAAGATCGCCGTCATGGCTGACGTGGGAAGATGCGATTTTAAAACCGACTTTCTTCCCAAAAACGAAAGCGTCATCGACATGGTGCGAGTGGCCTGCTATATCCATCAAATCCCCGCTGCAATTGAAATGATCGAGCATTTTCACACGCTGGGGTATGAAACTACCTGCAACATCATGGCCATTTCCCAGGCAAACTCCGATCAAGTGGAACAAGCGCTGGAAATGCTGTGTCAATGCAATGTAGATGTCATCTACCTGGTGGACAGCTATGGCTCTCTCTATCCCGAAAATGCATCGGCTTTGGCGCAAACCTATATCGCCGCAGCAGAAAAAATGGGGAAAAAGGTGGGCTTTCACGCCCATAACAACCAGAATTTGGCGTTTGCCAATACCATCGAAACCCTGTCCTATGGCGTTTCTTACCTGGATGCGACGATACAAGGAATGGGACGGGGCGCCGGCAACTGTGCTATGGAGCTTTTACTGGGCTTTCTCAAAAACCCAAAATACAATCTCTACAATCTGCTGTATTTTATTGAAAAATATATGTTGCCCCTAAAAGAAGATGGCGTGGTCTGGGGATATGACCTTCAATACATGTTTACCGGCCAGTTAAACCGTCACCCTCGGGAAGCTATTGATTTTACCACTCAAAATCGCCGCGATTACGCTGAATTCTATAAATCGCTGCTGGATAACGACTGATCCGGCATAAAGCTTAAAAATATCCCTCTCAAACAGGAAAAACCGGATGGAAGGCCGTTTAAGGCTTCTATCCGGTTTTATTGCGTCGTATCCGATGATGGAGCCGACATCCTGTATCCGTACTGAACTTTAATTTTTTTAAATGCGGTCGGCTCATTGAACCGACTGTTTTTCTCCGACTGCGATCTGCTCCATAATAAACGGAAGTACTTCTTCCTCACGGATGTTTAACACCAGCGCGAACTCGTCATAAAGCATCTTTTCCGCATCTCTTAAAAAGCGCTCATCGGCCACATGGAGCTTCCTTCCCTTTTCCTGAAGTTCCTGTTGGTGAAGGTAGAGCGCCTTGATAGCCCGGATAAGTTCTGTTCGGTCGCCTCGAGACAGAATCTCCCGGCAGGCCTCCTTGCGTTTGTTCTCATCCTCGATCCAGAAGACTTCTTCTCGAGGCATAGCCTGGATCAGGTCATAGATTTCCTCAGAGGACAGCACCCGCCGCATTTTCCGGAGCAGCGCCTCATTGTGCATCGGTACGTAAATGACAGAATTCTCACTGTATACCGGCTTTAAAGTGTAGTAATCCATAACGGAGCCACCAAAATCCTTCTGAACCGTTCCGGTAATTTTGCAGACTCCTTGGGAGCCGTATAAAATGGTATCGTTGATCTGATAATTCATCACTTTTTCTCCTGCATGACATGCGGCATTTTGCCGCCATAGTATTTGGAAACGATTTTTCCCCGCTGTTCGCAGCTCAAGGCGCTGATAGCCTTCTGCCAGCGTTCATAGGCCAGCCGGTACTCCGTTTCACTCTGCCGAAAGGCGCATCCTTCCCCTACGCACTGTGCCACCCGCAGGATATCGCACCGATACCGCTGTGACAGATGGATGCAGTCGGGAAAACAAAACTCCCTTTCTTCTATTCCGGCCATTGCCTTTTTCCTCACCTGCCTTTTCCTCCGACGAAAATAAAAACGTCTAGCCTGCAACAACTGGACTTACGTTCCGCGAAGCAAACTACACGTTGGTTACAATTATGATTATAGCACATTTTTATCAAGAATACCAGCGAAATAAGGAGATTTTCTTTTATTTTCGTGAAATCTCACCACTTTCCGCCGCAGTATTTTTATAAAAACTGCCCACTGGAGTGAGTTAGACCGAAAATGCAGTGACTTTACTGTCGATTTGTGGTATGATGAAGTATGCAAAAGCATCGAAAAGGAGAACTCTCCATGAAAAAACAAAATCACGGCGCAAAAAAGCCCTCCCGCCCACTTTCTTTCGTAGCGGAACACAAGGACACTTTGCTTCCCTTTTTGCTGGAACAGGTTAAGGGTAAGTCCCGCAACAATATAAAAAATCTGTTGTCCAAAAGGCTGGTCCAGGTCGACGGCAAAACGGTAACCCAATTCGACCATCCCCTGCGGCCCGGACAAACGGTTTCTATCGCCCCCATCCGGGCGAAAGCCGAGCCTTCTCTCCCCTTTGATCTTCTCTATGAAGACGACGAAATTATTGTTATCGACAAACCGGCGGGGCTTTTGTCTATAGCCACCGAAAAAGAAAAAAACCTCACCGCTTACCACATGGTCACCGACTATGTAAAGGAAAAAAATAAGCAAAACCGCATTTTTATCATTCATCGTCTCGATAAGGATACCTCCGGCGTACTGATGTTTGCCAAAACTGAGGAATCAAAGCACTCCTTCCAGGACAACTGGGAGCAAATCGTCAAGCTGCGGCGGTACCTGGCTGTAGTCGAGGGTGTCCCGGAAAAGCCTTCCGGCACCGTCCGCTCTTTTCTTCTGGAAACCTCCACCCACCTTGTTTACTCCAGCAGTGACGGCAGTGGAAAAGAGGCCATAACCCACTATCAAATCCTAAAATCCAGCGAAGAGTACGCCCTCTTGGATGTAAAAATCGACACCGGCCGCAAAAACCAGATCCGCGTCCATATGAAAGACCTGGGACATCCGGTGGCTGGGGACAAAAAGTATGGCGGCTCTGGGAGTCCAATGCGCCGACTGGGACTGCACGCCATCGAGTTGAAGCTTATCCACCCTGTAACCGGACAGGAACTTTGCTTTACAGCAAAACCTCCCAAGGAATTCAAGCGGATGTTTCCAGCACAGCAAAAATGATATTCTTTCTGTAACAAAAAAGCAGTGCATGTGCACTGCTTTTTTCTATAAGATGAATCTAATGAATAGGACTGTCAAATCAAGGCGTCCTCATACACTTCATTAAAGACGGATTCCTCCATCCGAAAGACCCCGTTGCCGCCCATTCCCAGATACTTCACATAACCGCCTTTCAGCAGCATCAGGCGAATCTCGGTACCGTCCTTGAGGGTTAGATAACAGGGTTTCGGCTCCAATTGGCGCCAGTCGGCCTTTTCCATATACACCGCATCATACAGCCCGTCTATAAAGGCGTTGACAACTTCTTCTGAAAGGCCGGGGTCATATCGGTTTTCCACCCCGCTGTCCCATTCACTGAGAGGCTGCCAGCAAAAAGCTTCCAGATTTCCTTTCAGCTTCATCCTGCCGAACAGATCGTTCCCCGACTCAAGCCAAATGTCATTTAAACGCTCATAGATTCCCACATTTCCCTGTCCGTCACTTGTCATAATGCGGAAGTCCCGGTCGTAGCCGCAGACGGTATAAACGTCCTCTTTGCCGATAGAAGAGGCAAGCTCCTTGGAGTAGTCATCCTGCTTTGACCATTCGTCGATGTTCCCCTTGGTCCGTCCCAGATATTCGCCCCGCAGAGCCTGTTCCTGTGCGTTTGAAAGGGTCAGGTTGTTGGTCCAAGTGTAGATGCTCCCCCGGTAGACGATGAGCCCCACCATATCGACAGCAACTCCAGGCTCCGGCTCCTCCAGCACTATTTGAGGAATATAAATGCCATTTTGTATTTGGGAGGCGTTGTTTTCCTCTATATCTGCTCCAGTTTCTGAGAAGCCGGAGGTTACAGCGCCGCCGGAAGATGGGCCGTTTATGTCGATACCGCTGTTCAAGCCGGGATTGATCCGCGGCAGGGCCCAAGCCCCTGCAACAATGAGAGCTGCGGCGCAGACAACAGCGGCCCGGGGAATCCAGGCTAGTTTGGCCGGCGAAACAGATGGCTCAACGCTAACCTGCTCCCGTACCCGGGCCACCAGTTCTTCACTGGGGCGCATTTGTTCCTTCATATGAGAAATTCGTTCTGTCCCTGTCATTCCAGCATCTCCCCTTTCAATTTTTCCCTGAGCATTGCCCGCCCTCTCGTCAGCTGCATCCGCACTGCCGGTTCTTTGACTTTCAAAACTTCGGCAATGTCCTTGACTGCCATGTCCTCAAAATAAAACAGGTGCAGGACGTTGCGGTATTTTGGCGGAAGAGAGGTCATCGCCTCGTGTATGCCGTTTTCTTCCGGAAACTCAAAGAGCTTTGAAGGCTCCTCCCCAAATACTACATGCCGCCGCCAGCCCGAGGACCAAAATTTGTTACAACAGTTGATAGTCACCCGGATGAGCCAGGCTTTTAAGTGTTCTTCACTTTCAAAATCCCCTTTTTTGCGTCCGCATTTTACACAGCGCAAAAACACCTCTTGGAACACATCGTCGGCGTCGTGACGCGTTTTCATATTGTTCAGGGCGATGCGGTAAACCATGTCGGCGTACCGGCTGATGATTTCATCCATTTTTGAGCGCTCCGTCATCTGTTTCTCCCCCGCTTTCAATGAGAATACCCCGCAGCATTTAAAAAAGCAACACATTGTCAGTTTAACATTAAAATTATTTTTAGACAAGAAAACTCCCCGGTTTGTTTTACCAGGGAGTTGATGTTTAGCTGAGGGCGCGAAAGCGGTTGACAATCAGTTCCCACGTCAGCGGCCCGATGACCCCGTTGGCGGGAAGTCCGTTTTGCTCCTGCAAACGGCGGACAGCGTTTTCCGTCGCCTGATCGTAAGTACCCGTAACTTCTACTGTGGGAATCGCCGGATCGTTTTCGGCAATGGCCCGCAGATATTGCTGCATCGTTGTCACATAGGAACTTTGTTCCCCCAGAGCCAGGAAATAACCGGGGTAAATTTGATTCCGGACCGGTTGAAATTCCGGTGGAAGAGCATTTATCGTGTTCTGGTAGGTGTTTCTAATGGTATCCCAGGTTCTCCGCCCCACGATACCGTCCACAGGAATGCCATATTTATTTTGAAACGTCATGATTACGTCCCGGGTTTCGGGGCCAAATATCCCGTCTACTGCAACAATGGGGATATCGCTGTCAAAATACCCAATAACGGCTAGAAAATACTGTAAAAGCCGAATCTGTGGCCCGGTATCCCCTTCTTTCAGGACGGTTTGGAAGATGCGGTCCACATCTTCCAGAGCTAATCCCTCGGAGTAAAGCTCGTTGAGGCCTGTCACCCCATTATAGATCCCCTTGATTTTGTACCAGGTCGCCTTCCCCACAATGCCGTCCGGCGTCAGGTTAAAAATCCGCTGAAATTGTTTGACTGCTTCCTCGGTTTCTAGATCGAAGATACCGTCCAGCTCGGAAATTCGCGGGATAGAGGGGTAGTTCTGCCCAATGCGGTTCAGCTGCCGCTGAATGGTGCGGATGGGTTCCTCGATCATGCCTCGCCGCAGGGGGATTCCAGGGTAAGATGGGATGTTTGCGGCAATAGGGGCGTTGAAGACGATATCGATGTCGTCCCCATAGTAATGCTGCAAAATTTCGTAGGGGGTCATCCCATCCCGGGCCAGATCCACCGTCCCCCACTGGGACAGGCCGTCGCAGGTGACGGTAGTGCCGTTACAGTATTGAGTGAAATACGGCTGCACCTGTCCTTGTCTGACCACGTAGTCATTGAAAATGTCGTCGACGATCTCACTGATGTTCTGAAAAATGTCCCGTCCCTCCACGAAATACTGATCGTATTGGGTGGAATTCGTGATGTCAAAATCGTATCCCCGGCTTCGGTAATACTCGGTGTAGATGCGGTTCAGCGCATAGGTAATCTGAGCGTAGACATTTGCCCGGATGGCGCTCTCCGGCCAGGTAGGATAAATTTCACTGGAGGCCACGTTTTTGATGTATTCCACAAAGGGGATGGTGATATTTCGAGCGCTGGCATCATCCGGCCTGCCCAGATGAACGGTGATGTATTCCGGTATAATTGGCAGTTCAGGCATTGAAAAGCTCCTTCCCCTTACAAATCTGGCTCTTCCTCAACAGTTACCTCAGCTGGAAGATCCGCTCCATTTGCGGGAGTCATGTTGACCGGCTGGATGGACTGCACGCCGTCAAAAATTGGCACTCCCTTAAACTCCTCGGGCCGGTAGCCCGCAGCGTCTACATAAATATTGTAAGTGGCATATGGAGGCACTTCTTCCGGTTGCTGGGATTCCTGTCGGGGGGGAGCTGGAAGTTGAATACCGGCGACGATGCCGTCAGCGTCGGTTGTCCCCGAGAAAAAGACGCGGGGGCTGCCGTTAAACTCCTTCGTTACATAAACGGCGGCATCTTGCAGCGGAATAGCGCCTTTTGCGATGTAAACTTGTACCTTAAGGGTACCGGTACCAGAATTTTCCGATTTAAAAATTTCATATTCGTCCGGCGCCTTAGGCGGTTCTTCTTCCTTCTCTACAGGGGCACCCACACTGGGAAGGACCAGGCTGGGGGCTATCTCTAAAGGCTCTCCCCGAAAGTTTACCGGGTTTTCTGGAACTACGGCATCAGCTTCCCGATAGGAAGGCTCTGACATCGGCGCTGACACAGCGACTGCCTCTGGCTTAGCCTCCGCACCGGTCTCCAATGTCTCCGGCTGCTCTGGCGAAACCGAAGCCGTTTTTACTTCTTTGGCGGCAGATGCTGACACGGCGGCGACTGTCGGCATAGTTTCCGCGCTGGCCTCCAAAACGGACGGCCTGTCAGCGGAAGCCGACACTTGCTCTGCTTCAGGAGTTCTGCTCCTCTGGTGATAATTGTACAGTTCCTGTTTGTAACGTTCCATGATTTCTTGCATAGAACCCTGATACAAAATCTCATCCCCTTTTTCGATAAAATGAGGCTATTGGACGCTTTTTTCACAATAACCTTCTGTATTATATTTTCAAGGCCACTGAAGTGTGAGAAGCCAGTCGGCTGCTTTGCCGGATTTCTTTGCAATTGGATTCTTTACCTGCTATAATATTTATGTAAGCGCGTCGAGCAGCTTTCCGATTTTAGGCGCAGCTGTCCTCCATACAACAAATGCAGTTCTTTGCAGGAATATGTGAAAAAGGAGAAAAATTATGGCAATTCCCAATGATCCTGTTATTTTGATGAGTTACCTCAACACCCAGCTGAGGGATTTTTATACCGGTCTGGACGACCTCTGCAAAAGTTTGGCCCTCAACCAGGCACAAATAGAGGAAAAGCTTTCTTCCATTGGCTATAAATACAGCGAAAAGCACAATCAGTTTATTTCGGCGTGAGGTAACGCCGATGAACGACATCAGACAAATCCTTCGCCGGTTCGGGGAAACGAATCCGGACGCGGAGGCTCTCGATTACATCAAACTACTTTATCAAAATGAGTTCGGCTGCGGGCATCTCTGCCCCGATGGAGCAGATGTCCTCTCTTTTCTGACCGAGGAGTGGGACAATATAGGCCATTTTCCCCACACTCCCCTTTTTGATGATATTGGAAACGGTCTTTGCCGCCTGAATCTGGGTGCGCTCCGGAAAAGTGACCTGCCCTTGGCAGCCCGCGCCTTTGTTCTTAGCGCCCAAACACCTCGGGGAAGTGATAGCAGTTTTCGGGAAAAGCTCTTGCTGCTGGATCAAATGGTTCAAAATAGCCAGTTGCCGCTTAACGGCAGGCAAGCGGCCTCAGTCATAAAGGACTATCTGGCGGGAGGCATCCGCCCAATCCATCACAGCGAATCCTTTCGGGAACGGCACGCCCCCCATTACCGGGTAGTGGAACTCCCTTTCGCCGTGTTTTTCCCTGTGCTCCAGGAGGCGCAAAATCTGCTGGAAGCGGGCGAAAAACCGATTTTCGCCATCGACGGACGCTGTGCATCCGGAAAAACCTCTCTGGCGGCACTGCTGAGGGCATTCTTTCCCTGCAACGTCTTTCATATGGACGATTTTTTCCTTCCCTTTGACCTGCGCACAGAGGATCGGCTCTCCGCTCCCGGCGGAAACGTCCACTACGAACGCTTTTTTTCCGAGGTGCTCATTCCTATTTGCTCCGGCCAGCCATTTTCCTACCAGCCTTTTTGCTGCAAAGACGGAAGTTTTGGCTCGTCCATACAAGTGGCCCCTCGGCCCCTGTCAGTGGTAGAAGGAGCCTATTCCATGCACCCCGCCCTTCGCAGGTATTACGGGCAAAGCGTCTTCCTCACCGTTTCGCCGGAGATTCAGCAAAGCCGCATTCTTGCCCGCAACGGAAAAGAAACTCTCCGGATGTTCAACGAGCGGTGGATTCCCCTGGAAGAGCGGTATTTCGCTGAGCTCCAAATACCGGGCGTTTGCAGCGAAGTTATCGATACTTCTTTGCTGGATCAGGATTAGGAGGATTTTTTATGGAATTTACGGCCTGCGCCATGGAATACCAGGGCGGCCCTGTGCAAAGCAGTCTGCTTCTCCAGCGGTTTGACGATTCCTTTGCCGGGCAGTACATCTCCCTCTACAATGAGGCGTTTTTGCCTATGCGGAAAGCTCTGGGGGTTAAGCCTTATGCAGTTTATGCCTCCGCCGCAGAACTAGAGGAACCAAAAGAAGATATTTTCCTCCTCGTTAGGAATGGATGTATCATTGGTTCCGTCGCTCTCCGCGGAAACGAAATAGACGACCTGTTCGTCAGTCCTGCATTTCAGGGACAGGGGTTTGGCAGGGCCATTCTGCTGGCCGCCGTCGCCGAAATGCAGCAGCGGGACCGTCCTATTAGCCTCCATGTAGCAGACTGGAATCAAAGGGCGTTGTCCCTTTATCAAAACTGCGGCTTTATCGTCACCTGTACAGAAACCATCATTCGATAGCAATTCAGGAGGTTTTATTATGGCTACCACCCTCAAAGCTCTGCGTCTCACCTCGTTTTCTCCCAAGGAGCTCAAACCCTCCGGCTGGCTTCTCACTCAATTGAAGCTCCAAGCGGAAGGCCTCGCAGGCAACTTGGACAAAGTCTGGCCCGACGTCCGGGACAGCAAATGGGTCGGCGGCGACCGGGAAGGATGGGAACGGGTTCCCTACTGGCTGGATGGGTTCATTCCCCTCGCCTACCTGCTGGGCAACCGGGAGATGATCGACAGGGCGAACCGGTATGTAAACGCCATTATCGAAAGCCAGCGCCCCGACGGATGGATCTGCCCCTGCAAAGACGATGAGCGAGAAACCTACGATATGTGGGCGCTGATTCTTGTCTGCAAGGTTCTCACCGTCTATTATGATTGCTCCGGCGACAAACGGATAGAGGATGTCGTCCGCAAAGCCCTTTGGCAGTTCAAGGGGCAGCTTTGCCATACCACCCTTCAAAACTGGGCAGCGTCCCGGTGGTTTGAGGCCTTAATTCCCATCTATTGGCTTTTCGAGCGTTCCCGGGAAGAATGGCTTATTGATCTGGCCTTCACCCTTTATGAACAGGGTATCGATTATAAAAAAATCTTCCACAACTGGCGGTTTGAAGCCCCCAAGAAAGAGTGGAGCTATCTGACTCATGTTGTCAACATGTCCATGGCCCTCAAATCAGACGCTCTCATGACAAGGATTCTGGGTGGCGACCCCAGCCGCTTCGCCCGGGAAATGGTAAACCTGCTCACCCGCTACCACGGCACTGCCTATGGCCATTTCACCGGCGACGAATGCCTCGCCGGCACCAGCCCCATCCAGGGAAGCGAACTTTGCTCCATCGTGGAAGCCATGTACTCTTACGAACAGCTTTTGCAAATCAGCGGCAGCCGGGAATGGGCCGACAAGCTGGAAATTCTTGCATTTAACGCCCTCCCCGCCGCCGTCAGTCCCGACATGTGGTGCCATCAGTACGATCAGATGACGAATCAAATCGCCTGTACCCCTATTCCGGAGGATAAGGTGCATTTCGGCACCAACAATGGAGAGTCCCATCTTTTCGGCCTGGAGCCGAATTTCGGCTGCTGCACCGCAAACTTCGGGCAGGGCTGGCCAAAATTTGCCCTCTCCACTTTTATGAGGACGCCAAGCGGTATCGCCGCCGCCGTTTTCGCTCCGACCCGGCTCCATACCACTGTAAACGGCGTTCCCGTCACCTGTGAAATCGACACCAATTACCCCTTCCGCAACCGGATCACCTTTACCATCGAGGCCCAGGACAATGTGACCTTCGATTTTCTCATCCGCATCCCCAGCTTTGCCGACGAAGTGCACATCAACGGCGAAAATATTATGCTTACCGGGTACCATACGCATGGGTATCACACCCTGACCCGAAACTGGAAGGGCTTTCATCTCATCGAGATGGCCATCCGCACCGACCCAGAGATCGTCGCCCGCCCCAACGACCTGGTCAGCGTCCGCAGAGGCCCCCTGGTGTACGCCCTGCCCATCCACGAACAGTGGGACAAGCGGGAGTATGTAAGAGACGGCGTAGAGCGCAAATTCCCCTACTGCGATTATGAAATTACGCCCACTTCCCGCTGGAACTACGGCCTTTGCAGCACCCATTTCGAGCTGGAAGAAATTGACGACTTCAGCACGCCTTTCAGCCCTCAGCACGCGCCTATCGCCCTGTACACTAAAATCGTCGAGGTGAAGTGGGGGGAGCAATACGGCGTCTGCAATCCCCTGCCGGATTCATCCGAACCCATTTCGGTCCCCCGACGCAGAAAGCTTATCCCATACGGCTGTACCAACCTGCGGATGACCGAACTGCCTTTTGTAAATATCCAGAAATGAGCTTACAAACCTTCGGCGCCTTGCCAAACAAAAAGTGCGAAAACAAAACTCTCGTTTGTTTTCGCACTTTTAAATTCTTGTAAGGGCTGCCGCCCAGTTATCCTTTGAGGGTTAAATCCGAGAAAAAGGCGTAGGTTTCCCTTTGCAGTTTGGCCTGGTAAAGAGCTTCATCCGCCTTTAAAAACAGCGAGTTAAAATTGTCCGCGTCTTCCGGAAAAATCGCAGCTCCTATGCTGGCGGTGTAGCTGATCCGGCCGCTTTCAAAGCGCAGCAGTCCACGGAGCTTGTCCGCTAGCCATTTCCCATTGGGAATGTTTGTGATAAAAACAATAAACTCATCGCCGCCAAACCGCCCCACCACATCGGTTCTCCGGAAAGACCGTTTCAGGGTGCCGGCGACCAGTTGGATGGCCTCGTCTCCCAGAGCATGTCCATAGGTGTCGTTAAAATTTTTAAAATGGTCGATATCCAGCAGGACGAGAGCATTTTTTTGCTCCGGATATTTTTTAAGTACATTCTCAATCAGCTCAATGGTGTACTTTTTGTTGTAAAGCCCTGTAAAGTTATCGTGCTTTATCTCGTTTTCGAGCTGGTCAGTCCTGCTTTTCAAATTGGAAATGTCGGTTATGACGCCGATCATCTTCACCGGCACCTGATTCTCTATAACAGGCGTCACGTCAACCTTGCACCACAGGTAATCAGAGCCGCCTGCCCTCATCCGCGCCTCATAGGTTGTCGATTGCCCGCTGAAAATCGACTGAAACGCTTTGTCGATTGTCTTTTCATCGTCCGGGTGAGAAAAGTATTCTGAAACCGCTTTTTGATAATCGGCAGGTGCCAATTTGCTGTACGATCTTACATCGTTTAAAATGACTTCGCCCGACACTCCGAAAATATCCTCGGCGTTTTCAAAAAAAGTGTACAGCTGGCGAGTCAAATCCACCTCAAACACACAGATTTTTGCCGCTTTCAAAGCGATGCTCAAACGCTCTTTGTATTCTTTTGCTTCTTCAAGACGGTAATGATCCATAGCGCTGAAACCCTACACCTCCAGATTTTATCAAACTGTAATGTAAACTAATTTTATCACAATTTGGCATTTTTGTCCACTTAATCGGCAAAATAAATTATAAATATTCTAAAATAAATTTCAATTTTACTTTGTTCTACAATAAATGCTGGGACCCGGCTTTTGCCCAGGGCGCTTTCTCCACTTTCAGAATAGAAATTCCTTTAACAAAAAATCCCCGCCTGTACGACAAATAGACGGGGATTTTACTACATAAAACAGTTTTTCTACTCCACCAGCTTATCGAGAAGGCCCTGATAGATGCCTGTGGCGTTTTGATAAAAATTTCTTGCGATGATTTCCGCCGTACCGCCGTCGGGAGCGTACAGGGATAAATTCAGATATTCCAGCTCCCCTTCGTGGATGGAGCAAATCACATGGTAGCCGTTTTGGTGAGGGACGATTTTGGTGCTCACCTCGTTGTCCCGACGGATTTTTGAAAGGAGCTTCATGCCCCGCTTGACCACTTTTTCCCGCAGGGAAGAAGGTAGCGCCTGCTTGAGATTCACAGCAGTTTCCACTCCCAAGTCGGTGAGGGTATAGCGCTCTTCTCCACCCACCTGCCGGACATTTAGATGTCCTGACGATTTCAGTTCATTCAAAGCAGTGGCGAAAGTGAAATAATCCACCGCATCATCCTCACTGAAAATTTCGCTGATGTTGTGGCTTGATAGCGGCGTCTCTACCGAATGAAGCAGAAAGCAGATGAGAATTTTTACCTCATAGACTTCCTTGAGGCCGCCGGGGGCGATTCCCGCGATAAAGTTTTCGCTGATGTCACTCATGAAAGAACACGTCCTTTCTATCGAAAAGGGCTTTTCGCCCGAAAGTGATTAGTTTGGTGCCTTACTGGATATTTTTCCATATTTATTACGATGCAAGAAGTCCGGTTTTGCCCACTTGGCGGCAAAATTGAGAAAAAATTCCTGAAAGCGTTTCTTTGGCAATAAATATAACTCTACTGCATTTATTTTAGCATAAACACAAAAAGAATGAAAGCCCCGGAACAAAATTTGACAAGAGTAGAAAAATTTCCCGTAAATCAAAAAAAGGGTTTACAACTGCTCTTAAATGCAGTAAAATAGAAGAAGCAAAATTCGACAACCTTTAAGTTGGTCCCGTGAGGCTGACAAGGCGGTCTGCTGAATAGAATGCCCAAAGGATGCGGAATAACTGCATTTATTTAAGGGAATTGCAAGGAAGCAACCAAACTGTCAGGATACCGACAGTTTGGTTTTTTGTTGTTATGTTGATTTTTTCGCTGCCGCCCCCAAAGGCGCAGAGTGACCCAATTCCCAGAAAGGAACGTTGTTATGGAACAAAAAGCCCTCATCTTGGATGAAAAGGCCATGGGCCGCGCCATCGCCCGCATCTCCTTTGAGATCATCGAGCGGAACAAAGGGGTGGATAACCTCTGCCTCATCGGGATTCTCAGCCGGGGCGGACAGCTTGCACGGCGCATCGCCGACAAAATCAAATCGGTAGAGGACAGAGAGGTGCCGGTAGGACTTCTCGACATCACCCGCTTCCGGGACGACCGGCCTGACGGCGGAGCCTGTCCCGACCAATCGGAACTGCCCTTTGACATAAATGGCAAAAAGGTGGTGCTCGTCGACGATGTCATCTACACCGGGCGCACCGTCCGTGCCGCTATCGACGCGCTGATGGCAAGGGGCCGCCCCGAGCGGATCCAGCTGGCGGTACTCGTCGACCGGGGACACCGGGAGCTGCCCATTCGGGCGGATTTCATCGGCAAAAATCTCCCCACCTCCAGAGAAGAACAGGTCAAAGTTTTGGTCAAAGAACGGGACGGCGAGGATAAAGTCATCATCTTAGGATAATCCTGTGCAGCAATGGTTAGCTGACTATCCCCCCAATAACAAAAGGAGTACAGAAATATGCTTCTCATTAAAAATGGACATATCATCAGCCCTCAAAACAATCTGGACACCATCTGCGACATTCTTATTGAAAACGGACGCATCACCGAAATGAACGAAAACATCTCGGCTAACTGTGAGATCATCGACGCCGAAGGAAAAGTCGTTCTCCCCGGCTTCATCGACATGCACGTTCACCTTAGAGACCCTGGTTTTACCCACAAGGAGGACATCCTCTCAGGCTGTGAAGCGGCGGCGGCCGGCGGCGTGACGGCGGTTGCCTGCATGCCCAACACCGATCCCGCTGTGGATACGCCGGAAACGGTACGGTACATTCTCGACAAGGCGAAAAAGGCCAAAGCACGGGTCTACCCGGTGGCCTGCATCACGAAAGGGATGAACGGCGGCGCGCTGACCGACATGAAAGCCCTCCGGGAAGCAGGCGCCGTGGCCGTCTCCGACGACGGACGGCCCGTTAAAAACGCCAAAACCATGATGGAAGGGATGAAGCTTGCAAAGAAAAATAGGCTCCTCCCCATCTCCCACTGTGAGGATTTAGACATCATCGACGGAGGCATCATCCACAAAGGAAAGGTGTCAAAAGAACTGGGAGTCAAAGGGATGAACCGGGCCTCCGAGGACAGCATCACCGCCCGGGAGATTTCCTTGGCTGAGGCGGAAAACGTCCCCATCCACATCGCCCACGTGAGCACCAAAGGCTCCGTCTCCATCATCCGGGACGCCAAACGCCGGGGCGTCAAAGTCACCTGCGAGACCTGCCCCCACTACTTTGTCTACGACCACACCGAGCTCTATAAAAAAGACGCCGACTACCGGATGAACCCGCCTCTGCGGGAGCCTGATGACTTAAAGGAAGTGATGGAAGGCATCGTGGACGGCACCATCGACTGCATCGTCACCGACCACGCCCCCCACGCGGCCGAAGAAAAGGCCGATTTCGAAAAAGCACCCAACGGGGTGGTGGGACTGGAAACCAGTTTCGCCGCCTGCTGCACCTACCTGCTCCACACCGGAAAAATTGGGCTCCCCCGTTTAGTCGAGCTCATGAGCGTCAACCCGGCGAAGCTTCTCGGCATTCCCGGCGGCAAGGTGGAAATCGACGGCATTGCCGACCTGGTCATCGCCGACCTGGACAAAGAATGGACAGTGGAACCGGAAAAACTCCACTCCAAGTCGAAAAACTCGGTGTTTAAAGGAGCGACCCTCAAGGGAAAGGTCCTCTGCACCGTCTGCAATGGACAGATCACCTACCGGAAAGGCATTTAAACCGTACAAAATAGAATTATGATACAGGAGGAGTCACCATGTCATTTGATTTGCTGATAAGCCGCATTAAAGAGCTGAGAAATCCCACCGTAGCGGGACTGGATCCCAAATTTTCCTACGTTCCCGAGTACATCCGAGAAAGCTTTCTCGCGGAATTTGAAGACCCGCTCTACGGCGCCGCCATGGCCGTTTTGGAGTACAACAAGGGCCTCATCGACGCCCTTTGCGACGTGGTTCCCGCCATCAAGCCCCAGGCCGCTTATTACGAGCTCTACGGCTGGGCCGGGATGAAAGCCCTCAAGGAAACCATCGACTACGCCCATGAAAAGGGCATGTATGTCATCACTGACGGCAAACGAAACGACATCGGCACTACCATGGAGGCCTACGCCGCCGCCCACCTGGGTACGGTGAACATCGGCGGAAAGGAAGTCGCCCCCTTCGATGGGGACGCTTTGACCGTCAACGGCTACCTGGGGAGCGACGGCATCACTCCCCTCCTAAACATCTGCAAAGAGCGGGACAAGGGAATTTTCGTGCTGGTGAAAACCTCCAACCCTTCCTCCGGCGAACTTCAGGACAAAAAAATCGGCGCAGAGGCCGTTTATGAAGTCATGGGCCAAATGTGCGAGCAGTGGGGCGCAGAGCTCCCCGGCAAGTACGGCTACAGCGGCGTCGGCGCTGTCGTAGGGGCCACTTACCCGGAACAGCTATTGGAGCTGCGGGCAAAAATGCCCCATACCTTCTTCCTGGTGCCCGGCTACGGCGCACAGGGCGGCGGAGCGAGAGACGTGGCAGGCGGCTTCGATAAAAATGGCCTGGGCGCCATTATCAACTCCTCTCGGGGCATCATCTGCGCTTACCAGAAAGAGGGCTGCGACGAGCGGGACTACGCCGCCGCCGCCCGCCGGGAAGCCATACGGATGCGGGACGACATTTTACAATACGTAAATCTTTGATTTTGGAGGGAACAGCATGATTACGACAGAAAGAAAAGCATGGCTTTTACTTCAGGACGGCACCCTCTTTGAAGGAAAAAGCTTCGGGGCCACCGGCTCCTCCATCGGCGAGGTGATTTTCTCCACCTCCATGGCGGGCTATCAGGAAGCCCTCTCCGACCCCACCTACTACGGGCAGATTCTGACCCAAACCTTCCCCCTCATCGGAAACTACGGCGTGAACTCCGAGGATATGAGCGCCGACCGCTGTTTCCTCCACGGATACATTGTGAGGGAATGGTGCGACACCCCGTCCAATTTCCGCTGTGAGGGCGACATCGATAAATTCCTGCGGGAACAGGGGGTCATCGGTCTTTACGGCATCGACACCCGGCATTTGACCAAAATCCTCCGGGAAAAAGGCACCATGAACGGCCTCATCACTACCGAGGCGATCAGAGACAAGGCGAACACCCTGAAGAAAATCGCCAAATACACCGTCAAAAACGCCGTTCAATCGGTGACAGAAGAAACTCCCCTTTTGAACGAGACCTCGCAGCTGGGTCCCAAGGCAGAACTGCGTATCGGCATCCTCAACCTGGGCTGCTGCGACTATCTGAAAGAGGAAATGCTGGACCGGGAATGCGACACGGTGATCTTCAATCCCAACCAGCCCGCCTCCACCATCCTCGAAAACAAAGTGGACGGCATCATCCTGTCGGAAGGCCCCGGCGACCCTGCCGAGGACAAGGACGTGCTGAAAACCATCGAAGAACTGATTGACGACGGCATCCCCATGATGGGCATCGGATTAGGGCACCAAATGCTGGCCCTCGCCAACGACATGAAATGCCGCCGGATGCTCCACGGGCACCGGGGCGCTTCCCAGCCGGTCATCGATACGCTGACTGGAAAAACCTACATCACTTCTCAGAACCACGGCTATGTAGTCAACGAAGAAACGGTGGATGAGGATGTGGCCAATATCCGTTACAAAAACGCCAACGACAAGTCCTGTGAAGGGCTCACTTATAAAGACATCCCCGCCCTTTCGGTCCAGTTCAGGCCCCAGGGCGACGGCTCCGACCAGGACACCGCTTTTCTCTACGACGAATTTGTCGAGATGGTGAAGCGGCAGGCCGCCCGGTAAACGGATACCTCTTCATTCAACAAAAAGCAATGCAGTTTCCAGAAAGGAAGTAACTTTTATGCCACTGAGAAGCGATATTAAAAAAGTTCTCGTCATCGGTTCCGGACCCATCGTCATCGGACAGGCCGCCGAGTTCGACTACGCAGGCACACAGGCCTGCCGCGCCCTCAAGGAAGAGGGCCTGGAAGTCGTCCTCGTCAACTCCAATCCCGCCACCATCATGACCGACAAGGCCATGGCGGATAAAATCTATATCGAGCCGCTGACTTTAGACGTGATCAAACGGATCATCAAAATCGAAAAGCCGGACAGCGTGCTGTCCACCTTGGGCGGCCAGACCGGTTTGACCCTGTCCATGCAGCTTGCCAAAGAGGGATTCTTAGCCGCAAACGGCGTGAAGCTTTTGGGCGCCGACCCCGAAACCATCGACAAAGCGGAGGACCGCCAGACCTTTAAGGACACCATGGAGGCCATCGGCGAGCCTTGCATTCCGTCGAAAGTCGTCACCACTGTCGACGACGCGGTGGAGTTTGCCTCGGTCATCGACTACCCCGTCATCGTCCGCCCGGCCTTTACTTTGGGCGGCACCGGCGGCGGCATCGCAAATAATGAGGAGGAACTGCGGGACATCGCCCGAAACGGCCTGCGCCTCTCCCCCATCACCCAGATTCTCGTCGAAAAGTGCATCTCCGGCTGGAAGGAAATCGAGTTTGAGGTCATCCGGGACTCCAACGACAACTGCATCACCGTCTGCTCCATGGAAAACTTCGACCCCGTCGGCGTCCACACCGGCGACTCCATCGTCGTCGCCCCGGCTGTCACTTTGTCCAACAAAGAGTACCAGATGCTCCGCACGGCTGCCATCAACATCGTTTCCGAACTGAAGGTGGAAGGCGGCTGCAACTGCCAGTTCGCCCTTTACCCCGAGAGCATGGAATACGCCGTGATTGAAGTCAACCCCCGGGTTTCCCGTTCGTCGGCGCTGGCCTCCAAGGCCACCGGCTACCCCATCGCCAAGGTTGCGACGAAAATCGCCATCGGCTACACCCTGGACGAAATCGTCAACGCCGTCACCGGCACCACCTATGCCTGCTTTGAGCCGGCCATCGACTACTTAGTCGTCAAATTCCCGAAATGGCCCTTCGACAAGTTCGTTTACGCCAAGCGCACCCTGGGCACCCAGATGAAGGCCACCGGCGAAGTCATGAGCATCGGCACCTCCTTCGAGCAGGGCATCATGAAGGCCGTCCGCGGCATCGAATTGGGCCTTGACACCCTGACCCTGCCGGAATTTACGGAACTTTCCGACAAAGAGGTGGAAGATTCCCTCTCTATCGTCGACGACCGCCGCATCTTCATGGTCTACGAGGCGCTGAAACGGGGCGTTTCCGTCGATAAAATCCACGAAATCACCATGATCGACGAGTGGTTCCTTTATAAGATGCTCAACCTCACAGAGCTGGAAGCAACGCTCCAAAAAGGCGAGCTGACCGACGAGCTGTACCTTCAGGCGAAAAACTGGGGCTACCTGGACGCCACCATTGAGCGGCTCTCCGGCAAAAAAGTCCAAAATCCCCGCTTCGCCGCCTACAAGATGGTCGACACCTGTGCCGCCGAGTTCGAGGCCAAAACCCCTTACTTCTACTCCACCTATGATGAGGAAAATGAGGCCAAAGAGTTTATTGAGAAGCAGCAGAGCGGCAAAAAGAAGGTTATCGTATTCGGCTCCGGCCCCATCCGCATCGGCCAGGGCATCGAGTTCGACTACTGCTGCGTCCACTGCGTCTGGGCGCTGAAAAAAGCGGGCTATGAGGCCATCATCGCCAACAACAACCCGGAAACAGTCTCCACCGACTTCGACACCGGAGACCGGCTCTATTTCGACCCCCTGACCAAAGAGGACGTCCGTAACCTCATCGAAACCGAAAAGCCTTACGGCGTAGTCGTCCAGTTCGGCGGCCAGACCGCCATTAAGCTGACGAAATTTTTGGACGAGCTGGGGGTCAACATCCTGGGCACCTCTTCCGACAGCATCGACGAGGCGGAGGACAGGGAGCGGTTTGACGAACTGCTGGAACGCTGCGGCATCCCCCGCCCCCAGGGCCACACCGTCTTCACCACTGAGGAAGCCCTCAAGGCGGCAAACGAGCTGGGCTACCCCGTCCTGCTCCGCCCCTCTTACGTGCTGGGCGGCCAGAACATGATCATCGCCCACTCCGACAAGGACGTAGAGGAATACATGACCATCATCACCGCCCACGAGCTGGAAAACCCCGTTTTGATCGACAAATATCTCATGGGCACCGAAGTGGAGGTGGACGCCATCTCCGACGGGGAGGATTACCTCATCCCCGGCATCATGGAACACATCGAGCGGGCGGGCGTCCACTCCGGCGACTCCATCTCGGTCTACCCGGCCCAGACCCTCTCTCACCATGTCCGCCGCACTTTGATCGAGTACACCGGCCGGCTGGCAAGAGAACTCAAAGTCAAGGGCCTCATCAACATCCAATACGTGGTCTACAACCACGAGGTTTACGTCATTGAGGTTAACCCCCGGTCGTCGAGAACCGTCCCCTATATCAGCAAAGTCACCGGCGTTCCCATGGTCGCTTTAGCCACCGACATCATTCTGGGCAAGCGCCTCAAAGACCTGGGCTACGGCACCGGGCTGTACCCCGAAACCGACTACATCGCCGTCAAAGTGCCGGTGTTCAGCTTCGCGAAGCTCGTCAACGTGGATACTCACCTGGGGCCGGAGATGAAATCCACCGGCGAGGTCTTAGGTATCGCCAAACGGTTCGACGAGGCGCTGCTGAAGGGCCTCGTCGCCTCCGGCAACCAGATGAAGAAGTCGGGCGGCGTGTTCATCAGTGTGAGGGACGCCGACAAGCAGGAAGTGCTGGAAGTAGCCGACAAGTTTGAGTCGATGGGCTTTACCATCTACGCCACCGGCGGCACCGCACAGCTATTAAACCGCAACATGATCGCCGCAAACGTGGTGAAAAAGATCGGCGAGGACCCCGACAACAACGTTCTGACTCTTCTGGACAGCGGCAAGGTGGATTACGTCATCTCCACCTCGGAAAAAGGCCGCCAGCCCGCCCGGGACAGCGTGAAAATCCGCCGAAAAGCGGTGGAACGGTCCATCGTCTGCCTCACCTCCATCGACACGGCCAACGCCATCGCAGACGTACTGGCCATGGACAAGACCATCGACGATGTGGAGCTTGTGGATATTACCAAAATTTAGTGCAATAGCAAAGAACCTTCTCGACAGAGAGGGTTCTTTTTTGCCTCTTAGTGGTCGGCATTCCACTGGGCTTTATGAAGTCCACAGTCAGGCTTAAAGTTTATCTGCCAGCGCCGCCAAAGATAATGTGATTGCATTTTGGACAGACATTTGTTATACTTAAACATTATAGGTAATATTTGCGTCACAGTTTAGGATAAAATCACCAGTGCCGGCTATTTGAAAGGATGGAACCATCAATATGAGTGAACGGAAAAAGGCTGCCGTACAAAATATTATCATTGCTGTGTTCCTTCTCCTGTTTTTACTGGCAACGCTTTTGCTCAGCAGAGGATATTCTCTGCCAAATTCCCACAATAAAAAATACTATGAATCCAACTGGACCTTGACCACGGCGGACAGCGGCCTTCAGCAAACCATTACCCTCCCCCACGAGATTACTTACCGAGGAAACGGAAAATGGACCCTTTCTACTACTCTGCACTATACCCCAGAGGATAATGAATCGCCTTACGCCTTTATTAATATGAACCACATGTTTTTTACCGTATCCCTGGATGGAAAGGAGATCTACCGCTACCTGCCCGAGGATGTTCCCTCCTACTCCTACTCCCCAGGAAACTCCTATACAATGGTTCCCCTTCCTCATAACTGTTACGGAAAAGAACTGAGGATTGATTTTTGGATGGCGCTGGACGGCGGTTTTACATACGAGTTATCCGATGTGGTGTTCGGAGACGGCATTTCGGTGCTTCGCCGCACATTTTTTGAAGATTTGGCCCATAACCTGATCGTCGTCTCCACCCTGCTCATCGGAATCGTCCTGCTGATCGCCAGCTGTATCCTCATGAACAGTCAAAGCCGCAAATCCACCCAATCTATCGGCTGGTTTGCCGTCATTTTCGGAATATACAACCTTTCTGAAAATCTTTTTGACCTTTACATGGTAAATAATCCGTATCCTGGGTATCTCATTAATTTTATCATCTTTGCCTCCGTCCCAATCCCACTGCTGTTCTTTTTCATGCACAAAGTCCTGCTCAAATACCGCAGGGTCTATCAACTGATTATCGGTGCGGCGTTTTTGAACGTCGCCATACAGACAATACTGCATTTTACCAAGGTGTTGGATCTGCGGCAAGCGCTTCTGGCTACCCATGTGATCTACGGAGCTGCCATTCTGTTCAGCATCTACACCCTTATCAGGACGCCGAAAAAAGAGTTTCCCCAAAAAACCATTATGCTGATGGGAACCGTTCCTATCGCTGTCGGAATGGCAATAGACAGCTTTCTTCACTACTTCCCCATCGTCCCCCATCAGCGAAACACCGCTTTTATCTTTTTAGGCGTATTTATCTTTCTGATTATCCAGGCGGTTGTCTGTATCCACGACATCACTGAAGCTTTCCGGGACAGCACTAAGTCGGCTGTCTATAAGTCCCTCGCTTATCAGGATGGGCTCACCGGCCTGCAAAATCGGACTTCCTACAGCAATGAGCTGGAAAATATCCGTCTAAATCCCCAGAAATACAAAAAATGTATCTGCGTCTATGTGGATATGAACAACTTAAAAAGCGTCAACGACCGATTGGGACATCAGGCAGGCGACGAGTTCATCCGCAGTACCGCCCATCTGCTTCAGCGTCATTTGGGACCATACGGCAAGGTTTTCCGCTTTGGGGGCGACGAGTTCATCGCCCTGCTTGACAACATGAGTGAAAGCAAATTCCGAAATATTTTGTGTCAGATGAATGAGGAAATAAATTCTTACAATCGCACAGCCCCTGTCAAAATTGATTTCTCATTGGGCTGCCATCAATGGCGGGCCGGTGAAAGTATCGAAGATTGTATCGATGCCGCGGACCGGAATATGTACGAAAACAAGCTCTGCCGAAGTGACCCAAAGAATAAGTTTGTTCCCTAAATACAATTTTTTCTAAAAAGAACCGATGAGAGTGTCATCGGTTCTTTTATTTGAAATATTAGCACTCTTATATTGAGAGTGCTAATATTTCAAAATTTAGTTACAAAAGAACTGTTGTTTTTTAATAATTCCAAAGTATACTATAGTTGTTGAAAGAGAAAAGAACTTCAACAACAAACCATTTTCCCTGAGGACAATGTTCACAACAGGGCGTTGTTCAAAAGGAAAGGAAAGAAGGCGGACAAAGGATAAACGCTATCTTTGTTCCCAGTAAACGAAAACACACATAATGTTTATAAGGAGGTATTTGTATGTTTGATCTGATTCCGTTTGACCGTAAACAGCATGATTTGTTCGACTATTTTGACCGTTTTGAAAAGAGCTTCTTCGATGGCTTCGGAAAAGAAGTTTCCGCGTTTCGCACCGATATTGTGGAAAAAGACGATAAATACGTCCTCCAGGCGGAACTTCCTGGATTTCAAAAAGAAGACATTAATATCAGCATCGACGGAAGCAATCTGAACATCCGCGCTCAACACAACGAAGAAAAAGAAGAAAAGGACGAAAAGAAAAACTTCGTCCGCAAAGAACGGCGCTACGGCTTCTTTGCGAGAAGCTTTGACATCACCGGAATAAAGGCCGACGGCATTTCTGCTCAGTACAACAATGGCATTCTGGAGCTGGAACTGCCCAAAGAAGAGCCTAAAAAACTGGAAAGCCGCTCGATAGAAGTAAAGTAAACGTCAGGTAAAAACTGAGAGGCAAATCCGATGTATCATCTCCGACGTCTTGGGAAGCACACTCTGCTGCTCCCATCAGGCTGAAGCAAGCCTCATGGGAGCAGGTATGCTGGCTATGACGGCTGCGGGGCTGTCCCCTTCCCTCTCCGAAGCGGCAAAATTGCTTCCAAAAGCTCAAGTCCAGCATCCGATTGCCGAGAACACAAACCGATATCAGGCAATGCAGACACTGTATCAGGCCTGTTACTGGAAAAATAAGGATATTTTGAAGCAGCTCAGCCGTTTACGGGAAGAATCATAAATACAGTTTTCCTGCTCATAAAAAAGAACCTGTCAGCTATTAACAGGTTCTTTTTTTATGTTCAAATTTTCAGCAGCGCCAGCGCCACGTTGAAATAAACAAAAATCGAACAGGCGTCGACGATGGTGGTAATCAGAGGGGCGGCCATGATGGCTGGGTCGAGCTTTACCTTTTTCGCAACCATGGGCAGCATGCACCCGATGGCTTTGGAGATACAAACTGTGCAAAGCAGACTCACTCCCACGGTCAGCGCAATGGGCATGGAATGGTAACGAATATAAATCCAGATGGTGTTGAGCACCGCAAGCGCGGCGCCCACCATCAGCGAAACCTTGAATTCCTTAAACAGCACCCGAAATACGTCCCGCAGGCGGATTTCTCCAAGAGCCATACCGCGGATGATGAGAGTGGAGCTCTGGGCACCGCAGTTTCCGCCGGTGTCCATGAGCATAGGAATAAAGGAAACCAATAGCGGAATGGCGTCGAAGGCCTCCTCGTAATGGGAGATGATGCCGCCGGTGATGGTGGCGGAAATCATGAGGATCAAAAGCCAGCCCAGCCGTTTTTTTGCGTGGACAAAGGACGGCGTTTTTAGATAGGTGTCCTCAGATGGGGACAGCGCCGCCATTTTTTCAAAGTCCTCGGTATTTTCCTCCTGCATGACGTCCACTGCGTCGTCGATGGTGATGATGCCGACGAGGCGCTGTTCGTTATCGACCACTGGCAATGACAGCAGGTCGTATTTCCGGAACATTCCAGCAATGTGCTCCTTGTCGTCGGAAGTGCGGGCAAACAGGACGTTTTCCTCCATAATATCCCCGATGCGCTTATCGTAATCGCTCAAAAGCAGTTCCTTGACAGTGACGACACCCTCCAGCACCCGGTTATGATTCGTCACATAGCAGGTGTAGATGGTCTCCTTGTCCACGCCGATGGCACGGATGCGCTCAAACGCCTCTTTGACCGTCATATCCTGCTTCAAGTCGATAAACTCAGTGGTCATGATGCTGCCAGCGCTGTCTTCGTCATAGCGCAGGAGCATATTGATGGTGCCCCTCGTCTCGTTGTCGGATACCTTGAGTACCCGCTTGACCACATTTGCCGGCATTTCTTCGATCATGTCGATGGTGTCATCCATAAACAGGGTGTCCAGAACTGCCCGCAGCTCTTTATCGGTTAGAGCGGTGATGACGTTCTGCTGGACTTCCGGCGTCATGTAGGCGAAAGCCTCAGCGGCCGTCTCCTTGGGCAGGATTCGGAACAGCTTCACCATTTCCTCTGCGTCCAATTCCTCAAATACCGATGCGATATCCACCGGATTCATCTCTTCGAGAATGGCGCGGGCCTCGTGAAATTTTTTCTCGTCGATGAGTTCTAATACTTCTTTTGCAGCCATGTTTTGCCTCCCTTTCGGGCCGGGCGAAACCGCAGAGCATCAACCGCCCTGCTTCACAGCCAGCAAGGCGTCAACGGATGCGGGAATTCTCCCGGCCCTTTTGTATTTTTCCTTTGTCGGATAATCGACTGGGACCGAGGTCCATCTCTTCACATCCTTTCCTATACATAAAAAGAAACAGGAATCCCTCCTGTTTTCACTGATGAAAGCGTGCGTGCGCTTCTCTGAGAAGACGTGCCGCCGCTTATAAAGATAGTATACCGCAATTTTTCGTAAATTGCAAGGAATGAGTGTCAATTTCTCACGATTTTAAAAAATCTTGATAAATTAAAGCGTAAATTGAAACCTTTTTAAGAGATAGGAGTGTATTAGCAACAGAAGGATATTACCATTCTATTAAAATTTTATAATGAATAGAGGGAGTATGATGAAAAAACTAATCAAGTTCGTCCTGTCAGCATTGGTACTCAGCTGCATCTTCTCCATCGTGACGTCAGCTGCTGTCTCGGCGAAATCCTATTCCGGAAGGATGCGGGACGGATTTAGCTGGACAATGGATTTAGACACCGGCACCCTCACCATCAACGGAAACGGCTACTTTAATGACCTGGATCCCCTTTTTTATCCATCCAACGACTGCTGGGCCGATTATCAAAATCAGATCCGGCATATTGTGCTGGGAAAAGGAGATACATCCATTACAACAGGCCCCGGCACCATTAACAGCTTCGGCAGAGGAAGGCTAATTGCCTTTAATCAGCTCCCCAATCTGGAGACCTACAGCGGCTCTCTGAAAGACGGTTTCACCTGGAATTTATCAGTGCCAGACAAAATGCTCACCATTACTGGGGAGGGGACCTTGTTTGCGGATAACTTTTCCGGTGCATGGTCTGCTTTCGATGTCAAAACCCTGGTTCTTTCCGATGGCATCAAACGGGTCGGTCTGAACCGGGACGACAAAAACGGTCTTAGGTACAGCATTCCGTCCTTTGATACAGTACAGATAGGCAGTAGAATCAGTAATTATAATGATCTGCGGGGTATTGCCTCCCAAAAATTTGAACTGATTACCGACAATCCTAATTTTTCCGTCTATGACGGCGTTCTTTATACCAAGGATTACAAAAGGCTTCTGGTGACTCCATCTGACCGGGACACCATTACCCTCCATCCAAAGACGGAGGCCTTGGCTACTTATCGTCCCAGCTGGCCGAACGCCAGCATTCGTCCTATGGTGAAGCAATCCTTCCAAGTTGCCGATGGGAATACTCACTATGCTGTCTACGACGGCGCTTTATACACCAAAGATTACACAAAGCTCATCTCCTGCCCCACCCATAAAGCTTCTATTCGCTTTCATCCCAATCTGAAAATCATTGGCGAATGCTCCCTATGGGATTTGCATAATATGAAAGATCTAATTATTCCATGGGGCGTTACCACCATCGATCGCTATGGTATTTATGCAGCATGGCTTGACGGATCTGTTATCGTTCCCGATACCGTTCAAAATGTCGGAGAATATCCATTTGGGTATGGAGGGCACAACAGCGATGTCAAATGTATCGTTTCTGAATATAACCCCATCGCTCGTACATTAGAGAAATGGGCATATGATGCCGCTGAACGAGGGGTCTGTGAATTCCGAAAAAATTTAAATGAATTTTATCCGGCATCTGCAAAACAAATCCAGTGGAAAAAATCTGGCGGCAAATATTACGCCTATGACAAAGATGGCAGTCAAATCACCGGCTGGCGGCAGGATCAGGACGGTAAATGGTACTATCTCGACCCTCAAACTGGCGTCATGGCGACCGGCCTCAGGTATATCAACGGTAAAGCCTATGTGTTTCATTCTTCCGGCGCACGGGAACATGACCGATGGATTCAGGTAAACGGCAAGTGGTATTATCTTAATTCCTGGGGCGCAGGAGTGGTCAAATACTGGAAACAAAGCGGCAGCAAATGGTACTTCCTCCAAGCCGACGGCACCATGGCCACCTCCAAATGGATTAAATGGTATCACCAATGGTACTACGTCGGAAAAGACGGTGCCATGTATACAAACCGCAGGACTCCCGACGGATATTGGGTCAACGGAAGCGGCGTTTGGGTGAGATAATCCCCTTTTGCGTTGCGGTTTCTCATCAACAACAAAAAAAGAACCAGGCGCCGCACAGGCGCTTGGTTCTTTTTTCATCCCGGCCTTAAGGTCAGTGGTTTGTTTGATTTAAAAAGCAGCTTTGATAGGCGCTGGGCGACTGGCCGGTGCATCGCCGGAAAATCTGGCTGAAATATTGAGGATTATCCCCAAAACCAACTGCCTTTGAAATCTCATAGACCTTATAGCGTTTTTTGCTGTTTTCCAGCATGGCTTTGGCGCTCTCTATCCGGGCGAGCACCACATATTGCGAAAAGGAAATGCCCATCTCTTTTTTAAAAAGCCGCCCGAGGTAGACGCTGTTCATAAAAATCATCTCCTCCGCCATCAGCCCCAGGGAAAAATCTTCGTCATGGAGATGTTCTTCGATACAGGTCAGCATCTTGCTGATGGTTTCATTCATCGCTTTTTCCGGTTTTCGATACAGCTGTCTCAGCATCTGCCGCAGCGTATCCACCGCCTCTTGCAGCGTGGAAGCCCTGCCCAGCCGTCCGATAAGCCGGTAGGCGTCGCAGATGCCGCAGGCTTCTTTCTTCCGGCTGACTACAAGCCCATACCGTTCCAGCACCTCCCTCGCCTGTTCCACCGAAGGTTTTTCGTCTAGAAGGCGCTCGTTCAGTTCCTCGATCAATTGTTCTGCTTCTTTGGTACAGCGGGATTCCACCTTTTCTATAAACAGCTGCAAGTTTTGCAGCTCCCGGGCCTCGAAGCCCTCAAAACCGCTCCAAAAGTTATCTTCAAACAGAATCGTCCCTGCATTGTTTTCGTAAAAATGGCGTTCCAGCGCCGTTGTCGCCTGCCGGTACAGCCTGGGCGTGTCCGGAAGCTTCCCTTGTTTGCTCACGCCAACGGAGTAAGAACCCGCGGGTAAAACCCCGGTGAGTGCTTCCAGCAAGGAAAGGACTTGACGCTGGCTGTCATTGCAGATCAGGAGCACCGTTTCCTCGAAAGGCATCATACAGACGAGCACATCGGGACGGCCGCGAAAATACCGCCTCAATTCCTCCGCCGGCGGTTCAGCCTGATGAAAACGGAAGGAGACTGCCCACAGAGAGCTGGTCAGCAGGGCGGGCGATTCTTTATAAAGCTCTCCAGACGCTTTGGGCGTTTTCCCCCTGCACATACAGTCCGCCAGATACTCGGTGAGGGCATACTGACGCAGCCCGTCCAGTTCTCCTTTCATTTTGCTGATGTATCTGCTGTTTTCCTTTTGCTGATCCAGCTCTAAAAACGTTTCCCGCACGCTTTCCAGCAGTTCCTCTTCATCCACCGGCTTTAGCAGGTAGCGGCGGACGCCGTACTGCATCGCCTCGGTGGCAAAGCTGAATTCCCCGTATCCCGACAACACGACGAAACCGGTTTTTCTCCCTTCCTCCACACAGCGCTGAATGAGCTGAAGCCCGTTTAATTCCGGCACCATGATATCGGTGATGGAAACATCGACAGGACGGGAGCAAATGAGCTCGTATGCCTCTGTGCCCGATTGGGCGGTGAGGATCTGAACCATTGGAAAAGCTTCCCGAATGACCAAGGCAATTCCCTCCCGAATACTCCGCTCATCGTCCAATATCAAAATCGTCTTGTCCTCCATCGCTCTCCTCCTCTTTGCTCCTCAATGGCAGGCTGATACACACGACTGTCCCAATCCCGGGACGGCTCATGACACGCATTTTTCCCTTGTCTCCATACAGCAGGCGAAGCCGTTCCCGGATGTTCTTGATTCCGATGCCGAATCCCCGCGGCTCGATCTCTCCTTGCTGCAGACGTCTCACAAAATCCCTTTCCATCCCCGCGCCGTCGTCTTTGATCAGCAGGTGGAGCCTCTCTCCCCTTTGCCGGATCATCAGCTTGACAGTGCAGATTTTAGCAGTCTGTTCCAACCCGTACACGATGGCGTTTTCCACCAAAGGCTGCAACAGGAGCTTCGGCACCAGAATACCCGCTGTTATGGCCTGAACCGAAGACTCAAATCTCAGCCGATCTTCGTAGCGGATTGCCTGAATCGCCATATAATGGCCCAAAAGGGTCAACTCCTCTTCCAGAGAAATTTCGGGGCGGCTTTGGCGCAGCACTCCGCGAAGCAGTTTCCCTAAAGAGTTGGCCATGACGACGATGTCCGTCTGCCCGCAGACCCGCGCTTTCCATTTGATCGATTCCAGCGTGTTGTATAAAAAGTGAGGGTTCATCTCCAATTGCAGTGACCGCAGCTCGTAATCCCTCAGCTGCAATTCCTTGCTGTAACTCTCATAAATAAGGCTGTCGATTTCATGCACCATCCGGTCAAAGTCAAATTCCAGACTCCGGATTTCGCTGGTTTTGCCTTTCCGTGGGGCCAGCGCCTCTTCGCTGACGTGAAATTCGCCCTGCCCCACCTGTTTCATCCGCAGTGTAAGCTTTTCCAAGGGCGATATGATGACCCCGATAAACCGGATGGTCAAAAACAGTCCGCCCACATAGATGAGGATGCAGATCGACAGCAGGACGTATTGGAGTACAAACGTTTCAGCGAACATATCGTCGAACCGGGTCAGGCCGAGGAAATACCAATCGGTGTAACCACTCAGCTGATAGCTGTAGAGGTACTTCTCTCCCGCCACCCGCGTCCTTCCAAAGCCGCTGTCCCCCTGCAAAAGCCGGGCGAAGGACTGCTCCCCTTCATAACTGGAAAAAACCGTCTGAAGGGTGCTGCGGTCCAAAACGAGCAGACTCTCCCGGCGGTTATGCTCCGGCTCCCCCTGCTGGAACAAAGCGGAGACGTTCGCCTCAATAAACAGCGTCCCCAAATTCTGGATGCCAAAGGGCTTCACGCTTTTGAAAGCCCGGATGCAGCCGACCCCGTCCTGTTCCGGCTGCAAAACTGCCCAGGAGGACCTGCCGTCGAACTTCTGCCCGTACTCTTCGATGAAAGCAAGGCTTTTCCCGGAATACGCCCGCTGGATGTTCCTGCTGTAATACTGGACAGTGCGGGGGGTGATGATCCCCACCGTGAGGATGGCGCTGTCTTTAAAGGTGTAGTCCCGCACCTTATCCATGAGAACACTTTCATCGGCATAGCTGACGCGGCTTCCCGGATTCTCCGAGGCGATATGCAGAAGAGTATCCTGCAACTCGCGGTCCTCCACCATGCTGTAGGAGATTTTGTCGATGCCTTTGCACTGGTTTTCCACGCCGCTGACAATGAGCTGAAGCTCCTGATTGGTTCTCTCGTACCAATAGTCGGTCTGGATGCGGTAATACATCACAAAGCTGAACAGCAAAACCCCCACAAACACCAGCACGATAGCCGTAAAGATGATGGAGAGCTGATACTTCAGGGGCAGGTTGAAAAACCGTGTCTTGACGCTGCTCCGGCGACGCTTCATCTTGCTCCTCCCGCTAAGTTACGCCCAAAAAGCCCATCCGTCATTCCAACGGAAAGGCTTTTGTGCTTTATTGCTCTGCTTTCATGCGCTTATTTTTCCACCGGCTCCAGCTTTTGGGAGCGGACAGACCGAAGGGCTGCTTCTACCACCGCGGTTGCGCTGGCTCCCGACGCGCCTGCGAACAAATCCTCATAAATGGGTTCGACAGGTTCCCCCAAAAGCTTTTTCTCGAATACGCAAAGCTCTTTCGGCATGGTGGTGCGGAACGTGAGAGGCGGCCGATTGACGGGGCTTCCGTGGGCGGGGCCTTTCTGATTGTAGGAAATGTTGTAGGCCTGGCTTTCCGGGTCGTCGAACATGGGATAGGCCTCGACCGGCTGCCCGTTTCGCCAGAGAGTCAGCTGTGAAGTGCGCATATCGGCCTCCAGCCCGCCTTTGGTTCCGTTTATTTTCACGCAGTGCTGAGGGATCTGGTGCAGCGAGCTGGATTCCATGCTGCCGTAAGCGCCGCCTGCGAAGTGGAAATTCAGCAGGATCAAATCATCCTGGGTCCCCATTCCCGGCCCGGTGTGGATGAGGTTTCCCCCGGCGGCGTAAACGCCGTCCACGGGGCCCGCCATCCAAAGCAGCAAATCGATCTCATGGATGTGATGGAACAGATGCCCGCCGGAAATACCCTGGTCTTTTTTCCAACCGGAGGCAGGCTTTGGCTCGTCCCATCCCACCCGGGAGGCAAAGGCCGCCAGCGGCTCTCCGATGCAGCCGTCGGCGATCATCCGTTTCATTTTGGCAAATCCGTCGTAAAAGCGCATGGTAAATCCGGTCATCAGGGTGACGCCGTTTTTTTCCGCTTCCCTGATTATATTCTGCGCGTCTTTATAGGTAAATGCAAGGGGTTTTTCACAAAAAATATGTTTTTTCGCCCGAGCCGCCGCAATGGCCTGCTCCGGATGGAACACATTGGGGCTTGCGACCAGCACCGCGTCCACGTCCTCCCGGGCAAGCAGCCCTTCCAGCGTGTCCTCGGTTTCACAGCCCAGTTCTTCCCGAACTCTGGCGGCGCCCACGCCGTTTACGCTGTATACCGCCGACAGGGCAGAACTGGTGCGTTCATGAATCATACGGGCCATTTCCGCTCCAAAATGGCCGGCCCCGATGATGCCGTAACGAATCTGTTTCATTGTCCATACTCCCTTTCTGGCCTATGGCCGTTTCAGAGCTTCTTCTGCCACCGCCGCAACCGGCTGCATTGCGCCGCCATCTGCCGCCCGTATAGCCTGAAGTACCATCAGGGTCGCGTACAGCCCCTCCCGGGTGCCTGTCCTGGGCGGTTCATCGCGAAGCAGGCAGCTGATGAACTCCACGTCCTCCTGATCGAAGCCGCTTTCTGTATAATGGTAAATTTCGTCGGGCTTTCCCGCCTGCTGATAGGTAAGAGTGGTCAGCCGGTCGTTGATGATAAGGCAAGCGTCCTCACAGTAGAGCTGCATGAAAAATTTGCTCAGCAGGGTCGGGCGTCTGCAATCCCCCTGAACCCAGCTGGCAGCCACCCCGTTTTGGAAGCGGAACACGGCGCAGAGGTTATCCGCCTCCCTGTTGGGCTGGTAGTAGTTCCCTCCCGCCGCGGATACCCATTCCGGGTCGGCACCCGCCATGTAGCGGAGGAGATCGGTGGAGTGGCAGCCCTGGCTGATGACGTTTCCGCCGCCCTCGACCGGGTCGTTGGCCCAGAAATCATTTGGCCACCTGTCATCCATCATCTGCATGGTGATGACCATAGGATGGGGCATCAGCTCCCGCGCTTTCTTTACGGCGTCGAAATACCGCAGCTTAAAGCCGGTCATCAGCTTGCCGCGGCTTTTCGATGCCGCGTCGGCAATGGCAAGGCAGTCGTCTAATGTCATCGCCATGGGTTTTTCCACAAATACGTGCTTATCCCGATTCAGCGCCTCGACGCAGTAAGGGGTGTGGGTGTTGTGCCGGGTGCAGATGTAAAGGGCGTCCACTTGAGGGTCCTCCGCCACCCGCTGGAAGCTGTCCGTTGCGTAGGCGCCGTCGAACTGCCTGCACAGCTCCCAGGCCTTTTCCTCAAAAATATCGCAGAAAGCATAGAGCTTTGCCCCGGCGATTTTTGACAGGCACTCGGCGTGGGTTTTCCCCAAAAGGCCGCAGCCGATGATGCCAATTTTGACTTCTTTCATGAAAAACGCTTCCTTTCTTCCGTCACTCGACCCGGGCGGGCTGCCCGCTCTCTTTGGAGCGGAGCGCGGCGGCGGCAATGGCCACCGATTCCCGTGCGGAGCTGCCGTCGAACAGGTCTTTCACCCGTTCCGGCACCGGGGCGCCGCAAACAACCGAATGAAAATCCCTCAGTTCGTCCGAAACCGCCTTAGCGATATAAGCCGGCGGCTTATCGGTGGGCTTTCCGTAAGCGATGCCGCCGTCTGTTTTTTTAAACAGCTTGGAAAGATCGGCGGCGCTTGCCTCATCGGTGAACATGGGAATAGTTTCAACGCCGTCCTGCCGGTAAACGGTCAGGGTGTTGTCCTTAAAGGACATTTTCACCCCGCCCAAGGTCCCGTTAATCTTGAGGAAATGTTCGCCGATTCGAAAGCCGGACCCGTACTGCATCGTCCCGAAGCTGCCGTTTGCAAAATCAATGGTCAGCAGAAGCACGTCGTCCTCGTCGCCGAACCCCTTCCCCTTGTGGGCCAAGTTTCCGCCTACCGCGAATACGCTCTTGGCCGGCCCCATATACCACTGCATCAAATCCACCTCGTGGATGTGGTGGAACAGGTGCCCGCCGGAAAATTTCTGCTGTTTTTTCCAGCTGACGGCGTCATGGGGCGGTTCCCAGCCGGTCCGCTCGGCATGGGCGCAGAGGGGCGTTCCGATTGCGCCGCTGCTGATCAGGTTCTTCACCGTGCGCACCCCTTCGTAATAGTGCATCACGTGTCCGATCATCAAAACCACCCCGGCCTTTTTGCAGGCGTCGATCATCTCGTCGGCGTCCTGCACCGAAAGGGCAAAGGGCTTTTCACAGTACACATGCTTCCCCGCCCGGGCAGCGGCCAGCACATGCTCATGGTGCATGCTGTTTGGGCTGGCGACGATGACACCGTCCACATCCGGGTGGGCGAGGAGCTTTTCCACCGTCTCTTCCCGGTCACAGTGAAGCTCGGCCGACAGCCGGCGTGCGCCCTCGCCGGGACTTTGGCAGCAGACCACCTTCGCCCCTTCGAATTCCTGAATGGTGCGGGCCAGTTCAGCGCCGAAATAGCCGCAGCCGATGATTCCATATCCTACCTCTTTCATCCTGATACCTCCATTTTCTCTTCTATCTTGCAGTCAGCCGGCGCAGATGCTCCACGCAGGCCTGGGCGTTTCTCTGGTGCGCTTCGTAGGAGTAACCGGCGATGTGCGGTGTGGATAAAACGTTCGGCAGCCTCACCAGCTTGTTCTCCGCCAGTTCTGCGGGAGCTTCCTCCGAAAATACGTCCAGCGCCGCCCCCGCTAAACGGCCTTCCACGAGGGCCTCGTAGAGGGCTTCTTCGTCTACCAGCGCGCCCCGGGCCGTATTGATGAGCAGCGCGCCCTTCTTCATTCGCCCGATCCGTTCCCGGCTGAGCAGGTTTTTCGTCCGTTGATTCAGTTCCACATGCAGGGTGACCACATCCGCCTGGATGAGCGCTTCATCCAGGGCCATACAGGGAAAAGAAGTCTCCCGCTCCGCCACGTCGACCCCAATGGGCAGCATTCCCAGGTCCTTGCAGAGCCGCGCCACCCGCATACCGATAAACCCAAGGCCGACTACCGCTATGGTCTTGCCCAAAAGCTCCGGTGTTCGCTGCGGGGGGAGGACCTTCCCCTCCTTCAGCGCGGAACAATATGGGAATATGCTTTTTTGCAGGCAGAGCAGCGCCGCCACCGTAAATTCCGACACCGGCACCGCGAAACCTCCCGGCGTGTTGAGCACCTGGACGCCGTATTCCTCGCAGGCGGCAAAATCAACGTTTCGGATTTCAACGCCTGAGCGGATAAAGGCCTTCAAACGCGGGTTTTGCATGAGGTATTGCCGCTCAAGGCCGGTCTCCCACTCGGAGACGATGACATCCGCCTCCGGGCAGAGGCGGTAGAGCTCCAGCTGGGAAAGGTGGTGGCTGAAGGGGTTGCAGACCACTTTTCCCAGCCTCAGGAGCTGGGCTAACTGCTCATCCGGGAAGAGTTCTTCCCGCTCCTGCGGCGTATGGGTGAGAAGAATGTTCAAAGCCTCACCGCCCGCCCGTCTTTTAAGCTTTGGTTCGCCGCCTCCAAAAACCGCATGACTTCCATGAGTTCCTCGTTGGAGTCCGGCTGAGTGCCGGTCTGGAACATGGAGAGGATCACAGCCAGCAGGCTGGCGTAATATGGAATTTCATCGTTTTCAGAGTTGAGATATTGAGACCCTTTTTCCCGGTGGATTACGCCGCCGAAGCAGTTTGCCCCGCCGCGGACGCCCCGTATGGTCCCGATTCTGCCGTCCTTCCACAGGGCGGTCATCTGGTCGTGATGCTCGGTATGGGTCACCCGGACCGACTCACATCCCCGCCCCATGGCGCGCAGCAGCATGTCAGCGGTGTGGACGCCGTACCAGAAAAACTGGTTCTGTGTGGGCTGGATGGGCATGGGGCCAAAGAAATCCGCTCCCAGTATGCTGCCGGAGCTGTCGTCCGCCATGGCCACGTTCATCCCCTGGCAGTAGCGCAGGGCAGAGCAGCTCATCAGCGGCGTTTTGTATCGCTGTGCGAGCCCGATCATCTGGGCCGCGTCGGCGGTATTGAGGGCAAAGGCCTTGTCTACGAAAATGGGCTTTCCAAAGGTCACGATCTTCGAAAACTGCTCCACCCGCTTCCGGCTGTCCACTTGTTCGAGAAAAATCGCGTCCGCCATTTCAGCTACTGCCTCTTCACTATCCAGCATCTCTACGCCGAACTCATCCCGGAGCTCTCTGGTGTATCCGTCGAGCCGGTTATAGCTGAAATCGAAGTCCATGCTGGGCACGCCCGGATACGCCCACGCGACGCGGGCGCCTTCCAGGTGAAAAGGGTCCTGCGGGTCGTTGAGCAGATGGGTAAACGCGCTGACATGGGAGGAATCCAATCCGACGATGCCTAATTTCATCTCCATCAAAATCACACCTTTCTGTATTGCCGGAAGCGGAATACGCGCTTCCGGACACGACGCTAATCTCCATTACTATAAAAAATAGCTATCCTACTCGATGATAGAGAATACCTTATCTGCTATTTTTTAACAATTTGCTTTTTCAAAAGGCAAATGCCTTTTGAAGCCCATCTTTGATGGATTTCCCGCATAAAATGCGGAAAAAGGAAAGCAAATTATAAAAAATAGTATCTTTGCGGGCATGAAATGCCCGCAAACTGCCTGACGAAACAGGCAGTTTGCAATTCGCGACACGGATTGCAACTATTTTTTAACAATTTGCTTTTTCAAAAGGCAAATGCCTTTTGAACCCATCTTTGATGGATTTCCCGCATAAAATGCGGAAAAAGGAAAGCAAATTATAAAAAATGCGCTTGAAAAAGCAGCGCGGAACAAAACAAACGGAGAGAATCAGGCGGCGTGCCGCCAAATAGATTTGATTTGAACCGGCCTCTTTTTCAAGCGCGTTGGAAGGGGCCTTTTGCTCGAAGGGAACAGCAAATTTTATCTGGGAGCGAAGCCCTTAACGGCTTACTTGATGGCTCCGTTGGTCAGACCGGTCACCAGCCGTTTTTGAATGCAGAAAAACAGTATGATGGTGGGAATTACCACCAAAACCGAAGCCGCGGTCAGCTCGCCGTACTGGAGCGTTTCTCCCCCCACCAGGGAATAGAGCGCCACCGAAACCGTTTTTTTGGAGCCGCTGCTGATCAGGACCAAAGAGTACAAAAACTCATTCCACGCGTTGATAAAGGCGAATACAGCAGTGGCCACAAGCCCTGGCATCACAAGGGGCAGCGTGATCCTTGTAAAGGTCTGGAAGCGGGTAGCTCCGTCTATGCGCGCCGCCTCTTCGATTTCCAGAGGCACGCTTGTAAAATACCCGGTGAGCATCCAGACGCAGTACGGCACGGTAAAGGAAAGATAGACGATGGTCAATCCGACAAGGCTGTTGGTCAGATGGATCATGGAAACGACCATCACGTAAGGGACCGCCAGCAGAATGGGCGGAAACATATAGGCGACGATAATCGCGTTTGTGATGCGCTTGCCCACCTTGGGGAAAAAACGCACCACCGAGTACGCCGCCATGGAAGAGAGCACGATACTGATAATCATAGCTGAAATGGACACGACAGCGCTGTTTCGCAGGTATACTGCGAAGCCGAAATCCTTGATGACCCGCAGGTAATTGCCGAAGGTGAACTTTTCTGGCAGCAGCCTGCTTGCGTTGTTGACAAAGTCCGGCAGAGTCTTGAAGGAGGAGAAAATCAGCCAGATAAACGGGAATACGCTGAAGATCAGCAGCAGAATCAAAATCCCGTAGGCCAGAATGTCAGAAACGTGTTTTCCGGCTTTTCCTTTCATTCCGACTCCCCTCCTTTATCCATCCGGTTCAAGATTTTGAGGTAAATCAGGCTGACCAGCAGCAGGAATACCAGCAAAATCGTCGCCACCGCGGAAGCTTTGCCCAGGGCGTTTAGCTGCCATCCGGTGAGGTAGGCGTAAATGGGAAGGGTTTCCGTCGCCGTTCCCGGCCCGCCTCCGGTGATGAGAAACACCAGGTCAAAGTTATTGAAGGCCCAGATGGTGCGCAGCACCACCAAAAGCCCTACCACAATACGGATATGGGGCAGCGTGATGAAAAAAAAGCTCTGCACCGCGTTGGCTCCGTCGATTTGGGCCGCCTCGTATTCCGATTTGGGGACCGCCTGCAGCGCCGCCAAAATGCTCACCATCATGAACGGGAAGCCAAACCAGGTGTTGATGAGCAGAAGAGTCGGCATGGCAAGCTTGGGGTTTGCGAGGAACAGAATCGGCGAGTCGATGAGCCCTAAATTCATCAGCACCGCATTTACGTAGCCGTACAGGTCGTTCATCAGCCATTTCCAGGTGAATGCGATGACGATGTTGGGAAACGCCCAGGGAATGATGAGCGCGGTC
The DNA here is from genome assembly GCF_014384905.1 of Fumia xinanensis. Lineage (GTDB taxonomy): Bacteria > Bacillota > Clostridia > Oscillospirales > Ruminococcaceae > Fumia > Fumia xinanensis. Next base: position 1,177,248 of record NZ_JACRSV010000001.1, read on the forward strand.
CTGAAAAATCCCCGGAGCCTCTTGATATGCTGGAGACAAAGCGCTGCGGTCAGGCCGACCAGCAGCTGGAACAGCACCGAAAAGACAGTCCAGACGATCGAGTTTCGAAAGGCGGTCCAAAAATCGCTGTCTGTCAGGATGGACTTGTAATTGTTGACTCCTACAAACTGGTAAACGTCGCTCAACAGGCTCTTGTCGGTTACGCTGTAATACAAACTGGATACCACCGGGTACAAAAGGAGCAGAAACACCACCAGCAGCGCCGGAAGCAAAAAGATGACAGGCAGCCTTCTTTCCATAAATCCGCCCTTTGTTCGCACTCGGTTTGGCGACGGCATTTTCAAGGGATTCACCTCTCTTTTCTGCGGCAGAAAACATCTTACCCGGCGGCCTGCCCGCCGTGGGACGGACAGGTTCCAGTCAACTGATAAACAAGGTTATTTCAATTGGGCGATTTCCTGATTGATTTTTGCCTCGGTTTCCTTGGCCGCCTGATCGACAGGGGTTCCTTCCAGAATGATCTTTTGCAGCATGCTTTCAATCAAGCCTTGGTTTTTGATGATGTTGATACTTGGGGACGCAGCCATATCTCCGCCGATGGGGGCGCCGACTGCAACGCCTTCCTGAATGATGTCAATCTCTTTTTTGAATTTCTGGATGACTTCATTGTCCAGATACTTCTCCGACTCGGCAATATCGGTCAGGGCAGGCAGCATGCCGCCGGGGGTGCAGTGAAGAAAATCGATGTAGTTGTCGTCCTGGTAGAGGTCCATCAGCAATTCCTTCGTCAGTTCGGGATATTTTGCGTTCTTCCAGACGACGAGGGAGATGTAGTCGGCAAAGCCGCTGTTGCGCGGGTCGCCTTTGTTTTCCACCGGTGTGGGCACAATGCCAATCTGGTCGTAATACTGAGGAGCGGAATCCCTCACCCCGGTAATGTTAAAGCCGGTGTTGATGTCGATGGTGGATTTGCCCTGGAAGAACATGTCGTTTTCTTCCTTGCTGGCGTAGTTGATGGAGCCTTCCGGCGAGCCTGCTTTGTACAGGTCCAGAAGGATGTTGATGGATTCCTGCATCTTCGGCGAGGTCAGGTCCACGGTTCCGTCCGATTTGACTAAATGCGCTCCCAGTGACTCTGAGATGATATACAGGAAAGAGGTGGCGATGTAGTCGGATTTGCTCATGGGAATGACCAGCCCATACTGGTTTTTAGAAGGGTCAGTGACCGCCTTCGAGGCGGCAATCAGCTCTTGCCACGTCTCAGGAGGCTCGATATTCTTCTCTGCGAATACATCCTTCCGATAGAGCAGCACGCGGCAGTGGGTGTAGAACGGTATCGCGTAATTCTTGTCGTCGTAGGACAATATTTTCAGCGGTTTTTGCACGAACCGGTCTCTGCCGATTTGATCGATGACATCGTCCACTGGCACCGTGGCATCGGATTTGGCCATCATGATCGCCTCGTCTACCAAAGCCGTACTGATGTCCGGCAGGGCTTTGGTCGCAAGGCCGGTTGTCCATTTGGTGTGGAAAGTAGCCCAGGGGTAAATCTCGATGTCGACTTTTACGCCGGGATGCTTGGCCTCGAACTCCTTGCAGACCTTAGCAATGGCCGCTTCACGGTCCGGCTGGGTAAACGAATGCCAAAAGGTGATAGTTTTGGTTTCCTCCGCATCAGAGGAACCGCTTTTTGACGAGTCCGATTCTTTGCCACTGTCCGACGGACCTCCCGAGGGTCCGCAGGCGGACGTAAAAGACAGGACCATCAGCCCCGCCAACAACGTGGCCAGCCACTTTTTCAGTTTCATCTTGTATTCTCCTTTCTCATGGGTTTTGATGCAGGTTCCGCATCATTTGTATCATTTTGTATCCTCATTATATCATCAAGATTCACATATTAATATAAAAAAACTATAGTATATTGTTTATTTTTTGTACATTATGCTTTGATTTTGACTTGATTTTACCACATTTTGATAGGACACCGAATTGCAGAAAGTTTTGTACATATAAAAAGCCCCCGGCTGTATAGCCGAGGGCTTTTTGTTCTAAAATCAAAATTTTATTTGGATTCGCCTAGTTTCAGCTGCTGCTCGACCCTCTCCTGACGTTTCCGCTCCAGCAGTTTGTTGATGCGGTGGACAGGATTCAGAAGGTTGCTGATAGACTGGTCGTGATTCAGGTTATCAACGATGTAAGCGATGTATTTGGACATATCCACTTCCCGATACCACTCCCTCTGGCGAAGCTCGGGGGTGCGGTAGATGAGATTGGTGGTGAAAACTTTATTGATAAAGCCCTTTTCATAGGCCTCGTCAAACTTGTGGAGGCCATCGGTAAAGAGGCCGAAGGTGGTGCAGACAAAAATCCGGTTGGCTCCATGGGCTTTCAGCTTTTCGGCGATATCAAGCACCGACTCGCCGGACGATATCATATCGTCCACGATGATAAGGTCCTTGCCTTCGGTGTCGGAACCCAAAAACTCGTGGGCGACAATGGGATTACGGCCATTGACGATGACCGAATAATCTCTTCTCTTATAAAACATACCCAGATCTACGCCCAAAACCGAAGAGTAGTACATACATCTAGACATACCGCCCTCGTCGGGGGAAATGATCATCACGTGTTCTCTGTCGATTTCAATGTCGGGAATGGTGTTGACCAGCGCTTTCAAAAACTGATAGGTAGGCTGGACATTCTCGAAGCCCTTGAGCGGGATAGCATTCTGCACGCGGGCGTCATGGGCGTCGAAGGTAATCAGGTTGTCCACTCCCATGTCAGCCAGCTCCTGGAGCATCAAAGCGCAGTCAAGCGACTCTCTCGACGAACGTTTATGCTGGCGGCCCTCATAGAGCATGGGCATAATGACGTTGATACGCCGCGCCTTGCCGCTGGCAGAAGCGATAACCCGTTTCAGATCTTGATAGTGGTCGTCCGGACTCATGGGCACTTCCTGGCCATACATCTTGTATTTGACGCCGTAGTTAAAGCAGTCCACCAAGATGAACAGGTCGTGGCCGCGGACCGATTCCTTGAGGGTTCCCTTGGCTTCACCGGTTCCAAACCGGGGGCACTCTGCCTTGAGCTGGTAGCTGTCGCGGCAGTAGCCGATAAAGTCTCCGTCGCTCATCAGCTCTCCGTGGCGTTCACTCCGCCATTCCGCAAGGTACTTGTCCACCTTTTGGACAACGTCTTCGCAGCCTTTCATTCCGATCAAGCTCAGCATCCCCACAGGTATGGACACTTCGTGAATAGAATCCATGTAAGCATTCCCCTTCCATTTTCAGACGTTTTTCACCAGTAACGTACTGTTTCTACATCATATTATAACGATTTATACATGATTTTGCAAATTTTTCTGCATAGGAAAAAAACGTATTTTTTGGAAGGCTTTTGGGCATTTTGCTTTATTTTGGCGAAAACAAACCAATTTTTTTGCCTATTGACCGTGCAAGGCGTCACACGACGCACAAATGTCTTTCACAAAAGGACATTATTCTCCTTTGAGGGTTTTCAGCTCGTCTTCCAGATTGAGGGCCGCCGTGTGGAACCCCTTTTGATAAGTTTCGCCGCCTACAAAGACCTTTTCCAGCTCGATAAGACCCATCTGGTAGCTGCTGCTGCCAAAGTCTGCCGGTTCCACTGTGATGGTCAGCTCGTAGACCGGGCCATTGAAATTGAGGACTGTACCGGCAAAGTTAAAACTCCAGTCCAGCACCGGATAACCGTCCAGCTGCCCGCTGATCTCGCTCTTTTCGTAGATGTAATCTGAATCCACTTTCTGGAAAAACTCCTGCAGCATCGCTTGTTCGTCCACGGAGTAAATCTGGGACAAAACGGGGTGTTCCGAGACAGTGAGCTGACTGAGCCAGACCGCGTGGTTACCGGCGGTTTTTTCCAGTTGTTCCGGTGGGCCAAACTGCTTGAATTCCTCTTCCAGCTCGGGCACAAGGTCCAAGTGTTCAGCAACGATTACGGCGTTCACGAGTTTACTGTCTTTATCCCACTGAAAGGAAAAACTCTTGTAGCTGTCCGCCTCGTCATCCTTGAGGAGGCCGGAGGCCAAGTGGCTTCCCGTGGTCAGTTCATAGCCCTTCGATTCCGCCGCGGCGATAATAGCCTCTTTCCCGCCTTTCAAGGTTTTGTCGGCGGCGGTTTTATCGGCGTAAAGGCCGGGCAGGATGGAATAGAAGATTTTTTCCTTGTCCAGCTGAAGACCGGTTTCCCGGAAATTACTCAGGCTGGGGCTGTCTGCTTCCTCGCTGGGATTTTCCAGCAAAGTTTTGGCGTTTAATTCTTGCGCGATATTGTATTTTCCCGCGATATCCACAACCGACTGCAATTCGGCATTCAAGGTTTTTCCGTCGTCGTAGTGGAGGTTCTCCAAAGCGCCGAACATTTGGAGCAGGTCGTCCGCCCGCTCGTCGGGTTTCAGGGTTTCAAAGACCTTTTTGGCTTCACCGCTGAGCGCATAGGAATCTGTTTTTCCGCTGTCGGAAGAACAGGAGGAAAGGCTCAATACCAAGACGGAGGCCAAAATGAGGGATATGGTTTTTTTCATAATCAAACTTCCTTTCCGTAATAGGATACCTTTATCATACCGGGATTATCCTTTTGTGTCAACGATAATTTGTCACGTTTTTCCATCAAATAGCCTTTGACGGACGGGGTGTTCTGTTTTATAATGAAACAAAACTGGTGGAACGAAAAGGAGAATGTCCTATGAAGATTGCCGTACTATTCGCATCAAACCGCCACGGCGGAAAGCACGAGGAAATCAAACAGATGCTTCTCTCCCTCCCCTTGCCCCACGGGTATGATTTTATCGAGATGGCGGACTGTGAGATCACCCACTGCAAACAGGACTGTCCGGGATGTGTCATCAAATCGGAAGGCCGGTGCCTATTTGGCGACGATTTCGAGAAAATTCAGAAAAGGCTCGTCTCCGCTGATATGAACATGATCGTCGTCCCCGTTTATTGTCCGTATCCTTCAAAATTTACGGCGCTCATGGAAAAGCTGTTAGGCTCCTGCTATCTCACGGAAAATAAACCCCTGAAGAACAAGCCAACCTCCATTTTTTATTACTGTTCCTCCAAAATTGTGGACGATACAGGGCTGAAAATCCTGTGGCAGAAATATTTGATGGATGAAGGATACAGCTTCTCAGAGCCCAACTACCCATTTCTGAATCAGCGGTTTGACGAAGAATTGAACAAACGGTTCGACCGGGACATCACCAAGTACATCCGCGACTTTATGCTGACCGCCGGAAATCCTAATTTTGTCCAATAAAATCAAGAAACCATTTTCCAAACCCTTTATACTGATAGTGGAGTTGATGAGATGAACGAGCGGGACAAAGTGAATCTGGTCCAGGAGATGCAGGATTACATCGAAGAACACGTAAAAGCGGACGACTTCACCCTGGAGGGCCTCTACGCCGCTGTTGGGTATTCGAGACGCCACGCCGACCGGGTCTTTCGGGAATTTCTCGGTGAAACGCCGCTGGAAACCGTCAAAAAGATCCGGCTCACCGACAGCGTGACGAAGTTGCGGGAGCAGGAGGCGTCTATCCTAGAGGTGGCGCTGGAATCCGGTTTCGACAGCCACGAGGGCTACACGCGGGCCTTTGCCCGCTTCTTTGACGTGACCCCCAGCAGCTACCGCAAAAAGCCGGTTGCTGTCCCCCTGTTCATCCAATACCCCATCACTCACTATTATAATTATCTGCACGGCAAGGAGGAAAATGAAATGGAAACAAAAGAACTGATCTGCATGGTCACTCCAGTGGAACGCCCCAAACGGAAATTATTGTTCCTGCGTTCGGTAAACGCCACCGATTACTTTTCTTTTTGTGAGGAAAAAGGCTGCGAATGGGACGGGCTGTTAAACAGCATTCCGGAAAAATTCGATACCGCCGCACTCCTGGAGCTGCCGCCTTTTCTGCAAAAGCACGGCTTTTCCAAGATCGCTTCCGGCGTGGAAGTGCCCTTTAGCTACGACGGGAAAATCCCCGAGGGCTATGATCTCGCGGAGCTTCCCCCCTGTCTGCTGCTTTATTTCCAGACGGAACCCTACGAAAACGAAGAGGACTTCGGCATCGCTATCGGCTGTGCCTTCCGGGCGGCGGAGCGGTACGATTACGAAAAGTTCGGCTATGAGCGGGTGCCCGATGCCGCTCCTTTCTTTAACTTTGGAGCAGAGGCGGCAAAGGGCGCTTCCATCGCCGTACCGGCGCGGAAACGGTGAAGTCTGCTTGACAAATCCTCCCCTTATGGTATAATTAATTCAATTTTTACACCATAATGGAGGTATCAATATGCGGATACAGCCAGAATTGCAGGGAACAAGGATTCTGCTTCGCAGTGTCAGAGAAAAGGACATCGACGACCGGACGGCAATCGGACGTCATCACGAATTCGTCCATATGTGCGGCGGCGAAAGCCTCCCCGCCCCCGAATATCCAGACCGGGCCTTCTGGGAGCGGTGGTACGACAGGGAAAAGCGTCGGGGAGCGGGCGGCGAATACTCCTGGATCATCGACCTTCAGGGCCGTTGTATCGGCTCTTGCGGCCTGCACCATCTCTCGACTGAGGACAAAAGCGGCACCTACCGGATCGGCATTTTCGATCCCGCCTTCCACGCAAAGGGCATTGGGACGGAGGCTACTGAGCTTGTCCTTCGATTCGGGTTTGAAACTCTTCACCTCCACCGGATAGACCTGAAGGTTCTGGATTACAACGGCAGGGCCATCCGCTGCTACGAAAAATGCGGCTTTCAGAAAGACGGCATCCTGCGGGAAAGCGCCCTCATCGAGGGAAAATACTATTCTGATGTCATCATGAGCATTCTAGAGGACGAGTACTGGAATCTATACCGCAAATAGAAGGAATCCATAAAAAAACGAACCCCTATCGACGGGGTTCGTTTTTTGTTTCTGGGAGCAATCTATCAATAGAAACCAGCTGGAATTTTTCTCACAATTCCTATTTCGCCGCAATGGGATAAGTGGGCTTACTGAAAATATTGTAGGCCCGAGCGATGGAATTCCAGGTGAAATTGTCTACTGAACCGGTCTCCGGCAGCCCGGATTTTTCCTGGAGCTTTTTGACAGCGGCCTCGGTGCCGTTGTCGTAGCGTCCCGTTAGAGTGACGGGAGGGATGTTGTGGAAGTGGTTTCCGAGGCTGATGAGCATTAGCTGAAGAAAATACACTTTTTCCCCAGAGGCCCCCGGTCCCACCATGAAATCCGGCGACGGATAGGCCTGCACGCAGACTGGCTGGGCCGTTTCGGCAGCTACCTGGAGGTATTCCCGATAGATAGCGTCCCAGGTCGCTTCGTCGACGATGCCGGTCTGGGGCAGATTATAGGCGGCCTGAAACGCCTTGACGGTATCGGTGGTTTCAGGGCCGAATACCCCATCCGGTATGATCAAAGGAATATTGTTGCGAAAGCGGGAGATGGTGCGCAGGTACTGCTGCAGCTCCATTACGTTTTCCTGATGATTGTCGCGGGCATATGGCATGTTTCATGCACCTCCATCTTATTCAGCGGGTCTTTCGGTCAGTTCGTAACCTGGGAACTGGCCCGGCTGTTTTACCTGCCCCAACCGCACATCCTCGTAAAGGCTTGCGATGGCGTCCCAGGTTTCGGGGCCGACGATGCCGTCCACCGGCAGGCCCATCATCGACTGAAAGATTCGGACGGCGTTTTTGGTGTCTTCACCGAACACTCCGGTGACGGAAATCTGCGGAATGGCGGGGAACGCCCCCGACAGGAAGGAAAGGTAGGTTTGGAGCTCCACAACCGCTTCTCCGCTGCTCCCCTGGCGCAGGGGCGTGCCGGGATAGGTAGCGGGGCCCTTTCCCAGGTAATTTGCCGGCAAAACGTCCAACACTCCCTGGTAAGCTCTCCAAAGTTCATCCCAGGTACGGGCCCCCACGATGCCGTCGGGCGGCAGGCCGTAGGACTTCTGGAAGGCGATTACCGCCCGTTTGGTTTCCTTGCCAAAAACACCGTCCACGTTGATAGGCGGAATTTCCTCATTAAAATTGGCCACCATACCCAAAAGAAATTGTAGTTGACTCACTTTTTCACCGGTGTCGCCTTCTTTGATGGCGTCAGGATACTGCTTAGACAGCTCGCCCAGGGAAATTCCCTCAGAATCCAGCTCTGCCAGACGCTTCACCGAAACGTAGAGGTAAGAAAGCTTATACCAGGTGGCTTTTCCCACGATGCCGTCCTGCGTGAGGCCGAACACCCGCTGGAACGCCTTGACAGCAGATTCGGTTTTAGGTCCGAAGATGCCGTCTACCGGGTAGATTTTCGGAATGGCGGGATAGTTTGTGGAAACCCGGTTGAGACGCACTTGAAGCGTCCGCACGTCGTTTCCGGTGGAGCCCCGCCGGAGAGGCGTGCCGCTGTAGGAGCCGGTGATCAGATCCACAGGGGCGTTAAAGACAATGTCAATGTTGTTGCCGTAATAATACTGGAGCATTTCATAGGGCGTGTAGCCCTGCCGCGCCAAATCTACCGTCCCCCATTGGGACAGGCCGTTGCAGGTGACGGTAGTGCCGTTGCAGAACTGAGCAAACAGCGGCTCCACAAACCCCTGTCGGCGGATGTAGTCGTTAAACAGCTCGTCGACGATGGTGGAAACACTTTGAAAGATGTCACGGCCGTGGATGTACTTCTGGTCGAACTGGGTGGAGTTTGTGATGTCGAAATCATAGCCACGGCTCCGATACCACTCGGTGTAGATGCGGTTTAGGGCGAAAGTCACCTGTACGTAGATGTTTGCCCTGAGGGAATTATTGGGCCAGGTGGGGTAAATCTCGCTGGACGCGACGTTTTTGATGTAGTCGGGAAAAGTGACCGTCACGTTCTGGGCGTAGGCGTCGGGCCTTCCCAGGTGAACGGTAATGTATCGGGGAATATAGGGAACTCCGGTCATTTGCCTCACGCTCCTTTCTTATAAGTCCGCCGGTTCGCTTTCACGAACCACCTTTTCCCGGATGAATTTTTCGTTTTCGGGGATGGGAATCAGCTCCACCGGCTGAATGGATGCTTCTCCGCCAAATACGGGGACGTTTAAATTTTCCACCGTGTAATAACCGGGGGCGTCCACTTGAATACTGTAGCTGGCATAAGGGTGTTCATAGCCCGGGGCCTGAGTCCACTCTCTGGGAGGAGCGGGGACGCCCCGGGGCACCGTTTCGCCGCTGATTCCTGTGGTTGTGAAGAAATGCAGAACCGGACGCCCCTCAAAAACCCGGCTGATGGTTACGTCGGCATCGGGCACCGGCAATCCCTGCCGGGCGGTATAGGCGTAAACGGTAATGGTAGCGTTATCCGATTCCCATTCTTCCTGTTCCCGGACGGGGTAATCCGACTCGGTCTGGTAGACACCATTTGGCTGAACGGTGCTCTCCTGCCCTGATACGGCGGCTTGCGGCCGTTCTGAGGGCGCTGACAGGGCCTGCATGTCGTCCTCTGGCATGGAAGGCGTCTCCTGTCCGCTGGAAAAGGCGCTGGGCACATCGCCAGGTACAGGCCTGCTCATGCCGGTGGCGCTCAGGCGGTTCATCAGTTCCGAAGTACGGAAATTTTCGATTCCCGGGGCAGACGGCGCCGCCGCTTCTTCGGTCATAAGCAAGGAGGCTGATTCTAAATCCCGCAGAAGCTGGGGCGACATTGCAGACCCGTACATAGGGACTTCTGCTTCTTCATTTCCGGAGCGGAGCACCGAAGGGGTGACAAAAACATCTGGTCCATCAGCCGGCGCAGCACTGCCGCGGTTTTGCTCCGCTCCGGGATTGCCCGGATCCTCCGACGCCACACGGGCGATGTTCTGTTCCCGAAGGGACACTTCCGATTGCCGCCTCTGGGGATACCGGGGCAGCGGATGGCTGGTGGGCGTGTTGGCATCTGTAGCCGTCAGGTCGGCGTATTGGGGCGCCCGGGTGCGAGCCGGGATTTCTGAGCTTTCCGGCCGAGCGGGGGGCTGGGCCGAAGTGGCCCCCCAAGGACTTTGCTCCACTGGCATAGCTGGGCGCACGCCCACGTTTCCGGAAGCCAGCGGCAGGGGGACGACTTGATTCCGGGTATTTCCGGAGGTGGGAGCCTCTGCTTGACTGGCAGGGGCCGTTCCCTGCCTCCCATTCATGGAAGCGGAAGGATTTTGCCGGACACCGCCCCCTGTCTGTTCAGGTGCAAATGCCCTGCCCTGGTTTGCAGTGACAGAATCCCTGGAAGCCTGCTGGGCGGAACCGGCTGCCGCAGATGCGCCGCTCTGATTTTGGATCGCCGGGGCGGTCGGCGCCTGCTGGAGGCCGCTTTGTTGGTTGGGAGCGACCTGCGGACGAAAAGTTGCAGGTGCGTTTACCCGCTGCCCTGCCGGCACCATCGTCCTGTTCTCAAGAGGATATAAGGGTGTGAACGGCGTCCTGCCGTCGGAAAAGTTTGCACCAGGAGCCGGTTCCCATCCACCCATCCGGAGCAGCTCCTCGTCGTCCATGGGGCTTGGGGGAATCGCCTGGGGTACCGACTGTTCCGCTTTATTATCACCGCCCTTTACGTCAGTGCGGTTGTCTGCGTGGTTTCTCGGGCTTCCAGCAGCTTCCACCGGAACGGATGTATCCGGCATCCGCATGGGTGGCGGAGCATCGGGGAGCCGTCTTTTCTTCACCGGGTTTCCGGTGTCGATTCCTGTATTGACGGGGCCTGACCCTGAGCCGCAGGACGGCATATTTCCGGTATAATTGGTTCCTACGTTGGAGCCAGGGCTCTGCTGAGCATAGGCGCTATGCTTGGCGTATTGCATCAGATCTTCCTGATACCGCCGGATCATCTCATTCAAATCGTCCCTATCCGAACCGTTCATGGATGTGTGTCCTCCTTTGCTGTATCCGTCCCTTTATTGTGGGACGAGGCTTCGTACTGTTTGATCCGCGTTTTCCGCTTGGAAGCGGGCTTTATACCCTATCAATTTATGCAGGAGGATACGGAGTTTATGCAGAAATCACCGCCAGGAAAAACCTTTCCGGCAGCAAAAAACCGGGAAACGAGTTTTGTTCCCGTTTCCCGGTTTATTTCACGAAAATAAAATCAGTCTTCCACTGCGATAGCTTCGATCTCGAACAGCGCTCCTTTGGGAAGCGCTCCCGCCTGCACGCAGGAACGGGCCGGGGTCTCGCCGGTGAAATATTTGGCGTAGATTTCGTTCACGACGGCAAAATCGGCGATATCGGCCAAAAACAGGGTGGTTTTCACCACGTTTTCATAGCCCATACCTGCCGCTTTCAGGACTGCGCCCAGGTTTTTCATCCCCTGCTCTGCCTGAGCGGAAACGCCGCCTTCTGCTAAAACGCCGGTTTCGGGAATCAGTCCGATCTGCCCGGAAGTATAGAGCACGCCGCCCGCCTTGACCGCGTGAGAATAGGGGCCGACTGCCGCCGGCGCGTTTTTGGCGCTGATGATTTCTTTTTTCATAGGTATCGTTCCTTTCTGTAACGGCGGTTTTCCGCCCTAAATGTTAGCTATGTATGGATATAAGCAAAGCTTATGCGAAGCTCTGCCCTCTGGTCTCCTGCTCGTCCAAATAGGTCGCCATCAAATCAGCGGTGTGAAGCAGCACGGCGGCAGGATACTGCTCAAAGGCCTTAGACATGCTGTAATCCCCCGGCACGGCGGCAAACCCGCCCATGTGGTAGCGGATGGAAATGGCCTCGTCCAGCTTGAGGCGCATAAACCGCTCGATGATAAAGACGCTTTTCTCCCCGTGTCCGTAGGGGATCTGCTCATCCACCGTGTAAAAAGGCTTTTGCTCCCAGCTGCCATTTATTTTTACGTTTCGCATTTCCTGCTTGTAGTAGTTGGCTTTGCAGACGTCGTGTAAAAGCCCGCAGACAGCGACGGCCTCGTCGGAATAGGGGCACCCTTCCGGGTATTCCCGCTCCATCAGGGTTTTGAGCCGCTTGTAGACGTTGACGCTGTGGAGGCATAATCCCCCCTCCTCCGCCAGATGGAACCGGGTACTTGCCGGAGCGGTGAAAAAGTCGCTCTTTGTGAGCCAATCCAGCAGTTTATCCGCTCCTCTGCGGGTGATGTGCCTCTGATAGATCTCGATAAATTCATCTTTTCCCATATAATTCATTCCTTTCCAGGATTTGGGCATCAGGGCGGCAAAACCGCCTATTCTATCCAATGTAGTTGCGGTCAATATTAATGACAGTGAAGAGCTTTTCGTTCTCCTGCCGCACCATCTGCTGGATACTCTGTTTCAGGTCGTCGTCGGAGAGTTTGCAGTCAAAGGGCACTACAATGTCGAAAATCAGGTTGGTGTGGGTGTAGCCCTTGACCACCCGGAAATCGTGCATGGTAATGCCGTAGCCCATGGAGGCCAGGAGCTTCGCCGTCATTCTTTTTAGTTCGTTTGTCTCTTCGTCGTCGGTGATAATGGGGTCGAGGTGCACCACCAAAGCCATGCCCTCCCCCTGAAAGTCCCGCTCGATGTTGTCACAGATGTCATGGCTTTTGAGAATGTCGTTTTTTGCGTCCATCTCCACGTGAACCGAGGCAAAGCACCTGCCAGGGCCGTAGTCGTGAACCATCAGGTCGTGAACCCCCAGCACCCCGTCGTAGGCCCGGAGTTTTTCGAGGGTCTCGGTGACAAGCTCCTTGTTGGGAGCTTCCCCGAGCAGAGGACTCAACGTCTCGCTGACAAGTTTGATGCCGGAAATGACGATGAATATGGCAATGGCAAGGCCGACGATGCCGTCCAGCATGGCAAAATTCGTGAGTCTGCTGACCACTGCGCAGATGAGGACCGCCGCCGTCATTAAAACGTCGTTTCGGCTGTCGGCAGCGGTGGCCTCCAGGGTGGTGGAATCGATGAGTTTACCCACCTTGCGGTTAAAAAAGAACATCCAGAGCTTTAAAAGAATGGATACCCCCAGAATTACCACCGAAATCACGCTGAAATCCGCGGCCTCCGGGTGGATGATTTTATCGAAAGAAGATTTTGTCAGATCAAAGCCCACCAAAACGATGAAAAAGGCCACCACCAGCCCCGATACGTACTCCATCCTCGCGTGGCCGAAGGGATGCTCCTTGTCGGCGGGGCGGCCCGACAGCTTAAAGCCGATAAGGGTCACCAAACTGCTTGTTGCGTCGGACAGGTTGTTGACGCCGTCGGCGAGAATCGAAACGCTCTTAAACAGCCAGCCCGCGATGATTTTAGCGGCGCTTAAAAGGGCGTTGCAGCAGATGCCGACGATGCCGGCCATCTTGCCGTAGCTTTCCCGCACTTTATGGTCTTTGACCTGGTCGCTGTTCTTGACGAACAGCCGGATCAGCAATGATGTCATGGAAGGATTCCTGCCTTTTTTTGGATTTATTCGGTTTCCATCACTCTTCTGAAAACCGACGGTATTTATAAGTATATCAATTTTTCCTGCAAGTTGCAACATTTTTTATGCCCTTGAAGCCCCCTGCGCTCCGGGATCGTTCTATTGATTAAAAAGAAGATAAATTTTTCTTTTTTTCTTGACAAGCAGGCGCTCTGTTCCCTATAATGATATCAAACACCTGCAATTTAAAACATATCGAATGGGCTTGCCCCACGGGACAGGCCGGAAAGGCGTGAAACACATGGATGTACAAAAACTCGACCTTTACCTGATGTCCAATCAGAAATATTTCCCCCCGGAAAAAATTCCATTTATCCGGGAGAAATTGGCCGCACTGGATGACTCCCAGTTCGTCGTGGCCACGGCCATTGAACTCAAGGATCCTACCGTCATGCTCATCATCTCGATTTTCCTCGGTGGATGGGGCGTTGACCGCTTCATGATGGGCGACATCGGCATGGGAGTGTTAAAGCTTCTCACCGGCGGTGTATGCGGAATCCTCTGGCTCGTCGATGTCATCACCATTATGAACAAGGTGAAAGAACAGAATTTCAACAACTTTATGATGGTCATGTAAATTAAATTTCAAAGCCGTCCGTTCCGAATTTGGGAGCGGGCGGCTTTTTTGTATGAAATATAAGAACAAATTTTCTTTTTTCCAGAAATTACACTTTACAAACGCTGTTTTTGGTGGTATACTAACTATATAAACAAATGTTCTGGTCTGCCCTGCTGTTTTGGCAAACGGTTTTTGAATCTTTGCCGCCGTGCCAAATTGGAAACAAGTTATAACAACAATATGCCCCTTTCCCAGGTGAAGGAAACTCTGCAAACAAAGGCTGGTATGGAATATGGACTTGATGGAAAAACTGACAATTTTATCGGACGCCGCCAAATACGACGCCGCCTGCACCTCCAGCGGCGTGGCAAACGTCCCCTCCGCCGGGGGAATCGGCAGCACGGCGGCCTGCGGCATCTGCCACAGTTTTGCCGCCGACGGGCGGTGCATCTCCCTTTTAAAAGTGCTGATGACAAACGTCTGTATCTATGACTGCAAATACTGCGTAAACCGGGTCTCCCACGACACTCGGCGGGCCGCCTTCACCCCCGAGGAACTCAGTGAGCTGACCATCCAATTTTACCGCCGCAATTACATCGAAGGGCTTTTTCTCAGTTCCGGCGTCATCAAAAACCCCGACTACACCTGCGAACAGCTTATCAAAACCCTGACCCTTCTGCGGACAGGGTACCATTTTCACGGCTACATCCACGTGAAGGCCATCCCCGGCGCCGACCCGGTGCTTTTAAACCAGCTGGGGATGCTGGCCGACCGGATGAGCATCAACATCGAGCTGCCCTCCCAGAAAAGCCTTTCTACCCTGGCCCCCGACAAATCGAAACACTCGATTCTAAAGCCCATGTCCTTTATTCAGCAGAAAATCACCGAAAGTTCTCACGACATCGTCCGCTACAAGCATGCGCCCCGCTTTGCCCCCGCCGGGCAGAGCACCCAGATGATTGTGGGCGCCACCCCTGAGACCGATTACCAAATCCTCCACCTGTCGGAATCCCTCTATAAAAAATACAGCCTGAAGAGGGTCTTTTTCTCCGCATACATGCCGGTTTCGGACAATCCCCTCCTGCCCTCGGCGGATACAAAGCCTCCTCTTCTGCGGGAGCACCGGCTCTACCAGGCGGACTGGCTGCTGCGGTTTTACGGCTTCGAGGCCCGCGAGCTTCTGGATGAGCAAAACCCCAATTTCAACCCCCTCGTCGACCCCAAATGCAACTGGGCCCTGAACCACCTGGAACTCTTCCCGGTGGATGTCAACAAAGCGCCGTTGGAAATGCTCCTGCGGGTGCCGGGTATCGGCGTCGCATCGGCAAAGCGGATCGTCACTGTCCGCCGCACCGGGTCGCTGGACTTCAAGGGCCTCAAAAAAATCGGCGTCGTCCTTAAACGGGCCCAGTATTTTATCACCTGCTCCGGCAAGCTGCCCGACGGCCTGAAAATCACCTCCGACGGCATGATCCGCTCACTGATGCCGGAGGGGTATGCCGCCGGTTTCGTGGGCGGAATCGGCGAACAGCTCTCCCTGCTCCCCGATTCATCCAGAGTTTTTCGAGAGGATGTACACAAATGTTTAACCGGACAAATCTGATCTATCGCTACGACGGCAGCTTCGACGGGCTTCTCACCTGTATTTTTACCTGCTACGAACAAAAGGAATGGCCCTTGGACATCGTCTCCGGCCAAAACGCCCAGGACACCCTCTGCCCCGCCCGCACCATTGATACCGACCTTGTAAAAGCCTCCCGAGTGGCTGCCGTACTGCCGGGAAAGCTCTCCAAAGACGGCGCCGAGTGGGTCTACCTGGGGTTTCTGACCTGCTACCCCAAAAAAGAACTGCTTTTGCTGGATTTTGTTCGCAAGGGGCTTCGTATCGGCCCGACAATCGTTCATATGCTCACTGACGACACGGTAAGCATTCTCAGCAAGGCCGTTTTCCATCTGACTCACGAGGCCCACATGCTCTCGGGATTCGTCCGGTTTTCTGACAGCGGCGGCGTCCTCTCCTCTGTGATCGAGCCAAAAAACAATGTGCTCCCCATCCTGTCGAACCACTTCTGCACCCGTTACCCTAACGAATACTTTCTCATTTATGACAAAACAAACGACCTTGCCCTCCTCCACGAACCGGGCAAACCCAGCTCCATCATCGCCGCCGACGAAATAGAGCTGCCGGAAGCCGACGATCAGGAGCTTTATTTCCGCGCCTTATGGAAGCAGTTTTACGACACCATCGCCATCGAAGGCCGCTACAACCCCCGCTGCCGGATGAACCACTGTCCCAAGCGGTTCTGGAAACACATGACGGAGTTAGGCGCCGGATTCATCAGCGGATTTCCCGCCGATTATCGGGACAAAACGCCTCCCCGGCGGGTGAGCGGCCTGCGAAACGGCGTACAGAATCACGGTTCCCCGTCGCTGGGACAATTGGGCGGATAAATGTGAAAATCGGCCGTAACCCCTATGTCAAGGCCATTTTTCTGATGTAAACCATATTGCTTTACATCAAAACGACCTTCAGTTCTCCGTTTTCTCCCCTGCTATAGGCCCCTGCCCCCTAACGCCTCCGCGGATGGAGTCATATCCCCTTTCCGCCTCTCATAACCTGTAGAAAGGAGGTGCGGAAAATGACAATGGATGAGTCTTCTTTTCCGGAAAATCCCTTCCAGTGTGAGCAAATTCCCCCGGAAGTGCAGGAGCAGCTCGCCGTTATTGATAAATCCCTTGCGTTCATCCAGCAGATTATCGCCGCGATCATCCTTAATTACAAGGCTTTGGTCTGTCAGCGGCAGCAGCTTGTAGACACCACCTGCCATGGAGGAACCCCCGTCTGCGACTACTCGGGCATCTACCCCTTGCGATTCGCCGCCAGCGCAGTGATTCTCCGTGCGTCCGCCTTCTTTTTCGGCCTGTCGAAACAGGCGCTCTGTACCCCTCAGCAGGACTGTATCGCCAAACAGTCGGCCCAAATAAACTTTCTCGCCAGCCTTATGGTGCTGCTGGCCGCCGCCATCCGGTTTTATGATCTCAACGCAGTGGAGCAAAATCTTCCCGTTCCGGAAGCAACTGAAACGCTGAACCAAGAGCCCACCATTTGAACAAAAAAATCGCTCTGGAAGTTTGACACATTTCGACATTCTCCGACATATGATGAAGTGCGGATGGGAAATCCACCGCAACTAAATAATTGGAGGAATTGATTATGTGTAACTGTGGAAATAATAACTGGGACTGGGATTGGGATTTTGACAATAACGGCAATGGCAATAGCCCGCTAATCGGCTTTGTCCCTGTATTCAGTGCAAATATCATTAATGATAATGACAACGATAATGACGATGATTTCAATGGATGCAGATGCTGCCGTTGCTTCCACGAATGCTGCAGACATTGCTGCCGCCGCTGCTGCCGCAGATAATCCCAACGGTTTCACAGCCCGCTCCAATTGCGGGCAGCTACTTATTTCATGCAAGGAGAGCCTTTTCCGGGCCACCTCCCTGCTTTTTTATTTTGAACAATTTGCTCCAATAACCAAAAATTTAACTTGACTTGAGAAATTACAGAATTGGGCAATATTGACTAAAATTTATCAGATAGCGTTATTATATTAACGATTGTTGACAAATCTTTCCTGCTTTCTTATACTGGAATCAGATAGATGGTTTTCTATCGCAAAGCCGACCAAAAAGAAAGGGTGACAGCAGATGACGACAAATCCATTACTGTTATTAGACAACAGCTCGATGATGTCAGTGGTAAACCGTGGGACCTTCAAATGTACCGATGTGACCTTTGAGGAGGCCAAGGCCATCCTCGACATGCACGACGAGGCTGACATTCTCCAATGTTTCTCAAACCGGGACATCGAGGACATCATTTACGGGCATCTCGGCATTACCCAGCGAAATTTCGCCTACAAGCACATCCGCGACATGCGGGTGGGCCAGGACGGATTGGTTTTCAAAACCTACATTACTCCGTCGGAAACCCAGCCTATTATCCGGACCGATAAGGGCAACGAGGCTAAAAAAATCCAGAATGTCTACGTCTACTGCCAGCTGATTTCAAGAATCGAATAAAATAGTGGCACTATTTCATAATAACAGCTGGCGTTTCACGCTGTTTTTTGCAGATTTCCTTTAATTTTGACTTGACAAATCTAGCTTTGCAGTCAACAATGGAATAATGGAAAGTGCCCGTGTTTGATACCTCCAATTCGCACAAAAGCGTTTTCCGAACAGCAGGTCCCGCGCAGCAAATACTGCGCGGGACCCTTTTTTACCGTTCCAGGTTTTTTCTGATCTGCCGTGTCACCCACCACAGGTATCCCGCAATGAACGCGAGGAGAAAAGCCTCTAAGGCAAGCTCCATCACCTGTTCCCATAATCCGCGAAGCCCGCAGACGACGATTCCAGCCATCAGTACCGCGATTCCCAGCAAAAACAGAATAAGAGCTGCCGTTACGGCGTTTTTGACCCGTTTGTTCCGTTTGACGAGGCTTTCGGTATCGGAAAAGGACTCGGGACGAATGTCGGTATAAGTCTTTCGCCAGACAAAACAGCTCGCCATCTGCCCGACAAACTCCCAGCCGAACTGCTCGTAGGTGTTCCGGTAATCGGCCTTTGGGAAGGCGTTCAGGTCAAATACATACCGGTATCGTCTCGGCTCGCTCTTGTGAAACACCATCCGAAAGGAGTCAAACTGCCTGATTTTTTCAACGTTCCAGCCTTGGAGAGCCATTTTTTCCAGCCACTCTTCATAATCCGCCGGAACCACCCTGCGAAAGACGGAAAACCACACTGCCTTTTTCTCCATTTAAATCAGCTCCTTTGCCGTTTCATAAAGCTGCGAGATACGCCGCGCCTCTTCCTTGAGAATAAGGGCTCCCGATTTGGTGATGCGGTACTCCTTCTTCCGGTCGATTTCCCGCACCGCTTCGATGAGGCGCTGTTTTTCCAGTTTGGATAGGGTTTGGTAGACCGTGCCCGCTCCCAGAATGATGCGGCCGCCTGTGAGGGCTTCCACATACTGCATGATGCCGTAGCCGTGGCGCTCCTCCCGCAGCGAGAACAGGATGTAGAACATTGTTTCGCTCATGGGGAGAAAACGCTTTTTCAGCCGCTCCAGTTCCATTTTTATCACATTCCTTTCCCTTTTTTCCATCATCCAGAAAAACTCTGTTTTACTATTTATCTATATCACGATGTGATATAGATATCATATATCACATCGTGATATATGTCAACAGTTATTTAGTAGAAATTTTTTCCAATCAAAAATCCAGAAAGCGTTTGCCTTACATAAAATTGCTTCGTATCCGCCGGCGTTTTAACGGGAAAACTAAATCCGAGGTGATAAAGTATGTCTCAGGAAAGCGCATATTTTAAGGTGGAGAACATTGTGGGCAAACACGACGTCAAAGACATCAAACGCCGCCTGGACACGATTCACGGCGTGGAAAGCGTCGCAGTCAACGCACAAACCTCACAGGTGTCCGTTGACTACGACAGCTCAGGAACCTCATACGACCAAATCGAAAACACATTGAATAAAATGGGTTATCAGATTATCGACGACCACAGCCGCATCAACACCCGATAAGCCTCGAACCGCCGCCTGAAAATTTCAGTCGGCGGATTTTTTTGGTATTTTTTTGCCCTTTCTGCCCAAGCTAAATCTAACAAAACAAAAAGAGGTGTTTTTCATGCCACGAGGCGTAAAAAAATCCGTCAACTATGACGAAGAGCTGATGAAAATTGACGCGCAAATCACCCGCTGGACCAACACCATCAAAGAGCTGCAGGACAAAAAGACAGCCCTCCTCAATCAAAAAGAGCAAAAAGAGCTTTCCGAGCTGAAAGAGGTGGTGGAGTCCTCCGGTATGACGGTTCACGACCTGATGCAGATGGTACAGCATCCTGAAGCGGCGGCAGAAAGCGAAAACTGCATGAAACCCAACGACTGTTACTAAACAAAACGGCGCTTGTGTTGAGACACAGGCGCCGTTTTGTTTTTCATATTTTGACTTGAAACTACCTTTTTCCTCTCCTGAAGGGCAGTTTCCGCCGTACTCCGGCGAATAATTCCCCTATGGAACGACTTTTACCGCTTTCTGCCGGGGCCGCAGCTTCGGCCCTCAGGATAAATTCCTCTTGAGCGCAGAGGGGCCTTTGCCCGTCGGGGGTGCGCAGGGTATAGCTCCCGTCAGAGTGCATCTCCCGGGCCTTAACGTTATCGCGGAGCAGGATTTCCATCATCCGCAGAATCTGCCTTTTGAGCTTTACATCCTTGACCGGGGCGGCAATCTCCACCCGCTTGTCAGTATTTCGGGTCATCATGTCGCCGGAGCCGATATAGACGGCCGTTTCCTCCCCGTCGCCGAAGCAGTAGACGCGGGAGTGCTCCAAAAACCGCCCGACGATGCTGATAATCTCAATGTTGTCGGTTTCGCCGGGGATTCCCGGCAGAAGGCAGCAGATCCCCCGGACAATGAGCTTGATGGGAACATTGGCCTTGGACGCCTGGGCCAGCTTTTCCATGACAATCTTGTCGGTCATGGAGTTGCATTTCATCAGGATGCCGCAAGGCTTTCCCGCCCGCGCCTTGGCGATTTCCCCGTCGATCATCCGTAGGACGTTCTGCTTAAATCCATTGGGGGCGATCCACAGAGTGCGGTATTCGCCTTTTCGATTCGACAGGGACATGTTGAGGAAAAAGTCGGCGGCGTCCCGGCCGATTTGAGGGTCGGCAGTGATGAGGGACAGGTCGGTGTAGAGCTTCGCCGTCTTTTCATTGTAGTTTCCGGTGCCGATTTGGGTAATCGTAAGGATTTTTCCCGCCGCCTTTCGGGTGATGAGGCAGATTTTCGAGTGTACCTTGAACCCATCTAAGCCGTAGATGACCCGGCAGCCGGCTTCTTCCAGCCGCTGGGCCCATTCGATGTTGTTTTCTTCGTCGAACCGGGCGCGGAGCTCCATCAAAACGGTGACTTCCTTGCCGTTTTCCGCCGCCTCGATGAGGGATTCCGCCAGTTTCGACTGCCTTGCGATGCGGTAAAGGGTGATCCGAATAGACAGGACGGTTTCGTCGTTTGCCGCTTCCCTGATGAGCTGCAAAAAGGGCTGCATACTCTCGTAGGGGTAGCTTAAAAGGATATCCCGGCGGGCCGCCTGCATCAGGACGCTCTCCCTGGGACGAATAGCGGCGGAAGGCCGGGGTTGATAAGCGGGCAGCAGCATCCGCTCTTTCTGCTCCGGCGTCAGGCGCTTTTCGATCTCCCCGACGAAGGACAGGTCCATGGGAGAAGTGGTAAAGAACACCTGATGGCTCGACAGGCCCAGCTTATCTTTTAAAAATTCCATCGTCTTTTTCTTGAGGCTCCCCTGGATCTCCAGCCGGACGGGAGAAAGCCGCTGCCGCTTTTTGAGGATTTTCTTCATGTGCTGACGGTAGTCGTCGTCTTCGTCCAGTTCCCTGGCGTCGGTGTCGATGTCGGCGTTGCGGGTCACCGAAAAGACCGCCTTGCTGACCACCTTGTAGAGGGCGAATACCTCGTTTGCGTAGTGGAGGATCAGTTCCTCCAGCGAAATGCAGCAGAGCCGCCCCCTGCCAGGGAAAAACAGCCGCCGCACTCCGCCGGGCAGCGGGATGATGCCGCAGAGACGGTTTCCGTCCTGCTCCAGCTCGACAGCAATGTTCAGCGACTTATTGGCGATAAAGGGAAAGGGGTGCCGCGGGTCGATGATCTGGGGCGATAGGAGGGGCCGTATTTCCCGGGAAAAGTACTCCCCCGCCTCCTTTTTCTCGTCTTTTGTCAGCTCCATATAGGACAGCAATGAGACCCCGGAAACGCTCAGTTCGTTGACGACCTCTCTGTAAACCTCGTCCTTGCGGGCGCAGAGGGCCCGGGCTTCGGCGTAGATGGCGGTGAGCTGTTCCTTGGCGTTCATGCCGGTTTTGTTGTCGATATAATCCGGGGCGAAATGCATATAATCAGTGAGGCTTCCCACCCGCACCATAAAAAATTCGTCCAGGTTTGTAGAAAATATGGATACGAACTGGAGCCTCGTCAGCACCGGGGTCTCCCGGCAGAGGGCCTCGTTGAGCACCCGTTCGTTGAATTTGAGCCAGGATAGTTCCCGATTGACCATATAGGCGGGATAACCGTCCATCAATTGTCCCCTCCGTTTTTCAGTACATGTTCGATGAGATAGCCTTCCCGGACGCCGTAGCGGCTGACTACCACTTCCGATACGCCGAACCGTTTGGCCAGTTCGCTAAGGATGGTGAGCCCCGGCTGGATGGTCAGCATCCGTTCCGGCACCATTTTATAGATTTTGCGGCAAAGATTCACGTCGCCCTTTTTGAAGATTTTCACGAGCATGCCTAAGAATCCGGCGTCCAGCCGCTGAACGTCCCGGGGCACTTTATAGAGCTCGTGGCAGATTTTTTTGAATGCCCGGGCCGTGCCACCGACCCCCACCAGCGTCTTTACCGGTTCCATAGGCGCCCAATAGAGGGTGCTCAGGTTGTCGAGGATCCCCTGCCGCATCAGCTTGCGCTCTTCGTTATCTAAGGTGACGCCGCCAGCGTACTTGGTGTACATATTGAGGGAACCCATGGGGATGCTTGTAAGGTTTGAGATGCGTCCGTCGGCAAAAAGGACGATCTCGGTACTGCCGCCGCCGATATCTACCAGCACCCCGTCCTGCACCGAGAGAAACTGAGTGGCGCCGATGAAATCGAGCCTTGCCTCCTCGTCGCCGGAGATGACGGCGACCTTAAGGCCGGTTCGCTCTTCGATAAAACGGACCGCTTCCTCCTGGTTCACAGCGTTGCGGAGAGACGCCGTAGCAAAGACTGAGACATGATCGATGCCGAACTTGCGGAGAACTTCGACAAAGGCGGCAATGGTGTCAGCGGCCCGGTACATGCCCTCTTCGGTGAGGATTCCATCCTCGATGTATCCAGCCAGGCCCACAGTCTCCTTTTTGTCGATCATGGGGCTGATGGCGTCTCCGGCGCACTGGTAAACTGACATACGAATGGAGTTGGAACCCACGTCAATCACAGCATGAATCATTTAAATCCTGTCCTTTCCCCGCAAAAACTCTATTTTCTTTTAGTATAACCGATTGACTAACTAAATTCCATTCTTTAACTGTAAAAAACATGCAAAATTTGGTAAATTTTTATAAATTGTTCTCGGATTACCGTTATTTCGACTCCATAAAAGTTTGGTTCTCCATTCTATGCGGAAAAAAGCGGCATTATGCATGGACAGCCGGAATTTTTCCTGTTACAATGAAACAAAAACACTCAAAGGAGAAAAATGATGAAATACAGCGGTACAGTTCTATCAGTGTCGGACGTGAACGCATCGAGAAAATTCTACGAGAATTTGTTCGGGCTGGAGCTCTATCAGGACTATGGGATCAACATTTCCTTTACCTGCGGGCTGTCGCTCCAGCAAAATTTTGACTGGCTCACAGGCCTTCCGAAAGAAAAAATCCTCAAAGATGCCAACAATATGGAACTCTGTTTCGAGGAAGCGGATTTCGACGGCTTTCTCCGCAAGCTCTCACAATATCCCGGCGTCGCCTACCTGAGCGATGTGGTGGAGCACGGATGGGGACAGCGGGTGGTGCGGTTTTACGACCCGGACGGGCATCTGATTGAAGTGGGGGAAGAGATGAAAATGGTGGTTAATCGTTTTCTCG
This sequence comes from Fumia xinanensis, assembly GCF_014384905.1. Taxonomy (GTDB): domain Bacteria; phylum Bacillota; class Clostridia; order Oscillospirales; family Ruminococcaceae; genus Fumia; species Fumia xinanensis. The sequence continues at coordinate 1,200,954 of NZ_JACRSV010000001.1, forward strand.
CTTCCGGCATGTCCCTGGCACAGGTTTCGAAGAGGATGGACGTTTCCATTGAAGATTTGGAAAAAGTGTTAAGTGAATAACTTTACAGATGAGGAAAGAAGGAAATTTCGTGGAATACTGGGATATCTGCGACAGCGAAGGAAATTTGACCGGCCACGTCGTCCCCAAGGGAACTGCCTTTGGAGAAGGTGAATATCATTTGGCTATGGAGGCGTGGATCGTAAGCTCAAACCGGCAGATCCTCATCCAGCGGCGTGCGGAAAGCTGCGAGGTGTTGGGCGGTGTGGGGCCTGACCACCGGGCGGATGGTGGCAGGAGAGGACACTAGGACGGGGGCTGTGCGGGAAATCCGGGAAGAACTGGGGCTGTCGGTGGAGGCGAAATCACTGCGGCACCTGCTCCGGGTGGCCAGGCCGAACCATCTGGTCTGGGACGTATACGCCCTGAGAATGGACGTGGATCTGAAAGACCTGACACTCCAGCCGGAAGAAGTGGCGGAAGCGCGCTGGGTGGATGAAGCCACCTTTCGGAGGATGCTCCGGTCAGGAGAACTGTTTTCCTATCCAGAAATCGAAGAAATGCTCCTTAAAGCCCTCACTTTGGCAGACGTTTGACTAAACCGCCCTTCCTTCGGGAACACTAATGCAAAAGCAACAACCGGTTTTGGAGCCGGGCCCAGAAAGGAAGGAACCGTTTATGATACACCCTTATTTGAGCTTTTCCGGCAACTGCCGGGAAGCCCTGGAGTTTTACGAAAAAGCCTTCGAGACCGAGCCACCCCGCATCTTGACCTTTGGGGACAGTCCGGCGGCTAAAGATCTCCCTTTGACAGAAACGGACAAAAGGCGGGTCATGCATGGTGAAATGGTCATTGCCGGAAGCCGTGTCATGGCTTCCGATGTGCCAAATGGCATGAACTTCACCGTGGGAAACAGCATCAGCCTTGCCATAACAGGAGGTGACGAACGGAAGCTCCGCAAATGGTTTACCGCCCTCCAACGGGAGGGCCATGTGGATATGGAACCCATTCAAACGCCCTGGAGCCGGTTTTACGGCATCGTCACCGACAAATTTGGTGTCCGCTGGCAGCTCACTCACGAAAACGAACAGCGCTAGAAAGGCGGGGAAATTTCCCCGCCTTTCAATTTGCCTTTTTGAGTTCTACGTTTTTCCTAGCCGTAACAAAAAATATAAGTAGAATAGCTATTTTTTATTGATTTTACAGGCAAAAATCGTCTTATAATTTCTTGAAAGTGTTTATAGAAACGAAGAACAAGCCTGTATTTTCAACGGTTTTCTCGTTTTTGCCCTTACGAGCCGAAACAAGGGAAAAGCCAAACTGCTTTTTCGGCAGGTAATAAGAGCCCTCGGCGTTTGAGAGCGAAATGCACCTCTCGCACAAACCTCCGGTTTATACTTAGCGTATTTCTGTTTCGACTGTAGTCTGTTTTTCCTTTGTGAGCGTATTATCTTTGTATAAAAACAACTCACCTGTTTCATTTTCAAAAAACAATACTAACATATTCTCAGACGCTCCATATAAAAATAAATCTGGAGCCAAACACTGTAGTTGTATACGTTCATTGTAAGAAGTTTTGGTAAGCAGATTATAACTTCTATCGCATCGTTCATGCCATAACTTTTGATATGCACTTTTATCCAAGATACGACTTTCTAAATGTTTAATATGAGATATTTTGAATCTCTTGCACCAATCAATATCCGCTTTATATAACATTTGCCCAATCTGATTCGTAATAATATCATCATTATCATAGACTACGGGCAAAACAGAAACACCGTTTTTATATGCAACATATGTCCTTGTATGACCGTCTGTAAGTGTATATATATTGTTCCCAAAATCATGAACTAGCAAGGGTTGAAAATTGTCCATGCGCTGTGGATCAAACCATTCCATTACAGATGCAACCTTATCTGAACTAAGATATATTTGACTAAGACCGAGCAAGTCGATATTTAATAGTCTTACCCCGTGAAATTCCATTTCTTCACACTCCTTTTCTATATCTCTTATCTTTTTAGTTATGTTATCTTTTGATATCAGATTTCGCTTCCCCTGTTTCTGCCCTTATAAGGTGCGAGATCAAAGACAAGTGTGTGTGAAATCGTACAAAGGGATAAGGTGAGAAAACTGCGATAAATCCTTTGTCTTCAAGGCTCCCCACAGATTTTAATATCATCCTATAACAAGTGGTCACAGACTAAAATTTTGGCAGATTCAAATTCCTTTTTGTTAATATGTTTGCTTATATTATAGCACTAACATATGAATTTATCTCTCCGTTCTTTGCTTATGTGAAAGGTATTCCCTTATATCTGTCCATATCGTTTTATTTAATTATAGGAAAATCGGGCGCCATTTGGGCACCAAAACATTGAAATTGATTGCTGTTTTTAGCCTCTAAATCTCTGAAAAAATCGGGTTTTACATAGGTTTCACAACTCGATGCCTTTTTGACGGCACAAAATCAAACACTATTTTTTATAAACTTCCTTTCTCCACCGCTTCTACCAGAGGAGAAACGGCGTTTTCATCGAAAAAGTCCACCTTGCTTCCGAAGGAGCTGAGGATTCCCTCGTCTTCGTCCGTCCGCTCCGAAAGAGGTTTTTTCTCCACTATGGATTTGAGCATTTTCATCATGGAACGGTGCAGAAAGCTCATTCTGCCGTAGTCTAAAGCGCCGCGGAAATGAAAAAAACGAATTTGTTCCCGCATTTTTGGGGAAAAATTCTTTTCGAGGATGGGAGAAAAACGCCCCGGCACAGTAGGGTCGGAAATACCGACTGTGTATACAAAAAGACGCTTGTCCCGAAGCTTTTCAAAATTTTTGGCGAGGAGGGAAACGCCCCGGATACCGCTTGCATAGATTCCGCCGCCAAAGATGATGGTTTCGTACTCGGAAAGGACCTGCTTTCCATTTTTGGCGTCCAAAGCCGGACAATGAAGCCGGGCGGCGATGGCTTCGGCATAGCGTTTGGTGCTTCCATAGCGGGAACTGTAGAGGACAACGGCGTCTTTCATAGGATTCATCCTTTCTGTGTTGCTTTGATTCATCTTAACACAGGATAGGTTTTTTGTACAGAGCCTGTCCCCTTTGCCGCCAAAAGAAAAAACGCTATGTAGTCCGGCTTTTTGCAGAAGCGCCTCAATGCTGCGCAGCCGAAACAGGTGGTTTCCGGCGGTAGCGGCTGTTTCCAAGACCGCCCGCTGACGATCCGGGCGGCGCCGGACTTATCACTAAGATTACAGGTAGGGGGATTGTGATTTCCGGTATATGGCGTTCCCGGAAAAGATATTTTCTGCCCCTATGATGACTGAAAATATCACCGTTGCTGTGCAGAACGAAACTTTCGCATGAGGTCGCTCACTGTTTTGGTGTTGTTGCGGGCTACATGCTGCGGAAATTTGTTTGGCGGCATTGTGAAAAGTTCTGACACACCTTCGGCAATACATCTTATGTGGAAAGAGTGCGGAAGTCTACTTTTGTCGAAAACAAGCGCAGGAGAAGCATTTTTATAAAAAATAGTATTATTGCGGGCATGAAATGCCCGCAATAAGCCTGACCAATCAGGCATATATAAACCGCAATGCAGATTACAACTATACCTGATATAAAACACCGCCCGCAAACCTTTCTGCGGGCGGTGTTTCTGAATTCACAGGGCCGATGCCTGTAGATCTTCCTCTGCATCCTCCATCCGCTTCAAGCCGTAGACGTAGACGGCGGCGATGAGCTCGGTCGGCACCATGACCGCCAGGCCCCAGAACTCGCCCATATCGCTCCCATCGGCCATCATCCGCTTGAGCTCGCCGTAGAGGAAACTCACAATGTGGCTCTTGCCCTCCTTCTGCACCCGGTCGAGGATATCCTTGAGGACGAACACCTTGGTGTTCCGGATTTCCTCCAGCGTATCCTCGACGATGCCCTCCACCCCGGCGAATTTCTCTAAAATCGCCTCGTTGAAACTTCTGGCGGTGTAGGCCTCCGTCGGGTCCACTTCCATGAGCTTTCCGGTGATTTCCATGGCGGAAGTCAGCACTTCTTCCACCGAAATGTCCTCCTTGGGGTTGCGGCGCATGGCCTTGACCAGCCGGAACCGAGCCAGGTGCTGGAGGTAATCGGGGCCGCCCATGCTCTCCCGGGCGAGAGCAAAAATCTCATCGGCGAAGGGAGCCAGACGCTCGGCGTTGTAGCTCATCTCCCGTGGCAGGAAAGTGTAGGCCCCACCCTCCATCTTTCCGTAGAGCTTCATGGCGTCCAGATACCCCAGCTTGATATTCCGGGCGGTCAGGGTCGGCTCAAACCACAGAAACGGCCCCAAATCCCAGCTGCTGCTGATGTACTTCACCGGAACCGCCTCGGTTTTAGGCTTGCGGAGCACCCCAACGCTGTCCAGGTTGATGGCCAGCACCTCGTCGGCTCCCATGGATATGGCCAGATTGATGGGCAGATTATCCCGATAGCCCCCGTCGATGTACTGCTTGTCGTCGATCTGCTTGCTCTTGAACGCCGGAAAACAGGCCGCCGACGCCACCAGGTAGTCGATGAGCTTTCCTTCCGGGATGTCTTTTTTGCAGAGTTCCAGCGGCTTCAGCGTCGGGTATTCCACCGTCACCACGCCCAAATCCACGTCGGATGCCCGGACGCGCTCTTCCGACACCACATCGTGCATAATCTGTTCCAGCGGGGCGAAATCCACCCCGTTTTGTTCCATGGCCTTGTGAATAAAGCTCTGCCAGACGCCGGCCTCCCAGTGCCGCTTCTCATAGTCCACGTCCTCGGGCTTTAAATCGATGTCCACGATGTCGGGAGTGGTGAGCTTTGCCCACATCTCCATGGCTTTGTCATAGTCCTTCTGAACCATCATGGCGCCGTTCAAGGCCCCCACCGACGCCCCTGTGACGATTTGATACTCGATGCCCAGCTCATTAAGGGCTTTCCACACACCCATCTGATACGCGCCCCGGGAGCCTCCCCCCGCCAGCACCACTGCCAATTTTCCCATAATTGTCTCCTTCTCGGCCGGAGCCGCCCTGTTAAGGCTCGGCTTCCGATGCAAATATTACTGTCACGCCCGCCGGAGCGGGCCTTTGTCTCAACATTTCATTTAATTATATGCGCCAGTGTCTCTACCAGTATCATACCACACTTTGAAACGCTTTTCCATCGAAGGCTGTCAACTCTCCTTGAAGAAAGGATGAAAAAGTTGTATAATATTGGTGACTATTTACGTGAAAGGTTCTGATTACGATGGAAATCAAGGTGCGCGGCTACGAGGCGAAAGACCTCCCCGCCCTGATGAAAATATGGAACGCGGTGGTTAAAGAAGCCAACTCCTTCCCCCAGGATAAGCCGTTCTCGCTGGAGGAAGCTGAAACCTTCTTCGCTTCCCAGTCCTTTACCGGTGTCGCCGAGGAAAACGGCCAGATTCTGGGGCTTTACATCCTCCACCCCAACAATGTGGGCCGCTGCGGACACATTGCCAACGCCTCCTTCGGGGTCAAACCGGGCCTCCGAGGTAAGGGCGTCGGGGAGAAAATGGTGCGCCATTCGCTGCAAAAATGCGGCGAACTGGGCTTTCACGGCCTCCAATTCAATGCTGTAGTGGCGACGAACGCCGCCGCCATCCACCTTTATGAAAAGCTCCGCTTCCGGCGAATCGGCACCATTCCCGGCGGCTATCGCTTGAGGGATGGGCATTGCGCTGACATCCACATCTACTTTCACCCCACAGAAAGGCAGTAAGCCATGAAAATCCGCACGTTGCATGAATCCGACTGGGAACCGGCCCTTGCCCTCGTCTGGGAGACGTTTCTTCTCTTTGAAGCGCCGGATTACAGCCCCGAGGGAGTCGAGACCTTCCAAAACTTCATTGGGAACCGGCAAAACCTCTGTGCCCTCAATTTGTACGGCATTTTCGACGGGGACCGCCTCTGCGGCGTCGCCGCCACTCGAAAAGGTAGCAGCCACCTTTCCCTGCTCTTCGTCCGGAAAGAATTTCAGGGCCAAGGAATTGGCCGAATGCTGATTGATCGCATCCAAAAGGACGCACCCGGCAGCCTCACCGTCCATTCTTCCCCATACGCTGTTGAATTTTACCGTCGTATGGGGTTTCAGGACACCGATGTGGAACAGCTGGAAGACGGCATCCGCTTTACCCCCATGAAATGGACGAAAAAATAGCGCCCTCACTCTGTACACTAAGGGAGAAAAACGCTCATGAAAAAATATGCTTTCCCCTTCGCCATCTGGCTGCTGTTTGAAGCCATTGCCGTCACGCTGTGGCTGACCCTTGACAACATCTTTTATCTGTTCAATTTTTCCTACATCGGAACCTGCCTTGCTTTGGGCATTGGGTTTTATTCCAAAAAAATGAAGCACGCCCGCAGCATCGTACAGCTCGCCGTGGGCTCTTATATGCTGATTTATCTCGGTATCCTGTCCCGGGAAAACATGCAGCTCGAGGGTTTCTGGTATTACCTGTTTTTAGGTGTGTTCGAGGCGGCGGTCATTCACTATGTGATCGCAAAAATTTTCGGCCCCCTCCTGTTCGGCCGGGGATGGTGCGGATACGCCTGCTGGACGGCGATGATTTTGGATTTGCTTCCCTACAAGGTCCCGCGGCAGCCCCGCAAAAAAATCGGTTTTGTCCGATATATCGTCTTCGCGGTTTCCCTTGTGTTCGTGGGTGCGCTCTTTATTTTTCGGGTACCGAATTTGGAAAACATTATGTTCTGGAGCTTTATCGCCGGTAATGCGCTGTACTACATCGCCGGAATCGGGCTGGCCTTTGCTTTTCAGGACAACCGCGCTTTCTGCAAATACATTTGCCCCATCACCGTGTTTTTGAAACCGGCAAGCTATTTTTCCCTGCTGCGGGTAAAAAACGACACCGATAAATGCATCTCCTGCGGAAAGTGCGAAAAAGTCTGTCCTATGAATGTCGCCGTTTCCGATAATTCCCGTAAGCGGTTAAACGGAACAGAGTGCATTTTATGCTTTTCATGCGTCGATGCCTGCCCTAAAAAATCTTTGCATTTATAAGGCAATTTGTTGCTGAAATGGAAAACCCGCCTGCCAATATGTTTTGGGCAGGTGGGTTTTCCGCGGTTATCGGCTCTAAACACCTTAGCAGACGACAATTTTTTGGTTGAATCCCAGTGCTTTAAAGAGTTTTCTCCATTTTGTACAAAATTTTTTCTAAGCCCTTTATTTGGTAAAAATTTTGTGTTATAATAAAAAGCAACGCGCAAGGCAAAGCCATGCGCACCGCGCAAAGCGCGGCACCCCGCCGTAAAAGCGGCGGATGCTTTTTCTTGCAATATAGCCTTCTCCGGCTCTGCCGGAGATATGCCGACAGGCAGTATGCAAGCCCTCTGGGCTTGCGGCTATATTATAATAAAAAGCAACGCGCAAGGCAAAGCCATGCGCACCGCGCAAAGCGCGGCACCCCGCCGTAAAAGCGGCGGATGCTTTTTCTTGCAATATAGCCTTCTCCGGCTCTGCCGGAGATATGCCGACAGGCAGTATGCAAGCCCTCTGGGCTTGCGGCTATATTATAATAAAAAGCAACGCGCAAGGCAAAGCCATGCGCACCGCGCAAAGCGCGGCACCCCGCCGTAAAAGCGGCGGATGCTTTTTCTTGCAATATAGCCTTCTCCGGCTCTGCCGGAGATATGCCGCCTGACGGCATATCAAGCTAAAAGGTTTGAAGCGATGTTATACTGGCTGCACAATCATAAAACAGAATGGGAAGGAGGCCGCTATGGAAGAAAAAATTATCATTTGCCCCCACTGCGGCGCTTCTGTCCCGAAGAACTGGAAGTTTTGCCCCAAGTGTGCCCACCGTCTGGCTGAAGAACCGGTCATCACCGTCATCGCGCCGCCAGTGGTAGACGAGTCTGACCTGGAAGAGAGCCTGCTGGCAGCGGTGGAGGTATCCTATCTAGAGGAATCCGATTTGGAACCGCTGATCCCTAAAACAGGCGGGGCATCGGCCGGGCCTGCAAAACAGGAAGCTTTCATAGAGCCTTCCCTCGGCGAAGAGCCCCCTTTGAAGGAATCAAAACCGTTCCCCGTAACGGCGGAAGACGAACCGATTTATGCCGAGCCTTCTGCTGGCGAAGAACCGCTTCCAGAGGAGGTGCCGTTAGACGAAGAACCTTCCCTGCCGCCGGAAAATGCGGAACAAAAAACCTCCCCAGCTTCACGGCGAAAAAGATGGCGGGGGACTTCCCCTCTTTCATCCGCCGAAGGTTTTTCCTACGGGGAGGTGCCGGTCAGAGTTTCTGACCTCCCGTCCCAGGAGGAAAAAACCAGTCTTTCGGACGAGCGCGGAAAAGCCCCGTCCAAAAAGCGTGGGAACACGGCGGCCCTTCTGAAAAAAATTTTTCTGCTGTCCCCCGGCGCGCCGTCACCTTCCCACTCTTTCCAGGACAAGACCGCATCGCTGACAATGATCTCTCAGGCACCGGACACCGTCCACCACCAACCGGAAACAGCGAAACACCGGACGAAAATCGTCCCGCCGCCCGTCTATCTGGCTGTTGAGCGAAAGCGAAACCGCCGGATCGCCGCACTGTTGCTGGTCGCTGTACTGGCCTTGGGGTGCGGAGCGCCGTTTTTCTTCCGGATGGCCGACACCAAGGCGCTGGAAGCGTCACTAGCGCTCGGTTTAAGCCGGAGGGAAAGTAATGATCGCACGCCCTACACCATCGCCCTCCGCTTTGAGGACGGAGTGGTGGAAACCTATCAGAAAAGCCCCTTTTACCGCACGGAGTATGTGCTTTCCCAAAAGCCATACACTGTCACCTCGCCGGAAACAGTGGAAATCGACGGCAAAGAGTACAAAATTAAACTCAGTGAGGACAAAACCGCCCTTACCATGCGACCCGCTTTTTCTTTCTACGGAGCCAAGGAAGTGTGGTACATCAGGGACTCCTAAAAATATATGGTTACTGAATGAGCATCCGAAAACAAATCGGCAGGGCCGCTGGAGGCAGGATATGAAATTATTTCATGGAAGCAGCATCGGTAATATTACCGTTTTAGAACCGAAACAAGCGGATCACGACCGCCCTTATGTCTATATGACCGCCATAGAAGTAGTCGCTGCTTTCTATTTATGCAATGGTGTGGAAAGGCCCTATTATTGGTTTCCATACGGATTTGCACAAAACAGCGCAGTTCCCATTTATCATGAACTGTATCCGAATGCCTTAAAAGAGGTATCTGAGGGCGTCAGCGGATATATTTATGAAATTACAGCCGATGATAGCCAAGTAATCCCTCTGAAAAATATCCCCTGTGCAAGATTAGCGGCGCAGCCAATTCCGGTAACAGGATGTACGAGAATAATAAACGCCTACGATTGGTTCATGGAAGCTGTAAAAGAGGGAAAAATGCAGATTGGGCATTTTACCGACAAAACGGAACAAGAACTGAATTGGTGGTATTCCCAATTGGTTTCATACCTGCAAGAAAAAGATATGGCTAAGCAACCCGATTGTTCCTATGCGATGTTTATCAGACAAAAACTACCACAGGTATGGCAGAAATACACTTTACAAATGAATATAGTGGAAGCGTGAATGAAACCCCTTTCCAGCTTTTTCGATTTTCTCGTCCACAAAAAAGAGCAGGTCTCACGACCTGCTCTTTTTCTATCGTTATTCTCAGCCAATGAGGCCCACTTTGCGTTTGACCTTTTCCATGGTGCGGTTGGCGATCCGGGACGCCTTCTCGGCCCCTTCCCGGTAGCACTGTTCAAGATACGCCTTGTCGGCCATGAGCCGGTCGAACTCCTCCCGGACAGGCCGCAGCTCTTCGGCGACCGCCTCACCGACGGCCACTTTGAAGTCGCCGTAGCCTTTGCCGGCAAATTCAGCCGTGATTTCGTCCATATTCTTTCCTGTGACGACAGAATAGATGCTCATCAGATTGTTGATGCCGTCCTTGCCCTCTTTATAGCAAACTTCCATATCGGAGTCGGTGACGGCCCGTTTGAACTTCTTGACGATCTGTTCCGACTTGTCGAGAATCGACACGGTGGCGTTCTGGTTCTCGTCAGATTTGGACATCTTGCGGGTGGGGTCGGCAAGGGACATGATTCTCGCTCCCTGCTTTCCGATATAGGGCTCGGGGATGCGGAAGGTATTGCCGTAAACATTGTTAAAGCGCCCCGCCACGTCTCTAGTCAACTCTAAGTGCTGCTTCTGGTCCTCTCCCACCGGCACCATGTCCGCCTGGTAGACGAGAATGTCCGCCGCCATCAAAGACGGGTAGGTAAAGAGCCCGGCGTTGATGTTTTCCGGGTGCTTTGCCGATTTATCCTTGAACTGGGTCATCCGGGAAAGTTCCCCGAACTGGGTGTTGCAGGAAAGCACCCAGCCCAGTTCCGCGTGGGCTGGCACCTGGCTCTGGATAAAGACGATACTCTTTTGCGGATCGACGCCGCAGGCCAGCAGCAAAGCGTAGCACTCCAGCACCTGTTTTCTGAGCTTTGCCGGTTCCTGCCGGACGGTGAGGGCGTGGAGGTCGGCGATCATGTAACAGCAGTGATAATCGTCCTGCATCTGGCCCCAGGTCTTGATGGCCCCCAGGTAGTTCCCCAGGGTGAAGATTCCGGTGGGCTGGATGCCGCTTAAAATCACTTTTTTTCTCTCGGTGGTAGTCTCACTCATGAAACGGTTCTCCTTATTTCAGATTGTAGGTCATTTTGCCCAAAAGCTCGATTCCGCGGACGATCTGCTCATCGGTGGGGGTCGAGAAATTGAGGCGGAAGGACCTGGTCACGTCGCTTTCATTGGGCATAAAGGCGGTACCGGGGACAACGGCTACCTTGTGCTCCTGAACAGCTTCGGTACAGAATTTCATCATGTCGACGCCCTCGGGCAAGGTGCCCCATATGAAGAGGCCGCCTTCGGGAACAGTGTGTGTCACGATGGGATTGAAATGAGCGTCCATGCCGTCGAGCATCAGCTTCGCCTTTTTGCGGTAGATTTCACAGAGGTTTGCGATGTGGGCGTCCCAATCGTTTTCCCGCATGAACTGCTCGCATACCATCTGGGACCAGATATTGGTGTGAACGTCGTTTGTCTGCTTGACGACGACGATTTTCTGGGTGACGGCGGCGTTGGCAATAATAAAGGCTACCCGCATGCCGGGCGACAATGTTTTCGAAAAGCTCCCGGCGTAAATGACGATGCCCTCTGTATCCAGCGTCTTGATGTTGGGCACATGCTCACCGGTAAAGCGCAGGTCTCCGTAGGGGTTATCCTCAAAAATCATGACGCCGTATTTGAGGGCCATCTCGTAGACCGCCTTGCGTTTTTCAAGGCTCATGGTGATGCCGGAGGGGTTCTGGAAATTGGGAATCAGGTACAAAAACTTGGTGTTTTTGTTTTCCTGGAGGGCTTTTTCCAGCTTTTCGATGGAAATGCCGTCGTCCTCCATCTCGACGCCGACCAGGTTTGCGCCGCCCGCCTTGAAGGCGTTCAGGGCTCCCACGAAGCTGGGCATCTCGCAGATGACGGTGTCGCCTTCGTTGACGAGCACCCGGGTGGTCAGATCGAGGCCCTGCTGGGTACCGGTGACGATAATGAGGTCGTCCCCGTCCTTCATGATGTTCTTCGCTTGATACTGCTCTTTCAGGGTGTTCCGCAGAGGAGTATACCCTTCCGTGATGCTGTACTGTAAAGCAGCGATGGGATTTTTTTGGAGGATCTCATTTGAAATCCGGGCGATTTCCGCTGTGGGAAACGCTTCCGGCGCGGGATTTCCCGCCGCAAACGGGATCACCGACGGGTCCTGTGTGTGTTTGAGGATTTCACGGATGGCGGACGCTTTTAGGTTGCCCATCCGGTCAGCAAATTTGTAGTTCATCTGTATTTCCATTCCTTTCGGTGTTAGAGCGTTTCACGTTAAAACGGCGTTGAACCCCCAATTTCTTGGGGCGCTCCTCCATTTCGAGCAAAACGCAAAATATACATAGTTGTCGCTTTCGGCCCGCTGCCCGTCAGGCCAGCTTGCCGATGAGTTCCCGCATTTTGTCTAAAGTTCCGGGAATGTCGATGTGCTGGGGGCAGTGCTCCATACAGGCCCCACATTTTTGGCAGCTCCCCGGCAGTTCCCCGGGAATGCAGCCGGCGATTTCCTCCCGGAAGCTCCCCGCGTCCCGGGAAAAAACGTACCGGTTATAGATGCCGAAGAGCTTCGGAATATCCACCCCGAAGGAGCAGTCCATGCAGTACCGGCAGCCGGTGCAGGGCACCATGTCCTTTTTGCGGTAAAGGTCGAGGGCGGTCTCAAGCGCCTTTTTCTCTTCGCCGCTGAAAGGCTCCAGCGGCGACAGGGTGCCGATATTGTCGGAAAGCTGCTCGAGATTTGACATACCGCTCAAAACCGTCAGCACGTTGGGCAGCTGAGCCGCGTACCGGATGGCCCAGGAGGCGATGGAACGGCCGGGCGCCGCTTGTTTCAGGACAGCGTTGGCTTTTTCGCCCAGGTCGGCTAAAGCCCCGCCCCGAACCGGCTCCATGATAATCGCCGGAATACCCCGCTGTGCCAAAAGCTCATACTGTCCTTTTGCGTCCTGGAGTTCCCAATCGAGATAATTCAGCTGAATCTGGACAAAATCCCACTCATAGGTGTCGAGAATCTGCCGGAGAACGGAGGGCGTATCATGAAAGGAAAAGCCCAGGTACCGGATTTTCCCCTGCTCCCACATTTTTTGGAGATAGCCGTATACGTCCAGCTCCACGCACCGCTTGAACATCTCTTTGTTTTGGGCGTGAAAGAGGTAAAAGTCAAAATAATCCACCTGGCAGCGCTGGAGCTGGGACTCAAAAATATTCCGCACATCCTCGGGGGTGCGGAGGTCCCAAGGCGGCATTTTGGTAGCTAAATAAAAGCTCTCTCGGGGATACCGCTTGAGAGCCTTGCCCATAAACGGCTCGGAGAGGCCCGCGTGGTAGCCGTGGGCGGTGTCAAAGTAGTTGACGCCGTGTTGATAGGCATCGTCGACGATCTGGAGGGCCTTTTCCTCGTCGATTTCCTCGGAGCCTACTTTTATCGTGGGAAAACGCATACATCCAAGGCCCAGGAGAGAAATTTCCTCATCCCGGAAAGCACGCTTGCTCAATGCTGTCATAAAAAATACTCCCTTTGAATCGCTATGGTTCACTTTTTGTTATTTCGGTTCGGATTGCAGGCAATCCTCTTCCATAAGAAAAATCCATCCTCCCCTGCGGGAAAATGTCTATTTTTTTCTTCCTTGATCGTAACAAAAAATAGCATGGATAATCTCAATCTATTATCCTAGTAAAACAGCTATTTTTTATTATAGTTGCTTTAAAGTGAAAAATCAAGGGAATCTGTCACAATTTTAACGGATCGAAAAGGCGTTTAACTGTTGGAGAAGCCGGTTGGCTTGCCCGCCGAGCCGGACAGCATCGACTTCCACACCGGAATCGTGATAGTGCATGATCTCGGTGAACACCTCGTAAAAGGCGTCTTTCAGGGGAAAATATCGGGAGAGGGGCATCCGCTGTGCGTATTTTGCCATTAGACGAAAATCCTCCCCGTTGGCGTTTCGGAGCTGGTACAGGTCCATTTCCGGGTCGCCCCAGCAGCTCCCGTAGGGGTCGATGGCGGCCGCGGCGTGGGTCATTTCAGAGTTTAGCTGGATGTTCCAGGTGTTGTAGTCCCCGTGGAGCAGCCGTGCCCCCGGCACCGGCTCGAAAAAAATCTCATCAAAGCGGGCAAAGGCCCGCCGGACGACGGCGTAAATATTATTGGTCAGCCTCCCGTTCCCGGCCATCTCCTCCGCCTCCCTGAAAATTTTCTCCGCCTTCCGGTAGTAGCAGCTCTGCCAATCCGGGTCGAAAACATCGCCGTCCAGCTCACCGAATCCCTCGGGGTGGACGACGCTGTGCCAAGCGACGAGGTTTTCGACGATCTCGTCCCCGATCCGCTCCCGGGCGTCCTCGTCGGGAATGTGGGTGATTCCGGCGTTGAGGCCGGGCAGGTACTCCATCCCCAGCACGTCGTAGGGCGCTTCCCCGTCGGCCTCGTGGAGAAACAGCGTTTTGGGCATGGGAAGGGTTCCGTAAGACCCCAGCACCGAAAGCTGGAGCCGCTCTTTTGCCCCCAGACGGGGCTTCAGGTAGAGTTTCAGTACCACGTCAAAGGGCGGGGCGGGCAGCTTCGCCAGAAACACCCGCCCGTAAAAGCCGCCGCCTAGAGGGGTGAGGCTCAGAGGCTCCGCCCCAAGCTGCCGCCGGGCCGCCGTCCGGAGCGTTTGCTCCATCTTCATCCTTCCTCCCTCATTTCCCGCAAAAGCCTCCTGCACCAACGGAGCAGCAGGGCGAACTTCTCGTCAAAATTCTCCTCCGTCACCGGGGTTCCCCCCATGGCAGTCTCCAAAACCACCTGGTCGTCCCCGGAAAGCTGCCCAAGAAGCGCCTTTTTGGTGGAAAGCACCTCCCCCGTCCGCAGGTAATGAAGATTCATGAGAATGTAAAAGCTCCCTTTGTAACAAAAAGGGAGAGCTTTTATGTTCCGTTCCCTGTCCTCATAGAGATACCGGTGGGTCAGCTCGTGGTACAGGTTCGCGGCGTTGATGCGGACAAAATCCCGGACGTCTTCGTCGGAAAAGGCAGGCAGGATGGCTTTTAGCTCGCCGTACACGTCCCGGGTGTCCGCCATAACCTGAAACAGCTCGTACCGGGGCCAGTTTTGCAGTTCCTCCAAGCCGCAGATAAAGCCGCAAGCCCGCCCGCTTTCCTCCATGGTTGCGACAATATCCCGGTAAGCGTCTAAATCGGCGATGGAGAGGTTTTCCACCGCTGTCATCACGTCGATGTCGCTTTTTGGGGTGGCCTCTCCCCGCCCAAAGCTCCCCTGCAAGCCCAGATAACGAAGCCGCCCGCCGAAATGAGCGAGCAGCTTTTCTTTCAGTTCCTCCATCCAAATGGAAATGTCCTTCATATCCGTCTCCTTCTCAAAATGGTTCCAATTCGTCGATGAGCGCCAAAATTTCCTCCAAAGGCTTTGTGCCGTCCACGATGACCCGGGGGCAGCAAAGCCCCTGTTCGTGCCGGTCGTGGCCCAGCTTGCTTCGGACGTCAGGACCGTCCGTGTCGTAGCCCTTTGCCCACTCGATGAATTCCAAATGCTCTCCGTACATATCGCCGCCCTCCCGGATCCGCTCTCCGAACCGGGCGTATTCCCGCTGGCGGAGCCGCTCAATCCGCACCTCGGTGGGAGTGACTACACGGACCCCCAACGTCACTTCCGGCAAAAAACAATCCCCCCAATCATAGAGGGAGCCGGAAATGACCGCCTCGCCGGCGGCGTCCAGATCGGCCCGCAGGAGCCTTACACGCTCGGCCCGTTCCCGGCTCTTCACAAAGGGCGGGTCGGTGGGAAGCCAGAAGTAGTCGTCGGTGTCCAGCTGACGATAGCCGTAGCTCTCGGCGATGGCCCTTCCAAGGGTGCTCACGCCTGCGCCGGACGCGCCGTAAACATAGATGACCTTTTTCATTTCCTTATCCTTTCCTGTGAATACATGAGCCGCAAAATGGCCGCCAAAGGATGACGGCCATTTTGTCAAATCGATTATTCTTCCAAAAACTCCGCCCCAATGACGGTGTCAAGGGTATTTTTTATAAAATCGTAACTGAATTTGGAGTCGTTGTTGCGCACGCCATGGCTTTTGGCCAGTTCCGGCGTATAACTGCTCCACGGATAGAGCCGGATATTCCGAAATCCCCCGTCATACTGGGTGACGATGGGAATGAGCCCCGCGGAGGTAATGATCGGATGGGCGTCCGCCGTTTCCTTCGTGAAGGTCACATCGAGGATGCCGCCGATCATCCGTGCCCCCTTGTCCTGAGCCGAAATGAAGTTCCCCAAGGAGTAGGCACAAAGCACCTTCCGCCCGTCGGAAGCGTCAAGCCACTGGATGGGCTGGAGCACGTGGGGATGGTGCCCGACGATGAGGTCGGCGCCCCAGTCGGCCATCTCCTGAGCTAGGGAGGTTTGCCCGTCGTTGGGCGTGTGGGTGTATTCCTGCCCCCAATGGGTGTTGACAACGACCACGTCGGCCAGCGTCTTCGCCTTTTCGATGCGGGTCTTGATCTTCTCCTCCTCTGCGGTGTGGAGGATCACCACCTCCGACCCTTCCGGCAGGCTCAGACCGTTTGTCATTTCGGTCATGCCAATGAAGGCGAAAGTAAGGCCATTTACTTCCTTGACCCGGATGTTCTCGTAATCCGCCTCATTTTCGTAGACCCCGGTGACCAGCGCCTCCGGATGGGTTTTCCACTGCTCCAGCGCCGACAAAATCCCCTTTTCTCCCTTGTCCAGCACGTGGTTGTTGACCTGATTGAAAACGGTGAAACCGAGATCCAACATCTCCTGCTGAAGTTCCACCGGCGAGTTGAAGCAGGGGTAATCCGACGGCTCGTAGATGGGCGCGACGACCGTCTCCTGATTGATCATAGCCAGATCGCAGTCCTTGATGAGCCCCGAAATGTTCTCGTAGGCGTACCCGAAGTCGTAGCCCCCGTCTTTCGCCCGCGCTTTGGCCTGGTTGTAGATGGAGCTGTGGATCAGGTTATCCCCCGCCGCCCGGAGACGGACGGTGATGGGTTCAAAAGGCGGCTCCTCCGGCTCGGAAGGCGATTCCGGCAGGCTGACGCTTTCCAGCGTGGGGAGGCTTCCCTCGCCGCCCTCCCCTTTAAACGGCAGGCAAAAGGCCACAATGAGGATCGCCGCCAGCAGCAGAATCACTCCCATTAAAATCGTATATTTCCGCTTGTTCAGGTAGTCTCTCATGGGGCACCTCCGATATCGGTTTTCTGTTCTATTTTCTTAGTGTATGGAAATGACAATCTTCCCGTCAATTGGCTGGATCAAACTGTTGACAGACGATCCAGTTATGACTTCGACGCGGTTACCGCCTGCTATGCGAATGGGATGGTCACAGCGGAGGACGATGTGTTTATCCATCTTTCCAAGAAACAGGCAGTCAATCCATTCTCCTATTATCCATTCTTCATCGGACTGTCTGAGATTCATTCCCACCAGCACCCTATCCTGTTCTAAAATGGCCGCCGTATGCAGCCAGCAGAAAGCGTTTCTCACCCAGGCATATCGGGATAAGGAAAAATCAGCATGCTGAGGATATCCATGGGCAACTTTGTACAAAATATCGGTATTCTCGCCTTGCAGCTGGGTTAAGGTGCGCTTGATCATTGGCTCTCCGCCTCCCCGGATGTCGTCCACCTCATAGCAGGAATACATCGTCCCATCCTCAGAAGTTTTGACGAAATTGGTCATAAAACCGTTCCAGGAATCCATCAACGCTTCTTCATCCGCTGTCAGCATTCCGTAAAGATAAAGGGCTTCCGCCTTCCAGATCGTCCACGCGTGCCCGGCGCAGATGGCGGGGCCTTGCCCGTCGCCTTCCCAAATCGTCTCCCACCATCGGAAAGAAGAACGGTTCATCCGTACGTCAGGCGAATAAATCGTAAAGGCCCTGTGAAGCTTGAGCACCTCAGAGGCAAAATCAAGATAGCGCTTATCGTATTGCAGATTGGCACATACATACAATACCGAGAGAGCGGTACAGGAAATGGAACCATCCTCCGCGTCGGAACAGGTATCCTCTCCCGTACCTTCCGTCGGAAAGGACAGGCCCCGTTTCAGCAGAAATTCCGCAATGCGAATAGCGGTTTCCCGAAAGATTTCCCCCCGCGGGTCCTCCATAGACGAAAGGAGCAAAGCCATGTCCACAATAGGAATCACAGGAGCGCAGACAGTGGTGTAATCTTCGCCGTTAAAGACCATCCCTTCGTCGGTGATCCAGTTCTGTATGAGCTCCATCAGTGCGGAGACGGCAAATTCCAGGTATTCGTTTTGCTGATAAAGCTTATAGGCCTCCATCAGGATGGAAACACCGAAAAACTGCTCCTGAATCCGATTGGAGTGGGAGATGTGAAAGGCCTCGAACTTTTCGGTCTTATAGGGGACAATGGTTTTCCTCGGGATATCAGCGCCGTTTTTCCCCATAATCTGCGATAATTCTTCTCTGGCAACGCCGTCGAATTTTCGATGCCGCTGCAATCGCATATCCACAAGCATTGCCCACAAAAAACAGCCGCCTTCACAAAGGTTATCATCCACATGATAAGGCTTCCGGATAGAAGCGCAGCTGGCATCAAATAAACCGGCCATCTGATGATGATACCAAATCTGAGCGTCCAGCCCTTTTTTCCCCTGACGATAGGGAATCACCGTATGTAATCCAATTTCTGTCAGCTCAAGCCGGAAGGTTTTGTCCTTTCCCACAGGGAATAAGCGCCTTTTTTTGCTGGGAGAGAGCACCTCGACGGAATCGGTGTCATCCGACACCTTGACCACAGGTTCTCCCGCAAAATTCCCGCCGACGACACCCAAACAAATAGGCACGCCTAAAGTGGAATGGATGATTTCATAGGCATCGTCCAGTCCGGATGCGCACTGCAAATTCAGGCGTATGTGTTTGCGGCCGCTTCCGCCGTACGCCCGGTCAAAGGAAGCGAGAAATTTGAAATTGCGAATATAGTGCCCGCAAAATTCCGGCGAATAATCAATTTTAAAGCCGTCGCACGCAGTCTCGGCAATACAGACGAGAAAGCGCCCGTTTGGACGAGGCATCAGGCAATAGGTATACTGACGGTCGATAGAGGTATAAGGAGAAGAGGGCAGAATCTGATTTCCATAAAAGGTTCCTTGTTTGCCGAGAAAATTGAGATCCAGATTGATTCCAAATTGAGAAATGGCGGGATTTTCTGCACTCGCCTCAATGATGAGCCCTTTCTCCAGCGAAAACGAAACGGTGATGCCGTTTTCCTCGTCCGCGCATGTAACCAACCGATCATTTTCCGCTGTGACTGTACCGATACTTGTCCGATCGAGATAAGGGGTAAAATCCGGTTTATTTTGCTGCTTTGTAATGTCATCAGTCAATAGTGTAAAACCGACGCTGCCGAACAAATGGGTATCCCCGGCTAAATTTGTCCCTGACCTGTCCTGTTTATCATAAAACGATTCAATAATACCGGAACGGATCTCCACAACGTATTGACTGTTTTCTAAAATTCTCATGCTTTCCACCGTAATCATTTAAAATCATTGTTAAGGTATTATATCATAATTCGACATCTTTTAAAATAGATTTCCTCTAATTTCCTCCCCGCGATTGACGTTTTTGACAAAATCGGCTACAATGAGTAGTGTCTATACGTGTGGCCTTTTTTGGCTGTACTTTTTGGGAAGCTTTTCCTCCCATTCGGTTTGCCGCCCTTTCGTTTCTGTGGCCAAACCCTAAAACTGCTTCAACTTCCAGAAAGGAATGATTATTCTTTATGATAAAAATTGCCCCTTCCCTCCTGGCCGCCGATTTTTCTAATTTAAGCGGCGAACTCCGGAAGGTTTCCGACGCGGGGGCCGAGTGGCTCCATCTGGACGTAATGGACGGCGCTTTTGTGCCCAACATTTCCTTTGGCGTGCCGGTCATTTCGTCTATCCGCAAGCACACCGATTTGTTTTTCGACGTGCACCTGATGATCGAACGCCCCCTCGATTATGTTGAGGCTTTCGCCAATGCAGGGGCCGACGCCATTACCTTCCATTATGAAAGCCAGTCCGACCCGAACGCGACCATCGATAAAATCCACGCCCTGGGCAAAAAAGCGGGCATTTCCATCAAGCCGGGCACTCCAGCGGACGTGCTGTTTCCCCTGCTCCCTAAACTGGACCTAGTGCTCATCATGAGTGTGGAGCCGGGCTTCGGCGGACAGGCGTTTCTCACCTCCGCCCTGCCGAAAATCAAGGCGATACGGGAACTTGCCCCAAACCTTCCCATCAGCGTGGACGGCGGCATCAACGCCCGCACGGCAGAGCTTTGCCGGGAAGCGGGAGCCGACGTGCTGGTGGCTGGCTCCTATTTCTTCGGTGCTTCCGACCCCAAAGCGGCGGCAGATTCCCTGAGGAGATAGCC
The DNA here is from genome assembly GCF_014384905.1 of Fumia xinanensis. Lineage (GTDB taxonomy): Bacteria > Bacillota > Clostridia > Oscillospirales > Ruminococcaceae > Fumia > Fumia xinanensis. The sequence goes on from NZ_JACRSV010000001.1 coordinate 1,221,027, forward strand.
TTTTTCGGCATCGTAATCAACTATAAAGAGATACAAGTGCTTTGTTTATCGGTTCATGTTTCCGCAGCGAATCCCCCAAAACACAATTTTTCTAGCCTCACGGCCCCAGATTTTTTATAAAAATCCGATTCTTTGGAACTCCTCGAAAAATAGGCGCCGGCCCCCTTAAACGGTTGGTTGCAGGAAGCCGGCGCATGTGAAGGGGTTTGCTTTACAGCATTCCAGACAGCAGCTCCAGGGCATTTGAGAAGGCGATGGGCTTTCCGTACTCGATGGCGTAAGCCTCTTGAAGGATGCCCTGCCCCGCGTAATAGGAGCATTCTTTCTTTAGAAAAGTAGGCTGTCGGTTGGAAATGATGAAATAGAGCAGGAGCCGGTAGCCGTCTGCCGTCCGATAAAGGGCGCTGCGGCGGATCTCTCTGGCAAAACGGTCGTGAAACATTTTGGCCGCCTCGATAAGGGTTTCCTTGTCCCCGAAATCGAAGGCCACCGGGTTTCGAAAGGTCTCCCGGTACCGTTTTTTCTTCCGTTCGTTTTTATGTACCACCGGTCCGATGCGCAAAATGCAGCCCTCCCCGTTTGGGTACGCTTCGATGAGGATGCGGGTTTTGGTGAAATCGATTCCCGTCTGCTCTTGGATGCGGCTTAAAAGCTCCGCCGCCATTCGCCGTGTGGCGATTCCCTTGGCGTCCAGCAAACGGAAGGTGAGGTCATAGTAGGCAAGATCTTCCCCCGTGAGGAAAACAATGACGTTTCCGGTTTGTTCCGGTTCGATTCTCATAATGGATACGCGATTGGTGGCATAGCGCCAATCTCTCCTTTCCCTTCTATACTACAAGGCGTAAAACGCCTTTTCTCGTTTCTTTATCATATGATTTTTTTAAGGATGTGTTAACCGGTGAACTCTGAAGCACGATTCCGCAGGCAGGCGCTGGATACCTGCCTCGCTCTCACACCCCTTTTGTTCATGGGCGTTTATTTTTACGGCCCCAGGGTGCTGATCCTCACCCTCATCAGTGTCCTCACAGCCCTTGTGACCGACTATTTTTGCCTGTTGATGCAGGGGGAGCGCCGCTTCCGAAAGGGCGATTTTTCCGCACTGGTCACCGGCTACCTCTTCGCCATGCTGCTTCCCGCCTCGGCGCCCTATTGGCTCGTCGTCGTAGGCGCGGTATTCGCCATGGCGGTGGTGCGCCATCCCTTCGGCGGCCACTACAACACCATGTTCAATCCGGCCTTAACGGCCTTCGCCTTCGTCACCATCTGCTGGACCGACGTTGTGACGAGCTACCCCACCCCCCGCACCGTCCTGCCCCTTTCCGCTACGGTGGAAAACCTCGCTTTGAGCACTTCCCCGGCCTACCGGCTCATGCACGGCGGCGCTGAAAACATTGATCTTTTGAACGCCCTTTTGGGCAATTTCTACGGCCCCTTGGGCGCCACCAGCATCCTGGTGCTTTTGTGCTGCGGCATTTTTCTCATCGTCCGGAAAACCATCATCTGGCAGATCCCTGTAGCGACCTTGGGGATCGTGGCACTCTTTTCGCTGATCCTCCCGAGAGTCAACGCCAGCCTCCCCACTTCTCTGATTTTGGAGCTGATTTCCGGCGTGCTCCTCTTTTCAGTGCTGTTTGTGGCCTCTATGGACAACGGTGAGTTGCAAACCACCTCCGGGAAATGGGTCTATGGTATTATATTGGGGCTTTTCGTTGTCCTATTCCGGCATATCAGCAAAATTGAACTGGTCACCCCTTTCGCCATTATCATCATGAACGCCATCGACCACAAATGCGACGACTATGCCGCAAACATTGTGCGGTACGGCGGCGCTTTCTGTGAGGATGCTTGGCTGATCCTCAAATGGCTGGGCGGTCAAATCGGACGTTTCTTCGTTTTCCTCTGGAACAAACTCTTTGCCCTATTCCAGAAGATCATCGACAAATAAGGGGGTGCCGGAATGCTGCGAAAACTCTATCAGAAACACCGCACGACGGTGAATAAATTCGACGCTGTGCTTTTAAACAATCCAGTGCTGGAACGGGGCCTCGTCATCGCGCCGGTCATCGTGGCGGCGAATTCTCTGAAAAACGCCCTCAGCCTGGGAGTGGCTTTTGCCGTCATCACCTTTTTCACCATCGCCATTTCCTATTTCATCCCAAAGAGCATCCCCTACACCTTCCGGGTCATTGGCAACGCCATGACCGCCTCGCTGATTTTTATCCCTGGGGCCATGCTGGTGGAGCAGATGCTTCCCGGCTCCACCCAGAGTTTGGGGATTTATCTGCCCCTCTTAGCCACAAATTCTCTTATCATCCAGAAAAGCGAATCCCGGTTCCACAAAATGAAATATTCCGACATGCTTTTGCAGCTTCTTTGTAATGCAGCGGGCTTCTTCCTCGTTGTTACTGTTGTGGGGAGTATCCGAGAACTTTTAGGAAGCGGCACCCTGATGGGTGCGGCAGTACCCGGCATCACTTTCAAGGCCCCAGCCTTCCTTTTCCCCTTCATGGGCTTTATCCTTGTGGGATTCCTGGCGGCGGGAGTCAAAAAACTGGTTTTTTTCCTGAACAGCAAACCCCGGGAGAAACGCCGCCGCAGAAAATCTTTTTCCGAACCGGCCTTTGAGGCCCCAACGGACACAACAGGAGGTGCCGCAGATGAATAATTTCTGGATGGATGTCAAGAATATCGCAATGGCATCTGGGCAGATCGCCCTTTTGGCCATTTTTGCCCAAAACATCATCTTCACCAGGGCTTTGGGCACCAGCGCCTCTCTGTTCGTCATCCGAAAAAAGTATAACCTTGGTATTTTCGGGCTCATCATGGCGGTGATTACTACCCTGTCGTCCTGCATCATATACTTTTTCAGAAGGCCCATCAATTCCCTTCAGTATGCCGTTTACTTTAGGCCTTTCTTCTATGTGGTCATCGTCGGGGCGGTGTATGTGGCGGTGCTGCTCTTTTGCAGCAAGTTTCTCAAAAAACAAATCGATAAAATCCGTCCCATGATTCATTTAGCAGCCTTTAACGGCGCGGTTTTAGGAGCGCTTCTCTTAAACGCGTCTGCCAAGATGGATTTTTGGGGATATCTGGCCTTTGGCATCGGCACCGGCGTGGGATTCATACTGGCCTCCTACCTGATCGCCCTGGGCTTCGACCGATTAAACAGCGATAAAATTCCCCGGGTGTTCCGTGGCTTCCCCATCACCCTCATTTACATTGGTATCCTCTCTCTGGCCTTTCACGGCCTCATCGGACACGAGCTGTCTATGTAATACATTCCCGAAAGGATTGGAACCGGTATGGCAAGAAGAAGAAAAATCAAACATTACCGCAGCGGATATATGAGCCGCAAGCGCAGGCGGATGAAAATCGTCAAGACGCTGGTATTTATTTTGGTGCTGGCTGCGCTTATCTTCGTGGGATACAGCGTCGCCCAGTCTATCAGTCGCCTCAATGACCCCAACTATAAGCCGAAGGAGCCCTCATCTTCGGAGAGTTCGGTCCTGCCCTCAGAAGATAGTTCGGCGGACAGCTCCGGCGAGCCGGAAGGCTCGGAATCTCAGCCGGAGCCTCAGAATACCGCTTCTGACATTCGTTCTATCCTCCTGCCCGCTGACAGCATGAGAAGCCTGGACGCGGCCGAGGCCTTCCTCAAAACGGTGGATAAAACCCTCTATAACAGCGTCACCGTCGAGCTGAAAAACGCCGCCGGGCGGATTTTCTACCCCTCCCAGGTGGAGCTGGCCCAAAGAAGCGGCGCTTTGAGCGAGACTCAAATCGATGGGAAGGCATTAGCGGAGCTCATCGAGCGATACGGCCTGCGGCCTGTCGCCCGCATTTACGCCTTACAGGACGATTACGCCTCTCACGCCACTTACTCTACTTCTTACCTCTATCAGAACCAGCCGGGAGTCACCTGGCTCGACAATTCTGCTGACGCAGGGGGAAAATCCTGGCTGAACCCCTATATGGAAGCGGCCGGCAGTTATCTCAACGCCATCGTCACTGAAATCGCCCAGTCCGGCTACAAAGCCATCGTCGTAAACGGCATCCAATACCCCAATACCGCAAACCAGCGGGGCATGGGCCTCGGCCCCAATGCCTCTGCGATGACTACGAAAGAAGCCCTTGAGAAAATCTATACCGGTATGTCCGACTCCGCCAAGGCCTTTGATGTGCCCGTCATTCCGGCCTATAAAGGCGAATGCTACAAAGGTGAACGCCCACAGGTCTACACTGTGAACCCCAACGAATTCACCGTTTATCCTGCTTCTCCCATTGTTGGAAGTGATTTGACTGTCCTCGACGCAATCACCGCCCCCACAAAAGACCTGATTCCCACCGTTGACTCGGCAGACCAGATTCCCGCCCTCAAGGAAAAGGGTATTGAACAGTATTTGGTGGGATAGCTGACCAGAATACCGGATGATGAAATTAAATAATGGAGCAGAAACAGCCGTCGCTAAAAAGCGCCGGCTGTTTCATTATTGATGAAAAAACACTAAAAAATGACCTGATTGGAAAATGCGTTGACAAAAGGAAAAGAGTATGATATTTTGAATCTCACGATAAATATAAGTTTCAGAAAATCACGAAAAAATCTCACTAGATGGAGCAGTCAAAATATCCTTTTCCATCCATAAGGAGGAAAAATGAACGCATTTTTACTGATTGTCATTATATTCGGGATGACGCTGCAGCAGGTGGCAAGAAAAGCCTACAACATCAGGGTAAAAGGCGGCGTTTACAGCTTTTCCGCGGCGAGTGCTCTGGTTGCTGCCTTACTTTTCGTTGCGGTCTCCGGCGGAAGTTTTCAATTTTCCTCGACAGCCTTAATCTATGCGATTGCTTTTGCAATTGCGTACAGCGTTGCAATGGTATTCACCCTGCTTGCCATAACCGAAGGGCCGCTGGCCTTAACCTCCTTGATCATTTCTTACTCGCTGATTATTCCCACATTTTATGGCTTGCTCTTTTTAAATGAACCAATAGGAATCTGGCTTTTGATCGGAATTTTCCTGCTGCTTGTCTCCCTATTTCTCATCAACTGGGAAAAAAAGGGAGAAAAAAAAGAAATTACCCTTAAATGGGGCCTGTTTGCCTTACTGGCTTTTGTGGGGAATGGCGCCTGCTCCACCATTCAAAAAGTTCAGCAAATCGATTGCGGCGGCCGATACAAGAATGAATTTATGATGATAGCCCTCACTATTTCGGCCGTTGTTATGTTCCTGCTTGCACTGCCTGTGGAAAAGAAACGACTTGCCAACAACCTGAAGCAAGGTTTTCTCTGGTATCTTTTATGTGGTCTTGGCAACGGCGCTGTCAACCTCTTCGTGCTGGTACTGTCCCTCAAAATGCCGGCGTCTGTTATGTTTCCCTTAATTTCCGCCGGAGGTATTGTGACAACGGTTTTCATATCGCTATTTGTGTATAAAGAAAAGCTGTCGATCCAGCAAAAATTCGGCGTCGCTTTGGGCACACTTGCCATTGTAGCGCTCAATTTGTAATCGAATGCCTTTGCAAAAAATTTCGCATAACTCCTTCAATTCAGCGGATACTAGTAAGGCAATCGGCACCACGGAAATGCGTTTGCCCGCAGTGCCATGCTTTCCCTGAAAGAGAGGAATTTTAGATGAGCAAAAACGTCAAGCAGCAGGTGCTCGACGAACTGAACAGCCGGATCGACCGCTTGAAAAAACATGCCGATGATCCCATCGTTCAGGCGGACAACAACTACGACGTGTTGAACCAGGCTCTGTCAAAGACCATCGGTGAACCCCTCTGCAAAGAGCTGGAAAACGTCCGAGATTTCGTCGAAACCCTGTAGTGAAAACAAAAAAGCACCCGCCGAAAGCCCTTTTTCCTCCGTCACTGCGTTTGCGGGCGGCACACCGCCCTGCGGATGGAAATTAGAGCGCTCCTGGCGGGCGCTTTTTTCTGTTTTATAAATCCCTAAATCACTCTTCGCTGAGCTCTATCTGCCCTTTGTCCACAGACTTGACCCATTTGCAGAAGTTCACCTTAACGACCGCTACAAAGCATTTAAGGATCTGGTCGCACTTGAGGCAGCAAAAAACGATAAGGGGCGGAAGCTTCAGCCAAAACGCCGCGGCCCAGGACAGAGGGATGACCACCAGCCAGATAAAGATACTGTCGTTGTAGAGGACGAATTTGGTATCCCCGCCCCCGCGGACGATACCTGTGAGCACCGCCACTTGATAGGACGTCCCTATCACTGTCACCGACAGAACATTCATAAACTGGATTGCCAGCGCCTTGGAAGCTTCGGAAATCTGATAGAAGGTAAGGATGAACCCTTTGGAAAAAAACAGCAGCGCTCCCGTCGCCACACCGATAATGAGATACAGAATTTGCAGCGTCTTGGCGTACTCCTTGACGAGATGGATTTTACCCTCTCCAATGGTCTTGCCTACCAGGACCCCAGACGCGCTGGCTGCGCCGTAAGAAACCACCGACAATATCTGGAACACCGTGGTGGCGATGCTGTTGGCGGCGATGGCTGAAGCACCCAGATGTCCCAAAATACCGGTCTGGATCGCCTGGGCGATGCCCCACATGGCATTGGAGGCGATGACAGGAGACCCCACCCTCACATACTGGCTGAGAAGAGCCTTGTCCATCTTTCCGAAGTCCCTCAGCTTCAAACAAATCTTCTTGTCCCCGAATTTCAGGTAAAAAAGAACAATGATGAATTCGATTACCCTGGAAGTCAGAGTGGCAACGGCGGCGCCTCTAGCCCCCAACTCCGGCGCGCCAAAATTGCCGTAAATCAGGCAGTAGTTGAGGCAGCAGTTGATAATCAGCGTAGAAGTGGACACCGCAAAGCCGATCTTGACCGTCTCGACGCTTCTCAAAGAGCAGAGGAGCACGTTCGTCATAGCGAAAAACACGTAGGAAAAGCAGATGATCTGAAGGTATTTTACCCCTTCGGTGATGACTTCCCCTTCGTTGGTGAGAAGCCCCAGCGTCTGATGAGGCAGGAAAAACACCACTGCCCAGAGGATAACGGCAAAGATGACGCCGAACTTTAAGCCGATATTGACGATTTTGCGGATGGGGTCTATATCTTTGCGCCCCCAGCATCGGGAGCTGAGCACTACGATTCCTTCCCCGACGCCCATAACCACCATTTGGAGGAAAAATTGAATTTGGTTGACCAGCGCCACTCCCGAAAGGGATGGCTCGCTGTAGGCTCCCAGCATGACGTTATCCGCCAGATTGACAGCGAAAACGATTACATTTTGCAGTGCAATAGTAAAGGTCAGCGCAAAAAAACGCCGGTAAAAGTTTTTGTCCTTGGTAAACAGTCCCATATCTTCATACGCCTTTCTTTTTCTGTCTTCCCCGCTCCCAAAGCAGATGCGAGAGTTTCATCGGGCACCAAATATCCTCCGCTCAGGGAGGTTCTCAAATTCCGCGGGAGATTGCCCTTTCCCGCGAAGCAGGAATCTTCACTATGGATTATAAGACTTTTCCTATCGTTTGGCAAGAGGCTGCAGGAAGCAAAACATCTAAAATATCCAAAAATCACATATGCCTTTCTATTTCCTTAAAAACCAACATCATCCTTATATTAGCTCTACTAGGAGAAAGACTCAGCCATTGGCAACGTCCAAAAACCCTGCTACGGATATGCCCGACACTTTTCCCGCTCTCAGCGACTTGATTCCTTTGACCTTTCGTATACAGAAAACTGGAGGTATTCCGATAGGCCTTGCCCAATGGAATACCTCCTACAGTGTCTGCGATTAAATGATTTCACCTTTGGAAGTTCTTATCTCCTTAGGATAATTATGGTAATTAATTTCGATTAACTCTCCATTTTTAAGCGTTTTACTATTGTTATTTACAATTTTTAATATTTTTAGTGCACAAGCAAAATACTCCTCAAAATTTGAATCATCGTCCTCAAGGCCATTATCTGTTTCATAGCAGGTATCTACTTTTGCTTCGACAACATCCCCATTGCACAATGTTAAAATATATATATCATCTTTATTTTTACTAATTGCCAAAAACAATTTTTCCATTATGTTTTTTTCTTTAAGTGAAAAAAACATATGATTTACCTCCATTTTTATTGCAGAAAATAAAAAATTCATTATAGATTCTTAAAGTCATTATTTAACTCTGTAAGTAAAACAATAATTTCAGTTGGGTTCTGCATATTCCATCCCCAAGCTGTTTGATTTTGTTTATAAGCCCATTGTGCTTCTGTCTGCGGGAAGTCAGGATTATCCATATATAAATTAGTCGCCGATTTATCTTCGTAAATTATTTTGTTAACTAAATCAACCTCATCTAATTCACTATTAATTTTTCCATGGATATTTACTTCTTTGGGATTATTAACTATATCAGTAGCCCTACTTCCCCACTTGGCATTGACACTGAACCCTCATGCCTTTTACGCCTTTTCCATTCCCTTCTTTGGAAAAAGCGCCCTGCCTTGTTGGTTTCGGCAGTTTTTAATCCTGATTCTCAAATACAGAAAAAGAACAAGGGAATCCCTTCTCCGCTGTGTTTGTCTCCAATATAAATGCTCCGACAGCCGATTTCAAACAGTTTCTTCCCCTGTTCTTCTCTCCGGTTCCCGGAATTCAGTGTGGTTCTTTAACATTCCGTACACGATATTCACCAGGCGTCTGGCAATGCAGATTAACGCCTGTGGTTTGTTCTTGCCTTCCTCCTGCTTCCTCAGATAATACTCCAGGAACACGAGATGCCTCGCCGTCCCGCTGGAGGCTACCTGCACCATCTGGATGGCAAGAAAGTAAAAGATGGCCTGGAGCCGCCGGTTTCCCTGTTTGGGGCACACGTCCTTCCCTTTTCCCGCCGAGGAAAAGTTCACAGGGGCGATCCCGGCGAATTTCGCCAGCTTGTTGGCATTGGGGAATCGGTCAATGTTTCCGATTTCGGACAGCAGGTTTGCCGCCGTTGCTATGTCGATTCCCGGCATGGTCATCAGGGTGCAGTTAAAGTTTGGAAGCATGGCTTCTATCGCCGCCTCCACTTCCTTCATCTGAACACGGTATAGTGCTCCAAATCCTCCACCAGGCCTCTGGTGACGGCATCCCGGCTCTCCTGGCAGTCTCGGTAGGTTTCCCCGTCTGGACTTTACCAGTTCCAGTGTCCGGTCCGCCCGTTTGGTGGAGCAGTTATTATGGCTCACCGGGCGCAACTCTCCCGCCAATTCCTCCGCTGATTTTCCATGCAGATGTATGGGGGATGGGTATCTCCCGAAGAAATACAAAGGCGTTGGGCGTCCGATGTCCTCGAAGAACTTCTTGTAGCTTGGATACGCCATGCAAAGCTGTTCGTGAAGCTGGTTCTTTAGTCTCTGTTGATGGACGCTGATGTTATCCCTCCGATTGACCAACTGGCTTAACGTCCAGTATTTATCATCCGGGATGGCATCCGGCAGCTTGTTGATTAAGACCAATGCCACTGCCTCCGCATCGTAGCTGTCACTTTTTTGGTACATGGGGACGCTTTTTCTCTGGGCGTAGGACAGGGCGGTGTTTACGTCTTTTACGATGCAGTCTTTTACGATGCAGCCTTTTTCAAGGAGCCACACCGCCAACGTGCGGCCATAGCCGTAGGCGTTTTCCAGCCCATAGACGGGTGTCTTTCCTTCCGTCACATAACGGCTGACCTTCCTCGTCAGCTTGTGAAACTGGGCTGGCTTGTTCTCAATGGTGATCTCTCCCAACTGCCGTCACTCCATCTCACTCAGGCATTTCTCTCCAAATCCGCCGATATTACCAGGGTCGAAAAGTGTGCGGGTTAAAGAGGTTATGCCAGAAAGCGGCATAACCTCGGTAGACATCGCCGGCAAGGCCGGGCGGAAAATAAAAATTTCTAAAAAACTTGGAAGTATAACATCGAATTTTCTAATCTGCTGTCTAGAGTTTTCTCTTCTTCGAAAGAAGTCATTTGAATATTTTTTAAGTAATCATTTAATATCCTTTCATAAAAAGCAAAATCATTTATGGCTACAAATGCTTTAGGCTTAAAGTTATCAATAAGTTCTTTAGATAACAAATTTTCTTTCGGATAATCAACAAAATATGATTTTTCCAAATCACAAACTTCAATTTCAAATTCATAATAATGCAGTTCAAAAATCATGTGATTATCTCTATTGATAAGATACGGAGTAATAAGTAAACTGTGTAATTTCCCAGACTTTTTTACTAAGTTTGGTATCGTTAGCATATTGTCCAGGCTTATATAAATGTCATTCTGGTTCTTACAAAAATTTCCTGGGCTTTTTTCTAGTATATTTATAATCTTTTTTGTCTCCATTTCAATTCTCCTTATTTCGGTGTATCAGGTAAATACGGATCAACAATGCTTGGATCTGGTGCCCAAGTAGAGGGGTTGATATTATCACTCACTTGAACAATTGCATTTGTTACATCATCAATTATTACATAGCCCCCTGATTTATTATAATATACTGTTGCTGGATTTCCGGTCGCTTTGTTTGTACTTACTCGTGTTGTATATGGCTGATTTACAGTATCTCTCACTGTATTTTCTGTCCAGCCCCTTTTAGTCATTTGATTATTTAGTTTTGTTGCAGATTTAGTATCACTCCCAAATACAATCTGGTCACCTTTGGTTCCACTTCCCCCCTTAACCACATCATCTACAATCCCAACACCGCTTTTCGGTGAATATCTCGCCACGTCATCCACATTATCCAAGGCCCCGGTTACTCCGCGTCTCACCGCGTCATCTGTTAAGTCCAACCCGTCGTCCAAAAACCCCGCTCCGGATATGCCCGACACTTTTCCCGCTCTTAGCGACTTGATTCCTTTGACCCCGCCGTATACCAAAGAGCCTGTCCCAATAATATCCATGATATGGGCAAAGGAACCGGGTCGCTCGGGAAAAATAGCCCCCACGATCATTCGGGCTGTATCTTCGGGCAACCCTAACATAATCATATTCAGTTTGTCAAATGGCTTTCCTGTCAGTTCTGCTTTGGCCTTTAGCTGCTCAAAACGTTCCACTAAGCCCACAGTCCAATAATTGGCCCAGTCTCCCGCCTCTTTGCGGCTTTGCTGTACTTGCTGAAAAGAGCGGATTGTTTCCCTGACCTCTTCATCCCAATGGGTCAAGTTGTACTCAAAATTATTGGGCCTTTCATAAGTTCGTTTGTTTTCCTTGGCACGGTCTATCCCAGAAAGCCCTTTTTGCGGGTCTCCAGTCATTTCAATGCTCAAAGCCTCCGGCAGCCATGTCAGCCGGCAGCGACAGTTTGGGTGCAGGGGCGGTAGCAGATCCAACTCCACGATTTCATCCAGGGTATAGGCTTTCAGGTGCGGAGCCTCACAGCGTTCGCAGGTGTTCTCCGTTTCTTCCGCCTGAAAAAGAAATCTTTCCCCTTTTTCATAGGTTTGCAGATAAAGATACCAAGCGACCTTTTCGTACTGATCGGCAATCCTTTTCTGGAATTTTTCTTCCTCTACCCGGAATATCGCCGTCATTCCCAAGGCCAAATATTCAACCGCAACTCCCCGCAGCAGTAAACTTGAAACGTTATTGGTCATTTTATCCGCAGCAGTTTCTACAAATTGGTCGATGGTGGCGTTCAGCCTTTTAATCACCTCGGGCGGCGCATAGGACTCGTTCAAGCGATAATGATCGGCATATCTTTCCACGATGTCATATATCTGCCCTTTGAAAAGCATTTTTTTCTGAACGCCTTTTTGCTGGAGCAAAGCCTCTTCTCGGGGACCTTGAGGGGTCAATAATTTATATTTCCTAGGAACCAGTAAGGTGTTGGCCTGGCTAAGCATGTCTGTTTCCGGGGCTTCCATCAAAAATCGGGCATAAAACCAGGCGCAGGCGTTTTTAAGCTCTGTTTCTGTTACTAAAAGCTGCGCTTCATGGACAAAACCATTGATATTTTGGTTCAATCATACCACTTCTTTCGTCAAAAATGAGACAAAAGAAGGACAGCACATAGTTATCAAAAGACAATGGGACACCCCCCTTTGTTGGTTTCCCCTTGACATTATCCGTGCCGTATGCTATACTCTAGTTGCGAAGTAGGTCATAGCAATATGGCTTAAAGTCAGGGGCTTGTGTGGAAAGCGGCTAGCTTTTTACGCGGCCTCTTTCTTTTGTCTTTGGGTTCAGCATACCATCTTTTTCCAGACTTGTCAATACTTTTTGAGAAAATTAGTTACACCATGCAACTTTTGACATAAAACAAAAGCAGGAGGGGTTCTCCTGCTTTTTGTTTGTAGATCCGAATTCGTCTTCTTTTCTGTATCGGCACCGAGTGATTCCCAAAACGGCACCCCGTTTTATCCTAAGGTGAGCTGTTCGCCCAAATCCTCCTCCCGGACGATGGCGCCCGCCGCGGGCAGGGTTTTTGTCCGGTACCGATGGGGGTTCACGAAGGTCTCGGGGGTGAGGGCGTCCACCGACTGCAAAAACGCGCCCTTTTTGAGGGTCATAACGGCGACGCCCTGGTTATCCCGGGTGGCTTTTGAAGCGATCATGTCGGGGTTGAAGATCAGCTTCCGCTTACCCGTTGATGTGAGGACAAATTCCTCCCCTTCCGCCGGGACCTTGAGGGCGACGAGAGGCGATTTGTCGCTGTAGGCGTTCTGGAGCTTTTTGCGGTTGGTTTTGGTCTCGTAGGAAGAAAGCGGCACCTTGGACACCTTTCCGTTTTCGAAGAAAAACAACACGTGTCCGGCAAAATCCGTCGTCACGACGGCACTCAGGAGTTTTTCCCCCTCGTCAAACCCCAGCTTTGAGGGAATATAGTCGCCCATGACGCTTGCCTTGGTCTCAGCAAAATCGGAAAGCTTCGCCTTATAGACTTGTGCCTTGTCGGAGAAGAATAAAAGCTCTGCCTTGTTGCTCACTTCCAGCTGAAGCACCACCTCGTCCCCTTCCTTGAGCTTCTGGTTACTGCTCATCCGCAGGGATTGGGGGGTGATTTTTTTGAAGTACCCTTCCGCCGTCACGAATACGTTAACGGCGTAGTCAGGGACGTCCTCCTCTTCCTCCTCGTCGGGCAGGTCGGAGGCGTAGATAAAGAGGCTCTTTCTCGGCTGGCCGTATTTTTTAATGTCGTCGCGAAGCTCCGCGATGATGATGTTGCTCACCTTCCGGGGGCTTTCGAGGATATCCTGCATCTCGGCGATGTCGTTTTTGAGCTGTTGGATTTCCTCTAATCTGCTTAAAATGTACTCCCGGTTCAAGTGCCGCAGCTTGATTTCCGCCACGTACTCGGCCTGGATTTCGTCGATGCCGAAGCCGATCATCAGGTTGGGGACCACTTCCCCTTCTTCCTCGGTTTCCCGGACGATCTTGATAGCCTTGTCGATGTCGAGAAGGATTTTGCTTAAGCCCTCCAAGAGATGGAGCTTATCCTGCTTTTTTTTCAGGTCAAATTCCACCCGGCGGCGGACGCAGCCCCGGCGGAAACGGATCCACTCTAAGAGAATTTCCTTAGCGCCCATAACCCGGGGCGTCCCGTCGATCAAAACGTTGAAGTTACAGGAAAAAGCCTCCTCCAAAGGGGTCATTTTATAGAGCTTCTGCATCAGCTTGTCCGGGTCGACGCTCCGCTTGATCTCGATGGCGACTTTGAGGCCTGACAGATCTGTTTCGTCCCGGATGTCGGAAATTTCCTTAATTTTGTTTTGCTTGATGAGGTCGATGATCTTGTCGATGACCACCTCCACCGTGGTGGTGGGGGGAATCTCGGTAATTTCGATGCAGTTTTCGGTTTTGTCGTAGTGGTAGCGGGCACGTACCCGAACCGAACCCCGGCCGGTGCTGTAGATTTTCTGCAGCTCCGTTTCGTCGTAAATGATGTAGCCGCCGCCGGGAAAATCCGGGCCCTTTAAGGTCTCCGATACGTCGAAATCCGGGTCTTTTAAAAGCCCGATGGTTGTTTCGCAGACCTCCGACAGATTAAAGGGGCAGATGGCGCTTGCCATGGATACGGCGATGCCGATATTGGAGTTAACTAAAACCGCCGGGAAGGTGGTGGGAAACAGCACCGGCTCAGTGGTGGTGTTGTCGTAGTTGGGGACGAAATCGACGGTGTTTTTGTCGATGTCCCGAAAGAGCTCGGCGGCGATTTTTTCAAGCTTTACCTCGGTGTAACGGGAGGCGGCGTAGGCCATGTCCCGGGAGTAAGCTTTGCCGAAGTTTCCCTTACTGTCCACATAGGGGTGCAAAAGGGCCTCGTTGCCGCGGGCCAGACGCACCATTGTCTCGTAAATAGGGCCGTCGCCGTGGGGGTTTAACTTCATCGTCTGCCCCACCACGTTTGCCGATTTGGTCCGTGCGCCGTTTAAAAGCCCCATCTTGTACATGGTGTAGAGAAGCTTGCGGTGGGACGGCTTAAAGCCGTCGATCTCCGGCAGGGCACGGGACATAATGACGCTCATGGCGTAGGGCATGAAGTTCACTTCCATCGTTTCGGTGATGGGCTGCTCCATGACCACGCCGGCGTCTTTGATATAGGCGTCGGTGCGGGTGACACGTTTGGTTTCGGGGGTTTTCTTTTTAGCCATCTGACGTTAGTCCTTTCGGAAAGGAAACAGCGGGGCGCTGTCGTCCCTTTGATGATAAAAATGATGAAAAATCAGGAGATATCCGCTAAATCCAGGTACTCATGGCCGTGGTTTGCGATGTGATCTTTTCTTCCCTGCAAATCGTCGCCCTCAAACAGGTCGAACACCTGGGACATACGCTCGGCGTCCTCGGGCATGACCTTAATGGCCCGGCGGGTCTCCGGGTTCATGGTGGTAAGCCACATCATGTCCGGCTCGTTTTCGCCCAGTCCCTTGGATCGCTGGATGGTGTACTTCTCGCTGCCGATTTCCTCGAGAATCTGGGCCTTTTCCGGCTCGTTGTAGGCGAAATAAACCTTGTTTTTGGTGTTGATCTCGTAAAGGGGCGTTTGGGCGATGTAGACGTAGCCCTCCTCGATGAGGGTGGGGGTCAGCCGGTAGAGCATGGTGAGGATGAGAGTGCGGATCTGGAAGCCGTCCACGTCGGCATCGGTACAGATGATGACCTTGTTCCAGCGCAGGCCCGACAGGTCGAAAGAGGCAATGTCCTTGTTCTGCTTGGCCTTGACTTCCACGCCGCAGCCCAAAACTTTGAGCAAATCGATAATGATGTCGCTTTTAAAAATCTTGTCGTAGCCCGATTTGAGGCAGTTTAAAATCTTGCCGCGGACGGGGATGATAGCCTGAAACTCCGCGTCCCGAGAGAGTTTGCAGGAGCCCAATGCCGAGTCGCCCTCCACGATGAACAGCTCCCGTTTGGAGACGTCCTTGGTGCGGCAGTCGACAAATTTCTGAACCCTGTTTGTGATATCCATATTACCTTGGAGCTTCTTTTTGATGTTGAGGCGGGTTTTCTCAGCGTTTTCCCGGCTCCGCTTGTTGACGAGGACCTGCTCGGCGATTTTGGAGGCGTCCACCGGGTTTTCCAGGAAGTAAACTTCCAGCTGGTGCTTTAAAAATTCCGTCATGGCCTCGTAGATAAACTTGTTCGTGATGGCCTTTTTGGTCTGGTTTTCGTAAGAGGTCTGGGTGGAAAAGGAGGACGAAATCAGGCAGAGGCAGTCCTCCACGTCGGCAAAGGTGATTTTTCCCTCGTTTTTCAGGTACTTGCCGTTTTGCTTTAGGTAGGAGTCGATCTGGGAGACGAAAGCCTGCCTCACCGCCCGCTCCGGGGAGCCGCCGTACTCGAGAAAGCTCGAGTTGTGGTAGTATTCCGAAATTTGAACCCGGTTGGAAAAACAGAGGGCCACCGAGAGTTTTACTTTGTAGTCGTCACGGTCGTCACGGTCCCGGCCCACCCGTTCGGCTTCCCAGTACTCCACCCCGGTGAGGCCTTGTTCCCCCACCAGTTCTTTCAGATAGTCGGTAATGCCGTTTTCGTAGCAGAAATCGAACTTCTGCACACCATCCGGCGTGTGGTCGACAAATTCAAAGAGGACGCCGGGGTTTACAACCGCCTGCTTTTTGATGGTGTCAAGGAAGTATGCCTGGGGAATTTTGATGTCGGTAAAAACGTCCAGGTCCGCCCGCCATTTCTGGGTGGTGCCGGTTTTTTTCTGGGTGGTGGGGGTCTTTTTCATCTCGCCCACGATATTTCCCTTTTCAAAGTGGAGGTCGTACTGGAACCCGTCCCGGACGACCGTCACGTCGAAATACTCGGAGGAATACTGGGTGGCGCAGGAGCCTAAACCGTTCAGACCCAGGGAATATTCGTAGTTGTTCCCCTGCTCTTTGTACTTGCCGCCGGCGTACAGCTCGCAGAACACCAGCTCCCAGTTATAGCACTGTTCGTTGTTGTTCCAGTCCACCGGGATGCCGCGGCCGAAATCCTGCACCTGAATGGAATCGTCGGCAAAATGGGTGACGACGATTTTGCTGCCGTAGCCCTCTCTCGCCTCGTCGATGGAGTTTGAGAGAATCTCGAAGAAGGAGTGCTCACAGCCCTCCAGGCCGTCCGACCCAAAGATGACCGACGGGCGTTTGCGCACCCGGTCGGCGCCCTTGAGCGACGATATGCTTTCATTTCCGTACTCTTCCCTTTTCTTAGCCATGAAGTCCTCCGTAACCGTTTATTTTGGGCTTTGTCCCGCGTGACCGGCGGCCTGGGACAGCCTGTCCCTAAGAGTCTCGGAGAGAATCTCCGCCGATACCCGAAAACGCCCCCGCCGTTTTGTGGGCCGGGGACATGACCGCGCTGGTTAGACCCGCTTTCCTTGGGACAGCAAGTGAAATCAACATCATCCGCCTGACAAGCAGACGTAACTAGTCTTATTTTAGTATATTTTGGGGCAGGTGTCAAATGCTTCCTCTATTCACGGTTATGATGTGCAGGGATTTTTAGATTATGAGCGGAAGAAAATAGTGGGCCTATGTCAGGTTCACTTTCCCATTTTCCTTTCTTTTCCTGTAAAATGAATACAAGGAGGTGACGAAATGGTAAAGCATTTTTCTATTCACGTAGACGATCTGATGTATGAAAAGTTCAAATCCCTTTGCGAATATTACGGCCGTTCGGTCAACGCTCAGGTGAAGATCATGATCACCCGGCGGATCGAATTTTTCGAGAAAAAGCACGGGGAGTTGGAACCGCTGGAAACGGAAAGTTCGGATTCCGCGCAATTTTAGCCGGAAACGAATTTTTTCCTTGAAATCCAAAACGATGTCTGGTATACTGGAAGTCACGGAGGGATGGCCATGGACGAACAGAAGGTATACGATCTGCTTTATCAGATGATGGAGCGTTTTGATAAGCGGTTTGACCAGGTGGATGCGCGCTTGGATTCTCTGGAAAATCGGATGGATTCTCTGGAAAATCGCATCGGCGCTTTGGAAGAAGGGCAGCGGGTTCTCACTGCAAAGGTTGAAGCTCTGGACACGAGAGTTGACGCTTTGGAAGAAGGACAACGCGCACTCACTGCAAAGGTCGACGCCCTGGATGCGAGAGTCGGCGCTTTGGAAGAAGGACAACGCGCACTGGAAGAAGGACAGCGCGTTCTATTTGAAAAATTTGACGCTTTGGATGAAAAAGTCACCGGTATTGACGAGCGTCTGGCCCGAGTGGAGGTCGTTTTGGAAAACGACGTGGTCAAAGGCATCCAGCTTCTGTCGGAGGGCCATCATTTCAACGTCGACAAGCTGGAACGGCTCGAGGACATCGAGGACAAAATAGACGATATCGACAACACCGTCGGCGTGCTGAAATACATAAATGCGAAACCGTAACATCAAACCGCCTGCCTTTTAGGGCATGCGGTTTTTCATTTTTCCTTGCCTTTTTCCCACTTTTTGGTTATACTGGTTATAGTACCGAAACACAAGGAGGATATTAAAATGAAATCGTTAAAAGTCATAGATGAGTTCCGGGTGGAAGCAAAAGAAGCCCTTTTTACCAAACAGCAGGCTGTAGCCATCACCCTGCGGCTGTTGCAGGCAGAGCTGGCCGCCGCTGAGGATGCCCAAGACAGAGAGACCCTCTCCAAGGCGCTTCAGAACATCACTTTCAGCTATCTGGACGCCACCGCCACACCCATCGACGAAATGCTGGACCAGGTGGGGGTCGCCCGCTTCACCTCGGAGCAGATCATCACCGCCATTCAAAACGTCATCTTCGATGTAAAATAACCTGAGAAAATAGTAGGGACGAATACAGTTCGTCCCTACTGTCATTATTAGAGAGGATGTGTCGCCATGCTGACCGCTGCCATGAAAAACGCCGCCCGGTTTAATGGGTTTTCCGAGGTGTACGACGAAAACCGCCCCCGGATGCCGAAACTGGTAACCGAAATCATCGGGCAGTATCTGCAAAAAACGCCGGATACCGTAGTGGATTTGGGCTGCGGCACCGGCCTTTCCACCGCCGCCTGGAAGGGGCGGTGCCGGGAGGCCATCGGCATAGAACCCAACGGTGAAATGCTTCAAAAAGCCCTGGAAAAAGAAGAGAGCGGTATTTCCTTCCAGCAGGGGTACGCCCATCAAATCGGCCTTTCAGACGGGATCGCCGACGTGGTGATCTGCTCCCAGTCCTTCCACTGGATGGAGCCGGAAAGCACTCTGCGGGAGATAAACCGCCTCTTAAAACCGGGCGGCGTCTTTGCCACTGTTGACTGCGACTGGCCGCCCGTCGCCCGCTGGGAGGCGGAACGCGCATTTGACGGGTTGCGGGCCAAATGCAACCGGATCACCGCCGCCCATAAGGAGCTTCAGGAGAGCTTTTTCCAGTTTCCAAAGGAGTGGCATCTGCAAAACATCCGGGAGAGCGGCTATTTCCGCTATGCCCGGGAAGTCCTCTTTTCCAGCGAGGAAAACTGCGACGCCAAACGCTTTATCGGCCTTGCTATGAGCCAGGGCGGGCTCCAAACGGTGCTGAAAACCGTCCCGGAGGAAATCGAAACAGAACTCAGCGCCTTCATCCGCACGGCGGAGGAAATTTTCGGCGGCGAAACCTTCCCCATCCACTTCAGCTACCGGATGCGGATCGGTATCAAATAGCTTTCCCTGTCACCAAAAACCGGCATGGGTTATCCATGTCGGTTTTTTACGCCTTTCTGGCATGTTTGCCCCTTCCTGTCCATATAAATGGTACATGGTATGGATTTGGCCGCGGCCCTGGATCTCGGGGCGGACGGCGGAAAGGCAGATGTCGATGAAAGCAAAACTTTTCCTCAAAAACACCGTGATCCTGACGGTGGGTTCCATCATCCTGCGGTTGATCGGAGTGGCCTTTGGGGCGTATCTCTCCCGGCAAATCGGCGCCGAGGGAATGGGGCTCTACCAGCTGGTCTTTTCGGTTTATAACTTTGCCTCCACTCTTGCGACTTCGGGGATCTACCTGTCGGTGACAAGGCTCGTCGCCGAGGGCATCGGCCGGGGCTCTTATGCCGACGCCAACGATGCCATGCGCAAGTGCATGATCTACGGTGTCATCGTCAGCACGGTGGCGGCTTCGGCTCTGTACGGGTTTTCGGTCCCCATCGGGACAAAGCTCCTAGACGACCCGCGGACCGTCTTATCCCTGCGGATTCTCGCCTGCGCCCTGCCCTTCATGGCTTTTTCCTCCAGCCTGCGGGGGTACTTCTTCGCCATCCGCAACGTCGTGAAATCCACTTCCAGCCAGATTCTCGAACAGCTTATCCGGATGGCGGTGGTATCCGTCGGACTCACCATCCTGCTCCCCAAGGGGATGACCTGGGCATGTGCCGCCATCGCTTTGGGCTCGGTGGGCGGCGAAGCGCTGGCCTTCTTATACACCCTGGTCCTCTACCTCCGGGACCGGCGGAAACGGAATTTCACCCCCAAGCGGCAGAAGGAGACCACCCGCAGGGTGCTGGCCATCACCATTCCGGTGGCCCTGAGCTCCTACTTGCGGTCGGCGCTGGTGACCATCGAAAATATCCTCATACCGAGGGGCTTCAAAAAATACGGGGCAACCGGCCAGAGCGCCCTGGCTCAGTACGGTATGATGGAGGCCATGGTCATGCCCATCCTCACCTTTCCGTCGGCTTTTCTCACATCCTTTTCGAGCCTTCTTGTCCCGGAGCTGGCGGAAGCGGCGGCGGTGGGCAACCGGCGGCAGATTAACCGCCTCGCCTCCCGGGTCATGCAGCTCACCCTCTTTTTTTCCCTGCCCATCACAGCGGCGTTCATCGCCTTTGGGGAGGATTTGGGCCTCGCCGTCTACCAGAGCGCCGAAGCGGGGGCCATGCTGCGGGTTCTAGCTCCGCTGGTGCCCATGCTGTATCTAGACACGGTGGCAGACGCCATGCTCAAAGGTCTGGACGAACAGGTCAGTTCCCTGCGGTACAGCATCATCGACTCGGCCATAAGCGTTGTACTCATCTACCTGCTGATCCCTATTTACGGGGTCAATGGCTACATCGCCGTCATGTTTATCAGCACCTTTGTCAACGCGGCGTTGAGCATCAACTGCCTCGTCCGGGTGACAGAGATTCCCTTCTCCCTGGGCGACTGGGTCATTAAGCCCATCATCGCCGTGACGGCTTCCTCAATTGGAGTGCTCTATCTGGTGCGGGGCCTCACCTTTTCCTCCCATGCCATGGCGGTGGTCGTCAAGGCAGGACTGATGCTGCTGTGCTATTTCGGGCTGCTGCTCCTGACCCGGGCGGTTACGTTTCGGGAAATCCGGGACTTCCGGCGGATTCTTCACCCAAAGGATCAAAAATCCCAAATAGCTCCTGCACCCCATCGGCAAGCAAGCCACAGCCTATAAGACAGAAAACCCGTTTACAGAGGCATCCTCTTCTGTAAACGGGTTTTGCTTTACACTGATATTTTCTACAATTTCAGCTCCATAGTCAGGTTTTTCGCCGTCATTCCCAGCTCCTCATAAAACCGGACGGCGTTTTCGTTAAACGACCAGACCATCAGCTCCAAGGTTGCGGCGCCCTCGTCTTTAGACATTTGGCAGGCCGCCTCAAAGAGCTGCTTGCCGATGCCCTGCCGCCGGTAATCCGAGTGGACGCAGAGGTCATCCATAAACGCCATCTTCCGCGGTACCAACAGAGGGTTTGAATAGGACGGCCGGATTTGGAACACGCAGAACCCGGCGGCCCGGTCCCCGTCTAGCGCCAGCAATACGGTGGAGTCGGAGAGCATGGTCAGGTAGTATTCCTCGGTCAGCGGGTCCACGTCCCGGTAGATGTCGGGGCGGCTCTCCAAATGGAGCTGGTGCACCTGCCGCATCAGCTCGTGGATGGCGGGGAAATCGGCTTCCGCCGCTTCTCGGATAAGAATGTTCATGGCTTGCTCCTTTATATACGGCAATTTCACCGGTACTGCTACAGTTCGACGGGGACGATAGATTTGAGCCGCACCTCGTCCGGTTTAACGAAGCAGTCGGCGGCAACGATCCCGATACCTTTTTTTGCCGCCTCCCGCAGGGCTTCTCCAAAAGCGGGATGGGTCTCGTCGTTGGGGGCAAAAAAGCGGACGTTTTCCATTTGGATGATGAAGAGGATGAACCCACCGTACCCTCCGTCCAGCGCACGGCACAGTTCCCGGACATGTTTCAGGCCCCGCTCGGTGGGCGCGTCGGGGAAATAAACCGCGCCGTCCTGTTCCAGCGTCACGCCTTTCACCTCGACGAAAGCCTGTTTGCCGCCTTTTTCAAGGCAGAGGTCAAACCGGGAGTCGCCGTACCGCACCTCACGGCGCACCGCGTCGGGCTGTTCCCAGCCGGGAAGGGCCAGCGTTCCGTCTAAAATGGCTTCGGCGGCGATTTCGTTGGGGGCCTGAGAGTCCATGTTGATGAGCCGTTCCCCCTTCTGCACCGCGATGAGGGACCAGCTCGTTTTTCGGGCGGGGTTATCGTGGTGCTGAAGCCAGACGGTGGCACCGGGGAGCAGCAGTTCCCTGCATCGGCCGGTGTTTTTTACATGGGCCACCACTTCTTCCCCGCCGATGCGGCATCGAGCCGTATTTTTCACGTGAGCTACCACTTCTTCCCCGCCGATGCGGCATCGTGCCGTATTTTTCACGTGTGTTACCACTTCTTCGTCGCCGATGGGGCCGGTGCTCTCCGCATGGACGGCTGCTTCTCCCCCCTCCACCAGACAATGGGCGATGAACCGGTTGGGCCGTTCGAGAAAAACGGCCCGGTGCACATCCTTATAGTTCATCGCAGCCTCCGATGTAGGTAAAACGCTTGACAGCGGCCCCGTTTCGCTCCACCATTTCGTCCCACATAGACAAAGGGCGGACCCATATGTCCCGATTATCGTACAAAGCGCGGTAAACGACCATCTCCTCTAATGTTTCGGAGTGTTTTGCCACCCCCAGCACCTCGTATTCTTTTCCTTTAAAGTGGCGGTATCGTCCAAGCTTTATGGTTTCCATATTTTGGCCTCCTATACGGTTTGAAACGCCGAATTTCTATTTCTTACACGTCACGTCTGACGGTATTTTTGTAAAATCCCATCCAATTCTTCGGCGGGAATCTCCCGAACCGGGCGAATAGGCCAGGCTCCCCATCGTAGATGCGGCGCAGGGCATCCCCGTCGCTTCTTTTTGCAAACCGAATCTCCATCATAAAATCCCCTTTTTCTGCCGTATCCCTGAATTTTTAGGATTTCTGAATCGTTATATTGATAAAAAACAACTTATTATGCAGTCCAGTATATCAGATTATCCAAAAAAAATAAAGTTTTTTCCAGTTACCCTATTGACATCTAATATTATACAACATATAATATCGTTAAACAAACAATGTTATTTGTCATATCATAACTCAACCGGAAAAGGATTCCAGGCGGCGATAGCCCAAAGGAGGCCTTTTCCTCTGGATGAAGCCCTGCGAAGGCGGCTCGGCCGCAAACCTCACGCTTTATCCGATTACACAGAAGGGAGACAAAACAAAAATGGCTTTTCAGATGGGTTCTTCCCTTTTGGACGCCTGTGTCCTGTCGGTTCTGGCCCGTGAAGACACCTACGGCTACCGGCTCACCCAGGAAGTCCGCTCGGTGGTGGAAGTGTCGGAATCCACCCTGTACCCGGTGCTCAGACGGCTCCAGAAAGACGACGCCGTCGAGCCCTACGACGTCCCCTATCAGGGGCGCAACCGCCGCTACTACCGCCTGACCGGGCGGGGGGAACAGCTGGCGAGGGATTACCAAAGCGAATGGGTGGACTTTAAGTCCCGCATCGACCGCATCTTATTACAGCAAGCGCTTCCCGCCTCCAAAGAACCGGCGGAAAACGGAAAGGATGGTTTTCAGCATGAACAGGCGTGAGTTTATGGAGCAGCTGCGCGGGCTTCTCAAAACCCTGCCCTACGGGGAGCAGGAGGACGCCCTGCAATTTTATGAGGAGTATTTTGACGACGCGGGTGTCGATAACGAACAGCGGGTCATCGAGGAGCTGGAAAGCCCCGAAGCCGTCGCGCAAAAAATCATGCTCAACTCCCCGTCGGTTCCGGCGGCACAGGGCTGGGTAAACGCCGATAACGGGGCGGAAGAAGCCGCCTCGGAGAAGGCGAACAGCGCGCCATCTGGCGACTCGGCCACTGCCGGAAGCTCCGGTTACGACCCTTCTGCATTTGAGCGGTACTACAAAAACCAGCAGATGGCAAAGCAGCAGAAATCCTCAAGCTGGGTGCTCTGGCTGGTGTTTATCCTCACTTTTCCCATCTGGTTTCCTCTGGGCATCGGCTTGCTGGCGTTGATTTTCTCGCTGGCGGTTACGGCTCTGGCGCTGATCTTTTCCTTTGCCGTCACAGTCGTCGCGCTGGTGGCCACAGTGATCCTCGCCCTGATTCTCGGCATTCCCATGCTGTTCTACGACCCCTTAAACGGCTTTTACATGCTCTCTGTGGCGGTCATGGCGGCGGGCGTGGCGCTGATCTTCATCCCGCCGGTGGGCTGGCTCTGCAAAAAAGGCATCCCCGGCATGTTCCGCGGCATCGGGAAGCTGTTTTCCGGCAGCTCCAAGAAGGTGAAATCCACCTTCGGCAAGAAAGGGGTGGAGTAATATGAAAAAAAGCACCGTCATTATGCTCTGCGTGGGATTTGCGCTGCTCGTGATGGGAGGCGCCGTTTTCGCCCTGACCTTCAGCATGGGCGCCATCGGCTACGAGGGAGATTTCTTCCAGTTCGGCTTCGGCCGCCACGGCGCCGACGAACCATATATCTACGACGACAATTCCTACGACGGCAGGGAGACCTACACCTACGGCGGCAAGGTCTATGAAAACAAAAGCCTCGCCTTGGAGGGCGCAAACGCCCGTTTCACCCAGGTGGAGCTCCAGTTGGGGCTGGCCGACACCACCGTCACCCAGGACGGCGGCCCGGCCTATGTCAAATCCGAGAATTTCCCCGAAGGGAAGCTCTCCTTTGAAGTCGCGGACGGAAAGCTCATCGTCAAGGACCTGTCCCGGAACATAAATTTCAATTTCGGCATCAGGCAGCCCAAACGGCAGCGGAAGCTGACCATCAACCTGCCCCCCGACGCCGAGCTGGCCGCCATGAAATGTGACCGCGGGGTGGGCGACCTGAGCGTCAAAGGCATATCCGCTGGAACCCTGACCGTCACTGACGGGGTGGGAAGCCTCTACATGGAAAACGTATCCACAAACCGTCTCAGCCTGTCCAGCGGCGTGGGCGACACCACCGTCAAAGGCCTCACCTGTAAGGGAGACGCTGACCTGACCCGGGGCGTGGGCGATATGGACGTGGAGGGCGCCAATATTGAAGGCGCCGTCAAAATCACCGGCGGCACCGGGGATTTCGACCTGACGGGCATCGTCAAAGGGGACATTTCCCTGGAAGCGGGCGTAGGCGACTGCGACCTGAAGCTTTTAGGCGAGCCCGGCGACTACTACTTTACCCTGGACAAAGGGGTGGGCGACCTGAGCATCGACGACATCGAATTTTCCAGCAAGCAGAAAACCTACGGGCAGCCGGATGCTCCCTACAAAATCGATTTGCGGGGCGGCGTCGGCGAAATCGACGTGGAATTCATGCAATAAACCATTTCCCTGGCGGATACAGCATCCGCCGGGGGATTTTTGTGTTTGCTTCAAACGAAACTTCCCGCCCCCGCAAAATTTTCCCGAAATGTTCACGGTTTTGCGACATTTTCGGTTTGTTTTTTTACCCATCCGGTGCTATACTGAAAAGAAAACGGATTTTCCGGCTGAGGGGCTCTCCCCCGCCGGTCTTTGGGGCGTTTTTATGGATAAAAGCAAAGGACAAAAAATCTTCGGCGTGATTCTCAAAATCCTGCCGTTTTTAATCATCGGCGTTCTCATCGCCTGCAACTGGGATTGGCTGCGGCACCTGACCTTCGAGCAGATCGTCAGTTATACCCCGGAAAACCTCTTTTTAGCGGCGCTCATCCTCATCGGGCTATACGGGCTGAAGTCGCTCACCGTGGTGTTTCCGCTGGTGGCGCTCTACATGGCGGCAGGGGTGCTGTTTCCTTTCTGGCCGGCGCTGCTCGTCAATGTTCTGGGGCTCGCCCTCTGCGTCACCATTCCCTACTGCATCGGGCGGTTTTCCGGCAGCGAATTCATCCAGTGGCTCAACCGGAAGTTCCCGAAAATCGACAAACTAAACCACCTGCAAATCAACAACACCCTCTTCTCCGCTTATCTGCTCCGGGTGGTCAGCATTCTGCCCGGCGACGTGGTGAGTATGTATTTCGGGGCCTCCCGGTCGAAATATTTCCCTTACCTTGTGGGCTCCATCCTGGGGCTGTCCCCCATCATGGTCATCCAGACCCTCATGGGGGAAAACCTGGACGACCCGTTTTCGCTGAAGTTCTTCCTGCTGTTGGCGGCCATGGTGCTCGTCTCCCTCTTTTCCTCCCGAATGTTCAACCGCCGCCTTAAGGAACAGGCGAAGGATTAGCATTGTCGTTTCGCAGGCGATGTGATATACTGAAAAAAACAGGTTTTCCGGCAGTTTGGAGGTGGACGTTTGGACACGGCGCTGTGGCTCTGCTGTTTTCTGCCGATTCTGCTCGTCCTCTACGAGCGCAGCCGGCAGCAAAAAACGTTTCTCGCGCGGCGGATTGCCGCCAAACGAAAAAAAGGAGCGAATCCCATGACTGATCTCGTCAAAAATTATATCGGGCGCGAATGCCTCATTTACACGATGAATTCCCAGCTCGCCGGCGTCATCAAAGAGGTGGACGGCAGCTGGATCACGGTGGATAACGGCAAAGACCTGGAAGCGGTGAATCTGGACTATGTGATCCGCATCCGGGAGTACCCCAGAAATAAAAACGGCAAGAAAAAGGCTATTGTCGGCGACTGAGCGTCGAATCCACAGATAGAAAACGCCCACGGTGTAAAACCGCGGGCGTTTTTGATTTATCATGTTGTTTTAGAATGCAAAATCCAATGGGCCGCGCCTAATTCTTGCCCTTTTTGAGCCGGCAGATGCCCTGGGTCATGGTCCCCATGGGGCAGTAAACGCACCAGGACCGGGGCCGGAACAGCACCATGGTCACGATACCCAGCACAGTCGAGGTGAGCATGACACCAAAAAAGCCGAAAGCGAATTGGGCGATCCAGGGGGAAACCATCCCCACCTCCGCCCACTGCCAAGGGAGCTTGAACATCCACAAAAGCGTTACCGCCTGCCGCAAGGGCGCACCGGAAAAGACTTTGTAGGTACTGAACAGCATCAGGCCGAACATGGCCATAAAGAAGGTCAGAAAGCCGTACCGGAACCACCAGCTCCGCAGAAATTTCGGCGGCGGCGCGTTGCGGGAAAGTTTGAGCTTTTCACCCAGCAGGCCCAAGAGCTGCCCCCGTCCGCAAAACCGGTTGCAGTAGGCCTTGCCGCCGCCAAAAATGGCGATCAGCAGCGGAAGCGCGAAAAACACTACCCCCAGCCAGGCAAAAAGGATGTTGAAGAGGCCCAGAGCCAAATAGAGCAGTTCGGCGATCCAAAGGTAATCGTACCATTTCTTTTTCATGCCTCTGCCCCCCGTTTCTCGATGAGAATGACCGCCGCGGGACATATTTTGGCGCATTTTCCGCACCCGACGCACTGGTCCCCGTCCACCTTTGCCCTGACGCCCGCGTCAATGTGGATGGCCCTTTTGGGGCAAACCGTCACACAGCACCCGCAGGCCACACATTCTTTTCCCACACGGGCAATCCGAATTGCTTTGTTCATAGACACCTCCAAATGTATTCCGTTCATAAGCCACGATAACTATACTTTATTCGCTTTCTCTTGTCAAGATGCCTAAACGGATGCCGTCAGCGTTTAAAACAAAGGGGACGGCTCCCAAAAATTCCTGCCAAAGCAGGCTCTCCCATGTTTCTCGGCGGACAAACTTCCGAATTTTTTTCCCAGCCGCGGAGTGCATATTTTGTCACGATTTGCCAGGTCCGCTGCCTAGTGCTCCCACTGAGAGCCGGGCAGACAAAACAGTGAGGCCGAAAACGCTGAGGAACCTCCAAACTACCGCTACAATACGCAAAAACCCCGCGGTTTAAGAGCGCTGTTTTAAGAAAACCTGTAGGGGCGAACTATATTCGCCCGCGGGCAGCCACAGACTGCTCCTACAAATGTTTTCCTATTTCACCGCCCCATTGCCGCGGGGGTGTTCTGCGCCGGACTAGGCCAGCGCTTTTTCCAGTTTTTCGATGCCGGTTTCAATCCGTCTGAGGGTCTCGTCCTTGCCGAGGATTTCCGCCAGTTCCACGCCGCCGCCGGGGGTAAACTGCTTGCCGGAAACAGCGACCCGCAGGGGCCACAGGATGCGGCCGTTTTTCACTTCCAGCTTCTCGATGAGGGTAAAGAGCGCGGTGTGGATGTTGTCGAGGGTCCACGCAGAGACCCCTTCCAGCACCGGGAGGATTTCCCTGAGGGCTTCCAGAGAGTTCTCGGAATTCGTCTTCATCTTTTTGTGGGTGTACATTTCGATATCGTAGTCAGGCAGCTCATCGATAAAGTCCACCTGCTCCGGGATGTCGGTGAAAAGCTCGGTGCGGGGCTGCAAAAGCTCCGCCATCAGATTCATGTCGATGTCTTCCCGCTTGCAGGTCTCCCGGATATACGGCGCGGCGTACTCGATGAACTGCTCGGGGGTGAGCTTGCGGATATATTCGCCGTTTAACGCTTTGAGCTTCTGGGTGTCAAAAATCGCCGGGGATTTGGAGATGCCGCTCACGTCGAACTCTTGAATCAGCTCCTCCATGGTGAACATCTCGTTCTCGCCTTTGGGGGCCCAGCCCAGAAGGGCGATGTAGTTGACGATTGCCTCGTCCAGATAGCCTTTCGCCGCCAAATCCTCGAAGGAGGCGTCGCCGTTTCTCTTGCTGAGCTTTTCGGTGGCGTTTTTCATCACGGGGGGCACGTGGATGTAAACCGGCACGTCCCAGCCGAATGCCTCGTAAAGAAGGTTGTACTTTGGGGTGGAAGACAGGTATTCGTTGCCGCGGACTACGTGGGTGATACCCATGGTGTGGTCGTCCACCACGTTTGCGAAGTTGTAGGTGGGCATGCCGTCGGCCTTGATGAGAATCTGGTCGTCCAAAACGGAATTTTCCACCGTGATGTCGCCGAACACCTCGTCGTGGAAGGTGGTGGTGCCCTCAGTGGGGCATTTCTGCCGGATGACGTAGGGGACGCCCGCGTCTAATTTCGCCTGCACTTCCTCTTTGGAGAGGTTTTTGCAGTGTCCGTCGTATTTGGGGGCGATGCCGGAGGCCTGCTGGATTTTGCGGACTTCCTCCAGCCGGTCCTTGTCGCAGAAGCAGTAGTAGGCGTGTCCGCTTTCCACGAGCTTTAAGGCGTAGTCCTTGAACATGCCCATCCGCTCGCTCTGGACATAGGGGCCCACGGGGCCGCCGATGTCAGGGCCTTCGTCCCATTGAAGCCCGGTGCGGCGCAGGGTGTTGTATATGATGTCCACCGCGCCCTCGACGTAGCGTTCCTGGTCGGTGTCCTCGATGCGCAGAATGAATTTTCCGTTATTTTTCTTCGCCAGCAGGTAGGTAAAAAGCGCAGTGCGCAGGTTGCCGATGTGCATATAGCCGGTGGGGCTGGGGGCGAATCTGGTTCTAACTGTTTTGCCGTCCATGTGTTTTTGTACCTCCAATATCTCCCGCTCGGGGAGAAAATTTTTCCTTTTTAGTCTACCCATCATTTTACCGTCTTTTCAAAGCCTTGTCAAGGAAAAGCGGGGGAATTTGAGGACAGCGGGGGTTTCCCCTGCCCCGCCGCCTCAAAAACGCAGAGAGGCCGATCCAAAGGGATTGGCCTCTCTGCGCCTGAGGTGTGAAACATCTCAATCGAGCCGTTCACCGTCGTACTCATTCATTTTTTCTCGACAGGAACCCAGATTTCCACGATGGAGCCTGTCTCGTCCCCGTTAAACCGCTCGTCGTAATACTCGACGCAGTAATATGCGCCGTTTAACAGCCGCTGGGAATAGCCTTCGGCATTTGTCAGAAGCCACTCATTCATGGCGTTGTTTTCGCTGTCGTAGCCGTTTGCCACATACACTTCAAAGGAAGCGTATTTCGATGGGGGCAGCTCCAGCATCGTGTATTCGGGGGCGACTTCTTTGCCGGATACGGGATAACCCACATGCACCCTGCATTTTTCCCCGTCAAAGATTCTCACCTCGTACCCGTTTCTCGACAATACGCCGTCGAGGGGAGTTTCCCGGCTCAGCTTCTCAAAAGCTTCCCACACCTTTCCCGTCTCGTCGCCGCCGCCGCAAACCCCGGCGACGAGTATACCGCCGCGCCTGATGATTTTCGGATTCACAAGTATTCCTCCTTTTAATCGGTTGGTAAATTTCATGATCAGTTCGTCCGCGCTGATGATCACCGGGCGGAAGCCCTGCTTTCGATAAGCGCTGGGGGAGAGGCCCTGCGTTTCATGAAACGCTCTGGAAAAGGACTGGGCCGACTGGAACCCGCAGCATAGCGCGATGTCCAGAACCGTCCTGTCCGTCACGCAGAGCTGCTCACAGGCGAAAAGGATTCGCCTCTCCCGCACATATGCCGCAAAGGTCTTTCCCACGATAGCAGAAAATAACCGGTGAAAATAGAACGGCGAAAAGAAAAATTTCCTTGAAAGCTTTTCCAGGCTGATCGGTTCCTCCAAATGCTCGTCAATATACTTCAGCGCCTCGCCGATTTTTGAGAAGTTGCTCACCGCCACACCTCCAATTTGATTTACAGCCGCTGTATCATCAGTATATCAGACTATCCGGCAATTTGTCTTCACATTTTTTGCCCACTTGCCGCAACAGCGGAAAAAGCAAGCTGCGGTTTTTCTGCACGCCTTGCAAACCGCCGAACGATATAGTAAAATAGAAAAAACATCCGCTTTGACCTGAAATATGACGGGACGTTTCCAAAGCGGACCCTTTTTTCATGGATTCGACAGACTCTGATTGACAAAAAATCCCTCTTTTGATACAATGGCTAGAGTTTAGCCGGCGCACCGGACTTGTTTTTAGTGTGCCGACACGAAAGGACGGAACTCTCTCATGAAAAAGAACAACATCATCGATTTGTCGGTGGCTGCCCTCTGTGTGGCCCTGGGCATCCTCATCCCCTCGGTATTTCACCTGTTTGGGCAGGCGGGGGCGGTTTTCTGCCCCATGCACATCCCGGTGATCGTCTGCGGCATGGTCTGCGGCTGGAAGTACGGCGGGCTCTGCGGGCTCATCGTCCCTCCCCTCTCCTTTCTCATCATCGGCATGCCGCCCATCTACCCCATGGGGGTCTCGATGATGCTGGAGCTGTGCGCCTACGGCGTTTTGGCGGGGCTCCTCTACAAGCGGTTCAACGTCTTTGTTTCCCTGATCGGCGCCATGATCGGCGGGCGGGTGGTTTACGGCCTTGTCAACCTGATACTCATGGGGATTGCCGGCACTGCCTACAGTATGGAAGCTTTCCTGACCGGCGCTTTTGTGACGGCCCTCCCCGGCATCGTCATTCAGTTGATTTTCATCCCCGCCCTCGTCGTTTTGCTGGAACAGCTGGGCTTTCTCAAAAAGAAACAGAAGGCGAAAATCGCTGAATAAACCCAGTCCGGCGGCTGTTTTGCCGCCCCTCCCCATCTGCCGCAGAACACTCTCGATTCTGCGGCGTTTCTTTGCCTGCGACCGGCAAAATACTCAAACCTTACGAAAGGAAGGCCAGCAAGATGCAGAAGGATTTGACCGCCGGCCCCATCACCAAGACCATGCTGGCCTTCGCCGGGCCGATGATCGCCGGCAACCTGCTCCAGCAGTTTTACAACATCGCCGACAGCTTTGTGGTGGGCCAGTTCGTGGGACCGGACGCGCTGGCCGCGGTGGGCAGCGCCTACACCCTCATGACCTTTCTCACTTCCATCCTTATCGGCCTGTGCATGGGCAGCGGGGCGATCTTTTCCTTTTACTTCGGGAAAAACGAGCCCGCTAAAATGAAGAGCCGGGTCCAGGCGGCCTTTTTGCTCATCGGGGGCATCAGTGTTTTCATCAATATCCTGGCCTTCCTGTTCCTCGACGGGATCCTCCGCCTGCTCCAGGTACCGGAGGAACTGTTCGCCATGATGAGAAGCTACGTCTTTCTCATTTTGTTCGGTATCTTTTTCATCTTCCTGTACAATTTTTTTGCCTTTCTGCTCCGGGCGCTGGGCAATTCCGTGGCCCCGCTCTGGTTTCTCGGCAGCACGGTGGTGCTGAATGTGGGGCTCGATGTGCTGTTCGTCGTGGGATTTCGCTGGGGCATCGAGGGGGCGGCTGTGGCCACCGTCCTGTCCCAAATGATCTCCGGGATCGGCATCGCCGCCTACACCTTTATAAAAGAGCCGTCTTTGCGGTTCGGGAAGAACTTCTTCCGGTGCGAAAAAGGGGCGGCGCCGGAAATTTTGCGGTTTTCCCTGGCGTCCTCGGCCCAGCAGTCGGTGATGAACTTCGGCGTGCTGATGGTGCAGGGCCTGGTCAACAGCTTCGGGCCCCAGGTGATGGCGGCCTTCGCGGCGGCGGTGAAGATCGACTCCTTTGCCTACATGCCTGCCCAAGAGTTTGCCAACGCCTATTCCCTTTTCATCTCCCAGAACTTCGGCGCGGGAAAAGAGGAGCGGATTCGACGGGGCACCAAAAGTGCCTTTGGGATTTCCCTCTCCTACTGCGCGGTTATCTCGGTTTTGGTGTTTATTTTAGCGAAATTCCTGATGATGATTTTTATCAGCCCCGAAAACCGGGAGATCATCCAAATCGGCGTGGGCTACCTGCGGGTAGAAGGGGCGTTTTACTGCGGCATCGGGCTTTTGTTCCTGCTCTATGGATATTTCAGGGGCATCAACCGGCCCGTCATGTCCCTCGTCCTCACCGTCATTTCCCTGGGAACACGGGTGGCGCTGGCCTACCTGCTGGCTCCCCTGCCGCAGATCGGCGTTTGGGGCATCTGGTGGGCGGTGCCCATCGGATGGGCGCTGGCGGATATTACCGGGCTCGCCGTCATGGGGGGCTTTGCGAAGCGGCGGACAACGGCCGGGGCCTGAACCCAATGCCTGCCGAGTCAGGCTCCTTTGGTTTTATCACAAGGCGGCAAAGAACGACTGGGGTTTGAATCATCGGTAGAAAGCCTGACCGGTGTATCCAGGGCATGAATCGGCACTGCTTATAGAAGCGGCACGGCCCAAAGATCAGACCGGTATGTCGGGATTTTGAACCGGCGCGACTTGTGGAAGCGGCACGGCCCAGCTTCCGTTTTGAGCCGTGGGCTCCGGCTTCTCGGCGGCCCTTCCCCGTCCGGCGGTGAATTTCAACCCTTGTTTATTCCATTTGATAGAAAGGCGGAAACCATATGTCTGCACCCATCCTTCTCCGGCCCCACCACGGGCTCTGTATCCAAAATTTTCGCGGCAAGGGGTATTCTGAGGAATTTGTCCGAGAAATGGCCCGCATCGTCGCCATGCTGGAGCAAAATCCCCGGCGGGAAATCACCCTCTTTGCGGGCGCGGACCAAGTGTGCCGGTCCTGTCCCCACAAAACGGCGGACTCGGGCTGCGACTCCGGGCAGAAAGTGCTCCGCTTCGACGAGCGGTGCCTCTCCCTCTGCGGCCTGCGGGCGGGCGACACCCTCCCCTGGGAGGAATACCGGGAGCTGCTCCGAGAGGCGGTCATCCGTCCCAAGCGGTACCGGGAGGTCTGCATAGGCTGCCAGTGGATCGGTATCTGCGAGGGAAACGAAGTGAAAGAATAAAAAACACCCTTCCGCGCCGGATGAAACGCGCGGAGGGGTGTTTTAAAATCCATTACGGCTCGCAGACCGCCATGGCGAGATACACTTCATATCGGTCGTAAGGAAGGGTTCCCACCGACCAATCATAGGGCTCATAGGCGCTCATGACCTGGGAGGAACCGGCGGCAATCGCTTCATCGTTATAGGTTTCCTCCACAGTGACGACGCCGCCTTTGTTGTTGTAGTAAACCACCTGGTAGATGACTCTTTCCACCGCCTTGTCCCCGTTGTTCCGGCATTTGATCATGATGCCGTCCGCCCCTCGGTTGTAGGTAGTCTCGATCTCAGCGGAGCAGTCGGCATAATATCCTTCGTCCGGCTGGGCGGTGACGCTCACCTCCACCTTGCTGTAGGGAATCAGGTTGTAGTAGTCATCGGACGGTTTTTCGATGGGAAAAAACAGCGTTCTCCCGTCGGGAATGACCTGATAATAATTGTAGTCGGTGCTCACCATATCGGCCCCGTCGTAAAACACCGCGGTGACCTTGATTTCATCGCAGGTGAGGCCGGAATCGTTTGTCAGCTTGACATAAACGTAATCCCCTCCCGTCTCGACGAGCTCATACTGCCACTGATGGTCGGACAGGATGATCGACGCGCGGCCGACGCTGTCCCAGTCGGTTTCGGGGCCATCGGAATAGCCGTCATCCCCGCCGAATGAAGCGGAATCAATCTGGGCCTGGAGGGCGTCCCGTTCCGAAACCACCTTTTCGTACTCGCTTCTCGGCACTCCGATGGTGCAGCCGGCGAGCCCCAACAGCATAACCGCCGCTATCAGCAAACATCCGATCCTTTTCACTTTTGAACCACTCCTTTACGCTGATTATAACAAATATCTCAGCATAGCACAAGTGTTCTAACGAGGATTCTTTCCAAGTTTCACATTTTTGTTTAATATGTTTCACTTTTTAGATTTGTTTTGGTTATTTAGTTCAACAAAAAGCGTCCCGTAGGTGTCGGGACGCTTTTTTCCGATTGGGACAGAACCTTTACATCAGCCCTGTCTCCTCCAGCTTCCGCTCGAAAAACTCGTTCATCCGAATGAGAGGCTTGCGGAGCACCAGCCCCACAAACAGCGAAATGGGCAGGTAAACCAGGAGCTTACACATATCCTTCCAATAATCCATGCCGTAGACCCCCGCCACCGTCTCCCGCATGGCGTTAATGCCGGAAGTGAAGGGCAGGTAGGGGTTGATGGCGTTGAAGAAGGAAGGGGTCACTTCGATGGGGAAGGTGCCCCCTGCCCCGGCCACCTGGATGACCAGCAGGATGACGGCAATGGCCTTTCCCACGTCGCCGAAAGAGATGGTCAGGGTGTAGATGACGTTGGTGAACACGATGCTGGCGGTGACTCCCGCTAAGAGGAACAGCCCGGGGTTCACACACTGGATTTTGAGGAAGTACAGGTCCCCCAGACAGACAATAAGGCTCTGGACGACGCCGAACACCATGAATGTCAGATACCGGCCAAAGTAGGCCTCATGGGGCTTGAGGCCGCGGATTTTATCGTCCTCCCGGACATGTACCTTCAAAATGGCGCAGAGGATAAGACCGCCCACCCAAATGGCCAGAATGGTGTAGAAGGGGGTCATGGCCGAGCCATAATTTTCGATGGGGTAGAGCTTTTGGGT
Organism: Fumia xinanensis; assembly: GCF_014384905.1. Taxonomy (GTDB): domain Bacteria; phylum Bacillota; class Clostridia; order Oscillospirales; family Ruminococcaceae; genus Fumia; species Fumia xinanensis. The sequence goes on from NZ_JACRSV010000001.1 coordinate 1,255,964, forward strand.
GTTAATCTCCACCGGCGAGGACATAAAGCTCCCGGCGATTTCCGGGTCGTTTTGGATGATTTCGATGAGCTTCGAGAGCTGTTCGTCCCCGTCCACCGCCCGCACCTCAGAAATAAGGCTGTCGATTTTGCCCTTGGCCCCCTGCAGCATCTCGTCGGTCTTTTGCAGGGCTAAAAGGCATTTTCCGAGGGTGTCGTCCACCCCGGAGAGGGTATTGCCGAGGCTTTTGGACGCGCCGCTGACACTGAAGAGCAGTCCGGAAAACTTGCCGAGGGTGCCGTAAATGTCATCGACGTTTTTATTGAGCTGGGGGGAAACTTCCCGCACATACTGATCCCTGACTTTTTTCAGGGAAGCCTTGGCGTCGGCCGCGCTCTGCCGGAGCTCCGACTGCATTTCGGCGGGGACCTTTCCCGCGTCCGCCACCGTATCGGCGGCTTTCTGAATGCCGTCGGAAAGGGCCTCCTGCCGGGATGTGGCGGTATCCAGAGCGTCCAGCATCCTGTCGACTGCGGAAAGCCGGATGGGCAGAGCGTCGTTTAGGGCGGAGAGGGTGTTATAAAGGCGGTTGTTTTTCTCGATGATGCGGTCGTTGATTCTCGTCAGGCTTCGCAGGTCGGATGCCGCCTGTTTCGCGTCTTTTTCCGCGTCAGAGAAGGCGTCTTCCAGCCGCCCGTCTATGGTTTCCGCCAAATCTTCCGCCGCCTGAACGGTGTCCCCCACAGCGGTGATGAGCTCCGACGAAATATCCCGGGAAGAAACGATGAGATTCTGGACATCCCCTATGCTTTCCATGCCGCTGAACAGGAGCTCGTCGGCTTCTGGAAGGATGCCCCGCGTGGCGTCCACTAGGCCGCCTCCCGCCTCCAAGGCGGCGCTGAAGGCGGAAACGGCGGCGGAAAACTCGTCGATGTCGGCGGAAGCGGTCTCCAAATTTCCAACGATTCCGTCGACGATGGAACTTCCCTTTTCGCTGAGACGGGCGTCCCCTTCGTTGAGGGCGGCGAGGATCACCTTGGTGCAGGTGCTGATAAAGGTCTCGTTGACCTGCTGCTGGATGACCCCCACCCCCTTGTCGGTGATCTTCGGGGCGATGGCATTCTTTTTCTCGTTGACGTAGTAGTCGATGTGGGGCTTTTGGATGTCGGTGGTGAGAATGCTGGCGATTTTCTCGCTGAAATCCTCCGGGATGACCACGGCGGAGTAGTATTTTCCGCTCTCCGCCCCTTCAATGGCGGCGTCTTTGTCCACAAACTGCCATCCCAGCTGGGTGTTCTTCGCCAGCTCCGCGATGACCATGTCGCCGACGTTCAGGGTGAGCCCCATGGCGGAATACCCCTTGTCGGTGTTGGCGACTGCCACCTTAATGCCGGAAGTGTTGCCGTAAGGGTCCCAGCAGGCCCGGATGTTGAACCAGGCGTAGAGCGAAGGCAGGATGGAAATGCCCAGAGCCACGATAACGGCGATGGCGTTTTTGGAAATCTTTTTGAAATCCCGGGCGAAAATGCGGAGGATATTTTTCATCAAAAGCATCCTTTCTGTTTATGGGAAGCGGCTATGAGGCCGCTTTTTCAGTTCCGTGTTCCATTATATTCCGCCTCCGTCCCGATTCAAATAGACAAAACGGCCGGTTTGTTTAAAAATTGAAGGATTTTGGGCAAGGTGACACAGCCATCTGAAAAGAAAAGTCCTATTTTATGTATTTCGCACATAGAATTGGGAGAAAATAATTTCTGCGAATTTAAGAGGAATGGCTATTTTTATTCATAACCGTATGGTATAATAACCTCACAAGCAAGTGGCTTTGCCACTTGTAAGGCGCCTGATAGGCGCTTTATCCCGCTGGCGCGGGATAAGTGAGAACATTTTATCATCATCCGGTTCTGCTGGCGCAGAACTGCGGCGGGGGAACCCGCCTACAAATTCCTGCGGAATTTGCGGATGTGGTATACTGGAAAAAAGTCCCGTAAGGAGCCAAAAGCCATGCGAACCGTCCGATTTTACCCCGAAGCCGCCGCCGATTTCAAATACGCCGTTATCGCCGCCCGGTATGAGGGAAAATGGGTGTTCTGCCGGCACAAAAGCCGTCAGACGCTGGAGCTTCCCGGCGGCCACCGGGAACCGGGCGAATCCCCGGAGGAAACCGCCCGCCGGGAACTCAGAGAAGAGACGGGAGCCGTCCGTTTTCAGCTTGTTCCCCTGGGAGGGTACAGCGTATCAGAAAACGGGGCTTCGGAAACCTTCGGCGCTCTTTATTTTGCCGAAATAGAAGAGCTGGAGGCGCTTCCCCCTTTCGAAATGGCGGAAATCCGCCTGCTCGCCGCACCGCCCTCGGAGCGGTCCCGATGGACCTATCCCGACATTCAGCCGTTGCTGCTGCAAAAAGCGCAGCAAGCCCGTTAAACCGCCGCCTGAAAGGAGTTCTTCATGGATCAGAACTGGGTCATCTTTTTTATGAACTACATCATTCCTATCACCGCTACCCTCATCGGATTCTGGCTGCTCGTAAAGCCCCCGAAGCCCGGAAACGGCTGGTTCGGCCACTACAGCGCCCGTTCCATGTCGTCTAAGGAGGCGTGGAAATACGCCCAGAAGAGCTACGGCAAAAAAAGCCTTCTCATGGGCGTTGTGGCACTGGCTGTTTCGATTCTTTTGAATGTGGCCTTCGGCGTGTCGGCTCGGACGGCGGTGAATTTTATAAACTTAGCTGTCGGTGTGGTGGTTTTGGCGGCGCCTTATATGATGGTGGAAAAGGAACTGAAACGGCGGTTTGGATAGCAAAAGAGGATACGGGTTTTCCGTATCCTCTTTTGTTTTAAAGGCGTTTCGCCGCCCGGGCAGGAGACCCGAAAACCGCGGCATGTCCCTCATTGTACTGCAATTGCGGCGCAGTTCCGTTGTTAGGAGGCGAGGGGGTCTGCCTGAGTGCGGGTGGTAGATTTGGGCCTCCCGGCGGGACAGCGAAATTCGAAGATTCTAATCAGTCTCACTTTCCAGGCAGATTGGCTCGCCTGTACCATGCGCAATTAGCGCTTGCTGGATAATTCAGCTTATCTCCCGATTGAGATATAGTCTGTGCTTTTCTGCGAATTCATCTAACTTTTCCCATTCCTCGGCAGTCAAACGCAAGCGGATCTGTTTGGGAATATAAAACATATTTTCACTTCCTTCATGATGCAATCATAGCATATTAATCCCGATACGTCTGACACCACATAGCTTAAAATGATGGAAATTTTGTGAACTTTTACCCCACGATTTCCGATAGACACGTAGGGGCGGCTATCAGCCGCCCGCGGATGAATCAATAAGATAACAGAAAAAACGGGTGGCTATTAGCCGCCCCTACAAATTTCCTCGGAATGTTCTGAGTAGGGGCGAACACAGTTCGCCCCTACAATTTCCTCGAAACGTTCTGGGAAATGCAGGGGCCGGGATTTGTGTTTTAATCCGGCTCGTGCTTCGGGAACTGCGGAATCTTCCCTTCCAGCGCCTCGACGGCCGGGTCTGTAAACTCGTACTTTCTGAAATACTCCTTGGATTCCTCGTCCCGGACCACCGGGGATTTGTGGTGCTCCAAAAACTTGACGATTTCGTAAACGTCGATCCAGATTTCATTGTTCGACTCCTTCTGGGACTCATCGAACACCAGCTGCATCCCGAAATGCAGGTGGGGCACGTTCATGCCGTTGACGTTCTCCTTGTCGGAGTAGCCGGTCATGCCCAGGTAACCGATCACGTCCCCCGCCTCGACGATGGAGCCCTCTTTCAGGTTCACCGAGTAGGGCCTATCCTTCCGCAGGTGGGCGTAATAGTAGTACCGCCTGCCGTCAAAGCTGCGGATTCCCACCCGCCAGCCGCCGTATTTGTTCCAGCCCATCATCTCGACGACGCCGGACTCCACCGCCATAATGGGAGTGCCCACGTTGCCCAAAAGGTCGTTGCCCAGGTGATTTCTCGAAAAGCCGTAGCTGCGGGAGGCCCCAAAGTCGTCGTAATGGGAAAAGCTGTAGCCGTAGGCAATAGGGCTGTAAGCCTTCAGGCCGTACCGGGTCTCCATCTCGATGGTTCCGTTATTGTAGGAATCCTCGGTCTGGATGTCGTACTCCCCCACCATGCCTCCCAGCACCGCGTCATAGGCCTCATGGTAATAATGGTAGTATTCCATACCTTTGGTGAGCTCCTCCATGGTCTGGCCCGACCGGAGTTTTTCGGCCAGATCGTCCATGTGCTTCGCCTTGTACTTTTTAAAGTTTCCGCCGTACTTCGCCCCCAGGTAGGAGAGCATCTCCACCCAATCGAGCTCGCAGTCGGTTCCCCGGGATTCCTTCTGCATGGACAGGGCCTTTTCCATAGCGGAAGCCGTCACATTGAACTCCACCCATTTAATGGGCTTTTCCGCTCCCACCGGGTCGATTTTGATAAACAGGCTGCAAAAGTTCCACAAAATAGCCGCCGACAGCAGCAACGCCGTGGCGGTAAAGAGCATCTGCTTCTTTTTTCCGCTTAACGCCATTCTATGATTCTCCTTGTTCGTACTAGTATAAGATAATTTATGAGCGCCGGCCTCCCATTAGAAGCGGGCGGCAAAAAAGGGCTGGATTTTATATCCAAAAGGCTGTATAATGAGGAAAAGAAAATCCGCTCTGGAGGCGGTAAAAGTGCAGAGCGCGGGGAAACCCTTTTTCCGGCGCATCTCTCGAAAGGAGACAGAACAGATGAACAAAGGATTTTGGCACGGGATCGCCGGCGTTGTGACGGTTGCGGTGATCGGCGTGGCCGCCTGGCAGTTTATATCCCTCCATGAACGGGTGCACACCCTGGAGGAGGAAATGAACGTCCTGTTGGCCCAGACCCAGGTGATTAACAGCCAGCTGGCGGAAATAAACGCCTCTTCCGATAAACCGGAGGAAAGCGGCTCCCAAACTGTCGACATGGCAGGCTTTCAAGAGGCTTTGAACGGTATCGGAAATTTTGAGCAGGGCACGGCGGGCTCTTCCCTCAAGGCCTATATTGCAGCGGCGGGGCTTCTCGATTGGCTCCACGACGTGGGGACGCTGCCCACCCAGGAGATGGAGGAGCAGACCTACCACTACCTAAACGCCCTGGACGCCGTTCAGCAGGAAAACTTTTCCGCCAACTTTGACACCATCAGGCAGGCAGCGGAACAGATAGCCGACGGCACCGACGAAGCCAAGGGCATGCTCACCGACGCTGGGAACCCCCAGAAATATGATTCCTACAGCCGAGCCGACCTGGATACAGCCGCCGGCATCATCCAAAAGGCCATCGACGGGGAAAAAGCCGCCTAGAGGCGGGACTTCTCCCCGGATAACACCCAAAGGACACACAAAACAAGCCTGTAATGCAAAATTGCTTTACAGGCTGTTTTTTCTCTGGAAAGGAGCCGCTTATGCACAATAAACTGACTTTTCATGCCGCAGAGCCAGATGACCTGACTCCCCTCCTGCAATGGAATTTGGACCACATCAAGACCTATGAGACGGCGAAGCTCGACTGGAAACAGGTGGAGGCGTTTCTCAGTGAAAAGCTCTGGCGAGTGCTCCCCGACTGCCGGGCCGTCCGCCTCAACGGAGAAAAGGCCGGTTACTTTGCCCTGCTCCGCCATCCGGAATACCTAGAGCTAGACAATTTTTGGATTTTTGGGCCTTTTCAGGGACAGGGACTGGGTTCCCAAATCCTCCGGTACTGCAAGTGGGAGGCGAAAAAGGCGGGGCTTCCCCTGCGGCTTTTCGTGTTCTGCAAAAATGAAAGGGCCGCGGAGCTCTACCGGCGGGCGGGCTTTCAGGAGCGGGAACGATGCTACGAAAGCCGCGCCCTTATGGAATACCATCCGGAAATGAATTCGCCACCCAGCCGATAAATCCGGACAAAACACCGAATGGATATTCATACTCCCCAGTGATTTCAGCAAAAATGTCAACAGAGCGCGCCGCAGGCTTGCGGCGCGCTCTGTTTGCTGCCTTTATCACAGTTTCCGTCATCCTTCAATGGAAAAATCCTCCACCTTGAATCCCGCGTAATATTTCCCCGAAAAGGCGGTGAACTTTATGACACAGTAATCCGGGTCGGTCACGCCTTCCTTATAGTACATGGTGTCGCCCGGCTCCCAGATCAATTCTTTTGTTTCCGGGTCTTCGCAGATTTCCACCATCCCCTTGAGGGTCACGCCCCGAAAAAAACGGCGGTCGCAGAAGTAAAGGCAGGCCTTTGGGTTTTTCCGAAGCTGCTCCACCTTCTCGGATGAGGTGTTGGTGGTGAGGTAAAACACCTGGATACCCTCCCGCACCCGGGGAGCCAGCATTGCGCGGACATCGGGAAAACCGTCTTTGTCCAGCGAGGTAAGATAGGCGGTCTTTTGGTGGCTGATGAGGTTTCCTATGGTCTTTTCCGGGTCGCGCATCATAAGGTTTCCTCCTTTTTACAGGGCGGCCGGCAACAGTCGGCGCCGGCCGCCGCAGGTTGATGCTGAGGGGAAAGGATTTGGCGATAAAACATTGACACGGTGTATGAAATCTGCCGAGCCAATCCGTTTTCCTTGACTCGAAGGGCGCTTGGCGGTAAAGGATTTATTTAGGCACATGTCCTTTTCGCCGAAATACCTTTCCCAATCGAATATTCCGATCGGACCCAAATGGTTTTACTCGAAACGTGCTCCTCTGCCGATCATCTTCTCCCGGATATCCGACCCGTCGATTTCACGGGCGGCTTTTCCCTCTTCGCAGGCCATGGCGGCGCCGATTCCGGCGGCCTCTCCCAAGGCGCGACAAATAGGCTGAATCCGCAGGCTGCTCTGAGCGACAAAATCGCTTCCCACGCAGCGGCCCGCCACCAAAAGGTTTTCAAACCCCCGCACCGTCAGGCAGCCGTAAGGGATTTCGTAGTAAGGAGCGGTGTTTTCGTTCTCCTGGTGGTTCACCAGCCGCAGCTTTTTCCCGTGGATGTCCACGGGATAGTTGTTGCGGCAGATGGCGTCGGGAAACTTTCTGTGGGACACGATGTCCTCGGCCGTCAGCATTACGTCGGCCTCTAAGCGGCGGGATTCCCGCACTCCAACCATGTCGGCAATTTCCGACAAATAGGCGTTTTCAAACCCCTTGAAATACTTCCGGTAGAAACGAAGCTGCCGCAGGATCGCCTTTTTGCCCTCCACCTGGATATAGGTCATGTCGTCTGCATTGGACGCGTCGGTGTGGTCAAAAAACTCTGGGTTGTTGAGAGACATGCTGTCCCGCCGCCCGGCGACATAAAACATCTGCCAGTAAGCAAGGTCATCCTCGATGAGATCTCCATTCTCCACAGCCTTGAGGAAAACCGGGGTCAGAGGGCATTTGTCGTAAGAGTGGCTGGTGACGGAAATTTCCAGGCCGCCGCTTTCCGGATCATACCAGTAGTTGTGCTGGCCCTGAACAAAATACTCCCTGACGAAAGCGTCAAAAGCGGGCACATCCACCCCGCCTACCAGATACCGCAGGGACACCGGCTGGTTTTTCCCCGTCTCCTCGTCTCCCTTGCGGTAGCCGGCCCCGGCCAGAACTCCCAAATCGCCGTCCCCCGTGCAGTCGATAAACATTTTGCCTCCTATATAGCCCCGTCCCGACTTGTTCTGAACGACAACTGCCCTAATCGCGCCGTCCGCCACGTCTACGTCGCACAGGAAGGTGTGGTAGAAGAGCTTGACGCCCCGTTTGACCACCATATCCTCCAGAATGATCCGCATGGTCATGGGGTCGAAAAACCGCCCGTTGCAGGCGGCTCCCCCTTCATTGAGCATCCGTGCGTTCAATTCCTCGCTGAGATAAGAACAGCAGGGATCGCCCTTTTCCATCTCCTTGGCCTCCATGAACATGGCCATCAGCGGAGTGACGAGCCCAGCCGTCGCCGAACCGCCCAACTGCCCGAACTGTTCAATCAGAACCACGCTTTTGCCCTCGTCGGCGGCCGCCATAGCGGCCATACAGCCCGACACGCCGCCTCCACAGACCACAACGTCTGCTTCAGAAGAAAACTGGTATTTTGTATTCATACGTCATCCTCCCACTGTCCTTTTTCGCAAATACGGCGCCAATTACAATAATCGGCCCGCCGTCTTTCCCTTCATTATACCCGATGAGGAGATTTTTTCAATAGAAAACCAATCAAAATTTCCCTTTTTTGTTCTTTTGCCGCTGATGTGAGAACCTCAGCACATTGTCGAATCCTGTCGCATAAAATAACGGTGAGAAATCTCTTTCTTATTTAAAACGATATTAATTGACGTACCTATTGGGAGGAATCAATTTTGAACACTTATCCATGTTCGGACAACAACTGCTGTTGCTGTCCCAGAGGCGCCACCGGCGCAACAGGTGCAACCGGCGCTATGGGCCCGGCGGGTCCTACAGGCCCTGCTGGTATTCCCGGCCCCGCCGATACGATTACAATTCGCTTTACAAATACGGCTGAGCCTGGGACTCCTGCTTCGGTCGTCGATGTGGCTGGAAGCCCTAATCATGTCCTAGACTTCACTATCCCCCGAGGCGAAACCGGCGTTACGGGTGCAACCGGAGCTACCGGAGCTACCGGAGTCGGTGCTACAGGTGCCACGGGTCCGACTGGACCCACTGGTCCTACCGGACCGACCGGCGCTACAGGCGCTACTGGAACCGGTGCTACAGGTGCTGCTGGTGCTACCGGACCGACCGGTCCTACTGGTCCTACCGGACCGACCGGCGCTACAGGTGCCACTGGAACCGGTGCTACAGGTGCTGCTGGTGCTACCGGCGCAACCGGGCCCACTGGTCCTACCGGACCGACCGGCGCTACAGGTGCTACTGGAACCGGTGCTACAGGTGCTGCTGGTGCTACCGGCGCAACCGGGCCTACCGGTCCTACCGGACCAACCGGCGCTACAGGCGCTACAGGCGCTACTGGAACCGGTGCTACAGGTGCTGCTGGTGCTACCGGCGCAACCGGGCCCACCGGTCCTACTGGACCAACCGGCGCTACAGGCGCCACGGGTGCTGAAGGTGCTGAAGGTGCAGCCGGGGCGGAAGGGCCTGTAGGTCCCACTGGGGCGACCGGAGAAACCGGACCGACCGGCGCTGACGGCGAACCCGCCACCATTACCATCGGCAACGTATTTACAGGTGATCCCGGCACGCCCGCCGAAGTAGTAAACACCGGCACCGACCGGGATGTCATCCTCGATATCACCATCCCCCGGGGCGAACCGGGCGGAGGCGGCACGCTGGACGTTCTGGCTACGGTGGACACCAGTCCCCAGCCCACCAACCCCGGCGGCTCGCTGATTTTTAACGACAACCCGCTGATTTCTGGCAACTCCATCACCCATACTGCCGGCTCTCCTGATGTGTTTATCAACACCGACGGCGTTTATCAGGCCACCTTCCACGGTACTGTCAGCGTCGACACCGGCACATCCATCCCCGGCAGCATCGACGTGCAGATGAACCTCAACGGTGTGCCTGTATCTGGTGCAACAGCCACCCATACTTTCGCCTCCACTAACGAGGCGGCTACTGTGTCTTTCAGCATGCCTTTCCGGGTAACGGGAGCTCCCCAAAGCCTCACCGTCGTTGCCCAGCAGGCGGGTTTCACTTTTCAGGATGCAGCTCTCACTGTTGTGCGGTTAGGTGACTGACCGGCAAAACCTCTCTGCAAAAACAGTCCCACAAAAAACCCCCGGCAATGCCGGGGGTTTTTCATCTGGTTTATTTTCTTTTGGTTACCCCAAATGGTACTCGATGACGTTTTCGCCGTCTTTTAAGAGTTCCGGGGCAACGAGGACGTTTTCCCGGCCGGAGAACCGGTCTAAAACGGTATTCTCAACCGGCGCGCCGTTTAACAGCACCTTGCCGGGAGTGCGCAGATAGCGGAGGGTGACGTCTTTGCCTAGATAGGTGAATTTCACCTCGGGAGCTTCGAAGCTCTCGGGCAGGCAAGGACTGAGCATCAAGCCGTCCAAGGTGGGCTTCACGCCCATCATCCACTCGTAGACGCCCCGCATGGCCATGGCGACGCTTCCGGTGAGGAAACACATGAGGCCCCTGTGGCGGAAAACGGGAATTTCCTGCCAGCAGTTGACGATGGCGTAAGGGGCTGTCATGGCGAGGGCGGTGGGATGCTTCGTCTGGTCGTAGGGGGTGAGCCATTTGAGCACGTCGAGGAGCTTGTCGCCCTCCCCTGCTACGCCCAGCGCCCTTGCCAGGAAGCCCTGGGAGCCGTGGTTATAGACGTTTCCGTTTTCGGCAAAGCAGATGGGGGCGTCGCCGCTGGCGGCACGACCCACGTTCTCCATCTTGACCTTGCCCATAGGCGGCCAGTAGAGGCGGTAGCCGAACTCGCTTTTCAGCTGTTCCATGACCGAAACGGTCTCTTTCTGCCGGTCTTTGGCCACGCCGGTGATGACGGCGTACCAGTTGACGGGGCCGTAGGGGCGGCACTCGCCGTCGGGATCTTTATCGGAGAAAATCCACTGGCCGTTGTCGGTGAAGGTTCCGTTAAAGAAGCCTTTTTGGTTTAATGCGCATTTCAGGACGTTTTCTTTCAGATCTTCGGATTTTTTCCGGTAAGCATCCACTTTATCCAGGTTCCGGCCGGTTTTCTCGTAAATGTCGGCCATCAGCTCAAGATTCATGACGGTCTGGCAGGAGACGGTGACCGATTCGCCCCGGCCCTTGACGCCGGCCCGGTTGACGGAATCGAGCCAGTCCCCTTCCCGGATTTTGCAGATGCCGTGCTCGCCGATATTTTCGGGGAGGATGTAGTATTCCATGGCCCGCACCATATGCTCAAAGACGGTGCTTTCCTCGTCGGAATCCAGCCATGGGAGCTTTTGATCGAGGATGGCGTAGTCGTTTGTATGGGCGAAGTAGTTATAGAAGAATTCCACCGCGAAGGCGCCGCCGTCCACGTGGCCGCGAAGGTCGTGGTTGCCCTTCCTTCCCTTTGCGGAGTACTGCCGGGGGAACCAGCCGTCGGACCGCTGGCACTCCAGCATGGTCAGCAGGACTTCCTTGCAGCTTTTCTGGTCGGTGAACAGAAGAGCCGCGTAATCCTGGGCGCTGTCCCGGCTGCCGCGCATGCCAGTGGGCCAGCCACGGTCGAGGGACGCCACCCAGTCCATCTGGAGGGGAATCCAGTAGTTTGCGTAGTAGTCAAAATCCTCGTCGCCGGTATGTACCGCGTTTTTGGAGCAGAGGGCGTCAAAATAGGCTTTGGCTTCGGCTTTTTTCGCGGCGTACTGGGCGTCGTCGAAGTAGCAGAGGGTCTTTTGGGCGTCGGCAATGGACGGGAACCAGCCGTCTTCATCGTTTTGCGGCATGGAGAGCACCTGGGTCAGCTCTTTTTCCTCGCCGGGGGCTAACGTCCAGTCGTACTTTGTGGCGTAGACCGGCGGGTAAGCGATAAGCATGTTGTTTTCGCCGTACTGGGCGAAATCGCACCCGGAATCGCCGGGCAGGCGGTAGTTTCCGGTCATAACCGTTTCAGGGCAGGACAAATCGCCGTTTCCGACGAATTTCTCCAGGCTTATTTCGGTGCCGGCGGCCCCTTCCGCGTCGGTCCAGAAAACGGCGGTGCGGCGTTTGGAGGCGTCGGAGTTTGCGTCTAGAAGCTGGCTCCAAAAAACGTTTTGGGTCGTTTTGCCGTAGCCCGTCTGGAGATACCACTCAAATTTGTCCCAGGGGGCCATCTGAGCCGGGTTCACGTAAGGAACGAGAGACGGGTGGACGGAGAATTTCTTTACTTTGTCCCCGACGTTTTTCACCTTGAATTTCATGGCGATTTCGGTGCCGTGGGCGGGGATGATGAACTCGGTGCAGAGCTGTAGCCCTTCGTTCTGGAAGGAGTAGGAAGCGCACTCGGGGCGGAAGCTGATTTCTAAGTTTTCCGGCTCCTTAGAGGGGTTTTTGCCGTCGACTACCGGGCGGTAGAAGTTTGTAAAAGGCTCCGAAAACTCGTCGGAGGTGAGCCAGACCATCCAGCTACTAAATTTCTGGCCGTTCTCCCGCTTGAAGAGCATGATGTCGCCGGGGGGGTGGGCCTGGACATAGACGGGGCCGAACTGGTCGACCTTTAGCAGCACGTCGCGGTTTTGGTAGATGTACTCCCAGGAAGCGGGAACGTTTAAGGATTTGATGGTGAAGCCGGCGCAGTCAGGCTGAAAGCGGCCCCATTCCTTCCCTTCGGGGGAAAATACTGGTTTCATAGAGATTTTCTTTCCTTTCTGTCGGCTCTGGTTTTCCAAAGCCGGTGTATTCCTATTTTTATCGAAACGCCTAAGGCGTTTGCAGCGAAATGAGAGAGGTTCCGGCGAGGCAGGCAAATTTTGAAGCGTACCGTCTAAAAAGCCCTTTCCCGCTGGATTCAAAACGTGTAAAGCAATTTATCTTTACATTATTAAACTGCTGGGTGTGGTGATGTCCTTCCAGCGGAGAACCATGCCGATTCTGCCGTCTTTGTAGGTGGCGAGGGGCAGCCTTTCGGCGCTTAGTTCCTCGATGTCGTCAACCTTGCCGTCGGCAAAGAGGGCCATCCTCCGCCCGGCGGATTCCATCCGCTGGACGAGAGCGCCGAGGCGCAGGTCGATAACCTCAAAGCCGGAGGTTTTTCGGGTGGCGTACCACAAGCTTCTCCAAGCGTCTTTTAATGCGCGGAGGGCGTACACGGCTGAGGGCGCCGAGGCTGCCAGCGCTTTGGCGGCGGCCCCGTCCTTTGCCCGGACGATTTTTCCCGCCTGCTCCTGCCAGGCGCATTTTCTTTGAAGGGCGGCGGCCAGTTTGGCGTAAAAATCAAACATTTGGGCGTAGACGGGATTTTGCTCCCGCCAAGCTGTGCATTTTTCCTCCAAAGCGGCGTAGGCTTTGGAAAATTCCCGCCCCTCGCAGTCCTTTTCGAACAGGAGGGTAAGCGGGTCCTCGTAGAGGAGGAACTTGCAGGGGGAGCCGGTGCAATCGCCGATGACGTTAAAGCCGTCGAGGCCCAAAAACGCGTCAGCGTCCCCGGAAGCGCAGGCGGCAAACCGGGATTTGACCGCTATTTTATCGTAGCTGCCGGTGTAATCCACCTCGGCCAGGACCTGCATCTGGTAAAGGGCGGTAAAGAGGCTGCACTCGGCGCCGTCGTCCCCTTTAAAGTAGATGAAAGCGTCCTTCACGCCGTTTTCCCGGCAGGCTTTCAGGGATTCGGCCATTGGGGCAACCGTCAGGTCGTACCGGGGGGCGGGGCCGAAGTTAGTGCATCCCTCCGCGGCGTACATCATATGGGCGGGGAGCTTTTGCAGCGATGCCATGTCGGCGGCGCAGGCGTTTTGTGCCCGGTAGATGAGCTCAATAGAGGCGGGGGCGGACTGTTTTATTTCCTCGGAAGCTTCGGGCATGAGATAAACGTCGGCCCACATGACGCCATGAAGGCCCAGTTTATCGAGAATCTCCCCCATGTACCCCACGTGCTCCCGGATGATTTCGGGAACGGTACGGTAGCCGTTGTCCCGCAGATAACGGCCCAGCCCCACCCCTTGCGCCGGGTAGATGCCAAGGTGAATCCGCCTGGTGCGGTAAGGGGCGGCCGCCGCTTTGACGACGGCCTCCAGGTACCGGTTGGTTTTCTCATTTCCGACCAGAGCCACGCCGGTCACGTCCAGAAGTGGGCACCAGTTGTCCCACCACAGGTCCCGCATCAGCTCGTTTAAGGTGTTGACAAAGGGCACCGCCTCAATACCCAAGGAGTAGGCCATGTCGTCGATGGCCTTTAATTCGTCGTAAGAATAGGCGTCCCGCAGATAGCCGTGGCGGGGGTAGTCCTCCACCTGCATGATCTGCTGGATAAACACCGTGTCCAGCCCCATCAGCGCCATCCGGGCGAAAAGCATCCCCAGGCTCCCGGGCTTCTGCATATTGTTGTTTGTCAGGTCTAAGAGCACGCCGCTGTGGCCAAAGGAGCGGTTCTCGGTAACAGAGCATCCCACGCCGTTTTGGGCGATCAGGGACAGGGCCCGGAAAAACTCGGCCTTTTTGCTCCAGCGGATGATGCCCTCTTTTTCGGTGAGGGCTGCTGTGAGGCGGTCCCCCCTCTCCACCTTGACGGGGATGCCGCCGTCGGTGAGGCGGATGGGCAAAAGTGGAAGGGTAAGCTTCAGCCCTTCCGCAAAACCGGCAATATCGCCGGTGAGTTTCAGCTGTAACATTCCATCATATCCTTTCATCGCAGGGAGCCGCCTTTTTTGAAAGTCGGCCCTTTCATTTCCAGCTCATTTCCCGGGAAATGGAGAGGATTTTGGTCCTCCCCTTTCTCAGAAAGCTCCTAGTCCCGGATGCCCACATAGTTGTTGGAAACCATCCAATCCCAATAGGGGTGCCAGTTTAAGTGGCCCTGGGGATAGGAGGACTCATAGGGGAGCTTTTCTTCACAGAGGCCGGAAATGCTGTCCGTTTCACCGGCGGCAAACTGGGCCATGTGGATGGCGGCCGTCTCGAAACGGGCGATGACGCCGCCCAAACGCTGCTCAATGACGTCAAAGCCATAGGGCTTGCTGGTGGAGAACCAGAGTGTCTCCCAGGCGGTGAGAAGGTTACGATACCGGGCGATGATTTCGGGAATCTGGCCGCAGAGCATCTGGGCAGTGACCCGGTCTTTTTCCCGCACGCAGCGGGTGGCGTTTTCGTGCCAGAGGCACTTTTTCTCCATAACGGCGGAGAGTTTGGCGTAAAAGTCGAAAAGGAGGGAAAAATCGGGGTTTTGGTCTCGGTGCCGCTCCATCAAAGCTGCCATTTTGGCGTAATAGGGCGACAAAACGAAGTCCTCGCTGTCGGTCTGGAAAATCTCGAACATGGGGTCTTGATACAATATGTACTTGCAGGGGTCTTTGCTGTCAACGTTGGGAGAAGGCACCACCCCTTCGACGGCGTCCAGCTTTGCAATATCGAGAAAAGCCTGGGCGTCGGCTCCAACACAGGATAAAAACCGCGCTTTTGTATGCTGCTCTTCGTAGAGGGCGTCGCGGTAGCCCATCTCCGCCCAGACCTGCAGGCCATAGAGGGCGGCAAGCAGATTGCATTCGGCGCCGTTGTCGCCCCAGGCGGTGGCGAACACCTCGTCTATGCCCTGGAGCTTGCACTGCCGCAGGGCAAGCTGGGTCCCGGCGATGGCGATGTCGGTTTTTGCAACGGGGCCGATCCAGGTGCTGAGGCCGCCGGCAAATACCGTCTTGTTGGGAAACAGTTTATGCCGCTCAATCATGATGCGGTAGGCGTTTTCGTCGATTCCCGAATAGTGCCAGTAGACCAGCGAGATGTTGTCGGGCACCGACTGGAGCACTTCCTGGGGGATGGGCGCTTTTAAATCCCGGTAGCTGTGGGTGGGCGAACACATGCTGAAAAACATGTCGCTCCACATCATAGCTTCAAGGCCCTCGGCCCTTAAAATCTCGCTGACCCTCGCCAGGTGCTTGACCATCAGCTCGGTTTTAGTGGTGTAGCCGTTCTTTTTCAGGTAATTGCCAAGCCCCAGGTCGAAAGCCTCGTCCATGCCGATGTGGATGCGGTTGGAGCGGTAAGGGGCGGAGGCTGTTTTGATGAGGGTTTCGACAAATCGGTAGGTCTCCTCTTCCCCGACCATCAGCACGCTTGCGGTGTCGGCCAAGGGGGCCATAGCCTCCCAGTGGAGCGCCCGCTCCAGATGGCCCAGAGTCTGGATACAGGGCACCAGTTCGATGCCCAGCATGTATGCGTAATCGTCCAAATCCCGCAGTTCCTTTTGGGAGTAAGAGCCCCGAAGGTAGCCAAAATAGGGGTAGCCTTCCACCTGATAGGTCTCCTCGGTGTACATCATCCCCAGATTGAGGCCCATCAGAGCCATTTTGCGGAGGAAGTACTTCACTGTTTCCGGCTTCATGACGGCGTTGCGGGACATATCGAACATGACGCCGTTTTTCCGAAAGCAAGGGGTTTCCTCCACCGAACAGAGGGTGCCGCACTGGGCAAAGTAAGAAAGGGCCCTAAAAAACTGCACCTTTTCGCCGTAGACGATTTTTCCTTGTTTGTTTGACAGGCAAGCGGCCATTTTGTCGCCTTTTTCCACCGTGACGGGGATGCCGTCTTCTCCAAAGCAGAGGGGGAGGTCCGGTTTTAACGCCTCAATGCCGGGGACAAAATCACTGATATCCCCTATGAGTTTGAGTTTTACCATCGTTTTCGCCTCACATTTCCAGTTTGCAGATAAATTCCCGGCAAATTGGGGGACGGCCCCGCCGGGTTCATTCTGATTCATCCAGAAATCTCCATATTTTTCTCCACTTTGGATGAAATTGCCACTTCTTACAGGATACCCCATGAGAACAAGGTATGTCAATATAAAATCAGGCGTTTTCGATCAGTTTTGATATGATGTTGCAAACGCCGCTCCCATGTTTGAACAGCCTGCGGCCTGTAATCGGCTCCCCTGCCCCAGAAACCAAAAAAGAACGGCAGATGTACCGTTCTTTGGATGCGATTCTATTCAACGCTGATATGAAGCCTTCCCCCCTGTTTGTCGCAGGCCTTTTGTACGATTTCTATGACCTGTTCGTGGGGGATCACCCGCCGGTCGACAGTGATTTCCACCTCGTTATGGAATACATCCATGTCCCGCTGCCGAACGATGGGAGAAAACTGGGCGAGAAATTTTTCCACCAGCTCCGCGCCGCTCCCGATTTCGATTTGAAACAGGGAATCCGGGCAGCTTTCAAAAAAACCGTCCCGCATGGCAAAGCAGTTATAGGAAACTGAGTCGCACATATCTATTTCCCGCCCCTTATAATAGGCCGTCAACAGATCGCGGTCCACGCCTCGGCCGATGCGGAGAAGCATATTGGGATAGAGGAAATACCGCGCGTCTTGACCCGACTGCGGCAGGCGGTCTACATACTCCTGCATTTCCGGCGTGTACTCCGACCAATGTCTCCGATAGACAATCAAAGTAGCTGTCATCCGGTCTTTGCACAGCGTGCAGGCAATGTCGGTGGAAATGCGATTGAACCGACGGAAGTAGTCTACGGAATTGCCGCTGATGTCACATCCTGGAGAAACTAAGCGATAGGCTATCTTGATGCAATTTTGAAAATCCTCCAGATCATTTGGATACCAACTGAAATTAATATTTCCATAGGGGCTGTCGGGTTTATTTTCTTCCTCGATCATATCTTCCTCTGTCCAAATTTTGAAAGAATTTTCTTGCTTTTTCTTTGCTTTTTTAAAAAACATGGTTATCCTCCTGGAAATCAAGGTTTATTGTATTTTTCTTTTATATAAACTCCTATCATATTTCTCACAACAGTCTCGGAGAATGGCCATCACCTTATCCTCCGGGATAAAAGTGTCGTCCACCTCGATGGTCGCCTCGTTGTGGAAACAATCCATACAATAGCAGGTCGCGACGGTGCGAAGCCGGAATAAAGAAGAAAAAAAGGCCTTGAAGTCCTCGAGGCAATTTAACTCAAACAGTTCAGCAGGGCAGCTTTCAAAAAAGCCGTCCGGCATGGCGAAGCAACTAAAATCGCCGCTGTCGTATACACGGTCTCCCCTGTCTTCTTGAAATGCGGCTCTGAGCCTGTCGTCCAAACCCCTTTTGACCTCCAGCATTCCATAAGGATACGCCACAAAAATATCACTGTCTGAATCCACATGGGCTTTCATGTATTCCTGCACCTCATCTTCCAGCGGATTGGTCGTTGTATTATAAATCAGGACTACCGTTTTATAGTCCCCGCAAAGCCGCTCAATCGCTTCCAAAACAGCACCGATAAACGCCCGGCTGTCCTCCGAAGAATCCATATCGTTGTAACAGGACATCAGTTCGTAAACCGTGCGGTTTGGTTCGGTTTTGTTTGGAAACTGGGACAGGAAAACCCCCTTTTCTTTTACGTCGATACCATCTTTCGAGAAGAGCAGATCATATTGAATGACGGGAGCATTTTCCTCTTTTTGGGTCGAAGGATTTTCTTTGCGTTTGGATTTTGATTTTCGTTTGAAGAACATCGTTTTAATTCTCCTTTGGTGGGAGGCCGCTATCAATTACTATGCGATGCAATCAGGCCTCTATTTTTTTTCTGATGTCGGGCGCAGAAGGTAGATGGTGTCATTGTCGATAGCCATAATAGCCCCTTCTCTCATGAAGTAATTTAACAGATTTTTATTTTTCCGAAATGTGGAGTGGCATCCCCTGATTTTTACAAGCCTGCATGACGATCTCTACCACCTGTTCATGAGGGATAATCCGGCGATCGACTGTAAATTGAACATCATTGTGACAAAAATCTATATCCCTATGCCAGACGAGATGGTCAAATTGACTCAAGAAATTCCTGATCTTTTCGATATCCTCCAGTTCATTGAATTCAAACAAGTTATCTGGGCAGCTTTCAAAAAAGCCATCCTTCATGGCAAAGCAACTGTATGAAAGGGGATCATACAAGTCCTTACTACGGTCACGGTAGTAAGCCTCAAGCATTTCAGGGTCAACTCCCTTGCCGATTCGAAGGAGGGCATAAAACGGGCAATGAAAAAATCGAGCATCCCCCTGCGGTTCTTGCATCTTCTTTTCCGCATATTTATCCAGATTAAAACTGAGCTCTTCCATACCAATCGGACAAGTCAGTAAGGTGGCGGTGGTATAATCCTTGCAAAGCCCATAAGCGATGTCGGCGGCAACTCGGTTAAAACGGCGGAAGTAATCCATGGAATTGCCCGAAACATCGCAATCATATGAAACGATGCTATAAGCAGTCTTCATTGTTTCTTCCAAGCTGCTTGGATACCAGTTAAAATAAATTTTTCCATAAGGACTGTCGGGTTTATTTTCTTCCGCTATCATATCTTCCTCTGTCCGGATTTTGGGGAACTCTCGCTTCTTTTTGCCAAATAAGTGAAAAAACATCTTTATCCTCCTAAAACAACATCGGTGATTTCTACTACATATTCCCCAACATACTTCCCGATAGCATAACCAATCATGCCGCCCAGTATACCAAATACAATAGAGCCGGGAAGTCCCGCTGCCGAGCCTGCAATTGCGCCAATGGTCGCACCTACAAATGAAAGGGTTTCAGCGTATACAATTTCCACAATCGTTTTGTGCAAGTGAGGAAACCCTGGCTGGTCATCCTTGATGTCCTCCATAATGGCTTGATAAATGCTGAGAGCGTCCATGGCATATCCGGCCGCTACAAATATTCTGTTGCCAATCTTGAAGGTGCGTTTTACCATATCCCAATTACTTACAATTTTAATCGTAAAATCAGGAATTTCAATATGGTCGGCGTCGGCACCATGAATGTATTGGGAAGGAATTTGCTCGTATATAGCGTTAAGGATTTTGTTATTTTTTACGTAATCCATATCTTGAATATTGATATGATATTTTATGTTAGTGTTATTTCCTTTTAATCCATGAGGAATATCATAGTGAATGACGGTACTGGGCTTTTGCTCTACGGCCTTAAATGGCAAACTATCACTTATTCGTGTCAATGTTTCCGTTTTTCCCGGCTTGTCTTTGAAAAGAAATGGAACATCGACTGAGTCTGGCAGTTCAGGGAGACCGTTGTAATATTTAAGTACATTAGGCTTCCTACTAGATTTTGTCATCGTTATTGTGTCAACACTTAGTCCGGTTTTTGCACGGTTCCATCGATCCTCCGGCTTGATTCTCGGTGACGCGCCGCCTAAAAGTGCACGGAAAAGCTGCTGCATGGCGTCATCTGTTTTCTGACCGTATATGCCATCTTCCTCTAATGGAACAAAATCAGGAGAAAGCTTCCCCATTTCATTTAAATCCTGCTGAAGCCTTTGTATATTGAAAGACCAGTCCTGATTCGTTTGCAGAGGGATGGCTGACCGAATCAAACCATAGAGAGCATCGACCTGTAATCCATATTTTTCTATTTCCTTTAAAGCCGCTATCGTAGCATCAGCTTTATCTGCCAGTATATATCCATTGGATAGAGAAAAGTCCATAGAAATCGTTAATAGAATTCCTTCCAACGAAGAAAAAATTTCCTCATAATAGCTCTCGCAATCCCTCACCCAGCTTTGGGCTATGCCGAACACCTGCTGCTGGATTTTCTCGATGTAGTCCCTTGAGCAGATGACCCTGCCGCACCTTCCGGTAAAACGGCCCTTTTCCTCCTCATAATACATCAGCCCCCACAGGTCCTGGACGAACTCTCTGGAGCGGTCCCCCACCATCTCGTCGAAAAAGAGCTGTTTTGTCAGGTCGGAGCCCGCCGCCCACTGGACGCCGTCGCTGGCGGCCCGCCTCATAAGGTCATAGCCGGTGGAGTAGGACATTCGGGTGCTGCCGCCGTCCCGGACGAGCTTTGCCGCGTCTTGCAGGCTGCTCATGGACTCCCCGGATTTTCCGTGGGTTTCGAACGCCGCAAGCGACAGCAGCGAAAGGCAGGAATCTGCCGTGCTGCTATAGGAGCTCGCAAACTTTGAAAGCCCGTTCAACCGGTTCACCTCCCGGGCCAAGCTTTCCCGCTCGTCGCCAGGGAAGTAGCGGAGGGAGGAAGCGTACTGCTTTAAATCCATGTGGATATCGTAGATAGCGTCCTGGGCCCGTTTGCAGAGGCCCTCGATGGCTTTGCCGTACTGGGTGGAAGAAGAACTCCCGCAGAATTCTCGCATAAGGCCGCCGATGACGCGTTTTTCGTTCAATTTTTTGAAATAGTCCACCGAGCCCACTTCGTACCCATTTTTTCCCATTAGTACACTCATAGTATATTACCTCGTTTACAAAAAGTAAACAAAAAAATCGGGGCGGAAAAAGCGGCGCGCCGGTCAGCACCTTGACAGCGGAGATTCCCTGTGCTATGATTTAATTGCGAGTTAGACCATAGTGATATGGGAAAACGGTCGGAGGTTTTGTGAAAAGCGGTTCGCTTTTTGTAAAGCCTCCGATTTTTTTGTTTCTGTTCCCAGAATAACACCAATTTTCCCATTTGTCAACCCATTTCGTTACTTTTTGTATTATAATGCAACATCGTTTTGTGATTTTTCGTTTGTTTCGGCGAAAAGGAGCTTCGCCTTTGTGAGATGTGACAAAAAACGGGCGGCTTTTTCGTCTCGAATATCTTTCCCAATGTGGTAAAGGGAAAAAAGCTGTGATATAATGGAAATATAATGGTTTATCTGATTAAACCAACGAACTTATGAACGAAAGGGAGAGGAGAGCTGCTCCGATGATTGCAGCGGCCTTGCCCAGTCTGCCGCAGAAAAAGTGTCCTCTGAGCGGCTGCCGTTTTTGCCGCGTACGCCGGGCATCTTCCAAACGATGTGTGCTGAATAGCTGACATACCATGCCAGAAGTTGTCGAGAAGCAATCGGACTCCGCGCCGAATCGTGCGACGCCATGCGACCTACGGTGCGGTTTCACTGAGGCTGTTCGAGACGGATGGGCTTTGCAGAGGCGGCAATTTGCCGGAGTGGCGCGGCGGGTTTTGCTGTGGCGAAAACGACGGGATTTCGTTGCGTCGGCGCGGCAAGGCTTCGAGAAAAAACGCTTCCCTTTCCAGAAAGGAATGACCCTATTTATGCAGGAATTACAGATTATACAGGAGCTGACCGAAGAATTCAAGCGGTGCTCCACCGCCCTCTCCGCCATCGGTGACGAAACCCGGCAATCCATCATTCTCGCCCTGCTGGAGGGCGCTGAGGACGGACGGAGGGTGGGAGAAATCACCGAGAGCGTGAGCCTGTCCCGGCCCGCCGTCTCCCATCACTTGAAGGTTTTGAAGGACGCGGGCATCGTCAGCGTCAGGCGGGACGGCACCATGAACTTCTACTACCTCAATCCCCAGGAAAGCACTTTGACCCGCATCCGGAGCCTCATGTCCCGGGTGGATGAGCTGATGCAGGTGGCAGGCCGCAAGCTCTGCCGGTAAATCCCCATAGAAAGGAGAGCTCGCAGCATGCACAAGGAAAAAGAAAGCGGCATGTATAAGGTGGCGCGGTTCATCGTCCAGAAGCGGAAGGCCTTTCTGCTTTTGTTCGTCGTGGGCATTATTTACAGCGTCATCTGCATCCCGAAAGTATCAGTCAACTACGACATCACAAAATACCTCCCCGAAAACACCGACACTCGCCGGGGGCTGACCCTGATGGAAGAGGAGTTCACCACCTTTGGGACGGCAAACGTGCTCGTAAAAAACATCACCTACGAGACGGCGGAGTCGATAAACGAGGAGCTACAGGCGGTGGACGGGGTCAAGATGGTGGAATTCGACGGCAGTAAAGACCACTATAAGGACTCCGCCGCCCTCTACGCCGTCACTTTAAACGAAAGCGGCGAGACCGACGCCAATCTGGCCGCCATGGACGCGGTGCGGGAGGCGGTGGCGCCCTACGACAGCTACATAGCCACCGAAATCGGCAATTCCCTCACCAACATGATCCAAAAAGAGATGACCCTCATCCTCATTGTGGCGGTGGTTGTCATCGCGGTGGTGCTGTTGTTTACCTCCCGGAGCTATATGGAGCTGCCGGTGTTTTTCCTGGTGTTCGGGTCGGCGGCAGTGCTCAACATGGGCACCAACTACTGGTTTGGGGAGATCTCCTTTGTGACGAACTCCATCGCCGTGGTGCTCCAGCTGGCGCTGGCCATTGATTACGCCATCATCTACTCCCACCGGTTCATGGACGAGATGGAGTCGAAGCCCCCGGAGGAGGCGGCCATCGCGGCGCTGTCGAAGGCCATCCCGGAGATTTTCTCCAGCTCCCTGACCACCATTTCGGGCCTGGTGGCGCTGATGCTCATGCAGCTGAAAATCGGCTTCGACATGGGGATGGTGCTCTCGAAAGGCATCGTATTCAGCCTTTTGTCGGTGTTTTTGCTGATGCCGGGGCTCGTCATGCTCTTCAACAAGCCCATTCTCAAAACCCGGCACAAATCGCTGGTGCCGAAGCTGCGGTTTTGGGGCAAAGCGGTGGTGAAAACCCGGTTTGTCATCCCGGTGATTTTCGCGGTGGTGCTGGTGGGGAGCTTTGTGCTCCAAAGCCTCTGCCCCTACGTTTTTTCCGAGGAATCCTTGAACAGCAACAAGAAAACCGAGACCGCCGTGGCGTCGGAGCAGATCAATGAGGTGTTCGGCGGGGCCAACATGCTGGCGATTTTAGTACCCGCCGGGGACTACGAAAAAGAGGCGCAGCTTCTGAATCTGGTCGGTGAGGAGGAGATGGTCAGCTCCGCCATGGGGCTTGCGAACATCCCGATCAATGACGACTACACCCTCACGTCCAAGCTCTCCCCCCGGCAGTTTTCGGAGCTCTCCGAGATGCCGGTGGAAGTCATCCGGCTCCTCTACCAGGCTTACGGGCTCTTTCACGAGGAATACGCCGCTTTAAGCGACGTGGACCAGTATAAGGTGCCCATCATCGACATGTTCAGCTTCCTCGTCGAGCAGCAGGAGTCGGGCCTCATCGATCTGGGCGGCGAGGCCGGGGACAAAATCGGCGAACTGGGCGGGATGCTGAGCGAGGCCAAGGGCCAGCTCCAGGGGGAGCATTATTCGAGGCTTGTCTTCAGCATCGACGGGCCGGTGGAGGGGGAGGAAACCTTCGCCTTGCTGGAACGGGTCAGGGCCGACGCCCTTCAGTATTACGACGACCCCATTTTGGTGGGCAACTCCACAAACTGCTACGACCTTCACGCCTCCTTCCAGGGGGATAACTTAAAAATCAGCATTTTTACAGTGCTGTTCGTGGCGGCGATCCTGCTCTTTACCTTCCAGTCCACGGGGCTTCCCATTCTGCTGGTGCTGACCATCCAAGGGAGCATCTGGATTAACTTCTCCTTCCCCTTCGTCACCGGGCAGAATGTCTTTTTCTTAGCCTATCTCATCGTCAGCGCCATCCAGATGGGCGCCACCATCGACTACGCCATCGTCATCACCAACCGGTACATGGCCCTGAAAAAACAGATGCCTTTAACCGAGGCGGTCATCGAGACCATCAGCCAGTGCTTCCCCACTGTGTTCACCTCCGGCTCCATCCTGACCACGGCGAGCTTTCTCATCGGCGGCATGTTCACCGAGCCGATGATCGCGTCCTTCGGGTCGCTGCTGGGACGGGGCACGCTGATTTCCATCCTGCTCGTCATGATCGTGCTGCCCCAGCTCCTCATGCTGGGCGACACCATCATCGAGAAAACCGCTTTCGCGGTGGGCGGCCTCAAAAACTACCGGCAGGAAAGCAATGTGGCCATGAACTTGGACGGACGGGTGCAGGGGTATGTCTCCGGCTATCTGGACGCCGAGGTCAAGGGCGTTATCCGGGGCGATTTGAACGCCGCGGTGGAAAGCAAAAAAGGGGTTCCCCCAGAAAGCGCCTCGGATGGAGCGGCTGAAGGGCCCAATTCTTCCCGCCAAGGCGAAAAACCGGCGGAATCTGTTTCCGGGGAAGAAAATACCGAAACGGACGGCGCTTTTCGGGCGGAAAAGTTGAAGGAAGGGCCGGAGGGCGGCTCCCCCAACGGGAAAAAGCCCAAGGGCCGGAACAAAAAAACCGAAAAGGAGGCGGCGAAAGAATGAATCGGTACAGAAAGACACATCGAGGCCTTTTTCATAAAACGGCGGCGCTTTTCGTCGCCTCGGCGATTGCCTGCGGATGCGTACTGCCCGCGGTGGGCGGGGTATTCGCCGATTCCCGCACCGTTTCCATCGGCTCGGCGGAGGATTGGAAGAAATTCGCGGACAGCTGCAAAAACGACGGTTACGCCGACGGGAAAACCGTTTTGCTCACCGAGGACATCGACCTGAGCGGCGTCAAAAACCAGAAGGCCGCGGCGGTGTTCGGCGGCGTTTTCGACGGGCAGGGCCATGTCATCAAGGGTGTTTCCATCGAAACGGCCCAGGATAATGCGGGGCTCTTCCGCTTTATTAAGGAAGAGGGCGTGGTGAAGAACCTGACCCTGGACATCGCGATCAAAAACGACACCGGCGTGAACCTTGGGGGCATCGCCGGGGAGAACCGGGGCCGTATCGAAAACTGCACCGTAACGGGGACGGTGGACGGCGTGGAAAATGTGGGCGGCGTCGCGGGGCTCAATCTGGGCACAGTGCAAAACGCCCTCAACAAGGCGGCGGTGTCCGGCGGCAAAAAGGCCGGGGGAATCGTTGGGAACAACAGCGGCATCATCCAGTCCTGCTCCAACGCCGGGCTCATCGGCCCCGAGCCAAACGACAAGGCCACCGACCTGGGCGGCATCGCGGGGAGCTCTGTAGGCTCCGTTATCGACTGCCTCAACACAGGGGACGTGGGCTACAAAAGCACCGGCTACAACGTGGGGGGCATCGCCGGGCGGCAGAGCGGGTACCTTTCCGAGTGCCGCAACTACGGCGCGGTGCGGGGCCGCAAGGACGTAGGCGGCATCGCCGGGCAGTTTGAGCCCAACGTGAGCGTGGTGTTCGGCGAGGACGCCATCCAGCAGATGAAGCAGCAAATCGACGAAATGATGGGCATCGCCCGGGAACTGAAAGACAAAATCGGCCCGGTGGCCGACAAGCTCATGGAAAGCCTCGAGAAAATCGACAGCGAGATCGATAAATTGAACGAGGGCATCATCGACCCCCTCATCGCCGACTACCCGGCGGCGCGGGATAAGCTGATGAGCGTTCTGGACAGCATCGACACCCAGGTGAACAAGGTGGGGGGCGAGATCAGCGAGGCGCTGGACACCGCCATCGACGAAATCACCGCCCTGACGGACAAAATAAACGATACCATCGACGACGTAACCGACCAGGTGAAGCTCCTCAAAAAACAGCTTTTGGAGCGGCTCGATTCCCTGCTCTGGGACGTGTATGAAATCCGGGACGAGGTGCTCTCCCTGCTTAGGCGGGCCGACCGGATCATGGGTTCCATCGAGGACGCCATCGGCAAGATGGAGGAGGCACAGCTCGTCGAGAAAATCATCTCGGCCGTCACCGACATCGCCGACATTCTCGACCGGCTTCAAAACCTGATTTCCCGGCTGGACGGACTGTTCGACGAACTCCAGAACATCCGGGAGACCATCGAGGACGTGATCCAGTGGATCAAGGATCGGCTGCCGGAGGTTCCGGGCCTCCCCGAATGGCCGGTAAGCGGGCCGGAGCCGGACACCAGGCAGGAGCCGCCCATCCCCATGCCGGAAAGCGGCTCCGGGGCGGAACATGCGCCGCCGGAGGGTGAAACAGGCGCTTCTAAAGAGGCCGGAAGGCCAACGGAGGACGGAAAGGCTCCGTCACAGCCGGAAGGCAGCGCGCCGGATGAGGAAAAACCTTTCCCCAGCACGGGAGAGCCGTCTTCCCCGTCGGGCGAAAACGCCCAAGGGACCGCGTTCCGCTTTGGCGAACCGCTGGAAGCGGTCCCCATGGAGGCCACTTTCGGCGGGTTCGACGCCGGACAGCTGGACGCTTTCCTCACCATGGAACGGGCAAAAAACCGCCCCGCTGAAAACATCCTGCCCGATGAGGCGGAAGTGCGGGAGAACAGCGGCCGCTGTCTCATCGAATACAGCTTCAACGAGGGTGCGGTTTCCGCTTCCCTCAACGCCGGGGGCATCGTGGGCAATATGGCCTTTGAGATGAGCGCCGACCCGGAGGCCGACGTGGAATTCGACGGGGACTTTTCCTTAAATCCCACCGTTGGCGTCAACGCGGCGGTGCGGGGGTGCTACAGCACGGGGGCGGTGGAAGCTTCCTCCTACTACGCCGGGGGCATCGCCGGGCAGCAGAAGCGGGGGACCGTCAAGGACTGCTTCACATCGGGGGAAATCTCCGCCAAGGAGGGGTATGCCGGGGGCATCGCCGGGCTTTCCTCCGCTGAGATCACCCGGTGCTTCTCCCTCTGCGACCTGACGGCGGAAAACTTCGCCGGGGGCATTACCGGCAGCGGTGCCGACGTGAGCCTTTGCTACACCATGGTGCGGGTGGATTCCCGGGGAGAGAGCATCGGGGCCATCGCGGGCATCGCTGACGGGGAGCTCCTACATAACTACTTCATCCAAGAGGAGCTCTGCGGCGTAGACGGCGTGAACTACGACGGAAAGGCCGTTCCGGTCCCACCGGCGGAGTTCGCGTCGGAGGGAAGCCTGCCCGCCAAGATGGAGGGCTTCGGGGCCGACAGCTGGTACGCGGCAGAGAACCTCTCCCTGCCCCAGCTCGTGTCCATCGTCCACAGCGACGCCAAGTGGGTGGGCGAAACCCTGCGGCTCAAGTCGGAGGAGCTGACCCGGTTCCGGTTTGCCGTCACCTTCCGAAATGGAGAGGAGACGGTCAAGACGCTGGATGTGCCTTACGGCGGGGCGGTGGAGGAGGCGGATTTCCCGCCCGTGCCCCAAAAAGACGGCCTGACCGGACAGTGGGAGGACTTTGAGCGAGAAAACATCCGGCGCAGCGTCGTCGTCCGGGCGGTCTACGAAGACGCGGGCACTACCATCGCAACGGCGGGAGACCCTCCCCTGCTCTTAGCGGAGGGGGCCTTTGGGCCGGACGCTTCGGTGGAGGCTACAGAATCGGAGTTTGATGGCCAGGTCCCGGAGGGGTACCAACTGACGGCCTGTTACCGGTTCTCGGTGGACGGAGGCGGCGAGGAGTACCGCATCCAACGGGTGCGGGTGCGGCTTCCCGGCAAGGTGAAAAACCCCCGGATCGGCGTGGTTGAAAACGGAAAGGTCACCTTGGCTCAGTCCAAGCTGGACGGCAGTTACCTGGTGTTCGAGACCGGCAAAGAGGGCGAATTCGTCATCCTTCAGGGGAAAAGCGGCCTGCTGCCCTGGATTTTGGGCGGAATCGGGGGGATTTTGCTCCTGGGCGCGGGCGCGGCGGCCGCGGCTGTGCTCTGGAGGCGGAAGCGGCGCAAAACAGCGGAAAATCCTGAAGAGGAAGCAGTCGGGGCCGCCGGTGAGGCGGAGAAAACCGACCAAAACCGCGCCGACGGGGAAACCGGGCAGTCTTGCGACGGGGAAACCGGCGAAACCGCCGTGGAAACGGGGGGTTCGCCCAACGGCGGACCGCCCCAACCGGACAAAAAAGCATAACAGGTGAAAACCCGCCCCGGTTTCAGGACCGGGGCGGGTTTTGATGTCATTTGCGGTAGGCGACGGCGTCAATCTGCACTTGCAGGCCACCTTCTCCGCCCTCATGGGCAAACTCTGTGGCGATGGTCTTCCGGGCGGGATAATTCCCCTGAAACCTCTCTTTGAACACCTTTTCCATGACGGGGATGTTCCAGAGGTCTTTCATCAGCACGTCCACCTTGACGACGGACGAAAGGGGCAGGCCGACCAGCGCCAGACGGGCCTCCAGGCTGTCCAGTGCGCCGTTTACCTGGCCCTCCACGGGGCCGCCGATGTTCCCGACGCAGAAGGTCAGGAAAACAAAATCCCCCGCCTCCACGACTTCCGACCAGGCGCAGGCGTTGGCGAAATCGTCGTCCAGGTTGTACCGCTTGATTTCACTCATGAGACGCTCCTTTCTTTTTCGCGTGAACTTCCGCTCCTTTCAGCGAAAATTTGTACTTTTTATGACGGCTGTTTCCCGCCTACTGTCAAGGGAAACAGCTTGTGGTTGGGCGGCCGAAACCCCGGGTTTATAACCGGGGTTTCGGCCTTTTGGGCGTCTATACGAAAAGAGTTCTATCGATGGAGGGGAATGGAAAACAGCTGGCCGGTCAGGTGACGGGCGGATATGAAATCCTTCCTTACGGTGTGCCAGAGAGGTTTTGGCGGATAGCGGGTCACACTTCCCTACCGGGCGCGGAAGCCGACGGCGGGATACCCGGCGTAATCGAAGGGTTCGGTTTGCAGGGCAGCCTGAGTGTAAGCCACAGCTTGTCCCGCGGGAAGGGAGGTCCGGACAGCCTGAGGCGCAGGACGGCTGTATCCGGAAATTGCGCGGGGGGCGGGGGCGGCGGCGCGCCTACCCAAGAAAAGTCGGCGGACCGCCCTCCGTGGAAGGGGCAGCATGAGCCCCGCCGCGGCGCAGGCAAGGAGCACCGCAAAAACAACGATGCCTAAATTGTCGAACCACAGGTGCTCCGAAAGCCCCATATAGCTGTGATGGACGGCGTGGACGGGGGTGCTGATACAGAAGCTCAGTACGATGGAAAGGATGGTTTTTTTGTAGGTGAGCCGGAACTGAAAGCCCAGCAGACGGTATAGCGTAAAAAGAAAAATTGCGCCGGAGAGGAAGAGCGCCAGCAGCATTTTGATTGCAAACATCATGAAAATCCCTTGCCTTTCGAGGTTTTTATGTTATAGAACATTTGTTTTATAATTCTATTATACACAACTGTTCGAAAAAATCAAGAGGTTTTCGAAAATTTGTTCGGATTATTTTTTTACACGCTAGATGAGGTGTATACAGGCTCTTAAAAAATTTTTGAATTGGCATTCAGTGAATGTCCAATTTTGATTTGACAGGGTGTAGGATATAAGAGAAAGGAGAATATACAGCTCCGTTTTCCCGTCCGGGGGCCTGATATCACCTCCCGCGAACAGGCAGACCCCCTCTATCCGTACAATCGGACTGCGCCGCAACTCAGGTATCGAGGGACATGCCGCGGTTTTCGGGCCCCCGGACGGGAAAACGGAAAAGGCAGGGGCGGACGCCCACGTCCGCCCGCGGCAAATCGAAAACACCCCAAAGAAGGCGGGGCGATGTGGGCATCGCCCCCTACGGTTTTCGGGAACATTCCGGCAGGTTGCGAGTGTAGGGGCGAACTGTGTTCGCCCGCCATAAACCGCAAACGTTCAGAAAGAAAGGCGGGCGGGCAAGCCCCGTCCCAAACGAAAGGCCGTTCGAGGAACCGCGGGCGGCCATTGGCCGCCCCTACATTACCTATAAAAACCGCCCGGTTTTGCATCTCTGCAAAATCAGGCGGTTTCCTTATAAATTATCTCGATTTCCACCGGTCGTTGTAGGTCCCCTGTAAATCGCTGATCTCCGACACAACGTGTTCTTTCCGCCGGGAATGGGAAGCCCGCTCCTGGAGCAGCTCATAAAACCGCTCCCCGTCCACAGGAAGTTCCACCGTCTCCCCCGTCCAGTCGGAAAAGTGGATGGCGTTGGAAATCTGGAGGCCGTTTATCCCGTCATAGCCGGGGGCGATGAGGGGTTCCCCGTACAGGACAGCATTTGCGAAGTTCTGGAGGATGCCGATGTGGGCCGTGTCCTCGCCGTCGGGCAAAATTTCACGGCAGGCTGCCGCAGGCGTGAGGAAGCCGTCCTTTGACGTAAAGCAGAGCTCCCGCTCCGGGGTGTCCAGCTCCCAGAAGGCCATTTTTCCGTCCTCCAAAACCAGCTTTCCTTTGTCGCCGGAGATTTCCAGCCGGTTGGTACCGGGGGTTTCCCCGGTGGAGGTGATGAGTACCCCAGCAGCGCCGTTTTCATACTCGGCGTAGGCGGTCACGTCGTCCTCCACCTCAATGTCATGCCAGCGGCCGTACTGGCAGAAGCCCCGGATGCGCTTTGGCATCCCGAAAATCCACTGCCACAAATCCAGGTGGTGGGGGCACTGGTTTAAAAGCACGCCGCCTCCCTCCCCGGCCCAGGTGGCCCGCCAGGAGCCGGAATCGTAGTACGCCTGGGTGCGGTACCAGTTGGTGATGATCCAGACGCAGCGTTTTGGTTCCCCCAAAGCGTCGCTCTGGACGAGCGCCCGGGCCTTCCGGTAGAGGGGGTTCATCCGCTGATTCAGCATGATGCCGAAAAGCTTTCCCGACTGTTTTGCGGCGGCGTTTAATTCTTCCACCTGCTTGACGTAAACCCCGGCGGGCTTTTCGATGAGGACATGAAGCCCGTGGCGGAAGCCGGAAATGCCCATAGGCGGGTGGAGATAGTGTGGGGCGGCGACGATGACCATGTCGATGAGGCCGCTTTGGAGCATTTCCTCATAGTCGGAAAACCGCGCCGCGCCGGGGAGGTTTTCTTCCGCCCAACAAAGCTTTTGCGGCTCGATGTCACAGACGGCGGCCAGGGTCATCCCCCGGACTTTGCCGTCCAAAATATTCTTGGCGTGGGCGCTGCCCATGTTGCCGACGCCCACCACGCCGACGCGGATTGGTTCCATAAAATCAACATTCCTTTCCAGGTGTTTGGGCCGGTTCTGCGCGGCAAAGGCGCAAAAACCAAGGGGTTTGTTCCCGGAGTGCAAAAATTTTCACGGCAGAGGAACAAAATAGCGTGCCAACGGCGGCCTTTCAAACAAGGACGCCCCATTTGCTAGAATTGCGCGCCCATGTTCCGCAGGTTTTCCGCGCTCCGGCGCATTTCTTCAAAAGGGTCCCGGCCGTAGGTGTAATCCTGCTCCACCAAGCCGTACTGGACGCCGGTTTCCTCGCATACGGCGAGGATTTCCGGCCAGTCCAGGTTGCCCTGCCCCACCGGCGCCATCCGCTGTTCCATCTGGGAGATTTCCATGTCCTTTAGGTGGCAAAACTGCACCCGGCCCTCCATTTGCCGCAAGGTTTTGGCGGAGTCGAGGCCGGCGTACTGCACCCAGTAGGTGTCCAGGATGACACCCCAGTCGGTTTCCCCGAGGACCAGGTCCATGGGGGTCACGCCGCCGAACCGTTCGAACTCCTGGTAGTGGTTGTGGTAGTGAAATTTCATTCCGGCGGCGTTCATCTTTTCTACAGCCGGTTTCATGTCCCGGATAAAAGCCCTCATGCCGTTAAGGCCGTCTTCCCGGTAGCGGCCGGAACAACCTCCGATGCCGATGTCCCGGTAGCCCATGATGCGGTGCTCCTGGATGACCGCGTCGGTTTCGTGGAGCAGACGCTCCACGCCTATGTGGGAGACCACGTAGTACAGGCCGTTTTGATCGACGATTTCCTTTAACTTTTCCGCCCCGATCATGGGAAGTCCCGAATACTGGATGGCACGGTATCCCATCTCACTGAGTTTTTGGTAAGAGGTGCGGATACCCGCCTCGTCCTGTGCAAAATTGCTGATGGTGTACAGTTGTGCGCCGACGATCATAGAGACGCCGCCTTTCTATGTAAAGTTATTTTGGTTTACAGGATTAAAAGCTCCTATTTTGCGGAGTTCCAGCGGTAGTGGCCGACAATTTCCATCCGGGTGAGAGCGTCCTCTTCCAGTACCGGCTGACCGCCGTGGTGGATGATGTAGGGCCGGCCCTTTTTATTGCGCTTGTCGGAGACGATGGCGATGTGCTTGGGGTAAACGACGACGTCCCCGGGCTGCCACTCCCCGATTTCATCGGGGTCAAGGGTCAGGCTTTCGGCATTGCGGTCAAAGAAAATCCGCAGGTTTTTGACCCGCCTGAAATCGATGTTGGGGTCGGGAATGTCGATTTCCGGGTAGGCTTCCCGGTTGGCGGCGATGTCTAAGTCCACCAGATCCTTGAGGGCGTACCCGGCGGCCAGAAAACCCTGCCAGATCACGTCAGTGCAGACCCCGATACCCTCTGGCGGGTAGCCTCCGGCGAAATAGCTGCCGTCGTACTTGGGTTTCGTCTCGACGAAGGCCCGGGCGCCCAGCATAATGTCCCTGTAGTCGTCGATGCCATCGCCGTCTGCGTCGTTGGGGCTTATGGCAGTCTCGATGCCGAAATCTGCGGCGGTATAGGAGCGCTTAGGCAAAAGGTTTAAGCAGCTGGCCGCCCAAAATCCCGCCCAAATGAGGGCAATGAACAGCAGGAGTACCATCCAGAAAACCGGCTTCAGCCGCCGTCTCGGTTTTATGGCCCTCACTTTTTGAGAACCTTTGCCGACTCAGCGAGGAAGCGACGGGCGTTTTCGGAAACGTCGCCTTTTGTGAGGGAGCCTCCCGTCCCCACCGCCACAGCTCCCGCCCGGAGCCAATCGGCGGTGTTTTCCACCGTCACGCCGCCGGTGGGCATGAGCTTCGCCTGAGGCAGCGGGCCGTGGAGCGCCTTCAAAAAGCCCATCCCCAGGGTGTCCGCCGGGAAGATTTTCAGCAGATCTGCCCCCGCTTCCATGGCTCTGACCGCCTCAGTCACCGTCATGATGCCGCAGGCGCAGAACACCCGATACCGATTGCAGGTCCGGATGACCTCTTCCGACAGGCAGGGGGAAACAATGAACTGAGCGCCCGCCAGGATGGCGATGCGGGCGGTTTCGGCGTCCAGCACCGACCCGGCTCCCACAGCGGCTTTGCCCGCAAGCTCGTCGGACAGGACGCGGATGACTTCCTCCGCGCCGGGCACCGTGAAGGTGATTTCCACCGCCTCGATGCCGCCCGCCACACTGGCCCGGGCAACCCGGAGGGCTTCTTCTTTCGTCTCGCCCCGGATAACGGCGACAACACCGGTGCGGGTGATGCTTTCATAAACCTGTTCTTTTTCCATAATGAACTCCTTTCCCTGCGGCAATGTAATCCGTTCCACTCCGTTTTTCGGGATTATATCACCAAATAAACCGGGGCGCAAGGCGGAAAAAACGCCTCTTGCGCCCAAAATTTGGTGGTTTCATAAAAGAGGGGCCGATTGCTCCCTACACGCCCGAATAGGCGGAAAATCCGCCGTCTACCGGCACCACAACGCCGGTGACAAAGCCCGACATCTCATCGTCCAGGAGGTATTTCACCGTTCCCAGAAGCTCCTCCGGCTCGCCGAAGCGGCCCATGGGGGTCTGGGAGAGGATTTTTTCGGTCCGGGGTGTGGGCGTTCCGTCAGCTTCAAAGAGCATCCCCTTATTCTGATTTGTGACGAAAAAGCCCGGCGCGATGGCGTTGACCCGGATGTTCGCCGGAGCGAAATGCACCGCCAGCCACTGGGTGAAGTTCTGTACCGCCGCTTTGGCAGCGCTGTAGGCGGGGATTTTCGTCAGGGGGCGGAAGGCGTTCATCGACGAGACGTTTAAGATGACGCCGCCTGTTTCCACCATATCTTTGGCGAACACCTGGGTTACGAGGAAGGTCCCCATAAAGTTTAAATCAAAGACAAACTGGGCCCCCTCCGGCTCCAAATCGAAGAAGGAAACCCGCTGAGGGTTGCTCAGGTCATCGGGGTCAAAAAATTCACCGGACGTGGTGCCCTTTGGGTGGTTTCCGCCGGCGCCGTTTATGAGGATTTCACACGGGCCGATAGCGCGATGGACGGCTTCGGCGGCTTCTCGGAGGCTCTCCTTATCGAGGACGTCGGCCTCGACGGCGCAGGCATTCCCTCCCATTTCGGCGATGGCGTCGGCCACCTGTTGGGCGGCCGCAAGGTTCCGGTCTAAAAGGGCCACCTTACAGCCCTCCCCTGCCAGGGCTTTGGCGAAACAGGAGCAGAGCACTCCGCCCGCTCCGGTGATGACGACGTTTTTAGGGTTCATTATAATATCCTTCCTTTCCTGAATGGGAGACGGTTTTAGGATTTTGGGGCCTCACCGCACGGGACGAGTCCCCGGAAACACTTTTTATGAGGGATTTTACCGGGCGGCCCGGCTGAACAGAAAAACGGGATTTTCTCTGCTATGGACCAATCTTTCCCCGTCTCCATTGTAGCTGAAAATCCCGTACTTTTTTTGCCGATTCTCTCTTCTTTTTGGTTAAATTTACGAATCTCGCCGGGTGATGGCTTCCCATAGGCCCAGAATATAGGCGGCCCCCAGCGCCCGGTCGTAGAGACCGTAGCCCGGGCGGCCTTCCTCGCCCCAGATCATCCGCCCGTGGTCGGGGCGGACATAGCCGTCAAAGCCGCTGTCTGCTAGCGCCCTGACGATAGCGTACATGTCAAGGGAGCCGCAGGGGGTGGGATGGGCCGTTTCCTCGAAGCAGCGGTCGCCGGTGATGCGGATGTTCCGCAGGTGGACAAAGTGGATCCGCGAGGCGAAAGCCCGGATCATCTGGGGCAGGTCGTTTTGCGGGTTCGCCCCTAACGAGCCGGTACAGAAGGTAAGGCCGTTTGCCTCGCTGTCAACAATGGAAAGCAGCCGCCGGAGGTTTTCCTCACAGGTGACGATGCGGGGCAGGCCGAACATCCCCCAGGGCGGGTCGTCGGGATGGATGGCCATTTTGACGCCGCTTTCCTCCGCCACCGGGATCACCGCTTGGAGGAAGGTTTCGAGGTTTTTCCACAGGGCTTCCTCATCCACCGCTTCATAGCGTTTTAAGAGAGCCTGCAGCTCAGGTGCCGAGTAGCTTTCGTCCCAGCCGGGCAGAGAGAGGCCCCCTGCCGCCGGATTCATCTTAAGCACCGTCTGCTGGTCATAGGCCAGGGAATTAGAGCCGTCGGGATGGACCCGTTTCAGCTCACTACGGAGCCAGTCAAACACCGGCATGAAGTTGTAGCAGATGACCTTTACCCCCGCCTGCCCCAAGCGGCGGACATTCTCACAGTAGTTTTCGATGAGGCGGGGGGCGTCGGGGCCGCCCAGCTTGATTTCCTCGTGGACGGGGACGCTTTCCACCACCTCGAATGCGAGGCCGTTTGATTCGGCCTGCTGTTTCAGGGCGGCGATGGCCGGTTCGGGCCAGACCTCCCCTACCGGGGTGGAATAGACCGCCGACACAATGCCGCTCATACAGGGAATCTGGCGGATTTGGGACAGGGTGACGGGGTCGTCTTCCCCGTACCAGCGAAAGGTAAGTTTCATGCGGAAAACTCCTTTATGTTCTGCGTTCATGATGGGCGGATACTTGTAGTCGGGCTTGAGGTATCGCGACGTAGCGGACGCTTCTACGGTTTTTGAAAGGCGTCCGTAGGTAGGGGCGATGCCTCTTTTATAAAGATTATTTTTTTAAAAACCACACAAGCATTTCGGACTCGCCCCGGTTGGCAAATGCGTAATAAGGAATCAGCTTTAAAGTACACGGCTCGTAATCATCGCCGACCGGTGAGTACAGTTTATCATCATCTTTTTGCCTAAAGGCTTGCAAAGTAACCGAAGGAAGAATAAATTCGCCTTCTTCAATTTTTGCTGGTGCATTCGTATCAATTTCAATACATCTTAAATCATTGCCGTTATCAACGGCTTCCCCACAATAAACTACAGGGCCCCGCATGACGGCGATTCTTCCGGCATTTTCGTGAACGCGCTTATTTGCTTTGATAAATACTACAGGCATATGGAGTTTTAATTCAATTTCAATGCTGTCATTCATTTCAATGTATGCATAGCCGTTTTTTAAAGTATAGTCAACATTTAAGCTGAAGTTTTGACACCATGAGGGAATACGCAAGGCTATTTTCTTTTGTGGTGCCGTACATTTTATTTTTATTTCACCGTCTGCCGGGTAACCGGTATTTTGAGAGATGCTTATCTCCCCATATGCGGTTACAGAATCCATATACTGATGTACATAAACGGTTTCGTCATTATATGTGTACAGAAAATCTGCAATAGACGGTATAAATCGGACAATATTGGGAGGACAGCAGGAACAGTCGAATACTTCAAGCCGTTGTGTTATCGGGAAGCGTTCCTTATTGATGACCGACGGATTCACATGGTTAAAACGCGGGTCGATTTCCAAGGGATTTTCATAGAAAAAGGATTTTCCGTCCATGGAAACACCTGATAAAAAACCATTGTATATTGCACGTTCCGCCATGTCTGCATATTTTGAGTCCGTATCTATTTGAAGCATACGGTTACAAAACATTGCCAAAGAAATGGCCGCACAGGTTTCGGTATAC
Organism: Fumia xinanensis; assembly: GCF_014384905.1. Classification (GTDB taxonomy): domain Bacteria; phylum Bacillota; class Clostridia; order Oscillospirales; family Ruminococcaceae; genus Fumia; species Fumia xinanensis. The sequence goes on from NZ_JACRSV010000001.1 coordinate 1,292,608, forward strand.
GCGGTTCTGTTTGGTAAATGATACGGGACTGTAAAAGCTTCCCCGAGGTGGCTTGAGCCAACGCCGCCGGTTATATATACTTTATTGTTTGCAATATCATCAAAAACACGCTTGCAGGCATCTTTCAGTTCACAATCGTTGTATCTGTCTGCGATATCAGCAGCACCGCATAAAAGATATAAAGCGCGGACACAATGCCCCTCGGCGGTCGAACGTTTACGAAGGGGCATTTCATCTTGATTGTAAAGGAGATTATTGTAGTCGTAGTTTGAGTCGTGTTCTTCTTTCTTTGTTCCGTGTTCATCAATAAAAAATTTAGATAATTCAAGATATCTTCTCTCGCCGGTTGCGTCATATAGTTTTACCAATGCAAGTTCAAGTTCTGGGTGGCCGGGAGTGGTAAAAGCGGCGCTTTTTTCGATTTTGAACACCTTTTCGATATAGTCGGCAAATTTACACATCGCCTTTATAAATTTACCCTTTCCGGTGGCGTTGTTGTAGGCAATTGCCGCTTCAATCAGATGACCTGCGCAATAAAGCTCGTGACATGAACGGTCAGAAAAACGCTTATCTTGTTCGGTGACAAGATAATGGCTGTTAAAATATCCGTTTTCATCGCTGTTTTTAACTATGTTATCTATGGCATCGTCAATGATTGCTTCAAGCTTTTCATCTCTTTTTTCTTGTAATATGTATGCCGCACCTTCCATCCATTTGGCAACGTCGGAATCCCAGAATATATGGGGCATATCGGGGTCGCCCGCTTTCCATCTGCAGGAAAGCGCGTCAAAACGATGTGTATCGACAAAACGGTCGTATACGGAATACAGAGTCGAGTTCTTTACCATATCCTGCTTTTGCTTCCAAAATCCGTTATTTATTTTTGTATTCGAAAAGTCTATCTTTTCCATTTTTTGCTCCTTTTTTCTTACGGTTTTTCAAGGGTATTGACATCTTTTTATAAAATATATTATAATTTAGCAGAAAAAATCAATGCCCAAAAGCAGAGGAAAAGTGAGAAAATCCGACATGTTAAAGATTGACGATACAAATTATTTCAGTTTTGAGAGTATAGGTGAATTTTCATCGGACAACGAATGGATACATCCCGACAGAGTTCTAGACAGCTATGAACTCATTTTTATAACAAAGGGGGAAGTTTTTATCCGGGAGGAGGATGAAAATTACGAATTATATAAAAACGAATGTATCTTACTGGAATCGGGAAAAAGACATTTCGGTTATAAAGTGAGTAAAAACCCTACATCGTTTTATTGGTTCCATTTTAAAACCGATTTTAAAATGCCCTTTAAAGTATATAAAGATGACGAATATTATGATGTCAAATATCTTTTGAAAAAATTGTTACATATGTCAAAAACTCCGGGTTACAGCAGCAGCGCAAAGGATTCTGCGGCATTGTTGCTTTTTTATGAGCTTTCGCAAATTGCAGCGGCAACAAAAGCATCGGCACTTGCAAACAAGATTGGAGAATATATCAGAATTCATGCGGATAAGGGTATCACGGTTGAAACGGCGGCAAGACATTTCGGGTATAATGCCGATTACATCAGCAAGCTTTTCAAAATGAATTTCGGAATGGGAATAAAAAAATATATATTGAGTGAAAGAATCAAAAAAGCCAGGGATTTGCTTTTGAATACGGAATTGTCCATAAAGGAAATTTCTGCGCAAATGGGATTTTCCGATGCCAATCATTTCATAAAATTTTTTATGTATCATGAAGAAATAAGCCCAATGAAATTTCGCAACAGATATTTTAATACACATATGAACAATCAATAAAAAACAGAGGTTTTTACACCACTGTGGGCGTCCGTCCCTGCTTTTTCTGCCTGTAAATATTGTACCAGAAAACACCGCTTGTTTTTTGCCGATTTCACTGGGATTTTGGACGATTTTACAAAATGTGCCGCCCGATATGGGATAACGCCGCTACAGCCGGTTGACCAACTGCTCGGCGTTGTCGTAAAAGACGCGGCGGGTCACTTCCATGGCCGCCTGCTCCGAAAATCGGCCGGATTCGACGATTTTTCCCAGATAGGAGGCAAAAATCCGGCGGAAATAGTCGTGGCGGATATAGGAAGTGAAGCTGCGGCTGTCGGTGACCATGCCGGGATAGGTCCCCAGGGGCAGGTTGGCCGAAAAAGCCCGAAGCTGCCGATCGATGCCGCAGAGGTGGTCGTTGAACCACCAGGCCGGCCCCACCGTCACGCCGGGAAAGCTGCCTGCTATAGACACGAAGGGCTCCACCATGGCGGGGTTTAAGGGATAGAGGATTACCCGGGGCAGGCCGGAGCGTTTGTTGACCGCGTCCAGCAGGCGGCAGAGGGCCTGCGGAGACATCACGTCCCCCATGCAGTCTCCGCCGCAGTCGGGACCCAGATGCTCGTACAAAACAGAGTTTGGGTTGCGCACCGCTCCCAGGTGGAGCTGGAGCGTCATGTCCAGGCGGCGGCATTCCCCTGCCAGAAAGGCGAGCGTCTCGAACAAAAAGGCGTCGTATTCCCCGTCGGACATGGGGAGCCCGGCCACCCCCTTTTGAAAGGCTGTCTCCGCCTGCTGGAAGGCGCCCTGGCTCAAAGGGAACCGCTCGATGCCAACGTCTATAAACCGGCAGTCCATCCGGGAAAAATCCACAAGCCGTTTGGACACGGCCTCCAGGTAATCCTTGTAAGAGCGAATGGTCACGCCGGCGATGACCCCCAGCTTGCCCACGTAGGTACTGCTTCCCTCCCGGCGGATGGTAAGCAGGTTGTCCGCCCGGAAGGTGGGCCGCACCATGGTGCGCATCATACCATGCTGCCGGAGCTTTTGGTGGAAGCTGAGCTCGTCTGCCGGGTCGTCGGTGGTGGCGATGTACCGGACGTTGGAGGCGTCGATAAACTTCCGAGGAGAGAGGGCTTTGGACCCGATGACACGATTGGCCTCGGTCCAGATTTCATCTGCTGTTTTGGGAGTCAGCGGGGTGTGGATGCCGAAATAGGCGGCGAGCTCCATCCGGGTCCAGTCCACCATGGGGTTGCCGGGGGCCTGCTCCAGACAGGCGGCGTACCGCCTAAACTTCTCCGACCAGGGGGCGTCGCCGGTGACGTAATACTCCTCTACGCCACAGGCCCGCATCAGCCGCCACTTGTAGTGGTCGCCGCTGAGCATCAGTTCCCCGATGCTCAAAAAAGTCCGGTCCTCGTAAATGGCCCGGGGCGACAGATGGCAGTGAAAGTCGATAATCGGCAGCTCACAGCAGGACTCGTAAAGCCTTTGAGCCGCCGGACAGAGCAGCAGAAAGTCATTGGTTCCCATGAAATTCATCCTCTCGCAGATGTTTTGGTATCAGCGCGTAAATCTTTCCCGTGTTGGGGATATATTTCATACTGTAAACTTATTGTATCATATCTATCTGCTAAAAAAATCGTCTATTTTGCTTGAAACCTTGCAAATCTTGCTGTATGATGGATTTTGAAAGGAGGATTTGCCATGCCCCAGGAAATCAGTGCCTTCAACCCGTCCCAGATGATGATCCGGACGGATTTTGAAGCCTACCATTACAGGGAACCCCACTTTCATTCCCTGGACTTTCACAGCCATGATTTTTACGAACTTTATGTGTTTTTGGACGGCAGCGTCACATACTATATCGAAGAAAAGGTCTACGACCTCTGCACCGGGGACTTGCTGCTGATTCCGCCGGGCAAGATGCACCGGCCGGTGCTCATCGAAAACGCCCCCATCTACGAGCGGATCGTTTTATGGATAAACTCCGGGTTCCTCCACAGTCTGGGCGGCGGCTTCGTCCGCTGCTTCGCCGATGCCGAGGAGCGCAAAAATTTCCTTTGCCGCCCGTCTCCCCAGTCTTTTCGCTACCTCAGAGAAACTCTTTCCCGCCTCATCCGCTGCATGCAACTCAAGGAGGTGCTCAAGCGGGCCTACTTAACGGCGGCTTTGGAGGAAATCTCCCACAGTTTCCGAGAAAGTCCCTTCGCCGGGACGAATCCGGTGAAGCAGGAAATCATACCGGCTGTCATCGCCTACATCGACGAGCACTACACCGAGCCGCTGACCCTGGACCAAATCTGCGGCGCGTTTTTTGTCAGCAAGTACCATTTGAGCCGCCGTTTCAAGGCCTATACCAACTCCACCGTTTACGACTACATCCTTTCAAAGCGGGTGAGTTTGGCCCGGCGGCTGATCCGGCAGGGGGTTTCCGCCTCCGACGCCGGGGAAAAATGCGGTTTTTCCGACTACTCCAACTTCTACAAAGCCTTTGTCCGCAAAACCGGCCTCTCCCCTTCCCGGTTCAAGGAAACCGTTTCCAATTAGAGCCGCGGCAGGGGCCGGTTATCCCATGGAGGGTGGGGTTACAGGAGGACGGGGTTTTGCCTTACACAGACTGCGGGAGGGCAAAGATTTTCCTTTGTCCTTAGCCGCGGCGAAGCTGCGGGATAGGGACGGTTCTTCTTTTGTTCCAGTCGCGGAAGAGCGGGGGTTTTTGCCAAAAATCCCCCCTCTATCAAACTGCATAAAAAGCGGGAAAAACACCGCCTCTTTTCTCGACAACTATCCAAAGTTTCGGATGGGTACTTGCGGGCTTTGCCGCTTCGTGCTATCATGGTCTATGCTAAAAGTAAACGTTTACATTTCACCACAAAATCGCTGCAAGGAGGACTGCCCATGGTTCAGGATCTCACCAGGGGAAAACCCGTCAAACTCATTTTGCTCTTCACCATCCCCCTGCTGATTGGCAACGTCTTTCAGCAGTTTTACAGCATGGCCGACACCATCATCGTCGGGCGCACCATCGGCGTGGACGCATTGGCAGGCGTCGGCGCCACCGGCAGCCTTTCCTTTTTAATCATCGGCTTCGCCCAGGGGCTCACCGCCGGGCTTTCGGTCATCACCGCCCAGCGATTCGGGGCCGACGACTACGACGGCGTGCGGAAAAGCGTCACGGTAAGCCTTCTCATCAGCGCCGTTTTGACGGTGGTGCTCACGGCCATTGCCGTTCTCACCGCTCGTCCCCTGCTCACGCTGTTACAGACTCCCGCAAACATCATCGACGACGCGTACGATTACATCATCATTATTTTCTGGGGCATTTTCGCCTCGATGCTCTTTAACCTCTTGTCCAACGTGGTGCGGGCCTTGGGCGATTCCCGGACGCCGCTTCTTTTTCTCATTGTGGCCTGCGTATTAAACATTGTGCTGGACTTTGTGTTCATCCTGGCCTTCAAGATGGGGGTGGCCGGGGCCGCCTGGGCCACGGTGATTGCCCAGGTGGTTTCCTGCGCCCTCTGCATCGTCTACATCATCAAGCGGATTCCCCTGCTGCGGCTGTGCAAAAAAGACTGGAAGGTGGATGCGTCCTTTGTCGGGCTTCACTGCAAAATCGGCCTGCCCATGGCGTTTCAGACCTCCATTATCGCCATCGGGGCAATGATTTTGCAGATTCCCCTGAATCAGCTGGGTTCCACCGCGGTGGGCGCATTTACCGCCGCCCAGAAAATTGACAACCTGGCGGTGCAGGTCCTCATGTCCTTCGGCATCACCATGGCCACCTACGCCGCGCAGAACTACGGCGCGGGCAACATGCGGCGGATCAAGCAGGGGGTAAACCGCTGCATCCTCATCAACGTCATTGCCAGCGTGATTTTAGGGGTGTTTATCATCCTGACCTGCCGGCCTCTCGTCGGGGTTTTCGTGGGAAAGGGCCAGGAGGAAGTTGTGGAGCTGGCGCGGACCTACCTGATCATCAACTGCTCTCTTTATTTTCTGCTGTCGCTTTTGTTTGTCTATCGATACACGCTCCAGGGCATCGGCAAGAGCCTCACGCCGACGATTGCCGGCATCATCGAGCTGTTCATGCGCAGCGGCACCGCTGTTTTCCTGGCGGCTCCCCTGGGATTCGCGGGCATCAGCGCCGCCAACCCCATCGCCTGGATCGGGGCGCTCATCCCGCTGACGACAGCCTATTACCTGAACATCCGCAGGCTTTTGCGGCAGTTCCCCGACGAGCCGGAGCGGGCTGAATCAGGGAAGGCGGTTGCGGAGAAGAACACGGATTTCCGGGAGCTTTGAGGATAGAAAACCCGCCCTGCTTTGAAAGCGGGGCGGGTTGTTTTATCGGCGGATTCCCTGCCAAAGGAGGAGGTCCAGGAAGGCGGAGAGGAGCTTGCCGTCGGTAATCAGGCCGAAGTTGGGCGAATCGTCTCGCCGGTCGATTTGGAGCGCCTGCAACACGGCGATTTTGTTGTGGCGCTCCGGCTGGAGTCGGACGGCGTACTCCCAATCGTCCACATGCATGGTGACGGTATAGAAGGCGTTCAGGGGCTGGGCGCAGGCCCTTTTGCTGAGGGAATGGCAGAAATCTTCGTACTGGGTGTGCTTTAACTGACGTATAATCATAGCAAAAATCCTTTCTTTTTTGCCAACGCACTTGAAAGGTTTTGCGGCGCATGGTATAATATTTACGCGGCAATTTCCTTTCGAAGTTGTTGGCGTGTGTAGAAGTGGTGCTTACTTTTCGACGGTGGCGCCACTTCTTTTATTTTTTGATGAGCTTGTCCTCTAATCCGATAATTCCTCTGCGGGTCGCTTCTGCCCTGCCGACGTTTTCCTGTGCGCAATACTTTTCCAGTATATCGACGCATTTGTCGTCTAGCCGGACGTGAATGGAAGTGCCTTTGGGATTATCTGTAGGGCGGCCCATCTTTTTTTCTTTGGGCAAATGACTCACCTCACTTTTGCAGCCCAAAATTATAATATCATTATGCAGCCCAAAAGTCAAGAGATTTTTAATAATTTCTACTTGACATCTTTTTGCCAACGCACTTGAAAGGTTTTGCGGCGCATGGTATAATATTTACGTCGCATACGCTTTTGCGTGTGTTGGCGGGTATAGAAGTGGTGCCTACTTTTCGACGGTTGCGCCACTTCTTTTATTTTTTGTCTTTCAGATGGTTGATTGCCTGACGAACTCCTTCCGGCCGGCGAATCTGCTTTTTTTCGCAGTATTCGTCCAGAATTTCCAGAGTTTCATCAGACACCCAAGCAGATACCTTATTTGGTTTCGGGTCGTCTGTTGGTCTCCCCATCTTCTTTTTCTCGGTCAAGTTTTCACCTCCTACTTTTGACCCCAAAACTATTCTATAACTTTTGGAGTCAAAAGTCAAGGAGTTTTTTTAATTTCTACTTGACATCTTTTTGCCAACGCACTTGAAAGGTTTTGCGGCGCATGGTATAATATTTATGCGGCAATTTCCTTTCGAAGTTGTTGGCGGATACAGAAGCGGCGTGTTCTTTGCGGGACTGCGTCGCTTCCGTTATTTTTTAAGGCTTATCCCTCTTTTCGTTCCCCAATTTCTTCACCTCACTTAGTCGGGTCATTAAGTATTATAACTTACTGACCCTGTTAAGTCAAGTATGTTTTGTAGATAATTATATACGCTAAAACCCCTTCGCCTGAGCGAAGGGGTTTCGTTCCATTATTTCTTGAGGCCATCATGCATCTTGTGAATGCCCTGCCGGACGATTTCCGCTTTGGAGACCTTCATCTCTTGAACACACTCGTCTAATTTTGCGGAAGTGCCTTTATCTAGTCCAACTTTTAACGAAATCACTTTTGGATTATCAGTGGGACGTCCCATCTTTTTGGTGCCCAACATCATCACCTCACTTTAGGACGCCTTAAGTATACCACTTAGGGAGTCCTAAAGTCAAGTGCTTTTTTATTTTTTTCTAAATATTTTAAGACTTCGCCTTCGCCGATACCATTTTCTTTTCGTAACGTCGCCGGGACCCGCCCCGGTCGTTAACCGGGACGTTTTCGAAAAAAGGCGGGCCGGAGGAGCGTCAGCGACGACGGCCCCAAAGGGGCGAGCGGCCTCAGCGCGCAGCCCCGGAAGACGAGGGGAAGACGGGCGGTATACCAAGGCTCTCGGATCTCAGCGGCCCCACTGCGGGTCGTCGTATACGGGGAACCAAAGTTTGATACCAAGGCGCTCACATGACGACGGCGTTAATCACGGTCGTCGTGCCCCTGATTCCGAAGTGGAGGTGTAGGCTCTTGGATTCCTGAAGGAACGAAGTTACCGCAAAAAGGGGTCCGAGGAAACGCGGCCGCCTTTTTGTTCCACCCTCATTTTTCAAATGAGGGCGTCTTTCTGGCGGCGCAAAAGACTAAGCCGTCTGCCGGGACGGGACCCGGCGACGTATCGAAAAGAAATTTGTAACGATTAAGGAGTAGGACAAAACAGGCATCTGTCGATAAACAGGACGCAGTTATGAAACAGGGCGGGCGGCTGATAGCCGCCCCTACGGCCTCTCCGCAACGTCCCCAAAAATCCTTTTTGGGCGCAAAAAAACGAGGCCGGACGTACCGGCCTCGTTTCATTCACGAAAGATTATTCTTCTCTCATCTTTGCAAAGCAATCGCTGCAGTAAACAGGGCGATCTTCGCGGGGCTGGAAAGGAACTTTCGCCTCGCAGCCGCAGGATGCACAAGTAGCTGTGAACATCTCTCTCTGCGCTCTGTTCTGGTTTTTGCGGGCGTCGCGGCAAGATTTGCATCTCTGGGGCTCGTTTTCGAAGCCTCTCTCTGCGTAGAATTCCTGCTCACCAGCGGTGAAAACGAATTCGTTGCCACATTCTTTGCATCTTAGGGTTTTGTCTTCGTACATCTCAAAATACCTCGCTTAGGATAAAATATTCGCCCGCAAGACGGACTTGCACCGTCACCTTTGTCTTTGCAACGCTCTGCGATTAAGCTACAGGGGCATCTTAGGGTTTAGCAAACACGGAACAACCCGTGAAACACCGCGCTCTAGGCCCGGTGAATGGATTTCAGTTTTCTTCGAACACGCTGCAGAGCATTATCAACCGACTTTTGCGAGATTTTGAGGTTATGTGCAATCGTCCCGTAATCCAATCCCCCCAGGTGGGAGAAAAGAATCCGCCGCTCCAGCGGTGAAAGCACCTTCTTTACGTCGTCCATGACGGCGGAAAGGCTTTCCTTGCCGATAAAGATGTTCTCGGGGGTCAGGTCGTCGGCCCGTTCCGGCAAATCGTCGAGAGAAACACTCCCGCTAAAGGCACCGGCTTTCTGGGAAGAGGCCTTTTCCACCGCTTTGAGCATCTTGTTGCGGATGCAGACAGCTGCATAGGTACTGAATTTTACGTCTTTGTCAGGTCTAAAGCTGCTGATGGCGTCCAGGAGTCCTAGAGAGCCTTCCTGAACCAAGTCATCGAAATCTAAAATTTTGCTGAACTGAAACGCGTACTTGTTGATCAAAGGAATGTAGCGGGATATCAAAACCGCCACCGCGTCCTTGTCCCCGGCGCACATCTGCACGAGTGCCGCGTCGCTGAGGCCTCTTAAATGAGAAGCGGTATCGGAAACATTCACATACATTCACCTTAACCTTCTGTCGCTTTGTCTATCATACCTTAGAAGTGCCGATTTGTCAAGCTTTTTTATGAAAAATCTGAAATGGAAACGGAAATTCCGAGAAAAAAATTAGGAATGTTCTACAAATGCCTCCCACTTTCGTTATTTTTCCGCTTTCCGGGACATAAAACGTCAAATTTATTGACTTTAAAATGGGGGTTTGCTATACTGAAAGAAACAGGAGACAGACTTATAGGCAGTTATATGACAGTTCTTTGTCGGGGACGTTAATCTGCTTTTTAAGGCACTGCCTCAAAACTATGGTAAGGGGAACTCATATGGAACTGTTTATACTGGTTATCATTGGGATCGTCGTCGTTGGCATCATCTACGCCGCGGTGAACAAGGCGGCTCCCTCCTCCCAGGCGTTTACCCCCCACCGGGAGCTGTCGCCGGAGGAGCAGGAGCAGCGGGACCGCTACGAGGAAGGCAAGGATCAGTTTTTGGAGGGCTACGGCGAAGAAATGGATAAACTGGATCTGGACGATTGCGAGCAACTCCGGTGTAATCTCGTCGCCTTTGGAAACGGCGGTGAGGACGACATTGAGGAGTGCAGCACCTTTCACATCTGGCGGGACGGGCAGGCCCTCTGCCTCTTTCCAGACTGGTATTCCAGCGAAGAGACGCTGGATTTTGTATCCATTCACCTGGAGGAAGAGCTGGCCCGCAGCGCCAAGGTCACCGTCATCCCCTTTGGGGAAATCGACTATTTCAGGCCCAAGGACGAGTATGAGGAAGCGGAAATCCTCCTCCACTACCGAGAAAACGGCGTTCCCAAGGCCATCCGGTTCGAACACGCCGCCTTCAATCTGTTCATGGACTGGTTCCCGGAAAAGGAGTATTCCTACATCAGGTTACAGAAGGAGGAAAGGGCTAAAGAAAATGGCGCTCCCAGTGAAACGGGGGCTGCCGGGGAGTTGACAGAACAGTTTCAGATTCTCAAAGAACTCCACGGCCAGGGGCTTTTGACCGACGAGGAGTTTGCCGACAAAAAACATGAGCTGCTGGCAAAAATATGAATTGCTGGGCGCGGGGCATTCCCTCCCCCCAGGATAACAGAAGGAAAACCCGGAACAGGAGCACCTGTTCCGGGTTTTTCAGGTGGCGGGACCGTCCGGCGCTTTCGGGGAAGATGTCTCCCCTGCCCCTTCGCCGTTTGACAGCGATGCCATGTCTGGGTGGGAGTTCCGTGCGGCGCGGCGCTCATATTCCGGGGCGGCAGAGGCTTGCAGTCCGTCATCCTCCGCACCGTCTCCATCCGCCAGGGGAGGCGCCGGGTTCACGTGGACCATGCAGTGCTTACAAGCTGGAACCGCCTGTTCTACCTCGTCGTGCACCCGCTCTGCCACGGCGTGGGCATCAAAAAGACTCAGGTTCCCGTCGGCCTCGATCTCGATATCCACATAGATCCGGTCGCCGAAGAGCCGGGTGCGCACCAGGTCTACCCCCAGCACCCCCTCCGTATCCGAAGCGGCGCGCCGGACTTCCTCCACTGTGTCGTCGCCGCAGGAGGTGTCGGTCATCCGGGAGACGGCATCCCGGAAAACGTCAACCGCTGCTTTGACGATGAAGAGGCAGATCACAAGGCTGGCGATGGGGTCCAGGACGGGAAAGCCCATCCTCGCCCCTAAAATACCCGCGAAGCTTCCAATAGACGACAGCGCGTCGGAACGGTGGTGCCAGGCATCGGCCATGAGAGCGCTGGAGTGGATTTTTTTGGCGGCGGCCCGGGTGTACCAGTACATGCTCTCCTTGACGGCGATGGACACTACCGCAGCGACAAGGGCCAGCGCCCCAGGAGCCTCGAGGTGGCCGGAAGTCCCGGCAATGATATTTTTAAGCCCCGTAAAGCCGATCATAAGCCCGGTGAGCCCCAGTACCACCGCCAGCAGCAGCGCCGCCACGCACTCCAGCCTTTCGTGGCCGTAGGGGTGGTTTTTATCCGAGTCCCGTCCGGCGATTTTCACGCCGACGATGACGATGACGGTGCTGAACACGTCGGAAGCGGAATGGACCGCGTCGGAAATCATGGCTCCCGAGTGGCCGATGAGCCCGGCAAGCAGCTTGAAGACCGACAGGGCCACGTTCCAGGCGATGCTGACGGCCGACACCCGCATGGCGATGCGTTCGTTCCCTTTTTTCATGGCAAAACCCTCCGGAAAAAATTTTCGGACGCAACGACGCGCCCACGGAACATTCTCTGTCCCACAGACGCGCTGGTCTGCTGCCAAAAGGCCCGGCTATGCGGAGGTTCCGCCGCCTGATCCGACCGCGGATATTTGGCCGCGGCGAGATTTCCATTAGGATAAGATATGCGGGGAGGGCTTGTCAAGGTGCCCCTTGCTGCAAAAATCCCCGGCGCGGTGAAGCACCGGGGATTTTTGCAGCAAATGTTTTATATGGACGTTCTTTGGCAGGGTTCCAAAAGAGTGGTGGATTAATCAGGTTCTGAGAAGCGGTTTGCATATGCGGGCATGTACTCAGAGCCGGAAGAAGTCATCGAGGTCACCTGAGAACCTCCGATGGAAACAGACGGGTCGCTGAAGGTACAGCCAACGATGGAATATCCGCTGGGTTTGAAAACATTGCTGCCCACTTTGTCGCCCAATTCCAAATCTACATCGTGGGTGCCCACAATATTTGGATCGTTGCTGATGAATCGGCAGCTTGACAGGTTGATGTAGCAGTTGCTCTTGCCGTTAGAATGATAGCTTGCAAGGCCGTAGCCCTTTGTGGATGTGTTTGCAGAATTGCGGAATCCGCCAAACACACAGTTTACGGCGTTGACCCGGCAGACGATAAGACTGTCCTGGTTGGGAACAACAAAGAGGCCCACCGCATCGGCAGAGGAGGAGGTGCGCTCGGTATTAAAGGCGACGCAGTAGGTATTGGACATCATCAGGATGGATTCCTTTTCCACCTGGAGTGCGTTGAGCCGGATCTGAGAATCAACCCGGTTGTACAGTTCGCAGTTGTCGATGAAGGATTTTCCGCCGGCGACACCGGTGGGGCCGTAGACCTTGGAATTGGACAGGTGCATCTCGCCTTCGGAGTACACCTCGTTATTGAACCAGCAGTTATCGGCATAGGCCGCGCCTAAATTGACCAATCCAAAGGAGTTGCAGTTGTCCATGAAGACGGTGCCTACATCATTGAAGATACCCCAGTAGTACTTGTCGTCGTGTTTGAAGTTGCTGTGAGAAGCAAAAATCTTGCCGTTTCCGTTGTTCAAGACGGTTCTGGACTTGTTGGTACCTTCCACTGTGGTGTTGAGGAAATTGACGGTCCCGCCTCCGTTGTGCAGCACGGCGGCATAGGTGGATTCCTCTGTGGTGACGCCGCCTTTAATTTCACAGTTTTCAAAGGTGACGTTTCCCTGCCCGCCGATGTAACAGGTATAGCCCTTCTTACAATTGTTTGTGATATTGAGGTTCATGTGGTGAATGGTGCTGTTCAGCGCAAGGTTATGATCCATGTACCGGTATACATTGTTGTCTGAATAACCGATGGTCAAATTGATGCCGCTCCAGTCGATTACAACAGTGGCCTTGCGCGTAGTTGTAGACGGAGTTGAAAACCTGAAATAAGTATAGGGATCCGCTTCGGTTCCTGTACCGTAATCGGGCTGGGATGCAACTGTAGGATTGCCGCCTTTTACGGTAACAAGCAGCTTATCATAATTAGTATTGGCGTACTGGCCGGTTCCGGTCAAAAAATCGCTGATCAGGGTGTGAAAAGTAGTGCGGCTGTCGGGACAAGCAAATTCCACTGTCGCCATATTCCAATATTTTGTAATTGTCGCCATGAGAATGCCTCCTATTGTTTATTTTGGAACCATCCGGATGAATTCCTTGTATTCATCATAACATGGAGGCGTCCGGACATTCCATGACATCCTTCGGCTGAGAAATGCCCATAAATCAGGGGTTTCCGGCGAATTTTTCTGTCAGGAAATGTCCGGCGGGATTCGACAAAAAACATCCCGGAAGGTATTTTCGCCCTCCGGGATGCTTTGCCTGTCAGTATTCAGCCTTTTTTCTACTTGAGCATAAAAATATCAGTGTTGAAGTTTCCGCCTGTGGGGTCGATTCCCGAGAGTTTTGCCATCAGCTCCTGAACCGACAGGCCGGTCATCTGCTTCACAGTGTCGATGTCCACGGTAAAGCCGTTCATCTGCGCTGTGCGCTGGGACACCGCCCCCTGGGCCTCGCCGGGCATGATCAGAAAGCCGTTGCAGCTTAAAGAAGCGATGGCGTCCATGTCCTGGGCTGTCACATCCTCGGGGAAAACGGCAAAGCCGTTGATTTGAAGAGTTATCCGCTCTCCCCGCTCCACCATGGTTTTCAGCCGGCTGTGAGAGAAAATCTGCCACCCGTTGATAGAGCAGAGGCGGCCTTCGAACAGCTGGTAGCTGTCGGCGGTTCCCACCGCTTTGAAGGCCTTGGCGCAGGATACGGGCAGGCTTGCGGTGCCTTTGACGAGAATCGACTGGAAGCCGGTTAAACAATCGGCATCCTTCTCCTCCATCATAAACGGGCCGCGGACGTAGATTTTATCGCCGTACAGAACCGAAGTGGCCTCGTTTAAGGTCAGGGGGCCGGTGACAGTATAGCCGTCGGGCACCAGGATGGGGTCGGCCGTCTCAAATAAGGTTTTGTAGTGTCTGTAGAGGCTTTCGGTGGTGAAAAGGCTATCACAGGTAATTCGAAGGTCCCGTTCTTCGGCCGCCACCAGTTCCTTTTCGTCGAAGGCCGACACTTCCCCCGCCAGCCAGATTTTTTTGGCGTCCTCAGGCACTTCCGCCAGGAGGCGCTTCAGTTCCCGCCCGCCCAGCAGGACAAAGGCGTCGTCGGGATAGGGACGCTTTTCTCCCTGTACCCGGGACAACAAGTCCTGGGGGCAGGAAGCGGGATGGTACACCATGCCGGACACCACCGCTCCCGCCGCTTTTTCAAAGGCGTGGACCCCGTCGCCCCGCAGGATGATGTTTCCTTCCGCGATGACGAAAACGCCGGTAAAATCCTCGCCGTTTTCCAGGGTGCCGCCGGAAATCTGGACAAACTTTTCGTCGTCCCCGGTGATAATGGTCCGGTCGGTGTTGATGTTGGCCCCCAGGGACAGCATTTTTGCGTTGACGCTGTCGGAGGCCAGGTAGGTGCCGCAGTTCAGGTTCACGCCGTCAAATTTGTCGAGGAAGCCCTCATTATCCTTGATCAGGCAGGCGACAGAGCAGTTTACGTTGAGCTTGTTGCTGTTCATCAGTGCTTCTAACATCAGATTTCTCCTTTCATCATGGCGCGCATCAGGCGCAAAGCGGTGCGCAGCCTTGTCCGGACGGTAGAGGCCGGAATGCCAAGGGTTTTTCCGATTTCCGAGGAACTGAGCCCTTCATAATACTTCCCGCAGACCACCGTTTGCAGCTCGCCGGGCAGCTTCTGTACCAGATTTTCCGCCAGCAGGCGGTCGGTGGGGTCCCAAGGGGGACTTTCCGCGAAAGACCATTCGTCCGTGAGAGTGTATCGGCTCTCCTTGCGTTTCAGGTCGATGAGGGCGTTGCGGGCGGCGGAGTAAAGCCACGCCTTCATGGCCGGTTCCGGCATGGCTTCCAGCATCGCCCGGTTCATCAAAGCCTGGGTAAACGCCTGGGAGACGGCGTCCTTGGCCGCCGTTTCGTCCCGGGAGAAACGAATCATCGCTTGAAGCATATTCTCGCTGTAAGTTCGGTAAGCCGTTTCAATCAACAATTGTGATTCCTCCCTTCATTAGCTAAGACGTTTCAAAAGGGCGAAGTGATTGGAGAATGGGAAATATTTTTTCCGGTTTTCTGAAAGAGCAACGGACAGCACTCCGGTTTCGAGCTGCTTGCGTGCGGGTCCAACCGGGATAACTCCATTATAGCACAGGGCGGGCCTTTCCGCAAAACCCTCGGACACCAAAAGGGCCGGAGACATTCAGTCTCCGGCTGGATTGCGCTCTCAAATTTACAGAGTGATGTTGAACAGGTTGGAGTTAGCGGGCATGTAGAGGTCGGCCTGGGTGCTGGAAGTAAAGGCCTGCGTCCCCGCGTAGATGCTGGATTTTGAGAATTTACAGCCCTGGATGTGCAGATAGGGCCGGCGCAGCGTGCCTTCCTCTGCCGGGAAGCCCACGCTCACGTTGTCGCCCAGATAGCCCCACTCGGGTTCCGGGAAACTGCATCCAATGAGGCTGATACGGATGTACCGGCTGGTCAAAGACTCAAAAACATCGTTGATTCCAATGGCCTTGACGGAAGTGTTGGAGCTCCCCGCTGTAATAACGCAGTTTTGGGCGTAGATATCCCGGTAGCGCACTCCTTCGGCCGGGTTGTAGATGAAAATGCCGTAGGCTTCCGAAAGGGAAGAGCCGCCCCGGTTGTAGACTTCGATGTGGGTGTTGGAGAGGTAGACTCTGGACTCCTTTCTTCTATAAACGATATACAACAATATCTCCCGTCCATAGCGGGCCCGCTCTGGAACTGTCTCTATGGTAGCACGAAAGCCACCGGACACTCCATGACATCTTTTTTGGACGCAAAAAAACCCGGAAGGTATTTTCGCCCTCCGGGATGCTTTTTTCTATAGGATTGCGCCGTTTGCGTCGGTTTGGATCATCTGGCATTCCTTCACATCCTCGAACCACTGCTCGGCAAAGTAGTAGTCCTTGCCGCTAATGGTGCGAAAGCCTCTCACCGCCTTGCCGGAACCGTCGAACCAGTACCAGCGGCTGTCGATCTTTTTCCAGCCCGTCTGCATGGCGCCGTTTTGATTGAGGAAGTACCACTCCCCCTTGTCCTTGAGCCAGCCGACCCGCATATAGCCGTCGGAATTCAGGTAGTACCAGACGCCGCTGACCTTTTTCCAGCCCACAACGTCCTTGCCGTTCTCCCGGTAGCGCCATTTGCCATTTTGCTTGTACCAGCCGTCGTTTCCCGACGGGGTCGGCGGGGTGACGGGGT
Source organism: Fumia xinanensis (assembly GCF_014384905.1). GTDB lineage: Bacteria > Bacillota > Clostridia > Oscillospirales > Ruminococcaceae > Fumia > Fumia xinanensis. The sequence goes on from NZ_JACRSV010000001.1 coordinate 1,309,047, forward strand.
TTGCGCCTGTCTCCAGGAGCTTGCCGTTGAGGTAAACGCCGTCCACCGCCCACGCTTCAAACAGCGGCAATGGGAAGCCCTGGCGCTGGCTCCATGTGACGATGCTGTAAGGCATGGTGAAGAGTCCCTTTTTGCCGAAGCCCTCCCCCCAGGAATTGAGGACGGTGAAGCCCTGCTTGTCCCAGCCGACGATGAGCATCATGTGGCCTCCTGCCATGGGTTCCAAGCTTGTCCCGTCGATACGGGGCTCCGGCATAATCGGATTCTGGGCCGTGATTTCATAGAAGCTTTTGAATACAATGGTGCCTACGAGGACGCTTCCGTAGTAATAGACAGCCCGCTTCACCTCGTCCACCGTATTGCATTGGTAATAGTTCTTGATGCGGATGTTCTGGGCCTTTGTTTTGAAGCTCTCGAAATACTTCTCGAAAGTCTCGATGGCCTTTGGCACTTCCTCTTCATAGGGGTAGTCCGCAAGGTAGAGTCCGCCGTCCTTCTGTGCGGCTTTCAACAGTCCGCGGGCCTCGGTTCCTTCGCCCTTGTTCTCCGAGTACCGGCGGTTGCCGTAGTACCAGGGAAAGCTCACTTTCTGGTATTTTCCCGCCTTTTTGAGGCCGATTTCCACATGGGCGGAGAGGGCGTGAGTGCCGCAGTTCTGAAACTGCCCCTGGTCGTGGACCTTGATGCCTGAAATGTCGGTCTGGTAGCTCTCAGGAAGCGTCTCCGCGCCGTAAACCGCCCCGAACACATAATCCCGGGGATCGGCGGCGGTGGACAATAGTCCCAGGCCGCGTTTTTCAAATTCACTCATAATGTTTTCCTTTCTTTTGCAAAACCGGTTGTCAGTGGATTGCTTCTCAAACAGAAAAAGCCCCTTCCACGGAGGGAAAGGGGCGCTCGAGTTCCCTGCCCCATTTTATCCTAGCACAGGGGGAACCGGACATTCCATGACATGTTTTATCGGAGAGCGCCGCTTTCGTCCGTCATCAGGAGCTGGCACTCCTTCACCTCGTGAAAAGGCTTTGAGGCGAACCAGAAGGTTTTTCCATTGACGACTAATGGACCGGTGACGGCAATTCCCCGGCCGTCGAACCAGTACCAGCGGCCGTTAATCTGCTTCCAGGCGTTTTTGAGGCTGCCGTATCGCCAGCCCTCCGATGTTTTCTCCCATTTGGGAGCGGATTCCACGGTGTAGGTGCCGCACCCGTTCGGGATGCCCAGAATCTTCGCCGGATTCACCCGGATGTTGCCGCCGGTGCGGACCTCGAAGTGGCAGTGGGCTCCGTAACTGAGGCCGGTATTGCCCATGACCCCCAGCTTGTCGCCTGTTTTCACCTTGTCCCCTGCTTTGACAGAGCGGGAGGACATGTGGCAGAAAAAATACCGCATCCCTTCCCCGTCGTCCACTCGGACGTAGTTTCCCCATTCCCAGGTGAGGTTGTTTTTATCGGTGATAATGGCCGAGGATTTGACGACTCCGTCTATGGGGCTAATAATGTCGGTTCCGCAGAGGCCTACGATGTCGAGGCCGCCGTGGACGGGGCCGTAGCCCTGGGTCACCTTGAATTTCTCGCGAAAGATGGTTTTCATGGGGAGCTACTCCTTCCCCGGGCCGCTTTTCTCAGACTGGGTGCCGAAGTAAAAGGCGATGACGGTGGTAAAAATCATCAGAAACTGCTCCCCGCTGACCACGCTTTTCAGCGCCAGCACCGCAAACACCGCCGTCAGCGCCAAGGTCACGATGCTTTTGATGGTCAAGAGCTTGTCAAGCCGGCCCGATAAGGCTTTTAGGATTTCCAACGTTTAATTTTCCTCCCTTTTGTCAGTGGGGAGCTTTTTGAGCTCCCCCACCAAGTTTGTCACTGTCCCGTTTCCGCCTAAATTGTGATACTGCTCATAGAGTTTGAGGATGTTGTCCCTTGCGTAAATGGGGCAGTAGCCCTTGTCCATGTAGTGGTTGTATGCGCTGATGATGCGGTCGCGCAGGAGGGCTTGCATCCCGAGTTTGATGGCGTCCTGCTCCTCAATCCGTTTGGAAACCCGCCTAGAAAGAAAACTGAAGGCCGTCCCAAGCCCTGCGAGAATTGAACCGAACAGCGCCTCAAGCCAGTATTTTGTGATAAAGTCTATCATGTCTTTCCTCCGATGAGTTATTCTTTTATCAAATAGGTTATGGTATTTGGGACAGGCATTTCCGCCGGGTTTTCCAGCGTAAGCGTACCGCCGGATTCCACTGCAAACCCTTTTGGAAAATCAGACATGAGGCCGGTAACGTCGGTGATAATGGGTTCTTTTCGCTCATAGTACATGCTTCCGGCATTGGACGGATCAAAGTGATCGTCCGACAGGTTGATCGCTCCGGTGTATGAATTGATTGTAATTTGCCTGTCGTTTGCTCCAACAACGCTCCATCCGCCGTTCCCTGCGTTTGCGTATCGGCCGGCGATAAAGTTTTCTGAAACTTTGATGTCCGGGGGGAGGTCGTCTGCAGCAACATAGTAAACCTTGTGGGGGTAATCGCCGTTAGCGCTTTGCCATTTCAGCCCGGTTAACACAAGCGCATCTACGCGCTGAACGTACCGCCATCCCGTATCGGTCCGCTCTATGCTGTTGTATACGCTTCCGGCGGACCATCCATATCCTGTGAGCGCCCGCACTGCGCCGGGAATTTTTCCCATGACGTTTCCGTTGCATTTGACGCTCTCCACTTCCGCGCTCACCAGCCCGCCGTCAACAGCTCCGGTGCGTCCTCCTATCATTTCCACCGACGCGTGATCGGCGCCGTCCGGTACGGCTTTTGCATATGACTCATCGCTGTCGGTGATTTTTCTGACTCGTGTATTCATCCGCTTCAGATCCGCCTCTATCATCGGCTTCACGGCGCAGTCGGTGTAGATGTGGGTGTAATAGGGGCAGGTGCTTAGTTCTCCCAGCTCGATTCGCTCGGTTGTAGGCTCTTCCAGCGGATACCATACCGTGAGAGGGGTTCCGGCGTCCGCCTGGGCCTGGAGCCACGCCATCGCCTCGGTGTTGTCCGGTATTTCGCTGTTGTCCTGAGACACAAATCCTTTCAGATTGAAAAACAGCACTTGTCCAAATTTCAGACCGCCGTCTGAGAAAAAGCCTTCATCATGGTTAAACTCCGGCCTATATCTGTAATGACTGCACATTTTAACGCCCGGTCCTTCTGCTGGAACGTCGGTGTAATAGATATAACTTCCCGCTGTCCGGTCATTGCGCACCAGCCTGCTAATCTGTTCTTCCCCCACTTCCCGTCGCAGGTCGTACCACCCCGGCATCCCCTCCACAGCGGTGAGGCTGTCCCGGGCTGAAAATCCGCCGTTTCCGTCGGGGATGGCCCGGAGGATGGGGAGTTCGATGGAGACGGGAGGACGGTAGGGCTGATGCTCAGGAAGATTGTCCACTGTATAAGTTCCAAGCAGGATAGAAACTTTTGCTTTAAATATTCCGGTCACTGTTTTAGGGGTGTTCAGCCAAATGGAGCCCGATGTCACACTATCAAAACTGCTCCATGTTTTTACATTGACTGCTGCTCTTCCAATCATCCCAATAGGAATTACGTATCTCATTTCATTAAAATAAAATCTATTGTCAGAAATTAGAACCATTTCGTCTGTAAAAGTGTTTTCAAGAATATCCAGTACAATGGTATATTCGGTATCTTCCTTTGGCGTCCAGTATTCTTTTCTCAGAATCCGGTCGTACACCTGGTCTGCGAATGTAAATACATCTCCGTCCCTTGTACTGCTGGTAAATACCGCCGTATCCGGCAGCAGGTTTAAGCCCTCGCTGTTGAGCGCTCCGTTGCTGAAAGTTGGAGTCTGCGGATAGCCTGGGTTTGGTGCGGCCATTCCTCCTACATACGGCTCATACTCAGTAGCGGTGGAGCCTTCTTCAAGCTGAAACCGCACCAAAAGATCTTCTACTGTCACGCCGGAATTGAAATAAAAGTAGACACCGATACTCGTTTCATCACCTGTCACAGTGTATGTGCGGCTATATAATGTTCCGGTGCTTTTATCAATTTCCATCGTCGGTACTGCCCGTTGGTCGTTTGTACTGACGATGTAGGTCTTCCCGGCTTCCAGAATCTCCTTCATTTTATAGGGAATTGTATAGGACTGGGCAGTTGCCACACCGTTTGCCAGAATCCCATCGGCTGTTTTTTCATAGGTAATGCCTTTATATTCCCTTGTCTCCCCCGGAAAGCAGTTGCTCATGTCAAAAAGATTTTTCCCGGTATACGTCTGCTGTTTTCCGTTTCCCTTTATTGCAGGAGCCAAAGTATCGTTATACGTATCTTCTACAGTGATATCCGCCCCCGACACCGTCTGCACCTCGTACCCGGTGAGTTTTTCGCCGCCCTTATAAAATTCAGCCGGGTGGTAATCGCCCTTGAACAAGGTCTTTTTCGTCTCGCCCATGTAAATCGGCATTTCCTCACCCCACTAAGTAATAGGTATCCGGGTTTTTGACGGCGGTCTGAAACTCCTCCGCCGCCATCTCCACCAGGCGGTGGCTGTTGATCATCGAGGCGTTTACCGCGTTGTCCGCCGTGTTTGCGTGGCCGGCACTGGATGCGTAATCGGTGGGGCTCGCCAAGTAAACCCAGCCGGTATCTTTATAGATGTAGCTCTTGTTTTCATCGGTGCGGATGCAGATGTCGCCGTTCTGGGCCGTGAAAGTGTTCATCTCCGCCGCCGTGGAAGCGGTATAGACCTCGGTGGTGGCGATAGCGGGAATCTGTTCCGGCGGTATTTTGCCCCCCACCAGCGTCGCCACGTCGGTTCCCAGCATGGCCAAAAAGTCCAACAGGTTCTGACTGGAAGAATCCTCGCTTTCCTTTGCGTTTATCTCCGAAGTTTTGGCCTTTGCCGCCGCAGCGGTGGCCTCGGCGGCCTTTTGCGCTGCGGTGGCCGCGTCCTGCCGGACAAGGGGCTGGTTTTTCTCCGCCTCATCGGCGTACTGTTTGACAAAATCCGCGGTGGCGCTCAACTTCGACATGCTGTTTCCAAACACGCCCAGCATCTGCGAATATATATCCATGGTGGGGACAACGTTTCCGGTGTAGCAGCCCTCGTGGAAGAACACCTGGCAAAGGGTGGTGGGGACGATCACATTGCCGTCCCGGGTGCCCACCGCGCCGATTTTTAGGTACTCCCCGGAGGAAGCCGCCTCCGAAGGCACCATACAGCGGTCGTTTATCAGTATCACAGGAATGGTCTCGACGATTTCTCCGTTTTCCCGGACTGACTGAAAAACCGCGCTTTTTGTGAGCCCGTCCCACTCCTTGTCAAAGGAAAAGACGCATTCGATACTGTTTGCGCCTCCGCCCACCAGTTCTGTTTCGACGGTGCAGGTCAGTCTCCGCTTCTCGACGGAAATGCTGATCTCGTTTGCCATCCTTTATCATTCCTTTCTCAAACCGGGGAAGCCGATTTTGAGTCCTTCCCCGGAATTTCTTCTCTTATGCCTGCTGGGGCTCGGAGGCGATTTTTTGGGCCTCTTTTTCGGTGATGAAGCCTTTTGCCGCAAAGGCTTCCACATCGGCTGCGGCGATTTTTCCCATCTGCCAGCAATTCAGGATAAAATTATACATGTTGTCTCTCCTTTCTCAGGTTCTGAAAGAACTTGCCGCCTGAGCGGATTCTTTCTATTGCATCATCAGGGCCAGTACCGCATCCTCGGTAGCGGAAACCCTATTTTCCAGCTGGTCTACCCTAGCTCCGGGTGCGGCTGGATTTTCTTTGAACTCGCCGTTTGAGAAAATCATCCCCTCAACGACGGCAGCGCTCTCTGGAATCTCCTGATAGCGCCCAACGAACTCCGGGTGGACGATATCCTCGATGGAAAGCTCGCCTGTCTTTTTGTCTGCGCGATGTACACAGGAACAGCGGGTCTCGATGCTGAGCACCTGTCCGCCGTAGTCGATAAATGCATATTTTTTCGCCATATTTTTATTCTTCCTTTCCAAATTATAGAGGAACCTGTCGGCTCAACAGCCTTTTCGTGAACCTCTTTCCTCAATCAAGCAACAACTCGACGATGACCGCCGCCTGTCCGCCTGGCGCGCCGCTTCCGTACTCCGGCAGATAGGATATAGAGGTGGACCCGCCCAAAACAGCGCTGTAGCAGCGGTAGGCCCCGCCTCCGCCGCCGGTCCCATAGGGAAACGCCCCGGACGGGGACGGCTTGACCGAAGTCCTTCCGCCCATGAAGGAGGTTACATCCCCGCCTTTTCCGCCTTCGCGGGAGAGGAACCTGCTGCCGGACGCGGCGTAAGCTCCGCCGCTGCCGCCCTGGGCGGTTCCGGTGTCGATGATTACCTGGTTGGTTCCGGCGGTGGCTGCGGTGGCGGAAAATGTGGTGCTTCCCGTTCCGGCACAGCTTCCCGCTGTTCCCGGCACCGCCTCATAATCGTTGCCGCTGCCCTGAACAGTACCGGCGCTTCCCGCCGTGGCGGACAAAAGGCTGCCGAAGGAGGCGCCTGCGTTTGCCGTAATAGCGGTGGAAGTTCCCTTTTTCAACGTGACGGTAATTTGGCCCGCACCTCCGGCGCCTCCTCCCGCTCCGTTGACGCCGTACTGCTGATAAATGCCCGTTCCGGCTCTTTGGGCCCCGGAGCCGGCCCCGCCTTTAGCGATGCAGGTCACCCGGTATTTTCCGGTCATAGGGGCGGTGAAAGTTCCATCTTCGGTATAGCAGGCCACCATGATGTAAGATTCGGCCGAAAGGGTCAGCTTCCTTCCGGCCTGCTTAAAATTTATGGTTTTGCTTGTCTGGTCCAGCACCGCCGGGACGACGGCCCCTGATACAAACGCCTTGTCCGGCAGTTCCTCCCCGTCGCTTGTAGCTACGGCATAGGTCGTGTTGTCCATCTTGAAGGAATCACCCGCCGCGTAATCCGCGTTTGCGGGCACCTTGAACAGGCAGGACGCAAGGCCGGACACGGGAAGCGACACATTTTTGTCCGGATTTCCCAAAGTATACACCTTTCCCGATTTGGTGCAGGTGAGGGTAAAGGTTACTTTCGGTTCCATGTTGCCGGTCCTGGATGCCGCACCCATACCTATTTCCAAAGCGTTTTGAGCCGCGTTTGCGTTGGCCTTCAACTGGGCATCGACAATGTCCGCGTTCCCGTTGAAGTCGGCAATGTTGTAAAAATCGCTGGTAGCTGGCTTTTTCAGCCCGTAATTCGTTGTGTTAGTCGCCATTATGCCAAATCTCCTCCTTCTCGGATGTACTGGTGGGTATAAAACGCCAAATCTTCATGTCCCCACTCAGTCAATTCGCCGTATCGGCGGTACTGCACCAAAACCTCGATGATAAGGTTCGCCGGCAGCATTTTTTGGAGCAGCTCCGTCACCGCGTCAAATTCATTTTGCGCCGCCAGGGCCAGCAGCACCGTCACCTTGTAGTTTGCGTGATCGACGGTGAGCTCATAGCCCCCTGCGCCGCAGAGGTGATCCAGCTGTTCTCTGAGCACCCAGACCGTGAAGGGCAGCCGCCCGCTCACAGCCGACTGGATGCGGAATTTCCGCTGCGGCAGCGTGTCTGTGTCCTTGTGTCCCAGCAGCATCATCTTCTCCCAGCGGGAAACGCCGTTTTCGGTGGCCGATTCGATGAACTGGTCGTTCATCAAGTCCTCCGCCCCCTGCCACAGCAGGTTCAGCTCGCTGTTTTCCGCTTCGGCAGCCGCCTGCATCTCATAGATTTCGCCGAGAACAGGCGGCAGAGCGCTCAAAACATCCGCTTTTCTAGCCACTTACAGTCCCCCTTTTAGGGAGCCGGTCCCCGGCCAGCAACAGATTGTTGGAGTTGCCGTTGAGAGTGGTCCCGGTCACGTCCAGCACCCCGGGCAGATTGAGTAGCCGCATCTCGATCTGGCTGATGCGGACAACGATTGCCCCGTCGTCGGGCCAGCGGGTGCGGAGTTCCATAAAATACTCGTCGATGGCCTGTTCAGCGCTGGTTTTTACCGCCGCCCAGTTCCAGCCGCTTTGATAGGTGATAGTCGCCGCAATGTTCAGGATGGTCCACTCCGCTCCTTCCACCGTCACCTTGTGGCCGATGGGGGCGATCCCCACCCCCTGTCCGGTTTTTGCCGCCGGGTCCACCGCTTGTTTCACCGCCGACACCAGTTCAGCAGAAGGCACCCCCATGTCGGAATCCTTGATAATGAGCTGCACCGTTCCCGGCCCATAAAAGGTCGAACTCACCTTGACCCCACCCACGCCGTCCAGGGCGGTCACCTTCTGTTTATAGTCCGCCTGGTTGCCGCCGAAGGCGATGCTCGTCAGGCTGTCGAGGTATCGTTTTCGGAACGCCTCGGTGTCCTCCTCGTCCTCGCCGGGCAGAAGCAGCTGGGTGAGCTTTGCGCTCTGGAGCCCCTCGATGTAATCGATGGGAACCAGGTCCCCAAGCCTCTTGTTGCCCGCCTCGCCCGGCGTTTCACACCGGAGCCGGTAGACGCCGGCCCCAATCTTCTCAAAAACCGCGTAATTGAGCTCCTCCAGGGAAAACCGGCTGCCAATCGGTACGTCGATGTTGAACTCCCCCCGCAAGACGGCGTTTGTGGCCGGCTCTGGGCTGAGGCCCCGCTCCGCCGCCCTTCTGATGAGGTACTCCCGGCTGGCGGTGTCGGCGAAAGTTTCGTTGAGCACCACGTCCAGCTCAATATACAGGTTCGCCAGCTCCAGCGCCGCGCCGCAGACGGCGTCGTAAAGGATGGAGCCCTCCCGCTTGTCCACGTTCTGGGGCACGGCGTCAAGCATTCGCCTCACGATCCGCTCAAAAGTCATCTCTTCATACATGAATATCCACTTCCTTTTCTAGTTCCATCTCCCCGAACACGGTGTGGGCCACAAAGGTCACATGGACCTTGCCGCCCTCGGTCTCGAAGGCGAACTGGTCCACCGCCGTCACCCGGTCGTCTTGTAAAAGCGCCTCGGCGATCCGGCGTTTCAGCTCCGGCAGCACGTAGTTCACCGGCTTTCCGAACAGCTCCATCATCTCCACGCCGTAATTCCAGCTGTAAACGGGGTACTGGTACCGCTCGGTGTTGAGAATCAGGTAGATGGCCTGCTTTACGGCCTCGGCGCCGTCCGCGTGGCCCTGAATCCGCCCCCGCTCCCAGCTGAGCGCGTAGGTGCGGGTGGGCTCCGCGGCAAGTTCCGCCGCCGTGTCCGTCAAAGGGGATGTCTGCGGTATCATCAATCATCACGTCCTTTCCGGGCGTATCCGCCCGATTGATCTGTCTTTGCTGTCTCCGGCAAAACGCTTTTCCCGGGAAATACTCAGCCAGTTCGGAAGCCCTCCCCGGGAATCACCCTTCCCCTTGTAGGGGCGGGGCTCTGCTCTGCCCGTCGTTCTCGAGCTTGTTTTATTACCGGATATACGCACACCCTGTCATAATATCCTTAAAAAACTCCGAATGGCGTTTTGCGGGAATGAAGCTATGCTTCATTCCGTATCCGGTCGAGAACGAGGAACTTCTGCCCCCCCTGCATCCGCAAAAGAATCACCTTTTCCCCGGCCTTCAGGCCGTTGTGGACGGTGACTTGTTTCTTCCCCAGCACCTGGTGGCTGTGGGCGGAATTAAAAGACCCCTCGCCCACCGTCGCCCCCACGCAGGGATGGTCGTGGGCAGTATTGAAAATAGTGGGCTCGGTGCGGTGGTCAAAGGTCATCTCTACCGTATAATCCGCCACATTGGAGGTGAGCACCAACATTTCGGCGCCGAGGGTGAGCCGCTGCTCCACATTTACCCGTAAAGGTGTTATGCTTGTCACCGTGCCGAACAGCACGCCTGCGGGCTTTTCACCCTCCACCGCGTCCACCGCCGCCCGTTTGATGAGGTTTACAAGATCAGCCACCGAAACCGCCCCCTTCCAAAGTAAGGTCCATCCGGTGCTCTCCGTTGGAGAAGCTGTGCTTTACGTTTTGCACCGTCATTTGCCGGTCCACCCGCTCGTTTTTCAGGTCCAGGCGCACCCAAAGGCTGCTTCCCGCCCGCACCCGCACGTCCCCCGCCGCTTTCCGGAGGCTCAGGGACTTCATTTTTTTGTTATGCTCTTTAAGGAGCGTCTGGGCCTTCTGATTGCCGTCCTCGTCGCCGCTCACGTGGCTGAAGCTCTGCAAAACGCCCCAGGTTTTCTGGGTCTCAGCGTCCTCCCTGACGAAAATCTGCCGCAGCTTCTTCCGCCCGTCCTCGTGAAGGAGCTTCACTTTGTTATAGGTCCCCCGGTCGATGGAGCTCTCGTAGGAAAACCCCTCCGCCGCGGTCTCGTCGATGAGGAGCGGGAGCTCCAGCTCGGCTGCCGCCGCCAAACGGAGCTTGCCGAAATCGTCGTAGAGCACGAATTCCTTCCCAGTGTTTTCGTAGGTCAGGTCCAGCGCCGTCTCGATGATGTCAAACAGCGTTTTCCCGTCCTCCACCCGGTAGGGAATCCGGTAGCCCGTGGCCGCGACCGCCCCTGTTTTCAGGGAAAAGTCGTCGGCGATCATCTGGACCAGCTCCCCCGCCGCCTTGTTCTGGTAGATGTAGTTGTCCTTGTTTTTTAAGTACCGGAGCTGGTCGTAAGCAGTGATACTGAGCCGCCCGTCGGCTCCGCTCCGGCTCAAAGTGAACACAAAGCCGTAAAACAGCCCCCTGCCGTCAACGGAAAAGGTGACCGCGTCCCCTTCCTCCACGGGAAGCCCCCCGTCCAGCACGGTGAACTGAAGCTTCCCCGGTGCGCCTTTTCGGGAGGTCTCCCACTTGACGCCGCCCTCTGCCGGCGGCTCGTAGGTTCTGCCCCCGTGGGTGATGCGCAGCAGATACTCAGCCAAGTCGGATCACCTGCCCCGGATAGATGAGATTGGGGTTTTTGATGCCGTTTAATTTGGCGATCTCCCAGCATTTGTCCCCCCGGCCCAGCTGCGCCTTGCAGATATTGTAGAGGCAGTCGCCCTTTTTGACGACGTAGCTCTTTACAGGGGCCTTATTCTCTCGGGCCCCGCCGGAAGCCGCCCCGCCGGAGCCGTTAGCGCCGCTGGAAATCTCCTTGAGCCCGTAGGCCCGATACTGTTTCAGCCGGACGGACACCGTCACGTCCAGGCCCTCCCCCGCGTCGTCGCTGACGGCGTAATCCTCCAAACTCACTTTTAAATTGGTGTCGTGCAAAAGCCGCCCCTCCGGCGTCACCCGCGACACCAGAAACTGAAAAGGCTTCCTGCCCATTTTCAGCGCCTCTAAGCGGTTTAGGTAATAAGAAGCCGGAATAAACCCCTCCGGGTAGTACCCAAAGGGGTATTTTTTCTGGGGGAGCATGGCCTCGAAGGAAATCTCGGTCAGGCCGGGAGCCTTGAGGATGCTGACTTCCTCCCCGCTCAGGAGGGTGGAGGAACCGTTCCGGTTTTTCATGGAGAGCTTCATTTTGGACGGAGCCACCGGTAGCGGCACCCCGTCGATGTAAAAGATGTAGGCCAAATGGATCCCTGCCTTTCGTCACAAGTCTTTTTGGATGAAAAAAGACGTGCCCGAGGCTCGTCAGCGAGCCGGACACGTCCGCGTGTATGGGTTGCCTCTTTTTTAGGCAATTTTCACAAATATATCTATTTTGAGGGACACGGTGAGCTCACAAAGTGCTCATTTCAATCCATGATGATTTCTATCTGTTAAAATGGTGCTGTCGCCGCTCCATTGCGTCATTTTTTCGTCATTTTTCCACAGGGCGGCAAAATTGTGCTATCATCATGTCAATGACAGTCAACTGAGGAGTGATAGAATGTCTGACAGCAGCCCCAACCCGCTGAAAATAAGAGTGCGAGGTGAAGACGGATTCCGCGTAACCACCATCCGGATTTCGGAAGAGCTGCTCCGGTGTCTGGATAAGCTATCCGCTAAAACCCGTCACTCCCGCAATGAACTGATTAACATCATGCTGGAATACGCCGTCGGGAACATCGTGATTGAGCAAACGTCAAAGAGGCCGGGAGAGGAAAGTAAACCGTTTTGACGAGAGCAAAATCTGTAGGGGCGCGTATCGCGCGCCCGCCCTCACCCCTCCGCCTTTCAATGAACTGCGGGCGGCCATTGACCGCCCCTACATCCCTCTGAGCCTCCCCGGGAAATATTGGGGAAATAAAACCGCCCTTTTCGGGAAATACTCCGGAAATAATCGGGAAATATGCGGGAAATAACCTGCCGCCACGCAAAAGGAGGACAGGCTCATCGCCCGTCCTCCCTGTTATTTTCTCAGGAAATCACCGTAAACGTCACGTTGGGGGTGTCCTCGTGCACGTCGTCGAAAACTTGCAGCATTTTGACGCACTCTTGCTGCAATTCCTTCGGCATCGTCCCATATCCCCGGATTTCCACCTTCTGTTTCTCGTCAAACAAGTATCGCAGACAGTCCCACAGTGCATCCCAGTTCTCCCCGTAGTAATCTGGAAGCCCAAACTTTTCCTTCAGGATCTGGTGCACCACGCCCAGGTATTTGCACCCGGTAAAGTCCAGCACAATCGGGTTGTCGTGGATCGGCTTGAAGGCGCACGCCGCCTGTTCCTCATAAATTCCCATCTGGGTTCCTCCTTCTGATCGGACGTCAAACGATTTCCTGAAAGGTTTCGTAATGGTCATAGGTCACAAACATCAACCCATCGCTGGAAAACAGAAGCCGTGACCGATTCCGGTGCCCCCATTTATAATTGATGTCCGCCTCATACCAAACTCGGCCCGGCCCATCGGGCAGATGGCCGTTGCTGTTTCGGTACACGCCGCCGAAGATCATCTTCCCCGGCGCAACCTCATCCAGATTTCCTGCTTTTGGAACCCAACCTAATTTCTTTGCTTCCTGCCCTGTTATGTAGTAATCCGGCAGCGTCCCCTTGTACTTGAGCCACCAGTCTGCCCCGTCCGTTCCGTTTTTGGTCGCTTCCCCGGCCGCCACTGCCCTGATAAATTCGATCTGGCACTCACAGTGGGGATGCAGCGGAGGCCTCATTTTCGGCGGTTCGCTCACCGGGTAGACTTTCCCGTGCAGATTTCTGCACATCATGCAGGTGGTTGGCCCCAAATAAGCCTTCCACTGCAAGTAGCGCTGACTTTTCATCCCTATTCTATCATCCTTTTGATCTCTTTTCAACAAAAGGGTTCATCTTACCAATGCACCCCTTCTGCCGCCGACTGCAGGCCTTCCGCCACCTTGTCGGTGAGATAGGAAACCACCCGGTCCAAATCCAGCTCAGAGCTGACCGAATTGTGGTTCACCATTTCCACCTGAACCACCGCGCCGCCAGCCGCCCCCGAAGAAGCCGCCGCCAACTCCCGGTACCCGCTTCCGTCGCCGGAAACGGCGCCGAGCCCCGCCGCGACCCCAGCCGAAGCCGCCAAAGCGGCGCTCTGTTCACCGGCCGCCAGCATGGGTGAACCACCGCCCGCAACGCCGAAAACCGCCGGATATCGGGCGTTCGCCGCCTGTAAAGCCAGATTGCTTGTCATATTGTTTGCCCAGCGGTTCGTGACCGTTTCGGACCAGCCGCCCGCCTGGAACAAATTGTTCACCGGAGCGTAATTCCCCGCCGCCGTCACCGCCGCCCGCGCCGCTTCGGGAGCCATATGGAGCGCCCTTGCCGCCGGAACCCCGCCCGGCGCTTTGCCCCGCTCCCAAAGGTGCAGCACCGAGGAAACCCATTCCCCCGCCCGTGCCGCCGCTTTGGACAGGCCGCCCACTTGGGACGCCCCTTCCGGAACAGCGCCGGGAATCCAGCCGCCGAACCCGCCGTCCATCTGAAAGGCCCGCAGCGCCGCCGCGCTTCCGTAGGCCGCCACCCGCCGCCTGAGATGATCTGTTATCGTCGCCATCTATCTTCCTCCTTTCCCGCAAACTCATTCTGCCGAAGCCGCCGGCGAAATCCCCGGCCGCCTCCGCGGTACATTCAAAACCCGCCGCCCTCTTGACGGCAAAGGACATTTTTGCGGTCAAATCCCCGCTATCGGCCGCCCCCGGCCTTTTTCTCCTCCTCGGCGTACACCTGGATCGCCGCGATGAGAAACGCCTTCTCGAAAGGGTCGAGGCCCAAAAACTCCGAAGGCCGCATCTGAAACTTGTGGAGGCAATAGTACGCCAGATTCGCGTCGCTGTCGCCCCCCTTGATCAGTTTTTTGCCTGTTCTACCCTTTCGTCCATGGTCACGTCGAAGCCGTTTAAGGCCTGCACCCGGTTCAGGTATTCGGCGTATTCTCCCGGCGTCAGCATGGCTTTTAGAAGGCTGTCCGCCCCCATAACGCCGTAGCTGTCCTGCAATTCCCTGTCATTGAGGTCCGGAAAAACCGTGCATGTCGCCGCCAGCTTGCCCAGGTACAGGTCGGCGTCCACCTCCGCCGCGTACTGCCCCTTTTTGCCGGGCACCGGAGCCCGCCGCAGGCACTCCCGGCGGATTTCCTCGTCCTCCGCCGGCGTGATGCACTTGATTTCCCATAAGAGGGGCTTTTTCTCCCCGTCCAAAAACCGCGCCGACACCGCTGTTTTCTCGTTTTCCACCTTGACCGCGTTCTGTTTCAAAAAGCCGCTCAAACCATCCATTTTTCCTTCCTCCTCTATAAACCGCCCCCCGCGGGACAGACGAGACCGCCCGTTTTGCGGACCCGCTGCCTCCCCGCGCAGGACGAAGAATCTTCTCATCAAAAACAAAACCGCTCCTCCGGGAAAACTCTCCCGGAGGGCGGCTCCCCCGGCCTACATACCGGCCAGGTTTTTAAAAGTCTCCGGCATTTCGAAGTCCTCGAAGGTAAAGTCGATGCTCTCCTGGAGGTAATCGTCGGAGGCGCTGAATTTCGCCAGCACGCCGCCGTTTAAATTGCAGTCCTTCAAAATGACGGTCTGCCTGCCCACCGAGGAAGCCGGGTCCTCGTTGGTCACCTGGATGTCGAAGTAAATGTCCTCGCCAGTTTCCTTGAAGTTGTAAAACAGCTTGCGAAACACCGAGGAGTTGTAATGGAAGGTCGCTTTTCCGCTGCCCTCCCAGCCGGTGGACTTGTTGCCCTGCCCGGGCTTGCCGAGAATCGGCACCTTGGCCTTGGTTTTTTTGAAGTTCGCCTCCAAATTGATGGCCTGCATGAAATTGTAGCGCCGGCCGTCGATGGTCACAAAGCATTCGGCAAGGGACGCTGCCACCGCGTCTTTTGCATTCATGGTACGCATGTAAAATCATTCCTTTCTGGGAATTCAACTGTTTGAGCGGACGTTCCAACCCGTCCGCCCGAATTTCTGGGCAATCGCAGGGACGGCGTTTTCTCCGCCCTTTCTCCGTTTCCGGGGAACCGTAGGCGCTCCGTCCTCCCTCCCTCCGGGAATCCGCAGGGGAGAGGCTCTGCTCCGCCCGGTTCCCTGTTTCCGGAGAACCGCAGGCGCGGGTCAAAATCAAATGCTGCCGCATTCAACTTATTCCCCGCCGTTTCCCTATCTGACAGTAAATCTTTTGGCAGCCACCGTTTTTACTCCACCACGACCGTCATGTAAAGCTGCGCCATGGCGCTGACGGGGGTGATGCGGTCGCTGACCACCACGCTCTTTTTGGTATTGCCCTGCTCCACGACGATGCTGTCGGAGGTAAACTCCTCGATGGCTCTCACGTCGCTAAGCTGCCGATGGTGGCGGACGATGTCGTTCCAGAGGGAAATACGCCCCGCCGCGTCGTTGGGCACCTGGCCCAGGTAGCGCTCGTTGAAGAGCACCGCGATGTCGTTTCCGATCTGGTCGAGGACGCGGATGACCTGATTGTCGGAGAAATCGGCGCTCTTGTCGGCGCTCACCGACACAAATGTGTTCACGTCGCCCAGCACCCGCACTTTGTCGCCCACCTTGTGGAGCATGAATTTGCCCGCCTTGAGGTTTTTAGACAGCTCCGCCTGGGTGTAGCCCGTGTCTACCGAAAACGCCCCGTCGTACACAGCGTTGAGGCAGCTCTTATTGACCGGGCAGCCCGCCTGCAAGCCTGTAACCCAGTAGACGAGGCTCTCTGCCGCCCCGTCTGTGACCGCGTTTTCCACCGAGATGACGCCTTCATAGTCCGCCGCCTTCTGATAGAGAACGGTCTGGAACTTGACGCCCACCTCTTCCCGCATCCGCTTGGTGAACTGGACGAAAAGCTCCTTCACCGCGTCCACATTTGACATGCAGCCCAGCGTGTTAAAGCTCTCGCTCTCGATTTTATCGAGGAATCCCTCGTAATCGGACTGCTGGACGTTCTGGGCGTTGGTGCCGCCTGTCAAAGAGACCCCCGCCGTGGCGCTCAGGGTGGCGTCTTTTTTGAACACGATGTAATCGTTGTCCATAAGGTCCGCCGCCGCCGCGACCGTTTGCTTGTCCGCTTCCGCGCCGTCCAAAACGGTGATTACGTCGAATTTCTGCCCGTCGTCCCCGTTTACACGGATCGCGATTTTAAGGTCGTTGCCTCTCGTGCCGCTGTATTTTGCGGTTCCGTAGGAGCAGGAGGCTTTCGCGCCCCCGTTTAATCTGTAAAAATGTCCGACGCGGATGTTCATAAAGAGGTCGCAAAGCCCCTTCATCCTGTCGTCGGCAGCCCCGTAGCCGAAAATGCTCCGGGCGTTTTTCATAAAGTCCTCGGCATAAACCGTAAAGACCTCTCCCTCAGGGCCCCAGTCAAGCTCCAGCGCCATAGCGGCACTCCCCCTGTCGGAGAGGGCCGCGTCGGCTCTGGAAGCGCTGATAAAATTGATGTACGCCCCCGGCAAAGCCTTGTTCTGAGAGGTAAATGTACCGCCGCCAATGGCCATAATAATTCACCATCCGTCAAAAAATTGACGTTCCTTTCGTAAAATAAATCCGCCTTATCAGGCTCGCGCCTTCAGGACGGCTCCGCTCTCTTGCGGGCGCTGTTTGAACGAAACCATGTAGGGGCACGCATCGCACACCCGTGGCCAAGCCAATCGCCCGCTGCATTCTGCCACGACACCGATCCGACCCGCGCGTATCCCGCGCCCACGGGCGGCCAATGGCCGCCCCTACGGTTTTGTTCTTATCTCAACGCCCCGCTAAACGGCAATTTTTAAGCCCGAAAAAAGCCTTCTGTCTTTTTTCGGGCAGCAACCTGCGCGTCCAAAGGTTTTCCATTCCCCGGACGGCAATTTTATTCCGCTCAAGAAGTCTCGCCTCCCCAAACGGCCCGTTTCCGCGTCTCTGAAGGCTCCTGCCTCCCAATACGGCTCATCCCCGCCGTTCACAAAAGTCGTTCGACCCCGAACGGCAGCTTCTACGTGCCGCAGAAGAGCTAGCCTCCCCAAACGGCCGTTTCTGCTCCCACAAAAGGCCCCTGCCTCCCCGAAACGCCAAACGCCCGCCGCCCGAAAAAGCGTTCTCCTTTTCAAACGCAAATTTCCAAGCCCCAAAGGGATTTCTTCCCGAACAGCTGGCCTGCGTGCCTCCGAAAAGCTTCCGCCTCCCCGGCGCCCGCCCCCTTTAACACCGCCCCGGGCAAAGCCATCGGCCTCTCTGGGTAAATTTCTCCGCGCTCCGGCCAAAACCGCTTTTCCGGCCTCCAAATGGAATCCGTCCAGGCCGCTTTCTCCTGGAACCCGCTCACACCCCTTCCCGCAGCGTCAGGTCGCCCATGAGCACCGGGTTTTCGTCGGGGAGTTTTGTGACAAACCCGCCGTACTGGCCCGAAAACCGCAGGACTTCTCCGGCGTTCTGGGCCCGCAGGGAGGTTCCCCGCATAACAGAGCCGTCCTCCAGCGCAAGGGTTTCCATGACGCAGAACAGCTCCTCGGCAACTTGCGCCATCTCAGCGTTGCGCTTTACGGGGATTTTCTCCTCGCTGGGAAAGTAAGTGACGCTCAAAGGCGTCGTCCGCCGGTAGCGGTTGCCCACCACCCGCTTTTCCGAGAGGTCTCCCCCCTCGATGAAAAAACAGGGCCGCTTGAGGTTTTGCCGCACCATTTCGGTGTAGATGGCCGTTTCCGGCCCGAAAGCCCTGGCAATGGCCGTTGCCGCCCCTTTGATCAGTTCTTGTAACATATCTTTTCCGTCCTTTGCTGTTCGCTCCGCCTGTTTTTCGGAACGCCCCAGGGGCAGGATGAATCCCTGGGCCCCAGGCACCGCAGAGACGGGCATCACCCGCCCGCAAATTCCCGGAACGTCCCCGCGTAAGGGCGGGTCAAAATCAAATGCCGTCGCATTCGCCCCCGCGCACCGCCCCTTTTACGCGTAATCCTCCCGCACCACCAAGATCTCCTGGTGGGTGGGATACCGCACCGGCTCGCCGCAGGTGACGTAGCGGACGGTTTTGCCGTACTGGGTCACCACTAAACTGCATCCCGCCGGGATACTGAGCTTTGGGGAGGCAAACACCTTGGTCTCGTAGTTAAGCGCCGCCGCCTGCCCTTGCTTGACCGGCTGGTTGCCGTACCGCGCGCCGGAACGGGAGCGGCTCACAGCGCAGGGAAACCGCTTGTACAAAAGGTTCTCCTCCTCCTCTTGGATGAGCTTCCCCTCCTTGTACCTACGCTCATATACATCCATCACCCCATCGAAGGTGGAGGCGATGATCTGCTCTTCGTTCATCGAATCTTCCGTTCCTTTCTCCCTGACCCCTGCCACGGGGATATCCCGCCTGCTACCACTTCATCTTTCGAAAGGCGTTGAGCCTTTCGCTATAACCTTGAAGCACATCCTGGGCCCCGTCGCTGTAGGTGACAGAAAAATCGCCCCGGGTGACAGATTTGACCGCTTTGCCGCCGTCCTTCGCCTCCCGGTAGCAGCCCGCCGCCATCTGAGAGGCGAGATGTTCCGCCCCTTTGGGGATTTCCTCCAGATGGCAGTAGCTTTTGATGTACTCCTCGGTCAGTTCGCAGCAAAACAGCAGCAGCGCCTCGTCATACCCATCGGCAAGCAGCAGTTTTGCCTTATCCGCAATGTTCATATCATCAAACCTTTCCTCTCAAGGCCCCACCCGGGGCCGCCGTGTCACACTGGCTCCGCCGCAAGCCCCAAGCGTGAACTCCGGCCACCAGCCGCTGCCGGGGCCAGCCATCCCGCTCACGGTCTCCCCGCCGGGACTGGCGTCTTTGCCGGAACCCGGCCAAAAAATCAACCCTTGGAGATGACTCTGGCGATGGGAATGGCCTTGTGGTTGATGTACTCCTTGCCGGAAGCCTCGTTGGTGTTCACCAGCTCCCAGTTGGCGCCGTTTTGCAGCTCAGCGTCGGTGGGGGACAGAGAAACCATATTTTTCTTGGTGAAATTGATGCCGTAAGGGGCAAAAATCTTTCTCTGTCTGGCGTACAGGGTGGTCTGGCCGCCGTTTGTCTTGGGGTCGCGGTCCATCTCATAGGGGACCTCGACGCCGCAGTTGGTGTACTCGATGGCGCCGTCTCCCAAAACGTAGGTGGTATATTTATTGTGTGCAGGAACAGCAGTATCACCGGAACCGGTGGCCGCCACCTGTTCGACCGGCATACTGTCATCGATGAGCACCAGCTTGCCGTTTAAGGACGCCAGGCACAAATCCCTCTGGATGCCGTTTGCGTCGGTGTATTTCAGGTACTCCATCAGATTGAGGTTCTCAAGATTCGTCGCCACCTCGGAGTGCATGATGACGAGGGAAAACTTCTGCTTGTTGTCACCCGCCGCCTGCTGGATGACTTTGTTGAGGGTGGACGCACCGAACAATCCGTCGCCTACCGCCGTCACGTCGTAGGTGTGGCTGTCCACGAATTTTTTGTTCTCGGTGCCGGTCATGGCAAAAATGCCCTTCAGAATCGAGAGAATAGTGTCCTGGTCCACCGCGTCCCAATATTCGGCGATCTGCTGGCCCACGTTGTCCATAAAGTCAGCGCCGCCGGCAATGTCAGCGGAAAAATCGTTCTCCGTCCAGGAATTCTGGCGTCCGACTACCACCCGGTAATGGGAAAAGGTCTTTGTGGTGTTTGTGGGGGTATCGGTCTTGCCGTCGTAGTTGGCGGGAGTGCCGCCGATCTGGCCGAAGAGCGGAGTCGCCGCATAGTTGCCGCCCGCCTGCTCGGAGAAGATGGACGCGATGCGCTGGCGCTCCACGATTGCCTTGGAGCGGATCAGCTCGTTGCGTTTCAGGTTGGGAATGCGGTCGACGTATTTGCCGAACACTTCCGCGTTAAAATTGGTTGCGTTAAAAAGTGCCATATTGGTTCTTCCTTTCTCAAATGAATTGGATGCCGGCTATTTCCCGGCGCCCGTAAAATGTATCGTCAGAGGATTTCCCCCTCACGCCGAATGATGTTGGCCGCCTAAGCAGCCTTGCAGTCCTCCCGGAAAACTATCCCTGCGCCCCGGATAACCTTTTGGAAAACCGCGGGCCGATGCGGGCGTCAGCCGCCCCTGCACCCCCCGTTCTTCCGAAGCCCCGCAGGCGCGGCTATCACCCGCCCGTGGCTCACCAAAAACGTCTGAAAGCCACCAAGGTGGAGCGAACTCACCTCCCCCCGAAGCCTCCCCGGAAACCGCGGAAAACGAGCACCGTCCCTCCGCCATTTCCCCCGAAGCCCCGCAGGCGCGGATTCCATATCTGCCTGCGTTCAACCGGAGACATCCGGTAAAATCCGGGCTAATCTGGGCGTCAGCCCCTACAACCCGCAATTCCCCCGGAGCATCACGGGAGCGAACATCATCTCCCCACCGAAACCTCCGCGCCCCGGCCCGCCGCCCGCCTTCCCCTCGTCCCCGCCCCTGGCGCTGACGCTGCTCGGGCCGGACAGGGGCCCCGTGCTCCGGAATCCTTCCGTCCCACGGCTTTCCGGGGCTCCGCGCTGACGCTGCTCGCCCCGCCCTCTCCCGAAGCGTTTTGGAAAATCGGAAAGAATCCCCTATCTCCGCTCTCTGAGCCTCTGCTCCTGGGAATAGGTCAGGAATCCGGTGTCAGGCCTGCGCCCGACCCCCATGCCGCCGTCTCCGGGCTTTACCCCTTCGATGTCGGCCGGGAATGCCGCCCGAAACAGAGCGGGATACCGCTTTTTGGCCTCCCGGACAAATCCGTCGGCCTCGAGAAGGTTCCCCTCCTCGTCAAAGGCGGCCTCCCCGCCCATTTTAAAGGCCAGGTAGTCGGCGTCCAGCGCCCCGGCTTTGATGAGCTCCAGCTTGACCGACATTTCCTCCCGGTCGGCCAGACGGCCGTCTTTCTCGGCCTTTAGCTCCGCCTCCAACGCCTTCTCACGGGCAGTGAGCTCCGCCACCTGCTTTTGGAGCGCCGCCACCAGCGCCCAGGCCTCAGCCTCGCTTGGCAGCTCTTCCAGCTCCGTTTCCGCCTCCGCCGAAGCCTCTCCCTCGCCGGCCTCCGCTTTTTCCTCGGCCGCCTCATCCTGGGAAGCCTCCTTCCCGCCAAAGCCTTCCTTCTCCTCCGAAACAGGCTTGTCCCCCTGCTCCGAAGCCTTTTTTTCAGAAACCGCTTCCCTGGCCGCCGTTTTGGAAACATCCGGCTCTTCTCCCGGCTTTTTCCCGCCGGAAGCTTCGTTGAGGGACTCCGGCAGCGTCAGGTTCTCTTCCGCCGCCTTCACCATTTTTTGAAACCAGTCCGTAGCACTCATTCCTTTCTGTCTGTATTTAAAAATCGCTTAGTGCAACTTTTATGCCGCAAAAACTTACTCGTTTCCTTCCCCGCACCGGCGGAGCTCTTCCTCCACATCGGTAACCCAGGGATGGTTCTCCAGCACCGTCTGCCGCGACAGCATCCCTTCGGATTTCATGCAGTCGTCGATGGCCTGCTCCTCGTTGATAATGATGTCCCGGTTGAGCACAAACCGCACGGATTTGTCGCCGAAATCCCCCTGCCCGCTCAGCTGGAGCCACAGGTTCACAAAAGAAACCATTTCCGAAAGCCCACCCATGAACTCGCTCTCGATGCCGTTGCAGTCCAAATCCAAATCGGCATATAAAAATTTCAGCGCCACCCCCGACGCGGTCTTTAAATCCTCGCTCTGGGTGTCCACCCCTCTCCCCGCCTCATACAGGTCCTTGCGGTCCAGCTTTAAGTGCTTCTCCACCATGTCGGTGCTGAGACCGGTGGACTTGATGTCCAGCCCCCCGTCGTCAGTGACCTTCACCGCCTTGTACTGGCTGAGATTTTTGCGGAATTCCCCCAGCCCCTGTCCGTCGTAGTTTTTCACCACCAGAATCGAGTTGGGCGTGTCCATAATGGCGTTGGAATCGTCGGATTTTAAGAGGTCGTAATCGTCGATGAGCGGCTTCACATACCGGATGAGGGAAATCTCCTCCTCGTTGTACTTAAACGGGATGAACGGCACCTTTTTGAAGTTGTAGCCCTTCCCGCCAATCGTCATGTGGCAGCTGTCGGCCCTCATGGGGTCGGGGCTGAGCTTGCCGTTCTCCATCAGGTAGTACCGCACCCCGTCGGAGTCCCAGTACTCCACATGGGTGAAGGTCTTTTTCCGCCGGCCCTCGTACCCTTCCGAGGTGTACACCCGCACCGCCGCCTCCAAAACGGTGTGCTCCGAATCTTCCCACAGCGGAATCACTTCCTCTGCCGGAATCTTCTGAAAGTGGATGCCCTCGTGGTCAATGTACGGCTGAAGCCAGGCGATCCCCTTCACCACCGCCTCTTTGCAGAGGTTTTGGATTTTTCGCCGGAGCCTCTGGTCAAAAATCCCGTTGAGGATGTCCCCGTACGCCCCGTCGTCGGTACTGACGGAGAACGGCCGCCCGAACAGGTACTGGCTCTTCTGATCCACCAGCTTTCGAAAAAAAGAGTGGGCGATCCGGTTGTTCGTCAGGCTTTTATCCTCCACAAGCTCCCCGTCCTCCCCGATGACCAGCCGCTTCCGCCCGAGGATGTCGTTGTCCCCCCGGTAGTACCGCGCCCCATCAAGCATCTGGATGCGCCTGGGGTCAAAAGCCCATTCCCGCACCCGGTCGGCCAGCGCCTCGTCGTCCGCCATGAGTTCTTTTGCCCCCGCCTCGATGAGCGCGTTTAAGCGTTTCGTCTCATTTCCCGTCTCGGTAAAAAACATTTGCGTCACTTCCCTTTCTAAATTAACAGCCCCGCCGCCATCCAAATGGAGGATAGCCCGCGGCGCCCAAAAACCTCCCCGCACCCTGCAGGGACACGACTTGCTCCGTCCGCGTCCACCCGGAAACCTCCCCGCACCCCGCAGGGACACGACTTGCTCCGTCCGCGTTCACCCGGAAACCTCCCCGCACCCCGCAGGGACACGACTTGCTCCGTCCGCGTTCACCCGGAAACCTCCCCGCACCCCACAACGAGACTACTTATTCCGCCCGCGGCTCTCCAAAAATTTCCCCATAAAATCAATGCACGCTCCGCCGAGCCTCCCCGCCTCCCGCAGGAGCAGAGCTCGCTCCATCCGCCATCCCGTGCCGAAGCCTCCCCAAAAATCCGTGGCGGGCGGATTCCATATCCGCCCGCGCCTCCCCAAAACCACCCAGTAGGGGCAGAGACGCTCCGCCTGGCCGCTTCCCGCCGTTCCAAAAGATTTCCCCGCCTTCTCAAACACATTTCGCGGCCGATTCTCCCCGAAGCCTTGCCTTTTCAAAGCAAACGAATTTCTCAACGCGGCTCCCGCCACGAATGAGATCCATCGAGACTGTATCGACCAACCCCGGCCTTCTATTCGACATTTTTCGACATCTTCTTTTTCCGCTTCCTGCTACACTAAAAGAAACAAAATTTCATCTGAGGAGGCCCGCTATGTACTCAGCATTTGAAATTGTAAAAATCTCCGGCAAAGAGTATCAAAAACACTGGAAATTCTTTTTAGTTATCTCCCTGTTTTTGATTTTCCCGCTTTTCTGGTTCCGGGTCAATCAATTCGCAAGTTATCCTTTTTCCGCTTTCAAACTGTACTTATGGACGTCCCCTCTGAAAATTCCGGAAATTGGTTCTGCATTCGCTCTCAGCAGCTTCCAGGATTTTCTTAAAAGTCTCCCCTACCTGGTTACTGACAGCCTGCTTGTCCCCATTTTTGCCTTTCTTCCAGTCGCCGGGCTGTACTGGGCAGGAACCACCAAGCCTTTTGGACAGTATTTATCCGGCACAGTAAAAAAAATCCCCCAGCTGCTTTTGCTGCAATTAATGCTCATCGCCACACGGCTCCTGTGCTTCTACATTTTTTTTGGCCTCCGCACCCTCTATGAGTGGGGAACTGGCTCTGAAAACAAAGGCCCCCTTCCTTGGATTTGCCTTTTCATCTTCGCAGTATGCCTTGCCATCGCCATCATACTGCCCTTTTGGATCATCGTTTCTGGATTTGCCGGCATTACTATCGTATGCGAAGACAAAACGGCCTTTGCGGCCATCAAAAACTGCGTTAACCTGCTGAAAAAACACTTTTTCACCGTCCTGTGGAACTACTTCAAGGTCAACGTTATCTTTTGGTTTGCACACGCGGCCCTCTTTTTCATTTCATTCGGCAAATTTTATGCTGCATACAAAACAAACGGCCTTGACCTGATGATGTATTTTTCGCTGCACGCCCTTCTATCCGCCGCCCTTTACCCCATCAAGGTCAGGAGCATGATGTATTTAGTAGAAACGCATTAAGTTTCCAATTTAGCTGCCATTTAGCTTTTCCCCGCCAGCCTAGGCAGTTTTTTTAGTCGTTTTTTCATTCGACATTTCTCGACATCAAGTCCCTTCCAATTTTGCTACACTAAAAGAAACAAAATTTCTGTTGTAGGAGGCCCCTATGAAATCAACCGTAGAAATACTGAAAAAATCGGCAGAAAACTGTTTGACTCACTGGAAACCTTTACTCATCGTATCCATCATTTTCCGTCTAATCCTATCTATAATTACAAACTTGATCGGTCAAATTCCCGGCTATCGGCTGTGGGATGCCACCTTTTATATCATGAAGACGGTATTCCACTCTCCGTTTGTAAGAGATGGCCTCACGCCTCCCAGTATTCTATCAGTTTCCTCTACTATAGGAATATTTCTAATTCAGTACGCTATCATTCCTGTTTGCACAACACTGCCAATTATTCTTATATTAAACAAGCAAAAAGAAGAAACTAAAACAACATTTATGACAAGTTGGCGTGACTCTTCTGGAGCATTTGTACGCTTTACCCTCCTATGGGGCCTTTCGGTAGAACTTTTCTATACCCTTGCTATCCTCTACAAATTTATTCAAATGGCCACAGATACCGATCCTCTCGTTGATTACAGCGGACTTTTTACAGGTATTAACTTTTTCCTTATCTGCATCATCGTTATCTTTCTACCCATGCTAATGTTCGCGTTGAAAATAACGCCAATCGTCATTGCAGCAGAGAATCGCAAAACCTACAATGGGCTTCAGCGCAGCTACCTTCTGCTTGCTCAGAATTTCTTCGCAAACTTCTGGAGTTTTCTGAAAATTACTCTTATTTTCTTTTCTCCCCATTTCCTTCTTTATTTCCTGTGCGCCAATCTTCCCTTTTATGGAATCCTTTCCGCAGTCGTCGCCGGCGTTGTCGAGCCGCTGGAAATGGCCGCCTACCTTTACCTTTTACGGGAATTTTCATCCCAGCGTATCTTCGATATGCGTCCTCGCCTCAAAAAGCTGGCCAAAAAGCTCAACAAATAAAATTTACTCCAGATATGGATCGAAGCATTTTCTATAAAACCCGCTATTTTCATTGATATGTAACACTATCTGCAAATAATCTACAATGACCGTATTGTATAATTCTGTTTCCATTTTGCTGGAACTATAGGTGTATTTGTTTTTATATTGGTTATCATCCAGCTCTTTGCGAATCAAGCGTATAAATGTATCCTCTAAATGATATTTGGAATCGACAACAAGATAGTTAAATTCACTCTTTTGAACGACTTCTTTTACCACCTGTAGTTTTTCTATATCAGTCAAATCCACATCATCAATATATAGAGAAAGAATATCACCTAAAGAACCTCCCGGATCAGAATTTTGCATGAAATATTCCGCTGCAATTTCAGAAACTGCCTGCATATTCATAATGGGTGCATATGAGCCAGAATGGGCCAGTTGTTGAAAATTACTTTGCTGAGCAGTATAAAGGCCCTCATATCCTTTTCCTCCCACACCGCCTTTTATAAGGGCGGCTTTTTTCATCGTCCTGCTTTTCTCATAAAATCCGGTACACCGTAATGCGAGACTTTACCCCGCCTGCCGTTCTCCATCAAACCCCGCTTTTCATTCGACATTTCTCGACATCAAGTCCCTTCCAATTTTGCTACACTAAAAGAAAAAACCAAATCCCCCTCAAGGAGGCTCTATGACTACCACAGAAATTATCAAACAATCTGCCAAAGAATGTAAAATTCACGCAAAACCTTTAGCGTTTGTCATGCTTTTAGCCGGCATTCCCCTTTTCTGGCTGAAATGCCAGCAGGATGTCTTTTATCCGCTTTCATTTTCCCGGCTGTTTCTTTGGCCCCTGGAGCGCCTCACCGGCCAAGAAGACTATCTCCTTACCTGGAATCTTTCCCATTTTGTTGATAGCCTTCTGCCAATCCTGCTGGACAATTTTCTGATACCTCTTTTGGTTTTTTTGCCGGTATTTATTATCCTGAAACAGTCCACCGATTTCCATATTCGCCAAGGCGGCAGGCTTTGGCTCCACTACGCCGGACGTATCTTCCTGCTGGGCGTATTTTTCACACTGGCGCGAATCGCCGCTATCGGCGTGTTTATCGGCTTACGGCACCTTTTTAATGTAGCCGCATCGCTCACAGGTATTCTTACGGTGCTTGCATTCACTGCCCTTATGATTTCGCTACCGTTCTGGATTTTTCTTACTGTCTTCGCCCCAATTGCCGCCGTACAAAAGGAACGCTCCGCCTACCACTCTATTCGTTATTGTGCCCGCCTTCTGAATAAACACATTATTCGCACCCTGTGGGGCTATTTCAAGCTTGCTTTTCTCTTCGGCATATTTTTGCTGCCTAAAGACAAACTTACCCTTAACCCCGTATCTCCTACGCTAAAAAGCACAATTTTCTATGTGTTCTATCATGTTGTATTGTACCCTGTACAGCTTAAATGCTATGCATCCTATCTTGATGAAACACTCCATTTCTATTTAAACGGCGACTGATCTAAAAGCTTCTGTAAAGCAACATCCATCTCATCAAAATGTTCGTTCATAAAAACGACGCCTTCTAGGTATTCAATGATAAAGCGGTTATACAGTTCTGTTTCATATGGACTGGAACTATATTCTATTGGATTACTTTTCCAATAATCAATTTGTTTATTTACAACTTGAATCATTTTATTTCGGACATTAGTGGCAGTATCTTCTATAAGATACTGCCAGTCACCGCTTCTAACTACAACCTCGTCATATCTTGTTGAGTTTACGTACTTTGTAGGTATTTTAATGCTATCAATAGCATCAGCCAGTCCGGGGGACGGATCCATATAATGTAGAAAACCAAATACCAGAATCGCTCCAACACTAATTAATTTCCAATAACTGGGTGAAAAGAAAAAAACCAGAAATGGCTCAGAGTCTTCTGCAGTGTCAATAACTAAACCACCAATATTGACTATATCTACTAAGGCCTGCTTCCAGTTAGAATACATTGTATATTCATCAAAAGAAGTCTTTGCAGCAAATAGATACTTCTGTTGATAAGAGGCGTCTCTTATACTTCCACGTGAATTCAAAATGGTCACGGCAGCTGTGCCCATGAGATATTCCAGTGCTTCTTGTGCTTTCGCTTCTGCGTCTTGATGAATTTTTTGAACCCGTTCATTCATTCCGTTAGTCATGACATATCCGTACCCAAAATTATCCATATCCTTTAAGACTTTTCTGCACTGTGCGTCGCTGTCGGTACTGATATCCGGTCCGTGTTCTTTCCACACCGTCCCCCCGTCATCCACCAAAAACTTCTCTTCAATTCCGCACAGCCCCCACACAACCTTATCCACACAGAACACATACTCCTGAAACCCGCTCTTAAACAGCCTGTCGGGATCATCCTCGCTGGCCAGATACCCCTGCCCCTTCTTGATGTCCCCCTTGACCTTTTCGTAAACCGCCCGGGCCACATCCTCGGTGTACCTTCCCGTGACGCTCAGGTTCAGGCTCTGCTGAAGCACCTTGATGGCGTTTTTGTGGTTTCCCTCAAAGCTCACCCGAAAGGTGTAGCTGTACAGCTTGTGCTTTTGAAGCTTCTCCCTGATCTTTTTCACCGAAAGCCCCTTCAAAGGCCCCGGCACCTCCAAAGCCCCCGACTTGATCAGGTCCTCCCCGTAAACGTCCCTCCGGTCGCCGTTATAGGTGCTGTCCCACAGGATTTTCCTCGCCTCGTCCCGGTCCGACACCCCCCGCAGAACCCCTCTGTCCTTGTAGAGCTTGATCACCTTGTCCAAATCCCAGTTGGACAGCTTTTTGAACCCATAGATGCAGTCGTCCGGGTTGAGCATCCTGAGAAAATCCCCCGCGTTATTGGCCCTCATATCCTTTTCCTCCCACACCGCCTTTTGTAAAGGCGGTTTTTTCATCGTCATAACGACTGCTGTCCCAAAAAACGCCCGCCTTCACGCGGAGACCTCCCCGGAACACCGTAGGGGCGGGCATTGCCCGCCCGCAAATCCACGAAACGTCCCCCAAAACCGTAGGGGGCGATGCCTTCATCGCCCCGCCGTTTCCAAAACCACTCCACGGTTTTTCTGAACACAGGGTTCGCAGCGGGCGGACGTAGACGTCCGCCCCTACACCCCCAATCCTCCACAGCCCCCCGGGGTCATCTCCGTTATCACGAAAAGCTGGTCCCCGCCCGCTTCATCTCCCGCTCGCAGGCGTACCGCGCCGCGTCGATGCAGTGGTTGTCTCTGTCCGGGAACCCGCCCTTAAAGCCCCCCGCGCCGTCGCGGTCCAGCTCGTATTGGCTGAATTCCCGGGCCGCGTTGGGGCACCGATTGGGGTCGATGACGATCTCCGTGAGATTCTGGAACCAGCTCACACCGTGCTCCACGCTCCCCGGCCCCTTTTTCGCCGCCTGGATTCGGATTCCCCGCTCTCTGAGCTCATCGTTGGACCGAGGCTCCGCGCTCTCCGCCGTCACCGGCTCACAGAGCTTGTTTTCCCGTAAAATCGCCGCCGCGATCTCGTCGTACCGGGCCCTGAACTTGTAAAACTCGTAGAAAAGATAAACCTTCCTCCGCTTTTTATCGTAATGGAGGGCCAGATAAACAAACGGGTCCGGCCCGTAGCCCCAGTCGAGGCCCCGCCGCACCCGGTCGAAGGAAGCCGCCTCCCCGTCGGAAATCTCCCGCAAAACCACGTTGCGGAAAACCTCTCCCCCAGTGCCCGTCACTTCTCCCAGATACTCGTGGCGGTAAAACTCCGGCCTGCTGCGCCTTAATTCCTCCGCCTCCGCCACAAACTGCTCCCCCAGCCAGTCGATGGGAACCCACCGAAAGTCCGAGTGATGGACGATGGTGTCGGCCCTGAGACTCTGCACCGCCACTTCTCCGTTGACCCAGTGGCCGGCGTTTTTCGGCGGGTTGTAGCTATAGAACACGTCGAATTTCTTCCCGCCCCGCATCAGCGACTGGTTGATGACCCGCAGCTCCTCGATTCCCCGGAATTCGTCCACTTCCTCGTACCAGATGAACCGCACATAGCCCCTCGACACCTTCACCGACTTGATTTTCTGCGGGTTGTCCCCGCCCCGGAACAGGATTTTCTGTCCCGTCGGCTTGAAGATGAGGCAGAGGGGCGTTTTTTTCTGCTCCCACAGATCCGCCACCTGAAGCTTCTCCACCGCCCAGACCACCTGCTCAAACACGCTGTCCCGGAGCGTCGTCCCCACTTTGCGGAGCACCACTGCGTTGGCGTTTGGGTCCCGCATGACCCCCAGCACGATTTCCAGGCTGATGAAGGACGACTTGGCGCTCCCTCTCCCGCCCTTGAGCCAGTAGTGGCTGAACCCGCCGTTTAACACCTGCCGGTGCAGGCTCGCAAAGCTGGGCGCGATCAGCGGATTCAGCTTATCAGGCGTCATCCGTCAATTCCTCCCCCGCCAGGGGCCCGTAAATCTCTTTTAATTCCTCCGGCGACAGGTCCGGCACGTCGTCGATGATCTGCACCACCGTCCCCTGTCCTTCCTCCGGCCCCTTCGCCCGCTTGCCCCGCAGGTCGAAATAGTATTTGATGGCCTGTAAGTCCCCCTCAAGGCACATTTCTTTCAGCCTGTGCCAGATAGCCGCCTCACAGCTCCTGATTTCCTCGTCGATCAGCGCGTCCAAATACCGGTTGAACCCCTCGTCCTTGAGATACCGGTACACCATGTCCCTGCTGATGTTCGCCTCTTTGGCGATTTCCCGGATGGGCATTCCCGGCTCGCCCCGGAGCAGCAGCTCCGCCACTTTTTCCCACGCGCCGTTGATGGCCTCGCCCTCTAAAAGCTCCTCCGCCTTCCAGCCGTTTTTGGGCTTGCGCCCCTGTTTGCGGAACGCCGCCCCGCAGATGTCGTCTTCCATCACCGGATGGATTGCCGGCCGCCCCCGCTTTCTCGGTTCAGCCCCCGGCTCCTTCGCCGGATGAATCCGTGGCCTGCCCCTCTTTTTTGGAGTCGCCTCCCCGGGAACTCCCGCGCTTCCCGCCGCATTCTCAGAGCCGCTCATTTTGTCGGAATCTTTCATTCCCTCAGAAACCTCCGCCTCCCCGGGAACCGCCTTTTTCCGAGGCCGCCCCCGCTTTTCCGCCTGTCCGGAACCCTCTGCAAAAGCATCCGCGCCGCCCTTTGCACAGCCTTCCGCACCCATTGGCGCCAATTGATCTCTATCCAGCATTTCCATTTCGGAAACCTCCAATAATTCCTTCTTTCGGCTGCCCCAAAGCGCCGCTCATCCTGTCTGCCGCCCTATTCGCCTCTCCCTCCCTTTCTCCCCGCAAAAAACACGCGGGACAAGCGTCAGCCTGCCCCGCGCGCGGGAGGCGAAGCGCCTAATAGCGCCTCACCCCAATGGAATGGAGGTAAAATGGAAGGTTAAGGGGAAAAAATGTGTGAAAGCCGGCCGGCCGCCCTCCGCCGTGTCTGCCGCGCAAAAAAACGCCTCACGAGAGGCTGTCGGAAACGGCCGGAAAGCCCGCAACGCCGCGGGAAACGCTCTTGCTCGCCCAAAAATCATCCCCGCCCGTCTTTCACTGGTATCAGTATACTCCCGCCCCCCGTCACAAAAGTAACAACTTTCCAATTTTGGGAAATTATTTCCCTCAATGCACCTCATAATCTCCTGCCTTACAATTTTTTGCGGCGTCCGCCCCCCTCAATCCATTCCCCCACAACGTCCCCCAAAACTGTAGGGGCGGGCATTGCCCGCCCGCGGTTCCTCGAACGGCCTTTCGTTTGGGACGGGCCTCTGCTCCGACTCCCTCAATCCATTCCCCCACAACGTCTCTCCACAATCACCCCCCGTTTCTCCGGCACACCCAATTCACAACGGCCCCCCACACCTACCCCCGTAGGGGCCAACTGCGTTCGCCCGCAATCCATCAAAACCCTCTGATAAAAACAACGAACAGACTCCGCCCGCCTTCTCTCCTCCAACCCGCACGTATGAATTACATCTTCCCCCAAAAGAAAAATCCCCCTGCAATGCAGGGGGATCACAGCTTCCCGGTCAGCTCCAAATACCGCATCACCGTGTATTTGCAGAGAAACCGCTCTTTTTCCCGCTGGAACTCTCTCTCCAGCTCGTCAATCTTTCTTTTTTTGTACCATGTGGGACACCGCCACGCCAGCAGCGAGTTTCGGTCGCTCTCCAGCTGCCTGCAGCAGCCCGTAAACCGGAACGACTCATTCGCTTCTTCGTAAATCCCGTCCAGCATCTGTTCCAGCGCATCCGACGACCCTTCCCGTTCCCGGACCTGCTCCCACATATCCTTGTAGCGGTCACGCATTGCATGAACCTCCTTCGCCTTAACGGCTGTTCTCGAAAGCCGTTCCACAGAGGGGAGAAAAAGCCAGCCCCTCTGCTTCCAGAGCCCCGAAAACAAATAAAAAATGCTGCGTACAGATTCCGCTGGTTTCCCAGCATCCTCCATACAACAGCATTAGATATGTATCCAAAGCGGTATACATCCTTCAAAACTTTGCCTGACAGAATCCATCTGCACATCCATCTCAAGCCTTACCGCGGGTGTGATAAAATGCTCGGAGAGTTTCTCGGACTACAAGAATCAGCTCCAGTTCAGTGCTCGAATCACCACACAAAAGCCGGAAAACTCGGATGACTCTCACACCTAAACAGGCTTTTTCCCACTTTTCCTTGGCGGTAACCTGTAAAAAGGGGCTTGTAAAATGAGAAGAGATGTGTTATAATGTCTTCTGCGGCGTGGTTCGTCCGGTTGTATGGAGCTGTATCCTCCGTGCAATCCTGTTCTCGGTGCGCCAACACCTGAGACAGGCGCCGCAATTTTTAGTTGTCTTCTCAGAACAACGTCGCGCCGCTCGGAGTGTGACCCCCGGCGCAGAACCGCCGTTCCTGATTTATATTATACATCATTTGGAAACTCCTGTCAATAGTATTTTGTAGAAATATAAAATATCTTGACAAATTTGGTGATTATTCACAGAAATATAGAGATAAATTTGAAAGAGCGCCCTAAAAGGGGCGCTTTTTGTCTATTTTCTAGAATTTTGGTAGAATTTTGCCTCAATTTTACCTTTGCCTCTCTTTCCGCCACCTTTCAAACACCTGCCGCCCCCATCTCTCCCCGACGCCCCAACGCCTCTCCCCGACGCCCCAACGCCTCTCCCGACGCCCAAACGCCTCTCCCGACGCCCTCAACGCCTCTCCCGACGCCCTCAACGCCTCTCCCGACGCCCTCAACGCCTCTCCCGACGCCCCAAACGCCTCTTCCGACGCCCCAAACGCCTCTCCCGACGCCCCAAACGCCTCTTCCGACGCCCCAAACGCCTCTCCCGACGCCCTCAAACGCCTCTCCCCGACGCCCAAACGCCTCTCCCGACGCCCAAACGCCTCTCCCGACGCCCAAACGCCTCTCCCGACGCCCCATTATTCGTATATATTCGAAAATATATTCATGAATATATTTTCCACTACACTACTATATACATTAAAACATACAACTTTTTATACACTAATAAATATTGTTATTAATATATAAATCAATACGAGTTTATATACACTATAAAATATTATCTGCATGATATTCTGTCATAGCTTTATAAATATCTTTTCAAATCCCCTACCCGATATTTTATAAAATCCTCTATGGAATACACTACTGAATACCTTTCCTGCCGTCGAAAAACCGTTTGTAAGCCATTTTGACGCTCTCCGGCGTGACATTCATCCGATGTGCCACCTGCACCCAGTTGAGCCCCTCCAAATGCCTGTATTGCAAAATGAGCCGGATTCGTGCGTCCTCCACCTGCCCGATAAATCCCAAAAGCCGGTTTTGCCGCTCCAAACATTCCTGAACACTTTTGAGCAGTATCTCTTGCTGCCCCTCGATGAGTTCCACCGTCCTCGCCACCGGGTCGGATACGCCGCCGCCCCGCGGCATCCCCGAAAGCGCCGGACTTTTTAGGGTGTTGCGAAGCTCCTTGATCCGCCGCTTCTGCCCCTCGATCTCCTGCTGGAGAAAATAAAGCTGCCCCAGCTCCTCCCGGGTCACCTCAGCCCCAGAAACCGACTGTTCCACCGCCATGCCGCTTCCCTGCTTCCCTGCCATCTCCGTCCCGCTCCCACATGCTTTTTCCATCTCCGCCCCGCTACCAATCAGCGCTTCAGCACCTGCCGCCTGTCCCGCGCTTTCACGTTCTTTTGGCAATGCCTCTCCCTGTGAAACCTTGCCGTCAAACGCAGGCCCCATTTTTTCCGTCATTCCCCGCTTTTCCATCTCTGTTTCCCCTTTCCATCCGCCTTCTCAGAACCCTCGCTCCTCCCGAGCCTCTCTGAATCCCGCTCCTCCCGAACCTCTCTGAATCCCGATCCTCCCGAGCCTCTCTGAATCCCGCTCCTCCCGAGCTTCTCTGAATCCCGCTCCTCCCGAACCTCTCTGAATCCCGCTCCTCCCGAGCCTTCCTGAATCCCGCTCCTCCCGAGCCTTCCTGAATCCCGCTCCTCCCGAGCCTTCCTGAATCCCGCTCCTCCCGAGCCTTCCTGAATCCCGCTCCTCCCGAGCCATTTCCCTAAAGGACTCCCATCTGCACCAATGCCAATCCCCCTATTCGCCCTCAAAAAGTAGCTCTGCGCAACAAGCGCCTCAAAAAAATTTTACTCTGTCTCTTTCCGCATCCGAAACGGGCAGAAATACCGCTGAATCAGCGCCTTTTCCCCACGAAGGAGCGGCACTTCTGCCGCCGCCCGAACGTTTTCCACACTTCTGTTGAGCATTCGCGCCACCATGGGAAGCGGCATCCCCTCGGCAAGCCATTTGTGGACGAGATAAACCGTCTGCCGGGAAAAAGCCCGGTCCCGGTCGGGTTTGAGGTCCTCGTCATATCCTTCCAGCGGCCCTGACGCCCACTCTTCCCAGGACATCCCTTCGCCGCAGATTTTTTCTTCTTCCCAGCCGCGCCCGCTTTGCCTTTGAACCTCCCTTTTTCCGCCTCCAAACTCTTCCCGCACCGCGCCGACGCCCCGGCTGTGCCCTCTGCGCCCCGTCTTTTTCTGTTCCGGCAGCGTCTTTTCCGCCGCCTCGAAGCTGTTCAGACTATTCTCCGCCTGAGCCGCCCACACACAAACGCTTTTTCTCA
This sequence comes from Fumia xinanensis, assembly GCF_014384905.1. GTDB lineage: Bacteria > Bacillota > Clostridia > Oscillospirales > Ruminococcaceae > Fumia > Fumia xinanensis. Next base: position 1,343,793 of record NZ_JACRSV010000001.1, read on the forward strand.
CCGAGCCGTTCTCTGCCCCAGCGCCAACGCGGCTCTCAGCTAAACCGCCCTGTCTCCGGCCGCCTTCCCGGACGCCGGCAGTACCATTTTCCACCAAAAGATGCCCCATTTCCCGCGCCGATGCTCCCCTCCGCGCTTCAGGCAGCACCCGCCGCCCCCAAACTTTGTCCCCTGGCTTTCGACGGGAAGCCCCGCCCACCTTAGCGTATTTCCTCTTGTTCACTGAAATTCTCCTCTTCTGGGGCAGCCGCCCCATCCTCACACCTTGTTGTTCCGTCTGGTTTCCCGCCGTACTGCTTTGGAATCTTCGGCACATGGAATCCAAGTTTTTCGAACGCTTCCAAATCGTAGGAAGCCGGAGAACGCCGCCCGTTCCCTGTTTCCAGCCGCCCTTCCGCCAGCCTTTGCCGCAGAATGGCCGCCATATAAGAATAGGGTTTTCCCAGCCGATTTGCCTCCTCCACCGCATAACGGACAAGGGCGGCAGGCGCCCCCTCCCGCAAAAATCCTCCTATCTCCCGCCGGAAATTCCGTGGAACCGAAGCAAACGCCTCCCGTACCAGCTTCACCGTTTCCTCCGCCTCCGAAACAGCTTGCGGCTTTGCAGAAATCTCACATTCAAAATCCCCGTCCCCGCCGCCGGGCAACCTTTTTGCACAGGGCGCATTCCCTTTAGCCCCAACCTCTTTTTCCGGCTCCTGCCATTCCCGTCTCTGAAACGCTCCCGTACCGCTATCCCATCCTTCCTCTGCGCATGATAAATCCGCCTTACCGCCATCTCCTCCGCTGGAGGCGCCAGCCTCCTCTCCATCAACCCAAACAGCCTCCCCAGCCCTCTGCCTTGCACATGGCAAAAGCCTGCTAACATAGTCCGTTCCTTCAAAAGCCCCAAACTTTTCCTCTCCAAAGCGCCCGCTCTCGCCTGGTCTCTGATCCGCATCTGATAAGAGCGGCTCTCCCCCCTTTTCCTTTCCTTTTCTTTTATTTTCTTTCCTTTGGGGATTGTTCCCGCCGGAATTTCCCCTCGGAATACATTGTACGTTCTCCAAAGACGCTTTTTGATGCGATTGTCCCCTTCCGGCATCTTGTTTTCCTCTCTTCTCCCAGAAAACCGCCTCTTCCCCATCCGGACAGGCTCCCGCAAGACCAACCTCTCGCCTGTTCCCGTCAGCTATCTGTTCTGTTCCCCGGTTATCCGCCGCACTTTCTTTGGATTCAGCGGCTGTCTGCCCATCTTGGAGCAACCCTCCCGCCGCATTGTCTATCTCGCACCCGATTTTACCGGCATTGGACGCCTGCAACTCCCTCCGAGACGAACGCTCCGCCTCCCCCGTCCGCCTACAGCCTTTTTCTTTCCTGCCTCCTGCCTCCATAGCCTCCACGGAACCCGCTTGAGTCATCGTTCCACCCTCAGTATCTTTTTGCTCTTCCACCTCCGGCAAAACCTCTTCCCGTCTCTTCTCCCGCCTCAAAGGCGGCGCCTTGTCCGCATTTTTCACCGGTGCCTCATGTCCCCGCACCTGAATAAATGCCGAGGTTTCCCGCCCGCTCATAAGCCACAGCTCCTTCCGAACCGGGACTGGGGTCTTGCGTCCCGCGTTTTCCTTGGCCCGCTGGTACCGGGCCTGAATCCCCCGAGAAGTCAGCACGCCGAACTCCTCCAGCAGTCCCCCGTGGATCAGCTGCCGTTCCATCATAAAGTCCAGCAGCCGCAGAAGCGTTTTTCGCTCAATCTGCAATTCTGCCGAAGCCACTTCCAAAAATTCGTCGTCGCATTGGACAAAAAACCCCTTGTCCCGATAAATCTCACAGAGAATATAAAGGTAAAATGCCACGCCCTCGCAACCGAACCGCGCAAACAGTACCTTTATTTTCCGATCGGCAAAAAAATCAACGTCGAATGGAAAGTAATCGAGCCCTAATTTCTGCGGCCGCGCCATACCGCCCCGCCTCCCGTCTTTTGAAATCTGCCGTCCTCCCGCATCTGGAAAGCCCAGCAAACCGTTTTCCCGTCTTTATCATCCACAGCCATACACCTGTCTCATTTGCTCGCCAAACCTTTCCTTCAACTTTTCACCGAACACTCCGCCCAGCTTCCTGCCGAACACTCCGCCCAGCTTCCTGCCGAACACTCCGCCCAGCTTCCTGCCGAACACTCCGCCCAGCTTCCTGCCGAACACTCCGCCCAGCTTCCTGCCGAACACTCCGCCCAGCCTCCAGCCGAACACTCCGCCCAGCTTCCTGCCGAACACTCCGCCCAGCCTCCAGCCGAACACTCCGCCCAGCTTCCTGCCGAACACTCCGCCCAGCTTCCTGCCGAACACTCCGCCCAGCCTCCTGCCGAACACTCCGCCTATCTTTCCAACCGGTCAAAATACTGTCCTGCCCTGAAATCTGCCGTTAACCCGGCAAGCCGGCCTTTTTTCCGGTTTCCAGCGTTTTTTCTCCAAAATATCCATCTTTCCTTATTCCGGACATTTTCCACAACGTCTATCATTTCTCTTTAAATCCCCGGTTTCGGCGCTTGCCCGCATCTGCGGATATCCATCGGCCTTTACGGCTTTCTTCTCGCCTGCCAAATCGCCACAGAGCAAAATTTCCATACAATACCTCGCTTCCGGACAGACGCTTACCCCTGCGTCTGCCCGTGCATTTCAAATCCTTTATGATGCAGCCCTGCAGCAGAGCTCAAAAAATTCAAAGAGCAGGGCCTTTTGTCAAGGCCCTCCTCAAATGCAGCAACAACTCTCCCAAATCATCTCACAACGAATTTTTTAAAAGGTCTAAAGACCCTTCCTGTTCAAAAATTCACCCAAAGTTGCGTTGTGCAACACATCATGCAAAAAAATACTCTCCAAAAGCTTGGTCACTGATCTCCAAAAGTGCAGCCAGTGTTTCCGCCTCGGCCAAGTTGAGGACAGACAGGTTGTTCAGCTTTTTAACTGTAACAGCAACAGACAAATTGAGCGCCGAAGCGGCCTCATTGTTGGAAATTCCCAACTGAACCATACGTCCTCTGATTTTAGATGTGTTTACCATTTTGAACTCCTTTCTATTGCATTGTGCAACTTATGGTGTTTTTATCATACTGCAAAAAGAAAAACTTGTCAATAGCGCAACGCGACAAAAATAAAAAAATTCCGAAAAAAAAGCACCTGATTTTTGGTCAACAAGGATGAAAAACAAAAAAGCCAACACAGCTGACATAAAATTGCCAAAATCTGACAGGAAAATTCGTTGCACGCCGCAAAACAATGTGGTATAATATCCACAAATAGCACACAATGTGTGCTATGCGCCGCAGGCGCAATCATTTTGTCTCGCAAAATGATTTGTGGATGATTATCACCATAACAAAAACAGCTAAAGCTGTTTTGCGCCGCTGAAAGCGGCGTGCAAGCCCTATGGGCTTGCGGATATGGTAATAAACACAATCAACGAAGGTTTTCACAGAAAACCCTCGGCCGCATAAATGCGGCTTGCCAAAACAAAGTGTTTTGACATTGCGTTTATTTTATCATCACCCGGTTCTGCCAAAGCAGAACTACGGCGGGTAAACCCGCCTCCAAATTCCTTCGGAATTTGCGGATGTGCTATAATATCCACAAACAAAACATGAAGGTTATCGTATTGCGAAACTTTCTTTTCATGCACAAGCATAGCGGACACAGTCCCCAAACTTCCCCCTATCGCTTGCCGAAGCCGGCGCTCCTGCCGATGATGCTTTTTACAGGAAACTGTCCCGGCAGGGCAAGTTTGCTCCCCCGGCCCCTCAAACAGGTCGGGAAACCATTTACACCAAACAGGGGCCACTTTGGTCCTACTTTGATATTTAGAAGGAAAGAAGGATGTGAAAACATGGCAGATGTGAAGGCGCTTGGCGAGCGCATCAAACAGAGAAGGAAGGAACTCAAGCTCACTCTGCAGGATGTTGCGGACAACGTCGGGGTGACGAAGTCCACAATCCAGCGCTACGAAACAGGCAAAATTGGTACCCCGAAACTGCCTGTCATCCAAGCTATCGCGCGGGCCCTAAATGTAAACCCCGCGTGGCTTGTGGGAAAGAGCGAGAAGATGTTGCCGGCCGCATCAAGCGCCACATCGCTGGCAGTGGAAAAAATTCCCCTTTTGAAGCTGTCTCCGGAAGGGGTTTTTGAATGCGGGGACGAAGGCTTCCCAAAATTTGAGGAATACGGAAACGGCAGTGCTGATTTCTGTATGAAAATGTCGGGAGACAGCATGATCGGCGCCCGGATTTACGACGGAGACATTATCTTCGTCAAACAGCAGGATGACGTGGAAGACGGTGAGCTGGCGGCGGTACTCATCGACGACGAAGCCATGCTCAAACGGGTCTTCAAACTGGGCGACCGGATGCAGCTGCGGTCGGAAAACCCGGCCTACCCCCCCATCATGATCTCTGACCAAGACAGCATTCAGGTGCAAATACTGGGTAAAGCAGTGGCATTCCAGAGCACTATCAAATAAGGCATCGGACCGGCACAAAGCCGGTTTTTTGTTTCTCCCGAAACATGTGAAACAGGCAAAACCACTCCAGACAGGCAGACGGCCCCGCCGCCCGCCTGTTTTTTGTGCCCCTAACATCCATGTCCCTGATGCAGATTCGTTCCCCAAACAATATCCCACCCTGCAACACAATAAAAGCCCCGCCTGTCTCTCAAGCGGGGCTTTTTATTTACGGAACGCTAGATGTTCGGATCCTCGTCGCAGTCCAATTCAGCCAGGCGGGGCGGGAAGAACTCGTTGACCGGGAACTTGATTTTCCGGAAGAGCTCACAGGGGTCGCAGGCCGTGTCAGACGCGGTGCATTCCTTGTCAGGGATGCTGTAGTCGTAAACAGGGATCATCATCTGGACTTCGCGCTCCAGCTGGACGATGGAGAACATACCGATGGAGACGTAGACGTACCGTCCGGCCTCGCCGGTGACGAAAGTGCCGTTGAAGACGCAGTTCATCGTCTCGGGAATGGCGGTGGCGGTGCCGCAGCAGTCGCAGTCGGGTTTCGGGCACTCGCAGACCTTGGACGCCAGCACGATGGGGTCAACCACCTGTACGCGGGCGGTGGGGCAGTTACTGGGGATCGCGCAGTCTTCGCCGTTTAAGAACTTGCAGGCATCCACCGAACTAAAGTCCTTGACACTGCCCTCAGAGCCGTAGAGGATGACCTTCTTGTTGAAGGCGGAAAGTCCTTGTACAGTAACGGGGGTGCCGCAGATCTGGGTGGCGTAGGTGTCCATGGTGATGAGGAAATAGAAGGTCATATCCACCGAGTAGAATCCCTTGTTAAAGGGGACGCATTCCACATCCATCACAACGTTTAGAATTTCCACCTTGCGGACTTTGATGGACTGGGCGTTGTCGATAACCGGCTGGGTCACGTCGGTGAAATAGACCCTCAGGTCCTCTAAGCAGTCCTTGTCGCTGCAGCTGTCGTAGATCCGGCCCGCGTTGATGCAGACCGCCTCTTTGAAGCAGTTGGCGCCGGTAGCCGCGCCGTAGGGGTTGTAGTTTTGATCAGCCATGATTTAGCCTCCTCATAAGTATAGTGGTCGCTGGCGGTACGAGCCGCCGCTCCTAACTGGAACCCCATGTGTGGAGGTTCCCCGCCGGGTGCTCCCGGTTCGACCTTAAGCCGGCGGAGCCCGTCGGCGATTTGGTTTACTACATGATATGTAGATTCGGGAAAAAGGTTCGTATTTTTTGAAAAAAACAGAGAAAATTTCCCTTTTTCCCAAAAAGGAGCCTAAGGGACGGGCAGGCGGACCGGACCGGGGGATGAAAAAACCGTTGGTTTCGGGGAAAAACGGCTTTGATTTCATCGATTTCCCGCAAAACGGCAGGGTACAAAACGGCGGGGCGGGGTTCTTTTCATCTTATGCGGAAGAGGGCTTGTTTGAGACGGATTTTTGGGAAAAAACCAGAAAAGACAGGCTATAACGGCCTGTCTTTTTTTATTCTGCACATTTGTAACCGCAAACATTCCTCAACCCGTAGGGGGCGGGGCAAAATCAAATGCTGTCGCACTAAATTCATGTTCCGTCCCCGACAAACTGCTCTCTTTGAACCTCCCACACCGTTTGCCCGACACCACAACCAGGGCCACCCCCGCCCCTACAGTTTCTCCAAAATGTCTTGGGAACCATAAGGGGCGATTTCCACGTCGCCCTGCGATTTACTCCACACGTTTTCACTCTCTCAATCCAGCAAAAAGCCCGCGCCGGTTGTAGCGGCACGGGCTTTTCACCCAGGTTGTCGCGGGCCTTCAAGAGGAAACGGTCCCCACTAAAAAGCCGTCCCAAAGCCCGCAAAAAGAGAAGGATTTCTAGCATCACAAAGCCTATCTTCTTCTGCGGAAGCAAAGGGCGAAGATGACGCCCCCTATGAGCAAAATTCCGCTGACGCCCAGAAGAAGGGCGATGGGTTTCCAGTCGGTCTGATTCTGTATTTCCCCACCGAAGGGATTTCGGTTTCCGAAACCGCCTTGGGGCAGGTTTGCTTGCATGGCGGTAAAGCTTTCGATGTCCTCATCGGAGAGTCCCAGGTCGGTAAGCTTTGTTTTCTGCTCTTCGGTCAGGTTTTCCATATCGGTGTCCCCGATGATTTCCATGGCCTCCCGCATGAGCTTCATATCCGGCATGCCGTCAAAGGGGTTTTTCCCGCCGGTGGGGGGATTGGATTCTTCCCCGCCGTCAGTCGTTTCCCCACCCGGCCCTTCACCGGTCTGCGCGACCTGTCCCCCGGCGTTCTCTCCGCCCGGAACGCCCCCCGCCCCGGCGGACGTGTCCCCGGCAGCGTTTGCGGCCGCTGCCTGCCCGTCACCGGGCGGCGTACTGCCGCCCGGTTGCCCAGCCTCGCTCGGGGCGGCCGTGTTCGGACTGTTCCGGCCGCCCCGTTCCCCGCCGAAGCCGCCGCCCTGCTGCCCCATAACGCTCATGTCGATTGCGGAAGCGTCGATAAGGGCGCCGGGATTTGCCTGCTGCTCCTCTTCGGTGGAGGGAACCGTCCCGTCCAGCTGGCCTTCCACGCTCTCGGCCCGCAGCTTGCCGAATTCCTTGAGCATTTCCACAGCCGCCTCGTACTCGTCATAGGTGTAGAAAGGATTCGGGTCGGTGGCCACTGCCTCGGTGATGAGGGCGTTTATGGTATTGATGGTTTTCTCAAAGTAACCGCTGTTGAAGTATCCGTCCACGATCTGCCGCAGGTACTCGTGATACTTCTCCTTGTATTCCTCCACCTCCAGGAGCTTGCCGATAAGAGGGCTTGATTCCAGCGTCGTCCCGGAAACCGGCGTGTCGATGGGGAAATTGACGGCGCTCTCGGCGCTCCCTCCCATAAACGCCCCGAAAGCCAGATTATAGTCCCAGGGCAGGATGGCCATCTGGCCGTCCTTTTCGTAGAGGTAGTAATTGTGTTTCATGCTGCTGGCATAGCTGTCCAAGTTCACCACCACCGTGTTGACAGCGAAATATCGGAGCACTTCGTCCACATCTACGTATTTTGTAAGTTCCGTCCCGGCGTTTAAGTTCTGGATGGCCTCGACAAGATTCCGCTTGTCGCTGTCGGTGATGTCAAAGACGGCGCTGTCGAAGATGGCGCTGTAACTGTCAATATCGTCGCCCTGGTCGGTGAGGCTGGTGGCCCCTGTGCCGCCGCCAAAACCGCCGCCGAAAAAGTCGCCCATGCCTCTATTTTTATTCTCCTCCCCTTCCGTTTGCCCGTCTTCAGACGGCGGCGAATTCTGGGCGCCGCCGTCCGCAGGGGCGTTTGAAGGAGATTGGAGGGAGTTGTCTTGATTGCCGTCCTGCTCTGAGGAATCTTCCCCGGCGGAGTCTGCCTGATCGGTTTGTTCCCTGTCCGGCGCGGACTCCCCACCGGAGCCTATCTCGCCCGCCGGAGCATCCTGTTTGCCCGGCGCCGCCGCTTCCCCGCCGGGAACCAGCCCCTCTGTTAAGCCCGTTTCACTGCCAGAGCCTATATCCTTCCCCAGAACGCCGCCAGTCGGGGCAAATCCGCCGTTGCCGTCGGGCCCGCCCCCGTTCACCGACGCGGACGCGGCGGCGTCCGGAGGACTTGCTTCTCCAGCATTTTCCCCGCCTGCCGCGCCCGTCCCGGGACCGCGGAAACTTTCTCCAGCCTTATCCGGGGGCTGCATGCCGCCTTTGTCCCCGCCGCCCATCTGCATGGTGTCAGGCTTGTAGAGATTGCCGTAGTCGGAGCCGTAGTTTCGCTCCATATAGGATTCCTCCAGGCACTCTACGGCCAGGTAAAGCCCCCAGTATTCCCCGTTGACGCTCACTTTGACATAGGAGCAGAGAGAGCTGGGAACGTCCAGAAACCGCATCATGTCGTAGGAAAGGTATTCTTTCATCGAAGTGGAGTCGGCGTAATTGCTGTTGAGGGCCAGTTTGTCGAGACCGTAGCAGGTCTGCCCGTCGATGTAGTGGTCGAACTCCACCTTGAAGCTGTAGCGGTCGTTTTGAACCCCGCTGAGGCTGGTATTGCCCTTGGCCCGGATGCCCACATCCTTGAAGGTCTCGCCGTTCACCTGCACGTCCGCCGGGATGTATTCTTTAGAGAGCGCGTTGTCGATGAGGTCCTGCCAGTCGGCCTCGTCCACCAGAATGTTAAACTCCATCAGGGTGTTTTCCCTGAAAAGCTTTTTTTCGTATTCCTTGGCTGTGGAGGCGGAAAAGGTCTCGATGACCTGCGGGCTCATCATCACAAAAGAGGTGCCCAAAACCGCCAAAACCATCAAAACTGCCGTCAAAACGGCTGTGAATCTGCTTCGAATCATATGATAAAATCCTTTCGGAACAATCTGCCCAAAAACGGCGCGCCGCAGCCGTCCGCGGGGCTCCTTCCGCGGATGCACCCGCGCTCTGCACCGGACGCCTCGTTCTACACCGGACGCCCCGCTCTGTACCGGACGCCTCGCTCTGCACCGGGCTCCTCGTTCTGTACTGGACGCCTCGTTCTGCACCGGACGCTGACGCCGCCCCAGGGCAGGACTTTTTATCGTCAGGACATGTATTCCCCGTTGTAGCTGACCAAAACGGTGTTGGACACCCCGTCCACGGCCCCTAAAATGTTGACAAAATCCGTCTCCGAGGACTTCAGCCGCACCTCAACCGTCAGCTCGATGCCGTTCGGGGACACCGCTTTGGATTTGACCACCTGCTTTTTCACCGACGCCTTGACGGTGTCGAGAACCATCTGCTCCGCCTTGCCGTCGGCGCAGTTCACCACCAGAATGTAGGGGGAATCACCGGACTTTTTGTTCACAAAGATGAGGAGCACGATGCCGATGAACAGCGACCCGAAAATCGCCAACGGAATCAGCCCCGCCCCCAGCACGATGCCCGCCGAAATGGACCAGAACAAAAACACGATGTCCATGGGCTCTTTGATGGCGGTGCGGAACCGGACAATGGACAGCGCGCCCACCATGCCCAGGGACAGCACGATATTTGACGTGACCGCTAAAATGATGAGGGTGGTGATGAGGGTCATCCCCAAAAGGGAAACCCCGAACCCCGCCGAATACATGACCCCGTTGAAGGTCTTTTTGTAGACGAGGAAGATAAAGAGCCCTAAAACAAAGGCCAGCGCCAGCGCGATGACCATGTCCAGCGCCGAAAAAGAGGTGACGTTCTCGAGAAAGCTCGACTTGAAAATGTCCTGAAATGTCATAGGTAATTCTCCAATCATGTTTTATTGTGGCTTTGTCCCGGAAAAAGTCCCCGGACAAAACGCCTCCGTTCCCGCAGAGGCAGAGCCGCGTTTTTTCCCGCGGAAAAGGCATTTTTCATCTGTAAGCTATATTCCCTTTACAGATAGCACCGGCAGGCGGCGTACTTGGAAAAGGTGCCCACCATTCGGTTTTCCACCTGGACGGCGTCCCGGATCACGTCCGGGAGAAACGCGTCGTACTTCACTTCCAGAATTCGGGGATTGCCGCCCACAATGGGCACCGAGCTGAGATTCTGGTTGAAGAGGTCTCCGGATTTGAGCCCGGTGCGGATTTCGCTGTCCAATGTGACCCTCACGTTTCCCGGCCGGTAGACAAAGGGCTCCCGCAGGTAATCCACCACCGTGGCGGGCCGCAGCTGCTGGTACCGCATCTTGGCGTGCAGTTCCTGGAGAAGCGGCCTCGTTTCGTCCAGAAGCATCCAGTCAATGTCGCCGCTCAGAATGCGCTCGCATTCCTCTTTGGTGACCCGCACCGCGTCTTTTTGGCAGAGGCCGTGGATTTTGCTTTTTTTCTCCAGCTTGATGTAGGAAAAATCGTCGTTATAATAACGGATGCGGAACTTCTCCCGATTGCTGACCCCAATGATCTTTTCCCGCAGCACCTTGTCATCCAGATTGTCAAAGTAAAGGCTCCGGATGCGGTATTTGCCGTTTGCGGCGTGTGGGTCGGGGCTTGCGATGCCCGAAAGCCGCTGCCTCAGCAGCAAACAGTCCCCTTCGCTTACGATGTGCTTCAATTCATGGCGGAGATTTTTGGTTTTCATAAGGCGTTTCCTTTCCGGCTATGGCCTGTTTTTTGATGGTTTCAGTATAAAGGGCTTATGTGACGGTTTGTTGAAGGGTTTTTGAAAAGTGGCCGATGTTTTTGGGAAAGAATGAGGGGGATTTTTTTGTTTGACTTTGCGTTCTGCTCCTTAGTCGTTACTGATTTCTTCTCGATTCGTCGCCGGGACCCGCCCCGGCAGGCGGCCTCTCTTTTTGTTTCGTCAAAAAGAGAGGAGAAAAACCGACCGGGGAGATCCCCTGGACCCCCAACGGTCACTCCGTTCCTCCAGGAATCCAAGAGCCTACACCTCCACTTCGGAATCAGGGGCACGACGACCGTGATTAACGCCGTCGTTGTGTGAGCGCCTTGGTATCAAACTTCGGTTCCCCGTATACGACGACCCGCAGTGGGGCCGCTGACATCCGAGAGCCTTGGTATACCGCCCGCCTTCCCCTCGTCTTCCGGGGCTGCGCGCTGACGCCGCTCGCCCCGGTTGCGACGTTCCGGAATGCTCCGGAACGTCGGGTACGGGCCGTCGTACCTCCGGCCCTCCTCTTTTCCCGGAACGTTTCAAAAAACGCACAAACTGTAGGGGCGGCTATCAGCCGCCCGCCGGCAATCCAATCCGCAGCGGTGAAAAAACAAACCCCGCTCTCACCAAATCGGTGAGGGCGGGATCGTTATTCTTTATCCAATTTTGAAATTATTTTAGCAATCTCGGCAATAGCCTGTATCTGCCTTCCGGAATAAGATTTGACTATTTCCGCTATTTCATCATGCAAATATCCCTTAGAGCCAACTGTCACACCGCAAATCAAGTATTCCAGCGGCACATCTAATATAACAGAAATCTGAGACAAACGTTCTAGATTTAATTTTGCCTTACCGTTTTCAAATCTACTGCAATATTCTGGAGTAACATTCAATTTCTCCGCCAATCGTTCCTGACTCATTCCGGCTTCCGCCCTTGCGGTTTTGATTCTATTTCCAATCACCTTATAATCGACCATAATAACCACCTCACGATTATTATGTCAAGATTAATCCATAACTTTAAGGAACTTATAAATCATTATTGACTTATAAGTTCAATTGTGATAATATTTTTTTGAGGTGATTTACAATGATCGTTGCCGTCATCGGTTCCCGTTCCATCAAACAGGTAGACATCGGAAAAATTCTGCCCGAAGGCACCACCGAACTGATTTCCGGCGGCGCCAACGGCGTGGACAGCCTTGCCGCCCAATACGCCGCCGGGCACAATCTGCCCATCCGCGTCCTCCGCCCCGACTACAAGCGTTACTTTTACCTCCGCGCTCCCCTGGAGCGCAACCAGCTCATTGTTGACACCGCCGATTTTGTCGTCGCCGTCTGGGACGGCAGCTCCACCGGCACCAAAGATGCCGTCATCCGGGCGAAGAAGGCCGGGAAACCGGTGCGCATCTACTCCCCCGATGGGATTTTGCTTTTCCAGGTGCCGCCCGACGAGCCCTTCTCCCAAAAAAACGCCCCCAATCTGTAGGGACGGGGCTCTGCTCCGCTCAACGCCATATCCCCTACAATCTTCCTCAAATCCCTAGGGGCCCACGCCCACGTCGGCCCACCGTTTATCACAAAACCCCCGCCCCATGGAATTCTTCCACAGGGCGGGGGTGCTGTACTTGTAGGGGCGAACTGTGTTCGCCTCAAGAAACTCCATATGAAAACGGGTTCAGTTCGCCCTACCGCTCCCGCCTGAGCCTAAACCAGAACACGCTCCCCTCCCCGACTTTGCTCTGAACGCCGTACTGGGCCCCGTGCATGTCGAGGATGTTCTTGACGATGGACAGCCCCAGCCCCGTCCCCACGGCGGCCCGCTTGTGGGTTTTGTCCAGCTTGTAGTACCGCTCCCAAACGAGCCCCAGCTGTTCCTCGGGAATCCCCTCGCCGCTGTCCCGGACGGACAGGGTGACAAAATCCCCCTCCACCGCTTGGACGATCTGGATTTTCTTGTCCGGCCCGGTGTAGTTGACAGCGTTGTTTATGAGGTTGTAGACCACCTGGGAAATTTTCATCCGGTCGGCCTCCACAAACGCCTCTTCCGGCGCCTCGAAGGTGATTTTGTACCCCTCCTGCTCCCGGAGCTTCTGATACCGCTCCAACGTCTCCCCCACGAGTTTAGTCAGCGAGAACCGCTCTTTTGTAAGCTTCTGGACTCCCGCCTGATGCTTCGACAAATCCAGCAGGTCGTTGACCAGGGCGTTTAAGTGGTTGGCCTCGTCGATGATGACCTGGACGTTTTCCGGGGAATTTTCCCCCGGCAAATCCCGCATAGCCTCCGAATAGGCGGTGATCATGGTCAGGGGGGTGCGCAGATCGTGGGACACATTGGCTAAGAGCTCCCGTTTCAGCGCCTCGGATTTTTGCAGCTCCACCGACACGTCGGCCAGCGTTTCGTCCAGCTCCCGGATCTCCCGGTAGCTTTTTCCCCTGTGCCGGCGGTACCTGCCCCTCGCCAGCTCCTTGGCCGACTCGTTGATCTCAATGACCGGCCTCGAAATCTTCCTCGACAGCAGCACCGCGAACCCCGCCGCCAGCAGGAGCATCAGCCCGGTCAGCACGGTGAGCTGGATGCGCAGGGTCTTTGTCGTGGCGCTCACCGGCGAAATCACCGAGTTTAACAGCAGCACCCGCTCGTCGCCCACTTCGCCCTCCACCACCCGCACGCAGATGATGCTCTCCTGGGCCCGGTCAAAAAAGGGCGGCAGGGGCTTATTCTTGTCGAATTCCCCGCCGTCTGCCCCAGCTGCCTCCTCAAACGGTATTTTTCCCGACTCCCCGCGGATGAAAAACCGCCCGTCCTCCCGGCTGGTCCGCTGGATGAAGCTGCCGCCATTTTCCACCGCCGCCGCGTACAGGGCGAAGAGCTCGGCGGGCGGCAGCTTGTGGATGCGGCAGTTGGGCAGGGTGTCCGCCGAGGCGATCAGGCTCCCGTCGGTGCCGATAGCCATAGCGCAGATCTGGTTTTCCTGGGCGAGATTTTGCAAAAGGGCGGGAAGGTCGCTCTCGAACATCTTTTTGGAAATGGAGTCCGCCGCGGCGCTGATTTCCCTCGTTTTGACCCCTTTGTAGAACTCTTCGAGGAAAACCACCTGGAAGCACCACAAAAGCGCCAGCACAATGGCTGCAAACCCGCCGAAAAATAAAAGGAGCTTCCATTTGACGCTCAAAGGCTTTCTATTCGCTTTCAAAACGGTACCCCACCCCTCTCAGCGTGACGATCCGCCCGCTGTACGCCCCAAGACTCTTCCGCAGCAGCTTGATGTGGGTGTCCAGCGTCCGGTCGTCACCGTAAAAGTCGTAGCCCCAGACGTTTGTGATGAGGTTTTCCCGGGTCAGGGCGATGTTCCGGTTGCGGACGAGATAAAACAGCAGGTCGTACTCCTTTGGGGACAGCTCCGCCCGTTCCCCGTCGACCTCCACCAGCCTCCCGGTGAAGTCCACCCGTAGCCCCCCCGCCTCGTACACCTCGTGCCCGCTCTCCGACGCGGGCCGCGCCCGTTTGAGCACCGCCGCCGCCCGCATCATCAGCTCACGCGGGGAAAAAGGCTTGACGACGTAATCGTCCGCCCCGGTCTCGAACCCGTGGATCCGGTCGTACTCCTCCCCACGGGCCGACAGCATGATCACCGGCACCTCTTTTGCCTTGCGGATTTCCTTGCAGGCAGAGAAGCCGTCCAGCCCCGGCATCATAATGTCCATGATGATCAGGTCGAAATCCTCTTTCCCGGCGATTTCCACCGCCTGCATCCCGTCCTCCGCCTCCATGATGTCGTATCCCTCAAAGGCGGCGTATTTTTTGATGATCTCCCGGATGCGCTGTTCGTCGTCCACAACCAAAATCCGCGGCATGGTACTCTCCTTTCCAAACTCTTTCCTCAGGCGTATGAATGGCCTCGCGGTTTCGCGGACGCATGTTCAAAGCGGGCGGAGCAAAGCCCCGCCCCTACGCGATTTTCCCCGTGCTCCCTGACCCCTACAGCACCAAACTCTCCAAAAACTTGAGCGTCCCCCCGTCGGCATCCATGATCGCCTCCGCCCCGATGGGCAGAATGGCCTGGTTCTCCCCGTGGCCGAAGTCGTCGCACCAAACCACCGGGATTTGATGCCGCTCCCCGAACCGGCGGAGCAAGTCATGTAGTTCCGGCTGAGGCTCCCGGTCATAGTGCCCGAAGAGGAGGCCATCCACCTGTTTCATCAGCCCGCTCTGCCCGATGTGGGAGAGATACCGGCTGACAGCGGGGGGCGTGTTGAAGCAGATGTGGTCCTCCAAAAAGAGGATGTACCGCTTTTTAGGGTCAGCTTTAAAAAACTTCCCTTCCATTAAAAGGGCGAAGTTTACAAGATACCCGCCCACAAGCTGCCCCCGGGCCGTCCCGCCCCGAACGGCGTTCCAGGCGGAATTTTTCCGGTACACGGGATTTCCCTCCGCGAGCATTTCGGTAAAACGCTCCAAATTGTAGGGATTTCCCCGGCTGATTGCCCCTGTGGACTGGCCGTAAAAGGTCATAAGCCCCGAGCGGGCCGACACGGCGTTTAAAACCGACGTGCCGTCGCTGTAGCTCAGGATGATCTTGGGGTTTCTCGCCGCGGCCTCGTAGTCGATGTAGGGGAGGATCTCGTTGCTCACCTCTCCCCCGTCGAACAAAATCATCCCCACCTCCGGGTCGAGGACCATCTCATTAAAATCCGCCGCCCGCTCTTCCGGCGTCCCGGCAAAGCCGTCCGCCCGGCTGTAGATATTTTTCCCCAGCTTGACCGCAAACCCCATCCGTTCCAGGGCCTTTTCCGCCTCAGAGACGTATTGTTCCTCCGCTGCCAGACAGGGCGCGATAATCCCGACAGTATCCCCTTTTCGCAGTTTTGATGGTTTCAGCATCATATTCTCCTTCCGCTCATGGAGCACGCTTTCTTTCCCTACCAGTTTACCACAAGGCGGCCCGCCCGTCCACTGATTTTCATTTTAATGGGCCAATGTGACGGCTGTGTGAAAAAAACAGAATCCTTCGACAAAAAACGATTGACAAGCTCCTTTTTTCGGTGTATTATTGCAAATGATAATCATTTTCATTTAGAAAAAATCCTTCTCACCGGCTTTTGCCCCTTCCCCTCAAAGACAGGGCGCAAGCGCCGCGCAATCCCAACAAATTCAAATAGGAAAGGCGATTTTATGCTGGACGTTTTACTGGACACCCTGCTCGACACCCTCAAAACCATTCCCATCCTCTTTGTGGTCTACCTGTTCATCGAATGGCTGGAACACCGGGTGGATTTTCTCAAATTCATGAATGGGAAAGGCTCCCGGTTCGGCCCCCTGATGGGGGCCCTGGTAGGCTGTATCCCCCAGTGCGGGTTCTCGGCGGCGTCCGCGTCCCTTTATAACGGCGGCATGATCGGCGGAGCCACCCTCATCGCCGTTTTTGTCTCCACCTCCGACGAGGCCATCCCCGTCATGCTTTCAAACCTGTCGGACATGAGCCTCGTGGTGTGGCTCATCGTCGTCAAGGTGATTGTAGCCGTGGCGGCGGGGTACCTCCTCAAATACACCCTCTTCCGCAATGAAACCATCCGGGTCCGCACCCTGGGGCAGAAAGCCGAACCATGCGGCCACGACCATAGCCACGAGCACACCGGCGGCCAGTGCGGGTGCTGTTCCCATCACGGCTCCATCTTCAAAAGCGCCGCCGTCCACACCCTGAAAATCACGGCGTTTTTGGCCGTCACCATGCTCCTCATCAACCTCATTGTGTTCTGGATCGGCGAGGACAACCTTGAGACCGTCCTCTTGTCGGGCAGCGTGTTCCAGCCCATCCTGACCGCCCTAATCGGCCTGATTCCCGGCTGCGCCACCTCGGTCCTGCTGACCCAGCTGCTCATGGGCGGCAGCATCAGTTTCGGGGCCGCCATCGCCGGCCTGTCGGCGGGAACCGGCTTTGGGTACCTGGTGCTCTTTAAGGAGTGCCGAAACAAAAAAGCGGCTCTCAAGATCGTTTTGTGCACCTATCTGGTGTCGGTGGCTGCCGGCATGGTCATCCACCTGGCCATGATGTTCTAAACCGCTCCCTGCCGGAGCACCAGAACGCCCCGGCCCCAAAAACACAGAAACCGCCGCAAATCCCCCGGCCGCCTCTGAGGCCGAAGCCCACCCGCGGAATCCCTCTTTAGGGCCGCTCCTGCCAAGGCTTCCCTGCGCTTCCGGCGATTTTACCCACCCGCAGGCTTCTCTCAAAAACAAACGTCGCGGGAACGACAAACCGGCTCCCTCCCCTCGCGCATCCCCTCGCACTCTGGCGGCACTGCCGCCCATCCGCAGTCAAACAACGAAAACAGGCCTACGGGCCGGAAAGGCGGGGACGTTATGAAACAAAGCGCGCCCGAGCTCTTAAAAAAATCCGGGCTCAAAGTGACAAAACAGCGGGAAGCCATTTTGGACATCCTGCTCTCCTCCCCCGCCCATCTGACGGCGGAGGACATCTACCTGGACCTGAAGGCGAAAAGCCTTGACTTCGGCCTCTCCACCGTTTACCGCACCCTCTCGTCGCTGGAGGAGCACCGCATTGTCGAAAAAACCGGCCTCCCCGGCGACACCGGCAAGCAGTATTACGAAATCGCCCATTTGGGCCACCGGCACCACCTGGTCTGCGTCAAGTGCAAGCGGTGCATCGTGCTGGATGAATGCCCGGTGGAGTCCTTCACCGCCGCCGTCTGCAAAGCCCACGGCTTCACCCTGACGGGACACTCGTTTGAGATTTTCGGCGTCTGCCCCGACTGCCAGAACTGAGGAAACCCGCCGCCGCAAAATCTTTCGGTAATCACCCTGATCAGACCCTGGGGCGCTCCGCACCAGGGCAATGTACCCCCATCGAGGAGGCTCGCCATGTTCACCGAAAAACACTACGAAAACGAGGACTTCCGGGAGGCGGAAATCTTAGAGGACTCCCTCACCGGCCTCACTTTCACGCAATGTTCCTTCCAGGGGGCGGATCTGGCCGCCATTGAGCTCAAATCCTGCCGGTTCGACCGGTGCAGCTTCGCCGGGGCCAAGCTGAACGGCATGGTGGCCAAAAACACCGCTTTTTTAAACTGCCAGTTCCAGCTAAGTACCCTTTTCGCCGCCACCTTTGACGACTGTAAGATGACCGGCTCCAATCTCTGCGACGCCGACTGCCAGGCCATGACCATCCTGGGCGGCGACTGGTCCTACACCCTCTTTGACGAGATGGACTTCTCCGGCACCGCCCTCACCCATGTGAATTTCCGCAGCGCCGAGCTGCCACACGCCGATTTCTCCAAATGCCGCCTGTCGGAGTGCTGCTTCGACGGGGCGAACCTGACCGGCGCCACCTTCCGCGGGGCCGACCTCCGCGGCTGCTCCATCCACGACCTGAACCTTTTGGAAATCGACTTCAAGGACGCGAAAATCGACCTGGAGCAGGCCGTCGTCCTGGCCTCCGCCCTGGGCGCTCGGTATCTGCCGTAAGAAACCACGGCAACGCAGGTGCGGGTCAAAATCCAATGCTGCCGCATTGGATTCATACTCCACCCGCTGACAAAACGGCAGGGACAATGCCCGCCGTCATTCCGCGCCGCGGGCCGAATCACAGACAAATAAAAACCCCGCCCTCGCCAAACCCAGCAAGGACGGGGTCAACAGTTATGCCAAATTTTGCAGAACAAACAGCTCCAGCAGAGCCGAAAGAACCCGCCCCTTGGTGACGAGGGTGCATTCCGGCGGAGAGTACCGCCGGTCGGCCCGGACCGCCTGCAAAAGAGCGACGCGGCAGGATTTTTCCGGCTGGAGCTTTAAAGCGTAGCTGTCGCCGTCTACGTTGATGGTGACGGTGCGGCTGGCGTCCAAAGGATTTGCCGGTATTTCGTCCAGCTGGGCGCAAAGACGGCTGTACTGCTCTTCTCGGAGGCTTCGGACAATCACCGGTCATTCTCCTTTCTGCCTTTTGACGCCGCCGGCCATGAGACCGACGGTCTGTTTGATAGCGTTTCGGAGGACTTCATCCAGCAGTTCGTCGGGAGAGCGGCCCATTTTGGCCGCCAGGCGGTCCAGGCGCGCGATGTCATCCGCCGGAATCTCGATGGTGGTGACCACATTGCCGTTTTCGTCGCAAAGGTCGACGGGAATCAGATTTTTTGTTTCTTTCATAGCATTTCTCCTGTTAAATTCCAGCAATCCCTTGAAAGAAACAGCGGCGCATGGTATAACAGCCTTGTAAACCGGTAAGGTTTGTGTTATAATATTTACGCCGACGTTCTTTCTGGATTGTTGGTGTTTGGGGAAGCGGTGTGTACTTTCGAGGGTAAGCGCCGCTTCCTGTTCTATTTATTCGGAGATGTACTGAATAATCGCCTGCCGTATGACATCCGAACGCCGGATGTTATTTTTTTTGCAGTATTCGTCAAGCAAGCTGAGCGTTTTTGGATCCAGCCGGAATCCTACACGAATAGGCATCGGATTATCAGTCGGTCTCCCCATTTTTTTGCCGGGCATAGGCACCTCCTTTCGCTCGACAAATATATTATAGAATTATGTCGGGCAAATGTCAAGAATTTTCCAAAATTTTCTTGTAGATACCAATTTTTCTGCTATAATAAATACCGGTAATCTCCTTACGGCGATTACCGGCATAAAGGAAACGGTGAATAAACGTTTAACATCACACCGCTTCCTGTTTTATTTTTTGAGGACATCGTACTTTTCGACGATTGTTTCCCGCACGAACTCCGAGCGGTTTTTTCCTAAAATCTCACAGCTTTCATCGAGTTTTGCCAAAGTCTCCTTGTCCATTTTTACCCGCAACATAAAGACTTTTGGGCTGTCGGTAGGACGTCCCAATTTTTTCCCTGCCACGAAACCAATTCACCTCCCTTACGTAGCACTAAATGTATTATAGTACTAGTAGCACCAAATGTCAAGTGTGTTTGTAAAAAAAAGAACTTACTTTTTGTTAGTAAGTTCTACTTTTTTCTTTGAAGCTATGTACTGCTTCCTGTTCTATTTATTCGGAGATGTACTGAATAATCGCCTGCCGTACTACTTCTGATTTTCTTAGATTATTGACTTTACAGTATTCGTCAAGCATGTTGATGGTTTTGGGGTCTAATCGTACTCCGATGCGTACTGTCAAGGGATTATCAGTCGGTCTCCCCATTTTCTTGCCGGACATACTTTCCTCCTTTCGTTCGACATCGTAAATATTATATACTTCTGTTCAACAAATGTCAACGGATTTCCAAAATTTTCTTGTAAATATGACAATATTCATGCTATAATGAAAACCGGCAATCACCGTGAGGCGATTACCGGCATAAAGGAAGCGGTGAATAAACGTTCGACATCACGCCGCTTCCTTTTCTATTGCAGGCACCGCTATGAGCCGCCCACCGATAACCCTAAATCGCAGCAAAATTCAGGAGCGGGGCTCTGCTCCTCCTGCCGTCCCCCTCCGCACAGCGGCAAAACCACAGGACAACACCATCCCCTCCCCCGCAAAAAATCCCCCGGAGCAGGCCTCCGGGGGATTTTTATGTCCTATTTCTCGTCGGGGCGGCAGTCTTTACACGGCCGCAGACCATCTTCTAATGCTTCCTGCCGGGTCAGCTCCCGCATATTGTCTCTGCCGTAAAGGTGAAAGCAGTCCTCCCGATGGTAGCACTCGCCGTACTGTGTCGCCCAAAACATTTTCTGAGCCTGTCCGTCCTGGGTCACCTGGCTCCCCCCAGGCGGAACCGGCCCTTGTTCCGGCGTTCCGCTGCTGGAACTCGGGGCCTGTCCTTGCTGAAAACCTGCTTCCGGCTGGTCTTCTCCTACTTTTGGCAGCCCCGTGTCGGGAACCGAAGCTGAAACCGGCTGTGAATTTTCCTCCAGAAGGTCTAAATCGCCCTCCGCCGAGGCCATAGATACGCTCCCGCCGTAATTCTGGCTCCCGCTGGAACTGTAGGCGGGCAGATTTTCTTCCATGTTAAAATACGGCGCACAGCAACAGATACCTAAAATGACCGCCAAAGCGATAAACGAAGCCGCGGCCACCCTTTTCAAGCATTTTTGTCCCCGGTGGAAAGAAGGCCGGTCCTCTGCCCCGTTCATCATCTTTATAAGGCTTTTCTCCTGCTGAGTGACCAGATGGGCCTCTTTTCGATACTTGAGCACGTCCTTATAAAGCCGCTGGGCGTCCCTTTTTCTCACTCCAGTCACCGCCTGAATATCCTCCGGCGACTGAACAGGCAGTTTCGCTAGATAACACACAGGGGCCAGCACACTGCGGGCAAACTCGTTGGCCTCTTCCTCCTGCATCGGGTCTCCGGACCAGCCGTAGCCCATCACCGGCCCCAACTTGCGGCAGTGGCCGCAAATCACATGGCCCAGCTCGTGGAGCAGTACACAAAGCCGCTTTTCCCGGTCGATATAATCAGAAATATATATGGTAGTCTGATCAAACTCGTCAGTGAGGGCAAATCCGTCCAATTCCAACGTACAGCTAAAGCATTCCCGACGGACCAGCTCCGCCTCCGCTTCAGAATATTTGAGGATACGGAAATTCCGCCTTAGAATATATACCAGCTGATCGCAGTCCAAAGGCATATGGGCGATCCGGTAATCTAATCGAAATTTATAAGCCAAGTTGGGTACGTTCATCCAATCACTCCAGTACAAATATCCATAGATGTCAAAACCGAGGGTTCTCCGGTGTGTATCATAGACCATTTTGTAACCAAATTTGTATTCATGTCTATGATACTATCTATAATATATGACTAAAAGTGACAAATCAATAGGATTTTAATCTATTTTTTTATTTATATACAACAATGTTGCTATTTCTACAAAATTTATTCTACATTTTTAGCTAATTTTCTGGTGATTTTTACAAATTTCGACATTCAGGGCGCAAAGTCCCCTATTATCTTTCTAAAACCATTGTATAATAATTACTAAATTAACGATACCGCTCCAACATAGCTTCCACCCGGCCCAGCAACCGGACCTGCTCTTTGGGCGGCAGCTTCCGAAACATCGTAAGAAGCTCTTGCTCGTCATCGGTTAGACCGCTGACGGCCTCCAACTCCCTGTCCCCTGTTTCCGTATAAGCCAGCACCTGATCGCGGGAGGGCGCGCCGGTCTCCTTGCCGCCTTTCATCATCAGCGAGTCGATGCTGACGCCGAAATAGGCTGACAATGCCGCCATAATGGGAAATGACGCCCTGGAACCCCTTTTGAGGTTATCCACCACGCTTTTGTTGAGGTTGCAGTCGCTGAGCATCCGATTGACCGAAACGCCCTTCTCCATGCACAGCTCCACCACCATCTCTGCGATTTCCTGCGGTGAACGAATCTCCATTCTGACGACCCCTTTCCATAACATCCTGCTGTCAGCAGAATGCACAAAACAGATGTTCCAATTTTGTGCCCACTTCCAAATTTCATATTTTTACGGATATATACTTGACTTACATATATTTACGGAATATAATAGGATTACACCACCGATACAGAACCTTTCACAGGCTGTATCCTCCCCCTGATTCAGGGAATTTTCCAATCAAGTTAATCCTACCATAACCTTACGGAAAATGCAAGAAAAAAGAATCCAAAACCATAATTTACCAGAAAAGGAGTAAAAAAATGTCTATTTACTACACCATCGAGGAAGCCGCAAAAATCCTGAAGGTCACCAAACGCACCGTCAACACCTGGGTCAAGGACGGCCGCATCCGCGCCAGCAAGCTGGCAAACAACAAAAACATCCGTATCTCGGAGGAAGCGCTCCAGGCCTTTCTCACGGCCACCGAGATCAAAGCGTAAACCATGAAGCCGCCTTCCGTTCTCAACCGGCCCTACACTCGGGACACCGTCTACCTCATCCACAAGTGGGCTTTGGAGGGGATGACCGTCCCTCAAATCGCCCGTCTGCTCTCCCGCAGCGAGGAAAACGTCGAGGCAGCTCTCCGCCGCCCCCTCCGCCCTTCCGAACAAAGGAGCCTGGAGGCTTTCCTCCTTCCCCGCAACAAATAACCGTTTCCCCGACGGCATTCGTAACCGTTCATTCAATTTACGGAACTCCCTGCCGAGTTCCCCGACTAACAAGGGAGGAAACGCTTTGACTAAACGAGAATACTTACAGCAATATCAATTGATCCAACAGGAAATCCAGCGGCTCCTCGCTGAAAAAATCCGCTGGGAGGAACTGGCCTGCCGGGTGACGCCGGTTCCCGCCCTGAGAGCCGCCCAAATCAATTCCCCCTCTCTCCTTTCCCCCGCTCTTGCCACCCGCTTCACCCCCTCCGACCGGGTGCTGCGTGCTCGGGAAAACATCTTCCTGTGGGAGCAGCGGATCGCCCAGGAGGTGGACGCGCTTTTAGGGCTTAGACGCGCCATCGACGACGCCATCCGATCCATCCCCGACCCGGAATCCCAGCTGGTGCTGAAATACCGCTACATAGATGGCCTGACCATGGAGGAGATCGCGGACAGGATGAGCTACTGCGAACGGCACATCAGCCGCCTTCACGAATCGGCCCTGCGGACGGTCTGCCTGCCGGGCTGCACCGACGAACCGGCTAAGCCCCATCCTGCCAAGCCCCGACGAGTGGTCTGATCTAAAATACAAACACCCCCTGGCTGCTGCCAAGGGGTGTTTTTGCCCTGCTTGCTGATCATTCTTAAAATTTTTATCATATTTTGGTATTTGGTTTATTTTTTTCCCTTTTGGTGAAACCATATAGAAAGTTTATTTGTTTTCCTATTGAATAGTTTCTGCTTCCCCCGGAGCAAAACGTTCAGTTGGAGAAAATCGTTTAAAACTTTGTTTTCAACCCCAAACCGCGTGCGGAGGCCGCATAGCCAGTCCGCACAGGCTCCAGAAAGGAATGAGATTTATGAGCAAACGGCAAAAACGCATCCTTTCCACCGTCCTGGCCCTGAGCATGATCGCCTCGATGGCGGCACCCGGAACAGCTTACGCGGCGGATACAGCAGAAAGCGGTACATCCTCCGGCCTGTACGCCGACAATACAGAGGAAACCTACACCATAACCATGGTGAACGGCTTCGACAGAACGGCACAGGAAACTTACCGGGAAGGTGACCGGGTAGCTGTACAGGCCGGAACCCCCTTTGGCGGGATGAAGTTTACTCAATGGACCAGCAGCGGGGGCGGAACCTTTGACGACCCCTTCAGCACAGCCACTATATTCACCATGCCCGCGGAAAATGTAACGCTGACCGCCAATATGGTGACTGTAGAGGTGGTCGGTTATTACCGTGTCACCTTTGACCTGGATGGAGGTACCCTTGCGGACAAACTGCCGGACGGCTGGACTCAGGAGGGCGATCTGCTAAAAGGTTGGATTCAAGCCGGAAAAATAGTGCGGCCGCCTGCCATCTACCGCTACGGTTACACCCTCAAAAAATGGGACCAGCCCTTTGAAGAAATCGAAAGTGACACTGTCTACACAGCAATTTGGACGCGGGAAGGCACCGGATTCAATCCTAAACCCGATACTTCCAAACCCGATACCAAACCTAACACCCCTAAACCAGACACTTCCAGGCCCACCGGCTACACCTGGGAGAAAACCGGCAGCGGCTACAGCCTGAAAGCTCCCGACGGCAGCTATGTCTCCGGCTGGGCCAAGGTGGATGGAAAATGGTACTACTGTAAAGACGGCATCATGCAGCAGGGCTGGCTGCCCATAGGCTCGGTCTGGTACTATCTGACGCCCTCCGGCGAAATGGCCGTGGGCTGGCAGAAGGTAGGCAATACCTGGTATTATTTCACTGGCAGCGGCGCCATGAAAACCGGCTGGCTCCAAGAGGGCAGCACCTGGTACTATCTGACGCCCTCCGGTGCCATGGCCGTGGGATGGAATTGGATCGACGGCAAGTGCTACTACTTCTACGAAAGCGGAAAAATGGCCGCAAATACCAAGATAGGCGGCTACCGCCTGAATAAGAGCGGACAGTGGGTGCGCTAGCCCCCGTTTGCACTTGGCGCTGTGAGGCCGGAGCGGGGCAGACCTCCCCATTTCGCGGGACTTGTGCCTTGCCACCGCCAACCAGGCGGCCCGGCGAGAGCGGCCCTCACCCTCTCCCGCAGCCGGCGCCAGAACCGGGTTTCGAAAACAGGACCAAGCGCCCTTTCGCCTCCACGGGGAAAGCCCTCGCCAGCTTCACCGAGCCAATCAGCCTGCCGTTCCCCTTATCGGGCGTTGGCCCAAATCATGCAAAAGAGCCGCCCCGTCTCGTTGGGGCGGCTCTTTTGCCGATGCACCGCCTCTTCTTGAGCGGGATTTTTCCTTTACGGTGCACAGAACTACGCCTCTTGGGCGAAGACCACGTCCATGGCGGAGCAAAGATAGGAGTAGGTCCGTTTGACCGCTCCCATGAGGCTTATGGTCTGCCACAAAAAGATACCCCCGATGAGCAGCGCCGCAATCAGATAGGTAATGGCCCGCACCTGTCTCCGTGTGGGCCCGCTATGCCGGATGTTCACCGAAATCCCCGTCCTTTCTCCGGCCGGGCGCAAAATCGGCCCGCCTTTTCCAAATTCAAACATTTCTATGATCATTATGCCTGAAAAACGTTTCTTTTATGCATCATCCGGTTTTCGCACCGCAAGCTGGGCACAATATTTTTAAGAAATGAGAAAAAACCTCCGCTTTGTCCCCCATTGTTTTCAAAATCCGGAAATTTGCCTCCCAGATATTGCAGTTGAACTTTTTGGTCAAATCGTGTATAATTGGTAGGACGGCGTTTGTATTTTGTAGAACAATGGCGTTTTATAAGGCACGACGCGCCCCGCGCGGCAAAAGGCCGGCGGACAAGCGGGCTTTCCGCATTACAGCCGGATTTTCCGGCTCCAGAAATCCTCCCTTATAAATTGAATCCAGAAAGGCATGGTACTTCGATATGAAAAAATTACTTGCGATACTGCTGGCTTCCGTCACCGCCCTGAGCCTGGCCGCCTGCGGCGGACCGGGAGGAGGCTCCTCCTCCGGCGGAACCGGCAACACCACCCCCGACGGACAGCCGGTAGAACCCACAGGACAGATTGTGGCGGGCCGTGTCACCGACATCACCGGAAGCAACCTCTTCACCACCGCCTGGGGCAACGGCGCGGCCGACAAAGACGTCCGCGACCTTATCAACGGCTACGAGACCACCGTCTACACCAAAAAAGGCCTCTATGAGATGAACCCCACCGCTGTGGAAACAATGGACACCGTCGACAACGGCGACGGCTCTAAAACCTTTACCTTCACCTTGCAAAAAGACCTGAAATTCAGCGACGGAAGCGATATTACCGCAAAGGATTACGTTTTTTCCGTCCTCCTGCAAAATTCCCCCGTGTTCGCCTCCGTAGACGGCGCAGATACCAACAAAAACCCCGAACTTGTGGGCTTTGACGCCTATAACGCCGGCGAGACAAACGCCTTTGCAGGCGTCCGGCTTTTGGGCGACCATAAGTTCTCCCTCACCGTCAAATCGGAACGGCTCCCCTTCTTCTACGAAAACTATCTGGTGCAGGTCATCCCCTACCCCATGGCGATTTTGGCTCCCAGCGCCTCCATCACCGACTCTGAAAACGGCGCGGCTATCGAAAGCCTCACCGCCGAGGAGCTTTCAAAAACTATCGGCGACCCCAACACCGGCTACCGCTACAATCCTTCTGTCAGCGCCGGCCCCTACAAGTTTGTGAGCTTCGACCGGTCCAGCAAACAGGCCGTCGTCGAAGTAAACCCCTATTTTAAAGGAAACTATGAGGGACAAAAGCCCTCTATCGCGAAAATCGTCCTCAAAAAGGTCACTACTGCCAACCAGCGGGACGAGCTGGCTTCCGGCTCTGTGGACCTTTTGACCAACGTATCCGGCGGCACCGAAATCGAAGCCGATTTGGCCCTTGTCGATGAAGGCAAAGCTGGCTACACCTCCTACGACCGTGCGGGCTACGGACGCATCGCCTTCGCCTGCGACTTCGGCCCCACCCAGTTTGTCAAGGTCCGCCAGGCTATCGCCCATCTGATCGACGGCCCCGAATTCGCCAAGCAGTTCACCGGCGGCTACGGAAAAGTCGTCAAAGGCATGTACGGCGTGGGCCAATGGATGTACCAGCAGACCTCCGATGAGATCGAGCGCACCCTCGACGACTACGAGTACGACGTGGAGAAAGCCATCGCCCTTCTCGAGGAAGACGGCTGGACCAAAAACGCCCAGGGCGGCGCGTACCAGAGCGGCGTCCGCTACAAAGAAGTGGACGGCAAGCTCATGCCCCTGGAAATCAACTGGGCTAACACCACCCCCAACCCCGTTACCGACCTTCTGAACACTGTTTTGCCCTCCGCTTTTGAGCAGGCGGGCATCAAGCTCAATTCCACCACCCTGGAATTCAACGTCCTCCTTCAGAACCTCCAGCGCCAGGGCGTCACCGAGCCTTTGTACAACATGTACAACCTGGCCACAGGCTTTGAGCCGGTGTTCGACCCCTGGTATGCCTATAATATGGACGACAAGTACATGGGCGTCTTCAACCAGAACTTCATCAAGGACGAAGAGCTCTTTAAACTTGCCACTGACCTGCGGGAGACCGACCAGTCCGACACCGAAGGCTACGCCAAAAAATGGGTCGCCTTCCAGCAGCGCTGGAATGAGGTGCTCCCCGACATCCCCCTCTATTCCGATGTGTACCACGACTTCTATTCCACAAAGCTCCGCGGCTACGGAAACGTAGACTCCTTCTGGAGCTGGACGAGCCAGATTCTTTACTGCTGGATTGGCCGGGAATAATTTTTCCGCCGGAGCAGCTTATTGTAAATAACCAAAGAACGCCGTTTGCTAAAACGGCGTTCTTTTACGTCTCAGCTTCGTTTCTTTGCCGAATAGGAAAGGTCTCTTACACATCGCCGATTAGCGGTTTTCGACGAAAAACCTGCCTCTGCTCTGCGGAAGCCCCGGATTCTTGACAGAGTTTCCCAGCTCAGTTATAATGAAGATAATTTAACGTTTTGCTGTTTATTCGGATATAGCAGTCATCTCAATTTACCCCTCGTTTATTCAAAACACATCAAACAGGGAGGAAAGCGCTATGCACCCGGAGGAAAAAATTAAGGCGGGAGTCCTATTTTCTCCCGCTGAACCGGAATTAAAGGCTCTCAAGCGGAAGGCCCACAACCTGAATGTGGACTACAACAACACCTATGAGGACGAGGAAGAAAAGCGCGCTTCCATCCTCGCCCAAATGCTGGGCGCGTTTGGGGAGGGCGGGCGAATCCAAGGTCCCATCGCCTTTCACTACGGGATTCACACCAAGATTGGGAAAAACTTTTTTGCAAACTTTAACTTTACCGTACAGGACGACGGAGAAGTCACCATTGGGGACAACTGCAATTTCGGTCCGAATGTGACCATCGTTACCCCCATTCACCCCATGCTGCCCGACGAGCGCCGGGCCATGCTGACGGCGGAGGGGGAGAAAAAGCTCCTCTGCTACGCCAAGCCGGTGCATATCGGAAACGACTGCTGGTTCGGCGCGTCGGTCACCGTCTGCCCCGGTGTGACCATCGGGGACAACTGCGTCATCGGAGCTGGCAGCGTGGTGACGAGGGACATCCCGGCAAACAGTTTTGCGGCGGGAGTCCCCTGCCGGGTGATCCGGGAGATCACCGAAAAAGACAGCATGAAATATCTGCCGGAAATCCTCGCGGACAACTCGGTGATAGAGAAATAACCGTCAAAAGAGGCGAACTGTGTTCACCCGTTTTCATATGAAGGTTTTTTCGGGCGAACACAGTTCGCCCCTACAAAAAACCCGGTAATTGCCACAAGGCAATTACCGGGTTTTTATTGACATCAATTCGAATTTTTCTCTTGACAATTTGGAACGCAAGATATAAAATTAACTTGTGTTCCAAAATAAGGAGGTGACAGTTTGAAGGAGCGGAAAAAACCCGGGCCTCATCCAGAAAAGCCCTTAGAGCACGACCTGAAAGTCCGTGTAGACAACGAGACACTGGCAAAAATTGAGTTTTGTATGAAAAAACTCAACGTCACCCGGTCCGAGGTTTTGCGCAGAGGCGCTAACTGCCTGTATGAAGCGCTCAACAAACAGTAAAACAGGAAGCGGCGCTCACCCACCACAGGAACCGCCGCTTCCCCAAACACCAACAATCCCGAAAGAACGTCGGCCTAAATATTGTAACATAAACTGCACCAGTTTGCAAGAATGTTATACCATGGGTGGATACTTCTTTCAAGGGATTGCTGGAAATTCAAAGGAGAAGTGTTATGAACAAAACAAATAGCATGGTCGTAATCGATATCTGCGACGAAAACGACAATCTTTTTACTACCGTCGAGCTGTCGGAAGAATTCGTCTCCCGCCTGGAGGAGAAAACGGGCAGTGTTTTAAGCGAAGGGTTCAACCAGGCCCTGCAAACTTTCATTGAGGAAGCTGTCGACAGGATAGATGCCGAAATCAAAAAAAGTCATTGCTTATCATAAAATAGATGGGACTCGTTGTTCAAATACCCCCGCCCTTGGCCATACCGGCCGAGAGCGGGGGTTCTAATTGATAGAAGCCATGGGTAAACCGTGGGTCGGCCTCTGTATTCCTGTTTTCCATTGTGCGAATTTGTAACCTTATGTTACAACAATCCTTTTGCTCCCCCACGCCGCAGTAAAAAAACAGGAGCGGCTCTCGCCGCCCCTGCCTGTAAAAATTATTCCTCGCTCTCGTAAACGCTCAGTTCCCCGATAGCCGCCGGGATGTCCCGATACATGGGCGTCCCCCGTTCCATCCCCACCGAGGTGAGAATGGTGAGCCGCAGATACCGGGCCTCCTTTGGCGAGAAGGGCGTCACCTGCTCCGAACCGTAGGAGCGCATATTCCGCCGGACCGCCTCCTCGTAGTTCACCCCATCTACGCTGACTTCCAGCTTGAATTTCCCCAGCAGCTGAGCCACGTGGGTGCAGTTTTTGATTTCGACGAAGTGATGGTAATACCCCAATCCGCAGATTCTCCGCACCTTGCCCAGATCGATGAGGATTTCCGCCGGCATCTCGTCGCTGAGCCAGCCGTCGTTGGGATTGCCGTTAAAGAGCTTTTCGGGATTTTTCCCCGGTGCGGACAAAACCACGCACTCCTCTCGAGGAATTTTTTTGCCCTTGGGCAGTGTGAGGGGTTCGTCGGGCGCGTTGTCCGTCCAGATAGGAGCCGACCATGTCCGGTCTCCCGCCGCGTCGGTGAGGCGCAGGTAGAAGTACCGGGCGTTCACATCGCGGCTTATCAGGGTGTAGTTTCCCCGAATCCGGCTGCGGTTCAGTTCAACGGAATCCACCACTTCTCCATAGTCGGAAAAGAGTTCTGCTTTGACGATGCGCTCGTTTTCGTTGGCGGGCTTGAACACGTCGAAGGAAAAGTCGCAGAGGTAGAAATCGCAGGCCTTGACTGTGCCGCCCGGGTGGACGCCATTGACCTGGAATTTCAGCTTCACGTTGCCGCTTTCGGTGACGTAGACCCGTCCGCTCTGCATAGCGTCGATAATCGCCTCTTTGGAGAGCTCCGGCGCCATGATGACGGTGCGGCTCCACATGGCCCCCTCCCCCCAGTTATAGGAGTGGGTATCGCTGCCTGCTGATGGACAGACATGGTAGCCAAAATCCAGCGCCTGGGAAAAAATCCGCTCATGGAGCAGATTATAGGCTTCAAAGGTAGGGCTGTTTAAAATTTCCACAAACCGCAGATATTTCTTCGCCCGCGGTTCCCTGAGATAAGGCAGGTTATAGCCGTTCCACATAGTGGATTCCGCGCCGCCTACGTCGCTGGGATGCGGCATCCCCAGCATGAGGGCGCTGTGCTCGCCTACTCGTTCAAAATAGCTGTCCCAATCGGTAGTACGAGCCCATTTCTCCCCCTGGAAAGTCAGAAGCTCCCCGCCCTGATTGACCCAGAACCCGTAATCGTCCCGCAGCTCAAAATAAAGGTCCGCCTCCTGAGCGGGCAAGGCGACAAACTGCTCGTCGGTGGCCTGTTCCGCCGCCAAAACGTTTGCAAAACACTTCTCTGGCGTATAGGCGATGCCGTGGTCGGAGATGGTGTAAAAATCCAAAAATTTCTCTTCTTTTACTCTGGCCAAAGCCATCTCAGGAGTTCCAACCCCGTCTGAGTATCCGGTGTGGGCGTGCATGTCTCCTCGGTAATAGTTCATTTTTTCTTCCGGGCCGGCATGTTTGATCCTGCGTACCGTCACCTGACAGACGGCCTCCTGCCCGTCCAACGAGGCCGTCACCTGCGCGCTCCCTTCCTTGAGCAGGGTCAGGAGCACCTTGTCGGCAAAGCCGCCCTCCTCCCCTGCGAAGTCCCGGATCCGGACCACCGACGGGTCGGAACAGCTCCACTCCACCGGCGCGGCGGAAAGCTCATCCCCACCACAGACCTGCAAGGTCACCACGTCCCCCGCAAACGAACAAATTTCCTCTTTGGAACAGAAAAATCCCTTCATATGTTAACCGCCTTTCCTTATGGATTCAATTGATTCTGATATTTGCTTCACCGCCTTCTTAACAGCGCCAGCGAACAACCTGCGGCTCTTAAAACGGTCTTCTTTTTAAAGATTACCACATTGGGGACTGTAAGACAAGGCCGTTTATCCTACCGTCCAAAATTTCCGGACAGCGCCCGTACCGTTTCCGGCACAATACCGCAGTTACTGCAAAAACCGGCCGGAGAATCCAGCCGGTTTTG
Source organism: Fumia xinanensis (assembly GCF_014384905.1). Taxonomy (GTDB): domain Bacteria; phylum Bacillota; class Clostridia; order Oscillospirales; family Ruminococcaceae; genus Fumia; species Fumia xinanensis. The sequence continues at coordinate 1,375,119 of NZ_JACRSV010000001.1, forward strand.
CCCTTGAGAGGAGTTATTTCCACTCAAGCATAGGTATAGGAGATTAAGGAGATTAGAAGATAGCATTGCAGGTGCAGCATCGCTGCAGATATACCTAAAACATGGTTTGGATCATGTTTATGCAGGTCTTATTTCACCCACGCGCCGGAAGCGTCTACCTTGTATCCGCCCACGGTGGTGTTTGCTGCCATTTTGCCGCTGGCGCTAAAGTAGTAGCATTTAGCATTTACCCAATTCCAGCCTGTCGCCATGGCTCCGCTGTCTTTCAGGTAATACCAGGTATTTCCCTGCTGCAGCCAGCCGGTCATCATAGCGCCGTTGCCT
>NZ_JACRSV010000002.1 GCF_014384905.1 Fumia xinanensis
TCAGGTAAGACCCCTTGAAGACTACAAGGTTGATAGGCTCAAAGTGTAAGCGTCGTGAGGCGTTAAGCTAGCGAGTACTAATCGGTCGAGGGCTTGACCATAAGATGTGGTTTCAAAACAAATTTCGATGTTTCTTTGTTCAATTTTGAGGGTACCATTCCCATATGCGCCATTAGCTCAGTTGGTAGAGCAACTGACTCTTAATCAGTGGGTCCCGGGTTCGAATCCCTGATGGCGCACCAACAATGGCCTGTTGGTCAAGCGGTTAAGACGCCGGCCTCTCACGCCGGAAACACGAGTTCGATTCTCGTACGGGTCACCATTACCTTTTAGGTAACTATTGTAACATTTTGCTGGTGTTAATGGCGATGAGGACACACCTGTTCCCATACCGAACACAGAAGTTAAGCTCACCCGCGTCGAAAATACTTGGCTGGAGACGGCCTGGGAAGATAGAACGATGCCAGCACAATATGGGCCATTAGCTCAGTTGGTTAGAGCAACCGGCTCATAACCGGTCGGTCCTGGGTTCGAGTCCCCGATGGCCCACCAGTTGTTACATAGGGGTATAGCTCAGTTGGTAGAGCAGTGGTCTCCAAAACCACGTGCCGAGGGTTCAAGTCCTTCTGCCCCTGCCAAAAAGAACAGCCTATTCATAGAATAGGCTGTTCTTTTTTATTGTGGCAATTGCAAAGTATGGCCAATAGAAAGTGTTGTATTCTATCATTTAGAGGACCCAAAAAGAGTCGTTGGCTATGAATGAGGAATCACTTAATAACAGGCCGCCTGTCCCCAAAAGACAGGCGGCCTGTTATATACTGGCAATATTTAAAAAACATTATTAAAGGCGTTATTCTAACTCTTCTGCCTTAACTTCAGTTTTCTGATTTTGAAGTAAATCACGGATCTCAACGAGCAATTCGGCTTCACTGGGAAGGGCAGGTGACTCTGGAGCTGGCTGTTCTTCCTGCTGTTTGCGAAGTTTTTTGGAGGCCTTAGACGCAAAATAAACAGCTAAGAATATTGAAAAAGCAATAATGAGAAAGTCCACAATATTTTGAATGAAACTTCCATACAAAATAGCTGCTTCCGGTTTGATTATCTCACCATTTTCAATGATTGCAGGGCTCAACACCCATTTAAGAGATTTAAATTCCATTCCGGCTGTGAGAAACCCGAAAAAAGGCATGATAATGTCGTTTACGAGAGAAGTGACGATTTTTCCGAACGCTCCGCCTACGACAACGCCAATGGCCATATCAAAAATATTGCCTTTAAACGCGAATTCCTTAAATTGTTTCCACATAAATAGTCTCCTTTCAAGAATATTATCTAAAATTTATTATACATGGTCGAAGCCTAATATACAAGGTGGAATTTTGACGATTTTTAGCGTGACTGGTATCAAAATGAAAATTGGCAGCATATGCTGTGATAAGCAGATGCTTGCCTAATTTATTATTTTAACGTCAGCAGAGGTGAATGAAAGATGCCCCTTAATGAAATCACATGCAACCCTTATTTGCTTTACCCCTTGGCGGATTGCTGTACCTGTGGCGCCAGATACCCTATCGGTTATTATGACGCAAGCAGTCCAGCTAAAGCCGCCGTTGGAGATTTTTACTCCAATATCGCACAGGATCTCTCCAGTATTGTGCCTGTCCGGTTTAATGGGACCACAGTCGTTTCAGGAATGGTGTTGGACCCAACGGGAAGTTCTGTTACATTGCAGAAAAAAGCACTGTACCGTATCCACTATGAATTGACGCCCGCTTCCGGTTTCTCTTCGGATATTCCTGTTTATGTAACAGTCAATGGCGTGGTGCTTCCTCAGTCGATACGCCAGTTGCCCGGCAATGGTTCTCAGGTTTCTGCCCATTTTATCTATTCTGGCGAACCAGGCGATTTAGTCAGACTCAACGTAAACTCCGCGGGAACAGTGTCACTGGCTCCAGGAAGTAATGTCAATACCATGCTCAATATTACTGAAGTGCTGTAAGTTCTATCCCAAAAGCCCCTGATTTTCAGGAGCTTTTTTGTTTGCCTGTAAAAGGAAACTGTGATACAATAAGAGAAATGAAATGAAGCACGACGGAAAGAGCAGGTACCGATGAATTTAGAACAGTTTAAAATCGATTTGGCCGTTGGAGTCCGTAGGGCATTGGAACGGATTGGTAACACCGAGCTCATCGGAGAAAAAATAATGATTCCCTGCCGCGGGGGAGAGGTGGACATCTATCTGTATCGGGCAAAGCGACAGCTTGCTCCGGTTCTTTTTGATCTACACGGGGGAGGTTTTGTCTACGGGCATGGAGCAGATGAAGAATTATTCTGTGATTGCCTGCGAAAGGATCTGGACATCAATGTCATTTCCATCAATTACCGAAAAGCCCCCAAATTTCCTTATCCAGCTGCGGTCGAAGATGTTTTTGATGTGATTTGCCATTGGAAAGAACATGCGGCGGAATATCAGATGGACGGCGAAAGGATGGCGATCATCGGACACAGTGCAGGCGGCAATTTAGCTGCTGTAGCTGCCATGATGGGTAAAGAATCGGGGAAATACCAGCTGCGCTGCCAAATTCTCAATTATCCGTTTTTAGATGTGCTCAGCAATCCCGCTGATAAGCCCAAATATCCGGAAGCGCTTCCGGTTCTGCTCATCAAAACATTTAGCGAACTGTATGCCAGACCGGAGGATAGAGCGCTTCCTCATATATCGCCAGCCCTTTGTTCTCAGGACCAGTTAAAAGGCCTTCCACCGGCTGCTGTCCTTGTGGCAGAATATGATTCCCTCCGACAAGAGGGAGAACGATATGGAGAGCTGTTACGACAGGCAGGTGTTCCCGTGACTGTTCGGTGCATTCAAGGTATTGGACATGGGTTTATTGAACATTATTTTGCCCGAGGTGTGTACGACCGCATGCCGGAAGAACCCCAAAGCATCCTTCCACAGGATATTGATGAGAAAATTGCGGCCGCCATGGAAGTTATTGAGGAAACATTGAACAAATACTTATTAGAAACAGCGGCAGAAGCTCATGATAAGTATAGAGTAAAAGGATAATAAAAAGCAGTGTACGAGTTTAGTACACTGCTTTTTTATCGGCTCAAGATGGTTCTAGTAATGTCTGGGAATACGATTCTTCCGCGGCCTGTTGCTGTTTTTTTCCGAATCGTAGATGAAGGGGAAAGAAAATTCCAAAAGTGATAAATTCTGCTCCAAAAAGGGAGAGCCATACACCGTTTTCCCCCCAGAAGACCGGGAGAATTTGCAAAAACAGATAGACGAGTGCGACTCCCCGGAGGATCGAGATCATCATGGTGCTGCGGGGGCGTTCCATGGACTGGAAATAGTACATGATAACGGTGTTGAGACCGGTGAAGGGAAAGGAGAGAAAATATAGAAGTATGGCGGTTGTTCCTGCAACGACGATGGCTGGCTCATGGGAAACAAAAGTAGTGATGATAGTGGAAGGGAAGAGGCAGATAACCCCATAAATACCCAGCGAGAAAACAGCTGTAATCAGCAAAGCATGGCGGTTGACAATATGGATGGCGCGGTAGTTTTTAGAGCCGTAGCTGCGGCTAATAATTGGCTGAGCCGCCTGAGCAATGCCGTTAAATACTCCCTTTCCAACATAGGCGATATTGGAAATGATGGAGAAAATCGCTACCGAATCCGGCCCGCTGACCTTTAACAACGCTTTGTTGATAAAGAGAATTACAATTCCGGAGGACACCTCCATAATGCTGGTTCCGATGCCGTTTTTGAAAATACGTCCAAACAGGGAGAAATGAAAGAATTTTTTGACAAACCGAACGGTATTCTGCTTTTTGAGAAAATGAACAGAAAGAATAGCCACAGTGACACAGGGGCCGATAGCAGTGGCAAGGCCGGCGCCAAAAACACTCCATTTGCACAAAATAACAAAGACAAAGTCCAGAACAATATTTGTGATGTTGCCGATGGTTGTGGCTACCATGACAAGTTTTGGATTTTCGTCACAGCGGATGATAACCGCCGATGCCGATGATAGAATGTACATGAAGGCGGTGGCATTGATGACGACTAGATAGTCGTGAACCAAAGGAACCAGCTCTTCCGGAGCTCCCAGCATCTGAGCAATATTGTCGAGCCAGATGGAGCCCACTACTGCCGCAACCGCACCTACTGAGAGCAAAAGTAAATAGGCCATAGTCAGCGTCTGGTTGGCACTGTAGTCATCTCCAACGCCTTTACATACGGATATTGTGGTTGCAGTACCTACGCCAACCATCAAGCTGAAGCAGCTGTAAAATGTAAAGATGGGCAGTGCAATGTTCAGCGCAGCCAAGCCATCGCTTCCTACGCCCCAAGCCACAAAAAAAACATCTGCAAGGCAATAAATGGAGTGTGCAATCATACTGACCACAGTAGGAATGAGGTAACGGCGATAGTCTCTGTGAATTTGTTTTTTATCCGATGACACCATGAAAAGAAATCCCTTTCTGACGTACAATATTGCAAAAAATAATATAGTTAAGGGCGTTTTACACTCCTAACAGCCCGCACAGCAGGCGAATAGGCTTTGATTTGCAAATTAATAACTATTTTTATCATTAAAAGGCGAATACCTTTTGAAATCATCTTCGATGGATTTTACCGCATATTATGCGGTAAAATCAAAGTAAGTCATAAAAAAGTCCAGCAAAAAAGGACGGATATAATCCGCCCTTTTAATAATTCAATTGTCGAAGTACACGTTATGCTTTGTTGACGGAACCAAAAAGTTCCATTTTTTCTTTAACTGTTGCTTTGATGGCCTCGAAGCCGGGAGCCAGCAGTTTGCGTGGGTCAAAGCCTTTGCCCTGCAGGTCTTTGCCTTCTTCGATGTATTTGCGGGTAGCTGCCGCAAAAGAAAGCTGACACTCTGTATTGACATTAATCTTGGAAACGCCCAGAGAGATAGCCTTTTTGATCATATCCTCAGGAATGCCGGTGCCGCCGTGAAGAACGAGAGGCATAGTGCCGGTGAGCTCCTGAATTTTTGCGAGAACGTCGAAACTTAAGCCTGCCCAATTTTCAGGGTATTTGCCATGGATGTTGCCAATACCGGCGGCTAGCATGGTCACGCCCAAATCAGCAATCATTTTGCACTCGTTGGGATCAGCGACTTCACCGGCACCGACGACACCGTCTTCTTCACCGCCGATGGAACCGACTTCTGCTTCCAAAGAAAGACCCTTTTCATTGCAGATAGATACCAACTCTTTGGTTTTTTCAATATTTTCTTCGATGGGATAGTGGGAACCATCAAACATGATGGAAGAAAATCCGGCTTCAATGCATTTCTTAGCGCCTTCGTAGGAGCCATGGTCCAAATGCAGCGCCACGGGAACAGTGATGTTCAACTCTTCCAGCATGCCGTTTACCATACCTACGATGGTTTTGTAGCCGCCCATGTATTTACCGGCGCCTTCGGAAACACCGAGGATGACGGGAGAATTGTTTTCCTGAGCGGTGAGGAGAACTGCTTTGGTCCACTCCAGGTTGTTGATATTGAACTGACCAACCGCGTATTTGCCTGCTTTGGCTTTGTTCAACATATCTTTTGCAGAAACTAACATAATAAAACCTCCAAGTATTTATTCTTCTTGAATCTCTCAAATCCAAGCAATATTATAGCCCATCTTTATCCAAAAAGCAAGGAATTCACAGAAGGTTTACCGAATTTCTGAACTTCATAAAAATAAATCTGACCATAACGGTTAATTTGTATATAAAATTTCTGATAAAAAAGCCCTAAAGAAAATTAGATAAAGGCATCAGAAAAGCGATGGGTTATCCACTCATCGCTTTTTTACTATGAAGTTATCGGTTGAGTATCCATACACCTAAATTCAGATATGCGGCGAATGTCACCCAAACAAGATATGGAATCTGTAGCCACGCAGCGATTTTATCCACCTTACGGAACGAAAGGAGCATACTCAAAATCAGCCCCCATAATATAATCAGCCAAATGAAGGCAAACAAAAAATTTTGGAAATTAAAAAAAATGATACTCCAGAAAAAATTGAAGGCCAATTGGGTGAAAAAAAGGAGCAAACTGCGTGAACGGGCATTAGAAGCAGGAGATGTATATATTCGTGCAGCTCCAATTCCCATCAGTGCGAACAGGATTCCCCAAACAATTGGAAATACGATTGCAGGCGGAGACAGTGCAGGCTTCTCTATGGTTGCGTTATAGATTTCTGCTCCCTCCCGTGTCAGCCAGCCGGAAAGAGCTCCAACTGCTTCTGTGAAAATGATCCAGCAAGCATATGTTTTCCATGTGCGTTTTTTCATCTATCATCCCTCCATCAATAAAATATGCAAAGAAGGTGCCTATATACCATAATCCTTGGTTGTAAAATACAAAGAAGCAGCCCCGATCGGGGCTGCTTCTAGTAATAGATCATAGATACTTAGTCGGCAATATTGCTGGTTTTACTGCTTAACAACGGCAGCAAGCAAATACGCTTTAATCAATCTGTGCTGGATTCAGTACCTTCGGAGCTGTTTTCGCTGGATTCTTCCGAGCTTTCACTGGATTCCACGGAAGATTCGCTGCTGGAGGAGCTGGTTCCAGTAGGTTTAATTTTGATATTTTTGGGGCTGTGTTTGGATAAAGCCTTTTCGTTTTTCTCAGGCTCAATTGCGTTGCTCCATTCGTCAATTTTAGCGTTAAATTCCTCAGATTTCAAAGTTGACAGGAGATTGGAGCGATTGTTTGTAAAGTCTTCCTCAGATTCGGTAATATCCATTTTTTTCAGGACAAAGCTCCCGGTGGAATCAATGGATTTACCTACTTCTCCAATTTTGGAATCAAACGCGAAGTCCAAGATACTCTGAGGAGTTTGTAAGTCGCCTTTCTGAACGATGGCCATGAACTGAGAAGCGGTGGGTTTCGTTTCTTCTCCGGAGAAATAATCATCCAGAATAGCTTGGAAATCGTCGCCGTTTTCAAGGCGTTTGGTCAGCATCTCAATGTCCGCATCGATGTCGGCCTGGTCGCGATTCTTTTGTTCCCCTTTTTCATCTGTTTCAGTGATATTGACGGGGATATAAAAGACCTTGGCATAATCGCTGTAGAAAATATCTTTCAGTTCGTCGTCCTTTACTTCTTCAGAACCGCCCTCACCATAGGTCATATTGAAGATGCTGTTGCTTTTGTACTGATTCAGCTGCAGCTTCTTATAAGATTCCAATCCGAACCCCTTGTCGGCGTAACCATATATTTTATCCAGATATTCATAGTAGGCTTCCGCGTTAGCGTCCATGGCTTTTTGGGATTCCTCGTCTACGGTAAGCCCCATTTCATCAAATTTTTGTTCTACAGCCAGATATCTTTTTGCAAGGGATTCCGCTTCGTCGGTGACCCATTTTAAACCGTCTTCACCTTCCAGCTCCTGGTCGAAAGGAGTTTTGGATGCGTCAAAGCCCTCGAGAGCCTGTGCTTCCTGATAAGCGGTGAGAGAGAGGCCTACATACATACCAGATGTGACCGTATAATCCCCAAGCTTATAAGTCCAGGTGGTGTCGCTGCCGCTGCATCCGGCAAAGCTCACGAGCGTGGCAGCGGCCAACAGTCCGGCCGTAATTTTTTTAAATAGATTCATTTGTATCCAAACCTTTCAAAATAAAATTCTCATGTGATAAAAAGCAACAATACCGAGTGTCATTATACATGATTTTATGGAACTTGTCCAGTCGTAGAGGGAAATTTTCACAAAGTTCGGCATTCCTTAACAAATCCTACTGAAACCTTTTAAAAATCCTGCCTTTGCACCGATCAACTTCCTTACGCATAATTTGCTATCAGGGAAGTTCCAAAGAAAACTTTCTAAGATTACAGTAAGGAGCGTGCAACCCATATGACTGACGATAGATTACCGTTAAACAGGCTTCATGAAGGGGTAGAAGCCAAAGTTTCCGAGCTGAGCGCAACCGGCACCATGCGCAAGCGCTTGATGGACATCGGACTAATCGAGGGCACAAAGGTGGAGTGCCTGCACAGAAGTCCGGCTGGCAATCCTATTGCTTATCTTATCCGGGGCGCGGTCATCGCCCTTCGCAACGAAGATTCCGACCATATTCTGGTGTCCCCTTTGGCGTAACCGAACGAAGCTTATTTCCCCATACCGGAGAGAGGAAAAAGAGTCAAGCTGTAGCAAGACTGTTTTGGGCGCTTTTGCCGCCGGCAAGAGCGCTTTTTCTCTGCCGGGCGAGATAAGCGATTGATTTAACCAAAGAGGGCTTTACTAAAAATTGATAGGCGTTTTTAATAGCGCCAGAAAGGCAGGGGTTTATATGGGACTGACCAAAGGCTCGACAGGTCTGAATGCAGCGGACGGAGGAATGAAAATCGAAAAGCAGTGTGAAAGCGACCGGGTGATTGCCCTGGCAGGTAATCCTAATGTGGGAAAAAGTACCGTGTTCAATGAACTGACCGGCATGAATCAGCACACCGGAAACTGGCCGGGCAAAACAGTGAGCAACGCCAGCGGAAACTGCGAGTATAACGGGCGCAATTACATTTTCGCCGATCTGCCGGGCACTTATTCCATCTCAGCCCGTTCAGCAGAGGAGGAAGTAGCACGGGATTTTATCTGTTTCGGGAATCCGGACGCGGTGGCCGTTGTCTGCGACGCTACTTGCCTCGAACGGAACCTGAATCTTGTATTGCAGGTCATGGAAATCACCGGTAACGTCATCGTCTGCGTCAATCTGATGGATGAGGCGAAAAAGAAAAACATTTCTCTCGATCTGCGGCAGCTTTCTAAAAATCTGGGCGTCCCGGTGGTGGGCATGAGTGCCAGAAGCAAAAAAGGCATTGACAAGATGATGGAGGAACTCAGTCGGATGGTTACATATGAGCATCCGACGCTGCCGAAAAAGCTTCGGTATACGCCGGTAGTGGAAAAAGCCATCTCGATTTTGCAGCCGGAGCTGGAAAAAATTCTGGGTGAGGGGGCCAACACCCGCTGGATTTCCTTAAAACTCCTGGATGGGGACAGCAGTTTTAACGACTCGATGAAGGAATATTTGAAAATCGATCTTCTGAGCAATCCTGCCATTCAAAAGGCCATGGAAAAGGTGGCAGCCTATCTTGAAGAACAGCAGGTGACTTTGGAAAAACTGCGGGATCGGATTGCCTCCTGCATCGTTTTGCAGGCGGAAGAAATCTGCATGGATGTGGTCAGTTGCAGCAGGAGCAGAGCTGACCTTAGGGATCGGCGCATTGACAAAATCCTCATCGGAAAATGGACCGGGATCCCTGTAATGCTGCTGCTTTTGGCGGTAGTGTTCTGGATCACCATTACCGGCGCCAACTACCCGTCCCAGATGCTGGCCGACGGCCTGTTCTGGGTGGAAGGGCAACTCAAAACCTTCTTTGAATGGATGAGCGCGCCGGGGTGGCTCACCGGTGTCCTCATAGACGGCATGTATCATGTGCTGGCATGGGTCGTGGCCGTCATGCTGCCGCCTATGGCTATCTTTTTCCCGCTGTTTACCCTTCTGGAAGACTTGGGGTATCTGCCGCGAATCGCTTTTAATTTGGATCAATACTTTAAAAAAGCCTGCGCCTGCGGCAAACAGGCGCTCACGATGTGTATGGGGTTCGGCTGCAACGCGGCGGGGGTTGTAGGGGCGCGGATCATCGATTCTCCTAGGGAGCGGCTCATCGCCATCATCACTAACAATTTTGTCCCCTGCAACGGGCGTTTTCCACCACCATACAAAGGGAAACAAAATTGTTCCTCGGCGCTGACAATGAAGAAACAGCCGAATTAACCGTACCAATGTATGACTTTGGCGATTGGGCTTCAAGGATGAAAGCCTATCGCAAGAAAAACCATATCACACAGCAGGAGCTTGCACAGCTTATGGGCGTAAAGCATTTTACACTTCGTAGCTGGGAACAAAAACAAGCAAAGCCACCTTACAATGTATGGCGGCTTCACAAACACTTATTTGATGATTCCATCAAGCTCACGTGATTTTAGGTTATCCAGTATTTTATCAATAACGGCTATCTTTTCAACCGTCGTTAGATTGGAACTGTTTAACCTGCGTTCCACCACCTCTAAATGAAACTCATTGATTTTATCGGAAAGGGCGTGAAAATCCATATTTTCTGGAACATGGATAATAACATTCTGAACACAATTTCTTTTCATTCACGCCCTCCTTTCGATAAATACCAGACACTTTATGTTATGAAAATGTCTGTATGTCCTATTCCATCTTATGAAGCTGTTCGATTCTGGTGCAGCTTCATTTTATGTCATAAGCAACTCGAACAGCTCTGGCATAGCTCACGGGAATCCCACCCCTGCATGGTTCTCATGCAGCCGTACCCTTTGCCTGCGACGTTTTTTTCACGCTCGGACTGTGGCTGTACGGGAGTATCATTATCACGATAGGGAGGTCATGGCGGCAGCTCTGCCAAAAGCTGCATACGGAACGCTGGCGTGAATCGCTCACTAATTCATCCCTCCTTTCGGGGTCATGGCGTGTCAGCCCGTCGGCTCTTTCCCTATCGAAACGTATTCGATTGCTTTATTCAGTTTTCAAGGAACAACGGCTTGTCAGCCTGTCAAAGCATACTGAAGGCAATATGCTTTGATAGAGTGGCAAACTTCCCTGTTCGGGAAGCGTGAAGCATATCAACACGCTTCCACGAAAGGGAAAATGTTTTATTCTTCTCCGATTTCAAAGGATAAAATCTTCGCAATCAGTCTGGTTTCCATCCTGCGGCGTAAGGTTTCATCCACGACCATGTGCTGATTCCCGTATTCGTCTTTCATGGGGCGGAGGGAGCGTTTTGCGATAAAGCCGCTGTAATGCTTTACAATCTGGTTGATAGCTTCTGTATCGCCGTCCGTCGCCGCCACAATGACAGGAAAAGGAATCATGGGATATGTAGTCTTCATTCTTCGTTTTCCTCCATAAATTCTTTGATAAAGGCAAGTCCGCTGGTTCTGTGACGGTAAACCGTGGAACGGTTCAGTTTTAGCAGGTCTGCAATTTCTGTGTCGTTCATATCCATAAAATAATACAGCAGGATAATTTCACGCTTCTTGTCCGTCAGATTCCGTAATGCTTCGCTTAATAAATCGCTTTCCACTCCGACTGTGGAATCATTCAGCGTGAAGATATGAAAATCAGATGGGTAACTGTCCACAGTTGCGAACTGACTGACTAGGTAATCGCCCATATCGGAAAACAGCGTTTCCCGTTTAGACTGTCTGGACAGGGCTTTCATATAGTCCTTGCGCTCGTCGTCCATAGCACGCTTGCAGATATAATCAAACTGATTCTCAATAGTTGTCTGAAAAGAAGATGGCTTCATAGTATCTCACCCCCTTTCTTGCCATGAAAGAGAGTGGATTGAAGTTCTTTGCCCCCTTTCGCACTAAGTCCCGACACGAAAGGGCTGCCAGTTGCATTGCTGGCAAAAAAACTTTGAAAAAAGTTTCCGGCATCCAAAAAAGCACACAAACAGACTTTACAATCTGCTTATGCGCTTCATTAGTACCTGCTATGTATTGTGAAAAACCATATAGGTGGGCATTTTTATCTAATGTAGGAGAATGGATTTTTTTAATGACGTACCACTTGTAGAATTATGTCGAATGATTATGTCGTGCATGGCGGCTACCTCCTTACGAACCGCCGAGCTTTCATAGCTGACTTCAACACATCCTCCGTGGATTTTATTTAACAAACAAAAAGACGGCGGCTTTCTTCAAACCGTCGTCTGGAAATAATCTGATTTTGACGCAACGAAAATCATGCTGCCAGAAAACGGTTTTTTTTATTTGCCGTCTGGCAGTATATTTTTTTGTATAAATCGCATAATAGGAACTATAAAACCTTATAATGCGTTTTTCTATACCTGTCACTTATTGAACAGGAACAGTAAAATGTAAATAGGTGGTTTATTATGCGTAAAAAAGAAGATAAGTACGATTTTAAAGCGTTTGGGCTTGCGATAAAAGAAGCCCGTAAAAAGCGAGGTTTAACCCGTGAACAGGTGGGAGCATTGATTGAGATTGACCCACGCTATTTAACCAATATTGAGAACAAGGGGCAGCACCCCAGCTTACAGGTGTTCTATGACCTTGTATCCTTGTTAAATGTGTCCGTTGATGAATTTTTCTTACCTGCTGCTGATCTGGTGAAAAGCACCAGACGCAGACATATAGAAAAACAGATGGACAGCTTTACAGATAAAGAGCTAATCCTTATGGAAGCCCTAGCCAAAGGTATTACAGATTCTAAGGAGATAGATGATTTATAATTCTAACTCCAATGAAAAGAGCCGATAAAATGAGATTTCATAACCTCAGTTTATCGGCTCTGCGTCTTAGCGTCTGGCTCTTTTATGATTGTGACTTTAAATGATTTAACATTTATTAAATTTTCTTGTCGGCATTTTGGACAATACAGAGGAAATTTGCTTATTTCAGTGTCATTTCTTATTTTTAATCTTGTTTTATTACCACATACAGGGCATAAAATCCATTTATTTTCCATATTTATTTTACCCCACTTTAGATTACGTATTTCAATTAAACGTTCTATATATTTTGATATAGCATTGTATAAGATATGTAGAAACATCTACATTAAACAAAATGCGGTTAATACTTCATTGATTTCTGTACAATTCAACCATTCAGTATTTGTTGGTTTGCTAAATGGAGAGATTCCTCCACATTTAATAATTTTCGCATGGTTTATTAATCTATTCGGAATACTATTCCGAATGGTTTTTTGTATCGTTTCTGGATAAAAATTGCAAAGAAATATGATGGTTTTTTTTGCTATCAAGGTTTCTATATTGTCATTTAATACCTGTTTTGCAGGTTTGTAAATTTTACCCATACGAACACCAGAGCCAATCAATAGTACGTCAAAATCTGATAGACAAGGGATTTCTCTATCCAAATCAAACAGAGAGCAGTCTTGTAATTTTGAAGCAATATATTCTGCACATAGCTGTGTACTGCCTGTTTTAGAAATATACATAACGGCAATTTTCATTATTTCTTCCGCTCCTTTCTGTTTTGGATAAGTATTAGTATCATAGTTATGAAGAACAAACATATAGAGGTAACTCCACAGTTCATATGGAAACTAATATTATTAGCAGTTACCATTGGTACTGACTTCATCCATAAACCACATATCAAGGTTGATATTAGTAGAATGGCAGTAATAGTAGCGCTGATAGATATTAATAATTTCATTTAACATGCACCTCCCATTTCTAAAGATAGATTTTTAAATATAATGTCAATAAGTTTTTCCTGCTCGACCATTACATTTTTAATATCACATTGAAGATATTTTTGGTAAGCAGAAGCATTTAAAAAAATGACTTGTACAGGCAAAAGTATTTGTGCAGCGAGTATTTTTATCTCGTATTCGTCCTTACTTTGCTTAAATATCTCTTTTAATACTGGCTGTATCATTTTATTTGTAATGATTCCACCTCCATTCAATTCATTTGCAACTGTAATTTTTGCTAGTGGATAATGATTATATCCTAGACATACAATTTCTTTAATCATGCTTTCCAGTCGAAGTAATGGGTCAATTTCTTTAGATGTTTTTTGTATAATATTCTCAAATAAATTACCCATGCAAATATTAACTGCCTCTATTAATAGATTGTCTTTTGACTTAAAATAGTAGTTTATTAACGCACTATTCACGCCAGCTTTTTCTGCAATCTGTCTATTAGTCAATTTACCAATATCCTGATTTTCCTGCATGGCTGAAACTACGGTTTCTAAAATTCTTTTTTTTGCTTCTGTATTGTCCACTTCTATATCCTCCCAACTATTTATTTAACTGTGATTTAATCATGATTAAATCACAGTTAAATAATACCACGTTGTTTGAAATCCGTCAATAAGTTTAATTGGTTTTTTCTTTTTAATTTTTATTAATGGGCTATCTATCCATAAAAAAATATGAGGAGATAGCCCACATGTTATTTAATTATCTTCCAGTTATTCCCGTTCTTTTCCAGCACTAAGTCAAACTGTGATACCTGCGTTGCCTTTGTCTGCTGGTCTAGGTACTTCACAGCCACGGAAACAGTCACTTGACTGTTGCTGCGGTTGTAGATGGGATTTACCAGTTCCGAGAATACATAATCTTTCCCAATAGGCTTTAACACGCCCCCATTCACATAATAGGACAGCTCTTTAGCGGTTGCGGTTGGGTAGAGCTTAAAGAATGTCGTCAGAAATTCGTTGATTTCATCCGTCGTCACAGCGTCCACCGTTCCGTCGCTTTCCTTTGCCTTTGGCGTATAGCCGGATTTCACGGGTGTGCTGGTAATGGTCGGATTCTTCGTGAGAACCATGTTTCCAGAGCCATCCACATAAACCGTGACTTCATAAGCGGAACGTACCGTTTTCGTGCTTCCGTTCTCCGTGATTAACTGTTCCACAGTGAAGATCACGGAGAACTGGTTTTCATCCACCTGTGTAACAGACCATATCTGCACCCCATTGACCGCCGAGGACACGGGAATATCCTTACGGATGGTGTCGGTATTTAATGCCTGCAAATCTCCTGTCATATAATTCTTGATAGCGTTCTCCCTGTTGTCAATGGAAGCCGCCGTCTGTTCCCATGAATAATAGACCTTTGCAAAGTTCGTCACAAAGTTCTCTATCTTATGGGTATCGACGATTTTTTCCTCAATGACCTTTGTTTCATGGATGGTATGAACGTCAATCGCCGTGAAATTCTTATAGACTGCAAAGCAGAAGCTGACCGCCAGCAGCACCCACAGGGCAATTACAATCCGCTTGTGGGTATTCGCCTTATAGATACGGGGCTTCTTTTCTTTTGGCTGTTTCTGGTTTTCCTTTTTTCTTATTTGAATCATAGTTTTCATCCTTTCTATTTTGGGATTCTTCCTGCACTGGCTAAATGCTGCTGCCAGTAGGAACTTGTCAAATCGGCATAGCCGATAGGGTCGCCTGCATGAAACATACGGTTATTTCCTTGATATATCCCAACGTGCGTAATATAAGTGCCTGCATTATAGGTAGAGTGGAAAAAGACCAAATCCCCAGCCTTTGCTTCGGACAAGGGGATATGCTGTGTCACGTTGTACTGTTCCTGCGCCGTCCGTGGCATGGAGATTCCAGCCTTGCCGAAACACCACTGGACAAGACCGGAACAGTCAAAGGAGGTAGTAGGGGAAGCTCCGCCGAACACGTACCTCCAGCCCTCATATTTTAAGGCTTCATCCATGATAGCCTGTACCGTTTCGTCGTCAAACTGTGCTACTGTTAGATATTGTGACACCACCAGCACGTAGAACATATTTCCGTAGTTATACCGCCATCCGCCGTTTTTCTCCACAGCGATAGGGTTTGTGTAAGTCACTTTTGTTCCGCCGGATTTATCCCTTGCGAAACTTTCCGCCAGTTCAAAGGTGTATTTCTTCCCACGGTTCGACACATAGTCAAGAAAGCCGCCGCCATAGTTATAGGACTGAATGACGGCGTTTAGGTCACAGCCCTTTGCTTCGGCGGAAGCCACCAGTTCCGAGAAATACTTGCAGCCCTGCTTGATAGAATCCTCTGTGCTTAGTGAGTTTGGCGGCAATCCCAGCGATTCCGAGGACTGCATAACATCTTCCAGCGTGCCGCCGGATTCCACCTGTATAATTGCAAGCAGAACATTGATGTATTCCTCAATCCCGTATTCTCTTGCGTACTTTTCCAGCAGGGGCTTATGTGCCAGTACCTCCGCTGACACATTCACGCCGCCATACTGGATATGAGAACCGCCGCCGTCTTCTTCGTCCGAGAACAAGACGACCACAAACAGGAGCAGGGAGAAAATCAGCACGAACATCCCAGAGCTTGCAATGATGATATGCTTCAGCTTCATTTTTTCTCCCCTTTCTTAACTTCGGCGGCAGTTCTGGACTTCTCCTTTCTGGTTGATTCACGCTTAATGGTGGAGCTGCGTTCCTTGATGGAATGTCGCTGCGGCTCTTGCTCTACTGTGGCAGGGGAAGCCGTCTGCACAATCTGACGTTCTGACCTCTCTGGCGGCATATCCGCTTTGATGGTATGCTGTTCTGTGACGGCTGGCTGCGAATTGCTTTTGACTATCTGCCGTTCTGCCCGTACTGGCGGTGTTTCCGCTTTGACCGCTTGTTTTTCCTCCACGGCTGGCATATCCGCTTTTTCTTTCACGGATGATACCACAGGTCTTTCCGTCGGCTTGCCAGCACTTCCAGCCTGTACCGCTGGTCTGGCCGTCTGTGTCTGGCTGCGCTCCATAGGCTCACGTGATTCTGTCTGCGGTGTGGTGGTGGCAGGTCGTTCATGCACAGGGGAAGCGGTTTTCTGCGGTTCTGCGGCAGAAGTTTTTTTGCTTTTTGCCTGCTCCATTTCTGCCCGACGCTCCGCAATGGTCTTCCTGCGCTGTTCCTCTTTTTCCTTGCGCCCCTCCGCTCTGGCGGTTCTGGTCTGTGTCATACTGGATGTAAAGTCACGCACGCCCTCCGACACCTGCGTTTTCCCGTGGTAAAGAGCGTATTTTGCATTGACGGGCAAATCCTTTGCCTGTTCTTTCAGCCCTGCGGCGGTGTTTATAATCTTGCCTTTGGTGTCCATGACCGCACCTGCTGCCTGTCCAGCCCGTTTGCCAAAAGAAGCCTTTTCTTCTGCGCCTCCCTGTCCGTCTGGTCGGGTATGGTCTGCCTGTGTGGTTCTGGAAGCTCCCGAGCCGGAAGCCGCCCCCGATTGTTTAGAAGCCTTAGAAGCGGCTGCGCCAGCCCCAAGAGCCGCCACGGAACGCCCCAGCTTATGCTGTAAGCGGTGCATATGGGCGTGCATGAGCATACGGGGTCTTCGCATAATACGGCTTCCCACGCTTTGGGAATCGCCACTCTGCAAGGAGAACATACTCATTAAATCCCCCAGCTTAAAGTAGATTCCGGCAAAGGTCACAATCTGCAAGAACGCAATAAGGAAGAACGGATAACCAGCGGACAGCGTATAGAGCATAGTAGAAATGCTGAACGCTGTTGTGATAACCAGCGTGATTCCCGCCCTTGTCAGAATGGTATTGAACAGCTTTGTGATGGCACGTTTTGACATTCCGTCAAAGGTGGGAATCATGCTTAAAATGAAACTCACGGGCAGGAACATAGCGTAAATGATGAATAGCACCTGCGAAAAAATCATGATACCTGTCAGCAGGAACACGAACACAGAAATGCCAATATTGAAGATAAAGAGGAAGAACACCATCCCCAAGCGGTTAATGGTTTTCGTGACAGTAAGGTTCGTGTTCTCTAAGTCCTCGATTTCCTCCACGACGATTTCTTCCCTGTCTTCTCCATTGTTGGTGTCGGGGCTGGTGGATAGTAAACTCTCCACCCGATCCGCACCAATACTCTCTATATCCGAGTTGCCGTATTGAAGCAGAAGCCACGGCTGTTTTACTTGAATGGAAAAAAGGCTGTCACGGATAAGGTCTACACTGTCTTTGCCCTGGCTTTCCGAGTTTGGCATGACAATCTTCGTGCCAAGTGACAGGCTGGCATTGCTTATGTCTGCGGAAAAGTCATTGATTTTCCCGATATAGTCGGGAGCGTAGGCAATAAAGGACGCTGACAGCACAAATACCACCACGAAATTCACGACGGCGTGGATTGCCTTTGTAGTTTCACGCTTGATAAGCCCCGTGTATGCGACGTAGATTCCCACGACAAGAATCAGAATCAGCAGGAATCCGATATAAAATCCCTCCGAGGACAGCCCGTTTGGGGTAACGCCTGCAAGGGTCTGCATATTCTTTCCGATAGAATCCGCCGTTGCCGAAATGAAGTCCAGCGAATAGGCTTCCTGTATGAGATAGCCCGTGGCGTTGGAAAGATAAAGGCTGATTGTCCAGATAAAATTTGTGATGGCGTAAAGCCCATACATGACCTGCTTTCCGATACCGTCCAGCCAGTTCCACGGCAGCCAATCCCAGCCCGTGTCCACATAAAAATCAAGCTGGTAGTTGTCCAGTGGGTACTTGCTGTATTCATTAGCTGCATTGACGGTATCATCCACCAGCCCTGCGGCATGGGCTACCGTTCCCAGCGTCGCTAACAGAAAAATGGCAATCACGAATACCAGAAGTACCGTAACTGCCACTTTACCAAGCTGCTGTATATTCCATTTCCTTTTCCGTTCCGGCTTGCCGCCTGCCGCCGGTTTCCGGTGAAATATTCTTTGTATTGTCATTCCTCCACCTCTTTTCTGACGGGCGGTCTGGTATCAAAGGCGTGCAGCAGGTCTTCAAATATCGGATGGAACTGTATCACGCCCACACGTCCGTATAGGTCACTAATAAGGCACTGTCCATTTTCAAGGTCACGCAACCGCTTCTGGTTGTTCTCGTCCTCTGCGTCCACGCCGAAAAAGGAGAGCGTCTTTTTTATCTCGTTCATATCTGTGGAACGGAACGCAAATTTTAAGCCGAGATTGTTTTTCAGCTTTTCATCCAGTAAATCGTCTGTGTTCTGCGTGACAAAGTAAACGCCTGCGTTCATGGCTCGCCCAGCCCTCACTAACTTCATGGACAGGGTTTTTCCCTGCGCCACCTGTAAGAAGCTCCATGCTTCGTCAAGGTCTACAATCTTAAAAATGCTGCGGTCTGTGTGGATGAAATCAAGAGCGAATGTACTGATAACGATTAGCATAGCCACGGACAAAAGCTCCATTGTGGTATATTCTTCAAAGCTGGTTTCCTTATCCGGCAGTACCAAATCCGCTACCTGTATGATGTTCAACTGCTTTTCAAGGCTGATGGACTGCTCCACATCCCCATGTGAGAAAAGCAGGTGTGCAAAATCGTAATCTGTGAAAGATTCGATATGGTCTGCAATACTTACGCTGATGGGCGTTCCCTCCACACGCAATTCCTCAATGACTTTTAGTAAGCCCCGTTCCTCACTATTGGTTACAGCACGAATGGCTTTTCTAAGGACAGGGAACTTTTCGCCGTCACGGGAGGAAATGCCTGTAAGGAATGTGAGAATGTCGATTGCCAGAGATTCCGAATCTTTCGGATTCTCCATAATCACATAAGGGTCAAGCAGCCCCTTGTTCTTCTCGTCCGAGGTAAGATTGACAATGTTAATCTCGTCGGCAATCTCCGGCAGCGTTTCTTTCCAGTTCCCACGTTCCGCCTTTGGGTCTACAATGACCGCCTGTGCGCCGAACAGGACGGAGTAATAGACAATCATG
Source organism: Fumia xinanensis (assembly GCF_014384905.1). Taxonomy (GTDB): domain Bacteria; phylum Bacillota; class Clostridia; order Oscillospirales; family Ruminococcaceae; genus Fumia; species Fumia xinanensis. Next base: position 19,321 of record NZ_JACRSV010000002.1, read on the forward strand.
TTGTTGGAGAATGATTTTCCGCCGCCCAATGAGCCGACGAAAGCGGCAGCAAGGGCGTTTGTCACAGAACCTTTTACCCCTTGACTGGCGAGGGCAGGTTTCAGATACACATTTCTTCCCGTGTCAAGGCTGTACCCCACATAGATTCCCTCATTCTCCCCCAACATCTGCGTAGCCCCGAATCCCAATCCGGCGAGGAAGTCGCTTGTCACATACTGGATGTAATCATTCATATACCGCTTGCTGGCAGGCAGAAATTCCCCATGCAAGCCCAGCATATCCCCAAACGGACGCACCAGCTTTACGCTCAAATCGTCGTAGAAATCCTTGACTTCATTACAGCGGCGTTTCAGCTCGTCAAGGTCGGGAGCTGTGACACGCACCACATAGGACAGCTTATACATGGATTCCTTGCTTTGGTCTAAGGTGGTTTCCAGTTCATTCACACTGTCCAATGCTTCCGCCACGTTGGAGCTGGTTTCATTGTCACTCTGCCATGCGTGGTTATCCAAATCTTTCAGCTCTTTCTTCTTGTTGCGGACAGTGGACAGGGCTTTCCGGTTCGCCACGATTTCCACATTCATGCTGGTATCAATGGGAAAGGTGAACTGCTGTTGCTGATAGTAAAAGATTTCAGAAGACGGGAAGTCCAGTTCGCCCACAATGGAATTGATAGTGAAGTAGGCGACATATGCCGTGGAATCCTCCTGCTCGATTTTCAAATACCGCTGCTTTTCTTCCATCAGACAGCGTGTCGGCTTGATAAGGTCGTAATATTTTACCAGCGTTTCCTTATCCAGTTTTTTCTTCGGCAGATAGTATTCGTAGTCCTCGTATGCTGTTCCTGTCTGCCCGTAAAGGTGTTCAATAAGATAACCGAAATCGTCCTTGTCCAGACGGCGGATTTTAAAACGGCGTGAAATTTTATTTTCCAGTAGTTTTTCCATCTTAGAAAAACGCCAGATTTCATCATTGCTCATAGAAACAAAATCCCCCATGAGTTTATGGTTCACATCATGGATGAAGTCAGAAAAGGCGTTTGCTGCTTCTTTACCCACGCTTTTAATCGTGACTTCCTGCTCATTCAGAATCAGCTTGAAGCCGATAAAAAAGCGGTAGTCCACCTGATTTTCCCCAATCATAGAAATAAGGGCTTCGGTCTGTGCGTCGATTTTCTCATAGGCAATTTCTTTCAGCCTGCCGGACACTTCCTTTTTAGAGCGTTCCTGCGCTGCCCTTATACTGGATTCCGTACTAATCTGCAAAGCGTGGATTCTTCCGTCACGGTTCTGTGCGATTAACTGCCGGAATGAATCGTGGACTTGATATTTCTGTTCTGGACTAAGGAACGAATAATTGTAGGGAAGCAGCTCATAGTAGGCGAAACATTCCCCGTCGTTGTTCCACACCAGATTGTTTTCAATATACTTAATCGGATATGCCATAAATTTCACTCCTAACTGCCGTGATGGATTCTGCCGGATGGTCTTTCCCCAGCTTCACGGTCTTTCCTGCATAGGTCAGTTTCGGGCGCACCAGATAGGCGATAACGGATTTCAGAAAGCCGTAAGGTTTCTTCCCATCAAAGGTCTTCTGGCACATGAACCATGTAAGCGCAAGGGGAATCCCAAAGTATTTAAGGAAAGCCCCGTCTATCATGGACAACGGCGGCACATTCCCAAGCAGCATGACGGCAAACAGCGATACCACGAACCACGTCATTTGCGTAAACGTGATAGGGAACGGCAGCTTAAAGTCATTGATGGAATATAGCACCTTTTCCACCGACCAGATACTTGTGTAGCTTCGTATTTTCTTCATGTAATCAGTCCTTTCTAAAAGAGTGTGGGGCAGCACGGAAGCCACCCCGAAAAATAAAGAATCTGTCAGAACATCCCCTGTCGGGTTGTGATCTGCCAGATTCTTAGCGAGTGATTTCAAATACGCCGTGGTTCGTGACAACAAAACTGCCGCTGATTTCAAGGTCACGCCCGTAGGCTTCATAGTCAATGTAGTTTTGCAGGCTTGCCGGCACTTCGCCCAAAGCACCTGTTTCTTCAATGAAATAGCGTGCCACATCCGCCATGTCCTCACAGTCGGGATAATGGATAATATCGTCTTCATGCTCGCACAATTCTTCGATACCGCCGAAATAGGATTGTAGTTCGTGAAGCTCTGCCTGTATGTCCTCCGGTAAATCCTCCACCATTTCACATAAACGGTTTACTTCCTCAATGGGCGTGTACTCGTCGATTTCAAAGGGCAGTTCATAGTCATGGATGGCGTATTCTTCGTATTCGTCATTCAAACCGATACGCTCTTTCACTTCGTCAAAATCAATGGGCGGCGTGAACCATGCCCCAACCAATTCTCCCTCGTTGTATTTGCCTAAGTTGGCAATATAGATTCTCATTTCTTCGATAGTGCGTCACATCCTTTCTGAAATTCTTTGTGTACCATTCCGTCACCCCCTTTTCATTCCCCCTATGCCCATCTCCCATAGGGGGAAAGGAGTGTTTGCGTGACCGCAAACAAATTGATTTAAGCTCCGATAATCTTGTTGAACAGCTCTAACAAAATGTCTTTCACACCAGCGGCGTTGAAGACCAGACCAACGGCAATCAGCGAGATAATCAGAAAGCCAATCAGCTTGCTAAATTCACGTTTGAATCCGAGGTAAAGCCCAATCACGACGATTGCCAGCAGTACCAGAGATTGTGCGTTTGATAAAAACCAGTTGTATAAGTTCTGTCCGAAATTCATAAAATCGCTCCTTTCTTTGTTTGAATGTCAAAAGGGAATAAAAAGCAGTTAGATAACCACCTCCTTTGCAGTGGCGGCTTGTTGTTTTAAAATCTTTTCGTGCCGCTCCGTTAGTTTCGCACTGGCGATAATATCCTTTACGACCTGCGTATGGTTGATTTCATCCAGCTTCATAGCCACTTTCAAGGTTGGGGCTACTTGATGGGAAAGCCAGTTCAAGGTACGCTGGAATGAATACGGTTCGGGCTTCGTTGTCAGCTTCATGCTTTCTCGATTTTCCCCAATAAACCACGCCCATTCCTCACTTATCCGCCATTCAGAACGAGGCTTCGTATTGTCCTTATCCACGAACCGCACATAGCGATTGATAATCTTAAAAGCGGTTCGTTCTGGATTGTCATACGCCAGCAGGTCACGGAGGGCATAGTAAGCACGCTCATTTTTCAGCCGGATTTCAAAGCGGTTCTTGACTTCGGCTTCCTCTATGGGAATGTCATTTTTCTTGTACTGCTCAAAATCCTTTTCATAAATGCAGAAGTACACTTCACTCTGTAAAGAGCCGATATACAGCGTGTTTCCCATGCACTCCTTTTCATCCCTCCGCACCAGCTCGCCGCTGCGGTAGCTCTTAAAGCTGCGGAACACGGAAACACATTCCTCATTCCGGCATTTCTCCGTCAGACGGGGGATGTTAAGAATCCCTGTCTTGTCGTTGATGGCAAGGTCAAGCCGCTTCATCACGCCGCCCTCTACCAGACAGTCCATGAAAAACTCGTACCAGCTCCGTTCCTGTGCCAACAGGTAGCTTTCAAACTGACGGCAGCCACGCCCTTTCAGTTCCAGCAGCACGCCTTTTTCTTCTTCGGGTGATACCAGCACGAATATGTCGCCCAGACAGTAATGTTCAGCGTAAGAATAAAAGCCGTAGTCTTCATGGAGCATATAGGACAGCTTCAACCTCAAAATATCTTCAACAACGTGCTTCACATCCAGAGTAGGGAAGCGAATCCGCACATAGTCAAAGAGCATTTCAAGGGGAGCGTCTGGATTGAATCGTTCCAGTGCGTCCAACAGTGATGTTTTTAGTTCTTCGGACGGAAGCACTTTGCCCGTTTCAATGTCGCTTAGATACTGGCGTGTCATGCCAGCCGCTACCGCAAGCCTGCTCTGCGAGATTCCATAGCCGGAGCGTTTTTCCTTTAATTCCTATACCCAAGTATCATGATTCAGTGAATATCCCTCCAATCAAAAAGGCGTATGTCAACTTTCGGTACTTTGCTGACACACGCCGGATTTTAAGGAATCCCATGTAACCAGCAGGATTCCGCTTTATTTTCAGACTGTTTCCAGTCGATTTGTACCCCCCTGTTAGATACGGGGGGTTAGGTGCTGGCGTGCCTTGCGGCACACCAGCCAGCAGGTCAGTCCACCCCTGCGGCTTCCGCTCCGCACGCCGCCTGTGTGTCCTGCCTGCTGTTTGCAAGTAGTTTGATTTCCTTTAGGAAGTCGTGTCCTTTTGGCACAAGGGGCGTGTAAAATTCGGATATGACGCTTGTACCCACGTCTACATAGCCACGCCCTTTTATCTGCTTCAAGAAAAAGTCCTTGTCAGTTTCCCCGAACATCATCCCATAGCCCATTTCAGACATACGCCCAAGAGCCACACGGAAATTGAACTGGTCACGGATTCCGTCGCCCAGATATTTTGCGTCCGGACGCTGGCAGGCAAGAATCAGAAAGAATCCGGCCTGCCGCCCCAGCATGACAATCTGTTTCAGCTTATTAAGGACGGCGGCGTTCTCTTTTGTTCCCAGCATTTCCATGAACGCCACATATTCATCAAAAATAAGGAAGTTCGCTGGCAATCCCAAGTAGGCGTAGTTTTCTCCTGTCTTGTAGCCCTCCATCTGCTTCATATCCTCGCTGCGTTTCATCATTTCATCATAGAAACGGTCAAGGCAGGCGGTCATATCATCCTTTTTATAGTAGACGTTTGGCATGACGGCTTCCAAGTCGGCAAGGTCGGCGTTCTTCGGGTCTAAGACGTAGAGAACAGCATTTGTGCGGAGCAGGGCTTCTATGAGCGTCAGAATGAAATACGTCTTACCGCCGCCTGTTCCTCCGGCAATCAGCATATGGGGCAGCTTGTCATACTCCCACCAGATATTTTTCATCAGCCGGAGCCTGCCATCCTTTGCCTGCACATCCTCTATGGAAATGCGGTTTGCGATAGTATCATAGAGCAGGGTATATTCCACGTAGGAATCCTTTAATTCCTTGTCGGTCAGCTCACAGTACAAACCGCTTTCCAGTTTCTTTTCCAAGTGCAAAAGCTGGTCTTGATATTTTCCCAGCGTGATTTCCACCCGAATATGAATTAGCCCATTTTTTAGCTGGTAGTAGATTTTGGGAAAATAGCTGATTTTCTCCTTTGAACGGCTGGAGGACAGGTCTTTGAAGAAACCGTCTGACTGCACCTGTTCCGCTTCATACCATTTATTTTCCAGAACCATCTTCGCCAGCTTTTGGCGGTGATAGAGCTGTTTCACATAGTCACGGCAGTAGTGCCGGAAGACCAGCGCCGCCGCTAGACAGATACCAGCCGCTATAAAAATAGTTATGTAATTGTAAAGGGAAAGCGAGAACGCCAGTCCGTCATTACGGATAAGGCTGAATGTATTCCAGTCAGTACGCATGAGCTGTCCCATGTTCAAAAGCAGTACGACCATCACGAACAGGAACAGAAGTGAACTGCCACAGAAACGGTACACAAGGGATTTATCGCTGGCTCTTATACGTTTTCCCCTATATTTATAGAATGTCATTGAACCTCCTTTACATCGTTACGAATTAAATAGCCTTTATAATCAAAATTTGGTATAATCAAACCATATCTTTATGTTAGGAGTGAAAGAATGAATTTTGATTTTAACCTTGCGGATTTTTTTAAATTACCAACAAAAATAATGTTTGCGCTTGCGCTTGCTTCGGGTATGGTTCTGTTTCTTCCAGAGAACATAGTTTCCAAAATGTATATGGTTGATTTCAGGAATAAATATGGCTTTGCCATAGGACTGTTATTTTTAATATCTTTTTCAATACTTATAGTCACAGTTGTGATAGGTGGTTATAAATATTTTAGCCACAAACACGCCATGAAAAAATTTAAGGCAACTGCAAAAGAACGACTACAAAAATTAGATGATTACCAAAAAGCTATTGTATATGGTCTATATATGGAAGACAACCATACGGGCGAACTGCCATTACATGACGGAGCTGTGAAATGGCTCAAACAAAATATAGTGATTATAGAAACTACAAATCAGTACGCTGTGTCTGATCTAAACAATGCTGTTTTTCCTTATATGCTACAACCGTGGGCTGTTGAGGAACTCCAAAATGATAGTGAATTACTTACTCATTTCCGTACAGCATTTAGTCAAATAGAAGCCAAATATAAAGTTCAAGATAAATATAATGACCCTTATTCTGGCTTCCCATATTAATCAATAAAAGGATAGTAAGAGAATTGGCTTATTATCCTTTTTTCATGTGTTGCTGATTCTGCGGATTTTCTACTGGCTGTGCTGGCTTTCCTTTCAAGACAATATCATCCGCCTTGATATACCAGTCCACCTCTGCCCCTTGAAACGTGGCGGTTGCGACGGTATCGGCAACGGGATTGATGATTTCCACTTCTGCGTTGTAGTCAAACTCTTTCAGCGGCACGCTGGCAGGGATAGACACTTGAATCATGCGCCCCTGTCCTCTGGATTTCAAATCGTAAGTGCGTTCCTTGATTTCATCCGATACCGTACCATCCTCATTCTGAATCCGTACTTCACGGCGGAGGGCAGAAAACTTCAACGCTCCAAATGTTGCTTCCTTGTCAATCACGATTCCATTTGCTAATCTCATAAATAGATACCTCTCTTTCCTTATGCTTTTACCATGTCGTCTGCATGGAGAATATAGTTTGTGAAGCCCCGTGTGCCGATTTTATAGCCCTCTGCGGTAATACGGGGATTTACCAGCTTGACACGTTCTTCAAAATCAAAATGCTTTTCGCCTGCTTCGGCTGGCAGAATCACGACAATATCATCCGCCCTCTGTACGTCAGAGTACAGATTGAAGCTGCGTGTGAGTACAGTCATGCGCCCATTGATTCTGCGCTGTTCTGTCTTGTCTTCTCCGGCAAACTCCAAGTTGCCGAATGTCTTTTCCATGTTCGGGATAACAAATTTAAGTTCCATATGTTTTTACCTTTCCTTTCTGATGATTGATGGTTAATGGGTTTTGTTAGTTCCTCATTCAGCTTCGTGGAGAATACCTGTCTGCCTGTGATTTATCAAGGGTTGACGTTGTGCTACGCACCCTTGACAAATCCCATTCTGACAGGTATAGGGTAGCCAAGCCGAATAAGGGGGATTTCTGCCAGCCCGTGACTGGCGGAATCTCTACATGATGTTATACGGAGGGGAACGCTCCTGCGGTTCTTGCCGTGGCATGGGTATCACATCCTTTCTGAATTTTGGGCAAGAAAAAAGACGCCCATTGCTGAACGTCTAAATAATAGATTGTTGAACTTTAAACTTTAAATAATTTTCCAGAAGAATTTAAAACTGATTTTGCAATATTATCAATATCACCATAAATTGTGCCTTTATCTATTCCCAAAAGTTGTAGTTCTTTCAAGATATTTGAATGGTTATCTATTTCAATTATTACATCGGCATTAATAGATTGTATATTTAGTTCACAATAATTATACACTCCATCATTAGTGTATAAATATGGCTGATAAATGAAAAAGCTCTGTTGATTAGAAATTCTTTCAAAAAGTTGTGGAGGTTGATACGTAAAATATATATCTAAATCTATATTGACTTTTTGAGGTGCATTTTTGAGTGTATCTAAGATTTCAATCAATATAATTGTGTATAATGTAGCGATAATATCAGAATCAATCTGGAATGTTAATGGCTCATGGACGAGAACCTTTTGAAATAACCCGAATTTATAATCCTTTTCCAATGCCCTAAATATATCTTTATAATCTATATCGTCTGATTTCAATGCTGATTTTATTACCAAATGCAATTCATCAGATAACGAAAGAAAACTATTCAATTCGTTTATCTTTACATACTCTTCTAAAATATTTTTCAGCCAAACATTTAGTGTTGCACATTTGATAGATTTAAAATGTTCTTTTATTGCCTTCAAAAGTTTAAGCGTTAAGATTTCGTCAGTTAATAAAACATCAAATAAATTTCTTCCATTTAGTTCTACAATCAAATCAGTAACATTGATTAAACGTTCTTTCTTTAACATGTAAATTTGAGCGTATTGTGAATAGAAAGGTTTTTTAACTTGATTTATCAAATTATGAATAAAAGTGTTTTGACAAGAGGCGTCTTTTTCAAAATCATCAATGGACATATCACCTATAAATTCACTTAATGTAAACTTTCTCTCACTTTTACCATCACAAGCAAAGAAAAGCGCAACCAATGGAGAATAACTGACATCTACTAAATTGGTTGGAATCCCATGATGTTGACAGAATGCCAAAAAATATTTTCTTTCATCTTCTGAAAGTTGTCCGATAACCCTGTTATAAAAAGAGGTATGGAGATAGGGCATATCATAAATCATATCAGAATCCCAACCGCCACAATAAGGTCTAAATCCACTTGCTTGAATAGAAAAATATGGTTCACTTTGACCTCTGTAAATGAAATCAGAAATAATATTCTCTTCTATAAGAGCTAAGTATTTTGATAAACTATCTACTTTGTATTTTTTCATAATTCCTCCCGATATAAAAGACATATTGTACATTATAGCACTCTTACTTTAACCGTACAATCAATTACTAAAACAATCATTCACGCCTAATAATTACGCAGCTTATCACTGAACGCCTTGACAAAAGTGTTACACTGTGATACACTATATATAAGGAGGTGGATAGTTTGGCTGTTTCTGAAAATAACGTGAGAGTACCTATAACAATTCCAAAGGAATTAAAGCAGCAGTTAGATAATCTGGCAAAAGAGGACAAGCGTACCTTTTCCAACCTATGCGCTAAGATTTTATCTGACTATGTGCAGCAGAAAAAGGATGGTGAGTAACCTTTGAAAATCTTCATATACAGCCGTAAATCGGTATATACAGGCAAAGGGGAAAGCGTTGAAAACCAGATTGAAATGTGCAGGGAGTATATTTCAACCAAAATCCCCGAATCGGATAATGCGGAAATCGTCGTTTATGAAGACGAGGGCTTTTCCGCAAAGAACACGGACAGACCGCAATTCCAACAAATGCTCCGTGATATAAAACTGAATAAACCAGAATACGTTGTCTGCTATCGTCTTGACCGTATCAGCCGTAATGTCAGCGACTTTTCTTCTCTGATTGAAGACTTGAACAGCTACAATATTTCATTTATCTGTATCAAAGAAGAATTTGACACCTCAAAGCCTATGGGAAAAGCCATGATGTATATAGCTTCGGTTTTCGCCCAACTGGAAAGAGAAACGATTGCAGAGCGTGTCCGTGACAATATGCTAATGCTGGCAAGAACTGGACGCTGGCTGGGCGGCACTACCCCAACAGGATTTACTTCTGAAAAGATACAGGAAATCATCATTGACGGTAAAATCAAGACTTCCTGCAAGCTAAAGGACAATCCAGAGGAATTGAAAACCATTGACTGTATTCTGGAAAAATTCTTAGAGCTTCGGAGCATATCCGGCGTAAGCAAATACTTAATCAAGCAGGGAATTAAATCACGCACAGGAAAGATTTTCTCTACCATCGGTATTAAGGAAATATTGCAAAATCCGGTTTACTGTATCGCTGATGAAGACGCATGGGAATACTTTACGGAACATCATTCAGATGTTTGCTTTGAGAAGACCGATTGTTCTAATAAATCCGGTCTGCTGGCATACAATAAGCGTGATTACCGAAAGAAAAGTGCCCCAAGACAGGATATGGATAAATGGATTGTCGCAATCGGTAAGCACAAGGGGCGTATTTCCGGTAAAAAATGGGTAGCAATTCAAAATATCTTGAAAGACAATATCCCCACTGGGAAGAAGCCTGCTATCATGCACAATGACTATTCCTTACTGTCCGGCTTAATCTTCTGTGATAAATGCAAGAGCCGGATGTTTGCAAAGCAGCGGAGCGGCAAAAGCGGCAACCGTGAACTTTACGATTATATTTGTAACAACAAACTGCGTGGCGGCTTAGATTTATGCGATTGTCAAAATCTCAACGGTCAGCAGGCAGACGATATTGTTTGTGAATATCTCATGCAGTACACGGACGAGAACTCCGGTATCTACAAGCTGCTGGAAAAGCTGAAACGTGATTTACAAGGACAGACACAAAAAAGCCCCGTAGCGGTCATTGATGATAAAATCAAAAAATGCAACAGTGAGATTGACAATCTTATCCACACACTGTCACACGGAAACTTAGGAGCTGCGTTCATTGAACGTGTAAATGCCAGAATTACAGAGCTGGACAAAGAGCTTGCTTCCATGAAAGAAGAAAAAGCCCGTCTGCAAAAGGATGTAAACATCATAGCGGACAGGGAAATCCAAGTGGATATGCTGTCCACGGCGTTATCCAGCTTCAAAGACAATTTCCATACGCTGACGATTGAAGAAAAGCGTACCTTAATCAAGCTGATGGTTAAGAAAATTGTCTGGGATGGCAAAGACCTCCATATTTTTATCGACGGCGAGTAGGGAACTGTCAGCCATCTACTCGTCGTATGGAGCAAAGTCGCCGTTTGGATGGTGGCGCATTTCCAACCCTGATTACCCTCATTTCCATCTTCTTTGTCGGAGCGGCGGCAACCATGGGAGCGTCGGTTTTGTCTACGCTGTTTTTAGTGGGTGTTATCGTTCTCGGTGTGCTGATGACCTTTCTCCTCTCCCGTATTCTTTCAAAAACTATATTAAAGGGAATTCCGTCGTCCTTTACCTTGGAACTTCCCCCTTACCGGAAACCCCAAATCGGCAAAGTCATCGTCCGCTCTATTTTTGACCGAACTTTATTCGTACTGGGCAGGGCCATTGTGGTAGCTGCTCCGGCGGGCATCGTCATCTGGCTTATGGCAAACATTTCAGTAGGCGGCGAGACGATACTGGCCCTCTGCACCAACTTCCTCGATCCCTTCGCCTCTCTGTTTGGCATGGACGGTACCATTTTGATGGCGTTTATCCTGGGCTTTCCCGCCAACGAAATCGTCCTTCCGATTATCATTATGTCCTATATGGCGGGCGGAACGCTCATCGAGTTGGATCAGCTTTCTGAGCTGCAAACCCTACTTGTCGACAACGGCTGGACCATCATTACGGCTGTCTGCACCATGCTGTTTTCTCTCATGCACTGGCCCTGTTCTACCACCTGTCTGACCATCCGCAAGGAAACCGGCAGTTGGAAATGGGCGGGGGTATCCTTCTTGGTGCCCACTGTGACAGGTTTTGTCATTTGCTTCATCGTCGCTTCCGTAGGTCGGCTTCTGGGAATCGCTTAAACCGCTCTAAAATTCTTTTTAAAGCAATATCAAAACATAAAAACCGTCCTGTTGTATGACAGGACGGTTTTTTATCATATGAGGCTCAAAGAAAATTATTTTTCTGCTTTCCTGTATGGAGCCGGCAGACGGAGGGTAAAGGTCGTTCCAGTAGAGTCGGTTTGCTTTACATAGAGCTTACCTTGATGGAGAGCTGCAAGCTCCCAGGCGATGCTGAGACCCAATCCAAAATGATTTTTATCCTTCCGAGAGGCGTCTCCACGGTAGAACCGGTCAAAAATGTGGGTCAAATGCTTTGACGGGATGCCGGGGCCAGTGTCGGAAACAGAAATTTCCACCAGCTTGCCTTCGGTTTCCGCTTTCAGTGTGACAGTGCCGTTTGCCGGTGTGTAGCTGAAGGCGTTGTCCAAAAGGATGGTGAGAATTTGTTTCAGCCGCTGCTCGTCCCCATGTATAAGAGGCAGTGTTTCGTCCGGCACCCTGAGGCAAAGCGCCATCCCCTTTTGCTGAGCCAAGGGGTAAAACAGCTCCGCTGTCTCCAGCAACAGGGTGTCGAGGTCTACCGTTTCGGTGCGAATAGACCAGGTTTTGGCATCACTGCCCGCCAGAATCAGCAGATCGTCAATGAGTCGCGCCATGCGGGCGCACTCCTTTTCGATATTGGCGATGAGCTGGGGCGACTGGGATTCGCCGGGGTTCAGGGCGGAGGCGCTGGTGCGGATGACGGTCAAGGGGGAACGGAGCTCATGGGAGGCCGCGGCAATGAACTCGTTTTGACGCCGGGCGTTCTCTTGGATGGGACGGAGGGCCTTGCCGGTGAAATACCAGCAGAGGAACCAGAGAAGGACGATCCCTAAAAGCACTAGTGCCCCGAAGGAGAGGCGCTGAACGGTCAAGCTCCAAGAGAGTGCCGACATGTCTTTTAGCAGGGTGAGGCCTTGCCAGCCGCCGTGGGAAGGAATGACAGCTACGGCTCCCAGATAGTTGTCCCCGTTGTCTCCCTTTATGGATACGGTGACACTGCTCGCTTCCAGCACCGAAAAAGGAGGAATATGCACATCAATTCCCGCTGATTTTCCTGCTTCCTGAGCCCGTTCAATGAGGATGGCCCGGTCGGTTCGGGGCGACCAGCTCCCCCGAAATTGCAAAGGGGAATCAGAATCGGAAATGGAAATGATGAGCTCTTCCGACGACTCCATTTGGGCGAGCCAGGAGTTGGCTACCACCTGATCATTTTGGAGCTTTACAATAATGGAGTTTAAATTGCTCTGAAAAGCATTTTCGCTGCTGGTCTGGAGGCCCTTTTCCGAGATGGACAGGGCTATCAACGTCATGATGAGCAGGACTCCGCCCGTTAGGACGGTGGCGAGGAGGGTGAGCCGCAGGCGGAGTTTTTTCAGCATGGAGGCACCTCCAAACGGTATCCTACCCCTCGTATCGTGGTAATTTTCACTATACTTTGCACTGATTTGAGCCGACGGCGGAGAAAATGAATGTAGTTATCGAGATTTCCGTCCTCCACTGGGGCATCCGGCCCCCAGATCCGGGCCAGCAGCAGCTCACGGGTCATCACCTGTCCGGGGTTGCGCACGAAAAGCTCCAAAAGCCGTGATTCCCGTTTGGACAGGGTGATGGTCTGGGCGCGGCAGTTTAAAATACAGAGTTCCAAATCCAATTCGATATCGCCCAGCTTTAACTTATGTACGCTTTCCCACTGCAAAGGGCGGCGGGAAAGGGCCCTGATCCGCGCCAGTAGTTCCGCCGCTGCAAAGGGTTTTACCAGATAGTCGTCGGCCCCTGCGTCCAATCCATCCACCCGGTCTCCAATGCCGTCCCGGGCGGTGATCATCAGTACAGGTGTGGAAAAGCCTTGCCCCCGCAGGGCGGAAAGAACCGAAATGCCGTCCCGGCCGGGCAACATCCGGTCTAGCAAAATCAGGTCATAGGCGTTTTGCAGGGCGAAGTGCAGCCCGTCTTCCCCGTCGTGGCAGAAATCCGCTGTATGGCCCTCCCGGTTCAGGTGAATTCCCACCGCTTCGCACAGGTCTTTGTCGTCTTCTATTATCAAAATCCTCATTATAAAAATCCTTTTCTTGTTGTTAGTAAAAAGTATAGCAGAAAAATCGGAATAAATCGAGAACACCATTTAAAAAATCTTCACAAAGTCTTTGAGGTTGTTTAGAGAAAGCAGGAGTATCATGAATGCGTCATAGAGAAACCGATCAGCAAAAGGAGAATGGATATGAAACAACATTTACTGAAGATTATCAGCGCGGGACTATCCTTGTGCCTGCTTTTAAGCAGTTGCGGAGGCGGCAGTCAAAAATCTGATAAACCCATGGGGCGCTATGTAGAAGAGCAGATCCACGAGTTCGACGACACCGGACGGATGTGCGGCATAAAACTAAAAGAAAACGGGGACATTAGCTTTTATTATTCCCTATACAGTATGGATGGGACTCCTGGACACATCCTCAGCGGAGTTCTTTCAAAAGGCGGCAGCAATATCGAGACTGCCAAGGTGGAGTGGCTGAGCGAATTGGCTCAGGACGGCAACAACGTCAATGATATTGCCCAAGGGCCGGACGGGGCTGTTTACGCCATTTACCAGGATGCGCAAAATGAGCCTCATCTCGTGAAATCTACAGACGGAAAAACATTTAATGAAATTTTGATTCCCGAATGGAAGCAGAAAGGCAAATCCGAAGGAGAGTCTGGGACGCCGGGTTCCTTTACGGTGACAAACGGAAGCGTCAGCTTGGCCGACGAAGGGGAAGATGGCGAAATTTCATTTGCCGGTTCGGACAGCATTTCGCCCGAAAACCTCTTTGTGCTGGAAAACGGCGATTTCCTTATCTCTTATCCCTACAGCGGCGGAGAAATCTGTCGTTACAGCGGCGCAGACGGCGGTCTTTTGCAGAAATTTGCCATGGGAGGCCGGCAAGTAGCGGTATATCAGAACACCTTAATCACCTTGAATAGTGATATGTCCAAAATCGTGGAATATGACCTGGAATCCGGCAATATAAGCCATGAATACGAGTACGACGGTATCTCCTGGGGCACTTATCTGGGAATCGACAAGGATGGCATATTTGTGGCGGATTCGAGCGGCCTGAGCCGTATTTCCAACGGTGGAAGCATTTGGGAACGGGTCATCGACGGGGGCTTAACATCGATGAATATTCCCACCATGGCGCTTTGGCAGATGATTTCCGACGAAACCGGCGTCTATTACGGCATTTTTATAGATAGCGGTGACGACTCCAAAACCCAGGTTATGAAGTATACATACAGTGCCGACACCCCTACCAGCCCTGACACTGAGCTGACTATTTTCGGCCTCAAACGGAATACCACCATCCGGCAGGCAATCGGCGAATTCCAGCGTCAAAATCCAAACGTCCGCATCAACTACCGAGTGGCAATGGAGGACGACTCTTCCGTGACGGTGGAAGACGTCATAAAAGCGCTGAACACCGAATTGCTGGCGGGCAAAGCCCCCGATTTGCTGCTGCTGGACGGACTGCCGGTAGAATCTTACATTGAAAAAGGCGTACTGGCAGATATCAGCGGCCTCGTCAAAGACTTGACCGGGTCGGAAGGATTGTATGCCAATTTGATGAGAGCTTTTGAGCGGGAGGGAAAAGTTTACGGTGTGCCGTCCCGATTTACCATTCCCGTAATGGTCGGGGACAATTCTGCGATGGATTCCCTGCAGTCCCTGACTGACGCGGCCAATCAGGCAAAACCCTTCGATCCCGATACCGTCCAGACTTTCCGTACACCGGACAGCGTTGCCGGGGAAAGCCTTCTGTCTGAATATTACGACTACTTTGTTAACGACTGGCTTTCCGGCAAAAACATCGATGAAGCAAAACTCACTTCTTTCCTGACGGATATCCAGAATCTCTATCAAAACGCAAAAGCTTCTGGTGGTGAGAGCGGCATGAGCGGCGCCGTGATGATTTCCTCCACGACAGCAGACGGAAACGGCGAAATTGTGCCCATGGGGGCTATGGACGTTGGACAGGGCAAGGTAAAAACCGATATTGAGCAGATCAACGGCCTGGCGACTCTGGGCTTTATTTTCCGAAATATTCAAGATGTGGAGAACGTTGGAATACGCTCTTTGTTTGGTAAAAACGAATATACGCCCCAGTGCAGCATCGGCGTCGTCTCTTCCGGAAAACAGCAGGAATTGGCAAAAGAGTTTGTCAAGACGCTCCTCTCCGCCAGGGTTCAGGATCAAAATCTGGGCGATGGCCTGCCTGTAAATGAAAAGTCCATGCAGAAGGGCTTTGACAGGTTTATCAAAGACATGGAATTGGAGCAGGGGAAAGATTTGGGCTTTATGGAACTCTGCAACAACCTCACAACCCCTATCGCTGTGGACTATGTGGTCAAAGAAACAGTCCTCGCTTTAGAAAGCGATATTCTCAAGGGGACACTGGCCCCTCAGGAAGCGGCGAAAAAGATTATTGAAAATACAGAAATCTATCGATCGGAGTGATAAAAATGCGGTTTTCACTGGCTGAAAAACTGCAAAAACAGCTGTCCCGGGAAAAGGTGAGGCTGGAGACGGGGGAACGCCCCCCGTCCCGGTTTAAGGAGCAGACACAGAGAACGGCTGTCAAGGCGCTGGCGATTTTTTTTGCCCTGATGCTGCTCCTCACTATTTTTTCCAGAATGGCGGAAGGGGCAACCGTGGCAAAAGTAGGTGCCGAGGGCGTTCAGAGCGGCATTCTCACCGACCGGGTCAACGCGTCGGGAAATATCGAGGCGCTGGGGGACGTGAATGTGAACCTTCCGGCCGGCCTCGACGTGGAAAAGATACAGGCCGCCGCGGGACAGCAGGTAAAAAAGGGCGATCCACTGATACAGCTCAATACAGAGCAGGTGCAGGAAAAGCTCGAGAGCCTCCGGCAGGAGATCAGCTTGCTTGACCTGAAAATCCAGAGTGCTGACAAAGGAAACACCAGCGAGAGTGCTGCGCTCATCGCTGAAGCGAAACTCACTCTCCAAAACGCTCGGGAGGACTATGAAACTGCTAAGGAAAACGGCCAGCGGACTGTTCAGAGGGCCGAGGAGGACCTCAAAGAAGCGGAAGACGCGCTGGAAAAGGCAAAGGCCGAGCTGACAGACATCGAGTCCAAAGCGCTGAAAGAACGGGTCAAAAAAGCGGAAGAGGAGCTGGAGGCGGCGCAGGAAGCGTTGGAGGCCGCCAAGGAATCCCGCCAGGACGCTATCGATTCGGCCGAGGCCGGCATCGAAAACGCCAAACAGGCCGGAGCTGGCCAAAGCCAGGCTTACAGCCATGCGGAAGCACAGCTGAATCGGGCGATGGATACTTTGGACGCGGCAAAAAGTGAACTGAAAAGAGCCCAGGAATCCGGCGACGCGGATGCCATCGCGGCGGCGAAGGACGCTGTGGACAGTGCCTTCCAAAGCTATGAGGACGCAAAACGGGCTTTGGACGCGGCGGAAGAGGGTATGTCAAGCTCCGGGCAGAGCGTCAGCAAAGCCCGGGAAGAGCTGAAAAGAGTGACGGCCCGCTGGGACAAAAAAGTAGAAAAGGCAGAGGCGGACGCCGCGGAAAAAGAAGAGCTTCTCAGCAAGGCGAAAACGGATAAGGATGTAAGCGAAGAGGCAAGCGTCATCGCGGGGAAGAATGCGATTGATTCGGCAGAACAGGGCGTTAAAAACGCAAAGCGGGCAGTTGAGGACGCGGGGATCGGATTGGAAACCCAGCTCGTTTCCGCAAAACGGTCGGTGGACAGCGCCGACCGGGGCGTGACCCAAGCGGAAAACAAGGCGGATTCTGAGCGGAAATCCAGCATGGAAAACCGTCAGCAGGCTCAGATTGAAAAATTAGGCTACCTGTCAGAGCGGCGTGTGAAAGAAAAAGAACTGGAAGCGCTGGAAATGCTTGCCGAAAACGATGGAATCCTCGTCTCTCCCATCGACGGAAGCGTCGTGACGATTTTGGGCGAGACAGGGATCACACAGGAAGGCCAGAAGCTGGCGGTGATTTCCCGGAAGGACAGGGGATTTGCCTTCACTGCCAAGCTTCCGGAAAAAGAGGCCCAGAACCTGCGCGTGGGCGACAAGGGAAAACTCAGCTACACCGCCGACGGCAAAAGTGGGACAGCCGACGCGACAGTTACCGCCGTCAGCCCCACCGACGAGGAAGGCAATGTGACCGTGACGGCCCATTTAGGAGAAGGAAACTTTAGTGTGGGAACGGCCTCGATGGAAATCACCCGGCAAAGCAAGCAGTATTGGAGCGTTCTGCCCCTTTCCGCTCTGCGTAATGACGCAAAGGGTGATTTCGTACTGGTCATGCAGGAAAAGAAAACCGTCATGGGCAATGTCCAGACTGCGGTGCGGATTCCGGTCCAAGTTGTGGATAAGGACAGTGAAAAAATGGCGGTAGAGAGCAGCCTGATGCCGGAGGACAAAGTTATCACCGACAGTAACAAACCGATTTCAGAAGGGGATAAGGTGCGTCTCAATGGCAAAGATCAATAAACAAGTGTCCTCACTGATTCTTCTTCTGTTGCTGGTCATATGTTGGAGCGGGAACCTGACCTTAAGGCAAAGGCTTACCGGCCTGTCGGGGGACGTGAGCGTCCGGTATGTGGAAGGGGCGGGCGTCAGTCCCGCTCAGGTGAGCCGGGCTGTCCGATACGGGAAAGAGGATGGGAACGATTCTTTTCCGGAGCTGACCCTATGGAGGGAAAAGCGGAATCAGCCCCTGTCCGATGGGACGTTTCGATCCGGCATCGCCGATGTCTTGGAATTTTTCGGCGACGGCGGTTCGCTGATGCCGGTATCGATGTCTAGGGGCAGCCTGCCCGCGAAAGGGGATTTCCAGGGCTGCGCTGTGAGCAAGGATGTGGCCCAGTCACTGTGGGGAAGCGGCGATGTGCTGGGGAAAACCCTCGTCTACAACGGAGTATCTTACACTGTACGGGGCGTGTTCGAGGGCTGTAAAAATTTGGTGTTCGTCCAGGGCGGGGCGGACGATGAAGACCTTTATCCCGCCCTGCTCCTCACCTTTACGGAAGGCGGGAGCAATATGGTTGAGGACGCCCGGAATTTTATGACCCGGTACAGTTTACCGATAGGCGATATTCTGGATATGTCGCTGCTTTTGTGGCTCGTCAACTTTTTATCGGCACTTCCTGCCGCGGTTCTTGTGATTTGGCTCGTCTACCGGCTGCTGCGGCAATGTTTCCGCCTCCGATTTACACCGCTGCTCTTCATCGCTTTTTTAGTTCTGGCTGGGGGGGCGATTTTTCTCTCCGCTTGGGCTGGAAACCTTATGGGCTTGCCTCAAAATCTGATTCCCACCAAATGGTCGGATTTCGACTACTGGGGAAAACTGTTTCAAAACTCGAGTAACAGCCTGGGCACGGCACTCCGACTGTCGCTTACGGCGCGGGATATGCAAGTTTGGTCGGCCGCTTTGACGGGAACGCTTCTTTCGGTGACAGGGGCGGTGCTGTCGGTGCCGATGGTGCGCCGCCTGAGAGCTCGGAGCCTCAACGGGCTGGGCCTCGGCTGCGGAATTTGGTTCGCGGCGGCATTTGGCGCGTCTCTTTTTTCCGGTGCGGTCGGCGGCGTTTCTCAAAACAGAGGATTCTGGCTGGCGGTTCCAGCCATTTTAATCAGTTTATATGCTGTCGGCCTGTTTGAATCGCATTTAACATTTAATGAGAAAGGGGGAATTGGATGAAGATGAGCTTGGCACCGAGAATCCGGGTGGCAGCGGAACGAATCTTCCGGCAGAAGGAAGCTGAAAACGGAAGGCTGGCCGGTAAAAAGCGGGACTTCGTCCCTTATATTTTTCTCGCCCCCAGCTTCGTATTGGTGACGGTCTTTATTCTGATTCCTTTCATTGATGTCGTCCGCCGCTCCTTTTTTTCGGCTATGAGCAACCAGTTTGTGGGACTGAAAAACTATATTGTCTTGTTTCATAACGATGCTTTTCGGCTGGCCGGGTGGAACACCATCAAATTTACATTGGTATGCATTCCGATTCTGCTCATATTTTCCCTGCTGCTGGCATTGATTGTCAGTGCTTTCAAAGAACAGCGTGGCGTTTTCAAAACTTCCTTTTTACTCCCTATGGCCATTCCGGTGGCGTCCATTGTGCTGCTCTGGAAGGCGGTGTTTGAAAAGCAGGGGCTTTTAAACGCGGTGCTGGAATGGGCGGGACTTGCTCCCATCGACTGGATTCATTCGGAGTTCGCTTTTTTCGTGCTGGTGTTCACCTACCTATGGAAAAATGTCGGGTACGACATGGTTTTGTGGCTCTCGGGTATCAGCGGAATCCCACCCGCCCTTTATGAGTCGGCGCAGATCGACGGAGCGGGGGCGGTGCAGCGGTTTTTTCGCATCACCCTGCCCAATCTGATGCCGACGGTGTTTACCACCGCAGTGCTTTCGCTGCTCAACTCCTTTAAGGTGTTCCGGGAGGCCTATCTCATCGCTGGAGCCTACCCCGACAAGAGCATTTACATGCTCCAGCACCTGTTCAACAACTGGTTTGCCTCTCTGGACATCGATAAAATGTGCGCCGGAGCGGTCGTTATGGCGCTTGTCGTCTTCGCAGTTATCCTGCTGCTGCAAAGGCTTCTTGGAAGGGAGGAGTCCCAATGAAAAAGAGACGGTTTCTCATGGGAGCCCTGCTGCTCCTGCTTGCCTTGACGATTTGGGTGCCTCTCTGGCTGCTGATTTCCGGTTCTTTTATGGGCTCCCAGGAGATGGGAGAAAATCTGGCTCCGATCCTGAAGACGGGAAAGACCGGCTACGCCCTTTGGCCGCTGCTGCCTCAGTACCCCACCTTTCGGTCTTATGTGGAGCTGCTGGTGGATTCACCCCAGTTTTTCACCATGTTCTGGAACTCCTGCATTCAGGTTTTCCCGATCATTTTGGGGCAGGTGCTCATCGGCGCACCCGCTGCCTGGGCCTTTGGGCGCTACCGGTTTAAAGGCAGGAAAGCGCTGTTTTCCCTCTACATGATTCTCATGATGATGCCCTTTCAGGTGACGATGGTGTCGAACTATCTTGTTTTGGATAGCCTGCATCTTATCGACACTATATGGAGTATCATCGTACCGGGGGCGGTGTCCACCTTTCCCGTCTTTGTGATGACGCGTTTTTTTGCCGCCATCCCGGAATCGTTGATGGAAGCGGCTTCGCTGGACGGAGCGGGGGCGCTCCTTACATTCTGGCACATCGGAATCCCGTTGGGGGCGCCCGGCATTCTCTCCGCTGTGGTGCTGGGATTTCTGGAGTATTGGAACGCGCTGGAGCAGCCGCTGGTCTTTTTGAAAGAACAGACCCGCTGGCCTTTGTCTCTTTACCTTCCTACTGTGACGACGGACAATGCGGGTGCGTCTATCGTGGCGTCTGTCATTATGCTCATTCCAGCTTTACTGATCTTTCTGTTCGGTCAGAAGTATCTTGAACAGGGAATCAGCGCGTCGGGACTCAAGGATTAGTTTGAATTTAATAAAATATTTCACACAAACAGGTAAAATTTTGAAACTTTTTCAAAATTTTACCTGTTTTATTTATAAATAAAAAATTAGTATATAAAAATGATTATTCTTAATGGACAATGAAATGCGTTTTGCATTCAAAGAATGGGAGGTACGAAATGAAAAATAGGTGTTTTTTATCGATGTTGATTGCCCTTTCAATGGTTTTCACCATAGTTCCTTCGGCGGTTTTTGCCCAGGGACCGGAAGTGCCCAATGGTGCTTTTGAAAATGGTAATAACCAGGAATTTACAAATGATGAGGTGACGGAATCGGACAAAGTGGTAGGAACGCAGTCAGCGCCCTTTTTGATCAGTACCAAAGAGGATTTGAAGGCGCTGGCCACCTTTGTAAATGGAGGTGTGAATCCCAAAGGGTATACGAACAACGAAGACAGTTACTATCAAATGACGGCGGATATCGATTTGGCGGGGGAAAATTGGGTGCCCATAGGAGAAGGAGAATGGGATGAAAACGCATTTCATGGTACTTTTGACGGCAATGGGTATGTCATCAAAAATCTGACGATACAAAGTGTCGATTCTGAGAAAGGCGTTGCCGGCTTGTTCGGATGGGGCAGTGGATCCTGTAGAATTCAGAATCTTGGCGTGATCGACTGCAGCATCGACGCTTTGAACAGTGCTGGAGCAGTGGTTGCCGCCATGGCGGGTGACATCGAAAACTGCTTTAGCACCGGTACTATAAAAGGCGGCCAAGTAGGCGGAATAGCCGGGGTTCTTACGATAGACACTTCTATATCTGACTCAGATAATGATGGAGTAGATGACCCTGAAAGCTGCGGCAGTATCAAAAATTGCTATAGTACCGCTGAAATCTCGGGTATTTATCAAGCGGGTGGTATCGTAGGATCTTGTAATTTTGGAAAAGAACTTGTCAATACATATTCCACTGCCAATGTGGAGTCTACGGATCCAAATCCTAATAATGATTCCAGAGCGGGCGGCATTACTTCAAATTACGGCAACTGGGGAATGAATCCGAAAATTGCGAATAATGTATCGTTAGGGCAGATTGTGAGGACGGCGAATGATGCATATGCGGTATGTCGTGTAGGAGGAAATTTTTCCGGAAACGGGTATGATAATTTTGCCTGGAAAGATATGCGCCTTTATTATAAAACGAATCTTCTGGACTTGTATATTGATTCGAATCCCAAAGAAACCGATGGAGAAGATATTACCTGCGAAAACGGAATTTTAAGTCATCAATTTTCCGATATTTTTCAAAACGACTCCGCTTGGAACTATGAAGACAATAAGCTGCCTACCCTCAAAGTGTTTGAGGGAAAAACCAGTTATCATCAATCCAGCAACCTGCCGGATTGGATGATGAAGGGGGGCAAGCTTCCCACCCCGGAAGCTTTATTTGATCCCTATACGCTAGTGCTTTCCAATGTTACGGACACCATGCAGTATTCCCAGGATGAAGGGGCAACATGGAACGTTATTACGGGAACAAGTGCGACTTTGAATATTGGAGATCTGGTTGTGGGACAGATATTGGTACAGAATATCAGTACGGATGATAAAATTGCCAATAGCGATTATCAAATTATTTCTTTATCGGATGTATATCTTTCTCCATTGGTAGAAGTCATGAATCCTGACGCTCCTGGAAAGATGGGGACGCTTTACTTGCCGGGAAGATATATGGACGATCATGATGTTGAATATCGGAACACTGCTGATAAAAACTGGAAAACAGTGAATGGAAGAGCTATTCCGAACCTTGCCCCCGGAACTTATGAAGTTCGCTTAAAACGTACAGATCTGTTAAATGGTTATCCAACCGTTGTCGAAATTAAAGAAACGGATGCAGCATACGCCATTACTGCGGCCCCGGCGGTCATCGATTTTGGAACCTGTCCCCAAAATCAGTTGTCATCCGTATTACAAAGAGAGATTACCATATCGAATATTGGCACCGAAGAAGTATGGGTAGCGGGTTTTCCACATGATTTTGATATTGATTTGGAACTTCCTACAAACGGCATCCAGATTTCAGCAGGCTCTACTGCAACATTCCATGTCAATCCCAGTCAATATCTAGATCCTGGTGTTTATGAAGATTTTGTCATCTTTTCAACCCATCAGGGAAATACCGCTTTGGTCAATTTAAAGATCACGGTGACCCCTTCCTCTGACTATTTTCTGACGGTAAACGGCAGCTACGCATCCAACAGCGGGGAAGGCGCTTATACTGCGGGACAGCGCGTCCGCATTGATGCGGGAAGCCGCTCCGGATATGTCTTTGACGGGTGGAGTTCCACAAACGGCACAGTGAAATTTGACCGTTCCGACAGTGCCCGTACCTATCTCACCATGCCGGACGCAAATGTAACCGTATGGGCTAATTGGGTGCCCAGCGGAGGTGGTGGAGGCAGTGGGGGCAGCAGCGGGGGAGGTTTGCCGTCCGGAGGAGGCTCCACTACGAAGCCGATAAAACCAACGGAACCACAAAAACCGACTACGCCCGTCACCCCGCCGACACCCGCCGTCCCCACCTGGGAAAAGTCTGGGAGTCTCTGGAAGCTGAAAGGCGTGGATGGAAAATACCAAACCGGTTGGGCAAAAGTGGAAGGTGCATGGTACTATCTCAAGTCCGACGGCGTGATGGCAACCGGCTGGCAAAAAGTCGGCAAAACCTGGTATTATCTGACGGATTCCGGCTCCATGAAGACCGGCTGGCTGAAGCTGAACAATGTGTGGTACTACCTGAAAGCTTCCGGCGCAATGGCGGCCGGATGGCTACAGGTGGGGAACACCTGGTACTTTATGGACGCCAGCGGTGCTATGAAAACAGGCTGGCTCAAAGAGGGCGGTACTTGGTATTATCTCAAACCGTCCGGTGCGATGGCAACCGGATGGACTTGGATAGGAAATCGTTGTTATTACCTCTATCCCAATGGAAAAATGGCTTCCAATACGACAATTGATGGATACCGTATCGATGCGACCGGTGCCTGGAAACGTTAACTAGCTAAAACAAAGAAAAAATCAGCGGCCTTGTCTATTTTGCAAGGCCGCTGATTTTTATCATAAGAATAACGAAATGAGTACCGTTAATATTCCGGAAACGCCGATGGCAATGCCGCTCATGGCTCCTTCAGCTTCTCCCATTTCTACCGCTTTGCTGGTCCCCACAGCATGGCTGCTGGAACCGATTGCCACACCGATGGCAACTTTGTTTTTCAGCCGCAGGAGCTTTACGAACAGCGGCGAAAGCATGGCCCCAAGAATACCGGTTACCACGACGGCCGCCACAGTAATAGAAGGGGTACCGCCGAGTGCGGAACTTACTTCCATAGCGATGGGGGTGGTGACGGATTTGGGCAGCATGGAGGCTAAAAGCGATTGGTCCAGCTTAAAGAGCCTGCATAGCAGATAAACGCTGCCGATGGAGGTAACAGCTCCGACGAAGCACCCCACTAAGATGGGAAGCCAGTATTTTTTGAGCAGATGAATCTGGTGATAGATGGAGTAGGCGAGAACGGCTGTAGCTGGAGCGAGAAACATCGAAATGACATCTCC
Organism: Fumia xinanensis; assembly: GCF_014384905.1. Taxonomy (GTDB): domain Bacteria; phylum Bacillota; class Clostridia; order Oscillospirales; family Ruminococcaceae; genus Fumia; species Fumia xinanensis. The sequence continues at coordinate 43,749 of NZ_JACRSV010000002.1, forward strand.
GCCTTTCAGGTAACTTTCCAGAGGTATGTGAAAAACCTGTAAAACTGCAATCACCAGGGCAATCGCAATTAAGAGAGGGTTGCATACAGGCGTTTTTAGCTTTTTATTGAGGAATAATCCGACAGCGTACATCAAAATGCTCAGCGTCACGCCGAACAAGCTATTTGAAACGATGGATTCCATGATTTTACCCATTGTGCCTGCTCCTTACTTTTTCCATTAGTTTAATCGTGCCGATTACAGCGTACGCAGAAGCGGTGAAAGTGAGAAACGTGGTAACGAGACAGATGAGCAGCAACGTCAGTATATTCCCTTTTAATGCCGTATATTGCTCAATGATGCAGACTCCTGCCGGAATAAAGAAAAAAGCCATGTTTTTTAATAGAAATCCGGATAGGTTTTGAATCCAGTGAGGCTTGAACATCTTGGAAAGAAGCAGCAAAAGCAATATGACTAGACTCAGCACACTGGCCGGAAAGGGAATGGGAAGCAGTTCGGAAATAAACTGTGCTACAAGGCAAATGGAGAATATAATCAGCAGTTCACGTAAAATTTTCATAAGGTTTCCTCTTTTACCATGATATTTCAGCTTGTCGTAAAAATTATACCTGATTCTCAGGGGCTTGTCTATGGGGAATGTTTCTGTTTTCCTCTAAAACAATCGAAAACTTTTGATAGTATCTCCAGTCTAAAGGCAATAAAGTTTTTTGAATAAATTATCAAAAAATGATTGTTAAGCTATAGACAAAGTGGAAATATTACGGTATAATAATACCATCATTATCATGGGGGAGTTTGGGGTTGCTTGATTTTGTGAAACAAGAGTCCATCTGGCGAAGGCTCCAAAGGGAAACTCGTCCCATTATACTGTATGGAATGGGTGATGGAGCTCTCAAAATTATGGCTGCCTGCCGAAAATACGGGATAAAAATCAGCGGCGTTTTTGCAAGCGACGAGTACGTCCGGGGCCATTCCTTTGAGGGATATCCAGTGAAAAAACTCAGTGAAGTTGAGGCGGAACATGACGATTTTCTGGTCCTTCTCTGCTTTGCCGCTTTTACTCCCGAACTGCTCCAAAAAATATTTGACCTTCATCGTCGCCACGAAGTTCTGGCGCCTGATGTGCCGGTTTTTGGCGATGGCCTGTTCGACGAGGACTACTTTTTTAGTCATCGAAAAGAACTTGATGAGAGCTATTCTCTGCTGGCGGATGAAACTTCCAAACGAGTTTTTGAAAACGTTTTAAATTTTAAACTCAGCGGAAAAATTGAGCTGCTTCGGGAAATCGAAACGCCAAAATCGGAAGTCTATGAACGAATTCTCTGTTTGGGAGCACAAGAACATTATCTGGACTTAGGCGGATACGACGGGGATACTGTTCAGGAATTTCTGCGAGAGACCAATGGGCAATACAGTTCAGTAACAGTGCTGGAGCCGGATGTCAAAAATTTTCGCAAGCTGCAAAAAAACGCGGAACGCTGCGGCTGGGATAGAACTGTTCTTTTAAATGAGGGAATATGGGAAAAGGACACCAATCTTTGCTTCGATAATCGGGCTGGGCGCAATTCTTTTTTAAGTGAAACCGGACGGGTAAAGGTTCCAGTTCGTTCTGTGGACAGTTTATTAAAAGACAAGCCATGTACTTTTATTAAGATGGATGTAGAAGGAGCAGAACGGCAAGCGTTTTTGGGCGCACAGAAAACCCTCCAAGCCCAAAAGCCAAAACTTGCTTTTTCCGGTTATCACCGAAACGAAGATCTTTTCGATTTGCCGCTGCTTCTCAAGAAAATCGAGCCGGCCTATCGGATTTACCTCAGGCATCACCCTTATCTGCCTGCGTGGGAGACAAATTTCTATGCGGTGGCAGACTTTATATGACATGCGTCACATAAACTTTTTTTCTTCTCCTGAGCCGGAGATTCAAATAATACCATTGTAAAGGAGTTTAAGCATATGGGTAATTGGTTCAACGACTGGTTGTTCAAAGTACAAAACGTGGACTGGGGCCAGGCGGTCGCTACATTTTTCACGGGAATCATTGTGGTTTTTTCAGCGCTGATTGTACTGGTAGTAATTTTTTGGGCCTTTGGCAAAATCATGGAGAATATAGGTAAACCGCGGGAAAAGAAAAATAAAAAAGAGGAACCATTGGTGCCTTCCGCTTCCCCCAAATTAGTGGAAGTGGTTTCTGACGACGGGCTTTCCGATGAAGTAGTCGCCGCAATTACAGGTGCCGTCAGCGTTATCCTCAGTGAAGAGGGCAATAACGGTTCCTTCGTCATCAAGAGCATCAAGCGCACCAGACAGACTTCCTCTGCGTGGGGAACGGCCGGTGTCATTGAAAATACCCGGCCCTTTTAGCCGGCAAATCCATAGAGAAAGGAATTGAAACCATGTTTGAAACTTTTATGGAAAGTATTCAGGGGTTGCTTTCGTCCTCTGGATTCTTGGCGGTCCACTGGCAACAGCTTCTGATGATTGCCATTGCCTGCTTCCTTGCTTATCTTGCAATTGCAAAGGGATATGAACCACTTCTGCTTCTCCCGATTGCGTTTGGTATGCTTCTTACCAACATTCCAAATACAGAATTGTTCCATATGGAATATTATATTGAAAGCAGTATTGATTTTGGAGAGGTACTGCACAGCGGCGGATTGCTGGATATTTTATATTTAGGCGTTAAATTGGGCATTTATCCGCCCCTGATTTTCCTTGGTATCGGCACTATGACGGACTTCGGTCCCTTGATTGCCAATCCCAAGAGCTTTTTGCTTGGTGCTGCGGCTCAGCTCGGTATTTTCGTCACTTTCTTCGGTGCGTTGGCGGTAGGATTTACTCCTACTGAGGCCGGCGGTATCAGTATCATCGGCGGCGCAGATGGCCCTACTGCTATTCTGGTTGCAAAATCACTGGCTCCTCACCTGCTTGGTTCCATTGCGGTTGCGGCATATTCCTATATGGCACTAGTTCCCGTTATTCAACCTCCCATTATGAAGCTTTTAACTACCAAGAAGGAGCGTTCGGTCGTTATGGCCCAGCTTCGTCCTGTCTCCCGCGTGGAAAAGCTGATGTTCCCGTTTATTGTAACTCTTCTCGTTTCCTTCCTGGTTCCGGATGCAGCTCCTTTGATGGGTATGCTGATGCTTGGTAACCTGATGCGGGAAAGTGGCGTGGTTGACCGTTTGGTTAAAACCGCCCAGAACGAATTAATGAACATCATCACAATTTTCTTGGGTGTGACGGTGGGAGCTACCGCTACGGCAGAGTATTTCCTGACCGGGAAAACCATTTTGATCATTGTCCTTGGTCTACTGGCTTTCTGTATCGGTACCGCTGGCGGCGTGCTGTTCGGTAAACTGATGTACATCGTCACCAAAGGTAAAGTTAATCCCCTGATCGGTTCCGCGGGTGTGTCCGCTGTCCCGATGGCGGCTCGTGTGTCCCAGAAAGTCGGCGCGGAAACCGATCCCACCAACTTCCTTTTGATGCACGCCATGGGTCCCAACGTGGCAGGCGTTATCGGTTCCGCTATTGCGGCAGGCGTTTTGCTTTCCATATTCGCTTAATCAAAATCCGCTCCGAAGGACGATACCTTCGGAGCGATTATTTGTAATAGAGCAAATTGCACCGGCATTTTTGGGGAAAAGAAGCGGAATCAGTCGTTTGCTCCCAATCGACAGGATTGGCCTGCGTATTGTGTCGATGAGTTCTTGGGAATTTCATGGAAAATCTATTGACAGCGGTCGATTCCATCGTTTATCATGAAAGGGTGGGGACTTGCCCAAATTGAAAAAGTTCCATAAATATTGCGCGCGCAGGCGGTTTCGTCTCGGATGCGCTGGTGAAAGGACGGATTTTCAGTGGAGAATGCGAAATATCTGGAATGGATTACAAAAGATTTAGAAGACAAAGATTTAATAGAGGAGCTAAACGCTGTCAAGGGCAACGAAGAGGAAATAAATGATCGTTTTTACCGGGAGCTGGAGTTCGGCACGGGAGGACTGCGGGGTGTTATCGGGGCAGGAACCAACCGAATGAACATCTACACCGTCCGCAAGGCGACCCAGGGCCTGGCAAATTACGTCAACGACAATTGGTCAGACGGTGCGGTGGCCGTCAGTTACGACAGCCGTATCAAGTCTGACCTTTTTGCCAGAGAAGCGGCGAAAGTATTGGCTGCTAACGGCATAAAAGTGCATATTTACCGGGAACTGATGCCCACCCCCTGCCTTTCCTTTGCGGTACGAGAGCTTTGCTGTCAGATGGGAATTATGGTGACAGCTTCCCACAATCCGGCGAAATATAACGGCTACAAGGCCTACGGTTCTGACGGCTGTCAGATTACCAATGAAACGGCTGACGCCGTTCTTGCCAACATTAAGGCCGTCAACGAGTTCGATGATGTGAAAGTCATCGATTTTGAGGAAGCGCTTCAAAAAGGCCTCATTTCCTACATCGGTGACGAGGTGAAAGAGGCTTTTTACAGCAACGTACTGAGCCAGTCCCTTCACGGCGATTTGGTCCAAAAAAGCGGCTTCAAGCTGGTTTATACACCCCTGAACGGCACTGGTAACAAACCGGTTCGTGAGATATTAAAGCGCATTGGCTTAAACGACGTGACTGTTGTTCCAGAGCAGGAAAAGCCGGACGGGAATTTCACTACCTGTCCTTTTCCGAACCCAGAAATCAAGGAAGCGCTTGCTCTGGGACTCAAGCTCTGTGAGGAAACCGGCTCCGACCTTTTGTTGGCTACCGATCCGGACTGCGACCGGGTGGGAATCGCTGTAAAATATCAGGACGAATACAAATTGATTACCGGCAACGAAGTGGGCTGCCTGCTCTTAAACTACATTGCTTCTCAGCGCAAGGAACTGGGCACATTACCTAAGAATCCGTTAACGGTAAAAACTATCGTCACCACCAGCCTTATCGACTGTATTGCCGCGGAATACGGCGTGGAAGTGGTGGATGTGCTGACAGGCTTTAAGTACATCGGCGAACTCATCGGCAAACTGGAGCAAAAAGGAGAAGAAAACCGCTACATCTTTGGATTTGAAGAAAGTTACGGCTATCTGTCCGGCACCTATGTCCGCGACAAAGACGCTGTGGTCGGCTCCATGCTCATCTGTGAGATGGCGGCTTTTTACGCCGATCAGGGCAAGAACCTGGTGGACGTATTAAACGAACTGTATGCCAAATACGGCTACCATCTGTGCACTCAGAAGAGCTTTGCCTTCGAGGGGGAAGCCGGTATGGAAAACATGAACGCCATTATGCAGTCGCTCCGGGAAAATCCCGCTGCGGAAATTGGCGGAATCAAAGTCGCCCGATTTAACGACTATAAAAAGCGTCTGGCAAAAGACTGCCTGACCGGTAGGCAGGAACCAATTGAATTGCCGTCGTCCGATGTGCTCATGTACCAGCTGGAAGACGGATGCAAAGCGGTGATTCGACCTTCCGGCACCGAGCCGAAGATTAAGATTTACTATTTTGTCGTCAAGGAGCACGAGGCATCCGCCCGTAAACGGGAGGAGTCTTTGAACGAAGATTTCACAAAGCTGTTAAAATTGTAACAATATTGTAGTGAAAGCGCCAAAATCATCCAAATCCTCTTGACAGTTGCAAAAAAAACAATACAATTGTATATGGAGAAATTTGATAGGAAAGATATTTGGAAGGAGTATCACCAAATGAAAACAATAGGAGTTTTAACAAGTGGAGGAGACGCTCCCGGTATGAACGCCGCCATTCGAAGTGTGGCGCGTACAGGACTGCAATATGGCATGAAAGTTTTGGGCGTCATGCGCGGCTATAACGGCCTCATCAATGGCGACATGATCGAGCTCAATATGAGAAGTGTTTCCGATATAATCAATCGCGGCGGAACCATGCTGTATACCGCACGCTGCAAAGAATTTAAAGATATGGCCGGCGTTCAGAAGGCAAAAGAAACCTGCCTGAAAGCGGGCATCGAAGGTTTGGTTGTCATCGGCGGAGACGGTTCGTTCCGCGGCGCGGGCGACCTTTCCTCTATCGGTATCCCCTGTGTCGGCATTCCCGGCACCATCGACAACGACATTGCCTGCACCGATTACACCATCGGTTATGATACAGCCATGAATACCGCTATGGATATGGTTGACCGCATTCGTGACACCGCCCAGTCCCACGACCGGTGCAGCGTCGTTGAAGTCATGGGCAGAAACGCCGGCTATATTGCGCTCAACACCGGCATTGCTGTCGGCGCATCCTATATTCTGGTGCCGGAAATCAAGCCGGACATCGACGCTGTCATCGAAAAAATCGAGAAATCACGCGCTTTGGGCAAAAAGCACTTTATCGTCGTCGTGGCAGAAGGAATCGGCCACGCCAAGGAGATTGCGCAGGAAATCGAAGAGAAAACCGGCATCGAGTCCCGTGAAACCATTCTTGGCCACGTACAGCGCGGCGGCAATCCCACGGTCACCGACCGTGTCGTCGCCAGCCAGATGGGTTACCACGCGGTGGAACTGCTGCATCAGGGAATCGGCAACCGCGTCGTCGCTCAGAAAGACGGCAAAATCGTCGATTACGATATTCAGGAAGCCTTGAAGATGAAAAAAGAACTTCCGATGGAACTTTATAAGGTCGCCCACGATATTTCATTCTAAACCATTTGGATGAATCAGAAGCCGCGGAGAAATTTCTCCGCGGCTTCTTGCCTTATTGGACAAGGGAAGGGGAAAATCCGCAGGGAAATTTGGGGGTTCTACTGTTTCTGGGGAGAAACCTTGTAATTTTTATGGAAATCTAGTATACTGAATAGTAGTTTTGACCCTACAGAGGGCGTTATTTTGAAGGATCTGGAGGATTTTATATGCGTGCAGTTATTTCAGTAGTCGGCAAGGATACGGTGGGGATTCTGGCCAAAGTCAGCGAGAAATGCGCGGAGGCCAACGCCAATATCGTCGACGTGACCCAGACCATTTTGCAGGACATGTTCGTCATGGTCATGATGGTGGACATCTCCAAAATTTCCTGTGAGTTCGGCGCTTTGTCGGATATGCTCAGCACTCTGGGAAAAGAGATGGGGCTTGACATCCACGTAATGCACGAGGACATCTTCAACTCGATGCACCGGATTTAACCGATTTGACGAAAGGGCTGAAAATAAGTTGATTAACGTTCATGATATTATGGAAACCATCAAGATGATCGAGGAGGAAAACCTCGACATCCGCACCACGACCATGGGGGTTTCCCTGTTGGACTGCGCTGATGGTGACATCAACCGTTCCTGCGAAAAGATTTACGAAAAAGTCTGCCGGAAAGCGGAGCATCTCGTCAGCACTGGCGAGGATATTGAGAAAAAATATGGCATTCCCATCATCAACAAGCGGATTTCGGTCACTCCTATCGCCATGCTGCTGGCAGCCAGCGGCGGTGACCCGGTGAAATACGCTTTAACCCTGGAGAAAATTGCCAACCAGGTGGGGGTCAACTTCATCGGCGGGTATTCCGCGTTAGTGCAGAAAGGCTTTGCCGCCGGGGACGAGGAACTGATCCGTTCCATTCCTGAGGCGCTCACCGTCACCGACCACCTCTGTTCCTCTGTAAACATCGGCTCTACCAAAACCGGCATCAATATGGACGCGGTGCGGCTCATGGGGCAGATCGTCAAGCGGGCGTCTGAATTGACCGCCGACCGTGACTGCATCGGCAGCGCAAAGCTGGTGGTGTTCTGCAACGCCCCCGAGGATAACCCCTTTATGGCGGGCGCTTTCCACGGCCCCGGTGAGCCCGACTGCGTCATCAACGTGGGCGTTTCCGGCCCCGGCGTGGTGAGAGCCGCTCTTTCTAAACTGCCCAAAGACGCCAACTTGACCGAGGTGGCTGACCTTATCAAGAAAATCGCCTTCAAAATCACCCGGATGGGCCAACTGGTCGGCACTGAGGCGTCAGAGCGGCTGGGTGTGCCCTTCGGCATCGTAGATTTGTCTCTCGCTCCCACTCCGGCGGTGGGCGACTCGGTGGCCCACATTCTCGAGGAAATGGGTCTTCAGATGTGTGGCGCCCACGGCACCACAGCGGCTTTGGCGCTTTTAAACGACGCGGTTAAAAAGGGTGGTGTTATGGCATCCTCTCATGTGGGCGGCTTGTCCGGCGCGTTCATCCCGGTTTCTGAGGACGCTGGCATGATCGATGCGGCCCGCTGCGGCACCTTATCCATCGAGAAGCTGGAAGCCATGACGGCGGTTTGCTCCGTCGGTCTTGACATGATCGTCCTGCCCGGCGACGTGACCCCGGAAATCATCTCCGCCATCATCGCCGACGAGGCGGCCATCGGCATGGTCAACTCCAAGACCACCGCTGTCCGCGTCATTCCCGCCATCGGCAAAAAAATCGGCGAGGAATTGGAATTCGGCGGACTTTTGGGCAGCGGTCCGGTGATGAAAATCAATTACACCAGCCCCGAGACCTTTATTCATCGCGGCGGACGGATTCCCGCCCCGCTGCAGAGCCTCAAAAACTAAACAGTACCGGCGGAAGGCAAAATACTTTCCGCCGGTTTTTCTTTTTGAAAAATATTTTTAAAATCTCTTGACTCTAACGCAGCGTCATGGTGTAGGATGAAATCAAGGCCGAAAGGAGGAGAAAACCCATGGAGAAATATTCAGTCAGCGAGGTGGCGAAGCTCACCGGGATCAGCGTGCGCACTCTTCATTATTACGATGAAATCGGGCTGCTAAAACCGTCGGAGCTGAGCGAATCCAGATACCGGTATTACGATAGAGAAGCGCTTGCGGAGCTCCAGCAGATTCTCTTTTACCGGGAGCTGGATTTTCCCCTCAGAGAGATCCGGGGAATGATGCAAAGCCCTGGATACGACCGCCGAGAAGCGCTCAGGAACCACCGGGAGCTGTTAAAGCTCAAGCGGGAGCGGCTCGACCGGCTCATCGGCCTTGCAGATGATACGCTGAAAGGAGAAAAGGATATGAGTTTTGAAGCATTTGACGTAACCGCTGTGGAAACGGCGAGAAAGCAGTTTGCCGAGGAGACGAAAAGCCGCTGGGGGAACACCCCGGCCTACGTGGAGAGCGAACGGAGGGCAGGCGGCTACTCTAAGGAGGACTGGACCGGGATTCAGGCAGAGATGGACGGAATTTTCCGCAGTTTCGCCGCCCTTGTGAGGAAAAACCCGGCAAGTCCGGAGGCACAGGAGCTGGTGCGGCGTTGGCAGGCGCATATCACGGCGCATTACTATGACTGCACCGAGGAAATCATCGCGGGTCTCGGGGAAATGTACCTTTGCGACGAGCGGTTTCAGAAAAACCTCGACCAATACGGAGAAGGCACCGCCGCTTTTGTCAGCGAGGCAATTCGGTATTACTGCGGGAAGTAAAAGGACAAAAAGAATCCGTTTCCGGAATTCCGGAAACGGATTCTTTTATTTTCAGCGTTTTTACTTCTTCTCCATCAGCTTGACCATAACGGCCTTCTGGGCGTGGAGACGGTTTTCCGCCTCGTCGAAAATCTCGTTGGCGTGAGCCTCGAACACCTTGGCGGTGATTTCTTCCTCCCGGTGGGCGGGCAGGCAGTGAAGTACCATTGCGCTCTCCTTGGCGGCTTCCATAACCGCGTCGTTGATCTGGTAGCCCTCGAAAACCTTCCGGCGGGCGGCGGCTTCCTCTTCCTGGCCCATGGAAGCCCAAACGTCGGTGGTGACCACATCTGCGTTTGCGGCCATTTCTAGGATGTTCTCGCTCATGGAGAATTTATCGCCGTAGGCTTTCGCAAACTCCAGTACCTGCGGGTCAGGCTGGTAGGAGTCGGGGCAGGCGATGGTCACTTCCATGCCAACAGTCAGTCCGCCGACGATGAGGGAATTCGCCATGTTGTTTCCGTCGCCGATGTAGCACATTTTGAGACCTTCGAGGGCGCCTTTGTGTTCCCGGACGGTCATCAAATCGGCGAGAATCTGGCAGGGGTGGCAGTAGTCGGTGAGGCCGTTGATGATGGGGATGGAGCCGTATTCCGCCAAATCCTCCACTTCCTTCTGGGCAAAGGTGCGGATCATGATACCATCGAGATACCGGGAGAGAACTCGGGCGGTGTCCTGCGCCGGCTCGCCGCGGCCGATCTGCAAATCGCGGGAAGAAAGAAACAGCGCCTGGCCCCCCAACTGGTACATGCCGGTCTCAAAGGAAACCCGGGTACGGGTGGAGGATTTCTGGAAAATCATGCCCAGAGTCTGGCCTTCCAGACGTTTGTGGGCGATGCCGTGCTTTTGCTCGTATTTTAGCTGGTCGGCGAGGTTTAGGATGTCGAGAATTTCATCTTTGGAGCAGTCGCTTAATTTCAGCAGATGTTTCATAAGGCTCATTCCTTTCTTTCTATTAAGATAACACTTCCCAGAGGACGTTGAGGCCCCGGGTCAGTTCTTCGTCGGTGATGGTGAGGGGCGGCAGCAGGCGGACCTTCGTCTTGGCGGTGAGAACCAACAGCCCTTTTTCGAGACAGGCTTTGGCCACATCGGCGCTCTTTTTTGTTTTCAGCTCGATGCCGACCATCAGCCCCAGGCCGCTCAACGATTTCACTTCGGGGCAGCAGGCGAGACAGGCGCGGATTTTTTCTCCCTTTAGTTCCACTTCTTTGAGGAAAGGGTCGTTGGCCACCTTTTTCAGCACCGCGTTTGCCCCGGCGCAGACCACCGGGTTGCCGCCGAAGGTGGTGCCGTGGGTGCTGGCACCCAAAACGTCTTTGAGCTTGTCGTTTACCAGCACCGCGCCGATGGGCAGGCCGCCGCCCAAGCCTTTTGCCAGAGTGGTGATGTCCGGCTGCACGCCGAAATGCTCGCCGCAGAGGAGCTTGCCCGTCCGGCCGATGCCGGTCTGGACTTCGTCGCCGATGACAAGGATGTCATGTTCGTTGCAGTAGCTGACCACCTTTTTCACGTAGTCTTTGTCCAAGGCGTTGACGCCGCCTTCGCCCTGAATGAACTCCATCATGACGGCGCAGGTGGTTTTGCCGACGGCTTTCAAAAAGTCGTCAAAATCGTTGGCAATGGAGTAGGAAAAACCCTCGGTGAAGGGATAGAAGTAGTTGTGAAATACTTCCTGACCGGTGGCGGCCAGAGTGGTCACCGTCCGGCCGTGGAAGGAGTTTAGCAGGGTAATAATGCCGTTGCGTCCCGGGCCGTACTTGTCGAAGCTGTACTTCCGGGCGACTTTAATGGCGCCTTCGTTGGCCTCCGCGCCGGAGTTTCCGAAGAAAACGCGGCTGTAGCCGGTTTTTTCGCAGAGGGTTTTTGCCAGCTCCACGTCGGGGAGGGTGTAATAGAGGTTGGAGATATGGGCGAGATTCCCCGCCTGCTCGGTGACGGCTTTCACCCAGCTTTCGTCTCCAAAGCCAAGGGAATTGACCCCAATGCCGCTGGTGAAGTCCACGTATTCTTTGCCGTTACTGTCGGTGCAAACAGCGCCTTTTCCTTTGACAATACAGGCGTCAAAACGGCCGTAGGTGTTCATAATGTATTGTTTATCTTGCTCTTTGACATGCTGAAAGTCCATTTTGGGTCAGTCCTTCCTTATTTAAACAGGGTGCCAATACCTTCGTTGGAGAGAATTTCAATGAGGATGGAGTGGGGGATGCGCCCGTCGATGATGCAGGTTTTCTGCACGCCACGGCGCACCGCCTCGACACAGCACTCGATTTTCGGGATCATGCCGCCGGAGATAATGCCCTGCTTGACGAGAAAAGGCACTTCGCTGACGTTGACCTCTGGGATAAGGCTCGTTTCATCGTCTTTGTCCCGCAGAAGCCCCCGGATGTCGGTCATGAGGATGAGGTTTTCCGCCCCAAGTGCCGAAGCGATACGGGAAGCGGCCGTATCGGCGTTGATGTTGTAGACCTGGCCTTCGCTGTCGGTGGCGACGGTGGCTACAACGGGGATATAACCGTTATTGAGGGCGTCCATGATGGGCTTTACGTCCACATCGGTGATTTCCCCTACATAACCCAAATCGTCGTCGCCCTTCATCTTTCGCACCTTGAGCATCTTGCCGTCAGAGCCGCAAAGGCCTAAAGCAGTGCCGTTGTGCTGCTCCAGGAGGGCGACCAGCTCTTTGTTCACTTTACCGGCCAGCACCATCCGGACGATCTCGGCGGTTTCCTTATCGGTGTACCGAAGGCCGTTAACGAATTTACTCTCGATGCCGACTTTTTGCAGCATCTGGTTGATTTCCGGGCCGCCCCCGTGGATGAGCACCGCCTTGATGCCCACGAGGCTCAAAAGGACGATGTCGCTCATGACGGCGTTTTTCAGTTCCTCGCTAGTCATGGCGTTGCCGCCGTATTTGATGACAACGATTTTGTCGTGGTATTTCTGGATATAGGGGAGCGCGTCGTTTAAAACCTGCGCTTTTATGCTGTTAGAAATGTCGAGCATAGGAGTATCATGCCTTTCTCCAAAATGGATTCGTAAGATCAGGTGCGGTAGTCGCCGTTGATTTTTACGTAGTCGTAGGTCAGGTCGCAACCCCAGGACACAGCGGATTCTTCGCCGCTGTTCAGGTTTACCATGACCTTGATTTCGTCTGCGGAGAGGACCTCTTTGGCGATTTCCTCCGAAAAGTCGATGCCCGATCCTCCCTCACAGACGGCCAGCATACCGCATTTGGAGGCAAAGGAAACGTCTACCTTATGAACGTCCACCTCACAGTCGGCATAGCCAATGGCGCAGAGGACTCTTCCCCAGTTGGCGTCGGCGCCGAACATGGCGGCTTTGAATAGGGAAGAAGTGATGACCGATTTGGCAACGGTTTTCGCCTGATGTTTGTCCTTGGCGCCGCTGACGATGCACTCGAGAAGCTTGGTGGCGCCCTCGCCGTCCTTGGCGATCATCCGGGACAGGTTCATCAGCACCACATAGAGGCCGTTTAAAAACATCTCAAAATTTTCGTCCTGGGTGACGATTTTCGGGTTTTTGGCCTCGCCGGACGCCATCAGAGAAACCATGTCGTTGGTGGAGGTGTCCCCGTCGATGCTCACCATATTAAAGGTTTCGTCCACCACCTGTTTCAGGGCGATCTGTAAGGGTTCCGGCGCGATGGACACGTCGGACGTGAGAAAGCAGAGCATGGTGGCCATGTTGGGATGAATCATGCCGGAGCCTTTGGCACAGCCGCCGATGCGGCATTTGACCCCGCCCAACAGGAACTCCACCGCCACTTCCTTTTTGACGGTATCGGTGGTCATGATGGCTTGAGCAAAATCGCCGTTTCCGTCGATGGCGAGGGATTTCGCCAAGTCGGGCATAGCCTCCTCGATGGGCTCAATGGGCAAGGGTTGGCCGATGACACCGGTGGAAGCGACGATGATGTCGTCCGAAGCCATATCCAGCTCGTTGGCGGCGATGGCGCACATGAGTTCCGCCTTTTCGATGCCGTCGGCGTTGCAGGTGTTGGCAATTCCGCTGTTGACGATGACCGCTTGGGCCTTGCCATTTTTCAGGTGGTCTTTCGTCACGTCCAAGGGTGCGCCTTTTACCTTGTTTTGGGTGTAAACGGCGGCGGAAACAGCGGGTTTATTGGCTGTGATCAGCCCCAGATCCTTTTTAGTTTTGTTGGCGCGGATGCCGCAGTGCAGCCCCGCCGCCTGAAAGCCTTTGGAGGCGGTAACGCCGCCGTCCACAAAGGCGAATCCTTCAAATTTTACGAGCATTGATCTTCATTCCTTTCTTGGGAAGGCGTGAAATAAGAGTGGAAAGCGCAAAGCGGGTTCAAAGAACCCCATTTGTATTTTTAGAAAATCGGCGCGATGAGTTTTAATCCGGCGTTTTCCGGGAGTCCCAGCACCAGATTCATGTTCTGGATGGCCTGGCCAGCAGCCCCTTTAACCATATTGTCGATGGCAGAGACCAAAATCGCCCGGTCGGTGCGCTTGTCGTAGTGGACGGAGATCTGGCAGTTGTTGGTGCATCGGACGTTTTTCAGGTTGACGATGTCTCCTAAGGGGAGCACCGTTACAAATTCTTCATCCTGATAGAAGTCCGCGTACATTTTATGGAGGGCTTCCGCGCTGGACGGTTTCGTCATGTCCACGTAGATGGTGGATACGATGCCCCGGTTCACCGGAAGCAGGTGGGGAACAAAAGTGAGGGTCACTTTTTCTCCCGCCAGGGCGGACAAATTTTGTTCGATTTCTGGGGTGTGCCGATGGGAAGCGATTTTATAGGGAGAAAACGCTTCGTTGCATTCAGGGTAATGGGTGGTGAGGGAGAGCCCTCTGCCCGCGCCCGTCACGCCGGATTTGGCGTCGATGATCACGTGTTTTAAGTCGGCAAGGCCCGATTTCACGAGGGGGGCCAATCCCAAACTTGAACAAGTGACATAGCAGCCGGGGTTGGCGATGATTTTTGCTCCTTTTGCCTTCTGACGGTCCAGCTCCGGAATGCAGTAGACCGCCAGGTCGTGAAGTTCTTTTTCCTTGTAGGACAGGCCGTACCACTCGTTGTAGTCAGCTTCATCGTATAGCCGGAAATCGGCCCCCAGGTCGATAAAAGTCCGGCCTTTTTCCACGCATTTTTTGGCGATGGGCTCGCAGAGACCGTGGGGCAGGGAGGCAAAAACCACGTCGCTTTTCTCGATGACGGCGTCCGCGTCTTCCAAGATGAGGTCGGTGACGCCGATGAAGTTGGGGTAAATTTCCGCCAAGGTTTTCCCTTCATAGGAAACCGAGCTGACGGCGGCTAAAGTCACGTGAGGGTGGGACATCAAAAGCCGCGCCAGCTCCGCTCCCGCGTAGCCGGTGGCGCCGATAATGCCCGCTTTGATAGTACTCATATGTTTAAAACATCCTTTCCGGAGCGATTTAAAAAGCAGTAAGTGCCGCGTTGACGGCGGCAATTTGTTCGGAAACCCGCTCTTTGGCCGGGCCGCCGATGCAGTTTCTCGTAAACGCGCAGGTTTTCAGGTTGATGGCGTCGTAGACGTCCTCTGCAAAGACGTCGCTTAATTTTTGGTATTCTTTGAGCGGCAGAGTCTCCATGGTGCAGTTTAACTCGATGCACCGGGCAACCAGAGTGCCGGTGATTTTATAAGCGTCTCGGAAAGGAACTCCTTTTTTGGTCAGGTAATCGGCGCAGTCGGTGGCGTTTATAAAACCCTTCGCCGCGGCGGCCCGCATGTTGTCGGGAAGCACTTTGGCGGTCGCCAGCATGGGGTCAAAGGTCACAAGGCAGAGTTTCACCGTGTCGACGGCGTCAAAGATCGCCTCTTTGTCTTCCTGCATATCCTTGTTGTAAGCGAGGGGGAGGGATTTCATCATCGACAGCAGAGTGACGAGGTCGCCGTAGACCCTTCCTGTCTTTCCACGGACCAGTTCCGCCACGTCGGGGTTTTTCTTTTGAGGCATGATGCTGGAACCGGTGGCAAAGGCGTCGTCCAGTTCCATAAACTTGAACTCCCAAGAACACCAGAGGATGATTTCCTCCGATAAGCGGGACAGGTGCATCATGATGGTGGCGATGGCCGAGCAGAGTTCAATGCAGAAATCCCGGTCGGAAACCCCGTCCAGGGAGTTGAGCATCGGGCCGTCAAACCCTAGGAGGGAGGCGGTCATTTCCCGGTCGATGGGGTAGGTGGTTCCGGCCAGAGCGCCGCTGCCCAAGGGGCAGTAGTTCATCCGCTTGTTGGTGTCGGAGAGCCTTCCCAAATCCCGCAAAAACATGTTGGCGTAGGCCATCAGGTGATGGGCAAAGGTAATGGGCTGTGCCCGCTGTAAATGAGTGTAGCCGGGCATAATGGTTTCGAGGTTATCTTCCGCCATTTTGCAGACGGTTTCAATAAACTTTTTGAGCAGTCCCTGAATCTCCGCGATTTCGTCCCGCAAGTAAAGCCGGATGTCCAAGGCCACCTGATCGTTTCTCGAACGGGCGGTGTGGAGGCGCTTGCCAGCGTCGCCGATGCGTGTAGTGAGCTCCGCTTCAACGAACATGTGGATGTCTTCTGCTTCCATGTCGAACTGCAGAGCGCCTGAAGTGAGATCCGCCAAAATACCGTTTAACCCTTCGATGATTTTGTCGGCGTCCTCCTTTGGGATGATGCCCTGCTTGCCCAGCATGGTGGCGTGGGCGATGGAGCCGAAAATATCCTGTTTGTACATCCGTCCGTCAAATGAAATGGAGGAATTGAAATCGTTGACCTTACTGTCCGCCTCTTTTTGAAAGCGGCCCGCCCACATTTTTCCCATGAATCTGTATCCTTCCTTTTCTTCATGATAAGCAAAGGGCAGAGTCAGCCTCTGCCCGCTTCAGTTTTTATTTATTTTCGTTTCTCTTTTCGTCCAGCATGGCTTTGACCTTGATGGGCAGGCCAAACAGGTTGATGAAGCCCTGTGCGTCATACTGATTGTAGACTTCATCCTCGCCGAAGGTGGCGATTTCCTCACTGTAGAGGGAATAGGGGGAGCAGACGCCGGCGTTGATGATGTTTCCTTTGTAAAGCTTCAGCTTCACGTCGCCGGTGACGGTTTCCTGGGTTTTGTCAACGAAAGCGGAGAGGGCCTCCCGTAGGGGGGTGTACCACTGGCCGTCGTAGACGATGTCAGCGAATTTCAGGGCGATCTGCTGTTTGTAGTGCTGGGTCGCCTTGTCAAGACAAATGGTTTCCAGCACGTCGTGGGCGTGGTAGAGGATGGTTCCGCCAGGGGTCTCGTAAACGCCTCTGGACTTCATGCCGACCAACCGGTTTTCTACCAGGTCGGCCAGGCCGATGCCGTTTTCGCCGCCAATTTTATTGAGGGTTTTGATGAGGGTGACGCCGTCCATCTTTTTGCCGTCCAATGCGACGGGGATACCCTGCTCAAAGGAGAGGGTGATATAGGTGGGCTTATCAGGAGCCATCTCGGGGGAAACGCCCATTTCGAGGAAGCCCTCTTTGTTGTACAGGGGCTCGTTCATGGGGTCTTCCAGGTCCAGACCCTCGTGGGACAGGTGCCACAGGTTCATGTCCTTGGAGTAGTTGGTTTCCCGGGTCAGTTTGATCGGGATGTTGTGGGCCTCGGCGTATTCGATTTCCTCGTCCCGGGATTTGATGTCCCAAATCCGCCAGGGAGCGATGATGGGCATATTGGGAGCGAAAGCCTTGATGGCCAGCTCAAACCGGACCTGGTCGTTTCCTTTGCCGGTACAACCGTGGCAGATGGCGTCAGCGCCTTCTTTTTTGGCGATCTCGACGATTCTCTTGGCAATGGGAGGCCGTGCGAAAGAGGTTCCCAACAGGTATTTATTTTCGTAAACCGCGCCCGCTTTTATGGTGGGGAACACGTAATCGTAGACAAATTCTTCCTGAATGTCCTCTATGTAGAGCTTGGAAGCGCCGGTTTTCAGCGCCCGCTCTTCGAGACCGGTGAGCTCAGCGTCCTGTCCCACGTTGCCGGCCACGCAGATGACCTCACAGCCGTAGTTTTCCTTGAGCCACGGGATAATGATGGAGGTGTCGAGCCCTCCGGAATATGCTAAAACCACTTTATTGTACTTTGCCATTTTCATTCTTCCTTTCCGTCAATCGGCAATCATATGTGCCGCAAAATTCTTTGTTATGTTTGTTATTATACGGGCCTCCTTTTAAAATTGCAAGGGGTTTCCCGCCTGAAATTCAGAAAAAAGGGAATATTTGTATGAGTATACAAATAATACGCAATAATCGCCTAGCTGTTATGCAAAATTATTGTATATTATACATAAAATATGTATAATATACAACTGTGAATATACGCTTTCGTTGACAGCAAGTGTCAAATCTCCTATACTGGTAAAAACGACACAAGGAGATTCGCATGATGGACCCCATTTACTATTTACTCATCTGGATTGCCGCAGCGGCAGTGGCCGCATACATCGTCGACGTTGTTCGACGGCGTCCGGAGCAGGCCAATCCCAACGGAAAGCTTCCCTATGAGAAGCAGAAAAACTTCCTGAGTCCGGCGGAACATTCCTTTTATCTGGCGATGCAAAACCATCTGGAAAGCCAGTTTACCATCTGTCCCAAAGTGGGGATTAAAGAACTCATCTGCGTGCAGAAAGGCGTGGGACGGGATTGGCGAAAGTACTTTAATTGGATTTCCCGTAAACACGTGGATTTTGTTTTGTGCCGGCCGGATACCATGGAGGTAATCTGCGCTGTCGAGCTGGACGACAAAAGCCATCTGAGGCAGGACCGGCGCAGACGGGATGAATTTGTAGACAAGTTGTTCGAGCAGGTGGGAATCCCTCTTTTTCACATACCGGTCAAGCCGGGGTATACCCATGAGGATTTCGCTCCTGTCCTGCTGCTGAGAGAAGAATTTACTTTGAAATAGGAAGGAAAAAAGAATGCCCGAAAACGAAAAAGAGAAGTGTCCCTGCAAACGGGTCAAATGTCCCCGCTATGGGGACTGTAAAGCCTGTCTCGCCCACCATAAAGGAAAAAAATACGAAGCCAGCTGTATTCGGTTAAAACGCAAAGGAGAAAAAACGAGAAATTTTGCCAAAATGTCTTGACAACTATATCGGCCTTCGTTATAATCATTATATCGGATGACGATATAATGATAGACGATATAAGAAGGTGGAATTGTGAGCACAGAAAACGTCGCCCTGACAGAAGCGGTCACCTATATCCTGTTGTCCCTTTATGAGCCGCTTCATGGATACGGAATTATGCAAAAGGTCCAAAATCTTAGCGGCGGCCGGGTGAATTTGGCGGCGGGGACGCTGTACGGCGCGCTTAATACCCTGCTGGAGCGCAGATGGATCGAGGCGCTGCCCGGCGAAAAAAATTCCCGAAAAAAAGAGTATCTCATCACCCAGAGCGGCAAAGAGGCCGTCCGGGCGGAGCTCTGCCGCCTGGAGGAACTGCTCACAAACGGCAGAATGATTTCGGGAGGGGACTGCCATGATTAAAACGGTACACAAATTTTTTTCGCTCGGTTCCTTTGAAAAGGAAGAACAGTGGCTCAACGCCATGTCCCAAAAAGGGTATCAACTGGTTCACGTGGGCTGGTGCTCTTATACGTTTTTGGAAGGAGAGCCGGGGAAATACCTTTACCGTCTGGAGCTATTGGAAGAGGTGCCGGAGCACCCCGAAAGCGCCGCCTACATCCGCTTTATGGAGGAGACCGGTGCGGAGATGGTGGCTTCCTACATGCGCTGGGTCTATTTTCGAAAAAAAGCGAAAGACGGGGCCTTTGACCTCTATTCCGACATTCGGTCCAAAATCGGCCATTACCGTCGGATCGCCGGTTTGTGGTGGGTACTGCTGTTTGTGGAACTGATTGCCTTGGCCATTAACGTGGCCGGGACTGTCAATTATGTTATCACAAACGGCAGGCTTTTAAACCCTAACTTTTTTCTTTCTCTTTTTTGTCTCCTCTTGCTGGGCTTTGTGTTTTGCATCGGCCTTCCGGTGCTTAAAAAACTTCGCCAGATGAAAAAAGAACAGCGGGTGCGGGAGTAAAACTTTCCATACTGGGAGAAATACAAACGATAGCAGAGGGTGGGCCGTCTGGTAAAAGTACCGGACGGCCCACCCTCTTTTATATTAGACTTTTGACGGAGGAATTTTTTTCTGCGCTTTAAAAAATCTGGAAAAATATTTCGGGTCCTCAAACCCGACCTTTTCCGAGACTTCCCTGACGGAGTAATAGCCGGAGTGAAGCAGCTCCTCGGCGTATTTCAGGCGGAGACGGTTTACGTATTTCAGCGGAGTTGTGCTGCATTTCTGCTGAAAAACCCGCCGGAAGTAGGTTTCGCTGGTTCCATATATTTCGGAGAGCTTGGATACCGATATGTCGTGTTCGCAGTAATGTTTATGGATGTATTCGATCACTTTTTCCATTTTGTCCTCATGGGCCTGAAAGGGGCGGCCGGACAATTCCTTTTGTAGCTCTTCCAGTATGGCATAGAATATAGAGGAAGCGGCATACCGGTAGCCGGTTCTTTTTCGGTTCCACACGTCAAACAGGGAACGGAATAGATAATGGTATAACTGGGTGTCATCCGGAGATACCGAAAAAAAATCATTGAGGCCAGGGTCTCCCTCTATTTCGAAATGGACGACAAACAGGTGCTCGGACTTATGATCCAGCGAGTATTCAAAATCCTTTGGCACATAGGCGATGGAGTCGGCAGATACGTGAGAGGAAGTCCCGTCATGTACAAAAGTCGCATCCCCCCTCAAGCGAAAAGATAAGGCGTGGAAAGGACGTGGGTTGGCATGCCGAAGAGCGCTGTCCCACTTTAGTTCCAATACGGACAGAATGCGGAATAAATTTTTGCCGTCATCCAGAAACATGATTTTATCCCTTTCCAAGAAAATACACCGGTTTTGAATCCTTTTTCCATAGTGTCAAACTACCATATACAGCCTTCTTTGTCAAGTTATGAAATATCCACTTTTTGAGTTGAAAAATGAGTGTACTTTAACGACCACTGCTCCTATAATACAAGTAGTTGGCACACAATAAGGGAGGATTACATATGTCGATAAAGCACACCGCCGTCAGCTACTACGGACTCAACTACGTGGAGCACGCAAAGAAGGACTTTGAGGAAATGAAGCAGCACGGCTGCGACACCGTTATTCTCGCAATTACCGAGTTTGACATGGATTTTTGGTTCCCAAACATCAATAACATCGTCAAGGCAGCTCATGAGACAGGCCTTCGCGTCATTGCCGACCCATGGGGCATCGGAAAATACTTTGGAGGCGAGCAGGTCAGCTTATTTTTACAGAACAACATCCACCACAGGCAGGTTTCCGCCTACACCGGCGAAGTGCTGAACGCCGCCTGCTTTAATACCAATTCCTTCCGGGATTATTTTAAAAATATCTGCCTGAAGCTTGCCAAAAACACCGACGTGGACGGCTTTTTCTGGGACGAACCCCACTACGCTTACCCCAAGTCCTACGCCTCTATCACCGGCGGCGCCGGAGACGACTGGGCGTGTCGGTGCCCGGAGTGCATGAAAAAGTTTCAAGAGTATTACGGCTATGATATGC
Source organism: Fumia xinanensis (assembly GCF_014384905.1). Lineage (GTDB taxonomy): Bacteria > Bacillota > Clostridia > Oscillospirales > Ruminococcaceae > Fumia > Fumia xinanensis. Next base: position 64,769 of record NZ_JACRSV010000002.1, read on the forward strand.
CGAAATTTATGAACGATGACGTCAAGCAGTTTCGCTGGAGAGAGGCTCTGTTCACTTTGTCCGATACCTCTAAGGCACTTAAGCAAGTCAATCCGGATCTAGAGATCACCTGCTGCGTCCACGCCACCATGAATACCTACTATGTCACTGAGCTTCGCGGCTATGACAACTGGGATATGGTTGCCGCCTGCCCCTATTTTGATGTCTTCTCCACCACCATCATCAACTGGGATCTGCCGGAGCAGTTCTTTGTCGACATTACTGAGCGAACGGTGGCCATGGCGAAAAAATATGGCAAGCAGTCGGAACGCTGGCTGATGGGATACAACAAGCGACCCAAAGATTTTAGCCAGATCGACCATGTCGTCGACCTGTACGAAAGCATGGGCGTGGATCGGCTGGCTACCTGGACCTACCGGGGCGGTTACGGAACCAGCGTCGCCGCGAAGGATCCTTTGGAGTTATGGGATCGCATTGGTGAAAATTACAACCGGGTTTTAAAAAAGTAAGAGAACAAAAAGAAAGCATTCGTTAACATATCGGCATTAAAAAGAACGAAAGGGGAATACACAGTGAATGATTTTGGTTATTTCGAGAGTTTGATGAACAATTTTAAGCAGGTCAACGAAACCCAGTCGGAAAACATCCAAAACGCGGCGAAGCTTATGGCGGATGCCATTGCTGATGACCGGCTGATCAGCGTTTATGGCGGCGGGGGTCATACGACTCTCTGCATGGGGGAGATGTTTTTCCGGGCGGGCGGCCTTGCGAATATCAATCCCATTATGGAAACCGGACTTTCGGTTTTCAATCAGGCGCTGAAATATTTGGAGTTTGAGCGGGCTGTCAACTACGGCGACGCCATCGTCCGGTATTACGACCTGAAAAAGGACGACGTGCTGATTATCTTTCACAACATCGGCATCAATCCCGCCACCATCGACGCGGCCATGCAGGCGAAGAAAAACGGCGTGAAGATCATCGCCGTGTCCAGCACCCAGTGGCAGAAGGAAATGCCTGCGGATCATTTTATCCGCCATCCCAACCACAGCAATCTCTTTGATTACGCCGACGTCTGCATCGACGACTATAATCCTGTGGGAGACGCTGTAGTAAATGTTCCAGGGCTGGATACTCCCATTGCCCCTATGTCCAATATTATCGACTTTTACATCGCCCATCTTCTGGAGATTGAAACGGTGAAGCAGTGTATCGACCGGGGGATCACTCCTCCTGTGTGGATGAGCGCCAATGCGCCCGGCGGCGATGAAAAAAATGCGGCCTATATCGAGAAATATAAACCTCGTATCAAAATGCTGTGAGGAATGCTATGAATATGTTACAGGAAAAACTCAATTTTTTACTTAATAAATACGACATTTCGTCCGATGTCCAAATCATCGACTGTCAAAATGCCGTCATTGACGGCAAAGCAGTCCAGCTGCTCCCATGGAGAAGCGAAAGAAGGTTTGCGGAGCTGAAAAAATTGGTGGAAAGCGGTACGTTGAACGGCCTGAGTACCATGCGGATCACACATATCGCCCATAAAGGGGCGGATTTGTTTGAGCTGTTTTTCCGGGAGGCGGACATCTGCGAAACCATTATGGGCAGTGCGCTCACTGAAATATTTGCGGTTTCAAACGGAGATACTGCTTTGAATGTCTTGGCCAAAAATCAGGATGGCTGCGTCTGTACCTTTGAGCTGGCCGCCACACTGAGCGACGGGGCAGAGCCCATCGACAAGCACGAAATCATCGCCTGTTCCGGAATTGCTTGCGACCGGGTGGTGGACACCCAGGTTCCCCAGAGCTCGGTCTATGTTTTGGGGGAAAAGAATACAGAGCAGTATACCGATGTTGACATGGAACTGTTTGGCTTGGATATCGGACAATGTGCCGCGGTCCGCAATTGCTTTGAGATGGCGAAAACAGGGGAAGACACCGAAAAAATTGTTTTCCACTTAAATCAAGTGGTCGAGGCGGCGAAAAAGTCTATTTCCGAAATTGAAAATGTTATTTTATCTAAGGCAATTTGAAAGTAAACTTTCAAACTTGGAATTTTGTGCCTAAGCCGTCAAAATAACAGCGGCAATATACTGCACAAAACCGGCCAAAATGCCCGGAAAGGAATATTGATTGGAATGAAACCGTTAAAAATAGCAATGATGTCGATGACCCACGGCCATACCAGAAAATATTATCAGACTTTGATGGAAAATCCAAAGCTCGATTGGATCGCCGTGTCGGTCGCCAACGATGAAGTGAAAAAAGTGTTTCTCGACAGTGTAAGCGGAATTCCCTGCTATGACAGCGACATGGAAATGCTGGATGCCCATCCCGAAATCGAAGCAGTTGTTTTAGCCAGCGAAAACTCTGAGCATCTTCGTCAGATGAAGCTCTGTGCTGAGCGGGGAATCCATATACTCTCGATGAAAATTCCATCCTTCGATATGAAGGAATACGACGAAATGATAAAAGTTTGCGAAGATGCGGGTGTTGTGTGCCAGATTGAGTTAGAACTTCATTACAATCCTGTGGTCAACCGGCTCAAAGAGCTGAATGCTCAGCAGGTAAACGGAGCGCTCAAATCCTTTGAAGCGACGAATATTACACTGTCTCCCGTCTGGGCTTTTCCGTGGCAGGGCGTACCGGAAAAAAGTTATGGTAAGCGTGTGCCCTTAAAGGACGGCGACCATCGGTTCCGCGGGGGAGCACTTTGCGACCACCCTCATATATTTGATCTGATCCGGGAAATGACAAACAGTGAGTTCGATTTTATTTTTGCCCAGGTTGCACCGAATATCAGGCGTGATATCGAAGAAGAGGATATGGTGTCGGTAGCCGGGCGGATGAAAAATGGAGTGGTATTCCTTTTAGACCCATCTTGGTCGAGAACCGAAGCAAAGCTCAAGGTCCCTGGACCGGGATGGGAAGTGTTCCCCAAACGGATGGAGGTCAATGTTATTCTCAACAGCGAAAAGGGAACAATATTGACCGATTGCTTTGGGCCGAACGTTTACCATAATGCTACGCCGCAGAATAAGTATTGCGTTCAATATACCTATTTTGACGAATGGATCGGTCTGGTGGACGAATTTGTTGACTGTGTGCGGAACCATAAAACACCTAAGATTAATCTCCGCTGGCACCAGAATACCATTAAAGCGATGAATGCTTGCTACGAAAGCATTGAGACGGGAAAAGCCGTCAAACTTTAATTCCTTTAACATCTCTCATAATCTCCATAATACGGAAAAAGTGCGCTTCCAGCATTTGGAAGCGCACTTTTTCTCACGATGAAGGCAGTAAATCAGGCTTTTCCACTCAAAGGATGAACTCTTTCCCGGCGGTGCGTTTACGAGACATGTTATTTCATCGCAACAAGATAAAAGCCATCCAAAAAGAAGCATTTCTTTCTGGATGGCTGCAAAATATAAACGAAGAGTGTCATTCCGCTTATACTTTGACTTCATTATTGCACCAGCTGGCAGCAGAGGGTTGCCGGTAGGAGAAGCCGGGTGCAAAAACCGCCTTACGCACCAAGATTGCGCTTCATGATGCTGGCGATGAAATCAGCTTTTTCTTTCATCAGAGGCAGGTCCTGCCCCTCAATCATAATGCGGATCATGGGTTCGGTCCCGGAGGGGCGCACCAGCACCCGGCCGTTGTCCTCAAAAATCCGTTCCACCTGGTGGATGGCCTCCATGATTTCCACGTCGTCGATGTACTCGTATTTGCGTTCATTGTCGATGGTAACATTGACAGTCACCTGGGGCATTACCGTCATGATGGAAGCCAGTTCCGACAGTTTTTTACCGGTGTGCTTCATGACTGAAAGGAGCTGAAGTACGGTGATGAGTCCGTCGCCGGTGGTGTTGTGCTCCAAAAAAATCACATGGCCAGACTGCTCTCCGCCCAGAACATAGCCGTCCTTGAGCATTTTTTCCAGTACATATCGGTCTCCCACTTTGGTCTTTTTCACAGTGATTCCATTGGCGTCCCCCATTTTAAACAGCCCCAGGTTGCTCATGACGGTGGCAACAATGGTGTCTTTTTTGAGTTTTCCCTGGCTTTTCAGGTAGTTTCCGCAGATGGACAGCACCCGGTCGCCGTCGATGAGATTTCCCAGTTCGTCCACCGCCATCAGGCGGTCGGCATCGCCGTCGAATGCAAATCCGATGTCAGCACCTGTTTCTTTGACCAGGCGGGTGACTTCCTCAATATGGGTGGAACCACAGTTTGCGTTGATATTGAGTCCATCAGGGTCATCGTGAATAATGGTGCAGTCCACCCCCAGTTTCCGGAGAGCAGGGGGGGCAGTAAAGGATGCGGCGCCGTTGCCGCAGTCTACCGCAGCCTTGATGCCGTCCAAGCGGGTGTCAACTGTAGTGAGAATATAGCTGATATAGTCGTCCAGCGCTGTATCGATATGGTCGATAGTGCCGATGTTGGCGCCGTCGGGCAAATCCAGTGTGTGCAGGGCGCCGCGGACAATAGCTTCGATTTTATCTTCCAGATCATCGTCCAGCTTATAGCCGTTTGAATTAAAAAACTTAATCCCATTGTATTCCATAGGGTTGTGAGAAGCAGAAATCATGGCGCTGGCATCTGCCTTGTATTCCCGAGTCAGGTAGGCTAACGCAGGAGTGGGCAGGACCCCTAAGGGGATGGCCACCGCACCAATGGAAGTAAAGCCTGCAATGAGGGCCGCCTCAATCATGTCGCCGGAGATGCGGGTGTCCCGTCCAATGAGGATACGGGGTTTCTGCTTTCCTTGGGTGGTGAGCACGGTAGCTGCCGCACGCCCGATGTCAAAGCACATCTGCGCCGTCAATTCTGTCCCCGCGACGCCTCTGACGCCGTCCGTTCCAAAAAGTCTCGCCATAAAATCTCCATTCTGCCGCCGCGTGCAGCCAATTCGGAAGCCATCCTGCCAGCGCGGAAAAGTGAGCAGGAGGGATATTTTTCCGTTTCTTTTCGGCCGTTTACCGAATGTCTATAAGCTTTTGGTCATTTAGTTTCATTTTTTCCAATATTTGTAGTCTAGCACACTTCTTATAAAAAATCAAATAATATTTAACGAAATAAATAACAAAATTAAAGTTTTGCGCAGCTTAGATGATGACGATTCTTCCAAAAAGTGGGTTCTTTTATCAAAATTTATGAGGGATGGGGACAAAAAATGCGGCGGGGAATCCAACAAACAAAAAAGCGGCCCCTCCCGGCAATACTGGGAGAGGCCGCTTGAAAATCTAAGTATTACACCATAATGATGTAGAATAAAATCGCAAAATAATGAAGTACCGCCCCCGCAAGGACGAATAAATGCCAGATGGAATGCATGAATTTAACTGATTTCAGCTTGTAGAAGATGATACCTCCGGTGTAGCACAGCCCACCGATGAGCATGAGCCAAAGCCCAGCCGACGCCATAGACTTTATCATGGGGACGATGGCCAAAACGATGGCCCATCCGGCGATGATGTAAAAGACCATGGAAATTTTTTTAAACCGCTCAACGCTGATGGAGTTGAGAACGATTCCTAGAATACACACGCCCCACACGATGCCGAACAGCACCCATCCGAAGGCCCCGTGGAGCAGGACAAGGGTAATTGGTGTGTAGCTACCCGCGATGAGCAGGTATATAGTGGTGTGGTCGAAGATGCGGAAAACATATTTTGCCCGGTTGGGGGCCAAGGCGTGGTAGATGGTTGACATGGTAAAAAGAATGATGAGGCTGAACCCATAAATAGAGGCGCTGACGATCCGCCAGGGATCCCCTGTGAGGGCGGCAAAGACGATCATGATAACCGTCCCGGCGGCGGCCAGCAGGGTGCCGAGGCCGTGGGTGACGGCATTGGCGATTTCCTCACCCAAGGTGTAGCCATAGCTGTTTTTTTTCGGTATGCCGGACATAATTGTTCTCCTTTGCAGTGCCGCATATGCGGATTTATTCTTTTTTATTCAAATATATGGGCGCAGCGTTATATCAAAGACAAAGCATAAGTTTGGTGCCCAAAAATAGAAAATGGTCATAGCCGACTGTTCGAAGTCATTGTAAAAACGAATCTCCTCAATTAATTGCCAAGCCGAATCCGTTAGACCCTATTATAGTCCTTTGGACGGAAAAAATAAAGCATCTTTTGTAACATTAATCGCTGAAAAAATGTACGAAAGCATGTTCCATTGTAAAATCAAATGAATAGCTCGCTTTGCATTTGTTGTGTTTTGCTGTGCTTTTCTCCACTAAAAGGCGATTTTTGAGAAATTATACGGATAAAAAGCTTGACTTTGCAGGGAAACACTGGTATAATCAATCTGTTATCGGCGCGATTGCCGGTATCTATTTTATTTCCTTGCTCCGGACACAGGTTTCGGGGCCGTGAAGTCCAGAAGGAGGTGCTTTTAAATGGCAAAAGTAAATGAGAATTACGAGGCAGTCATCATCTTCAGCATGAAGCAGGACGAAGAGGCGATCAAAGCTTTGATCGAAAAATTCGGCAAGCTCATCGAGAAAAATGGGACTCTGGAGAGCGTTGACGAGTGGGGCAAAAGAACCCTTGCTTATGAAATCAACGACGAAACCGAAGGTTACTACGTACTCTACAACTTTAATTCTGTGCCGTCTTTCCCCACGGAAATGGAGAGAAGACTGAACATCACAGATGGTATTCTCCGTTCTTTGATCGTGACCAGAGTGTAATGGAGGCGGCAGTATGTTAAACCGTATTATTTTAATGGGAAGACTAGTTGCCGACCCCGAACTCAGACAAACCCAGAGCGGCGTTTCTGTCGCTTCGTTTCGAATCGCGGTCGACAGAAATTACCAGTCTAAGGACACCGGCGAGCGTCAGGCTGATTTTATCAGTTGCGTAGCATGGCGTCAGACTGGGGAATTTATCAGCAGATATTTTCAAAAGGGCCGTATGATTGCCCTGGAGGGAAGCCTGCAGACCCGCAATTACGAAGACAAGACCGGAGCCAAAAGAACCGCATATGAAGTCATCGTCGATCAGGCTTATTTCGCGGACAGCAAGCCCGCGGGAGGACAAACTTCCGCTGGTGCTACGCCGTTTCCCACCCAGCCGCCTCAGTTTGAAGAGCCCCAGCGGGGCAACAGCCTTTCGGTAGGCGACTTCGGTAGTTTTGAGGAAATTGACACCGATGACGGCGATCTGCCGTTCTGATTTTGGCGCGATTCAAATTGAAAACCTGCTGAAAGGAGAACCAGAGTTATGGATAGAAATAACCGCGGCAGAAAGCCCCGCAGAAAAGTCTGCGCTTTCTGCGTTGATAAAGTGGAAAACATCGATTACAAAACAATCGGCAAATACAGCCGTAAGGTGCTGTCCGAGAGAGCAAAAATTGTTCCGAGGCGTGTAACTGGCACCTGTGCAAAGCATCAGCGTCAGCTGACCGTTGCTGTGAAGCGCGCTCGTCATATCGCTTTGCTTCCCTATGTAAACGACTAAGTTTATGTGTTAAAATTCCCTTTTCCTGTTGGAAAAGGGAATTTTTTTCTATCCGCAATGTTATTTTTTTCTTTGAAGACAGTTTTTCGGGAAAAGCGTGCTATACTGAGAGGAAAAGGACGGGAGGGAGTGCTGGATGTTCCGAGAGGATTGGCTGATGAGGCAGATTGAAGGGATGGCGAATGTGATCGCACAGGTGGTTTTCCACAAGAAAAACACGACGTTTGACCTTGACGACGAAATTCAGGAGTCGAGAGCGGCAATTTTCCATGACAAGTTAAAAGACTTGCTGTCAGAAGGGAAGGTAAATCAGGCGGAAAATTTGCTGTTTGAATCGCTGGATCCCGGCGATCGCTGTTACCTTGCTTTGGCGCTGGATTTTTACGTCACCCTCGATGGATGGGACGAAAACCGGCTCAGTAGATGTGATTTTTCACGGGATGAAGTGGCTATGGGGCTTTCCGATGTGCTCCGGATATACGGTTTGTCTCAGCTGGAAATCAAATAAAACTCCCCCGATGAAGCGGAGGAGTTTTTATTTTGTGAAAAGTCTCGCAAAAGGGTTAAACGTCTTTTGGGACAAAAGAAAGTACTTGGTAACCTTTTAGTACCAGCCTTCCGTCCTCCTGCTGCTCAAATGTAAAAGAATGAAGAGGGTTTTGGGCTTTTAAGGATTCAATATTTTCCGCCGTGCAGGCGACGCCGCCAACGGCAATGGGGCAACCCGCTCCCTGGGTTTTCCCCATGAGAGCGGAAACACGGATAAACTTGCCGCTTTCGCTCCAAGACAGAATCACTGGGCAAGGGCTTTCGTCGGTTGGCTGTTCCATAGGCTTTGCAAAGATTTCTTCGTCAGAGAAGTAGGTAAAAGGGTGGGATGAGAGGAATTCCTGAGAAGCAGGGAGAAAATCATCCCCAAAGAGTTCAGCCACTTTTTCTATGGCATTATCCCGATAATAGAACTCACAGGGAGAACTTTGCTGCAAAAACAACCGGAAAAGCTCATGGTCGGGATAAGCGGGGCAGGTATAACTGCCGGTTTCTGCACTGTATTCAATGGGGAGAAGTACGGCTCCCGTATGGTAAAGGGCGGTTTGCAGCGCTGAGGAATAGTCCAGTGGAACACCGTCGCTAAATTCCGGCAGCAAAACGCCGTCTGGGCCACAGTATAGGGTAATCTGATAGGCGAGAATGCGAGCGGTATCATCATTGTGTATAGGTTGTTCCGGAAGAAGGGGAATGCACTCCGAGGCAGAAGCTTGTGGAATGACCGGCAGGCGCTCATTGGTTGCAGGAGTGGCTGCCTGTATCTGGGCAACGACACTGGGAGGGGTGATGGGAAGGCCTGCCCCAACTGTGGGAGAAGAGGAATCGCAGCCTGTGCAAAGTATCGCAGCAACGAGAATAGCTGCGGCAAAAGTTCTTTTGCATCGTGAGCTTGTCATAGAGCAAGCCTCCTTTCATTTGATTATTTTGATTATATAGTGTAAGAAAAAGCAGTATTTGTTTCATCCAACCAAAAAATATTTCAAAAATTTGGCAGTTATTTTATAGTAAAGTATTTCCCAGTAAAAATGACAAACGGCCCGTTTCATGAAACGGGCCGTTTGTCATTTCGATTGTGTCTCTTCGTCCGAATCTGGGAGCCTATAATGGTTATGAGTGGTGTTACCACAATTGTTGCCGATTCCCCCTTTAGCGGGAGCAATGAGAAATCCGAGAATAATACCTGTCAGCAGGCAGATGATTGACAGAAGAGCGGCGCTGGATTTTTTCATGGGAAAGCCTCCTTACTTACTGGAATGGTTTCTATCTCCAGTATGACACAAGTCATTGGATTTGTCTATCATCTGCAAAAAAATAAAACCCGGCAGGTCGCAATGACCTGCTGGGTTTATGATTAAGTTTAATAATTTTCTGCACGGACCTGAAAATAGGCTTGAGGATGGGAACAGACGGGGCAAATTTCGGGGGCCTTTTTGCCGATGACGATGTGGCCGCAGTTAGAGCACTGCCAAATGGTATCCCCATCTTTTGAAAAGACCAAGCCGTTCTCCACATTGGCGAGAAGCTTTAAGTATCTCTCTTCGTGCTCTTTTTCAATTTTTGCCACTTCTTCGAACAGGAAGGCAATGTGATCGAATCCTTCTTCCTTGGCCTCTTTGGCAAATGTGGCATACATGTCGGTCCACTCATAGTTTTCGCCGGCAGCAGCATCCTTTAAATTGGTTGCGGTGTCAGGAATTCCGTCATGCAGCAGTTTAAACCAGATTTTTGCATGCTCTTTTTCGTTGTTTGCAGTCTCCTCAAAGAGGGCGGCAATCTGGACATAACCGTCTTTTTTCGCTTTTGATGCATAGTAAGTGTATTTGTTTCTCGCCTGAGATTCCCCTGCAAATGCGGCCTGCAGGTTGGCTTCTGTTCTAGAACCTTTTAAATTCATGTCAATATCCTCCTTAAATGTCAATATTTTTCATCCCAAACGGGGTGAAATGGTCAGTGTTTGATACAGCCAATGATATTCACGTCCACTCGTTTCAGTTCGACGCCTTTGATAGGATGTTTTTCAAAATATCCGTTAATTAAATCCATAAGCTCCCTATCATCGTAATCCTGCACTTCGCGGGTTTCGCAGTCGCAGACATGTATGTGGTCGTGGGTGTTGACATCATAGATCACCGGTTCCCCTGCGGTGTTGATCTTCATGATCACATTTTTCTTTTCGAAAGTGTTCAAGATGTTATAGGCGGTTGCAACAGTTAGGTTGATGTTTCGATCTTTGAGAGCCGCCAGCACATCGTCTACTGTGACATGGGTATTCAGTTCTTTTAAAACCCGCAGGACATCGAGGCGCTGCTGCGTCACCTGAATCCCATTCTGTTTGAGAATTGCTTTCAAATTTTCCATAAAACCACCTAATTTAGAATTACTATAATTTTATTATAAAGGAAGGTTATTGCTTTGTCAAGAAGGAAATCAAAAAATGCATCAAATTGCTTTGATTAAATGGTAATAACAAACTTTTACAGATAAGTCTGGTAAATATTCCATTTCCATTCTTGTAATAAAAAATAACTTGTATGAAAGAATAATAGGTGTATTTGACTGGAATTTGAGGCGGATTCCTTCAAATCCTACAAGTTTTACAAATTTTCAGCGGCTTTGCCGTTAGAAAGGTGCGACTATTCATGAAAGTAACCAAACAGGAATACAGTGAGATGACAAAACAGGCATCCCACAATACCAAAAGTTATTTTACCATCCCCATGGCATTTTTGATTGGCGGCCTGATCTGCGTTTTAGGGCAGGCTCTTATCTTTCTTTATCAATACTGGGGCATGAGTACCGAAAAAGCCTCTTCGTTGGCGTCTATCACCCTGGTGCTTCTCAGTGCGTTGGCCACTGGTTTCGGAATTTATGATAAGCTGGCTAAACACGCTGGAGCAGGTACGCTGGTTCCTATTACCGGATTTGCCAACGCGGTGGTTTCACCAGCTTTGGAGTTTAAAAGCGAGGGACTGATTTTGGGGTTGGGTGCAAAACTCTTTATCATTGCAGGGCCGGTTATTGTTTACGGCGTTGCAGCGTCGATCCTTTACGGCGTGATTTACTGGGTTTTCTCCATAATATAGTGCCTCTCTTTCTGTGAAAATAGAGATTTCCTTTTTTATAAAATAAAAATGGCGCAGTGATGAAACTACGCCATTAAAAGTTATTTTACTGTAAAGCAGGCAAAGCCATAGGGGGCAATATCAGTGGATAATTTTACCTTACTGCCGTCTAAGCTGCCCTCACAGCAGTAGCAGTCCAGTGAGGTATATTCCCGATCGAGATTGATTTCAGGGGTGAAAATTTCGTCCGAAAAAAAGTTCCAAATACCTACTGTCATCTGGCTGCCGTTTCTGCGGCAAAGCATATAAGTGTTAGGATGGCCGAAACAAGTGGCAGGGAGAGGTTCTCCTTGAAGCCATTCAATACCCTTTGCAAGCTGTTTTGGACGAAAATAATTGCGGAATACAGTGGTGGGACACATCATATTTGTGGAGCCAAAGGAAGCAGCAGAGAAAGAATAAACCATAAATTTTTGGTGCCTTGAATTTTCATAGAGATAGCAGGCCGGATAACTGTTTTCCTCTAACACGCCGTTGGGGGGCAACAGACCTAACCCTTCAGAACAGTGATAAAATTTGCTAAGAATTTTGGCTCCTTTTTTTAATTGAAAATGATAGAATACTTTATCATCGTCTGCACTCGCTAAAATCAGCTCATCTTCTTCGATAAATTTCTCTGCAAGAGGAGTTTTGGCTCTTTCAAAGGATTCGATACCCACATCGCCCCCTTTTTTCATGAGTTTTTTGGCGCCGGAGGCATCTAAGATCACGCCGCGGTTTAACATTCCGTCGTCTAGATATTTTGCGTTCTCACCAAAGGCCAGAATAGCTCCTTCTTTGTTTTCGTATGTGGTAGGCAGACCATTGTCGGTCATGAACCACTGAGAAACAACTGGAAGCAAACCGATGGAGCTGTAATGCTCAACGCGGCAGTCCGCATCAAATTCAATGGATGCAAACTGTTCAGGCACTTCAAGAACATTGAGCCCAACTGTATCGCCAGTAAAGCGCCGCTCAATTTCGTCATAGAGGGGTTTGTTTCTGACATGGCGTTCTATGTAGCCGGTTTCATAGGTTGCAGAGGAATTGTAATCCACCATGTATTTTAAAATGCCGTCAGTTTTTCCATCTGCCCTTAAAACAGTGTCGAAACCTTCCAGCAAAGCGGCGGGGACGTTGTGCCTGGGCCGTGGGAAGGTGTCACCCTCGGTCAAAAGCTCAATATCCTTATGACGGCACCATTGAGATTCCAAGCGGGCGGTCTCAATGGAGGTGGCAAAGTTTGGAATACAGGCCCAATAGGGAGCGCCTGTCAAGCGGATCAGAGCTTTATTGCCGCCCGCTATAGTTTTGGCAAGCTTGTCTAAAGTGATCCCTTCGATATTGAAAGAGGACCAGTTGGAGCTTAATCCCACACGAATTTCAGGGTTAACTGAGTGGATGGCATTGCCGATTTTGTCGGCAAGGCTGTTTAAGGTTTCACCCTGGAGCGCCCTGAAAGTATCTCGATATTTATTTTGCCCTTGGCGGTAGACCTTGTCGTTTAATTCCTCAACGGTGATATTTTCGCCCAGCCGTTCTCTCAAAATAGCCATATGCTTTTCACAGCAGCAACCCATTCTATCGAAGAGGGCCTTTCCGCCGGTCAGGGTAAAATCATCTTCCAACAAAATTAATTTTACACCGGTGCCTGCAACCCGTTTAAAGATGCTGCAGAGCTCGTTTGTAAAATCGTCGTACAAAGGGCAGTAGGCTCCTGGGATAGTATCCCCATTGCCTTTTAATGTGTGGATCTTTGTATAGGGAGCGTCATGATCAAAATAATAGGGGGCGCCGTAACCGATGGTGGGAGTCACCCAGGCTCCGACGGTGAAGCCGTTTTCCTCCAAAAAAGATTTATTTTCGATAAAATGCTCGTATTCCAGATCCTTCGCTTGCTGATTGCGCAGGATACGCCCATAAATTAACATGACAGCCTGAGGATCGGCCTTCTTTAGTTCACTGACAAGTTTTGCTTTTTGTGCGTCAGTCAGTTTTTTGTTCATCACGGGTATAATTGTTTTATACATGGGCTCACTCCTTATTGATAAAGTACCGGTTTGTTTCATTATACAGAATAAGTTTGTTGAAATAAATACGATTAGATGGATTCATCAATTTTGATGATGGATTGCTCACTTTTGATAAACAAATAATAATACGGTAGGAAATGCCCATACTAATCAAAAAAAGATTCCGGAAAGGAATGAAAATATGTCGAAAAAATTAGGTAGAAGTACCATTGAGATGGAGAACGCACCGGTGATCCGGGCCTCGGCCACAGTTGTGGGAAAAAAGGAGGGGGAAGGGCCGTTAAAAGAGGAATTTGATCTCATTAACAACGACACTTCCTTCAGCCAGGAAACTTGGGAAAAAGCAGAAAGTGAAATGCTCAGGGAAGCGGTGCAGACCGCTTTGCAGAAAGCTTCACTGAATTCCAGCGATGTGGAGTTCATTTTTGCAGGGGATTTGCTTAACCAGTGTATCGGCGCCACTTACGGCTTGCGGGAATTTCAGATTCCCTTTATCGGCATGTACGGAGCATGCTCCACAATGGCGGAGAGCCTTGCTATGGCTTCGATTTTTGTGGATAACGGCCTTGCCAGCAACGCTGTTGCTGTTACCTCCTCCCATTTCTGCTCGGCAGAGCGGCAATTCCGGTTCCCGCTGGAGTACGGCGGACAGCGGCCGCCCACAGCTCAATGGACGGCTACGGCATCCGGCGCCGCCATCGTGGGCACCGAGGAGGTGAGCGGCATGAACGTCTATGTCCGGTCGGTCTGCATGGGAACGATTCAGGATCTGGGCATCACCGATGCCAACAACATGGGTGCTGCCATGGCCCCGGCTGCCGCGTGGACCATCAAGACGTTTTTGGAAGACACCAAAACCAAACCCTCCGATTATGATTTGATCCTGACCGGTGACTTGGGCCAGGTGGGACGGGATTTGCTGCTGGAACTGCTGTTGAAAGACAACATCAGCATATCGGAGCAGCACGACGACTGCGGCCTCATCCTCTATGATCGAGAGAGCCAGGACGTCCACGCAGGCGGTTCCGGGTGCGGATGTTCCGCTTCGGTATTATGTTCGCAAATTCTCAGGCGGATGCGTGCGGGAGAACTGAACGAAGTCCTCTTTATGGCCACTGGAGCACTGATGTCGCCCACTTCGGTCCAGCAGGGAGAGAGCATTCCGGGAATCGCCCACCTCATCCACCTTTCCACCAGAAAAGGAGGAAATTAGTGATGTTTATGGAATTTTTAAAAGCATTTCTCATCGGCGGCGTCATCTGCGCCGTCGGACAGGTGCTTATCGACTATACAAAGCTCACGCCGGCGCGGATTCTTGTCTCCTTTGTGGTGGCGGGCGTCGTGCTGGGGGCACTTGGGTGGTATCAACCCCTTGTGGACTTTGCGGGAGCAGGCGCTTCAGTGCCCCTGACCGGCTTCGGCAACCTGCTGGCCAAAGGCGTGCGGGAAGCGGTGGGTAAAGACGGCCTGTTGGGCGTGCTTACCGGCGGATTGACGGCTACGGCAGGCGGTATTGCGGCTGCCATGATTTTTGGTTTGATCGTTGCCCTTATTTTCCGTCCCAAAGACAAGGGAGATTGACGAAAAATGAGTCCCGCTTCGGCGGGGCTTTTTTTCTGGTGTAAACAAATATCAGGAATACGATGGGCAATGTGCCTTCAAAACAAAAAACTTCCGCTTGGACGCAATCTGAAGAGCCATAAAATTGTGCGAAAAAAATAAACCCCAGTCTTTTACTGTATGACTGTGATAATTTCCCCCTTTGTTGGGAAAATAAATGAAAAGCGCATTCTTTTAATTTGTGACTTTTCCCATTCAAAAAATTTCAGTGGAAAGCGGGGAAAATGATGTTCAAATATATTGTAAAACGGCTTTTATACGTCGTTTTTGTTTTTTTCATCGTTTCTATCATCATGTTCGGAGTCTATAAAATGATTCCCGGGGATCCGGCGCGAATGATGCTCGACTCCTCCATCTCCTCGGTGGACCCGGAGCGGTACGAGGCTATGTATCAGGCCGCTCGGGAGAGGCTTGGCCTCGACAAGCCTCTGCCCATCCAGTATCTGAGCTGGATCACTAACATGCTGCGAGGCAACTTCGGGTATTCCTCCCAGTACCGGGTACCGGTGTCCCAGCTCATCAAGGAGCCGATGATTAACACCATCAAGCTCAATATTGTCAGCTTGATTTTGGTATTTGCCATCACGATTCCATTGGGAATTGCCACAGCAGTCAAAAAATATTCGGCCTTTGATAACACGGTGCAGGTGGGAACAGTAGTAGGATACAGCTTACCGAGCTTCGTTATCTCGCTTTTGATGATTTTCCTCTTCGCTGTGCGGCTGCCCATTTTTCCCATCAGCGGCGTGAACAGCCCCGGTTTTACCGGAACCGGGCTGGAACGTTTTCTGGACACCGCCTATCATATGTGTCTGCCGGTACTGGTCATGACTCTCAGTTCGCTTGGGGGGATTACCCGGTATGTCCGCAGCGCCATGATTGACGTGCTCCAGATGGATTACATCCGCACCGCCCGGGCCAAGGGCCTGCCTCAAAAGGTGGTCATTTACTCCCATGCCTTTCGGAATGCCCTCATCCCTGTCGTCACTATCCTAACCAGCTGGTTTGTGGGAATTTTCGGTGGTTCAGTGGTCATCGAGTCCATCTTCCAGTGGAACGGCATGGGCAAGGTCATGATCGACGGGCTGCGGCAGCTGGATTTTATGGTGGTTCTCGCCATGCAGATGTTTTATGTAGTCATCACCCTGATCGGGAACCTGATTATGGATTTGGGATATTCACTCGTTGACCCGCGTGTGAAACTGAGCTGATGAAAAAAATTCGGGAAAGGAAAGGCGGCTTTGCGATGAAAAAAATAGATATCGCGGAAAGCAGGCTAAGGTGACGGCATGAAGGAAGAAAATCGAAAATCCAGGGCAAGCGGTCTCGGCAATACCTTCCGGCAGCTATTTATGGGCGCCAACAACGTCCACACCTCGGTCATGGACGAAGAACAGATGCAAAGCCCTTTCCGCACCATTGTCCGCAATTTTTTGGATAACAAAATTGCTATGACGGGGCTTATCGTCTTTCTATTTATCCTGTTGAGCTCTTTTGTTCTGGCGGCGATTTTCAATCTGGACACCTCCTTTCAGGACGTGACCCAGCAGAATATCAGTCCAGGATTTAACATGTTGAGCGTACCGAACAGCCTCAAAAAAAACGCCAGGCAGATCGATGTTGGCGCCACCTACAGCATCGGGGTAGATGACGAAGGCAAGGTGTACCTCTGGGGGAAGATGGACCAAAAACTCAAGCAGATTCCCGCGGACATGGGAAAAATCGCGCAGGTTTCCGCCGGGCAGAACCACGTGCTTGCCCTATCCGAGGACAACAAAGTCTACACTTGGGGAAACAACCGGTTTACTTTGGACAAAGTCCCCTCTGAGGTGAACCGGCTGGGCAAAATCAAACAGGTGGAGGCGGGGTATCAGGTTTCCGTCGTCCTGTCGGAGGACGGAAAGATGGTCTCCTGGGGCAACGAAAACCTGCTGGATATTTCCCTCAAAGAGTACCAGGGCACCATCGACAAGCTTGTTTCCAACGGGACGACGGTACTGGGCCTCACGAAAAGCGGAGAAGTGGTGGCCATGTCGACAAAACCCAGCCCCTTTACCCGGGTCCCCGAGGAAATCCAGGGCCGCGTCGTAGACTTGGAATCCGCCGATACGGCGGCTATCGCCCTGACGGATGATGGGGCGATCCATGTCTGGGGCAACGCCCAGTACGGTCTCAATGTCCTGCCGGAAGAACTGAAAGGGAAGAAAATCAAGGACATCGCCGCCGGGCGGTATCACTTCGTCGCTGTTACCGACGAAGGAAAGGTTTATTCTTGGGGCAGAAACAACTATCATCAGGCGGATGTGCCTAATTCCCTCGACAAAACCAAAACGGCTGTCGTTTATGCCGGCACCTATCAAAACTACGCGGTGGACGAAAACGGAAAAGTAACCACCTGGGGGCTGAGCGGATACCTGATGGGCACCGATGGCCTCGGCCGAGACGTTTTCTCCCGGCTTGTCACTGGAGGACGGATGACGCTGACCATCGGCGCCATTGCCGTCATCATTTCCACCCTCATCGGCATCATCGTCGGCGGATTTTCCGGCTATTACGGCGGGAAAATCGATAACTTGCTCATGCGGTTTGCGGAAATCGTCGGTTCCATCCCGTTTTTGCCTCTGGCGATGATTTTGTCGGCCCTGTTGGGCAACAAGGTGTCGGAACTGGGACGGATTTCGATGATTATGGTCATCCTGGGCGTGCTGAGCTGGCCGGGGCTTGCCCGGCTCGTGCGGGGGCAGATTCTCGCCGAGCGGGAAAAGGAATTTGTCACCGCCGCCAAAGCCATGGGCATCCGGGAGCTGACCATCATCTTCCGGCACATCATTCCAAACGTCCTCACCGTCGTCATCGTCAACGCGACGCTGAACTTCGCCTCGGCGCTCCTAACTGAGTCGGCCCTGTCTTTCCTGGGATTCGGCGTAGTGGAGCCGAACCCCACCTGGGGCAACATGCTCACCGGTTCTCAGTCGTCCACCGTCATATCGGACTACTGGTGGCGTTGGGTATTCCCGTCCATCGCACTGAGCTTTGCCACCATCAGCATCAACCTGATCGGCGACGGCCTGCGGGACGCCATCGACCCCAAATCCGCCGAACGCTAAACCCATGGGAAAGGAGAAACACAAATGGCACTGTTAAAGCTCATCGACCTGCACACCTTTTTTGACACGAAAAAAGGAACTGTCAAGGCGGTCAACGGGGTCTCCTACTCGGTGGACGCGGGCAAGACTTTGGGGGTCGTGGGAGAGAGCGGCAGCGGGAAAAGCGTCTCCGCTATGAGCATCCTGCGGCTTTTAGATGGCAACGGCCGGATAGACAGCGGAGAAATCCTCTTCGACGGACAGAATTTGGTGGAAGCGCCTATGGAAGAAATGCTTAAAATCCGCGGCAACGACATTTCGGTCATCTTCCAGGAGCCGATGACGAGCCTCAACCCGGTGTTCACCATCGAGCGGCAGATCAGCGAAGCGTTTCTCATCCATCAGGACATCAGCAAAAAAGAAGCCGCCAAGCAGTCTGTCGAAATGCTCCGGGCAGTGAAAATCCCCAACCCGGAAAACGTGGCGAAACAATATCCTCATCAGCTTTCCGGCGGCATGCGGCAGCGGGTGATGATCGCCATGGCGCTGGCCTGCCGGCCAAAGCTCCTCATCGCCGACGAGCCCACAACTGCTCTCGATGTGACTATTCAGGCGCAGATTTTAAAGCTGATGAACGAGCTGAAAAAAGAGCAGGGGACCAGTATCCTCTTTATTACCCACGATTTGGGTGTCATCAACGAGATGGCCGACGACGTGGCGGTGATGTACTGCGGGCAGGTGGTGGAGATGGCGCCGGTCCGTATGATTTTCGGCGGCAGCATCTACTCCCACCCCTATACCGAGGGGCTTCTCACCTCGATTCCCCGGCTGGATACGCCCCACGGGGTGCGGCTGGAGGCGATTCCCGGGTCGGTGCCCCATCCGCTTGACCTGCCGGAGGGGTGCAAGTTCGCTCCCCGGTGCAAATACGCCACCGCCCAGTGCGTCAGCCGGGAGCCGGACTTAGTCCAAATGGAGCCGGATCACTGGGTACGCTGCTACTATGCCGAGAAGGAAAAACGCTGGGCAAAACAAAAGGACACCGATTCGCCCGCCCAATCGCAGATAGCGGGGCGGTGACTCAAAGCACAAAAGGCCGCCCTGAATAGGGGCGGAGAACATAGATTTTTGCGGGCGGCTGGCCGCCGGGAGGACTGTTATGGAGCAAAAAAAGGTACTGCTGAGAATTTCAAACCTCAAACAGTATTTTCCGCTGAAGAAAACCTCTTTTAAAGACAAGGAAACACTATACGTCAAGGCAAACGACGGCATCTCCCTGGAGATTTACGAGGGGGAGACCTTCGGCCTTGTGGGGGAATCGGGCTGCGGAAAATCCACCTTTGGGCGGACGCTTTTGCAGCTCTATCACCAGACCGACGGCAAAACTATGTATTACGGCCGTTCTCTCGACGATTTGGCGCCCCGTTATGTGCAGGACATTCTCAAAAACCTGCCCCAGCGGAAGACGGAGATGGAAAAACTGCGGGAGAAGTATGCAAAGCTCGACGCGGAATACCAAACCCTCTCGGAAGAGGAGAAAATCCACCGGCACGACGAACGTGAGCTTGCGAAAAAGGAAGCAGACGACGCTTTTCTCGATATTGTACAGCTGATTGGCGGCCTGCTCATCTCCGACGATTTGGAGGCGGTGTCGGCCCTTTTTATGGAAGGCTACCGCATCGCGGCGGAAATCCGGGATAAGCGGGGAGAACTCTCAGAGCTTCAGTTGGACGCCGACGTCTTTGCCGACGCCGTGAAACAGCGGGACAAGTCGGGCAAGGACGCCTCTTCTCAGAAAAGGCGCCTCCGGGAGCTTCAGGCCCGTATGGAAGGAAAAAAGGCGGAAATTCGAGAGCGGGAAAAAGCCCTGGGCGAAAAGAAATTCGCCATCGAAGCCCTCAGGGAGCAGTACCGGGAAGACCCCCAGTACAAGGAATACGACCATTATAGGGACGACGGCATCGACCTGGCCAAATTAAACTACCGGGAAATGCGAATGCTGCGAAAGGATTTGCAGCTTATCTTCCAGGACCCATATTCTTCCCTGAACCCTCGGATGACGGTGGGGCAGATCATTGGGGAAGGGCTTTTGGCCCACCGGTTTTACAAAAAAGACGACGACCGGATGCAGAATTATGTGATGAAGGTCATGGAGGAATGCGGCCTCGCCCCTTATATGCTCCACCGGTATCCTCATCAATTTTCGGGCGGGCAGCGGCAGCGCATTGGCATCGCCCGGTCGTTGGCCTTAAATCCTAAATTCGTCGTCTGCGACGAGGCGGTGTCGGCGCTGGACGTTTCCATCCAATCCCAGGTCATCAATTTGCTCTTGGATTTAAAGGAAAAGGAGCATCTCACTTATCTCTTTATCTCCCACGATTTAAGCGTGGTGAAGTATATCAGCGACCGCATCGGCGTCATGTACCTGGGCGTCATCGTGGAGCTGGCCCCGGCGGCCGACATCTTTGCCCATCCCCGGCATCCCTACACCGAGGCGCTGCTGTCGGCCATCCCCACCACCGACCAGGGGGAGAAAAAAGAGACGATTCTCCTCACGGGGGACATCCCCAGCCCGGTGAAGCCCCCGAAAGGCTGTAAGTTCCATACCCGTTGTCCTTACGCTACTCAAATTTGCAAGGAAGCGACACCGTCCCTCTTAGAAGTCTCTCCGGGTCACTTTGTGGCCTGCCATCACCGGAGCGATACCGACGTGCTCGCCATGTCCCGAAAGGTGTCGGTACAAAACCAAGGCAAATCCCGCCGAAAGGAAGAAGAGTAGATGTTTAAAAGGCGCATCACCCGGGTACTCAACGCCTCCAAAAGCGAAGCTGACTTCCGCCGCCGTACCGCGGGGGAGCATCTCGAAAAAGGGGATCTGTCGGCGATGATCATCGCGGCGCTTATTACCTTTCTGCCAGTTTTGCTTTTAATTTTGGGGGCATTCGCCCTCATCATTTGGCTATTTTTTCTCCGATAGGGGTTTCTCTTTTTGATATAAAAAATAAAGCCGAAGCGAACATCCGCTTCGGCTATTATTCTGCAATTGATTTTGCTATTCACTTTAATTGTGCGAATTTAAAACTGTTTTATCACGGACCTTTTCTCAAAATTTACATTCTAACGATTTTCCTTAGGACTCTTCCAATAACCACTGGGATGTCAGACAACCAACGCGGTCATCCGCTTCTTTCCCATGGCTGTTTACCCGTTCCAGTTGTCTTACAACGAAACTTACAGGAATCCCTCGGAACAAAATGTAACATTCTTTGTTTCCGTAACTCAAGGGAACCAATTTTAGTCTTCGCATTCGTTTGGTAGGATAAACCAAAGCCATTCTTTTCTGCATTTGTATCACCCGGCATTTCTTTTTGTGAGAAAGAACCCGTTTCAGTGTTATGGTACAGACACTTTGAATGGAGTTTTGGTTCACTCGCAATTAGTACATTGGATTCACCATTTTCGTATTTAGTATCGGTAAACTCTGTTTGTTTCTCAGAGTCAATGATGCTTTATGAATACATCAAATAGAAAATAATCAATGGATAATCGTCAATCAAAAGTCCGGCAAAACTGCCGTTAAGCTTGAATGTGGATTCATACAAGTTTTCCATTTTGCATTTCTGCTCTGAGGCAAGTATCAAAACGAATCTCACGCATTCTTTCAAATATCACTTACAATACCTAAAAAACTGGTCTCTTCGCATGATTTGTTTTTCTCGCCTTTAGCAGGTACATTTTGTACTTTTGTAATCGAATCAACTTATTCGAAGGGGACTGTTTTTGATTTACGCGTTCTCACCATTGACCCTGACGAAACAATTCTCTTCACTTTTCATCGGAATCACCTTCTTTACTGATTTGTCGTTTGATTATCTTCTATGGCTATAGTATAACAAGAATATTGTTAGTTGTCAATAGTTTTTTTAGAAAATGCGGAAAATTTTTATATTTAACATATAAAAATTAAGACTGCTGTTTATTAAAAAAAGATATCACTATTTACAAATTGCGCTTGACTTTGACATTCCTTGACGGTACAATGAAAACGATAGCCAAAAATTAACAATATGACAAAAAGAATTTTGGAGGGCATTATGGCTGATAGATTTGATGAGGCGAACCTGTATACTTTGGTCGACGAAGAAGGTGTGGAACAGACCTTTGAGATGCTGGATGCGATGGAAGTGGACGACAAACGGTATTTCGCTTTGATGCCTGTGTACGATGATCCGCAGGAACAGCTGGAAGCGGACGGCGAACTGGTCATTCTTACATCAGAAATCATCAACGGCGAGGAAATGATGGCGTCTATTGACGATGATGATGAATATGAGCGTATCGGCAATATGTTCATCGACCGTTTGAATGCGATTTTCGACGACGAATACGAGGACGAAGTGGAAGATCCCGACGTGGAAGAATAATCCATCGTCTTTTTGAACGAAAAAACTTGATTTTTTACAGACTCTTTGGTATACTAAGTGCAGATAAAATTTTCTGCCTTGTTCGAGTATGTTACAGCATTTTATAAATCCAACACTTATAATAAGGGAATTCTGCTCCTGGCGCGGATTGCAGACCTCCCGGCCGGATATTATGGTCCGGTTGGACGAAGGGAGCGCGATGTGTCGGGGGGAATACCCACCTGCTGAAAGGCGGGTTTATGTTGCTGTGCGACGGCAAGGTGGAGTATTTTTAAAAGATCCTGCTTCAAAACAGGTGAAGTCCCCCGCTTTTATAGGCGGGGGATGTTTTTTTACGGACAGGCCCTTGCCTTGGTAGTGGTATTACATAAAACGAAAGGGGAATGGAGATGGAGGATTGGCTGATGCGACAGAGGCTGCTCATCGGGGATGAAGCCTGCCGGAAACTGGAGCGGAGTACTGTCGCGGTCATCGGGTTAGGCGGCGTGGGCGGCGCCTGCGTGGAAGCGCTTTGCCGCTGCGGAGTGGGTACTCTTGTCTTAGTGGACCATGACACTGTGGATCTGACAAACTTGAACCGTCAGCTCATCGCCACCCGAAGCACGATAGGGCTCCAGAAGACCCAAGCTTGCAGGCAACGGGTGCTGGATATTAATCCTTCCTGCAACGTTATCCGCCTCGACCTGTTTTACGGAGAGGACACCTGGGGGCAGGTGTTCTCGAAAAAACCGGACTACATGATCGATTGCATCGACACGGTTACGGCAAAGCTCCATCTAGCGGTGACCTGCAAGGAGCAGAAAGTTCCGCTGTTGATGTGTCTAGGCACTGGAAACCGCTTTGATCCTTCCCGTTTTCGCATTGGAGACATCGGGGAGACAGCCCAGTCGGGAGGAGGCTGCGGCCTGGCACGGGTTATGCGCCGAGAGCTGAAAAAACGGGGGATAATCCGCCAGCAGGTTTTGTATTCGACAGAACCGGCTTCCAAGACGGTTATTGCAGACGGTGAAACAGGCCGCAATGCGCCGGGGAGCATTTCATTTTGTCCGCCTGTGGCAGGCTATTTGCTGGCCGGCAAAGCGGTGCAGGATTTACTGGTCGATTCCAGAGAATAATTTTTTCCAGAAGTTTGGTTTTGAATAATCTCAACTAAAAAATATTTTTTAGTAATGGGAAAAAAGCGGCGCAGGAATTGTGCCGCTTTTTCCTATTTTCGGGATATAATTTCCTTTTCCGCGCAAAATAAAAGTATCTGTACAAAATGCTTGAGGCTGGGGTTTTCAGCTGACGGGGAGGGAAAAGAATGAAAAAGGGAAAAGGATATTTTTATTTTTTGGGTGCAGTGGCAGGCGCACTCAACGGGCTGTTCGGATCCGGCGGCGGTACAGTGGTCGTCCCCATGCTTCAGGGAGCAGACATCGAATCGAAAAAGTGCCACGCCACATCTATTGCCATCATTCTGCCTTTGAGTTTTTTCAGCGCCTTATTTTTGATGAATGGACTGGATTTCAACTGGGGTACCGCTTTTTCTTACCTGCCTCTGGGTATCGTGGGAGCAGTAATTGGCGCATTTTTGCTGAAAAAAATACCAAACGGCCTGCTTCGCAGGATTTTTGGCGGGATCATCATATTCTCCGCTGTGCGGCTATGGTTAAAATAAACATTGAGAAAGGGGGAGACCATTGGACTGGCTCATCATTGCGGCGGTATCACTGCTGTCTGGAATTACAGCTTCTATGGGACTGGGCGGGGGATTTGTCCTGCTCATTTATCTGACGGCCTTTGCTGGAATGCCGCAAATGGAGGCTCAGTGGGTGAATCTCATCTTTTTTTTACCCATCGGTGCCCTTTCTCTGTGGTTTCACAAGAAAAATAACCTTATTGTAAAAGAGGCAATTTTGCCGTCGGTGCTTACTGGAATTGCCGGAGTGATGGCGGGAGTAGCAGCGGCAAAACTCTTGGGAAACGAGCGGCTGACAAAAATTTTTGCGGTATTTTTGCTGTTTATTGGTTTAAAGGAACTGTTTTTCCGGGAAAAGAAAGGAGAAGCGGTTCAGCACACCGAAGAACTAAAGCCGATTCCTCATTTGCTCCATGCCAAAGCTGCAAGCAACCACAAGCACCATTAAATAATTTCCTTGACGAAGCCAAGGTTAGAGGCTATAATGGTTTCCAAAGGTTTCCAGCAAAACAAAAGGTTTGGAAGCGTGGCTTCCAAACCTTTTTCACTGATAATCCGCCTGTAGGGCAGTGGCCTTCTCGTATCCCAGCAACTTGCTTACGGGGAAAAAGAGGGGCGATGCAATTTTATTGTTGTACTCCTCCACCAGGCTATTGTACCGGTTGATTGCGGAATTTAAGTTCTGTTCGCTGTTGACGACCCGGAGCTGAATTTCCTGATACCGGGTATCTTGAATGTTATAAGCGCTGAGTGTACTTCGTATCGATTCCGAATCAATCGCCGCATCCTCGGATACCGGATCTCCCCCAGCGGATGCATAGGAAACGGTGTCGGTGTTTTTTTGAGTGTATTCTGTATAGTAGTCGAGCAGAACGTTATCTGCTTCCCGGCGGGCAGTATAAGCACTTTGTATCCTGCCGGTGGCTAACTCCATCTGCTTTTCCAGGTTGTTGAGTTGAAAATAATGGTCGGCGGACAAAATTCCGTAAACCGTTACGACACAGACAATGAGAACAAATAATATGGCGTGTTTCTTCAAGGCATTACCTCCATCCCGCGTAATGTGGGATTGTTCTACGCATTTGGAAATTATATTACAAATTTTATGAAAAATCAAGAAATTTGCCATTACATATTGGTTACATTTGTTGTTACCTTTTTCGTTTACGGTTTGATAGGAGAAGTTCATGAACAATACATTTTATTCTGCGGGCATGACTCTGCCACGTTCTTTTCGAATGCGGCAGTTGGAAAAACTGAAAACGGTATTGTTGGATTATGAAGAGGATCTTTACAATGCGCTTCAACTAGATTTGGGGAAATCCAAGTTTGAGAGCTGGGAAACTGAGATTGGCCCTGTGGTTCAGGAAATTTGTTATGCCCAGAGGCATCTGAAAAGTTGGATGAAACCCCGGGGTGCAGCAACATCGATTCTCCATTTCCCATCCAGCGGAAAAATCATTCCCGAACCCTATGGAACGGTGCTCATTTTCTCCCCCTGGAATTATCCGGTTCAGTTGACTCTAGCGCCGCTTACAGCAGCTATTGCAGCGGGAAACTGTGCTGTGATTTCCCTGCCCCCTGCCAGTGTTCACACTTCTCAGGTACTGGAAAAGCTCCTGGCAGACGCTTTTGCAGAGGAACACGTCCGCACCTATCTGGGAGACATCCCGACGAATACTGAACTGCTCAAGGAGCCTTTTGACTACATCTTTTTTACTGGCAGCCCTCGAGTGGGAAAAATCGTTATGGAAGCGGCTGCAAAAAATCTGACGCCGGTTACGTTGGAACTGGGGGGCAAAAGTCCCTGCATCGTAGACAGGACAGCGGATATCGGGTTAGCGGCTCGGCGCATTGTTTGGGGCAAATGCCTAAACAGTGGGCAGACCTGTGTAGCCCCTGACTATATCCTGGCAGAGGAGCCTATCAAGGGAAGACTTTGCTCTGCCCTGGGGCAGGAATACAAAAAACTTTATGGGGATAACCCGTTAAACAATCCCGATTACCCGGCAATTATCAATGAGCACCATTTCGACCGGCTCTGTGCTCTGCTGGAGGGACAGAAAATTGTCAGCGGAGGCAGGTATGACCGACAAAAACGGAAAATAGAACTGACGATTATCGATGATCCGGATTTGCACAGTCCAGTCATGGAAGAGGAAATTTTTGGGCCGATTCTGCCGATTATTCCCTATGAGACTCTGGACGATGTAAAGAGTTTTGTGTGCAGCCGTCCAAAACCGTTGGCATTATACCTGTTTACCCATTCGGAGGACACGGAGCGGAGAATTATGGAGGAAATTTCCTTTGGAGGCGGAAGTGTCAACGACACCATTGTCCATCTGGTGAACCACGGCCTGCCCTTCGGCGGCGTGGGAAACAGCGGCATGGGACGATATCATGGCAAGTACGGTTTTGATACCTTTACCCATTACAAAGGGGTGCTGAAAAAGGGCAATTGGCTGGATTTGCCGGTGCGCTACCCGCCTTATGAGGGAAAATTGAGCCTGCTGAAAAAGCTGATGAAGTGAACAAAAGGCCTGCTCAAAAAAGCAGGCCTTTTGTTGCGCGTATACGAAAAGGCCGGAGCATTTGCCCCGGCCTTTTCGCTCTCCTAATCTCCCATATCCCGTAAAGGGAAAGCAAAATCAGCGTAATTTATTTTTGGGTGGGGTCGTTTATGACACCCATAAACATTACGACACCGTTGCGGTCGGTGATGGTGAAGATAAAGGGTCTGTCCAGAATCATTTCCGCCCGGTCAACAGGGAGGGCAGAACCAGCCATGCCAATTTCAGTAAAAGCTGAAGCTTCTACGCCGTTTTCATCGATAGCCACGTGGGTCTGCTGCTTGACCTCGGAAATATAGAGACCTTTGTCGCTGGAAATGCCGGAAAAATTAGCAGTTTCTTTAAAGGCTTTCTT
This sequence comes from Fumia xinanensis, assembly GCF_014384905.1. Taxonomy (GTDB): domain Bacteria; phylum Bacillota; class Clostridia; order Oscillospirales; family Ruminococcaceae; genus Fumia; species Fumia xinanensis. The sequence goes on from NZ_JACRSV010000002.1 coordinate 91,662, forward strand.
CACGCCCAGGGATTTGAGGGCGCCGCCCAAGTCAATGTCAGTATTGAAGTTGAATTTGGGCAGTTTGAAGGTGACCATGCCGCTTTTGGGTTCTCCGCCGCTGAGCAAATCAGAGGCTTTATCGGCAGTAAGCAGTAAATCATCGGTTTTGACGCCTTTATCCGGCAGGATGAAATTCATTGCGCCGCCATTTTTCAGTCCAAGAGATGCTGCTGTGTAATTTTTTCCTTTTACAAAGCCATGGGAGCTAAAGACTTGATTCATGAAATCGCATTGGACAGTGGAACCGTCTGCTTTATAGAAGGTATCCTTCTTAGTGGCTGTTTCATTGAACTTATTGACCCACTGATCTTTAAAATACACCGTGTTGATGATGGACATACAAAGTTCTTTGTCAACTTCCATCTTTGGAGCCAAAGTGCCGTTTGTGTTTTCCGCAATCCACTGTCCCATGAGCTCGCCAGTCTTTTTGTCGGCGAAGTCCACGTTGAAGAGAGAAGCGTAAAATTGGCCGGTGGCGGTATCCAGATAGTTTTGGTTAAAAGTCATATCATCGCTGAGCCAAAGGGAATTGGCGATTTTCAGCTTGCCCATATCATTTTCCAGATACATCCGGCGGAAAAGGTTGGCATTCTGGGCAGCTAAGTAAGACACGCCTTTTTTGCTGTCGATGCCCAGTGCCTTTAAAAGCTCCTGCTGGGTATCCCCATTGGAGCCGACAGTGGCAAGAGACAAGGCCATGTATGCGCTGATAGGAGAATAAGTGTAGTTTTCCGACTGCCGTCTCAGTACCTTGGAAGAAGATTTGGCGGCAAAGTCATTGAGCGAACTGATAAACGTTTCGTCGACCGGGTTGCTTTCGCAAATGGCAGCCTTGGCCTCATAGTCGTCATAGGCGACAGCAGCGGGATATTCGGGAGTGCCTTTCTGTTCCGGGACAGGAACCTTTTCCCCGGCGGAGAAAACCTGGCCGGCCGCTAGAGTAACGCAGGCGGCGCATGCGATGATTGCGAACAGTATTTTTTTTGTCATGGCAATCGCTCCTTTCTGGTTTGTAATAAATAAAGATAGACGTATTTAGCGACAGGTAACATCTCTATTAAAAAGACACACAGCCAATCTAAAAAGTTGCAATAGCAAATAACTTTTTCCCAATTTTTATATTGATAAAAAATATTTTTAATTTTCTTCTGCTCTTTTTATATACATAGAGTGTAAAAAACAACTGGTTTTGTTTCATTGACAATAAAAAATTTACAGATTCTGGTGATATTTTATTCACAGACATTAAAATGATGATTTGTCTTTTTCTACCCAATAGCGGGTAATGTACGGAAAATTATGACACGAATTTATCAAAAATAGGAAGTTATTTTAAAACTTTTTGGATGGAATGGGTGTCTATCTCTCATAGAAAAGCCGGTTTTGATAGGATTGTAACCGGAATTTCATTGTTTTGTGAAGTGCGGTGTGCTATACTCACAGTATGCGGCGGGCTTAAAAAGATAAATGCCCGCAGTTTGATTGATACCAATACTTTGTAAGGAGGCTGGGAGAAACTCGACATGACCGCAGCTCTTTATGACAAAAGTTAGGAGAACGACAATGAGTCTTATTTGCGTCAAAGATATCCGAAAAGTCTACCATCTGGGGACGGAAAAAGTCGTTGCCTTAAACCGCATCAACCTTTCCATCGAACAAGGGGAAATCTGCTGTATCCTTGGTACTTCCGGTTCGGGAAAATCCACCCTTCTAAACATTATGGCGGGCCTTGAGAAGCCATCTCGGGGAAGCGTCTTTATTGATGGGGTGGATATCGCCAAACTCAGTGAACGGCAGTTGGCGGTTTTCAGGCAGAAAAACATCGGATTTATCTTTCAGTCTTATAACCTGATGCCCACCCTGACGGCGGTGGAAAACGTGGCCATGCCCTTGATGTTTAAAGGAATTGGTAAGAAAAGCAGAAACGGGCAGGCCGTAAAGATGCTCAAAGCGGTGAAACTTGGAAACCGGATGCACCACAAGCCCACCCAGATGTCCGGCGGTCAGCAGCAGCGTGTTGGCATCGCAAGGGCTTTTGTAGCCCATCCAAAAATCGTCTTTGCCGACGAGCCAACCGGAAACCTGGACAGCAAGACCACCATCGAAGTCATGGAGATGATTGTGGGCCTCGCCCGCAAGCATCACGAGACGCTGATCCTCGTCACCCACGACCGGGAGATCGCCCAATACGCCGACCGGATCGTTCACCTCTTAGACGGCAACATCAAAAGCGACAAGGCAAATGAGGCGCTTTTTGTCCCCGGCGAGCAGCCGCAGGAATCAGCGGGATAATATGCAGGCTTAGCACACGGCCATCACAGCCAGTTTCAAGGGCGGCCGTTTATCAAAAATATACCTAAGGAGAAGGACAATGAATTACACCAAATGGAAAAAGAAGGGCGGCAGACTTATGGCTGGCGCCGTAACCCTTTTGATGATTACGATGCTCATCTTAGCGGCGGTTCCGGCCCTGACAGCTCACGCCGCCAGCGAACCCACAGTCTCGATTACGACAGATCCCAAAAGCGGAATCAAAGCGTTTGACGATTTCAGCATGGATTTGAAGTTTGTGCACAACGCTTATACCGACAGAGACGTCACCAGCGTTGATGTGACGGTCACAGGCGTGGGCGGCATGAGCGGCTCCTATGCTGAAAAGGGGATTCGTCCCAGCGGCGACTCGGTGCTGGGCTATCAGCTCCATGTGCCAGAGGGAAAAATCACTTATACCGGCATGGGCTCCACTACACTGCTCATCGATGTGAAGTACAATGGCAAAGTAACCGACAGCTATTCTTTCCAGCGGACAGTTTACAGCATCGACGGAGGCGGAAACGACCAATACGACCCGGACGAACCGGTGACTCCCAGCCCTATGGATCCTCCCAAGGTGGCGGGAAACGCCATTATCGTCAAAGAGGGTTCCCCCCTTCAGACCATTAACGCCGGCCAGAGCAAAACCCTTCGCATTCAGCTTTCCAACACCACAAACTCCATTTTGGGGAAGATTCAGGTCACTTCCACCCTGCCGGAAGGGATGACCTTCAATTCCTCCGACGCCACAAAGTCCATTTACCTGGGACGGAAAGAAACGGCAGAACTGACCTTGGATGTGGTGGGAGGCAAGGAAATGACCACCGGCACCCAGACGATCCAGCTCAAAGCCATGTATAAATACGGTTCTGAAATCAAGACCGAGGAAATTCCCGTTTACCTGAAAGTCACCGGTATGGATGAGCAGGCAGGGACTAGCGGCAGCCTTGCCGTAACGAGTTACAAGATAGATAAATCGACAGTTCCTGCAGGGGAATCCTTTAAGCTGAGCGTCACTGTTCAGAACAACACCGCCAAAGCGGTTCAGGGGTTGCAAGTAAAGCTGGATGGACTGGCCACCGAGGGCATCACCGTCAATGGAGGATTGGACACCCAGACGGTTCAAAATCTTGGAAAAGGCGCTTCCACAACTCTTACATACAATATGGCCACCAGCAAAAAGCTGGAAACCGGTAACCAGATTCTCACCGTGAATCTGAAAAACGGCGAAGAGGAAGTTTCCTCCAAAGTTTTCGTCCCGGTGAAGGGCACCAAAACCTCCAGCGGGGACGAAGAGGGCGTGGGCATGAGCAAGCCCCAGATCATCATGCAGAGCTACAGCTTCGGCGAAAGCTCGGTGGTGGGCGGCCAGACCTTCCCCCTGACTCTCAACGTGAAAAACACAAGCTCTGTCTCCGCTATCGAAAACGTCAAAATGACCATCGAATCGGCTCCTGACGAGACCACCGGCGGCGTCTTTACCCCCGCCAACTCCAGCAACACCTTCTTTATCGCCAGGGTTCCGGCGGGGGGCGTGTTCTCCGAGTCCATCGACATGCTGGTGAAAGCGGACGCGGCTCCAAAATCCTATGGCTTGCAGGTGAAGTTCAGCTACGAGGCAGTCTTGGACGGCAAGCGGGAGACATTGGAGGCCACCGAGACTATTACCGTCCCCGTCACCCAGCCGGACCGGTTTGAGGTAAACGAAGTAGAGATGTACAGTCCGATTTACCTGGGCGACAGCCCCTCTATCTCGGTACAGTATGTAAACCAGGGAAAGAGTACCATATTCAATCTCTCAGTGGAAGCCACAGGTGAAAACTTCACCACCGGCGAGTCTAAATCCTATATCGGCAACGTGGAGTCCGGCGCCAGCGACTCCTTTGACCTGAGCATCAATCCCGTCGACGTGGGGCCTCTGAGCGGCACCCTGAAATTCACCTACGAGGATGCCAACGGAGACACCAAGGAGATCATCCGGGAGTTTTCTGCGGAAGTCATGCAGATGGATATGCCGGCCATTGACGATCCGGGTATGGAGCCCATGCCGGAGGAACCCAAAGGCGGGCTTCCAATGTGGGCGTGGATTCTCATTGGCGTGGGCGGCGCTGTGGTTATCGCGGTGGTCGTCATCGTAGTGGTCGTAAAGGTCAAGGCCCACAAGAAGAGACTCCTGGAAGAAAACGACGAATTTGACGACATCCCGGAAGATGATGAGGATCAGCAGCAATGAAATTAAAAGACATGATCGTCATGTGCCTTTCTAACCTCTTCAAACGGAAAGTGCGGACTCTTCTGACCGTGATGGGAGTGGTCATCGGCACATGCGCCATCGTTGTAATGATTTCACTGGGACTGGGAATGCAGAAAACTACCGAAGAAGCGCTGGCCCAGATGGGCGACCTGACGGTGATCCAGATCTACAACTGGAACAGCAGCCCTGAAATTCCCGCGCTGGACGATGCCATGCTCAAAACCATCAAGGAAAACCAGTATGTGCAGGCCACCATGCCCGTGTATCAGGGCGAATGGGGCCAGATTACCATCAAAAGCGGCAAATACGCTTACGACGGCATGGTTTACGGCGTGTATATGGACGACTTGGAGGCGTTTGGCTATACGCTTACCGAAGGGAGTTTTCCTGAAACGGAAGCGAGTGGGGAGGAAAATTACATCCTTTTCGGTTCCCAGGCACCCTATGATTTCTACAACACCAAGAAGAACAATAACAATCGGGTCAACATGATTCCCGACGCGGAAGGCAATATGCCCGATCCCTTTGTCAACGTCATGAAAGACAAACTGGAGATCGAGATCAATAAACAGGATCCCCAAACCAACAAGAAAAAGGCCCCCGTCTTTAAAATCAAGGCAGCGGGCATCATGGCCGAGGACTGGAGCAAGAACCCCAGCCCTAGCTATTCGGTTTTTCTCGATATGAATTTTCTGAAAAAGCTCCAGACCGAGTATAACAAGCTCAATAACGTCAAGGTAGACAAAAACAAAAAGGACACCGGTTACCAGCAAGTCATGGTCAAGGTGGACGACATGAAACATGTGGCCGAGGTGGAGGAAATCATCAAAGGCTACGGCTACGAGACAAACTCTATGGAGAGCATCCGCAAGCCCATTGAGGAGCAGGCCCGAAGCCAACAGATGATTCTGGGCGGCTTGGGCGCTATCTCCCTCCTGGTGGCGGCGCTGGGCATTACCAATACCATGATTATGTCCATCTATGAGCGCACCCGGGAGATCGGCGTCATGAAGGTCCTGGGCTGTATGATCAAGAATATCCGCACCGTCTTTTTGATGGAGGCGGGAACCATCGGGTTCATTGGCGGCATTCTCGGCGTGGGCATCAGCTACCTGATTTCCTTCATCATCAACTCCATTTCCGCCGGAGCGGGCGGGGGAGATATCTACGGCATGATGATGGGCGGCGGAGGACTGGGAGGTTCTTCTATCATCCCGTTCTGGCTTGTTATCGGGGCCATCGCCTTTGCGACGATGATCGGCCTCATATCGGGGTTCTATCCCGCCAACCGGGCGGTGAAAATCAGCGCGCTGACTGCCATTAAGCAGGAATAAGGGCGGTTATCGGGCGGAAAGCATCAAAAAACGGACAGCTGTTACGGCTGTCCGTTTTTCTGTTGTTTTGCTTCGTCCAGGGCGTCCAGGGCATAGCGCAGAGCCTCCCGCGCGAAGGCAGAAAAGCTGCATTCCAGCTTTTTGCGGGCCAGATCAATCTGATCCGCTAATTCTTTAGAAAGATAGATGGTCCGGCAGGTATGTGGCGGCCTTTGAGGGCGGGGAAGTATCTTAAAATTTTTCATTGGCGTCCTCCAGAAAAAATGTAGAGCGGATATTTGGCCCTGCCCTGGCAGGAAGCCCGAAAACCGCGGCATGTCCCTCGTTCCCTCTACAGCGTGGTTCGTCCAGTTATATGGAGGGAGAGGGGGTCTGCAAAATGCGGTGGGGTGATGGTGAATTCGGGCTTCCTGCCAGGGCAGGGGAAATAAAACCCTCGAAAATTCGTTGACTTTCCGGGGCTGAAATGGTATGCTAAAAGAGAATATACACGCAGTTTGTTTCGTGTCGCTTTATTTAAACACGTAGCATTAGTCGTGCTTTTTAATGATTGCATTATAACACGACTAATGCTACGTGTCAAGTGCTTTTTAAAAAAAGAGGTGAAAAAATGGAAAAATTTGTAGAGAGAATCAAAATGCTGAGAAAAAAGAGCGGACTTACCCAAGTTGAGGCAGCAAAAGCGATTGGGATTAAGGAAAGAACATATCAATGCTATGAAGGCGGAAGTTATGCTCCATCTGCTGTTAATTTAATCGGAATCGCCAAACTCTACCATGTCAGCATCGACTACATTGTCGGCCTGACCGACGACCCGACCTGTCACTGGTAACAAAAAACCGCTTCCAATTTAATCGGAAGCGGTTTCTGCTATTGTTTCGGAATTAATTTCTGCTCCATCTCTATGCACCGGTTGATCTCTTCGATGGTGGGAATGGCGGGAATCGCGCCCTTTTTGGTGGTGACGAGGGAACCGAGGGCATTTGCGAAATCCAGCATCTCGCTCACTTCGCCGTCGCTCAGGTCTTTGATGTCCCTGCTACTGTGAAGCAGACAGTAGACCACCCCAGCTAAAAAGGAATCCCCGGCCCCAGTGGTGTCAATGGTCTTGAGGTCGTAGGCGTAGGAGTGGTAGTCCCTGCCGTTGACATAGGCGTAACAGCCGTCGGCCGCCTTGGTGATAAGGATGAGACTGATACCGTGTTTTTGGGAAAGCTCTTTGCAGATTTCGTGGTCGTCCACCTTGCCGAAGAGAAATTCCACCTCTTCCTCGGACAATTTCAGGATGTCGGCGTAATGGAGCGTCTCGAGAATCGTCTTTTTGGCCTCTTCCGCCGATTTCCAGAGAGGAAGCCGCAGGTTGGGGTCGTAGGAGATGAGGGCACCGGCCTTTTTCGCTTCCTCCACCGCGTAAAGGACGGTGGATTTTTCCGGGTCCTCGGTGAGGGAGACCGAACCAAAGTGGAAAATCCGGGTGTTCTGATAGGCCGATTCACTCAAGTCGCTTTTCTCAAGGCTTACGTCGGCGGTGAGGCGGTTGCGGTAAAAGGAAAACTCCCGGTTGCCGCCAGGGAGAAGGGTTACAAAGGCCAAGGTGGTGGGATAATCGGAAGTGAGCACCAGGTGCTCAGTACAGACACCGGCGTTTTTGAGGGCTTCCTTGCAGCTGAGGCCGAATACGTCGTTTCCGACTTTGCCCACAAAGGCGCTGTGAAGCCCCAGCTTTGCCACCACGCTTGCCACGTTGGCGGGAGCGCCGCCGGGGTTCGGCTGGTAGAGGGCGGAGCCGTCGTCCGTCATATAGGGGGTGAAATCAATCAGCATTTCACCGATACTGACAAAATCAAACATGGTTTTCCCCAATCCGCCGCTGCGCGCGCCGGCATGTTTTCTAAAATCAAAATCCCCACGCGCAGAAATAAGGGAATCCGTTTATGTGGTCTTCCTCTCGATAAGATTTACCGGGAGTACCGTGCGGTTTTGTACATCTTCCCCGGCGATGCTGGTGAGCAGCTGCCGGACGCATTCCAGCCCCAAAGCCGGAATATCCTGCCGGATGGTGGTCAGGGGCGGATGGAACATTTTGCTGAAGCTGATGCCGTCAAACCCGACGATTTTTACGTCTTCGGGAACCCGGTATCCCAGCGCCGCGCAGGTTTTGACGCACTCGGCGGCGATGATGTCAGAACTGGCGAAGATGCCGTCCACGTCCGGAATCTCGTGGAAGATGCGGGTAACGATTTCTGAGTAGTTTAAGTCTCGGAGCATCTGCTCGGTGGCCTCAAAAATGTGGTGGCGGACGCCCGCCTGTTCGCAGAGCTGGGTAAACGCGCCTGCACGCTCGTCGGACGAAAGCCTGAGCCGCAGCTCACCGCTGACGTGAACGAGATTTTTACAGCCTTTCGCCAGCAGGTGCCGGGTGGCGAGAGAGCCGCCCTGAAAGTTGTCGGAGACGACTGCCGGGATATCGTCGGAGATGATAGTCTCCACCGATACAATGGGGAGACGGCTGTTTTTGAAGTAGTCAGTTTCCCCGGTGTGGCTTCCCACGATGATGCCGTCCACCATGTTCCGTCTGAGCATTTCCACATAGCTTTTTTCCTTTTCCGAATCGAAAAAGGAGTTGCAGAGCATCAGCTTGTAGCCGTGGCGATAGGCTGCATCCTCGATGCTGGTGGCCAGCTCGGCATAAAATTGATGGGTCAGGGGCGGCAGGATGAGCCCGATGATTTTGGAACGCTGTTTACCCAGCGAACGGGCCACTTCGTTGGGGTGATAGTCCAGTTCTTCCATTGCTTGAAAAACGGCTTTGCGGGTGGCCTCGCTGATAGCGCCCCGGTTATTGAGCACCCGGGATACGGTGGCGATAGAAACGCCGGCTTTCAATGCAACGTCTTTTATCGTAGACACGGTTATTTACCTCCTGTGGTGAAACACCGTCTTTTGGAAACGGTTTCTCTATTCCTTGTTTCCTATTATAGAAAAATAACCGCCTCAAAACAAGGGATTTCAGGCATTTTTGGCAGACTGCCCAGATTATGTGATGCAGTCAAGGCAAAATCCATGAAAACGCTTACCGCCCTTTATTCGACAGAAAATACCACAGCCTGCCAGGGCTTTAGCATTAGGCCTTTGTGCTCCATCTGGAGCTCCCCGTAGTTGCTGAGCAAAACCTCTCCTACAACGATATCGGTTTTGACGAGATTTTCCTCCCCACTGAAATTGCAGAGGACCAAAACCTGCTGCCCATTTTGTTCCCTGAGATATGCTGCAACGCAGTCGTTCTCCGTCAGGCAAGGCTTGAAGTCCCCTAAAACCAATGCGTCCCGCCACTTGGCATTTTTCCGGAGGGCGACCATCTTTTTATAGTAGGAGAGGACCGATTCAGGCTCCTTGCCCTCGGTTTCGGCGTTGACGGCTACATGCCCTCCTGCCACCGGGAGCCAGGGCGTCCCTTCGGTGAATCCGGCGTTTAACCCCCCAGTCCAGGGGAAGGGAGTGCGGCTGTTGTCGCGGCTGCGGCGGTTGACCACCGCCATGGCTTCCTCGACGGACAGTCCGGCTGCCAGAGCCCGCTGGTACTGGTCCTTGGTTTGGATATCGTCCAAATCGTCGATGGATTCCCAGTTGGCATTGACCATGCCCAGCTCCTCACCCTGATAGATATATGGAGTGCCCCTCAGGAAGAAATAGAAGGTGCCCAGCATGGTGGTGGAATGGTAGTTGATGCTGTCCTCCGGCAGGTATTTATTGAGAGAGCGGGGCTGGTCGTGATTTTCGAGATAATTAGCGCCCCAGCCGGCTTTTTGCAGATCCAGTTGAGTCTCGAATACTGTGTCCCGGAATTCTTTTGCTGTGAACAGCCGGCGATGGTGCCAGTCTCCGCCGGGAATGACGTCCATATCGGCGTAGCTGAAATCGAAAATCATCGAGAAGTATCCGTCTTCTCCGATATAGTCAGGGAGCTCATCGGCGGGGACGCCGGGGGCCTCCGCAACCGTCAGGCAGTTATGGGGCTTGAAGCACCGGTCCCGAAGCTCACTGAGAAACGCGCCGATGCCGAGGTAATTCTGGGAGTAAGGGTTGGCGTTTGTGAGGCCGTCGGGTCCGTCGGCCGGCGCGGAAGGGAAAGCGGGATCCTTCTTGATATAGGTGATGGCGTCAACCCGGAAACCACCTAAGCCTTTGTCCAGCCACCAATTGACCATACTATAGAGTTCTTCCCGGAGTTCTTTGGTCTCCCAGTTTAAGTCAGGCTGCTCCTTGGCAAAGGTATGGAAATAAAATAAATCCGTTCCGGGAATCGGCTCCCAGACGCTGCCGCCGAAGATAGAGCGCCAGTTGTTGGGCGGGTTCCCGTCCTTGCCCTCCTTGACGATGAAATACTTGCCATAGGGGCCAGTGGGGTCTTTTAACGCCTGCTTGAACCATTCATGCTCGCTGGAGCAATGGTTAATGACCAGATCCATAATAATTTTAATGTTCCGTTTTCCCGCTTCATCGATGAGGCGGTAGACGTCCTCGTTGGTGCCAAAACGGGGGTCGATTTTATAGTAATCGGCGATGTCGTAGCCGTTGTCCTTCATGGGGGACTCATAGACCGGGCAGAGCCAGACGACGTTGCAGCCCAAATCTTTGATATAATCTAGTTTTTCGATGATGCCGGGAATGTCGCCGATTCCGTCTCCGTCCAAGTCATAGAAGCTGCGTGGGTAGATTTGGTAGACGATTGCGTCCTGCCACCATTTTTGGTTCATAATAGTTCTCCTTAAAGTGAAATTAAAAAAGGCAGTTTTTAAAAACTGCCTTTTTTCCGCCGTCAGGCCGGCAGTGATTTGATTGAGTTTTAATTGCGATTAAGCCTTGATAGCACCGTCGGATACGCCTTTGACGATGTATTTCTGCAAAAACAGGAATACGACGATAATCGGGATAATCGAGACGAATACCGCTGGGAAAATCAGTTCCCATGGGTTTCCGTACTGTCCGGAAGTCATCTTCGCAAAGTAGAGCTCCAGCGTTAGGGTGCGGACCTCTCCGTTTCCGATGACCAGAAAGGGCAGCAGGTAGTCGTTCCAGATCCACATGGCGTTCAGGATAATCACCGTCGCTGTCGTGGATTTTAAGAGCGGGAATACCACACGGAAGAAAAGTTGGAAAATGTTCGCGCCGTCAATGACTGCCGCTTCTTCAATGGAGGCGGGCACACTCTTGATAAAGCCGTGGTACAAAAATACCGAGAGACTTAAGCCGAAGCCGCCGTACATGAGAATCAGGCCGGTCAGATTCTTCAGGTAAATTCCCTCAAAGAGGTTCAAAAGGGGATACATGACCGCCTGAAAGGGGATCAGCATGGCTGCTGTGAACATCAAGAGAAGGACACTTGAAAACTTATTTTTATTTCTGACCATGACCCAGGCCGCCAGCGAGGAAACGATGACCAGCAGCGCTACCGAAATTACGGTGACCAGTAAAGTGATGCCCAGTGCCTTGAAAAAGTGAATCTGATCGGCCGCGTTGGCGATATAGCTGAAATTCCAGGTTTTTGGAAATGCCAGTGGGGAACCGACGATTTCTGCCTGGGGTTTGAAGGCGTTGATGATGAGGAAAGCCACCGGGAAGAGAGTGTAGATGGCGATGAGAATCAAAACGATATACAGAATCGTCTGTCCCACTCTGCGTTTGGTGCTCATGTGATGATTCTTTGCCATTACGCTTCCACCTCTTTCCTCTTTGTGATCGAAACCTGAACCAGAGTGACGATTGCGATGAGGACAAAGAAGATAACAGCCTGCGCCTGCGCCATGCCGTAGTCCGGAGGCGAGGTGTCACGAGTCGTCCGCAGAATCTGGGTCGCCAACAGGCGGGTATTGAAGTTGCCGTCCGTCAAAGCGATGTTCTGGTCGAGCAGTTTAAAGCAGTTTGCCAAAGTCAGGAAGAACACGATGGTGATGGCGGGCATCAACATGGGAAGGGTGATAACCCGAAAACGCTGGAAAGCGTTTGCTCCGTCCATCTCCGCCGCCTCGTACAGGTCGGTGGGGATATTGTTGAGGCCAGTGATATAGATGATCATCATATAGCCGGCCATCTGCCAGGTGACTAGAATTACTAATGCGAACAGGGCCTTATAGTGGTCCTGAAGCATGTTTGTCAGCGCTGGAATGGAAATCAAAGGATGATCTCCACCAAAGAGGATCTGGGAAAAGACGATCTGGAAGATGAACTGCCAGATGAAGCCCAGCGCCAGGCCGCCCAGAAGGTTCGGCATAAAGAAGATGGTCCGGAACACACCAGATGCCTTTGTAATTTTCGTTACCATCATCGCCAACGCCAGCGCTACAACGTTGATGACAACGACGGCTACTAGAGTAAACTGGATGGTATAAACAAGTGCTGTAAAAAATTTTTGATTTTTAAAGGCGTTAACGTAGTTTTGTACCCCGACGAAAGCCTGAAACGCGTTGTCGCCCCCCGCAAAGTAGGTGCCCCTCCACGCCGAGAAGGAGTAGAGAACGCCCATCACAAAGGGAATCAGGATGACGAACAGAAACAGGATGATCGACGGAAGCGCCAGTGGGAAAAACCATTTTTTATAGTATTTCTGCATAATCTACCTACCTTTCTGATGCCGCGCTAACGCGCGTATCGTATTCTAAACCGCTGCCGTCAAAGGCAGGCTGCAGGTGTTGCCGCAATAAGGGGTGCAGGCGGAGGAGGGGGCGTACCCCCTCCGCTCTGCTGCTCAAAAAAGAGAGTTGTTATTGAAGTCCTGCCATTTCCTTCCATTTTGCAATGGCGTAATCGGCGATTGCATTATAATCATCGTCTGTCCACTCGGCTTTGGTCAGGTATTTCTCCATGATCTCAAGACCGACGGTTTCACCAGACCAGTTGGTGGGAGCACCGGCATATGCATTTGTAATGGTGTCTCCGGAGGCCATATATTGGATGATGGAGTCGCCGAGAGAATTGCCCAAATGTGTGGTAGAGGGATCCGCATTATAAGGGATAAAGGCCATATCTTCGGTAATAAATTTTTTGCCTTCGTCAGTGGTGTTGAGCCATACTAAGAAGTCCATTGCCATATTTTGCTCTTCTTCGCTTACTTTAGAGTTGATGGCATAGTAGTTGGGAACGAATACGGGAATGGATCGCTGCATTTTTTCAGCGGTCAGGCCGGGAACCTTGATATCGTTGTCGGTGAAAGGCATTTTGACCGGAATAAAGGTCAGAGTCTTGACGATTTCGGGGTTCACCTTTTCGATATTGGTGTAAACCCAGTTGCCTTGTTTCATGAAAAGTGCCTTATGGTCGGCAAATTTCTGGACAGCGGGGTCGTAGCCGTTGGTAGTAGAGTTGATCATCTCAGGGCTGCGGGGCAGAGGGCCGTTTTCGCCTGCTACGTGGGAGGTTTTCACATCCAGCGCCTTGGCGTAGGCGATAAAGGGATTTTTCAGCTCGTCAATCTGCTCGGCTGTAGCGTTTTTCGTTGCAGAGGGGTTCTCGAAAACGGTATCGATGGCGATGTTGATCATGTGGTCGCCGTAGGTCCATTTTTCAGAGCCAGCGACAGAGAATACGCCAGTGAGGCTCTGAGCAAGGCCGGTTTTTTCCGCGGCCAGAGGGTAGCCCTTGCCGTTTACGGTAACGGTTCCGGCGGTGCCGTTTTGAATATAAGCGTCCAAGGTGTCCACCATTGCGGCAAATTCGTCATAGGTAGCCAGCTTGCAGTCGTTGAGGAAAGCATCCACGTTATCCGCGCCGAAGAGGTCAGCCAGCATCAAGGTATCGACGATATAACCATAACCCTCAACATTGTAGGGAATACCGTAGCTGTCGGTGCCGTTGGTGGTCAGCTTCAGGTTATCGGGGAGGGCGTCGTGCAGTGTTTTGAAGTTCGCGTTGGTGGTCAGGGTGCTCAGGTCGGCAGCGAAGCCGCCTTCCTTCCACTCGGCAAGCTCCTGGATATTCATGATGGAGAAGAGAGCAGGTTTGTTTTTGGAGTTCATCTCGGCCCTGAGGGTGTCGGCGCTGTTGGTGCCGGAACCCAGGGAGAAGAGCTTGACTTTCAGGCCGGTCTTCTCCTGATAGGCGTTGACGGCTGCCTGCATAGCGTCGGCATTTTCGCCCTTGGTGTTAAAAATGTAGAAATCATAGTCCTTGTTTGCAGAGCCTCCTCCGGAGTTTCCGCAGCCTGCAAAGGCTGTAGCCGTCATAACGGCGGCAAGGCCTAGTGCCAAAAGTTTTCTGAACTTTTTCATAATAAATCCTCCTCAAGTTATACATACATATTTTGATGTGACTCTTCCACGTCACATAGTGCTCGAATGATGTCAAAGGGATAATTCTTTTTCGTTGCCGTTATCCGTATAGGAGACAGTGAAAGTTTTTCCCTTGAGGTCCGCCTTGAGGACGGCCTCGTGTCCGCCGTTTCTGCGCCGGATGATAAGTTCGCTTCCGGAGCTATCCTCTACGAGGAATTGGCCGTTGAAAGCAGGGTGGCTGTTTCGGAAACGCATCAGACTGAGAAGCTTCTTCACAACCGGCCGTTCCACTTCTTTAGCCACCTCTTCTTTGGTGTAGTAGTGCCGGTTGATGTTTCGTCCCACTTTGGTCTTTTCCAGCAGCTCAATGTCATTTGCTCCCGCCAGCATCCCAACGTAGTAGACCTGCGGAATACCGGGGGCGAAGAACTGGACGGCGCGGGCCAGAAGATAAGCGTTGTCATCATCGCCCAAGGCGGAATAGTAGGTGCAGTTAATCTGGTAGATATCCAGGTTGTTGTAAGCGGCGGTGCTGTAAATTTTTTTGACGTTTGCACCGCGACTGTATAAGTGTTCCCGAGTTTTTTCAATTTCTTCATCGGGAAGCAAATCTCTTACGTCCACCACTCCGATGCCGTCATGAGTGTCAAGTGTTGTATACTGATTTCTGGGGCAGATTTCAAACCAGTGCTTTAAATATTTGCTGTCCCCGTAGTAAATTCCATGGAGCAAAAGCATCGGCAGTGCAAAGTCGTAAACGGGCAGACCGTGGGATTCGATCTTCTGCTGCATGGTGTAATGCTCGTGGATTTCCGGCAGGATAATGGTACCAAAAGGCTTTAAAATATCTTCGCACTCTTTGATCAGATCCCAAACTTCCGGTTCGATAAAGAAGCAACTGGTGCCGGCTTTCTTTGTAGCGTAGGCAAAGGCATCCAGCCGAATGATGGCGGCGCCGTTTCTCGCAAGCCATTCCAGATTATCCCGGATAAACCTTTTCGACGTTTCGCTTTTGACGTTGATGTCAATCTGTTCTTCGTCAAAAGTACACCAGACCTTCTCCTCGGTTCCGTCGGCAAAATGGGCCACGGTGTAGGGTGCCCGGGGTTTTCTCTTATAGATTGCGTCCACATCTTGCTCAGTGGGCTCGCCGTTTTGCCAGAAGTCTTTGTAACGGATGAATAAATCCTTATATTTGGAAGTGTCTTTCTTTTCCAGAAAATCCTTGTAATATTCGCTTTGGGCGGAGATGTGGTTGATCATGTAATCGTACATGAGATAGTACCGCTCCGAAAGGTTTTTCACGTCGTCCCAGTCTCCAAAGGCGGGGTCCACTTCCCGATAGGTCATGGGAGCAAAGCCTCTGTCACCGGAGGAGGGAAAAAATGGAAGCAAATGGACGCCGCCAATGGCATCTTTAATATAAGTGTCCAATACTTCAGTCAGTTCCTTGATGCTGCGACCCATCGAATCGGAATAAGTGATGAGCATAATCTGATTGGTTGCTTTTTTCATTCTATCATCCTTCCCGAACGGTCTTTTAGTTCCTTTTGACTGTATTATAAAACCATATATGTCAATTGTCAACCGTTTACACTTAAAATTTTTTGTGCATTTTTATATTAGTAATTTTTGCCTAATAATATCTTTGTAATTTTGTGCAACAGTTATTAAAATATCTAGTTTATTAAAGTAAAGTGCAAAATTACCGAATAATATTTAAAAGAAAACGTTTTCTCATTTATTCAGAAATATCCAATATTATCCTTTAAGACTTAGATATTTTGCATTGTACACAGAACCCTTATCCATTTGATTATGTACTTTACAGAGACGTTTATGCGCTTTTTGAAAAATATATAGAGAAAAAATACTTAAAAATACGCCAGAGGGTTAAGAACAAATATATTACATATCGATTAGTCAAACCGTAATTGCGGTGATAAACAAACGATTTGTGTTATAATTTTTGTATAAAAACTGTTTAAGAACAAAAAAATATCGAAAAACAATAAAAAATACTTGACAATCAATCGTTTCAATGATACGATAAGGTCAGAAAAGGAGGGTTAGCCTGTGTGGAATCAAGCCAAATCCATTGTTTTGTCGATTTTCTGTACCCGGCTGTTCATGGCGCTGGTAGTAGCGGCCGTTTTTTTTGCACCGTATATCACCAGCTGGTATTTCGGCAGCGGGGGAGGGGCAGAAGCTCATCTTGCTTTCCGAGTGACGATTTACCTCTGTGCGCTTCCGGCCTTGTTCTTGTTGCTGCTCCTGGATCGGTTGCTGCGAAACATCCGTAAAAATGCAATTTTTGAGGAGCTGAACGTAAAAATCCTCCGGGGGATTTCCTGGTTGTGTATCGTTTTGGGCCTGATTACATTAGGCGGCGGATTTTTCTATTCCTCTTTCATTTTGGTGGCTGCAGCTGCTGCGTTCTGCGGGCTGATTGTGCGGGTGGTCAAAAATGTCTTTGAACACGCCATTGAGCTGAAGGAAGAGAACGACTACACCATTTGACCGGAAAAGGATACCGGCTTTTGGCCGGTGAGGAAGGAGAAACCCATGCCCATCGTGGTCAATTTGGATGTGATGATGGCGAAGCGGAAAATCTCTGCCGGAGATTTGGCGGAGCGGGTAGGCATCACCCCCGCGAACCTGTCCATCCTGAAAAATAACAAGGCAAAAGCGGTTCGTTTTTCCACGCTGGAGGCCCTTTGCCGAGAACTGCATTGTCAGCCGGGGGACTTGCTGGAGTACGTGGAAGAAGAGTTTTGACCGGCGGGATAATTGTACACCTAAAATAGAAAAAGCGGGGCGGATCGGAAAAACCTCGCCTTTCAACAAAAGGAGAACTGAATATGATTGAAAAAATGTATGGCGAGGGCCAAGATGCCCCCGCTTCCACCGGCGTACCCATTTTTAAGGAAACTGAATCAAATCCCGGCGGAAATCAGTGCGATATTAGTGCTGAAGCGTCAACTCCACTAAGAGAAACTGCGTCTCCATCGGAACAAGCTCCCGGTGGAGACGCGGCGGAGAAGTTCCCGTGCGAAATGGAACAAAAGCCTGTCTGGAACCGTCCGTCCGCCTATGATTGGTCCAAAAAACCATTGTGCCGTACAGTAAAGGAACCTTTGGAGTCTGACCGGAAGGACACAGTTTTTGCGCTGCTGATGTTCATCTGTGGGTATTTTTTCTGCCGCTTTGTACTGGATTCCGGGTTGGGATTTGGGACTACTCTTTTTTACGGTTTGTTTGCAGCTCTCAGTTTCGTTTATCTGAAGCGTCCGGGTAAGCTTCCCAAAGGGAGTACTCTTTGCTTTATTTTTGCCACCCTGTCCGCTCTTAATTTTTCCCTTTTTGCCAACCCTCACATTCAGATGTTCAACCTTCTCTTTTTGATGGGGTGCGTCGTCTACGAGATGGCTTTGCTCAGCGGGACTCGCGTCGAGTCAAAATTGGGCGGCTGCTTCCCGGCGGATATGCTCAATCAGGGCCTCTTTGTGGCGTTTCGGAATTTTTTTAATAATTTTCGGATTCTTTTTTCCCGAAAAAATAAAAAGGATCAGACTTTGCTGGCAATTTTGGTGGGATTCGTCATCGCCGTTCCTGTGCTCACTGTCATCATTCTGCTGCTGATTCAGGCGGACGCCGCCTTTGAAGCACTGACCTCCCATTTTTCCTTTTGGTTCCGCTCGGAAATTGGGCGTTTTCTTTTCTGGCTGATGCCTTCTATCCTAGTTGGATGCTACCTGTTCGGGCTTCTGTATGGCAACCGTTACCGCCGCCAAACCCAATGTATTACCGAGGAAAAGGTGACGAACCTGCGTCAAACCTGCCAAAAGCTTGTTCCTGCCGTATTTGGGACGACGCTGGCCCTGGTCTGCGCTGTGTACATCGTGTTTTTGGCGATACAGGTAGTCGGCGTTATTGAATCCTATGAGGCCGGACAGCCTCTTTCCGTTTCCTACGCGGAATACGCCCGGCGGGGATTTTTCGAGTTGTGTGGGCTGGCATGCTTTAATCTGCTTATTATGGGCGGGGCATGGCTTTTTACCAGTGTAAAGGATAAACGGCCTCTGTCGCAGCGTATCCTGTTTGCCGTTTTGTCGGTGGAAACCCTGCTTTTAATCCTGACGGCGGTAGGAAAAATGATTCTTTACGTCAACCGCTACGGTCTGACCCAAAAAAGGGTATACACGCTCTGGTTTATGACCACGATGTTTCTCTTTTTCTGTGCCCTGCTGGCATCTCAGGTGAAAAAACTTCCCTTGACGAGGATTGCAGTTATTTTGTGCAGTGTCAGCTTCCTCATCCTCAGCTACTCCAATGTAGATGGACTGATTGTGCGTTACAACGTAGACGCCTACCAATCTGGTCGGCTGGATGAGCTCAATATCACTACCTTTTATACTGTTCCTGCCGCTGCTTTACCGGAGGCAGTCAAGGTGTATGAGAAAATCTCAGGGGACTCAGACCTCAAGGAGGAATTGGGTCAGTTTATCATAAGTACTCGCGAAAATCTTGAGTATTTGGACTGGAGCAGTTTGGATTTAGAGCGGCTCAGGGCTCGGGGAATAGAGATTCCCAGCGGGCTTTAAGCTAAAGCCATAAAATAAAAAGAATCTAACCGTTAACGGTTAGATTCTTTTTGGCTGATGAACGAAAAAAACCGCAGCTGTTATGGTGAATGGCGATAAGGAAGTAAAAAAATAATACTATTTACCGGCAAACAGGGTGTAAAAAGCAAGAGATACAGACTGCCAAATATGTCTGTATCTCTTCTGCTATATATTGAGCATTTAGAACATTTTCAGCCCTTATTTTATGCGGCTTTCAGAGGTCGAAACAGCAAAAGTAATGATATTATATTAAAACTCTCAAAAACACACTTCTAACCGTCCCTCAAAACAGAAAAAGAGTAACCGCAAAAACGATTACTCTCAATCCGCCTATCTGTCAATGTCAAATTTTAATACCGCTTTCATCAGTCTTGCCTTGATTTCCTCTGCATACACATAATTGACAACGCCGTTATGTGTCGCAAAAAACATAATGTATGCATTGTAATGCGCTAACAGTTTTTGCATAGCTGCGAAGTCGCCGGCGTTTGCTTTTTGGATTGTTTCAAAGTCGGGCGGAGTATATTTATTCATTTTCACCGCCCTCCATAATCTTACGCAATTTTTTTAATGTTCGGGTGAATGTAGCTGATACTTTGATGTGGTTTACCTAACATCCTTGCAATCTCGGTCAGCTTGAAATTTGCAAAGTAATACATTAGAATTATATCTCGCTTTTTCTTTGGTAACTGCGATAATGCGTTCCCTAATTTATAATCATTGACAGAAAATTTATACCCAAAGGCTTCAAAGTGATATTGCAAAATCGGGTATGTATCGCACTCGCCGCACTCTGAAAAATATTCATTCAGAATTTCCTCATAGGAAACATTGCGCTCCGCATATTTAGCGCTTTCACGGTAAAGGTTAATTGCTTGATACCGTATTGTCTTTTTGCAATAGTAATCAAAACAATGTCTGATATGCTCCTTTTGCTCGTCTGTATATTTCATTGCCATTCCTCCAGAATTGATATTGTTTTCAAAATCAATTCTGACCGGAGGGGAGCGACAGCAGGGCAGTTGACCAGTGAATGTTATATCATGAAGCAAAAAAGCTTGCTTGCAAGAGCATTTTTGTGCCGTGATTCAATGATGCAGATGCGCAAAGCGCAGGACGACAAAGTCGTAAAAATCTGCTTAGCAGATTTTTTCTGCAATCATTACACCACAGTTCTGCGTTTCTGTCCCAGATAAATTCCAAATACGGCAAGAACGGTGAAAATCCCCAAAACAAAGACTGCCATAATCGGATAACTGACAATCATACCAAACACATTGAAAACCTTATATCCGCCAAATACTTCTTTTATCAGCGTAACATTTGCAAGTCCAAAGTCAATAATCGGCTGTATTCTTTGAATGACACTATCACCCATTGCCGCTAAACCCACATTGATGAATAAAATCGCAAGGCTTATACCCACAGCGCTCATTTGACTTTTCATACGCGAGGAAATAAAGCTGATAATAAGGCTGTAAACTGCACCGGTGAAAATGAGCCACAGTGCCGAAACAATGGCAAACTGCCAAACCTTAAACCCAAACATCGACCGCGCATATTCAGGTATTGACTGAATGGTAGCGTTCCACCCGTGCAGGCTCGCGTGAGGAAGAAAGCCAAAAACAAAAGTGGCGATTAAATACATCATAACTATGACGGTGGAAGTAATCAACACGCTCAGCAGCTTTGCAGTAACAATTTTTCGTCTGCCATAGCGAGAGCTTAAAATCAAATTATCCATACCGCTTGACCTTTCTATCGCAAAAACCGGAGCAATGAGAAACGCAATCGGTATCAATAACAGGAACTGCATCATGTGTTCTCCCCAATTTGTGAAAAGATTTTCCCATAACAGAATATTTGCAAATTCCGGCTTACCGAGCGCCGTCAGCTTTTGCAGGGAATAGCGCAATTTTTTATATTCAAAAGTATTTTGCCGCCCATGCTCTTCAAGCTCGCTTATTTTCGATTGCAAAGCGTTTATTCCATATGGTTCTTCATTGCTTTCGGGCGGTGTTCCGTTTTGATATTCAACTACTCTTTCACAAAATTCCTTGTATTTTACGGCAAGGATTGTTTCGGGACTGTCTTTTATACTTCTTGCAATCATTCTCGAATCTGTCCCGTAACGCGCGGTTATTTCATCATATGCCGCTTTTGATTTTTCTGCTTTTTCTACGTCAATCGCGCCCTCATAATCAGCGGAAAGTGTTTCGTAATCCTTATATGCGTCATTGCTTCCAATCAAAAACAAAGATGTAGAAAATCCTATTACGCTGTAAAGCGCAAATAATGCAAGCAGTAAAATAACCGTTTTCTTATTCAGCAGCTTTCGCAGTTCAAACACAAATAATGACATGGCTCTACCTCCTTGCTTTTTCCGGCAAATAATTAAAAATATATAAATACGCGTCCTCAAGCGTCGGCGCAGTTTGCACAGCGTTGGCAAACGGTTTTTCATCGTCTATCACGCGAACCTCCATAACGCCTTCTTTTGCAATAACATTGCTGATAACAGCGTTATTTTGATATTTCACCAGCTTTTCGGCAGACATTTTTACAATCCACACGCAATTTTTCGCCATTTTGATATATTCCTCGCGAGTGTTTACATATCTGATAACACCGTATTCCATCATCATTATTTTAGAAGCGATATGCTCAATGTCAGACACAATATGCGTTGACAAAAGCACCAATCTGTCGTTTGAGTACGCGGAGATGATATTTCGGAACTTTACGCGCTCCAACGGGTCAAGTCCCGCCGTTGGTTCGTCCAAAATTAAAATTTCGGGATTATCAAGAAGCGCCTGCGCAATACCGAGTCTGCGCTGCATTCCTCCCGAATAGGCACGGCACTGCCGTTTCAAATCGTTCTGCAAACCGACATGATACGCAAGCTCCTCAATTCGCTTTTTTGTATATGATTTTTCCATACCTTTAAGCGCAGCGGAATATTCAAGATAATCTCTACCTGTAAAATTACTGTAAAAACTGATTTCCTGCGGTAAATATCCGACTTTCGCCCTGTATTCATCACCGATACTGCGAATATTCCTACCGTCATATAAAATCTGCCCACTGTCAGGTCGCAGAACATCAGCCATCATTTTAATCATTGTCGTTTTACCGGCACCGTTCGGACCGAGCAGACCATATACACCCGTACCCATTGTGACGGAAATATCTTTTAAGACTTTTTTATCCTTATAATTTTTTGATACCCGTTCAAATTTCAGCTCCATATATACCCGCCTTCTATCTTTGCGGCTCACCGCCTCCGCGTATATTTTTTGCAACCTTTACCGTTGAAAAATCTGCTTTATTGAATTTCATTACGCATACCGCAAAGAAAAATGCGCCGATTAAAACCGTAATCAAAAGTCCCATAACGGGTGTTATCGTGAATGAGCCGATTTGAAATGCTATGCCCTCGTTTACAAGCTCCGCCGCCGTCATTTTATTTGCACCAAGCGCGATATACCGAAAAATCGAAGTTGTGTATGTCAGCGGATTGATATATACAATCGGTAATAGAAACGCAGGTATAATCGTTGTCGGGATATACGCGCCCGAAACGAAAGTAAGCGGCATCATAATCATGCAACTTATCGTCTGGAATGCCGGCGAGTTGCGCGACACTGTTGCCAGAAACAGACCGACTGCACTGAATGTCATAGCAGAAACAAACATAACCGCAAGCATTAAAATTCCCTGCAAAACATCTATTCTAAGTCCTATCACAATTCCGATAATCGCCGTAACCGCACCTTGAAGCGCAGCGACAACCGCGCCTGATAAAATATTTCCTATGGAAATTTGACTTCTCAAAATCGGCGCAACCATAACCTCTTTCATATAACCGCTTGAAATGTCGGCTAAAATATCCGAAGAATTATTTACACTCGTTTGAAAAACGCTCATAATAATCACTCCTGAAATCAAATAATTCATTGGCGCGTTGACGCTGCTCATAGAAGACTTCATCAAAAATGAAAACATCACGAGCATAAACATTGACATAAACAGGCTGCCGAAAACGCGGCCTTTGCTCCTCACATAATTCAATAAATTTCTTTGTACTATTGCTGTAATCGGGTTCATTATTCTCTAATCTCCTTTCCTGTAATCGCAAGGAACACATCATTCAGCGTTCCCTTTTTCACCTCAAAATCAATGATTTTCTCTTTGCACTCCGATAAAATTTCCAATACTTCGGACGGCTGTTTTGTTTGAAAAATTATCGTGTTTTCGTTTGTATGATACGGTACGCTTCTGTTTATCAATTCGTTTTGAAGCATTTCCGATTCAGAGCAAACCGCCGTTACTTCAATACTTGTGTATTGTTTTTTCAGATTTTCGGGCGTATCGTGCGCGATGATTTTACCGTGATCCATGACAACGATTTTTGAGCAGACTTCCGCTTCGTCCATATAGTGCGTTGTCAAAAAAATTGTAATGTTTTTCTGCTTTTGCAGTTTTCGAATATACGCCCAAACATTTGCACGCGTTTGCGGGTCAAGCCCCGTTGTCGGCTCGTCTAAAAACAGCACTTTCGGATAATGTACAAGACCGCGCGCAATTTCAACGCGGCGTTTCATTCCGCCCGACAGACTACCTACAACCGCTCTTTTCCAATCCTCCAGCTCCACCAAATCAAGTGCGAAATCGATACGGTTTGCCACCTCGTTTTTCGGTACCTTGTAAAACGCACAGTGGTATTTTAAGTTTTCCTCCACCGTCATTTTCGCATCAAGCGTTGAGTCCTGAAACACAATACCGATATCCTTTCTGACTAACGCTTTTTCTTTCGCAACATCGTGTCCGTTGATTTTAATGTCGCCCTCTGTTTTGTCTAAAATTGTGCATAATGTACTGATGGTAGTTGTTTTTCCCGCACCGTTCGGCCCGAGAAACGCAAAAATGCTTCCCTCGTCCACAGTAAACGAAATATCATCTACAGCGGTAAAACCACCGTACCTTTTCGTAAAATGTTTGACCTCAATAATTTTGTTCATATCTATTCTCCTTTCAAAAAAATAAGTCCTATGCGTTTTTTTCGCATAGGACTTATCTCCATAAAATATGGCGCCTTAAATTTTTGTTGTCGGTGTTATCTCCAAATATCTCCTGTTTCTATCAATTTTTTCTGTATCCGCACATACGCTTCTGCGTCCTCCTCGCCTAATGATTCCAGCATTTTTGCGACAGCTTTAATCATTGCGCCCCTGCGCTTTTCAACCACGTAAGCGCCCGCTTCCGTCAGTTCAACAATTACCTGACGGCTGTCGTTTGGGTCGGGCATTCGGGTAATCAGATTTTGTTTTTCGAGTGATTTCAGCATTGCCGCAATTCTTGCCGTTGTAAGCATAAGGGCTTTGCTCATATCCTTTGGATATACCTTGTTCCCGTTAGCGGCGATATAATTCAGCGCAAGAATTTCACCTCTTGCCATTTGGGACATAGCCCTTTCCATTTTGACTTGCGGCATACTTGCACGCATATTGACAAGCTGCTTGGCCAATTCATTATATTCCATAGCACATCTCTTTTCTAATAATAATACTAACTATATTAGTATTATATCTGAAAATTTTTTATTTGTCAAGCGTTTTTTCAATTATGTTGTGATTTTTTATCTTGGCAAAAATTATATCTTTTTCGTAATAGTAACAGAAAGAAATTTTATAACCTAAGCGCAGATGTCCCCTCGCCCCTTAGGCGGCGAGGTCCATTTCAGAATTTCAGTGGGAAGTTTAATCTCCCATTGAAATTCTGAGGAGCTATCGCTCCATGCGCAAGTTGCAATCTGTCGCAAGCTCTGCTCCTTGCGAGCAAAGCAGGAGCGTTGCTCCGATTTAAAAAACAGTTGTAATTTTCATCTTTCATTTGTTACTTAGATGAAAGAAAAAATTACGCAACAAAAACACAAATTTCATCTGGATAATGTATAGAGGAACATCAAAATTTTTATCAAAAAAGGGTTTGGGAATACCCAACAATCAAAATCAATTTTGTGCGAGTGTAGCCACACTCGCTTTGCTTGCTCCTCTATAAATTTAGTTTTTACGGGAAAGGACGGGATAAGATTGGATAAGAAAAATAAGGGAAACAGGTATGTTTCAATCTACAAAATCGGCGGCACAATTTACGAGGTTGAAACTGCATTTTCAGGTACGGAAACGCTGAACAATAAAATAATTCGTTTAATGCTATCTGAGAAAATAAAATCAAAAGGGGCTGACAATTCGGAAAAAGCGCGTTACAATAATAATACACACTCTGTTTTGTCGGGCAGCAAAAAGGAGGAATGTTAAATGAATAAGCCCGACACAATAACTGCTCTCTATTGCAGACTTTCGCAGGAGGACGCGCTGGACGGCGACAGTAACAGTATAATAAATCAAAAATCTATTTTAGGTAAATATGCAAATGATAATCAATATCCAAATCCGTAGTTTTATATTGACGACGGTTGGAGTGGGACGAATTTTGAAAGGCCTTCGTTTAAGGAAATGATAAAGGATATTGAGGGCGGAAATGTCAAAACGGTTATCGTAAAGGATATGTCAAGACTTGGGCGTGATTATCTGAAAGTAGGTTACTTTTCGGAAATCTTTTTTCCAGATAATGACGTCCGTTTAATCGCAATCAATGACGGTGTTGACAGCTTCAAGGGCGATAATGATTTTACCCCGTTTCGGAATTTGTTTAACGATTTTTACGCAAAGGACACGAGCAAGAAAATCCGTGCTGTGTTTAAGTCAAAGGGTATGTCAGGCGAACATCTTGGCGAACCGCCGTATGGATATATGAAAAATTCTGAAAATAAAAAGCAATGGATAATCGACGAGCCGGCGGCGGAGGTTGTGAGAAAAATCTATGATTTATGTATTGATGGAAAAGGGCAAACGCAGATAGCAAAAATTCTAAGAAAAGAAAAAGCGCTGACGGTAAAAGCATACTACGCACAAGCCAAAGGACTTCCGTTGCCTGATGAACCGTATCATTGGAATGAAAATTCAGTTGTCGGTATTTTAGAAAGAATGGACTACATAGGCTGTACCGTAAATTTCAAGACTTATACAAAGTCATATAAACTGAAAAAGCGTCTTGAAAATGCAAAAGAGAATTGGGCAATTTTTTATGATGCACAAGAGTCGATTATTCCAAAAGAACAGTGGGAACGAGTGCAGGAATTACGGAAAAACAAACGCCGGAATACGAAAACCAATAAGCAAGGTTTGTTTTCGGGACTGATATTCTGCGCCGATTGCGGAAGTAAACTTCATTTGGCAACCTGCAAGAGATTTGACAGCACACAAGACCATTACCGTTGTTCGCAGTACAGAGGTAATACAGGGAGTTGTACCGTTCACTTTATCCGTGAGGAAACATTAAAGAAAATTGTGTTAAATCAGATTTTCCAAATTACAGCTATGATGTATGATAACGCAGACGAATTTTTCAATCTTGTGGCAAAACAGCAGTTGGACGAGCAGGAAAAAGAGATACAGAAGAAGAAAAAACAAATGGCAAAAATCCAA
The DNA here is from genome assembly GCF_014384905.1 of Fumia xinanensis. Classification (GTDB taxonomy): domain Bacteria; phylum Bacillota; class Clostridia; order Oscillospirales; family Ruminococcaceae; genus Fumia; species Fumia xinanensis. The sequence continues at coordinate 118,047 of NZ_JACRSV010000002.1, forward strand.
AAACGCATAATAGAGCTTGATAAGATTTTTAAGCGCATTTATGAGGACGATATATCGGGAGCCACTTCACATGAACGGTTTTTGAAACTGTCTGCCGAATACGAAACCGAACAGAAAGACCTACAAAAACAGGCTGATGATTTTCAAAAGGAAACAGCGGATTTTGACAGACAGCAAACAGACTTTAACCAATTTAGAGAAATAGTCCGAAAGTATGTAGGCATAACGGAATTAACACCAATGATTGTAAATGAGTTCATTAAAAAGATTATCGTTCACGCTCCGGATAAATCAAGCGGACACAGGGTACAAAAGATACAGATTATTTTTAATTTTATCGGTGAATTTGTCCCACAAGACGAATTTATCCCAGATAAAAAGGAAATTCCGCAGGAATATCTATAATCCTGCGGATTTACTTCCTTATTAACCTCTGCCTTATGGCTGCGGGCTTTAATTTGGTGGAGACACAGGGGCTCGAACCCAGGACCTCTCGCATGTGAAGCGAACGCTCTAACCAGCTGAGCTATGCCTCCAGATAAAGGAAGCCCGCAGAGCCGCGCGGCCTGCAAGCTTCGGCAACTTTGGCTGGGGTGGAAGGATTTGAACCCTCGGAATGGCGGAACCAGAATCCGCTGCCTTACCACTTGGCGACACCCCAATAAAGAAACCGCTCGTAAAAACAAGCGGCTATATGGTCTGAGTGACAAGATTCGAACTTGCGGCCTCTACCACCCCAAGGTAGCGCGCTACCAATCTGCGCCACACCCAGACGACGTGTTATATTATAGCATAAGGATTTTAAAAATGCAAGAGCTTTTTTCATTTTTCTGACAGAAAATTCACCTTTTCTTTGACGAATCGGTGCGAAAAAGCTTGCAAAAACAGCTGTCTGCGAATCGAAAACGGCTTTAAACATCCCAATGTCAGCAAAAAAGCACAAGGCTCATTGCCCTGTGCTTTTCATTGTTCTGTATGATGACACCATTACACCGCTCTAGTTACTTTGTTCGAACGTAAGCAACGGGTGCAGGCGTGAACGCGGCACGGTTTACCGTTAACGATCGCTTTAACGCGCATCACGTTGGGTTTCCAGGTTCTGTTGGAACGTCTGTGTGAGTGGGACACCTTGATACCAAAAGAAACGCCTTTTCCGCAGAAATCACATTTCGCCATATTCTGCACCTCCTTTAGAATTACATAACGATAATATTCTATCAGACTCGGCAAAAAAAATCAAGAGGTTTTTCAAATAAAAATGGGAAAGCTCAAAATTTTATGAACGGAAGACCGTTTTTTCGATTTGTGGCCGAAGAAAGGTCACATTCTAAAAATTCCTTGAATTTCCTTGCGGCCTGCTTGTATTTTACAGCGGAAACCAGTATAATGAATACATTATCGATTGTTTGGGCGTTTTTCCCAACGGTATGGAAAGGAAAGTTAGAAAATATGCCTTTTTCAATGAGCTCTGAGAGACTGTTTACCATGTTTGTCAGCGTCATCGCCATGCTGACGGCGCTGCCATTTCACGAATACGCCCATGCCTGGGCGGCAAACAAGATGGGCGACCCCACTGCGAAGTATCAGGGGCGTCTCACACTCAATCCTTTCCGGCATTTGGATTTATTCGGTTCTATCTGCATGGTGCTGTTTGGGTTCGGGTGGGCAAAGCCGGTTCCCATCAATCCTTATAACTTCAAAAACCCCAAGACCGGGATGGCGCTTTCCGCACTGGCGGGACCTATGTCCAACGTGGTTTATGCCTTTGCCGCCATGATCCTCTATAAGATTCTCTGGTATCCGGCCATGATGGTGGATCAGTCTACCTTCTGGGGTTTCTTCCTTTATTATGTTGTCCAGATCCTCTGGATTATCGTAAGCCTCAATGTGGGCCTGGCGGTGTTCAATCTTTTGCCGGTGCCGCCTCTGGACGGTTCCCGTATCCTCAACATTATCCTGCCGGAGCGGATTTACTTTAAGGTCATGCAGTATGAGCGGGTCATCATGTTCGCCATCATCGCGCTGCTGTTTGTGGGGGTGCTGGACCGGCCGCTCATCTACCTCCGGGGGCTTTTGGTGAACGGGCTGGATTTCCTCACCGGATTTGTGGATATTATCGCCCGGGCCATTATGGGAGTGTAGCAAATGGCGGTGCAGCTGGAATTCAAAGTAGGGGATTTTGAGGGGCCGCTGGATTTACTCCTCTTTCTCATCTCGAAACATAAGCTCAACATCAACGACATCGAGATTTCTGAGCTTCTCGCCCAGTATTTAGACGCCATCGAGCAGATGCAGAGCGCCGATTTGGAGCTGAAGTCGGAATTTCTCGAGATGGCGGCAAGGCTTGTCTACATTAAAACGGTTTCTCTGCTGCCAAAGCACGAGGAAGCGACGGAACTGAAAAAAGAGCTGGAGGGGCAGCTTCTTGAATACCAGCTTTGCCGGGAAATGGCGGAAAAGCTGGCTCTCATGGGCAAAGAACATCATGTTTACGTGAGGCTTCCCATGAAAATCAAGCTGGATCCCACCTATCAAGGAAGCCACGCGCCGGACGAGCTCATGGCCGCCTACCTGATGGTGGTGGGCAAGGCGAAACGGCGTCTGCCGCCGCCCGCATCGGCGTTTTCTGACATCGTCAGCCGGCGGGTGGTTTCGGTCACTTCAAAAATCGTCTATGTGCTGAAAAAGCTTTACCGGACGGGGCAGATGTCTTATGAGGAATTTTTTACGGCGCCTGACCGGAGCGAATTGGTGGCCACCTTTCTCGCCATGCTGGAATTGATGAAGTCCCACCGCATCACGGTGAGCGAGGATAACAGGACCGTTTATTTCCGCCGGGACAGACGCCCGAAACCAGAGCCTGCGCAAGCGCAGCCAATTTAAAGGAAAAATCAGGGGGAAGTTTATGGGCGAAAACCAGTATTTCGGCGCTCTGGAGGCCATCTTATTTGCCTGCGGGGAGCCGGTGGAAATCGAGCGGCTGGCAGAGGGCCTGCACATCGACAAGGCGGCCGTGCGGCAGCAGCTTTTAGAGTACCAGCAGGCGCTCAGCTCATCCGAGCGGGGCATCGAACTGCTCTTTTTAGACGACAAGGTACAGCTTTGCAGTAAACCCCAGTATGAGCAGGTCATCGTCTCGGTGGCGGCCATGAAGAAAAACGCACCGCTTTCAAACGCCGCCATGGAGGTGCTGGCGGTTGTCGCTTACAACCAGCCGGTAACAAAAAGCTTTGTGGAGCAGGTTCGCGGTGTAGAAAGCGGGCAAGTGGTCAATAATCTGGTGGAGAAGGGCCTGGTGGAGGAAGCCGGGCGGCTCAACGTCCCCGGGCGGCCGCTGACCTATCGGACGACGGCTAATTTTCTCCGGTGCTTTGGCCTCACCAGTTTGGGAGACCTTCCCAATCTCCCCTCCGGAGACGAAGAGGATGAGGGGGAGCAACTTTTGATGGAGACCGAGCCGCTGGCGGAAACCGGGGAAAATGCTGGCGCGCCTGAAGAGGCGTCAGCCGAATAACCGACATCCGGTAATACGGGAAGGGGGGATGGCATGGTCGGATGGATCATCTTCGGTTCGATTTTGCTGCTGCTGGGCATATTGCTGTCCCTGAGCATCACTTTCCGGGTACAGTATGACGATGACTTGACCATCACGGTTGGCGTGGGAAAATTCCGCTATACCCTGGTTCCTGTCTCTCAGAAAGAGGAAACGGACGTCAAAAAGGACAGCAAAAAGGTCAAAAAAGGAATCCAAAAAGAGCAGAAGAAGGTAAATCCCAAGGCGAAAAAGAAAGTGGAGAAGGGCGACGTGAAGGAAATGGTTTTTCTCGCCCTGGACATGTTAAAATCCGTTTTGCTGCCCATGCGGAAGCTTTTGAGCCGGGTGAGAATCACCGCCCTTTCCGTCGACATCACAGTGGGCGGGGAAGACGCCGCCGAAACAGCGGTCCTTTATGGGAAAATTTCCGCTTTGGTCTACGGGGGGCTGGCCACTCTTCGAAATCTGATGACCGTCAAGGTGGAGCGGGTGGCAATTAATTGCAACTTTTTGCAGGATCACATCGATCAAAAGGTGTTTTTCAAGATAAAAGTACGCGTTTTATTCGCAGTTTGGGCCGTCCTGCGCATGGCCTGCCGGTTATTGGTCCATACTTTTCGAAGAGCGAAAAAAAATGCGGCAGATAAAAAAGAAGAATCACAAAATGGTCCGGAGAATGTTCCTGCTAAGCGGGAATCGACCGGAGATAACAGGAGGAAATGATTATGGCAGAACATCCGATTCAAGGCTTGATGGGCGTCACCATGCAGAAAATCAAGGAAATGGTGGACGTGAACACCATCGTCGGCACCCCCATTACCACGCCAGACGGCACTACCATCATCCCGGTGTCCAAGGTGACTTTCGGCTTTGCGTCCGGCGGTTCCGATCTGCCCACCAAGGATCCGAAAGAGACTTTTGGCGGCGGAAGCGGCGCCGGCGTCACTTTGCAGCCTCTGGGTTTTTTGGTGGTGAAAGACGGCGACGTGAAGCTTTTGCAGCTTGCCACCTCGTCCAACACGGCCGACAAAATCGTCAACTCGGTGCCTGACATCATCGACAAGGTGTCCGACGCTTTTAGCAAGAACAAAGACGAAAAAGCGGCCAAAAACAGCAAGAAATCCGCCGCGGATGCCGGCAAACCTTCCGAAAAAGCAGAATAATTCACATGAACGGCCTGCCCTTCGCATATGATGAAGTGGCAGGTGGTTTCATGAATAAGAAAGTATTGTGTTTTGTCCTGTCGCTCTGCATTGGAGCGGCAGCCTGCTTCCCCGCAGGCGTATTCGCTGAGAAAGAACAGGGGGAAGCAGTCCAGACGGCCCAGTCGGACGCTTTGGGGGTTTCCGCTCAGTCGGCGGCTCTCATCGAAGCGGACAGCGGCCGTGTTATCTTTGTCAAAAACGGGGAGGAACGCCTTCCCATCGCCAGCACTACGAAAATCATGACGGCGTTGCTGACGCTGGAAGCATCCAACCTGGACACCTATTTTACAGTGGACCCAAACGCCATTAAGGTAGAGGGCACTTCCATGGGACTCCAGGAAGGGGATCAGGTGACGCTGCGAATTTTAGCGGCGGGAATGCTTTTGGCTTCCGGCAATGACGCTGCAAACTCGGCGGCCTTAAAGGTAGGCGGTTCCCTGGACGAATTCGCCATCATGATGAACAAACGGGCCGCTCAGATCGGCATGAAGGACTCAAACTTTGTCACTCCGTCGGGCCTGGATGCCCAGAATCATTACTCCACGGCGCTTGACATGGCAAAGCTTGCCCGGGCGGCGCTCCAGAACCCGGATTTCAGCGCGATTTGCTCTCAGAAGAGCATGAAGCTCTCCTACGGGAATCCCCCCTACGACCGGTGGCTTTCTAATCACAACAAGCTTTTGAAAAGCTACCCTGACTGCATCGGGGTCAAAACCGGTTTTACCAAAAAAGCGGGGAGGTGCCTCGTGTCGGCGGCGGAGCGGGACGGGGTCACCCTTATCTGCGTCACCATCAAAGCGCCCAGCGATTGGGACGACCACCGCAAAATGCTGGACTATGGGTTTTCCCAGGTTCAGGCGGTGGAACTGAGCGGCGAAGTACCTGGGACGATTCCGGTGGTGGGCGGCGTTTCCGATCAGGTGACGCCCATGGTTCAGGTGGCGCCGAAAGCCTCGGTGTCGTCGGAGGACGCTGGAAAAATTGAGATGAAAATCGTGTCCCAGCCGTTTTTGTATGCTCCGGTAAAACAGGGCGACTGCATCGGCGAGATGAGGTACTACTTAAATGGCGAACTTTTAAAATCCGCGCCATTGACCGCAAAAGAGACGGTGGCGGCGGACGAACGGGTCCCGGAAACGAGTTTTTGGGACAAAATCAAAAGCTGGTTTGCGGGATGGGGAAAGTAGTTCCCCAAAAAACGGACAGAACCCCCTAACAGAAAGGAAATCAAAAGATGGATGGAATCAGGCTGCAAAAAGTCATCGCGGAAAGCGGACTTTGCTCCCGGAGAAAAGCAGAAGAGTTAATTGAAGAGGGAAGAGTAAAGGTCAACGGCCATAAAGCGATCCTCGGCCAGAAGATTAACCCCCAAAAGGATATCGTTCTGGTGGACGGCGAGCGGTTAAAATCTCGCAACCGCCGCCAGAACGTATATATCATGCTCAACAAGCCCCGCGGATATCTGACGGCCATGTCGGATGGGCGGGGCCGTAAGTGCGTTTCAGAGCTTGTGGAAGATGCCCCTGACCGGGTTTACCCGGTGGGACGGCTCGATTTAAACTCTGAGGGGCTTTTGCTCTTCACAAACGACGGTGAATTTGCCAACACCATGATGCACCCCGCCTACCAGGTGCCTAAATGCTATCGGGTCACCGTGCGGGAGCCGGTGTCGGACGAGCAGATGATCCGCCTGAGCGAGGGTGTGGAGATAGACGGCCGGATGACGAATCCGGCAGACGTCCGCATCGTCACCGAGGAGGAAAAACGCTCTGTTATGCTCATCACCATCACCGAAGGCCGGAACCGCCAGATCCGTAAAATGTGCGAGGCGGTGAACCTGACGGTGGCGCGGCTCAAACGGATGTCGGTGGGACCGGTAAAGCTCGGTATGCTCAAACCTGGCGCTTGGCGGGAGCTTTCAAAGGACGAGGTGGACATGCTTCTCGAAAGTGCGGGACGGGCCGCGCAAAAATCAAACAAAGGAGAGGAAAAACGTGCTGCATTTAAGGCCGTTAAACGACGGAGATAATTTTCCGGAACTCCAGGGCGGGATGTATTATATCGCCCTTGATGGAGCAGAGCTATTGGGTTACTGCAAATACCATAAGGACCACGACTGCGTCATCATCGAGGAGCTGAAGGACGGAGGCAGTGTCGACCTGTTCGACGGGCTGCTGCGGGCAGTGTTTTCTTATGTGATGGAAGCAAACGTCAACCGGGCTAAGCTGTCGGAAGGCATCAACAAAGAGATATTAAAGACCCTGATGGTGCCGGTGGACGGACAAAATTGCGTAAATTCACTAAAGGACTTTTTATATAATTGTAAGAAATGTAAAATGTCCTAAGAAATACCAAAAAAGATATTGTTATTTTTTTCACGTTGTAGTATAATACAATGGGTGAATTTGAGGATTGTGGAAGAAGTCCCTTGGGACAGGCTCCATTTTCTTCAATTTCTGTATTCAAAGAAGGCTGAAACCGCCGTTTCGGCCGAGCACATAGAAATGGGGGCAATATAATGAACTTACAAGCCAAGCTTAATAAGCTTGAGGAAATGAAAGCTGCCTGCAAAAAGACGTCTCCTGCCCGCGAAAGACTGGAGTCGCTTTTTGACGAAAACACCTTCGTTGAGCTGGACGGATTTGTTGCTAATGGCAGTGAAGGCGTCGGCGTTGTAACCGGTTACGGCATGGTGGAGGGAAGCGTCGTGTACGCGTTTTCCCAGGACGTTACCGTCATGGGTGGCGCGATTTCCAGACTTCACGCCGAGAAAATCGCCAAAATCTATGAGCTGGCTGTAAAAAACGGCTCTCCGGTTGTGGCAATTTACGATTCCAACGGGGCAAAGCTCTCCGAAGGATCTGAGATTTTGAGCGCTTACAGTAAAATCCTTTCCATGGAGAACAATCTTTCCGGCGTCGTCCCCCAGATTTCGGTGGTGGCGGGAAGCTGCACCGGCATCAGCGCCATGATGGCGGCTTCTGCTGACATTGTAGTCATGGCCGAGGACGCAGCGCTCTATCTGTCTGACGCCGATGGAGACGTTTCTGCAGAGGCTGCCGCAAAAGTTGGCGCCGCCCACATTGTCGAAAAAGACGCAAAATCCGCTGTGCTGAGAGCACGGGACGTAGTTTCGATGCTGCCCCTCAACAACATTTCCATTGCGCCCATCGCCGAAGGTTCTGTGAACCCCAATGCCGTTTCCATTGACGACGGTAAGACGATGAATGAAATGGCTGAACTGATTTGCGATTTGGGTTCTGTCACCGAGCTCAAAGCGGATTATGGCAAAGCCGCCTATACCGCTCTCGCTTCCATCGGCGGAAATACTGTGGGCCTTGTAGCCGTTAAAGGAAAGCTGGGCTCCAAATCCAGCGGGAAAGTCGCTTCCTTCGTCCGCTTCTGCGACTGTTTTAACATGCCTGTCGTGTCTTTGGTGGATACCGAGGGTTACTGTTGCTGCGATGAGCTGAAAGCCCAGGGCGTCGCCGAGGCCGCGAAGCTCGCTCACGCTTACGCCGATGCAACCACCGCCAAAGTCACTGTTTACGTTGGCAGCGCAATCGGCGCCGCAGGCGTTGCTTTCAGCAGTGCTGACATCCGTCTCGCCTGGCCAACCGCTGTCATCTCCGCGTTGGAGCCCCACACCGCTGTGGAGTTTTTCTGGCATGACAAGCTCAAAGGCGCAGAGGATCTGCCGAAACGCCGCGATGAGCTGGCTGAGGAGTATATCGACACTATGGCGAGCCCCTATGAAGCGGCGAAAGCTTCCCTCATCGAAGACGTGGTCGCTCCTGCCGACACCAGGGACGCGGTCATCACCGCCCTCGACATGCTGGCAAGCAAACGTGTTTCCAAACTTCCCAAGAAACACTCCAACTGAGGAGTTATTTGATAGAAACCGAAAATTTTTGAAAGAAAGGTTTTGTGAATCATGAGAAGATTTAATATAACTGTCAATGGAAAAGGTTACGACGTGGCTGTTGAGGAAGTAAACGGTGCAGCCCCCGCTGCTGCTCCCGTCGCCGCACCTGCCACTGCCCCCGCCGCTCCGGCTCCGGCAACAGCTCCTGCTGCCCCCGCTGCCGCTGCTCCCGCAGGCGGAACCGACGTCAAAGCCCCCATGCCTGGAACCATCATGGACGTCAAAGTGGGCGTAGGCGACATCGTCGAAAGAGGCCAGGTTGTCATTGTGTTGGAAGCGATGAAGATGGAAAACGACATCGTAGCTCCCGTGGCAGGTAAAATTGCCGCTGTCACCGCGAAAAAAGGTGACTCCGTAAACGCCAACGACGCGCTGATCGTCATTGCATAATTAGAGGCTGGAATGCCGCAGCGGACAGCTTTTTGTTGTTCGACAATTCAAATGAGGAGGACCAGAGATGGCTAAAGTAAAAGTTACAGAAACCGTCCTTCGAGACGCGCACCAGTCCCTGATTGCAACCAGAATGACCACGGATGAAATGCGTCCGATTTTGGGCGAAATGGATAAAGTAGGGTACTACTCCGCCGAAGTTTGGGGCGGCGCTACCTTCGACGCATGCCTGCGCTTTTTGGACGAGGACCCTTGGGAAAGATTGCGCATTATCCGCAAGGAGATGCCTAACACAAAATTGCAGATGCTTTTCCGCGGACAGAATATGCTGGGTTACCGTCACTATGCCGACGACGTTTTGGAGTATTTTGTCCAGAAATCCGTTGCCAACGGCATCGATATCATCCGCATTTTTGACGCATTGAACGATATCCGCAACCTGGATACCGCCATCAAAGCAGCCAAAAAAGAGGGCGCTCACGCCCAGGTGGCGATTTCCTATACAACCGGCGACATTTTTACTACCGATTATTATGTGGATTACGCCAAACAGATCGAGTCCCAGGGCGCGGATTCCATCTGCATCAAAGATATGGCGGCTCTGCTGACTCCTTATAAGACAGCTGAGCTGACTAAGGCGCTGAAAGCGGCCGTTAAAATCCCGATTCAGCTCCACACCCACTACACTTCGGGCTTGGCTTCCATGTGCCTCCTAAAAGGCATCGAAAATGGCGCCGATATCATCGATACTGCAATGTCTCCTCTGGCGCTGGGTACTTCCCACGCTCCCACCGAGGCAATGGTCGCTGCTTTGCAGGGCACCGAGTACGATACCGGCCTTGACTTGAAACAGCTGACTGTTATCCGTGACTATTTTATGAAGCTCCGTAAAAAATACATCGATTCTGGCCTTCTGGATCCCAAAATGCTGGCTACCGATGCCAACGCCCTGATTTATCAGGTTCCCGGCGGTATGTTGTCGAACCTTCTGTCCCAGCTGAAACAGGCGGGCAAGGAAGACCAGCTAGAAGAGGTTATGAAGGAAGTTCCGAGAGTGCGGAAAGACGCGGGCTATCCTCCGCTTGTCACCCCCACCTCACAGATCGTTGGAACCCAGGCTGTTTTCAACGTTATCACCGGCGAGCGGTATAAAATGGTCACCAAGGAGTTTAAAGGTCTCGTCAAAGGCGAGTACGGCAAAACTCCGGCTCCCATTTCCGATGAATTCCGCAAGAAAATCATCGGCGACGAAGAACCCATTACCTGCCGTCCAGCTGATTTGCTGGCTCCCGAACTGGATAAACTCCGCATGGAGTGCGCCGAGTGGGTTGAGCAGGATGAAGATGTGCTGAGCTACGCCCAGTTTGGTCAGGTTGCGCTGAAGTTCTTTGAAAAACGCCGCAACAAGAAGTACCATATTGACGGCGAGCGTGCTGACTTCGAAAACCAGGTTCATCCGGTGTAATTTACATTTTGAAAGAAAAGAGCGGCGGTTTATCCGCCGCTTTTTGTATTGGTCACAAAAATTAAAAAATCTGTTGACAAAATTCCATAAATGGTTTATAGTAATAACAATATAAGAAACGAAAGTTCTTTGCTGAGCTTACTGCTGGAGGATTTTGTCTATGACGCCGTTTGTTGTGCCGCCCAAAGGCCCGAAAGGGAGAATGTTGCTCAAAGTCAGTGGGATTTTAACCATTATTCTTTCAGGCATCTTTCTGTTGATGCAGCTTGTTAATTTCGCGACGCTATTTATGTTTTCTATCGATTTTAGCCATCCCAATACCATTTCAATGTTTACAATATTTGGAATTATATTCCTTTGGCTGGGATGGAATATTACTGCGGGGGTTTTAGGAATCTCTGCCGGAACCAATCCAGAAAAATCTAACGCTTGTTTTATTATCGGGAATATACAACTGGCGATTATCATTGTAGCGGTAACAGCCTTTGGATTCCTCACTAGATCGGAACCGTACATTGGCATCACGATTGCAGTCATGCTTTTGCTACCGTTTGCCCTGTCTCTGCTCTACACCACCGGCGCTTACCGGTACCAGAAACACTATCGGGAATTTTTGCAATCCCAGCGGAAAGGAGCAGAACCAAATGAAGAATAGAATAGGGCCCATTGATACTTCTGCTGAATCCCGGGCGATTCCTCCAGAGTTTTTAGGGCCGATCGTCAAAGGGAGGAATACCCTCAAAGTTGCGTCTGTGCTTGTCATTATATTCTACAGCATCGGTATTTTGCTGTTTGGCTTGTATGCTGTTTTGCTGCTCTTTCTGTGGGGAGAGGGGGTCGGCAAGGCTGTCTTACTCCTCTTGCCGTTCGGACTGGTTTGCGGTGTCGGCCTGACAGCGGGCATTTTGGGGATTCAGGCGAGCCGTAATCCGAAAAAAACAACAGTATGCCTGGTTTTTGGAGGTGTTTTGTTAATTTACTACGGATTCTCTTTCATATGGGGAATGGCAAACCTGATGTCCGGGAAAGCTTTTTCTATTTTGCTTTTTGTCCCGGCGCTGATTCTTTCTGCAGTTTATTTTGATGGCGCTTACCGGTATGACAGGTACTACCGAGATTATTTGATACAGACACAAAGTGAAGAAGAGGCTTTTTAGCCTCTTCTTTTTTGATTGGTACTATTTGGGCTGAACTTTTCATAAAATACGGATACTGGCGTGCATCTGTCGAGATTTGACGGGACTTGTCCCAAAAAGGACGTCCCGAAACGCATCAAGCCGCAGCCGCCGGATTCTATTTTGCGAGGTATCGGTCATGCAAAAGACTCTGTTACGATGGGAACTCATCGGCTTTTTGTTTGTTTTGATTTTTGGTTCGATTTTGCACTTTGTTTACGGCTGGTCGGGGAAAAGTCCCTCGGTAGCGCTGATTGCACCTGTCAATGAAAGTATTTGGGAACATCTCAAGCTGCTCTTTGTCCCGGGACTGCTCTATGGAATTGTCGAATACTTCGCTGTTGGACGCAAAATAGGCGGATTTGTGTTCACGAAATTTGTGGCGATGCTGCTGGGCCTTGCAGCAATTGTAATCCTTTTTTACACCTATACCGGTATTGTCGGAACGCATTTTCTCTGGGCAGATATTGGAACGTTTATCATAGGATCCGCTGTCGCATTTGCTTTCACTGTGAAAAAAATGCCTCTGTCGTCCGATGCTCGCACCGATTTGATAGGATTGTTTCTCTTTTTTGTCCTTATTGTCGTTTTTATTCTGTTTACCTTTTTTCCGCCTCACCTAGCATTGTTTTTAGATCCCGTTACCCATACCTATGGCATATGACGGAAAAAGCATTTAGGTTGGGCAACTTTGTAAATTTCCCTTGCAGTTTCCCTCCTTTTCGTATAAAATAGAATAGCTACATCACAAAGGAGGAACTTTCCTTGGTTTATGACAATATTCTGGAAGCTATCGGGCATACCCCGCTGATCCGGCTGAACCATATGACGGGATCTGAGGATGCCCAAATTCTTGTGAAATACGAGGCCGTCAACATTGGAGGCTCCATTAAAACCCGCACAGCTTTTAATATGTTAAGCGAGGCGGAGAAAAAAGGTCTCATAGGCCCCAATACCCTGATTGTGGAGCCCACCAGCGGTAACCAAGGTATTGGCATCGCCCTGGTAGGAGCGGTGAGAGGCTACCGCGTCTGTATCATTATGCCGGATTCGGTCAGCGAGGAGCGGCGGAAACTGGTGAGCCAATACGGGGCTCAGGTGGTGCTGATTCACGACGATGGTGACATCGGGGCCTGTATCGAGGAATGCATGAATACAGCGCTGCGGATGGCTGAAGAAGACCCCAATGTGTTTATCCCCCAGCAGTTCACCAATCCCGACAATCCTGCGGTTCACCGCAACCACACGGCACAGGAAATATTAGAGGATTTTGGCGGGAGTATCGATGGGTTCTGTTCTGGAGTCGGTACGGGCGGAACCATATCAGGTATCGGGGAAACGCTGCAGCAGCGATTCCCTTCTATCGAGATTTGGGCGGTGGAACCAGAAAACGCGGCGATTCTGTCCGGCGGAAGTATCGGTACCCATTTGCAGATGGGCATCGGCGACGGACTCATTCCGGAGAACCTCAACACCCATATCTACAGCGATGTCTGTATCATCACTGATGAAGAAGCGCTGGGCACCGCAAAAGAATTGGCCGCCAAAGAGGGACTTCTCTGCGGCATTTCCAGCGGTTCCAATGTTGCTGCTGCCATGAAGTTGGCGCGGAAACTGGGTCCGGGAAAGACTGTTGTCACCGTCCTGCCTGACACAGGAGAACGGTATTTCAGCACCCCTCTTTTTCAAGAATAAAAATAACCGCCGCAAACGGTACTTGCGGCGGTTATTTTATGTTTGCCCCAAAAAGCCTCATAACGTCCAATCTTTTGGAAATACTAAAGGCAAATTCTGAAAAAGGGGAATCAGTTATGAGAGAACCGAAATTTTTAAAGAGCAAACGGTGCGAAAATACTGTGGAAGTGATCAGCTTTGACAGGGAAGACGCCATCACCTGCTGCGGCGAGCCAATGGTGGAAATGAAGCCTAACACTTCAGAGGGCGCGGCGGAGAAGCATCTTCCGGTCATCGAAGTCAATGGAAATACCGTAACCGTCAAGGTGGGAAGCGTTTTCCATCCAATGACCGAAGAACACAGCATTACCTGGGTCTATTTGGAGACAAAGGAAGGCTGTCAGCGAAAGAACCTGCCCTATACTGGTGAGCCGGTAGCGGTTTTTGCTTTGACTGACAGCGACAAGCCTGTAGCGGCCTACGCCTACTGTAACCTCCACGGGTTCTGGAAAACGGAGTACAAGGGGTAGGGAGGCGCAACCATGGGAACTTTTTATGAAAATAACCCGGAACTGCGGGATTATTTTGAATCCCTTCCAATTGCCGTAAAAAATCGGATTTTGGAGGCCCGGATTCCGATTTATACGGTGGAGCAACTGCAAAAAGCCGCTGAATCCATGCAGTCGCCGTCCGGTGAAAATCAGTATTTTTAAAAAAATCCGCTTGAAACGGCATCCGCTGATTTCAGGCGGATTTTTTTAATTGAGGTTGAAGAAGTAGTTGATTTTATAGTATAATAAATTAAAATAATAAAACGGAGCAATTAAAATGAAAAAATTTACTAAAATTCTGCTTCCTCTTGTCATAATCTGCGCACAGCTTACCTCATGTTCCAGTTCGGAAGAAGTGCTGCGGGGAGTCAGCATGGGGATGACATCCTCCCAGGTGTACGCGGTAGAAGATAAACGGGAGGAGAAGGGCAAAGCAGTTGTCGCCTACAACGCTCGGCTTTATTTTGACGTGACGGTTTTCAATCTGCCGTGCCAATATATTACTTACTTTTTTGGAGTGGAAAATAATCTCCAAGAAATATACTGCGTTTTCGACGACGCTACCGAAGAATACTATGACAGTTTAGTGGAAGTCCTGACCGAGAAGTACGGGGAAAGAGAAGAATTGCCCAGCCTTTTTGGACGTCTCTGCCAGTGGAGGGAGGAGGATCTGCTTGTACAGCTGACTTATCTTCACGGTAAGGAGAACGTCGGCGACAAGCTTACGCTCACCTATTCCGTCCCCGCTAAGGACGGTTCTTTTCCGGAATAAGACGTGAATAAAAAGTAGCCGCCGGAGGTCCGACGGCTGTGTTTATCGAAGACCCGCTACAAAATCCTGCATTTCCTCAAAAGAGCCGATATCTTCTTGTATGATTTTCTGCTGGATTTCCCTAGGCAGGGAATGGAAATATTCGTAACTGGTCAAATCCTGATCCAACAGGTCGGTCAGGCAGAGATGCTGATCCAAAGTACCTCTCATGATGTTTCTCCTCTTCGAGTATGAATTTGCGTTGATAACGCAGTCTTAGTGTCTGCAATAATAACGCAGGCCGGCCTGTCAGATTCAGGAAAGTATTTTTTAGGATAGCAATCAAATAAAAAACCGGAACAGGCATTCCTGCTCCGGTTTTTTGTTTGATTAGAATCTTCTGGTGCGGCGTTTTCTGCGGCGTTTGCGTTTGTTGTACATGACAGTGTAGGCGATATACAAGGCGATAAGAATGATAATAATTACAATCGCCAGCTTGAACCAAATAGATGTAAAGATTTTTTTAATACAGTCGAGGATAAAGAGCCAGACGCTTCTGTCCAAATCCTCACCGGCAACTAAGTTGACGGTGGCCAGCGTTTCATCGGCGAGCTTAACTTCCATGGATCCCAAGATGTCACCTTTTTGGACGGGGGCATCGACCGACTCCTTGAGAGTTTTGATTTTTTGCAGGGAAGAGATGTCGATATCTTTCCGCAGAAGCTTCTGTATCTCCTTTTCCGGGAAAACCTGCACTACGTCTTTGTCTTTGGCCAGGCGGACCTTGACTTCGCCCTCCGGGCTGGTGGGCTTGACTACCGGCTGGATAGACCATTTATCGAAGGCCCACTGGTAAAGCTGCTTGGCATCGATAAAGGAAAGGTTATCTGAAATGGTGTCTCCGTTATCGTAATACATGGGGGCGCCCATGGTGACCAAAACATAAGTATAGGCATCTTGAGAGGCCATGGAAACCAGGTTTCGGCCGCTTTCGTCGGTGGTGCCGGTCTTAATGCCCTTGATGGGGGCGTAATAGTATTTTCCTGCCCGGCGCTCGTCCATCATGGTGTTGGTATGGTAGATGGTACGCTCGGCGGAATGTTTGTTGGTGGCCGGCATGACATAACTGTTGGAGCAGGCGATTTCCTTGAAAATGGGAAGGTTGTCCAACGCGTATTTCGTAATTTTATACATGTCTGCCGCCGTCGTGTGCTGGTTTTCGTCATGAAGGCCGTGAGGATTTGTAAAATAGGTATTGGTGCAGCCCAATTCCTGGGCCTTTTGATTCATCATTTCAACGAACTTGTCAATACTGCCGCCGCCCACATAATCGGCGATGATGCTGGCGCCTTCACAGGCGGAGCGGAGCATCAGAGCGTAGAGCAGGTCGATCATCCGGATTTGCTCTCCGTGGCGAATGTCGGCATTGGAGACGTTGAGCTTAAACAGGTCGTCGAAAATATAGCTGGGAGCCGTCACCACCGTTTCCAGGTCGGAGCAGTTTTCGATGGCGACGATAGCCGTCATGATTTTCGTCAGGGATGCGGGATACATCTTTTTGTCGGCATTTTTCTGGTAGAGGACGGTGCCGGAATCGTAACTGACGAGATAGACCGCCTCGCTGTTGACTTCAAAGCCCAGATCCGGGGAAGAGGGCAAAGTGTTCTGTTCGCTGGAAGCGGGGTTTTCTGTACTCGAATCAGAGCTGGGTTCAGCAAAAACGCTGGATGCAAATGAACACGCAAACATCACCGTAGCGGTGAGCAGAGCGGCTAATTTCTTCATAAACGGACCTCCTGTTGCTTTTCACATATCTTTATCATGGATTCAAAATCCTTGTCATATTCATCTGGTATCATATCTATTATAGGCATCCAAAAGTGCCTTGTATTGCCTGATAAGAAAAGTTTTGTGAATGGTTATCCCTATAACAAAAACCTTGGGAAAGAGAATTCGGTTTCAGCTGTGCGGACCCATATATTTATAATATACCATACTGATATTCAATAAAGAAATCCGGTTTTGACCGTCTTTCGGCGGGCAAAATTGAGGATGGAATCCTCAAAGGAGTTCTTCAGTGATAAACGCAGTTTTACTGCGTTTATTATACCATAAAAGATCGAAAACGCAAAGTATAAATTTTCATTTCTATCGTATATAACGCATATAAGCTGGGAAAAACTGCATTTTTAAAAAAGTCTTGTCTTTTATGATAAATTATGTTAAAATAGATAAGCATTAATTGAACAATGAAACAGGAGCGTGCCATTGGACATACGGAGAAGCGGGTCCTGCGCGATGAAGCACCGTGAACCATGTCAGGCGGGGAACCGAGCAGCATTAAGCGGACCGTTTTATGTGCCGCAGCAAAGCCTTCTTTTCCGTATGTCCAACCGCACGGTCCGGGTGATACCTCCGGCCTGCTGCTGGAGGTATTTTTTCGAAACGACAACATGCTAGGGGAGGGGAAAACCATGTATCTTGCGCTCTATCGTAAGTGGCGGCCTCAGGTCTTTTCCGACGTGGTGAGCCAGGAACACATTACGACCACGCTTCAAAATCAGGTGCGGTTTCAAAAAACCTCTCACGCATATCTTTTTACAGGCCCCCGGGGCACCGGCAAAACCACCTGCTCCAAAATCCTCGCCAAAGCGGTCAACTGTCTGCACCCCGTGGACGGAAACCCCTGCCTTGAATGCGAAATTTGCAAAGGCATCGAAGAGGGCTCCATCATGGACGTGGTGGAGATGGATGCCGCCAGCAACAACGGTGTAGACGATATCCGCGATCTGCGAAACGAAGCGAATTTTTCTCCCGCTGTCTGCAAATACCGGGTCTACATCATCGACGAGGTGCATATGCTCAGTGTCAGCGCCTTCAACGCGCTGCTGAAAATCATGGAGGAACCGCCCCCGCACATCTTGTTTATTTTGGCGACAACCGAGGTGCACAAGGTGCCTCAGACCATCGTTTCACGCTGCCAGCAGTACGATTTCAGGCGCATTCGCCCTCAGGACATCGCCGACCGGATGCTCCGGATCAGCGAGCAGGAAACGTTCACCCTCACCGAAGATGCCGCCATGCTGATTGCAAGGCTCTCGGACGGCGGCATGCGGGACGCGCTGTCTCTTCTTGACCAGTGTGTGGCCTTTTCCCAGACGGTCAACCTTGATACCGTCACTTCCACGGCGGGAATCGCCGGTTCGGAGCACCTTTTTGCCCTCTCCGCAGCCATGGTCAAAAAAGATACGGCGGAGTGTATCCGTCTCGTCAATGAGCTTTATGACAACGCCAAGGGTATCGAGCGGCTTATTTCAGAGTTGATTTCCCATTTTAGAAATGTTATGATAGTCAAGTCGGTGGCGAATCCAGAAGAATTGGTGGTTTGCCTTCCCGATGAGATGGAACGGTTTAGAGAGCTTGCCAAAGGGCTTCCTTTAGGGGATATTCTGCGGATTTTGTCCATTCTGCAGCAGTGCCTCGACCACCTGTCCAGGAGCGGCAACAAAAAAGTGGAGATGGAAATGACCATGATTCGCCTGTGCAGCGCCGAGGAGGCAGATGCTCCGACGGCTTCCGGCAATAGCGACTTGGCCCTCCGGATCAGTCGTCTGGAACAGGCGCTCGCCCAGGGAACAGCTGCGGCCGCTCCCAAAGAGCCGGTGAAAAGGTCTTCTGTCGGGAAAGAACAAACGGCACCTGTTCCGGTTCCTGCTCCGTCGGCACCGGCGGTTGCCCCCACTGGCGAGGTAGGGCCGATGGGCCCTATGCCGGGCTGGGAAGACCTTTTGCGGGAACTTTCACAAACGGAACCGCCCCTTTACGTCATGCTCAAAGACGCCAAAGCCTTTGTGGGCGGAAACGTGGTCACCATCGACTCCCCGAACCCCATGCTCAAAAGCCTTTTGATGACCGACAACATCGGCGCAAAATTGGCTGATGAAGTGGAGCGGGTTCTTGGAAAGCGGCATCGTCTGCGGATTGCCAAGGTGGAGCGTCCGGCGGAGCAAAAGGCTCCCGACGCGCTCAACGATATTATTAAAAAGGCGGAAAGCCAGGAAATAGAGGTCCACGTCAAGGAATAACCGGCGGGACCCAACAGAAAGGATGTTATTGACAAGATGAAAGCAAGATTGCCTGAAGGGTTCGGCGGAAAAGCCCAGAATATGAACAGCATGATCAAACAGGCCCAGAAAATGCAGGAAGAGATGGAAAAGGCTCAGGAAGAGATCAAGCAGAAGGAATATACTACCACTGTGGGCGGCGGTGCTGTCGAAATCATGATGACTGGCGACAAGGTGCTCAAATCCATCAAGCTGAAGCCTGAGATCGTCGATCCCGAGGACATCGAGATGCTGGAAGACCTTATCGTCAGCGGGGTCAACGAAGTGCTCCGCACCGTTGAAGCCGAGACCGAACAGAAGATGAACGAGATTTCCGGCGGAATTAATATCCCCGGCCTGCTGTAAGCTATGAGCGGGCTACCTCTGCCGCTTCGAAAGCTGACGGAGCATTTCGCCTCCCTGCCGGGCATCGGCAAAAAGACGGCTCAGAGGCTGGCTTTTTATCTTCTTGACATGCCGGAGGAGCAGGCCAAAAGCTTTGCTGATTCGATTCTGGAGGCGAAAAAGGCCATCCACAACTGCAAGGTGTGCCAGAATTTTACCGACAAGGAAATTTGCGACATCTGTGCTTCACCCGACCGCACCGATAAAATCATCTGCGTGGTGGAGGATCCCAAGGATGTGCAGGCTTTTGAACGTTTGCAGGAATACAAAGGGCAGTACCATGTGCTTCATGGGCTTATATCGCCGTTGGACGGTGTGGGGCCGGAGCATATCAAAATCAAGGAGCTTCTTCAGCGGTTACAGACAACCGAGGTCGATGAAGTCATTATGGCGACCAATCCCACCATCGAGGGGGAGGCCACTGCTATGTATATTTCGCGGCTTCTAAAGCCGCTGCAAATCAGGGTCTCTCGGCTCGCTTTCGGTATCCCCGTAGGGGGAGAGCTGGAGTACGCCGACAATGTGACCCTCAATAAAGCGTTGGAAAACCGTATGACTATGTGAGATGCGGGCAATACTCTGTGAGAAAGGATGGTGAACCGAAGTGGCCGCTGGAAACATCATTGCCGTCAACCGCAAGGCCCGGCACGAGTATTTTGTGCTGGAAACCTTTGAGGCCGGGATCGAGCTGGTGGGCACCGAGGTCAAATCCATCCGGCAGGGCGGCGTCAATTTAAAGGACAGCTGGTGCGGCGTGGACGACGGGGAGCTCTACATCAAAGGAATGCATATCAGTCCCTACGACAAGGGCAATATCTTTAACAAAGACCCTTTTCGCGTCCGCAAGCTCCTGATGCATAAGCGGGAAATTATGCGGCTTTACGGGAAAATTAAGCAAGACGGACTGACGTTGATCCCATTGTCTTTGTATTTTAAAAACAGCAACGTCAAAGTGGAATTAGGGCTCTGTAAAGGGAAACAGCTCCACGATAAACGGGACGACATGGCCAAACGGGACGCTAAACGGGAAATGGATCGGGCGATGAAACAACGGTTGAAAGGATAACTGGCCTTAGAGGAGACAGAATAATATGTTTATTCAAAATATCGACCTCGATGTGGATTACGAGTCAATGGGACTCAAGCAGCCGGAAAAGGAACCGGAGCTTACCGGGTACATCCTGAAAAATTACGACGAATACTGCAAAGGGCGAAAACGTCCGGCGGTAATCATCTGCCCCGGTGGCGGATACATGTATTGTTCGCAACGGGAGGCGACTCCTATCGCGATGGAATACTTGGCTGGCGGCATCGATGCCTTTATCCTCCGGTATAGCTGCAAACCGGCTGTTTTTCCCACCGCGCTGGTACAGCTGGCGACAGCGGTGCAATTGGTGCGGGAGCATGCGGAGGAGTGGAATATCGACTCTGATAAAATAATCCTGGTCGGATTTTCTGCTGGCGGACATTTAGCGGCTTCGTTGGGAGTTTTCTGGAACAGCGGCTTGCTTCGAACTCTCGGGTTCTCAGGCGATTCTCACCGGCCAAACGGCATGGTCCTTTCCTATCCGGTCATATCCGCCGTTTCCTATCCCAATACCAGGTCATTTCAAAATCTGTTCGGCGTGGAAGAGCCTTCCCGCCGACAATTGAGCGAGGTGTCCCTGGAGCATTTTGTGACGAAGGATACGCCTCCTGCTTTTTTGTGGCATACGGCAACCGATGAAGGGGTGCCCCCACAAAACAGTTTGATGTTTGCATTGGCCATGCTCGCACATCACCGTCCGTTGGAACTGCACCTTTATCCCACTGGCCCCCACGGCCTGAGCCTTGCCAATGAACTGGTCAATGATGCGGAAAATGTCAATTTGAAAACGGCAACTTGGATAAAATTTGCCATCGATTGGGTCAAGAAACTTTAACCTAAAAAATATGACGGCAATTTAATGACAGGAGTGGGCATTGTGTTTATAGAAGAACTTCACCTAGGTGTGGACTATGAAAAGTGTGGGCTGAAAAGCCCCGAAAAGGCCCCTGTTTTTACCGGGTATATTCTCAAAAACTATGACGAATACTGTAAAAACAGGCTTCGTCCAGCGGTAATCATTTGCCCCGGCGGCGGGTATTTTTACACTTCCGACCGAGAGGCGACCCCGATGGCCACAGAATTCCTGGCGGCGGGGATGAACGCATTCGTCCTTCGGTACAGCTGTGCACCAAGCCGATTTCCGACGGCCCTCGTCGAGTTGGCCACAGCGGTAAAGCTGGTTCGACAACATGCAAAAGAATGGAATATTGACCCTGACAAAATCATTGTTCAGGGGGGGTCCGCCGGTGGGCATCTGGCAGCGTCTTTAGGGGTTTTCTGGGACGACGACGTTCTCCGTTCTCGGGGATTTCAGGGAAAGGAGCACAAACCGAACGCGCTCATTTTGGCCTATCCGGTTATATCCGGAACTTCTCATCCTCATATGGATTCCTTTAAAAATCTGCTGGGGGACGATTTGACCAACGAGATGCTGGAGTTTTTGTCTCTGGAGAAGCGTGTTTCAAAGAATACACCTCCTACCTTTCTTTGGCATACTCTGGAAGATGAAGTAGCCTATCCTCAAAACTCTATGCTGTTTGCCAGCGCCTTGATGGAGTGCGGTGTTCCGTTGGAACTGCACATCTTCCCAGAAGGGTCTCACTCGTTGGTAAACGGCAACGAAATTGCAAACGTGCCGGAGCGTATCCGGCCGAAGGTCCGGGCTTGGATTCCCATGGTAATGGACTGGATCAAAAAACTGTAATAATCCGCGGCGCCATGCCGCGCCCATACGGGGGCGTAAAGGTTTCGACGGGGATTTAGAAATTCAGTAAGCGGGTAGAGCGGGCGAAAGCTCTTTAATCGTCGCACCTAAATATAAACGCTAATTCTAACAACAGAACTTTAGCTTACGCTGCTTAATTAAGCGGCTAGCCTGCCAGAAAAGCACCACGGTTTCTGCCCGGCTTCTAATTTAGTGGTCAACGTCATGGGAGAGGTTCCCGGCTCTTGTGACGTATTAGGGAATACCTTTCGGCAGAGCCTGTTTATCGGCGCTGCGGGAAGGGAATTTTAATAGATAAACTTCACCCGGAGAAAGCTGAATGGAAGGATTTTCGGACGCGGGTTCGACTCCCGCCGCCTCCACCAAAATTATCACTGCACGAACCCCTAAAAGGAAAATTACTGTTTTTCCGCGGGGGTTCGTGTTGTGTGTAGAATGGAAGTAAACCTGTTAGAATCCAACGGTTTGACCAGCGCGGGCTAGCCTCCACCAGCAGGCAAAGCCTGCAGTAAATTCGCGCACCTCGCGTTTGTGAGGCGCGTTTTATTTTTTGCCCGTCTCGGTATGGAATTTGTTTTGTGAACCAACCCCAATTTTATCAATAAATGACCCCGTAAGGCAGTTTTATATTACCTTACGGGGCCATTTTTGTTATGACTCTACCTGGAATTTTTAAAAATAGATATTGTATGAGTCTCCAATATTTTTAAGGCCGCTTTGGGTCTATACGATTGCAATAGGGAATCAATAAACAGAATGATTCAGTTCTAGCAACTTTTGTACATAAAAGATAAAAAATGATACAAATAGTAAGAAAATAGAATAAATAGTCGAATACAATTAGTGAATATATAATTTTTGTGTTTATATGGTATAATTGTACATATAGCATAGTTTTATATAAAATCAATTTATAACAAAATATACAAATTGCACAACAAATAATAGCAAATGCTTTTAATTTATAATGAAGTAGGTGGATTAGGTGATTTTTTATGCCCGTTCGGCCAATTCTTCCGGGTTAAAAGAAACCGTATGCCATCATTTGCAGCGTACCATGGAATTGTGTGCCCAATACGCTGAAGTGTTTGGATGTTCGGATGCAGGAGCGTGGCTGGGGCTTTTCCACGATTTCGGAAAATACAGTCAAGCCTTTCAGGAGGTGCTGCGGGGAGAAAGGCATCATGTGGATCACGCCCTTCCCGGCGCAGCTTTCCTGATGGCGCAATTGTGTGGAAGGGCGGGAAGAAACAGCCCTTACTGGCCGATGGTAGCATCCGTTCGTGCGCACCACGGACAGCTGCGGGACTGCAAAAGCGAGCTGGACGCCTGGCTGAAGGGAGAAACCCTCAGTGCGGAGGGAAATACATATTCGCTTTCAAAGAGTGAAGTCAAGGAGGCGGTAAACCGGTTTTTGCTGGAAAATACCCTTCCGCCTTCGCGGCCCTGTCTGCCGGATTTCCCAGCGGTGTCACCGGGGTTAGCGGAAAACCATCAAAGGATGCTGTTTACACGCCTGCTGTTTTCCGCTCTCACCGATGCCGATTACAGCGCGTCGGCTGAACATTTCAATCCCGGATATTTAAAAAGCAGCGCTTTGACTGATGTGGATCCTGTTGAGGCGTGGGTGGCTTTGGAGAGGTACCGGGAGGACATCCGGCAAAAAAACGGCGGAGACCCTGCTATGAACGGGATGCGAAACTGTCTCTTTGACATCTGCCGTCAGGCGGGGTCAGAGGTATCATCCGGCGTTTATACCCTGACCGCGCCCACCGGGGCGGGAAAAACGCTGGCGATGCTGGCGTTCGGGCTTCAGCAGATGTTACAGCAGGGCAAAAGACGAATCATTTTGGTGCTTCCATACCTGTCAATTATTGAGCAGAACGCGGCGGTTTATCGAAAAATCGTTCCGGAGATTCTGGAAGACCATAGCGGTGCGGAGCGAGGGGCTGACGAACAGACAGCGAGGGAGCTTTCCCAGAGGTGGGACGCCTCCTTTATCATCACCACCTCGGTGAAGTTTTTTGAGAGCCTGTTTGCCTGCACAGGGCCCGCCTGCCGCAAGCTCCACCGGCTGGCGGACAGCGTGATTTTGTTTGACGAGGCCCAGAGCCTGCCCTGCCATCTGGCGGGCGCGAGCCTCTCGGCTTTGCGGGAGCTGGCGGAGACTTACCGCTCCACCGTCGTGTTTTCCACGGCGACCCAGCCAGATTTTGACCAGCTGCCCGACATTACCTGGCGACCGGAAGAAATCGTTCCCGATTCCCAGGAGATGTTCGCCCAATCGAAAAGAGTGCTGGCAGAATGGCGGGTTGACGGAAAAACTCCTCTGGACGAAATCGCCCGGGAGGCGGCAGAGGAAAAAAACGCCTGCCTCATCGTCAACCTGCGCAGCCACGCCCAGACGTTATATAAGCAGCTTTCGGACATCTGCGGGGAGGAGCGGACTTTTCTTCTGACGACGGACCTCTGTCCGGCCCATCGGACGAAGATTTTGGAACAGGTGCGCGCCCTGCTGCGGGAGGGAAGGCCCTGTTTTTTGGTGGCGACCCAGTGCATCGAGGCCGGGGTGGACGTGAGCTTTGATGCGATGTACCGGGCTTTGGCCCCTTTGGAGAGTATCATACAGGCGGCGGGCCGATGCAACCGCAGCGACACCAGAAAGCGGGGAAAAATGATTATTTTCATCCCCGATGAAGAAAAGCTCTACCCGGACGATTTTTACCGGCAGTCCGCCAACGCGGTTTTAACGCTGGCGGCGCGGCATCCAATCGATTTGGACTCTTTGGCGGACATCCGGGAGTATTACGGCATCCTGTTCGGCAGCGGACAGGTGCGGGACAAGCGGCAGCTCACCGAGGCCATAGAAGCCATGGACTTTCCGGCGGTGGCAAAGGCTTACCGTCTCATTGAAAGCACCCAGGTGCAGATCGTTGTGCCCTACGCGGGGGAGGAGTCGCTGTTTTTAGAGCTTGCGGAGGAGGGACGCCGGGGAATCACCAGCGCCTGGATGCGGAAAGCGGCCCCACTGACGGTACACAGCTTTGGATTCCAACAGGCGGCGGATATTTGTGAGCCGTTGTTCGTCTACCGGGGAAAGGAACGGATTCGGGAGGAAACCGGCTGGTACCTCCTTTCCAATCGCAGATATTATGACAGCGAACGAAGGGGACTACAGCTGTCGGTTCCCTTCGATGGAATTACGTAAAAGGACAAGGAGTGATGAAATGAACGAAATTGTTGTGGATGTTTGGGGGGATTTCGCCTGCTTCAGCCGGCCGGAGTCAAAAGTGGAACGATTGACCTACCCGGTGCCGACGCCTTCTGCCATGCGGGGAGTACTCAGCGCCATTTACTGCAAGCCCAACGAGTTTTTTTGGCAGGTGACGAAAATCGAGGTGCTTCGGAAGCCGTCCTATGTGAGCTTCAAGCGCAACGAAGTAAAGGAAAAAATTCCGGAAAAGCCCAAGGAGCCGGTGCGGGTGGATTTGACCGGAGCCGACAAAAAGGGCCGGACCCAGCGGCAGACGGTGGCGCTCAAAGACGTGCGCTACCGGGTCCACGCGCAAATCCGCAAACGGCCTTCTTTTGGCGGAAGCGAAAAACAGCTGTATGAGCAGGCGCTCCGCAGAATCCGCCGGGGGCAGTGCTACTACCAGCCGTCACTGGGGCTGCGGGAGTTTGTGGCGTACTTCGAGGAGGGCACAGGGGAGGCTAGGCCCATCGAGCTGGATTTGGACCTGGGGTACATGGTCTACGACGTTTTTGATCTGCACCGGTTTGAAGTGACCCCGAAAGCTGAGCCTTATGTCACCCTGTTCCACGCCCAGCTAAATAACGGGATTTTAGAGGTGCCGGATTTTGACAGCGAGCAGGTCCTGCGTCCGGAGGTGAAGTAAATGCTTCAGGAATTATACGAATACGCCGTGAAAAATCAGCTTGCGGCCCAGCCGGGCTTCAAGCCAAAACGGATAAAAGCCTATGTCTGCCTGGGGAGGTACGGGGAATTTTTGGGAATCGACCCCGGGCCGCCAGAACCGGTAATCTGTCCCGATATGGGGTCCGCGGCTCAGGGGCCAGCCAAGTGCAACGTATTGGTGGAAAAACGAAACATCCCGCTAAGTGGAGAGAGGCCACTTAAACGCGTCTTTTTTCTCGAGGCGCTAGAGGATGGGGCGGAAAGCGTCCCTCAAATGGCGGTGCTGCGGGCGGTTTTGGACCGGGAAGAAACCGTTTCCGCCATCAATGAGGGTCTGGACCTTCAGAAGATCAAGCCCGGGGACGCCATCGGCTTTAAAGTGGATGGAGTGCCGTTGGAAAGCTTGGCGGGGGACTGGTGGCCCCGGTTCCGGAAAGCCCAAAGCGGCGGCGACAAGCAAAAAACAGCCGCCCGCCGCTGCCTCATTACCGGAGAGCTGGGGACGCCCATCGCCACGGCGGCCAAGGTGCCCGGGCTCATGGCGGTGGGCGGCCACAGCAGCGGGGACGCGGTGATCTGCTTCGATAAGGATGCATTTTGTTCCTACGGCCTCAAGCAGGCTGAAAACGCCTGCGTCAGTGAGGATGCCATGGCGGCCGTCAACGCGGCCTTGACGCGGCTCATCCAGAAGGCGCCTGTACTGGCCGGGGCAAAGTGGATCCACTGGTACAAGGAAGCTCTTCCTCCGGAAGGAGCAGATTTGTTGGCGCAGGCGTTCGGCACTGAAACGGAAGAGGGCGGCGAAAAGGACGACGTCCAGCCCGACGGCGCTTTGGAAGCCGCTGTGGCGGAAGCGGAGGCTACCCGGCTGGTAAAAAGTTACCGGGATGGGGAAAGAATTCGTCTGTCGGACAACATCTACTACCTGATGCCGGTTTCCGGCGCGGGAGGCCGCATCATGGTGCGGGGCTGGCAGCAGGGAAGCTACGAGGACTTGCAGAAAGCCATGAACGACTGGTGGGAGGATTTGTCCCTCGTTTACCGGGACGGGAAAAGCCTTTTAAAGCCGCCTCCCATCGGGAAAATCAACTACCGGCTGCTAAAGCCTCAAAAGGGCGGAAAATCCCTCAACACGCGGATGGAAAAAGAGCTTGCAGGGCTCGAACCCCGGCTGATTTTCGCCATCGTCAACAGGCAGCCCCTGCCGGACGCGGTGGCATCCAAGGCGCTTCAATACATCCGCTCCAAAATGCTGGACAGCGGAGACGACGTAAAGCGGGAGCCGATCCCCGACCCGCTGTGCTGCCAGATTCTAAAAGCGTGGCTGAACCGAAAAAATCGTTTTCATAAAGGAGGAACTGCTATGCAGTCGAAATGCAATCCTGATTGTCCCGAAACAGCTTATCAGTGCGGCCGGATGATGGCGGTGTATGCCGCCATCCAGACCCGCGCCATGGGAAAAAATCTAGGCGCCGGCGTCATCCAGCGATACTATACGTCGGCCAGCACCAGTCCGGCGCTGGTTTTCGGGCGGCTGAGCCAATTGGCCCAACATCATCTCACAAAAATTGAGAGCAAGGGGGCGGTGGTGTTCTACGAAAAGCTTTTGGCCGAGATTTCCGAAAAAATTGGGCGTCAGGTTCCCACCACTCTCACTTTACAACAGCAGGCGGAGTTCGCCTTGGGGTACTACCAGCAGAGAGCGGCAATGTTCGAGAAAAAGACAGACGATGAAACGACGGAGGAGGAATAATTATGGCGATCAAAAACCGGTATGAATTTGTTTACTATGTGCAGTGCATCAACGGGAACCCCAACGGGGACCCGGATATGGGCAATTCCCCCAGAGTGGACCCGGAGACCATGCAGGGCTACATTACCGACGTGGCGACAAAGCGCCGTATCCGCAACTACATCCAGGAAGCTTTCGCAGGACAGCCCGGCATGGAAATCATCATGCAGCAGGGCACCAATATCAACAAATTTATCGCGGAAGCCTGTGAAAAGGCGCCGTGTGATGAAGACGCCTGTGCCAAAACCAAAAATAAGGTCTACGCCGCCCGAGAGTGGTGCTGTGGAAAGTACTTCGACGTGCGCACCTTCGGCGCCGTTTTGACCACCGGGCCCAACGCGGGACAAGTGCGGGGCCCGGTGCAGATCGCCTTCGGCCGTTCTATCGACCCGGTGCTGCCCCAGGACATCTCCATCACCCGGATGTGCGTGGCTGATGGACCCGACAAGGCCAGCACCTATGCGGAATTTGACGAGTGGGAACAAAAACAGCCGGAAGACAAGCTTCGCACCATGGGCCGCAAGCAGTTCATCCCCTACGGCCTTTACGAAGTGCGGGGATTTATCAGCGGTAACCTGGCCAAGGAGACCGGATTTGACGAAAAGGACTTGAAGGCGCTCTTTGAAGCGATTCTCAATATGTACGAACACGACCACAGCGCCAGCAAGGGCGAGATGGAGGTGGTTTCTCCACTGATTCTCTTCAAGCACGTGGGCACCGACAGCGACGAGGAGCAAAGGGCGAGACAGGCGCTTTTGGGCTGTGCGCCGGCACACCGGCTGTTCGACCTGGTGCGGGTGGAGCGGAAGCCCGATTTGGAATGCGCCAGGGACTACCGGGATTATACCGCCAAAATCGACCTGAGCGGGGTTCCCGCCGGCGTGAAAGCGGGCTTTTTGCGGGACGCCTTTGGGGAAATCTGCTGGAACCGGATTCCCGACGGCGAAAGCTGGTTCACCGATGGAAAATGAGGAAGAGAAGCTTCCGCTGTCCTACATTTCCCAGTACGGGTACTGTCCCCGCCGGGCGGCGCTTCTGATGAACCAGCAGCTGTGGCAGGAAAACGAGTATACCGCGGAGGGCCGCGCCCAGCATCAGCGTGTTCACGACGGAAGGGTGGAGCATCGGGGAGATCAGCTCAAATTGTACGAGTTTTCAGTTTGGTCGAATGAATTGATGCTCTCCGGCAAATGCGACTGCGTCGAGGCGGTCAAACAGCCGGACGGCGCGTCCCTCCCAGAACAGGAGGGGCGTTTCCGCCTCTTTCCCATCGAATACAAGCACGGGCGTATGCGCCATGAGCCGGAGTATGAGATGCAGCTTTGCGCCCAAGCCATCTGCCTGGAAGAAATGTACGGGGTCTCTATCCCTGAGGGGGCGCTTTTCTTCATTGACGTCCACCAGCGGCTTGCGGTGTCGTTTTCCGAGGATTTGCGCCGCCGGACCCGGCAAACGGCGGAGGCGCTTTGGTTGTGCTTCCGGGAAAAGGCGCTGCCTCCGGCGAAGGAAAGCCCCAAGTGTAAAAAATGCTCCCTGCGGGAGCCCTGTATGCCCGGCCTGAGCCGCTCCGCCCGGGAGTATTGCAGGGGGCTGCTGGACGAGCTAAAGGAAGGTGCGCCATGAAATCGCTGCAAAACACCTTGTACGTGACGACAAAGGACAGCTACCTCTTTTGGGAAAACGAGTGCATTGCCGTCAGGATCGGGGGAGAGGATAAGGTTCGGATTCCATCTCACACGCTGGACTCAATTTTATGTTTTGGGAATACCACGGTGTCCACGCCGCTGATTCGGTATTGCGGCGAGAGGGGGATTGGGCTTAGCTTTCTTTCGGAAAACGGAGCGTTTTATGGGAGAATCCAAGGGCCGGTCAGCGGAAATGTATTGCTGCGCCAGCGGCAGTTCATCTCCTGTTCGGATCCTGTGTTCGCGGCCCGGATGTCGGCGGATTTTCTGTGCGGCAAACTGCTCAACGAGAAAAACATGCTGCTGCGTGCCGCACGGGAGGCAAAGGATGCGGATATCGCCAGCAAGCTGCGCCTAAAGGCAGACGAGATCGCGGCCATCGCCCGGGAACTTAAGGAGCCTGCCGGATTGGACTCCCTGCGCGGACTGGAGGGGAGCGCCGCCAGCGTTTATTTTTCCTGTTTTGACGATATGCTTCATGCTCAGGACAGGGGGCTGAAGTTCGAGACCAGATCCCGCCGGCCGCCGAGGAATGAAGTCAACGCGGTACTTTCTTTTGTCTACATGCTGCTGAAAAACGATTTGCAGTCCGCGCTGGAAGCGGTTGGATTGGACCCGGCCTGCGGCTATTTGCATACGCTTCGCCCCGGAAGGCCGGCGCTGGCGCTGGATCTGATGGAGGAGCTGCGGGCGCCGCTTTGCGACAGGCTGGTTCTCACGCTGTTCAACCGGGGACAGCTGAAAAAGAAGGATTTTACCTCGGAGTTGGGCCAATTTACCATAGAGGAGAAGGGGCGAAAAACGATTTTATCCGCCTGGCAGGAACGGAAAAGGGAAAATATCCAGCACCCGTTTCTAAAAGAAAAAATCGAGATCGGGCTGATTCCTTTTGTGCAGGCCCAATTGCTGGCGAGAGTGCTGCGGGGGGATTTGGACGAATACCCGCCCTTTATTTGGAGGTAGTCATGTTGATTGTCGCTACATACGATGTGGACGTGACCTCGCCTTCCGGCGCAAAGCGACTGCGCAGAGTAGCGCGCATCTGCGAGAAGTGGGGGATAAGAGTCCAGAACTCAGTTTTTGAGCTGCTCGTGGACCAGGCGCAGTTTGTGACAATACGGGCTGCTTTGGAAAAGGTTATCGACCCGGAAAAGACAGTATCCGTTTTTACCGTTTGGGGAAACATTATGAATCGAAGATTTCTTTCCTGGGGAAGCCGCTGTTGATTGAGCAGGATAAGGATTTGATTCTATGAGCGATGTCAGCGCGAACCGGGCCCGTACAGAAAACGCCGGACCTTTCGCGCAGAATAATTTGATGTTTTAAGGCTGTTATAGGAAGATTGGTTTGTTTAAATTGGCTGCTAAAAATAATTTTTATGAAAAGCAAGTAAAATTTTTTATATTTTGTGCAATTTTCCGATATATTCAATAGGAATTTGTACAAATTTGCTGTCACCCCTCACGTAGGGGTGTGAATTGAAACATGTCCCGGATTTAGAGACCGGAGAAGCTGTTCCAGGTCACCCCTCACGTAGGGGTGTGAATTGAAACGGGACTATGGGCTGAATGCGATTTATTCGGGAAAGGTCACCCCTCACGTAGGGGTGTGAATTGAAACGTGATAGTTTAACTTGCTGGTAACTTGCTGGTAAGGTCACCCCTCACGTAGGGGTGTGAATTGAAACAAGACAGAGGTTACGGATGAACGGGCGATCGTAAGTCACCCCTCACGTAGGGGTGTGAATTGAAACAAATCGCCTATGGGCATGTTCGAAACAGACGAAAGTCACCCCTCACGTAGGGGTGTGAATTGAAACAAACTTAGATGCCTTAACAGCTACTACCATTTTAGGTCACCCCTCACGTAGGGGTGTGAATTGAAACAGAATCTTACCCTGAGCAAGACATATACAAGCTTCGTCACCCCTCACGTAGGGGTGTGAATTGAAACATGGCACAAATCAATTGCTTTATCGAAAAAAGAGGTCACCCCTCACGTAGGGGTGTGAATTGAAACTTACCCGGAACCTACATAGAAGTACGGGCAGGGGAGTCACCCCTCACGTAGGGGTGTGAATTGAAACTTGCTACGGTATCTTTTCGCAGATCTGTGATTTGTCACCCCTCACGTAGGGGTGTGAATTGAAACATATTACAGGTGTCGCGTATCGTGCGAATTAGATGTCACCCCTCACGTAGGGGTGTGAATTGAAACCCTTGCGGGACTTCCTCACTGTAAATCCGGTATCGTCACCCCTCACGTAGGGGTGTGAATTGAAACTTTTAAAGCAAGTTCTCTCATAACTGACTGGTTAAGTCACCCCTCACGTAGGGGTGTGAATTGAAACAGGGACACAAGAGATTTACCGGTGAACTGAAACGGTCACCCCTCACGTAGGGGTGTGAATTGAAACTTTTATGGCTTGCGAAGCCGCTGCTCTTGCGGAAGTCACCCCTCACGTAGGGGTGTGAATTGAAACTTCAGCATCTGGCACTCTTTGATATCATGATATGTCACCCCTCACGTAGGGGTGTGAATTGAAACCTGCTTTTCATCCGCGTCGCAGTCTGACAACAGCGTCACCCCTCACGTAGGGGTGTGAATTGAAACTCAAAAATATATTTTCCTTCTTTGCATTTGGCAAGTCACCCCTCACGTAGGGGTGTGAATTGAAACGATTTCGGCAGCATCCGCCTCGGTGAGCATCCCTGTCACCCCTCACGTAGGGGTGTGAATTGAAACAAAAAGAGATAAGCATAGTTTTTTTCCGACTTCGTCACCCCTCACGTAGGGGTGTGAATTGAAACCTTGTGATGCTTGAGCTATTGGGCTGGGCGGTGTGTCACCCCTCACGTAGGGGTGTGAATTGAAACATTCTCCTTCATTCTGTCTTTCGCAGCTTGTTTCAGTCACCCCTCACGTAGGGGTGTGAATTGAAACATCAACCAAAAAACCAGGACGTTAACGGAAAACCGTCACCCCTCACGTAGGGGTGTGAATTGAAACATAGTTTGTGTATAATCAACAAATAAGCTGAAAGGGTCACCCCTCACGTAGGGGTGTGAATTGAAACAATATCCCTCTGAGTGATTCTAGTCGCCCTGGAAGGTCACCCCTCACGTAGGGGTGTGAATTGAAACTGAAGACTTAAAGGGATATTAGAAGAAGAAGCAGTCACCCCTCACGTAGGGGTGTGAATTGAAACCAAAAGCTCGGTGAATACCGCCGGCAAAAATAAGCGTCACCCCTCACGTAGGGGTGTGAATTGAAACAATAACAGCTCTCATTGCTTACAGGCTGGCTAAAGTCACCCCTCACGTAGGGGTGTGAATTGAAACCGGGAAAAAAACCTGATATCCGAACTAGGCCTAAGTCACCCCTCACGTAGGGGTGTGAATTGAAACTCAGCCAAATAGTCATCAACTATAGGAGAGCCACAGTCACCCCTCACGTAGGGGTGTGAATTGAAACTTCAGCTGCGAGGGCATCACAAATTTAGATCGCGTCACCCCTCACGTAGGGGTGTGAATTGAAACAAGGCCGAAGAGGCAAAAGTAAAGAATGAGGCGGCAGTCACCCCTCACGTAGGGGTGTGAATTGAAACACTATTGAGGACAATACCGGCAGTTTTACCATTAGTCACCCCTCACGTAGGGGTGTGAATTGAAACAACAGCGCGGCCTCCTCGTCGGATAGGCTGTATGTCACCCCTCACGTAGGGGTGTGAATTGAAACTGTAATCTCTATTGCTAATTCTCCGTTTGCGTTGTGTCACCCCTCACGTAGGGGTGTGAATTGAAACGCAAGCTCCCCGGGCGCGGCGGATAATGTGGCTTGTCACCCCTCACGTAGGGGTGTGAATTGAAACGCAAGCTCCCCGGGCACGGCGGATAATGTGGCTTGTCACCCCTCACGTAGGGGTGTGAATTGAAACAGCTTTTTGAGCTTGGCGCTGGTGGCGGCCACTTGTCACCCCTCACGTAGGGAGACGCAGGATGGGTCTTGCGTCTTTTTTCTGTTTTGTTGAACCGTGCCAATTGCCGTTCTCCCTGTGCGTACCGCGAATTAAATCACTATCTCCAGCTAGGAAAGTCCTTGCAGCCCTTGGAGAGATCTACAGGTGAATGGCGCAGTTCCAGCGCGGTTCTGCCAATAGAAGTTGTAAAATAAACCTTTTAAACAGCAAAGAGACGCCGTTAAATGGCAGTAGCCCATAAGGAAACATTACAAAACTTATGACTTACGCCAGGTAAACGGAAAAATAAAAAACTCTATGTGATTGAAAAATCTTTCGCATAGAGTTTTTGTTTATTCAAACGTCTATCATGGTATTTGGATATTAATCCTTGTTCTTTAAAAACGCAAATCGTTCCTAATAAATAATAAATTGTTCTTGATTTATTAAATTTCGTTCTTTACATTTCACATTCGTTCCAGTATAATAATAGGGGAGGTGCGAAATGAAATATTCAATTGAAATAGGAAAAATCATAGAGGGCTCATTAAAACATGATCAAACCAAAGTTATTAACTATACAAACCAATTGATTTCTAAACTTGAAACAGATGGTGAAACACGAGCAGTCGCTAAATTCAAAAAATTATTGTCGGCACAAACAGAAATGTCTTTGACTGCCATGGGAAACAACGCAAAGAGTTTATCGATTCCTGTTGATACAGAATCCAGAACTACGCTTGCTGATATTATTTATCCAGATGAGAATAATATCGAGGTGATATTATCCAAAAGAAATGCTGATAAATTGGACTCATTTATTTTGAGCTATAAAAATGCCGATAAACTAAATGACTTAGGTATAGGGGTATCTAATACGTTGCTGCTATATGGTCCACCTGGATGCGGAAAAACAAAATGTGCTTATTTAATTGCAAAACAACTAAATCTACCACTGGTTATTGCTCGACTTGATAGCCTTATCTCATCTTACCTAGGCACAACGGCCAAAAATATTCGTAATTTATTCGAATTTGCTCAAAAAATCCCATGTGTTCTGTTTTTAGATGAATTTGATGCAATAGCAAAGGCGAGAGACGATAATAATGAATTAGGTGAGCTGAAACGTGTGGTTAATAGTTTATTACAAAATGTGGATTCCATGAGTAAAGATAGTCTGCTTTTAGCCGCAACAAATCATCAACAACTATTAGATTCTGCAGTATGGAGAAGATTTGATTATAAGTTAGAAATTGAGTTACCTGATAAAGAAGCAATCAGTAAACTAATATATTTGTTTACCGGTCACATGGGAACTCTTAGCGAAAAAGATGTTACTGAACTTTCAACATTATTTTTTGGACTGAGTGGTGCAGAAATTGAGGAGCTGATTACAAAATCAATAAGAAATGCTGTTATTCACAACCACTCTTTTGATAAAAAAAATATTTATGAGGAATATTTTATTCTTCAAAATATATTACCTCAAAATTGTAACGACACTCGAAAACTACTTCAAATCAAAGCAAAATATTTAAGGAAATGTAACGAGAAAATATTCAGCCTACAAGTTATTGCTGACGTTTTAGGAAGTTCCAAAACAACTATACAAAAAATTATAAAGGAGGCTGATATACATGAGTAAAAACAATCTACCAATAAAAATAATTCTTCAAAAGACAGATGATATCTTTAGTAATTCCGGTGGTGGAAAAACCAAATTTTTCAGTGAGGTAACACCACAATTACAAATAGACATTTCTAATAAATTTGAATCTTTATTGGAATATTATAATGATGTTTTTGAAGAAAATGAAAATATTCCCGCTATCGGTAAGGTGATAGTTAAGCCTGAAGCAATTGCCAAGTCACATAAACCGGATGATTTATGTAGAAACTGTCCTATTATAGGAACTGAAGATTTAAATGAAATCTATATTAAGGTGAAGAAAAAATCTATACAAGAAACGGTTAAATTGGTTATGAATCCACCGTCAATAAAGTTTAAAGCCAATATGACCGCAGTTTCAGATATCCAACCTATTAAAGCTGATGAAAAAATAACTTCATCACTTGCATTAGCTGCGCAAAGTGATTTCTCTTCAATTAAAAATAACATCAAAGTGAAAATCTTTGATTTTGATGATGATTTTGACAATGCTCAGATTTGGGACTATATAAATAGAAAAATAACATTATTAGGATTACATGATAATTGTGAACTTATCACCTATGGAGAGCATATAAAATTTCTTAAAATTGGAATTAATTCCTATGAAGATATTATAAATATAGCATCTATCAATGGTGTTAAATCTGTTGATTTTTTTCAAGAATACTCTCTTCCAAAAGATGATTTTTCATCAACCGACTTAAAAATGCTTTTGGAACATGAGTATACTGATAGTGAAGTCTCTATCGGCATTATTGATGGCGGCATTAGTGCTGACAATCCTTATTTAAAACCATATATAATTGCCAGGGAAGAATATGTTAGCGAAGTATATCAAAATCCTCATCATGCAACTTTTATTGCTTCAACGATTCAGTATGGAAATTTATTAAATGGCATTAGCAGTCCGACTTGCCATCGTTTTAAATTTGTGGACATTATTGCAATGCCAAACAGTGATAAAAAATTTGGACCTACCGATTCAATATCCGAATATGATTTAATGGAAATTATTGAAGAAGTTATGGAAAAATATTCACACTCGACAAAGATATGGAATATCTCATTAGGCATCGAAAATAAACCATGCAGTGGAACAATGTCTGATTTGGGTGTATTTTTAGATTATATTCAAGACAAATATCATGTTCAAATGTTTGTTTCTAGCGGAAATATCAACGATTTACCACTGCGAACCTGGCCTCCTCAGAGTGGTCTTGGCGAACATGATCGTTTGATATCACCGGCTGACTCTGTAAGAGCTATAACTGTTGGTTCCGTTGCATTGTTTGAATCTGATGATTCCATTGTTAAATTTAATGAACCATCTCCGTTTAGCCGGAGAGGTCCTGGTGCTAATTATGTGGTAAAGCCTGATATTGTAGATTATGGAGGAAACCTCTCTACCACTTATTGCATTGATGGTCTTGGTGTAAAGGGTCTTGATCCAGAAGGTAATATAATTGAGGGTAATGGCACAAGTTATTCAAATCCTAGGGCTTTGCAAAAATTTGCATCTATTTACGAAGAGATGCTAGATCCTAATCTTCTTCTTGCAAAAGCCATGCTTGTTCATTCAGCCAGAATGAATTCGCGTGAATTATTAGATGAAAAGCCTGATAATATTAAGTATTACGGATTTGGAATCCCATCGCCGAATGTCCAAGAAATCCTTCAGTGTAGCGAAGATGAGGTGACCCTTGTGTTTATGCAAAAAATATCCCAAGGTTCACACCTTGAAATGTATGATTTTCCTTACCCAAAATCACTCATTAAAAACGGTAAGTATATCGGAGAAATTGGTATGACGCTTGCCTATTTACCACCTCTTGATGAGCGATACGGACGTGAATATTGCCGAACTAATATTGATGTAAGTTTTGGTACATATTCTTATTCGCAAAATGGGGAAGTTGATTATAAGGGTCAAGTACCTCTTGAAACAAAATGGGATGAAAAATTTGAAGCTGCAAGGGTTGAACATGGATTTAAGTGGAGTCCAATCAAATCCTATTACAGAAAGTTGAAAAAAGGTATCCAACTTGCTGACGGATGGAAACTCCGTATTGATATGACAGCTCGAAATGGTATTTATATTCCTTCCCAAGAATTTGTCCTAATTGTAACAATTAAGGATCCAAATGGCAATGATATTTATTCAGAAATTGCAACAGGACTAAGAGAACGAGGATATATTACAAATAATCTTGAAAGAAGATATCAGGCTCGACAAAGACAATAAAACATCTGAATAAAACTCCCCGCGGCAAGCCCGTATCGCCTAACCCGTGCGATGCGCCACTCCGTGGGCGGGGTATCAGCCCCAGCCTCACTCCGTTCGGCATTAGCAAGCACGCGGCAAGCCGCGGGGAATGTACCCTCCTATGATTCAAAGAAAATTAGTTGCCAAACGAATCCAAATATTATATTTTATATAAGGTAAACGAAAACTCTATGTGATTGAAAAATCTTTCGCATAGAGTTTTTTTCTGTTTTGATACGGTTTGTTTATTCTTTTTTTCAGTGTTCGCAGAACGCGCAGCCATCACCGCAGGTGATGATCTCAGGGGTTTGGGGATATGTCACCAACAAGCATTTTGGCAGGAATACCGGAAACGGATTCCTGCCAAAATACGCAATCTTACGGAAGATTGCATTGCTTGCCATTTTGTGGTGACTAGGAAAAAGTTCTCATACCATGAACAGCATTGATAGACTGAACGAAAGACGGTACAATAGGATGTAGCAAGTAACATATAAAGCTGTGATGAGATAAAAGTACAAATATAGTTAGAGTAGGTGGTGAAACGATGTTTAGAATAGGAGAATTTTCAAAGCTGACGCAGGTATCTATTCGTATGCTCCGCTATTATGATGAGGCGGGCATTCTGACGCCAGCAGAGGTTGACAAGTGGACGGGTCACCGGCTGTATTCGGTGGAGCAAATACCGCGTCTAAATAAAATCCTGTATTTGCGGGATAGTGGGCTGAATGTTTCAGAAATCGCGCTTGCCCTGACGCTGGATGAGCAATCACTCCTTGCGCAGCTTGACAAAAAGCGCATAGAGATAGAAAATGCAATACAGGCCGAACGAGAAAAACTGCGGAAGATTGAACTTGCAAAAAGTGAAATACAGGGTGGTAAAGGAGAACCGCGTTATAACATCTCCGTTAAGTCGATCCCTGCGTATCAGGTGCTATCCCTGCGGAAAGTTGTACCAAACTACTATTCCGAGGGCGACTTATGGGAAGAACTTTCTGCTTTTACAGGTGCGCAAAAAATAGAAATAACGGGCAATACATTTTCCATTTATCACGATACAGAATTTCGGGAGACAGATGTTGATATTGAGCTATGCGCTCCGGTAAAGAAAATGGGAACGGCAAAAGATCCATTTTGTTTTCGTATGACAGAACCGGTCCCGTATATGGCTTGCACAATGGTCTACGGTGATTTTGCGAATATAAAAGGAGCCTACCTTGCCTTTGCCGAATGGCTGCAGAAAAACAGCGAATACAAAATGTCTAACCCGATGCGTCAAATCGTGCATAGGGGCCCGTGGAATGAAAGTAATCCTGAAAAATATTTGATTGAGCTTCAAATACCGCTGAAACAAACATGATTGTACAGACTTTGAAATGTCCTGTGAAAAATGCAGGGCATTTTTTATTTTTCCCTGTTGCATCTCACATGATGTGAGGTCTTATACTGGTTTTACCAACATAGCAAGGAGGGAAAATATGACTTATCAATTAAAAGCCATTGGCAAAGTAAAGAATGATGAAACCGGCACATTTATTCAGTTAGAACCGGAGTACATTCCTGGACTGCAAGCCTTAGAGGGCTTCAGCCACATCAATGTCCTCTGGTGGTTCAGCGATTGCGACAACGATGCAGACCGAAATGAATTACAGACAGAACAGCCCTATGAAGGCGCACCCGAAGTCATGGGTGTATTTGCAACACGATCTCCTGCACGTCCGAACCCTATTGCATTAACAGCGTCCGAAATTATCAACATTGATTTCACCAACGGCATGATTCGTGTTACATTCATTGACGCAAACGACAATACACCCGTACTTGACATCAAGCCCTACACGCCGAGTTTTGACAGGGTAGAAACGCCCGGTGTTCCCGTATGGTGCAGCGAATGGCCGAAAAGTACAGAAGCGTCCGGCTGTTTCGATTGGGGACAGGTGTTCAACTTTTAAGGGGGCGCTTATGAAATTACAGGATTTTGTTCAGGATAAACCTATTCTTGAAACGGAGCAACTTATCCTGCGCCCTCTGCGAAAAGAAGATGTTGCGGATTTGAAAGAATGGCTGGGAGACAGTTCCGTTTACCGGTATTGGGGCAAACGTCCCGGAAAAAGCGACTTAAATCCAGAATTACTTTTCCAAAAGCCAGAGAAACCTACGAAAAGTTTTCATTGGGGTGTTGTACACAAACAGGATAATAAAGTTATTGGCGATATGTGGGTATATCTCATTGAGAATGACCGCATGGCAAAAGTGGCATTTCGCCTTTCACCTGCCTATCAAGGTAATAGACTTATGACAGAAGCACTGGCGAGAGCAGCTATCTTCTGCTTTGAAGAAACGGAATTACAGCGTTTATGGGCGGATGTTCATGTACAAAATATTGCATCGTATAAAACTTTGGAAAAAGCAGGCTTCAAGCGCGAGGGCCTTATCCGTGAGGGTAAGATGGTAAACACATACTGCGATTACTATTTGTACGGTATGACTAAAGCTGATTATATTGAAATCACCGATAAGGGGCTACCCCCTTATTGGCACTGCGAACGCTTTTTCCGAAAGAATTAAATCCATATAGCCCCTGCCGGACGACGGCAAAAGAAAAAAGCCGCTGTCCGGCAGCTTTTATCCCATGTTCTGATTTTTACGGCGGTTTTGAACAAATCAAGACCGCCGTAAAGTGAAAATAGCTATTGTCTGAATCGCATTAGCCGCACTTATATTATTGACATGAATAGAGCATATATCCACAAAGAGTTTTCTATAATCTCTGCAAAGGACTTGACAGGCGAACAAAAAGTAGCTAAAATAGAAAGAGAACAAACGGTAGCCAAACAGAAAGGAGTTTAAGACTATGTTAAAACTGTACTTTGGGAACAGCGTTGCAATTATCAGTACGCTTTTGCTGGGGGCAAATCTCGGCTATATAATATGGGGATATTTAAACCGAGCGGCAATCCAAAAATGGGGTATGATTATTCTACTCTTTATCCTGCTTCACGGTACGTTGTGGTATTTTACGAACGTCCGCGATCTGTATTCCAACTCTATTATCTATGCTACTGATGGCAGTGTAGGAATGGAGCTGTTTTCCGTTAGCAGCATTCAATCCATTGTCTTTTGGGTGGCAAGTGTGATTATATGGGTGCTTGGGATAATATCAATCTTCAAACCGGTATACAGGCAAAATATTTTTTTCATTATTGCTGTTGTGAGTATTGTTCAAATTGCATTTATTGAGGGTTCTCGTATATGGCTTTACAATTCTGTTCCTACTCGTTTTGATTATATGTAAGTGAGGTATTGGCATGGCGAAAAGAAATACGAAAGAAACCATTTTATTTGAATCACTAAAGCTGTTTGCTGATAAAGGCTATGACGGTGTAACAGTGCGTGACATTGCGGCAGAAGTCGGAATTAAGCAAAGCTCTTTATACAAGCATTACAAAAGCAAGCAAGAAATCTTTGATACGTTGGTAGACACAATGCAATCACGTTTTAGGGATGCGGCTACTTCTTTTCAGCTTCCAAATGGCGAATTGCGAGAAATGGCAAGGGAATACGCAACAGGTGGCAACGAGGTTTTGAAAAAAATTAGTAGTGATATTTTTTGTTTTTACTTGAAAGATCCCTATGCCTCACAGTTTCGTAAAATGCTTTCCATTGAGAAATACAAAAATGAGGAAATAGACCGCATATATCGAGAAGTTTATATTGATACTGCTATTTCGTATCAAGCTAGACTATTTGAAGAAATGATAAAACAAGGCTTCATGCGGCAAGCCAGTCCCGAAGTCATGGCTTTACAATTCTTTTCGCCGATTTTTCTTTTGCTAAATAAATATGACGGCATTGCTGAAAAGGAAAAAGAGGCAAAAGAAATATTGGGAAAACATATAGAACAGTTTGACATGATTTACCGTAAGGAGGCAATTTAATGAAAACTGCAATCGTGTACGCCACAAAATACGGCTGTACAAAAGAATGCGCAGAAATCCTAAAGACTTATCTTCATGGTGAAGTAAACATACTTTCAGCAAAAGCAGATAAAATCAATCTGTCTCAATATGACGCTGTTTTTATTGGCGGTTCTGTGTATATGGGTAAAATCCAAAAAGAAATTAGGCAATTTTGTAAACGCAATCTAAAACAGCTATTACACATGAAGATTGGATTGTTCGTTTGTTGCTATACCCCGAAAGATACAGAGGGATTTTTTGAAACACTTTACCCAATAGAGCTAATAAACCATGCTTCCTATGTAACCTCAGTCGGCGGCAAGATGGACTACGAAAAAATGAATGTTCTATATAGAAAATTGTTTCATTCTCTGAAAAAGATTGACGGCTTTAATGAGGGATTTACTGAACCAGAAATAAACGAGAGTGAAATAAAAAAATTAGCAGAAACAGTTAATAAGTAACACACATTATTTCTTTACGAATTGAGGTGGTTTAAGGTTTCTATTTTACAAAGTGCATTTTCCTAATCAAAAAGCGCATTGCGTGAAAAGCCCGGCAAAAAATAAAATGATATAATTTGAACATCAAATATAGGAGGTGCCGCAATGCACGCATATGAAGCAATCGAACAATCCTTGACTTATATCGAGGAACACCTGACAAAAGAAATTTCAACGGAAGAACTGGCAAATACTGTAGGTCTGTCCCCCTTTTATTTTCAGCGCTTGTTCAAGCGGCTGGTAAATAAACCGGTTCAGGAATATGTGAAGCTCCGCCGTCTGGCAAAGGTTATTGAAAATCTGAAAAGTACCGAACAGAGGATTCTTGACGTTGCCCTGGACTATGGCTTTTCAAGCCATGCGAATTTTACACGGGCTTTCAAGGAAACGTATGGGATTACGCCTGAAAGCTACAGGAGGGATTTACCAATGCTCAATACATTTGACAAGCCGGAAGTTTCCATGAATTATGTTTTAGTAGACGAAGGGGTTCCGCTGGTGGTAGGAGATATCGTCCTGGAGATCCAGAGAAAGACATTGGAAAAACCGGAAATTTATTTCGGTCTGGAAACGGAAGTTCGCATTTCTGAACAAATACCGGTTGGTGAAAGCACAGGTGTAGATGTGCCAGGACAGCTTTGGAAGCGTTATCACATGGAGAAGGCTTCAATCGAAGCCAATCTAAATACTACTGTAGAAATGGGAATGTCCCATACGGAAGGTACTGCACAAAACCTTTTCACTTATTTTGCAGGTGGCCTTGTTCAAAATATTCCGGATCGGCTGCAGGATGGGTTTGTTGAGAGAGAACTCTCGGCAGGAGAATACATCGTTTGCAGAGTCGAAGCAGAAAATTTTGAGGATTTGGTAACGGTCGCTTTAGATCAGGCCAGCAAATACCTTTTTGGTATATGGCTGCCCCGCCACAATTTAACCACGGAGCCTTTCTCGGCAGAAAAGTATTACCGTGACTTGGAGGGTATGGCTTGTATGGGAATTTGGGTTAAGCCTCTGCCGCTGGAAAATAAATGCTAAGGGAGAATTTATAATGGATTGGAATGTGCTATATTCAAATGAAAAATCTCCATCGCTGGAGCAAGTCACAGAATACATTAACAATCCGTTATGGATAGATTTTAATAACCGTATCCAGTCCGCCTATCGGATTGAACCCTGCGTGGAACACAGTTGTTGTTCCATGCAGGCAGGCTGGAATATTAAGTATAAAAAAGGTGGAAAGTCTCTTTGTACGCTCTATCCAATGCAAGGCTATTTTATCGCTCTCGTGGTTGTAGGAAGTCATGAACTTACGGAGGCAGAGTTTCTTATGCCGCAATGTTCCGACTATGTGCAGACAGTATTCAAAAACACGAAAACCGGTAATGGACAGAAATGGTTGATGCTGGATGTACGGGATAGAGGAATTATGGATGATGTATTTAGACTCATCAATCTCAGGAAGCGTATACCGTCATAACAGGAAATATTATGGATTAACCTGCCATACACTTGTCAAGTTTTTTGCGTTATAATAAAGACGGAGGTGTACGGTATGCAGATGAAAAGGCTGTTTCAAATTGTTTACTATTTATTGGAAAACGGAAAATCCTCGGCTCCTGAACTGGCAAACAAATTCGAGGTTTCTACTCGGACCATTTACAG
Source organism: Fumia xinanensis (assembly GCF_014384905.1). Lineage (GTDB taxonomy): Bacteria > Bacillota > Clostridia > Oscillospirales > Ruminococcaceae > Fumia > Fumia xinanensis. Next base: position 161,452 of record NZ_JACRSV010000002.1, read on the forward strand.
AGATTTAGATAGCATTAGTGCGGCAGGAATCCCAATTTATGCTACACAGGGAAAAGGCGGCGGTATCTCTTTGGAAGAATCATTACCTTTTCTTATTTGGGCAGTAACGGCCAGTATTTATCTCGCTCTGTGAAGCCGCTTAAATTGATCTTCAGGGTAAAATGGTAAACACATACTGCGATTACTATTTGTACGGTATGATTAAAGCTGATGATATTGAAATCACCGATAAGGGGCTGCCTCCTTACGAGCACTGTGAACGCTTTTTCCGAAAGAGCTAAATCCATATAGCCCAATCTGCAACGGCTGAAGAATACCGGCAGAGTGAACGCCTTGTTCAAAGATAATATGCTGCTCTGGCGACAGGCACAGGGGGATAAACAGATCATTGTCACCTGTCCCGGAGTAGATGTTCCTGGGCATATGATATATGAAAAGACAGCAAGAATAATGAAAAGCGGCATGATTCGCTTTGTTATAATGAAAGCAGAAAGGAGGGAAACCATGAACAGCTATAAAGTTGAGAATATAGCGGCAGTGATTTCTTACATTGAAGCGCATCTCAATGAAAAATTAGATTTAGACACTGTTGCAAATGCGGTTTGCTATTCCAAGTACCATCTGCACCGAATGTTCACAGATACAGTTGGGATCACACTTCACGACTATATCCAGCGCAGGCAGCTGACCGAGGCGGCAAAGCTATTGGTGTTTTCTAAAAAGCCGATTATCGAAATTGCGCTGATTGCTGGCTATGGGAGTCAACAGGCATTTACTTCCATCTTCAAATCCATGTATAAGCAAACGCCGCTGGAATATAGACAAAACGAAGTCTTTTATCCTTTGCAACTGGAATTTACATTGAACAAAAATCCAACTGTTCCTGATACGATCATGCAAGAGATTTCTTATGCTACGCTGGCAGATATTCCCGACTGGATGAATTTTATTAAACTTGTCATTGACGGTTTTCCCTGCCTTGACGAAAGTTCCCATCTGGAACAAGTCAGGCAATATGTCGGACAGCGGCAAGCCCTTATTATGCGGGATGGCTCAACCATAATTGGAGCCGCTGCATTTTCCCATCAGACCGGAAGCATCGACTTTCTGGCTGTACATCCGCAATACCGGCATTATGGAGTGGCAAAGGCTTTCCTTGACTTTATGATGTGCAATATATTTGTAGGTCATGAAATCAGTATTACTACTTTCCGCGAGGGAGATAAAGCTGATACGGGACAGAGAGAGGACTATAAACGTCTGGGTTTTGCCGAGTCAGAGCTTCTCACTGAATTTGGCTATCCCACCCAGCGGCTCATTCTACCACCAAAACAGGAGAAAGGCGACGATGAACGATAACATTTTAGATCAAAAATGGAGTGCGGCATCGCTTCTGCGATTTGCATTTCCTACCATCGTAATGATGATTTTTATGGGACTATACACCATTGTAGATACGATCTTTGTGGCACAGTTTGTGAATACGGATGCGCTTTCTTCTATCAATATCGTGTGCCCCATTATCAACATCACGGTGGGACTGGCTACCATGATTGCAACGGGCGGAAACGCGATTGTTTCCCGAAAAATGGGGGCAGGTAAAAATCAGGAGGCAAAGGAAGATTTCACCTTGCTTATTATCACAGGTGCGGTGATTGGGTTTCTCATTCTTTTGGGTGGGACGATCTGGATTGACAACATTATTTATGCTCTTGGTGCCAGTAATCTGCTCTTTCCCTATTGCAAAGATTATCTCATGGTGCTGTTTCTATTCATTCCAGCCAATATACTGCAAACGCTGTTTTCAAACCTGTTTGTGACGGCTGGAAAACCGGGCCTTGGTTTTGGGCTGTCTGTCCTGGCGGGCGTGGCAAATATAATTTTGGATTATATCTTCATTGTCCCCTGTGGTCTGGGTATCCAAGGCGCAGCTTTGGGGACAGGCTTTGGTTATCTGATTCCCACAGTCACTGGGCTGGCATATTTTGCTCGGAACAAAGGAACGCTGTCTTTCACAAGGCCAAAATTGAAATTGGCAGTCATCGGAGAAAGCTGTTTTAACGGCTCCTCTGAAATGGTAGGCCAGTTGGCAACAGCCGTCACAACATTTTTGTTCAACCGCACTATGATGAACCTGCTGGGAGAGGATGGCGTTGCGGCAATCACGATTATTATTTACTCTCAATTCCTGCTGAACACGCTGTATATCGGCTACTCTATGGGAATAGCACCTATCATCGGATTTAACTATGGAAACAGGAATGAGGTTCAGCAAAAAAAGGTTTTCTCTATCAGTATGCGGTTTATTGCGGCGGCATCGGTGCTGATATTTGCGGTTTCCATGTTTGGAGGCTCCTATATTGTACGGCTGTTTGCGGATGATACATCGGAAGTCTATCAAATTGCGGCGAATGGTTTCACTATTTTTTCATATAGCTTTCTATTCTGCGGTTTGAATAATTTTACATCCGCAATGTTTACAGCATTGTCAAACGGAAAAGTATCTGCAGTTCTTTCCTTTTTGCGGACATTCGGCCTGCTAGCTGGGGGTATCTTGCTGCTGCCTCACATTTGGGGAATAACAGGAGTATGGCTGGCTGTACCTGTCGCAGAGGGAATTATGTTTGTCGTATCTGCCATCTGCCTGATACATTACAGGAAAAAATATTCTTATTAAACAAGAAACTGTTTCCGTATTATAAGGGGATATGTTTTTATATAGTCAAGCTAACAGTGACGAATGACAACTTTATTCAGTCGAAATGAAAGCACAAATACCTACACTGATGGAGGTGACGACATGGGAAATTAGCTGTATTTGATATATCAGAACCGGGCGGCATAATTGCAGAAAAGCTGCTCATGTTGTTAAGCACCCGTCAGCGTCAGGAATTGGTAAACTATCTTCTCGATTCCCAGAAACAACAAAATAATCTTGCTGACAGCCAATGTATCATTTCCGAAACTTATAAGTTGCAGACAGTCATTGATGAACCGTTTATAGAGATTCGCATAGGTGATTTATACTTCTGCCAGGAACAACGGCTTGTATGTATTGGCGAGCAGATAATTGAATTAACCGCTAAGGAATTTGACATCCTTGCTTTGTTAATCGCTCACCCGAAGCGTGTATTTACTTATGAGTTGATTATGGAATTGGTCTGGAATGAGGATTATTCGCTCTATTCCCGAAAAGCAGTCAATAACCATGTGAGTAATCTGCAGAGAAAACTGAAAGTTACACAGGATTCTCCAGGCTACATCAAAAGTGTTGTCAGCGTTGGTTATAAATTTGAAGTGCCGTAATATAGACCACAATGTAAGATTTTGCTTGCCCTGTGGCCTTTATTAGATATGGTAGGTGGTGAAGGAACATTAGGGAGACTTTACAGCTTGTGCTGCAAGGGAAAATTATCCCGAACATTTCTTTCAAAAATGCCTCTGTCGCTGGCTTTCTATGATGTATTCGGGATAATCAGACTTTCGGGATAACCATTTTTGTTCCGCTTTTCGTATGCCTTTACAATGGACGCACAAATTTACCGACAAGTAACCTTGACATTATGCTGTCAAGGTTCAAGAAAGGCAATCCATAACCATGTGAGTAAACTTTGGAAGAAACTAAGGTTTGAGCCTGATCTGCCAAATTACGTCGAGAGCGTTGCCGGAATCGGTTATAAATTTGAATATCTGTCTGCTCCATAAAATCCGTCGTAGGAACAACTGCGGCGAATTTTTTTGCAAATTTTTATTCAGACGGCAACTTTCCCCTAAAAAATGTACAGATATATGAGGGGATTATTTTATAACAACTTACCTGTACACGGCAATTATGAATTTTTTGTGAAATTTGCAAAATGCCCCCGTAATTTCGTCTCAAAAATGAATTGAACAATAGAAAGATATTTTTTGTGCAAAATTGACCGTCCTATTTCCCCTCAAAAATGAAATGTATAGTAGAGGGACATTTTTTTACGGTAAGAAGGAGGTGTTTTTATCCACAATCAGATTCCGGTGATGAATTATCCGCAGTACCGCCGGATGCGTAAACTGGTACACGAGTGCTGCAACTACGATAACGGAAACTGTATTCTTCTGGACGACGGGGAGGAATGTGTCTGTGTCCAGAGTATTTCCTATTCGCTTCTCTGCAAATGGTTCCGCTGCGCTGTCCTGCCGCTGGACAGGCCATTGGAAACGGCGTTGCTGTTCCAGGAGGAATTAAAACGCTGCGTGGTCTGCGGCCAATCATTCCTTCCCGGTTCCAACCGGGCGAAATACTGTAAGCTCTGTGCAAAGAAAATCCACCGCGGACAGAAAACAGCCAGCGACAGGAAAAGGCGGCTCCTATGCGGACAATTAGAAGCAAAAAAGCCTTGAGATTATTGGCGTTTCAGGCTGCGGTCAACGGGTATGAGGGATATATCCCCTGCTCCCCTCTAAAACCTGTTTTTAACTGTCCGCAGGACGATTTTGACCTAAACGGGATTTTCCCATTCAGGTGTTGATTTCTACTTTGCCAATTTACCGCTTTTGCCATTTCCTCCTATATGGGATTCTCCAATACTGGATTCTCAGAGACTGGAAAACCTGACGCTCCGGACAGCCCTGTTCCTCTCTTTCCGGCGATGGATTTCCAGATAGTCTTGACGACCCATATTTAGATGGAAATTAAAGAGAAGAAGTTAATAACAAGATAGTCAATATCAATCCAATCAATCAGGGATGGATTGATGGAAAGGAGTATATGATGCAAAATGATTTTTTGACGCCTTACAAAGAGGACAGCGGCGTACCGCCCTATCTGCCATTTCCCCGTTTTCTGGTGCCGATGGACTTATCCAACGACGCAAAGGTACTGTATGCCCTGCTCTTAGACCGGGCGGGTATTTCCAGAGAAAACGGATACATAGAACCGGACGGGCGGATTCGTCTCTACTTTACGCTGGAAGAAGCAAAAGGAAAGCTGCATAGGAGCAGGCAGGTGGCGACCAGGGCATTTCAGGAATTAGAACGCTGTGGCCTGATTCTCCGCAGAAAGCAGGGGCTTGGCCGTCCGGCGGTCATTACGCTGAATATTTTACCTGCAAGGAAGGAGCGTGATGGGATTGCGTAAACCTGCAGATTTCAGTGAACTTCCCAAAAATCTGAAACCGGAAATTGCCGAGCGTGTGGCAGAGCATTTCAAAGACGGCGTTTTCGAGTTTGATTTCAGCACAGAAGAAATGATTGCCGTTGAAGGGAATACGGTCTATCATGTCATCCCCCATTATGCGGAGGGAGAGGCGGAAAGCGTACTGGACAAGCTGCGCCGTATCATGGCGGGAAATTTGGAGGCAACAGAATGAAAGTTGCTGAAAAAAGAGGAACGGCGCGTTATAATATAGGCAACCGTTTACCTGGCTGTTATCCCGATACACGGGAGGAAAGGAGCTACTATGAACCAGCAGCCAGATAAGATCACAGCGTTATATTGCCGTTTGAGCCAAGATGACGCACTCGACGGGGAGAGCAATTCCATTACCAACCAAGAGTTAATATGTAAAGGGTGGTTTCTGCCATCTAATACATATGACTGCGGCTCATTTGTGGTAAATTGAAAAGCAGTTGTAAGAAAGGAGTCAAAAAGACTTATAACCGCTGGAAATCAACACAAAAGGAGCTGAATTTTATGAAAACTATCTTTGAAGAAATGGGCGGTACATACCGTCAAGTGGGCGATTATTTCATTCCCAACATTACTTTACCGGATGACGGCGAATATCAGATAGGCAAATACGGGCGTATGCGCCGCAGCTATCTGAAAGAGCATCGCCCTGTCCTCTATGCAAATTTTCTTACAAGTGGAACGCTGCACCGGCACCTTGCCGAGATCGACCAAACCTGCAATGAGCGAATGGAAATCATCGTTTCTGCTATGGCGAAGCAAGAGGGTGCAACCGAAGCCCTGAAAGCTGCTGACCAGATGGAATGGGTGCGCCGGATGAACAGCATCCGCAGCCGTGCAGAGGAAATTGTTTTAACCGAGCTTGTATATGAATGACAAATGCCCGTTATTGGCTGTATGGCCGATAACGGGCATTTTCCCCAATTGGGCTTTATCTTCAAATAGGTTGCATCATTTCAAGTACAATCCCATCGGGATCTCTGAAATAAAAAGCCCTGCTTTCTCCTAATTCGTTTGCCCGGAAATCGAAATACTGCGGTTCAGATAAGCATTCTACATGATTTTCGATAAGACTATTATAAACACGCTCAATATCATCCGTATAGAAACATACTTCTGAGATAGATGTTGTAAATAGATTCCCCTTCACTTTTTTTACTTTATTGTCCACAAACTGAATCAGTTCGATTGGTGGCGCTTCAATAGCTTTAGAGCCGTTCAGATAAGCTACTCTCGCTTTTGTATCTTTCATTCGAAACAACCTGTCTGTTTCTTCGCCAGCCATGAATATTTCTCCTTGGAATTCAAGGCCAAGGATGTCTCTGTAAAAAGCAATGGAGCGATCTAAATCAGATACAGTTAATCCAACGTGATAAATTCTCTCGACCATTTTCTAAAAACCTCGCTTGATGAAATACTCCCGTTCGTATATTCCGCTTGATATGATACCGTCCTACACTTACAAATACTTGCCGTATATCAAGTGATCGGTATGCCGATCACCCAAATGTACGATTTGCGGAAGCCGACCCCATTCCACATAACCATACTTCTCCAATAAGCCAACGCTTGGCCGATTGCTGCCAACGAGAATTGCAATCAGAACTTTAAGTCCTTGCTTCTTTGCCTGTTGCTCTAATGCGGCAAGCAGATGAGTGCCGATATGGCGCCCGTGTGCCGAGAAGTCCAAATAATAGCTGACCTCCGCCACATGATTAACAGCTTCACGACCCTGTCGGTAAGCTGTTAAATAGCCATAGCCCACAGGTATCCCATTCTCAAGACATAAATACACCGGATAACCATCGGCAGCGTGCTGACAAATCCATTTTTCACGCATTTCGGAAGTGACTGTTTTTGTATCACAAGTGCAGTTTCCCGCAAGAATTGCCTGATTGTAGATCGCAGCTATAAACGGTGCATCTTCCTTAGTTGCCTCGCAAAGAGATATTGTGTTGCTGCAATTTCCTGACGTGTCTGAAAATGCCCAAAGTGCTTTATCTGTCATTTTATTCGTCCTTTCACCGTCGCAGATATATCAGAGGGGGCAGAATTGCAGCCGGAATCAAAACCAATGATTTTCTTCTGCAACAATTCGATGAACCGTCCGACATGGTATCCATCACAAACTGCGTGATGAACCTGAATTGCTAATGGAAGCATCTTCTTCGTTCCTGCATCAAAAGCCTTTCCCATTGTAAAAATCGGAAGCAGATAGCTTCCGTCACCGAAAACTTGTAGATTAAATGCTGTGAATGAAAACCATGGAATCATGGATACATCAAATGAATTGACGGGCCTTTCGGGTTTCGGGGCATATTTTTCAGATGAGGAATATTTCGCAACATCAGCCTCGTAACTGCTCAGAAAAGCAGTATAATTTGATTTGTACGCTGTCCATATCCCAGAAAACGTCTCTTGCTCCTGATTGAAAATAGTGTATGCAGGGTGCATCTCACTAAAATAGCCAAGTCCTTTTTCTGTAAGAGCGGTGCGAAACTCTGGCATTTCATTGACGGTCTGCGTCAACAGCCAAAGCATTGCCGGATATAGCCGTTGCCCGTTCAGATTTGATATGTCGATATTGACGCACGTAGAATAGGAGCAGCGCACATCATTGTAAAAATGCAGATAATGTTCCTTGCGCTCCCAGTTTTCAAAGTCTATCAAAGTAAACATACAACATCTCCTGTGATTGTTCTATCAATCTTCTTCGCTGGTTTTCTTCCCCCGGCTCTTATAGACATTATACTGATTCTTGCACCGGGGACTGCAAAAAGCGGAATTGGAGCGGCTGCTCAGGAATACCTTCTGGCAGTGCTTGCACAGCCGCAGGGGCTTTTCTCCGTCCACCAGCAGGAAGCTGAACATCATCTGAATGCCCAGCAGCAACGAATGGAAGTCCCAATAGATGGTCGGCTTGTCCAGCAGCTCAATATGATAGCTGGGTGCAATGCCGCCGAAGGCGGCCATACCCATACGGTACAGATTTCTTGTATCCTTGTCGATCAGATCATAATCGTTGTAATACAAAATGGATGTGGTCAGGGTAAAGGCCCAGTCCTTAAACTGCTGCGCCACCCAATCGTAAGGCTCAGCATACTCTCGCTGGAAGCTCATGGTTTTCGCCATAGGCTCGTTTATGAAGGTCATGGTCAGCGCCACCATCATGTTGTCGCCGGACACGCTCCATCTGGACTCAATGCCCTTCTTGACCAGATCCAGCTGGTCAAAGGGATAGAACAGCGCCAAATAGTCCTCGGTTTCCATGGATTCTGCCTTGATGAAGTGATTTTTCGGCAGATACACCGCCTCATAGTCCATGAAGGAGGTTGTGGTGGGCAGCGCCGTCATCAGACCCAGCAGGCCGTAATGGGTTACAAACTCCAGAATGGCCTTCTGCACCTCGTCCTCCGGACTGCGGTTCATCATCAGCATACCCACATTCAGCGCATCCAGCACGATTCCCGGCGCTTCCTTCAGAGGATTATAGATGTCGGGCTTGGTATTCTTCCCCGGCGTGATATACCGCTTTCCGTCTGCGGCAGTTTTCAGTTCATAGCGGTCATACCGCACCCAATGGGAACGGGACTGCTCAAAGAGATTCTTCATGGTACTGTTCCTCTCTGCTCGTAATCCAACTATATATTAACCATATTACTATTGTATCAACCGTCCTTGGCTCCGTCAAGGACGGTTTTCTTTTTTTCTCGGTTTGGTTTTGTTTTCCCGGCGGATCACGGCATCCTTGCCCATGGTTTGCAGCAGTGCTTCATATTCCTCTACGAACTCACGCTCCCGCAGAGTAATGCTGTAGTCCTTTTCCAGCTTTTCGCTCAGATGCTCATACATCCGCCTTTGCAGCTTTTTCTGAATGGTCATACGCAGCTTTCGGATATTCCGGTCGGACTGCCCACGGATGGCAGCAAGCCTTGTGGTGCTGTATTGCTTGACGAACAGGTAATACAGTACCTCCTTCTGTTCATCACTGAGCGTGAAAAAGAGCTTGGAGAGAAAGCAATTTGCGGTCAGCTCGTGCAGTTCATAGGGGCAGGAGAAGATGATGTCGAGAAAATTTCCCTGACAGAGCTGGCGGAACCTTGGCAGATTCATCCAGAGGGGAGCAATTCTCGGTTCTGGCACAGCCCGAAACTCCAACGGCACATCCCCACGCAGGTTTTCGTGGTCACGCTCCCGGCGTTCCCGATTTCTGTCCAGCTTGTTCCACTCGTCTACCACAGTCAAAAAATCCGATTCCGTCCGGGCTGCTTCCTCCAGCCGCCGCAGAGCCTCTGCGCGAATTTCCCGCTTGAGTCGTTTTTCGCTGGTGGGCGCGGCTTCCTCTTCCTCGTCCTCCAGCTCGGCGGCATAGTTTCTGGGATGCTCGTCCTGCTCCAGCTCGCTTTCCAGCTCCAGCGTGCGTTCCTCTGCCAGCGCCTCCTCCAAGCGCTCATCCTCCGGCGCACCGTCAGAAGCGTCCGCCCAATCGGCAAAGCCATCCTCGGTCAGTTCCAGAGCGGCATCTTCGGGCAGATCTTCTAATTCTTCTTCCTCATCGGAAAAATCATCATCCCACAGCAGTTCATCCTCCCATGGTTCCACGACAGCTTCACCTCCTCGAAAAATATTTTTCTTTTTCTAAAAAAACAGTTCCGATTTACACCCCGTTTTTCTCCTATTAGTAGAAAGGTAATCTGCACACAAGTTACACAGGTTACTTTTTAAGCTATCAACAGAGAAAAAGGGGAAACTGAACATGGGAAACCAGCGCAAAGACACATTTGGCTTACAACCAACGGAACCAGATTTATTATACCAAAAACCAACAAATTACGCAAGGAGGAAGCCTATGGAGCAAACGAAGCAAGAACAGTTCATCATTCGGCGTATCGGCGGCACCACCTATAAGGTAAGGGTCGCATTCAGCGAAACAGCAGCGGAGACTATGGAGGAAAAGATTCTGCGGATGATCCGCAATGAAGGGGTTACAAATGACGGCACTTGTGGTATAATGAAGATGCCACAAATGAGCCGTCAGTCTGAAAGGAGCGCCGAATGCGCATGAAACAGACTGAGGAAAAGATCACCGCTCTGTATGAGCGGCTGAGCCGTGACGATGACAACGCAGGTGATAGCAATTCCATCGTCAATCAGAAAAAATACCTCGAAAGCTACGCCCAGCAGAGAGGCTACACCAACTGCCGCCATTACACCGACGACGGCTGGAGCGGCGGCAATTTCGAGCGTCCAGCATGGAAACAGCTGGTAGCGGACATTGAAGCAGGCAAGGTGGCCCATGTCATTGTCAAGGATATGAGCCGGGCGGGGCGTGACTATCTGCAAACCGGCTTTTACACAGAGGTATTCTTCCGGCAGCATGGCGTCCACTTTGTTGCCATTGCCAACGGCGTGGACAGTGATGACCAGAACAGCAACGAGTTTGCGCCCTTCCTCAACATCATGAACGAATGGTATCTTCGTGACCTGAGCCGCAAGCAGAAAACCGCCATTCGGGTCAAGGGGGAATCCGGCAAGCCAACCACCAACTGCGCCATCTACGGCTATAAGAAAGACCCGGAGAACAAATACCACTGGCTGATCGACGAGGAAGCGGCTGCCGTGGTGCGGCGTATCTTCCAGCTGACCATTGAGGGCAAAGGCCCCTACGACATCGCCCGTATTCTGTTCGATGACAAGATCGACACGCCTGCGGTCTACTTCGGCAAGCAGAACAAGGGTGTCTGGAAAAGCAAGGAGGAGTTCCCCAACCCGTATAACTGGAGCGGCTACATCGTTGGGCAGATTCTCTCCAAGCCGGAGTATATGGGGCATACTGTGAATTTCCGTTCCCACAAGCAGTCCTATAAGGACAAGAATGCGGTGATGAATCCCCCGGAGGATTGGCTGATTTTCGAGAACACCCATGAAGCCATCGTGGATGCAGAAACATGGGAGCTGGCACAGAAGCTGCGGAAAACGCCACGGCGGCATGACACGCTGGGTGAGGCGAATCCCCTGACAGGGCTTGTGTTCTGTGCTGACTGTGGAGCAAAGATGTATAACCATCGGTCACGAGGGACAGAAAGCAAACCTTATCCCTACGATGCGTTTGAATGCTCCACATACAAGTTGGCAGGTCAAAAGCGCTCCGCCGCTTGCTGTGGACATCATATCAGCACCAAAGCGCTGCGGGAGCTGATTCTGGAAACCATCCGGGCTGCCAGCACCTTTGCCATCTCCGACCGAGACGCTTTTCTGGAGAAGGTACGCTCCGCCTCCCAGCTGCGCCAGGCGGAAGCCGCCAAGGAAACCAAGCGGAAGCTGAACAAGGAGAAAAAGCGGATTTTTGAGCTGGATACCATCATCAAGAAGCTCTATGAATCCTTTGCTGTCGGGCGCATCACCGATGAACGCTTTGACAGTCTGCTGGCGGATTACGAAGCCGAGCAAAAAACGCTGCAAGCCTCTGTCACAGAAGCGGAAGAAAGGCTGTCCGCTTTCGCAGAGGACAGTGCCCGTGTGGAGCAGTTTCTGGAGCTGGCAAGGAAGTACACGGATTTCTCCGAGCTGACCACGCCCATGATCAACGAGTTTATTGAGAAAATCATCGTCCACGCCCCGGAAAAAATCGACGGCGACCGGGTACAGGAGGTGGAGATCCACCTTCGCTTTATCGGGCAGTTTGAGCTTCCCGCACCGGAGCTGACCGAGGAAGAGATCAAGCGGCAGGAATTTTTGAAGAAAGAGCGCATCCGCAGCCGGGAGCGCTATCAGAAAATCAAGGCCGGTGAACACGCTGTCGGACAGCCCTTCATGCTGACCTGCAAGTGCTGCGGGCAGGAATTTGCCTCCAAGCGGACAAACACCCTGTTTTGCGGCCCCAACTGCCGCGCAAAATTCTACCGGCAGGAGGCGGCCGAGAGCCGCAGCCGGGCGTGTACCTGCGAAAACTGCGGCAAGGTGTTTCCTACGACGCGAAGCAGCGTCAAATACTGCTCTGATGATTGCCGGTATGCAGCGCAGATCAAGCGGCAGGGCGCACGGAAGAAAGCCTTGCGAGAGGCAAAGATTGAACCGGCCTTGCCAGAGAAAGAAACAAAATCAGCATAAGATAAGACGCAAACGGCGGCTTGCCCCTAAACGGGCAGGCCGCCGTTTTTTGCGCAGAAATGGAGGAACAATGAATCTTTTTGAAATTGTCAAATATGGCGTGAGCTGCCGGGAGGCGGCGGAGCGGTACGGCGTGGAGGTCAACCGCTACAGTATGGCGCTCTGTCCGTTCCACAATGACCGGCATCCCAGCCTGTATGTGGCGGACGACCACTATTATTGCTTTGCCTGCAGGGAGCACGGAGATGTGATTGACTTTGTAGGCAGACTATTTCAGCTTTCGCCCTACGATGCAGCGCGGAAGCTGGCAGCGGACTTTCACCTCACCCCGGACAAGCCGCCCAGCGCAGCGGCGCTCCACGCAAAACGCATTCAGACGGAAGCACAGCAGCTCATGGAAAACGAGCGGCTGTGCTTTTCTGTTCTGTCCGATTATGCCCGTGTCCTGCGGGACTGGAAGGTAAGCTGTGCGCCGCAATCTTCGGCGGAAGCGCCGAATGAACGATTTGTAGAAGCCTGCCACAAGCTGGACGAGGCGGAGTATTACTTGGAGATTCTCACTTCCGGCGATTCCCACGAACGTACCGAGGTAATTCAGCAGCAGATGGCAGACAGCAAGCTGGACAGGCTGCGGCAGCGCTTAGAGAAAATTCATAAGGAGGAAACCGAAGATGGATATGACACCGCAGGCGTGGCCTGAGTGGTACGACGGCAGGCACATCAATGAGGTGTTGTTCTGCCAGCAGTTTTTGGACAAGCACCCCATGAAATGCGTGCGCGGGCGGCTGTTCACAGTGGACGGGCTGATCGAGGATGAGGGGCAGATCGGCAACCTGATTCTGGAAGAAATCTCAGGCTGCCTGACTTCCGGCTTGTCCAAGGTTGTGACAAACTTACTTGCCAGCATCAAGCTGCAAGCCTATTCGCCGCCGCTGCCCATTGAGACAGACCGCATCCATGTGGCCAATGGGACGTATTTCATGGACGGCAGCTTTACCGCCAATAAGAGCTACTGCAACAACCGGCTGGCGGTCGCCTACAACCCTGACGCACCCACTCCGAAAAAGTGGCTGCAATTCCTATCAGAGCTGCTGCAACCGGAGGACATTCCAACCTTGCAGGAATTTCTCGGTTACTGCCTGCTGCCTACCACCAAGGGGCAAAAAATGCTCATGCTCATCGGCAAGGGCGGCGAGGGCAAAAGCCGCATCGGTCTGGTCATGCGCTCCCTGCTGGGCGACAGCATGAACACCACCAGCATCCAGAAGGTGGAGAGCAACCGGTTCAGCCGTGCAGACTTGGAAAACAAGCTCCTGATGGTGGATGACGATATGGATATGAGCGCCCTGCCCAAGACCAATTATATCAAATCCATCGTGACCTCTGAGTGCAAGATGGACATGGAGCGCAAAGGCGTCCAGAGCTATCAGAGCCAGCTCTATGTGCGTTTTCTCTGCTTCGGAAACGGTGCGCTCACCGCCCTGCACGACAAGTCCGACGGCTTCTTTCGCCGCCAGATCGTGCTGACCACCAAAGACCGACCCGCAGGCAGAGCGGACGATCCGTTTTTGGTGGACAAGCTGCTGCGTGAAAAGGAGGGGATCTTCCTCTGGTGTCTGGAGGGTCTGCACCGGCTGATTGGAAACAACTATCAGTTCACAGTCAGCACCAAGGCCAGAGAGAATATGGAAACAGTCAAGCGCAGCAGCAACAATGTGATTGAGTTTCTGCAATCTGAGGGCTATATCCGCTTTCGGGCAGACAGCGAGGCCAGCTCCAAGGCGCTGTATGAGGCGTATCAGCGTTGGTGCGAGGACAATGCGCAAAAGCCCATGTCTGCCAACCGTCTCAGTTCCGAGCTTGCACAAAATGAGCGGCTTTACAATGTGGAGGCCACCAACAATGTTCATGTCGGCGGCAAGCGGGTGCGTGGTTTTGTGGGCATTGAAGTGGTCAATCCGCTGCCGTATTGAAAACGAGGAATGGACTTCAAAATTGCCGTACACGCCGTACACTCTGTACGGCTGTTTTTAACTTCATCCGCAAAATACGATTTTGCTTGTGTGTTTCGTGAAGCAATTCACGGCAGTGTGAAAAATTGACTGTTGAATCAACAGCTGGCACGCAAAACCGGCGTACAGAAGCGTACGGAAGCCGTTTTAGCCGTACACGGGCGGCTCAATTTTTCATCCCTGAAATCAATCCTTGTGAAATTCATGAAAATTTTCACCGCAAGCCGAATGCAATGCACCGCCCGGTGATTTACGGAAGTGAGAATCCACTGCACCGGAATGCGGTATATCCCACCGTTCCGCATGACCTCACGCAGAATGATGAAGCCGGTAGGGTGCTGTTGCGAACAGAGCATCACGAATGGAAATCTGAGCGGATTTGCGGCATGGCAGATTTTTCATCTCCCCACACACCAGCATCACCGATACGAAACTACACTACACGAAATAATGGAGGTAAATATTGAATGAAATCTAATCTGAGAAACGAAATCAAATCGTACATCGTCCGTCAGGGAATGACCATGCAGGAGGTGGTTGATCTGCTGCGGGACGAACACGGCTGGTCTGACAGCGTATCTAACCTGTCCAACAAGCTCCAGCGGGAGTCTTTGCGCTACACGGAGGCTGTCCAGCTTGCCGACGCGCTAGGGTACGAGATCATCTGGCAAAAACGAAGATAAGGAGGTTTTTCCACATGACGGATACGGAAAAGAAGCTGTTGCAGGCGCAGCACCGATTGGAGGAAGCGCAGGCGCGGGATCGTGTCAAGGAGCGCAAAGCCAGAACGCACAGGCTCATTCAGGAGGGTGCAATTCTGGAAAAGATGCTGCCAGAGGTACGGACGATGGAACTGTCTGTACTGGAGGATTACCTGATACAGAAGCTGCCGCAGCACGATTGAATTCCGCTGGGAGGTCTCCGGGAAACCGGGGGCCTTCCTCTTTTTTCTCCCGAAGGGCGCACTTACTCACCACCCTAAAGGGCAGTGGTATTTCCTGCGGAAATCGTGCGCTCTGCGAGGCGGATGTGGCTTCTGCGGAAGCCTCCAGACAATGCCGCAGCCCTTGCGGGTGCTGCTGTCATCGTCTGCGCAGGTCGCAGTTGTTTCTACTTTGGAAACAGTCTGCTCCCTGCCCGCACAAACCTGCCACCGGCAGCTTTGTTTGCGGCTATGACCCGAAGCTCAGCTTCGGGTCATTTTCTCTTTTGCGAAAGAGAAACAGAAAAAAGAAAGAACGAGGTGAAGAAGATATGGCGATTTATCATCTGGAAGCAAAGGTGGTCAGCCGGGGCGCAGGCCGCTCCGCCGTGGCCGCTTCCGCTTATCTGAGCTGCTCCCGTCTATATAACGATTACGACGGGATACAGCATGACTACACGAGAAAGCAAGGGCTTGTCTGGCAGCAGGTATTTCTGCCGGAATACGCCCCACAAGAATGGAAAGACCGTGAGCAGCTATGGAACGCCGTGGAGGAAGTCGAGACGGCAAAAGACAGCAGGCTTGCCCGTGAGTTCGTTGTTGCCCTGCCCATCGAGCTAAACCGGGAACAGCAGATCGAACTGCTGCAAGAGTTTATCCGGGAGCAGTTTGTGTCCAATGGAATGTGTGCTGACGCTGCCATCCACGACACCGACGGTCACAATCCCCACGCCCACATTCTCCTGACGGTGCGCCCGCTGGATGAGCAGGGCAAGTGGCAGTACAAAACCGAGAAGGAATACCTCTGCATGAGAAACGGCGAGGAATGCGGCTTTACCGCTGCTGAGTTCCGGACGGCACAGAACGAGGGTTGGGAGAAACAATACCCCTACAAGATCGGCAAAAAGAAGGTGTATATGACGCCATCTGCTGCCGAGGCGCAGGGACTTGTCCGAGCGGACAAGCATCCCAAAAGCACCCGCTACGGCAGGCAGAATCCCCTCGCCGAACGCTGGAACAGCGAAGAACAGCTTGTTGTATGGCGGGCGGCATGGGCGGATGTAACCAACCGCCAGTTGGAGATGTACGGACACGACGAGCGTATCGACCACCGCAGCAACGCCGCACGGGGTCTGGATGAGCAGCCCACCATC
Source organism: Fumia xinanensis (assembly GCF_014384905.1). GTDB lineage: Bacteria > Bacillota > Clostridia > Oscillospirales > Ruminococcaceae > Fumia > Fumia xinanensis. The sequence continues at coordinate 177,817 of NZ_JACRSV010000002.1, forward strand.
CATGAGGGCGTGACGGCACGGGCACTGGAGCGGAAAGGGATCATCGCTGACCGCTGCGAGATTAACCGGCAGATCAAGGCGGACAATGCCCTGCTGCGGGAGCTGAAAGCTGCCGTCAAAAAGCTGGGGCAGGCGGTGAAGAATACCCTCCCGGCCATTGCCGAGGCCATGGAGAATCTGCGTAAAAATCTGCTGCTGTTCTGCTATCAGCTGGGGTATCTCCGCAAGGGCAAGGAACGCCTAAACACTTCGCTAAATACGCTGCGCCCTGCCCTCACACAGTACAATCAGCTGGCAAAGGATATTCGGGATAAGGCGAAAGAGCGCCGCAGCCTGCTTTCCGAGAAAAAGGCTCTTTCCGCTGTCCATGTATTCCGACACCGGGAACTGGCGGCAAAGATTGCGGCACTGACAGAGGATTTGGAGGAACTGCGTTCGGAAAAGAATCTGCTTCTGGCGTCGCTGGCATATACCGAGGACGATGTCGCCGATAAATTTCCCAAAGACATTGCTACCATGAAGCAGAGCCTGAAACGGCTGGAAGAACAGGGGCAGAAATATTCCACCGAGCTGGACGCTGCCCTGAATGAGTATGCCGGGCTTCGGGAGCAGGCCCAGGGCTTCAACCCGGTGCAGTTGTATGAAACAAGGCAGGCCATCCGCCCCGGCAAGGAGCAGGAAGCGGAGAACCGAGCACAGCAGGTTTACGGCGAGAAGTACAACCTGCTGCTGATGTTTGACAGCAAAAAAGCGGTGTCCCGGATGCTGGACGAAGATGCTGAACGGCAGAATGTGCGGAGACTGGTACGGCTGGCGCATAAGGAGCAGCAGACTTTTCAAAAGGAAAAAAGTGCGCAGGAACGGTAACACACTGTTCCCGTTTTTGAAGATATTGCAAGTTGAATTAGCAAAATGGGGTTGACTTGAGAGAAAAATGAGGGTATAATTTTCTTGTTTTAGATATAGCTATAGGTTAGATATATCTAACCATGTGTCGTGTTGATTTATGCGACATTTTATTTACTGCGGCGGTTAGCGATTGCTAACTGTTGTGAAGAGAATCTAGGAGGAAAGATATGAGTACCAAAACCAACAAGCTGAAAACCAAAGACCTGATCGTTGCTGGAGCCTTCGCCGCCCTTTATGTGGTGGTACTGTTTGCGGTGGTGACTGTTATGGGGTTTGTCCCCATCCTTTATCTCATCGCTCCGTTTGTAAACTCGGTCATTTTAGGGTGCATTTACATGATGTATGTTATGAAAGTACCAAAAACCGGAGCAATTCTGATTCTTTCGGTGGCTGTAGGACTTCTCACTTCCACTGGCGGTGTGTGGGTATCTCTGATTTGGTGCCTCGCTCTTGGAATTGTAGCAGAGTTGATTGCCCGCGCAGGAAATCATAAGTCCAAGAAATCCTACATACTCAGCTATGTTGTTTTTGCCTGCTCCAGCATGTCTCCTTTCTGGATGCTGGCTTACGCCAAACCGGCTTTTCTTCAGTCCTGCGAAGCTTATTATGGGGCCGACTATGCCGCAACGCTGGATAAGTTCACCCCGAGCTGGATTATTCTGGTTCTGATTGGAATCGCCATGTTGGGCGGTCTGATTGGTGGACTGATTGGTTCCAAGCTTTTGAAAAAACATTTCCAAAAGGCGGGTGTGGTTTAATGCAGCTGATTGAAGCTGCCCAGCAGCCCATCCTTCGAATCGACGCCCGCACAAAATTTGCGCTGCTCTTCGGGGTGGGAATATCATCATTGATGTTCCCACCCCTGTGGCTGGAGGCAACCACTTTTGTTCTGATGGCGTTGCTTTTGACACTAAATAGGCGAATAAAAACCTCCGCAAAATTTACTGCTGCATTCCTCATTATGCTTCTGTTGGACTGGACACTGTCGTTAAAAGTCAGCGGCGGCTTTGCAGCACTGTTTTTTTCTCTTGTAAGACTGGGAAGACTTATGCTCCCGATTTTTATGGCAGGAATACTGCTGATGAAAACTACTTCTGTAAGCGAGTTTATGCTTTCTTTTGAGCGGATGCATCTGCCAAATAAACTGATCATACCCTTGTCAGTTATGTTCCGCTTCATCCCGACGATTTCCGAGGAGTGGCACAGTATCCGGGACGCCATGCGTTTTCGGGGGATTGGCATTTCTGTGCGTTCTGTGCTGACAAAGCCAATGATGACGCTGGAATATACGATGGTGCCGCTGCTGATGTCAACCGCTACGATTTCTGACGAGCTGGCGGCGGCTTCCCTCTCCCGTGGACTGGACGCTGATACCAAACGTACCTGCATTGAGGATATAAGGCTGCGGACGCAGGATTTCCTGTTGATCCTGTTTTCCTTTGTAATTGCTGCAACGGGAGGGATGGTATGATTGAATTAAAGCAAGTTACCTTCCAATATGATAATGCCCCCGAAAACGCACACAGCATCCGAAATATCAATTTAACTATACAAAACGGAGAGTGCGTTGTCCTTTGCGGACGAAGCGGCTGCGGAAAAACAACGATCACCCGATTGATTAACGGTCTCATTCCACATTACTACGAAGGAGTTTTGTCGGGTTACGTTTCCGTTGATGGAGCAGAAATCAAAAAACAGAAGCTTTCTAAAATTTCACAGCATGTTGGTTCGGTATTTCAAAATCCCCGCAGCCAGTTCTTTAATGTGGATACAACATCGGAGCTGGCGTTCGGATGTGAAAATCAGGGACTACCCAAGGAAGATGTGCTGGAACGAATCGCGGATGCGGCGAACCATTTTTGCTTGAACGGTTTGCTGAACCGGAGTATTTTTGAGCTTTCCGGCGGTGAGAAACAACGGATTGCATGCGCCAGCGTTTATGCGGTTCATCCGGATATTTTTGTTTTGGATGAGCCGTCTTCCAACTTGGACCCCGCTTCCATTCAGCAACTGAAAGATGTTTTGCTGAAGCTGAAAGCGGAAGGAAAAACACTGGTGATTTCCGAACACCGTCTGTATTACCTTCTGGATATTGCCGACCGCTTTATCTGGCTCGATCAGGGCGAAGTTCGCTCCGTATATACCAGAGAAGAGATTCTTGCATTCAGCCCGGCACAGATTTCGGCCATGGGACTGCGGGCGCTGGACTTGAAGCAGGTGGAAAGTGAAGCAGTGCATTTGAAACATCCTGAGCATGAATTTACGTTTCAAAAGCTGGAGTGTAAAGTATCCGGTCACAGCGTGCTGCATATCAAATCCCTACAAATCCCTGCTGGAGAGATTGTTGCGGTGATCGGTCACAACGGGGCTGGAAAATCAACGTTTGCCGGGTGCCTTTGCGGAATCCGGAAACATACTGGCAAGGTTTTTTATGACAGAACAGAACGAAACGCCAAAAAGCGCCTGAAAGAAAGCTATATGGTCATGCAGGATGTAAACCACCAGCTGTTTACGGAGAGTGTGCGGGATGAAGTGACTCTGAATCTTCCGGAGGAACAATCGGAACAGGCAGAAAACATCCTGAAACAGATGGGGATTGCCGAACTTGCGGAATGCCATCCTCTGGCACTGTCCGGAGGGCAGAAACAGCGGGTTGCCATTGCAAGTGCACTGTGTGCGGGAAAGAAAATCCTGATCTACGATGAACCTACCAGCGGGCTGGATTATGAAAGTATGCGCTGCGCATGTACTTTAATCCGGGATACTTCCCGGCAGGCGGAGTTATCTCTTGTGATTACCCATGATCTGGAATTTATCATGGCCTGCTGTACCTGTGTACTGCATATTGACCATGGAACAGTCAAAGCATTTTATCCCCTTGACAGCAGAGGAAAAGCAAGAGTAAAAAAAGAATTTCTATTACAGGAAGAAAGTGAGGAGGAATTATGAGCAAGCAGAAGCCCAAAACGGGGATGGGAAGGATGATGCAGCTGGCAATGACAAAAAAGCCTTTGGTGATTGCCTCTGTCATCTTGTCCTCACTGGCGGCGGTGGCCAGCTTTATCCCTTATATTGCAATTTATTTTATTATCCGGCAGATTTTAGCCGTATATCCGAACCTGAGCGCATTGGGACAGACCAGCCTGTTTTCCTATGGCTGGATGGCACTGGGCGGCGTTGCGGCGAATATTCTTCTGTATTTTGTAGCCCTTATGTGTTCCCATCTGGCGGCTTTCGGCACGCTATATGAGTTAAAGGTGAATTTCCTTTCCCATTTGGCAAAGGTGCCTCTTGGATTTCATGTGATGATCGGAAGCGGTAAACTGCGGAAAATTACGGATGAGAACATTGAAAATGTCGAGAAATTTATTGCGCATCAGCTTCCGGATATTGTAGCCGCATTTGTTTCTCCTGTTGTGATGGCTGTGATTCTGTTGAGTGTGGACTGGCGGCTCGGCCTGGCCTCAATTGTTGGAGTAATTATTGCTTTTATCATTCAGAGTATCGCCTACGGCCGGGAAGGCGCCAGAAAAATGATGGATGAGTACCAGCACTCGTTGGAAAACATGAACAACGCCGCAGTAGAGTACATCCGTGGAATTTCAGTCGTCAAAGCGTTCAAGCAGACTGTTTATTCCTTTCACCGGCTGCACGAGACCATCAAAGAATATACTTCTGTGGTCATTCCATATACGCTGAGCTGGGAAAACATGATGTCCGCTTTTATGACGATTATCAACCATATTTATCTTCTCCTTTTACCGGTAGGGATTTTGATCGGCATGAATACCGGGGATTTTAAGGATTTTGCTTCACGCTTTATTTTTTATCTGGTATTCGTACCGTCCATTGCGGGCATTCTTTCCAAAATCATGTATGTCAACTCCGATGCCATGCGGATTGCCAACGGTGTAGAGGCAATGGATCAGATTCTGGCTGAGCCGGAACTGAAACAGCCGCCGGTTCCTAAAACAACGGATCGCTATGATGTCAAGTTTGAAAATGTGTCATTCTCCTATGAGAAAGACAAAGAAAAACAGGCGATTTCCAATGTGAGCTTCCATGCACGGCAGGGCGAAGTAACAGCGATTGTAGGACCTTCCGGCGGCGGAAAAAGTACGATTGCCCATCTCATTCCACGATTCTTCGATGTGGATCAGGGTACTGTTTCCATTGGCTCGGTGGATATCCGGCAGATGGAAAGCCGATATCTGATGGAACAGGTCAGCTTCGTATTTCAGGATGTCTATCTGTTCAAACAGAGTATCCGTGATAATATCAGGCTTGGGAACCAGAATGCCAGCGATGAACAGATCCAGGCGGCCGCGAAAGCCGCCCAATGCCACGACTTTATCATGGCGCTGCCAAATGGCTATGATACGGTCATCGGAGAACAGGGTATCCATTTAAGCGGCGGCGAGCAGCAGCGGATTGCTATCGCCCGTGCCATTGTAAAGGATGCCCCTGTGATAGTGCTGGACGAGGCAACCGCCTTTGCCGATCCTGAAAATGAGCATTTGATTCAAAAGGCGTTTGAAAAATTGATGCAGGGGAAAACGGTAATCATCATCGCACACCGCCTTTCCACAGTTCGTAACGCCGATCATATCATTGTGATGGATAACGGGCGTGTAGCGGAAGAAGGCAGCCATGACGCCCTCCTGCAAAAAGGCGGACGGTACGCATCTATGTGGAAAACCTACAATGAAACAGCCAGTTGGACAATGGAAAAGGAGGTGCCGGTCAATGGGTAAGAAAAAATCAACCGTTCAGGATGCGCTGATGCTGACAGACAAAGGCTATCGGGACTTAAAAAAAGCGATTGCCGCCTGCACGCTGACAAATTTCTCCATGTTTATTCCAGCTATGGTGATGCTTCAGGTCGTCATGGAACTTCTAAAACCGTTTACCGGCGGGAGCATCTCATGGACAAATATGTGGATTTATTTCGGACTCGGCATCATCGGCGCAGTAATCGTATTTCTCTGCAACAAAAACGACTATAAAAAGACCTATGTAGCCTCTTACATGGAAAGCGAAAATACAAGGATTGCTTTGGCAGAACACATCCGCAAACTGCCTATGAGCGTGTTTAATTCCAAAAACCTTTCGGAGCTTACGACAAATCTCATGGGCGATGTAGCCACTTCCGAACATGTACTGAGTCATGTGTATCCGCAGATTATCTCCAATGTGATCACGATTACGGTTGTCTGCAGTATGTTTGCCTTCTATGACTGGCGTATGGCACTCGCTATTTTTATTTCCGTGCCGGTTGCTTTTCTCATTATTTTTGCGAGCAGACGGATTCAGGAGCGGCTTGGAAAAAAGCATGCGCAGGCAAAACTGGAAGCTTCCGAACAGGTTCAGGAATACATTGAGGGAATCAAGGTGGTGAAAGCCTGCAATCTGGACAGTCAGCAGTTTCAGGCTCTGGAAAAAGCGCTGCGCACCATGAAAAACCTTGCAATTAAATTTGAATTTGGTTCGGGGGTTTTTGTGACAGGCGCGCAGATGCTCGTGCAATCCGGCATCGGGCTTACCGTGTTTGCGGGAACTTCTCTGCTCCTGAACGGCAAAATTGAGCTTGTCCCAATGCTGCTTTGCCTGCTGATCGTCACCCGAATTTACGGGCCGATTATTACAGAACTGACTCTGCTGCCGGAGCTATTCTATCATCAGATTGCCATCCGCAGAATGAGAACCCTGATGAATATTCAGCCGATGGAAGGCGATACTGAAAAACCAGTAAAGGAATATGATATCGAACTGAAAAATATCAGCTTCCGCTATAATCCGCAGGGCGAGGAAACCATAAAAAATGTGAATGTTACGATTCCAGCAGGCGCAATCACGGCTCTGGTTGGCCCCAGCGGAAGCGGCAAGAGCACGCTTTCCCGTCTGATTGCACGCTTTTGGGATGTCAATAAAGGACAGGTGGAAATCGGCGGCATTGACGTGAAAGAGCTTGATCCGGAACACTTGATGGAATACATGTCCTTTGTATTTCAGGATGTGGTACTTTTCAACGACACTGTCTACAATAACATTAAAATAGGAAATATGAGCGCAACCGAAGAACAGGTGCTTGCGGCGGCAAAGGCTGCGCGCTGTGATGAGTTTATTGACAAAATGCCGGATGGTTATCAGACTGTTCTGGGAGAAAACGGAAGTACCCTTTCCGGCGGTGAACGGCAGCGCCTGTCCATTGCAAGAGCTTTACTAAAGGACGCTCCGATCGTACTTTTGGATGAAGCAACAGCCAGCCTTGATCCGGAAAGTGAATCCTGTATTCAGCAGGCGATCGGCCGCTTAATACAGGGGAAAACCGTTCTTGTTATTGCACACAGACTCCGTACCATTGCAAAGGCCGACAAAATCATCGTGCTGGACGATGGCAAAGTCATAGAGCAAGGAACACACAGTGAACTGATGGAGCAAAATGGGCTTTACAAAAGGCTGTATACCATTCAGCAGGAAAGCCTTGGCTGGAGCGTATAAATGTTTGCTATTATGTAAGCCGCCGATATTTTAATATTGAGTAACCTGCAAGCCGACTGCAATAATACAGTCGGCTTGCTTGGCGTTTCGCAGAATCATTAGCAAATTTATTTGTCTTTACAATATGGGTAAAATGCCCTTGACAAATCTCGTCTCAAAAGTCGCTATTATCCAAATACGCAACAGAACACGGATTCCGCAATCCCATGTTTTTCGTGGACGACGGATTCTCAGGAACAAATTTCCAAAGACCCGGCTTTCAGGAAATGATGAAATATGTGGAGGACTATTCGGTTTCCACACTGATTGTCAAAGACCTGTCACGTCTGGGCCGGGAGTATTCCTATATGGGGCGGCTGCAGGATTTCATCTTCCCCGCTTACGATGTCCGGTTTATCGCCATCAATGATGATGTGGACAGTGCAAAGGGCGAAAATGACTTTGCTGTGTTCAAAAACGTATTTAACGATTATTACGCCAAAGACACAAGCAAAAAAATCCGGGCAGTCGTAAAAATGCGCGGAGAAGCCGGGGAACACATCGCCAGTAACCCGCCCTACGGATATGTGAAAGACCCACAGAATAAAAAGAAATGGATTGTAGACGAGGAATCCGCAAAGGTGGTGCGGCGTATCTTTGATCTGTGCATTGCGGGCAAAGGACCAATGCAGATTGCAAAAATCCTGACCGCTGACAGGGTATTGACGGTTACTGCGTATAACGCCAGACAGAAGGGATGGGCCATGCCGGATAATCTGTACCGGTGGTGTGCCAAATCCGTTGCCGGAATACTGGAGCGGCCGGAATATACCGGCTGTACCGTCAACTTCAAGACCTATACCAAATCCCTCAAATTCAAGAAGCGGATGGAAAACCCGAAAGAAAACCGGAGGGTATTTAAAGATACGCAGCCGGCGATCATTGAGCGGGGACAATGGGAACGGGTACAGACGTTAAGAGCCAACAAACGCAGGCCGACAAAGACAGGGAAAACCAGCATTTTCTCCGGTCTTGTCTATTGTGCCGATTGCGGAGCAAAACTCTATTACTGTACCTGTAATACTTACAAGGATGAGTCTCAGGACCATTTCGTCTGCTCCAACTACAAGAGCAATACAGGTTCCTGCCAAATCCACTATATCCGGGAGGTTACGCTTTATAGGCGGGTGTTGGAATGTATTCAGGGAACACTGACCTATGTGCGTCTGTTCCGGGATGATTTCACACAGGAAATGCTGGCACAGGACGAGGCCAGCCGGAAAGCGGAGCTGACGCAGAAGAGGAAATCCCTTTCCGGGGCGCAGAAACGTATGGAGGATTTGGACAGGATCATCCAAAGGCTTTATGAAGATTCCGTGCTTGGGAAATTAAGTGACTTTCGCTTTCAAAAGCTCTCGGCACAGTATGAGACGGAGCAGGCGGAGATTCAGCGGCTTGCTGTTTCACTGGAACGGGAAATTGAAAATGAAGCCGGACAAATTGCCGATGTGGGGCGTTTCCTCCAGCTTGCTGACCGGTATTCTGATTTGCAGGAGCTGGACGCAGCTACGGTAAATGAACTGATTGAAAAGATCGTGGTCCACAGCCCCGAGAAGATCAGCGGGAAGAAACATGTCACGATTGAAGTCTATTTTACCTATGTGGGGAAAATCCGGATTCCACTTGCCAAACCGGAACTACTGACAGATACAGAAAAACCGGCGTGACCTCTGCCACGCCGGTTTTACCGGGATTTTAGTTTACTTCCTTATGGGCCTCCGGCTAATTGCGGCGCCTCTTTTTATATATATTTTTAATGATTCGGAAAAATTTACTCCGAATAATGTTTCAGGGCGTAATGGACACATTCACGGATAATCCGGCTGATTGATACATCTTTTTGTTTACTGATTTCTAATATTTTCAAATCATCTTCTGGCGGAAGGCTGAACGTTCGCGGAATATGAGTGCTCAATTTTTTATCGTCCCTGTCCATTTTAAACGGTTCCATTTTTACACCCCTTCTGGAAAATTTTGGAATTAGTCATCTTTAGGGTAATTATAGCATTCTTTTCGTGATAATGTCAATAATAAGTTAGTCATTATTACGGTAAAGGATAGAGCCATGAAAATTTACTTTTATAATGGAAAAGCAAATATGTCTGGTGGCAGAATCAAGCTTCTCAGAGAAAAATCTCATCTATCTCAGGAGCAATTGGCCGTGAAATTGGAGCTAAGCGGACTTCAGCTTTCTCAGAAATCCATCAGCCGCATCGAGCAGGGCCAGCGGTTTATCACAGACTTTGAACTGATGAAGTTTGCGGAAATCCTCAAAGTCAGCGTTTATTGGCTGCTGACCGGGGAAGGGTCGGACCGTTTCAGTTCACCAAAGAAATGACATCGCTCAATGAAAGGCTGGGCTGGAGGGCTAGGTTAATTCCAAAAGCTACTGTCTTGGCTGCGTTTTCGATGATGGTGTCGATTTCCCGGGGCGTAACCATCATGTTTTTTCCTTTTTCTGGGAGAGATACCGGCTGTCCGTCGGACAGGTCCTCTGCGATGGTGTTCATGTCCACCACGGTGGGAACGCCCACCGCGATGACCGGGACACCCAGGGACTTCTCAGTCAGTTCCTTTCGGTGATTGGCAACACCGGAGCCGGGGGCGATTCCAGTGTCGGAAATTTGCACTGTCGCACCCAGGCGGGCGATTTCACGGGAGGCCAAAGCGTCGATGACAACAACTGCTTTGGGCTTTATCTCCTGCACGATGGCGGAGATGATCTCAGCCGTCTCGATCCCGGTCTGGCCCAGGACTCCAGGAGCGATGGCCGCGGCTCCCCGCAGATGCTCAAAGCCGGAGATGGCGGCAAAATCCTTTTGCAGATGCCTGGTGGCAAAGATGAGGTTAATGACCTCCGGCCCTAGGGCGTCGGGTGTGATGGCGGAGTTTCCGAGTCCCACTACCAGCGCAGGTCCGTCGGGCAAGAGATTTTTAATCTCGTCGCCGACGATTTTGACCTGATTCTCGAAATCGGACGTAAACCGGTGGAAGGGTGTGGTCTCTACTGTCACATATTTTCCCACCGGTTTTCCGATAGTCTGGGCGGCCTGTTCGGTTTCTATGACGACTCTGGTAACCGGAGTTTGTCCAATGGTTTCAGTGTCGCGGCGAACACCTGGTGGCAGGGAAGGACCAGTTTCGGTGAGGCATTCCACCGCTAGGTCGGTACGTATATTTTTCAGCATAAAATCACCTTTTTTTCATCAAAAATGGAGAAGCTTTCTTCTAAAACGAATTTCTGTTAAAAATCACTTGCATTTTCTTGTGGGAAATGGTATGATAGTAAAGCTGTCATAGTCTGCCAACGTGTCTTGACACGAAAGTGTCATGGCGGAATCCGTGACATCCAAAAGGATTGCACAAATGTCCTTTGTTAGTCTGCACAAAGCAGGCTGACTTTATGTGAAGGAGGTGCCAATATGCCTAACATTAAATCCGCAAAGAAAAGAGTTAAAGTCATCGAAACCAAAACTTTGCAGAACAGAATGGCAAAAGGTAAACTGAAAGCTGCTCTGAAAGCGGTTGACGCTGCGGTTGCTGCCAATGCTGCCGATAAGGAAACAGTTGCAAAAGTTGCCTGCAAAGTCATCGATCAGTCCGCTGCAAAAGGTATTATCCATAAAAACAATGCGGCCAGAAAGAAAGCTCAGGTTGCAGCAAAAGTGAATACTGCAAAAGCGTAAGTTTTCGTTTTTGTATGAAAGTGCGATTGTCCCTCCAACCTCTAGGGACAATCGCATTTTGTTTTTTGCGAAAAACTTCTATGCAAAGGCGGCATAAAAATAAAACCGTGAGATTTTGTCTCACGGTTTTTGCTGTTTTGTTAAGAGGTACTGCGTCTCAATCCACGCGGCGTTTTCCCCAATGGATTTCATCCCGTCTAAGCGCAGAACGGGGCATTTCAGTTCCGTAGTCCACTGCTCGTGGGTTTTGAGGCACACCTGCGGCGGCTCCCCGGTATCGTATGCGGCGGCTTCCCGGAGAAATTTTTCATTTTGCTCGTACATGTCACCGCCGGGAAGGATGCGCTCTCCAAATTGTTCGAATTTGCGGGCGCCGAGACGTTGCAGCCTGATGTCCGTCGGAACTGTCAAAAAGACGGCAAGCTCGAAAAGAGACGTAAAAAATCCTCTGATGCTGTCCATCGAACCGGTCATGACGAAATGCTCATCTTTTGAGACGGCTTCTATCAAAGCTTCGATTCGCTCTTCCCGCGGGCGGAGAACAGTATAGGGAATTTCGGTGTCCCACCGCCAGATGTAATCGTCGATGTCGATATGGAGAAATCCGAGACGTCCGGCCAATTCCCGGCCCAGCGTCGTTTTCCCGGAACCGGCGGCGCCGAAGATGATGATTCCCCTGGACATGATGGCCCCCTTTGCGCGGCTTACCGGCAGAACTTTTCGATATAAGCGTCCAGTGACTTGCGGATGACCTCCTCAGCCGTTTCGGGGCCTTCCATCTCCTGGACGGCGGTGTCCTTATTTTCCAGCATTTTGTAGACGGTGAAGAAATGCTTCATCTCCTGGAAAATATGCTCCGGCAGTTCCTTGATGTCGTGGTAGCAGTTATAATTAGGGTCGTCGAAAGGGATGGCGATGATTTTTTCGTCTTTTTTGCCGCTGTCAATCATGGTCATGACCCCAATGGCATAGCATTTTACCAGCGTCATAGGGCGTATGGGCTCTGAACAGAGCACCAGCACATCCAAAGGGTCCAAGTCGTCGGCGTAGGTGCGTGGAATGAAACCGTAGCTGGCGGGATAGTGGGTGGAGGTGTAGAGGATACGGTCCAGCTTGAGCATGCCGGTTTCCTTGTCCAATTCGTACTTCACTTTGCTGCCCTTTTCAATTTCGATGCAGGCTTCAAAGCAGTTGGGCTTCACCCGGTCGGGAGAAATATCGTGCCAAATGTTCATCGTGTTCATCTCCTTTTCCATTTATTATAAAGGAAATGGAAGAAAATTACAAGCAAAGGGGCAGCCGCCTCTAAGCCATCCCAACAATGTACAAAATATTTGGCAAATATTTCATATTTATGACGATTTTTGGAAGATAATATGTGTAAACTCTTGATTTTTCTTTACTCATCCTTTATACTTTAAAGAGTGTTCACGGTTTGTAAATACTTTCAGGGGGAATACGCAAACCGGAACGGGACCGTAAAAAATAAGGAGGATTTCAATGGAAAAGTTTTTCAAATTGAAAGAACACGGCACTACGGCTCGCATTGAGATTGTAGCCGGTATTACGACCTTCGTAACCATGGCGTACATACTGGTCGTCAACCCGCAGATTCTCGGGGGCGGCGATCCGGCCATCGCAAACGGCGTTTTCTTCGCCACCTGTATTTCTTCGTTTATCGGCACCATCCTGATGGCGCTGCTGGCGAGAATGCCTTTCGCACAGGCTCCCGGTATGGGCCTCAACGCGTTTTTTGCTTTCACAGTTATGCCATCTATCGTGGCTATGACCGGCAACGCGGAAATGACCCCTGTTGAGCAGTATCAGGCGGCTTTGGCACTGGTATTCCTCTCCGGACTTTTGTTTATCGTCATCACCGTTATCGGCCTGCGGGAAGCCATTGTCAGAGCGATTCCCAAAAATGTCAAGATCGCCATCTCCGGCGGTATCGGCCTGTTTATCGCTTATCTGGGTCTCCAGAACGCTGGAATCGTTGTCGCCAATCCCTCCACACAGGTGGGCTTAGTGAACTTTTCCACTTTGCTCAACCCTGATACGAGAGTTGCTGTCACCGGCGCTATCGTGGCCATTGTCGGCCTCGTTGTCATTGCGGCCCTGTATACCCTGAAAGTAAAAGGCTCTATCCTTATTGGCATTGTGGTCAGTACCCTGATCGCTTATCTCAGCGGTGCCGCGTCTCTGCCCGATGGGTTTTCTTATCACCTGGGCCAACAGGCTTCCGACTTTGTCAGCACATCTTTCTTTAAGCTGGACTTTGGAGCCCTCTTCGGCGGCAAAAACCTTTGGGGTGCTATCGCTACCGCTTTGGTGCTGATCCTCTCCTTCTCCATCGTTGATATGTTTGACACCATCGGCACCTTGTTGGGCACCGCCGACAAAGCGGGCCTCCTCGATAAGGACGGCAATATGCCCGGCATGAAAAAAGCCCTCCTCTGCGACTCCATCGCAACTACCGCAGGCGCCCTGCTGGGTACTTCTACCGTTACCACCTATGTGGAATCCAGCGCCGGCATTGGCGAAGGCGGCAAAACCGGTATGACCTCTTTGACGACCGCTGTTCTGTTCCTGGTCGCTCTGGTTCTCGGGCCGTTCATTGGGTTGATTCCTTCCTGCGCAACCGCTCCCGCGCTGATTTTTGTCGGCGCTTTGATGATCGGCGGGCTTAAGAATATGGAATTCGACGATATGTCCGAAGCAGTTCCCGGCTTCCTCACTGTCGCCATGATGCCCTTGACCTACTCCATCGCGAACGGTATCGCATTTGGTCTGATCTCTCACTGCCTCATCAAACTCTGCACCGGCAAAATCAAAGAGACCAGCATCATCACCTGGATCTTAGCTGCCTTCTTCATCTTGAAGTTCTGTCTGGCGGGCTAATCCAATTCACCTTGATTTAAAAAGCAGGATGCGGAACGCATCCTGCTTTTTCTTTGTTGTCAAGAAACCACCGACTGTGTCGGTGGTATGAAAAAAGCTTTAGCGAGGGGCAGGAAATAAAAACTCCTTTTGGTGTAAAAGTTTAGCACATACAAGATGGAATTGCAAATATCATATAGTGTTTGCACCGAAATACCGGCGAAAATATTTTATGGGGAAATGCGAGCGAAAATCGGGAAAATCTGGCGAGAATTGTGCGGATAGAAGGGTGTAACGATTATAGAAGCAGAAGTATGCCTGGACCATATCCACATGCTGGTAGAGATTCCGCCGGAAATGAGTGTGGCAAGCTTTGTGGGATTTCTCAAAAGAATGGCCGAGCCCTCATTTTAAGTGGGAAAACTTGTATTTTTCACAAAAATAGTATATACTAAGCCATGCAGGATTTTTTTGACAATCTGATGCGACATTTTAAGGCAGCTTTGCCTTTTTTTGAAAGGATTTTTTCGGTAATGAAAAAAGTAAACCTGTATACCGACGGCGCTTGCAGCGGCAATCCCGGGCCGGGAGGTTGGGGTGCGATTTTGGAGTGTGAAGGACGCCGCCGGGAGCTCTGTGGCGGGGAGGCCGATACCACCAATAACCGGATGGAGCTCACAGCGGTCATCGAGGGACTTAAGGCGCTCAAATACCCCTGCGAAGTCACCTTAATTAGCGACTCCAAATATATCATCGACGCCATTACCCAAAAATGGGTGTATAAATGGAAGGCAAACGGATGGATGCGCAACAAAAAGGACAAGGCGCTGAACCCTGATTTGTGGGAACAGCTGCTCCAGGAGCTTCAAAAACATGAAATGTGCTACACATGGGTCAAAGGCCACGCAGGACACCCGGAAAACGAACGCTGTGACGAAATGGCGGTGGCTGAAAGCCAGAAATTCAAAGGATAATTTTTTGGCAGTTTTTACGAATTTATAAATTATCCGCAGGGACTATTGAAAAACATACTAAATTGGTATATAATAAACTAAAAAGAAGGAAAATCCTCCCGATAGCAATTTACATTTGCTGTCGCCCATATAGAAAGGGAATGAAAAACAATGGATCGTTTCGTATATCTCGACAACAGCGCGACAACAAAGGTTTCGGAACGCGTTTTTGAAGCCATGGTTCCGTATTTGACGGAGCATTACGGCAACCCGTCCAGTATTTATGGAATTGGGCGGGAGGCCCATGCTGCCATCGACGAGGCACGGGAAAAGGTGGCGAAAGCCATTAACGCCAAATCCCGCGAGATTTATTTTACCGGCTGCGGCACTGAATCAGACAACTGGGCCATCAAGGGAGCTGCCCGCCATTTAGCCAAAAAGGGCAAGAAACACATCATTACATCGGTTTTTGAGCATCATGCGGTACTCCATACCTGCCAGTCGCTGGAAAAGGAAGGATTTGAAGTCACTTACCTAACGGTGGACAGTGAAGGCTATGTGAGTCCCTCTGATGTGGAGAATGCCATCCGGGAGGATACGGCCCTTGTCACCATCATGTATGCAAACAATGAAATCGGCACTATCCAGCCCATCGCGGAAATTGGAAAAATCTGTCGGGACAAAAAGGTGCTGTTTCATACTGACGCGGTGCAGGCCATCGGCAACGTGCGCATCGATGTACAGGCGGAGAACATCGACATGTTGTCTCTTTCAGGGCATAAAATCCACGCGCCCAAAGGAGTGGGAGCCCTGTACGTCCGTCAGGGCGTCGTTATCGACAACTTTATGGACGGCGGCGCGCAGGAGAACAACAAACGGGGCGGCACCGAGAATTTAGCTTCCATCGTCGGCTTGGGCGCCGCTATGGAAGAAGCGCACAACGGCTTGGAGGAGAAGGCGGCGAAGCTTACTATTTTACGAGACAAGCTCATTGACAATCTCTTAAAAATCCCCCACACCCGCTTAAACGGGGGCCGGGAAAACCGGCTCTGCACCAACGTGAACATTTCCTTTGAGGGAATCGAGGGAGAAGGCCTGTTGCTTCTGCTCGACCTCAATGGAATCGCCGGCTCATCCGGCTCTGCCTGTACGTCGGGGTCTCTCGACCCGTCCCATGTGCTGTTGGCCATCGGACTGGAACACGGCATTGCCCACGGATCCCTTCGGCTGAGTCTGGGCAGATACAATACTGAAGAGGACGTCGATTACGCACTTCAGGTCATTCCTCAAGTGGTGGAGCGGCTCCGGGCCATGTCACCAGTGTGGCAGGAAATGAAAGAACAAGGTTTGGTTTGAGATAGAAAGGAAGATTTTTATGATGTATAGCGCGAAGGTGATGGAGCATTTTGCAAGTCCTCACAACGTAGGTGAAATGCCGGATGCAAACGGCGTCGGCGAAGTAGGAAACCAGAAATGCGGCGACATCATGAAGATGTATATTAAAGTAGAGAACAATGTGATCGTAGACGTAAAGTTTCTCACCTTTGGATGTGGAGCGGCTATCGCCACCAGTTCCATGGCTACCGACCTTATCAAAGGCCAGCCTTTGAGCGAGGCGCTAAAGCTGACCAATAAGGCTGTCGTTGAAGCGCTGGACGGCCTGCCGGCGGTGAAGCTTCACTGCTCGGTTTTGGCGGAACAGGCCATCAAGGCGGCCATTGCTGATTATTACCGCCGCCAGGGCATCGATCCTACACCCATCGTCGGGGAGATTGAGGACTGCGAAGCCTGCCACTGTCATTAAACGCCGAAAGCGGGGACGATAAGAAACCCTTACCGTCCCCGCTTTTTATCAAGTTCAAAGGGATTTCTCCCCTTTATCCAACAAGCGTTTGCCGTGCTTTCAGGGCTACGTAACCCGAGCCGAGAAAAGTGGACAGCAGCGCAGTATGTGAGGTGTCCGGATTGGAAAAGAAAAAGGTTTTGGTGGCGCTGAGCGGTGGGGTGGACAGCTCGGTCTGCGTCCATCTGCTGAAGCAGGCAGGCTATGAGGTGGGGGCGGTGGTTCTCAAAATGTCTCCGGCCCACGAGGGAACAGTAGAGGACGCCCGGCGTTCTGCGGAAGAACAGGGTATCCCGCTGGTGGTTAAAGATATGTCAGAACCGTTTCAAAAGGAAGTAGTTTCCTACTTTGTTTCAGAATACCAAAGGGGCAGGACGCCAAATCCCTGCATTGTCTGCAACCCTCTGGTGAAATTCAAGGCTCTTATCGATACGGCGGACGAGGAAGGGTACGATTTCGTCGCCACTGGCCATTACGCAAAGCTTATTCGCAAAGACAGCCTCACCTACCTCGCAAAAGGGGATTCGCTGGCCCGGGATCAGTCCTATATGCTTTACAGGCTGGGTCAGCGGGAACTTTCTCGGCTCCTGTTTCCATTGGCGGAGCTCCCAAAGGATGAGGTGCGGAAAATTGCCGCCCAGATCGGTCTCAGCTGCGCCCAGAAGCCCGACAGCCAGGAAATCTGCTTCATCCCGGACAACGATTACGCCAGATACATTGAAGAGAAATACGGCACTTCCGG
This sequence comes from Fumia xinanensis, assembly GCF_014384905.1. Classification (GTDB taxonomy): domain Bacteria; phylum Bacillota; class Clostridia; order Oscillospirales; family Ruminococcaceae; genus Fumia; species Fumia xinanensis. The sequence goes on from NZ_JACRSV010000002.1 coordinate 195,367, forward strand.
CCCCGGCGACTTCATTTCGCCGGAGGGGGTTCCCTGTGGCAGACACAAAGGGATTATCCACTACACGGTGGGGCAACGCAAAAGGCTGGGGATCGCGCTGGGCCGTCCGGTGTTCGTCAAAGAAATAGATCCCGTTACAAACCGGGTGTATCTGTCGGACGAAAAAGACGCTTACGAGAATGAGATTCTCGTTTCCGGGATTTCCATGACCTATCCTGAGAGCATCCGTGACGGTATTCGGGCGGAGGTGAAAATCCGCTCCCGAGCTACAACCGTTCCCTGTGAAGTGTTCATTGAGGGAGAAAAACTGAAGGTCGTGTTTGACGAGCCCCAGAAAGCCCCGGCCAAGGGCCAGTCGGCAGTTTTGTACGACGGCGCTATTGTTTTGGGCGGCGGGTTTATTGAATGACAGCTATGTATCGTTCGTTTTCCAATTTCAAGAGGCTTCGGTGTCCAATGAGGTGCCCTAGAAAGCTTGTGTAATAATAACCGACAAAAAGCCGGTGGAGCGGGTCTAAATCCGTTCCACCGGCTTTTTCTGCGCAGCATCGGCTGGAGAACTTGACAGCTTCCGGTAATAGCAGCAGCCGTCCACTTTGTTGTTGCTTACATATGCTGTATCGGTCAGACAGCAGTATCCGTCCTTCTGATAGGTGCAGTCTTTGCTGCAGGAAACCAAATTCATACAACCCCTCTTTTTGCTCTAATTTACTGTTATTGTTCAGAATTTTTCTCTTTTTATACGAAGAGGCGGTGAAAAACTTTTTATTTTAATTACTCTCATTTGTAAAGGGACAAAAAATCATAGCAAATCAAGCCTTTTATCTTTTGTCGGAATCATATTGAGGGAATTGCTGACCGCAATTTTTATGATACCTCACTTTGTCCAGATAATTTTCATAAAAATACTAAGGTTCATTGGGTGATAATTTTTTGTTTTGCAGACACACTAATACAGTCGAAAAAATTCATCAAGCGGAGGGATCAGGTTGAAGAAATATGCGGTGCTGATCACCATTACAGGGCTTGTCACAGCAGGCCTTCTATCGTTGCCTGTCCTGGCGGATGCGGTGGTGCCGCAGGTTCAGACGGTCAAAATGCAGCAAATGCCTTACACCGAAACCGTAACTGTCAGCGGCACAGTAGAAGAACAAAAGAAAAAGGAAATTTCTCTCGATCTGCCCATTGTGCCGGAACAGGTAATGGTAGGAGTCGGGGATAAGGTGGAAGCGGGAGACGTGCTGGCAACGATTGATATAAACGCCACCAAAAACGCCATTGCAAAGATCGCTTCCCAGTACTTGGACATTATTCCCCAGGAACTCCAGGCGGCCATAGAAAATTTTGATTTGGAAAGTCTCTTGGAGTCGGGGGCCTTCCCCACTGAAATCGTCAGCACTGCTTCGGGGACGGTGACAAATTTATCCCTGACTGAAGGCAATCTCTCCCTTCCAAAATCTACAGCGGCGGTGGTGGCCACCACCGACAAGCTGCGGGGAAGATTTTTCGTCAGCGAAAAGGACGCCGCTAAAATCACAGAGGGAAGCCAAGTCCTTTTTACTGCGAGCGCTGTCGACAACGGGATTTTCGCCGGAAGCGTCCTCAGCGTCGCGCCTACGGCTTATCAGCGGCTTTCTGGATTAAACTATGATACTGTCGTCGATGTGGCGGTGAACATTGATAATACCTATGGGCTTTTAAAATCGGGTTACACCATCAAAGGAAAAATTCCGGTGGGGGAGACGAGAGAAGTGAATCTCCTTCCATATGAGGCCATTCAGCAGGACGAAAACGGAACAGAATATGTTTATGTTTACGAAGAGGGCCGGGCTGTGCGGCGGGATATCGAGACGGGGGAGGAGTTTTCCACTTCTACCGAAATTCTAAGTGGGATATTGCCGAATGAACTGGTCATTTATAACAGCGCGGCTGTCAAGGACGGAGAGCTGGTACGTGTGAGCCGATAGAAGTTAGTTTGAATCAATTCAGACTGCAGGATTTGGCTGTCTAGCCCAAGCGCTTTCCTGCCGCTGCACGTCATCACAAAACTTGAAAATGAGGTATGGGTATGGAGAGCTTAAAAAGCGCATGGAACAATATCTTCCGCCAGCGCTCCCGTTCTTTGCTGACGGTGCTGGGTATCGCAATCGGGGTCTTTTCCGTGGTGCTCATTGGAACCATCAGTGACATCGGAAAAACCGTCATCAACAATGAGCTAAGCAGTATGGGCATTGACGGCCTGGCGGTGAGCAGTTCTTCCAGCTCCGGGGTCACCTTGTCGGAAGAGCAGCTTGATGCTATCAAGTCGTCAGAATTGGTGGCGGACGCCACTCCGCTGCTTTTTGCCTATACTGACGTTTATTCCCGGGGAGAAAAGGAAAAAACGGTCATTATGGGCATCGATTCCAACGCTACCGACATTATCTCCCTGACGCCCCTGTACGGCAGGCTCATCGATCGGGCTGACGTAAAGGGCTACCGGGAGGTCTGCGTAGTGGATGAGGCCTTCGCCCAGTCCGTCTATCATCGCAGCAACATCGTGGGCAAAAAAATTGAAGTTGAGCTGGAGGGCAAACCCGTTTGCTTCGAGGTGGTTGGAGTGGTAAAAACCGGCGGCAACCTGATGCAGAATATGATGGGCAGCTATGTGCCCAGTTTTATCTATCTTCCCTACAGCACCCAGCGGGTGTACACCGGGACCGATGATTTTGATCAGATTGCCGTTAAGCTGAAAAAAGGAGAGGATACTTCCGCAGCCCAGCAGGTTATCGGCCGGCTTATGGATGCTGAATTGGGTGGAACTGAAACGGTGAAAATCGAAAACCTGAGCGGGTACAAGAAGGAACTCAATTCGGTTCTCAGCGGCGTCAGCGCCATTTTGGGGGTCATCGCCGGAATCAGCTTGATTGTGGCCGGACTTTCCATCATGACGGTGATGTTGGTGTCGGTCAACGAGAGGACCCGGGAAATCGGGATCAAAAAGTCTATCGGAGCTTCCTCCGGCCGGATTGTCCGAGAGTTTATGCTGGAGGCGTTTTTTCTCTCCCTGCTGGGAAGCGCTGTAGGGTGTCTGGCAGGGGTTTTCGTAGGGGGAGCTGGCAGCCTGCTGGTCGGAGTAGGCTTTGCATTTAATGGCAGTTTGATCGCCGTCTGCGTGGTTTTTGCAGTCCTGACGGGAGTTGTGTTCGGTGTGTATCCGGCGTTGAAAGCTTCCCGTCTCAAGCCGGCGGAGGCACTTCGGCGGGAATAGGAGGAAATATGGAAGAACGAACGGGTCGGTTTCATTGTGCTGACCTGCCTGAGCAGGCGGTGGAGGCTGTTCGACAGTATGAGGCTGATTTAAAACGAATGATGGGTAAAGATCTCATCCTTATTGCCTATGAGGAAGAAAAAAGCTGATTGATGGAAAGCAAAAAACGCCCGGAAGCGAACATTATCGCTTCCGGGCGTTTAAATGTTTTTATATTTCTACTTCCATGCCATCGAAGGACACATCCATGCCCTCGGGGTTTACCACATCACAGAGCTCTTTGTGGAGCATGCCGTTGTTGTGGGAAAAATGGTTTAGAATATAGCGAGTGTGTTCGTCACAGATGCCGCGGGCAAGCATCTTGTCCCGGAGCATTTTCGCATCATAAAAGCCCATGTGTCCGCCGTTTTCCTGGCCGTCCAACAGTCCGCAGGTACAGTCAAAGCTAACGAGATCCACCTTCTTGTTTTCCTTTTGGAGGTAATCCAGAACTTCGTCCAAAGCGCGGCCGGTGTCGTGCATGTAAAGGACGGATTTATCCCCTTCTTCGATGAGATAGAAAAACGCCTGCATCAAAGGAATCTCAGTCATATGCCGGGCTGGAAGAGGGGTAACGGTATAAGGTCCGGCCTGAACCGGTTGGTAAGCGTGGAGGACGTGCCAATGGAGCTTTTCGTCGATATCCTCGCCGATTTCCATGCCCGCCTGCTGGTAAAAGTGGTTTTTAGTGTGGTAGGAGCAGTAGATGTGCATTTCCTCACTAACCAGATTGTGGCCGAAGGCGCCGCCCCGCATGGCCAGTTCCAAGGGATAGAAATGGTCAGAATGGGCATGGGTGATAAAAAGGTATTTAATAGCGGTAAGGTCTACGTTGTGGAGCAGAGCATGCATATATGTATCCGCCGGCAGGTCCACCATCATATCGTCGTTGATGAGGGTTTGAGAGCGGGTGCGGATGTCTTTTCCGCCCCGTTTGCGTGCTTCGTCACAGTATTTGCAGCGGCAGAACGCACCGGGCCAGCCCTCAGCGGCAGCGGTGCCCAAGTATTTCATTTTCATTGGTCTTTCCTCCAGACGTTGGTAGTGTTATATATGGTGTTTTCTTCCCTAATCCTATCACAACAGAGGCAAAGAAACAAGATAAAAATTACGAAAAAACTTGAGCTTTTTTATCTAATTGTTCAGCCTTGGGAAAACAGAGTCAAAACATCTTACGGCTCTTATAGTTTTACTTCCATGCCGTCGAAGGCTACTTCCAATCCCTGTGGATTGACCGCTTCGCAGAGTTCTTTATGATGAACTCCGCTGTTATGGGAAAAGTGATTGACCACATAACGGGTGTCTTGATGGCAAATTTTCAAGTGAAGCAGCTTTTCTCGCAGACGGATGTTGTCGTCGACACCCATGTGTCCATCTTTGTCGCCGCCGCTGGGGTTCAGTTCATAGGTGCAGTCGAAACTCACAAGATCGACTTTTTTGTTCTCTTTTTGCAGGTACAAGAGCACGTCGTCCAAAGCACGGCCAGTGTCATGAAGATAGAGGATAGATTTTTTTCCGTCTTCAATCAGGTAGCAGAAGGGCTGCATCAGCGGTATTTCATTCATGTGCTTGGCGGGAAGAGGCGTTACGGTATAGGGGCCGGCATGCACTGGTTCGTAGGGATGGAGGATATGCCAGCGAATATGAGCGTCCACTTCTTCGCAAAACTGCATTCCAGCATACTGGTAGCAAAAATTTTTGGCATGGTAAGAACTGTAAACATTCAGGTTTTCGCTTGCCATATCGTGACCGTAAGGTCCGCCTCGCATAACTAGCTCTGACGGATAAAAATGGTCGGAATGGGGGTGGGTGATGAAAAGGTATTTGACAGCGCTCAGGTCTATGCTGTGGTGCAGACTGTGGGCATAGGTGTCCGCCGGCCAATCCAACATCAAATCGTCGTTGATAAGGGCTTGGGAGCGGGTGCGGATGTCTTTCCCGCCCCGTTTTTTGGCTTCCAGGCAGTATTTGCAGCGACAGAAGACAGCGGGCCATCCTTCCGAGGCGGCGGTGCCCAGATATTTGATTTTCATTGAGATTTCCTCCCTAAAATATATTTGAACTGAGTAAAACTTTATTTTATCCTATCACAAAAAAGAATATGATGCAAGAAAAAATGCTATGGCAGCAAAAATTTTTTCAGTATTCTTGACCTGTACTGTGGCGGATCTTATAATAGAAACAAATCAATGAAAAAGGCGGAGAGTGGGATGAATTATAAATGGCTCGGGTTGGGGGCAGCTCTTGTGTTGCTGCTAAACGGCTGCGGCAGGGATTTGCCGGCTCCGCAGGAATATGGCGGGGACTACAGCCGCATGGCTTATATCGAAACGGCGAAACCGCTTTCTTATGGGGAATGGGAGCAAATTTTGTCTCTTCCCGAGGTGACAGATTACGACTTGTCCGGACGGGAAGGCGCAGTGTCGGATGAATTGACCGCGCTGGGCGACCGGGCCGAGCATGGGGCGTATCTCTTAGAAAACCCATTGGGAGAGGGCAAAATTGAAGCGCCGCATTTTTATCTCCTGGCTTCCCGGCGGCTTACGGAAAAAGCTTTGGAAAAGGAGCTGGACTTTGTCCTCACCGAGGGGGAGATTCCATCTCCTGACGGAAAGAGGCAATGCCTTATCAGCGAACCGCTGGCGAGGCTCAACCACAAATCGGTGGGGGATAAAATCCTGCTGAAAAACTGGCTCGACCCGAGAAAAACCGTCAGAGTTAAAATTACCGGGATTTACAGAGGGCCGGAAGGCGGAGAAATCATGGATGAACGCCTCAAGGATTCTCTGGCCGATGAGCCAATGAACGGAATTTTCGTCACGGTGGCAGATTTGCGGAAACTGACCAAAGGCGCTGAAAGGGAAGGTGTGTGGCAGGCCCCCAGCCTGATGCTGGACGCGCCCGTTTCCATCGGCAAAGTGCGGGAAGAGATCGAAAAGTTGGGCCTTTCGGATTCTGTCAAGCTTTACACCGCAGAGGAACTGATGGACCGGATGATGGGTGGGAGAGATCTCAGCCATAGTGACGATGCTGTTGAGTAAATTTTTGGAAGGAGCTTTTTTATGTCGTTTCTCAATGTGAGCTATTATTCTCAGGCGCTTAATCGGAATGTGACTTTTTCGGCAATTTTGCCTATCGACGCACCCTACGCGGAACCAAAGCCCCTCAAAACCCTGTATTTGCTCCACGGGCTGCAGGGAAATCATTGGGATTGGCCCACCGGAACTAGGCTTAAAGCCTGGGCGCAGAAAAAAGGCCTGGCGGTAATCCTGCCGTCGGGGGACAACAGCTTTTATGTTGACCAACCTGCCCGCCGAGATTTTTATGGCCAGTGGATCGGCCAGGAACTCGTAGCAGTCACCCGTGCCATGTTTCCTTTGTCCAGCAGGCGTGAGGACACCTTCATAGCTGGCCTTTCTATGGGCGGTTACGGGGCCATTCGAAACGGGCTCCAGTACTGGGAGACGTTTAGCCGCATTGCAGCTTTGTCGTCGGCAATCATCGTATACGACATCCCCACTTATGGAGATTCAGAGCAAATCATTTATGATAGGCGCTATTTTGAGAGTATTTTCGGAGATACCCAAAAAATTAAGGGAAGCGAAAACGACCCGGAGGCGCTTTTGCTGCGAATCAAGGACCAGGGCGGGGAGATTCCGGAGTTTTACATGGCCTGCGGCACCGAGGACGAGCTCATCAAAGTCAACCGACGTTACCGGGATTTCCTTTGGGCACAGGGAGTTTCTCTCATCTACGAAGAAGCTCCTGGTATCCACGATTGGAATTTCTGGGACTCCTATATTCAGAAGGTGCTAGACTGGCTGCCCACCGACCGGTAAAAGGTTTGTTTTTTGATTATACTAAGGTAAAAACCTCTGATTTTTTATATTCCCATAAAAAAGGCACTGCGGAGAAGGACGCTTTTTTGCACCTTTTCGCAATGCCTGATATATGACTTTAAGCCTGTTAAAACCGTTCCTGGCGCCGTTGTTTTCTGAGGGCGCGGCGCCTGATGCCTGCCTCGAACTCTTCCTTTTCCTCGTCGGTGACAGGAATGATATGGGGGACAGGTATTGGCTTTTCGTTATCATCTAACGCGACCATTACAAGGTACGCCCGGTTGATGAGCTTGCGTTCACCGCTTAAATCTTCGACGAAAGTGTCCACACGCACTTCCATGGAGGTTTCTCCCACGTGAGTGACCTGCCCTCGGAGAAGAACCGTGCTGTTTACATGGGCGGCGGCTTTGAACTGGAGGTTGTCGATGGACGCTGTGGTGACGTTGCAGTTGGAATGACGCCGGGCCACAACGCCGGCTACAATGTCGATCCATTCCACCAGCTTGCCGCCGAAAAGCCGGTCAAACCCGTTGATATGCTCCGGCAGAATGATCTGCACCTGTTCGGTGCGGGATTCCGCCACGGTTTTTGCAATGCGCTGTTCCATAAATTTCCTCCACTTATCTGGTCAGGGCTGCTTCATGAGCCCTGTATACCGTTTTATTCATGTTTGCCTATTAGTAATAGTAATACCATACTGATATTCAATAAAGGAACCCGGATTTGCCCCTTGCGGGCAAAATTGAGAACAGCGTTCTTAAAGGGGTTTCTTCGTGATAGTCGCAGTTTACTGCGATTATCATACCACAATTTGGTTGCGCTTTGCGTAATCAACAGCGTAGCCGCAAGGGCGACAGCCCATAATTATGATAAAATGTTCTCTCAGGCGTCGGAAGGCTTGCCCCGCAAGGCTTCCGTTAACGCCGTGTGGTTATTATACCATAAATTCGCCCGCTTTAGCGGGCAAAAAGACGCGAAGCGACTTTATCGGTCGTGCAGCGGCCGGGACTTATGATACAATGTTCTCACTTATCCCGCGCCAGCGGGATAAAAGCGCCTTTTAGGCGCTTTGCAAGCAGCCTTGCTGTTTGCTTGTGAGGTTATTATACCATATCCGCAAGCCCATAGGGCTTGCACGCCGCTTTCAGCGGCGCAAAACAGCTTTAGCTGTTTTTGTTATGGTGATAATCATCCACAAATCATTTTGCGAGACAAAATGATTGCGCCTGCGGCGCATAGCACACATTGTGTGCTATTTGTGGATATTATACCACAATTGAAGAGATTGTTGCAATGGGAGAAATGCTTCGACGGAATTTCCGAAATCTCGTAAAAAACCTCTTGACAAGATGGGAAAAAAGGACTATCCTATTAACAATATCATAAATGCGCAGACAGGGACATGTTTTTGCCACAGGACTTTCAGAGAGCCGCCGGTTGGTGTGAGGCGGCAGGCCGGACAACGACAAATCACCCTCGAGCAGACCGCTGAAACCGCCTTGCGGCAGTAAGTGGGTACGGTTTTCCTCCGTTACGGGAAAGCACATTGTTGGATGTGACTGAGGGGCCGATGAATTCGGCAACAAGAGTGGTACCGTGGAAGCAAAGCTTTCATCTCTAAAAAAGAGATGAAAGCTTTTTTGATTTTTTGAGAAATTGGAAGGAGTTTTGACATGTTGCTGACTGGAGCACAAATCATCATGGAATGTCTGCTGGAACAGAAAGTGGATACCGTCTTCGGCTATCCCGGCGGAGCGGTTTTGAATATTTACGATGCGCTTTACGAATACAGCGACCGCATTAATCACATCCTCACCGCACATGAGCAGGGGGCGGCCCACGCGGCCGACGGTTACGCCCGGTCCAGCGGCAAAACCGGCGTCTGCATCGCCACATCTGGCCCCGGTGCAACGAATCTTGTCACCGGCATCGCCACAGCCTACATGGATTCGGTGCCAATGGTTGCCATCACCGGAAATGTGAATCGGGATCTGCTGGGACTGGACAGTTTTCAGGAGGTGGACATCACCGGCATCACCATGCCCATCACCAAGCACAACTACATCGTCAAACGGGTGGAGGATCTGGCGGACACCATCCGCGAGGCGTTTTTCATCGCCAACGAAGGCCGCAAAGGCCCAGTTTTAATCGACATTCCGAAAGACGTCACCGGGGCAAAGTTTGAGTACATACCAAAAGAGACAAAAGCTAAGGATTCTCGCCCCCTCCCTCCCAAAGAGTGGATGGACCGGGCGGCGGAGCTGTTAAAAAACAGCAAGCGGCCCCTGATTTACGCGGGCGGCGGTGTGCTGTTGTCGAACGCGGCTCCCGAGCTGAAAAAACTCGCTGAACAGCTGGATGCGCCGGTATCCTGCTCCCTTATGTGTCAGGGGGGCTTCGACCAGACGGATGAGCGCTACATCGGCATGATGGGCATGCACGGGACGAAAACTGCTTCCCTCGCCATCGCGGGCTGCGACCTTTTGGTGGCGGTGGGAACCCGCTTTTCCGACCGGGTGACCTGCAACACCTCCCTGTTTGCCACCCATTGCCCCATTCTGCAAATCGACATCGACCCGGCGGAGTTCAATAAAAACGTGGACGTGGAAATCCGTCTTTCCGGAGATGCCAAAGCGGTTCTGCAGGCCCTTCTTCCCATGTTCCCGCAGATGGAGCACAAAACCTGGATGGAGAGTATCGGCGGCTGGAAGGCGGAATTCCCCCTAATCCAGCACACTGACAGTGAAAACGGTGTGACCCCTCAGATGGTGCTGGAAAAATTGAGCGAACTGACCCAGTCTGAGGCCATTCTCACCACCGAAGTGGGCCAGCATCAGATGTGGGCCGCACAATTTTACGACTTTAAGCACCCTCGGCAGTTTATCACCTCCGGAGGCCTGGGCACCATGGGCTTCGGCTTGGGAGCTTCTATCGGAGCGCAGGTGGCGAATCCCGACAAGCAGGTCATAAACATTGCCGGCGACGGAAGCTTTCACATGAACGCCAACGAGCTGTCTACCGCCGCCAAGTACAACATTCCCATCATCGAGCTGCTTTTTAACAACGAGGTGCTGGGCATGGTGCGCCAGTGGCAGAAGCTCTTTTACGACGGGCGATTTTCCCAGACGACACTTGAGAAAAAGACCGACTACGAAAAACTAGCCGAAGCCTACGGTGTAACAGCCATGACGATAGCCGCGAAAGACGACATAGAGCCGGTGCTCCGCGCCGCGTTAGCCGAGCAGGGGCCGGTGTTCATCAACTGCATCATCGACCGGGATCTGAACGTCCTGCCCATGGTGCCGGCGGGCGCTTCGGTGGAAGAGCCGATGCTTGAAATCGACTGGAAAGCGTAACGAAAGGACGGAATGAGAAGATGGAAAAAGAATACTTGTTATCGGTCACGGCCAAAAACCACACCGGCGTCCTTCTGCGGATCGCAGGGCTTTTCAGCCGCCGCTGCTACAATATTATGAGTATCGTCGCCGCCCAGAGCGAGGACTCGGAGACGTCGCGGCTTATCATCGTGGTCAAAGGCGACGACAAAATTGTCCGCCAGGTGGAAAAACAGCTCTGCAAGCTCTACGACGTGGAGCAGGTGGACGTGTTAAACGAGGATGAGGCGGTCATCCGGGAATATTTGCTTGTCAAAGTGGCTCGGAACGCTGAAACAAACGCTCAGTTAGTGGCAATCGCCAACGTGTTCCACGCCGACGTGCTAAACGTTTCGGAAAACTCGATGATTCTGGAACTGGCAAGCAACGCTAAGACGTTAAACTCCTTCGTGGAGCTTTTAAAGCCCTACGGCATCGAAAAAATCCTGCGCACCGGTGCAATGGCTATGACCATGTAGAAAAGAGGAAAATTTATGCTGACATTGGATAAAATCTACCAGGCTTCGTACGTGCTCAAAAAAGTGATCCGCCCCACCGACGTGATCGCGGCCCCAGCCGTCAATCCGGACAGCGAAGTCTACCTGAAAACCGAGAACTTGCAGGTGACCGGTTCCTTTAAGGTTCGGGGCGCTTATTTTAAAATCTCCCAGCTCACCGACGAGGAAAAGGCCTGCGGAGTCATCGCCTGTTCCGCCGGAAACCACGCCCAGGGTGTGGCGCTGGCGGCCAAGGAGTGCGGAATCAAATCTCTCATCTGCATTCCAGACGGCGCACCCATCTCCAAGGTGGAGGCGACGAAAAGCTACGGCGCTGAAGTGATGCTGGTCAAGGGCGTCTACGACGACGCCTACAACAAGGCCATTGAGGTGCAGAAGGAAAAGAATATGACCTTCATCCACCCCTATGACGACGTGGACGTGATTGCAGGACAGGGGACCATCGGTCTGGAGCTTTTGCAGCAGATTCCGGATCTGGATGCTGTCATCGTGCCCATTGGAGGAGGCGGGCTCATCTCCGGCGTGGCCTACGCTGTCAAGGCGCTCAATCCCAACATCAAGGTCTACGGCGTGCAGGCAAGCGGCGCCCCTTCTATGTACAATTCCATCCTCCAGCATGAGCAGATCACCCTGGACAGTGTCCACACCATCGCCGACGGGATTGCCGTCAAGCACCCTGGGGACATTACCTACGAGATCTGTCAGAAATACGTGGACGAAATCGTCACCGTTACCGATGACGAAATTTCCACCGCCATCCTCATGCTCATCGAAAAGCACAAAATGATCGCCGAAGGGGCCGGAGCTGTTGCGGTGGCCGCCGCCCTTTTCAACAAGGTGGACATCAAGGGCAAAAAAGTGGCTTGCCTCGTTTCTGGCGGCAACATCGACGTGACCATCCTTTCCCGGGTCATCAGCAGAGGCCTCATGAAAGAGGGCCGCTCTGCCGACGTAACCATCGAGCTGATGGATAAGCCCGGCCAGCTTCAGGATGTTTCCACTATCATCGCCAAGCTGGGCGCCAACGTGGTGTCCGTCCGCCACGACCGCTCCGACGAAAACATGGACATCAACTCCTGCTTTTTGCGGCTGCGGATGGAGACCCGCGACCACAAGCACGTGGAGGAAATCCGCAAGGCTTTGACCCAGGCGGGGTACAAACTGGTAGAAAAAGTGAGATAACAGAGAAAACAGACGCCGGACAGGCTCTATATGAGTCTGCCCGGCGTTTTTATACCCGTTATTTTCTCCATTCCACCACGTCCGTCAGCGGCTTCCGGGGCCTTGGGGACGGATTTTCGTCCGCGTACCCTACGGCAAGAGCCGCCAAAAGCTCCCCGTCGGTTTGAAGCCAGCCGCAAAGCTCCTCGTAGGCAAAGTAGGTATCGCAAATCCACAGACTACCAAGCCCCAGTTGGGTGGCCGTCAGGCACATATTCTCAATGGCTGCGCCCACGGACTGGGCGTTGCAGAGCTCGTATACCCGTTCCTCCGCCGTCAATACCCGGTTGAGGCCGAGCCCCAGGGGATTTACGATGAGAATAATCACAGGAGCCTGCTGCATAATATGGAGTGTCCTGACAGCTCCGCTGATAAATTTGGCGCTTTAGGGCAGTAAAGGACGGTTTTTTTCCCGTTTCAGTCCCTGTTCCATGGCCTCCAGCAGCTGAATTTTCGATTTCCCCTCGACAACGACAAAACGCCACGGCTGCCGATTTTTGGAAGAAGGTGCAAGGGTTCCCGCTCGGATGATCTCCTCCACAGCGGATGAGGGAATGGGGACGTCTTTATATTTTCGGATGCTTCGTCTGTTTTCAATAACTTCCATCATTTTGCAATCCTTTCTGCTGACAGCTGATTATTGCCCCAATTATATCTGATTCCAGCATTTTGTGCAAGGCTTTTATGTCAATGGATAGCAGAGCCTATCCCGTACTATCAAAACTAGTGGTGATTTTTTTGATAAAATATGATATAATTACTCTATCCGCAGACAAATGAGGTTGCAATGCGGATAAAACCACTAAAAAAGGAGATATGATATGAACATAATGAAAAAAATAGGCGTCTTCGCCGTAGCCGCAGTTTCGGTGCTGGCCATGGCGTCCTGCGGCGCAGAACCCAGCGTGGAAGCCATTTTGGAGGAGGCCCAGAAGCAGTCTCAGGCAGTGAAAAGCATGGATTATACCATCACTGCGGACATGGAGATGAAAAGCGGCGATGAGGCCGTTTCAATGGTCATGACCGGGGATGCATCCTGCTTTACCGATCCCATGAAGCTCAAAATGACTATGAATATGGATATGGGCGAGCTGGGGAGCCAAGCGGTGGATGTTTACGCCGAGGAAGCAGACGGGAAGTTTATTACCTACAGCGGTGTTTCCGGCAATTGGATCAAGCAGGAAGTCGATTCCCTTCAGCAGTATGACGGCATGTCCAACATGAAGATTTATTTAGACAGCGCCGACAGCGTGAAGATGGACGGGGAGGAAGAGCTTCAAAGCGGGACCGCCTATAAACTCAGCGGGGTCATCTCCGGCGATTCCATCGAAAAAGTCATCAACGCTTCTGGAATCATGGATTCCATGACGGGCCAGCTGGGAGCGGAATACGGGGAAATGCTCAAGAGTATGTACTCCGACATGGGCGACCTTCCCATGACCATCTGGGTCAGTAAAAAAGACAATTATCCGGTGAAATACAAAATGGATATGACCGCCATGATGAGCCAGATGATGAATAAACTGATGGAACAGATGGGTGACGAGGCTCAGGGCGTCACCATTGAAGTGAGCAAGATGGTCATGGAGATGGAGATGAAAAATGTAAACGCCGCCACCGACTTTGAAATTCCGCAGGAGGCGAAAGACGCACCATTGATCGGCGCATAATTTCATAATAGCAAAAGAGCACAGCGGTATCCGCTGTGCTCTTTTTATCTCGTTTTTAGCAATCAATTACTGCGGTAACCACCGACTGGGCGGGCAGGGTGACGGAAAGTTTGCCATTTACGCAGTCAACAGTTTCGTTAAGGTCGCCCTGAAGGTTCAGGGACTGGATGCCAGCGGGAAGAATTACTTCGGTTTTCGCGGCGTTGTTCGAGAGGTTTGTCAGGACGATGAGCTCCTGACTGCCCGCAAACTTCTTCCAATGGGCGCCCATGACGGCGGGCACCGAGAGGATCTGTCCCTCCGCCATGACGCAGCCGTAGGTGGTAATGGGCGGCTGGTCGTTTTCGATGGAAAGGGGGCGGAGGAGCTTGCCTGCGTAGAAGAATTCCTTGTGGGCTTCTCTCGCGCGGACGCATTTCTTATAGAATTCCCGGTAGCAGGTCGTGAGATACTGATGGGGGATGATCCAGCCCATCTGCTCGCCAAAGAGGAATGATTCAGCGGCGAAGATTTTCACGCCCTCTTCGTCCTTCAGCGAATTGTAGTCCCGGCCAACCAGTGCCACCCGGCCGCCATATACGGCGGAAAAGGCGGGAACCTGGGAATTTCTAACCCAGGCCCAGGAAAGCAGGGCCTCAATGGTTTTCATGTAGGCTTCACCGGTGCACTCAGTAACAAAAGCGCCGGTTTCGGGGCCGTGGGTCTTCATCCGGTTGACCATGTGGTTGTAGTTGTCGATCCACCAGCTTCCGCCGCCTGCGGCGTGGTTGTGATGGGGGTCGGCGCAAAGGTTGGGTTTTGCGGCGGCAATCTGGTCGAGATAGACGCCGTCCATACCCAACTCGCTATAAATCTTGTCCACCAGCTCACACTGGAGGTCCTGCCACATCACAGAGGACGGGCACATGACCGCCAAACGGACTTTCGGTCCGCCGTTGGGCTTATTGAAGGGGCTTAACTCAATAAAGGTGTTACCGTCCAAATCTTTGGTGGTTTCGGAAAGGGCTTTTTCGGTGTACTCCCAGTCGTCGGCTCCGCCGTCTAAATCGTCCCAGCAGCGGCTGTTGATATAGGGCACCAGCTTGATACCCGCCTGCTGCAAAAGAGGCGCTTTGCGGATGAATTCCCGTTTAGCCGGGAAGAAATGGGGATATTCGTTGTCAAAAATCGTTTGGTGCCAATGGTAGACGTGGTTGGCGGAGGGAACACCCAGATCTTCATGGGCCTTTAATGTCTCCTCAAACCAGTCTCTTGTTTTCTCCGGTTCGATGCAGGGATCGTCCAACATGGAACGCCACCAATGGGAGCAGGTTTTCATCCATTCGGGAGTGTTGACTGGGCCGTTTTCGTCCGTTTCAGGAAGCCAGTTTGCCTCTTTGTCCACAAAATCCTTGTAGATCATACAAGCGTCGTACCAATCGCCGTCAAAGAGTTGCCAGACGGCTTTTCCCGCTAAGGCGGAGGAATTTCCTGATTTGTCGATGAATTCGAAGGGATAGGTAAATCCGAAAGAAACGGTCTGTTTAAAAATCTGCTTATCGAAGTTGCAGACCTTGTAAGCAGGGGCCGGGTCATGGACGCCATAGTAGATGCCGGAGCCCATAGCGGTGTTGTAGACCGCGCCGCACTGCAAAGACGCGCCGAAGCCCGGGTAATTTAAGGAGGCGTGGGCAGCGGCACTGCTCAAATGTCGGCGGATTTCGCCGCTTCCATAAGGGGACAGCAAGGTGGTATGCTCGTCGGTATTCAGTGTCAGGCGGGGATACTCCGCTTCCTGAACCGAATAGGCAGCGCTCTCATTTTGAACGGCCAAATCCCAGGAAATCCGGCTTTTTTCCGAGTCGCAGAAGGCGGTGAGGATTACCGAGACATTTTCCGCTTCCTTGTGGTCGGAAAATACCCAGGTATGCATGTTTTTGGTGGAAGTGGTCTGGATACTATTCCATCCCTCTCGGGAATTCAGGTGGAGTTTGGATTTGTTCTCCACATGGCGCAGGTTGAGGGTAAAAAGCATGTTGGCGCCGCGGCTCAGGAGAGGTTTTTCTTTGCGGCAGTCGTAGATGGTGAGCAGATCCAGTCCCTCGCCGTTATCGCCGAGAACTACTTTCAGGTTGCCTACCGAAATGATTTGGTTTTTGCCCAAAAGGTCGTTTTCAGCGTAAAGACAGGGAATATTCTGAAGCCAGCCATCCGGGTCGATTGCGCCTTTGCTGCACACGATGTTGGAGACAAAGGGGTTCTCCGGGCCGTATTCGCTGATGTCAAACACTTTGACGTTGCACTGGTAATCGGCCTTCACGGTCACAGCGCCGTCCGCAGACTGCAAAGCGGGGTAACCGCCGGCAAAGGCGAAATTTACGCCGTCCGCTGTAAAGGATATGTAGTTTTCTGCGATATACAGGTCCTCCTTACAAGGAATTTCCACCTTGGGAAGCCCTGCCACCATGTTGGAGACAGAAGTCTTCTCAAAGGTGAGGCATCCAACCTGGAAGGGGAAGACCGTTTCTTTATTGTTGGGGTTTACAACGACAAATACCTGTACCAAAGGAATAGTTTTGTAGGCGACAAAATCGTAAGCCGCCGCTTTTTCCATCCCTTTGACCGAAACGTAGACGCGGGTGACAATGGCTTCGGTGCCGTCGAAGGTTTCAAAGAAGGCCGGCTCCGTGGGCGCAAATTGCGCTTCGTTTTCGTCCCGATAAAGATCGCTCAGCTGCACTCTTTTGCCGCAGAAGGTGTAGTATAGGCTGCCATTTTCGAAGCCGGCAACACCAGTTCCCTCAGAGCGGGCGCTTTCGTTTCCGCTGCAGAGGTTGAGAATGGCGTCCTTTGGGGCCTTTGTCAGCACTCTGCCCGAAATGGAGCCGTCATAAGGGGACGGGACAAACTGTGAAGGGAGAGATTCCCCTTTACAGCTTGCAGCACGGCTATCGTCCCCAGCGGGAACCTGCAGCCAGGTATAAATCGTTTTTTCCATATAAATGTCATTCCTTTCTGGGATTTGGAGCCCATTTGATATAAGACTACAAAAATGCCGCGCATATTGGCGGCGAAGCTGCAAATCCTAGTTTGAAAGAGGTCCTTTCAAACGATCTCCATAAAAAATATAAGTTAGGTTGACGGACAACGGAATCAATTTCCAGTTTGACCTATTGAAAGAATTATATTATATACCGCCCTAAAAGTCAATCAAAGCGGCCATATTTTGAAGAATACCATCAATATTTTGAGGTTCTCGCAGATCACATAAGAACGGTTAAAAAAGTATCAATTTTTTTAAAAAACCTCTTGACAAATAGTGACTTACCGTGTAAAATAGATAAAGTCGTGGACAGGTTATGAGAAAAAATTCCTGCTCGGCCGCTCTTGAAAGAGCGCACAAAATATCTGGAGAAGTCGCCTAGCTTGGTTTATGGCGCACGACTGGAACTCGTGTATGGGTTAATAGCTCATCGAGGGTTCGAATCCCTCCTTCTCCGCCAGAAAAGCCGAAAGTTCGTTTGAACTTTTGGCTTTTGTTTTGTCTGGATTTAAGATGGTGAACTGCCGAAACTCCAGTCGGACAGCAAGAAAAAGAAAAAGGAAGTATCGATGTTGAAAAAGTACTGGCAAGACTTAAAAACAGAATTTGCGGGCTATGGCATGAAAAAGCTCATGAAGGACCTGATGGCCGGCTTAACAGTGGCGGCGGTGGCTTTGCCGCTGGCTCTGGCCTTTGGCGTGAGCAGCGGAGCGACGGCGGCGTCCGGCTTGCTGACAGCTATTATCAGCGGATTTGTCATCAGCCTCTTAGGGGGAGCCTTCTATCAGATTTCCGGCCCCACTGGAGCAATGGCCGCTATTTTGATGTCTATCATCGCTCAATACGGATTGCAAGGCGTTTTTGCCGCCACGATTATGGCGGGCATTTTGTTGGTTCTGGCGGGCATATTCCATCTGGGGCGGCTGACAGCCTATATCCCCATGCCGGTTATTGCGGGGTTCACATCCGGTATTGCGGTAATCATCGCTTTGGGGCAGCTGGACAACTTTTTTGGCGTTACGTCACAGGGCAGCTCCGCGCTGGAAAAGGTGGGAAGCTATTTTACCCAGGGTTTTTCCCCTAACTGGACGGCGGTGATCGTCGGAGGGCTGGTTATCCTGTTTATGATCTTCTTTCCCAAAAAGTGGAATGCGGTGGTTCCGGCTTCTTTGCTGGCCATCGTTGTAGCCACGGCGGCATCCATGGTGTTTTCCCTTCCGGTTGCCACTGTAGGGGAAATTCCTTCTTCCCTGCTGCTCAGCGACCGGTTGACCTTTCAGAATTTCAGCTTGTCAAGTCTGCAGGGCCTGCTGGCCCCCGCGGTTAGCATCGCCGCTCTGGGCATGGTGGAAAGTCTGCTCTGCGGCGCCAGCGCCGGACGAATGACGGGCGTTCCTTTGGATAACGACCGGGAGCTGGTGGCTCAGGGCGTCGGAAACATCATTGCGCCGTTGTTTGGCGGCATACCGGCTACTGCGGCCATTGCACGCACCAGCGTGGCGATCAAATCAGGCGCTCAGACCCGCCTGTCCGGCATGTTTCATGCAGTGGTGCTGCTGGTATCCATGCTGGCCCTGGGGCCGCTGATGGCGAACATTCCGCTGGCGGCGCTGGCCGGAGTGCTGTTGGTGACGGCCTGGCGGATGAACGAGTGGTCTACCATCCGTTACATCTTTTCCCGGAAATTTAAAGGTGCTATCCTCAAGTTCCTGGCAACAATGGTCGCTACCATTGTTTTTGACCTGACGGTCGCCATCGTCATCGGCGTTGTCATCGCCTTGGTTTTGCTGGTTGCCCGGCTGTCCAAGCTGGAAATTCACTTCGACGAGGTGAATCCCGACCGGCTAAAGGGCCAGGAAGGGCCACTTCCTGCTGTCTATGACAATGCGGAAGTGGTTTACATCACCGGCACGATACTTTTTGCCAACACCAAGATGATTGGAGATATTGCCACACAATTGGAAGGTAAATCCGCGGTTCTGTTTTCCATGCGAGGCACTTCCTATATGGATATTTCCGGCGCGCAGGCTTTTTTGGAACTGCTGCAGCAGTTGAGAGAAAAAGAATTGCCCCTGTACATATGCGGTGTATCCGACAGTGTGAAGGAGACGATGGAACGCAGCGGAATCGTAGATTATATCGGAAAAGAACACTTTTACTGGAGCGTGGAGCGTGTTCTCAGTGGAACGGTTTGATTTTTTAAAAGAAAATCTAGTTAAGTCGCTGAAAGGAGCCTTGTTATGCCGAGCAGTTTAAACACGTTGTCCATTGCCCACCGCTTTATCCGGGAGCACGCCTGTCCCGGCGATTTTTGGATCGACGGGACAGCTGGCCGGGGACACGATACGGCTTTTCTTTGTGAACTCGTCGGGGAGGGAGGCAAGGTGCTTTCCTTCGACATTCAGGAAGAAGCCATTGCGAGCACCCGGGCGTTGCTGGAGGGAAAAGGCTTTCACTGGGCACAGGTGACCGCCGACAGCCACAGCAACATGGACCGGTATGCCAAAGAAGGCGAAGTTGACGGCATTGTCTTTAACTTTGGGTACCTTCCCGGCGGAGATCACAGCATCTGTACCCGGGCTCAAACAAGCATCGAGGCCATTGAAAAGGGGCTTCGTCTCCTGAAAGCGGGCGGCGTCATGAGCCTGTGCATCTATTACGGCGGGGACAGTGGATTCGACGAGAAAAACGCCCTAATGGATTATCTGAAAACTGTCGACAGCAAAAGATATACCGTTTTGGTCACCGATTTCTACAATCGGCCCAATTGTCCGCCCATTGCCGTTTTTATCCTGAAAGACTGCTGAAAACTTCCGGAAAAGCTTTCCTTTTTCGGCGTATTATGCTATACTAAAATAAGTATACGCAAAAATCCTTGGGGCGCTGGCGATTGCCCCAATTTCAGTAAAGTGTGTAGGTGAAAATTGTGCAAAATAATTATGATGTCATTGTCGTGGGTTCCGGGGCGGCGGGACTTTATACCGCGCTGAACCTTGACCCGAAACTGCGGGTGCTCGTTTTATCCAAGAGGGATTTGCTGCTGAGCAATTCTGCCCTGGCTCAAGGGGGGATAGCCGCTGTCGTCAACACCACCAATGACAACGTGGATATGCACCTTAACGACAGCCTGATTGCAGGCGGCTTTAAAAACAACACCGAGAGTCTCAAGGTTCTCGTCAATGAAGGCCCCCAGGACGTGCTGAACCTGATCGACCTGGGCGTGGATTTCGACAAAAAGGAGGACGGCAGCTACGACCTGACGCTGGAAGGCGGACACAGCCGCCACCGGATTTTCCACCACAAGGACAACACTGGTAGGGAAATCGTCGAAAAGCTTTTGGCGGTGGCCATGACCTTTAAAAACATTACTTTGATGGAGCAGGCCATTGTCTGTGACTTAAAGCAGGCTCCCGGCGGCTTTTCGCTGGATGTATTGAAGGACGGGGAACACCTTTACTTAAACTGCAACTACTGCGTTCTGGCCACCGGCGGCATCGGGCGAGTGTATGAGTTTACGACGAACTCCGCCATTGCCACTGGAGACGGGATTACCCTGGCCTACAATTTGGGGGCGAAGATCAAAAATCTGCATCTGGTGCAGTTTCATCCCACCGCTTTTGCCAACAAGGATAGAGAGTGCTTTCTCATCTCCGAGTCGGTCCGCGGCGAGGGGGCGTACCTCTTAAACGGCAACCACCAGCGGTTTATGTCCCGGTACGACGACCGGCTGGAACTGGCGCCCCGTGACGTGGTTTCCCACTGTATTATCGAAGAGTCCCACAAGCTTCGGGACAACCATTTTTACCTGGATATTACCCACAAGGACCCGGAATTCGTCAAGGCGCGCTTTCCCATGATCTACAGCAAGCTGTTGGTGGAAGGCATCGACATGACGAAAGACCTGATCCCCGTCTACCCCTGCCAGCATTACCTTATGGGCGGTATCGACGTGGGGCTAAACGGCGAAAGCACCATCCACAACTTGTATGCCGCCGGGGAGTGTTCCCACACCGGCGTTCACGGCAACAACCGCCTGGCCAGCAACTCGCTGCTGGAAGCCATCGTCTTTGCCCACCAGATCGCCGAGGACATCAACAATAAAGTGGACAAAAACGGCGTTCATGAAGTGACCCCGTACGAATTTTCTTCGCCTATTGGAGTGCCTACCGGCACCGAGCCCATCCCCCATGGTATCCGCACTGAAATCCGCGCCATTATGCAGAAGAGCCATTTTGTGCTGCCGGATACGGTGGCGGCCATTGAGGGCTTTGAGCGGATCAAAGAACTGAAAAACCTGATTGAAAAGGGCGGCTGGCTGGTTAACGTGGACTACATAGAGGCCCGGTCTTTGGTGACGGTGGCCTACCTAATTTTAAAAGAAGTCATTTGAAAGATAGGAGAGACGGCATTATGATGACCCTTCCTCAATTTTATATCGACGATTTGATCAAACGAGCCATCACCGAGGATATCAACTACATCGATGTGACGACGGATTACCTGCTGGATGACGCCCACACGTCCACAGCGGTTTTTCTTGCCAAGGACACCGGCGTTTTGGCCGGAATCGACATCGCTTTGCGGGTGTTCGAGCTGATGGACGATACCTTGACCTTCACCGTATCCAAAAAAGACGGCGACGAAGTGAAAAAAGGCGACATTATCGCCACGGTGCAGGGAAAAACCAAATCCATCCTCAAATCGGAGCGGACGGCCCTGAACCTGGTACAGCACATGTCGGGCATTGCGACGGCTACTCACAAATGCGTGGAACTCACAAAAGGAACAAGAGCTTCTATCGTGGAGACGAGGAAAACCCTGCCCGGCCTGCGCCCCATCCAGAAATACGCGGTGGTGGCCGGCGGCGGGAGAAACCACCGGTATAATCTGAGCGACGCCGCCATGCTCAAGGACAACCACATCGACGCTTATGGAAGCCTGACAAACGCGGTGAACGCCCTGCGGGCCAAGACCGGCCATATGGTCAAGATCGAAGTGGAAGTGGATTCGCTGGAGCTTTTAGAGGAAGCGCTAAATGTCAAGGCGGACATCATTATGCTGGACAACATGAGCTATGAGCAGATGGCTGAGGCGGTGAAAATCACAGACGGCCGTGCACTGCTGGAAGCGTCCGGCAACATCACGCTGGAGAACATTGCGGAAGTGGCGAAAACCGGCGTGGACATCATTTCGCTAGGGGCATTGACCCATTCGGTGAAGGCGTTTGACATTTCGCTGAAAATCAAGACGGACAAACAATAACGGCAGAAATTTTGGTGGGCAATAGGGAGTTTTTGAGGGAGCGGCGTTGGCCGTTTCCGCCCCCTTTGCCCACCTTGTTTTTTGCCGTGCGGATAAGAGTTGGGGCTGCTTTTTGCTTTGCGGCCCATCGGAAAGGCAAGGAATTATGCTCATTTCATTGCAGGACGCGGAGATTTCCTTTGGGGGAACCACAGTCCTGACAGGAATCAACGGGGAGGTACAGGACAATTCCCGCATCGGCCTCATTGGGGCCAATGGAGCGGGAAAATCCACCCTCCTCAATATGATTTGTGGAAAACTGGAGACCGAGAAGGGGGCGATTTCCCGGAAATCGGGCCTTCAAATCGGGTATCTTCAGCAGAACAGCGGCCTTCAAAGCGGAAACACCATCCGGGAGGAAATGCGTTCGGTGTTCACCCCGCTTTTAAAGGTCAAAGAAGAACTGGATGACATTCATCTGGCTATGGCGGATTGTAAAGAAGACTCGGAAGAGTTTCGAACCCTTGGACGGGAGTACGACGAGAAACTCAGCTTTTTTGAGGGGAACGACGGTTATCTCATCGAGGTGAAGATACAGACCGTCCTAAACGGCATGGGCTTTGCCGATAAGGACCCGGAAACGGTCATCGACACCTTAAGCGGCGGCGAAAAGACGAGGCTTGCCCTGGCAAAGCTTCTTTTGAGCGAACCGGAGCTCCTCATCCTCGACGAGCCGACGAACCACCTGGACTTTAAGACGCTGCGCTGGCTGGAGGACCATTTGAGCTCCTACAAAGGCGCCATCATCGTCGTCTCCCACGACCGGTATTTTCTCGACAAGGTGGTCCGGGAAATCTGGGAAATCGAATTTCAGTCTATGCGGATTTTTTCTGGAAACTACAGCAAATACAAGGTACTCAAGGCTGAGATGATGGCCCGCTGGGAAAAGGAGTACGAGGCTCAGCAGGAGGAAATCGCCGATTTGGAGGACTACATCGCCCGGAACATCGTGCGGGCTACTACCTCCAAAAGCGCCAAGTCGAGGGTCAAAAAGCTGGAACGGATGGAACTAATTGAGCGGCCGAAGGAGTTTAACAAACGCATCTCTCTGCGGTTCGACTTCGACCGGGATCCGGTGAAGGAAGTGCTCAGCGTCAGCGAAGCCGCCCTTACCGTCGGCGAGGGGGAGAGCCGCAAAAAGCTCTTTGAGAACCTGAGCTTTGTGGCCGAGCGAGGGGATAAAATCGCCATTATTGGGGAAAACGGCATCGGCAAGACCTCCCTTTTGCGGGCGATTCAGGGGCAGCTCAAGCTGGACGCCGGAAAGTACCGCTGGGGGCAGGAAGTGAAACTCGCTTACTTCGAGCAGGAAAATAAGCAGATGAACCCGAATAATACCGTTTTAGAAGAGCTTTGGAGCCGGTATCCCCGGAAAACTGAGACCGAAATCCGCAAGATTTTGGGGCAGGTGCTGCTGACCGGCGAGAACGTCTATAAAAAAGTGGGGGTACTCAGCGGCGGGGAGCGGGCAAAGCTCGCTTTCGCCCTGTTGATGATGCAGCGGGGCAACGTCCTCATCCTGGACGAGCCCACGAACCATCTGGATTTGTGGAGCAAAGAAATTCTGGAGGAGGCGCTTCAGGGCTTCAATGGGACACTGCTGTTCGTCTCCCACGACCGGTATCTTTTGCAGGCGGTGCCTGACCGGATCATCGAGATTTTTGACGACCACGTGGAAGTGTTCAAGGGAAATTACGACTATTACCTGGAAAAACAGCAGCAGAAGGAGCAGCAAAGGCAGGCGGCCCCGTCTGAGAAAAAGGCGGCGCCCAGCGGAAATCAGAGCAACTACCGTTCCAAGCAGCAGCGGGCGGAGGACGCAAGGCGCCGGGCGAAAATCCGGGAGCTGGAAAAGGAGATGGAGGAGCTGGAATGGCAGATCGCTGAAATCGAAGACCACCTGCTTCACCCGGAAATTTTCGAAAACGACTACCAGAAGATGCAGGAAGAATGCGCCTTGCTGGAAGAACTTAAACAAATCCTTAGCGACCGTACCGATTTGTGGGTGGAGCTAAGCGAATAAATGTCTATGAGTACAAAAAATCCCCGGCTTAAAGCCGGGGATTTTTTGCTTAAAAACTACAAGGTTGCGGGGTTGTGTTCGTCCTGCAACCACTTGTTAATCTTAGAGCGAGGTTCTCACTCCGCGAGGCTCTTTAAAAATTCCTCCACACCGTCCTGGTCTACGTTTTGAACCACCAGCCGGTGTTTTCTCTCATTGAAGGTATAAATAATCACGTCGCTGCAATGGGCCATCTTCTGAAAGAGGGACTGGCGCACCTCGATGCGGGCGATTTTGTTTTTATGGACCACCGTGGTGTAGATGGCGTAGGCGAAGGTGGAACGAAAGGTGTAAACATCCCCGCGAATGCCGATACCCACGTGGAAAAATGCGGTGATCTTCACGCACAGCCACCAGACGATGGGCAGGTGAACCATAATGCCCAGATAGAGAATGATTTCATGAAACTCGGGGAAAAAGTAGTGAATCAGCAGAAAACCCGCCAAGGTGCAGAAAAAAGTAGTACAGGGGGGGATGAGAAATCGGGTGATGGTCCGGGTGGGCGGCTTATACTGCCGGGCAGTTGGCTGGATTTCCGGGAGGATCAGGTGAAGGCTTTGTCGCAGACCCTGACTGTCCACTGCGGGGAGCAGGGCAGCTAGCTCATTTTTATCTTTGCCGTAGCCGGTGCAGCTGATCATCGCGGAGTAAAAGCCAAATAGCTTCGTAATAAAGCTTTGCCGCAGGGTCAGGCAGTTGATTTCGTCTACCGCCATATGGTATTCCCGCTGAACCAGAATTCCAGCTCGGGCGTAGAGGCAGCCGCCTTTCCGAGCGGTGTAAAAGTTCAGGTGGTTTATGAGGTTGATGAGAAATCCGATGATCCAGCCGCCTAAAATTACACATGCGGCAATGGCGGCAGCGGGCGGGAGCTTATAGGCCACGATCTGGGCGATGCGGGTCATGTAGTAAACCAGTTGGTCCTCCGCCGACTGCCCTAAAATTTTACCAGTCTGGGTGATGAAGGTGGAGGCGAAGAGGACGCCAGTCAGGGTGTTTGAGGTGATAAAAGACAAAATGGCGATATAGCCTGCCCGGGGCTTATAACTCTTTGTGACAGTGCCCGTATCGGTAAGATAAACGGTTGCAAGGGAGACAATTTCTTCCGCCACGTCCCGGTGAAGGAGCATTTTGGCATCGGGGCTGTTCTTTTTGCCGGCGTCAGTTTCGAGCTTGAGACGGACAATGTGGAATGGACGCAGATAGAAAGGCTTGTCGACGCCCACTGACGAGAGGTTGGTATAGGGAATGTACTGCTCCGAGTGAAAGAAAATGCCTTTTCGGAAATAAAGGCCCTTTTCCTGAATTTTAAAGGTTGTGAAGTACCACTGAAAAAAACCGAACAGGACGATGGCAAATAAAAACAGCAAATCGAACCAAACGCCGGAAAGCCAGTAGACAAAGCTTTGCCTCACCAACACCAGCGAACGGAGCAGCGGGAAAATCAACAGGAAAATATACTTCCAGAAGGCGTGGACGATAGAAAGGGGATGCTGCCGGTAAATTTGACTCATGGCCGCATCTCCTGATTTTCTTTTTTGGTATTTTCTACGACAATCCGGCCCTTTTGAGCCGGATGCCGGGGGGTGATATCGTTTAAAAGCTCTTCCGCGCGTTTCAGGGGAATCCAGGGGATGGTCATCTGACCACCCATGGAATTGACGACGATACTTCGGGTGCGGAGAAGATAAGAAACCGGCGTGCGGATCAAAGTGACGTACATGATGGAGCGGCGGAGCATCTGCTTCCGGGAATAAAAGACGAGCCCACCCCGATACTCCACAATTTCGTCAGTGGTCTCGTATTGACAGCTCAGGTGGAGCAGCGGCAGATAGAGGAAGGAAAAAAATACATAGGCGAATCCGATGATCCAAAGCAAGGCGTACCAGATCCAGGTGCGGGGATAAAAAATAACGAGTACCAAGACGACTAAGACGGCCGCCAGAAGTGCAAGCCCGATTTCCCAGACAGCCAGCGCTTTTTTAGAGATTCCGCCTTTCATATCCTTCCTCCTTTCTTTGGCAGCATGACCGCTGCAATATGGGATTATTCTACCATAAAACCAATTAAGAAGCAAATATTCCCAAAAAGATTTTTGCAGATATTATTATATTATGCGGAAATTGAGGACAATAGCCGCCCTATATAAGAATAAATTACGGTTTAAGGCGTATTTTGAAAACTGCTTTTGTAAGGAAATCGAAAAGTTATGTTTAAAATTGATAAATCCAACATGAGAATTGACCTGATGAGGTAGGAATATTGCATCATTTTTTGGATGTGTTATACTAAAATCATAGAAATACAAGGAGGTTTTTGCACACTTTTACAGTTGAATTGTTGATTGTAATGGTGATTAGGAGAGTGAAGGAGGACAAACAGACTATGACTCGAATCAAATGGAAGGGATTGCTGTGCGGTATAGTCGCGACAGTATGCGCACTTGGAAGCCTGCCGGTCAGCGCGCTAACCGCAGAAGAACAAGGAGCCCTGACCAATTTGGCGCTGGGGCGCAGCTATGAATGCTCCGTTTTGGCACATACTGATTATCCCGACAGTGACTTGTCAAAGCTCACCGACGGTCGAAAGGGCAGCAACACCATATACGACGCCAGTTGGGCCGGTTGGATCGGCAATTCCGAACCGGTGGAGGTTACTGTGGACCTGGGCAAAGTACAGGAGTTTTATGAAATCGCTGTAACGACGTTGGAAGGGGAAGGCGGCGTAACCTATCCCGATTATGTTACGTTTTCAGTTTCCAGCGACCAGAATAGCTTTACCGAGTTACATACCGGCTTAAAACCAGAAGATGTGCCGGAAAACAGCGTGTACGACTATACTTATTCCAGTCCTGAGGCCATTGCAGGCCGTTATGTAAAAGTGACTTTCCCGGCGGCCAGCTGGTGTTTCCTGTCGGAAATTACTGTCATGGGTGAAGTTTCCATTGAACCCAGTGAGAGCAATATTCTGAGTGGAGTAAAATATACCACCTCCCTGCGGGATGGCAGCGCCAATTTTGGAACAGGTGATTTCCATGAGGAGCATCTGGATGAAGGGCGCTCCCGCCTGACCGACGGAATGTTCGCCAAGACGGCCAACTGGCGGGATCCGGCAACAGTGGGTTTCCACACCCCTATGCTGGATGAAGTCACCGATAAGCGGGTGGATTTAACTTTCCAGTTTGACGGAGAAAAGAGTTTTCAGCAGATACAGTTCGATGCTTTTCAGGAGCAAGGAAACTACCTTTACCTGCCTTCCGCTATCCTGATCGAATATTTGGATGGAGACGGACAATGGCAGGAGCTTTATAACGGCATACTTCCCACGTCTTCCGATGCCCGGTTCCATTACGTCTATGTGGTTCCGGACGGGGAAAGCATTACCGCTGAAGGGCTGCGGTTTTACATCACCTGCAGTTCAGATTTCGCCTGGCTTTTCATTGACGAGATCGAGGCGTTGACGGAAGCAGACGGTACGGGAGCCAACATCAATCCGCCCCCTATCACCGAGTCGGAGGTACCTGTAATTACCCAGGACCTTTCTGCTGAAATTCTCGCCGAAGTGGGAGAAGACATAAAACTGGAAATTCGTGCGGGAGTTTCCGACGGCGGGGAACTCCGGTACACCTGGTACAAGGGAGATGAAAAAGTCGGCGGAAACAGCCGGATTTACACAATATATGAAGCTACAGAAGCGGATACCGGCGACTACAGAGTAGTGATCACCAATACCTTAGGATTGGGTGTATCTACAGCGGAAAGCACTGTCTGCCACGTGGATGTGGCGCCTGCGGGACAGCGGGCACAGAAGCCGGTGCTCACCCAGAATTTAGAGGCCCAAAAGACCCTAGATTTGGGACAGGCGGCTGTTTTGTCGATACAGGCAGAAGTAGGCGACGGCGGCACGCTCTCATACCAGTGGTATCGTAACGGTGAGCCAGTGGGGACGAACAGCCCCTCTTATGAGATTGCAAAAGCATCTTCCGCTGACTCAGGCGCTTATAAAGTAGTTGTGACCAATCAGAGAAGCGAGATGGAAAACCGGACCGAAAGCAATACCTGTGTTGTACGGGTGATCGACCCTGATACAACGATGAGTCTCATTGCGGGGCTTCCCTATGTGACCTCTCTCCGAGACGGGGACGCAAACCAAGGTCAGGGCGATTTCCATGGCGACCACCCCGATGTAAACCGGTCCGGCCTGACAGATGGCGTATACGCTGAGCAGTGGTTTGACAGCGGCGCAATCGGCTACTACCTGAAAAATAAGCCCGCTGACATCACGTTCTCCTTTGGAGAGGAAAAATCTTTCCAAGAAATCCAGATTGGCGCTTTGCGGCATTCTGACAGCGCCATTGAGTTCCCCACCTATCTGGTCGTCGAAGCCAAAACCGGTGACGGCCCGTGGCGGACGATTTATTCCGGAAGCCCTCAGGTGAAAGAAGCCACCGCCACCAAGACCACCTTCGCTTTTTCCACCGCATACGGAGCTGACATCACCGCCACCGACTTGCGGTTTACCATTAGCGGAAACGGATTTTGGGCGTTCCTAGATGAAATTCAGGTATTTCGGAAGGCCACGGGCACACCTACTTCGGGCGATTTAGTGGAGGGGACGTCTTCCAACAACAACTTGCTTTATGGACTGCCCTATGAGGCGTCCTCTGTACCTAACGCGGCCTATCCCGACAGCGGAAATGAGCTGACCGACGGGCTCAAGGGAGATTACAATTTCTACGCAAGCGCCTGGTCGGCTTATGCGGACGGATTTAAAACGGCAGATTTTGTATTCGATCTGGGAGCGGTCAAGCAGTTCGAAGAATTGCGGCTCAATTTCCTTCAGGTCACAGGTCCCGCCATTCGGCTCCCTGAGTCAGTGACGCTGTATGTCTCAAATGATAAAGAAACCTGGGAAACAGTGGCATCCAGCGCTATTGCAGCCAACGACGTGGCGGAGTACATCTGTAATTTCCGCTGTACCCTCAGCGAACCGGAGATGGCACGCTATGTAAAAGTAAGCGTCGGAAAAACCGGCTGGCTGTTCATGGACGAAATCGAATTGCTGGCCAAGTCGGAGGATTCCCCCGACGACAGCGAGAATAACTTGGCACGGGGACATTCCTATCAGTGTACCGAGCCCTCTGCAGACCATCCCGACACCATTCCTCCTTCCAAGCTGACCGACGGTCGCACAGGAGCGGCGGATGCAGCGGCCTCTACTTGGGTGGGCTTCCCCAAAGCGGACAAAGACAATGAAATCGTCATTGATTTAGACGCAGCGCAGAATTTTGAGCAGGTGGACGTCCGAATGCTCATTGACAGCGGCAAAAGTATACTTCTCCCTGGAGAAGTAGCCGTTTACTATTCGGATGACAACGCCTCTTGGGAGCTTTTTGGACGGGATGCACTTTCTCCAGTGGAAATCGAAGATCCTATCGTCTATACGAGCCAGCAGGCGGTGGAGACTGCCGTCCGCGGCCGGTACATCAAAGTGGTGTTCCCGGCGGATACGACTGTTTTATTGGATGAAATTATCGTCCGGAAAGAAAAGACCATCATTCCGGTGGGCAGCGTCGACGAGGAATACAAAGACAAAAATAATCTTGCCCTGGGGCAGAACTATACCGCAAACTGGGCGGTATCCTATGGGCAAAGTGAAAAAACTCTCACCGACGGCAAGCGTGGCGGACATCTTTATACCGGATCCGAGTGGGCCGGTTATGCGCAGCCGGACGAGGGAGGAAATTTAGTCATCACGGTCGATTTAGGGGCGGAAAAGAGCTTTGAACAGATGCAGGTCGGTTTCTTGAAGTCCACTAGCCGGACCTTCAGTGTCGACTATCCCAAATCAATTTTTATCGAATGCTCCTCCGACGGTACCAACTGGCGTAATTTCTATCAGGAGGAGACCCAATGGGAAGAGGAAGGCGTCAAGCGGTTTTCCACTTCTGCGGGAAAGGGAACGGGACGTTACGTTCGCTTCAACATTGAGGCAGAGGATCTGGTTTTTCTCGACGATATCGAGATCTTTGAAAAGGCGCTGGAGGGCGGTGACTATGAAACTAACCCCGACGCAGGCCCTTCCTTCAATCTGGTGCGGGGAGAAAGCTACACCGTGTCCCGTTCAGCGGATTATCGGAGCACACCAGGGCTGCTCACCGATGGAAAATACGCTCAGGGGGCCAGCCGTTACGACCTAAACTGGACCGGATTTAAAAAACATAAGGCACAGTACGATAATCACATTATCATCAAGTTCGATTTGAATACCGCCCACTCCATTTCCGACATAGTCGTCAATACCATGGAGGATTCTGATTTGAAAGTCACGGTACCCCGGAACTTAACGTTTTGGGTGTCCCAGAATGACAGGGATTGGACTAAATTGGCGGATGCATCCGCTCCTTCCGGTGAAACCGGGAAACAGGAACTTGGCTGGAACGGTGCAAGAGACGGCTTTAGTGCAAAAGACGAGGGAGCACAGATGGCGTACGCCCGGTATGTCCGGGTGGAGTTCGATGTGCCGGCAGATGAGGATGTTTACACCTTCTTAGACGAAATAAAAATCATCGGTAAAAAGGGCAAATGTTCCAATGCAAGCGAGGTGAAGACCGACACCGGCCTTTACAATGTGGCGCTTCATAAGCCCTATACTCTGACCCCTATTGATGCGGTTGATACCGAACCGGATGTAGACGGCAAACAGCTCACAGACGGAATTACTGGAAGTAGCCTTGTAAGCGATCCCGCATGGGTGGCCTTCAACAAAAACCAGATGCCCGACGGCACATTCAGCAGCATGTGGCCTTTGAGAAGTATTACCATCGACTTACAAGGCACCAAATCCGTCACCAGTGTCCAAGCATTTTTACTGTCCGGTGATTTCGCAGTGCAGCCTTGGGCTGTGTTTACCTACGCTTCGATGGATGGAAAAACCTGGATGCCCCTCTCTCGGACTTCCAACGTGGATATGTGGATTGGCGGCCGGTATAGATGGGGTTGGCGGGCTAACCACCAGATTGGACTGGTCCACAAGGATCTGGTCGACGCCGACGTGGAAGCGGTTGCAGCCAATTACATCCGGGTGGATGTAGAACTGCTGCACACAAATCTCATGGACGAAATCGAAATTTACGGTTACGACGGAGTCATTGAAGGCGCAGTCATCGCTGACAGCGGCCGGGATTTGGACAATGCTCAGGATTACCAGATGTCGGGTGAGGAAACGGCTGATGTCCAGGATATGTATCTGTGCTACAATGGATGGTACGGAGTCGATGAATCAGGCCAGTACGTAGGAGACTGGACAGCTCAAAGATATCGTCCTATCCTGACATACGTTGGTACTGATGGCAAAGTCAAGGATACCATGTTCGACACTGTTTTGCTTTTGGGACTTGCATCTCGTTACGGCAGAGGATATCTATATGCAGATGGATACGATTTTACCCAAATGACAGACTGGGAATGGTATCTGGACAAAACCTTCTGTGAAGGCGGCGATGTAGACGAGCTGAACAAAGCAGCAGCCATAGCGGCAGAAGAACTGGGAGACCCTAACTACAAAGTGAAGCTGGTAGTGATGTATCCCACTACCGAGTACTGGAACCGCAAATTCGGCCCCATCAACGGAGAATATTTGGATTTGCAGACTGCGGAAGGCTATCAGAAAGCTGCCGACTGGTGGTATCATGAAGTGCTTACCCGATTTACCTCCGGAAATTATGAGAATGTAGAATTTGTGGGCTTTTACTGGCTGGATGAACAGGTTGGATTCACGCCTTCCATCGTGCAGTACAATACACAGCGGGTTCATGAACTGGGTTACAAGATGTTTTGGATCCCCATGCTGGCTGGAAACGGGTACCTGTGGGCCAGAGACGTGGGCTTCGACGTTATCGCCCGCCAGCCAAACCATTTCTTTGAGTCGGCATACGATAAAATGTCGCCCTGCTATCTGGGGAACGATCATGTGGAGGATGTGATCCGGTTAGCGAGCTACGGAAATACCGGAGTGGAAATGGAAATTGATGACCGCCTATTCGGCGACGTTTCCAAATACAATCAAGCTTTGGATTACTTCAATGCTTTTGCTAAGTTGGGTATGGACGGCCCCGGCCCATTTCGAGCCTGGTACGATGGAGGATTCACACTCCCAAGATGCTCTAGTTCGCAGCAAGAACAGTTCCGTGCCATTTACGACTATTCCTATCAGCTAATGCAAGGAACTTACACGCAAAAAGAATATATCCATGAATTCAACGGCGGCATGGTGGCCGACCCTGGTTCTACCCCTGGTGGGAATATATCAGTCGGCGGTTCTTCCGGCTCCGGAGGCCATACACCCCGGCCCGAAACGCCTGAGGAGGAGATATCCTATACTTGGGAACAGGTCGGAAGCGCGATTAAGCTGAAAGGTTCCGACGGAACTTACGTAACCGGGTGGTTCTCTGTCGACGGCAAATGGTATTACATGAGCGAAGACGGCACGCGTCTCAGCGGATGGCAAAAAATAGATGAAAACTGGTACTACCTGAAAACAGACGGTTCCATGGCTACTGGATGGCTGAAATTAGGAAATGTCTGGTATTACCTCAGAGCTGACGGCGCAATGGCCACAGGATGGCTGCAGGATAATGGCATATGGTACTGGCTTTACGACTGGGGCGGAATGGCGAATAACCGTTGGGTACAGATTGGAAATGCCTGGTACTATTTTAGAGGTAACGGCCATATGATGACCGGATGGCTAAATCAGGGTGAAAAATGGTATTATCTCACCTTATCCGGCTCTATGGTAACAAATTGCTGGCAATGGATTGGCAATGACTGCTACTATTTCTATGCAGACGGCAGCATGGCTGCCAACGCCAACGTAGGCGGCTACCGTGTAGGCGCGGACGGCGCGTGGGACTCCAAATAGCTATCCTTCTAATCTCCATCATATAATTTTGCGGGAAAGACCTAAACTACCCGGCATTTCCCGTAGGCTCCAACCCGGTGAAGAGTTTTTTCACCGGGTATCGGCCAAAACAAAAAGCTGTGAAACACACTTGTGTTTCACAGCTTTTTGTTCGGTTAAAATGAAACAGAATTATAGGACAATAATGGTTTTTTTATTGTGTCCTGCAGCGGCATCCTCTATGGCCTGATTGATTTCTTCCACATGATAGGAGACAGCCATTTCTCCAATGGTTTCCTGAACTTCCGGATGGTCTAACAGAAACTGAAGGTAATGCTCTACATCAGAAACCGAATATTGGGACGAGCCAATGATTCGAAGGGCGTTAAAGGTGATGAGCTGAGGGGCTATTGGAACGGTTCCGCTGTTGGAATATTGGCCGGGCACCAGATATGTGCCTCGGTTGCGCAGCATGGCCATACCTTGTGGGATGGCACCGGGATTCCCAGAAGCCTCGAACACTAAGTCTGCGCCAATACCGCTCACTTCTTTTATACGCTGCAGTATTTTTTCTTCGCCGTCGGTTTGCAGGTCATAGACTTCGGTGGCACCCAGACGGAGGGCTAATTCCTGCCGGTCAGGCTGTTTTTGCCCGGTGAGTGCGATGATGTTAGGGATTCCCAGGGAACGCAGATACAGCACGGCAAAGCTGCCCACCGGCCCCAGCCCCTGCACCACCGCTGTATCAGCTTTTTCCACCTGACAATCGGCCTCATGGGCCAGGCGGAAGGCATGGAGTGCAGTGGGGCCGGCGCAGGCGTAGACGCACGCCATTCGGGGATCCAGTCCGTCGGGAATTTTTATGAGATTTTTCACAGGAGAGTAATTGTATTCTCCAAATCCGCCGTAAAAATGGGGAGGTACATCGGGGTTTCCACTGTTGGTAGTGGCCATCTGTAGACAGTTGGCGTCATCCCCGCTGCGGCAGAGGGGACAATGGCCGCATGGACAGGCAATATCCACGACAGCGTAATCGCCCACTCGGATTCCGCTTTCAGCGCTGTCTTTATCGGACAGAGCGGTTACCTGGCCGACGAATTCGTGGCCGATAGCAGCGGGCATGGACATAGGGATTTTTCCCCGGTGGATATGTACATCCGTGCCGCAGACGCCGCTGGCGACCAGCTGAAGCTGCGCCATGCCGGGTGCTGGTTCGGTGAGAGGGTATTCTCTCACCTCAAAGGGAGTGTTTACTCCTGTCATAACGGCTATTTTTGCTGTTTTCATGTTATATTCTCCTTTATCATTGGTCTAGGTAGCCCCCATTTAAAAGAGTTTGTGCCAAAAGCTCTGCGTAGAGAGCATGTCCTCGGTCGTTGACGTGCCAGCCATTGTAAAAGAGAAGGGAGGAAGCCTTCCCCTCTGGGAGTCCCCGGATACACTCGGTCATAATGGCATTTGCGTCGCAGAGGGGGATTTTTGCATCCATGGCCGCACGGCGGCTCATATCTACATAATCCCCGTACTCGGTTATCATACTCATGAGCCTCTGCTCCCCGAGAATAGGGGAGACTGTCATGAGGATGACACTGCTTCCCAGGGAACGAAAGCCTTCGATGAGTTCCATCAAATTGCGGTAACAGTTGTCCAGAGAAATTCCCGTCAGCCAATCGTTGATGGAGTGAGCCTCCATGAGGACGATGTCAGGATTGACAGAAGCTACATGGCTCTCCCAAAACCGCTCCTTGTACCATAAGCTGGGACTGCTTCCAACGCCGCTGTTAATGACGGCACAACTTCCGCCGTAGCTTTCGATCCGGTACAGAAATACCTTTCCCCGACAGGCACGAAGGGACAGCCGGTGCTCCCCTTCTTCGAGATGAAAGGTCAAAAGCCGGTAATCGTTCTTCACTTGGGATTGCAGGTCCATGAGGCCTGAGGAAACGCCGTCAATGGACACCTCCACAACCGATGGGGAGGATTGGGCGCAAAACTCCATTCGGATCAGAGCGCCGGAAAAGAGAAGGAAAACGGCTTCTTCACCGACTTCTGCCCAGGGGGCAGACAGAGAAGCTCCAGGAAGACCGGAAATCTCCTTTGCCGTCCACTCCTTTGCATAGGAGCCGGTGTATTGATTGATTTTGTGACGAAGGCGGTTGACGTATCCACCTGAGCAAAAACGGGTCAGACGCAGGTCTCCGGCCACCATTGGTGGATCGAATTCCTCCGCCAGTCCCGCCGCCCCTTCTCCCCAGGTATGGGAATCTCCGGTACATAAAATACGCTTCATAATCGCTCCTTTCGTCGATAAAAAATATTTTTACCCTCCCTTGGAGGCTGAAAATCCACTGTGCTGAAAGACCTCCAACATGGTTTCCAGTGTTGTTGCAGGGGGAGGAAGAGTTTCCCCATAGGAGTAAATCTGCCCAAGCCCTGCATATTTACCGCTACCCAATCTGTGAAAGGGGAGTAGGTGGACTTTTCTGATGCCGGTTTCGGAAAGAGCATCCGCCATCTGCAGAGCGTCCTCCCGGGTATCGTTGAATCCGGGGATGACGGGGATACGGGCCACCGTCTCTACTCCATCAGCGACGAGGCGTTTTATGTTTTCCAGCACAAGGTCAAGTTTCCCTCCCACTGCGTCGTACCCTGATTGGGTACCGGATTTCAAATCGAAATAGCAGAGGGATAAATAGGGAAGGACTTTTTCAAAGGCATCATAGTGGACACAGCCAGCTGTGTCCAGCAATACCGGAATGTTTTCTTTGGAGCATCGGGCGGCCAGCTCCCGGCAGGAATCGGCATGGAGCAGCGCCTCACCGCCGGACAGAGTCACTCCTCCGCCTGACATTGCATAGAACTCCCAGTCTTCCCGAATATGGGACATGAGCTTCTGGGTGGTCTGCCGTTCTCCACAGAGCGACAGCGCCTCAGCCGGACAGGCCTGTGTGCATTTTCCGCAGGCGTCACAGCCTTGCCGGTCGAAATGGTGCTCACCGT
This sequence comes from Fumia xinanensis, assembly GCF_014384905.1. Classification (GTDB taxonomy): domain Bacteria; phylum Bacillota; class Clostridia; order Oscillospirales; family Ruminococcaceae; genus Fumia; species Fumia xinanensis. Next base: position 231,564 of record NZ_JACRSV010000002.1, read on the forward strand.
CAATCCAAGTGTGACGGCCGCACACTGAAGCACATTTTCCACAGCTGGTACAGAGGGAGGGATAAAACAGCAGCTGAGGTTTTACGGAAATGGTTTCCGGATTGTGGCACCAGGGACAGTGGAGATTGCAGCCCTTGAAAAACACCGTAGTGCGGATTCCCGGACCGTCTCCAAGGGAAAAATGCTGCAAATGGCTGATATAAGCGGCATGCATGATAAGCTCCTTACGCCTGCTCGGTGCGCAGGAGAATGTCTTCCTGCACTGCCGGCTCCAGTTGGGTGTAAAAGGCGCTGAATCCAGAGACCCGCACGACCAGGGAACGATATCGGTTCGGATACTTCATGGCGTCCTTTAAGATGTCTCGGGAAACCGAATTTATCTGCATCTCCTGTCCCCCTTTGTGAAAGTACACCCGGATCAGTGCTCGAAGCTTGGCCCGCTTTTCCAGGTCGAGAAAGACTGACGGACTGTATTTTTGATTGAGGACTGTACCGCAGGACACTAAGGTATAATCCGGCTTGGTGGTGGACAGCACCACGGCGGTAGGACCTTCTTTGTCCATGCCGTGCATGGGGGAAGCGGCGTCGCTGACCGGTTCCCGGTTTCCACGCCCGTCTGGTGTGGCTGCTACTTCCAATCCTGCGGGAATATTGTTTACGTTGGAGGCGATGGCGGTGTAAACCGCGCCTCCGTCCGGTGTGCGGTAATGGTCGAAGAGGCGGGCGTGCTCCTCCACGTACCAAACTGCGTATTTGTCCACAAAATCGTCGTTGTTGCCGTATTTTGGGGTGCGGAGCAGTTCGGCACGCAGATAGTCATAGCCTTCAAAATTTGCCGCCAAAGCATCCCGCAGCTGCGGCAGTGTAATGAGTTTTTCCTCAAACACCACTCGTTCGATGGCGGCCAGAGAATCGGAAACGGTAGCGATGCCCATACAGCCTGCACCGTGTACCGATGGATATTCGGTGCCGCCGTCGTTTACGTCCAGTCCCCGTTCGATGCAGGTGGTGCAAAAGCAGGAGAGAAATGGCTGAACGTAATTTTCCCTCTTATAGCGGTCTGCTTCGTTGCGGAAAAAGGCCATGTATTCAGAAGCTCCTGCTTCCATCTGCAAATGGAGACGGCCCATGAAGTCTTCCATGGACAGGATGGTTTCTGCGGCACCGGTGCGGGGGCCTATCTGGACACCGGTTTGCAGGCACCGGCCGTCGTTGAGAGTCAGTTCCAGATATTTTGGAGTATTGTATCTCCCGTCGCTCCAAGGCGGCTGTTTCCCGGCGAGAAAATTCTCAATACAGCCCACCATACAGTAGTCGCGGCAATCCTCCATCTTATAGCCGTGCCGCGCCAAAGCGGGGATATTCACTTCGTCGTTCATCAAGGCAGGGTATCCAATACCGGTGCCGATGACCTGGAGGCAGGCGTCGAGAAATTCCTCCGGCGCTTCTTTGTAAATGCGGGCGGACAGGTTTGGTCCCGGAATGCCGCAGCGCTTTACCGCCTCCAAAATCAGATAGGACAGCTCGTTTACGCCGCCAGTCCCGTCGGGGAGGACTCCGCCGATGACGATGTTGCAGACGTCCTCTTTCTGCACATCGGCGATTTTGTAGAGGGCGCAGGAAAGCAAATCCAGAGCGTCCTCCTGAGTGAGGGAACCGCTTTCCCGATCCCGGCGATAGTAGGGGTACAAAAACTGATCCATCCGACCGAAGGCCATGGCGTAACGCCCTTCCCAGAGAAAGGCCACGTGGGCAAGCCAGATGAGCTGCAAAGCCTCCCGAAAGGTCTGAGGCGGTTCGCTTGCCACTTTCCAGCAGGCCTTTGCCATTTCGAGCATATCCTCTCGCTCTTCGGGAGCAGCGTTTTTCGCCGCATCTGCCGCCGCATCGCCATACTGTGCGGCCATTTTTCCGAAAGCAGTCATGGAAATCTGAGCAGCCTCGAGAAAGATGAGCTTTTTCTCCGCGTCCGGGTCGCTTTGGTGCTGTTTCATTGACTTGCTGATCTTTTTCAGAACACCGGAAACTCCCTCCCGCAGAAATCCTGCATAATCCGGAGCAAAATGGTCCCAATTAGTGAGGAAGGTACATCTGCCGTAGCTTTCCAGGACAGTTCTGGCCCGCCTAAGGGCCTCCCCAGGGACATCGGCGATAAAGTTTCCCCTCCACGCTCCGGCAATCCGATCGTGAGGATAGATATATTTTGGGTGACCGGTAAAAAGCCGCTCAATGCCATAAGCGCGGGTAAGGGGAGAAGGGGCGTCGTAATGAGCTGCAAATCCTTCTGCGCAGAGCACTTCGTTGATACCTCCGGCATAAGTCGGGGGAGAGGAAACCTCCAGTTTCAATTTTTCCAGCTGTCTCATCATTTTCTCTCCTTTCACTTTCAGTATAACAAATAGAGGAAAATTCGCCATGAACAAAGCTCTAAAAACAAGCACAATTCTCTGATAATTTGTCTGGATGGTCTTGTAACTGCTTGAAATGTTTGTTATACTGATGAAAAAAGAGCCAGCTTGTCGCGCTGTTGGGAGCCATGCGAAAAGGCTCTATCCCAGAATTTAACGGGAAGGAGAGAGGAATGCCGTGTATCAAAAGCTTACATTTCTTGAGATGCCTCATGTCTGCTTTGCCCATGAATATGCCACTTCCAACTACGACATTCACTTCACGGCCGCACCGAAACAGATGGAATTTACCTTCTATGAGAAGGGAGATGTCATTCGTGCTATGGAGGACGGCAGTGAGGAACCCGTTGCACAGGGGACGTACCAGCTGGCTCTGTTCGATAAACCGTTTCGGATGTATTCCTGTGCTCCCGCCTGCAGCCATATCACAGTGGGATTTCGTGCCGCATACCGGCTGAGTGGTGTTTCCCGGGAAGAGCTTCTAGCCGTAAACCGCAGGAACAGCGAGGAAGAGCTTTCGGTTTATTTTCCAACGGAAGGGTTGCAGCTGGATGAGCACAATCCGATGAAAGGGTTGCTGCAACGGCTCAGCATATTATCCTCTTTGCCGGAAAACGCACAAAAACTGCGCTGTACAGCACTGCTTTTGGAGTTGATGGCTTTGCTCACCGAGGAGACGATTCGCACCGCGGTACTGGAAGAAGGAGCGCTTTCACCATCGGGGCTTTTATATGCTCGCCGGGCCGTCCGCTATATCGCTGCCCACCTGTCGGAAAAAATCACATTGGACTGCCTGTCTGAGGTACTGGGAATTTGTCCCAGCTATTTAAGTGCTTTGTTCAAAGCCTATACTGGCAGAAGCATTGTCGATTATACCAACGCCATGCGAGTGGAGAAAGTCAAGGAATTGCTGCTCACCCGCGATTTTCGCCTGCGGGAAGCGGGCGTAAGTGTCGGCGTGTTGGATGAAAATTATATGAGCCGTCTGTTTAAAAAGTATACCGGACAGTCGGTACAGTCATTTCAGCGAATGAATTATCGTAGGGAAAGTCCAGGAGAAAATTAAATTTTATATGTAGTTTCACTGTCTGAATGGGCATAATAAAAGAGAAATTGTATAAAATTACGTTATTTTTCAGTATTTTTCAGAGAATTTTTATAAATTTATAAGATTCTATTAATTTATTGTTAAGTTTATTATATTCTAAAGATTAATATAAGTCGGAATTTTTTTACAATGATGAGAAAGGGGAGAGAAAGGTGTACAAAAATCAATATAATCAAAACGGCCCTTTCGGTAAAGTACGGCTCTCCCGCTGCGAACTCTCCGCGAATCTTCTCCCCTGTGACCGCTGCTATCATGCCGGATGGCATCAGGTCAACCGTCTTTTTCATGTTGATCGGGATGCCGACGAGACCGGGTCTTATTATGTTGTGTATACGGTTCGTGGAAAAGGCAAGTTTCGCCTCAATGGGAAACTTTACGAGACGGAAGCTGGCACGATTGGGATCATGGCACCATGGATGTCCCACGAATATTGGGCGGCCGATGGAGAGCCCTGGGAGTTTTATTTCATGCACGTGATGGGGGATAACTGCAATAACATTTTCCAGTATATCATCGATCATTACGGATATTCGGTGAAGGTCAGCGAAGGGGCGATGCGTCTGATTTCCAAGAAGATGGAATCACTGATTCGGATGGAGTACATTTACTTTAAATTTGAGATTTTTGCTACCCAAACTATCTCTGATATTCTGCTGGAAATCCTCAAGGACGTAAACGAGGTCTATGATGATGAAATTTACAGTGCCAACGAGCTGGTCAACGACGTGATATCCTACATCTACGACCATTACAACTCTTCAGTGACTCTAAAGGAAATGAGCGCCAAACTCTATGTGTCAGAAGAGCATATGATACGAATCTTTAAAAAGGAAATCGGAATGACGCCCTACCATTTTTTAAAGAGGTTTCGTCTGAAAAAAGCCTGTGAACTGCTGACATACAGCCAAAAATCCACCAAAGAGGTGGCACAGGCGGTGGGGTATTCCTCGGCAGGTGGATTTATTGCCCAGTTCAAACAAGAATACCAGACAACGCCGGTAGAATACCGCCAATCCCATACTGTCTATCGATAACCGGAACAAGCAGGGGGGCATAGCTTTTAAGCTATGCTCCCCTGCTTTATTCAGAAAGATTTGTTGAAAATTATTGGATGCCTTCTAGGTTTCCATATTGACGAAATAACCAGAAAAAGGTATAATGATGGTAATAATGTATTCGATTACATTAGCTTTCCATTTTTGCCAGTTGCTTTTACAAACAATTCAGTTAAATATTTTACTATTATTTTCTGATGGAAAAGGTGTGTAATTTTAATTGATGATAAACAGGAAGAGGAGAAAGCATGTATAAGCATCAATACGATCAGGACGGCGCTTTTGGCAAAGTGAGGCTCTCCTGCTGCCAATTTTCTGCCGATCTTCTCCCGTGCGACCGCTGCTATCAAGCGGGTTGGTCCCAGGTCAACCATCTTTATCATATTGACCGGGATGCTCATGAAGCCGAATCTTATTGTATTGTATACTCGGTTAAGGGGAAAGGACGATTTCGGCTCAATGGAAAACTTTACGAGGCAGAGGCTGACTGTATCGGAATTCTGGAGCCCGGAATTCCCCAAGAAACATGGGTGGAGGAAGGAGAATCCTGGGAATTCTATTTTATGCACCTGATGGGGGACAACTGCAACAATATTTTTCAGTATATTATCAAGCGCTACGGGCATTTAATCAAGGTCAGCAAAGGCACGATGCAGCTAATCGCTAAAAAGATAGAAGCACTGCTCCGGACGGAGTATACCTATTTTAAATTTGAAGTTTTTGTAGTTCAAGTCATCTCGGATATTCTGCTGGAAATTCTCAAGGACGTCAACGAAGTCTACGATGACCAAATCCAAAGTGCCAACGAGCTGGTCAACGACGTCATATCCTACATCTACGAAAACTATGGTTCTTCGGTGACCTTAAAGGAAATGAGCGCTAAACTCTATGTATCAGAAGAGCATATGATACGGATCTTTAAAAAGGAAATCGGGATGACGCCTTATCATTTTTTGAAGAGATTTCGCCTCAAGAAGGCTTGTGAATTGCTGATATACAGTCAAAAATCCACTAAAGAGGTGGCACAGGAAGTAGGATACTCTTCGGTGGGCGGATTTGTCTCTCAATTTAAGCAGGAATACCAGGTAACGCCGGTGGAATATCGGCAGTCTTACAGCGTCTATCGATAAGAGAAAACAGACAAGGGAGCGCAGCTTAAAAGCTGCGCTCCCTTGCTTTATGTGTGGAAGGAGTTAGTGAGAATTACTGAGCCCCCTGGTAGAACCGGTAGCTTCCTTTAAAAGAGTAGGTTGATCCTTCGGGGAATACGGTGCTATTATCTCGTGCCATACTAAAATAGCCTTTTCCGTAAGCTTCGCACATTGCAGTGGGATAGTTTCCGATATATTCCCCTTTTCCAAGTCCAACAGTGGGATCAAAGGTTACTTGTGCATAATAGTCTCCATATTTGCAGATATAACCAGTACAATCCTGATTACCGCTGCTATGCTGACTGTCGGCGGGATACCAGTCGGCAGTAGCGCCGTTAATGTACTGAATGCCGTCTTTTGCCCAACCAGTAACCAGCTGAAGGCCATAATAAACTTGAACTGTGACATCTTCCAGCATGGTTATATTGTTGGTTACCTGGAAAGTTTGACCGTCGAAGTCCATAACATAGTGTTCGTTCATGACTTCTCGTCCGCTTCCGTCCGGTTTTTTTGTATTAGCAGCTTGGATACCATTAATCCAATCAAACCTTACATTTTGAACGGTTCCGCTGAATCCGTTAGAGACTTGCTGTCCGTCAGCCATAATTTTTAAGCGAATACACCGGGCGGTAGGAGTATTGGTAGTTCCCGCGCTGGTGTCCCCGCTGTTGTCATAGCCATGGTTTCCGCCGGTAAAAGTGCCGGTGTATCCCGGAACCGTATTGTCCATAGCCAATACACCATAGGGGCCAAAATGGTCGGTATAACTTTCATAGAGAACCCAGCCGCCGTCTTCAATGGCTTCTTCGGGGGAAAGTCCGGCGCCCACAAAAGAAACCTTGATGATCTCAAACAGGCTGTTAGGCCCTTTGCGGCCCAGCTGGTAGAGAATTTTTTCTGAACGGCTGAAATCGGCCAACAGATAGATGTTGCCGTTTTCGATTTTTAGGTAGCTTTCTCCCTGCGTGGCAGGAGGGGGTGTGACAGAAGCCGTTACTTTTGGAAAGGTTGCGGTGAAAGAAATCGTATTCCCGGCCTTTGTGTCGCTTAAAACAGCTTCACTTACCGATTCTGCACCCGTTACAGCAGGTGTCAGAGCAGCAAAGGCTGCATTGTCGTTTGCTTTTAAAGTGACAGACAGGGAATACTGCTTGCCGGCTTCAAAGCGGCCAGTCATTTCTTCGTCACCTTCCAGCCATCGGAAGGATTCAATTTTATAGTTACTGCCATCCGCTGCAATCGCGGAAGGAGCCGCTCCCTCCCAGGGGGCCTCTGCGCTGATCCGCACTGTGGAAATCATAACGGTTTCCGGCGGCAGGGGCGGATCCGGCTCCTGCGAAGAGGAGATGCTCTTGACGGCGAAGACCGTTACCGGAATCGCCAGCAGGCAGGCTCCTACAGCAGCGCAGGAGAGAAGTGTTTTTTTCCAATGGATCATAAATGTTGCCTCCTCAAGATTGGTGTCAGGCTCATGTTAAGCCACATCCGCAGAAACGGATAATGGAGATGTCCTCCCAGGCGCCCAACGGCTTGTTTTACAAGCCGTTGGCGAACGCCATGAGACTATTTTACATCATCAGGACGGGAAAGCACCCGGCCCAGACTAATTTTAAGAAATCCATACACCGTTATTGTCAACCCGGTATCCGTTCACCGTGGTGCTGGCGGCCATAACTCCGCTTTCATAGAAGTAGTAGCAGTGGTTTCCAACCCAGTGCCAACGGTTTGCAGTCATGGCACCGGTTGAGGCAAGGTAATACCAGTTGCTTCCCAGCTGCAGCCATCCGGTGTGCATCCGGCCGTTTCCTCTGAAGTAGTACCAGGTGCCGTTTACCTTGACCCAAGCTGTGTTTGCCATACCGCCCCAGTCATAGAGCCAATACCACACGCCGCCTTCATGAAGCCATCCTGTAGCCATAGAGCCGTCTGCTTTGAGATAATACCAGACATTTTGTGATTTCAGCCATCCTGTAACCATGGAACCGTCTGTGTTCAGATAGTACCATTTGTGATCAATTTCCTGCCATCCGGTGCGCATGGTTCCGCTGCTGCCCAGGTAGAACCATTTTCCGTTTTCCTGATACCAGCCGGTTTGCATAACACCTGCGGAATTAAAGACATAGGATTTTCCTTCAATTGTCTGCCAACCGGAAACAGGTCTTCCGTTTTGACGATATTGCCAGCTGCCGTCGGAGAGTTGCTTCCAGCCGTCTGTGTCTGTATTTCCGGTGGAAGGAGTAGAGGGATGATAGGAACCGCCTCCGCCTCCCCAGTTTCCTCCGCCAGAGGACTCGCTGCTAGACTCGTTGGAGGATTCGCTGCTAGACTCGTTGGAGGATTCGCCGCTAGACTCGCTGGAGGATTCGCCGCTAGACTCGCTGGAGGATTCGCTGCTAGACTCGCTGGAGGATTCGCTGCTAGACTCACTGGAAGACTCACTAGAAGATTCACTGCTGGATTCCTCAGGCGTCTTAGGAGTAGTGAATTTGAGCGATTCACTCATGAGGGAAGCTTCCAGTCCGCCTGTTTCGGCGATGCGTTGATAGAAATGATATTCGGTTTCGGGGGAGAGGTTTCTAAAAGTGAAATCTTTGGTCCAATGGATGCCGTCCATGCTGTATTCATAACCTTGTGTGCTGTCGAGGCTCACCCACGTGCTGGCGAACTGTGCGACAGACGGGGAGTTCGGAATGGTTCGGCTAGAGGTTTTCAGCAGGCCTTCCATCATTTTACAGGTGCTTTCATATGCCTTTTGGCCCATTTCGGTTTCCAGATTCCAAAGCCCTAAATCGTAGGCTCGGAAGATATACCTTCCTTGGAATTTTTCCGATACCGAATGGTCCAGAATGTCCAGATAGCTTTCATAACTGGCTAAGTTTTCTGCCCGGTCGGCAGGTGCTTTCATGAGAAGCCCCAGATTGTGCTCATATGCGGTAGCGGATGCAGCGGAATTGCAGGCTGCCACGTCGATACCGTGTTCCTGCCAGGAACTGAGTCCCGCGGCATCAGCGGAAGGTAGCCAGAACACTTTGAGACCCTCATCGTGGATCAGCTGTGCTGAGTAGTCCACCAAGTCGGTATCAGTCAGCTGGGGATTCGTGAGAAGAATTCCCACAAGGGTCAGGTTTTCGTATGCGTCCGTCATCGTAAGAAGGCTATTGAGTCCTGTTTCGGTTTTTTGCTTTTGTTCGTCCATATTTCCGCCGCTTTCGTAAGGAAGGGCGAGGACGATTTTCAGTTCTTTTCCGGTTTCGCTGAGCTTTTGGAGCAGAGCGGGATAATCGGATGGAGAACCTGTTACTGCAACGCCGTCAAACATGCTGTAATCGCCGATGGCGCTGCCCTGATAGGTAAAATAAGGTGCCAGGGCTTCCGCTGTCCAGGAAAGGCTGGCATCCAAAACGGCCAGATTGCGAATACCCGCAGTATCGCTGCCCGGGTAAGCAAATCCCGGTTGTTTTTCCGGCTTTGGAGGGTCGACAGGTACCACTATCGATGGCTCGGAGCGGCTGTCGCCCCAGATTTCCAATTCGTCAGCAAAGGCCCATTCACTTGTGGAATATAGGTAGAACATGACGTACTGAGCTTTTACCGGTTCACTGGAGAAGTATTGATGCTTATAAGTAGAGTCGGAAGCGGCGATTCCGCGGGAGTCGTAGACGGTTGTCCATTTTTTGCCATCCTCAGAGAAGGAGAATTGAACCCGGTTGGGCGGAGTGACGCCCTTTTCTCCGTCATAGAGGAAGTTCATCGAAATACGGTTCAAATAACGGATTTCACCAAAGTCTACTTCAACGGTCTTGGTGGGCTGATTTGCGAAATGGAAATCAGTCCAAGCCGGATCCGACATATTGGCAGCGCCGTAGACGCCGTCAGTCAGTTTAGTTCCGTCGTCGGGATAAGAAGAATCAGTCTCAGAGCTTTTGTAAGGCTTGCCGTCGGAAAGTTTGATGAGGCCTTTTGTGAACAAGTCGATGGGATCGATGGCATTTGTTAGGTCGCCTTTTCCTTTTATTTCGATCTCATCCATGGCCATGTATTCGCCTCTTTGCGTGAGGGTAATCCGCACAAAGCGTGCCCGGACGATTTCCGGCAGCTCACAGATCACTTTCTGGAGCCCTGATCCAGTGCCGTCGTCCGCCACAGTGTCCTCGTAGACGGTGATCCAGTCGAGTTTGTCGGAGTTCACGCTGTTGGAGACAGCGATTTTGATGTCAGAGGGCAGGCACAGCCCGTACGTGGGCTGATTTAAGAGGCTTACCATGACCTCTTCCACCGCTTTCTGGGAACCCAAGTCGATTTCAGCGGAAACGGTCAAGTCGTTGCCTGTTTTGCGCCAGCTGACCCATTTGCTTTGGTCGGCCTGCCAGTCGCTGCTCGGAGCATAGGCACCATCGGTGAGCATTTCGCCGCTGTCGGGCCACTGAGCCTGTAGAGCGGGAACCTGCGGCGTGCCGTTTGCGTCCTCGGCATGGAGGTAGTAGGGGCGATTCAGCGCCAGATTCATGACGGTATCAGGGTCAGGGGCAGGCAGTTCGGGCCGTCCGCCGATGCCGTAAATCTCAATTTCGTCGATGAGGGTCATAAAGCCGTAGAAGACGGTGACGCGGACAAACCGGGCGGCAACAGGTGTGTCGCTTTCAAAGGAGAGCCACTCTTTTTCGTAGGCGTCGGAGTCGTCTCGGATAGTCGTCCACTGCCGGTTATTGGTGGATACCTCTACCTTGTAGCCGGTAGCATAGTCAATACCATAGTGGGGATAGGAGTAAACGTGAGTAGTCACTTCGTCGATTTGAGCGATGCCACCCAGGTCAAACTCAAAGGTGGCGGATTTTCCGCCGATCCAACCCAGCCAGGGAGCAGTCTGATAGCTGAAATCACCGGCAATTTCGCCGTGGATGCCGTCAGTCATCTCTTTACCGTTATCGTCGGGGTTCAAAAAGCTAAAGTCTGTAGTGCCCATTGTCATGGTATAAGAACGGTTTAAGGCCAGGTTTCTGCGTTTTTTGGTCTGAACGGTGAGTGTGCAGACGGTACTTCCGGATTTTGCTGTTTCACCGTTTTTGGTATTGGTGGCGACCAGCATATAAGCTCCGCTGTCAGATTCTTCGCAGGAACTGATGGTATATTCTGCGGAGGTCGCACCATCAATGGGGTTGTTGTCCTTGTACCACTGATAGGTAATCGTACCGCCGTCAGAGGCAGTGGCTTCGCCGGAAAGGGAAGCGGGCGTGCCTTCCTCTACATAGAGATAGGAAGGCAAATCTTTTGTAAAGGTGGGTTTTGCCGCATTGGATTCAGCTTGATTTGCAAGAACACGGATCTCACTGATGAGTTTCCATTCTTCTCTCATTGGCAAGCTGAATTTTATATAACGGCCTATCATAGAAACCGGGTGAGTGTAGTGATAAGTATATGCTGTAGATGTGGTAAGATCTGTGGGAAATTTACCAGTGTGAACCTTTGTCCAGGTCACGTTGTCGCTGGAATAGGAAAATTCAATCACGCTTGGCAGCTGAATGTCAGTCCCACCGAAATTGTAGCGCATGGCAATGAGTTCAAATCCGTCAAAATTCTGAACGCTTTCCAGGTCGACCACAATATCGACGGCGGGTTCGATCCAGCAAACCCAGTTATAGTCGTTCCACAAATCCGGAGCCCCTACAATACCGTCTGTTAACTCTTTATCGTCGGTATCAGGATAAACGCCGGCATTTACCGGTTCCGCCGATTTAGTATATGGCTTATTCAGTGCAATATTGGTGTAAGATATGCCGCCGTCAATTGTCAAAGCACAGACGGTTGAAGTCGCGGTAGCAGTAGCATGGCCTTTTGTGTTCACGGCCACTACTTTGTAGCTGCCGGCATCCTCTGAGGTCACTGAAGCAATGGTGTAGGTAGCTTCGGTAGCGCCTTCAATGGCCACATCGTCTTTGTACCACTGGTAGGACAGTGTGCCGCCATCGGAAGTGCTTGCCAAGACGGCAAAGGTCGCTTCTTTACCTAGTTTGGCTGTTTTAGTCGCTTCCAGATCGGTATCAAAGGTGGGAACAGCGGCTTCCTCATATTCGGGAGCGTCGGATGTTTTGAGGACGCGCACCTCACCAATCAGGTTCCATTCTCCTTCGGCGGGCAAGCTGAATTTTACATAGCGGCCCTTCACAGAAGCTGGGTGCCGGTAGGAATAGGTGTATGCGGTGGATTCAGTAACGTCGGTGGGGAAGCTGCCGCTGTGAACTTCCTGCCAAGTTACATTGTCGCTGGAATAAGAGATATTTACGGCGGAGGGCAGCGTGATATTGAGACCGCCGCTGTTATAACGCATCATGACAATTTCGAATGCGTTAAATACCCTGTCCTCACCCAAATCCACTACGACGTCAACAGGTTTCCCGATATAATGAACCCAGTTATAATCGTTCCAGTAGTCGGGAAGGCCGACGATGCCGTCGGTCAGCTGTTTGTTGTCCTGGTCTGCGCGCATGGCGTCCATATAACTGCCGTCTGCCGACGGTTCAGTGGATTTGGTATAGGGCATGTTCAAAGCCCAGTTGGTGTCCGCTCCTTCGACCGTCAAAGTACATACAGTAGAAGTCGCCGTAGCGGTAGAATCACCTTTGGTGTTGGTGACCACTACTTTGTAACTTCCCTCATCCTCTGCGGCCAATGAAGCAATGGTGTAAGTAGCTTCTGTAGCACCTTCGATGACTACATCATCCTTGTACCACTGATAGGACAAAACACCGCTGTCAGAAGTGCTCGCCGATACAGAGAAAGTAACTTCGTCGCCAGGTGCAGCCGATTTGGCTGCCTCTAAATCCACATCGATGATGGGGGTGGCAGCATCTCCCAGCTCGGGAGTTCCCAAAACCCGGATTTCGCCGATCAGATTCCACTCTCCTTCAGTGGGCAGGCTGAATTTAACATAGCGGCCTTTTAAGGAAATGGGGTTTTTATAGGAATAAGTATAGGCTGTATCCGTTGCCAAATCTCTGGGGAGTGTTCCGGAATGAATGTCGTCCCAGGTTGCGTTATCGTTGGAAACAGAGATATTGACCACGCTGGGCAGCACATAAAGCCCTGCCGCGTGGGACAAAGCGACGATTTCAAAGGTATCAAAAGTCCTTTCGCCGCCCAGATCAACAACAATATCAACCGGCTGACCGATCCAGTGAACCCAGTTGTAATCGTTCCAGTAATCGGGAGCGCCGACGATGCCGTCGGTGAGCTCCTTGTTGTCGGTATCCTCACGCAATGCATCCATATAGTCCCCGCCGGCTGAAGGCGGGACAGATTTTATGTAGGATTGCCCCAACGCCCAGTTGATTGGTTCTAAAACGGTCAAAGTGCAGACGGCGGAGGATGCAGAAGCAGTGGAGGCACCGTTTGTGTTGGTGACCACTACTTTATAGTCTCCGTTGTCCTCCAAAATTGCAGAAGAAATGATGTAAGTGGCCTCGGTAGCACCTTCGATGACTACATCATCCTTGTACCACTGATAGGACAAAACACCGCTGTCAGAAGTGCTCGCCGATACAGAGAGAGTAACTTCGTCGCCAGGTGCAGCCGATTTGGCTGCCTCTAAATCCACATCGATGATGGGGGTGGCAGCATCTTCCGGCTCGGGAGTTCCCCAAACCCGGATTTCGCCGATCAGATTCCACTCTCCTTCAGTGGGCAGGCTGAATTTAACATAGCGGCCTTTTAAGGAAGTGGGGTTTTTATAGGAATAAGTATAGGCTGTGTCCGTTGGTAAATCTCTGGGGAGTGTTCCGGAATGAATGTCGTCCCAGGTTGCGTTGTCGCTGGAAACAGAGATATTGACCACGCTGGGCAGCACATAAAGCCCTGCTGCATGGGACAATGCGACGATTTCAAAGGTGTCGAAAGACCTTTCGCCGCCCAGATCAACAACAATATCGACCGGCTGGCCAAGCCAGTGAACCCAGTTATAATCGTTCCAGTAGTCGGGAGCGCCAACGATGCCGTCGGTGAGCTCCTTGTTGTCGGTATCCTCACGTAATGCATCCATATAGTCCCCGCCGGCTGAAGGCGGGACAGATTTTATGTAGGATTGCCCCAACGCCCAGTTGATTGGTTCTCCGTCGTCTTCTGGAGCGGCGAAAGCCTGTAGGGAAATCGACGCAGGTAAAATGGCTAGTGCTGTTACAGCTGCACACAGCCGGGTTATAATTGGTTTACGAATTTTCATGGGGTTCCTCCTTTATCGTGATCGCTAAAACGAAAATTAGGCTGCAAAACCTCTCACCTCCTGTAATCTCCTAAAATATCCTTTGAAAAAGAACCGTATTGTTCTAATTTGAGTATAGCAAATCTCATTTTTTCTGCAATATTATCTATAAATCTGGTCAATTTTCCATTTTAATTTGTCAATTATGGTGTGAGTTCCTTTTGGATTCATTGATTTGACTCGCATAAATGGATATCTTTTCTAGCCGGCCCTGAGGCGGCATAGAATGAAAAGGGGGAGCCTTTTCCCATTTCAGAAAGGAGAAATCGGTTTTACAGAGTTTTTACTGTTGTTATACTGTACTCTGATTTTTGGATGGAAAATTATCCGTTACAATAAGCTTGTAAAAAGAAGAAAGAAAAAATTCAAAAAACCTGTAAAGAAAACAGGGAGTTCTCCTATTCAGAAAGGATGAAAACAGTATGAAAAAATTGACATCTTTACTATTGGCCGGCGTTTTGGCTGCCGGAGTATTGTCCGGGTGCGGAAATGCAGAAGGAAACAGCTCTTCCGATTCTCTCTCTTCACAGGAACCCGGTTCTTCCACCGAAGCTTTGAGCGGTAAAGTGAGCATGTCCGGCTCTACATCTATGGAAGAAATCGCCAAGGCCTTGGCAGAAGGCTTCAACGCGAAATACCCCGACGTGGCCATCGACGTTCAGCTGGGCGGTTCCTCCACCGGCGTGAAAAACGCCCAGGAAGGCGTCAGTGATATTGGGAATGTGAGCCGCGCACTCAAAGATACTGAGACTGGACTCGACTCAGAGACCATCGCCCTGGACGGAATCGCCGTCATCGTCAACACCGCAAACCCCATTGAAGACCTCAGCACCGAGCAAATCCTCAAAATCTACACCGGCGAAATCCAAAACTGGAAGGACCTAGGCGGCGACGATGCGGAAATTCAGGTGATCGGACGGGAAGCCGGTTCCGGCACCAGAGACGGTTTTGAAAGCGTCGTCGGCATCCAAGACAACGCCAAACACGATCAGGAACTCACCTCAACAGGCGCTGTGCAGACAGCGGTGGCTTCCACCCCCGGGGCCATTGGATATGTCTCTCTCGCAAACGTGGACGATACCGTCAAAGCACTGAAAGTCGGCGGTGTTTCCCCTGCCATCGAAACAGTGCAGGACGGGTCCTACACCTTGCAGAGGCCCTTCGTCATGGTGACCAAAACTGGTACCGAACTTCGGCCTGAGGTCAAGGCTTTTCTGGAATTTGCTCTGGGCGATGAAGGACAAAGCATTGCTTCCCAGATAGGCCTCATTCCGCTGAGCAAGTAAAGCGGGGACAAATAGGGTGGGGGAACGCTCCGCCCTTTCGTCCTGCCTGCCGGCAGACAGGATCGAAAACAGGGAACAGAACGATTTTATCCCTTCCGTCCCGATTCCACGAAAGGAATGACTATTTATATGATAGGAACAATCGCCGCCAAAAAGAAAATGGGAGCGAAAAAAGCTGTCGAGCAAGTCATGAACGCCATCTTCTTTGTCTGCGGCATACTTTCGATACTCTGTGTGGCGGTCATCACAATATACATGATCTCGTCCGGCGCGCCTGCGATTACCAAAATCGGGTTAAAAGAATTCTTACTGGGAACCACCTGGGCACCTACTGCGGCAGACCCCCGGTTCGGTATCCTTCCCATGATTCTCAGTTCCATCTGCGGAACCTTTGGAGCTATCCTCGTCGGAGTACCCTTAGGCGTCCTCACCGCCGTGTTCATTTGTTACCTGGCCCCGAAAAAGCTCAGCTCTTTCCTGACGGCAGTGGTGGAACTTTTGGCTGGCATCCCGTCGGTGGTGTTCGGACTGGTGGGCATGATCGTATTGGGTCCGGCGGTGGCGAAAGCCTTTCATCTTTCGTCCGGCGCGAATCTCCTGTCTGCCATGCTGGTGCTGGCGGTGATGATCCTCCCGACTATCGTCAGCGTGACGGTCACCTCTCTCAAGGCAGTTCCCCAGGAGTATTCCGACGGCTCTTTAGCTCTTGGAGGCACCGAAGTCACTACGATATTTAAAATGAACATTCCGGCGGCGAAATCCGGCATCATTACCGGAATCGTTTTGGGGGTTGGAAGAGCCATCGGAGAAACCATGGCAATCATCATGGTCTCGGGAAACGTGGTAAACATGCCGGGTATCTTTAAAAGTGTCCGCTTTTTGACCACCGGTATCGTATCGGAGATGAGCTACGCCGCTGGACAGCACCAAGAAGCGCTGTTCTCCATCGGACTCGTCCTCTTCCTTTTTATCTTCATCATCAACCTGGTGCTGACCACTATTCTCAAAAAAGGGACCAAGCAATAAGGACTTTTGGAAAGGTTTGAAACGTTATGACAGTAAATCCATCGGTTGCGGCGCCATATGCCCTTGCGGATAGACGGCCCATTTCTATCACCGCCAAGAAAGTGCGGGTATTTGACATTGTCATGAAGGGTCTGTCCCTACTGGCGGGAGGCGTCACCGTCTGTCTGACCCTGTCGCTGTTGGGGTACATTTTGGCGAAGGGGCTTCCCCAGGTGGACTGGGCGTTTCTGTCCACCGTTCCCAGCACTTTGCAGAAAACCTACGGGATTCTGCCCAACATCATCAACACCGTCTACATGATCGTGCTGACCCTCGTCATCGCCACTCCTTTGGGCATCGGAGCCGCCATCTACCTTAATGAATACGCCAAAAAAGGTAAGCTGACCAAAGCCATCGAGTTTACCACTGAGGCGCTGGCGGGCATCCCCTCCATTATTTACGGACTGTTCGGCACCATGTTTTTCTGCAACATGATGGGGATGGGGTACTCCATCATCGCCGGAGCGTTGACCCTGACCATCATGGTACTGCCCACCATCATCCGCACCACCCAGGAAGCTCTCCGCACCGTTCCTCAGGGTTACCGGGAAGGAGCCGCGGGCCTCGGGGCTACCAAGTGGCACATGATCCGCACCATTTTGCTGCCCTGCTGTATGAGCGGCATCGTCACCTCGGTTATCCTGAGCGTCGGCCGCATCGTGGGCGAATCCGCCGCGTTGATCTTCACTGCCGGTATCGCCACCAACCTGCCGAAGAACTTACTGGGCCACGCGGCAAACTCCGGCGCGACATTGACGGTCCAGCTCTACCAGTACGCCGAGCGGGGACAAAACGATGTGAGCTTCGGCATCGCCGCGATTTTGGTGCTGATCGTTTTGGGCATCAACCTGCTGACCCGCCTCACCGTCCGCGCCAAAAAGCAATAACCGTACAGAAATGGAGATTTCGTTATGGATAAAATGAGCGCATCCCATCTGGATTTGTATTATGGGGACAACCACGCTCTCAAAGACGTTTCCCTCCCCATCGCGGAACGGAAAGTGACCGCTTTCATCGGCCCTTCCGGCTGTGGAAAGTCCACCTTTTTAAAAACTCTAAACAGGATGAACGATCTGGTAGAAAACGTTAAAATTACCGGCGATGTCCAGTTGGACGGACAGGACATCTATTCCCCCAAGGTGGACGTGACTCTGCTGCGCAAACAGGTGGGCATGGTGTTCCAGCGGCCCAACCCTTTTCCCATGAGCATCTACGACAACATCGCCTACGGCCCCCGGCTTCACGGAATCAAGCAAAAATCCAAGCTGGATGAAATCGTCGAAACGAGCCTTCGGGGCGCAGCTTTGTTCGACGAGGTGAAAGACCGGCTGAAAAAGCCCGCCCTCTCCCTCTCCGGCGGCCAGCAGCAGCGGCTCTGCATCGCGAGGGCTTTGGCGGTGGAGCCGGAAGTTCTTTTGATGGACGAACCCACTTCGGCTTTAGATCCCATCTCCACTCAAAAGGTGGAGGACCTGATTTTGGAGCTGAAGCAGAAATACACCGTTGCCATCGTCACCCACAATATGCAGCAGGCAGCCAGAGTATCCGATTACACGGCTTTTTTCCTGGTAGGAGAGATGGTGGAGTACGACACTACGTCTAAAATTTTTGGCTCCCCCTCGCAGAAAAAGACAGAGGATTATATTGTGGGGCGCTTTGGATAAGCGATTTACTTTTCGAGATAATGATGGTATACTGTATTCGTTACAGAAAAACCGCGTAGGGCAGATTCTGCTGAAGCGGTTGATGATGCCATTTTAAGAAGACGGAAGGGAATCGCCTGCGGCTCCTTTCCCTCGGCCGGACTGCGGACCCCACCCGCAAAGCCTGAAAGGAATGATACCTGTTATGCCGCTGATTTATGCCATAGAAGACGACGAAAATATCCGCCAGCTGGTAAAAACTGCGCTGGAGGCCTTCGGCTACGAGGTTTTTACCTTTGAAACAGCCTCTGAAGGTCTCGGCGCCATTGCGGAGAAAACGCCGGACGTTTTGCTCTTTGACATTATGCTTCCCGATATGGACGGCGTCACTGCGGTGAAGAAACTGCGCCAGAATCCGGCCTATCAGGAGCTTCCCATCATGATGCTCACCGCCAAGACGGCAGAACTGGATAAGGTGGCCGGCCTCGACGCCGGAGCGGATGATTACTTGACAAAGCCCTTCGGCATTTTGGAACTGAAGGCGAGGGTGCAGGCCCTTCTCCGCCGCTCAGGCCATTCCCGCGGCAAACAGCCGGTTATCACTGGGCAAGACCTGACCATGAACTGCGACACCCGGGACGTGCTTCGCGGAGAGGAGAAAATCGAGCTCACCTATAAGGAATTTGAGCTTTTGAAACTCCTCATGGAAAACGCCGACCGTGTCATGACCCGTTCAGAGCTTTTAAACCTCGTATGGGGTATTGACTTCGAGGGGGAGACCCGGACCCTGGATATGCACATCCGCACCCTGCGCCACAAGCTGGGCGACGACGCTGATAACCCCCAGTATATCAAGACGATTCGCGGCGTCGGCTATCGGTTTTACCAAAAATAAGGCTCCGCCGCAAAAAGAAAACGGTTTCGCAAGGTGAAACCGTTATTTTCATTGTAAGTCAACAGGATTCCAGGGCGGTGTCCGCCCGGTACCCGCCCGCAATCTATGATTGCGATGGCGGGTCGGGTTCTTATTAAAAATAACAAGGTTCCGGGGAACCCGCCCGCAATCTATGATTGCGATGGCGGGTCGGGTTCTTATATTTGTTCTTTTTTCATAAGTGGAATGATGCCATGTGGATTGGAATAAACTGCAAGTAAGATCATCAAAGGAAGGAATGTCTGTGGAACGAGCGATTTTGTGTCGAAACATTCTGCTTGTGCTCCTCACGGCCGGATTGACGGCGGGAGGGGCGGCTATTTTTATGCATACCGGAAACTCAACTGCCTTTTGGGCGTACTTGACCGTCAGCGTTCTGCTGTTGGCGGCGGTATGCATCCTACTCGCCAAAAATACCCGCAAAGCGGCGTACCGCTCTATGGAGAAGCTCACTCGCCAGCTAGAGGATAAGGGGGAGAAGTTCGCCTTTTCGCCGGAAGCGTCTGGCGCTGCTCCGGAGATAGAGGAGCTTAGCGAGCACATTCGTGGCATCTGCAATCAGTTGGTGGCCACCCAGATGAAGCGCCGCAACCAGAAGCGGCAGTTCGACTTTATCCTGGCCAACATGAATGAGGGCTTTTTAATGGTAGACACCGACAAGCGGGTTATCGCCCTTAATGGATCAGCAGCACAGATTTTGGGTATCCAGGAGGATGCGGCAGGCAGGGATCTCCAGGAAATCATTGACGATAAAGATATATTGGAGGCAGTAGACAAGGCTATCGGCAAAAACAAAGTGACTGCTTTCGATGTTCTTGCCGCCAA
The DNA here is from genome assembly GCF_014384905.1 of Fumia xinanensis. GTDB lineage: Bacteria > Bacillota > Clostridia > Oscillospirales > Ruminococcaceae > Fumia > Fumia xinanensis. The sequence continues at coordinate 251,290 of NZ_JACRSV010000002.1, forward strand.
CGGCAGTATTTACTCTCTAAACGTCAAGTTGGTGCGTAATCCGAACTTCGTGGACCGCAGCTGCATTATGATCGCCCTTTTCGACGTCACAGCGGAACGCACTGCATTAAAGCAGCGGCAGGATTTCTTTTCAAATGCCTCCCATGAGCTGAAAACGCCCATTACTTCCATTTTAGGATTTGCGGAGCTTTTGGAAGCGGGCCTTGTGACTGAGCCGGAAAAAGCTATGGACAGCGTAAAGATCATCCGGCGGGAGGCCAGACGGATGACACGAATCATCGATGATCTGCTGTTTATCTCTAAGCTGGAAAACGACGGGGATCAGGCTCCAGTCACTCAGGTGAATATCAGGGATCTGCTGGAGGAGATCAAGGAGGCGCTGATGCCCTCGATGATGGAGAAAAATATTACGCTGGAGATTTCCGGCGGGGAGTTCTCTGTTCCGGCGGCCTACGGCCATATGCACAATCTGTTTGGCAACCTGATTCAAAACGCCGTCAAATACAATGTGGAAAACGGTTCGGTTTTCGTGCGGGTGGAACGGGATGACAAATATATGTACCTGACGGTGAAGGATACGGGCATCGGGATCCCGCAGGAGATGCAGCAGCGGGTTTTCGAGCGGTTTTTCCGAGTGGATAAGGGCCGCAGCAGAAGCGTTGGAGGAACTGGCTTAGGCCTCGCTATCGTCAAGCACATTGTGAGCCTTTACGACGGTAATGTCACCTTAGAGAGTGCTCTGGGAAAAGGGACCATCATTACCGCTAAATTGAGAATGGACCGAATCGGCGCTTAATTGCCATACTACGTCATATAAAGAAAGAAAAACAGGATGCAGGTGTTTCGTCTGCATCCTGTTTTTGTTGTTTAATAAATTGAAAACCTGATAAAATTGTACATGTTTTCTAAAATTACCTAAAATTTGGACAAAGTGGAACAGAACCCCCATTTTAGTGCGATGGACTTTTATGGGTGTCCTGGCGGCTTTTTTGCAATTGTCGAAATTTTGAGAATATAGAATATTTCTGATTGGTAAATAATGGAAGATTATGACAGATATTTTGTCGAAAAAAAGAAAATAATAGAACACTTGACCAACACTTGTCAATTTTAGTCTGTTGCATTTTAAAATGTAAATATTTTGTGAACATGCAGTTTTTGGCCGTAATACCGCAAAAAAACAGTTGCAAAATTGGTATTCAGTGGATATAATTATATCATAAGTGGTGAGAAGTGGGGAGAAATGGAGTAAAAGTCCATTAAATTCCCTCCCTGCGGTGAAAGGGGTGAGGCAGGAAATGTTGATCGGTGAGTACGGTTACAATATAGATATAAAAGGGCGTTTGAATTTTCCTGCCAAGCTCCGGGACGATATGGGAGAAAGGTTCATCGTTTCTAAAGGCTTGGGCGATAAATGCCTGTACGCCTATTCACTGGAACAGTGGAAGTTAAAACAGGAACGAATCAAAGAACTCCCCATATCCAAAGCGAGACAATTGCAGCGTTACCTCTTTTCCAGCGCGTGTGAGTGCGAGCCGGACAAGCAGGGAAGAATTGTCATTCCTCAGCCACTAAGAGAATTCGCCGGGCTGACCAAAGAAGTGATGATCATCGGGGCGGACGACCGCTGCGAGATCTGGGACAAAGCGGAGTGGGATGCAGTCTGCGGCGAGATGAACGCTGAGTCGATTGGAGAACTGATCGACGCATTGGGCTTCTGACGAAAAAAGGAAACGGAGGAAAATAGATGGAGTTTTCCCATTACCCTGTCATGCTCAGCGAGTGCATGGAGGGATTAAACATCCGGGAAGACGGCATCTATGTCGACGGAACGGCTGGCGGGGGAGGGCATTCCTCAGAGATCGCCAAACGCCTGACCACCGGCAGGCTTTTTTCCCTCGATCAGGACCCGGACGCCGTAAAAGCGGCGGGTGAACGCCTTCGCCCCTACCCTCAGGCGCAGGTTATCAGGACAAACTTCAAGGACATGACGGACGCTATACTGGGCGCGAATGTCCAAAAGGTTGACGGAGTGCTCCTGGATTTGGGGGTGTCGTCGTATCAGCTGGATACGGCGGAGCGGGGGTTCAGCTACCAAAAGGATGCCCCCTTGGATATGCGCATGTCCCAGAGCGGTATTAGTGCCAGGGACGTGGTCAATACCTACAGCGTGGACGAGCTTTCCCGAATCCTGCGGGAATACGGGGAGGAAAAGTTCGCCTACAATATCGCCAAAAACATCGTGCGGCATCGGGAAGAGTCTCCTATTGAGACTACCTTCCAGCTGTCGGAAATCATTAAGGCATCGGTGCCGGCCGCTTCCAGGAGAGAGAAAAACCCCTGCAAGCGTTCTTTTCAGGCAATCCGCATCGCCGTCAATTCCGAGTTGGATGTGCTGAGCGGGGGAATCGACGCGGCTTTCGACCTTTTAAACATCGGAGGAAGGCTCGTCATCATCACCTTTCATTCCCTGGAGGACCGGATGGTCAAACAGAAATTTGCAGAACTCTGCAAAGGCTGCACCTGCCCGCCGGAATTTCCCATTTGCGTCTGTCACAATGAACCCAAGGCGAAACTGATTAACCGAAAGCCCATTCTTCCAACCCGAGAAGAATTAGAAACAAACAGAAGAAGTCAAAGCGCAAAGCTACGAATTTTGGAAAAATGCAAGGAGAGGATTTAAATGCAGCAAAGAAGCAATCTGGCCTATGATCTGGAACGGTTTGAAAACCGTGCTCCCGTCATTACGAAGGTCAGTGCCGGCAAAGAGAAAACCTTAAATCCTGTAAAGGTCGTCGCAGTTGCGCTTTTGCTCGTTGCCCTGACTTCCACTGTGCCTTACGGAAGGGTCGTCATCAACGAACTGAATATGCAGTACAACGCTGCCAACGCTGAACTGAGTGAGCTCAAAAGCGAAGGCGTCCGGATGCAGAGCGAGCTGGAGAGCCGGGTGTCCCTCAAGACTATCGAGGACATTGCCGTCGGCGAATATGGCATGGTCAAACCCGACAGCAGCCAGGTGGGCTATATTCAGCTCAACAGCGAAAACAAAATCGAAACGACGGTAAAACAAGACTCGGTCTTTACAAAAATCGCGGATTTTATCGGGAATTTATTTGAATAATCCGCCGGATATGGCATAAGCGCCGTATCTTTTCAATACATATAAAATGATGCGGGAGGTTGAGATCGATATCTTGACCTTTTGTTATTGTATAGGCAATATCCAGATACTGGAAGGACGGGACTTACAGGGAGGTCTCTGAATGGCAGGTAACATCACTAAGAAAATGAAAATTCGGCTGATTGTCATTATCAGTTTTATTGCGCTGGCGTTGGGTTGGGTAATTGCAAACCTGGCATACCGTTCGCTGGTCACCGGGCAGGACCTGAAGGTCAAGGCTTCGGAACAGCAGCTGAGCGACATCACCATTCCCGCCAACCGCGGGACGATCTACGACACCAATATGAACGTGCTGGCCCAAAGCGCCACCGTCTGGAATGTGCAGCTCTCCCCGTTGGAAATCAACAAGTACCAGGATGAGGCGCAGCGGGACGAAATGGTCAGCGATCTTTCGACGCTCCTCGAGCTGGAGCCGGAAGACGTGCGCAAACGGCTGGAAAACACCAACAGCCAGTACGAGATCATCAAGCGCAAAATCGAAAAACCGGTGGCCGATGAGATCACAAAGCTCAAAAAGGACAAAGGCTACAAAGGCATCTATCTGGAAGTGGACACCAAACGGTACTATCCTTACGAAAATTTAGCTTCCACTGTTATCGGCTTTACAAACTCCGATAACCAGGGTGCATATGGCCTGGAAGCGAAATATAACTCGGTGCTTTCCGGCACCCCGGGCAGAAAAATTTCGGCGAAAAACGCTCTCGGCGAGACGCTGCCCACCTCTTATGAGAAAATCTATCCCGCCCAGCAGGGAAACAGCATCGTCACCACCATCGACCAGGTAATTCAGCACTTTATCGAGAAATCCCTGGACAATGCCGTGACCCAGTACGCTCCTGACCAGGGCGCCGCCATTATCGTCATGGATGTGAACACCGGGGCGATCCTCGGCATGACTTCCAAACCCGACTTCGATTTGAACGCCCCTTACGAAATTACCAGCGAGAAGCTCCAGGCCCAGATCGACGCCGCTTCCACCGAAGAGGAAAGGAAGGAAGCGACAAAGGACGCCTGGGAGATGCAGTGGCGGAACAAGACCATCACTGATACCTATGAGCCCGGTTCGGTTTTCAAAACCGTCACCGCCTCGGCGGCGCTGGAAGAGGGAACCGCTAACCTCAACTCCACCTACCACTGCACCGGCTCTGTCACCTTTCCGGGGCTTCCCAAACCCATCCACTGCCACAAGCATGGCGGCCACGGTACGCTTGATTTTACCGGCGCGCTGGTAAATTCCTGCAACCCGGCCTTTATCGCCATTGGCCAGAGCCTGGGGGCGGAGAAATTCTTTAAGTACTATGAGGGCTTCGGCCTCACCGAAAAAACCGGTATCGACCTGCCGGCGGAGAACAAAGGCTCCTATTACGACGCCTCCATGTCTCCCATCAGCTTGGCTTCCTGCTCCTTCGGACAGTCCAATACCGTCACTCCTTTGCAGATGATGACGGCGGCGGTGGCCTCCATCAACGGCGGAAAGCTTTTACAGCCGCATATCGTCAGCAAAGTGGTCGATAATAACGGTAATACCGTGAAAGAAATTGGCGCGGAAGTCCGGCGGCAAGTAATCTCTGAAGAGACCTCCGCCATTATGAGAAACGCACTGGAACAGGTGGTTTCGGCAAACGGCGGCACCAACGCCTATGTCAAGGGCTACCGCATCGGCGGAAAATCCGGCACCGCCCAGAAACTCACCGACTCCACAAACTCCAAATACGTCTTTTCCTATTTCGTTTTTGCCCCCGCCGACGACCCTCAGGTCGCCGCCCTCGTCATGGTGGATGAACCCACAGAGGGCCAGCGGGATTACGCAAACGTCGTCGTCGGCCCCCTGGCCGCGGCGGTTATGAAGGATGTTCTGCCCTACCTGGGGATTGCTCCGCAGTACTCTGAAGAAGAGCTGGCCGACCAGGAAGCTACCATCCCCACCGGCATGATCGGTATGGACCCCTTTTCAGCGGAAAGTAAGCTGAGAATTCAGGGCCTGAACGGCAAGATTGTCGGAAACGGAAAATCCGTTGTATCGGTCTTCCCCAACCAGGGAACCAAAATTCCCCGTGAGGGAACAGTTATCCTCTACACCGAGGAAAACGCTGAGCAGACTGTCACCGTGCCATCGGTCGTGGGTATGACGCCCACCCAGGCAAACCAAGTCCTCACCAATTCCGGCCTGAACATCCGCATCACCGGAGGCGCCGCCAATAACAAGCGGGCCCAGGTTTCCGCCCAGAGCGTGGAAAGCGGCTCCACGGTGCCCAAGGGGACCATTGTGGAAGTCCAGTGCCTCATCACCGGAGAAGACGGCGAATAGGAAAACACCGCTTTGACGGTGAAAATAAAACGGCGATTTCATGAGAGCGTGAAATTCCCGTCACTCTGCGGGGAACCGCTTGAGAGGAGAAACTGAGTATGCTGTTATCAGCTTTGTTAGACGAGGTGCAGGTGCTGTCCGACTATGAGGACCGCGACGTGGGCACCGTCGTCAACGATTCGAGAAATATAAAGCCGGGGGACGTATTTGTCTGTATCAACGGCGCTGCCGCCGACGGGCATACGTTTGCGGACGCGGCCCTTCAAAAAGGGGCCTCCGCCATTGTATGCGAACGGGACCTTGGCCTGAAAGAGCAGATTCTCGTCCCGGACACCCATCTGGCTTACTCCAAAATGGCGGCCAATTATTATGGAAATCCTTCTAAAAAGCTGCGCCTCATCGGTGTCACCGGCACCAACGGCAAAACGACGACCACCAAACTCATCAAAAGTGTCCTCACCGGCATCGGCAAAAAGGTGGGGCTCATCGGCTCCATCCAAAACGAAATCGGCGACGAAGTGGTCCATGCTGAGCAAACCACTCCCGATGCCATGGAGCTGGAGGGCCTCTACGCCCGGATGGCGGACGCCGGCTGTGAGTTCTGCGTCATGGAGGTATCTTCCCACGCGCTGGATCAGCGGCGCATCGGCGACAGCCACTACGAAGTGGCGGTGTTTACAAACCTCACTCAGGATCACTTGGACTATCACAAAACCATGGAGAATTACTTTGAGGCAAAGGCAAAACTTTTCGACATCTGCGACAGCGCGGTCATCAATTATGACGACCCTTACGGACAGAGGCTTTTAAAGACCGTTTCCTGCCCGATGAGCACCGTTTCCATGGAATCACAGGACGCCGATCTCCACGCTTCAGACGTCGTTTACCATCCCGATGGGGTGGAGTACCGGTTCGACTATCAGGGCGTCGTGAGCAAGGTGAGCTTCGGGATGCCCGGCATCTTTTCGGTGAAGAATTCTCTCACGGCAATCGCCGTCTGCCTGCGTTTGGGCATCTGCATCGAAAAAGCAGTGGATGGCATCAACATGGCCCAGGGTGTCCGCGGACGGAGCGAAATCGTCCCCACCGGACGGGATTTCACCGTCATCTGCGACCACGCCCACACCCCTGATGGACTTGAAAACATTCTGTCCGCCCTGAAACAGACCACCCGCGGCCGGCTGATCGCCCTTTTCGGATGCGGCGGCGACCGGGACCGCTTAAAACGTCCCCTCATGGCCAAATCGTCGGCAAAATTTGCCGACATGCTCATCGTCACGTCGGATAACCCCCGTACCGAGGACCCGAAAGCCATCATCGACGACATCTTGCCCGGCCTTGACGGCCTCGATATCCCCTATGAGGTCATCGTCAACCGGAAGGAAGCCATTTTTTACGCGGTACAGAACGCCCGACCTTGCGACACCATCGTCCTAGCGGGAAAGGGCCACGAAGACTATCAGATCATCGGGCACGAAAAGCACCATTTTGACGAACGGGAAATCGTGGCGGAGGCCCTAAAAACCCTCTCATAAGAGATATACCACCGGGGGAAGAAAATCCCTCGTTCCGGGTGGCTTTTTTGCCGCCTTTGACACTGACAGCTTGGGGAAGACGGTATAATTGAAACAGATGTCCGCCCCTTTCGGCGGCGGGTTCCAAAGGAGTCTTTCAGCAGAGGATATGATCCTCCGCTGAAATCCGAGGGCGAACGCCCCTGCCGCTTGTTACATGACGGGGCGCCTTCGCTGAAAAAACCTCTTCCGCTGCAAACTGGAAACAAGGAGATTCAAACATGGAGAGTATCAGCTGCGTTGCGGCGGCGTTTATCGCGTTTGCGGTCAGCGCTGTAATGGGAAAATTTTTGATCCCTTTTCTGCGGAAAATCAAATTTGGGCAGACCATTAAGGAAATCGGCCCCACTTGGCACAAAAATAAGCAGGGAACGCCTACCATGGGCGGGTTCCTGTTCGCAGGCGGCGCCTTTGCGGGCGTCATCGTCGGATTCATCGTGCTGGCGGCCACCGTGGATCACACCATCCACCTGACGGCGGTGAACAACGCTCGGCTGTTCGGCGGATTGGGGTTGGCTCTGGCGTTTGGGTTCATCGGTTTTTTAGACGACTACATCAAAGTGGTGAAAAAGCAGAACCTGGGCCTCAACGCCCGACAGAAAGTGATTTTGCAGCTGATCGTCTGCATCGCTTATCTGGCAACCTTGTATCTGGCGGGCGATACCTCCACCATCGTTATGTTCCCTTTTATCGGAGCAGTAGACTTGAGCTGGTTTTACTACCCGCTGGCGATTTTGGTGATCATCTTCGGGGTCAACGCCGTCAACTTGACCGACGGTATCGACGGCCTGGCAGGGTCGGTGACGTTTGTGGTATCGGTGGCCTTTGTCGTCATCTGCGGCATTCTCAACTTGGTCGGAATGAGCATTTTCGCCTCCGCGCTGGCTGGTGGGCTTCTGGGATTTCTCATCTACAACTTTCATCCGGCGAAGGTCTTTATGGGAGACACTGGCTCAATGTTTCTGGGGGGTGCTGTCATCGCGCTGGCAGTTGGAACAGCGCGGCCCTTCCTCTTTTTCATCGTCGGCATCATCTACATTGTGGAAGCCTTGTCGGTCGTGTTGCAGGTCATTAGCTTTAAGACCACCGGCAAGCGGATCTTTAAAATGAGCCCTATCCACCACCATTTTGAAATGAGTGGCTGGAGCGAGGGCAAAATCGTCGGCGTATTTTCCGGCATTACGCTGTTGTTCTGCATCCTCGGCATTGCCTGGATCACTTTCAGCAGCAGTTTACTCATCGGTTAAACTTTTCCAATAAAGAGGTGGAATGAATGGCTTCGACCGCGGCAAAACGCAATGGAATCAGAACTACAATCCAGAATAAGTCGGAATCCCAGACCGGAGAAAAGCCAAAACGCGGAAAGATGAATATTTCTTTCTTCTTTTTGGTTATCGTCCTTTTGTCTATCGGCCTTGTCATGGTGTTTTCCGCAAGCTACGCCACTTCGTTAAACGAGACGGGCAACAGCCTCACCATCGTTTTGAAGCAGGCGGTGTTTGTGGTAGCCGGCGTGGCTATCATGATTTTCGCTTCGTTTGTGGATTATCACATCTACCGCAAATTCAAGTGGGTGATTTACATCGGCGGCCTGGTTCTTATGTGTGTAGCCCTTCTTTTCCCAAACAGTACCGGCGCTAGACGCTGGATTTGGATTGGCCCCATCAGTTTCCAGCCGTCTGAGATTATGAAATTTGCCTTGACGGTAGCCTGTGCCCACTTGGTGGCTTTAAACTACAAGCAGATGAAGAACCCTAAATACGGCTTCTGGCCTTTTGTGATTCTGTTGCTTCCAGTACTCGGCCTCTGCGCCTTGCAGCGTCACTTGTCGGCGTTGATTCTCATGGCGGCAATCGCCGGAACCATCATCATCGTCGGCGGCTCCAAAGTCCGCTGGTTTGTAGGGATTGCAGCGGTGGGCGGCCCGTTGGCCCTACTGGCCCTCAAGCTCATGGGCCACGATTATGTAGGCACCCGGTTTTCCGACTGGCTGGACCCTCTTTCCGGCAATATTCGCGGCACCAAATGGCAGACGGCTCAGTCTCTGTATGCCATCGGCTCCGGCGGCCTAACCGGTGTGGGACTTGGAAACTCCACCCAAAAGTATCTCTATCTCTCGGAACCGCAAAACGACTTTATTTTCGCCATCGTCTGCGAAGAACTGGGCTTTTTGGGAGCTATGGTCATCATTCTGCTCTTTGTGCTCTTGATTTACTGCGGCTTCTCCATCGCCATGAAGGCACCGGATAAATTCGGCTGCATGCTGGTCATCGGCCTGACGGCCCAGATCGGCATTCAGACTTTGCTCAACATCGCGGTTGTTTCCAACGCCATGCCCAACACCGGTATCAGCCTGCCGTTTTTCAGCGCGGGCGGCACGGCGCTGACCATGCAGCTGGCCCAGATGGGAGTCATTCTGAACGTATCCCGATACTGCCAGCAGAACTGACCCGGCAGGGGAGTATCGGATTCAAATTACCGGAATCAATGTTAGAAAGGCTGGTAGGCAGATGAAAATATTGTTAGCAGGGGGCGGAACGGCCGGTCACATCAACCCCGCCATCTCCATCGCCAATGAAATCAAGGCACGCCGGCCCGACACCGAGTTTTTGTTTGCTGCGGCACCCGGCGGCATGGAAGACACGCTGGTCCCTAAAGCGGGGTATCCAGTGGCCCACATCCATGTGGCCGGATTTCGCAGAAGCTTTTCTCCCGCCGACATCGCCCACAATCTGAAAGCTGTGTCCTATCTGGCGACGGCAGGGGTGAAAGCCCGTAAAATTCTAAACGATTTTCAGCCCGATGCAGTTATCGGAACGGGGGGATACCTGAGCGGCCCGGTTCTTTTAGCAGCTCAGAAAAAGAAGATTCCCACCTTCCTTCACGAGGCCAATGCCTTTCCCGGTGTGACCATCAAAGCCTTGTCCAAGCGGGCCACTGTTATCATGCTGGCCTTTCCTGAGGCACAGCAGTACCTGCCCGCCGGAAAACGCTACGAGGTGGTAGGCATCCCCGTCCGACAGTCTTTTGTGACCACAACCAAAAGAGAAGCAAGAGAAAAGCTGGGCCTGGACGACAACTTTACAATCCTATCTTTCGGCGGGAGCCAAGGTGCGCTTAAGATTAACGAAATCGCAGCCGACATCATGCAGTGGCACTGCAAAGACGGGAAAATCAACCATATCCACGGCTACGGCAAGCACGGGCGAGACACCTTCCCAAAGATGCTCAAGGAACGGCATATTGACCTTTCAAAATATCCCCGCATCCAGGCAAAAGAATATATCGACAATATGAACCTTTATGTGGCTGCGGCGGATATTGTCATCTCCCGGGCGGGCGCCAGCACCATCATGGAGCTGGAGGTGGCGGGAAAACCGTCCATTTTGGTTCCTTATCCTTATGCCGCTGAAAACCATCAGTACCACAACGCCAGGGTCCTTTCCGATGCCGATGCCTCTATCCTGGTGGAGGAAAAGGACTACGACCGTGTGAAGCTCCTACAAGAAATCAGAGAGCTTTACGAGCATCCCGAACGGCTGTCGGAACTTTCTCAGAATGCTTCCAAATTGGCGGTTTTGGACACCACCGAAAAAATTTACAACATTATTATGACAGAACTCGAGAAAAAATGACCTTTTTTCTCGGGAATCAAAGTGGACAACCTGTGGCAGACATCGCACTTTTTTATTTCGGGAAGCATAGTATGCCATGTAAAAGAACCAACATTGGCGAAAGCGCGCCGAAATATGGAAGGAGTGTCGTTGTGGAGCGGTTTGTGATATCGGGTGGCATCCCCCTGGAGGGAGAAATCAGCGTCCACGGTGCGAAAAACAGCTCACTGCCGCTGCTGGCAGCCACCGTTTTATGTAAAAATGAAAGCGTGCTACATAACTGTCCGAACTTATCGGACGTCGACGCCGCTTGTAAAATCCTAAAATACCTGGGCTGCGGCGTCAAACGGGAAGGCAACACCGTCGCCGTCAATACCAAGGAAATCACCCATTCCGATGTGCCCGACGACCTGATGCGGGAGATGCGCTCTTCTGTTGTCTTTTTGGGGGCCATTGTCGCACGTCTGGGACGGGCGGAAATTTGTTTTCCCGGCGGGTGCGAACTGGGAGCCCGTCCCATTGACCTGCATTTGCAGGCTTTGAGAAAACTGGGTATGGAAATTGAGGAAAGCCATGGCAAACTCATCTGTTCCGCCGAACACGGCCTTGTCGGCACATCCATCAATTTGACTTTCCCTAGCGTGGGTGCTACTGAAAACATTATGTTGGCAGCCGCATTGGCAGAGGGCGAGACGGTCATCAATAACGCCGCCCAGGAGCCGGAGATCATCGACCTTGCTAACTTTGTAAACGCCTGCGGCGGAAAGGTCAAAGACGCCGGAAAAAGCCGTATCATCATCGAGGGAGTCAAAGAACTCCACGGCTGCGAATACCGGGTCATTCCCGACCGCATTGTGGCAGCTACCTATCTCTGCTGCGCGGCGGCGACCGGGGGGAACATCCTCGTAAAAGACCTCTGCGCCGACCACATCGCCAGTATCCTTCCTTTGATGGAAGAAATGGGCTGCAAGCTGGACATCACACAGGACAGCGTGGCTATTCGGGCGCCGAAACGTTTGAAGGCCCTAAAGGATGTCCGCACCATGCCCTATCCCGGATTTCCCACCGACGCCCAGGCACCGCTGATGGCGGCGGCGGCAACGGCTAATGGCACCAGCATTTTTGCCGAGAACATCTTTGAAAGCCGCTACAAACACGTGGGCGAGCTTTGCCGAATGGGCGCGGACATCAAAATTGCCGGAAAAGTCGCGCTGGTGGAAGGGGTTGACACCCTCTACGGCGCAAACGTCCGGGCTACCGATCTCCGCGGCGGAGCGGCTCTCATTATCGCGGGCTTGGGTGCCAAAGGGCGCACCGAAATCTCGGAGATCAAGCACATCGACCGGGGTTATGAAGAAATTGAAAAAAACCTTTGCCTGTTAGGGGCGGATATCAAGCGGATGCTGTAAAAAGAGGCTTTTTCAGCGGGAAGTAAAAGATGGAAAGGATGTGAACCCTGTGCCGACGAAAAAAGGAAAGCAAAAACCGACCAAAAAACCTGCCGCCGGCAGTAAAAAACCAGTGTCGGATTCCAAAACGATTCCTTTTTCCGATCCCTTTTACGACAATTACACACCCCGGAGCTCGGGGGGGACCCCTTCTTCCTATAGAAGTCCCTCTCCTCAGCGCCGGGGCGATATGCTGTCCGGGCCACCCCGCCCGATTCCTCAGAATGGGAAGAGAAAGAAGGCAAAAACCTCTTCCTCTCGAAAACCTGCTAAAAACGCCGCCGCTGCGCAGCAAAAACGCCAGCAGCAGCTCAGACAGGAACAGATTGCCAAAACACAGCGCCGTCGCAGGAAAAAAAAGAAGCGAAATTACACACTTTACTATATCATTTTAGCTGTGTTCCTCATTGTGGCGGGAGTGACGCTGTCACTGACGGTATTTTTCAACATCGAGGACATCCAGGTGACAGGAAGCAGTATCTACACCCTATCCGATTTGGACGGCGTGTTGGAGGCCAAGCCGGGTGACAACCTGCTGCGCCTTAATACAAAGTCTCTGAGCGAAACCGTGCTCCAAAACCTCAAAAAAGCGGACAAGGTAGATGTGAAGAGGGTCTTCCCCACGACGCTGCTCGTTGAAATTGAAGACGGAGTTCCTCAAACCCAATTGTACTATGAAAGCAGGTACTACACTTTGAGCCAGCGGGGCAGGGTACTGGACATCGCCGACGAAAGCGTCCCCAACGTGCCCGCCGTCATCGGTCCCAAACCGGAAGGCGCGCAAATCGGCTCCTATATCGACCTAGTTCTTGAAAATGAGGAAAAAGACTGGCTGAAAATTTTGTTCAAGGAACTGGAGAAAAGCGGCCTAAACGATATTTCTGTAGTTGATATTTCCAGCACCATTTCTCTGAAACTCTACTACCAAAACCGCATCGAGATAAAGCTGGGCTCCTTCTCGGAGCTGGACACCAAGCTCGCCATGGTGAAGGCGGTGTTCGACAGCGGAGATATCGGTATCGAGGAAAGCGGCACCATCGACATCAGCGACCCTGACAAAATGTACGTGGACAGCGATGCTAAACTGGATCTGACTGGTATCTCTACCGAGGGATGGACATGGAAAGATCCTTCTCCCTATGATGCAAGCCTAGAAGACGGCACTTCTTCAGGGGAAACAGGGAGTGAAGGACAGCCTTCTCCAGACGAATCTTCTGCCTCGCCTGAGGGCAAAACTCCGCCAGAGGAAACTTCTTCCTAAAACCCAACGAAAATAAGGAATTTTCACCCTTATATTTACAAATAAATCGAAAATAAATGGTTATTTTCTCTTGAATTTTTAGGCCAAATCTGCTAGGATATTACTATGGGCGTTTTGTATACACTCTAAAGAAAGAGATTACCGATGGGAGCAGCTGTTTCCACGCATTAGGAGGACAAGCACGTGAAGTTTACATTGGAGAATGATACCGAGAGAAACACAGACATCAAAGTAGTCGGCGTCGGCGGCGCGGGCGGCAACGCTGTTAACCGCATGGTCGACGACGGCGTTAAAAACGTTGATTTTATTGCCATCAATACCGACAAACAGGTTTTAGATACATCGAGAGCCGATTATAAGATTCAGATCGGCGAAAAGGTTTCCAGAGGCCAGGGCGCGGGCGGCGACCCTGAAAAGGGCGCCAAAGCTGCGGAGGAAAGCCGTGAGGAAATCGCCAACGCTTTAAAAGGCACCCAGATGATTTTCATCACCGCCGGTATGGGCGGCGGCACCGGTACGGGCGCAGCTCCCGTCGTTGCGGAAATCGCCAGGGAACAGGGCATCCTCACCATCGGCGTTGTGACAAAACCCTTCAGCTATGAGGGCAAACGCCGGATGATGTACGCCGAACAGGGCATCGACACCCTCTCCAAAGTGGTGGACAGCCTGGTTGTCATCCCCAATGACCGCATCCGTCAGGTCATTGACACAAAAACCCCGATGACCAACGCTTTCGAAGCGGTGGACAGCGTACTCAAACAGAGCATCCAGAGTATTTCCGACCTGATCAACGTATCCGGTTTCGTAAACCTGGACTTTGCGGATTTGTGCTCTGTTATGAAGGACGCCGGTATGGCCCACATGGGCGTCGGCTACGCCTCCGGCAAGGACAAGGCCGAAACCGCCGCCACTATGGCGATTTCCAGCCCCCTGCTCGAGACTTCCATCACCAGCGCCAAAGCTGTCATTATCAATGTCTGCGCTTCCCCCGACTTGCTGTTTGACGACGCAGAATACGTCTCCACTATGATCGAGAAGGCCGTTCATCCCAATGCGGCCATCTTCTGGGGCCTCATTTTCGACGAGACCATGACCGACGAAATCAAGGTCACCGTTATCGCCACCGGTTTCGATGAAGCCTATCAGGGCAAGGATTTGCTGGATAACGGCAAAAAGGGCGGCTCTGAGCCGGAATCTTCCGACGCTCCTGCCAAAAACTTTGATGCCGACTTCGGTTTCGAGGAAATCATGAATATTTTTAACACCAAATAAAATACTGTTAATACCCATATCCTTCCTTGTTCTCATGCGAGGGAGGATATTTTGATGTAGCAGGGAATTTGAGAAAAGGGGTTTATCAATTTGTGCGGATTTGTAGGAATGTTCAATAAAGACCCGAAGGACAATAATGAGACGTTGCTCCAGGAGATGTCAAAAACCATTCGTCACCGGGGCCCGGACGACAGCCAGTATATCGTCAAGGACGGCTTCTGTGTGGCGTTTCGACGGCTCTCCATTATCGACCTGGATAACGGGGCCCAGCCCTATACCTCTCCCGACGGCCGGTTTACCGCCGTTTTCAACGGGGAGATCTATAACTACCGGGATTTAAGGCAACCGCTCATCGACGAGGGGCAGACCTTCGCCACCAACTCGGAAATCGAAGTCCTCGTGGCCCTCTACCGCAAATACGGCGACGAGTTTATCACCATGCTGAGAGGCATGTACGCCATCCTCATCTACGACAGTGAGGAGAAAACCGTTTTCGCCGGCCGCGACCCCTTTGGCATCAAACCGCTGTATTACCGGGTGACCGACAGCGGCGTCATGTTCGCTTCCGAGATGAAGGCCTTCCTTTTCGACGAAACCATGGGCGGCTTCAAGGTGGATGAAAGCCTGTTGCAGCACTATTTTACCTTCCAGTACGTGCCGGAGCCAAAAACCATCACCCCGCAGATTTCGGTCTTAGAGGCATCCCATTACATGAAGGCGGACGCAGAAGGCAAAGTGGACATCAAACGGTATCTCGACCTGAAGTTTCAGACCCCTTCTGAGGAAAGCTTTGAGGAAAAGGCCAAAAAGCTCCGCAAAGTCCTCACCGAGTCGGTGGAATACCACATGATCAGCGACGTGGAGGTGGGCACCTTCCTGTCAAGCGGCATCGACTCCGCCATCATCACCGCCATTTCCAGTCAGTTAAACCCCGGCATCAAGGCGCTGACCGTCGGGTTCGACGTGGCGTCCTACAGCGAAATCGACGACGCTCACGAGATCGCCAAGCACTTAAACGTCGATCACATCGTCTTGAAAGGCAACGTGGAGCAGTTCAAAAACGCTTTCGAAAAGGTGGTGTGGCACCTGGATTCCCCGGTGGCCGACCCGTCCACCGTGGCGATTTACATGATCGCCGAGGAGGCTTCCAAACACGTCAAGGTCATGCTGTCCGGCGAGGGCTCCGACGAGCTGTTCGCGGGCTACAAGACCTATCGGGATTCCCTGCTGGCCGGCCGGTTCCAAAACGCGCCTTCCTGTGTTAAGGGCGTCTGCCGCGGGCTTTCCAAGATCATCCCCGACGGCGTGAAAGGCAAGAGTTTCCTCATGCGCGCCGGCGTCCCACTGGAGGAGCGGTATGTGGGCAACGCCTTCCTCTTCGACGAAAAGGGCAAAAAGCCCTTCCTCAAAACCTATAATCCCAACCAGTCCTTCACCGAACTGACCCGGGACGTTTACGCCAAGGTCGCCGACCGGGACCCGCTGATTAAGATGCAGTACGTGGACATCAACACCTGGCTCAAAGGGGATATCCTCGTCAAGGGAGACCGGCTGAGCATGGCCCATTCGCTGGAGGTGCGGGTGCCTTTCCTCGATAAGGAAGTGTTCCAGTTCGTCTCCACCCTGAAAAACGAGGACAAACTCTCCCACGGGACGACAAAATACATTCTCCGCTACGCTTTCCAGGATTACGTGGACCCGGCCACCTTTATGCGGCCCAAGCTGGGGTATCCGGTTCCGGTGCGCATCTGGCTGAGAAACGAACTCTACGAGTGGGCGAGAGATATCATCAATGGCTCTAAGGCCGACCAGTACATCGACAAGGCGGCGGCGCTGAAACTGCTCGAAGACCACCGCACCGAAAAAGCGGACAACTACCGCAAACTCTGGTCAATTCTCGTATTTATCACCTGGTACAACATGTATATCGCCGATGCGGACAACACCCGCAGGCGGATTCTCGACGGGGAATTATAATAGGCGCCGCGGCGCTATCTGATAAACAGGCAGGCTGGCGGAACAAAGCCCAGCCTGCCTGTTTTTTAGGCTGACAGATAGGAGGGAAACCGATGAATTTGCAGAAAATCCATCACGTGGCGATTATTGCCTCGGATTACCAAAAGTCCCGGGAATTTTATGTGGAAACCCTGGGTTTTGAGGTGATTCGGGAAAACTACCGCCCCGCCCGCAACGATTACAAGCTGGACCTCAAACTGGGCGATTGCGAGCTGGAACTCTTCGGCATTTCCGGAAGCCCCAAGCGTTTGAGCTACCCCGAAGCCTGCGGGCTGCGCCACCTGGCCTTTCAGGTGGACGACATCGAGGAAACGGTGAGGGAACTGGAAGCAAAGGGCGTTTCCTGCGAACCCATCCGGGTGGACGAGTTCACCGGCAAGCGGATGACTTTCTTTTTCGATCCGGACAAGCTTCCTTTGGAGCTGCATGAATAGAAAACCCCTGATTTTGGAGGAAACCAATGCTGATTATCAACGCAAACATCAAAACAATGGAACACGAGGACTTTGAAAACGGCTATATCGCCGTCTCTGACGGGAAAATCCAGTCGGTAGGGCCCATGAGCGAAGCGCCCCCGGATGAGGACGTTTACGATGCCCAAGGCATGACCCTCTATCCCGGGTTTATCGACGCCCACTGCCATCTGGGCATGTGGGAGGACGGTCTGGGTTTTGAGGGGGACGACGGCAACGAGGAGACAGACCCTGTGACCCCTCAGCTTCGGGCCATCGACGCCATCAACCCCTTGGACAGGACCTTCCGGGAAGCGGTCGAGGGCGGCATCACCACCGTCCTCACCGGCCCCGGCAGCGCCAATCCCATCGGCGGGCAATGGGCGGCGATTAAGACCCGGGGCCGCCGTATCGACGATATGATCCTCAAGGAGCCGGTCGGCATGAAGTTCGCCCTGGGCGAGAACCCCAAAAGCGTCTATAACGACAAAAACCAGGCCCCCAACACCCGCATGGCCACCGCCGCCCTCATCCGGGAGCAGCTGAAAAAAGCCCAGCGGTATCTGGAGGATTTGGAGCGGATCGAAGAGGACGAGGATTGCGACGAGCCGGAATACGACATCAAGTGCGAGGCCCTGCTGCCGGTGCTTCGGAAGGAACAGAAGGCGTTTTTCCACGCCCACCGGGCCGACGACATCTTCACCGCCGTCCGCATCGCCAAGGAGTTCGATCTGGATTTGGTCCTCTGTCACTGCACCGAGGGCCATCTCATCGCCGATCTGCTCAAAGAAGAAGGCTACGGCGTCATCGCCGGGCCGATTCTCGGCGACCGGTCCAAGCCGGAGCTGCGGAATCTGGAAAGGTCGGGCCTTGCGAAACTCTCGAGAGAGGGCATACAGGCCGGCCTCTGCACTGACCACCCCGAGACACCCATCCAGTACCTGCCCCTCTGCGCAGGTGTGGCGGTAGGGGCGGGCCTCGGATACGGGGAAGCCCTCAAAGCCATCACCCTCTACCCCGCCCGCATCGTGGGCATCGACGACCGGGTAGGTTCCATCAAAGCGGGCAAGGACGCGGATTTCGTCCTCTACGAGGGCGACCCGTTGAGCCCATACTATCATCCCAAACAGGTATTTATAAACGGAGAGAAATGCCTGTGACCGAAAAGAGGTTTCCATTCATGAGAACATTAGACGTATCGAACATCCGGGACGCTGTCCGGGATTTGTGTATCGGGGCGAATCTGCAACTGCCGGGCGACCTGTGCGGCCTCATCGAGAAAAGTACCCAAACTGAAACCGACCCACTGGGGAGGGAAGTTCTCTGCGACCTGTGCAAAAACCTTCAGGCGGCCAAGGAACTGAACGTCCCCATCTGCCAGGACACCGGCATGGCAGTGGTATTTCTCGAAGTGGGGCAGGACGTCCACCTCACAGGCGGTGACTTGACCCAGGCGGTCAACGAGGGGGTGTCGAAAGGCTATACCGAGGGGTATCTCCGCTGTTCGGTGGTGGCGGACCCTATCCGCAGAGGCAATACCGGCGACAACACCCCCGCCGTTATACATACCTCCATTGTGCCGGGGGAGCAGGTGAAAATCACCGTGGCTCCCAAAGGCTTTGGCAGCGAAAATATGTCGGCGGTCAAGATGATGACCCCGGCGGCGACTCGAGAAGACATCATTGACGCTGTGGTGGATATTATTCGCACCGCCGGGGGAAATCCCTGCCCGCCCATGGTCATCGGGGTGGGAATCGGCGGGGATTTTGAGCTTTGCGCTTACTTGGCCAAAAAAGCCCTCTGCCGTGAGGTGTCAAAGCGCAATGCCGATCCCTTTTATGCCCAGCTGGAAGCGGATATGCTGAAAGCCGTTAACGAAACCGGTATCGGCCCCCAGGGCTTCGGTGGAAAAACCACCGCGTTGGCCCTCAATATCGAGACCTATCCCACCCATATTGCGGGACTTCCCATTGCCGTCAACGTGGGCTGCCATGTGACCCGTCACCAAACGGTGATTTTGTAACAGAATTTGAAAGTTGTGTCTTTTTTATGGTATATTTCTAAAAAAACAAAAAAATACTGGAATTTTTTGTACAGTTATGTTATAATACTCTCATAAGAAAGGAGCAAATTCGCTTTCACAATGTCAAACTTTTCAAAGTGGAAGAAATGTGAGTATTACGCCGTAAAATTTATATATGTAACGCTTTTGTTGCGGCTCACGCCACGGATTGAAGCATTACCTGCAAATTTTATGGCATAATATAACCATAGCAAACAGCTGATGCCGTCCGCGCCAAAAGCGGGTTTGGATCGGCAAGGCGGGATGCAAATTCCGCGGTGTTTGCTTGGAAAGAAATCCCCATCAGAAGAATTTCTTTCGATGGGAAAACAGGAGGCATGACTATGAACACGGCATTTGTTGCGAGAAAGATCACCTTGAACGATTCTTTTAAAGAAAGAGCTGAGGCAAAACTCAAAAAACTGGATCGGTTTTTTGACGACGCAAAAGCACAGGTCACTGTTTCCGCGCAGAAAGAGTTGGCGACGGTAGAACTCACCGTCTGGGCCAACAGTATGGTTTTCCGGGCTGAGAAGTCAAATGAAAGCAAGCTGGACGCTTTGGATGAGGCCATCGATACCTTGATCCGCCGCATCCGCAAGAACAAAACAAAGCTCCAGAAAAAGGTAAAAACCTCCGGCTTTGAACCCATTGCTGAGGAGATCCACGACGAAACAGAGTACGATGTTATCCGCACTAAGGAAGTTGCCCTGCGGCCGATGACCGAAGATGAGGCGATTCTCCAGATGAACATGCTGGGCCACAACTTCTTTGTCTTCTTAAACGGCGTGAGCGGAGACATCAACGTGGTATACCGCAGAAAAACAGCTGGTTACGGACTGATTATTCCCGAAAAGTAGAGCTTTTCATCGGACTGATTTCATGGTACAATAGTGGTACTATGAGAAGTCTGTTAAAATCTTGCGAGGGAAAGTTCCTGGTATAGAGAGCAAAAGGCGGACAGGTTGTCCGCCTTTTTTGATGGACGTTTTCAAATTCCGCAAAGGATGGTTTCAAACAGATGGAAAAATATCGGTATATCGCCCCTTGTATGTTCGGCCTGGAAAGCGTTTTGTCCGGGGAAGTGAAGCGGATGGGCGCCGACGAAGTAAATACTTTCGACGGCAGAGTGGAGTTTTCAGGGGACTTTTCGATTCTCGCCCGGGCGAACCTCTGTCTCCGAACGGCGGAGCGGGTTCTTATAAAATTGGGAGAGTTCGAGGCCAAGACTTTCGATCAGCTTTTCGAGGGGGTCAGGAAACTGCCCTTAGAGGAGTGGGTTGGAAAGCACGACGCCTTCCCGGTCAAGGGATACTCCCTCCACTCGGCCCTCCACAGCGTGCCCGACTGCCAGAAAATCGTCAAAAAAGCGGCGGTGGAACGGCTGAGGGAAAAGTACGGCGTCAGTTGGTTCGAGGAGACGGGACCGCTGCACCAGCTCCAGTTTTCCATCCTCAAAGATACGGCCACCATTATGCTGGACACCTCCGGGGCGGGGCTCCACAAGCGGGGATACCGGCAAAACGCCAACGAAGCGCCCATCAAGGAAACCCTCGCCGCCGGGATGATTGACTTTGCCCGGGTGAAGGGCGACACTGTTTTTTACGACCCCTTTTGCGGGTCGGGCACCCTGCTCATCGAGGCGGCTATGAAAGCCGCCAATATTCCGGCGGGCATTGGGCGGAAATTCGCCGCCCAGCACTGGGACTGCATTCCCGAATCGGTCTGGCGGGAGGAGCGGGCGAGAGGCCTCGACCTGATCCGGCGGGACGCAAAGTTTGTGGGATACGGCAGCGATATCGATCCGAGTGCCGTGGAATTGGCCCTCCAAAACGCCAGCAAAGCAAAAGTCGCCCCCAAAGTGCGCATCCGCATCCGGGACGTAAAGGAGTTTCGTCCCGTCACCGACCAGGGCGTTGTGGTGACCAATCCCCCCTACGGCGAGCGGCTTCTGAACATTTCCGAAGCCCACAGCATTTACAAAAAAATGGGGGAGGTTTTTTCGTCCCAGCTGGGCCTCAACTACTACATCATTTCGCCGGACGAGGATTTCGAGCGGATTTTTGGCCGGAAGGCGGCAAAACGCCGCAAGCTCTATAACGGCATGCTCAAGTGCCAGCTTTTTATGTACTATTAAAAAGAGGTTCGGACTGAGTCCGAACCTCTTTTCCTCTATTTTGCGGTTTCTATTTTTCCAAAACTCGTTCCAGCCGCGGCCCCAGCCTGCTCAGGATTTCGTTTGTGATGGTGCCCGCCTGCTTCGCAAGATCACAGGCGCTGATGGACTCTTCGCCGGATTCCCCGATGACGACAGCCGCGTCTCCGGGACGCACATCCGGGATGCCGGTGATGTCCACCAGCGTTTGATCCATACATATTTTCCCGATGATAGGCGCCCGCCGCCCGTTGATGAGGACGCTTCCAACCCCGCAGGAAAGAGCCCGGGGAAGGCCGTCGGCATACCCGATGGCAAGCGTCGCCGTCCGGGTCTGCCGCAATGCCGTAAACGCCCGGTTGTATCCGGCGCTCTCCCCGGCACGGAGTTCTTTGACCGACGCGACCCTCGCTTTTAATGAGAGGACCGTGCGCAAGTTTACAGGACAGCGGCTCAGATCTTCCTCAGAACTCAGCAGTCCGTAGAGGGCGATGCCGATTCTCGCGTAATTTCCGGCCAGCTCCGGGTAATGTAACAGGCCGTAGCTTCCTAAGATATGGGCTTTGAGACTGGTACATTCAGATGTTTCAATATTCCCGACCGTGCGGTAGAACCGTTGCGCCTGCATAGCAGTAAAGGCTTGGTCCTCTTCATTTTCTCCATCGGCGGCGCAGAGGTGGGTGAACATTCCGGCGACCCGAAGATTTCTCATATGGAATAGGTGGCGGATTCGGTTTAAGTTCTCCCAGTTCTCCCCCAGCCGGTGCATCCCGGTGTCCACGCCGATATGAACGCGGATTTCCTTCCCATAGCTGTTTAAAACCTGTGCGTAGTCAAAATCTACAACCGTCTGAGTCAGCCGGTGACGGCGCAGTAGGGAAAATTGCTCCGGATGGGTGTAGCCGAGGACGAGAATCTCCCCGCGGATGCCGCTTTGCCGCAGTTCGACGCCCTCCAGTGCGGTTGCCACGCAGAAAGCCTGTACTCCCAGCTTTTGCAGCTCCTTTGCGATCATCGCTGCCCCGTGGCCGTAGGCGTTTGCTTTGAGAACCGGCATCAGCTCACATTCCTTCGGCAGCAGGGCGCGGAGTTGACCTACATTGTGCCGCAGATTTTCTCTGCTGATTTCAATCCACGCCCGGCCCTTTTGGAATCCGGCTTTTCGAAAAAACATCTTTCCTACCCCTTTTCGATGATTCGCGCAGGCGGGGGCACCACGGTACAGTTGTCCGGCACGTCGGTGTGAATCACCGCGCCGGCTCCGATTTTTACGTTGTCCCCGATGCGGATTCCCCCAATGAGCACCGCTCCCGCCCCGATCAGGCAGTTGTCGCCGACGGCCGGAGCCCGGCGTTCCACCTCTCCGATGGTGACGTTTTGATAGATGCGGCAGTTTTTACCAATCACGGCGTACCGGGAGATGTAAACCCCGTGGAGGCCGTGGGGCAGGGTGGGGATGCTTGCGAATCTGGTTCCATTTCCCACATATCCCCCGTGACGGTGGGCCAAGCGGCTTAGGCGGAAGGTCAGGATGTCCCTGAAAAACCTGTTTTTCGTTCGCTCCCGCCGCCGAAACATCTTCCAGAATCGGTCCATATCGTCCCCTTTGGAGTAATTGGTTATCTTTTCCCGTATGTTCATGTCATGCCCTCCCATCCAGCCAGGTCGTCAGCACATATCCGTCTGCGTTGTTGCCCGACAGGGTGCGGGGTAGCCCTCGTTCATCGGCAAAAGCCCCGTCTAAATCCGACTCCGCGGACAGGTAGGAAATTTCGATGCGCCGTCCGCCTTTCCGGTAAATGAGCGGATTTTCCCTAAAGGGAAATTGCCTTAAAAACAGGTGATATTCTTCTAGAGTCAGTCCCTGCTCCGCCATGATTTCCCCGTGAGGCATCCCCACATAGCGAAAGTGCCACGGCTCCTGAGCGATGCCGGTAATATCCTCTTTCCCGGCGGGATACCGCTCAATAAAGCCGTACCGGGCCGCCCTTTGCCGGAAAGTTTCGCAGATGCCGGAATAGGGGAAGCTGGGACGGATGAAATCAAGCTTCTCCCGCCGGAGCCCCAAATCGATGGCGAGGCCGGTCTCATGTTCGCTGTGTCCGGGCAAAGCCACGTATTTTTTCGTGAAACCGGCTCCGTTTTCCTCCATAGACTTGTCCCAGATGCCCTGCTGCTCTTCCTGGGAGCGCCAGCCGCTCACCGGAACGATTTCCTTCCACCCGCCAATTTCTTTCATGAGCATACTGAGCAGTGCGGCGGCCCTGCGCTCCATCAAAACGCCGCTGTCCCCGCCCACCGCCGTGAGGAAATGAGGGGAGAGGGTACTTCGGAAAGGATGCGGCCCGTTGACTAAAATCAAGCTCCCGGAATAGACGGAGCATTTTACTGCTGCCGTCCTCATGATTCCACCGCCAGTTCGATGGCCTTTGTGACGACCTCTTTGAGGGGCATCCCGGCCGCTTCCATCATGCTGGGAAACCGGCTGTGGGCGGTAAATCCGGGGATGGTGTTCACCTCATTGAAAACAATTTCGCCCGAGGGGGTCAAAAAGAGGTCCACCCGGGCAAATCCCCGACAGTCCAGCGCCCGGTAGATGGTTTTTGCCGTTTCC
The DNA here is from genome assembly GCF_014384905.1 of Fumia xinanensis. GTDB lineage: Bacteria > Bacillota > Clostridia > Oscillospirales > Ruminococcaceae > Fumia > Fumia xinanensis. The sequence goes on from NZ_JACRSV010000002.1 coordinate 275,250, forward strand.
TTGATTTTCCGGGATTTTTCAGGGGGAATCCGAGCCGGAACGTGGATTTTCGAGGTAATGAGGTTATATTTTTCGGTGAAGTCGAAAAAACCGTCCGCCAATTCCACTTCGTCGATTTCCCCGGTGACGAGCTCTCGGTTTCCCATGACGGCGCAGCCCACCTCAAAGCCCGGGACGGCCTCTTCAACGATCACCTCATCATCGTAAGAAAACGCGGCTCCAACCGCCGGGAGCAGATTTTCCCGTTTCGACACTTTGGCGACGCCGTAGGAAGACCCGGCTTTCACCGGCTTGACAAAGAGGGGATACCCCAGGGAATCGGCGTGATTGAGGGCTTCCTCCGGGCAGAAGCCCTGCTGCAACAGAAATGAGCGGGGAACCGTAACGTCGGCTAGTTTCGCCAGCTTGTGGGCCCGGTCTTTGTCCATGCAGAGGGCCGAGGACAGCATACCGCACCCGACCACCGGGATTCCCTTCAGCTCACAGAGGCCCTGCACCGTTCCATCTTCGCCGTTTTGTCCGTGAAGGACGGGGAACACCGTGTCGACGGGAATTTTTTTCACCTGTTCGCCCTCAAATACCAGCAGGTATCGTTCTCCCCGGCTGGGAGTGAGTGCGGCGGGCGCGCAGCTTTTGTCTGCCTGCCAGGAACCGTCTGCAATGCTGTCGATGCTTCCCGAAAAGTGGTACCAGTCCCCCTCCTCAGAGATCCCCACCAAAACCGGGGTGAATTTCTCCCGGTCCATGCTCCGGATGACACCGGCCGCGGACTGGAGGGAAACGTTGTATTCCGGCGAACATCCCCCGAATAAAATTAGTACATTCTTCATTTTTGTTATCCTTTCTCTTCGATGAGCGTCCCCTCCGGCAGAGGGTAACCAATTCGGCATCTGTTCCGATACAGCAAGTTGGACGCAATACACTCTTCCGAGGCACGGACGACTATTTTTTGGCGGATGTCCACTTCTTCGTAGACCGCGCCCTTTTTTCGGTAATAGGACGGGGCTCCGTTTACGATTTCATAGGTGAGACCTTCGTCCCGGTCGGCCAATACCCGCCCGATGATCTGCTCCCCGTCAAAAACAAAGGAGATTTGAAAGGTAGCCTGGGTGTCGTTTCGCACCTTCAAGTCCGTCCATCCTTCCGACACAGTGGCGTCCACACCGGTGGGTGCGTCGCTTTTTGGTTCGGGAAAATCCCTGACCAGGTGCCCGCGCCGCTCCACGATGGTCAGCGGGGTGTGCAGAAATATCCAAAACAGCAGATTGCTGATTTGGCATAAGCCGCCGCCAGGCCGGGTGGTGAGCTTGCCGTCGATTTCGACGAGCCCCTCTCTATAAGGCGTGTCCCGGTCGGCGTACCGCACAAGCTGCCAAAACGAAAAGGTCTCTCCCGGCCGGATGAGCAGTTTTTCCATGGTTGCGGCAGCCAGTTTTAAATTAAAGACCTTGTTCTCCTGATATACCATGTCAAACCCGGTGTTACGGTTGTACATGGGGCAGTGCGATTCAAAAAGCAGGTGAGGGAGCAGCTCGTCTGCCTGCCTCAAAGCGTAGCGGTTTCGGTCCAGCTTCATTTTCAGATAAAAGCAGAAAACCTTCTGTTTGACCCGCAGCGGCAGGAGCCACGGCAGAATCTGCGTCAGCCTTTTTCGTCCCATCTATATTCCTCTATTCCAATGTTTCAATATATTCTTCAAGGCAGAGCCCCTGCCGGTATATTTCCGCGGCGGCTTCCGCCCCCACATAACGGTAATGCCAGGGTTCGTGGATCGTCCCGGTGATTTCTGACTTGTCCGCCGGATAGCGCTTGATAAACCCGTATCGGTGGGCGTTTTTCTCAAGCCATTCATACACCTTATTCCCCGCCGAATGGATGCCGTCGGCGTTGATGTCGGCGCACAGCCCCAATTGGTGCTCGCTGGTTCCCGGGACGGCCACCCACTCTTGGGCTTTGGCTTTTGCTTCGTCGGGGGAGTACCCTTCCTCCTCATAATCGGCGATTTTTTCCCGCATAAGCTGTTTCTGTTCCTTTTCCGTCCGGTATCCTGACGCGACGATGGGGTAAACGCCGTCTGCCCGGGCGTCGTCGAACATCTGCTGGAGCGCCGGATAGATGCGGGCGTCCACCGACTGGCCGTTTGAGAGCTTTGTCAGCTCCACGTCGTAGCCTTCTGGAATGGGGTGCTCTCGGTTGACGAGAATCAAGTTCCACGCCGTTTTGTCTTTTGCGCTTTCCCCAAAAACGGCGGAAACGCCCTCATCTGACGATTCGCCTCCTGTGTTTCCCGCTGCGGCCATCTGCCTCAAGTCCGCCTTGGTCCCGTCGATTTGACGGAACAGTCCGTACCCCAGGACGGCCAGCACCACGAGCCAGAAAAGAATAGCGGTCCATTTTTTGCCGCGCTTTTTCTGCTTTCTGCGTTTTTGCGGCGGCCGGCCGGTCGGCAGCGATTGGGTTTTCGGGTTCATTTGATTCACCGTTCCTTTTTCTGCGAAAATTTATTTCACATATTTTCTCATCCGGGGGCTTCATCCAAACAAAAATCCCCGCCCGGTATCTTTAGGATACCAAAACGGGGATCGAAGTGTTTTTATTTTTCTTTCGGAAAGCTTGCTGTTTTTCTCTCTTAAATCATACGATTTTCTGACGGCTCAAAGGCAGACGCACGGTCAAAGCCACTTTTTCGTCCGCGCTTTCCGCAGTAATGATGCCTCCGTGGAGCTCGACGATTTCCTTTGCGATAGCCAGTCCCAGCCCAGCTCCGCCGGTGGAGCTGGCCCGCGCGGAATCCAGGCGGAAAAACTGCTCGAAAATGCGGCTTAGTTTTTCAGGGGGGATGGTTTTTCCATGGTTTTGGACGCGAATCGTCACGTGGTTTTGCCGCTGCTCCAGCGAAAGTACAATTTGGGATTTGGGGTAGCTGTAACTGAGGGCGTTGCGCAAAAGGTTATCGAATACCCGCTCCAGCTTGTCCGGGTCGCAGATAAGCTGCACATCCGGGGCAAGGCGGGTCTCGCAGGTCAGCTCCTTTTCCGCTAAAACCGGCTGGAACTCGAATGCAATTTGCTCCAGCATGCGGGTCAGGTTCACCGTTTCCTCCTCTAAAGTCAGATGGGTCAGGTTAAACCGGGTGATGTCAAAAAACTCGTTGATGAGATCCTCCAGCCGCTCCGCTTTGGAGAGGGCAATGCCGGTGTATTTGGCCCGGAGCTCGGGGGAAATCTGCGGCTCGTCCCGCAGGAGAGTCATGTAGCCGATGACGCTGGTCAGTGGGGTTTTCAGGTCATGGGCCAGATAGACGATCAGGTCGTTTTTCCGCTGTTCTGCTTCTTTGGCGTTTCTCTCACTGCGAAGGGCCTGCTCCCGGGTGAGGTTTAATTCATTTTGGACGCTTTTCATCGGCTCGGACAATATGATAGGCTTTTCATTGGACTGGGAAAGCTGTTCCGCCGCGGCGATCACCTCGTCCAGATAGGACAACGGCTTTGAGAGGTAGTGGTGGGTAATGAAAATTACGCCGACGAACACCACCGCCGTCCCCCAGAAAGGCGAGGTAGCCTGGATGAACTTGAGGATATAATAGAGGGGATTTGTGTCTAGCCAAATAAACTGGTTACAGAAAACCCACGCCAGAAAATAGCAGAGCAGCAGCGCGGCGACAAATCCCACCACAGTCAAAACGTACTGCGTGAGGATTTGCCGGGAAATTTGGCTGCGGTGCCTGTTTTTCCGGCCAATTTTATCATGGTTACTCAATGGTGTACCCCACCCCCCAAACGGTTTTGATGAATTTCGGCTTCCGGCTGGGTTCTTTCATTTTTTCCCTCAGCCGGGCGATGTGGGCCATGACGGTATTGTTATTGTCCAGGTATTTCTCCCCCCAGACCGCCTCAAACAGCTCCTCCGACGGCACCACTTTGCCTTTGTGCCCGCAGAGATACCACAAGATGTCGAACTCAATGGGCGTCAGGCTCAGTTCCTCCCCGTAGAGAAAGCATTTCCGGCTGTCCCGGCAGACGTAGAGCCCGCCCACGTCGTACTCCTGCTTTCCCTCGTCCGTGGGATGGGAGGCGTTGTACCGGGTGTAACGCCGAAGCTGGGTTTTGACCCGAGCCACCAGCTCCAGAGGGTTGAAGGGCTTTGTCATGTAGTCGTCCGCCCCTAGGGTGAGCCCCATGATCTTGTCCATATCCTCCACCTTGGCCGTGAGCATGATGATGGGGAACACATGGTTTTCCCGGATTTTCTGACAGAGGGCAAAACCGTTCATATCGGGGAGCATCACATCCAAAACCGCTAGGTCCAACGGCTCTTTCTCCACGCAGCAAAGGGCGTCGGAGGCGTTATAAAACTTAAAGACCCGATAGCCGTCATTTTTAAGGTACAGTTCCACCAGATCGGCGATTTCCTGTTCGTCGTCTACCACAAGAATATTATTTGACATCATCTCAACCCTTTTCCTTGATTACACCCATATTTTAGCAGGTTTTCCAATTGATTGTCTGCCGGTACTCATACGAAATTCTTACGATTTTCTCACAGAGGCCCTATCTGCTTTGATTGTACCATTTTTATTATGATGCAAGAAGCCCGGTTTTGTCGGTTTGGCAGCAAAATTGAGGACGAAGTCTTCAAAGGGCTTCTTCGGCGATAAGCGCAGTTTTACTGCGTTTTCATAGCTGCAAGCCGTTCCGTGGCATTCCTCCGGCAAAGCCGGGACAGGCTACACCGCAATAAAAAGCTGCCGCCACTTTTGCGGCGGTCTGCACCGCTCCGCTGTCTGTTTTGCTTTTTATTGTAGCACAAATTTTTCCCCAAAGAAAGTAAACCGTTCTCCCGATAGCATCGCCCGCGAAAGGGCGGTTTATCCCTCTATCTTCTCCTATAAAACGACGAAGAAGCGGCGTGATTTCAGTCACGCCGCTTCTTTAGGAAAGGCATTTTGGGTTAAATGACGTTGTAACGCTGCATCAGCTCTTCGATGACGGTGCCGGAAATCCGTTTGAGGACTTTCTTTTCCAGCAGTTCCGCCATGAAGGGAAGCTTTAAGTCGGTGAGCTTTTTGCCGTCCATCATCTTGGAGGTGGAGTCCAAGAGCACCCGGACGTCGTAGCAGGAGCCGAACACCTCAGGCACGCCCCGGTCGACGTTCAGCAAGGTGTAGACCGCTTCCATGGCGGTGCGGACCGAATACTCGGTGGTGAACACTGTGTCGCGGACGGTGTCGGCGAACTGACCAATAAAGGCGAAGTTCACACATCCGTCGGGGACAACTTTCGGGCGGTCGCCTTTCCGGCGGGGCATGAAAAAGGCGGTGATATAAGGCATCATGCAGGGGATGCAGCGGACGGAATTGACAGCCATCTCATGAATTTCCGACTCGGGGACCCCTAGGTGATAGAGCCATTCCTCGGTGATTTCCGTCCCGGTGCAGTCTTTCATGGGCTTTTTGATAAAATCGCCCGGCCGGTCGGTGAAGAGCCCGTAAACCCAGACCACCAGCTGGTCTTTGGGTTGCTCTTTAAAGTGGGGCTGCCGGTTTAGGGTGTAGCTCATGAGCCAGCCCGAATCCTTGACGGTGATGATGCCGCCGGTGACGACTTTGCCGCTGAAGGGGTCCCGTTTGCAGATTTTCTGGATATAAGGCGGGATTTTATCATCCAAAGTGGTAATGGTTGCCGACTCCCAGTTGGTTTTTTCAACTTGGGTGCAGAATTTGTCCGGGTGTCCGAAAGATGGATCCTGTCTCGCGATATTCCGCCACAGTTCCCAGCAGCCGCCGGGAGAAGTGTTCAAAGCGGGAGCGTGATCGTTGTCCCCCAGGGTGGAGTTTTCGGTGCAGCTGCCGTTTGTGACGAATACGAGGTCGTCTTCGATGAGGTCGATCACTTCTTCTTTGCCGCCATGGACGCAGCAGATCTGTCTCGCTACCTTTTTCCCTCCGTTGATGTCGAAGACCACGTTTGTCACCTTAGTGTCGTACTGGAACTGGACGTTGTGGGCCTCCAGGTATTTGACCATGGGGAGAATCAGAGATTCGTACTGGTTGTATTTTGTGAATTTCAGAGCTGAGAAGTCCGGAAGCCCGCCGATGTGGTGGATAAACCGCTGAATGTAGAGTTTCATTTCCAGGGCACTGTGCCAGTCCTCAAAGGCGAACATGGTGCGCCAGTAAAGCCAGAAATTGGAGGCAAAAAACTCGTCGGTGAACACGTCAGAAATGGTTTTGTCGTAGAGATCCTCGTCTTTTGTGAGGAACAATTTAACGATTTCCATCGATGCTTTGTCGCTGAGGGCAAATTTGCCGTCAGTGTGGGCGTCCTCACCCCGGTTAATGGTGGCCCGCATCAGCGAGTAATTGGGGTCGTCCTTGTTGAGCCAGTAGTATTCGTCCAGCACCGACACCCCTTCGGTTTCGATGGACGGGATGGAGTGGAACAAATCCCACAGGCACTCGAAGTGATTTTCCATCTCCCGGCCGCCTCGGATGATAAATCCTTTGTTCGGGTCTTTGATGCCGTCGCAGGCACCGCCTGGAAGGGAGAGTTCCTCGAGAATGTGGATGTGTTCTCCTTTCATCTGGCCATCCCGGACGAGAAAACAGGCGGCCGCCAGAGAAGCAAGCCCCGAGCCCACCAGATAGGCGGATTTTTTATCGACGCCCTCCGGCTTTCGGGGACGGGCAAACGCTTCGTAATTTCCGTTGCTGTAATACATGACTGATTCCTCCTTGCAGTTTTTAGGATGATTATAGAATACCCACTTTGTACTGCCTTTACCATAGACAAAAAAAGACTCCTGTCTCAAATCCAGACAGGGGCCTTTTATTGTAGCAATTTTGTACACTTTAAGGAATTTGTCTAAGGATGTGCGGTGCTGAACCGTTCCAGCGCCTCGGTAAAATTCCCGTGGATAACGACGCTGAGCCGTCCCAGAATCGTTTTTGGGTCCTCCTTCATTCCGGCACCGATCCAGTCGAGAATCAGCCCGACAAATCCGTATTTGTAAAAGTGGGCGATAAAGGTTTTATCCCTGTCCCGGACAGAAAACCCGGCGCTTTTTTCGTTGATGACATCCATGAGAAGGTTATAAGCTTCCTTGTAGAGAAATCGCTCCAGATACTCCCGGCTCAAGGAGTGGTAGGTGTTTAAAACGAAGACTTTGTTTTTTTGTATGTACTGGAACAGCTGCAAAAATCCTTGCTCCCAGGTGTCATAGGTCCGTTTGTCTCCCAGGGCGACCGCCACCTCGCTCGTATAAATCCACTCCACCAGGTCGTAAATATCCTGAAAGTGATAATAGAAAGTCTGGCGATTGACCTGGCAGTCCTCAGCGATGTCGGTGACAGTGATCTTGTCCAACGGCTTCTCCAGGGAGAGCTTTTTAAGGGATCCAGCCAAGGCTTTTTTTGTGATTTGCGACATGGCGCACCTCCTGATTGCGGTTATAGCTTTATTTTATCAAATTCCAGGCAGAAAATCCACTGCCATTCGGTGACAAAACAGTGAACAACATTTGAGTTCCCTCCGAAAAAATTGCCATAGACGTTTTATAAATTCTGTGCTAAAATAATGTCTGCTGTACGAACTTCTTACGGTTCGTTCCCGTGGCAGTGCATGGGGAGGCCGTATAGATACCATGCCGTAACAGGCTGCGAAAAAGCCCATTGAGAAAGGAACAGAAAAAATGGACAAGCATAAAAATATCACCCTCATTGGCATGCCGGGAGCTGGGAAGAGCACCATAGGTGTTTTGTTGGCAAAAGCCGTAGGAGGCGCTTTTATTGACACCGATTTGCTGCTACAGCAAAAGCACCGCAAGCTGTTGCAGCAAATTGTAGACGAGCTGGGTTTTCAAGGCTTTATCGAAGAAGAGGGAAATACCATCTGCGGAGTTTCCCCGGAGCACGCTGTCATCGCCACCGGAGGCAGCGCCGTCTACTATGAGCCTGCTATGAAGCATCTGCGGGAAATATCCGAGATCATTTATCTGCGGCTCCCCCTCGATGAAATCGACAGCCGGATCAATAACCGCGCCACCAGGGGGATTGCCCTAAAGGACGGACAAACCCTCGCGTCCTTATTCGAAGAGCGGACACCCCTCTACGAAAAATACGCTCACCGTGTTGTCGAATGTGGAGACAAAAATCCGGAACAGGTGCTGCGGATTATTCTGGAGAGATAACCCTATAAAAGCCCACCAAAAAGGCGGACGGCTGATAGCCTTCCGCCTTTTCTGCATCCTGTGGAGAACGGGCCCTGAAAAAGCGGCTCCGATCCCCGAAAAATATTGGTTTTACTCCTTTATAGCCGACCAGTCGATGTTCATGCCCTTGCGGTAGTACGCTCTGTCGTAATCGCTGATTTCCCGCAGCACCCTGCACGGGCATCCCACGGCGACCACATTAGGCGGAATGTCCTTTGTGACCACGCTGCCCGCACCGATGACCGAGTTTTCCCCGATGGTGACGCCGGGGAGAATGATGGCCCCCGCGCCGATCCACACCCCGTCCTTTATGGTGACGGGCAGGTTGTACTGATAGGTTTTCACCCTCAGTTCCGGGAGGATGGGATGGGTTCCAGTGGATATGGTTACATTGGGAGCTACCATCACATTGTCTCCGAAAGTGATAGGGGCGTCGTCTACCAGCGTGAGATTGAAGTTTGCGTAAAAGTTGTCGCCGATTGAGACATTGCAGCCCCAGTTAGCGTGAAACGGCTGCTCGATATAAAAGCTTCCCTTCACCGACGCGAACACCTTTTTGATAATCGCTTCCTTTTCCTTCAGCTGAGAGGGGCGGAGGTGGTTAAAGTCATGGAGAAGATCCTTACATTCCCATAGCTTTTTACGGAGTTCCTCGTCCAAAGCGTCAAAATCACAATCGTAAAGCTCTCCGTTTTGCATCTTCTCTTTTAGAGTCATACTGATGCTCCTTTTTGCAAAATTGTGCCTGTTTTTCAAAAGTATAGGCCTGTTTCGCTGAAAAGTCAATTCAAACGATGCTGTTGACTCTTTTTCATAAAGACCCCAGCGTTCTGTTTGTTTAGCGGGTAACATTGGAATCAAAAGTCCGGTTTTTCCGGCGTTTTTTCTTTTTTTCCGCCCTATGAGGCACAGGACAGCCCCTTTTTGCATAAAATGCAATATGTCATAAAGGAGAAGAGGCGGAGAAAATGAGACGAAAACAAAAGCACAAGCGTAAACTCCGTCCCGGCACTTTTTTGTTTATCCTGTTTGTCCTGATGTTGCTGGCGGCCTTTATTTACGCCGGAAACCAGTTCCGACAGGAAGTGGGGGAGATGGCGGAATACCGCTCCAAAATAGCTGCCGTCAAGGTCGTCAACGACAGCATCATGGAGGTGATGGCGGAACACCCTGATTTGCACCTCATCGATGTGGTCAAGGACGCCCAGGGACAGGTGGTCTCTATCGAGACCGACATCCAGCAGATTAGCGCCGTTAAAACCGGCGTCACCGATAAAATCCTCACAAAACTCAAGGAGCTGTCCCGGGACAGCATTAAAATACCCTTGGGCAATCTGACCGGCAACGGTTTCCTGTCCGCCCGGGGGCCCAACATCGACTGCCGGTTTATCCCCGTCGGCTCTATCGAAATCAAAACTCTCAGCAAATTTGAAGCCTGCGGCATCAACCAAACGAGGCACCAGATCGTCGTTTCAGTGGAAACGGAAATCTCCGCCGTCACCTCATTTAAGTCGGTGCGGGTCAAGGTGCCCACAGATTTTGTCCTGGCAGAAACGGTCATCGTGGGCTCGGTGCCGGAAAACTACACCCAAGTTCTCACCAGCGACCGGGAACTTATAAGCGAGATCAACGACTACAAAGCGGGCGTCCAGTAAACGCCAATTTTTACAAGCTGCCCGGCGGGAATACCATCTCGCCGGGCGGTTTTCTTAAAGACAAATTTTTGTTTTTCAGAATCTTTTTATATTGACATTGTCCCTCAGATATAAGATAATGGTTATAGAATTTACAGAAACCGACAAATTGACCTAAAAGGAGTTTCGCCGCTATGTCCCGTAAATCAGCTTCCCGACGATTGAAAACCTTCGGACTGATCGTTTTCCTCTTCTTTTTCATTGTCACTGCAGTCCTTGCCGCATTCAGCTGGAAGGTCTGGCAGGATCGGGAAAAAGGGGAGATCCCGGGTTTTTTTGGATATAAAGTGGCTGCAGTGGAGGATTCTTCCATGGAGCCGCAGATGACAAAAGGAAGCGGTGTATTTTTCAGGCCTTCCAACCCGGACAACCAGGAAATTTACCGAGTACAAGACGTTTTGGTGCTCCAGATGGAAGAAAACGGCCCCCTGTCTGTCAAGCGGGTAATCGAAGTGGCTTCCGAAGGGAGTGACGAACTGCTTTACTGCCTTAAGGGTGACGCTGAGAAGAATTCCGTCTGGGCCTTGCCGGAGGAAGTGGCAGGAAAGGTGGCCTATAACCTGCCCTATATGGGAAATCTCTTAGACATTGTTCGCACATCTCAGGGCCTCATCTACCTGATCCTCATTCCCTGCAGCGTTTTTCTGATACTCGAAATTATTCTGCTCACCGCGGCCGTTATCGCCGGCAAAAAAGAAAAGAAGCTGGCTTTATCCCTCACCCCCCTCCCCGACGACAAGGACGAGCATTTTATTGACGTCACCTCACAATATTTGGGCCGCAGCGGGGCAAAGCTTCAAAGTTTCCTTGCTGAAAAGCAGGAGCCGGGTCCCTTTGCCCAGCAGGCGGAGGCTGAGGAAAAATTTGCGAAGCTGGACTATAACCCACTGAAAGATAGGCAGGCTCCTATGACGGTGCGGTCGCTTCAACAGGAAAAGCAGGAGGCTCAGAAGGCCCAGGCCGCAAAAGTCCAGGAGCCGTTGGAGCGAGTGACCATCAACACCCGAAACGCAGTGGCTCCCGTTCCGAATCAGAACGCGGGGGACGCGGGAAGGCTTACGATGCTGGTAGATGGTTCCGAAGCGGCGGAACTGCAGCTGGCACCAGGACAGAATGTGAAGCTGAAAGCAGGCGGCTACACGGTTGAGATTTCTGTCAATCCCGATGATTCCAAATCGTAAAACAGCTAAGAGGCCGGGAGAACTCGGCCTCTTCTTTTATGAAAACAACAAGGTTCGAGAGACAGGGCTTGTGCGCAATCTCTGACTGCGGGGTTATTATTGCGAAACAACAAGATTCCAGAGATGGTGTCCGTCCGATACCCGTAAGCATCTCTGATTGCAGCGACGGGTCAGATTCTTGTTAAACGAAATCTCCCTTTCTTTGCAACAAATGGACAGATTTTTTCCACTAAATGAACGAGAACATTTTTGTGCGCCGATTCTTGGAAATTATCCTAGTAATTTTCGGAAAAGGTTGCATTTTTAACAGGGAATCGTATATAATGAATAGTAACCGTTTTTCTTTTTTAGACGGTTTTTGACAACATGTGTGACAGAAGGGTGGCAGACATCATGAAAAAGCCCTGTAAAACCGCTTTGGCCATTGCGGCGATGCTGGTTTTGACGGCTTGCTCCACAGCGAAGGTATTTTCTGAGCCGTCCAGCCTGACAGAATCCGGTGAAAACGCTGTAGCCGGAGACGCAGGCACCATCGATTCGATTCTGACACAGTTACATATAGACTCTTCCGAGGAGGTTTTGGCGGCGCGGACCAACAAGGCTCCGGCTGATGAAGTCCGGGCTGTATGGATCGCCTATCTCGACTTGGCGCCCGTCCTCAAGGGGAAAACCGAGGCCCAGTTCAAGGAAAGCATCGGGAAAATGTACGATAACTGTGTTTCTATCGGACTTAACACCGTCATTGTCCAGGTGCGTCCGTTCAGCGACAGCTTTTATCCTTCCGAGTTGTTCCCCTGGTCCAGTTACTGCAGCGGAACGCTGGGAAAGGCCCTTTCTTATGATCCGATGAAAATCATGGTCAGCGAGGCTAAGCGCCGAAAACTCAAAATTGAAGCCTGGGTTAATCCCATGCGTGCCATGACCACATCAGAGATCAAAAATGTCCCGTCAGAATTCCCCATCCGTCAGTGGTATGACGACCGTTCTCTCAAAAGCCAAAACCTCATCGAGTACGACGGGCGGCTTTACTACAACCCCGCTTCGGCTGAGGCCAGAAAGCTCATTGCCGACGGAGCGGCTGAAATCGTCAAAAATTACGACGTAGACGGCATCCATATCGACGACTATTTTTATCCGCCTTCCCTGCCCAGCTCCTATGACAAAGCCCAGTATGACGCTTACATCAAAGCAGGCGGCAAGCTGAGCCAAGCGGACTGGCGACGGGACAATACCTCCAAGATGGTCAAGGAAATGAACGAAGCCATCAAAAAAGCCGATTCCACCGCCCTCTTCGGCATCAGTCCCAGAGGGGTGGTCAGCCAGAACGTGGATCAGCTTTACATTGATGTGGCGGAATGGTGTTCCACACCCGGTTACTGTGATTATATTGCGCCGCAGCTCTACTATGGGTTCAAGCATTCTACTGCCGCCTACGACGCTGTTATGAAGCAATGGAGCGACATCGTCACCTGCGACGATGTAGAACTGCTCGTCGGTCTCGCCGCCTACAAGGTAGGGCAGACGGACCAGTACGGCGGAAGCGGCCAGGATGAATGGCAGACCGACCACGATATTTTGGCTCACCAGATCGACGATTCGAGAGCCTACAAAAACTACGGGGGGATGATCTTCTTCCGCTATGAGCAGATTTTTAACCCCGCATCCAACTCAAAAGAAGCAATGGAACTGGAAAAACGAAACTTTACAGCCTTACTCAAATAACCGGAGGTCCCAAAGATGTTGAAAACGCAGAAGTTTAAATTCCTCAAAGCATTCCTGCTCATGACCCTGCTCACGATGGTTTTGGGCTGTACCAATGTGTTCGCCGCCGGGGGAACCGGCGTCAAAGAACCGATTCTGAGTCAGATCGAGCCGAAGGGCGTTACCTCGGTCTACACCGGGCAGCAGCTCAAGCTGCGGGCGTTGGCGGATTCCACCGCCACTGTCACTGCAAAGGTGAACGGCACCACGGTCAATCTTACAAAAACATCCACCCGGACCGGTACCATGTACTGGTTTGAGGGTAGCTATACCGTTCCGTCCGTTACTGCGGGCAAGGACTTGGGTGCCATTTCCTTCACCGCCAAAACCGCCAGCAACACCGAGACAAAGCTCTCCGCCGGCCTTGTGGGCGTGGAAGTCCCCGAAAATGCGGGAGGTTCCTCCAATCCGGGCGGCAGCTCCGGCGACAACAGCGATATTTCCGGCAGCGTTGACGCGGTTTCCGGCCAGCAGGTATCGGCGACAAAGAAATACATAGATGTATTCAAGACCGACGACCGGGGTGAGGATTACGCCGCTCCCTATTACTACAACATGCCCAAGGGAACCATCGACTATGTGAAGAGCGTTTCCGGCAACTACTATGAACTGAAATCCGGCCGCAAGGTCAAAAAATCCGACGTGGCTGTCGTTGCCGACAGCGGTAGCCAGGGCAACAATGTAATCTCCGGCCTAAACGTCTCGGTGGACAGCAAGATGACCACTTTGGACATCAAAGGCAAGTGGAACGTCCCCTTTAACGTGGAGACTTCTCCCTTTACCTACAGCTCCGGCAACTGGGTGACGAGCTACAATGCCACAAAGGTGACCATCACCTTCGATTACACCACCCAGATGAATCTGAGCGGGGTATCCATCCCGTCGGGCGGCGCGTTCAAGAACGCCACCTGGTCGACGAGAGTCAAGGACGGCGTCGCCCAGGGCGTGCTGGAGTTGACCCTGTCCCAGCCCAACAAATATTATGGCTGCTACGCTGAATACACTTCTACCGGCAGCCTGAAGCTCCGCTTCTACAATCCGCTGAACAGCCTGTCCGGCGCCCGAATCGTTATCGACCCCGGCCACGGCAACAACGGCGGCAATTTGGATTCCGGTACCATTGGAGCCGACGGCACATACGAATCAGTCATGAACCTCCAGAAGGCGAAAGCCCTGAAAACAGAGCTGGAAAACCGCGGTGCCACTGTCTACATGCTGGACAGCGACGGCACGAATCTGAAAGACCTTTACAAGCGGTGCCAGCTTGCCTATGACTGGGAGCCTCACATTTACGTATCCGTCCATCACAACTCCGGTGCTGCAAGCGCAAGAGGCGTTGAAACCTATTACAACACTCCCTTTTCCATGCCTCTCGCCCGGAATATCAACAATGCGATTTACCAAGCCTATCTCCAGATGCCTTACAGCGACGGCGCGAAAAACCGCGGCTACAAGTTTAGCGAGTTTGCCGTCACCCGTCAGAAACAGTTTGCATCGGTTTTGGTGGAATACGGCTTCATGACTAACCCGCAGGAGATGGAGATCCTCAAAAACAGCAGCAACGTTTCCCTGTTTGCGAAACACACCGCCGACGGTATCGCCAACTACTTTGCAGGCAAATAAAAAGTGAGTATTTCGAAAAAAGCCCGCCTATTAAGGCGGGCTTTTCCGGATTTTGGCGAAAAATGTTCCAATATTGATGAAAAATTCATATTTATCCCTTCGCACCCCCTTGAAAGTTCGGGACCAATCATGTATAATGAAAATGTTCAACTTTTAAGGTTGTTAAAATTTGTTTGGAGGTAATTCAATGCCAGCATTACTGGGAAATATGCCGCTCAGCGTTCTCGCTGACGCAGCGGGAGCCGAGGCACAGGGTGGATCCATGTGGGTCATGCTCATTCAGCTCCTTCCGATTGTTCTGATTTTTGTTGTGATGTATTTCCTGCTTATCCGTCCTCAAAAGAAGAAGGAAAAACAGGCGCAGGAAATGAGAAATAACCTGCAGGTCGGCGATGAAGTCATCACAGCCGGCGGCATCATCGGACGGGTGGTTTCTGTCCGTGAGGACACCGTTGTCGTCGAGACCGGCGGCGACAGAAGCAAGGTCCGCATCAAACGTTGGGCTATCCAGTCTGTCGAGACGATCCACGACGACACCGAAGCGTAAAGTTTTTGCATAACGCCGCATGGACGCGCATATCCTTTAATGAGCCTTAACCGGCAAAATTGTGGATAAGCGGGGCGATGGTATGGCGGGTGCCGTGGAAAAATCAAAATCAAAAAATGAAATCAGATTAGGCGTGTATGGAAAGCCTTTGCTTGTGGGAACCATTGCCGGGGCGGTGACGGCGGTAGCCGTAATGCTGTTCTGTGCACTTGCGGTTTCCTGTTTCTCCCTTCCCACCGCCGCCATGAGGATTATGGCGATTCTGACGGTGGCCGCAGGCGGATTTGCCGGCGGATACGGGGCGGCGCGGACCTTTCGGAAGAAGGGCCTTTTAATCGGTGTGGCTGTCGGTGTGATTTTGGCGCTGATTCTCACCATTGCTGGCGTTATCTTTACTCAACAGGCTCCGGCCATGCAAAGCCTTTCAAAATTTGCTATCTTAATCGCGTCGGCGATGATCGGGGGAATCCTCGGCGTCAACGCGAAGCAAAAGAGAAGATAATTTTTTCAAGGTTAGGAGAAATGAAAATGAAACACGTAAAAACTCTCAACAAATGCAATTTGAAAAAATCTGCTGCCAAGGGCGGCTGCGGCGAGTGCCAGGCTTCTTGTCAGTCTGCCTGCAAGACTTCCTGCACCGTTGCAAACCAGAAGTGCGAGAATAACAATAAGTAATTTGGGTTTTTACCGAATTGCTCTTTAAACCCTGCCGCAAGGCGGGGTTTCATTTTGTGCGGATGGTTTTGCTTCCGCATCCTATATCGGGGGAAGCATCAAATAATCACCGAATGCGGTCCCCATCGCGAAAGGACGAAAGACATGATACATAAGTATCACTTAAACGGCTATAACATTGTGCTGGACGTACACAGCGGCGGCGTTTCGGTCGTCGACGATGCGGCCTACCGCCTGCTGGATGAGGTGACGCCACCTTTGACGGAAAATTGTCCTGAAGAGGTGCTCCAGAAGCTTTCCCCCGAGTTTTCAAGGGACGAGCTTTTAGACGCTTACAGCGAGCTTTACGAGATGTACGCTGAGGGCATCCTTTTTTCCGAGGACGATTACGCTCAGTTCGCCGACAAAATGGTCGCATCCCCCGTCAAGGCCATGTGCCTGCACATCGCCCACGACTGCAACCTGCGGTGCAAATATTGTTTCGCTTCCACCGGAGATTTCGGCCACGGCAGAAAGCTCATGGACTTTGATACCGGTAAACGGGCCATTGATTTCCTTATCGAGCATTCTCAGGGCCGGAGAAACCTGGAGCTTGACTTTTTCGGCGGGGAACCGCTGATGAATTTCGAAGTGGTCAAGCAGGTGGTGGCCTACGCCCGAAGCAAGGAAAAGGATTTTGACAAGAATTTCCGCTTCACCATCACCACCAACGGCATGCTGCTTTCAGACGACAAAATCGACTTTATCAACAAAGAGATGTCAAACGTGGTGCTATCCATCGACGGCAGGAAGGAAGTAAACGACTATTTCCGTCCCCGTGTGGACGGCAGCGGTTCTTACGACTCTATTGTGCCCAAATATAAAAAGCTGGTGGACAAGCGGGGCCACGACCAGTACTACGTCCGCGGTACCTTCACCCACAAGAATCTCGATTTTGCTGACGACGTTTTCCATTTAAACGACCTGGGGTTTGACCAGATTTCGGTGGAGCCTGTGGTCACCGACCCGAAAGAGGATTACGCCATCACCGAGGCGGACCTCCCGACCATCGCAAAAGAGTACGAACGGCTGGCGGTGAAGCTCCTGGACTATAAAAAACAGGGGAAGGGCTTTAATTTCTTCCATTTTATGATCGACCTGGACCAAGGCCCCTGCGCCATCAAACGGCTTAGAGGCTGCGGCTGCGGCAACGAGTACGTGGCCATCACCCCGGACGGGGACATCTACCCCTGCCATCAGTTCGTCGGCATGGAGGATTGGAAGATGGGTTCCCTCTACGACGGCACCTTTGATCTGAAGCGGAAGGATTACTTCGCCCGGGCCAATATCTACGGCAAGGAAGACTGCCAGAAATGCTGGGCGAAATTCTATTGCAGTGGCGGCTGCAACGCCAACAACCTCCAGTACGCCGGAGATGTGCTCAAACCCCATAAGCTGGGCTGCGAGCTGGAGAAAAAACGCCTGGAATGCGCCATTATGATGAAGGCAGCAGAGGCTTTTGACGGCGAATAAATGAAAGAAGGGGAGAACGCTTTCGAATCGGGACTGTTTTGCAGCAGCCACCGTTCGGGACGGACTCCCTTATACTTTTTTCGGCCTGCTGGAAAGCAGCGGGCAAGGACGTGTGAAAGGAATGAGAATCAGATGATTAAATTAGGTGCAATCGGCTGTGGAAACATGGCAACCGCTATTATCAGGGGCGCCGCGAAAGGGATGAAAGGGAAAATCGCCTTCGCAGGTTACGACATCGACCCTAAAAAGGCAGAGGCTCTGTCCGACGTGGGATTGGAGGCCAAGGCATCAGCGGCGGAGCTGGTGGAATGGAGCGATTACGTTCTTTTTTCAGTCAAACCCCAGAATTTCCCCGAAATGTTTGCTTCTTTGAACGGGGCTTCCGGCAAGGACAAGGTGTTTATCTCCATCGCGGCGGGCATTACAGCCGAGGCCATCAAAACCGCTCTGGGCTTCGACGCCAAGGTAGTTCTCGTCATGCCCAACACCCCCCTGCTGGTGGGGATGGGCGCCACCGCCATGGCCCCGGTGGAACCGACGACGAGAGAGGAATTTGAAAACGTCAAAGAGATTTTCGGCTGTGCAGGTCTAGTCTGTGAGATCCCCGCCGATAAGCTCTGCGAGGTGATCGCCCTAAACGGCAGCAGCCCTGCTTTCCTCTACGAGTACGCCAAGGGCTTTATCCGCTATGGCGAGGTAAACGGCATCCCCTATGAGACAGGGCTTAAGCTGTTCTGCCAGTCCATGCGGGGCGCAGCGGACATGATGGAACATTCCGGCAAGGATGTGGAGGAGCTTATCCAGATGGTTTCCTCCAAAGGTGGAACCACCATTGCAGGCTTAGAAGGCCTTTCCGAAATGGGACTGCAAAAAGCTGTCACCCGCTGCTGTGAAAACTGCACCAAACGGGCATATGAGCTTTCCAAATAGTCATCGAGCTTTGTTTTTTTGAACAATGTTGCGAAGAAAAAGACTGTCGATTGATTCGGCGGTCTTTTTGCGATTTTCGGAATCCTCCAAAAAAATTTTGACTTGTCCCTTTTGAGACGGATATTATTCCTTGTCCTTTCATAGAATGTATCAGTTTGATGAGCCAATGAAAGGATGGTAGTGAAATGGACAAGATTGTAAACCTGCCGGAAAATATGTCGCTTCCGGAAACCGAAATTCACTTTGTCGCCGAAAAAAAGCCTAAAAGCCTGCTTTTTACTTTTTTAATTGCCCTGTTTTTCATCGGGGTGGCCTACGGCGCAGTGCTAGTGGGAGGGGCGAGCCCCGAGACCTCCGATAGCCTGCAGCGTATCACCGAACAATTTTTGCTGCAAAAGGCAGGAGACAGCTTTCTGCCGGCACTGCTTTCCGCGCTCCTGTCCAGCGGGGTTTTCGTGCTGCTTCTGTTTCTCTGTGGGTTCAGTGCGGTAGGGCAGCCCTTTTCCTTTTTTCTAGTGGCATTTCGCGGAATTGGCCTGGGTACCGCAATGGGGCATTTTTATCTGAATCTGGGAATGAAGGGCATCCTCATGTCCCTGGCCCTCATCGTGCCAGCTGGCATCCTATCCAGCTACGCCATTCTGCTGGCCGGAAGGGAGTCGGTAAAGCTCTCTAACCGATTTTTCAGGGTGATGACTTCCGACGATTTTTCCATGCCCTCAGGAATTCTTAAAACCTACACCGTGAAGTTTTTTATCCTGGCTCTGCTCATCCTGCTGTCTGCGGTGATCAACGGCCTCTGCACCCGGATTTTTGCTCCAATGTTTTAGCAGTTAATAAAACGTTTAAAAAATCAAGAAAGACTATCTATTGACAAAAAAACCGAATTCCTGCATACTGATTTAGTATCTATTGCAAAAGGAAAACAAAAAATCATTGGGGGAAAGGTAATAAAATGGCTTTTTTTGGACTGTTTAACTACAACAAGCCCGGTCCCGGCGTTGATAAGGGGGAGACCAATAAAAACCGGTTTTTCCACTTTTTTGAGCTTTATTTCCGGAAATTCTGGAAGCTGCTGGAACTGAACCTGCTGTTTTTGCTCTGCTGCGTCCCCATTGTGACCATTGGGCCAGCTATTGCGGGATTTACCTATATTCTTCGCAACTATGCCGACGAGCGTCCAACCTTTATGGTATCCGACTTTTTTGAGGCCTTCCGTAAAAACTGGAAGCAGGGCGTCGGGCTGTTCTTTCTAGACTTGCTGGTCTCCGCCGTCGTGATTTTGTCCCTGATGTTCTACTGGAAAAACGCAGATCAGGGTGCTTGGATGTTTATCCCGCTGGGAATCTGCCTGCTTATGATGGTCGTGATGTTCTTCATGCGCTTTTATGCGTATCTGATGGCGGTAACGGTAGAGTTGAAATTTAAGCACATCCTGAAAAATGCTTTGATTTTTGCCTTTTTAGGTCTGCGGACCAACGTGATCTCCACCTTTTTTATCTTGCTCATTTGTTTCCCGTTGGCTTGGTTCTTTCCGGTTACGGTACCGGTAATCGCCCTCATCGGATTTTCCACTACGGGATTTATCGCCGTATACAACTCTTATCCCTATATTATCCGTTACATTGTCGCTCCTCACGAGAAAAAGCTCCGGGAAGAGCGGGGGGAGCTTGACGAAACAGCCGGAGAGCCGGACAGCATCTTCACCGATGTGGGAACCAAGGAGCGCCCTGCCAAAGGGGGGCATTCCGGCCGGCATAAAGTCATTAAGTAACTATGAGCGAGAATCGTTCCTGCCGGGAGTGCAGATACTTTTACGACGACTGCCGGGATACGGTGTACCGCCGGAGCCACTGCTATTTCTGCAAGCGAAAGGGCCTTTACTTTAGCAGAAATTGCCGGATTGGGGAAGAAAACCGGATTTTGCCGGACGACCCTGCCTGCAAATTTTTTCAGATTGCGGAGGAAAAGAAGGGATAGCGTCGGAAAGCCCCCACAATCCGGCCTCAACATCCTCGAATGGGGAAAAAACGACGGCGCAGGCCGGAAAGGGAATAATTTCGCAAAATATTTTTGTTTGATGACAGATTTCGACAAATGCAAAGCATTTTTTATGCTATACTAAATCTGTCGTTAAGGTAGTTAATCAGAAGCCGAATGGTTCCTGGTTGGTACATACAAAAAATCTAACATTTTATCACACGGAAAACCCGTCGCTTTTTGCGGCGGGCTTTCTGTTTTACCAGAAAAAGTAAATTTCCTGTCAAAAGTACAGATTATTTAAGTAAAATGAAAAAAACACGCGAAAACAAGACAAAAAAGTTGAGTTTTCGACAAGCTGCTTTGTGTAGTGTGGATATAGACCATGTGGTCAATAAATGGTATAATAACCTCACAGAAAAACAACTCAGATAAGTTGTTTTCAAAGCGCCAAAGGCGCTTTTATCATAAATTTGCAAACCATAAATGTTTGCAGCTACTGCGCCGTTTGATGTCTGCTTCCGCAGAAAAATTTATGGTATTATAATGTCCACAAACAGCGCTAAAGGGTACTATGCGTTGCAGGCTAATGGCCTCTTAGAGATAGGAAATCTTAAAATAGTTTTTCCAGTTTGAAACTCCACAAAAATACTCCACGATAGAACCAGATTATATCGGGACATAATTGGCATAAGGACGGTTTGAGATGAATAAAACAGAGGAGAAGGCACTTACCCGCAACAAAATGATCGAGGCGGCCATTGTAGAATTCGGGCTTCATGGATATGAGGGCGCTTCCACCAATCAAATCTGTGCTGGTGCATCTATCTCAAAAGGGCTGCTCTACCACTATTTTAAAAGCAAGGAAAATTTGTTTGAGGAAACGCTTCGGTATTGCATGGAAGATTTCCACAGAGCGGAGCAGGACGCCTGCTGCGGGAAGCTGGCGGGCATAGACTATTTGGCGGCTGTATATGGGCTGCACATCGCTTTTTTTGCCGCGCACCCCTACCATTATCAGCTGATCGCCCAGTTCGTGACCAGCGGGGCCTTATCGGAAAACAACCAAGCGCTGCGGCGCTGTCGGGAGGAAATCTGGCAATATGGGCTTAAGGCACTGAGCAGATTTTTAGATAATATTTCCCTCAAGCCGGAGACCGACAGGAAGCAGGCT
The DNA here is from genome assembly GCF_014384905.1 of Fumia xinanensis. Taxonomy (GTDB): domain Bacteria; phylum Bacillota; class Clostridia; order Oscillospirales; family Ruminococcaceae; genus Fumia; species Fumia xinanensis. The sequence goes on from NZ_JACRSV010000002.1 coordinate 296,535, forward strand.
ATGGAGGTTTTGATTGTCCTCATCGGTTCGATCCAGCGAAAATACATATCTGCTGTACAGCAAAACGGGCTGGCTGTTAAAGACGCTCAGCAGCAGTTCAAAAGAGAACTGCGAGATACCCTGGGGCTGATTTGCCGCGGGATTGCAGCCTGACCAACGGGAATAGCGTTTGATATAGAAGAGAGCAAAAGAAAGGGCCTCCAAAGGCGAGGCACCTCCCCGGACGAGGAGGTTGGGAAAACCATGAGATTAAGTGTAGGAATTGACATTGGTTCCACGACTGTCAAAGTGGTGGTCATGGACGGAGAAACCATTTTATTCAAACATTACGAACGCCACTTTTCCCAGGTGCGTCAGAAAACGGCGGAGGTGCTGCGGAAAGCCCGGGCTGTTTTAGATGGACATACCTTTACGGTGGCGCTGTCAGGCTCCGCCGGTTTCGGCCTTTCAAAGGCGGCGGGCATCGAATTTATCCAGGAGGTTTTCGCCACAGGCAAGGCGGTGCAGCTTTTTGACCCTCAGATCGACGTAGTCATCGAACTGGGCGGCGAGGACGCGAAGATACTCTTTCTGACCGGTGGCGTCGAGGAGCGGATGAACGGCACCTGCGCCGGCGGGACAGGCGCCTTTATCGACCAGATGGCCACGTTGTTAAATGTCACCCCCGAGGATTTGGATGTTCTCGCCTCCCATTCGGAGAAGCTTTATCCCATTGCTTCCCGGTGCGGCGTTTTCGCAAAGTCTGACATTCAGCCCCTCTTAAACCAGGGGGCCCGGAAAGAGGACCTGGCCGCCAGCATCTTTCAGGCTGTCGTCGACCAAACCATCACCGGTTTGGCCCAAGGACGTGCCATTAAGGGAAAAGTGGCCTTTTTGGGCGGCCCTCTCTACTTTTTTAAAGAACTGCAAAAGCAGTTCGCCAAAACTCTGAATCTGTCTAAGGAAAATGCCATCTTCCCGGAATTGGGGCAGTTTTCCGTGGCGATGGGTACAGCTGTTTACGCCCCTGAAAGCGGCAACCAAGAAACGATTGGAAGTTTGCTGCAAAAAATCGAGAAAGCTCCAGTGGACACCAGCAGTTCTAATTACTTAGAGCCTCTCTTCAGCGGTGAGGACGACTACGAGGCATTTGTCAGCCGTCACCAAAAGGCCGCTGTTCCGGTAGTGCCCATCGAGGGGTACGAGGGTGACGCTTACTTAGGCATCGACTGCGGCAGTACCACCACCAAAGTGGTGCTCATCTCGGAAAACGACGACATTTTATACGAATACTACAGTTCCAATCAGGGAAACCCGGTAGTCATCATCAAAGAACAGCTTTTGAAAATCCGCTCTCTCTGCGGGAATAGGATCACCATCCGTTCCTCCGTCGTCACCGGCTACGGCGAGGAGCTCATTCAGAGCGCCTTTCAGGTGGACGCCGGCATCGTTGAGACCATGGCCCACTTCAAGGCGGCCCGGCATTTTAATCCCCAGGTGGACTTTATTTTGGACATCGGCGGCCAGGACATCAAGTGCTTCAAGGTGAAAAACGACTCCATCGACAGCATTATGCTCAACGAGGCCTGCTCCTCCGGCTGCGGTTCCTTTATCGAGACCTTCGCCAAGTCCATGGGCTACGGCATCGCCGATTTTTCCCAGCGCGGCCTTTTCTCCCAATACCCTGTGGATTTGGGCTCCCGCTGCACCGTCTTTATGAACTCATCGGTCAAGCAGGCCCAAAAAGACGGGGCCGGGGTGGAGGATATTTCGGCGGGGCTTTCCATGAGCGTGGTCAAAAACGCCATTTACAAGGTCATTCGCGCCCACAATCCGGACGAACTGGGTCAGAACATCGTGGTGCAGGGTGGAACCTTTTTAAACGACGCGGTGCTAAGAAGCTTTGAGCGAGAAATCGGCCGCAACGTTGTCCGTCCCAACATCGCGGGACTCATGGGCGCATACGGCGCGGCTTTGTACGGCAAGGGTCTGCATCTCAAGGAATCCACCCTCCTGTCTACGGAGGAGTTAAACGCCTTTACCCACACGGCAAAGTCTGTGAACTGCGGCCTCTGCACCAACCATTGCAGCCTGACTGTCAACCTGTTCAGCGACGGGAAAAAATACATCTCCGGCAACAAGTGCGAGCGACCCCTGGGCTACAAAAACAAGGAAAAGCTCCCAAACATCTACGAGTATAAACTCAACCGCCTCAAAGAGCTGTCGGAGCAGTCCAAGGAAGGCCCTCGCGGCAAAATCGGCATTCCTTTAGGCCTCAACATGATTGAAAATCTGCCTTTTTGGCACACTTTTCTCACCGAACTGGGCTTTGAGGTGGTGGTGTCCCCGGTCTCGACTCTGGACATCTACGCCAAGGGCCGATACACCATCCCGTCGGACACCGTCTGCTATCCGGCAAAACTCATTCACGGACACATTGAATGGCTGTTGGAGCAGGGCATCGACACCATCTTTTACCCCTGCCTCACCTACAACTTCGATGAAAAGAAGGGCGACAACCACTTCAACTGTCCGGTGGTTGCCTATTACCCGGAGCTATTGCGCTCCAATATCGGAAAACTCAAGGAAATGGACTTCCTCTACCCCTATTTTGGCCTCCACCGGGAAAAAGACTTCATTAAAAAGGCGGCGGCTTATTTTGGGGAGCGATATCCCCACATCACCAAAACGGAGGTCAAAAAAGCGGCAGAAAAATCCTACGCCCTTTATCACCAGTGGCATGAGGACGTGAAAGCGGAAGGGCTTAAAATGCTCCGGTACGCCAAGGAGCATGATTTACAGACCGTGGTGCTGGCGGGACGCCCCTATCACGTGGACCCGGAAATCAACCATGGCATCGATAAGCTTTTAAATTCTTTGGGGCTGGTTGTGATTTCAGAGGACTGTGTGTCCGACCTGGTGGAACCCCAGAAGGTAAACGTCTTAAATCAGTGGACCTATCATGCAAGGCTCTACAACGCCGCCAAATACGTGGCGACGCACGACGACATCGAGCTGGTGCAGCTGGTGTCCTTCGGATGCGGCATCGACGCCATCACCACTGATGAGGTGCGTTCCATCTTAGAGTCCCACGACAAGCTGTATACCCAGCTTAAAATCGACGAAATCAACAATTTAGGCGCCGTCAAAATCCGCCTGAGAAGTTTGCTGGGCGCCATGGAAGAGCGCCGGGCGGTGAAACAGCAGAAAGGGGAACACCCGGAAAGGAATCGTGATTTCTATGGAACGCGTTGAATTCACCAAAGAAATGAAGAAAACACATACCATTCTGCTCCCCACCATGCTGCCCATTCATTTCAACCTGATGGCAAACATCCTGCGGCAGCACGGCTACAAAGCGGAACTGCTGACGAACGATGGGCGCAGCGTCATCGACGAAGGGCTTCGAAACGTCCACAATGACACCTGTTATCCGGCTCTCCTAGTTATCGGCCAGATGATCGACGCCCTGGAAAGCGGCAAATACGACCTTGATAAGGTGGCTCTGATGATTACCCAGACCGGCGGCGGGTGCAGGGCCTCCAACTACATCCACCTGCTTCGGAAGGCCCTCAAAAAGAGCGGCTACGGCCATATCCCCGTCATTTCCCTGAGCGTCGGCGGATTGGAGAAAAACTCCGGTTTCAAACTGACGCCGCCGCTGATTTTGCAGTTTATGTATGCCATCTATCTGGGCGACCTTTTGACCCTCATCTCCAACCAGTGCACACCCTATGAGATCCATTCCGGAGACAGCCAGAAGCTCATTGAGCGTTGGAGCGGCCGCCTTATGGAAGAATTCAGGGGCAAAACGATCGTCCGTTACAAGAGGATGAAGCAGCTTTACAAGGCGATTCTGGACGATTTCGCGCAAATCCCCCTCCGGGATGAGAAAAAAGTCCGGGTGGGCATCGTCGGCGAAATTTATGTGAAATACTCTCCCTTGGGCAACAACAATCTGGAGGCGTTTCTCCTTTCTGAGGGAGCCGAAGTGGTGGTTCCCGGCCTTTTGGATTTCTGCCTCTACTGCGTCTACAACGGCATGGTGGACAAAGACCTGTACGGCGGTAGCTTCTGGAAGGAAAAAATCTCCCGTTTCGCCTACAACTTTCTCATTAAAAAGGAAAAGGACGTCATCGGCCTTATCAAAGAGCAGGGAGTGTTCAATCCCCAGACCTGGTTCCCCGACGTGGTCAAAATGTCGGAGGGCACCATCAATCACGGCGTCAAGATGGGGGAGGGGTGGCTCCTCACTTCCGAGATCGTCGAACTTATCCACGAGGGCGTCAGCAACGTGGTCTGCACCCAGCCCTTCGGCTGTCTTCCAAACCATATTGCCGGAAAAGGAATGATCCGCGCCATCAAGGAGCAGAACCCTAACGCCAACATTGTGGCGGTGGATTACGACCCCGGCGCCAGCGCCGTCAACCAGCAGAACCGCATTAAACTGATGCTGGCAAACGCCAAGGCGGAGCTGGAAAAAGAAACCGCCTGTAAAAACGGCAAAACCGCGTGACATTCTGACCGAAAGGCAGGGGATTTCAGTTGGAACTTTTATCGATTTGGTTTCTTACTTTCGTCGTCTACAGCTTTCTCGGCTGGGTCTGCGAAACGGTGTACTGCTCCATAGGCTCTAGGAAATTTGTAAACAGGGGCTTTTTGAGCGGCCCCCTTTGTCCGGTTTATGGCGTGGGGGCGCTCCTAGTGCTCTGGCTGCTTCCAAAGGAAGTGGAAAACACCCTGTCCCTCTTTCTGTCAGCCGTTTTGGTCACGACGGTGTTGGAGTACTTCACCTCGGTCATCCTGGAAAAGCTTTTCCACATGAAGTGGTGGGATTACTCCCGCTACAAATTCCAAATAAACGGCCGGGTATGCCTTTTAAACTCTCTGATGTTCGGAGCGATGGCTACAGTGCTGGTGCGTTTCATCAATCCGGAGGTGCAAAAGTGGCTGCTTTTCATCCCGGGGGAGGCGTTGCCGTGGATCTCCCTGGCGCTGCTGGCAGTCATCCTCCTCGACACCTTCTTTACGGTGAAACAACTGCTGGAACTCAAGGGAAAACTCCAGCAGATGCACAAGCTGCTGGACGAAATCAAGGAAAAGACCGAGATGCAGAAACTCCATTTCCAGCTTTCCGTGGAGGAGAAGCTCTCAAAGCTCAAGGGCGGCGATGTGGAGCCAAAAGAATCGGTTTCCATCCGGGAGCGGCTTGCGGAGCTCAACCGAAGGCTCACCGAGCTGGAACGGGGCAAAATTCACACCCGTATCCTCAAGGCGTTCCCCAATATCAGCTCCAGCCGGTACGAGGGCGCTTTGGAGCGGATGAAAGAGCGGCTCACAACCCGGAAGAAGCCGTTTTAACCTGTAATTTACGGAGCGATGATACAATAATTCAGTCGTTCGATTGAGGCCGATAAAACAATTTAACAATTTCAAAAAGAGTTCTCAATAGAGAAAAGCCGCCGAATAAATCGGTGGCTTTTCTGTTGTATTTAATGCTGCTTTATGAAAATGGATTTTGGCCGTAATATATGAGAAATTAAACCTCTGCCGGATATTTCTGTCGGATGGCACAGAGAACCGCCTGGGCCTTGTCATTGATTTTTTTGTAATCCATGGCGTGGCCGTAGACCTGTTCTAAAGCGTCGTGGATGGATTTGGCCTTTTGGAGGGAACGGACCGACTCGTCTAACAGCTCCGCCGCCATCCTCTGGTTAAACCGCATCCGCTGTTTTTTCTTTTTGAGGGCTTCCATATCGGTGAAGCGGGTAAAATGGATAACCCGGTAAGGGGCGAGAGCTTTTTCCAGTGGCAGGAAGGGGTTTGCAGTCACAAAGCCAAGCCTGAGTTCTGGGACGAAGATGTGCTCGATTTTATCGTGAGGGTTCAGAGGGCAGATGCAGGTGTAAATCTCAAAACCCCGCTGCAAAAGCTGGGTGCGGAGCTCTTCCATAAACAGGGTTCCTGAAGCGCCATAGGAATCTTTGAGGACGTAAATCCGGTCGCAGAGCCGGTTGACCGTATCGGTACAGCAGAGGAGCCCTTTGGGAGTGATGGCGCTTAGAAAACGTTTGTGTTCTTTTGAAAGTAGACCCCGGCGACGTTTGCATTCCCGTTCCAGGATGTTGTCGGCAGCTTTGGTAGCCTTTACTCCGTCGGTACAGGCCATGGCCAGCAGAAAGTTATCCTGCAAAAGGGAATGGGCTGCCTTTAATAGTCCGACACACTGCCTGTGGCAGGCGGAGACCTTCTCAGAAAGAGAAAACACAGCCTCCCGGTTTTTTTGCAGATCCTCTTCGTCCCAGCAGTCACAAAAATTGACTACTGATTCATAAGCGCCGGGAAACTGAGGCTCGATGACGTGGGGCGGGGTGCCGTCGGCAATGGTCACCTTTGCCCCCGGTAAAATGACGGCGTCCAAAGAATTAGGGTCGGAAGAGCAGTGAATGCGCTCTAAGTACGGTTCCAGGAGGCTCGCCTCGGCTGCGCATTTTTTCATGAGGGTGGATTTTCCGGTTCCGGGCCCTCCCTTGATGACATAGCTTACATAGTCTTTATATAATCCGGTAATTTCATCGAATAAAGAAACAAAGCCTTCCGGTGTGTTGCTTCCCAGAAAGAAGTCCAGAATGTTTGACTCATCGTTCATTTCAATCCCTCCAAGCGTGATTTATAGCAATTTAACTTTTTATTACAATCCAGAATCTAGAAAAACCATATATGAGGGTCTTTCAAAATCTCTTAATGTTTATAAAAAGTAAAATAGCTATCGTGTTATTGCCATAGTATTCTTTTTGAAGGGATTTTGACACAGGGGAGGCCCCTTTCCGCCAGAGTAAGCCTGAAAATAGAAAAATTTCCTGGAGGACAGGCAGAGAATGAATCCTGCGACAAATTTTGCAGCCGCAGAAAGATTTCGCTGCATCTGACAGAGAAACGCATCCGCCGCTTCTCTGCTGTAAAAGACTGAATTTTATGGGATGTCCTGCATAGTAATGCAAAATTCTGTCGGGATATTGTAGCAAACAGGCATAAAATATCGAAATGCAACATTGACAAACCGGCCGGATTAAGGTATGATATATGAAAGAATTGTGACGTATTGTTTCAGAAATATGTCGACATCTTGCAACTGTACCTGAAGGACTGGGAATGCTTTTTATCCGCCTTTCAGGTATCAATAAAAGGAGGAAAACACCATGAATCAATTTTTGAAAAAAGCTTTGAGCTTTGGTTTGGCTTCCGCCATGATTGCCACTGCTCTCAGCAGCTGCGGCAGCGACAACGGCGGCTCCAGCACCCCCGACAGTTCTTCCCAGGGCGGCAGCAGCGTCGCTTCCGGTGAGACCTTCAAATTAGGCGGCATGGGCCCTCTGACCGGTGCAAACGCTTCCTACGGCATCTCCGTCAACCAGGGCGCGCAGATCGCGGTAGACGAAATCAATGCAGCCGGCGGTGTCAACGGTATGCAAATCGAGCTCTTCTTCCAGGATGACGAGTCCGACGCTGAAACCGCAATGAGTGCCTATAACAAACTGATGGACAACGGCATCCAGGCTCTTCTGGGCGCTACCACCAGCGGCCCCACCATCGCTTTGACTGATCTGACCAAAGAAGACGGCATTCTCCAGCTGACCCCTTCCGGTTCCGCAATGGAGTGCACCCAGTATGACAACTGCTTCCGTATCTGCTTTACCGACCCGCTGCAGGGCGTGACTATGGCGAATTACGCTGCAGAGACCCTGGGCTACAAAAATGCAGCCATCATCTACGACGTTTCCAACGACTACAGCTCTGGTATGGCGGATGCTTTTGTCAAAGAGTTTGAAGCCAAAGGCGGCAAAATCGTTGCCAACGAGTCCTTTACCGCTGGCGACATGGACTTCAACACCCAGCTCACCACGGTGAAATCCTCCGGCGCCGATGTGCTCTTCCTGCCCATCTACTATCAGGATGTAGCCTTCATCGTTGGCCAGGCTCAGAAAATGGGTATGGAAATCCCCTACCTGGGCGGCGACGGCTGGGACGGCGTTTTGGGACAGTTGGAGGACGCTTCCGTCGTGGAAGGCGCTATCTTCCTGACTCCTTTTGCTGCCAACGATACTGCTGAAAATGTTCAGAACTTTGTAAAAGCTTATGAAGAGAAATACAACGCTACTCCCGACCAGTTCGCGGCTGACGCTTACGATGGCGTTTACGTCATCAAGGCGGCTATCGAAAAAGCCGGTTCCACCGAGCCCCAGGCCATCATCGACGCCATGACTGAGATCAGCGTCAGCGGCCTGACCGGCGACATGACTTTCGACGCTACCGGCGAGCCCAACAAAGCTGCTAAAGTAGTTGAGATTGTAAACGGCGCGTACGAGGTCAAATTGGCGGAATAATCGCTTCCGTTAAGTTTTTTATATCAGAAATCGAAAAGGAGACGTCTGTCTCCTTTTCGTCGTATCGCAACAAACTGGGAAAAATGCTCTTCTGAGGGGATTTTTTCCGCAGGCCATGGCTTTTCCCAGGGCAGGGAAGCGGTTTTGCCCGTTTCCCGCTGGGGCGTGGCTTTTATCAATTGTTTAAAAAATAGCAACGATGCCCTATTTTTTAAGCAATTGCACCTCAAAAATTGCGCTTTCAAATCACTGAGGCGCTTCTGCTTGAGGAATCTCCCTTTTGCCGGAGAGAAAAAGATAGACTGGCAGCTTTCCCGCAAAAACGTGAAAAACTAAAAAAGGAGCGGTAGAATGAATCTGATTTCCCAGCTGATCAACGGCCTCAATGTGGGCAGTATCTACGCCTTGATCGCACTTGGCTACACCATGGTTTACGGCATCGCGAAGATGCTGAACTTCGCCCACGGCGACGTTATCATGGTTGGTGCCTACACCGTTTATGTCGCCATCAACAACCTGGGATGGCCCCCCATCGTGGCGGTCGTCTTTGGTATTTTCGTCTGCGCCGTGCTAGGCGTCACTATCGAAAAAGTAGCTTATAAGCCTCTGCGAAAAGCATCTCCTTTGGCTGTGTTGATTACCGCCATCGGTGTTAGCTACCTGCTCCAGAGCCTGAGCCTTTTGATTTTCGGCTCCAAGCAGATTCCCTTTAAATCCATCATTAATCTGGATCCGGTCCAGATTGGGGAACTGAAGATTTCCGGTGAAGCGGTTGTTACCCTCGTTACCACTGTTATCATCATGATTGCTCTGACCCTGTTCATCAACAAGACCAAAGCGGGCAAGGCCATGCTGGCCGTATCGGAAGACCGCGCCGCGGCTGAACTGATGGGCGTCAACGTCAACCGCACCATCTCAATGACTTTCGCTATTGGTTCCGGCCTCGCTACTGTTGCCGGCGTGCTTTACGCCTGCTCCTACGGCTTTATCGGGCCGTACATGGGTTCTATGGCCGGCATCAAGGCGTTTATCGCAGCGGTTTTGGGTGGTATCGGAAACGTACCCGGCGCTATGTTGGGCGGTATTCTTTTAGGCCTGATCGAAAGCCTTTCCAAAGCGTACATATCTTCCCAGCTGTCGGACGCCATCGTGTTCGGCGTGCTGATATTGGTTTTGCTCATTCGTCCCGCCGGACTCTTGGGCAAGACCCGGACCGAGAAAGTGTAGGTGAGCGGCATGAAAAAGATCTTCAACAAAAAAAATCTCTTCACTCTCTTGGCTGTTGTTCTCGGTTACCTGCTTATCTTCTTTTTAGTGGAGCAGAATATTCTTTCCCGTCAGTATAGAAGCCTCCTCGTTCCCATCGGTGTCAACGTGATTTTGGCGGTATCCTTAAACCTCACCACTGGCTTTCTTGGTGAGTTGACCTTAGGCCACGCCGGATTTATGGCGGTGGGTGCTTATGCAGGATGTCTTGTGAGCATATCCATGCCCGGTCTGCCCCCTCTGCTCAACCTGTTTATCGCGTTGATCGTTGGCGGACTGGTAGCGGCTGTGTTCGGCGTCATCATCGGCGTACCGGTCCTGCGCCTCAAAGGCGACTATTTGGCTATCGTTACCCTGGCTTTCGGCGAGATTATCCGCTCAGTGATTGTCAACTTAGGCTTCACTGGAGGAGCCGCTGGCCTGAAAAACATCCCCAAAAATTCCAACTACACTGTTGTGTACGTGGTGATCGTCATTACCATTTTGGTCATTGTGAACTTAGTCAAGTCCCGTCACGGCCGGGCTATCTGCTCCATCCGGGAAAACCGGATCGCCGCAGAATCCATTGGCATCAACGTGACCTATTATAAGATTCTCGTATTTGTGCTGGCGGCGTTTTTTGCTGGCGTCGCGGGTGTGCTTTACGGACAGAACCTGGGTTATCTTCAGCCCGCTACCTTCGACTACAACAAATCCATCGAGATTCTCGTTATCGTTGTTTTGGGCGGTATGGGCAGTATCAAAGGCTCTGTTATTTCCGCCATCATTGTCACTTTGCTGCCGGAAGTGCTCCGCGGCGCAGACGACTACCGCATGCTCATCTATGCGATTGTCCTCATCGCCATGATGCTGTTAAATGGCTCGCCCAAAGTGGCTGAATGGAAGGAAAAACTCTTCTCGAAACTCCGTTTTTCCAAAAAGCGCCCTCTGGCCCAGAAAGGAGAATAAGATATGGCTTTACTGGAAGTAAAAAACTTAGGCATCTCCTTCGGCGGGCTGCGGGCTGTGGACGATTTTAACATCTCGGTGGAGAAAGGGCAGCTCTACGGTCTCATCGGCCCCAACGGCGCCGGTAAAACCACCGTCTTTAACCTTCTGACTGGAGTGTATAAGCCCACAAGAGGCGCATTTTCCTTAGATGGCGTCAATCTGACCGGCAAGACCCCTTTGCAGATCAGTAAAGCCGGCATCGCCCGTACCTTTCAGAATATCCGGCTCTTCAACAAGATGACGGTGCTCGACAACGTCAAAGTGGGACTCCACAACCAAAAAAAATACTCCCTGCTTTCCGGCATCCTCCATTCCCCCTCCTATTTTAAAGAGGAAAAGGCCATGGACGAGAAGGCGATGGAGCTTTTAAAGGTTTTTGACCTGGATAAGGAAGCGGCATTTTTAGCCTGTAATTTGCCCTACGGCAAGCAGCGAAAGCTGGAGATCGCCAGGGCTTTGGCGACAAATCCGAAGCTTCTGCTCTTAGATGAGCCGGCGGCAGGTATGAACCCGAATGAAACGGCAGAGCTGATGGAAACCATCCGCTTTGTCCGGGATGAATTCGACATTGCGATCCTGCTCATCGAGCACGACATGCGTCTTGTCACCGGAATCTGCGAAGAAGTCACGGTATTGAACTTCGGCACCGAGCTGGCCCACGGCAAAACCGAGGAAACCCTCAAAGATCCGAAGGTCATAACCGCATATCTGGGAGAATAAGAGGGAGAACCCCGATTTGTGCCTTTTGGCATAAATTCCGGAAAGGAATGGTACAATTAATGGCAATGCTAGAAGTAAAGGATTTACAGGTATACTACGGCATGATCCAGGCCATCAAGGGAATCTCCTTTGAGGTCAACGCCGGAGAGGTTATCGCTCTGATCGGCGCAAACGGCGCGGGAAAAACTACCACCCTGCACACCATAACAGGATTGGTCCCCGCTAAGGCAGGGAGCATCGTCTTTGAAGGGGTGGACCTTTTAAAGACCCCTGCCCACAAAATTGTTTCCCTGGGGATGGCCCACGTGCCGGAAGGACGCCGGATTTTCCAGCAGCTTACCGTTTATGAAAACCTGAAACTGGGAGCCTACACTCGGAAAAACAAGCAGGAGATCCAGGAGTCCTTCGCGCGGGTCTACAAACGTTTTCCCCGTCTGGAGGAGCGGAAAAATCAGGTGGCAGGCACCTTGAGCGGCGGCGAACAGCAGATGCTCGCCATGGGAAGAGCTCTCATGTCCCATCCGAAGATCATCCTCATGGACGAACCCTCCATGGGCCTTTCGCCCATCTTCGTTTCTGAGATTTTTGACATCATCCGGGAAATCAGCGAAAGCGGCACTACCGTGTTGCTGGTGGAGCAGAACGCGAAAAAAGCTCTCTCCATCGCCGATAGAGCTTACGTCCTCGAGACGGGCAACATTGTTTTGAGCGGCGACGCCAAAGACCTGATGAACGACGATTCAGTCAAAAAAGCATACTTGGGCGAATGAACCCAGCGGTTTTATCTGATACAGCCAGAAAGGATGGAGGATTTTGATGCAGAATACGGTCATTACCATCGCCCGCGGCTACGGCAGCGGCGGAAAAACCATCGGCAAGATGCTGGCGGAGGATTTGGGCATCCATTTCTACGATCGGGAGCTTTTGCGCCTCGCTTCCGACGACAGCGGCATCCATGAGCGGCTGTTCGGGCAGGCGGATGAGAAGATCAAAAAAAGTCTCTTCATGCCCGGCACCCACGTTTATAAAGGGGAGCTGTTTCCCCCGGAAAGCGACGAGTTTGTCTCCAACGACAATCTGTTTAATTACCAGGCCAAAATCATTAAAGAGCTTGCTTCCACCCACTCCTGCGTCATCGTGGGCCGCTGCGCCGACTATGTGCTGAAGGGGATGGACAACGTGGCACGTATTTTTGTTTACGCGCCGTTTGAGTCCTGTGTCCAAACCGTTATGGATATGTACACCATGGAGCGCCGGGCTGCGGAGAAAATTGTAACCTCCACCGACAAGCACCGCAGCGCCTACTATAAATACTACACCGGCCAGGATTGGGACAATGCCAAAAACTACGATTTATCCTTAAACAGCGAACAGCTCGGCTTTGAAAAATGTGTCGAGATTATCAAAGGTTATCTCAAAGTGCGGTTTGATTGATGAGAACCCGTCGCGGAAAAACGCGGCGGGTTTTCACATATACCGATCAACCATATCATACCCATATAGTAAGCAGAAATATAAACTTTTTGGAAAGAGTCCTACCATATGTTGTGTGCTGGGACAAGAATATGATATAATAAATAATAAAAATAGCTGTTTTACTAGGATAATAGATTGAGATTATCTATGCTGTTTTTTGTTACGGTTGAGGAAGAAAATCTCCGATTTTCCTCTAGTAATAAAAAATAGTATCGTTGCGGCCATGAACTGCCCGCAATATGCCTGTCGAATCAGGCATATGCAATCCGCGACACGGATTGCAACTATTATTTAACAATTTGGTTTTTCAAAAGGCGTATGCCTTTAGATGGATTTCCCGCATAAAATGCGGGAAAAAGAAAGCAAATTATAAAAAATACATTTTATCAGCGTCAATTTGCCATCAAAATCCATCGCCCGCTGTTTAGCAACACTGTAACCAGACGGAATTTGCATATGACATGTGACATAAAAACGGAAAGGAGGAGAAAATTTGTCCTTCGCCATATTGATCTGCGCCCTTGTTCTCATCGCCTGCATTATCTCCAACAAATTTTCAAACAAAATCGGCGTTCCGGTGCTACCTTTGTTCATCATCCTTGGAATGCTCATGGGGTCCGACGGAATTTTCGGCATCGAATTCAGCGATTTTCACCTAGCCGAGCAGGTCTGCTCCGTCGCCCTCATCTTCATCATGTTTTACGGCGGCTTCGGCACCAACTGGAAGATCGCAAAGCCTGTCGCTGTCCAATCGGTGTTGCTCTCGACGTTGGGAGTCGTCGTCACCTCGGTACTGGCGGGACTTTTCTGCCATCTGGTGCTGAAAACTTCTCTACTGGAAGGGCTGCTCATCGGTTCGGTTATCGGCTCCACCGACGCCGCATCGGTTTTCTCCATCCTTCGTTCCAAAAAACTCAATTTAAAGCACAACCTGGCCTCGCTCCTAGAGATCGAAAGCGGGAGCAACGATCCCACCGCTTATATGATGACGATGATTTTTCTGTCACTCATGTCGGCCCAGAAAACCGGTACATTTGTCTGGATGATTCTGGCCCAGATCGGTTTTGGGCTTCTCTTTGGATTCGGCGTGGCGATTTTGTCCGTCTGGGTGCTTAAGCGCCTGAACTTTGAAAACAGCGGCATCCAGGCCATTTTTGTCGTGGCGATCGCTTTGGCAGCTTATGCCCTTCCGTCGGTACTGGGCGGAAACGGATACTTAAGCGTTTACATCACCGGCATCGTGCTGGGCAACAGCCGCATCCGGCAGAAGGTGGAGCTAGTTCACTTCTTCGATGGCCTCACCTGGATGATGCAGATCGCTTTATTTTTCGTTATTGGTCTCCTGTCCTTCCCGTCTCAGATTCCCCAGGTTATTGTGCCCTCGCTTCTCATTGCCCTGTTTTTGACCTTTGTGGCTCGTCCGGCGGCGATTTTCCTTATTCTCACGCCCTTTCGGACGCCCCTTAAACATCAGCTGCTGGTGGCCTGGTCGGGGCTGAGGGGAGCGGCGTCTATCGTGTTCGCCATCTACGCGGTGGTCAGTCCTGCCTATACCAAAACCGATATTTTCCACATCGTTTTCTGCGTGGCGCTTTTGTCGGTTTCAATGCAGGGGACATTGCTGCCGGTGTTTGCCCGGAAGCTGGGACTCGTGGATAACGAGGAGACAGTCATGAAGACCTTCAACGACTACCAGGACGACCGGGATCTGAGCCTCATTGAAATCCCAATGGAGGAAGGGCATCAGTGGTGCGGGATGACCCTAAGGGAAATCCATCTGCCCCAGAATATGGTGGTGCTGATGATCCGTCGGGACGGCAAAACGATTCTGCCCAAGGGTACCACTAAAGTGCGGTCTCAGGACGTTCTTGTCCTGGGAGGCGCTCCTTATCGGGAGGACGGCACAGTGCTTCTCACCGAAGAGGAGGTGGGGGAAGACCACCCTTGGGCCGGCCAAAATATCCAAGACATTGCCTTTCCCAGCCAACGGATGATTGCCGTCATTCGCCGGGGAAACCAGGTCATCATTCCCAGCGGTGGCACAACCCTGCTGACAGGGGATCTGCTCATTCTCAGCAGCGCTCCCCAGGAAGAACCGGAGCCTCTTTCGCTCAATGGTTAACAAAAAGCCTGCGTCCTAAACAGACGCAGGCTTTTTCAGTGCTGTGGATTAAAGAGTCTCAGGCTCAAAGTCTGGGCATTTTTTTGCGATTTCGCTGTAAGCTTCTTCATCGACGAAAATCATCACGTCGGGGTGGAAGCGGAGGATGGAAGCGGGAACCTGGGGAGTCACAGGGCCGAAAACGGTGTCATAAATGATAGGGGCTTTCCCTTTTCCATTGGCCATGAGAATGATTTTTTTCGCTTTCATAATAGTGCCAATGCCCATGGAAATTGCCTGTTTCGGCACGTCGTCCATGCTGGCGAAGAAGCGGGCGTTGGCTTGAATGGTGCTCTCAGTCAAATCCACCACATGAGTGCACTCGGGAAATTCATCACAGGGTTCGTTAAATCCGATGTGGCCGTTGTTGCCGATGCCCAGGAGCTGGATGTCCACGCCGCCCATGCTGGCGACAATGTTCTCGTAATTAACGCACTCGGCTTCCGGATCAGCGGCAAGGCCATTGGGGACGAAGGTCTTTGCCTTGTCGATGTCCACATGGTCAAAGAGGTTATGGTTCATAAAATAACGGTAGCTCTGGTCGTTGTCACCGGAAAGGCCGATGTACTCGTCCAGGTTGACAGTGCGGACTTTGCCGAAATCCACACGGTCCTCATTATACTTGCGGACCAGTTCCTCATACATGCCGATGGGGGTGGAACCGGTGGCGAGGCCCAACACCGATTCGGGCTTCAGTGTAATCTGTGCCGCAAAGATACGGGCCACTTTTGCACACATTTCTTGGTAATTTTTCGATTTAATCAGTTTCATATCGGTCACCTTCTCAAAAGATTTAGAAAACAACGTCTCTTTTTCTATTTTATCACAAATAGGGGACAGGGTCTAGGGAATTTTGGAAAAAAGCCCCTTTCTATCTTAGGACTGTCATTATTCCTAAATTTTTGGTAAAACAAACGATTAACCTTGCAATTTTTTAACGTGTGCAATAAAATGGAAGAGGATAGAGAACGGAAAGGATGGGGAAGTATGACGAAAATTTCGGGAATCGGATTTCATCACGCGGGGCTTGCTTCGGCAGATTTAGAGCGCTCGCTGAAGTTTTACATCGACGGCCTGGGCGGCAGGCTGATGAGGAGCTGGGGCGAGGGCAAAGACCGCATCGTCATGGTGGACATGGGCGGCGGCGCGGTGCTGGAGATCTTCGCAAACGGGGCAGCCGCCCCGGAGCAAAACGGCCGTTTTATCCACTTTGCTTTTCAGGTGGACAGCCCGGATGAAGCCTATGGGGCCGCTTTGTGTGCGGGAGCTACCTCTCATATGGAGCCGCAGGATATGGAGCTTCCTTCCGAGCTTCCCTGTCTCATTCGAGTGGCCTTTGTTAAAGGTCCCGATGGGGAAATCCTCGAATTTATTCATCAAAAGTAAGACATGTCACCTCGCGAGACCGACCATGGCGAAAGGAAGTTCATATGGCTGTTTCCAATATGCGAGTTTCCCTGCAACAAGACATCGAAAAAATATGGTCGGTGGTCACCGACCTTTCAAATTGGTCCTGGCGCAGCGATTTGAGCAAAATAAAAGTGCTGGAGCCTCATAAAAAGTTTGTGGAGTACACAAAAGACGGGTTTCCCACCACCTTTACCATCACGGCGCTGGAACCTATGACCCGCTACGCCTTTGATTTGGAAAATGACCGGATCAAAGGTCATTGGGAGGGGCTGTTCACCCAGTCGGAGGGCTTTGTATCCCTCGATTTCACCGAGACGGTGACTCCAAAGAGTGTTTTAATGAGGCCCTTCATGAAGCCTTATCTCAAAAAACAGCAGAGCCAATATTTTGCAGATTTACAAAGGGCGCTTAAAAATTGCTCCAAATAAAAAACAGGCGGAGAACTCGTTCCCGCCTGTTTTTATTGTCATTTACGCCAGAATTTCCGCTTTCCGTTCCAAAAGCCCGTTTCCGATAAGCTCTTTTTCCACATTTGCAAGGCCCAGCCGCTCAATGGTGGTGCTAAACCGCTCGCCGGGGATACCTTTCTCCTTAAAGAGCAGGATGGCCTTCTCCACTACGTCCAAAGCTTCCTCCTTGGTGAAGACCTTATTAAGCGGCGTGCCAATGCGGATGGATTTACCCCAGCGTCCGCCGATGACTACTTTGTAACCGGTCATGGTTTCCTCGGCGGCGCCGAAAGGACATTTTGTGATGCAGCGCCCACAGTTGTTGCAGATTTCCTCATCGAATACCGGCATCTTATTTTCACTGACTGCAGCCGCGCTCATGGGGCATTCCACTTCCACGGCACATTTTTTGCACTGACGGCACTTTTCTTCGTTGAGTTTGGGAATGCGCTGCCCAATGATGCCTACGTCGTTTAAGTCGGGTTTTACACAGTTGTTGGGACAACCGCCCACAGCGATTTTGAACTTGTGGGGCAGGACAACATCTTGATACCCTTCATAAAAGCGTTTGTGAATCTCCGTTCCCAGCGCCTGCGTATCGATGAGACCGAACACACAGACAGTACCTTTGCAGGCCACCACAGGACGCACCTTTTTGCCGGTGCCGCCAGTTTCTAAGCCCGCCTGCTCAATCAGCTCACGGGCGCTGGCCAAATTTTCGTAGCGAAACCCGCCCAGTTCCAGCGTCATGCGGGCGGTCATGGCGATGCTGCCGTCGCCGTATCTGCGAGCCACTTCGGTGAGGGCCGCCACTTGCTGCGCGTTCAGTACGCCGTTTTCGGTAATGATACGAATGGAAAAATGTTCCATATCCCGATTGGATAAAATTCCCGCCCCTTTGAGGGCTGTTCTGATTTCTGGTGTAATGTTTGCCGCCATTGATTGCCATCCTTTCATAAGTTCCGCATCGTTTAAGCCCCATCGCCGCTGGTACAGCGATTTTGAAATACCGTCTGCGGAACCGTTATCCTTTCCCCGAAGGGAGACAAGCCGTTCACATTGTCTCCCTCGTATTTCTCTGCCTGTACAGTGATTTCAGCAGGAAATTTGTAACAATCCAATTATAGCATCCTCGAGTTCATAAGTAAATTCATATCTCTAATGATGAATATAAGAAAAATGTAATGAAAAATCCAAAGCCAGATAAAAACAGCGGCTGTCCAGCAGGATATGCCGGACAGCCTATTAATAGTATCAGCCTGTAAAAATTTGGATTACCGATCCTTGATCATTTGGATGTAGTCCAGTTCCTCGTACCCCAATCGGCGGTAAAGAGAAATGGCCCGTTCATTGCAGTGGGTTACCTCCAGCCGAAAGCGTCGCACATCCGGAAATTCTTTTTCCGCAAATGCAAAAAGCTCTTTGCCGAGGCCGCACCCTTGAAATTCCGGAATAACATAAGCTTCTTCCAGCAGGCAGGCAAGGCCTCCAGCCTCATTGGAATAGGTGAAGGACAAAAGAGCGTACCCGGCGGTTTTTCCTTCCATTTCGAAGATATAGCCCTTTGCATAGGGACTTCCAGCCAGAATTTCATCCAGCGTATGATGAAAATACTCTGTGGGAACGGTGTGGAGACAGGCGGAAGAATGGTAAAACTCGTCCGCTAACCGGACGAAAATCTCCCGATCCTGTTCCGTCAAAGGTCGAAGCATGATAAAACTTCCTTTCATATTCAGATAGAATGATTACCAATATAACAAAGTTTCCATGCTTTGTCAATGCGTATAGTCCTATTTTGTAGTGCTTTTTATAATATCTTTTTGAATATTGATTCAATAAATCAAAAATATTAATATAGAGAAAAAGGAGGTTTTATGATGAAAAAAATAGGATGCTTTTTGTTGACTGTTTGCGTTATGCTAAGCGTTCCATCAGTGGCCTTCGCCCATCCCGGACGACTGGATGCAAATGGAGGCCACTACAACCGAAAAACAGGGACATATCATTATCATCGCGGGACGGGAAGTTCTTCCACCAGTTCTTGGGCGGGTTCGTCGTCCAGTACCTCAAACTCCGGCTACTACAACAAATGGGTCTGCAAAAATGGAAAATGGTATCATTACAACAGCTCTGGCAGCAAGGATTCAGGGTGGCTCCAGGATGCCGGCCACTACTATTATTTGGACAGCAGCGGCCAGATGAAGAAAGGCTGGTATTTTGACCAATACTGGTACTATCTGGACAACAGCGGCAGGATGCTCACGGAATGGCAGTTTATCGGCGACAGCTGGTACTACCTAGGCAGCGACGGCGCCATGGTAAAGGGCTGGAAAAAAATTGACGGGCTTTGGTACTATTTTGACAGCAAGGGAAAAATGGCCAGAGGCTGGAAAAAAATCGGCGGTGATTGGTACTATTTCAGCCAGAAGGGCGTTATGCAGACCGGGACTCACACCATTAACAGCGTAGCATACACCTTTGACAGCCATGGAAAACTGACCGCCTAGGCAAGCCGCTCAAAAAACTCAAAATATGTTGTAAAGCACGGTGCAGCCTTTGCTGCGCCGTGCTTTATTTTTCCAGCTGCGAAAGCTGATGCATTGCCCAAAATCCCGCGGCAAACAAGATGGGACAAATCAGCAATTCCCATCCTTCCGGGACACCGGGAAATACCTGTAACACCGATCCGATGATGAAACCTAAAATGACAAGATAAGTTCCCTGGGGAAACCGGGACATCAGTTTGTCAATGAGCTTGGTTGTGGCTAGGATGCCGAGGATCAGGCCGACCCCCATAGGCACCAGATAAGAAATCTGGAACCCACTTAACGCTTCCATTGTGCGGGAGTACATGCCCATCATCAAAAGCATATAAGATACACTGATACCAGGCAGTACCAGCGCGATAGCCGCCACAAACCCAGCCGCAAGCAGCATCAGGACGCCGAACCAACCGGAATAGCTGTTTTGGGGCATCAAATCCTGTGGGATCAAGCCCATGAGCACCACGATTCCCACCCCGACGCAGGGATAGACAACCGTTTTAACCGAAAGTTTCGTGACGCCGGATTGGTGATAAATAAGGGGCACACTTCCGGCTACCGCACCGATGAAAAAATACATCATTGGCATAGGAAAGGTGTCCACCAAATAAAGAAGCGGTTTTGCCAGCAGTAGCATACCCAGCCCTGCCCCTAGGCAGAAAACCGCCAGAAACTTTAGATTTTGCTTCCAGTTTTGCCGTAAAGAGCTGATGGCGTCAATGAGGTCACTGTAAATATTAAGCATCATGGCCATAGTGCCGCCGCTGACCCCCGGAACCAGCATGGAACTGCCGATGGCGAAACCTTTTGCCGCCGTCGGCAGAAATTTTTGTTTCATAGGATGTCCCCGCATTTCCAATAAATTTCTTCTTTTTCAATATATTACCACAAAAAGGGGATTCATGTAGAAAAACTCCAAAAGTTTTACAAAAACTTGACACAGGGGTATTTCACCGGGCTTAAATCAAAAATTTGTGCGCATAATAGGTGAAAAAGCAAAAGGAGCGAAACTATGAATATCACCTTTCAAAAAAATGCTGTGACCCTATTGGGAACGCCCTTGAAAGAAGGGGAAAAAATGCCGGATTTTACCGTCTGCGACAACTCTCTGCAAGAGGTGAAGGGAGGCGATTTAAGCGGCGTCCGCATTTTCGCCGTGGTACCGTCGCTGGATACGGGAGTCTGCGATCTGGAGATAAAGCGTTTCAATGAAAAAGCCTCCCAGTACCCGGACGTAAAGCTTTACGCCGTAAGCCTTGATCTCCCCTTCGCACAGGCAAGGTGGTGCGGCGCAAACGGGGTCAACGCTGTCACGACGCTGTCCGATTATCGGGAACGGGATTTTGGGCGAGTCACCGGAACCCTCATCCAGGAGCTGTCTTTGCTGACCAGGGCCATTTTCCTAGTGGACGACGACAATGTGGTACGGTATGTGGAATATGTGCCCGAGATCACTGACCATCCTGACTATGATACGCTGGAGCAGAAGCTGAATCAGGTGATCAGAGCACAATAAATACAAAAAGAGGGCGGAAATTTCCGCCCTCTTTTCAATATGTATACAAATCTTCAAGAATGTCCTTCACGTGGACGGGATAAACTTTTTTCCGGCTCAGCAGCTTAAAAATTTTCTCTGCTGTAGCTCGGTCATGGGAAATGTCCCGGCACAGGCAGTAATCGGTTTTGGTCTGCCCTTTTATGTAGCATTCAATGCCGTATTCGCCGTCGCCCTCCCGGACAAGGTTATAAATGATGGTGTTTCGGGGAGAACGGTAGTGAAGATTGTTGACACGGGTACAACTGCAAATCGTATCCATAAGATGACCACCCTTATTCAGTTTTCTGTTTCAATGGAGCGCCTAAAATTCTGATAAATAAAAATTTCGTCAGCCGCATTTGGTGCGGGTTTATATTTATTATAACGCGAATCTTTTGCCGAAGCAAAGGTAATAATTTCCGCAGATACATCAAAAACAGCGGTATTTGGGCGTTTTGGGGGATTTTTGCATTCTTCCATTTATTACTATTCTGTGTACAAAAATACCCTTCCCGCGGCGGGAAGGGTATTTTGGATTTAAAGGGAAACCGCTTCGTGAAGCACCTGTATCTCGTCTAAGAACATAGTGCCGGAAGAAGCGTCCGGGGTCAGACTGATGCGCACCGCATCGGCCAAAAGGCTTTGCCCGCCGGGAACGGTGTAGCATAGCGTAAAGGGGACGATATTTCCTTCGGGAGAAGCCCGGCCTTCGTCGGAATCATAAGCGGTGATCCAGCTTCCGGCTTCGTCCCGGTATTCCACCTTGAAGTGGGAGGGATTGCGGATACCGTCGGCGTTGTTGTCCCAGCCGCTGACAATTACCTGCTGGAAGGATTTTATGCCTCCCAACTCAAAGGTGATCTGAGCGGCTGAATCCCCCTGCCGATTAAACCCGGCAATACGGGCGGTGTCCCAGGAGTTTTGGGCCAATTCCCCATCGGTGAGCTTCGTCCGCGATGGGTCATTTGCCATGCCGTGGAACTGCCCGTCCGTCCAGTTGGTCGTATAGAAAAGTCCTTTAATCAGATCGTTTTCGGGCACGACGACCTGGCTGCCCCAGGCTTCTACTTCGTCTAAGAACATGGTGCCGGAAGAAGCGTCGTGAGTCAGGGTGAGGCGGAGCTTTTGAGCGATGACGGTTTCACCGGAGGGAACGAGATAGTCAAACTGGAAGGGAACCTCTTCCCCGGAGACCGAAGCCCGGCTCAACTCAGCGTCGCAGAGGGTGAGCCAGTTTCCGGCGGCATTTTGGTATTCCACTTTCCAGTGGGAGGGGTTCCGGACGCCGGAAGCGTTGTTGTCCCAGCCGCTGAAATCCACTTTGCTCAGTCGTGTGGCGGAGCCCAGGTCAAAGGTCAGGGTGACGGGCTCGGAGCCGTTTTTGTTGAAGCCCGCCACCCGGTTCCAGTCCCAGGTGCCGGTGGCCCGCTGGCCGTCGGTGAGCTTTGTGCGGCTCGAGTCCGGCGCGCTGCCGTGATAGTTTGCGTCCGCCCAGTTGGTGGTGTAGGTCCGTCCGCTGAGGACGTTCCCGTCGTCGGAAACCGATTCGGCGCCGATGATGCGGATTTCGTCCAAAAACATGGTGCCGGAGGAGGCGTCGTGGGTCAGGGTAATACGGACTCTGCGGGAAGAAAAGTTCACGTTCGCGTCCAGCTGATAGGGAATTTCGTACCCTTCCGGGGAGGCGCGGCCAAAGTCCTTGTCGGAGGCGGTGGCCCAGCCGCCGATACTCTCGTCATAGTATTCCACCTTGATGTGGGAGGGGTTGCGGATACCGGAGGCGTTGCCATCCCAGCCCAACACGCTGACCGCTTCCACGTCTTTTTTGGCTCCCAGGTCAAAGGTCAGCGTCACGGGTGCTGCGCCGTTTTTGTTGAAGCCGACGATGTTTTGAGCTTCCCAGGGGCTTCCCGCAAACTGATTGTCGGTGAGCTTTGTACGGTTAACGTCCTGTCCGCTGCCGTGGTAATTTTCGTTTGCCCAGTTGGTGGAATAGGCAATGCCCGCCGCCAGATTGCGGTTTAGAGCGTTGCTTTGGGCATGTTTGAGAGTAAGCGTTGCCGTCACGGCTACATTGCCGCTTGTGGGCTGCCGGTAGCCCGCTGGTGTCTCATAGGATGCAGTAAAAGTTTGAGGAGCAGTGCTTTTGGGGTCGAAGCTCTGGCAGCTCCAGCTGACCGGTACGGTAACCGTTCCGCCCTGATAGGTGAGAGCGACGGTTGCGGGAAGTTTCTCTGCCGCCTTGGACGCGGTGGTCAGGCCCTCGTCCCGGTGGACCGTCACAGCGGGAATTTCACTAAAACCGGTGAGGGGAGTCGCGGCGGCCGTGACATCCCGGCCGAAGATTTCCACTTCGTCTAAAAACATCGTGCCGGAATAGGGGTCGTGGGTCAGAATAAACCGCACCTTTTGAGCGGTAACGGTAGTTCCTTCCGGAACAGCAAAGCTCAGCTTATAAGCTAAGTCGTTGCCTTCCGGTGAACTGCGTCCCACCTCCTGGTCGATGGCTTTGGCCCAGATCCCGGTCTGCTCGTTTAAGTACTCGACAGCGATGTGGGAGGGATTGCGCACCCCAGAGCCGTTGCTGTCCCAGCCACAGACGGAAAACTCGGTCAGCTCCTGCTTTTTGCCCAGATCAAAGGTCAAAATAACAGGAGAATCCCCGTTTTTGTTAAATCCTACGTTGTTTCCGTTCCAGATGCCGCCGGCGCGGACACCGTCGGTGAGCTTTTTGCGGTTTATGTCCGGGTAACCGCCGTGGTAGCTCGAATTAGCCCAGTTGGTGGTATAGGCCTTGCCGCGGATGAGATTCTGCTGGGCGGGAAGGTCGGGGTTTTCCGTCTGAGCAGTCTTTAACGTCAGGGTGCCGGTGACGGAAACCGCGCTGTCGGTGGGCTGCCGATAGCCGGCGGGAGTCTCATAGAATGCGGTGAAGGTCTGGGGCACGAGTTTTTGGGGGTCGTAATCGGCGCAGGCCCAGTTTATCACATTAGCCGTGACAGTGCCGCCGTCGTAGGAAAGCTGCACCTGTTTCGGCATCCGCAGGGCGGCCCGGGCGGAGGTAGTCAGGAAATCGTTGTCCTCCACCGTGATGGAAGGAGCGGTAAATCCGGTGATGACCGGTTTTCCTACGTCGGCGGGATCCTGGCATCCACTCAGGTCACTATTGCCCCAAACCTCGATTTCATCAGTGAGGACGACGCCGGCATTTTGGGTGTAAGTCACCCGAATGTAGCGGGCTTTCCAGGGAATCCCCGGCAAGAACCGGGCGGAAAAGAATTTCGAGACCGGTATCGCCGGGGTGCCGCCGATGTACTCGTTGTGGACGCTCACCCAGTTGCTTCCGTCGTTTGAAAGTTCCACTTTAAAGCTGGTGGGCAGGTACAGGGCGTAGTCGGAATTGACCACAAAGGAGGCCGAAACCTGATGAATGGCCTTCTGCGCGCCCAAATCGATGACGGTGGAGACGGGAACGTCCACGCCGCTACCGTTGCTGCGGCCGGTGTAGAGGTTCCGGTCTGCGTTGAAATACCGGGGGTCGGCGACAGTGACGCCGTCGGTCAGTTTTACGCCGTCGTCCGGGTCGCTCCAGCTGCCCGCCGCTCCCGCAGGAACGGATACTGTGTAGGGACGGCCTTTGGACAGCAGGGTGAAGCCCGGTTCAGAGGGGAGCGCGTCGGTTTTCGCCAACACCCGAAGCTCTGAGATAAAGGTGAAGCCCGCCGGGACGGACAGCTTGACGTACCGGCCCTGCACCTCGGAAGTTTTGGCGTAGGAATAGGTGTAGACGGCGTTTTCCGGCGCACCGGCTGGAACCGAACCGTTTACAAAGCTCGTCCAGTTTTTGCCGTCGCTGGAATAGCTGAAGTTGAGCGCTCCGGGATAGGTGACGCCGCCTTCTGCCACGGCGTTTAAGAGCACTGCCTGCACGCCCTGGAAAGGCTTGACTGCCCCCAAGTCCAATACGATGTCCCGGGCGGCGTTAAAGCCCACCCAACGCCAGTCGTAGATCGTGGCGTCGCCCACGAGGCCGTCGGTCAGGGCCTTGAACCGGGCGTCGTAATACCGTTCCGCCGGAGGGGCGCTGACAGTGTAGGGGCGGTTTAGGGCTAAATTCGCGGCGTTGTCGATGTCAAATTCGCCGCTCTGGGCGAGATTCAGGTTGCCGTCCGCTGGGGCGCTGTCGGCAATGGAGAGAACCTTCACGTCGTCGATGGCCATCCAGTTGGCCGCGCCAAAGTCGAGAAGCAGCCGGATGTGCCGGGCGGTGATCCGCTTGCCATTTTGAGTGCGGTAGATGAACTCTTTGTTGGTTTCCGGGCCGCCCATGGCGGTAGAGCAGATGGTCGTCCAGTTAGAGGGCGTTCCGGTGTCGTTGGAAATCTGAATCGTCACTTTGCTGGGCCGCCCGATTCCCAAAGCGCCCGCCAGTGTGCTGATGTTCACCTGCTGGAAAGATTTTCTGCCCCCAAGATCGAAGGTAAAGTCGGCAGAAGAAAGGGAATTGTAGTTCCGGTTAAAGTACCCCGCTATGCCGTCCTCACAGAGGATTGCCCTTCGGTTGTCGGTGAGCTTTGTGCGGCTGGGGTCGTTTATATAGTTTCCGGCGCCCTGATTGGGGTCTCCCACCTTCATGCCGGTGGTGTAGGTGACGCCGGCAAGGATGTTATTGGGATCTGAAACCTCGTCATAGGTGTCTATGTAGGGCTTTTTCGTGTAAGTCCCCCGCATGACCTGATAGGCGTAGTCGTAAATGGCACGGGCTTTACTGTTGGGGGAAATCGCGCATTTGTAGTAGGTGCGCACGTCGTTATACCAGCAGCGGAACACCCCGGGGCCACGAAAACCCTGTTCTACAGAGGCGTTGAAGTAGTCGAGGCCTTGGTTGTATTTATCGACGTTTGTTAAAAGCCTGTCGTCGATCTCCAGCTCCAGGCCGATACCCGCGTAAGCCGCTAACTTTGCGGCATTGACTACCTGCTTCGTCCCAATCAGCCCGATGTCGTTTTCGTTGTAGGCATCGGGGAAGAAGTGGTTGGGCTGGTAGGCCACTGCGTCGAACTGCAAATCCTTGCCGTACAGGGCTCCAGGAACGGTATAGTAGGGAATCCAGAAGAACTTGTAGCCCTTGTTGTGAACCTGGTTTGCGGTGTAGCGGATGCGGTCTACCCGGTTGACGGCCTCATCCAGCCAGTAATAGCCCGCCAGTTCCACATAGGAGTAGTTCCCGCTGTTAAAACGGGATTCGGTTTGATTGATGAACCAGTTGACTGCCGACTGGTAGCCGCTGTCTGTGCTCAAATTGTAGTAGTTTCCGCTCAGCGGCCCGAAGCTGGTGTACCGCTGGTCGGGGTAGGGGATGGACATGACGAATTTCACTTTGTAATTGGGGTCTCCTAAAGCGAGGGAGGTTTGACGGGCCGCCTCATTGAGAGCTGCCAGGTCGCCGTTCGCTTTAAAGGTCTTGTCCATAACCCAGTTCCAGTCTCGGCCCTGGGCATATTGGCTGGTGTTAGCTGGGGCCGCAAAGTCGCAGCCGTAGGGGGAGCGCAGAGCCAAAAACAGGACGGCGTCAAACATCTTGTCCTGGGCCCGGCCGTATTTATCGTAATAGGCGAGGAGGGGCTTGAACTGTTCGGCGTTCCAGTCGCCCGTGTTGCCGTCGTAATAACCGTTATAACACAGTACCATGTCCTGAATGCCGGCTGTAGCAGTACCGGGCTTCTGGTAGTTCGTACTGTTGTCCAGCGTGGTCAGATTTCCGGGAGGCAGGGAACCTGCGGCCTCGCCGTCCACGCCGGTGACCTCGATTTCATCGATGAGGTTTAACCCCCTCGTCTGGAAATCGAACCGGACGTATTTGGCCCGGTAGACCGAGTTGTCGTCCCAGCTCAGGTCTGTGTACAGGCCGTTTGTGTTGGACACGTGCCATCCATAGCTGTGGATGCCGCTGGACCACTGGTCGATGATGGACGTCCGGCTCATGGGCATCCAGTTTGTTCCGTCCATGGACGCAAAGGTACAAACCATGGTAGGTTGTCCGGCGCCTGCCGACGAGCTTGTCAGGAAAGTGCCCTTGATGGAACTGATTGATTTTGTGCCGCCCAAATCGATGACCACCGATTTTAGAGGCCACCGGTCCACCGGCTTTCCAGTGGGGGAGGAGGTCTGGTAATAACCGCTCCAGGCGCTGTTATTGGCGTTGGTGTTGCCCTTGACGCCGTCGGTCAGCTCATGTCCGGTGCTGTCAGGGTAGTTGTTAGGCGTTTCCGCCTGATGGATAAAATAGGACTTTCCCCGAGCGACATTGTACGCCCCCGACAGGGCATACGTAGACGTTTCCGCAGCTAATGCCTGCGCTGGCAGGATGCTCCCCATAATAGTCAATGCGGTAACTGCGGAAAGCAAGGTTCTTCCCAGGTGTTTGACCCGTTTCATTTTGAATTCCTCCTTCAAATCTCTTTCTCTCCATATCTCGCTGTATTCTCCGGGAATTCGCGTGGGTTTCTGACTACAGCCTCCTTTCCTAATTAGCAAAATATATAAAAGTTATTCATATATTTGCTATATATTATGAATAATAACATGAAAGGAATACTAAATTCGTCGAAGACAGTCGAGGATTCAAAGGCGGGTAAAAGTAAAAATTCCATTTTGCAGGGCCTTTTGATGAACTTGTTATATATATGGCCGAATTTTTGGGCAAAAAAAGACAAAGCCAAAACAAGCATTGCTCCCTATGCTTGTTTTGGCTCTATAAACGCATAAAAATATTTTATCGTCTGCCTGTTTTTTACGGTGAAGGCCCTTCTGCCATTCAGAATTCCAAATGGTCGATAGCTGCAACTCCCACGTGGATAGATTCTTCCATAGCAGATCCTCCCCAAATAATGTATATTAATTAAGAGGAAAATTAACAGTAAACGAGTTGTACCTCTCCCAGATTCTCCCCGCAGACGCAGAGGACATAGCCTTTCTGAAAAGGCACAAAGCGCAGCTGTGCAGATTCTGCCCGGTTCATATTTCCGTGCTCATCCACAACGGAAAATCCGGAAAACCGGTCGGTAATACCTTCGCCGGTCAGCTTGACATAACTTTCCTTGGCTGCCCAGACCGAGAAAAAGGGTTCCCAGTTGTTTTCCTGGAGAAAGTTCTGTTCCAGCGGATGGAAAAACCGGCGGGCAATGGCCTCTTTTTTACAGGTCCGTTCATCCTGTAAATCCACTCCCAAGGGATTTGCTCCCATGGCACAAATCCAATAATCTCCGCTGTGGGTGATGGAAAAGGAAACCGCCGCACCTGCGAAATATGGCTTTCCCCGTTCTGTCCGAAGCAGAGGCGCGTCCTCCTGCACAGAAAGTCCGGTTGTCGCCCCAAACAACTCGGCACAATCTCTAAGGCGCTGGTCAGGGGCGAGAAAATGCCCTTTTGGATAGACGTATAAAAAAATATTGTTTCCGTTTTCCATTTATGCCTCAATTCCTTTTTCTACAAGGTAGTTTATGACATCCTTGACCTGATGAATCTGCCATACATCCCGAGTGGGAATGGTCATGTCGAACCGGTCCTCAAAGGCGCAGATGATGTTCATAATGTCAAAGGAATTGAGCTCCAAATCCTTCACAAAGTCGGTGTCTAAAGTCAGGTCTTTCTTGCCGGTGACCGAATATACGATTTCTTTGATAATGTCCAGCACAGTCTATTTTCTCCTTTCGGTCTATATGCTTTGCCGCTTGATTTTATGGGCGGAAGTCCGGTCAAAATCCGTCTCCCGGATGTTGACCATCTGGATTTGCTTGTAGGTGGGGAGCCGCTGGTTCAATTGGTCTACGAACCCCTGCACCTGCTCGAGGATTTCATAGGAGGTCATCTGTTCCGAGAGCTTCGGGTCAGGATAGACGCTGATGGCGATCTTTACGTCGTCAGCCGATGCGCCGCTTTTGGCTCCATATGCTACCACGTCCTTGACCAAAGGCATTTTTCGGATTTCTTCCTCCATTTCTTCGGCGGAAACCTTCTTGCCGTTTTTCATGACGATGAGGTTCTTCTTCCGCCCGGTGATGAACAGATGCCCCCGCTTGTCCACAATCCCCAGATCGCCGGTTTTGAACCAATCGCCGTCAAAGGATTCCTCGGTGAGAGCCGGATTTTTATAGTACCCGTTCATCAGCGGCTCCCCTCGGACGAGAATTTCACCGTCTTTGATTTTCACCTCGTAATGGGGGAGGATAAGCCCCACAGAACTCAGGTCAAAATCTTCATTCCGGTTGCAGGAGATGCTGGGCGCGCACTCGGTGATGCCGTATCCCTGGAGCACCGTGATGCCCATGTGCAACAGGTGCCGGGCCTCGGTGAGAGGCAGGTGGGCGCCGCCGGAAAGGATGACGCTGAGATTTTCGAGACAGCTGCCCCGGAAGGCCTCGGCCACTTCTTTTTTGAGCAGGGTGTGAGGCCTGCGGAGAACCGTCTCCAGCTTCATGAGCCGCACGACCTTTTCTTTTTTCTCCGCCTTGATAATCAGCGACCAAGCTAGTTTATGGAGCTGCTCAATGATGAGGGGAACGGCCACAATGGTGTGGGGCACAAAGGCGCTCAACTCCTGGAGCATCCTCTTGAGGTCACAGGTGAGGCCTACGTGAAGCCCCCGGATGAGCGGGCAGACGACGGCACAGGTGAGGCCATAGGTGTGGTAAAGGGGGAGGGCGTTGAAAACCCGTTCCCCCGAGCTTAAAATGGTAAGAGAGTCGGCGGCATTCCACAAGGTGCTCCGGTGGGAGAGCATGACAGGCTTTGCCATGCTGGTGGTGCCAGAGGTGAAGACGATGGAGGCTGTCTGTTTAGGGTTTATTTCGACACCTTCAAAAGCTTTAGATGCCGCCTCGTCACCTGCGGCGGACCGGACGAAAGCATTGAAGCCGTCCTCACCGGCGGAACCGATAACAATGAGACTCTGAATTCGCTCATCCTGATCTTTTACTGCTTTGCAGAGGTTTTCCAGGCTCTTGGAAGTAACGATGGCCTCAGCGTCCGCCTCTTTTATCATCTCCGCGATTGTTTCGTCGGCGTGTTCGATGTCGATGCAGACGCAGACTCCGCCTGCCGCCGCGATCCCCATGTATGCCGTCAACCATTCATAGCTGTTTTCGCCGACAATGGCGATGTGTTTCCCCTGTAAATTATGGGCGCAAAGCGCTTTTCCGAAAGCGAAGGCGTCGTCTTTGAGTTCTTTGAAGCTGTGGGTCGACTCCTTTCCCCGGGAGTAGGTGGTGACAGCGGGCCGCTCTGAAAAATTTGCCGCAGCGCCCTCTAAAAAGGCCCGAAAATGGTCGTAGTATTTGGTCTCTTTCGCAGGAATGTTTTTCATAGGTCGGGAACACACCTTTCTATCTTGTGGTATCTCGGAAAATCTCGGGAAGCTCAAAGGACATCTTCTCTTTGATGGAATCAAAATCCTTTAAAAGCTCCAAAAACACATCGGTAATCCGGGCATCGAACTGGGCGTTTCGACCGTTTTTCAGTTCTTCGATGGCTTTTTCCAGGGGAAGGCTGTCGCGGTAGGTGCGCTTGGAAGTCATGGCGTCAAAGGAGTCCGCGACGCAGATGATGCGGGCTTCCTCGGGAATTTCATTGCCGCTGAGCCCCTGAGGATAGCCGGCGCCGTCATAGCGTTCGTGGTGGCTCCGCACGATTTGGGACACGTCCTGAAACGCCGAAATGACCGAGAGGATTTTCGCCCCCTCCTCGCTATGCTGTTTGATGAGTGCGTATTCCTTGTCGGTGAGTCTGCCGTTTTTCCGGAGGATTCCATCGGATACGCCGATCTTGCCGATGTCATGGAACAGCCCGGCGATTTTCAGCCGGTCGAGATAAGCCCTGTTTCGGCCCATAGCCTCTGCGATAAGGCAGGAGTAAAACGCCACCCGCTCCGAGTGGCCTCTGGTGTAGAAGTCTTTTGCATCCACCATGAGCCGTAAAGCGTCCACTATCTCAAGATAGCTCTGGTGAACTTTGGAATAGGCCGACGATAGCTCATCGTTGCGGTTTTCCAGCAGGGAGTGGAGCAAAACATTGCTTATGGAAGCCCCCACCTGCTTGGCATAAACTTCAAAAAGCTGGGCGGTGTCGCTTTGGACGGTTTTGGCGGCGTCTATCCCTAGGATGCCGAAAGGCTGGTGCTTTTCGGTAAAGAGGAGCGCCAAAAGGCAGGTTCCCTGCTGGGAAATCTGGGCAAATCCGCCGGATAGCAGGCTTTCGTAACATTCCGCTGCCACCCCGTCGTCATATTCGTAGCGCCCGGACCCGCAAAACAGCTTTTTGCGGCTGGGCGAATTATTTTCAGCGCCCCGTTCAGGCAGCAGCTCCACATCCAAATAGATAAATCCGTCGGCGCAGGAGAGAAAATGGGTGGCATACTGGAGCGACAGGCTCATAGTGTCCTCCACCGCCTTGGACCGATACAGATCGGGCACGTGATCCAACATGGTCCGCAGGCCGTCCCGGTAGCTTTTGATGGTGCGCATCTGCCGGATGGATTTGACGCAGGACTCCACAAGTAGCTCCAACTGGTCAAACCGGTCGCTTTTTTCGTAATACCCCTGGATGTCCAATTCTCTTATGGTCTTGATAGGCGGCGCCATGCTCTTGTGTCCGGTCAGCAGAATGATGTAAAGGTCTTGGTTGAATAGCCGGATGCGGCTCACCACCTCGTCTCCGCAGATGGGACGCATCAAAAAGTCCAGCAGCAGGATGTCGTAGCTGCCATTTCGAATCCGCTCCACAGCCGCCACCGGGTCGTTTTCCACATCCACATGGAATCCCGCCGACTGAAAATAGGATTGGAGGGTCAATGTCATCACTTCGTCGTCATCCAAGGTCAGGATGGAAAACTCGTTTCTTTCCTCTGCGATTTTATTTTTTCTCATATATTTTTGACCCTCCCCGCTGCCTGATTTGAGGTGAACTTTACATTCTCTAAGGGAATCGCGATGCCAAAAATCGAACCGCCCTCCGGATTTTCTTCCGCCCACATGGTGCCGTCGAACTTAGCGCGGATGACGCTGTCGGAGATGAACACCCCGAGCCCGGTGCCCATGGTTCCCTTGCTGGTGATCATCTGCTTGAAGAGCTTTCGCCGGACCTCGGGCGGGATGCCGCAGCCGTAGTCCTTGACGGTTATCGTAAAGGAAGCCCCGTCCTTGCCGATGCCCACGACGATGTCCCGTTTTCCTTGGGGTTTCTGGGCGTCGATGGCGTTGGAAACCAGGTTGTTGATGACCTGGACCAGATTGTTGATGTCGCCGTTTAGATAGATTTCCTCGTCGATATGGTTTTCCACCCGGAGGACACAGCCACTGCTCAATAGTTCGTGCCGCAGCAGCAGAGTCACCCGCTTGAGGGTCTCGTCGATGGAAAACTCAGCGTTTTCCGATTCGCTCATGTTGCTGGCCTGCCCCTTGACGGCGCTGATGATGTCGGACATGTAGCTGCACGCGTCATGGACTTTTTGGAGCCATCCGTTCATCTCCCCGTAGATTTCCCGGTAGTCGTCGGGGGTCACTTCCAGGTCCCCGATGCTTTCCCGGCATTCCTGCACCAGGTTTTCAATGGCGCTGGCCGAACCGGCCACGCTCATAATGGGTGTTTTCAGGTTGTGGGCCAGCCCGCCCACCATCTGTCCCAGAAATGCGAGCCGCTCCCGCTCCATCATCTTGAGCTGGCTGTCCTGGAGTTTTTGCATATTGTCCTTCAAATTGGTCACGTCTTTAAAGATGGCCAGATAACCGCAGACTTCCCCTTTTACCGTCAGCGGGGAAATCTCCGCCATGTAGTAGAACTTTTTCAGCTCTCCGTCTCTGTAGGCGCTGATTGCCTGCTCATAGGAAATTGCGGAATGGGAATTTTGGCAGGATTCGATGGCAGTCAGAAGATTGTAGATGCCGGTTTTATTCTCCACGTCCTCGTCCTTGAGGCAGTCTTTCAGATGAAGGTTTTCCCGGATGCCATACTGGCTGCCGAAGATTTCCTTAAAGGGTTGATTATAGTTGATGACGATGCCCGAAAGGTCGGTGACGAGATAGCAGTCGGACATGACGTCGATCAAATGCTGCATGGCGACGGGCTTTACGTCAAACAGGTGCAGCCGGTAGATGAGAAATCCGTTGAACCCGATGGTCACCACAAAGCTCAGGGGAGTGACGGCAAAAGTTGCCTCCACGATCCGCAGCATCACCAGCACACTGACGACGATGGGAATGAGAATTCCCACCGAAAATAGGATCGCCTGCTGAATATGAAGCTTCGTCCGGGTTTTGATGGCGCACCGCACGATGATAATCATGGCGGCGATGGAGCAACCGAAAGTGTAGAGGGTGTGGACATACATGTAAGGGCCGAAGACCACCGACGTGTTGTCCAGGGCGAAATGCCGGTAAAACAGGTGGTGAAACGGGTTTGTCCAGACGATGATGTTTGTGAGGATGGGCACCGCGAACAGCCAGTAGTATTTCCGGGGCATTTTTTTTTCGTATCCTTTTGAAAAGGCGATGGAAAACAGCACCGAAAACACTGGCGTGACAGCGCACCCGATGTAGGTGGTGGAGTCCCAGACCCAAAGCAGCCAAGTGTCGTTAGGGTCGGTGAACTTGACGGCGATCAGCGCCAAAAGCCAGGTGATGATCATAGCGGACGCCACAAAGTAGTATTTGTGGATGAGCAAGAGCTGCCGTGTCTTCGCCATGGTCACCATGAACACCAAGATGCACAGGATAATGACGATGAAAACCGCCATGAAGCTGTTGGAAATATACAAGCGGATGCCCTCCTTATATCAATTTGCCCAAAGAAGCAATGCAGTTTAGAAAGAGCGCAGGAGAAGCCCCAAATCGGGCTCCTTCCAGTGAAAGCCGCGGGCGCTGAGCTGCTTTGATGTCTCGGTACAGTCGGGAAAGATGTTTTGAGGGATGGTTCTGAGGCGGTTGTACTGCTCCACAAGGGCGGCGAGCTTCATCCCCAGCCCTTCTGAGAGCTTTTGCGACAGGTGCCGCTCAAACTCCATTTCGTCCACCTCCGGCAGTTTTTTCCCTTTGACCGCCGTGACGATGTCCCTCAGCGGGACGGTATACGGGTTGCAGACATGGAAGGTGAATCCGCCCGCGTCCAGCAGGGCTGCGATGGCCTTGGCGCACTGGTCCACGGCGGTGAGCTCCATGGGGAGCCCCACGAAACACCTGGGACACAGCTCGAGTGCTTCCATCCCCTTGACAAAGCTGTAAAAAGCGTTGGAATCGGGATTTTTCTGGAACACCCCGTCAGAACTCCGGCCCACCAGCCTCCCCACCCGGAAAATCTTGGCGTCGAGGCCGTTTTGTGCCGCCTCCCGCACCCGCTTTTCCGCCAGGAACTTGCTTTTGATGTAGGTGTTTCCCTCCCAGTTCTGCCCCATGTCCAGGTCATTTTCAGTGAACAAAATCCGCCTTTGGGGTTCGTCTACGATGTATTCCGCCGACACGCTGACGGTGGAGATATGCATGAGTTTTGCGCTGACAGCGCGGCAGAAGTCAATGGCGTTTTGTGTGCCGCCCACGTTCACTTCTTCGGAGCCGCCGCTGACGTAATGCCGCACGTCGGCCGCTGCGTGGACGCAGCAGCTGATTTTCCCTCTCCAAAGCTCCGTCAGAGCGGAGGGAAGCCCCAGATTTTTCTGGGTTACGTCCCCACTTAGTACTTCCAGCGCCTTCCAGTTCGCTTCCGTCCAGCCACTGCCGAAGTACCAGACTAGGGTCTCCCGAAGCCGCTCCGGGTTCCCGTCCCGGATGGGGCAGATAATCTTCGCCGTCCCCGCTTCCAGCAGGTATTTGATGAGATGCGCTCCCAGAAACCCCGTGGCCCCCGTTAAGAGAATGGTATGTTTTTTCTGGACGCTGTCCGTCCTCGGGGCGGCAGCGCCCACCGTAGGGAAATCGGGGGATTCCTCCGTGAGAGCAGGCGCCTCCGGTGGGCTTTGGGGTTCCGTGGCGTCCGCTTCGACGCCCATCAGCTTCACCTGTCCAGTCAGGGTGGGGTTTTCGTAGAATTGGGCTAGCGTCATGGTGACGCCTAAGTTGAAGTAGCCGCTCAACAGATTCAGCGCCCCCAGCGATGTGCCCCCCTGTTCAAAGAAGGAAACTTCGGGTAAGACGGCTTCTTTCCCAAGCGCTTCCCGCCAAAGGGCCGCCACCTGCTCCGCTTTACAGCCGGACGGAACTTCCGCCTGAACGGGAGCTTTAGTCTTCGCCGCCGGTGGAGCCACAGGCTCCGGTTTTGCGGTGTCAGCCTGCACCTTAGCCGGTGTTTTTTCGGGTATGGGGTGATCGGCCTGAGGCGCATTGACCGCCGCTTTATATTCCAATCCCCATGCCTTTGATTCTGTTTTCGCCTGAGGCCGCAAAACTTCTTCCGCAGATGCCGCAACAGCTTTTTCGGAAGCCTCCTTCGTTGCCTCAGAGCAGTTTTCCTGATTCCAACGGCTCAAAGCCTCCCGGTCTACCTTTCCGGTTGCCGTCCGAGGCATCTCCCGCAAAATGGTGAAAGCGCCGGGAACCATGTAGGGCGGCAGCTCCGCCTTGAGAAAATCCCGAATATCCTTCACGTAGTCCTCCCGGTCGGAAACCACAAAGGCCCGCAGGGACATGGCACCGTTTTGCTTCACTGCGATGACCGCCGCCTCCCTCACGAAGCCGGAGGCGAGAATCCGGTCGGAGATTTCGTCCAGCTCCACCCGCTGGCCGTTGAGCTTGACCTGATGGTCCCGGCGGCCCAGATAATCGATGCTGCCGTCCGCCGTCAGCCGAGCCATATCCCCGGATTTGTACATCCTTTCCCCGGGGAAGAAGGGGTCGGGCAAAAAGGATTCTTTTGTCAGTTCCTCATTGCCGATATACCCGGTGGACAGGCATTCGCCCGCCAGATACAGCTCTCCCCGCGCCGTGGGCAGGGCGGGGTGCAGGTGCCCGTCAAGCACGTAGGCCCGGCAGTTATGGAGGGGCTTCCCGATGGTGACGGGGCCGCTCGTCACGTCGGCCTTGGTCACATAGACCGCCGCCTCGCTGGGGCCGTACAGGTTGACGATTTTTTCGCAGCCGGTTTTGCGGAGGCTGTCCCGCAGATTCTTTGTCAGCGCCTCTCCGGCCAAAATCATCAGCTTGAGCTTCCCGGCGGCCCCCTCAAACGCCCGGTTCCCGAGACACATCTGCAAACGGGAGGGGGTGAGCTGCATCACTGCGGCGTTTTCCGCCTCGATGAGCCCGGCAATCTTCCACGGGAGCATCATTTCCTCCTCGTCGGCCATGACGACGCAGCGGCCCAGGGCCAGGGGAAGCAAAGTTTCGGTGATAAAGGTGTCGAACACGATATTTGTGGTGCAGAGAATGTTTCCCTCAACAGGGGCAAACAGCTCCGACACCGAGATGAGCAGGTTTGAAAGAGAGCGGTGCCGCAGCATGACCCCTTTGGGCCGTCCGGTGGAGCCGGAGGTGTAGAGCACGTGGATGAGGTCTTCGCTCGTTCGGTTTGCGGGAGGGACAAAATCCCGTTTTTTCCCGTCGATGACGACGGTGAGGCAGGGAAGATCCGGCAGTTCTTTGGCCGTTTCCCCGTCGGTGAGCAGCAGGGAAGCCCCGCTTTGCTCCATCATGTACCGGAGCCGATTTTCTGGGAAGGAGGCGAGCATGGGAACGTAAGCCCCGCCCATTTTCATCACGGCGACGAGGGCGCAGAGCATGTCAAAGCCCCGCCTGCACAAAACGCCGATTTTGTCGCCTCGTTTACCGCCCGCCTCTACGAGCTGAGCGGCGATGGAGGCGGAACGCTCTTTGAGCGCCCGGAAAGTCATCGTCTCCCCATGGAAAACCACGGCGGGAGCCTCCGGCGTCATCTCTGCGAAAGCGTCGATCTGCCCGTCCAAAGGCATGTCGAGAAAAGGCGTGCGCATCCGGTTGGGCACGTCGATGAGGCGGTACCGGTCGGCGGGCGCGATGCCGCTTATCTCCATGAGGGGCAGGCTGTCGTCAGAAATCGCCTCTTTGAGAATCGCCGCCAGGCTGCGGCCGTAAAGGGCGATGGATTGCTCGGTGAAAAGGGAGCTCGCGTACTCAAAACAGAAGGCAAAGCGGCCCTTTTCCCGGTAAACTTCCAGCATGATGTCCAGCTTGGCCGTGCCGGTGCGGCAGGGGAGCCCTTCGACAGTTTTTCCCGCAAAGGTCATAGCCTCTTCATTTACCGGGCGCATGGAAACCATGGTGTTGTAGAGGGGATTCCCGCCAAGGCTCCGTTTTGCGCCGGAAAGGGCGATCACCTCTTCCAGCGGGATGTCCTGATGGTCTAAAAGCCCCACTACCTCTTCCCGGACGCGCCGGAAGTAGTCCCCGGCGGTCAACTCGTCCTCGGGCCGGAGCCGCAGGGGCAGGGTGTTGATGAACATGCCCGCCGCGTCCCGCAGCTCAGGCCGCAGCCGCCCGGAGACGGGGGTGCCCACGGCGAAATCCCGGCTCCCGGACAGCTTGCCCACAAGGATGCCGAAGGCCCCGGCGAAGAGCATAAAGGGGGTGATGCCGGTTTGCTTGCAGTATTCCTCGCATTGTGCCGTCAACGCCTCGTCCAGGCCGCAAAAATGCACCCCGCCCCTGAAATCAAAGTTTTTCGGGCGGGCATGGTCGGCGGGCAGGTCGGGGGTTTCGGAGAGGCCCTCCACTGCCTTTTTCCAGTACTCCCGCTGCCCGGCGAACAGGCTTTCCCCCTTTTCCCGGAGCCAGCAGGCGTAATCTTTATAGGTCACGTCGGGGACGCGGACAGCCGCCCCCTCGTAATAATCGCTCAATCGGCTGAGGACGATGGCCGCGCTCATCCCGTCGCCCACGATGTGGTGCATGTCGATAAAGACGACGGCGGAGCCGTCGCCCTGCCGCCAAACCGCGGCCCGGAGGAGCGGCGGGCGCGATAAATCAAAGGGGCGGATAAACGCCTCTTTGGCTTCCTCGTAACTGTTTGCCCGAAGGGTCTGAAGAACAAAGGGAACGCTTGGAAGAACCTTCTGCCGGATTTCATTGCCCCTTTGCACAAAGGCCGTGCGAAAAACCTCTTCCGACCCGATGAGGCGTTCAAAAGCGGCGGCGAGCCGCTCTTCGTCGAGACCTCCCTTCACCCGGAAGGCCACCGGCATGTTGTAGGAAAGACCGGTGGGGTCCAGCATGCTCTGAAAATAGGCGCTCTGCTGGGCCGATGTGAGGGGATAGTCCTCTTGTTCCCGCGCTTTGGGAATGCCCGTATCCGCCGGAGCGGGTTTCCCTTCCGCCAGCCCCAGCCGTTTTTCCAGCCGCTCTGCCGTCCGGCAGGCATACAGGTCGCTGACCCGCAGCCGGACGCCGAAGGCCTTCTCCAGCTCGGCCAGGGTCTCCACGGCGTTCAGGGAATCGCCCCCAAAGAGGAAATAATTGCTCCCCGCCGTCATCTGGGGCTTTTGGAGCACCCTGCGGAAGACGGAGAGGATTTTCTCCTGGGCTTCGGTGACTTCCCCGGCGCTTTCCTCCTGAATCTTCGGCTCGGGCAGCCGGCTGAAGTCGGTTTTGCCGTTGGCGGTCAAGGGAATTTCCTCCACCCCCATGAAAAAGGACGGAATCATATACCCGGGCAGGTAGGTCGCTGCGAACTCCAAAAGCTCCGACTCGGGGATTTCCCCGTCAGAGACGTAATAGGCGGCGATTGCCTGCTGGTTTTCTCTCGTGAGCAGACGGACGGCGGCCTGGTGAATCTGTGGATGCAGGCAAAGCCGCGCGGAAATCTCACTGAGCTCGATGCGAAGGCCCCGAAGCTTCACCTGGTCGTCCTTTCGGCCCTGCAACAGGATTTCGCCCTCCGGCGTCCAGGCGGCCACGTCCCCGGTGCGGTAAATCCGCTCTTCCGGCTCAAAGGGGCTTTGGAGGAAGGATTTTTCCGTCAGCTCCGGCGCGCCCCGATACCCCCGCCCCACGCAGACGCCGCCGATGTACAGCTCGCCGTAAACCCCGATGGGCAGGGGCATCAGCCGCTTGTCCAGCACGTAGGCCCGGCAGTTTGGCATGGGCTTTCCCACCGTGATTTGCGAGGCGGTGTTTAGCAGCCTCGCGCTGACGCCGATGGTGGTTTCCGACGGACCGTACTGGTTGTAGATTCGGGCGTTTGTCAGCCGGCTCAGTTCTTTTAACAGGTCGCTTTGGAAGGCCTCCCCGCCGCAGACGATGGTTTCCATTCCCCGCAGGGCGGAGCGGAAGGCGGGGCTTTTCAGGTACGCCGCCAGCCTCGACGGCGTCGTCGCCAAAAATCCCACCGCGTACTGGCGAATGAGGGCCGCTAAGCAGTCGGGATTTTCCTGCTCCCCGTCCATGGGCAGCACAACGGTGCGCCCGTTTAGAATCGAAACGGCGCTTTCCAGCAAAAAGGCGTCGAAGCTGACGCTGCACAGGGACAATACCGCCCCGTGTCCATAGAGGTTTTTCATGGCGTCCGCGAAGTTTAATAGGCTCCTCTGCTCGATCTCCACCCCTTTGGGCTTGCCGGTGCTCCCCGACGTGTAGACGAGGTAGGCGAGGGACCTAGGCTCCGCCGGGCAGGGGAACTCCTCCTCCGCTTCGTCGGGGACTTTATCCATGTGGACGACGGGAATCCCCTCGTCCAAAAGCCCGGCCCGCTCCGTCAGCTCCCTTGTGGACACCAGCGCCGCGGCGTTGCTGTCCCGGAGGATTTCCCTAAGGCGCTCCCTTGGAAAATCCGGGGACAGGAACACAAACGCGCCCCCTGACTGGAACACCCCCGCCATGGCGGCGAACAATTCATAGCTTTTGGGCAGCAGGACGCCGACAACACCGCCTCCTTGGGGCACAAAATCCGCCAGAGCATGGGCGACGGCGTTGGCCTTCTGCTGGAGGGCGCGGTAGGTGTACCGCCTGCCGTCCTGGATCACCGCCACTCTCGCCGGGTGCTCCTGACAGACCTCCGCGAATTTTTGGTACAGCGTCCCCTCAAAAAAGGGCGCGTCGGTGCGGTTAAAGGTAAAAAGGACCTTCTCTTTTTCTCCGAGGCTCATGATGGGGAGCTGCCAGATGGGCCGCTCCGGCTCTGTCAGCGCCTGATGGAGGATATTGACGAGATACCGGTGGAGGTTTTCAATCTCTTTTTCCGAAAACAGCTGGGTCAGGTAGTCGTAGTTCACCGAATACCGCCGGTCGCTCTCCATGCTGTTTAAATGGATGCAGAGGTGCTCCGCCTGATACCCGGCGTAATGCCACTGCCCGGAAAACAGGACAGAGGTGTCTTTGCTGGAGTAGGTCCGGCTGTTGTGGAAGGACAGAACGATTTGGAACAGCCGCCCCGCGTCAGGGTTCTTTTTTTGCACGATGGAGGCAATTTCCCCGAAGGGAAACTTCTGGTGCCGCAAAAGCTCCAGCCAGCGGTCGGCGAGATTCGCGTTGAATTCCTCAAAGCTCCAGTTCTCATCCAGCTCGTTTACAAAGGGCAGGGTGCTGACGAACATGCCGGTGGTGTCCCGGTCGGTGACGTTTACCCGATTGTGGATGGGCACGCCGATGCAGAGCCTGTCAAGGCCCTTGATCCGTTTGATGTAAATGGCCAGCGCCATGTAAAAACAGGCGAAGGGGGCCACCCGATGCTTTTGGCAGAAGTCATAAAGGGCGTGGTTTAGTACCTCCGACAGCTGGAAGGTCAGCCGCCGCCCCACCGGACTCACGGCGACGCTGCCGCAGTCCTTGATGGAAACCGGTGGTTCTGGGTTCTCCATGGCCTCTTCCCAAAACGCCCTGTCCCGCCCGCAGGCTTTGGAGGACAGGTATTTCTGCTCCTCCTCCACATGGAGCCGGTAGCTGGGGGATGGTTCCAGAGTAACCTCCCGCCGGTCCACTAGGGCGAGATAGGTCTCTGCAAACCGATTGATGAGGGCTACAAGGGACCATCCGTCGGAAATGATGTGGTGGGTCTTCAAAAGAACGCCGCCCTCGTGTTCTCCCACCCGGATGACAGCAAAATAATAAAGCGGGGACTCAATAAGAAACATCACCTCGCGGGTGATGCTCTCCTCCCAGTGGCGGATGCCGTCCTCGCTGGTCGTGGAAAAATCAAACACCGGAAACTGCTCCAGCTCAAAGGGCGCCTCGTATTGAACCGGTTGTTTCCCTTCGCCGAGAATAATTCGGGTGCGCAGGGAAGCGTCCTGCTCTAAAATCAGGTTGAGGCTTTTCTGCACAAGGGCCACGTCAAAAGTGCCCTTGATGCGGATCGTCTCGCAAATGTTGTTGATCGAAGCCCCATGAAAGGACTGCTCCAGCGCCCAGATATTTTTTTGGCTGTTGGAAAGGGGGTACAGATTCATTTCAGTCACGTTATTCAGCCCATCCTTCGCTATTGTCCCGGCGAAAAGTCTCTCTATCTTTCTTCGCAGATATATATGTATATAATTATAAGGTTTTTTCGACATAATAGCAATGGTTTTGACATGTTTTTGAAAGCTTTTTGACAATTTCCGTATAATATTTCACGGAAATCGAATGAAAGGCACTGGTAAATGGATATTCCTGGAAAAATTATCTTTTTTGAATACTGCTAGCGGAAATCTGCACACGGACCTGTCTTTTTTTGCATATACTGATAAAGAAGACAATATGAGGAAGGAGGAGGCATCATGAATACATACCGGCACCACACCGAATCTGCCGATTACGGCTCGGAGCCGTTTGTGGTAAATATCAGCAGGGTAACCCGTCAAAATCGCTGTTTTCGCACTGCCCTTTGGACGGGAGAGCATTTACAGCTGACCCTTATGAGCATCCCGGTTGGTGGGGAAATCGGCCTGGAATCCCACCCAAATCTGGATCAATTTCTGCGGATTGAAGAGGGGAACGGCTTTGTCAAAATGGGACCCTGTCGGGAGGATCTCTGCTATCGGCGCAATGTCTGCGAAAACCACGGGATTTTTATCCCGGCGGGCACCTGGCACAACCTCATAAATACCGGCCACAAGCCCATCAAGCTCTATTCCATCTACGCGCCGCCCCAGCACCCCAGAGGGACGGTTCACGAAACTAAGGCGATTGCTGACGCAGCGGAAGGCCACTGATTTGACACACAAAGCGCCCCAGCGGGTTTATCATACCTGCCGGGGCGCTTTACGTCATCTATAAGGAGGGACTTTCCTTCAAACCGAAAGGACATGCCTGATGGGAGTAGAAGGGGAGAGGGGAGAAGGTAAAATCCCCGTCCGAAACCGCCGCATCCTCTGGCAGCAGCAGATAGCTGCCTCCCGGAACTGTCTCAAAGGAGAGAAGCTCTCCCGAAAATATCTTCTCGTGGCCGCCGGACATCAGTCGGCAGCTTCCCTCATAAGGATTTTTTACCCGGCAGACGCCGCCCGCCTCGCTTTCGATGCGGAGATAGGCGATTTTCCCGCCCCGCAGGGAAGCTGACACGAGAAATGCCCCTTCCGCCCGGAGTGTCTCAAAGGAAGCGTCCCGCCACACATCCGGCATGTGGGGGAACACCCGGATGACGCCGCCCCAGCTCTGCAAGAGCAGCTCGTTGACGGCGGCCACGACAGCAAAGCCCGCCTCCACCGTCATGGGCCGGTAATCCCAGATGCCGATGCCGTGCCGTCCCGGGTCGCCGTTTTGGTGCTGGGTGTTTTCTAGGATGAACCCGGTCATATATTCGTGCAGGTCGTGCAGAGCGGCGTTTGCGTACCCCGCCCGGGCGCAGATGCAGGCGGCCCAGGGAAAACTCCACCCCGTCCATTCCCCTTTGCCCCGCCGCCACCACTGCATGAGGGAACTGGCGATGAGGCGTTTTGCCTCCTCCCCCTGCTCGATGTTTAAAACGTCCAGAGGATAAATCCCCATGAGATGGGTGTGGTGTCGGTGGGAGGACGACAGGGGTTCCCCCCTCTGGATGGACAGCCCTTCTCCGCACCAGTCGGTGTGGGTGGGGAAGGGGGCCAAATGCTCCCAGATGTCCTCCCAGAGGGGCCTTTTTTCCTCTGAAAGCCCTAAAATTTCCGCACTTTTAAGCAGCGCGTCCACCAAAAACCGGATGAGGGCCAAATCGCCGGAACCGTCTTCCCCCCAGGCCTTGAGGGTGTTGTCCCGCCACTCGGGACTGCTCCCGAAGGGCAGGTGCCACAGGCCGTCCTCCCGTTTTTCCAGCACCCGTTCCGCCGGGCCCATGAGCTTTTTCATCAGGGGGTATCCCTGTTCTCGGAGAAAATCCCCGTCTTTGCTGTAAAGATAGGAAAGCCACAGATGATGGGCCGCCCAAAGCCCGTTTCCCAGCCAAAGGTTTACCGTGTGCCACCCATGGATGATCTGCCCGTTTTTGGCGACGGCGCAGGGCAGCATCGCCCCCTCGCAGCCGTAGAAATCCCGGCAGTATTCCTCCATCCTCGGAAGGATTTTTTCGAGCATATCATTGAGTGAGGTCCCCAGCTCCAGCCGGTTCGATGAATAGACGCACCAGTAGGTCTCTTGGACGTTCATGTCGAAATGGTAGTCCCCATTCCAGGGAGGCAGCACCCCGTCTTTGGTCCACAGCCCCTGCAAACTGACGGGGTCCCCGTGGGGCCGGACGGCGCAGCCCAGCTTGTAAAGCTCACAGTAATAAAGGCTCTCAAGCTTCGGGTCGGGAATGGACACCAAAGACTTCTCCCAATACTCCTTCCACCAGTCCCGGTGCTCTCCATAAATCGCCTCAAAATCCGCTTCCAGCACCTCATGTAAATTGCCTGCCGCTTTCTCGATACAGCTTGCCTGTCCGTTTGCCGACGCGGTGCTCCACAGAAGCCGCAGGGCGGTTTCCCCTTCGTTTTCCGCGGGGAGCGCCTCTTTCGCCCAGATGACGCAGGTTTCCCCCTGCTCCGGGATTTCCTGCCTCCAGTAATCCATGCCGTCTGATTTTCCGTACTCCGGCTCCGGATAGCCCCAGCTTTTCAGGATTTTCCGCACTTCTCCCAAAACCGGTTCCGCCCCGAAGAATGAAATCTCCACTCCCCGGGGAAGGTGGAGCTCCACCGATAAAACGTCCCGGCAGGCGTGGAGGAAGGCTGTAAACGTCCCCCGGCCGCCCGGAAAATCCAGCATGCCGGTGACGGTCCCGTCACAAAGGCTGAGCCGGGCCCGAAAC
Source organism: Fumia xinanensis (assembly GCF_014384905.1). Taxonomy (GTDB): domain Bacteria; phylum Bacillota; class Clostridia; order Oscillospirales; family Ruminococcaceae; genus Fumia; species Fumia xinanensis. Next base: position 340,637 of record NZ_JACRSV010000002.1, read on the forward strand.
GCGGTCAGCGGTTCTGAAAAGGCGATTTTTGCCCGCCCCATGGGGAGTTTTGTGGGAAAAACCGGTGGAGTTCCCTTCTGGTACAGCGCCCCCAGCTCCGGCTCAAAAATTCGGGACACCTCCGAGGCGTTTCCCTCCGCCGCCAGCCGCCGAAGGTTTTCATAGGTGTATGCCTCCCGGTCGATGGCACAGCCGCTGCGGTTTTCCCAGACGTCGTACCGGTCCAGGGTGATGAAAAGCGGCCCCTCTCCCCAGAGCGCGCCTCCCATGGAGCCGTTGCCCATTGGAATGTGCTGCTCCCACTCCGCCGCTGCTTTTTCATAGACCATGTCTTGCCTGCGTAAAAAGGATTTCATATCGAGCATAGGCATTGACCTCGCTATTCTATAAATTTGTGGAATAAAACCCCGGAGGCGGTAAAACACCGCACTTTTTTCACCCAGTATATATCACCGAAAAAACCAAAGTCAACCCCATCACAAAATTCTTGAAGAATGCCGGACGTCTCCTGAAAATATTCCCTCTTCTTTTGGTGAATCTGACGAACTCTGCCCAAAAGAAAATCCCTATGCAGACGCACAGGGAGCCTATAAAACGGGATGAAAACGATTATTTACAGCTGCTCAACGGAAATTTCGTAGTCCTCGCAGGAAATCTCTTTTTCCTCCATCCGGGCGATGGAAATCTCATCGGAAACAAGCTTTCCTGTGACCCAGTTTTTCCCGACATTTACGTCGGAACAGCAATCAAAGGTAAACAGCGCCTTTTGGGGATGCCGGGGCTTGTAAGCGTGGCTGCGGAAGAGACGGTTCCCGGAAAAGAGAAGCCCCGCCGTGGACTTTGCGTACAAAAGGGGCGCGTCGTACAGATGGAAGACGTTTCCCGCGATGCGGATGCCCGAGTGAAACGGCGCGTCCGCATCCGGCTCCGGCACTTCGGGGCAGATGCTGATGACTCCGTCACAGAACTGGTAGTCGGAGGTGAGGCAGCAGTCGCGGAACACGTTGTCCCGGATGACCACATCCCGGCAGGAACCGGATTCGTACCACTGGTTGGCGTCCCCGGCAAGCAGGATGGCGCACCCGGAGGACTCGAACAGATTCTGCTCGATGAGCACCGGTTTCGGCGTGGAAACGAGGATTCCCCTGGCCCGGCCGCTGCCGAACAGGTTGCGGCGGCAGATGAGGGACGGGGTGTTCGTCAGGTTTTCCAGCGCGTCCCCGGCCCCGATTTCCTCCGGTATTTTTCCATCGAAAGCGATGACGAACTCCCCCTTGGACAGGAGGGAGAAGGATTTGACGATTGCGGTTCCCAAACTTTTGAGGGAACGCCGATTGAGAAAGGAAACCTCCTGCCCCGGCAGCGCCCACCGGGAAAATCCCAGGGACTGAGGATGGACAAATTCGCCCCTCAAGGTGTGTGAATCCATCATTTCGGCGATTCGCACCGAAGTCCCGTGGACGTTCAGCGGATCGTCCATCAGCCCTTCGAAGCAGCAGCCTTCCACCGTGATAACCCCCCGGTTGTTGGATAGATGGAGTCCATCATCGTGCCCCGACAGAAACCGGCGCCCGTTTTTGCGGTCGGGGACGAGGTTTACGTCCACAAAGTTCAAATCCTCACAAAACTGACAGAGAACGCCCAGTCCCCCAGTGCTGTGGATATTCAAATGTTCAAAGGAAACCTCCCGGCAGCTGTCGGCGAAAATCCCCGCGTGAACCCGGGGGCTGTGCCGCAAAACCAGTACATTCCCCGGCTGCGGCAGACGGGAAAAGTCCCCCTTGAGCCGGAAAAGCCCCTCCCCAAGCTCCGCAGCTTCCACCTTGGGAAAACAATCGCCGGTGTCATAGCGGACTTTGCCGGTGGAGACGTCGAATTCGACGGCGTGGCGCAGCGGCTCTTCCCAGTTCTCGCCGGTGAAGATCAGCGCACCGTTTTCCGCACGGCAGGGGTATTTCTTCGGATCGATAAACACCTGGATTTCGTTCCCCGCCGCTTCACGGACCTCTCCCTCGGCGGACAGGGGAATCTCCCAGTCGATGGCCAAGTTTTTCACCGTCACATCTTTGCAGTCCAGCAGGGTGACAGGCATCATGGGGCCATGAAAGACGAATTCCGCCCCGCCGCCGTCCAAAACCGCGTTTTCCATCCCTTCCAGCAAAAGAGCCAGGTTCCGCTCAGGCACATCGTCGCTGTTTGAGAGGAAAAGCTCCCTGTGAAGGGCGTTCTCCCTATAAAAATCGTATCTCCCCGGCTGGAGCAGGAAGGCGGCGCCCTGAGGATTCTCCCGGAACATCCGGCGGAAATCCTCCCCATGATCGGCCCCGGTATCCGGTCGGATGCCGTAGTTTTCTGCTCGTACTTTTTTCATGCTGTCACCGCTTTCTCATCATTTTACGTCCCAGTATAGCATATCCTGACAAAAATTCCTCTGTTCCCTTATTTTTTTGTTCAGGTTCTATTCGTTTTATCTTTTTTTGGATTCACAGCCTGAAAACAGGTCTGGAAATTTTTTTCAATTACTCCTTGACAAATAGGTCTATTCATGATAGACTGAGCTTAAAGAAAGGGTCTATCCAAAGTAGACCAATGGCAAAATCCTTGGAAGTATGCCGCCTTAAAATGGAAAGGAACGATGACTGCTATGAAGAAAGTACAGTTGGCCGAAGGGGAGCTGAGGTTTGCAGAGCTCATCTGGGAGCGGGAGCCGATTGCTTCCGGCGATTTGGTAAAGCTCTGTGCCGACCGGTTCGGCTGGAAGAAATCCACCACCTATACCGTCCTGAAAAAACTTTGCGAGCGGGGGATTTTCCGCAACGAAAACGCCTGCATCAGTTCTCTCATCAGCCGGGACGAGTATTTTTCCATGCAGAGCGAGCAGTTTGTGGAGGACGCCTTCGGCGGGTCGTTGCCTGGCTTTCTCACGGCTTTCATGGGCCGAAGGAAACTGAGCGGCGGGCAGGCGGAGGAATTAAAGCAGCTCATCGATAGCTACAAAGAAGACTGAGGATGTACCTTTTGTACAGTAAATGCCTCTCAGGCCTCAGCGCCTTAGAAAGGAATGATACTCATGATGGAAGGGATTTTTAAAACGGTGCTTCAAATGAGCGCCACGGCGGGGTATGTCATCCTGCTGACGTTCATCGTAAGGCTTTGTCTCAAAAAAGCCCCCAAAATTTTTTCATACTGTTTGTGGGCGGCGGCCTTTTTCCGCCTCATTTGCCCCGTGTCCTTTGAAAGTGCTCTGAGCCTCATCCCCCACGGCCGCCAAATGGGAGATGCTGTCCCACCTTTCGCCGGGAGGATGCTCTCGGTCACCGGAACGGGCGGGGCGGACCCCTCCGGCGTGACAGTTGCGCCGCCTCTGCCGCCCGCCGCGCCATCCGGTATGACGCCAGCTGAACGGTTCTGGCTCGCCGCCGGAGCGGTTTGGATCGCGGGAGTGGTGCTCCTCCTCCTCTACAGCACCGTCACCACAGTCATGCTGAAACGAAGCCTCAAAAACGCCGTTCCCGCTGGGGATAACGTCTACGAGGCCCCGAACTTGCAAACTCCATTTGTACTGGGCTTTTTCCACCCGAACATCTACGTTCCCGCCGGGCTATCCGGCCGGGAGCGGCAGTATATCCTCGCCCATGAGCGGACCCACATCCGCCGGAAAGATTACCTCATCAAGCCCCTTGCCTTCTTTATCCTGTGCGTTCACTGGTTCAACCCTCTTGTTTGGGCCGCCTTTTTCCTCTTGGGCAAGGATATGGAAATGTCCTGCGACGAGCGGGTTCTGAAAGACTTGGGTCCCGGCATCAAAAAGGACTATTCCTCCTCCCTCTTGTCGTTTGCCTCCGGAAGGCGGTTTGTCGGGGGAAGCCCTCTGGCCTTCGGAGAGGGGAGCGTCAAATCCCGCATCAAGAATGTGCTGAGCTATAAAAAGCCCGCTTTCTGGATTTTGTTGGCCGCCCTTTTCGCGGTGATCGGTGTTACCACCGCTCTCCTCGCCAATCCGAGAACATTCGATTACGCCAAAGCGGAGGCGGCGGCTCTGCGGTTCTCCACTTCGGAGACCGAGCCGGAAAAAATCGGAACCGCTGCCTTCGAGCACTACTACGGCACTTTTCAAAAGAAAAACGTCCCCGACGAATATCGCTTGGACGACGTTTCCCTGAAAAGCATCGAGCTCAGCGCCGGCGACGAGGCAGAATTCCTCGCCATGATGGAGTTTACCTACACCGCCGGGGAAAAATGCCTTCTGCTTGAGGGTCCTGCGGACAACAAAGAGCAGTGGCAGTCCATCCGGGTCAAGAGCCTCGGTAAAGGTGACTACGAAATAGTCGCAATCGGGAAACGGGTTGATAATCAGGGCCTCCTCACCGCCGGGGACGCCCAGGGCATCACCGTCCAGACCGACGGCGACCGCCCCGTCAGCGCCGAGTTCGGCCGGACCCTCTGGCGGGACATCGCGGTGACGCCCCAGATGATGGAAAATGAGCTCTACACCATGAAGGGCTTTCTGTTTTCTGTATCCGAGGCAAAAAAAGGCATTTGGCTGGGTCTGCGGTTTTCAGACCAGAAACCCCGGAGCTCCGAAGCGGTAGGCCTTATCATCGACGGAAAAAAGGCGCCCGGCGCTTATCCGTCCCAATATATCGGCTGTGACGTGATGGTCCCTGAAAAGCCGGGCCGATACCACGTTTACATCGACCTGACCTGGCCGGACGGCACCCCGGAAACCATCTATTTTCCCATCACCGTCTGGGAGGGGAAAAAGCCTCAGGAACCCCCTGTGGGCGCCCGGGAACGCTCCTACTCGGTTGTGGCTGATGATAACGCCCCTATCGGCTGTGAATTCGGCATCGACCGAAACAATACTGACGCCCTGACCCTTCTCAGCAAGCTCCAGTCCTTAAACGGCTTCTACTACCAGATTGGTACCACCGACAACCAGTATGTAAAGCTCCAGTTCCATGACGAAAAGCCGCAAAGCGTCTATCTGCGCCTTGTCGGCTCCAACGGCTGGCAGGAGGAATACCCCATCGACAGTGAGACCTACCATATCAAGGTGCCGAACGGCATCGGCTGGTACAACTATTTCGCCGACATCACCTGGGAAGACGGCGCCACAGAAACTGCCTATTTCTGGGTCAAGGTGGATAAAGATGCCCTACAGCCCACAAATCCTTGGGATTCCACCATCGACGACGGCTCCGGTGAAAAGGTGGAGCTGATGGAAAAGCTTCAGCTTTCGTCCATGTTCAACCCCGCCTGGTACGGCGCCATAAATCCCTACCGGGTCGGCGGCCCTTTGGAAATCTACTGTGTCGATGAGGACGCAGTCAAGGAGGCCATCCGCTTCATGGGCATCACCGATGAAATCGCCTACTTTTCCTGCACCTACAGCCGGGCGGAGCTGGAAAAACTCTATGAGGAGCTCCGGCAGGAGAAACTGATTCAAAAGGCCCTCCAAAACGGCTATATCCGCCTTTCTGTCGACATCACAAACCCGGCGGTCCAGCTTTCCATTGTTCCCCTCTGCGATTTTGAGACCGAAAATCAGATTCTCGATTTTGCAGAAAACCACCCCATGTCGGAAGGTATTGCCGTCTCCATTACCTAACCTAAATAAAAGAGGGTGCTGCCCATGTGGGGAGCACCCTCTTTTCTCATTTTAGTTTCCCTGTAAATCCACCATCGTCACAAGGTGGGGAATCTCAAAAACTTCGGGCAGCGTCTCCATGTAAGCCCAGTGTTCCTTCTTAAACGCCTCGATTTCTTCCCGAGGCAGGGAAGAGGCCCCCACACCCCGGCAGGCGATGGTCCGCCCGTGCCAGCTTTCCCGCGTAAACGGCACATTACTCACATACCCCAGCGCCTCGGCGCACTGAAACAGCGTTTCGCTTCCCTTGGGCGGCTCCGGCTCGTACCGTCTCATCCCGCCGCCGGTCCAATGGGGATTGTATTTGAGTACCAGCTTTTCGGTGCCCATGGCGATTTCGCTTTCAAAGGGGAGCCAGCCCATGAACAGCAGGAGGAGATGCCCATGAGGCTTCAGCATTCGATGGATTTCCGGGAAAATCCGCGCCGGGTCGAAATACCAAAAGCACTGGGCCGCCGTAACGAGCTCGAAGGCCCCGTCCGGAAGCCCCGTCTCCTCAGCGGGAGCGGCTAAAAACCGGATGTCCATCCCGCTTTCCGCCGCCAGCCGCCTTGCCTCCCTGATTTGGTTCTCCGCAAGGTCCGCCCCCGTCCAGCGCGCGCCGTACCGGTACATGTTCCGGGGAATGACCCCGGTGCCGGTTCCCAGGTCGAGGCACTCCTGCCCTGAAACACCCAGTCCGCGGCTCGCGATCCGCTCATAGAACTCGTCGGGGTAAATGTCCCGGAACTTGGCGTAATCGGCGGAAGTGCGCCCCCAGTCGAAAGCTTTTCCGTGGTCGATATCCTTGTTCTGAATCATCTGGCTTACTCTCCTTTCTGTTGCACAAAACCCCGGCAAACGCTTGCCGGGGTTTTTCCGATATGCTATTCCGATAATTCCCTGAGCTGTTCTTTGGTCAGCCGGTAGGTACTCCACCCGTCCATGGAGCGGGCCCCCATAGAGCGGTAAAAATCGATAGAAGGCTGGTTCCAGTCGAGGCAGCACCACTCCATCCGGCCGCAGCCCTCTTCGTGGGCCAGCTTCGCCAGATACAAAAAAAGCGCCTTGCCAAAGCCCTTACCTCGGTATTCCGGCCAGACAAAGATATCCTCGATGTACAGGCCGGCTCTCCCCATAAAGGTGGAGAAATTGTGAAAAAAGAGAGAAAATCCTACCGGTACGCCACGGAGTTCCCCGATGATGACTCTTGCCGACTGCTTTTTAAACACCCATTCTCTGAGCAATTCCTCAGTGGCCACCACTTCCGGAAGCATTTTTTCATACTCTGCAATCCCTTTTATGAATTTGAGGATCAGCCCCACATCCTTTTCTTCTGCGAACCGGATGGCAAATCCCTCTGTTTTTCTGTCCATGGTCAAACGTCCTTTCGTCCTTTATGAGAATTTCACTGGTGGGACGGCATCTCCCGCCGACGTTAAAATTGCGGCAGAGGATAGCAAAGCTTCTGATGCACGTATTTGGGCCGCAGCACCTTGAAATCCCGAAACTCCGCCTTGCTGCAGTAAACTCCCAGCCCCACCCGGTTGCTCCCGGGATGACAGATGGGCTCTGGGTCCCGCATCTCGACGATGACTGCGTTATCCACCGCCAAAAAGCAGCGGTCACCGATGATGCCCGCCTGTATGTGGTACTCCCGGCCCGATTCCGGCTGGAACGCGCCCGTGAGCGCCTGCACCCGGCAGTCCGGGTATTTTTCGATGCCTGCCCGCCCGGTCCACCAGCCGCCCAGGCCACCGATGTAGCCCGTACTCGCGTCATTATTGAATTTATCCCATCCGACGGCCCGGAAGGTAAAATTCAGGTCGTTTTTACAGGGGGAAACGAGAGTCCCGTAAAAGTCCAGCATCACGTCGCCGGGAAACTGCTCGTGGGAGTAGATGAGCCCGCCCCGGTTTTCCCGGATGCAGCCCAGAAGCACGCCGTTTTTTATCGTCCAGCCGCCGCTGGCCACCTCCCAGTTGTCGCCCACCTTTCCGCTGAAGTCATCGTGGAAGAGAAGCTCGGATTTTTCGGGGTAAACCGCGTTATCGAATACGTAAAACATTTTTTCCTCAATTCTGTTATGCCTCCGGCGCAATGCGGCTGGGGGAAACGATTTCTCCATAGTAGTTGGCGTAGGAAACAAGCCCTTCCTTGCCATTATAGGGGAGCCGCGGCTCTAAAAGCTCCGGAATCTCCGGCAAGACACCGTTTAAATAATCGGACAGCTCTTCAATGGCGGAGCGAATGCGGATGAGCAGCGCACCGTAGCGCATATCCTGCACGTCCCAACCAAAGGGCTTGTAGGTTTTAAACCAGAGAGCCTTATGCAGCCGACGCAGTGTTTCCACTTCCTCGATAAGATTGGGAAGATACAGCTCCACGAAAGCAGCCAGCTGCTTTCGATCTTCACCCAGATAGGCTTTCCGGATCTGAAGGCCCATTTCCGCCTTGATCGAAAGCACCCGCGCCACTTGGGCGTTGAAGACAAACAAATCTTTGTAATTCTCGTTTTTCTCTGCCGATCTTTTAAATTTCTCTGCAAGGGAAGCGTAATGCTCCCTGAGGGGCAGTCCCTTGATATTTTCGTCAAACAGCCCAGTGAGAATATCCTGCCACATCAGGTATTTGGACGGATTTTTCTCCTCAGGGTTGCCCGGCTTACAGCCGGGGGTTTCGTCCAAAAACTGCAAATTGTAAAAATCTCCGTATTTGCCGCCGGTGCAGAAGTAGAATCGGTTTCGCAGATGATCGTTGCCAAAGGCCTCTACGTAGCCGTGTTCAGCAAACAGGCACAGCCCTAAAAGGGATGCCATGAGGTTCCCCTCGGTGCCATTGTCGCCCCATACGGTGGCGAACACCTCTTTGACGCCCTGCTCCTTGCAGGCGGTCAGCGCGGCACCTGTCACCGAAAAAGTCTTGGCCCAGTTGACGCCGAATCCCAGCCAAGTCCAAATGCCTCCCGCAAAAATTGGCTCACCCAGCTTGCGGTGCTTTGAGATAAAAGACTCATAGGTGTCCTTTGCATAATGGTAATAGTCCCAGTAAACCAGCTTGACCCCCGGCGGAACCTGCTCTGCGGCCTCTTTTGGAATTTCGGTTTTGGGGTTGTAATAATCGCCGTCGGGAGAGTAGGCACGGAAAAACATATCGCTCCACATCATAGGGGAAAGTCCCAGGCTTTGCACGATTTTCATAACTTTTTTCAGGTGGGAAATCATGATGTGTCCCGCCGGAACATAACCGTGCTTGTCGAAATACTTTCCATGGCCAAGATGCCAGGCTTCGTCCATACCGATGTGGATACGTTTGGTGCGGAAGGGCTTGGACGCCGTCTTGATCAAGTGCCGGATAAAATCGTAAGTGCGTTTTTCATCGGGCAGGAGGGTCGATGGGTTTTCGGTGATATTTCCGTAAACCCCTTTCCAGCGCAGAGGCTCGTAAAGGTGAGCCAAGGTCTGGATGCACGGGATCATCTCGATACCGAACAGTGCGGCATAATCGTCGCATTCCCGCAGCTCTGTTTCAGTGTATTTGCCTCTCATGTAGCCGAAATAAGGCTCTTCTTTTACTAAAAACCCGTCTTCGCAGTAAAGCATCAGCATGTTGAGCCCCATCAGGGCCATTCTTCGGAGAAAGATCTTAACTGTCTGTACAGTGGGAACCGCATTTCCCTGGGACGTGTCGAGCATGACTCCGTTTGTGGTAAACTGTGGATTCTCCAATAAATGAAAGCTCTTATTCTCATAAGATAATTCCTGTAAAAACCGGCCGAATCCCCGGAAAAAATGGATTGTTTCCGAATAGGAAATACAAACTCCCTGCTCCAGGTCTCCTGTGACCGTAAGAAGCCCATCTCGGGCCTGTACTGCCCGCACTGTAATTGCATCTGCGTCCTCACAAAGGCAGAACCCATATTCCTCGGTAAATTCCAGCAGCCCTTCCTCAAATTGGGCGCCGTCTATCAGTTTTATTTTCAACATACGGGGAGCCTCCTTACCTGGGTAAAATCCCATTACGCATACATTTCTATTCTACGGAACACATAGGAAAAAGTCAAGGAATTTCTATTGTTTATCTGGTGAGAAAAGAATTGTGCAATTGGGAGTTTTTCTTGCTTTCGCTTTCAAAAGTCAGTATAATGATAGTTAAAATAACTTCACAACGGATTTTGACTTCTGCCCAACTGCTCCGCAGTAAAAGCCATCGTCCAAAAGCAGTTTTCGGTCTGATGCATCATAGACTGATATGAGGGGAATCCTCATAAAAAACATTTTACACCATTCAGGAGAAAACAGCATGAAACATTTATTAACTGGCTCAAATATCTGGGCCATCCTTGGAATTTTTGGAGCCCTCTGTCTCATCGGGGTGTTTTTGTGGCGGGAAAATAACATCATCGGACTGACCCAACAGGAGTTTGTAAGCCGTGACCTGCCAGAGGGATTTGACGGCTACCGTATTCTTCATATTTCCGACCTGCATAACAAAAGCTTCGGCACTGGGCAGGAAAAGCTCCTGAAAATCTGCGCTGATGTATCCCCCGATCTGATCGTCATTACCGGCGATTTGATCGACAAGCGCCGGACCCGGCTTGGAGATATCGACCCCGCCCTCAATCTTGCAAACGGTGCCGCCCGGATTGCCCCCACCTTTTTTGTCTGCGGAAACCATGAAATCACCGCCGGTTATTACGACCGATTTCGTCTGGAGCTAATGGAATGCGGCGTGGCGGTGCTAGACGACGAAACTGTAGAACTCCATAGGGGAGACGACGTGATCACCCTGGCGGGTATTCAAAATGTCAATGTGTTTTCCGATGTGCGGAAAGAGGGAAAAGCGGCGGAAGAGAGCTTCCGTGTCCGGCTCCGGGAATTATCCAGTCAGGTTAAGACCCCTTTTTCGATTCTTCTGTCCCACCGTCCCGATCTTTTTGAATGGTATCTGGATGCGGGATTTTCCCTTACCTTCTGTGGCCATGCTCACGGCGGCCAGGTGCGGATACCGGGACTGGGGGGAGTTCTCGCTCCTAACCAGGGATTTTTTGGGAAATATACCGCTGGTCTGCATATAAAATCTGGCCGCGGCATGAACATCAGCCGGGGACTGGGCAATAGCGGCTTTCCCATCCGGCTTTTCAACCGTCCCGAGGTGGTTTTGGTTACCCTGCGCCGAGAGAAATAGAAAGTATTACTTAGGCAGGTGCTCCATCTGCTCTTTTCCGCTCGTCCGGAAGAATGCCCACCTGCAAAAAAACAAAATCCCCGGAGTGCCCCGGGGATTTTGTTTTTAAAAAGGATGTTGAAATACTTGGAAGAGTTAGAACCTTGCTGCGAGAATTATGTTATCATAAAAAAGTTAAAAAGATTGTCGTTTTCTGCAATGGAATCAAAATATTTTCGGAAATTGGAAGTTGATTTTTGCGCAGTAGTGCGGTAAAATGAGACCAGTTCACTGTACTTTCGCAATGCAAGAAGATCGACGCGGAAGATTAACGGCATGTCCGGTCGATTCGCTGCGCAGTGTATTTTATGACAAGAAAGGATGTTTACAATGGCGATTGAACCCGTTCGGGATTTTTTTAAACAATATGGAATTGAGGAGCGCATCCGGGAATTTGATGTTTCCAGCGCTACCGTTGAACTGGCAGCACAGGCGCTCGACTGTGAGCCCGCCCGCATTGCCAAAACCCTCTCGTTCCTTTCCGGGGATGGATGTATCCTCGTCGTCGCCGCCGGCGACGCCAAGGTGGACAACGCAAAATTCAAAGCCCAGTTCGGTATAAAGGCAAAAATGCTCACTCCCGATCAGGTGTTGGAGTTGTGCGGTCACGCAGTAGGAGGAGTCTGCCCCTTCGCTGTCAAGGATACCGCCAAGGTTTATACCGATATTTCCCTTCAGCGGTTCGAAACGGTGTATCCCGCCTGCGGAAGCAGCAACAGCGCCATTCCACTTAGTTGTGATGAATTGTTTACTTATTCCCAAAGCATTGATTGGATCGACGTCTGCAAGGCTTGGCAGAACACAGACATCTAATAACAAAAAGTTTTATGAAAAAAGCATTCTTTTCAGAAGAGTGCTTTTTTATTTTTTCTATCTCTTATCAATCGTCACTTTTAAAAAAGATAAAAATATTTTAGATATTATGCACCAGATATTAATCACATTTTCGTACATATTATTTGAAATTTTTCAAAATACGACGAAATATATCTTAAACAACCAAAAAAACGCATTAAAAAAACAGAAAATTCAAAATTCGACAAATTACGCGATAACATTATGCTATGATTTTATTGCAACATGATCTCAACTCAATCAAAAATTCGAATACCCATCATGCAGAAACACAGGCCTGGAATTTCCCAGGCCTGTGTTTTTCCAAAATATATGACATATTATTTTAGAAAATTATTTTCTAAAATAATTGAAATATCTGTCAAAAGCGCTATAATAAAATAGTAAACGCTTAGGCGGGCGATGTTTCTAAACGTGCTGCCCGCATGGAAAGGAGTTCCGACATGATAACCTACTCCCCAATCCCTGGCAGAATCATTGATCTGATTTACGCGCAAATGATCCGGTATGATTATTCCGGATGCCTCAGGGCGGCCAATGAACAAAAATTGTTTGTAGAAGACTGCCATAGCATGGTGCATGAAGGCTTTCATAAAAGTCAGTTGCCGCAGGAGCAGGTCCTCAGCGTTCTTTTTGCCGTCCATAAAGGGGACTGCTGTTTCAGCCGTTTTGTTCGGGCTTCTAAAGGATTATTTCGTTTCCCGTCTATTTCCGCCTTTCTCGACTGGATCCGTCGGATGGAACCCACTTACTTCCTATCGCATGTTCTTCGAATATTTGACCACCGTTCCTTGCTTTTAACGGATTACGAGAACAGACTGCGGGACAGCTGCAAACTGCTTTCGCTGATTCAGTCTTTTGAATTGGAAGAAAAGTACCAGTTTTACCTGTTGAGCCTATGTCTGGACGGAAAGCACTATCTGCAGGAACTGCATCATAGCTTTGTCCAGTGCGCAAGACTTCTGGAAAAAGTGGAATTGTGGGCTTCCGCTTCAAGCAGCCTCAACACCGCAGAAAACATGGATGAGGAAAGGTTATTTCAGCTTCTGGACATACCATTAGAAGCCAAAGAGACCGTTCGTTATTCTATCTGCACTCTTCCCGACGGTTTGGTGCGAATTTTCACCAAATCGGAGGAACTGGAAATCATCATCGGCTGCAATGCCTGCTCTCCGCTGGAGCAAACGAATCCCGATTCGCCCGACCTTCAGCTTATCGGTAACGCCTTGAGCGAACAGAGGAGACTGGATATCCTATCTGTTATCCGCGGCAGGGAACTATATGCAACCGAAATCGCAAAAGAACTTGACGTCTCCAATAATACTCTCTTTTACCATATGAACATGCTTTGTGAGGCAAAGCTTCTCACCGCCCGCACCTCTGGGCGAAAGGTGTTTTACTCCGTTGACCCGAAGACACTGAAAAAACTTTCAATTTACTTTGATCGCCTCTACCGGCGGATCGTCAGGGAACAACAGCAAGGGAAAAAAGTACCGGCCTCCGACGTGCGTCAGTCTGACAGCAGCTTTGAAAAATAAGCCCGGTTCAGTTTGACTGCTTCCGATTGAGGTTTTGTTTCCGCCGCCTTTTCATTATAGCGAAAGGCAGTTTCGTGTTCTCCCAGCCGGTCGTAGCAGACGCAGAGCTGAAGATAGGGGATGTAATCGTAGCAGTCGGTCAGCACAAATCCGCCGGACTGGTCGTTGCGGGGGCGGGAAGCGGCGGTCTCATACCAGAAGATTGCCGTCCGGAGCTGTCCTCTGTCCATAAAGTGCTTTCCTAAATCACAACAGGTTTCCGCCCGGGGCGCGTCGTAGCTAAAGCTTCGCAGCAACATGCCCAAAGCGCTGTCCGGGTCATTCAAAGCGTAGTAGCAGGCGGCTGCTATCCGGCAGGCGTCGATACAGTTTTCTGCCCAGCCCTTCCCACTGTCCAAAAAAGCCCGGAACACCGTTATGGCGTCCTCATAGCGGCCGTGATAGTAGAGCTCCCGGGCGTAGTAGAACTGCTGCCGCGGTTCGAGGACAGCGCCTCCCGCCAGCATCGACTCAAAAATGCGCAGGTTTCGGTCCGGGTCCCCTGGACCGAGTTTTTGATGGGTCACCGCCGTTTCGGAGTAGACGATGTTCCCCCTGGGGGCGATGACCTCATGTATGGCCCCTTCCCAGAAAAATTCCCCGCTGTTTTTGATGAGCCGCTCCCGGTAATAGCTGAAGGAGGGAGTGCCGTCCTCATGAAATGCTGTGTGGTATTTCATCATGACGATATCGGTGGTGGACGGAAGGGATTCTTTCAGCTGCAAAAAGGATTCCCGGTCCTTTTCGGTGAAAACGTCGTCGGCGTCCAGCCACAGGATGTATTCTTTGGTCGCCTTGGAAAAGGAGTAGTTTCGGGCGGCGGCGAAGTCATCCCTCCAGGCGAAGTCACATACTAGATCGGCGTACCGCCCGGCGATTTCCTTGGTGCCGTCGGTGGAACCGGTGTCCACGATAATGATTTCGTCGGCGATGTCCCTCACGCTTTTGAGGCATCTTTCTAAAACAGCCTCTTCGTTTTTGACGATCATGCACAGGCTGATTGTAATCATAAAAAAATCTCCTTTATGCGGATTGTTTGTGTTTTATCATATGCGCTCAAAGGTTTTTTGGGGAATGGAACCGCCCCTTGTCAATTACCCGCAACTATACGATAATAACCTCACGGCGTGAGTCGAAGCCTTGTTCTACAAGCCTTCGGACGCCTGAGAGAACATTTTGTCGTCATCTGGTTGTGCCAAAGCAGAACTACGGCGGGGAGACCCGCCTGCAAATTCCTTCGGAATTTGCAGATGTGGTATAATATCCACAAATAGCACACAATGTGTGCTATGAGCCGCAGGCGCAATCATTTTGTCTCGCAAAATGATTTGTGGATGATTATCACCATAGCAAAAACGGCTAAAGCTGTTTTGCGCCGCTGAAAGCGGCGTGCAAGCCCTATGGGCTTGCGGATATGGTATAATAGCCTCACAAGCAAACAGCTTTGCTGTTTGCAAAGCGCCTTTAAGGCGCTTTTATCCCGCTGGCACGGGATAAGTGAGAACATTGTATCATAAATTTGCAAAAGGCAGAGCCTTTTGCGCGGGCTATGCCCGTTATCGTGGACTTCGTCCACTAATTTATGGTATAATAATGATATATGGTGTGCAAAAAAAGTAAACTGGCTGCCATCATCAAAACCGTGAAAACGGCAAACAAGCCCTGAATATCAATCATTGAAAGGAGAGGATGCCGGTGCGTACCTGGGAAACATTGAAACAGGCCTGCCTGAACTGCACCCGCTGCAAACTGGCCAACACCCGGACCCACGTGGTCGTCGGAAACGGGAACCAAAACGCCGATGTGATGCTCATCGGAGAGGGCCCCGGAGAGCAGGAGGACCGGCAGGGGATTCCCTTCGTCGGCCCTGCCGGACAGCTCCTGGACAAAATGCTTTTGTCCATCGGCCTTGAGCGGGCCGATGTCTACGTAGCCAATATCGTCAAATGCCGCCCGCCCGGAAACCGGGACCCTGCCGCTGACGAAAAAGAGGCCTGCATGCCCTTCCTTCGGTATCAGACCCACCTTGTGCAGCCGAAAATTATCGTCTGCCTGGGACGGATTGCCGCTCAGGCCCTCATCAGCCCAGACTTTAAAATCACCAAGGAACACGGCGTCTGGTACGAGCGGAAGGGTTTCTGGATGATCGCCACTTACCATCCCTCCGCTCTCCTGCGGGATCCGATGAAAAAACGCCCCGCCTACGAGGACTTAAAGCTTATCCGCCAGAAGATCGACGAAATCTGCCCGCCCTTAAAGCCGGACGGCCAATGAATAAAACTTCTTCTGTTGGGTCAAGGCGTTAGAAAAACCCAAAGCAAGCGGCGAATAAAAAGGAACCCGCTGATAAATTTATCAGCGGGTTCCTTTTTGCGCAAATATTGTTTTCCCTTCTTTTTCCGTTTCCTTCTCCATGGGCAGCAGCCTCGCGTCCTTGGAAAAAAAGGTTTTGTACCCCAGGGAAACGAAAAGCACCGTCGCCAAAGCGGTGGCCCCGAGAATCGCCAGCATGATGCCGATTTGGTACTTTATGGCGGTGAGGGGAAAGGTGCCCGACAGAATCTGCCCCGTCATCATCCCCGGCAGGGAGACGATTCCCATGGTCAGCATGTTGTTCATGGTGGGGAGAATGGCGCTGTCAAAGGCATCGTTGACGATCTGCTTCGTTGCCGCAAAGGGGGTAGCTCCCAGCATGAGGGAATTTTCGATCATCTCCCGCTTATCCGCCATGTCGCCGCAGAGCTTGTTGGCCCCAAGCGCAATGCCGGTCATGCAGTTACCCACCACCATGCCGGAAATGGGGATGAAATACTGGGGATTGAACCAGGGCCGCACCTGCAACACAACGATGATGAAAAAAGCTGCCGTCATCAGCGCCCCGAAAATCATCGAGACGGCGATGAGCCGTTTTAAGGCCCCCGACATGGGGATTTTGACCCGCTTGATGGCGTTGTAGATGGCAAATCCGATCATGATGGCCACCATGAGCACAGTGAGCCACCAGTGGGCGTGCCGGAAGACTACCATTAGGATCAATCCCATCACTGTCAGTTGGACCGTCATCCGGGTGGTGGCGATGAGGATTTCCTTTTCCCGCCGGATGCCCCTGCTCTTGAAAATGATGAGCAGAATCAGCACAAAGACATAGGCGATAGAAAGCTGTAAGATTGACAGATCCATGACGGCGTTTTCACTCATGGCTGACCCTCCTCACCGGACGAATTTCCTTCTTCGGGATGGGCGGTATTTTCCTCCACCCGCCCCTTGACGATGTGGACACGGGCCTCCGGGAACCGACCCGCCACCTGCGGCGAATGGGTGACCATGATGAGCTCTTTGCCCCGTTCCCGCACGAATTTTATCAAAACCTCCAGGATAAATTCCTCGGTTTTTTTGTCCAGAGCGCTGGATGGCTCGTCCAGCAGATAAGTCTCGGCGTCCATCAAAAGCACCCGCGCCAGGCAAAGCCGCTGCTTTTCCCCGCCGGACAGGGTGGCGCACCGGTCGTCGGGGAGCTTTTCCAGCTCCACCTCCCGCAGAATCTTCCGCAAAGCGCTTTCCGGCCGGGGAATCCGCCCGGAAAACAGCCGCCCGATCTGCAAATTGTCCCCGACGGTGCCGGGATAAATCACCGGCGTCTGCCCCAGCATCACCACATTCCGCCGCAGGGCCACACTGTCCATATGGGCCAAATCCTCCCCATTTCGGAGGATGACTCCCTCGTCCGGGACGATGAGCTTATTCAGCATCTTGAGCAGCGTTGTTTTTCCGCTGCCCGAGGCCCCCACGATACAGGTGATCTGCCGGTCGATGGTCAGCTTTGGGATATTCAGTATGTCCAGAAACCGCAAATTTTCGATGGTAAACATCCGTACTGTTCCTCACTCTTTGTTATTGAAGGGAAATTTCATCTGCGCCGCCTTGATGGATGGAAGCTTCCGGGGAACCACCGTTGCCTCAGGCTCGGGATAGCCGATGAGGGTGGGGGAGTCCGGATGGTGGTTTGCGGTGTTTTGCAGGATTACCTGCCGGGACGTGTTGGCGTAGCAGTACAGGCAGCCGTTTGTACAGCTGTCGTAAACGCCGATGTCGGCGCTCTGGATACAGCCGCAGGAAGCCCGCTGCCCCGGGTCTTTCCTGCCGCAAACGGGCGCGCCGATCACCGCTTCGGCAAATCCCTCGCTGATGCAGGCCTCCCGCGTAACGTCCCACCGATCGAATTTGGGTGCCTCGCAGCAGGCGGAAAGCGCCATCCCACGGTCTCGGGCGATGGAGGAAAACCCTTCTGCAACGTCTTTTATTTCTTCGTCCGTCCAGCCGTGCTCCGCCAAAGCCTTCCCGGCGGGTGAAAGCTTCCGATACCAGTCCATCAAGCTGAACACACAGCGCCCCGTATGGCCCTGAAGCCGTTTTGCCATCTCAGAAAACGCCTTCAGATGCCGTTTCACCGTCCAATCCGCCGATAAAATCACCGGGTCGTACCGCCAGACCATCTTCTTCGGCCCCAGCCGCTCCGACAGCCCGCAAAACGCCTTAATGAGCGCCTCTTTGTCCGGCAGGTTCGGCTCGATATCCCTGTCATAAGGGGTGATGGTAAACTGGAACCCGAATGGAATGCCGAAATCCTTGAGTTCGTCCAGATAGGGGAGCAGGGGGAGGGGATTCTTGGTCCAAAAGACGATGCCCTCCGCCTCTTCTTTTGAGAGGGAAATCCTGCTCAGCTGCCGCGGATTCCGCGGATTGGGCGCCAGGACAAAACCCTCTCGCATCCGTCTTAAAAACCACTGGGGATAGCAGGCCGGAATATCCGTCCGCCGGCTGGCGCTGATGAGCATGAAAATCCTCCTTTCCCTTTTTCTCGCTGAGATTAGTATACCACGTCTGCAAATTCCGTAGGAATTTGTAGGCGGGTCTCCCCGCCGCGGTTCTGCGTCAGCAGAACCGGATGATGATAAAATAAACGCAATGATAAAATGCTTGCATTTTATCAAGCCGCTCTATGCGGCCAAAGGTTTTCGGCGAAAACCTTTGCAATTGCGCTTATTATACCATAAATTCAGTGGACGAAGTCCTCGATAGCGGGCGAGGCCCGCGCAAAAGGCTTTGCCTTTTGTGAATTTATGATACAATGTTCTCACGTAATCCGCAAAGCGGGATAAAAGCGCCTTTAGGCGCTTTACAAGTGGATTTGCGACTTGTTTGTGAGGTCATTATACCATTTTTAGGGAAAAATGAAAAGATGGACAAAATTTTAGAAAGTTTGAAGATTTTCTTGCAACTTTTGCGTAAAAGAAATATAATAGTCTTTGATTTGTGATCGGAATAGAAAACGGGCCTCCCCCAAAAACGGCGGGCAGGCCGTGTCTTTTTCCCGCTGAAAACGCATAGGAATGGAAAAAGAACTCTGCGCGATGCAATGGACTAACTGATATTGTTGGACGGAAAAGCGCCGGTTATGCGCTTCGTCCGACGCCGGAAAGGAATGACTGTAAACATGCAGATTTGGGAGATTATCAAGGCGGCGATTTTGGGGATCATCGAGGGCATCACCGAGTGGCTGCCCATCAGCAGCACCGGGCACATGATTTTAGCCGACGAGTTCATCCGTTTAAACGTGTCCGACGCGTTCAAGGAAATGTTTTTCGTCGTCATCCAGCTGGGGGCGATTTTGGCGGTGCTGGTGCTCTATTTCCACAAGCTCAATCCCTTTTCCCCGAAAAAATCCGCCGG
The DNA here is from genome assembly GCF_014384905.1 of Fumia xinanensis. Taxonomy (GTDB): domain Bacteria; phylum Bacillota; class Clostridia; order Oscillospirales; family Ruminococcaceae; genus Fumia; species Fumia xinanensis. Next base: position 359,654 of record NZ_JACRSV010000002.1, read on the forward strand.
GGAGAAAAAAGAGACCTTCTCCCTCTGGGGCAAAGTCATCGTCGCCTGTATCCCCGCGGCGGTCATCGGCCTGCTGTTCGACGAAAAAATCGACGAACTCTTTTATAACTACATCACTGTGGCGATTACTCTCATCCTCTACGGCGTCCTTTTCATCGTCATCGAGAACCGGAACAAAAGCCGCGCCCCCAAGGTGAACGCCTTGGCCGACCTTTCCTACCAGACGGCCCTCTTCATCGGCATGTTCCAGGTATTGTCCCTGATCCCCGGCACCTCCCGTTCCGGCGCGACCATCCTGGGCGCCATCCTCATCGGCACTTCCCGGTACGTGGCGGCGGAGTTCACCTTTTTCCTGGCCATCCCCGTCATGTTCGGCGCGAGCTTACTAAAGATCGTCAAATTCGGCTTTGACTTTTCAGGCAGCGAAATCGCCATCCTCCTCACCGGAATGGTCGTCGCCTTCGCCGTGTCGGTGTTCGCCATCAAGTTTCTCATGGGCTACATTAAAAAGCACGACTTTAAGGCTTTCGGCTGGTACCGCATTGCCCTGGGCGTCATCGTGGTGGGCTACTTCCTCTTAAAACAATTTGTATTCTAAGGATTTTGCCCATCAGAAACGGAGAAAAATATGGCGAAGCTGAGAAAAATGCTCTGCAACATCGACTCCCCGGAATGTGTCTCCCTCATGGCCCTGATGGAGACACAGAGCAAGAAAACCCTTGCTTCCTGGGCGGTGGAGTACGCAAAAACCCATTATCTCCCCATCTATGAAGCCCAGTACTCCGAGGACCTGCGCCTCCGCGGCACGGTGTCGGCCTGTGAGCAGCACCTGACGGGCGATATGCCCCTGAAAAACCTGAAGCCGCTCCTCCGGGAGGCGGCGCAAATCGCCCGGGATGCCGAAAATCACCCCGTCGCCCAAGCGGCAGCCCGCGCCGTTTCCACCGCCTGTTCGTCAGTGCAAACACCAACCAGCGCATTGGGATTCCTGTTTTACGGGGCGGCTGCCGTGGCCTACAGCCGGGCGGGCCTCGAAGAAAAGCCGGAGACCTACGACGCTTTGGCTTCGGCGGAGCTCCAAGAGGCTTTGGCTTCCCTCCGGCAGTCCGCCGTCCCGGACGAGCCCCATCCCGCCAAAATCAACTGGAACTGCTGAGCCGCGCCCTTGTATCAACAGCGGATTCTCTCTCATATATTGTAGCAAAAGGTCGAAAAGTGACTGCTGCAAGAATAAATAGAGGGGAGCAGCCGTCGCCTTTGACGGCTGCTCCCCTTTTATGGTATAATTGATGTAAGGTAAACATAACATGGGGGCTTCTATGAAAAATAAAATTCGTGAGCTGCGGGAGCGGCAGGGCCTTACCCAGGAAGAACTGGGCCGTAAGGTCGGCGTCTCCCGGCAGGCCATCCTCGCTATCGAAAGCGAGAAATTCGAGCCGTCCATCTGGCTTGCCCACGACATTGCGGCGGTGTTCGGCTGCGCAATCGAAGAGGTTTTCCTCTTTGCCGAGAGCGAGCGGAAATCCCGTGCGGAAAAAAGCAGGAGGACGGCGGGCTGAAAGCAAATTTTCACACCGGGAGTTTTTTGACTTTGCCGTAAAAACCGGCCAAAGCATTGGGAAAGGAATATTGATTTTATGGCGATTCGGCAATTGCGTTTTTTTGACGACGAAATCCTCCGGAAAAAATGCCGGGAGGTAGAAACTGTAGATGACAGGATCCGTCTGCTCCTAAAGGATATGGCCGACACCATGTACCACGCCGATAACGGCGCGGGCCTGGCCGCCCCACAGGTGGGGATTTTGAGACGGCTTATCGTCATCGACGTGGGAAACGGCCTCATGAAGCTCGTCAATCCCCGTATCACAAGCTCCGGCGGCACCCAGCAGTGCAACGAGGGTTGTCTCAGCTTTCCCGGCAAGTGGGGGAGAACCGTCCGCCCCCAGTGGGTGACAGTGGAAGCCCTCAACGAACGGGGCGAACAAATCCGCGTCAAAGGCAAGGGCCTATTGGCCCAGTGCCTCTGCCACGAAATCGATCACCTGGACGGCGTCGTCTTACCCGACCGGGTGACGGAATGGCTCGTGCCTTAGGAAACGGCGGAATCCCATTCCGCAAAGAAAACGAAAAAAGCGTCCGGTTTGACCGAACGCTTTTTTCGCACTCAGGGATGCTCGCCGCAGTTTTGACAGAACCGGACGCTTTGGGGATTCTTATGCTCACACTTGGAGCAAGTCCAGGAATCTCTTGGCAGTTTGGCATAAGAGTTAGAAACAGCCATTGTTTTTTTCGGCTCCGCGCCCTTTACTTCGTTTTGGATACTGCGAATAGTGTGGGCGGTCGATTCAATGGAACCGGCTAGGGAATCGACCCGATCCAGAATTTCCCCCAGCACGAAGAAAAGCAGAAAGGCCAATACTCCGCTTACCACTGCCGTCAGAAAAACCGTCCAGCTGAAACCATAGTCAATGTTTCCCAATATGATGCCGGAAATAATAGAACCGATCAGCAGAATGAACGAAACGACTTTACAAGCGATTGACATAAAATCCCTCCTATTTTCAATTTAGTTTATTATAATATATTTTACATATTTTGTCAATTAAAACTATAAATTATATTAACAATAAACAAATAGGCGCAAAAAAACGGGAACGCTTTCGTTCCCGTTTTTTTCCTACAGCTCGAATTCCTCCGGCGGATTGCCGGAAAAATCGGAGATCACCGCCTTTGCATCGTCCAGATAAAAAATCAGGAAATCCGGGTTGTCGGCGCTTTTGTAAATGCTCTTCACCAGCGGATTCCCCTCGATTATCTGCTCCTTGACCGCCCGGTCGCCGGAAAAGGCCGCTTTGCCGCTCATGCGGATCCACCGGGAATCGGCGCTGCTGGCGCATAGCTCCACATAAGGATTTTTCTGCATCTCCTGATAGACGTTTTTGCCTTTTCCTGTGCAGAAATAGAATTTTCCGTCTTTTTTCAGCATGAACTGAAACGGCCGGACTTTGGGCTTTCCATCCAATCCCACGGTGGCAAAGTATTGAACGGGGTTCTCGGTCAGAAATTTTACGACTTCATTCAATGAAAAAACCTCCTTTGACGCGGTAAAATAGGCGGCGCCCGCCTTCAGCTTCATCATATACCCAATTTCTGGAAATGTAAAGGTCAAATAACAAAAAACGCTGCGAGACGTTTTTCACGCCCCCTGCCACCTTTTTATTCCACCATTCTGTCAAAGAAAAAGCGGAGGCGCACTCTTCGCACCTCCGCAATGTTTTTGCCTTATGCCTTATGTTTTTCTGCGCTCAGCAGCCCCTGTTTGATGTCCCAAAGCTTCTGGGACAAATCCACATAGTAGGTGTGGGGATTTTCAAACCGCTTGACTTCATCCCATAGAGCATCCACCTCTGCCCGGCAGTAATCCTTGATGGACTGGATGTCCGGCAGGTCGTAGACAAGCTCTCCGCCCTTGAAAATGGGCTTCAGCAGTTCCCGCGCCATAAAGTCTGAGAGCGTTTTCCGTTTCCAGGTGAAGTTCGGGTCGAAGATTTCCAGCGGCTTCGTCTCATCAACCACCTCGTCGTGGACGCAGATCAGGTCGGCGATGGCCTTGCCGGTTTCTTTCTCCGACAGCCGGTACACCTTCTTAAAATGAGGGGTGGTCACCTTGCCGGCGTTCTCGCTGATCTTGATTTTCGGGAGGATCGTCCCGTCGTTGCCCTCCTTGGCCGCCAGCTTGTAGACCCCGCCGAAAACCGGGTCGCTCTTGGCGGTGATGAGCCGCTCGCCCACCCCGAACAGGTCGATTTTCGCCCCCTGTAAAATCAGGTCCCGGATGATGAACTCGTCCAGCGAGTTGGAGGCGACGATTTTGCAGTTCGGCAGCCCCGCCTCGTCCAGCATCTTCCGCGCCTTCTTCGACAGGTAGGTGATGTCCCCGGAATCCAGCCGGATGCCGCAGTCTGTGATGCCTTGGGGCAGCAGCACTTCCTGAAACGCCCGGATGGCGTTGGGCACGCCGCTTTCCAGTACGTTGTAGGTATCCACCAGCAGGGTGGCGCTGTGGGGGTAGAGTTCACAGTAGGCCTTGAACGCCTCGTACTCGCTGTCGAACATCTGCACCCAGGAATGGGCCATAGTCCCGGTGGCGGGGACGCCGTAGTCCCGGTCGGTCATGGTGCATGCGGTTCCAGCACAGCCGCCGATAAACGCCGCCCGCGCCCCCAAAACCGCCCCTTCCGCCCCCTGTGCCCGGCGGGAGCCGAACTCGGCGATGGCCCGCCCCTCGGCGGCCCGGACGATGCGGTTTGCTTTCGTTGCGATGAGAGACTGGTGATTCAAGGCCAGCAGCACATAGGTTTCGATGAACTGCGCCTCAATGGCCGGGGCCCGGACGATGAGGATGGGTTCCCCCGGAAAGACCGGCGTCCCCTCCGGTACCGCCCAGATGTCTCCCGTAAAACGAAACCCTCTCAAATAGCTTAGAAACGCCTCGTCAAAAATACCCTTTCCTTTTAAATAGGAAATGTCTTCCTCGGTAAACCGCAAAGAGCGGATGTAATGAACTACCTGTTCCAGCCCGGCGGCGATGGCGAACCCGCCCCCGTCGGGAACCTGCCGGAAAAACACATCGAAGTAGGCGATGTCGTTTTGCATCCCCTTTTTGAAGTACCCGTTGGCCATGGTCAGCTCATAAAAATCGCAGAGCATGGTAAAATTACGCTGATCCAATTTGATTCGCTCCTATCTATCGGTTTGTAATTTGGATTTGCAGCCCTGCCATCACGTCCAGGGCCTCTTGGTGGAGATTTTTGTCCGCCCCCGCCGTACAGGAGGCGTCCACGGTGATTTGGGCCTCGGGAAGGGCGGCTTTCGCGATGACGGCATTGGAGATGACGCAGATGCTGGAGACGAGCCCCACAAACTCCACTTCATCATATTGCCCTTTTTTCAGCAGTTCTCCCAGCTCCAGGCTCCCGAAAGCGCCCTTTTCGGTGACCGCCGCCGCTTTTTGCAGATAATCCCCGGTTTTGCCGTACAGTTTCCAGCCGTCGGATCCTTTGACGCAGTGTAAAACCGGCAGGTTTTTCCCCTCCAGCGTGTCTAGGTAATCCTCCCCGTGGGTGTCGAAGGTAAAAATCAAATCTCCTCCCGACTGGAGATTCTCCTCTATTTTGGCGGCGATTTTTTCATCCAGTTTTTCCGCCCCCGGAAACCCCAGGCTCCCCGAAACAAAATCCTTTTGGTAGTCGACGACGACCAATGCCTTTTTCATCAAAAACACGCTCCTTTCTCTTTTAGAATACCGCAGTGCTTCATTACTTTTATCTTAACCGTTTTATCCCGCTTTGTAAAGCGAATAAGGGGAATAAATATGCAAACTTCCGGCTCAAGAGCTGGTTGAATCGGAAAATTTAGCCGGTTCAACGGCCGCTTGTTAGACAAAAGGGAAGAATTCCTCTATACTGGCATCATACGGTACCGTTCAGTTCAATCCAAAATCAGAATGCGGATATGATGTGAAATATTTGTTCCCGCGGCCCTGGAAGATAGGGAAGACTGGAACAAACCAAAAGGAAGGGTGACTCAAATGACATTTTCTATTGAACAAATCGGACGCAGGATTTCTGGGCGCAGAAAAGAGAAAAACATGACCCAGATGGAGCTGGCTGACCGGATGGGCATCAGTTTTCAGGCGGTGAGCAACTGGGAGCGGGGAAACTCCATGCCCGATATCTCAAAACTCCCGCAATTGGCGGAAGTACTTGATTTATCGCTGGACAGCCTCTTGGGAAACGGGGAACCCGCCCAGCTGCTCAGGCATGCGGCGGAAGGAAAAACGGAGGCGTTTGTCCGTGAAAATCATGTGCCGCAGCAGGTTTTTGAAGAGGTGGCGCCCATGCTTCCGCCGAAGGACGCGGACGTGGTATTTGAGCATACGGCGCCGCCTTTCGATTTGACGGACATCGCGGAGATTCTCCCGTTTATCAGCGACAGCCTCATTGACGATCTGTTTCGGAAAGGCGTGGAAAATAAAAATGATCAGGACTTGGACGATTTGGAAGAGCTTCTGCCCTTTGTGAGCTCTGCCCTCCTCGCCGAAATGGTGGAGCAGCGTCTCTATCGCAGCGAAAAGGTTTCCTCCTGTTTCCCCTTTCTTTCCGAAGATCAGGTAGACCGGGTGAGCGCCAAAATCTATGACACCTACGGCCTGGAAGGGATGGAAGACCGGGACTGCTTTCCCTTTATGTCGGAGAGGGCGCTTGCAGAAACGGCCCGGCTGGAATTTGAAAAAAGCGGCCTGAACGACATGGATATTCTGGCCCCTTTCCTCAGCCAGAATCAGCTCCATGAACTGGCGAAAAAAGCAGTCGCCAAAGACGGCGTCAAAGCGATTGTTCCCCTCGCGCCTTTTTTGGATAAAAGCCTGCTGGAAGAATGGGTCAAAGAATTGTTCTGACTGAATTTTCGTCATGCCGCCGTCAGGGCGGCATGTTTTTTGGAAAAATGGAAAGCAAGCTTGACATTTTAATCCAACTATGCTATTCTGTTGATGGAAAGCTAGCTTTACATCAGAAAGGACGACCGACATGCAAAACAAACTGGAGGAGTTCCGCAAACGCCGGGGCATCCGGCAGGAGGAACTGGCAGACGCCCTGGGGGTGTCCCGTCAGACCATCGGTTCGCTGGAAAACGGCCGGTACAATCCGTCCATCCTGCTGGCGTTCAAGATTGCCCGGTATTTTGACACAACCATTGAAGAGATTTTTTTGTATGAGGAGGAAACAGACCATGAATAAGCCGATTCGCGTGATTTTGCTCATAATGGGCCTCGGGCTCTTGGCCGCGGGAGCCGTTTTTATGAAGATGGGAATGTTCGAGGAAATAAAGGCCTTGCCCGGCGTGATGATCGGCGTGGGAGCCGGACTCTTCGGCCACAGCCTGGGCGCTCTCATCCAGGCGGGAACCTTAAAGCGCCATCCCGAGGATGCCCGGAAACTTCAGATCGAGCAGACCGACGAGCGCAACGTCGCCATCAGCCGGGAAGCTAAAAGCCGCGCCTTTGACGTGATGGGCTACGTCTACGCCGCGCTGATGCTGGCCTTAGTCATGATGGGCGCCGAGCTCATGGTGGTTTTGCTGCTGGTGGCCGCCTATCTCATTACCTACGGCGTAATGATTTACGAGCTGAACCGCCTGCATAAAGAAATGTAAGGCTGTCCTTTTTAAAGGAAGTGGAATCACTCCGCATAGCCTCCACATATACTGTACTATATTTTATTTTTATATAAGAGGTCCGGTTTTGCCGCCTTTCAGCGGACAAAATTGAGGACGAAGTCCTCAAAGGACTACTTCGACGATAAACGCAGTTTACCTGCGTTTATCGTACCGTATTTCATTATGATGCAAGAAGCCCGGTTTTGTCGACTTGGCGCTAAAATTGAGGACGAAGTCCTCAAAGGGCTTCTTGGGCGATAAACGCAGTTTACCTGCGTTTATCGTACCATAGAAAGGGAGGCTATGCTTATGGTGATACATGTAGTAAAACAAGGCGACAGCGTTTATTCGGTGGCGCAGGAATACGGGGTTTCGCCGGACCGGGTGCTCATCGACAACGGGCTCACCGACGATTCTGAACTGGTCATTGGCCAGACCTTGGTGATCCTCTATCCAGAACAGGTACATACCGTGAAAGCAGGGGAGACCCTTCGTTCCATTGCATTGCAGTACGGCTCCACCGTGATTCAGCTCTATCGCAATAATCCCCAGCTCCGGGCCCTGCCGTCGCTGATGGAAGGGGAGGAACTGGTGATTTCTTTTCAGCAGCAGAAGGAAGGCGCCCTGTCGGTCAACGGCTACGCCTATCCCTTCGTCGACCGGGATCTTTACCGGGAAACCATGCCCTACCTGACTTTTGTGACACCCTTCACCTACGGATTTACTGCGACGGGGGAGCTGGTGGATCTGGACGACGAATTCATGATCGCAGAGGCCCGAGATTACGGTGTTGCCCCGCTGATGCACCTGTCAACCCTGACGGAGGAAGGCGGCTTCAGCAACGAGCTTGCTCACATCGCCCTCAACGAACGGCAGGTGCAGGAAAATCTCATCGACAACATCATATCCACCATGCAGCGAAAAAACTATTACGGCCTGGATGTGGACTTTGAGTACGTCCTCCCCGAGGACCGGGACGCCTATACCTCATTTATCCGCAATTTGAGAAACCGCCTCAATCCCCTGGGCTACGAGGTGACGGTCGCCCTGGCTCCCAAAACATCAGCGAACCAACGGGGCCTCCTTTACGAGGGCCACGATTTCCGCGGCTTGGGCCAGGCGGCAAACTGGGTGCTCCTGATGACCTACGAATGGGGCTATACTTACGGCCCCGCCATGGCCGTCAGCCCCATCAACAAAGTGCGGGAAGTGCTGGATTACGCCGTCACCGAAATCGACCCCAAAAAAATTTTCCTCGGCATGCCCAACTACGGTTACGACTGGACCCTCCCTTTCGTCCAGGGAGAATCCAAAGCCACTCTGATCTCCAACGTCCGCGCCGTGGAAATCGCCCGCCGGTACGGAGCGGAAATCCAGTATGACGAGACCTCCCAGGCCCCGTTTTTCCGCTACTACGACGAGGAGGGGAGACAGCACGAGGTGTGGTTCGAGGATGCCCGCAGTATACGGGCCAAATTGGCCTTGGTTCCTGAATATGGCTTTGAGGGTGTGGGCTACTGGAACCTGATGCGTCCTTTTCCTCAAAATTGGACGGTGCTGAACGCCTTGTATCACATTCGGAAGAAACTCTAAATAATCAAAAGAGGAGGCTGTAAGAGCCTCCTCTTTTGTATATTTTTCCATATCGTTAAAAAATAATCAATAGTTAACATATTTGTTATAATATATAAAAATATTAGAAATAAAATTGGTTCAACTGTCACTTTAAGATAATATTGTATTAAATTGAAAATTTTACTGTTATATTATTGACGACTTATGTCAAAAACGGTATAATGAACAAAAGAGGTATTTTTGTGTAACATGAATAAATATCATGTCGTTTATTTATGCCTTTATCCCTTATTTGCGGGAATAAGCCGATAACAGTTCGTACTGTAACAGAAAATTCTTGAGAACGAGGAAGAAAAATGGAAGAAAAAGTGATTGAAATCGATTTGAAGGCACTCGTCAATATTTTCAGGAAACGATGGGCGTGGATCGCCACCAGTACCATTGCTGGCTTCCTGATTCTGCTGATGGTGTCTTTATTTATGCTCCCCCGAAAGTATACCTCCTCTGTTTCGCTTTATGTGAACAACTTGACGTCGGTTTCCCTGACCGGCGATGTGAACATCAACGATATTAACGCCTCCCAGAAGCTGGTTGACACTTATATCGTTATTTTGCAGGACGACGATGTGCTGCAGCAGGTGGCGGACCAGCTGAGCACGCCCATGACAGCCAGAGAATTGTCCGGCGTGATTTCTATGCAGTCGGTAAACCAGACTGAAGTGCTCCAGATTTCTGCTGAAACTGTCAGCCCGGAGCTCTCTGCCGAGATCTGCAACACCTTGGCCGAAGTTGCTCCGTCTGTTCTGCAGCGGGTGGTAAAAGCGGGTTCGGTCGAAGTGATCGGTTCTGCGAAAGCTCCGCAGAATGCTTCCTCCCCCAATGTGAAGCTCAATTCGCTGCTGGGCGCTCTGATTGGCCTGGCTCTTTCGATTGGCGCCAGCATCATAATCTACTTGCTCGACAACACAGTAAAAGGCGAAGAAGATTTGAAGGCTCGTTTGGATGTTCCAGTTTTAGGCGAAATTCCGAGCTTTGACAATGCTGTTACAAGGAGGGAACACAATGTTCAATCAAAATAAGAAACCGAACAGCGCTTCTTCGCGCGTTCAGAATAAATTGACCCAAGCCATCCCGTTTCAGATTGTAGAAGCCTACAAAAACGTCCGCACCAGCTTGCTCTTCTCGCTGGCTCCCGCCTCCCAGAAGAGCATCGTGGTTTCCAGCGCTGAACCGGATACCGGAAAATCCACCACCTGCTCCAACCTGGCAATTACTATGTCCCAGACGGGAGCCCGTGTGGTGTTGATCGACGCAGACATGAGAAAACCGGTTCAGCATAAAATTTTTCAAGTGAACAACACCACCGGCCTTTCTGAGCTCCTCAGCGGCTTTGCCAATTTGAACGACGTCATTCATTCGGATGTGGCGTCCAAACTCGACCTAATTACTTCCGGTCCCATTCCGCCCAATCCGTCGGAACTGTTGGGCTCTGAGAGCATGGAAAAGCTTCTGGAAGTGCTGTCAGAGCATTACGACTATATTTTTATTGACACTCCTCCCATCAATGTGGTAGCCGATTCCCTTCTGCTCTGTGGCAAAACTGCCGGCACCCTTCTTGTGACGCGGCAGAAGCAAACTACCTATGATGAGCTGGACAAGGCCATTGACAATATCAAAAGCATCGACGGCAATATTTTGGGTGTCGTCATCACCGACGTCAAAGAGCATGAAAAGCCCTATGCCTACTATAAAAGTTATAAATCTTATGATTATCAGTACGGAAGGTCGTAGCAGGTATGCTGACAGATTTTCATTGTCACTGTCTGCCTCAGATGGACGACGGGTCACAGTCTGTGGAGATGTCCCTTCAGATGCTGCAAAAGTTACGGCTTCAAAACGTAGGCAAAGTTATTGCGACGCCGCATTATTATCCTTATAAAGAAGACGTCGCCTCTTTCCTGAAAAGGAGAGAGGTTTCTCATAAATCCCTGTCGGAGCGTATGATAAGCTCCAAATTACCGGAAATCGAACTGGGGGCTGAAGTCCACCTCTCCAGGGGCCTCTCGAAAGAAAACCTTTCCGGCCTCTGCACCGAAAGTGGAACGATTCTTCTGGAATTGCCCTTTCGCAGCTTCAAGACCTGGATGATGGAGGAAATTGAAAACATTACCTATCAGTTCTCGGTGACCCCTATTATTGCCCACATCGAACGATACCTACCGTTGTACCAAAAGGAGGATTTTCAACGACTGCTCTCTTTTGAGGAAGCAGTTTGGCAGATTAATAATTCGGCCTTTTTACATTTGAAGAGCAGGAGTTTTGTCCGAAAACTCATTCGCCAGGGTCACCGGGTTGTTCTGGGAAGCGACGCCCACAATCTGTCCGACCGCGCCCCGGATTTCGATCAAGTGGAAAAGTATCTGAAAAAATATCCGCTTGCCCACTGAGAAACGGGCCGCTGTGATCAGAACTGATTGTATAAACGTATGATCCTTTTTTAAATGGGGAGAGAATTGATGGACAAGATAAAAGATAAAAATTCAGATTCATGCAGGTTAAAGACTGCAGCGAATAATGTAAAGAGAAAGAAAAAAGCCATTGAGCACTGGGAAGTAATCGCATTCTATCTATTTGTTTATGATATCTTGGCGATGAACTTTGCTTACTTTCTTGGACTCTGGATGCGCTTTGATTTTCATTTTTCCAACATTCCAAAAGAGTATCTCTATGCCTTTTTGAAATTCGCGCCTTTTTATACCGTGTTTTCCATTGTGGTGTTCTATTTTTTGCGCTTGTATAAAAGCATATGGCGCTTCGCCAGCTTCAATGAACTAAACAGGATTCTTTTTGCGTCGCTGGTTACGGCGGCATTTCACACGATAGGTATTACTGCCTTTGTACAGCGAATGCCAATATCCTATTACCTTGTCGGCGCAATGACCCAGTTCATGCTGGTTGTCGCCGTTCGGTTTGCTTACCGCTATATTCTGCTGGAGCGGAAAAGGCGGGAGAAAAGCGTTCAGGCGGTGCGCCACGTGATGATTATAGGGGCTGGATCCGCAGGACAGGTGATTTTAAAGGAGCTTATCAACTCCAAACGCGCTGACGCCAAGCCCTGCTGCATCATCGACGACAACTCCAACAAGTGGGGGCGCTTTATCGAGGGCGTGCCAATCGTAGGCGGCCGTGAAGACATCCTTGTAAATGCAAAGAAATATAAGATCGACCAGATCTTATTTGCGATCCCCACCGCGACAATGGAACAAAAACGCGATATTTTGAACATTTGTAAAGAAACCGGCTGCGAAATGAAACGGCTGCCGGGTGTTTATCAGCTGGTGAACGGAGAAGTGTCTCTGAGCAAAATGAAGTCGGTTGCCGTCGAAGACCTGCTGGGAAGAGACCCGATCAAGGTCAATATGGATGAAATTTTCCAATACATAAAGGGAAAAACGATCCTGGTTACCGGAGGCGGCGGTTCCATCGGCAGCGAGCTGTGTCGTCAAATCGCGGGACACGAACCGAAGCAGTTGATTATTTATGATATCTACGAGAACAACGCCTATGATATTGAACAGGAACTGCGTACCTCTTATCCTAACTTGGATTTAAAAGTCCTGATTGGCTCTGTCCGGGACAGCAGGAGGATCAACGGTATATTTGAGCAGTATCGTCCGGAAATCGTTTACCATGCTGCCGCGCATAAACACGTTCCCTTGATGGAATCGAGTCCCTGTGAAGCCATCAAAAACAATGTCATCGGCACATATAAGACGGCCTATGCAGCTCTGCAAAACGGATGCCAGAAATTCGTGCTCATCAGTACCGACAAAGCGGTAAATCCCACCAATATCATGGGAGCCAGCAAACGGCTCTGCGAGATGGTCATCCAGAGCATGAATCTAATCAGCAAAGAGGGCAGGGGAGATTTACTGCCGCCAATTGGGTCGTACTGCAACTCGGAAGACAGTTTACAGGATGCCGAAGGACGTTCGAATTCGGATAAAATCAAACTTTCCGGCGGTGGGAAAGACAGGACAGAATTCGTTGCCGTGCGTTTCGGAAACGTGCTCGGCAGTAACGGCTCGGTCATCCCACTGTTCCGCAAGCAGATCGAGAAAGGCGGACCGGTCACGGTAACACACCCCGACATTATCCGCTACTTTATGACGATTCCGGAAGCAGTGAGCTTGGTGATGCAGGCGGGAACCTACGCCAGGGGCGGGGAAATTTTTGTCCTCGACATGGGTGCGCCTGTCAAAATCGACACCTTGGCGCGTAACCTCATCAAGCTCTCCGGCTATAAACCCGACGAGGACATCAAAATCGTTTACACCGGACTGCGGCCTGGAGAAAAGCTGTACGAAGAAAAACTGATGGCGGAAGAGGGCTTAGATAAGACGCCCAACGAGCTGATTCATATCGGCAAGCCCATCTCCTTCGATGTGGAGCAATTTTTTGAACAGTTAGAAAAGCTGGCCGAGTGTAGCTATTCCGAAAGCTCTGAGATTACAAGCCTTGTCGAATCCGTGGTGCCAACCTATCATTCGCCCGATTCGGATTTGGAAACCGGCAAGGATGTTTATGAGACTTTGATGAAGGAAGCTTCTGCTACAGCGGGACAAAAGCAGTTGGCGTAAAGGCGATCCTAATTGGATGAAAGCGGCAGACAGCTTTGAGGACGGCGAATATATTAACGAGGAGGAAGAATAGCCTGCAGGCGCTTTCAAAAACTAGCGTAGGATGGTTGTTCTTTAATCTATAACAGGGATGGTGATGTTGTGGGTAAAAGACTGCTTTTATTGGGAGCCGGAGGACACGGAAAATTCGTGTACGAAGTTGCCCACAGCCTTTGCGATAGGGACGGAACTCCTTTGTATACAGTGATTGATTTTTTGGATGATGCCGTCTCTGACGCTGTGGGTAAAATGGCTGAATTGGAATCTATTGGAAGGAATTATGACGCCATATTTTGTGGGATTGGAAATAATGCATTTAGGCGGGAGTTGATGGAACGGACTGCTAAAATGGGAAAGGAGATTCCTGCCTTAATCCATCCCTCCGCTTATATCAGTTCCAGCGCCATTGTAGAAAAGGGGACAATAGTTGAGCCTAAAGCAATCGTCAATACAAACGCCTGGGTACAACAAGGCTCGATTATCTCTGTAGGTGCCATCGTAGATCATGACGCAGTTATAGGCTCCTATTCTCATGTGAATGCTGGGGTGATCTGCAAAGCTGGAAGCCATATCGAGAGTGGTAGAAAGCTGGAAGTAGGAGAAGTGGTCAAGGGCTATTAGGGCTTAGTCTCCTTACGAGTAGTCTTTAGAATGCTGAAAGGAAAGTGAATAGACCAAAATGAAAATGAGGAATTTAGGTAATACGGATATCACGATATCGGAATTGGGTTTTGGCTGTGCTAGTGTATGGGGGAAGAACTTCTTTGTCGAACAGGAGGCGATGGATTTATTCCAAACAGCTGTGGAAGAGGGAATTACGTTTTTTGATACAGGATATTCCTATGGCCATGCAGAGGAACGGTTAGGAAAATGTCTTCAGCAACTTGGCACCCAAAAAAGAAAAGAACTGACTATCGCTACAAAATGTGGAACCAGGATCAGTGACACCCCCACGGTGTGTGTGTATCATGATTGGAGTGTTGAATGGCTGAAGCAGAGCGTAGAAATCAGTTTGAAAAGACTTCATACGGATTATCTTGATATGCTTCATCTTCATGGCCCCAAAATTAACGAGATGACAGATGAAGTGTTAAAATTTATGAATGATTTAAAGGCCCAAAATGTTGTAAGGGCAATAGGTGTTAATTCATTTGACACAGATGTGTTGTCGTATATTTGCGATAATCGGTTATTTGATTTTGTTATGCTTGATTACAATATTATGCGCCAGGATAGAGAAGAGCTAATTAAACGTTTGTATAAGAATGGAATTGGAGTAATTGCAGGTGCGGCACTGGCGCAGTCATTATATTCTAACAGAGTATTTCAAATACATGAAAAAAAGGATATTTGGTATCTTCTTAGAGCGTTGAAAAATTTTAGAGGACATATGTTTGAAGGAAGAAAATATAGATTTATAAATAAAATTCCAAATTTTACCGGCAGCCAGATAGCTCTCCGATATGTTATGGACAATCCATATGTATCATCTGCGGTGTTTGGAACTACAAATCTGCAACATTTAGTGGAAAATGTGCAGGCAACAAATATGATTTTACCTGCTGATATATTGGAAAAAATAAGGAAAAATGGGCGGTTTAGTAGCGAAAAATTAGATCGTCATTAGGAGGATCAGTATTTATGTCATACTTGGTAGTCGTTGCCCATCCAGACGATGAAGTTTTGGGAGCCGGGGCGACTATGTATAAACTCGCTCAGGCGGGAAAAGAAGTCAATGTTTGTATCATGTCAGGACAGGCCCAGGCGCGAGCCTTCCGCCCCAGTGATAGCGAACTGCAATCCGACACGGAACATTGCATGAAAATGCTGGGAGTCTATAAAGTGTATACGGGAGATTTCCCCAATATCAAATTAAATACGGTTCCTCATTTAGAGTTGGTACAGTTTATCGAAAAAGCGATGATAGATTGTAAGGCTACGGTGGTTTTTACCCATCATCCGGCAGACTTAAACAACGATCATCTACATACTTCGCTGGCTTGTCAGGCCGCTGTTCGTTTGTTCCAGAGGAGAACGGATATTGAGCCGCTAGAGGAACTATTGTTTATGGAAGTCCCTTCCGCGACGGAATGGTCTTTCAACAACGCAATGAACAAGTTCCAGCCAAACACCTTCATTGAAGTGGGCAAGGAAGCTGTCGATAAAAAGGTGGAAGCCCTGTCCCAGTATCGCGGAGTAATGCGTGATTACCCTCATCCTAGAAGTATAGAAGCGATTACTGGTCTGGCTGCCTATCGAGGGGCACAGTCGGGCTGTAATTATGCCGAAGCGTTTGAATGTGTATTTAGAAGAGTAGTCCTAGGAGAGTGAGAAATGTATAAATATTTGAAAAGAGCCTTTGATATTGTTTGCTCTTTCCTTGGGCTTCTGGGCACATTGCCACTTTGGCTGGTTGCCGTCATCGGAATTGAAATTTCCGATCCGGGACCGGTATTTTATATGGCTCACAGAGTTGGCAAGGGTAACCGCACCTTTCGGATGTTTAAATTTCGTTCCATGCGGCAAGGAAAGGCCAATGAAGCTGTGTTCCGCGGCGATGAAGACAGAATATTTCCTTTTGGGCAATTTATTCGTGCCACAAAAATAGATGAACTTCCCCAACTGCTCAATATTTTTATCGGAGATATGTCCATCGTTGGTCCTCGACCTGCTGCCGTAGATCAATTACAGATAGTAAGAGGCGGGAAATACGCTGTTGTAGGCAATGCACAGGCAGGGTTGACCGGACCATCAGCGCTTTACGATTACATATATGGCGATACCATTGAGGATGCTGATGATTATGGGAAAATGGTATTGCCGACTCGGCTTGAATTGGATGTATGGTATGTCGAGCATATGTCTGCATGGCTGGATCTCAAGATGATTTGGTGGACGATAGTTTGCGTATTAGCTGAAATATTCCATAAAACAACACCGAAGATCTATAGCGAACTGGTGGGGTATGTTGAAGTAACATAAAGTGATAAAAGTTTTAATGATTTGAAAAGATAGGAGAACAGAATGAGCGACAGATTGAGAGTTATCGTGATGACACAGAATGATCGCTTTTTTATTCCTGAGAATATATATAAAGCGTCTCAAGTTTGCCAAATAGTTGAGATAGTAGAAGTTAATTGCAAATCTTCGTTAGATAACAAATTAAAGGATTACTATAAATGGTTTGGCTTTACGCAATGTGCTAAAATGGGAATGCTAACCATTTATCGAGAGTTACAAAAGTATGTTGATAGAATGTGTAGTTATAAAAAATATCATGGTTTTTGTTCTGTAGGTGATGTGGCCAAGGCACTGAGTGTTGTGCATCAGATTATTGCTGATAGTAATGATAGGAATTTTGTAGAACATGTCAGACGATTAAAACCGGATCTGATTATTTCATATTCGGCACCTCAGATTTTTAAAGAGGAATTGCTTAACGTGCCCAAATATGGAGTGATTAATGTCCATGGTTCTTTACTGCCCGACTATAGAGGTTGTTTACCCTCATTCTGGTATCTCTATAATGATGAAAGATTGGGTGGTGCCACAGTCCATTACATGAGTGCCAAGATTGATGATGGAGCGATTATTGAGCAGGATAGTGTGGATATTTCGGATTGCAAAACCATGTTTCAACTCATGAAGAAAACAAAGAAACTGGGTGGTGAACTTATGGTTAAAGCCATTGGAGATATATCTACGGATAAAATTAATGTACGGCCTAATGAGAGTGAAAAAGGTAGCTATTATACTTGGCCTACTGTAGAACAGGCTAAAGAGTTTATGGCTAAAGGATACAAATTAATTTGATGGTATATGAGGCAAGAAGTATATGAAAATTCTGGTGGTATGTCAATACTACAAACCGGAGCCTTTTCGCATTTCTGAAATCTGTGAGGAACTTGTTAAACGGGGAAATGAAGTAACGGTATTGACTGGACTTCCCAATTATCCTATGGGAGAAATATACGAAGGTTATCGAAAAGGTAAAAAACGAGATGAAGTAATAAATGGCGTTAGTGTGCATAGATGCTTTACAATTGGCAGGAAACAAGGTGTAGTTCATCGATTTCTTAATTATTACAGTTATGCGATTTCTTCTACAAGATATGCCAAAAAAATTAGAGAAAAATTTGATGTAGTGTTTGTTAATCAGCTTTCTCCAGTGATGATGGCGAACGCTGGAATTACTTATAAAAAAAGAAATCGCGTACCACTTATTCTGTATTCATTGGATCTATGGCCAGAATCTTTGGAATGGGGTGGAATCAACCGTTCCTCTCCAATATTCAAGTATTTTCATCGAGTTTCTAAGAAAATATATGAACAGGCAGATTGTGTTGCAGTTACATCGAAGTTATTTGCTCGGTATTTTGCTGATGAATTTAATATCAACCAGGTAGAATATTTGCCGCAATTTGCAGAAGACATATTTTCTTCTGATATAGTGGAGAACGAGCGAACAGGTGAGGATATTAACTTGGTTTTTGCAGGAAATATTGGAGTGGCACAGAGCATTGTGACGATGATTAAAGCCGCTGATTTGGTGAAAGATATAGGACGATTGAAGTGGCATATTGTAGGTGACGGGTCTGAATTAAATCGACTGAAGAACTTATCCAGCAGTATGCATATGGACAATGTAGTTTTTCACGGAAGAAAGCCTTTAGAAAAAATGCCAGAGATTTATGCAAAAGCAGATGCCATGCTAGTTACAATGCAAAAAAGTTCTATACTTTCCTATACTTTACCCGGAAAAGTACAAACATATATGGCGGCAGGAAAACCTATTATCGGTGCGATAGATGGAGAAACTGCTTTGATTATCAAGGAAGCACAGTGCGGATTTTGTAGCGATGCTGAGGATGCAGAGGCACTGGCTGAAAATGTTAGGCGATTTATCGCCTCAGACGCAAAGGAGCAGATGGGTAGAAATGCTCGATCGTATTATGATCGGCATTTTAGTAAGGAAAAGTTTATGGAAGATTTGGACAGTATTTTTTATGAAATAATACAACAGTAAAAAGATGATGGTATTTTTCAGTATGTGGGCGCTGATTCCATATAGAAGTATCGAACTGATAGAGATTAAAGAAGAGGTAGCAGTTGATGGGCAAATTAAAGGTAACCCTAGTTGCTCCAATCCCTCCTCCGTATGGAGGAATTGCCAATTGGGTCGTTTTGATGCAAAAATATATGCAGTCCAGAGCAGATGTAGAGCTCGTTGAAATTGTCAATATCGCACCAAAAAAACGCGGACTTGATGGGCGCTCCTTATGGAATCGGGTTGTTGGACAAGGCTTGGAGATGCTTCGGCTGAACCGGGAACTCAAACACAAGATAAAAGAAAAAAAGCCGGATGTTATACATATGACAACTAGTGGTCAGCTCGCTATTATCCGAGATATTTTATTTTTGCGTACCGCAAAGAAACTGGGAATACCAACGGCCTATCATATACGTTTTGGACGAGTGCCAGAGATAGCAGAGAATAATACGTTAGAATGGCGCTTTCTGAAAAAAGCAATCGATTTATCCAGTATGACAATAGCCATCGATGATAAAACCTATAAAACCTTGAAATATCATTTTGCTGATGATCGTATTCAAAAGGTTGCGAATCCGTTTGATATCAGCAACGTTAATGTAAAGCAGACATCAGTGGGAAAAAAAGAAGTAATGTTTCTCAGCTGGTGTATAAAAACAAAGGGTATAGAGGAGCTTTTGGCTGCTTGGGACAAGCTGTATACTCAGCACCTTGAATGGATATTGAAATTGGTTGGTCCGATAGATGATAATTATAAACAGGAGTTGCAGAGCAGGTTTTCGATGACGAATGTCCAATTTGAAGGCGAGAAAAAACATGAAGACGCAATGCAGCTCCTCAATGAAGCCTCGGTGTTTATTTTGCCCAGTTATACAGAAGGCTTTCCAAATGCAGTTTTAGAGGCAATGGCATTGGAGAAACCCATTATAGCAACAGATGTAGGTGCGATAGCGGAAATGCTTAGCAATCATTCAGGAATCGTAATTCCTCCTCATAGCGAAGAGGCAATCGTGGATGCATTAGATACGGTGCTATCTGATGAAAAATTGCGTTGCGAACTAGGACAAAATGCAAAAAAACATCTGATAGATGACTACTCAATCGATGTGGTGTTTGAAAAATACAAAACTATCTGGAGTAAGGTGGCGCGGCAGCAATGAAAGTTTATGATTTGTTTCAGCTATTTTCCCGACTGCTCAACAAACTTATTATGAATCCAATTATAAAAGCTTCTTTTGACACTTGCGGAAAAGACGTTGCTGTCGGAAGACGATTCCGGGCATATGGCATCAGCAATATAGTAGCCGGAAATGATATTGGCTTAGGTGAAGAAAATCTTTTGATGTGTACCAGAGCCAAAATCCATATAGGAGACCATGTAATGACTGGTCCACGGGTTACAATGATTACAGGTGGACATCGTTATGATATCAAGGAGCGTCCTATGAAAAGCATTGGTAATGAGGAAAAACTGCCGGAAAATGATTTGGATATTATACTGGAAGGCGATAATTGGATTGGCGCCAACGCTACCATTTTAAAAGGAGTTACAGTAGGACAAGGCGCTGTTATAGCGGCAGGAGCAGTCGTCACAAAAGATGTTTTGCCATATAGTATCGTAGCAGGTGTTCCGGCCAAAATGATAAAAATGAGATTTGAGGAGAATGATTAAAATGTCTTTGTATGAAAAAATCAAAAATCGTGAGGAATCATTGTCTTTGGTAGGTCTTGGCTATGTCGGCATGCCGATTGCCATTGAATTTGCAAAACGCGGTGTTAAGGTGATTGGCTTTGACTTAAATGCGGCAAAGATAGAACTGTATAAGTCTGGAATTGATCCTACGAATGAAGTGGGTGATGAGGCGATACAGACATCTACCATGGAGTTTGCCGCTGACGAGTGTAAGCTCCGTGAAGCTAAATTTCACATTGTGGCAGTTCCGACGCCGGTCAATGACGACCATACGCCCGACCTTACCCCCGTAGAAGGAGCGAGCCGTATTTTGGGCAGAAATCTCACGAAAGACTCCGTGGTCGTATTTGAATCCACCGTCTACCCTGGTGTTACCGAAGATGTTTGTGTCCCTATTCTGGAGAAAGAATCCGGTTTGAAGTGCGGAGTTGACTTTAAAATTGGTTATTCCCCGGAGCGGATCAATCCCGGCGATAAAGTGCACCGTTTGAACACTATTACCAAGATTGTTTCTGGTATGGATGATGAGACCCTTGATACAGTCGCTAAAGTATATGAAATCGTAGTGGATGCCGGTGTACATAGAGCGGAGTCTATTAAAGTAGCAGAAGCTGCCAAGGTCATCGAGAACAGTCAGCGTGATATTAATATTGCGTTTATGAATGAGTTGTCCATTATTTTCAACAAGATGGGGATTGACACCCAGTCTGTACTGAAAGCAGCTGGGACAAAATGGAATTTCCTGAATTTTTACCCGGGACTGGTTGGCGGTCATTGTATCGGCGTTGATCCGTACTACCTGACCTATAAAGCAGAAGAATTGGGATATCACAGCCAGATCATTCTGTCTGGCAGACGTATCAACGACGATATGGGACGATATGTAGCGGAACAACTTGTCAAAAAGCTCATTGCTGCGGAGTTACCTGTCAGAAACGCAAGGGTGGGCATTCTGGGATTTACCTTTAAGGAAAATTGCCCAGACACTAGAAATACAAAAATTATCGATATTGTAAAGGAACTCAATGAGTATGGAATCCAGCCGATGATTGCTGACCCGGTTGCCGATGCTGACGAGGCGGAGAGATTGTACGGCGTGAAGTTCTGCAGTATGGATGACATCAAAGAGTGTGATGCAGTGGTTCTGGCCGTTGCCCATACCGAAATTGCGGCGTTGACCATAGCTCAGATCGATGAAATGTTCAAATCTAGTGAAAACGCCCAAAAGGTTCTGATTGATGTGAAGGGAATCTTAAACCGCAAAGAATATGAAGCAGCTGGATACAGCTATTGGAGACTGTAAAAATGGGATATAAAAATTTGACCTTTCGGAAAGATACTTTGTTTCTAGTTACAGGTGGAGCCGGTTTTATCGGCTCTAACCTGTGCGAAGCTATTCTTAAAATGGGATACAAGGTGCGTTGCCTGGATGATCTTTCTACTGGGAAGCAAGCCAATGTTGATATGTTTCTGAACAATCCAAACTATGAGTTTATGAAGGGCGACATTAAGGATTTAGATACCTGTATGAAAGCTTGCGAAGGCGTGGATTACGTACTGAATCAAGCTGCATGGGGAAGTGTACCGCGCAGCATTGAAATGCCGCTGTTTTATTGTGCCAATAATATTACTGGAACGTTGAACATGCTGGAGGCGTCCAGACAAAACGGTGTGAAGAAGTTTGTGTATGCTTCCAGTTCTTCCGTATACGGTGATGAGCCGAACCTTCCGAAAAAAGAAGGCAGAGAAGGTAATCTGCTTTCTCCGTATGCCGTGAGCAAAAGAGCAGATGAGGAGTGGGCGAAACAGTATACCCGGCATTATGGACTGGACACCTACGGAATGCGGTATTTTAATGTGTTTGGTCGTCGGCAAGATCCTAACGGCGCTTATGCAGCTGTTATCCCTAAGTTTATCAAGGAGCTTTTGAACGGGGAAGTACCTACTATTAACGGTGACGGTAAGCAGAGTCGTGATTTTACCTATATTGAGAACGTCATTGAGGCAAATCTGAAAGCTTGCCTTGCTCCTCATGAAGCTGCAGGTGAAGCGTTTAATATCGCTTATGGCGGACGGGAATACCTGATCGATATTTACTATGGGCTGACAGAAGCATTGGGAGTAAAGATGGAACCGAACTTTGGGCCGGACCGTGCTGGAGACATCAAGCATTCCAACGCCGACATCAGCAAGGCGAGAGAGCTGCTTAATTATGACCCGGATTACAGTTTTCAGGATGGAATCCAGTTGGCTATCCAGTGGTATAAGGAGAATCTTTAAATTTTTGTAATAATAGAGATTGATACTCTGTTAATTTAAGAAAGAATATAAATCATGTGGTGCAATATATGAAAATTAAAGTCAACAGATTGTTATTATGTATAATCCTTTTTGGAACATTTATTAAGCAGCTGTATTCCTATATTGGGATTGAATATATATTGATTCCAGGCAGTAGCTATGGGTATCAGCAACTTGCCAGGGGAGATAAAATAACCCTTGCATTTGAGTTGATTGTTTTAATTAGTATAGTTCTGCTTTTTTTTATAGAATCTAAAGTCAGAAAAAAGTTTTTTACACTTGGATATCGTTTGACTCTACTTGCTTTGGTACTTGGGATAATGTTTTGGGAAATTTTGACTATTTTCCAGAATGGATTAATTACAACTTTATATAGTACAACAGCACCGCATGTATACCTGACGGCACTTTGTGTATGTATCGGAATGGATGAATCACTTTTTAATGTATTTATCAAATACATTAAATGGATAGGTTATTTATCGCTTGGTTTAAGTTTGGTATGGTATTTGGTATTTTTACAAACCCATCCAAACGGATTGCTGGGGAATAGTTCAGTTCTCACTTTTTATATTCAAGGCTTTTGGTTTCTCTGTATTTGGAGCATTACGGAGAAGAAAACATCAAGTCTTCAGGTATTAGTAACAATAGGTATCGGTGCGTTTTTAGCAGGGCTTTTCAATTCGCGTAGTTGGATTATTCAATGTTTAATTTGGGCAGTTGTATATGTGTATTATACCAGTGGAAAAAAAGGCTTAACCCGTTTGTTTAAGGTGATAGTTTTTGTGAGTTTGGGTCTTGTTATCGCTTATTTTCTGATAAATCACTATTATCCGCAGTCACTGGATCTGTTAATTAAAAAAATGGGGACTGATACCAGATCTTTTCAATATGAGGACTTATTTTCTCAGACGAATTTGTGGGATTACATATTTGGGAATGGATATAATTTCCAGTATTATAGTGCTTCTATGGGCGGTATGTACAGTTATATAGATAATTCGTATTTATTGATGTTGGTTCGCTACGGATTAGTGTTAGGCCTTTTTTATCCGTTGGTGTTTGTTATACCAATTATAAAAACTTTCAAAAATAGATCTATAAGAAATAAAACTGCGCTTATTTTACTAATGTGGTTAGCCGCATTGGGAGGATTGTCTGTATATTGTGCTGTTATTTTGGATTTGAAGAGCATAGCACTGGCTGCGCTTGCTGGATATAGTATGAGAGAAAATAAAAAATCTTTAAGCGGTAAAAAAATGTATTGTCAAATCAAATGAAGAGGAGTGCACAAGGCGTGAATAGAAAATGAAAAGTGTTCTTTATATCTCCCGAGCTGGGCTTCCTATAGATGCCACCGGCTTGCGCATTTTTTCCATTGGCAGTTTATTGGAAAAAATGGATTATCGTATTCATTATATTTGTGACAGGCGCGTGGACGCCGCTGTTGAAAACTCAGGCTATGAAAAAGTTCATGTCGATAACGAAGATTTTCTTTTTGCTCATGACGAAATCCACTTTCGTATTGGCAACAAGGTATATTCCTATCTACCTAGTTTTGCCGGAGGAAAGTGGAATGCATTAAAAGAGATTGTGGAAATCTGTACGGCAAGCCGATCGTTCAAAAGGGTGAAGAAAATTTGTCAGTTCGAAAAACCCGATTTGATTATATTGTATAATGATACGGGTGGATTGACTAAAAAGCTAATTCCATTTTGCAAAGAACAAAATATACAGCTATTGGCGGATGTGACGGAATGGTATGAAAAAAGGAGATCCGCATCTGTCGCAGAACAATTAGTCATCTCGTTTACTGACAGGCGAATCAGATTTGTTGATAAGAAGCTGGACGGCGTAATTGCAATCAGTCCTTTCTTTCACGATTACTATAAAAACCAGGGAGTCAAATGCATATTGATCCCACCTTTAATGGAAATGGATGATAGAAAAATAGAAAGAGATGACAACCCCAAAAATTTGATTCGTTTTGTATATGCAGGCAGTCCGGGCTCCAAAGATATTGTCGTCCCATTTGTCCGGAGTATTGTCAAAGCGAATACGGAAACAATCAATTTTCGGTTGGATCTAGTTGGCATTGATTATCAATATTTGGAGGAAAACGGCTTCCCGAATGTGTCGGAAAATAGGGGGGTATTTGCCCATGGAAGGCTGTCTCACCCTGAAACGGTGGAAATCGTAAAGAAAGCGGATTTTGGAATCCTTTTTCGCCATAATCAGAGATATGCGAAAGCGGGCTTCTCTACAAAATTTGCAGAATGTATGAGTTTGGGGGTCGCCATAGTGTGCAACCGGATAGGAGGTACCGATCGTTTTATATCTGATGGCGTAGATGGTTTTGTTTTAGAAGAGGCAAACGAGCAAGCCTTTGACAGCTTTCTGCAAAAATTGCTTCAATTTGATGAAGAAAAAATTGCATTTTTAAAAGCAAACGCTTATTTAAAGGCCACTAAAATTTTTGACCTCAGAAATTATGAAAGAATGTTACGTGATTTTTTGGTGGAGTTACGAGAAAGAAATGATTCAAAGGTCAAAAGATGATGTTGGAAATATAAAGGGCTGATTTTAATAATGAATATACTGATCATAGTTGATGATTTTTCTGGTGGGGCGGGCAATGTGGCACAACTCTTAGCAATCGAGCTGAGTAAAAAACACAAAGTTTCTTTGGCCTTGACTAATAGACATTCCAAGTCCAGATACAACCTTTCAGAGATTTCTGTATATGATGAAAACTTAAATATAACTGGAAAAAATAAAATAGCAGGACTATTGTCGGCAATAAAAAGGCTTCGAGAACGGTTGCAAACCGTTGGAGCTGAATTTGTCATTTCTTTTTTGGATAATAATAATACAATGGCGTGCTTGATGCTCAGGAAAACGAATATTCCGATCATAGTGTCCGAGAGAAGCAATCCGCTTGTCATTTATCCTAAATTCCCTTGGAACTATCTTCGGAGGATCGCATACAAAAGAGCGGATGTGGTGTCTGTTCAATTTGATATCTTTCGTGATTTTGACGGCGGACGGTATGAGAAAAAATGTATGGTGACCCATAATGTAATTGAACAGCCTTCTGTTTTTAAAACAGAATGGGAAAAACCGACGGTATCCTTTGTATCCATGGGACGAAATGCTGATGTTAAACGCTTTGATTTGATGATCAAAATATTTGGGAAGCTTTTGAAAAAATGTTCCAATGTTGAACTTCATATTTTCGGTGCGGGCATCGATAACGATACGCTTCGTGCTCAAGTAGATGCTGTGGGAGGAAAAGATTCCATTCATTTACACGAAGCAATTTCCAATGTACATGAGGAACTGGTTCAACACGACGTGTATTTAATGACGTCAGAGCAGGAGGGGTTCCCCAACGCACTCAGCGAGGCATTGGCTGTGGGGTTGCCGGCCGTTGTATTTAAATGTCATCAGGGCATAGGTGACCTTGTAAAATCAGAAGAAAATGGCTACTGTATAGATGAAGGCGATGAAAAGAATTTTATTAACGCGATGAAAATTCTTGCTTTGGACAAATACAAAAGACAGACATTTGGTCAAAAATCCATTAGCATTGCGAAGAGATATGACGATCAGTCGGTTATGCAGGAATGGGAGGCTTGTATAAAGAAGGCGATTTTAAACCGAAGTGGTAGGGACTAATTTAATCGTCAGTTTTTTCAGGATAAAGAAAATATTGAAAATGTGGGTAGTCTATGAAAAAAGTGTTGTGTTTGATTGATAATCTCGGTTCTGGCGGAGCGCAAAGACAACTGGTGAATTTAGCCATTCTGTTAAAGCAAACCGGATATGCAGTGGATTTTGCCGTATATAGGGAGAATGATTTTTATCAACCCCTATTGGATGCAGAAAATATTAAAGTCCACACGATAAAAGAAAATAATCCACTCAAATTAATACTTAAAATGCGGTCTTATATCAGGAGAATAAATCCCGATGTTGTAATTCCATTTTTGGAAACGCCAGGTTTTTTGGCTTGTATCGCCAAAATGGGCGGAGGCAAATGGAAACTGATAACAAGTGAACTCAGTGCTAAGATGACGACCTTTTCCAATAGGAAAAATCGGTTTTATAACTGGTTTGAACGTTTTTCGGACGTAAAAGTGTGTAATTCCCAAAACGCTGTGCAAATGTGGAACCACTACTATCCTCAATATCATGACAAATACCGGGTTATTTATAATCCGGTATTGATACAAAATCAACCGAATGTAAGCCATTTGTATCGAAAGGACGGCAAGCTGCATCTAGTGGTCGCGGCGAGTTATCAGGAGTTAAAAAACCCGTTGGGATTGATAGAAGCTATCCTGCTGTTGGATGAAACCGAAAAAGAAAAGATTGTGATTGATTGGTATGGTAAAGTGGAAGTGACTATTGGGAATACAGTCATTTATGAGTGCGCTGTCCAAATGATAAAAGCAAACGCTTTAGATTCTACAATTAGATTGCACCATGAAACTAAGAAAATATATAATATTATGTCCCAGGCAGATGTCATTGGCCTGTTCAGCACGGTAGAGGGCTTACCAAATGTAATCTGTGAGGCTATGATGCTTGGTAAACCGGTAATCATGAGTAAGGTGTCGGATTACCAGATTCTAACAGAGGGAAACGGTATTACCTGTGAGCCGACACCGGAGAGAATTGCCTTAGGATTGCGGGAGTTATTGCAACTTCCTCCCAGTGATTTGGATAAAATGGGCAAGCTGTCTTATGAGAAGGCAAACAGGTTATTTTCGCCGGAAGCAATTGTAAAACAATGGATTGAGGTTATCGAGGATTGAAAAAGATTTTCATATTACCTGTATTTAATAGGAGTGCGGTACTGCCATTAGGAGACCAGACATGAATAAAATCAAACAATTTATCGTACTTGTAGCACATGGAAAATATGATACCTCTACCGCCGATGGAAGAAGCATGGAGCGCGCCAGGGGGATTGCTCTGACGGCGTTGACTGCGATGTTGGCAAAGGCATTTGCAATGGCTGTGCCCCTCATTACGGTGAGAATCACTTTAAGCTACATGGGGGAAGAAATATATGGCTTATGGACAACCGTAACTTCTTTCTTTACCATGTTCTCCTTTGCGGATTTGGGCTTGGGGAGCGGACTCCAAACAGAACTGAGCAAAGCCACGGCGACGGACGATAAACAATATTGCAGAAAGCTCGTTTCATCGTGTTATACGATGCTGGCCGGAGTGGCTTTGGCGCTTATGGTCATTTTTGTATGTATCTATCCATTTGTCAATTGGGCCGGTCTTGTCAACGCATCTACCGAGAGAACCATTGCTTTGGCGGGCGGTGTCGTTATGGCGATTGTTACTTCCAGGGTGGTAAATGTGCCGCTTGCGTTGATTCAACGCACACAATTTGCCATGCAGGAAGGATATCGCAACAATTTGTGGAACTGTACAGGTAATATTCTGAGTTTGTTATTTGTTCTAGTTGTTTATTATCTGGATTTAGGCGTTTTGACGATGATTTGGGCATCGTCTTTGATCACCGTCATTGTCGCCGCAGTCAATATGGTTGTGTATTTTAAGTGGCAGAGGCCGGAATTAAAGCCCCGTTTTAGCGAGTTTGATAAAAAAATTAGTAAAAGGCTATTACATACGGGAGTCCTCTTCTTTATCCTTTCAATATTCACCTCCCTCAGCCTCTCCATTGACAATTTTATAGTAGCGCATGCCTGCAGTTTGTCTGAGGTCACCCCATATTCGGTGATGTATAAGATCGTTTCAATGATCGGGGTCGTTTCGTCCATGCTGAGCAGCCCCATGTGGTCGGCCAATGGGGAAGCGATGCAAAGGGGAGAGTACCAATGGGTGCGCAAAACGACAACCAAGATGGCTTTGATCTCTTTGTTGTTTGCTCTTATCTGCTCCATTGGCATTTTTGTATTGATACAGCCAGCACTTTGGTTGCTTACAGATGGGGCTGTCCAGGCGAACTACTCTATCCTTTTTGGAATGTGTTTGTTACAGATAGCGATATCTGTTACAAATCCATACTTTATGATTTTAAACGGAGCTGGCATTATCAAATTCCAAATCTTCAATTATATTATATATGCAGCGATCAGCCTACCTTTCAAATATGTTCTGGGTATTAAATTTGGTGCGGAGGCAATCACCTGGTGTGGTGCGATAACATATATTATTCTTTTAACTGTTCCGACATTTTATCGCGGTATGAGTTATTTACATCAAAAAAGAGGTTGTTTAAATGTCATCACTAAAAAATATTAAGGAAAAAGTAGAATGTTTTTGGGGTGAAAGACATCCTATACCAAAACAAAGCGGAAGAATATTTCATTATTATCTCTCTATAGATACCCAAAAGTATGCAGTATATGAACGTTCCAGGGGAGCTGATCGAGTTGTGGCAGCTCATGATAAAATGGTTTTGGTACAAAAAAACAGCAATAAAAATCAGCTAATTCTGTATCCTTACTATCAAAATCGTTTTATCTTTCATAAAATTTATTTATCTGAAAAACAATTTCCTAATCTGATAAAGGGTAGCAATGTTTTATTATGTTTATTTCTGCCTTATATGAGACAAGTTCGAAGTGGTCAGTACATCAAATCAGTACGGCTTGTGGTTATTACTGATAAAGCACAAATTTATCATAATTGTCCTGCCAGAAACAAAAAATTTGATGGATTTTCTTTGGCCGGTGATAATCTTTTGTTTGAAGAAAGTGTCATTTGGGATTTACCTGGTAGAAAGTATCCTGTACAAAATCCCACAGAATCAGATTTAGAAAGATTTTATCCCAATTTGCCCACAGAATGCTACAGGTATCATCCGATGCTGAATACAGATAATGAGTTTCAGGACCGGTATGGAAATGGTGGTTTCGGAAAAAACACCATCGTTTTCGAAAATGGACGGGCAGTACGTGTCCCAAGATTCTATATTCACGACAGAAGTGTGGAATCAAATCCATTCCATTTTATTGGTTCGGGGGAAAAGGATCACAAAATGAGTCTGTTGGCCACTTATAGGAGCAATGTTACCGCTGGGGTGCGAACCTGTATATTTGCTACTTCTGATGGTGGGCGGACGTGGTACTGCAAATACGAATTTGCAGATTTGGGTGAATATGAGTTTCGTCAAGGCCATGCTGAATCTTTTGGTAAAAATGTTGGCAATCCAATACAAAATGCTGGATATGACAAAAACTATAAAGGAGAACTGCAGCTACTCAAAAGAAAGCTTATCGTTCCCTCGGAATCTTGCAAAGAGCCTACTGTACGAATTATGTGGGATGACATTGGACCAATTGAAAGTATCGGGACAGAGGCACAACTCACGCTTAAAACAGAACATCCACATGGCTTAACTACCGGCAATATTGTTGCTTTATCGAGTAACGTTTCGGAAGATTTTTCGATGAAGTGGATGGTGAATCCTACTGTGGGAAATAATAGCGCTGGAAATGGATTACTATTTAAAATTCAGGTAGTAGATGATTATAGGATTTCGCTATTTGAACTGGTTTCATCACCTGATAACAATATTTCTTGTAGGCATGTGCATCACATAAATCGAATAAAAGATGGGTGGCTTATTGGAACAGGAGAAATATATCCCAACGGATGGCTTTTATATTTTCAAATGAAAGAAGCAGATACTTTTTCGATAAAAAATGCAAATGAGGAATTTAGAATTATTCGGTTAAATTCAACTGAGATGTCTGCGCAAAGGACGATGGGGGCGTTTTTAACGGATAGTAAAAGGCCGGAATTAGTTTATGCATCGGATCATGATTGTTTGAAACGGGAGAAAGTCGCTATTTGTGACCAAAGAAGTGAGAAATTCGATCGAAATTCTACCGGAATTTTTAAAGGATACTTATCAGATATAGATAATCGGCAGCAACATACAGTAATATTTGAGGCGTCTGAACCTTGTTTCTATTTTCAAGAGCTTGATTCTATGCTGGTGTTTTGCGGGCAAAGAGGGCAGCTTGGATTGAGCTTCGACAAAGGAATTTCATGGAGTAAAGAACGAATTAGGAATCCGGTTATTCATTATTATGGTGCTAACGGTCAAAGATACTATTTTGATGATTGCGTTATATTTAGGAAATAGATATTAAGGATTATTTCATTTATCTTTAATAATATATTCTAGTTGCTATAGAAGGAGAAAGTATGATGAGTACATCAAAAATTTTTAAAGGCAAAACCCTTGTGATCACCGGCGGTACCGGTTCGTTTGGAAACGCTGTTCTCAATCGTTTTCTTCACACTGACATCGGAGAAATCCGGATTTTCTCTCGGGATGAAAAGAAGCAGGACGATATGCGCCACGAGTTTCAGGCGAAGATGCCGGAAGTGGCGGGCAAGATTTCTTTTTATATCGGCGACGTCCGAGATCTGGCGTCAGTAAAAAACGCCATGCATGGTGTCGATTACATATTCCACGCCGCGGCTCTCAAACAGGTTCCGTCCTGCGAGTTTTTTCCCATTGAGGCGGTAAAGACCAACGTTTTGGGGACGGAAAATGTGCTGACGGCGGCCATTGATGAGGGGGTGGAAGCGGTCATCTGCCTTTCCACTGACAAGGCAGCCTATCCGGTCAATGCCATGGGGACCTCCAAGGCGATGATGGAAAAGGTTATTGTGGCAAAATCCCGCACCGTCAAGCCGGAGCGGACGAAAATCTGCTGCACCCGGTATGGAAACGTCATGTGCTCCCGGGGGTCAGTGATTCCGCTGTGGATCGATCAGATCAAGTCGGGAATTCCCATCACTATTACAGAGCCTTCTATGACGCGGTTCATTATGTCGTTGGAAGAAGCGGTAGATTTGGTTCTTTTTGCCTTTGAAAACGGGACAAGCGGGGACATCCTGGTACAGAAAGCTCCCGCCTGCACCATCGAGACTTTGGCGCAAGCGGTAACCGGTTTGTTCCAGCCGGAGCACGAAATCAAGGTGATCGGTATTCGCCACGGCGAGAAGATGTATGAGACGCTGCTCACCAACGAGGAATGCGCTCACGCTGTTGACTTGGGCAATTTTTATCGGGTTCCCTGTGACAAAAGAGACCTCAACTACGATAAGTATTTTAAAGACGGCGATACCAAACGCAATACGCTGACCGAGTTCAACAGCAACAATACAGAGCTTCTCAATGTGGAGCAGGTGAAGGAAAAGCTTTTGTCTTTACAGTATATCAGTGACGAACTGGCCGCGTGGGAGAACCGATAGATGAAGATACTGGTAACAGGCGCCAACGGCTTCGTGGGGAAAAATCTTGTGGCGTCCCTGAAAAATATCAGGGATGGGAAAGACCGCACCCGCCCGGGCGTTCAAATTGACGAGATTTTTGCGTATGATATTGATACGGGAGCAGAGCTTCTGGACCGATTTTGTGAAAAAGCGGATTTTGTCTTTAACCTTGCCGGCGTAAACCGGCCGAAAGAACAGTCGGAATTCATGGCGGGCAATTTTGGGTTTGGTTCTACGCTGCTGGATACGCTGAAGAAGTATCAAAACCGCTGTCCGGTGATGCTCGCTTCCTCCATCCAGGCGACGCTGCTGGGGCGGTATGCCGGAAGTGAATACGGGAAAAGCAAGCTGGCGGGAGAAGAACTGTTTCGGGACTATCAGAGGGACACAGGCGCCAAGGTGCTCATTTACCGATTCCCGAACCTCTTCGGCAAATGGTGCCGGCCCAACTATAACTCGGCTGTGGTGACCTTCTGCCACAACATTGCAAACGATTTGCCGATTACGGTAAATGATCCGGCGGTAGAGTTGGAACTACTGTATATCGATGACTTGGTAGCCGAAATGCTGGATGCATTAGAAGGAAAAGAGCATCGCTGCGAGTTTGAGGGCGTTGATGCGGTGGAGCAGCCGCACGGCAGATACTGTTATGTACCGGTGACTCATAAAGCGGCCCTTGGGGAAATCGTTTCACTTCTAGAAAGCTTCAAAAAACAGCCGGAAACCCTGAAAATGCCGGAAATTGCGGACGGTTCTTTTGCGAAGAAGCTGTATTCCACGTACCTTTCCTATCTGCCGAAAGAGAAGGTGGCTTTTCCGCTCAAAATGAATGTAGATGACCGGGGAAGCTTTACCGAACTCCTCAAAACCGAGAAATGCGGGCAGTTTTCGGTGAATATTTCAAAGCCGGGCATCATAAAAGGGCAGCATTGGCACCACAGCAAGTGGGAATTCTTTATTGTGGTTTCCGGGCGTGGTTTGATCCAGCAGCGAAAAATCGGCACGGAGGAAGTGCTGTTTTTTGAGGTTTCCGGAGACAAAATCGAGGCCGTCCATATGCTGCCGGGGTACACCCACAACATAATCAATCTGTCGGAGACGGAGAATTTGGTGACCGTCATGTGGGCCAATGAGCAGTTTGATTCCAGTCGGCCAGATACTTATTTTGAGCCCGTGGAGGAAGAATAATGGTAATAAGGACAGATTATTCCGATATTAAATTTCGGGAAAACGGGAAACTAAAGCTCCTAATTATCGTGGGGACCCGTCCGGAGATTATCCGGCTGGGCGCTGTTATCAACAAATGCCGGAAGTACTTTGACTGTGTGTTGGCGCACACGGGGCAGAATTACGACTATAATCTCAACGGCGTGTTTTTTCGTGACCTGAAACTCAAGGAGCCGGAAGTTTACATGGACGCGGTTGGGGATGATTTGGGCGCCACTGTGGGCAACATCATCAACTGCTCCTACAAATTGATGAACGAGATAAAGCCCGACGCGCTTTTGATTCTGGGGGACACCAACTCCTGTCTGTCGGCCATTGCGGCAAAGCGGCTGCATATCCCGATTTTTCATATGGAGGCGGGGAACCGCTGCAAGGACGAGTGCCTGCCGGAGGAGACAAATCGTCGCATTGTGGACATCATTTCCGACGTGAATTTGGCCTACTCAGAGCACGCGAGGAAGTATCTCCATGAGTGCGGGCTGCCGAAGGAGCGGGTATATGTGACCGGTTCTCCTATGGCGGAAGTGCTGCATCAAAATCTCGAGGAGATTGAGCAGTCGGATATTTTGAAGCGTTTGAATCTCGAACCTCAGAAATATATTTTGCTTTCCGCTCACAGGGAGGAAAATATCGACACCGAGAAGAATTTTCTTTCGTTGTTCACAGCCATCAATAAAATGGCGGAGAAGTACGATATGCCGATTCTTTATTCCTGCCATCCCAGGAGCAAAAAAAGGCTGGAAGCCTCCGGTTTCCAGTTGGATAAGCGCGTGATACAAAATGAGCCGCTGGGTTTTCACGATTACAACCATTTGCAGATGAACGCTTTTGCGGTAGTGTCCGATTCCGGGACTTTGCCAGAAGAGAGCAGTTTCTTTACTTCCCAGGGGCACCCGTTCCCGGCGGTGTGCATCCGGACATCCACTGAGCGGCCGGAGGCGCTGGACAAGGCGTGTTTCGTGTTGGCGGGTATCGACGAAAAGTCTTTATTGCAGGCAGTGGATACTGCGGTGCAGATGAATCTTGACGGGGATTACGGCATTCCGGTGCCGGATTACGTGGAAGAAAATGTCAGCACCAAGGTTGTGAAGATCATTCAGAGCTACACCGGGGTTGTGGACAAGATGGTGTGGAGGAAGTACTAGATATATAGCGAGGTAGACGATTGAAAAAAAGACTTTCCATTTTCCTTACCATTCTTATCCTTTTGACGCTTACCTTTATTTTTACAAACTCCATGGACAGCGTAGCCGAGTCTCAGAAGAAAAGCGGGGCTGTGCTGGAACGGGTTTGGATTCTCTTAAAAGGCGTGGTCGGAAAAGAGAACGTAACGGAGCATCTGGTGCGAAAACTGGCGCATTTTTTTGAGTTTTTTGTTTTAGGCGTTGAAATGTCGGCGCTTTCTTTTCTTCATCATTCGCCGCGGCGTACTTTATATTATTCCATTTCTCTTCCGGTGTTTTGCGGCTTGCTGGCTGCCCTGACGGACGAAACCATCCAAATTGCGTCCGCCCGGGGTTCGCAGGTTCAGGATGTATGGCTTGACTTTGCAGGTGTGTGCGTTGGAGTAGGAGTAGTTTTTGTCATATGGCTAGTATGGAGAAATAGACAGATACGCCAAGGACAATAAGGCCGTGCTGATGTACCCAATAGGATAACCGGAGATTACGTCCTGCGATATTGTTGATTCTAACAGGTTTTTACTCAAAAAGTAGTGAAATTGTTTTAAAAGTGTGCTAAAATTTAGGAAAGATATAGGCAGTTAACTTCAAAGATGGACAGGAATTGCAGGGCCTGTCCATGGCGATTCGACAATTTTCGCATGAATTGCGTTGTAAGATAATTCAGGATATAAAAGGAGAGGTAAAGATGAGAATTAAAAAGGCTGTGATTCCGGCCGCGGGGCTTGGTACCAGGGTTCTTCCCGCTACCAAAGCCATGCCCAAGGAAATGCTTACCATTGTGGACAAGCCGGCGATCCAGTACATAGTCGAAGAGGCTGTCAAAAGCGGGATTGAGGATATTTGTATCATTTTGAGCCGCGGCAAGCACGTGGTGGAAGACCATTTTGACCGCACACCGGAACTGGAGCAGAAGCTGTTGAGCAGCGGTAAACAGGAACTTTACGAAGAGGTCCTGAAAATCGCCAATTTAGCAAACATCACTTACGTCCGGCAGCAGGAGCCCAAAGGATTGGCGCATGCAGTTCTCTGCGCCAAACCATTTGTCGGCGACGAGCCTTTTGCAGTGCTTTATGGAGACGACGTTATCATGGGCGAATATCCCACCTGCAAGCAGCTTACCGACCAGTACGAAAAATACGGCGTAGGCTGTGTGGCGATGAAAGAGGTGCCTTTTGAACAGGTCACAAGATATTCTTCGCTTAAGGTGGAAAATCTTTTCGACAACGTGTATAAAGTTACCGACATGGTTGAAAAACCTGCCACTCCCAAACAGGCTTTCTCCAATTTCTCTATTCTGGGGCGCTGTGTGCTCCCGCCGGAGATTTTTTCTCTGCTCGAGACGCTGCCCACCGGCGCGGGGGGAGAATACCAGCTCACCGACGCCATGAAAATCTTAGCCCAAACCCAGGGGATGATCGGGGTGGACTTCATCGGAACCCGGTATGACATGGGAAATAAGTTAGGAATTATGCAGGCGGCGGTGGAAACCGCAATAAATCATCCGGAAATCGGAGAAAATTTCAAAAAATACTTGAAAGATTTTACAAAAGGGTTATAATAGTATTATACCAATGATGGGTAAAAGCGTTACTTTCTGCTGCTGATTCGGAAGCAGCACCCGAACATAAGGCCAAAATAAAAAGCGAGGATGGCTGTAATGATGTATCCCATAGCATATTTCCTTTCTGAGTTTTTTGTTTCATTGGCTGATACTTAAATTATGCCCCAAAAATGGACTTTTGTTTCAAAAAATAATTTATTTCTTTGTTTGTTTTTGCTTGAAAAAGTGTAACAATAGAAAAGGATCTACTAGGAGGTAAAATTATGAAAAAAATCATTTCCGCAGTTTGTGCAGTAGCCTTGATGGCTTCCTTAGCAGCTCCGATGCAGGTGGCTGCCGCTACAAAGGACGATATTGTCAACGAGATGTTTACTAGTTTTGAAGTTGGAGGCAGAACAAGACAGATTCCCAGCCGGTATGTCACCTTAGTGGTTCGTTATCTGGACAATAACAAGCTTACTTCTGCTGAACTGGATGAGGCCTTGGCGGCAGGCAGAGAAGCAAAACAAATCTGGATTGCGACTGGACAGCCTACTTTTGAGAAACTTTCCTCTGACGTGAAGATGCAGCTGGCTGGAAAAGCTGCCAGTATGATGAAAAAATTAGGTGCAACTGTAAGCTTCAGCGGTACAACTCTTACTGTTGTTGACCCCAATGGTAAATCGTACAGTGTGAATACTCTCCATGATTTGAGTGCTTTAGTAGGCGCTTCTACTTCTGGAGGAAACAACGGCTCGGGTTCCAATGACCCTTGGAATAACGGCGAGACCAGCGGCACAACTCCTGATGGCGGTCACTGGGAAGTGGAAGGAAACACTGTAACCATCACCGATAAGGACGGCAATGTTTCTACTATTGAGATCAATCCTATCAAACAGACTGGCGCCGGCGTAGACACTTCTTCTGCCGTGGCAGTTGCTGCTCTGCTGATCGCAGGTTTGAGCGCGACTGTTATCGTCGCCCGGAAAAGCCGCTTGGGTGAGGACTGCGAATAATGAGCAAACGGGTTTCTGAGAAGCCCAGAAGAAGCAATCGGACAAAATTTATCCTTTGTCCGATTGCCTTTTTCATAGTGGGCCTTGTACTCATTTTAATCGCCTTTATGCCGATGTTGACACCCATGGTGGACGTACTGGATTTAGTGACTCTGTCGTCGCCGCCTACCTTTGAGGAGTCCGCTCCGGTGGAAAAGGATTTCACTTCGGGGGAAACTTCCGGTGTTCTCAATTGGGAGAGTCTGGATCTGCCTGGCGAGGGAGAGCTTTTCGGGGAGCTGATTATCCAGTCGGCGGGAATTGATGTGGACCTCTACTTTGGCGACAGCCCGACCGAGCTGAGAAAGGGCGTAGGTACCTATACGTCGGCGGGGCTGCCCGGCGAGGGCAAAACGATCCTGATGGCGGCCCATAACAATACCTATTTCCACACGCTGGGGGATGCAAAACCCGGCGATTCCATTGAGATCAACACCAATTATGGGAAGTACGTCTATGAAATGACGGACAGCAGGGTGGCGGAAGATACCGATTCCACCGCCTATGACCTGAGCGCCCCGGAGGAAAATCTCATTCTGTACACCTGTTATCCCTTCGACCGGCTGGGATTTACCTCTCAGCGGTATTTTGTCTATGCAAAATACGTTTCCGGGCCGCAGTGGAATCTTCCGGAGTAAGGAGTTATTTGTTATGCAGAACCGTTCTAAAATACGAAACGGCGTCTCCTATGTGTTGGCGTTTTTTCTTTCACTATTCGTAGCGGCTCTTTCGGCCCTTTTGGTGCTTCAGACTACTATACTCAGCGAAAGTTTCTTGCAGAAGCAGGTGGACCGAAGCGGATATGCCGCTAATGTTATCGAGCGCATCGAAAACACTTTCATTTCCTATGGCATGTCCAGCGGATTCGACGAGGCATTTTTCTCCACTGTTTTGGACGAGCAGACCGTTCGGGAGGATATTCGCGGAGTGATGTCCGCTATCTATCACGGAAAGCCGCGTGACGTTTCTACTGAGGCTTTCCGCTCCATGCTGTATGAAAAGCTGCTGGCCAATGTAACGGACCGGGGATTCGTCGTCAGCGAAGAGCTGGAGCAGTCTTTGGAGCAGCTGGTGGATTACTGCGCTGTTACATATCGAAACGAATTGCGGTTTCCAATGGGTTCGGCGGCAGCTTCTATGTTGCAGAAGGCGAAAAATCCGGTGCTGTTGGGAATCGGTGTCATGGCAGCCCTCAGTTTATTTGTCTTTTTTGTGCTGTTTTCCATCCATCCAAGAAAATCCAGTGTGATACGCAATGTGATCTACGCCCTCAGTGGTTCTTTTTTGATGCTGTTCATTCCGACGGGATTCGCTTTGTTGTCCGGGCGAATCGAGCGGCTGGCCATTACCTCAAAGCCGCTTTACTATCTGGTGGTTGCCGAACTGCAGCAGACACTGTATGTCTTTTTGCTGGCCTGCGGCATTTTAGCGGTTATCATTGCGGGGTTGGGGATATGGTATCATATAATGGTACGAAGAAAATCCCATTCCTATGAGCCGGTATTTCGAATCGATAGGTTCCAGGGAGAGGAAAAGGATCAGGCGGATACGGCCAGTTCCAAAGGATAATACAAACAACATTTATACTAGTAAAGCGTAGGTACCACAAAGTGGTGCCTACGCTTTTTATGTTTCCAGTAATATGATGAACAAGACGACAATAAGGAAAAGCCCTAGAGCACAAACGGCGATAATCCAGGGGGAAAAGTGTCGTTTCCGTGGGGGAAGCATATCGGCGATGAGAGGTTCCCGCTCAAAAGAAACGCCGCAACGCTGGCATTTTTGGGCGGAAACAGGATTTTCTTTGCCGCAAAATGGACAGATCATAAGGTGCCTCCTTTATGGAATAGAAAGTGGAAATTTTTAGGATGTAAGTTAAATAATCTTTATTTATTTAGTTTACCAGACAAATTTTTATTTGTCAATATCTATAAGTATAAATAATTACTACCTATAGAGATTTGAAGGAATATCTTATATGAGATAAAGTATACTTATAGATAGGAGAACGAAATTATGACGGATAAAAAACGGGAAATTACTAAAAAAACGGCAGACCGAATACGATATTTCCGAAAACTGCTGGGAATGAGCCAGGAACAGCTGGCTTTTGCGGCCGGGATGAATCCGGCATTTTTGGGGCACATCGAACAGGGCCTCAAATGTCCTACGATAGATACGCTGCAAAAAATATGCAGCGCGCTGGGAATCAGCCTTTCTCAACTGCTGGATTTTGATAGGGGAAAGGGGGACGTGAACGCGGAGGCGCGGATGCGGATTAATCGGGCCGTGCGCCGTCTCGACGCGGAGGATGCCAACCGAGTTGCTACCATTGTAGAGGAAATCGTGCGGATGAAAAAAGAGTAAGGCTGTCCATGAAACGGATGGAAGGCCTTACTCTTTTGTTATGGCGGGTGGATTTCTCCGAAAACCTCGTATGGCGGCAATGAATGAATTTGTAAAATGCGGCGGGGGTATTTTATGCAGTGAAAAAGTTTTGTCAGTGAGAATAAAGCAGGGAATATCACGGGCAGGTTATAGATACATC
The DNA here is from genome assembly GCF_014384905.1 of Fumia xinanensis. Taxonomy (GTDB): domain Bacteria; phylum Bacillota; class Clostridia; order Oscillospirales; family Ruminococcaceae; genus Fumia; species Fumia xinanensis. The sequence continues at coordinate 399,006 of NZ_JACRSV010000002.1, forward strand.
GGCTGAGATTTGCAGGACATATCATTCGTTTTCGATGAGGTAGCCCAGGCCCTTTTTGGTGTGGATGAAGTCTTGAAGGCCAAGTTCCAGAAGCCGTTTTCTCAGGCGGGTCATGTTAACGGTGAGGGTATTGTCGTCGATGAAGCTGTCGCTTTCCCAGAGGCGCTTCATGATGGCGTCCCGGGAGACGGTTTTGCCTTTGTTCTCCAAAAGAAGCTGGAGAATTTTGAATTCGTTTTTTGAGAGCTCGATTTTTCGGTTGCCGCAGGACAGAGAGGCATCTCCCAGGTTTAAAACGGCGCCGCCGTGTTCGATGACGTTCACCTGTCCGCCGAAGGAGTAGGTGCGGCGGAGGAGGGCTTGAATTTTCGCCACGGCAACATCCAACTCAAAGGGCTTGGGGATAAAGTCGTCGCCGCCCATGTTGATGGCCATGATAAGGTTCATGTTGTCGCCGGCGGAGGATATGAAAATAATCGGAACCTTGGAGAGCCTGCGGATCTCCTGGCACCAGTGATAGCCGTTGTAGTAGGGCAGGGAGATGTCCAGCAGGACAAGCTGGGGGTCAAAAGAGAGGAAATCCTCCAGCACCCGGCTGAAATCCGATACAGTTTGGACGGCATAGCCCCAGCTTTGGAGGCGCTCGTCCAGCACCCGGGCGATGGTGAGATCATCTTCGACGATGAGAATTTTGTACATGGGTGTTCTCCTTTCCGCGGGGCCGGTGAGGGCCTTTCTGATGGATAAAACGAGGGAGGGGGCTTAGTTGCTACCAAATTTAAAAAAAACGGTGGGAAAAGGCAAAAATTTTTGCCGCCATGCCATGGACGGGCTCGCGGCGTAGAAATTTTTGTTTTCTGACGGCAGGGGACGGGGAAGCTCGTTTAGTTGAATAGCTCCTTCTTTTATCTTCCTTATCAGGGCGTGCGCGGGGACCTCCGCGCACCGTTGGCCTATATGCCGATTTTCGCCGGAATGGGCTTGCATAAGGGGGAGAAATCCGGTAAAGTAGGGGATGGGGCGGAACAGCCTCAAAAATTACCGCTTTTTGACAGCGGGTTTACAGATTTTTCATGACAGTTTGAGATAATAGATACAGCGTAACGAAACAGAAGAGACAAAATGCGGAAAGAGGAAGAACATGGGCAAAGAATCGGCAGAGGCAAAGAATATAAAACGCTACCATCCCGCACCGGACGAGGGGCTTTCCCCGGCGCTGGTGCAGCAGAGGATGATCGAGGGGCTGAATAACGTGGACTGTACCGTGGCGACGAGAAGCGTCGGGCGAATTGTACGGGACAACGTCTGTACGCTGTTTAACCTCATCAATGTCATCCTCGCCGCGGCGGTGCTGGCGGTGGGGTCCTATAAAAACTGCCTGTTTATGGGGGTGGTGCTCTGCAATTTGGCTATCGGCATTTTTCAGGAGCTGCGGGCCAAGCGGACGGTGGACAAACTGTCGCTGCTGTCCTCGGTGAAGGCCCATGTGATTCGCGGCGGGATGCCGGTAGAAATCCCGGTGGACGGGGTGGTACTGGACGATGTGCTGGCCTTAAAGAGCGGAGGGCAGGTGGTGACCGACTGCGTAGTGCTCAGCGGCGAGTGCGAAGTGAACGAGTCCTTCGTCACCGGCGAGTCGGAGCCCATCCTCAAGCACCCGGGGGATTTGCTTTTGGCGGGGAGCTTTGTCGTCAGCGGAGAGTGCAAGGCGCGTGCCGAACATGTGGGGGACGAAAACTACATCTCCACCATCTCCAAGGGGGCGAAGCAGTTTAAAAAGGTGCGCTCCGAGATCATGGAGACGCTGAAAAAGATCATCCGGTTTGTTTCTGTCATCATCATTCCAGTGGGGGGGCTGCTCTTCTGGGGGCAGATGCGGCTGCCGGACAACAGTTTTAATGACGCGGTGGTGCAGACGGTGGCGGCGCTGATCGGGATGATTCCCGAGGGGCTGATGCTGCTGACCAGCACCGTTTTGGCGGTGAGTGTCATCCGGCTATCGAGTCACAAGGTGCTGGTGCAGGAACTGTACTGCATCGAGGCGCTGGCCCGGGTGGACACCCTGTGTCTCGACAAGACGGGGACGCTGACCGAGGGGACGATGGAAGTCTCGAAGGTGATTTCCTGGGGGAACTACCCGGTGCGGGAAGCGGAAGAGGCGCTGAGGGCCCTTTGCCGGGCTCTGCCCGACCGGAACGCCACCTTCGAGGCGATTGCCAAGAAGTACGGGGAAAAATCGGACTGGAAACTGACAAAAGCGGTGCCGTTTTCGTCCAAGACTAAGTGGTCAGGGGCGAGCTTTGAGGGCAAGGGAACCTATGTCATCGGGGCGGGGGAATTCCTGTTCCCGGAGATGGCGGCGGGGCTCAAATCAGAGCTTGACCGGTACGCGAAGGAGGGGCGGGTACTGCTTTTAGCCCGGTCTGAGAGCAGGTTCCGGGAACGGGGGCTGCCGGAAGGGCTCAAACCCGTGGCCTTTGTGCTGATTCAGGACGTGATTCGTCCCGAGGCGGAGGAAACCCTCCGGTATTTTATGGAGCAGGGGGTGGACGTGAAGGTCATCTCCGGCGACAACCCGCTGACGGTGTCGCAGATTGCAAAGCGGACGGGGCTCAAAAACTGGGACCAGTGGGTGGATTTGTCGGCCTGCAAGACCGATGAAGAGGTGAAGGCGGCGGCCGCCCGGTACACGGTGTTCGGGAGGGTGCTTCCCGACCAGAAAAAGCTGCTCATTAAGGCGCTCAAAGAAGCGGGGCACACGGTGGCCATGACCGGCGACGGCATCAACGATGTGCTGGCGCTGAAGGAAGCAGACTGCTCCATCGCCATGGCTTCGGGGAGCGACGCGGCGCGGAACGTGTCCCAGCTGGTGCTGTTAAACTCGAACTTCGACTCGATGCCGCGTGTGGTGGGGGAGGGGCGGCGCTCCATCAACAACATCCAGCGGTCGGCGTCGCTGTTTCTGACAAAAACCATGTACGCGACCATGTTGGCGCTGCTGTTTCTGTTTATCCAGATGCCCTACCCGTTCATGCCGATTCAGCTGACCCTCATCAGCGCCGTGACCATCGGCATCCCGGCGTTTATTCTGGCGCTGGAGCCCAACCGGGCGCGGATCGAGGGGAATTTCCTCCGAAACATCCTCATGAAGGCGGTGCCGGGGGGCGTGACTATCGTTATGAACATCGTGCTGACGGTGTTTATCGGGTGGAAGCTCGATTTCCCGGTGGAGATGATTTCCACCATCTGTGTGCTGCTGACGGGGTTTGCGGGGCTGTTGTTGATTCTGCGGCTGTGCATGCCGTTTACCCAGATTCGGAAGATTCTGCTGGGATTTTTGTGCGCGCTGTTTGCCGGGTGCGTCGTGTTTTTGCCGGAGCTGTTCTCGCTGGTGCCGTTGAGCGGCGCCGGGTGGGCGCTGACCGGGGGGCTGGCGCTGCTGGCAGCCGTGGTGCTAAATCTGCTCATCTGGGGGATGGGGAAGCGGTTTGGGAAAGGGCGGTCTGTGGGAAAATAGCGGGCCGATAGGGCATCGGCCCAATAACAGAGATTTCGGACAGCTCGGTAAATCTGCGGGCGGCTGATAGCCGCCCCTACAGGGGCCACGGCCTACCCGTGCTATCCGTCAAAAAAAGGGACAAAAGGCGGGTGATAGGGTGTCGGCCCCTACGGTGTTTCGATAGAAGAGGTAGGGGCGGCTATCGGCCACCCGCCACCATCTATTTTAGAACAGATTGTCCTACCATGGGCTTTTCAGGAATTTGTTTGGTATAATCGCCTTGAGGTGATTAAAATGATCTTTCCAAGGCTGAGAGATTTGCGTAAAGACAATGATTTGACACAGGCGGAGATGGGAAAGTATCTCTGGGTGAGCCAGCGGACTTATTCCCTGTATGAGACCGGAAAAAGGGAGGTTCCTTTGGCGGTATTTATCAAACTTGCAGATTTATATGGTGTGAGTGTGGATTATCTGATGGGTCTCAGCGACGATCCCACGCCGTATCCGCCGTGTAACAAAGAATAAACTGCGGGGGCTGTGCGGGCGGCTGATAGCCGCCCGCACAATGGGTGTGGAAACGGCGGGCCGATAAGGTATCGGCCCCTGCAAGGGGCCAGCCATTCCGGCAAAAAACAATAGAAAGGGGCGGTTTGATGGAAGAGCGGGAGACGGTTTTTGCACTTTTGGGGGCGTATCTCAGGGGAAAAGTGCGCACGCTCCTGTTTTTTCTCATTTCCGCTATGGCGTTCTGCCTCATTTACGCGCTGTACCGGCTTCCCTGGGGGCCGGTGCTTTACTGCGGGCTGATTTCATTCACGGTAGTGCTGCTGTTCGGCGCGGCGGATTTTGCCCGGTTTGTCAAGCGGCACCGGCACCTCATGACCCTTTTGGGGACGGCGGATTTGGAGCTGGGATTCCTGCCCGAGCCGGAAAACCGCATCGAGGCGGATTACCAGCAAATCGCCAAAGTGATGGATCAGACGAGGGCGAAGATTATTTCCGAGCGGGATTCCAGCCGGGAGGAGATGGAGCGGTATTATACCCTCTGGGCCCATCAGATCAAGACGCCCATCGCCGCCATGCACCTGCTTCTCGACTCCGGAGAGGCGACGGAGGAGAAAAAAGAATTGGGGCAGGAGCTTTTCAAAATCGAGCGGTACGCTGAGATGGTGCTCCAGTACCAGCGGCTCGAAACCATGTCCTCCGACCTGATGTTCGGGAAATACGGCATCGGGGACATCGTCAAACAGGCGGTACGGCGGTACGCCTCCATGTTCATCCACAAAAAGCTGTCGGTGGAGCTGGGGGAGCTCTGCGGCACCGTTGTCACCGACGAAAAGTGGCTTGTTTTCGTGGTGGAGCAGATTCTCTCAAACGCCCTCAAGTACACGAGGAAGGGGAAAATCTCCATTTACATGGCGGCGGACGCTCCTAAGACGCTCGTCATCGAGGACACCGGCATCGGCATCCGGAAAGAAGATTTGCCGCGGCTGGGGGAACGGGGTTTTACCGGCTACAACGGGCGGATGGACAAAAAGGCCAGCGGGCTGGGGCTGTTCCTCTGCCGGCGGGTGCTCCAGAAACTGCGGCACGGGATGGCAATTGAGTCAGAGGTGGGGGTTGGGACCAGGGTGCTTCTCGACCTGAGCCGGGATGAGGCGGAGACGGGGCGGGAGTAGGGATGCTGTTCCTTCACATTCCCAAACGGCAACGAATTTGCTGTTTAAGCGGGGAAAACAAAATTTGTCATGTATCATTCAGAAGTTTGGCAATAACTGTGGTTCCCCAATGATGCAAGCTTTTTCAAACGGGGCTGTATATGCAGTTTGAGGCTTCAGTTGAAAAATAGTCCTAAACGAGATATAATCATTTTTGAAAAGAGGTGGACTCTTATGAGGGTTCTTCGAGGTAACTACTCGGTGCAGTATATCTAATGGCGGAGTGCATCGAGATTTTTAGATTTTGCCATCGGCTGGCTGCACCGATTTTATATAAAAATCCAAATATGAGACGGAGTAGTCAACATGAATTTTGAACGATTAAAAGAACAGTGGTTACAGGAAGAGCGCATTGCACATATTCACGGATGGGATTTCTCGCATATACAAGGGCGATATGAAGAAGGCCGGGGCATTCCGTGGAACTACGAGGCAATTGTACGCGGATATTTGTCCTGCGAAGCCAATCTGCTGGATATAGACACGGGAGGCGGGGAGTTTTTACTAAGTTTAAACCACCCGTACGAAAAAACCAGCGCAACAGAGGGATATCCTCCCAATGTCAACTTGTGCAAGTCGGTTTTATTACCCCTTGGAATTGATTTTCGAGAAGCCAAAGATGTCAGCCATATGCCGTTTGGCGATAACTCATTCGATATAGTGATAAACAGACATGGCAATTTCGATGTCAAAGAGTTATTTCGTATTTTGAAACCTGGCGGCATTTTTGTTACACAGCAGGTCGGTGCGGAGAATGATCGAGAATTAGTCAATTTACTGCTTCCTGATACAGCGCTGCCATTTCCGGAACAATATCTAGAAAAGGCTGCCAAAAAATTTACTGACATTGGATTTCAAATTTTACAGTCTCAGGAAGCGTTCCCTATCATTAAGTTTTTTGATGTAGGAGCATTGGTATGGTTTGCTCGAATTATTGAGTGGGAATTTCCGGGATTTTCTGTGGAAAGCTGTTTTGAAAATCTGTACAAGGCGCAACAAATACTGGACAAAGAGGGCGCCATAGAAGCCTCGACGCACAGGTATCTGTTGGCGGCGTTGAAGCCTGCTTAAAATAAAAGCAGACAGATGTACTTTATGTAACAGATCCCTGCTATGCCTATGAATGATATAAATGAACGGATTGAGCGCATCGTTGAAAGGCCGTCAATTTCCACCTATATGGCAATTTAGAGAGCGAAAGCTTAGGGCGCTTTCGCTCTTTTTGAATGATGTGGCACGCCTGATGCGGCAGGGCGCTTTGAGGTGTATGTTGATACGGCTTTTTGACCTGGGAAGCACCGACGACAGAATTTTATATCCTTTTACTTTGCTTTTTTAAAAGACAGATGTCTCTCGAAGCTGTCTCCGATAGGTTTGCCGTTTAAAATGCAAAAAGTAATGATGAAAAAGCGGAAACCTTGCAAAACTGTAAGGTTCCAAGGAGAAATGTAAGCTCTTTCGATGGCTGTACATTTCTTTTTTTATTATAATAGGAGCATGGAAGCGGGGTTCCGGTTCCATCGGGCCAATCCATCCGTCCAAGTGAGATTTCATCCATGGGTCTTTTGGGGTTTTCAGTGGGGGCGGCCCGTTTGGCGGCCCGCGCGCATGCCTTTCGCGATAATGGCCCGCGAAGGGGCAGGAGAACTGCTTTTGTTCCTCTCAATCCTGTTTTGCGGGCGGGCAAGCCGTTTTTTAATCAGATTTTTTAGATAAAAGGAGGAACCCTTATGCCGCTTTTGGAAGTGCGCAACCTAAAAAAAGTATACACCACCCGGTTCGGGGCGAACCAGGTGCAGGCCCTTTCCGACGTGAGTTTTTCGGTGGAGGAAGGGGAGTACGTCGCCATCATGGGCGAGTCCGGCTCCGGCAAGACGACGCTTTTAAACATCTTGGCGTCGCTGGACAAACCCACCAGCGGCGACGTGCTGTTAAACGGGCGAAACATCACCGCCATCAAGGACGGGGAGATCTGCGCGTTCCGGCGGGAGCACCTGGGTTTTGTGTTCCAGGACTTCAACCTGCTGGACACCTTTTCCATTGAAGACAACATCTTTCTGCCCCTGGTGCTGTCCCGGCAGCCCCACAAGGCGATGCAGCAGAGGCTAGGGCCGATTGCACAGAAGCTGGGCATCGGGGAGATTCTTCAAAAATACCCCTACGAGGTGTCCGGCGGGCAGAAACAGCGGGCGGCGGTGGCGCGGGCGCTCATCACGAACCCGCAGATCATTTTGGCCGACGAGCCCACGGGGGCCCTCGACTCCAAGGCGGCGACAAAACTGCTGCGGATGCTCCACGACATCAACGCCGACGGGCAGACCATTTTGATGGTCACCCACAGCATCCGGGCCGCCAGCCACGCCGGGCGGGTGCTGTTCATCAAAGACGGCGAGGTGTTCCACCAGATTTACAGGGGGCAGATGACAAACGACGAGCTGTACCAGAAAATCTCCGACACCCTGACGGTGCTGACGACGGGAGGGAAGGACGTTGAGTAGCCTGTTTTTCCCCAAGCTCGCGCTGACAAACCTGCGCAAAAATAAGAGCACCTATCTGCCCTACCTTTTGTCGGGCATCTTTTCCGAGGCGGCGTTTTACACCATGCAGTCCATCGCGGCGAACCCGGGGCTGAACGACATGCCGGGAGCACAGCCCCTTCAGGTGATCCTGCGGATGGGGACCATCGTCATCGGCATTTTCTGTGTCATCCTGCTGTTTTACACCAACTCCTTTTTGTTCAAGCGGAGAAAAAAGGAGCTGGGACTGTACAGCATCTTAGGGCTCCAGAAGCGGCACATCGCCGCCACCCTGTTCTTTGAGACGCTGTACACGGCGGCGATTACCATTGTCGGCGGCCTGTTGTTCGGCCTGCTGTTCAGCAAGGCGGTGTTTTTGCTGCTGCTAAACCTGTTAAACTTCCCGGTGGCGCTGACCTTTACCGTTTTTCCGTCGGTAATTGCCTCTTCAGCGGGGTTGTTTTTGGGGATTTTCCTCTTGATTTTAGTGGCGAACACCATGCGGGTGAGCCTCGTCAATCCCATCGAGCTGCTCCGGGGCGGGCAGACAGGGGAGAAAGAGCCGAAAACCAACTGGCCCCTGACCATCATCGGTATTTTGATGCTGGGGCTGGGGTACGGCATCGCGGTGTCGGTGAAATCCCCGCTGGACGCGCTGCTTCTCTTCTTCGTGGCGGTCGTCGCCGTCATCATCGGCACCTACTGCCTCTTTGTGGCGGGGAGTGTGACACTCTTAAAGGCCCTCAAGCGCAACAAGAAGTTTTACTACCAGCCGGAGCACTTTATTTCGGTGTCCGGCATGCTCTACCGGATGAAACAGAACGCCGTGGGGCTTGGAAACATCTGCATTTTGAGCACCATGGTTCTGGTGGTGGTGTCCACGACGGTTTCGCTCTATCTCGGGCAGGAAAACACCCTGACAAACCGGTATCCCCACGACATTTCGGTGCTGGTGAGCGACGAGGACTTCGCGCCGGGGAAAGTGGATGAGATCATCGACGACATCGCGGCGAAAAGCGGTGTGACCCTCGTTGACCGGAAAGATTACCGGAGCCTGATGACCTTTGCTATGGAGCGGGATGGGGCTTTTGACTCCGATCCTGAATTGATGCAAGGAAGCGAGATGCCGGTGCAGTTCGAGCTGATCCCCGTGGAGGACTACAACCGCCTGACCGGGGAAAACAAGGCGCTCGGTCCGGGGGAAGTGCTCTTTTATGCCGACGGCTGGCAATTTGACGACAGTGTGCTGCGGCTCGGCCCGAGGAAGTACGGCATCAAGGAGCATCTCGACTCCTTCCCGCTGAAATCCGGGCGGTATCTGGCCACCATGAAGAGCTGCTTTGTGGTGATGGAGAGCCCGGAAGCGATGAAGGACCTCTTTAACGCCACCAGTAACGAGCCGCTCACCGAGTTTCAGATGCACTACTTCGTCTGCGACACCGAGGGGACGGAGGAGGCGCAGATGGCGTTCGCACGGCAGCTCAGGGAAGGCCTTTTAACCACCGAGAAGGCCTTCAGCTACGACAACCGGGCCCTCAACACTCAGGACTGGTACGGCATGTACGGCGGATTTTTGTTCCTGGGCATCTTTTTGGGAATCCTGTTCCTCATGGCGACGGCGCTCATCATCTACTACAAGCAGATCAGCGAGGGATACGACGACCACGACCGGTTCCAGATTATGCAGAAAGTGGGCATGAGCCGGAAAGAAGTGAAAAAGACCATTCACAGGCAGATTCTGACCGTCTTTTTCCTGCCCATCGTCGTGGCGGTGATCCACGTGGCATTCGCCTTTGGGGTCATCTGCAAGCTGCTGTCCATCTTCTATCTCACCGACGTAGGGCTGTTTTTGCTCTGCACCATCGGCGTGATTATCGCGTTTTTCGTGATTTACGCCATTGTGTACGCCCTGACGGCGAAAACCTACTACCGGCTGGTGGAAGAAAACAACTAAACAAAATCACCCGGCCGCGATGGAATGTGTTCCGTCGCGGCCGGGTGATTTTTCGTGGGAATGGGGCGAGCCGCGGGAAAATTCCGGCATGGCGGCGCGCCCCGAAAAGAGATGTATCAGACCTTCAGCATCCGGTAGCCCACGCCGATGTGGGTCTGGATATACTTGGGGTTTGAAGGGTCCGTTTCGATTTTCTTCCGCAGGGTGGCCATAAACACCCGGAGGGAAGCCACGTCGTTGTCCCAGGCGCTGCCCCAGATTTCCTTGGTGATAAAGGTGTGGGTCAGCACCTTGCCGACGTTTTTCGAAAGCAGGCAGAGGAGCTTATACTCGATGGGGGTCAGGTGCAGTTCCTTTTCTTCCAGAAAGACGCATCCGGCGGCGTAGTCGATTTTCAGCTCCCCGTTTGTGAAAACCGAGTCCGGGGCGGATTCGGAGCCCACGTCGTTCAGGCGGCGGAAGGTGACCCGCAGGCGGGCTAGGAGCTCCTCCACCGAGAAGGGCTTTGTCAGGTAATCGTCGGCTCCGGCGTCCAAAGCGTCGATTTTATCGGTGTCCTCGCTGCGGGCGCTGATGACGATGATGGGGGTTTTGGACCAGGAGCGGATTTTCTTGATGATGTCGATGCCGTCCATGTCGGGGAGGCCCAGATCCAGCAAAATCACGTCCGGGTTGTGGGAGACTGCTTCCATGATGGCGGCTTCCCCGTTGGGGGCGGCCTGATAGCGGTAATTGTGGGTTTCCAGGGTGGTGGTAATGAGGTTGCGGACGGCGGAATCGTCCTCTACCACCAGGATGAGCGGTTTATTCATGCAAGGTGACCTCCTCTGCCGGTAATGTAAAGGTGAAAACGGCCCCGTGAGGGTCGTTGTCGCCCACGGTGATGGTTCCGCCGTGGGCGGTGATGATGGACTTGCACAGGGCAAGCCCCAGGCCTAAACTGCGGCGGCTGTCATAGATTTTTGTCTCCGCCGTGTAAAACATGTCAAAGACGTGCTTTTTCGCGTCGTCCGGAATTCCGCCGCCGTCGTCGGAAACGATGACCACCGCCTCGGCACCCCGGCGCTTCAGCTCGATGACGATGTGGGAGCCCTTGGGGGTGTATTTGACGGCGTTGTCCACCAGGTTGATGAGGACCTGCATAATGAGCTTGGCGTCTATTTTCACCAGGATAAAGTCGTCGTCGGATTGTACCTCCACATGATGCTCGCTGCGCTTGCGGTCGGTGTGGCGAAGGGCTTCGGCAACCACTTCGTCGAGAAGCTCGGCGGCGAGGCGGAGCTTCATGGTGCCGTCCTCAATACGGGTGACCGAGAGGAGATTTTCCACAAGGTTGATGAGCCACAGGGAGTCGTCGTAAATATCGGTGTAAAGCTGTCGGCGCTTTTCTTTTTCAATGCTTTCCTCGCTGGACAAGAGGATTCCGGCGTTGCCGGAGATGGAGGTGAGGGGGGTGCGCAGGTCGTGGGAGATGGAGCGGAGAAGGTTAGCCCGAAGCTGCTCGTTTTTGGCTAGAAGGGCGGCCTGCTCCCGTTCTCTCGTCACCTTGTCGTTTTTGAGGGCCAGGGCGCATTCGCCTAAGATGGAGAGCATGATGCTGTTCTCAAAGGGAGCCAGGGGTTTCCCGCCCATGGCGATGCCTACGACGCCGAAAACATCGCTTGCCACACGGACCGAGAGGTAGAGGCATTTGGAATCGCCTAAAGTGCCGGTGGTGGCACCCGCCCGCTTGTTGTTGTGATAGACCCAGGCGGCGACGGCCTGTTCGTGGCTCGTTTGGTATGCGGACATCTCATTCCCGCTGTGGACGGGGAAGAGGAGGGGGGCGGAGAGCTCATCGTTTCGCACGCCGTAAAAGAGAACGTCTTTGTTTAAGAGCTTGGTCAGCTGATTGCAGGTGACCGAGACAATGCCGGCGAAGTCCTTCTCGCTGCCGATCAATTGGTTGGTGTCAAAGAGGATTTTGGTCCGGTAGGCGGTTTCCGCCGACTGCCGCGCCTGTTTTTTGATGCGGACGGCCAGGGAACTGGTGAGGAAAGCGGCGATGAACATAATGACAAAGGTGACAGGGTATCCCGCGTCATAGGCGTTTAGGGTGTAGCGTGGTTCGGTGAAGAGAAAGTTGAAAAGCAGCACGCTGACAATAGAGCTCACAAGGCTGAAGACCCGCCGGGAGGTGGTGACCGCCGTTACTAGCACCCCCAGGATGTAAATGGTGATGATGTTGGCCTCGCTGAATCCCAGCTCGTAAAACAGAAAGCCGATGGCGGTGGAGGCGGCCAGGGCCAACAGGCTTTTAAAAACGTCGGAAGGGACGCGTTCCGGCCGCTGAGGGGAGCGGCGTCTCGCCTTGTAGAGAGGGGTGTTCCGGTCGGGGATGATGTAGATGTCCAGGTTCGGGGAGAGCTGGGTGATCCGCTCGGTCAGGGAGGGGCGGGCGAACAGGAGGCCCCTCCGGGCGCTGCTCCGGCCCAGGACGATTTTCGACACGCCGGAGAGACGGGCAAATTCCGACACCTGAAAGGCGATGTCCTCGCCGTAGACCGTTTCGATGGCGGCGCCCAACTGCTGGGCCAGATGGATATTCTGCCGCAGCCGCTCTTTGTTTTCCTCGGTGATGGCGGAAAAGTCCGGCGTTTCGACGAAGAGGGCGGTAAAGGTGCCCTTAAATGCCCGGGCCATCCGGGCGGCGGTGCGGATGATTTTCGAGTTGGTGGGGGAGGGGGAGAGGCAGACGAGAATATGCTCGTCTGTGTAAAAATCGGTGTTGTTTTTGACCCGGGCCGTGTCGGTCAGGGTGTTCACCCGGTCGGCGCAGCGGCGCAGGGCGATTTCCCGAAGGGCGGTGAGATTGTCGATGTTAAAAAAGTTCTTAAGGGCCTGCTGGGCCTGGGATTCCTTATAAATCTGCCCGGCGTGGAGCCGCTCGATCAACTCCTCCGGCTCGATGTCCACCAGTTCCACCTGGTTTGCGTTGTCAAAGACTTTGTCGGGGATCCGCTCCCGCACCATGACGCCGGTGATGGAGGCCACCATGTCGTTTAGGCTCTCGATGTGCTGGACATTGACGGTGGTATAGACGTCGATGCCGTTGTCGAGAAGTTCGCTTACGTCCTGATACCGCTTCAAGTGCCGGCTGCCGTCGGCGTTGGTGTGGGCCAGCTCATCAATCAGAATCAGCTGGGGCTTCCGGGCGATGGCGGCGTCTAAATCCAACTCCCGAAGGGCGATGCCGCCGTGAACCGTTTGCCGGGTGGGCAGAATTTCCAGGCCGTTTAAGAGTTCCACCGTCTGCGGGCGGGCGTGGGGCTCCACGTAGCCCACCACCACATCGACGCCCCGGCGTTTGGCCGCGTGGGCGGCTTTGAGCATGGAATAGGTCTTGCCGACCCCGGCGGCGTACCCGAAAAAGATTTTCAGGTGTCCCCGGCGGCTTTGTTCCTCTTCCTTGCGGATCTGCCGGAGAAGCTTCTCCGGGTCGGTTCTTGTTTCCTCCACAATACCACCTCCATTACAACCATTATAAAGTGTTTTGCTTTAAATTTCTATGAGAGAATGGTTTTTAGTATTAAGATCGTATAAAGATTCTGCCCCAAAAGAGAAAAGAGGATTCCTTGAGAATCCTCTTTTTGGGGGGCTATTGTTGCAGGATGCCGTCCAGCATCAGGTTCACTTCCAGGACGTTGACGGTTTCCTCACCGAAAAGGCCCAGGAAGCGGCCTTTGGTGCAGGAGCGGATTGCGTTGCGGACTTCCTGTTCTGGAATGCCGCGGGCGCTGGCGATACGGGGAACCTGGTATTCCGCGGCGGCGGGGGAAATGTGGGGGTCCAGGCCGCTGCCGGAGCAGGTGACGAGATCCACTGGGATGGGGGCGTCGCCCATGTGGGGGTTCGATGCCCGGAGTTTTTGCACCCGTTCCGCCACCAGGGCCTCATATTCGTCGCTGGCGGGGCTCAGGTTCGAAGGGACGGCGTACATAAGGGGGTTGCCGTCTTTGCCGGTGTAGGTGGAAACGTCGATGTTCATGATGCGGCCCCAGAGGTGGCCGTCGTCGGTGAATTGCTGTCCCAAAAGCTCCGAGCCATATTTCTTGCCGTCCACTTCGATGATGCTGCCGTTGGCCTGATGGGGGAAAATGAGCTGGGCGGCTCCGGTGACCACGCCGGTGTACAAAACGCCGCAGACGACGGTAAAAATCAGGAAAATTGCCGCTGATTTTGCCAGAACCGATTTGAATGTTTTCATAAAATAATCCTTCCTTTCCGGGGATGGAGCGGTTTTTGCGGCAGAACCGCAAAACGGTCCATAACCGCGTTTGAAAGCTTCATTTCAAGCGGCTCCGCTATGCTAGGCCCAGCATAACCAGCAGCATGTCGATGAGCTTGATAAAGAGAAAGGGAGCCGCCAGGCCGCCCAGACCGTAGATTAAAAGATTGCGGGAGAGGAGCTTTCCGGCGGGGACCTCCCGGTATTTGACTCCTTTGAGAGCCAGGGGAATCAGCGCCACGATGATGAGGGCGTTGTAGATAATGGCGGAGAGTACGGCGCTCTGAGGGGAGTGGAGCCCCATGATGTTCAGAGCGGAGAGGCCGGGGTAGAGCCCCATGAAAAGGGCGGGGATGATGGCGAAATACTTCGCCACGTCGTTGGCGATGGAGAAGGTGGTGAGGCTGCCCCTTGTCATGAGAAGCTGCTTGCCGATGCGGACAATGTCGATGAGCTTTGTGGGGGAGGAGTCCAGGTCCACCATGTTGCCCGCTTCCTTGGCGGCCTGGGTGCCGGAGTTCATGGCCACGGCCACGTCGGCCTGGGCCAGGGCGGGGGCATCGTTGGTGCCGTCGCCGGTCATGGCGACTAAATGCCCTTTTGCCTGGAAGTCCCGGATCATGTCTAGCTTTCCCTCGGGGGTCGCTTCGGCTAAGAAGTCGTCCACGCCCGCCTCGGCGGCGATGGCAGCGGCGGTCAGAGGGTTATCGCCGGTGATCATGATGGTTTTGATGCCCATTTTCCGCAGGTCGGCAAACTTTTCCTTGACGCCCTTTTTGATGATGTCTTTCAGGTGGATGACGCCGAGGATTTTGTGGTTTTTGGCGACGACAAGGGGGGTGCCGCCCTCTTTGGCGATGTTTTTGACGATTTCCCCGCACTCTTTGCTGTAAACGCCGCCCGCTTGGGTGACGTAGGCCTCCATGGCCTCGGCGGCGCCCTTGCGGATTTCGTTTCCGTCGTAGTCCACGCCGCTCATGCGGGTTTTGGCGGTGAAGGGGATGAAGGTCATCTGTTTGTCGGAGAGGCTTCTCGCCCGGATGCCGAACTGTTCCTTGGCGAGGACGACGACGCTGCGGCCCTCCGGGGTTTCGTCGGCCAAAGAGGAAAGCTGGGCCGCGTCGGCCAGTTCCTCAGGGGAAACGCCGTCCACCGGGAGGAACGCATGGGCCTGCCGGTTGCCTAACGTAATGGTGCCGGTTTTATCGAGCATGAGGATGTCAACGTCCCCGGCGGCCTCAATGGCGCGGCCGCTCATGGCGAGGACATTCGACTGATTGAGACGGCTCATGCCGGCGATGCCGATGGCGGAGAGCAGCGCCCCGATGGTGGTGGGGGCGAGGCAGACAAGCAATGCCACCAGAGTGGTCACCGAGGTGGGGCTTTCGATTCCCACCTGTTTGGCGGAAAAGAGGGAGTAGGTGTAGAGGGACATGGTGACGAGGATGAAGATGATGGAAAGGGCGATGAGAAAAATCTGCAAAGCGATCTCGTTGGGGGTCTTTTTGCGGGCCGCGCCTTCCACCATGGCGATCATTTTATCAAGGAAACTTTCGCCCGCTTCGCTGGTCACCTGCACGACAATCCAGTCGGAGAGGACAGTGGTGCCGCCGGTGACGGCGCTCCGGTCGCCGCCGCTTTCCCGGATGACGGGGGCGGACTCACCGGTGATGGCGCTTTCGTCCACCGAGGCGGCGCCGCCCACCACTTCGCCGTCGGCGGGGATTTGTTCGCCCGCTTTGACGAGGACGAGGTCGCCTTTCTTGAGGGAGGCGGAGGGGACGACGGTTATGCGGTCTTTTTCGTCCGCCGACGGGATTTTATAAGCGTCCACGTCCTTTTTCGCCGCCCGGAGGGAATCGGCCTGGGCTTTGCCCCGGCCCTCGGCGATGGCTTCCGCGAAGTTTGCGAACAAGACGGTGAACCAGAGGATGACGGCGATGGCCAGGGTGTAGCCCGACGGCGCGTCCTTCAGGCCGAAGAGGGAGACGATCCACAGGCCGGTGGTCAGGATGGCGGAGAGGTAAACCAGCAGCATGACAGGGTTCTGCGCCTGGGTTCTGGGGCTGAGTTTGAGAAAAGAATCTTTGACGGCTCTGCCGAGCATTTTTTTATCGGCAAATGCGGATTTTATTGGTGCGGACATATGGGCGCCTCCTTAGACGATACTGGTGAAGAACTCAGCGATGGGCCCCAGCGCCAGCGCCGGGAAAAAGCTGAGAGCGCCCACCAGCAGGACGATGACGATCAGCAGAAACACGAACATGGCGTTTGTGGTGGAAAGGGTGCCGGCGGTTTCAGCGATTTTTTTCTTTTTCGCCAGACTTCCGGCGATGGCCAGGGTGCCGATGATGGGCAGAAAGCGGGCAAAGAGCATGACAAAGCCCAGCGAGACGTTTAAAAACACGGTGTTGGCGTTAAAGCCGGCGAAGGCGGAGCCGTTGTTGCCGCCGGCAGAAGAATAGGCATAGAGCAGTTCTGAAAAGCCGTGGGGGCCGGAGTTTGCGAGGCTATTGGCCACTTCGGGGACTGCGGCCGCCATGCCGCTGCCCACTAAGATGGCAATGGGGGTGGCGAGGCAGACGAGAACCGCCCACTTCATCTCGTAGGGCTCGATTTTTTTACCCAGAAACTCCGGGGTGCGGCCCACCATCAGCCCGGCGATGAACACCGCTAAGATGGCGAAAGCGAGCATCCCGTAAAGGCCGCAGCCGGTTCCTCCGAAAATCACTTCGCCCAGCTGCATCTGGACCATGGTGATCATGCCGCCCAGAGGGGTGTAGCTGTCGTGCATCGAGTTGACCGAGCCGTTGGAGGCGGCTGTCGTAAAGGCGGCCCAGGTGGAAGAGGCGGCGATGCCGAACCGAGTTTCCTTGCCCTCCATATTGCCGCCGGCCTGGTCGGACATGGAGATGTCCACCGCGCCGTTTTGTGCAAGCTGAGGGGTAGCGGCCTGCTCATTGACGGCGATGGCCGACAGGGCGATCAAAAGGCAGAGGAACATGGCCATAAAGATGGCGAAGCCCTGTTTTTTGTTTTTGACGCTCTTTCCAAAGGTGAAGCAGAGGGCTGCCGGAATGAGCAGCAGGGAAATCATTTCAAATAGGTTTGTAAAGGCGTTGGGGTTTTCTAAGGGATGGGCGGAGTTGACGCCCATGAATCCGCCGCCGTTGGTGCCGGTCTGCTTGATGGCCACCTGGCTGGCGGCCGGGCCCATGGGGACGAACTGCTCGGTGACGATTTGGGCGTCCTTTATGACCGCGCCGTCCACGGTGACGGTGTTTGTCTCCGCATCGATGACGGCGTTTTCGAGGATTTCTCCGCCGGCGCTAATTGCGATGGGTTCCAGGAGGGAAACGGTCTCGGCGGGCTTTAAGTTCTGGATGACGCCGCCGCCCACGAGGCAGAGGGCGATGACGAGGTTCAAAGGAATGAGGATGTGGACGACGATACGGGTCAGGTCCACCCAAAAGCTGCCCAAGCCGTCGGTCTTGACCTTGATAAAGCCCCGGATGAGGGCGAAGAGCACTGCGATGCCGGTGGCGGCGGAGACGAAGTTCTGTACCGTCAGGCCCAGGGCCTGGGTCAGGTAACTCAAAGTGGATTCACCGGAATAGGCCTGCCAGTTGGTGTTCGTCACAAAGCTCGAAGCCGTGTTGAAGGACAGGTCCCATTTGACGCCGGAGAGGCCTTGAGGGTTGCCGGGAAGAAATCCCTGCAAAAGCTGGAGCAAAAAGAGAAACAAAAGGCCGATGCCGGAAAAGACCAGGACACTCAGCAAATATTTCTTCCAGTTCATCTGCTCGTTTTTGTCCACTCTCATGACCTTGTAGACGGCGTTTTCACAGGGGGTCAGGATTTTTGAGAGGAAGGTTTTCTCCCCGTCCATGACCTTTTTGATATAGGCTCCCAGCGGGACCGCCAGTGCCACCAGAATGGCCAGGTAGAGGACGTATTGCAGGACGGAGCTCATTTTTGCGCATCCCCTTTCATGAGAATATAGAAGTAATAGAGTAAGAGCAGTGCCGCGCAGGCGCCGATGACGCCGACTAAGATGTTCATAAATTGACTTCCTCCTTTGCAAAAAAATTCTAACACCGCCGTGGTTAAAACGGTGTTAGCAAGATTCGTTCTATGTTAAGACGGCATTAAGACGGAAGCTGCCTTGTATTCTACAGCCAGCCGCAAAGCAGGGCGACGGGCAGCATGACGATGGAGGATGCCGCAAACAGAGCAAGCAATGTGAGCAGCGGAGCGCCGATAAAGATTCCTACCCAGCAAAGGACGGGGTGGCGCTGGGTCAAGCGGGTGAAACCGCTTTCTTTTTTGGTTTTCATTGGATGGATTATTTTGATGGCGCGTGTCATATGAATCCTTCCTTTCGGAATTTAAGGCGGGATCTGCCGAAATCGCACTGCCGTTTTCCGCGATAACGGATAAAATAGCAGGCGGCGAACTGCAAAGGCGTTGGTTTAAAATCTTTTTTGCCTTGCGCCCTTCTATGGTTTTATCCTATCACCGGTGTCGTTAAAACGGTAAAAGGAAGGAGCGAAGAAGGATAAAAATTTTGTTAAGATGGGTTTAAAAAGGTAGAAGGCGCAGAAATAAGGCCGAAAGCTTGCGGCCTTATGGGATAATTTATCATTCTGCGTCTTTGGAAAAGCCCCCTTCGCATAAAATTGGGGTAAGGCTTTGCAGCCAATCTCATTTGAGGAGGAATTTTGATAGATGGAGAAAAAAACCTTTCAGGAGATGATCGAGCGGTATAATCGAGAACTCGCCATGCTTCAAAGACAGTCCAGCACCGGGGAAATCTATGATGGGCCGGGGGTTTCAGCGATGCCCAGGCAGGAAGTTCCGCCCCCGGCGCCGGAGGTTCCGCCGACCACACCGGAAACGCCGCCCACAGGCCCGGAAGGAGGAGAGCCTGTGCCGCCGTTGCCGCCTCAAGAGCCGCCCTGCATACCGTGTCCCCCTTGTGAGCCATGCCCCTGTCCCCCTTGTGAGCCATGCCCTTGTCCGCCCTGTGAGCCATGCCCCTGTCCCCCTTGTGAGCCATGTCCTTGTCCGCCCTGTGAAAAGCCGGATTGCGGTTGCTGTGGGCCCAACGTTCCGCCCGAGTGGGGATGCAAACCGCCGCAGATACCAGAATGGGGCTGCTGCGAGCCGTGCGTCCCCTGCGACAAGCCAGCCTGCGGGTGCGGAAATCCAGACTGCAAGTGCGAGACCCCGTGTCAAAACTGCACCTGTGGGCGTGAGGAAAATAACGGAGGATCCTGCGTCGAAAATAATTGTGCTGAGGACCGGCGGGAGTTCCACTCCCAGACAGTGGGGGCGGATGGCCCTGTATTGGTGCAGGACGGACGGCTTCATGAGACGCTGGATATCTTTGTAAACAGCGTGGAGCGGGAGCGGGTCGTGCACACCAAAGGTTACGGCGCTCTGGGCTGCTTTAGGCCCTACCAGTGCATGGCACCCTATACTAAGGCGGCATTTTTGCAGGACCCGTCCGTGGAAACGCCGGTGTTTGTCCGATTTTCCCTGGCGGTGAGCAACAGAGGCACTCCGGACAGTGCCAGAAACGTCCATGGTTTTGCCACCAAGTTTTATACCAAAGAGGGAAACTTCGATATTGTTGGCAACCAGATCCCGGTATTCTTTATCCGGGATGCTATCCGGTTTCCTGAGGTTATCGCCGCGCTGAAGCCATCGCCAAAGAATAACCTGGCTAATCCCGAGGCCATCTGGGATTTTATCGCCCGGACGCCGGAAGCCCTGCACATGGTCACCTGGCTCTACTCCGACGTGGGGACCTTGGACAGCGTTCGCACCATGCGGGGCTTTGGCATCAACACTTTTGTCTGGGTCAACAAGGCGGGGGAGAAGCGGTATGTGAAGTACCACTGGATCCCTTTGGCAGGCGAGCGGTGCATCGACAGTGAGGAAGCCCGGCGGTTGGCCTGTGAAAACCCAGACGTCATGGCAGAGGATCTTTATCACACCATTGCCGGAGGCGGCTGTGTGGAATATGAACTACGGGTTCAGCTCATGAATCCCTGCGACGCGGAGAAGCTCCCCTATGACCCGCTGGACGACACCAAGGTGTGGAGCGAGCGAGATTACCCGCTGATGCCGGTGGGGCGGATGATTTTGGACCGCAACCCCGACGATTACCGCACGCAGGTAGAGCACGCCGCCTTCTCGCCGGCCAATTTAGTGCCAGGTATTGAGCTCTCAGCCGACAAGATGCTCCAGGGCAGGTCTTTTGTCTACTGGGACGCCCAGCGTCACCGGTTGGGTAACGGATTCCGGGAAATTCCGGTCAACCGGTCACCTGACTGGTCGCCTTCCAAGATGCCGGATAGCGGTATGGGAGAGTGTCTGGAAGGGGTTGTCACCCGTTCCGCCATCGAAAAAACCGATGATTTCACCCAGGCGGGGGAGCGATACCGCTGTCTGCCGGAAATCCACCGGCGGCATCTGGTGGAAAACATCGCGGCCGACTTAGGACCCATGCCAAAGCGGATTAAAACCTGCGTGATGGGGTATTTTAGAAAGGCTGACGAGGAGTTTGCCGCCCGCATCGAGGAAGAGATGAACAGAATGAGACGCCGGTAGGAAAACTTTTCTTATTTGCGGACCCTTTTACCCAGATGGACGAAGTTTTTAGGTTCAGATTCTTGATTAAAAATGCCCATTTAGGGTGTTGACATAAAAGCGGTGTAGAGCGCCACTGTGCACTTCTGCGTTTTTATGTCAGCCCCGCTAAATGGGCATTTCCTTTGTCTATAAATCTGGAGGCGTTTATGAGGACGGATTTTATGCCACAAGCGCGATGGCGGCAGCCGTAAGATACTGCATAAAACTCCCCGCTTTTCAGTTTGCGTTGGGAGATAAACCGCAGCCCCCTCGGCCGCATCCACTGAATTTCCGGCCTATCACTCCAATTTTATAAAAAAGGTGAAAAAACAGGCAGATGTTACAGCATCGCTGCGAGGATCTCCTCGAGGGGCACATCCACCAAATACATCGATGTCATTGGAGGATATAATCCACCGGAAAGCGGTCTGAGATTTGTACGACTGGTGGGACCAGGAGTCTCGGTATACCGGGTTTCGGTACACGGATTTTGGACTAGAGGGCGACGGTTTCATCTGCCTTTGCCGCACCGGCATCAACAGGCCAAATTCCTCTCACAATAGGAACTATGCCGCCTTTTGCCAAATTGAATACTTTGGATGATAAAAGGCAAAAACACCGGCTGAGACTGCGAAAGAAGTAAAACTTACTGCTGGAACATCATTAGGATGCAATGACGTCGAATGTCCTTTATTCATATTTTATGGTCATTATAGATAAAATTTGATTACTAAATTGTTATATAGTCGTGTAATATTGCGCCAATTTTTTATAAAAAAGTAGAAAGTATGCGCATAAAACAAATATAAGACTATAAAGTAAATAATAGACTATTTTTTATTCAAATACAGAATATATAATTAGAATGACCCGTGGAGATGAACTGAGTGGGTAAAAGATATTTTAGTTTTCAGTCAAAAGGAGAAGGGAGAAATCAGTATGTTTACAAAGTTTTTCAAACGGCGTTTGGCTTCCTGTTTGTGCTTTGTACTGGCAGCAACGTGTATTGTCAGTAGTTTGCCGCCCGGGATAACGGGGGGCGGATACCAGGTGTCCGCGGCAGAACAGCATGAGAGGAACTGGGCTCTTGGGGCGTCTTATGAGATGCAGTACAAAAATCACCACGATTATGACGACCCGGATTTTACAAAATTAACAGATGGGCAGTATACAAACGGATATACAAATACTCTGCTTGTATTCGGCTGTCGGTGGGATACCGGATATATTACCATGGATCTGGGACACCCGAGGACTTTGAGCCGGGTCGTCATTTCCGGCTACGAACAGCAGGATATCGGCATCGGGATTATGCCGGAAATATTGGTAGAATACTATGACGAAGAAGCCGGGGATTGGAAGCTGGGTACTACCTGGAACAACTCACCGCATTTTACCGGCAACAAAAACGACGGGCCTGGCATAGGGTACGGTTCCTATAAAGAAGAAAGAGATGTAAATTTTACCGCGTCGAGAATTCGCTTTACCTTAAAGGGAATGGAGAACGGATGGATCTCCTATGATGAAATCGAACTGTATGGCCCTGTGGATGAGACTATCCCAAGCATTCCCATCTTTGAACAGAATCTGTCCCGGGACAAAGGCGTTGCCCTCGGCGGCGAAACTTCCTTGTCCGTGTCGCTTAAACCGATGGAAATTGGTATGGGGACCATCACTTATGATTGGTACAAAGACGGCGTAAAAATCGAGGGAGTCGACTCCGATACCCTGACCATCACTGATGCGGCTTTTGAGGACGCAGGATCCTATTATGTAGTCGTCACCAACACCATTGGGGATTTGACGGAAACGGTGACCAGCAATACCTGTAGCCTGGTGGTTCAGGAGGCTTCTAAAGATAGTCTGCTGTACGGCATTCCCTTTACTACCTCTATGACCTACGGAGACGCTAATAAGGGCGAAGGAAACTACATAGAGCGGGATCCGTCCATGCCGGCTGCAACCATGCTGACCGATGGGATGAGATCTGACGGAAATGTGGGAAGCATTTATACCGCATATTATAACAAGGGCTATGGCTCGCTTAGCTATGCTGATTTCGTCTTTGATATGGGCGAAATGAAGCAGTTTGAGCAGCTGAACCTGAGCACTCTCGGCGGTGCGTCGGGAATTTTTGGCCCAAGCCGATTCCAGGTGTATATTTCAAGCAGCGCGGGCGAGGAGCCAACCTGGAAATTGATTCACGATGTGGAATTAGCCGAAGATTTAGGTGTCCACGAGTATATCTATAAGACGAACGGCGGCAAAATAGCAGCCAGACAGATAAAAATCAATGTGTTTTTCTCTAAGAAGCAGCTCCAAAACTGGATCGGTCTGGATGAGATCGAATTGCTTCAGACAGCGGATGGACGGGAACCGGACGGTATCTTTTCCACCGGCGGATACGTCCCCGCGGATAAAGACAACATAGTGTCTTGGGGAAAAACCTATTCGGTGAACAAAAACTCAGAGGATGACCCGGATTTGATCGCCCTGACAGATGGACGGACTGGCGATGAGCTTCTGAACAACTGGATCAATTATCCGGCGTCCAGCGGAAATCTGGAAGTTGTCATCGATTTGGGCGCGGCAACTGCTTTTGAACAGGTGGACGCAAACTTCCTGTATAACGCGGAAGGTGCCGCCAGATGGCCCCAATGGATCCGGGCAGAATACTCAAATGACGGTTCCAATTGGAAATCGGTCGGACAGGTGGACCTGGGTTCTCCTGCCGCTGATGAAACCGAGATCGCCCACGGGCAGATTGTGGCTGAGCAGCCCATCAGCGCCCGCTATGTGAAGCTCACTGTTCCTAACAGCGATGCGATAGCGTTGGATGACGTGATGGTTTTGAAACACAAAACATTTATCGTTGCGCCGCAGGAGCCGGACGTGACCGTTGACCCCAGCAACTTGGCATATGGGCGGCCCTATACTACGGCATGGCCTGCCAACGCCTCTTATCCGGATGACAATTACAAACTGACAAACGGAAAGAGAGGCCGTCTTGCATATAACGATCCTGAATGGGTCGGTTACCATATGAACGACGGCAAAAAAGAAGGATTGACCGATTTTTATGCTACCATTGATCTGGGCTCGGTTCAGAGCTTTGAACAGGTCAAGGTGGGTAGCCTGAGGCAGCAGGGCCCCGGTATTTCCTCCCCCACGGCAATGAAGGTGGAATACTCCTCCGATATGCAGAATTGGAGCACTTTGTCCGACGATGCCTTGAATTACGAAGGGGATTCCGTCAACCGGTATGTCGCCACTGCCGACAAAGCGATTTCCGGGCGGTATGTTCGGGTACATATCGTAGGCGTCAGTTGGTTTTTTATTGACGAAATCGAAGTGTTGCAGGTGGCGGACGACAATCCGGACGCCAATGAAAACCCGGATTACGGCGCTGAACTGAATTTGCTCCGGGGAAATAATACTTATACTATTTCACAAAAACCCGCAATTAACAACTTGGGTGGTCTGCTGACCGACGGAAAATACGGTGTGACCTATACCCAATACGACCAGAACTGGATGGGCTTCACCACGCCGGGACACGTTGTGATGGACTTTGATTTGAGAGCTCTCTCTTCTGTGTCCCAGATTATCGTGAGCTCTAGAAAGGACAGCGGAAATAAGCAGACGATTCCAGAGAACCTCACCATTTTTGCTTCTTCCAACGGGGTCGACTGGATCAATCTTGCATCCCTGAGTGGAGTTCGTCCGGCAGACGGAGAAAACGTCAACCTCACTTGGGATGCTTCGGTGAATAAATTCCCCAATCCTTATTTCGATGATGCGGAATATGCCTATATCCGCTACATCCGCGTGGAATTCGACGTGCCGGCCGGCGGCAATGCCGTCTATCTGGATGAAGTCAAGGCAATCGGTAAGCTGGGACAGTGTTCCAAAGCGGGTACTCCTTATATTCTCGATGAGGACGGCTCTCGCAATCTGGCGATGGGAACTTCCTACACCTATTTCCCAGAGGGGGCGACTAACAGCTACTCTGATGCCACAATGACAAGGTTGACTGACGGCGTTCAAGGCAGCGCCTCCTTCGGCGACGGCAAATGGGTCGGCTTCAACCGCACCGACTGCGCGATTGCAGGAGATATTATCCGCAGCGCCAAGCAAATCCGCTCTATTATTGTGGATTTAAATGACTTGAAAACCATCAAATCCGTTACCTACGGCAATGCTGTAAACAAAGGAGCAGGAATTCCCAATCCAGCAAATACCAAGCTCTTTGTTTCGGTAGACGGTGAAAAATGGCTGCCGATGACCAAGAGCACATCAGCTGGCAAAGCGGTTCCAGACGGAAGATACACCTATGGGTGGCACAACGAGGACATTTCTGAAAACGGCGCAACCATCATTGACTTGCTTCCGGAAAACGAGATGATTATCGCTAGATATGTCCGGCTGGAAGTAGAAGTAACGGGATGGACCTTTGTTGATGAAATTACGGTACAGGGTTACGACGAACTGAAGAGCGGTGTGGCTTATGCAGACAACGGTACCGTGGCTTTGGACGGTCAATTCCTGCAAACAGGGGAAAATACCGGCGATGTCCAAGATATGGTACTCTGCTACACCGGCTGGTATGGATTTGACGCTGAAGGCGGCGAGGCTGTAGGCGATTTAACGTTGACTAAACTGCGTCCGCTGCTGACCTATATCGACGAGAATAACAAAGCGGTAGATACTATGTTTGACACCGTGCTGCTGCTGGCGCTAAAATCCCAATACGGCCGCTATTATGCCGACAGCAGTCAGGCGCTAGCAAATGCCACTGACTGGCATTGGTTTATGGATAAGACCTTTGATGAGGGCGGTGACATGGACACTCTGAACGAAGCGGCAAGAATCGCTTCTGGGGAGCTTAACGACCCCAACTATAAGGTCAAGATGGTTTTGATGTACCCGACCGCTTACAATAAAGAACAGCCAAAATTCGGTTCTCTGGACGGAGAGCGGAATCTCACCTTCCGAACCGAAGATGATTATGATTACGCTCTTAATTGGTGGATCAACGAGGCCCTCAGCCGTTTTGAAGCGGGCAACTACGAATACATCGATTTTGTGGGATTTTATTGGCTGCATGAGGGTGCGGACGACGTTGTGTCAGAACAGCGGATCATGAAATTCAACGATGCTGTTCATGAAAAAGGAATGAAAACTTACTGGATTCCTTATTGGAACGCTTCCGGTACCTCCAGCGCTCATAACTACGGTTTCGATGCCACTGCATTGCAGCCCAACCACTTCTTCACCTACCGTGCCAACCAATCCGCCTATCTGCCCGGCACTATGGCAGAGCCTGTGAAGAACGGAAACCCGCTGATGGACACCTTCGCCTTCCGAATCAAGACCTTGGGCCTTGGTGCAGAGTTTGAAATTGAAGGCGACGCGTTCACGCAGGCAATCAAGTACAACGTTTTCCTCGATTATTTGAATAACGCAGAAAAACATGGATATGACGGTCCTGGAGTTTACCGCAACTGGTATTTGGACCGGCCGTTTGCACAGTCTGCCTACTCCGGAAATGCAGTAGTCCGTTCTATTTACGAATACTCTTATCAGCTGATGAAAGGCACCTATACCCAGAAGGAGTATATCGATCCTAAAGACTTCCCTACAGATCCCGATTTTGGCGGATTGTGGAGAGGCGATGGTGTAACAGGCGGCGGCTCCATCGGCGGCGGTTCTGGTTCCGGCGGAGGCGGAAGTGTCACCCCGAAACCCGATGATAAACCGGATCCCGAAACTCCTCCCACCGGCGACGACAACTACACCTGGGAAGAGACCGACGACGGCTACAAGCTGAAAGACGCTGACGGCGAGTATGTCACCGGCTGGGCCAAAGTGTCCGGCAAGTGGTATTATCTGGGCACAGACGGCATCCGGGCTACCGGCTGGCAGAAAGTCGATAACAAGTGGTACTATCTGAAATCCGACGGCGTGA
Organism: Fumia xinanensis; assembly: GCF_014384905.1. Classification (GTDB taxonomy): domain Bacteria; phylum Bacillota; class Clostridia; order Oscillospirales; family Ruminococcaceae; genus Fumia; species Fumia xinanensis. The sequence goes on from NZ_JACRSV010000002.1 coordinate 425,567, forward strand.
TGGCGACAGGCTGGCTCAAACTGGGCAACACCTGGTACTTCCTGAACGCAGGCGGCGTGATGCAGACCGGCTGGCTCTACAACGGAGGCGTATGGTACTACCTCTACAGTTGGGGCGGCATGGCAAACTCCGGCTGGGTACAGGTAGGAAACACCTGGTACTATATGAGAGGCAACGGCGCAATGATGACCGGTTGGCTGCAGCAGGGAAATACCTGGTACTACCTGAAAGAAAGCGGAGCCATGGCAACTGGCTGGAACTGGGTAAATGCTAAATGCTACTACTTTAACGCCAGCGGCAAAATGGCGGCAAACACCACCGTAGGCGGTTACAAGTTAGACGCTTCCGGCGCGTGGGTCAAGTAGCCCTTAAGGATTTGCTAATAACGATAGCAGTTGCCGTTTTCGTATCGGCCTGTATTCGTTAAATCTCCTTCATCTCCTATATTTGAGAGCGATAATCTCCTCAGCTCTCAAAAACAAAACCGGCTGGTTTCTTCCAGCCGGTTTTGCCTTGTTTATAAAGAGGTTTAGAAACTGTTTTTCCTGCTATTTCTCAATTGCTAAGCCGCAGGGATGGGCAGGAGCGGTGTCGAATCCACCGTTTTGTTTGACCAGGTCGTAGAACCGCCAGCCGCCGGAAAGGTTATAGCAGTCGTAGCCGTGGCCGCTGAGAATCCGGCAGGCGATATAGCTGCGAAGGCCGCTCTGGCAGTTGACGTAGACAGGTTTTGAAGGGTCCAGCTCACTGAGATGTTCCCGCAAAACGTCCACCGGGATGTGGAGGGTGCCGTCGATGTGGCCGCGGGCGTATTCCTCGTCGGTGCGGGTGTCCAGCAGGGTAACGCTGCCGTCTTTGGGGAGGGCGGGAACGTCGTGCCAATGGTACTGCTTGACGGTGCCGTCCAAGACGTTAACAGCGGCGAAGCCCGCCATGTTCACCGGGTCTTTGGCGGAAGAGTAGGGGGGAGCGTAGGAAAGCTCCAGCTCTTCTAAATCATAGACCGTCATACCGGCCCGGATAGCGGTTGCTAAAACATCGATCCGTTTGTCCACGCCCTCGAACCCGACGATCTGCGCTCCCAGGACTTTGCCGCTTTGGGGGTCGAAGAGGGTTTTCACCGTCATATTGCTGGCACCGGGGTAATAGGTGGCGTGGCTGGCTGTAAAGGTAATTACCTTGTCATATTCGATTCCCGCTTTTTTAGCGGCGTCTTCATTGATTCCGGTGGCCGCCACCGTCATGTCGAAGAGCTTGAGGACCGACGAGCCCTGGGAACCTTTGTACCGGCTATCCCGGCCGCAGATGTTGTCGGCGGCGATACGGCCCTGTTTGTTGGCGGGGCCGGCCAGGGGAATGAGGGTTTCCGACCCGGTGACAAAATGGCGGACTTCCACCGCGTCGCCCACGGCGTAGATGTCGGGAATAGAGGTTTCCATCCGGTCGTTGACGGCGATAGAGCCCCGCTGGCCCAGCCGCAGTCCCGCTTCTTTGGCCAGATGTGTCTCCGGGGTGACGCCGATAGCGAGAATGACCATATCGGACGTGAGGGTCCGGCCTTTGTCCAAAATGGTGCGCAGGCCGTCGTCAGCAGGCTCAAAGCCTTCTACCGAGCTGCCCAAAAACAGGCTGACGCCCTTGTCTTTCAGGTAGGCGTGAACGCCGCAGGCCATGTCGTAGTCAATGGGGGACATGACTTGATTTAAACGCTCCACCACCGTCACCGACAGGCCCAGATGGGTCAGGTTTTCCGCCATCTCAAGGCCGATGAAGCCGCCGCCCACGACCACCGCTCTTTTAGGTGCGTTTTCTTCCACGAACCGGTGGATGCGGAAGGTGTCCTCCACTGAGCGGAGGGTAAAAATCCTCTCATGGTTGATGCCGGGGAGGTTCGGGCGCACCGGTTTTGCGCCGGGGGAGAGGATCAGCTTGTCGTAGCTTTCCTCGTATGTGGTGCCGTCGCTGAGGCGGCGGACGGTGACTGATTTCTGTTCCGGGCGGATGGCGAGCACTTCGTTCTGTACCCGGACGTCTACATTGAACCGGCGCTTGAAGCTCTCCGGCGTCTGTAGGGTCAGGGCCTTTTCGTTTTGGATGGTCCCGCCGATGTAATAGGGGAGGCCGCAGTTGGCGTAAGAGACGTAACCGCTCCGTTCCAGTACGATGATTTGGGCGTTTTCGTCCAAACGGCGCAGTCGGGCCGCCGCGGTGGCGCCACCCGCCACTCCTCCGATGATGACAACTTTCATGCCGATTCTCCTTCCGCGATTTCACCGCGCCAGGATAAAATCCCGCCGATGTTTCGCACGTTTTTGTAGCCCATCTGTTCAAACAGAGCGCAGGCCCGGGCGCTCCGGCTGCCGCTGCGGCAATAGACATAGAGGCGGGCCTCCGGGCTGGGAGCTACGGCCTTTATGGCGTCCGTCCGGCCCAGGGGGAGGTTCACGCTGCCCGGAATGTGGCCTTCATCGTATTCCTCCGGGGTGCGGACGTCGATGAGGAGGCCGTCTGTGCGGCGGGCCTCCTCCACCCAGTCTGTGATGGATTTACGGGAAAACAGGTTCATCCGATCATCTCCTCCACCGCGTCTTTGGACCGCATGCCCACCGATTTGGCGGAAACTTTGCCGCCTTTGATGAGGATGAGGGTGGGGATGCTGGTGACGCCGAATTCCTGAGCCAGTTCCAGCTCTTCGTCGATGTTCACTTTGCCCACTTTGACGGAATCGCCGTTTTCTTCGGCGACCTCATCGATGACCGGCGAGAACATCCGGCAGGGGCCGCACCAGGGCGCCCAGAAGTCGAGCAGCACCGGCTGGTCGGAGGAGAGGACCTCGGATTTGAAATTCTTTTTATTGATGGTTAAAGCAGACATAGTAAATGCTCCTTTCGGTAACTGTGTTTTCGGTTTATGAGCCTATTATACGCCTGCTTTTTTTCGATTACCGTGACTTTATCACATAGGCCTAACGGAGGCTTTCCTGAGCGAGTCCACGGAGCTTTTTTTCGTCGGCAATGGTGATGCTGCCACGGGAGAGGGTCACGGCCCCCTCGGAATGGAGGTATTTGAGCATCCGGGTCACCACCTCCCGGGCGCTTCCCAGGTGGCGGGCGATGGCGTCGTGGGTGATTTTCAGCTCGGTTGCGCCGGTCAGGGCGCTTTCTTCCAGGAGAAAGGCCGCCAGCCGGGAATCGAGGCGCTTGTAGAGAATCTGGTCCATGAGCCACATCACGTCGGAAAACCGGGCGGAGATGAGTTCGTTGGTGTAGTTGGCTACCGGAGCGGATTCCTGCATCAGGTGGTGGTAGACCTTTGTGGGGATTTTATAGAAGGTGGTGTCCTGTTCTGCTTCGATAGAGATGTCGAACTGGATGCTGTTGAGCATACAGGAGGCGGAAAACAGGCAGATGTCCCGGCTCAAAAGCCGGTAGAGGGTGATTTCCTTTCCCTCGTCGGAGAGAATGAAGGCTCTTAGCTGCCCCGAAACGATCAGCAGCAGCCCCACGCAGTCCTCCGAGCCGTTGTGGACGATGGTGCCCCTTTGGACCCGGTGGGTGGTGGCGGCCCGGGAGAGGGTTTCCCTCTGGGTAGGAGTGAGTTTTTGCCAAAAGGGCAGGTAGGTTTCGATGGACATGGCGGCGCCTCCTCGGTACACATTGAAAATACCTTTATTGTACCACATTTTAGTCCTATACAAGAAGTCCGGTTTTGCCGCCGTTGAGCGAGCAAAATTGAGGACGAAGTCCTCAAAGGGCTTCTTCGGCGATAAACGCAGTTTACCTGCGTTTATTGTACCACAATTGGAGGGAAAAAGAAGCGGATTTTGACGATTTTTCGAAAAATCCAATGGGCGGCTCTTTCCTTATATAATAAAGAATCAGGTTTTCCAAAAAGAAAAACCGGACGAACGCTTTTGCGCTTCGCCCGGCAGTTTTGTTTTTTAACCGATGAACATCTGGGTCCAGTAATTGCCGCTGGCCACGTATCCGACGCCGATTTGGGTAAAACTGGGGTTTAAGATGTTTTTCCGGTGTCCCTCAGAGTTCATCCAGCCCTTGATTACCGCTTCGGGGGTGCTGTAGCCGTAGGCGATGTTTTCGCCGGCGGTTTTATAGGAAATTCCGAAGCTTTTCATCATGTCGAAGGGAGAACCGTAGGTGGGGCTGGTGTGGGAAAAGTATTTTTTATCTTTCATGTCCTGAGATTTGTAGCGGGCGACTCGGCTCAGCTCCCAGTTGGCGGTGAATTTGCGAAGCCCGTTCTGAACCCGAATCTCATTGACCAGGTCGATGACCTTCTGCTCGTAGGACGAGACGGAGGCATCCAGGGTGGGGACGGTGACGGCCTGTCCGGGGTAGATCAGGTCGGGGTTTTTGATCTGAGGGTTTGCCGAGATGATTTCGCTGGTGCCGACTTGGTATTTTACGGCGATTTTCCAAAGGGTGTCGCCGGAGACGACGGTGTGGGTTTTCGAGGCGGCCCCTACGGGCAGCGCCATGGTGGAAAACAGTGCGGTTGCGGCCAGCAGGGCCGCGATGAATTTGCGTTTCATATTTATTTGTCCTTTCTGGAATTGAACGCTTGCATTCGATTGGCTTTCCTTACTGGAAATTGTACCTTTACGGCGAAGCCGTGGAGGTGCAATTTCGGCATCAAACACTTGCGTTCCATTCAAAACTTCCTTTTTGAAATTGAATCTTTGCGGAGAAGCCGTGGAGATACAATTTCGGGATCGAACGCTTGCGTTCGATCCGATTCCTTGCTGGAATTTGCGCGTTTGCGGCAGGGCGCAAGTCCCGCTTAAAAAATTGAGGGCGAGAAGCTGCAAAAGCTCAAATATGTACAATTTTGCGGCTTTCCGCGCCGGCTGCTTTAAGCAGGTTTACTATAGCACATCTGTTGCATGGATTGCAAAGGTAAGTTATGGAAGCAGAAAGAGAGAAAGGAGGTTTTTCCCCATCGCTGCGGGCTTAACCGCGGATGTCGTTTTCCACAAGGAAATTTCTGACATCCAAAAGGCTGTCCATTCGGGCCAGGCAGATTTCGAGGGTTTCTTCGGTGGGGGAGATTAGGTCTGGAATGACGATGACGGGGATCCCTGCGGCGCGGGCGGCCTGGACTCCGGCTGTGGAATCCTCCAGGACGAGGCACTCTTCGGGCTGTGCACCCAAAAGCTCCGCCGCCTTCAAAAACAGGTCGGGAAAGGGCTTGACGTGCTCTACCATGCCGTCACAGACCACGGCGTCCATCCGGGAGAGTGCTCCGATGCCCCTCAAGTTCGCCATGGCCACCCGCTCCACATTAGAACTGGCGGCAGCCCGTCGAAGGTTTCGGCGGTCTAATTCCTCCAGAAGTTCAAAGAGACCGGGTTTGGGGCTCAAGCGGCCCTCCTGAACAGCGGCCTCATAGCGGGTCTCAAAAACGTCGTAAACGTCCTTTTGCCCGTCGATGCCTGGGTAGGTGTCGGTGAAAAGCCGGGCCCCAATCTTCTGGTCGACACCGATGGTCTGACGGTAAAAATCCAGAGTCATGTCGAGGCCCCGTTCTCGAAGAATCTCCCTAATGAGAGTAAAAGTGAGCTGTTCCGAATCTGCCATCAGCCCGTCAATGTCAAACAGGATGCATTTTGTGTTCATAAAATTCACCAGTCCTTTTTAATTGATGCAGCTCATAACATTTTGCTGCGTATTTGTCCCTTGCGTTGAGAGACAAACTTTCATGTCAAAATATAATCAATCACAAACAATCATTATATGAGAATAGCTCTATCATAGAATAGTTTTATAAAAATATCAATATTAATAATAAAATTTAGGTAAATATGCACGATGAATTCTAAGCAATATTGGTATACATACACATTGACGAAATAATTTTATGCGGATTATAATGAGCATAGAGACATAAACGTTCAAAAACGAAAATAAATAAACACAAAGGATGGAAGATTATGTTTGCCGAACAAAGGAAATCCATCATTTTGGATATGCTGAAATTAAAAGGGAGCGTCTCCCTTACAGAACTCACCGATTTGTTTGAGGTCAGCGAGGCGACTATCCGCCGGGATTTGACCGAGCTTGAAAAGCGAAACCAGCTCCAGCGCACCCACGGGGGCGCGGTGTCCACCAATTTATCCATTTTCGAGGCTGGTTACCTGGAAAAGGAACAGGAGTATCTGGAGGAGAAGCGGCAAATCGCTGAAATCGCGGCGTCCCTTGTCAACGACGGGGACACGGTTCTCTTGGATTCCGGTACTACGACGTTTGAGATCGCAAGGGCCCTCCGGAATAAAAAAATCACCCTCATTACAAACTCCGCTACCATTGTCACCGATGTAGCCGGGACCCCCGACAGCAATGTAGAGCTTATCTGCACCGGCGGCGTCTACCGGGCCAACACCCGGTCCTTCATCGGACCGGACGCGGAGAATTTTATCCGCAACATGGTCCCCGATAAGGTGTTCATTGCCGCAAACGGTTTCAGCACCCGGTACGGGGCGACGACCCCCAACCTGACCGAAGCCAGCATCAAGCGGGTGATGATCGAGGCGGGGAAAGAGGTCTACTTAGCCGTGGACAGCGGCAAAACCGGAAAGGATTACTTTTCGGTCATCGCAAAGCCGGAGGCGTTTCACGGAATCGTCACCGACTCCGGAATGGACGCGCTGACAATCAACGCCCTGCGTTCCGCCGGCATTTCTGTTATCAATGATGCTTCTTATCATATCACCAAAAACCAGGAGGACACGGACATGGACATTACGGAACTCTTAAAACCGGAAAACATGACCCTTGCGCTGCAATCCACAACCCGTGAGGACGCCATCGCCGAGCTGATGCATCTTTTGAACGCTTCGGGGGCGGTTTCCAAGGAGGAGGAGATGGTGCGCGCCGCTATGAAGAGGGAAGAGGAATTTTCCACCGGCATCGGCATGCAGGTCGCCATTCCCCACGCCAAAAGCCAGTATGTCAACGAAGCGGCCATTGCCTTCGGGAGAAGCGCCGGCGGCGTCGACTGGCCGACAGAGGACGGGGAAAATCCAAAAATGATTTTTCTCATCGTCGTGCCGATGGAGGCACGCAATCAGCATCTCAAGCTCCTGGCCCAGATATCCCGCAAACTGGTCCACGAGGAGGTTCGGAACAAGGTTTTGGAAGCGAAGAGCGCGGAAGAAGTCATTGACGCTCTGCGATAGGAATCGGAATGTATTCTTTTTATGAGGAGGGTAAAGGTTATGAAATTAGTTGCGATCACCAACTGTCCGACCGGGATCGCCCATACCTACATGGCTGCCGAAGCGCTGGAAAAGGCCGCCGAGGAACTGGGCGTTTCCATCAAGGTTGAGACACAGGGGTCCATCGGCGTGGAAAACGAACTGACGCCGGAGGACATCAGAGAGGCAAACGCCGTCATCATCGCATCGGGCGTGGCCACGGATATGTCCCGGTTTACCGACATTCCCGTGGTGGAATGGCCGGTGAGCAAAATCATCAAAGAGGCGAAACTGGCAGTGGAAGCGGCCATGAAAGTGGAACGGAAAGCCCCTGCCGCCGGTGGGCAAAAGACTGAACATGGCGGCTCCGCCATGGAAAACTTGGGCGCTCACAGTTCGGGTATCTTAAAGCACCTGTTTACAGGTATCTCCTACATGATCCCATTGGTTGCTGCGGGCGGCCTGCTCATCGCGGTGTCCTTCCTGTGGGGACTGGAACCGGCTGAAGGGTCCTTTGGCGCGACGCTCAATATGCTGGGCGGTGCGGCCATTTCTTTCATGCTGCCTATCATGTGCGCGTTCATCGCCTACTCCATCGCGGATAGGCCCGGTATCGCCCCTGGTTTGGCGCTGGGCTATATATGCGCAAACGTCATCGGCGCCGGTTTCCTGGGCGCCATCATCGCCGGCCTCGCCTGCGGTTACTTTGCGCTGCTGCTCAAAAAAGTCAAGCTGCCAAGGGCACTGGAAGGAATCAGCTCGGTGCTGTTTATCCCGCTTTTGACCATTCTCGTGGTGGGACTTTTGATGGTCTACGTATTGGGCGGCCCGATTTCCGCACTCATGGGCTGGCTCACCGACGCGCTGAAAAACCTGTCCACCACCAGCTCCATCCTGCTGGGCATCGTCATGGGCCTGATGACCGCTTTCGACATGGGCGGCCCCTGCGACAAGGTGGCCTATACCTTTGCCGTCGGCCTGCTGGCTGAGGGCATCACCGCTCCCATGGCGGCCAATATGGCGGCTGGCATGAGCCCCGCTTTGGGCCTGGCCCTCGCCACTGTTCTGTTCAAGAAAAGATTCAACCCACAGGAGAGAGAAGCCGGTAAAGTCGCCTGGGCTTTGGGCGCCTGCTTCATCACCGAGGGCGCCATCCCCTTCGCGGCGGCCGACCCGTTCCGCGTCATTCCGGCGACCATGCTGGGTTCCGCTGTAACCGGCGCGCTTTCGATGCTGTTCGGATGCACCCTGGCAGCTCCCCACGGCGGCATCTTCGCCATCGCGGTTCCCGGGGCGGTCGGAAACGTCTGGCTGTACCTCTTGGCCATTATCATCGGCGCTGTGGTCACGGCGGTCACGGTGAACTTCACCAAAACCATTGGAAAGAAAAAAGCAGCAGCATAGCAGTAAGATACATAACAACTTGGATTTGGGAAGTTTTCGAAGGGAAACTTCCCAAACTCATCTTTACAGCAATAGGAGATTACTATGATAGAGAAAAAATTTCGTTTTTCGGGGGAGGAGGGCTTTCACGCCCGGCCGGTTTCAGAATTCGTCGAAGTGGCGAAGCGGTTTGAGAGTTCCGTCGAGATCGAGTTCGACGGGGAAGTGTACGAGGGGAAAAGCCCTCTCTCCATTATGTGCGGCTGCATCGAGGACGGCTGCGTGTTCACGTTGAAAATAGACGGCCCGGACGAAAACGAGGCATTTGAAGCCATTTACGCCCGGATGGCCCTGTCGGTCGACCGGTATTTTGTGGACGCAGGGGAAGCGGACGGCGGCGCGGGGCAATCGGAAGAGAAAAAGGAGCCCGCCGCGCAAAATCCCGCCGGGGCCGTTGCGCTGTCGGGGGGAATCGCTATCGGCAAGACGATGATTTACCGCCGGAGCGAGCGGGAGTACGAGCAAAAGGCGGAAAACGTGGACGAAGAGACCGATAAGCTGTTCGCCGCCATCAAAGCGGTCCTCGACAAGCTCTGCCGGATGGAGCGGGAAGCCTCCGACGAAAACGCCGCCGGCATCCTCAAGGCCCACCGGGAGATCATCTCCGACCAGTCGTTCATCGAGTCCATCCGGGAGAAAATCGCCGCCGAGGGCTTTTCCTCCATCTACTCCATCCACCTGGTGGCGGAAGAGGTGCGGGGGCGGTTCGAGGCGCTCAAAAACGAGCGGATGCGGGAGCGGGCCGCCGACGTGAAGGACGTGTCGAACCAGCTCATCGACGAGATTATGGGCGGTTCTCAGGGCCTTCAGGTCGACGAGCCGGGCACCATCGTCATCGCCGACGAGCTGCTTCCGTCGGACACCATCCACTTAGACCCGTCGAAAGTGGCGGGATTCGTCACCGAAAAGGGCGGAAAGAACTGCCACAGCGCCATTGTGGCCCGGAGTCTCGGCATCCCGGCCATTTCAAACGTGCCGGACGCGCTGGACAGCATCCCGGACGGCGCGCCCATGATCCTCGATGGGGACAAGGGGCTTTATTTCCTGTTCCCCGACGAGAAGCTGAAAAAAGAGTATGAGGAAAAGCTCGCCCGGGAAAACGCCGAGCGGGAAAAGGACAAACTCTATCTCACCGGGCCGTCCCGGACGGCGGACGGGCGGGAGCTGGAGCTTTCCGCCAACATTTTCAGTGGGGCGGAGATGAAAAACGCCGCCTCGTTGGGAGCGGAGGGCGTGGGGCTTTTTCGGACGGAATTTCTCTATATGAACCGTTCCGACCCGCCGTCTTTGGAGGAACAGTTTGCCTGCTACAAAGGCCTTTTGGAGGCGGCGGACGGCCTTCCGGTGACCATCCGCACCCTGGACGCAGGCGGGGACAAACCCACCCCCTGCCTCAACATGCCAAAGGAGGAAAACCCGTTTTTAGGAGTGCGAGCCATCCGGTTCTGTCTGCGAAACGAGGGGATTTTCCGCACCCAGCTCAGGGCTCTTTTGATAGCGAGCGCCTGCGGCAGGCTGCGGATCATGTTTCCCATGATTTCCACGGTGGAGGAGCTTATAAAAATCCTCAGCCTCCTCGGGGAGGAAAAAGAAAAGCTGGAAGGGGAGGGGGTAACCCTCGGGCAGTATGAGGTGGGCGTCATGGTCGAGACGCCGTCCGCTGCGGTCATGAGCGGGGAGCTGGCAAGGCTCGTGGACTTTTTCAGCATCGGCTCCAACGACTTAAACCAGTACGTCATGGCGGCGGACCGGACCTCCGGGGAGCTGTCGGAATTCCACAGCGCCTACCATCCCGCCGTGCTGCGGCTCATCCGGTACGTGGTGGAGGCGGCGGAGAAAAACGGCGTCTGGGTGGGCGTCTGCGGCGAAAGCGGGGGCGACCCGCTGCTGATTCCGCTGTATGTAGGCATGGGCATCAAGGAACTGAGCATGTCGGCCCCGCGGATCGCCCAGGCCCGGCGGATCGTCAGCAACCTGTCCTTCGGGGAGATGAAAGAAAAGGTGGACGCGGTATTGAGCGCCGCCACCGAAGGGGAGCTGAAAAGCTTGCTGGAAGGGCTCCGGGCGGAGTAACGGTTTTATGAGGGGGCTTGACAGCCGCTCTCAAAATAAAGGAAACGCGGGGCTGACGTGTTGTCAGCCCCGCGTTTTGTGCTTTTTGCCTGCGGACGAGGCGATGCTACATCGATGAAATGCGGGCGGATATGGAATCCGCCCTTACCGCACTGATTCAAACATCATGGAATGCCATAGGGGGTAAATACCCATATCCGTCTGTTCTTTTCACGCCCACTGTAGAGGTGGCTATCAGCCGCCCGCCAATTCCCCCTCGGTTATTTTTTACACGGGGGATATGGCATCGGGTCGTCGGTCAGCTCTACCAGATAATCGGCGCTGACCCCGTAAAAGTCTGTCAACGCCATCAGCATGTCGGAGGTTAGATCCCGTTTCCCGGTTTCATATAGAGAATAGGCATGTTCACTGATTCCTAAATAATCTCCTACCTGTTTCAGGGTCAGGCCTTTTTCCGCCCGCAATTCGCAGAGCCTTCGAAAGCGCATTTTTATCACCTCAGCCTTATGATACAGGAAAAAATCTCGCTGATTAAGGGGATATGATCCCCATAACCAGATATTTTTGTGAGGCGTGCGCACAGGCGGTCAGCGGGAGCGGCGGCCGGACATCCTAAGACCTTCATCGCTCGTTTTTTGCCTAAAACTTTCCCTTTAGAAAATAATATTATGCTATAAAAATAATTTTTGCAAAATAAATAGAAAATATAATTGACATTTAAGAAAATAAGGTGTATTCTTTAGATAAGAAGAAGCGTCGTTGCAATCAAAATAAAAAGGAGTGATTTTGTGTATACAAAACGTTTGTTAAAACCGCCGTTTTTTGAAATCGGCCCCAAGCAGTACCTGTACGGAGACGAAGTACTGGAGCTGGCCCTCATCGCTGAGGAAGCGTCCAAAAAATACGATGTCCAGGTGATTTTCACCACCCCGTTCCCCGACATCAGAAGGGTGGCGGAGGCCACCGAGAACCTGATCGTCTTTGCGCCCTCCATGGACCCGATCCCCGTGGGAAGGGGCCTTGCTAACATCCTGCCGGAATCGGTGCGGGCGGCGGGCGCGGACGGCGTCATGTTAAACCACGTGGAAAAACAGCTTTCCTACCTGACCCTCAAAAACACCATGGACAGGGCCAATGAGCTCAATATGCTGAGTCTTATCTGTTCCGATTCCACCGTGGAGGCCAAGGCGGCTGCCCTGTTGGCCCCAACGGTCATCACGGCGGAGCCCAACGACCTGATCGGCACCGGCAAGGCCAGCGACCTTTCCTACATCCGCACCTCGGTGGACGCCATCCGCTCCGTCAACCCGGACATCTACGTCCTCATCGGCGCGGGAATTTCCTGCGGGCAAGACGTCTACAACGTCATCAAAGAAGGGGCCGACGCCTCCGGGTCGTCCAGCGCCGTGGCCTGCGCCAAGGATAAGCGGGCCATCGTAGACGAAATGCTGCAAGCCTGCCGGGAGGCCTGGGACGAGAGGACGGCAAAATAAACTTTCCATTTGGAAAGCAATTTAAATCACAGGATACATATATTTTCTATTTAGAAAACAATCATTTGTCACAAACGCGGGGACTCCCTGCGAAACTGAAAGTTTGGAGGAAAAAATCATGAAAGTTTACCGCAAAGCAATCGATGTACAGTCCGAGGGCCTGCACCCCACCTTCCACGACGTGACGAAACAGGTGAAGGAAATCGTCAAGGAATCCGGCGTAAAAGACGGCATCTGCGTCGTTTACTCCCACCACACCACCTGCTCCGTCATGGTGCAGGAATGCTCCCACGACCACACCTATTTCGGCTTGGAATTTTTACAGCAGGATCTCTGCAACATCATGGAAAAGCTGGTGCCCACCTGCCGGTATGAGGGCCAGTACCTCCACCCCGGCGAGAAGCACATCGAGTTTGCCTACACTGTCGGCGACGAGCCCTACGCTTCCCTGAACACCGACGCCCACCTGCGCTCCATCTTCTTCGGCCGCAGCGAGAGCATCGTCATTGCCGACGGCGAGATGGATTTAGGCCAGTTCGGCTACGTGTACTTCATCGACTGGGATCAGGTCCGCGCCCGTCCTCGTCAGGTTCAGGTGCAGATCATCGGCGAGTAATTCCCTCAAAATCCGCGGCGACGGTGGCGGGCCTCTCAAACCTCAGAAGCCCGCCCTCTCCGCCGTTTTTCCCTGAAAGAGGGGCGTGACTTGAAGCGCAATTGGTGCAGTAGTGGCAGCAGGAGTGGCCCGTCGTCTCTTACGCAGGGACGTGGTTTGAAACCGATAACCCTCCGCCCAAAACCAGGCTGCTGTGCCGCCCCTGACGCAGGGGATTCGATTGAAAGAAACCCACCGTGCCTTTCCCTCGGAAACGACGAAGGCAAGACACTCGGAAAGGAATGTGAATCTCAATGGAAACGCTGGATAACGCCGCACGCATTCTCGGCGATTTGCAGGATATTATCAGCGGCATCGACCCCGAAAAAGCCCAAGCGGTCCTGTCGGACATCCGCAGAGCAAACCGGGTGTTTGTGGCCGGGGCGGGGCGCTCCCTACTGATGATGCGCGCCTTCGCCATGCGGCTGATGCACCTGGGGCTCACCGTCTACGTGGTGGGCGAAACCGTCACCCCGGCCATCGGGGAAGGGGACCTGCTTCTCGGCGGGACGGCTTCCGGCGAGACGGCCACCTTAAAAGTCATGGCCCAAAAGGCCAAAAAGGCGGGCGCAAGGCTCGACCTGCTCACCATCTACAAAGATTCCTCCATTGCGAAACTGGCCGATTCTGTTTTGATCGTCCCCGCCGCCACCAATCAGGTGGAGGGCGGCAAAACTTCCTGGCAGCCCGGGGGCAGCTCCTTTGAGCAGAGCCTGCTTGTGCTGCTGGACGGAATGACTGCCGCTTTGGCTGGGCAGATGGGGATTCCCCTGTCCGGGGCTTTGGGGCTTCACGCCAATTTGGAATAGAAAATTCGTCCGGGAAGGCTTTCCCGGCTTTACGCACAGTCATTTGACGGAAAACTTGCGGCAGAGCCGCGAAAGAGCAATTTCCTGAAAGGAAGGAGCGAGAATGATTCTCTCCCCATCGTTATTTGCCGCCGACGCCGGCCGCCTGGATGAAGAAATCGCCCAAGTGGAACAGGCCGGCGCAGAATACCTCCACATCGACGTGATGGACGGGATGTTCGTGCCCAACCTCTCCTTTGGGCCCAACATCCTGTCCGGAATCCGTCGGAAGAGCCGTCTTTTTTTCGATGTCCACCTGATGATCGAGAAGCCGGAGCGGTTTCTCGAGCCCTTCATCCGGGAGGGTGCCGACGGCGTCACTGTCCATTATGAGGCGACGGATGCCCTCGACGAAATCGCCGGAATCTGTCGGGAACGGGGCGTCAAGTTCGGTGTCGCCCTCCATCCCCGGACGCCGGTTTCGGTGATCGAGCCCTGGACGGACGTTTTGGACATTCTGCTTGTCATGAGCATCGAGCCCGGGTTCGGCGGGCAGGCTTTTATGCCGGAAGCTGTGCCCCGCATCCGGGAGGCCAAGGCCCTGCGGGAGCGGAAAAACGCCCGCTACCTCATCAGCGTGGACGGTGGGGTGAATCCCGAGACTGCGGCCCTCTGCCGGGAGGCCGGAGCGGACGTCTTAGTGGCGGGCAGCTCGGTGTTCCGGGCGCAAGACCGAAAAGCGGCACTTGAACTGCTGCGCAGATAGTTGTATAATAAAATGGTTCTGTGTGGTTTTCGCCGCGCAGGCAATTGTGCTCATTATGCTGGCCCTTTATAAAAACGCTGATAGGGGAGCGAATTTCACGGCGGCTTCGGGCTGCTCTGTGTTCAGCGGTTTTCTGGGCGGCGGAAAAATTTATTTGTTCTATTCGGTACGACTGGCGGCCGGACGCCCGGCCCACGCGATAAATAAAATGAGGTGAAGAAAATGCCCCAAACAAACGGCCTGAAAATCGACGCGCGCCGCAAAAAAATACTGGAGCTATTGGAACGGGACGGAAAGGTGAAAATCTCCGACCTGAGCGAGCTTTTGGGGGCAACCGTCGTCACTATCCGCAACGACCTGGACGAACTGGAAAAAACCGGACGGCTGGAGCGGATCCAGGGCGGCGCGACTTTAAAGACTGCCTTTTCCGGCAACCTCCACGGCACTTATTTTGAGCGCTGCAAAGGGGAAAACGCTGATTTGAAGCAGCGGATCGCCGCCGCCACCGCCGCCATGGTCCGAGAAGGGGAGACGGTCTTCATTAACTCCGGCACCACGACGTTTTACACTGCTCTCGAGCTGAAAAAACGGAAAAACCTGAACATCGTCACAAACTCCATCTATATCGCCATCGAGCTGGGGGACGTCCCCTCCTTCCGGGTGAAGCTTTTAGGCGGCGACATCAACAATCAGTACCTATTTTTGTACGGTAACGAGGCACTGGATCAGCTCCGCTGCTACAAGGCCGACAAGACTATCCTTTCGGTCAGCGGCATCTGCGGGGGACAGACGGGAATCACCACCTTCCACGCGGAGGAGGCCTCCCTCGACCGGATGATGATGGAGCGCTCCCGGGAGACCATTGTGGTGGCGGACAGCACGAAGTTCGGCCACGAAGGGTTTTATCATGTGGCCCAGCCCGACCGCATCGCCAAATGTGTCACCAACGAAGGCGTGGACCGGAAGGCGGTGGAGAGCCTGCAGGAAATGGGTGTGGAGATCATCCTCGCCGATTGACCACGCGCAGTTTTTTTGATAAACACAAATAATCCGCCTGAGAACCAAGTTCTCAGGCGGATTTCTTATTCTGATTGGGCAAAGGGACCGGGCGGCGGAAAGTTTCTGGCAAAATACCGCCGGTTTTTGTGCAGTGCAGGCGCTACAGCAGGCGGAAACGGTTCCGGTCAAAGGCCAATATCCCCTCGTCCCGCATCCGGCACAGCTGGGCGGACATGGCGCTGCGCTCCACCCCCAGGTAATCGGCCAGCTCCTGCCGGTTAAAGGGGATGGCAAACTCGCTTCGGCCTGCCTTTTTTGCCTCGCCGGACAGGTAGGCCATGAGTTTTTCCCGGGTAGTGCGCCGGGAGAGAAGGTCTAACTTGCCGCTGAGATAGAGGTTTTTCCGGGCCATGACCTGGAGCAGGTTTTCGATGAGCAGCCTGTGAAAACCGCATCCGCTGGGGCAGGGAGAGAGGATTTTTTTGCAGTCCAGCAACAGGATTTCACTTTTTTCGGTGGCGAAAACGCTGACCGGCGCGGAGGGCACCCCGGCGCAGGCGAAAGTCTCGGCAAAAAGTTCCCCAGGACCTAAGTGGGCAACGATGTTGCGGTTTCCATAGTAGTCTTCCCGGACCACCTGAATTTTTCCCGACAGCACCACACCGATTGACTGTACCTTGGTTCCTTCCAGAAAAATCGCCTCGTTTTTTTGATAACAGGAAAATTGTGCGCCGAGGCATTGGAGCATCTGTTCCAAATCTCCTGGGGAAATTCCGGTAAAAAGAGACGTGTTCATCAAAGTTTCCTGAAATTTGAGCATAACGGTCCTTTCGTTGGAAAAACAACGGATTTTTTATTTTCATTATAGTAAAATCAAGTCATCAAGTCAAGGGTGATGTCCGGGCTAAGGCGGGCGCTTCGGGGGCGGGAACGGCTTTTCGGAGCATGGCCTCATCCAGAGCATTGCCGGAAAACGTAGAAAGTATGACTGTTTTGGTGAATTTTTAGGAGGAATCATAGATGCTGAGAAAAATTATTCGGATCGACGAAGAAAAATGCAACGGCTGCGGCCTGTGCGCTGAGGCCTGCCACGAAGGGGCCATCGGCATGGTCGACGGAAAGGCGAAGTTGCTGCGAGACGATTACTGCGACGGGCTGGGGGACTGCCTGCCGGTCTGCCCCACGGGAGCCATCACCTTTGAGAAGCGGGAGGCGGCCGCCTACGACGAAGGGGCGGTCAAGGCCGCTATGGCGGAGAGGGAAGGGAAGAAAGCCCCTCTGCCCTGCGGCTGTCCCGGCAGCAATTCCAAGGCCATCCGCCGGGAGGCGGCAAACACGGTACCCGCTGTCAGCGGGGCGGAGAGCATGCTGAATCAGTGGCCGGTGCAGATCAAGCTAGCCCCGGTGAACGCGCCGTACTTTGACGGAGCGAACCTGCTCATCGCGGCGGATTGCTCCGCCTACGCTTACGGGGATTTTCACCGGACGTTTATCAAGAATCGGATCACCTTGATCGGCTGCCCCAAGCTGGACGAAGGGGATTACGCCGACAAACTGACAGCGATCCTCTCCCACAACGACGTGAAAAGCCTCACTGTCGTCCGGATGGAGGTGCCCTGCTGCGGCGGCATCGAACAGGCGGCCAAGCGGGCGCTTCAGCAAAGCGGGAAGTTCATCCCCTGGCAGGTGGTGACCATTTCCACCGACGGGCGGATTTTAGACTAGGAGAAAAGATGAAAAAACCGGCTGTCTTTTAACAGCCGGTTTTCCGCATTCATTAAAGCTCGCAGTCAGTGACGGCACGGTCGGTGACCACTTTGTGGACAAACTCCTTCACCTTGACGTGGAGGGGATTTGTTTGGTAGGCATTCAGCGCCTCTTTGCTTTCAAACTCGCTGACGAGGCAGAGGTCCATGCCGCCGGGATTGAAATTCCTGCGGACTTCTGCCATGAGAAGGCCGTCCACCTTGCCGACGAGGGCCTCTAAGCCCTCCCGGATAACAGCGGCGTTCTGCTCTTTGGTCTTGCCTTCGGCTTCTTCTTTCAGGTTCCAGAAAACGATGTGTCGAATCATAAAAATCCTCCTGATCAATAGGGAATCGTGGCGAATACGTAAGCGATGGACGCGATAAACGACAAGACAAAGGGGATGACGATGCAGAGGATCAAAGCGAGTTTGGAGGTACCTCCCTTTGCCGAAAGAATGGTGGAGTAGTCGGGGGCATCCCCATGCTGTTTTTTAAGTTTATGGACCCGCTTAAAGGTCCGCTGGGTATACAGCCGGTTCGCAAAGCCGCCGAACAGCCCTTTGACCACCCAGGAGAGCATGGAGCAGACCTGTGAAGCCAGCAGAAACGAGCTGGGCAGGTCGGGAATGGTGTCGGCTCCGGCCGTGACGGCTTGCATCATCTGGAAAGAGGAAATGAGGGAGGGGATGCTCAATACAGCGGACACCACAAAGGCAAGAATGGCCATTCCCCACATTTTTCGATACATAAAATAATAAAAGTCAAAGAAAAAAGCGCACCAGTTCCAGCCGCCGCCTTTTCCAGTTTTGGCCAGGGCCTTGAAGCGTGGAATGAAGTATGGGGTATTGTCCCGGACATAAAGGGCCAGGTCTTTGACCGGCAGGCCGTCTATTTCCTCATCGGGGCCTACGCCGCCGAAGGGGGTGGTATAAGGGTTATAGGCCATGAAGTTTGGGGGCGTCTGCTGGTAGGAACCATAGGGATTTTGGTTTACTCCGCCAGCGGGCGGAGTTTCACCGGGTTCCTGTTTATTAAGGTCGTTGCCGCAGACCTCACAGAACAGCTTGTCGGGGGAGTTGAGCGTGCCGCATCGGCTGCACCGTTTGGAGGTGCTGCCATCATATTTTTCCTCGTCAGTCTGAATTTTGGGCGGCTGCCACTGCTCTCCCTTTTCATGGAGCAAAGTGAGAACGCATCCGCCGCTTTCCTTGGCGCATTCCTTGTGGTAGGGGGCGCCGCAGTCGGGACAGATGACGATCTGGTCGGATTCGGTGAATTCTTTGTTACAGTAGGGGCAGTGGACGCCTTTGTATTTAAACATTGTAACCCTCCAATGGTGAAAAAATTCTTTTCCTGTCTGTCGTAGAATTTTTATCTATGCTGTTTTGACTATTGTGACAATGATTCACAAAAAAGTTTTGCTGTGTAAAACTTCGCATCACAGATGCTGGCACACAAAGTGTGCCATTTGTGGATATTATAGCATATTGCTTCCTTTTTATCAAACAAATCTTTACAGAACCCAAAATCTCGATTATAATAGATAAGATAACGAGCAACACTGTGAGACGGAGGAACCTAAATGCTTCAATTTGAAGAAGAAAAGCTGGCCCTGAGGGCCCTGAAACCGGAGCTGGATGAATTGGCGTCAGCTCTGGGGATAGAAAATGTGAAAAAAGAAGTGGCCCAGTTGGAGCAACAGGCCGCTGCGCCGGATTTCTGGGACGACACCGAAAACTCCCAGAAAGTCCTGAAAAAAACCGGCGCGCTTAAGGCGGTTTTAGATAGCTACAGCGGTTTAGTGAGCCTTTACGAGGATGCTGAGACCATGTTTGAAATGGCGGAGGAGGACGAGGACGAAGGAATGCTCGCTGAAACCGCCCAGATGGTCCAGTCGCTTGAAGCTGGCATCGAGGCCCAGAAGCTCAGCACCTTGCTTTCCGGGGAATTCGACAGTAAAAACGCCATCCTCACCTTCCACGCGGGGGCCGGCGGCACCGAGGCCCAGGATTGGGTGGAAATGCTCTATCGGATGTACTGCCGTTGGGCGGAGCGTCACGCATTTAAGGTGACGGTTCTCGACATTCTCGACGGCGACGAGGCAGGTATTAAGAGCGTTTCGATCCTCATCGAGGGGTTAAACGCCTATGGGTACCTGAAATCCGAAATTGGTGTACACCGGCTCGTCCGGGTGTCGCCCTTCGACTCGTCGGGGCGGCGGCACACATCCTTCGCTTCGCTGGAGGTCATGCCGGAAATCGACGATGACATCCAGATCGATATTCGTCCAGAGGATCTGAAAATGGACGTTTACCGTTCCAGCGGCGCTGGCGGGCAAAAGGTCAACAAGACGTCCTCTGCTGTGCGGCTCACCCATATTCCCACGGGTATTGTCACTTCCTGCCAAACCGAGCGCAGCCAGTTCCAGAATAAAGACATGGCGTTAAAAATGCTTAAATCGAAGCTCTACGAGATTAAGGAGCGGGAGCACCTGGAGAAAATTGAGGATATCCGCGGTGACCAAAAGGAAATCGCCTGGGGCGCGCAGATCAGGTCCTACGTCTTTATGCCTTATACCCTGGTCAAAGACCACCGGACCGGATTCGAGATGGGAAATGTGAACGCCGTCATGGACGGGGATCTGGACGGCTTCATCAACGCGTATCTCAAGGCGCTCGCCCATGGGGAACTGCAATAAAGGATTTATGGCATATTTAAAGGGAGGTTGCGGATCACAACCTCCTTTTGTGTTTTCCCAAAGGAGTGAAAAAATATGGCTGTCATTGAAGGATTGGAAGGAACGTTTGACTCTGTCGCTTCTACCTATGCCAAATTGCGCCCAGGATATCTGAACGAATTGTATCAGGACATTTTCGGCTTTATTCCAATCGGAGAAGCAAGCAATGTGGTTGAAATAGGAATCGGAGGAGGGCAGGCGACGCTGCCGATTTTGCAGACAGGCTGTACCTTGACAGCTGTTGAGTACGGCGAACATTTTTCTGAGATATGCAGGGAGAAATTTAAGAATTTTCCGAAATTTTCCGTCGTCACGGGAAAATTTGAAGAAGTGGATTTTCAGGAGGAATCCTGTGACCTTATATTTTCCGCCTCCGCCTTTCATTGGATACCGGAGGAAGTTGGGTATCGAAAGGTTTTTTCCATGCTGAAAAAGGGCGGGGCGTTTGCCCGGTTTGCCAATCATCCCTTCGAGGACAAGGGGCGGCCAAAACTGGCTGATGAGATACAAAAGCTGTATCGGGTTTATATGCCCGCTTCCTCCAGGCCGGTGGAGTATAGTGAAGAAATGTCAAAAGCAAGGGCAGAAATTGCATCCCAATACGGTTTTGAGGACGTGAAATACAGGCTGTATCATAGGACGAGGACGTTTTCCGCGAAGGAGTATGTTGCCCTGCTGGGAACCTATTCCGACCATATCGCATTGGAACAGCAGAAAAGAGGGGAATTTTTCTCCAAGATCGAACAGGTTATCAACGTCTGCGGCGGTGAGATCACGTTATACGACACCATGGATTTGCAGCTGGCGCGGAAAAATCGGTCCTAAATCGGGAGGCGCTCGCCCACGGGGAACTGCTATAAAGGATTTACGGCATATTTAAAGGGAGGTTGCGGATCACAACCTCCCTTTTTTGACCGCGTATCCTGATAAAGCAAATGATGTTTGGCAGGGCGCCGTCCAGCATGTTTTTATAGATACTGCTTATGGGGAAGCCATTTCTCCCCGTGAAATCTGTGCCGGAAAGCCAGCGTTTTGATGGCCCACTCCACGCACATGCCGATCCACACGCCCTGGATGCCAAGTTTCAGCGGAATTGCCAGCAGGTAGCCGAACCCGACCCGGATCACCCACATGGTCACCAGGGAGAAGTAGGACGAATAGGAAGCGTCTCCAGCCGACCGCATAATAGCCGGCAGCGTGTTGGATGCCGGCCAGAAAAAGGGCATGCAGACCGCTGCGATAGCCAACACGCTGTAAATCATGGACACGGTGTTGGCGGGTGCCTGATACATTTTCAGAATCAGCGGCATCAGCGGCAGGCCAATCACCAGCGAAACCACAGTCAATACCGTGCACAGCCACATCATCGATTTTCCGTAGCGCCGGGCCAGTCCATTGTCCCCCGCGCCGATGCACTGGCCAACTACCGTGATCGCCAGCGTTCCCACGGCGGCAGGAGCCGCATAAAGCAGGGAAAAGGTGGAGTTGGCCACGGCGTTTGCCGCCACGCTCACTGTTCCCAGCTTTGCGATATAAATCTGCACCAGCATGGAGCCGCCGTTCATAAAAATCTGTTCCATCCCATAGGGAATGCCGATGCGGAACATCTCCTTCAAAATCTTTTTATCCAGCTGAAAAATGTGCCGCGCCTTCACCCGTAGGATGCTTTTGGGGGACAGCAGCATCCACATAGCCGCCCCGGCGCCTACAAGACGGGCCAGGTTCAGCGACAGGGCGCTTCCCATAATATCTAGGCGCATCAGATTAATAAAAACAAAGCTTGCCCCAAAGTGCAGCAGATTGATCAAAATCGTCAGGTGCAGGCAGCATCTTGTCTCTCCCAGTCCCCGGAACACCGCAAAGCCGCTCATATATACGGCTAGGAAAATCATCGAAATGGCGATGCCGATCAAATACTGCTCCGCTTTTTGAAGTACGGTTTCATCCACGCCGCCAAACAACATATGTACCAGCGGATCTGCAAACACTACCAGAACCGTGCAGGCGATAATGGCAGACAGGGGCGTTACCAGCATCAGCTGCCCTGCGGCCTTTTTCATCCCCTCAAGGTCCCCTTTTCCCTTAAACTGGGCCACTACCACGGTGCCGCCTGCCGAGACCGCGTTGTAAACTGCATGAATCATCATGTACAGCGGACTGACAAGGCTTACTGCCGACACGGATTCTTGGCTGGAGGAGCTGATCATAGCGGTCGTGAGAACACCGATGCCGCACACGAAAAAGGAATCTATAATCAGCGGCGCCAACATGGAAAAAATCTGCTTTGTGCTGAATAATGAGCTGTCAAATTTTTTGCTGAAAAACTCTTTCATAATCAAAGGCTCCCTTTTTTCGGCTTCCTTTTTATGCCTATCCTTTAATATAGCAGAACCTTTTAAAAAAACAAGTACCTGACACGATATTTTATTATTTTTTGGGGAATTTTTAAATCAGTCTGAAATTTTTGAACATCAGAAAAAAATCCCACCGGAAACCATGTCCCCGATGGGATTCTGAAGCTCGTATGAATGCTGCACCGTTTATTTTGCAGGGCCTAATGTCTTCCGCTCGATGAAGTGCCGCAGAACATCCACTGTGCTGTCGATGCCGATGGCGGCGCTGTTGACGCAGAGATCATAGTTTTCCGCCAGGCCCCAGCGCAAATTGGTATAAAAATTATAGTAGTTGGCCCGCTTTTTATCGAGTTTTTGGATGTTGTCCTCAGCCTTTTCACTTTCCATGCCATAGACGGTAGTGGCCCGGTCCACCCGGCTCTGCAGGTCAGCGTAAATGTAAAAATTGAGGCACCGGGGGCGCTCTTTCAGCACGTAGTCAGCGCAGCGGCCCACGATGACGCAGGGGCCTTCCGCTGCCACCTTGCGGATGATCTCCGACTGAATGAGGAACACCTTGTCGTTTAAGGGAAGCTCCGCCATACCTGTCATTCCGTGGAGCAGATAGGAATTCATCGACAGGGTATAGAGCAGGCTGTTAGTGGCTCGTTCGTCCGCCTTTTCAAAAATTTCCCTGCTGTAGCCGCTCTGCTGAGCCGCCATGGTGATAAGCTCTTTATCGTAAAAGGGAATCTCTAAACTTTCGGCCAGCTTTTTGCCGATGAGGCGGCCTCCGCTGCCGAACTGCCTGCTGATTGTGATGACGTAGTTGGTTTTTGCCATAGGGATTGCTCCTTCCGTTGATGGAATAATTGCATAGTTTGTTCTATTTATATTATGATACTTTTGTGCAAAAACGTCAAGAGAAAACGGGATATTTGGTTGGAAAAAAATGGTACAATATTTTAAAAGGCGGCGGAGAAGGATGCTGCGAGATGGTAATGCCCTCCTGAAGAGGACAGATTTCCTTTGAGTTCGCGGGAAAAATAGAGTATAATGCTACCAAGGGGGATGGATGTATGTTTGATGCTATTTTACGCGCCGACCAGGCAATTTTGAATGGGATACAAGATCTGCTGCGGTGCGAATTTCTGGATATTTTCTTCACTTTTGTCACAAAGCTCGGGAATGCCGGTTTTATCTGGATATTGATCGGACTTTTGATGTGCTGTTTTAAAAAGTGCCGGCGGACAGGCGTCGTGATGCTCTGCTCGGTAGCGGCGGCTTTCCTCATCGGGGAAGTGACCATCAAACCGCTGATCGGGCGGCTGCGGCCCTTTATGGACAACGCGGCGGTACAGCTTTTAATTGATCCGCCCCGGGGATTTTCCTTCCCGTCGGGCCACTCCATGTCATCCTTTGCGGCGGCGACGGCTCTGTTCCTTTGCGGGAACAGGAAGGTGAGCTGGACGTGGTACCTGGGGGCTTTCTTCATCGCATTTTCCCGGCTTTATCTCTATGTCCACTACCCCAGCGACGTTTTGACAGGGGCAGTGCTGGGAAGCCTGACGGCGTGGGCGGTTTACGCACTTTTCCGTCGTTTTGGGCCCGGGAGGAAGGTAAAAGTTTTTAAGGAGATGTAAATTTTTCCTAAAAAACTTGATTTTTTTCGGCATTGGCGCTATAGTAGTGTTAGCACTCACAAAAGAAGAGTGCTAACACTTTTCTTTTTTGTTACTAATTATATGGTTACGGGGTGCATTTTATTGGCGGCACCGGAACGGGGCGAATTTCCAATTTGCCTCCGAGTCCGCGGCGGAAAAGCTCCCCGGAAAGGAAGGAATCTGAATATGGCTAAGAAAAAATTCAAAGCAGAATCCAAGCGATTGCTGGACATGATGATCAACTCGATTTATACCCACAAGGAAATTTTCCTCCGGGAGCTGATATCCAACGCCAGCGACGCCATCGACAAGCTCTACTACCATTCTCTGACGGAGAATCTGAGCGGGCTTAACCGGGATGATTTTGCCATCCGGCTCGAAGTGGACAAAGAGGCGAGAACTCTTAAAATTTCCGACAACGGCTGTGGTATGACTCAGGAGGATCTGGAAAATAACTTGGGCGTTATTGCCCAGAGCGGCTCGTTCCAGTTCAAGAGGGAAAACAACAAGCAGGAGGACATCGACATCATCGGCCAGTTCGGTGTTGGATTCTACTCGGCCTTTATGGTCAGCGACGAAGTCACTGTCATTAGCCGTGCCTACGGTGCGGACAAGGCCTTTGAGTGGAAATCTTCAGGGGCGGACGGCTACACCATTGAGGAAGCGGATAAGGCGTCCCACGGCACCGACATTATTTTGAAAATCAAGGAAAATACAGAGGACGAAAACTATGACGAATATCTGGAAGGCTACCGCCTCCAGGGCATCGTCAAAAAATACTCCGACTACATCCGATACCCCATCAAGATGGATATGGAACGTTCCCGGATGAAAGGGGAGCCCAAGGAGGGCGAACAGCCGGAATATGAGACCTATATCGAAAATGTGACTCTGAACAGTATGGTGCCCCTCTGGAAGAAAAACAAAAGTGAGGTTTCCGAAGAGGACTACAATCAGTTTTACAAGGATAAATTCTATGACTACGAAAATCCGGCGAAAGTCATCCACAGCAGCACCGAGGGCGCTTCCACCTATAACGCTTTGCTGTTTATCCCGGCTCACGCACCCTACAACTACTACTCCAAAGAGTATGAGAAGGGGCTCCAGCTTTATGCCAGCGGCGTGCTGATCATGGACAAGTGCGCCGACCTGCTGCCCGACCATTTCAGCTTTGTGAGGGGGCTCGTCGACTCCCAGGACCTGAGTCTCAACATCTCGAGGGAAATGCTCCAGCACGACCGGCAGCTGAAGCTCATCGAAAGCCGGCTGGAGAAGAAAATCAAGAGCGAGCTGCTCTCGATGCTGAAAAACGACCGGGAAAAATACGAGGCGTTCTTCAAGAGCTTCGGTTTGCAGCTGAAATACGGTGTTTACACCGCTTACGGCGCCAACAAGGAACTTTTGCAGGATCTGCTGCTGTTCTACTCCTCTTCGGAAAAGAAAATGACCACTTTAGAGGAATATGTGGGCCGGATGAAGGAAGGCCAGAAATATATCTACTACGCCTGCGCCGAAACAACCGACCGGGCCGACCGCCTGCCTCAGACCGAGCTCTTAAAAGACCAGGGTTACGAAATCCTCTACCTGACCGACGACATCGACGAATTCGCCCTCAAGATGATGCGGGACTTCAGCGAAAAGGAATTCCGTTCCGTTTCCGACAAGGATTTGGGGTTGGAGAACAAGGAAGAGTCGGAGGAAATCAAGAAGAAAAACGAGGAGAGCGCCGAGCTCTTCCGGTTCATGAAGGACGCTCTGGGCGACAAGGTGGCCGACGTGCGGCTGTCGGAGCGGCTTAAATCCCATCCCGTCTGCCTGTCCAGTGGGGGAGGCTTGTCCCTCGAGATGGAAAAGGTCCTGAATTCCATGCCCAACGACCAGAAAGTCAAGGCCGACCGTGTGTTGGAACTGAACCCCAATCATCCGGTGTTTGAGGCGCTTTGCAAGAAGTTTGCGGACGAGCCGGATCAGGTCAAAAAGTACGCGGGACTTTTGTATGACCAGGCGCTGCTCATCGAGGGGCTGCCCATCGAGGACCCGGTCAGCTTCTCTAACGCCATCTGTGAGCTGATGGCAAAGTAAAATACATTTACAAGGAGAAAAAACGCATCCTGACGGATGCGTTTTTTTGATGCTTTTGCCGGCTAACAAATTCGGAAAAAACTTTTTCCAGTCGAAAAAAGTGGAAAATAATTGTAAACAAGCGGAGTTGCTGCGGATTATGATTGAGCTTTCTGCGGTATTTTGCTATAATGTACATGATTATAAGCAAATGGAGGCGCGATATGGACCTGAAAAAATATTTGTCGAGGAATCCAAAAGGGCTCAAATGGCTGGTACATCTGTACAACCGCACTGCCGGCTTCAATTCCATCCGCAGGGGAAAAAACCGGATTTGTGTCGGTGCATCCCTCTTAAAGCGCACGAAAATTCGGATTTCCGGCGAAGGAAATACTGTTGTTTTTTCAGATTGGTCCGCTCTGTTCCATTGTGCGATACAGATTACGGGAAATTACAACCGCATTGAAATCGGCCCGGACTGCGTTTTACGGCAGGTGGAACTGGTCATAGAGGACGATGGCAACGTGATTTCCGTCGGTAAAGGCGGTAGGCTTTACGGCCCCACTCAGCTGGCAGCTATCGAGGGAACAAAGATTTTTGTAGGGGAGGACTGTTTGTTTTCCAGCGGGGTCAAAATCCGCACCGGAGACAGCCATTCCATTGTGAATATGGATGGAAATAGGATTAATCCATCAGAGGATGTGGTCATTGGGGAGCATGTGTGGCTGGGGACCGACGTTCTCTGCCTTAAGGGGACTCGAGTGCCGGGACATTGTATCGTGGGCGCACGATCCCTTGTCAACCGAGCTTTTTCAGAAGAAAATTGCATTCTTGCAGGGGTACCTGCTCGAATTGTCAAATCTGAAGTCGATTATTTGTGCAAAAGGCTGTAAAATTTTGCATATTTTTCTCAAAAAATTGCGACTTTGTGCATTTTTTACATGTATATTTGCATATTTTTATTGACATTGCGAAAGGAATTGAATATAATATCAGTGTAGAAATTTATACTTTTTATTAATATCATCTTTTTAAACCTGTCATTCTTTTTGCAACATAAAAAATCGGCAAACTGCATAAATAAAAGGGTTGAAACCTTCCCTTGGTATATGCAGTATGCCGATAAAAGATGTGTTTTCAAAAAGTATGCCTTTTGAAAAAAATAAAAATGTTCAAAAATTTTAGACAATATGTCAGCGAAGGCGGAGTGGTAAAACATGAGGTTTAACAACCTGAGTCAAAGATCGTCGGATAACAACTTAATTAGTTTGTTCGCGGATATAGCTGCACTGCTCTTGTCATTCCTGCTTTCTGTTATGATCATTTTCCGGAATCCTCAGATTTGGGCTACCGACTGGCTAGTGGTGGGTACTGGAGTTTTGTACTGCGTTTCAGCAATCTTTTTGTTCCATGTGTTTGAGATGTATTCCTCTATTGCCATCGGCTTCAAGTCGGCAAAAGTCACCATCTGTCTCACCATGGTGTATGCAACTCTTTTGTGCGTTTTTATCAACCTGTTTTTTGTCCGGCGGCCGGATCTTTATCTGCTCTCGGCCTGCGAGGGAGCATTTTCGGTGTTCTTATTGCTGCTCTGGCGGTATTTTCAGCACCTGTATTTCATCCACAGGAAAAATAAAAGCAAAATTCTCATGGTAGAGCAGATGAAAGAGGATAATTCTCGGGTGCGGCGGCTCAAATACTCCTGCCTTGACATATACGACGCCTGGTACGAGCAGGTGGACGTAAACGATATGGATGCGGTGAAAAAATTCATGGAGGAGCAATTTCCAAAATACGACGGCATCTGCCTGATGGAAAGCATCCCCATCCACGTCAAAGATTTGTTTATTAAGGAATCCCTGCGGCTTGGCAAAGAGTTTTTCATCATTCCTGCTATGTATGAGCTGAATTTTACCAAGGTTATGCTGGCCTTTTTTGACGATGTGATGGTGTTCCATATCATCCCTCACCACCTGAGCGCCATCCAGATTTTTTTCAAGCGGGCTTTTGACCTGCTGTTTTCCTCTATCGGCCTCATTGTGGCAGCTATTCCCATGGCGTTCATCGCCCTGGCCATCAAGATCTTCGATCCGGGCCCGGTTTTTTACAAGCAGATCCGGCTCACCAAGGATATGAAGAAATTCAACATCTTTAAATTTCGAACCATGGTAGTCAATGCCGAGCAGATGACCGGCCCCACTTTCGCCCAGAAAAACGATCCGCGCATTACAAAGCTTGGGCGCTTTCTGCGGGCCAGCCGTCTGGATGAGCTGCCTCAGCTTTTAAACGTGTTCCTAGGGGATATGAGCTTCGTAGGTCCCCGACCTGAACGGCCCTTTTTTGTGGAACAATTTATAAAAGATGTGGAATACTATGACCAGCGCTTTACTGTAAAAGCGGGGCTCACCTCCCTTTCCCACGTCTGTGGGCGGTATTCCACCGCCATTGAGGACCGGACTCTGTACGACCTGCTTTACATCATCAATTTCAGTCTGCTGATGGACCTTAAAATCATTTTGTTGACCACCCGGACCATCTTTTTGAAAGAGGCAGCCGAAGGGGTGGACTATCAGGAAAAAAGGGTAAATCATCAGTCCGAGAAATAGATTGTTTCTACACCAGAGGAGTGCCATTATGGATTTTAAGAAAGTGGTTGCCTTTATCAGGCAGCACCTGGTTTCCGCCCTGTGCGTCGGGGGTGCCCTGGCGTTTTTTGTGCTGGGGATGGGAATTTACCGGAACGTGTACCGCGATTCGGTGCATTTTTCCTTTGTATATCCCAACATCGAAAACGGTCAGTACCCAGATGGACAGCGGTTTTTGATGTACGATTTCCTCGACAACGACGTGGTCAGCGAAGCCCTGAACAATATGCGGGAAAAAGGCTGGTACACCGATATTACCCCTACTCAGATTCAGCGGAACCTGAGTGTTTCGGTCTATCTGTCAAACCCGGTGCAGGAAAAGGTGGAAAGCTCTATCGCTTCCGGAAAGGATTTTTCCTACTACAGCAATGAATACGTCATCAGCTTCAGTCAGCCCAACCCTGTCCATTTGCGGGATTGGAATGACTTTTTTGGCCTTTTCAGGAAAAACCGGAGCCGGGAGTTTTTAGACGAGCTTGTGCGTGCCTACATCAAAAAGTTCACCGAGGAGCACGCCGACAGCGGGCAGGCCTTTTACAATCTGACCTCCAGCATCTCCGACAAGGACTACGATTTTACCGACATTACCAACTACTATAAGCTCAAGGTGAACGCCTCTCTGAACTACCTCCAGGAAAAGGATGAGGAGGGCAAGGCATACGTTGCCAAGAGCACCGGACTCTCCTTCAAGGATCTGATCGCGTCTTATCAGGCGTTGTTGGATGTGGATATCCAGAAGCTCGAAAGCTATGTCAAATCTTCCCGTCTGACGAGGAACCTAGAGCAGTTTAAAAACCGCAATCACGTTCTTATCGAAAACGACACTCTATCGATGCTCAAGCAGCAGGACGAGGCTCTTCTTTCAAAGACCGCCATGGAAGAATACGACCACACCTTTACCGAGAATATCATCATCGTCAGCGAAAACGAGGAAAACGGCCTTTACCAGGCCCGGCCCAAAACCGGATACGACACGGTGACCCAGCGGACACTGACCGCTTCCACAAACGCGGTGACTTTGTCGGAGAATATCTCAGCGCTCAACTTAAAAGTGGGGCAGTATTCAGAGTCGGCGGCCGCCGATCCGGCGGAATATGCCAGAATGTGCAGCGTAGCAAACCAGATGGTCGATGAGTTCGACCAGAAATACGAGGACTTGTTCAAAAAATCAAACGCCACCATCAACGAGTACCTCCAGTATGTTAACGGCAATTATATCGAAACTTCCGCCCGGCACACCGGCCTTTTAAACATGAGGATGATCGTGAAGGCCATCATCTTTTTTGTGGCTGGCTTCGCATTTGCAGTGCTCTTCGCCCTGGCCGGCAGACTGGCCAAAACCTATGGCTGGCCTGGAATTTCCAAAAAAGAAAAAGCAGATAGGGAAGACTGAAGATAGGAGGTGACTGGAATGACTGATCTCAACATATTCGACTTGCTGCTGGCGCTCAAAAAGAAGCTGCGGGTCATCATCATTTTTACGATTTTGTTCACTTTCGCCGCCTTCGGCATGGCGAAGATGATGCAGTCGTATACCGCAACCCTTCATCTTCAGTACAAATTCGATGAGGCCAAGGAAGGTCAAGCGCCCGACGGGACAAAGCTGGACGTTTACCAGATCATGAGTCCGTCGATTATTTCCAGCGCTCTCAACAACCTGAACATGGACCTGGACCTTTCCGTCGAAGATGTAAGGAATCAGATGTTGGTCACCGAGGTGGTAGACGCCAAAGCCACTGAAATCCAGAAAGCTTCGGTGGAAAAGGGCGAGGAATACGTCATCAACCCAACCGAGTACACCATCAAATATACCTGCGACGGCTCCTACGGTGCAGAGTTCGGTAACCGGCTCCTGTCCGCCATCATCAAGGCCTACGATGAGCAGTTCGCTGAAGAGTATTACAACATGACCAATGTCATCAACTTCATGGACAATGTCGAGACGGATGACATGGACTACATGATGCTCTGCGACTTTATCAGCAGCAATCTTGACAACATCATCAGCTCCTTAAACGGGCTCAAAGACGGCAACGAATCCTTTCGTTCCGTCACCACGGGACTGAGCTTTGACGTTTTGGCGTCCTATTTTCAGAACCTTAAAGATACCGATTACCAGAAGTATTACGCGAATGTCCGGGAAGGGCTGCTCACAAAGGACAAGGAAAAGCTTTTAAAAACTTATCAGAACAAAATCGAAAGCAACCGGCAGCAGATGGAAACGAACCAGAAGGAATCCGACCTGCTACACGACACCGTCAGCAGCTTTTATGACCAGTATAAGGAGAGCCCTCTCTACAAGCAGGCCATCAACACGCAGAGCACCACAAACGGCTCCAACAGCGAGAACAAAACACTGGTCTACGACGAAAACCTTCTCAAAAACATCAACACCTACGACGATATGATGATTCGCTACGTGGATGCGGGCACTAACGCCGCCATTTTGCGTCGGGACTCGGCCTATTACCAGAACCTCATCGACGAGTTTTCGGCAAACACGGTTTCTGCCGCCGCGCAGCAGGAGCTTCTCGCCCAAAACGAAATTATTCTGGACGAAATGCTCACAAACCTGAATACCTATGTCCAGATGGCCAATAAAACCCTGGACGATTATTATGGCCGGCTCACCGCCAACCACATCAAATACCTGATGGCGGTGGATGTGACTCCCAACATTGCCATCCCGGTTGTGCTGGTTCTGGGGTTTTTCATCGGCCTGTTTATGATCTGCGTTATCTGTGTCTTTATCGAGATGTTCAAGCGGAACATAGAGCGGAAAAAGCTCCAGGAACTGTCTGCCGAGAGCGCGTTTTCCCACATCACCCCGGAGATCATCAACGGCATGACTATGATTGAGAGGGCTTTCTACGAGCAGGCCCTCAACGGCTTTGACGAGTTTTATCTGCTCTATCAGCCCATGGTGGACGGCGACAAAAACTGGATCATGGCGGAGACGCTGGTCCGCTGGAACAGTTCGCGTCTTGGACACATTATGCCCGATGAATTCCTGCCCATCGCTGAAAAATATGGTTTGCTGGATTCTTTCGGCGTCTGGATTTTCCGCAACGTCTGCCACAAGCAGAAAGAGTGGAGCGACCAGTGCCTCAGCCACCAGATCAGCGTCAATTACTCGGTAAGCCAGATCGAGAGCGGTTCCTTTGTCGACAGTTTGTTCCAGATCATGAGTGAGACAAAGGCCGACCCTCAAAAGATCTGCCTGGAGATTTCAGGCGGAGGCGAGATCGACAACATCAACTATGTGGCTCAGAAGTTCGTCGCCCTCAAGGCTTTGGGCGTCATGGTTGCCATCGACCGGTTCGGAGATACCCTGTCGTCCCTGCGGGTGCTGTATGAGATTCCCGCCGACATCGTAAAAATCAGCCGGAACTACATCGCTTCCCTGGAAGCGGCTGAGCACAATTCTTTCTTAGTGGACACCATCACCATCTGCAAAGAACAAAACCTGAAAATCTGTATGCTGGGCGTGGAAAATGAGCTTCAGGTAAAACGTCTCAAGGATATGGGTATTTCCTATATGCAAGGGTATTATTTCTCAAGCCCTCTGAGCGCAAAGGATTATACGATGAAGATCGCTGAGGATACCGACCGCGCCTATGCGGCGAAGAAGAAGGGTGCCGACAGCGAAGACGCGGAAAACAACGGCGTCGTTTCGGTCGTGATTGGAGCCGATGCACCCACACAGGTGGACGCGGATTCGAATGAAGCCGTTGGGCAGAAATCCGAAGCGGAAGTTAATGTCAAAGAAGCTTCCGGGGAAGTTTCCGAAACGGCCGAGACCGTCAAGACGGCTGAAACCGGGGATGCAAAACCAGCCATCGAAACTGAGATTTTCGAGGCAGCGGCTGAGGCCGAGGCCCTGGAATCCGAGGTTATGACTGAGGTTTCCGAGGCGGTCCAAGAAATTGCCTGCGAAGAACCTGCCCCCATAGCCGAAGAACCCCAAAAAACGGTGAAACACAAGGTTAGCCCGGCGAAGACCGGTGCCGCCGGTCGGGTCAAGGTCCGCAAAGTGCAAAACCGGAAGAACCACAGATGAGAGCGGGGAGGAATAAATCTATGATTACGAAAAAACGTGTCCTCGCCTGCATTTTGGCCATTTTTCTTGTGTTTGCCGCCTGCGTGGTGGTGGATGATGTTACCGTCGAGCTAAACACCTACGAGTACTACGACTCCGATCTGCCTATGCTGTTTTACGGCTATCGGATCATGTGCGTTTCCGATTTTCACAATTCCTTCTACCCGGGCCAGATTTCCAAGAAGATAAACGAGGAAAAGCCCGACGTAGTCCTTTTCCTGGGAGACATGACAACGCTCCCCAAAAACAATACCGACAGATTTATGGAACTTCTCGACGGCATCGAAATTGACGTGCCCATTTACGGCGTCCTCGGCAATCACGAGGAATTTTCCGAACGCAAGGACGAACTTATCCGGGAGTTCGCCGGCACCAAGATGAAGCTTTTGCAGAATGAGAGCGTCATGCTGGAGCGGGACGGCGCTTCCATCAAGCTGGTGGGCGTCAGCGACGTGGATATGGAAGACGATCAGGCGAAGGACTCCTGGAGCCTTTCCCAGATACGGGAGTACCTCTCGAAGGAGCTTGACCACTCGGCCTTTACCATTCTCGCCTGCCACCGGTCGAATCTATATCCCTATCTGGAAGATTTGGACGCCGATTTGATGCTGTCGGGACATATGCACGGCGGCGTGGTACGGGTTCCCTTCTTCGGCGGGATATTCGGACAGGACGGCGGCCTCATGCCCGACTATGACGCGGGGCTGTATCAGGAAAGCAACATGGCCTTGTACGTCAACCGGGGCTGCGACTTCACACTGACAAAACCACGGATCAACAACGGGCCGGAGATCGTTCAGATCATCCTCAAGAAATAACGGGACGCCATGAAAAAGATACTGATAATTTATACCGAAATGATTATTGGAGGAGCTACATCCGCGTTGTTGTCGCTCCTCCATTCTCTGGATTACGAAAAATACAGCGTCGATCTGCAGCTTTACAGCAACGGCGGCATCCGGCAAGGGGAAATCCCCAAAGAAGTGCACATTCTGCCGGAGGCGGACCCGTACACCCACGGATTTTGGCAAAAGGCGGCGGGAAAACTCCTGTCGCCTTGCTACATTGGGGCAAAAGTGCGCGCGGTCTGGCAAAAATCGGTGAAAAAGCGGCCTTTGAGCGCAGTGCAGGTCATGACCTGTCAGGCGGCAAAGGCGGGGCAGAAGGCCCAAAAGTCATATGACACCGCCGTTTCTTTCCTGGAATTTTGGCCCCTTTACTACCTGGCGTTCCAGGTGGAGGCAAAGCGGAAGGTCAGCTGGATTCACATCGACTACAAGAAAAGCACGCTGAGCGTCAGTTTAGACGAGGAGGCTTTTGCCCAGTGCGACAAAATTGTCCTGGTGTCGAAACAGTGCCTCGATAATTTTAGAGAGCTCTGCCCGAAATTTGCCGGGAAAGCCGTCTGGACCGAAAACATCGTCTCGCCGGGGCTCATCCGCCGGGCGGCCGGGAAGGCACAGCCGGAGCTGCCCGGCAAAGCTTCGCCGGATGTGATTCGGCTCGTGACAGTTTCCCGGGTGGATTTCAGCCATAAGGGATTGGATCGTGGGATCGAAGCCTTCCGCCGCCTCAAGGAAGAAGGGCTGGCAGGGCGGTTCCAGTGGGTCGTCATCGGGGACGGGGACGACCTGGAAGCCTTTCAGGAGATGATTTCCGAAAACGGGCTCGAGAGCCTCATATTCCCCCTGGGCATGAAGCCGGAACCCCTCCCTTACCTGAAGCAGGCGGACGCATTTTTTCTGCCCTCCCGGTACGAGGGGAAACCCATTTCGGTATCGGAGGCCCAGATTCTCGGGGTGCCGCCGCTGGTCTGCGCCTATGAATCGGCTCGTGAACAAATTTGGGACGGCATCGACGGGCTGGTGTTTGAAAACAGCGGGAAGGGGGTTTATGAGGGGCTGAGACGGCTGGCGGAACAGCCGGAAATCCTCAGTGCCCTGGGGGAAAACCTGCTGAAACGGGATTTTGCCGACCGAGAGGCCATTGAGGCCATCGACAGAATCATCGGGGGCACGTCCTGACTGGCGGGACAGTCCAGTAAAATCCATGATGGAAGGGCGTTGGAGCCGTGAATCTATTGTTTGTCAGCGGTCTGTTCCGCAAAGAGCGGGAACGGGAGATTTTTTCTAAATTCAAGATGTTTCCCTACGCGGCCGCAAACGTTCACCAGTGGCATATCCTGGAGGGGCTGGCGGGGCGGGAGGACGTCTGTGTGGAAGCGGTGAACGCCGCTTTCGTCGGCACCTACCCCCGGGAGTACAAGGACGGCTACATCCACGGAGGCAGCTGGGAATACAAAGGCGTCGAAGTTCACGAGGTGGGCTTTTTAAACCTGTTCGGCATCCGGTCTATTTCCCGCTCCATTGGTGTTTACCGGGGCATGGTCCGCTGGTGGAAGCGGCACCGGGGGGAAGAAAATACCGCGGTGCTCTATTCGATGATCACCCCTTTTATGCTGGCGGGCGCGTTGGCGAAAAGGCGGTGTAAGGGGCTCAAGCTCTGCCTTTATGTGCCAGACCTGCCCGGCTCCTTTTTACAGATCGGCGGCAAGGGGAAAATCTACCGTTTTTTGAAGAGGGTGGACTGTGCTTTGATGAACAGGCTCCTCCAAAAGATGGATAGCTTTGCCCTTTTGACCGAACAGATGAACGAGAAGGTCAACCCCGGCGGGGAAAAGCCCTACACCGTAGTGGAGGGCATCGTTTCCGCCGCCGACGTGCCGGACATCGAGGATTTCGTGCCGGGAAAAACGCCGTCTTTTGTCTACACCGGGCTCATCGACCGGGCTTTCGGCGTGCTGGATTTGGCGGAGGCGTTCACTTTGCTGGAAGGGGACTGCACCTTGGAACTCTACGGCCAGGGGGAAGCCCTTGAGACCATCCGCGAAATGGCCGAGAAAGATCCCCGCATCCGCTGCCACGGGGCGCTCCCCCGCGGAGAAGTCCTTCAAAAACAGCGGAAGGCCACCGTCCTTGTCAACCCCAGAATGCCCGACAAGGATTTTGTCCGGTATTCCTTCCCGTCAAAGACGCTGGAATACCTGCTTTCGGGGAGGCCGGTGCTAATGTTTCGGCTGGATGGCATCCCGGAGGAATATTACGAGTATATCTCCACCTATCCATCCCCGGACCACGGGGAGATGGCAGCGGTTATGAAGCGGCTTATGGACGCCCCGGAACAAGAACTGACCTGCCGGGGAAAACGGGGCCGGGAATTTGTACTGCGAGAAAAAAATGAAGCAAAACAAGCGCAAAAACTTATCGAACTGCTGAAACGGAGCTGAAAGACAGATGCCCAAGATGTTCACCCTTATGACCTGCACCCACAACCACGCCGATCTGCTGCGGCTGACACTCTCCGCTATGATGGAGCTTCGCGGCCTTGAGGAATACGTGGAAGAAATCCTCGTCGTCGACAACGCCTCCACCGACGAAACGCCGGGGGTGGTGAGGGAATTTGCAGAGCAAAATCCCATCGTCCGGTATCTGCTGGAGCCGAAACAGGGTGTGGCTTATGCCAGAAGGCACGCGGCGGACCTCAGTACCCCGTGGCTCATCTTTGTGGATGACGACAACCTGCTCTCGAAAAACTATCTCATCCGGGCGGCGGAGCTCATCGAGGAAAATCCCGACGCGGGCGTCCTCAACGGGGCGGGCATCGCTGCCCCTGTACCGGGGCAGCGCTTTACCGCCGACGAGCAGCAGAGGTTGTTCGCTGTGGCGGCGTATCTGGCCTGCTCCCACCCCAGCGCCGATTCCTTCCGGGCAGGGATGAAAAGCATGGCCACCGTGCCCTACGGGGCGGGGGTCGTTTTGCGGGTTGAACCGCTCAAGCGGTTTTCCGAGCGGGGCTGGACCAAAAACGTGGGCCGCAGCGGCGGTGCCCTCACCTCCGGCGAAGATGGGGAGATCATCGTTTCTGTCTTGCAGGAGGGCTACCGCTACCTCTACGACTGTGAGATGTATTTTTACCACCTGATGCCCAAGGAGCGGCTCGGGGAGGATTACCTCTCGCGGCTTTACAGTGGCATCGGCCACGGCATGTATCACTACCACCGGCAGGGGATTTACGGAAGGCTCCGAAATCTTTGCTATTTTGCCGGGTACTGCCTGAAACTGCTGGTTCTCCCTGTGGCGGCGGCCCTAGTGAACGACCCGGTGAAGAAAATTTCCTATCATTACAAAGCCTGCTCCTGGAGAGCCTATAACCGCTGCTGTCTGGGGGAACGAGGCGAACATGAGGTGGTGAGCCGTCTATGACCGAAGCGCAGATTTCCGTAATTATCCCGGTGTACCAGGCGGAGAAAACCATCCGCCGGTGCCTGGACAGCATTTTTGCCCAAACTTATCCTCATTGGGCGGTTCTGGCGGTGGACGACGGCTCCAAAGACGGGAGCGGGGCGATTCTCGACGAGTACGCTCAGACAGACTCCCGGGTGCAGGTGTTCCACCAGCCCAACGGAGGGGCCGCACATGCCCGAAATGCAGCCATCAAGCGCCTCGAGACAAAGTATGTGACCTTTCTCGACTCCGACGACTGGCTGGAGCCGTACGCACTGGAGAAGATGCTCAAAATCGCCCAAGATACCGATGCCCAGATCGTTCAGTGCAAGTTCTATTATGATCACCCAAATGGGGAGCAATACCTCCCCCAGGACAGCTTCTCCGACGGTATGGTGGCCGACCGGGCGGATTTTCCCAAAACGGTCTATCACAAAATGCTGACTGGGATTCAACTGAACCATGTATGGCACTCCCTGTTTGAGTCCCAGTTGATGGAAGGCCTCGCCATGCCGGAAAATATGGTGACGGGGGAGGACCTTTACTTTTTGATCGACGTATTTCCCAGAGCCAGCCGGTACGCCTACACTGCCAAGCCCTTGTTCCACTATTTCAGGCGGCCGGACGGGCTGACCGGCTCTTCGCTGAAGCTCAAGGAAAAAATCCACTGTAACTGGCTTCTTTCAAAAAAGCTCAGCGCTTCGCTGAAAAACTGGGGGATGGATACCCCGTGGTATCATATAAAAGCGTATCTGCGGCTGCCGCGGGTCTTTGTATCCAAGGCCTACCGTATGGTGCGAAACGGCATGATGAAACTGAAAATCGGCGGGTAAGGAGATGAGGATATGACGGATATTGCCATGGAGGCAGGGAAACCAAAAATAAAAATCAAACAAGTCGACTGGAAGCAGTATTTGACGTATCCAAACGTGATTTTAGGGCTGGGCTGGTTTATCTGCATCGCCATCGGAATGGTGCCGGCGATGGAGAGCCTGCTTTCCATCGCCCTGCTGGGCCTTGCTCTCTTGCTCATCCGCCGGGACGAGTTTTATATCTTTTTGATGTTTTTCATCTTTTTTGTCGATCAGTTCAACTTGGGCTCCGGGTCTCCGGCCTATCGAATTTACTCCTATCTGGTGCTCATCAAATTCATCGTCGAGATTCCAAAGGCAAAGTTCCGAGTGCCTTACCTGCCCGCTTTTTTGGTCTTTTTCCTCTTCTGCATTTTCGGGGTAGGCTCGGTGGGGGGGATCCGGCTGGGCCTGCACCTCTTTGCCGATATTTTTATCATTTACGCCATCCTCATAAGGCTGAAGGCAGACCCGCCTATGTTCCGCAAAATGGTCTTTCTTTTCGGAGCGGTGGCGGTGGCAGCGGGCATTTACTCGTTGCTCGCCGGCAACATCATTTCCTATGACGTGGGCCGCGAAGGGGTCCGCTCGTCGGAAATCGTCCGGTACTGCGCTACCTTCGGGGACGCGAACTACGCCGGATTCTTCTACAACATCGCGATTTTCGGCCTCCTGAGCCTGAAAACGCCCAAATGGTATGCCCGGCTGCCCCTTGTGCTGGTACTCCATTACTTTCTGCTGCTCACCAACAGTATGACGGCTTTTTTGGCCTATTTCTGCTGCCTGGCCATGTTTATCCTCCTGCGTTACCCCAAAAAATCCATTGTCATTTTCCCAACGGCGGCCTTTGTGGCCATTATTGTCATTGCGGTGGTGATGGCAGTGCCGGCGCTGCGGGAGATCGACTTTATCAAAAATGTCGTCATACGGGTCAGCGAACAGCTGCGGTACCTGCAAAGCGGCCGTTTTGACATGTTCACCAGCGGCCGGACCGGCATATGGGAATATTTCATGGACTTTTTTAACAAGCAGGACATTTTAGGGAAGCTCTTCGGCGGCAACGTGGTCACGTCGGCTATCACTGACCCTAAATTTACCGAGCACGGCGCCTGCCACCAGGTTTACATCCAGGGCCTTCTCACCTTCGGCATCATCGGCTCCATCGTGGTGTTTTTGACGGCTATCGGCAAGTTTTTCTATAAATTTGTCACCTATTTTACCACCCATGTCAAGGGCGAAAACGCCGACATCGTCCGGGTGGTGCTGATTGCGACTATGATGTGGCTGTTTTTCGGCTTCAGCATCGACTTTTTCCTGGACTGGCGGTTTATGTACTTTTTCTTCATTTAACGGGCAAAGGAGCGGGGGACTGTGACGGTAAAATCGATTTTCAAAGGGCTGCTGGCGGCCGTGTTGGCGGCGGGGATGCTTTGCTCCTGCCTGCCCGGCGGGGAGGGAAAGCCCGCGTCGCCCTTCCCGGCGGTGGACGGCACTGGCTTTGTTTTAGACGGCGGGCCCTATGTTATCAAGAGCGTGGCCGTGGCCGTCAACGGAAACAACGTGATGACAGAGGACGACTATGAGACGATTGCCGATCTGGGTTTCAACGCTGTTCGCCTCCACTGGGACTACGCTCTGCTGGAGAGCGACGCTGACCCCTATATTTACCTGGATTCCGGGTGGAAGCTCCTGGACGCCCAGATTTCCTACGCCAAAAAGCACCGCGTCAAGGTGCTCATCAACATGCACTTTCCCCAGGGCGGCTACCAGTCGTCTGGGCAGGGGACGGCCCTCTGGACCGAGCAAGAAAATCAAAACCGCCTCGTCGAGATGTGGGGCGCCATCGCGAAGCGTTATGCAGATAATGAAACGGTGCTGGGGTACGGCATCGTCAACGAACCGGTCCCCTGTGCCGCCAACCTGAAAACGGGGCTTCGGCTGTGGAGCGAGCTGGCGGGGAGGATCACCGAGCGAATCCGCAAGGCGGACCAAAACCACATCATCTTTTTGGAGCGGGCAAATGGCATCGCCGACCAAAACGGCGTGCGGAGCCCTCAGGCTTTCGGTGAGGAATACCGCTACGGCTTCCCGGAATCGGAGGATGAAAACACCGCCTACGAGTTTCATTTCTACGATCCCTACGCTTTCACGAGCCAGATTTACAGGCCCCAGGGGGATTCCTACAAGCCTTATCTCAGCTACCCCAACGATTTTGTGACCGAGGCTCAAAACCCCCGGTTCGCGGAAAACAGTTACAAGGGCCCTACCGCCGACCTTGCTAACTATGAGGTTCAGACCGTCACCGGGGAGCCGGTGCGCTACGACGGGGACGGCCCCGCCTATTTCCAGACCGGGCTTTCCTGCGTTTCCTCTCAGGCGGGGGGAGGCGTGCTCCTCAAGGGCTTTCGGGTCCGGGAATACGACGAAAACGGCGGCCTTTTGGGGGATGTTCTCAGCTTGACCATGGAGGAGCCGGAGACCTTTTACATCTGGTCGCCGGATGTGAGCTGGAGCTCCCAGTACGATGAGGTGCAGAAGGCGGCGTACATCGAAAACGCTGTGGGGAATTTCTCTGCCGTCCTCAACGAGGCGAATATCCCCATGAAAAAAGGCCATTCCTATCAGGCGGAGGCCACGCTTTCTCTGTTCGGTTTTTCCCCCGACAGCCAGATCGCTCCGTTCATGAACCGCTATGACTGCGATGGCTACAGCGTTTTGGACAAAGACTACCTGCGGCGGCAGATAGAAACCTATGTCCGGTTCGGGGAAAAAGAGGGGATTTCCCTCTTCCTGGGGGAGTTCGGGCTTTCCGCCGCCGCTCAGGACCCCGCCCGCGGCGGGCTCCAGTGGGTTTCCGACGTAAAGGGGATTTTGGAGGAGGCGGGCCTCAGCTACAGCTACTTCGCCTACAACGACGAATACTACCCGCTGAACCGGAATAACTGGAAGGGGGCGTCTGCGCCGTGAGGAAAAAAATCGCTTTTGTGACGCCGTCTCTGCTGCCCATGCCCCCGGTGAAGGGCGGGGCCATGGAGACGCTTGTCAACCACCTGCTCCTCTGCAATGAAGAGGGCCATGAGTATGATTTCACCGTGTACTGTGTCGGGGGTGAAGTAGCTCAGGCAGCCGCGAAAGATTACCGGCACACCCGGTTCTGCCACCTGCCCGGCAAGGCTTTTTGCCCCCGGTTCGACGATCTGTTGGTCCGCGGCTGCCGGAAGCTGCTGCATCTGGAGCTGAGCCCGGAGCGCGCCTACGGAAAACGGGCGGCGAAGGCCCTTTCCGAAGAAGCTTTCGACCTGGTCATCGTGGAAAACCAGCCGGAATTTCTCCCATTGGTGCGGAAAGCGGCCCCTCATACGCCGGTTTGGCTGCACCTGCACAACCATCCGTCTAATTTCAGCCAAAAGGGCCTCCGCGGGCTTTCTGGCTGCGACGGCGTTTTGGCGGTCAGCGATTTTATCCGGGAAGAAACCCTGGGGGCTTGTTCCCTGCGCCCGGAACAGGCGCTGACTTTTAAAAACTGCGTCGACACCGGGCGTTTTGACGCGGGGCGGCACTCGGAAGAACGGCGGAAAATCCGCGCCCGGTTCGGCGTCGGGGAAGAGGACGTCGTTTTGATGTACAGCGGCCGCCTGTCGGAAGGGAAGGGGGTCGGCGAGCTGATGGAGGCGTTTTTGCAGGAGCCTGATCCTACGCTCAAGCTTCTCCTGGTGGGGAGCGACTGGTACGGCGCCAATGGGAAAACCCCCTTTATCTCTTATTTGCAGAGCCTTGCGGAGAAAGCCCCCGACCGGGTATTTCAGACCGGGTTTGTCCCGTTTGCCGAAATGCCCGCCTATTACGCCGCGGCGGACATCTGCGTCCTCCCGTCCCTTTTGGAGGAAGCGGCGCCGCTGACCGTCCTGGAGGCCCTGGCCGCCGGAAAGCCCTTGATCGGCACCGACGCAGGGGGAATTGTAGAAAACGTGTCGGAGGACTGCGCCGTCATCGTCAAGCGGGACGAAAACTTTGTGCCTTCCCTGGCCGCGGCCATCGGAATGCTCAAAGACGACCCGGAGCTGCGCTGCCGGATGGGAGAAGCGGGCCGGAAACGGATGGAAACGCGGGATGTCGAAAGCTATTACGAGCGTTTCCGGCAAATACTGACTGAAATCTGTGGGAGAAGCCATGCGGACTGAAAATTCCATTCGAAACAGCGCCTTTGCCCTGGGCGGGCAGTTTGTGAGCCTTTTGACCGGCTTTATCATGCGGACGGTGTTTGTCCACACCCTGGGCGACGATTATTTAGGGCTCAACG
Source organism: Fumia xinanensis (assembly GCF_014384905.1). GTDB lineage: Bacteria > Bacillota > Clostridia > Oscillospirales > Ruminococcaceae > Fumia > Fumia xinanensis. Next base: position 467,718 of record NZ_JACRSV010000002.1, read on the forward strand.
GCCTGTTCACCAGCATCCTTTCCATGCTGTCCCTGACCGAGCTGGGGCTGGGAACCGCCGTCAGCTTCGCCCTGTATAAGCCGCTGGCGGAAAACGACGAGCCGAAAATCGGCGCGCTGATGCACTTTTACAAAAAAGCTTACCAGCTCATCGCATTGCTGACGGCGGCGTTCGGGCTGCTGCTGCTTCCCTTTCTCGACGCCATCACAAACGGCGTGTCCGACACGGTGCCCCATCTGACCATCATCTACCTGCTGTTTTTGGGCAACACGGTGCTGAGCTACTTCTTTTCCTACAAGCGGACCCTCATCACCGCCCACCAGAAGCACTACCTGAACACCATAAACGAAAGCCTTTTTATGTTCATCCAGTACGTCATCCAGATGGCGGTGCTGCTGACTACCTATAACTACGTCCTCTACCTCGTCGTCCAGATGGGATGCGTCTTTTGCTCCAATTTGCTCATCTCCCGCAAGGTGGATAAAATGTACCCCTACCTGAAACGGTACAAGGGGGAGCGGCTGGACGGGGAAACCCGGTCGATGATGAAAACAAACATCGTTTCGATGATGTTCCACCGGGTCGGTTCGGTGGCGGTGACGGGGACGGACAATATCATCATCGCCCAGATCAGTATGGCGGTTTTGGGGCTTTACTCCAACTACACGCTGATTATCGGGACCATTCGGACGGTGCTGTCCCAGGTGTTTAACGCCGTCACCGCCAGCGTGGGGAATCTCATTGCCGTGGAGAGCCGGGAACGGCAGTACGAAATCTATAAAAACATCAACTTTGTGAATTTCTGGATTTTCGGCTTTTTCACCGTGGCCCTGGGCCAGACGGTAGAGCCGTTTATCGCCCTCTGCTTCGGCGGGGAGCGGCTTTTGTCCCAGGGGGTGCTCTACATCTCCCTTATCAATTTTTACTTGAACGGGATGCGGCTTTCCAGCGTGCTCGTCATCAACGCGGCGGGGCTTTTCAAGCAGGTCAAGTACAAGTCCTTCATCGAGGCGATTGTGAACCTGGGGGTGTCGCTGTTTTTCCTCATCGTGCTGAAATGGGGCATTTACGGAGTGCTTTTAGGCACCACCGTCTCCTTCCTGACCACCAACCTGTGGTGGGAGCCCTATTCCATCTACCGCTGCGCTTTTAAAGAACCTTTGCGGAAATACTTTACGTCCTACGCGGTCTACGCGGTGGTGACGCTGGGGGCCTATCTCCTCGCCGATTTTCTCTGCGGCTTCATCACCCTGGGCGGGTGGCTGGGCTGGATTCTTGTGGGGATCGTCAGCTCCCTCGTGTCAAATGCACTCTTTTTCCTGCTGTTTTTCCGGACAAGGGAATTTGGGTACTTCAAGGAAATCTGCCTGCGCTACGGGCATAAAATCAGCAATAGACTGACTCGGAAGGGGGAATGAATGTGAAAGCGGCTGTCAAATCGGCGCTCAAGGAAATGTGGTTTCGCCTGCCCCATATCAGGAGGCGGCAAAACCGGTATCTCGCCTGGATTCGCGCCCAGTACGACTACAGCGCGAAACCGCCTTCCATCCTCACACCGTCCTGCATCGGCGGGCTCATCTCCCACAACCTGGGGCTTGCGTTTCGCTCTCCCACTGTGAATTTGTGGATGGATAACCACGATTTTGTCAAGTTCGCCTGTGATCTTCAGCATTATCTCTCCATGGAGCTCACCTTTCTGGCCCCCGGGGAAAAAACAGAACAGTTTCAGGAGGGGGATTACCCCGTGGGAAAGCTGGGGGACCTGACCGTTTACTTCAACCACTACCGTTCCGACGAAGAGGCCAAAGACGCCTGGAACCGGCGGAGAGAGCGGGTGGATGCTCAAAACCTTTTCCTCATCTGCGACGACAACCGGCTCTCCGACGAAGAAATCGCGGCGCTCCAAAAGGTCCCATGCAAGCGGATGATTCTCTTTACGGCAAGGCCCCGCCCGGAACTGCCGAATTCCTTCTGGATGAGGCGATATGAGAGCCTGGGGTACCTGGACAACTACAACGTTCGGGAACCGGATGGGTTCCGAGAATTCGAGCGGGTGTTCAACTACGCCCGATGGCTCAATGGGGAAAAGGATTTTGCTATCGGGGAGGGGCAGTTCCCGCCGGAGGTTGCCTGAACCTTCACGCAGACATTCAAAAGACCGGGACGCCCTGTTCCGGCCTTTTTTGCGTTTTTTGTAGACATAGGCCGCATTTTGTTGTATAGTTAAGAAAAGAAACAATAAGCCTTCCAGGCGGGAAAGGAATTGCAGCTATGAAAAAAATCTCCATCGTCTTTTTTGCCCTTTTTCTCCTCACTGCGCTTTTGTGCCTCGGCTCCTGTTCCGGGAATAAGCTGGGCGGCGATGCCAATGCATACAGCTGGGAGCTCAACACCGGCAGCCACACCCTGACCATTGAGGGAAAAGAACCCAGCGGCGGGCCCGATCTTTCCCCGGGGCCGTGGAACCTGGCGGAAGTGCGGGAGATCGAGCACATCGTGCTCAAGGGGAAGGAAGCCCGATATTTTGTCCCCGAGGAGCATCTGGCGCAGCTTCCTAACCTGAAAACCTATTGCGGCAGCTACAACGGGGCCTCCTGGACCATTGATCTGGAGAAAGGAACCTTGACCCTCGACGCTGACGGAGTCATCAGCAATGAAATGTTTCCCGTGGTGGGAGAGGCCTGGAAACACTTTGCCGATTCGGTGAACCGGCTCGTCATCGGGGACGGCGTTACTTCCATCCGGCAGGTGGTGGGCGTGGGAAAACCCGCCGACCCAAGGCCTGTGCTCCGCGAGCTGGGACTTGACACCGTGGTGCTGGGCAAAAAGCTCAAATCCATCGAGGGCCTGGACACTGTTGCCAAAGAATCCTATGAGGTCAATGCCAAAAACCAGACCTTTTTTACCTATGACGGGGCGGTGTACACCAAAGCGGACAATATCATCGCCGCCCGCCCTTCCGGAAAGCCTTCCCTGACCTACCACCCGGACATGCCGGAGCAGATTGCCGGTATGCTGGGGAACTTTGCCTGGCGGCTCAATTTTATCGACCAGACTTTGACTTTTGAAGGAGAAGGCGCCATGCCCGACCCCTGTAACCTGGTGGAACAGTGCATCCCCTATCGTGATTCCATCCACCGCATCGTTTTCGGGGATAAAATCACCACCATCAAAAGGGAGCAGGACGAACGGAATATCCTGAACCTGGAAGCGGATACCTGCGTTTTAGGAAAAAGCATGCAGCACAATATGCAGCTGACCCGGATGGCGGAAAAATCCTATGAAGTGGATCCCGACAACCCCTATTTGTCGGTTTACGACGGGGCTTTGTACTCCAAGGACTACAAAAAGCTGGTGGCTTTTCCCGCCGAGAAGACCTCGGTTGAGTTCCATCCCAAGATGAAAGTCATCGGGCAGGATTCCTTTATCAACGCCCAGATCCCGCTGGTAGTGGTGCCCTGGGGCGTCACTATCGTGGAAGACAACGCCTTTTCCCAGATGGGCACTTATGGAGCTGCCGTGGTTCTGCCGGATACCCTGAAGCTGGCCGGTGCTCACGCCGCCCCCACCGAGGAATGGGCGACGGTTTATCTCTATTCCGACAAAAACACCGTAGCGAAAGAGGCGTTCCCCGTGGGCGGGCAGGCCTACGAGACCCTTGTAAAACAAATGAAGGAAAATATCGGTTTTACTTCAGTCTACGATTTTTATCCTGGCGCCCGTTAGGAAAAGGGGATGAGCGTATCGGGAGAGGTGTCCCCTTACGGAGCAGATTCCCTTTGTTAGGGAGAGAGAAGCGGCCGGGCTTTTGCTGGTCCTATCCCACCGCAAGTTTGTCTAAGTGAAAGAAAAGCCGGAGGCGGGATTGCCTCCGGCTTGTTTTATGGGGAAAAATCAATTTTTGAATTGGCTAAAAATTTGCGGCAATGCTGTTGCGCAGGTAATAATGCAACAAACAGGGTGATATTTTGCTAAAATGCATAAAATTGCGCGTGGAACCCGTTTTTTCTTGATTTTCAAGCTCGGCGGTACTATAATAGAATATAATAATTGGATTACTTTGCCGCAGGGAAAAAGAGCAGTTTTTTGCCTGCAATTTAGAAGGGACGGACAGACTCTTGCTGAAAGAAAAAGAAAAGGCGAAGACACAGAAATTCACTAAGTGGACAGCTGGGCTGTTGATTATTCTGCTTGTGGTCTATTACATTGTCACATTGGTGAACACCAATAAAATCGCAGATCAGGTGGAACAGATCAGCGAACATCCCTTTCCAGTGTCCATCGCGGCTGGAAAGGTGGATACCTGCGCCACTCAGCTGCGGACGTTGCCGGAGCGGCTCACCTATTTGCGCAGCCCTGAGGCCATCGAGACGGTGCGGCGCCATATTGACGAAATCGACTCTGTCATGACGGAAAATCTGGATTTTATATCCCAACGGCACCTGACTAATCAAAAGGCTCCGGAATTGCTCCAGGAAACTTATCAGGACCTACGAGTCCAGCTGAGCGCGCTGCTGACCCTGGCGGACCAGCCAGATGCAGACACTAAGGATATCAACTCCTTCTATACCAGCAATGTAATTCCTCTTTTGGACGAGATTGACCGCCTTGGACTGGTTATCCTAGACGGCGCACAGAAAAATTTTGTTGCCTTTGAGCAGCTGGCCGGCTCAACCAGATTGGGCACCATTGTCTTTGCCACTGTGCTCATGCTGGCGGTTTTAACATCGCTGGGAATCTATCTTTATATCATCCGGACGAAAAACCGGCAGGAACAGGCCATGCAGGACGCGTTGAGGGAGGCCCTCGCCTCGGCTCAGAACGCCAACGATGCAAAATCCCGGTTTTTGTCCAATATGTCCCACGATATTCGCACCCCTATGAACGCCATTATCGGTATGACGGCCATCGCGGGGATGAATTTGGAGGAGCCTGCCAAGATGAAGGACTGCCTCAATAAAATTTCCGCTTCTTCGAAACATCTGCTGGGACTTATCAACGACGTTTTGGATATGAGCAAAATCGAGAGCGGCAAAATCACCCTGAATAACGAGGAATTCTTCATGCCAGAGCTCATTCAGGGGATCGCCGCCATCGTCCAGCAGCAGGCCAAGGCTAAACAGCTGGATTTGGATATCAGCATCAGTGGATTGGATCACGAGCGGGTGGTGGGAGATACTCTGCGCATCAACCAGATGCTGCTCAATATCGTCGGAAACGCCGTCAAATTCACGCCTTCCGGCGGCCAGGTAAACCTCAAGATTCGGGAGCTGCCGCCCAAACTCCAAGGGTACGGCTGTTACCGCTTCATTATAAGCGACACTGGTGTTGGTATACCGGAGGATTTTCTCGACAAGATCTTTCAGCCCTTTGAACGTGTGGGCACTTCCACTCAGAGCAAAATCGAGGGAACTGGCCTGGGGATGGCCATTACCAAAAGCATTGTAGACATGATGGGCGGCCAGATTTCCGTTGAGAGCGAGCTGGGGAAAGGGACCACCTTCCAGGTGACGCTCCACTTGAAGCTGCAAAAAGGGGAAGAGCAGATGGACTTCAGCGCTTTGCGGGAGCTGCGGACTCTGGTGGTGGACGACGATAAGGACGTTTGTGAGGACACGGCTCGGATGCTGCGGGAAATCGGCATGGAAAGCGAGTGGGTCCTTACCGGACGGGAGGCTGTTGAGAAAACAGCTGCCTCTCATGAGGCGCACAGGGACTACCATTCGGTGATTCTCGACTGGAAAATGCCCGAAATGGATGGCCTGGAAACGGCTCGCCAGATTCGGAATAAGGTGGGAGACGAGGTTCCCATCATTATTTTAACGGCGTACGATTGGTCGGATATCGAGGAAGAGGCCAAACAGGCGGGAGTGAACGCTTTTTTGGCGAAGCCCCTCTTCAAATCCAGGCTTTATCACGTGCTGCGGGACGTAATAACGGCAGAGTACTCAGTCTCGGAGGAGGAAAAGGAACCGGACAAAGTTTTGTTTGAAGGCCGGGTGCTTTTGGTAGAGGACAATGCCATCAATATGGAAATCGCTGAGGAATTTCTCAACTTTAGCGGCGTTACGGTGGAAAACGCCTGGGATGGCGAGGAAGCATTACAGATGGTTTCCGACGCTCCAGACGGGTATTACAGCCTGGTGTTCATGGATGTGCAGATGCCGCGCATGAATGGCTATGATGCCACCCGGCAGATCCGCCGAATGGAGGATGCCCGGGGCAGAGGGCGCACCCCCATCGTGGCCATGTCGGCCAACGCCTTTGTGGAGGATGTAGACAAAGCCTACGCCTCTGGGATGGACGCATACCTGACAAAACCGGTGAGCATTGATGAGATTCGCGGCGTGCTGCGGGAATATCTGGGGTAAGTGCAGCGGACAGGATCGGGGAAGCTGTACGGAAAAATAAAACAGATCTGACCTGTGGCCAGCAGGTTTCGACTTTGGCTAAAAAGGAACCCTTCGGACAAGCGACGCTCTTCCGAAGGGTTTTTGCCTTCTGAGAAGGGAAGAGCTGCTTTCGACACCTTTATTTGTTTCCGGGGTTTTGAAACCAAAGCAACATCCCGGCAGTATTAAGGGTAAATGGGTTAAATGATGACGGTATGCGTTTGGAGGGCTTAATCATGAAGAGTTTTTTAAAGCTTGCGGTGACTGTATTTGCGTTGTGCTGCGTGGTCTGCCTAAGCCTCGGCACGGTTTCTGCCGGGGAAAAATACCGGGGAGTGCAGAACGGATGCCTTTGGGAGCTGGATGCTGCTACCGGGACTTTGACGATTGATTTCGGCGAGGGGGCGCCGCGTGGCGACTGGCTGCCCTATCAGAATTCCGTTAAACACATGGTTCTTTTAAACGATGAGGTGAACAGCGGCTATTTAAACAATTACTTTGACCCAGAGCTCTATCCCAATTTGGAAACGGTCTCCGGCACATGGCATCACGGGGCCTACGAGCCGTCCCTGCGGGAAGATTACATAAAACCCTGGAAGAAAGGGGACCCGGAGGTTCTGTGGAAAATCGACTTGAAGGCCGGAACCCTTTCTTTCGACGCAAAGGGAAACCCCTTTGTTCCCGGTTATTTTTCAGATGAGTGCGACTTTTTCGAACATTCCGGCTCAACCGGCGTCTGGGTGAACTTTAAGAACAAAATACACACCCTGGTGCTGTGCGACGGGATCACTTCCTGGCCTTCTTCCATCGATGTTCCCCTGCTCATGTATACTATGGAGTTTGACACCGTGAAGGTGGGCAAAAATGTCAAAGCCTTTGACGGGTTGGCCTATATGGCAAAAACGAAGTATGTCGTGGATTCTGCAAATCCGAATCTTGCGGCCTATAACGGCGCGCTCTACACCAAGGATTACAAGACTCTTGTGGGACTCCCTTATGGCAATCCCAAGGTTCAGCTCCATCCAAAAATAAAGCAGATGGGCAACGGGACGCTCAGAGGCGGCTACAATGGGTCCCAATGGGAAATCGACCTGGACGCGAAGACTCTCACCCTCAGCGGAAAAGGAACGTGGGGCCTTTTTAATATTGGATGGCTTTTCCAGCCCTATCTGCCATATCTCAACCGGCTGGTCATCGCCGACGGCGTCGAAAATTTGTACAGCGATGTGTTTTTTTACTCCCTCAAGGGTTTTGATACCTTTGTATTGGGAAAATCGATGAAATCCTTTGAACACAGCACCTGGCTTCCCAAAAAGGAATTTAAAGTGGATCCCCAAAACCCCAATTTTTCCGTGTACGACGGCGCGCTGTACACCAAAGATTACAGCAAGCTCATAGCCGTACCAACAAAAAAAGCTTCTCTCAAAATCCACCCCGATACCAAAACCATCGGAACCCGGGCCTTTGAGGACACCGCCCTCACTTCAATCGTCATCATTCCTGAAGGTGTGACGAAAATCGAAATATTTGCCTTCACCTGGATGGGCACCTCCAACCTGGTGGTCCTTCCGGACACGTTGACATCCATCGAGAACCAGAGCGACCGCCATCCCGCCCTGCCCAAGTTTATCTTTTCCGATAAGAATAAATTAGCTGCTGAACAGCTTGGCGTAAACGGGAAAATCCAAGCGAATTTGATGCCGGATTCCCTCAAAGGCGCTCAGACTGTGAGCGAGATTTATAAAATCACCCAAAACGGCCAGCACCTGCCAGAGGCCCAGTGGAAAACCGAAAACGGGAAAAAATATTATTATGTAAACGGCGTTAAAGCCACCGGGCATATCCGCATCGGAGGAAAGGCCTATTTCTTTGACCAAAACGGCGTGATGGAGCACAGCAAATGGAAGTATTATAACGGCAATTGGTACTACTTAAACTCGTATGGAGCGGGTGTGGTGAAAATCTGGCTCCTGAGCGGCGGCAAGTGGTATTTTATGCAGGCAGATGGCACCATGGCGACATCCAAATGGATCCAATGGTACAACAAATGGTACTACGTGGGGGCAGACGGCGCAATGTATGCAAACCGTAAAACCCCGGACGGATATTGGGTCAATAAAAACGGCGCCTGGGTTTCCTGACGGACAGTAAAAAGAATAAACCAGCCGGAGGCAGCGAACCTTCGGCTGGTTTTTTTGCGGACACTGGGTATTTATCAAAACAGGCCGCGTGTAATCGGCTGCCGGATTATAAAAACTAAAGTTCCACACATACTAAAAGAAACCGAAACAGTTCAATGGATTGAAAACGCGAGGTGAAATGTTGAAAAACCATTTAAAAGAGGAGACTAGCCCCTATCTTTTGCAGCACGCCGACAACCCGGTGGATTGGTATCCCTGGTGCGATGAAGCTTTTAAATTAGCGAGAGAAAAAGACCTGCCGGTGTTTTTGAGCATCGGGTACAGCACCTGCCACTGGTGCCATGTGATGGCACATGAAAGCTTTGAGGACCCGCAGATCGCGGAAATTCTAAACCGGAATTTCATTTCCATCAAAGTGGACAAGGAAGAGCGCCCAGACATCGACAGCATCTACATGACGGTATGCCAGGCACTGACTGGAAGCGGAGGCTGGCCCACCAGCATCTTTATGACGCCGGAACAAAAACCGTTTTTTGCCGGAACCTATTTCCCAAAAACTGCACGCTACGGCACTGTGGGCTTTGGAGAATTGCTCCGTGCCATCAGCGAGAAATGGCGGACCGAGCGGCAGGCGCTGCTAAAGTCCTCCGAGGATATCGTTTCGTTTTTGAACCGGCAGGCGGAAGAACCGGGAGAATCCGATAAAAACCTGCTGGATTCTGCCTGCGAACTGTACCAGAACAGCTTTGACGAAACGTACGGCGGCTTTGGGGAAGCGCCCAAATTCCCCACTCCGCACAACCTGTTGTTTCTGCTCACCTATTACCAAAAAACCGGTCAGGCGCAAGCCCTCCACATGGTGGAGGCGACATTGGAACAGATGCATAGGGGCGGCCTTTTCGACCACATAGGCTACGGCTTTTCCAGGTACTCCACAGACCGGTATTTTCTTGCGCCCCATTTTGAAAAAATGCTGTACGACAATGGGCTGTTGATCATGGCCTACAGCAAGGCCTACACCGTTACCCAAAAAGAATACTACAGAGATGTGGCGGAAAAGACCGCTTCCTATATCCTGCGGGAAATGACTGATCCGGACGGCGGATTTTACAGTGCACAGGACGCAGACAGCGAGGGAGTGGAGGGTAAATATTATCTGTTTGAGCCCAAAGAAATCATCTCCCTTTTGGGCAAGGAAACAGGGAATGCCTTCTGCCGATTTTACGATATAACAGAGAAGGGGAATTTTGAGGGCAAGAGCATTCCGAACCTTTTGGGAAATCCCCATCCCAGCAACCGATTTGAGCAGCATCTTCCCCAGGTGTACGAGTATCGGAAAAAGAGATACCGCCTCCATTTGGACGACAAGATACTGACGGCCTGGAATGGGCTGATGATTGCCGCATTGTCACAATTGTACCGGGTCACCGCCGATGCAACCTATCTGGAAGCGGCTTTAAACGCCCAGAAATTTATCGAAAAAAATCTCTGCCAGGGGGAAACGCTTTATGTGAGCTACAGAGAGGGGAAAACAGGGCAAAAAGGCTTTCTGGATGATTACGCCTTTTATATTTTTGCCCTTGTGGCGCTTTACGAGGCGACACTCGATCAATCTTTTCTTCGCAAAGCCCGACGATTCTGTGAAAAAGCCGAGGCGGATTTTTTTGACCAGGAGCAGGGCGGTTTTTGGCTCACCGGCCGGGAAAACGAGCGGCTGATTCTCCGGCCTAAGGAGACCTATGACGGCGCGGTGCCCAGCGGCAATTCTGTTATGGCGTATAACCTTGTTCGGCTTCACCTGGTTACAGCCGACCGTTGGTTCGGGGATTTGGCAGAGCGGCAGCTGTCTTTTCTCTCCGGTTCCGCCCGACACTATCCGGCGGGATACAGCATGTTCCTCACAGCCCTGTCGGACGCTTTGGACGAGCCGGAAAAAATTGTCATCGCAATAGGCGAAAACGGTATTCCGGATGGATTGTCCTGCAAAATAAGCCTCGGCGCCGCAGTCACCGTTTTGGATGCACCCACAGAGCAATACCGCCTCCTTGACCATCAGACCACCTATTATATCTGCCGGAACCGCGCCTGCCTGCCGCCAGTCAATGAAATATGACTGGACCAGACGGGATGGATAAGATAATGAAAGAGCAGCCGCTAAAGATTTTTCTTTACCGGCTGCTCTTTGATTTTTACATGGTCTGACAAGTGCTTTGATTGGTCCATGCGGGCCTTTCTTTCCAAAAAACCGGTGCTTTTCATAAATCTCTCATGTGGCCTCACGCAATGGAAAAACCCACATTTTACGAACATCTGCGGCCCAGTAAAGCTTTTCTAAGGTTTACATAAACCGTTCATTTAAGGAAATTTTCTCCCTGTCCGTTTCGTCTAGCTGCCCGTCCAGCAGGAAACGAATATCTTCGGCGAAAAGCCGCTCCTCAAAAGGGACATGCCAGCTTTTTCGTTCGAAATCCGTCAATCCAAAGCTGTCCATCAGCCGGTCGTCCCGATAACCCTTCCAGCTCTCCAGAAAATCCGCGAGATCAGGATCATCGAACACCTCATTGGCATAGTAGACGCAATAATACAGATAAGGAGCGACGGATAGGCGTTCACTGTGCTGCCGCAGGACGTCAAGGTCAGGAGCCAAATTCTTGAAGGCATAATAAATATCACAAAAAAGATAAAGCCGCAGCCCGCCTTTGTACAAAAGGTAGATGGAATTCATATCCTTATAATGGTGAAGGCAGAGTGAAACAAACGCCATTTCCGACTTGAGCCTTTTGACCGTTACCCCTGCAATTTCTGTTTCGGCGGAGTGCGCCAATACATAGTCCATATCGGTGTTCTGCCCGCTTTCCCCCCACAGGATGTCCAGATTGACATCGATATTTACATATGGGCACAGACGGTTTGACGTTTCCTTGACAAAAGGAGCTGTCTGATGACTCATAGCCGTTTGGAACAACAGCTCTCTTCTTGTAAAAGGAACCACGCTGCCTCCGACGAGCTTTCCCTGAATAAATCCATGCTCCAAAAGGGCACTTTTGACGGCATCGAGATTTTCTCTGGAAATCAAAAGGTCGATATCCCCTGACTTTCTCAGAAAGGGGGAGCCGTAAGCGTCCTGGGACAGGACGGCTCCTTTTATGACGGCATGGGGAAGTTGGCGGATCGTGTCAAAGAGAGGCTTGCATGTCTGATAGCGCTCCGTTACCGCCGCCTTTGAAAGCTGAATGTCCATCATGGACTTTTTGTCCCCTGTGAGGTTCCGCAGGAAAAGGCATTTGTGCCTGTCGAACAGCGGAATCAGTTCGGGACAGCCGATGTTTTCTTTGACAAGCTTTCGGATTTTTGCAATGGTCAAATCATCATTCATCTGTTGTTACTCCGTGGTCAGCATAAAAATCCGCATACCCTTTGTTTTTGTCATTTGCCTGATAGATCCCTGTCAGTGGAGCGTCGGACAGGGACTGCAGTTTCTGGAGCAGAATTTCCTCCAGCCCCCTGTCAAACACCCGGCAGGAAATCATGAAGCCCTCGATGCAGTTTTGATGCAAAACCCCCATACCCACGATGCCCATATCGCCGTAAATATCGGTCACTTCCAGGGAGACGACCTGGTAATCCGGGCGGGAGAGCATTTCCAGTATTTCCTGCTTGGAGTATCTGGAGCCGCTCAAATTAAACCGATTGGTTCGGCTTGACAGCTCCGATAACCGTTCCGCCTGGGATGCTGAAGCTTCTTGACAGATGACAACGGTTTGCAGGGACGCGTTATATTCCTCCACGCTGCCGCAGCAAACCCGCTGTTTCTCCCGCTCCTTTTGCTCCCGGTAGAGAACCGTCCGGTTTCTTTCCCCGCCTTCCGCCTGGGGAAAGAAGCCTTTTATTTTTTCGATGAAATTTCCGTTGGAATAATCGACGAGAATGGTTTCCACTTCCGGCAGCAGGGCAGAAACGAGCCCCAATTCATAGGGCATATCGTCCGCGAAGACAAAACTGTCTGGGAACAGAGAGAGCTCGTCCGCGATTTCTCGGATATTGCTTGCCTTATCCTTTTGATTGACCTTGGATAATAGAATATGCTCTTGTTTCAGCAGCATTCGTTCATCCTGGAAGGCACTGTGGATGGTTTCCGGTTCGTTTTTGCTGCAAATGCAGAGCAAAACCCCCTTCTCATACAAACGGACCAGCTCTTTGTGTAAGGCGATTATATCATCGTCTATAACGATTTCTTCTTCTCCGGCGATACCCTTCCATAAAACGTTGTCGCAGTCCAAAATGAGGCATTTCTTGACAGGCGCCAAATAGGACGAGAGCATAGAATACAAATTGGACAGGGTGCTGAATTTTTGAAATAAAAGGTCGCTGTCCCGAATTTCGATCTGGAATTCGTCCTCCAGCGCGACGATAAGCTCAATAAACCGGAGGGAGTCAAGACCTATTTCGGAGAGTTCCTGTTCCGGCGGAATGGAAGACAAATCTTCTACAGGAAGCCCCACTACCTTTGAAAGGCAGCGCAGAATGGCATCTTTATTCATCGTATCAAATCCTTTTTCATTTTGGAGAGACTCTGCTTGAGAAAAATCAGTTTTCTGTATTCGCAGTCCCCATCCTCTTGCAGGGGGTCGCCATGCAGAGTGACGGCCGCCGCCATGCATCCCCGGCTGCACCCTTCTTCGAGCAGGCACCGGTCGCAGCCATAATCGCATCGCAGTCGCTGTTGGGCCAGCTGAACCATACCCTGTGCCTTTTCCTCAATAGAATCCATATCAAGATGGAAAATATTTCCCATGCTGTATCGGCTGTCATACAGCGTCTGACACGGCTGTATGGACCCGTCCGTCTTGACACAGAGGGATAGTCCGTCTGTGCCGTCTATGTAGGGACATTTCATCGAGCACAAAGGCAGGAAAGCCTCTGTGTCAAACTCTTTGTTGAGCCGCTCAATGAGGTTTAGGGCCTTTATCTTTTGCTGTGGGGACAGGCTTTTATCCTCCCACTTCTCCGACCCGTTCCCAGATTTGTAGATAAAAGCGAACTCAGGAAGGAATCCCAGGGAGACAGCCAGCTGATAAAAGCTTTCGATGTCGTCGTAATTCTGCTGGGAAATGACCATTTTGAGCAGGGGAGCGCTGTCAGGGCGATGGACTTGCTGTGCAAAAGAGAGTGCTTTGTCAAAATTCCCTTTTCCGCGGGTTTTCTCATTCTGCTTTTCACAGGAACCATCCAAACTGACCTGCAAGGTCAAATTTTTGCGGGTGTTCAGCATTTCGATGAGCGCTCCGTCCGGGTTTGTCCCGTTTGTGACGACGCCGAAAGACAGGTCCGGATACTGATCCACAAGGCCGAGAACATCGTGAAAAGCGGTATGTAAAGTGGGTTCGCCTCCTGAGAGAATAACCCGGCGCAGCCCATAGGGGAGAAATTTCTCGATCATAGTTTCAAGCTGCATCTTGGAAATCTCTTTTCTTTCCCTGTTTAACCCGGAACGGTTATAGCAGGTGCGGCAATTCAAATTGCATTGGTTTGTGATTTCCACATAAATCATTTTTACATTCATAGTACTTCAACGACCTTTTTTGACACGGTATCCTGCAAAAACTCTTCCACATCTTCCCGGATTTCATCGGGAGAGGTCTCATAAACCGCGCACAGCTTTTGAAGCAGCGTCTCCAAATCGCAGGGCTCTTCCAGCATGCCCAGAATATCAATGCCGATTTCATCGAAAAAGTGAGTGTCACCGCTTTCCGGGTCAAAGACAGCAAGGGAGGTTTCGTCGCTTTGAATGTACTCCATAGATTTGTTTTTCTGATAAACCATAATATTTTCCTCTTTTCTTAAAATTACTTTTTGATAAAGCTGATAAATGGAAGACTGTTTTGTTTTTTCGGCGTCGTACCGGCAGCGGAAGAAGGCCCGGTTTACGAGCATAGATAAGGTGATGAGCCTGGGGGCACAGGGGGGCAGGCTGCGGCCGTTTACAGCAGTCACCTTGCCGATAATCCGCTCATAGGGCACATCCTCCAGGCGAAAAGCGTTGTCCCCTTTGCAGAAATACAAGCCGTCCCGCTTCTCCAGGAGCCGGTGAACCAGCAGTTCATCGTGTTTATAGGTAAAGACCAGGATGTCCCCGATTTCATATTCCGCCTGCCTTTGGACGGTGATCGAATCCCCCTCATAAAGTGTGGGATTCATGCTGACGCCGACAACGGAAATTTCCACCGGCTTTCCGGCGCTGACTTGAACGGCCAGCAGCTTTTGCAGCAGTTTATCGTCCATCTCGAATCACCTCCGCGGCAAAATCCATCCGGCTGTAACACAGCCGGCGGCACTGATGGCCGGCCAGCGCCGAAATGAATTTCAGGTAATCGGCGCTGACGGCGTAATCGGTAATGGGGGCCTTCATCAGCGCAGTCATTTTTTCGGTGGTTGACAGTTTGATCAGCTGATTTTCCGACTCCGTCCTCTGAATAAAAAAGATTCCTCCAAGGGGCGTCGGCCCATCGGCGCAGTCTTCCGGCGTATAGGCATAACGGATATTTCCCCCGTCTTCAAACCGCTGAAGGCCCGGGGGAACGGCCTGCAACCTCTTCAAAACCTGAAGCCCGCCTTCCCGCAGATGAATCGGCGTTTGATAAGGGTAAACGGCAAAGCTCGTCCGATGGAGCAAAATGCAGTCGTCGGTGATGTATTGAAAACCGGCGCCGGAAAGGTAGCTTGCAAGCGTCGTCTTGCCGCCGGTGGTCGCCGCCAGAAACAGGTACGCTTTTCCCTCATGGCCCACAGCGGCTCCGTGCAGGGCAAAAAACCTTTCATCGTAATGGGTGTTCTCGCAGACGATGTGGTCGATTTCCGACAAGGCATTGGGCGAACAGGTGATTTTCCCGTCAAATTCGATGCGATAGCCGTCGTTTTCACGAAAGGCGGCAATGACTTTTCCTCTCGGCTCATCAGATACGGCAATGTACTTTCCGTGCTTCAAAAACAAAGAGCGGCTGAGGTGATGACAGTTTGTCCGTATCGTAAAATCGGTTTGAAACGGCGGTGATAAATATAACGTCAGCATACAGAAACTCCCCATCAGTGTTTTTACAGTATTATACATCATTTTTTGACTATTTTCCAGATTTATTGACATAAAGTAGGAAAAATCTATAAAAACTCGCTTTTATACAGCAAAATTCGCCAAAAAATTCACTCATTTGACAAGGAAGAGTTTATTTAAAAAAATAATTTCAAATTATATTTTCTATAAGTGTAATAAAAAGTTGATTTATAGGTTATTTTCTGGTATAATAGCAAAAAAAGGTGATAAACATGTACAATATAAAATTTCTCAAAGAACCTGGATACGTATATGATCTCCTACACATTTTTATATTTCATTTTAATAAGGATCATTTAAATGGCTATATAAATTACAATAAATCCACGGAAAACATGGAATTTTTTAATAGACTGCAGTTTGAGTTTACAGATATTCCACAGGAACTCTTCATCTTTTTTTATCTCAAAGAAGATGGAAGATGCTTTTTGCCCCAATATTGTTTTTATGATAATGTTGAGAAATATAACGTCAACTTTATTTTTGAGAACATGCAGGACGATTTGCTGGACACCGAGAGAATCGTGTCCAGAATGATTCAGTTTTATTTTCCAAAACTCAGCGACGAAGAGGTGCAGAAGTATCGAAAAAATTTGAAACTTTTGGTGCAGCTCATCGACGAATCCGAATACAGCGACTATGTAAAAGAAAAGCTCTGTGTATTTTTTGTCAATTACGAATGGATCATAAAAAAATTGAATTTTGAGCTGATTTCTAAAGAAGCTCAGTTGAAGTTCTATTATGAGAGAAACTATAAGAAAATTGCAGATTTTGAAAGTAATTTGGACTTTGATGATTTAGTTGTTAAATTGCCTAAAGTATATGGTAAGAATTTTGTCATTAATGAGAAAAAAGATATTTATATTTCTCCTTGTATTGTTTATAAGAATTGTGCTATAACTTGTTTTTTAAACGATAGTAATTTTATTTTACTTGGACTCGACATAGAATCTATGCTTAATTTTTGGCATGATCAGACGAGATTGGTAGATTTAGATGTTTTTGGAACCGCTGTATCGGAAAAAAACCGGATCGGGATTATCGACGCTTTGCTGCTTCGAGACGAAATGTCCATTCGAGAGATTGAACAGATGTTTGGAATCTCCAACACCAATGCTTATTACCATCTGAATTTGATGCTCAAGGCCAATATTATCCATGTCCGCAATCAGGGCCGAACTATGTTTTACAGTCTAAATCGAGAATACTTTGATAATCTGATTGAGGCTTTAAAAAAATATGGAACAAAGAAAGGGAGGGAAGAAATATGAAGCGTTGGCACAAACCAATGGTTCTTACTCTGACTGCAAAAGAATTGAAAAATCAAATCAAAGCTGCTGCCAGATCTTGGGGATGCAGTTCAAACCAATCTAGATAATAAAAATGAAACAGGACGAAGTATAAAACATACTTCGTCCTGTTTTTTTGTTATAACCACAGTGCTGATGATAACATTACAACGTTTGGAAATGAGCCAATCCGGGTATGGAACCATTTCTGCCTTCATTTGCATAATTCATCTGGGCTTCTTTGAAAATAAGTGATTTCTCTATACAGTAGCATATTAGATGCAATACTTGTGCGGTTTATCTAAAATATCTGAATGAATTTAAAAATTTATAT
Source organism: Fumia xinanensis (assembly GCF_014384905.1). Classification (GTDB taxonomy): domain Bacteria; phylum Bacillota; class Clostridia; order Oscillospirales; family Ruminococcaceae; genus Fumia; species Fumia xinanensis. Next base: position 484,982 of record NZ_JACRSV010000002.1, read on the forward strand.
ATTTATTAAATTGGTATTGATTAAAATAAAATTTAGTGGTATTATTAAATTAATAAAATATTAAACGAGGAGGTAAAATATGAAAAGATTAAACTGTCTGCTGTCATTCATCCTTTCGGCTACGGTTGCGTGCAGCAATATCAACATAGTCGCAGCAGCCAATGAATTACCAATTGCTTCAGATTTTATCACTGGACAATCAGAGGAGAGTTTGCAGTTAACTTCTCCCAATAATTTGCCACTGCCCGGTGCTGTCTGTAATTGCGCCGAGCAGTGCACTGAAGAGAATGATAACCCGGACTGCCCGGTGTGCACGGACAACCTGTCAGGATGCGTTGGAACGCCGGTTCAAGAGCCGGAGTGCGTCTGTACAGAGCGCTGTGACGGGGAAAGCGGGAACGTGGACTGCCCGGTTTGCGTCAATGACCTGTCCGCCTGTACCGGAATGTCGTCTGCGAGGACTTTTTTAGGTGACTTTCCTGTTACGGTGACTATCGGCAGTGAGACGACGGGATATGCGATCTGGGAAGAGGCTGTTGCTGTGGTCAATAAACTTCCTCAAGACGGCGACGTGAGCCAGGCGGTCATCCACCTGTCAGCGGATCTGGAACTGTTGGATGAGGCGCAGAGAATGATGCCTACCAATCCCTGTACCATTGATGGACTCAATGAAGGCGGTGAAAACTTCAAGTTTTTGCTTCCCTCCGGGTATACTCGTATTTTTAATCGGGCAAGTATTCGATATCAAAACCTAATATTTGATGTTCCCAAAGATAATAATGTCTGGATGGAAAACCAACACACCGAAGACGTCCCTATTGACGTTGAATTGGAAAACGTGTCCGCAGAATCAATGATTCTGTACGGAAGCGCTAGTCTGGACACCTTAAAGCTAATCAATTCCAAAACAGGCCCATTGAGTGGGTTCAAAACTCTAGAGGTTAACGAGACCAGCGCAGAGGTAAACGGAAGCTTGAATGTTGAAACGGTAAAATTAAATGATGCGACTTTATATGTAGAATATCTTGGCAGTGATAATGTGGAACTAACAGAATCAACAGTTGACCTATTGGAATTTTATTTGTTTAATTTGCAGCTGGCCGGCTCGAATACATTAAATTACATGGGCAGGACCGATAGTGATTCGGAAGTATTTAACTGCCGTAGCAGCAGTACGATTTCAGGTGAAGGAACCCTTACCCTGAACGATAAAACCCAAAGCGGGATGCCTAAGTACTTCCGTATTTTCCGAGATGTGTACACTGGTTTTACTGGTTATGAGAAAATTATCCTAGGTGAAAATCTGGAAATGTATCGACTTTGTCACGATAGTAAAACCGTATATTTAGAGCCATGTGTTGCCACAGTCGATATCGGTGGACAGAAAACAATCTGCCCATACTGGGCTGACGTACTCAAACTGGTCAACGCACTTCCGAAAGACGGGGACGTCAGCCAGGCGGTTATTATGTTAAATAAAACGATATATAATGCCGAAACTCCAGATGGCAATGAAGAGCTTGTTATGCCGTCGAGTCCCTGCACGATTGATGGAACCGCCCCGGCTGGAGCCGGCGTGAACGGAAAAGACATCTATACAATAAGCCCAGGAGGAAAATTGCAAGCCCCCGTCAAGTTTCGAAATGTAGAGCTATGGCCAACAGACACTTTCAATGACGAACATCCGGACGGAGTGCCAATAATCTTAGAAAATTGTATGAGTATGGGTATTTACGGACCGGGTACAGATAGTTTGGACAATCAAATTACCATACAAGGCAGCTTTATAAGCGGACAAGATATTTGTGACGTTAAATATATTAACTTGGATAACGCCACACTTGACCACACGCAAACACTTCCCACTTTCTATAATTGCGATACGATTCATTTAACCGGAGAAAATGTAATAAAATATGCTCTGTTTGATTTTTGTCCCTTCTGGTTTTTAAACGGAACAGGGTTTACCGGAGAGGGAAAACTAATTCTTGCCTATCCTATGGAGATGAAGCCCTATAACGGTGACTGTATTATCGGACAAAAAGGGGATGATAATGAGTTATCCGGTTTGGATAAGTTGGTTTTGGAACCGGCCGACGTTTTTTCGGATTTCGACATTGTCCGTATCAATAATCAGTATGTTTTAGATGACGGAACCTGTTTTGACATGGACGGCAAACCTTATCTATATCTTCAGGAAGCCATTGATGCAATTCCCGAAAATGGTTCCGGGACAATTCTCGTAAAGTCCTCCTGTGAACTGACATCAGCAGTGCTGATTGATGGAAATCGGACTGTCACCCTTTTAGGAAACAGCGATAGACCTTTTAAGTCAGTGATCCGCCGTTCTTATAAGGACGGTGGCTTTCAAGGCGCTATGTTTGTTGTCAATAAAGGCTCGGTTTTGAACATCGGAGAACCAACGCATCCACATGATATCTTGAGGATTACCGGGGGCTATGATTGGAAATCTGGTAGCTATCCTGCTAGCGGCAGTATAATAGAAAACCGCGGAGGCACGCTGAATCTTTACGGCTATGGAGGCTATGAATTATTCGATAACTATAATCTAAATGGAAAGGGAGGCGCGGTGTATAATACCAATGGCGGTGTATTTAATATGTATGGAGGAAGCATATACTCTTGCCAGGCAGATCAAGGTGCTCAAATCTATAATGATGAAAATAGCATTTTCCGCTATGTATTCGGACTACTCGGACGCAACCTCGAGATTCCGGACATGGGCATTGCCAATTATGGCGTCTATGAATATGCAGGTTCGGAACAATATATTAAAGCCCCAATTCATCTGTACAATGACGGGGTCATTCACGTTACAACCAAATTATCGGCGGACGACAAATTCTTGATCATTCCTTCTTCCGCGGAAGCGGGCACTGTCGTCGCCACCTATGACGACGACAGCCTGGTAAAAGAAAGCAGCTTCCAATACGATCCCGAATTAGTGCAAACCAATCCCGAGGGCCTCCAATTTATCAAAGAAGACGGAAAGGTCGTCCTGGGCATCAAGACCGGCGTAACGCTCACCCCCTCCGAAACCGAGATTTTCTTTGACGGGCAGCCTCACGGCTTTGATGGAACCGTAAAGGTTACCGATTCCCACGGCAGCGTCATCACCCAAACCCTTTCGGACGTCACATTGACTTATTCCGATGAGGAGGACGGGGTCTATGCCGACGCCGTACCCGTCGATGCGGGAACCCACTGGGTCAAAGCAACTTATTCGGGCAGCACTGCTCAAAATTACGGCGCAAGCGTCAGCGCTCCAGTATCCTATACCATCAAACCGGTTAAAGAAAGCATTTCTTTCGTCACCGAAAAGATGGATAAGATTTACGACGGGCTCCCGGTAGAGGACCCAGAAGTGCAGTCCAGTTCCGAAAACTATACGCTGACCTATATGGAAAAAGGGAGCACAGAACCGCTGGGCGGCGCGCCGTCTCATGCTGGAACCTACACGGTGACCGCATCAATTCCCACAACAGAAGGTCATCTGAGCGCCAGTGCTAAAATGGACTTTACCATTTCGCCCAAACCGCTGAGTGAAGTGTCCATTGCGGCTATTGCCTCGCAGCGTTATACCGGACAGCCGATTCATCCTAAACCAACCGTCAGCTTTGTCAATAACCAGGGAACGGTTGCGCTCGATGAAACCAGCGACTTTGTTTATCGCTACGGCAGTAACACCGCTGTTGGAAACGCAGCGGGCTCGGTAACCATTGAAGCGGTTTCCAAAAACTACAGCGGAAGCAAAACTATTAATTTTGATATCGAAAAAAGCAGTGCCCCTGCGCTAACGTTTCCTACTGCTTCTGGCCTGACTTATGGGCAGAAGCTCAACGAGTCGAAGCTGACCGGAGGCACTTCCGGCAGAGGAGCTTTTATCTGGAAAGAGTCCAATGTGGTTCCTCTGGCGGGGAAACAGGCTTATGCGGTGGTATTCATCCCCAATGATTTAGAAAACTATGATTATACCAGCACAGAAGGTTGGAACGAGCAAACGAAAACTGTCGTCCGGGCGGTGGAAATCACTGTAAGTAAAGCGGCTGCTCCGGCCATCGTCTGGCCAACTGCGGGCAGTCTGGCTTACGGGCAGAAGCTCAGCGAGTCGAAACTCTCCGGCGGTAGCACCGATAACGGAAGCTTTCAGTGGTCGAACGGAAGTATTGTCCCGACGGTTTCTAACAATGGGTATGAGATAACCTTCCTTCCGAAAGACACCCAAAACTACGATTATGCCGGAATCGCGCTCAAACGGAATCTTTCGGTTTCGGTGGCGCCTGCCCCGATTACCGGCTCTTTGCAGATCGTGCTTAGCAGCGACTCCAATCAAAACGGTAAGGCGGAAGTGGGAGATGTCCTTATGGTGGAAACATCCAATGTTTCTCCGAGCGGAGCAGTTGAATCGCTCACTTTTCAATGGAAAGTGGGCGGAAAGACTGTACAAAGCGACGGTCATTATACCGTGCAAAGCGGTGATGCAGGTAAAACTGTAACTGTTACGGCTGCTGCATCTGGAAATTATGCTGGAACTGTGTACAGCGGAGAATTTCATATGGCCCGCAAGGTGTTGAACGGAACTCTGAGTATCAGCGGCGTCGCCAAGGTAGGCGAAACCCTCACTGTCGAAGCGGTACTCAATGGAGCTGTACTGAATGAGGATTATACTCTCTGCTGGTATCGTGACGGTGAAAAACTTACCTCTGTTTCAAAGGACTATACTATTGTCAAAGAAGACGAAGGAACATCTTTGACGGTAATGGCAACCGCAATTGATAGAGAAGGTGCAGTCTATACCGGGAGCGTTTCCAGTGAGGCATTTCACATCCCCAAGGGAGCTTTGGCTCCGGCGATCCCCACCGTGACGGCGACGGTAGAAAATGGACAAATTGCTGTGAGCTGGACTCTATCCTCCGACGGTGGCAGCCCTATTTCGGGCTACAGTCTGCGGGTTTTCCTAAACGGCAAAGATGCGGCAAACAGCCCTTATTTACTGAAAGCTAGTGATCATTCCCTGACTATAAGCGGCTTGGCAACTAAAAATAGTTACATCATTACTGTAACTGCAACAAATGCCATAGGTTCTACATCTTCAGAGCCAGTTACCGTTTATTTGCCTGAATCGTCCAGTGGTGGAGGTTCCGGCGGAGGCGGAGGTTCCGGCGGAGGCGGAGGTTCCGGCGGAGGCGGAGGTTCCGGTGGAGGCGGAGGTTCCAGTGGCAGCGGCTCAGGCAGCGGGACTACACCCAAGCCTGATACCAGTAAACCGGACTCCGAGAAGCCGGAGGCGCAGAAACCCTCTTCCAATAAACCGTCGGTTCCGATTACTTCTTACACTTGGGAAAAAACGTCCAGCGGTTACAATCTAAAAAATCAGAACGGAAATTATGTATCTGGATGGGCTAAAGTGGACGGAATATGGTACTATTGCAAAAATGGTGCCATGCAGACCGGTTGGCTCAAGCTGGAAAATACCTGGTACTACCTAAAGGCAAGCGGCGCTATGGCGACCGGTTGGCTGAAACTAGGGAACACCTGGTACTACCTGAAGGCAAGCGGCGCTATGGCGACAGGTTGGCTGAAGCTGGGAGACACCTGGTACTACCTGAAGGCAAGCGGCGCTATGGCGACAGGCTGGCTGAAGCTGGGAGACACCTGGTACTACCTGAAGGCAGACGGCGCTATGGCGACAGGTTGGCATTGGATTGGCGGCAAATGCTACTATTTCTACAGCGATGGAAAAATGGCGGCCAACACAAGTATCGGCAAATATAAAGTAAATTCCAGTGGTGCTTGGGTACAATAGTTTACAGGCCAGCAGCACCTTTTGGCAATATCCAATCATGCTTGCAAACCGTCGATGAATTGGTATAGCAATTTTTCAAAGACGGGGGATTGCAGTTTTGGTTTGTCTGAACATGAGAATAGCCGGAGGTTACGTACCTCCGGCTATTCTCATTGGTAAACAAGTCATGAAAAAACCGCTTGATATCAGGCTTTGTGGGCCTTTATCAAACGGTCTTTCTTGGCGGAGTTGGAGAGACTCGAACTCTCGCGCCGGGTATTAACCGACCTACTCCCTTAGCAGGGGAGCCTCGTCACCAACTTGAGTACAACTCCATGGAAACGTTCTTTCGAACTGTTCAATAAAAATGTGGCGGAGAGAGTGGGATTCGAACCCACGGTCCCTTGCGGGATCACTGGTTTTCAAGACCAGCTCCTTAAACCACTCGGACATCTCTCCGTGCAACTGGTGCGCGGGAACCGCGTCACACGGAACGTATATTATGATACCATACCTTCCTCGGTTTGTCAACATTTTTTCCGCAAAAAGGAGAAAATTGGGGAAGGGAACTGTAACTAGTATCCCGCTTTTTCTCACAAATATGAGAAGCGGGCAAGGTTTTGCCCGCTTCTCAATCAATAATTTCCGGTTTTAACTAAGATTTGCCGCTCGGCCGGTTTCGGAAGCCTTGTAGGCCGCCTCCATGAGTTTTGTCAGGCGAACAGCCTCTTCGATGTCGAATTCCGGAGCGGGGATGTCTTTGGTGACCCAGTCGATCCACTGCTTGATGGGTAAATCAGACGCTTCCGGTAGGGAAGCCGGCACCCACTGTCCCTGGGTTTCGACACCCGTCCAGATGGTTTCGCTGTCAGTGACACGTACAGCGCCTTCGGTTCCGCAGACCTCCACCAGATAATTCCCAAACCGGGAGACAAACCCTGTTTCGGAAACGCCGATGGCGCCGTTTTCATAGGTGAGGACGCTCACGGCGTTGTCCTCTACCGGTTTGCCGGTAACAGAGGTGAAAGCGGAGGAAACGCTGACAGGCTCGCCCAAAAACCAAAGCAGGATGTACATGGGGTGGGCGCCCAAATCGATCATCGCGCCGCCGCCGCACTCATCTTTGTCGTAAAAATGCGCTGGGAGCCAGCCGGCGACGCTGCCATTGTGGGTATTGCGCATTCGAGCGTAGGTCACCTGGCCCAGCTTGCCTTCGTCGATCATTTGTTTTGCGAAAATCAGTCCCGGGATACATTTGTGGGGATAGGAGATCACAAATCGCACGCCGTTTCTGATGACGGCGTCCCGAATTTTTTCCGCGCCCTCCACCGTTGGAGCAAGCACTTTTTCAGTGAAAATGTGCTTGCCTTCCTCGGCGGCTCGGACGATCAGGGGTACATGACCGCTGGTGGCGGAACAGACGATGACTGCCTCAAACTGCTCTTTACGGTAGAGTTCATCCAGGTCCGAATAAGTTGTGACACCGAATTTTTCGGCAAACGTGACGGCTTTTTGCAGGTCGGGGTCCCACACTGCGCAAAGCTGGCAGCCTTCTTGTTCTGCAAACGTTCTGGCATATTCTTCGGTGTGGACATGCCAAGTACCGATGATCGCGGCTCTCATGTTATTCACCGAAGAAAACCGGCTTGCCGGTTTCAGAGGATTTGTAGATGGCTTCGAGAATTTGGGTGACTACCATAGCCTGTTCCGGTTTGACGCAGAGCTCGGTGCCTTTTGTGATAGCGTCGTAGAAGATGTGTGCCTCGATGTCGGAGGGGCTTCCACCGGTTTTTCCATCGAAAAATGCTGCTCCGCCGGCCTGTAGGTTGGGTTTTTCCACATACTGCTTGTTGTGTTTGACGCCGTTTAACCGGACGCCGTCACGCATATCGATTCCCGCTTTAGTGCCGCAAAGGGTGGTCTGGGCTTCGCCAACTTCCAGGGTGTTCAGTGCCCAGCTGGACTCCAAGACGATGGTGGCGCCGTCTTCCATCTGGATAAAGCCGAAGGCAGAATCTTCAACGGTGAATTTTTCGGGATCCCAGTCGCCCCAGGAGTTGCCGGTTTCCCTTTGATCGCCCAGTTTTTTGTAGGCTTTGCCGACGACCATGCGGGGTTTGTAGTTGTCCATCATCCAAAGGGTAAGGTCAAGGGCGTGGGTGCCGATGTCGATCAAGGGGCCTCCGCCCTGCTCGTATTCGTTCAGAAAAACGCCCCAGGTGGGAACTGCCCGGCGGCGGATGGCGTGGGCTTTGGCGTAGTAGATTTCGCCCAGCTCGCCGTCCTCACAGGTGGCTTTCACATAATGGGCTTCCTGGGTGTGGCGGTTCTGATAGCCGATGGTAAGGAGCTTTCCGGTTTCCTTGGAGACTTTTACCATCTCCTGGGCTTCGGCAAAGGTTTTGGCCATGGGTTTTTCACAGAGAACGTGTTTGTCGGCGCGCATGGCGTCGATGGAAATGAAGCTGTGAGAGCGGTTGGGGGTACAGACGTGTACCGCTTTGATGGACTCGTCCTTCAACAGCTCTTTGTAGTCGGTGTAGACCTTGGCGTCGGGGGTACCATACTCTTTGGCGGCTTTCTGGGCGCGCTCTTCGATGATGTCGCAGAAAGCGACGAGTTCTACCCGGCCGTCGTCAGAAAGGTTTTTGAGGGCGGGCAAATGTTTGCCGTTGGCGATGCCGCCACATCCGATGATACCGACTTTGACTTTTTCCATAGAGATCTTCTTCCTTTCATGTTTCGGACTTCGAAAGTTTTACTGAAGTCCGGATTTCGATCCTGTGAGGGAGCACAATATGCCGATTTTCACAGGAAAGGTCTTCCAATTTATTCATCAAAAGCTCCATGGCTTTTTGACCGATGTCCAGCTGCGGCTGGGAAACCGTTGTAATAGACGGAATATAGTATTCCGCAATCTGGTTGTTATCAAACCCGATGATGGAAATATCTTTGCCCACTTCGATGCCGTTTTGATGGAATACTGACGTCATGCCGATGGCTACAGAGTCCGCCACCGCGAATACCGCGTCGGGGAGTTTGCTCCACTGCATTATCTGCTCGGCGGAGCGACGGCCGGCATTGAAGGAAAAACCCTCGTTTGTGACCAGGTTCGGGTCGTAGGGGATGCCGCTTTCTGAGAGGGCGTCTATATATCCCTGGCGGCGGAGGGTTGAGGAATAGTAAAGGTCGCCGGCGGAAGCCAATGCTACCGTGCGGTGGCCGTTGTCAATGAGGAAGCGAGTGGCCTCGTAAGCGGCCTTCTGGTTGTCGATAGTGACCAGGGGAATCTCGGCGTCCTTGACGATCTCGTTTGCAAGCACCATAGGCCAAGAGGCGGCAAATTCGCTCAGTTCTTCGGCGGAGAGGGTGCTGTGCAGAAAAATAATGCCGTCAACGAGTTTTCGCTGCAGCATTTCTATGTATTCCAGTTCGGCATCCCGTCTGGCGTTGGTGACGGCCAGCATGATGTGGTATCCTTCTTCTTCGGCAACCGACTGGATCCCTTTGATGATTCTCGAATAAAACTGGTTGGAGATAGTGGGCGCCAGAACCAGGATTTTCATTGTTTCCAGCCGCCGGAGCGTTCGCCCCAGAAAGTTCGGGTGATAGTCAAGCTCTCGAATGGCGTCTTTGACGATGTCCGCAGTTTTGGGTTTCACACTGTCGCTGTTGTTCAGGACGCGGGAAACCGTCGCGACGGAAACACCTGCAAGTTTGGCGACGTCTTTGATGGTGGCGATGGCTCATTCCTCCTCTGTAATCGGTTACATATATGATATTTCATTTTTTTTTGAAAGTCAAGAGCTTTTGGAAAAATCCTGCTGAAAATCTTGCGTTCTTTCTGGTAAAAGTGTATAATAAAAATAAGGAATCCCTTTCGGCAAATTACATCCTTTTGCAAGAGAATTTCAGGCAGCTTGCCGTCTCAGCGAGGCGCTTCCCCACGGGCGGGCAATGGAATATGGGCTTACGACGATAAGGAGCAAAAAAATGCAAGGTGTAAGAATTTACGAGATTCCAAACTGCAAAATGGTCTCCTCCGGTATCGGCAGTTTCGGCGAAGAAAATTTCAACCTTTTTCTTCAGTGGTTTTCGGGCCGGCCCCAGGGTGTTTTCCCCAAGGATTTCCTCTTTTTTGACGAGGCGGGCGGCGGTTTACACTGGCTTTACCTGTATGAGGAAGGGATGGAAGTGCCTGCGGAATTCGGCGTCATCGACTTTACGGGCGGTCTTTACGCCGTCACGACGGACATCGACCAAAAGACCGATATAGACGCTTTGAATGCCCAGGTGGATGAATTTTTGAACGCCAACGGTTTTGAGCGGGATAAAAGCCGGCCGGATTTAGGCAATATCATCACGCCGCCAGCGGCGCGGGAGACGATGGGTTATTCCCAGATGGACTACTATACCGCGATCAAAGCAAAAGGATAATCCGGGCCGCGGGGCACTAAAGTGATTGCGAATGATGAAAGGGATTTGCCGGGCGGCAGGGGGATTGGGGCTTTGCCCCTTTTCAGACCCTGCCGCCGATTTTGCTCCGTCAAAACCGGCGCGGCTTCCAGTGAAAGGCGGTGAGGAAAATGCCGGCGACAAAGGGACGCGGGAGCTCCGTACAGGGCGGCTCACGCTGAGGAGATTCGTTTTGCCGGACGCCGATGTGATGTTTCAAAACTACGCGGCGGACGGGCGGGTCACCCGCTTTTTGTCCTGGGAGCCCTATCAAAGCGCCGAAGAGGTCCGAAGGTTTGTGGCCTCCGGTGATCGGCGCGTATGGCCGGGAGGATTTTTACCACTGGGCCATCAAGTTTGAGGGCCAGATCGTCGGAAGCATTTCGGCGATTGGCATAGACGAGCGAAACGGCTGCTGCGAAGTGGGGTACTGCATCGCCTGTGATCAGTGGAACAGGGGAATCACCACTGATGCGCTGAAAGCGGCCATGAGCTTTTTATTTGACGAGGTGGGTTTTCGCCGGATCACGGCGAAGCACGACATCGAAAACCTGGCATCCGGCGCGGTGATGAAAAAGTGCGGTATGTTGTACGAGGGCTGGCTGAGGGAGCATTACCGCCGGCACGACGGCAGTTACGGTGACGCGCTGGCCTACGGAATATTAAAGAAGGAATTTTTGGGCGGAGCGGGGGAATCAACCGGATTCGCCGGAGATAAAACGGAGGATTTAAATGGATAAGGTTTTGCTGCACTGCTGCTGCGCGCCCTGCTCCCTTTCCTGCATCGATCCGCTGAGGGAAGAGGGCATTGAGCCTACGGCGTTTTGGTACAATCCGAATATTCACCCTTGGAAGGAGTATGAGGCGAGGCGGGACTGCCTTTTGGGGTACGCAAAAGAAATTGGGATGGAAGTGCGGGTCCAGGAGGACTACGGCCTCAGAGAATTTGTGGAGAAGGTGGCGGCGGATTTGGACAACCGTTGTACCTACTGCTACGAACACCGGCTGGAGGGGGCGGCGAGATACGCCGCGGAGCACGGGTTTGAGGCCTTTACAACGACGCTGCTGGCCAGCGTCTACCAGCGGCACGAGCTGATTGCCGCGGCGGGGGAGCGTTTCGCGAAGCAGTACGGTGTGGAGTTCCTTTATCGAGATTTCCGCCCCAATTTCCGGGCGGGAAATCAGCGGGCCCGGGAGCTTGGCTTTTATATGCAGAAATACTGTGGCTGCGTCTTTTCCGAGGCAGAGCGGTACCAAAAGCAGATCGACAGGGATAAGGCGCGGTTTTCGGAAAACGCCGGAAAGTGACGGTGGAGGAAGCAAAGGACGGAGAGGGCTGTATGCCGGGGACGCGGGCGTTTCAAACAGGAGGATGTGGAATGGAAAGGGATTGCTGTTTTCGTTGGGAGGACGGTATTTTTCGTTACCGGGCGGCGGCTATTATCATCGAAAACGGCTGTGTACTCATGGCGGGCAACGAAAGGGCGGACTACTGTTACTCGGTGGGCGGCGGCGTCCACCTGGGGGAAACCGCTGAGGATGCGGTGGTTCGGGAAGTGCTGGAGGAAACGGGTATGCGCTACGAAATCGACCGGCTGGCGTTTATCCACGAGGATTTTTATGACGGGGATGGAGCGGCAATTGGACTTCGCTGTCACGAAGTGGCCTTTTACTTTCTGATGAAGCCCAGGGGCAGCCAAAAACTCAACAGCCACAGTGTCTGTTCCGAGGGAAGGGAGTCCATGCATTGGATTCCCCTGGACGAATTGGGGAAATACAAAGCGTTTCCCGCCTTTTTTGCCGAAAAGCTCCAAAACATCCCCATGCAGGCAGAGCATATCGTGACGGTGGAGTGAGAAGAGCGGCGCCGACCGGTACGGGAAACGGTCGGAGGGAATTTGAACTCTGATTTTGAGAAAATTCCTGTTTCAAACAAAAAAAGCTTGCATTTTGCCAAAAACTATGGTATCATACTATTTCGAGAGATGTGTTGCGAAAGAGGTGAAGAAAATGAAAGAAGGAATTCATCCGAAATACGAACCCACAACCATCAAATGCGCTTGTGGCAACGTGATCGAGACCCGATCCACAAAGGAAAATATCAGCGTTGAAATCTGCTCCAAATGCCATCCTTTCTTTACTGGAAAGCAGAAACTGGTTGATACCGGCGGACGTGTTGACAGATTTAAGAAGCGTTTTGGTATGGATAAATAAGATTATTCTAAATGAAGCGTTCGAGGCGGCTTTCAGAAATTTCAAAAAAGGAGAAATCCTATTTTGGGCGTTCTGAAAGCTGCCTCATCTGTTTTTACGGGGAAATTGAAACTTCTCTTCCAGGAGAGGGGTCTTATTGATATGGAAAGGATGCGGCATGAAGGATTATCTCACCATCGAGGGTTTTGCGGAAGATGAGTTCGTGGAAAAAAAATCCCGGTTTATCGGTTACGCGAAGCACGTGGAAACCGAGGAGGAAGCGGTTTCTTTTATAAATGAATTGAAACAGAAACACTGGGACGCGACACATAATGTATATGCCTATGTTTTGCGGGACGGGCAAATCAGGCGCTATTCCGACGACGGAGAGCCTCAGGGTACGGCGGGCATTCCCACATTGGACGTGATCTTAAAGGAAGGCGTCGTCGACGTCTGCGTGGTGGTCACAAGGTACTTCGGGGGGATCCTGCTGGGCGGCGGGGGCCTGGTGCGGGCCTACTCCCTGGGGTGCCGGGCGGCGCTCAAAGCTGCCAAAAAGCTCCACATGGCGCCCTGCACCGTACTGGAAACGGCGGTGGACTACGGGTTTTACGGCAAGCTCAGTTACATCCTGCCGAAGTACAACATCGCGACCCTCGATTCCGATTTCGGGGCCGACGTGGTGCTAAAACTGATGATAAAATCCGAGCGGCTTCCGGGATTTTTAAAGGAGCTGACCGAGCTGAGCGGGGGAACCGTCACGCCGGAGGTGCTGGAGGAAAAGTACGCCGATATGGAGTAAGGAAGGCTTCAGCCGGTGCGAAGGGGAAGTTATTTTTCCCAGCAGGTCCGCACGGGGCTTTTTGGAATGCTTGTTGGATTTTTGGCAAGAGGGACGTCTTGTTTCGCGGGACAGCTCCTTTGATTGGTAAAAATGTTGAATCGACGAGTTGATAAAATTTTGCTTCACATTTTTATTGTCGCTCTGTACAGGCGGGGAGCGGGTTGAAATCCGCATCGTTATGGGGTATTGTCTCTCCGTGTAAGCGGGGAGCGGGTTGAAATTGGGTGATTCCAGTGGGCATGGCGCCGCATTTTCGCTGCTCCGCGGGGGTGGGGCGCGGGATTGAAACGTATCAATCCTGCACAGCTTAGACAGCAAGGCTGCGGTCGCGTTCCGAGGGGGGCGTGAGGGATTGAAATCAAATCTGGCGGGTGAGTCTATATTTTGATTTTTTGCCGCTCCGCACGTAAGCGGAGCGTGGGTTGAAATCTCATATATGGCGTTACCGTTACGCGATATACTTGCCGCTCCGCGCAGGCGGAGTGTGGATTTGACGGGGAAAGTGGGAAAATTCTCTCTTTATTGCATGAAAAACGGCAGGTTTTTCCCCTGAAACTGCACAAATTGTGGGAATTGTCGAGAAAAAGAGGATATTTTTTCATTTTCCGGTATCTATTATTATGACGCAATAGGGGAGGGAGCCGGATGGACTGCAAAGACGTGCGCTACGCCATGGAACGGGACTACCTGTCGCCGTATGCCGCTTGGTCGGAGAAGACGAGAGGAAGGCGGCGGCCGGAGGGCCCCTGCCCCATCCGCACCGACTATCAGCGGGACCGGGACCGGATCCTCCACTGCAACTCCTTTCGGCGCTTGAAGCACAAGACCCAGGTGTTTTTAGCTCCCCAGGGGGATCATTATAGGACGAGGCTCACCCACACCCTGGAAGTGAGCCAGATCGCCCGGACCATCGCCAGGGCCCTCTGCCTCAACGAGGATTTGACCGAGGCCATCGCCCTGGGCCACGACCTGGGCCACACCCCTTTCGGCCACGCCGGGGAGCGGGCTTTAAACCGGGTCTGTCCCTTTCCTTTTTACCACCACTTGCAGAGCGTGCGGGTCACCGACGTTTTGGAGCGGGACGGGAAGGGATTAAACCTCACCTTTGAAGTGCGAAACGGCATCGTCTGCCACTCAAGCGGCGGAAACGACAAGGCGAAGGCTTTGACGCTGGAAGGGCGGGTGGTGCGGCTTTCCGACAAGGTGGCCTACATCAACCACGACATCGAGGATGCCGAACGGGCCGAGGTATTAAGCGAGCGGGACCTGCCCTTTGAGGCGGTCTACGTGCTGGGGCGGACAAAATCAGAGCGGCTCACCACCATCATTCGCTCGGTGGTGGAAAACAGCGGGGATGACATCAGGATGGCGCCGGAAGTGGAGAAGGCCCATCTGGCCCTGAGAAGCTTCATGTTCGAATACGTGTACACCAATCCGGTGGCGAAAGGGCAGGAGAGTAAGGCCGAGGCGCTGATCGAAAAGCTTTACGAATATTACCTCAAAAACCCGGACAGGCTGCCGGAGTTTTACCGGGGGCTCATGGAAAGCTTCCCAAAGGAGCGGGTCATCTGCGACTATATCGCCGGCATGACGGATCAGTACGCCGTCAGCCAGTACGAAAGCTTATTTATCCCGAAATTCTGGTCAAAGGAGTGAATGAGAGACGATCCCTCAAAGCTTTATCGAAACGTTAAAAATGAGCTGCGACATTGAGAGCATCGTCTCCAGTTACGTCCAGCTCAAACGGGCGGGGCGAAATCTCACCGGCCTCTGCCCTTTTCATTCCGAGAAAACCCCCTCCATGGTGGTTTATAACGACAGCCAGTCCTTTTACTGCTTCGGCTGCGGGGCCGGAGGGGATGTAATTTCCTTTATCATGCGGATCGAAAACCTGGATTACCCGGAGGCGGTGCGGTTTTTGAGCGAAAGGGTGGGCCTTCAGCTTCCTGAGGACGGGAGGGAGGACGCCTCGTCCCGTATAAAGCCGGTCATCCTCGAGATCAATAGGCTCGCCGCCCGGTTTTTCCACGAATGCCTGAAATCCGAGGCGGGTAAGCCGGGGATGGAGTATCTTACCGCCCGGCAGCTGAGTCCCAAGACCATCGTGAAATACGGGCTGGGGTACGCGCCGCCGGGATGGGACAACCTCAGAAAATTCCTGCGGGGGAAGGGCTTTTCCGACGAGCAGATGATCGCGGCGGCGGTGTTGAGCAAGGGAAAAAACGGCTCCAGCTACGACATGTTTCGAAACCGGGTCATCTTTCCCATTATCGACCTGAAGAAGAACGTCATCGGGTTCGGGGGGCGGGTGCTGGACGACAGTAAGCCCAAGTACCTCAACTCCGCCGACACGCCGGTGTTTAAAAAGAGCAAAAACCTGTTTTCCCTGAACTTCGCGAAGAATCATATCAGCGACGGTAGGCTGATTCTGGCGGAGGGGTATATGGACGTGATCGCCGTCAATCAGGCGGGGTTTGAAAACGTGGTGGCCACGCTGGGAACGGCCCTGACGCCCGAGCAGGCGCGGCTCATCTCCTCCTACGCCAAGGAAGTCATCATCGCCTACGATTCCGACGGGGCCGGGCGCACCGCCACTAACCGGGCGGTGGGGCTTCTGGACGAGGTGGGGGTGCAGACGAAAATCCTCAACATGAAGGGGGCCAAGGACCCGGACGAGTACCTCAAAAAGTTCGGGGTCCAGCGGTTCAAGCTGCTGCTGGACGGGGCAAACAACGTGACGGAATACCAGCTCTCGGTCATCAAGGCGAAGTACGACATCGCCCTGTCCGAGGGGCAGGCGGGGTATCTCACCGAGGCGTCCAAATACCTGGCCACGGTACAGAGCCCCATCGAGCGGGAAATCTACGCCGGGGTGCTGGCGAAAGAGACCGGGGTTTTAAAGGAAACAATCCTTTCGAACATCGCGTCGCTGTTAAAGCGGCGAGACCGCCGGGAGAAGAAAAAACAGTGGACCGACATCCAGGCGGGGCGCAATCAGCCGGTGGACCGACAGAATCCCCAGCGGACGGCCAACTTGCAGGTAGCCCTGGCAGAAGAGGGAATCATCGCCTTTCTTTATAAAAATCAGGACTATCTTGGCTACGTTTTGCAGAAAATCACCCCGGATTCCTTCGTAACGGACGGCAACCGGGAGATTTTTGGAATAATGTTACAAAAACTACAAAATAATAATGGTATTAGTTTAATGGACTTTAATCCCGAGCTCTCAGGGGAGAAAATCGCCAGATTCAGCGGAATTCTCGCCCGCCAGAGCGAAATGCAGATGTCCAGGGAAGCCCTGGACGATTACATGAAAACCCTTTTGGATTATCAATATAAAAAAGCAATGAATCACGCGGGCGACCTGAGCGAGGAGGAACTTCTCCAGGTGGTCGACAAGCTGCGAGAGAAAAAGAAGCAGCCGTAAAAGGGGAAGGGGACGGCGGACGTCTCAACATTTTGGAAGGAAAAAGGAGAATTTGCAATGGGTGCCGATAAGAAGACAGCAGTCAGCGACTTGATGGAACAGGGAAAGCTCAAGGGCAAGCTGACCACCAAGGAAATCACCGACGCTTTGGAGGAACTGGATTTTGACGTGGAGCAGATGGATAAGCTCTACGACTCGCTGGAGAGCCTCAACATCGAAATCATCGAGGATTTCAACATCGAAGAAGAACTGGACCTGGATCTCGAGAACGACGTGCCGCTGGAAGAGGCGGAAGGCGCGGCGGCGGCAGAGGGCGTCAACATCGACGACCCTGTCAAGGTGTACCTGAAAGAGATCGGCCGGGTGCCGCTTTTATCCAGCGACGAGGAAATCGACTTGGCCGAGCGGATGGCCCAGGGCGACCCTGTGGCCCGCCAGCGCTTAAGCGAGGCGAACCTTCGTCTGGTGGTCAGCATCGCAAAGCGCTATGTGGGGAGAGGAATGCAGTTTCTCGACCTGATTCAGGAGGGAAACTTAGGCCTAATCAAGGCAGTCGAGAAATTCGACCACACCAAGGGCTTTAAATTCTCCACTTACGCTACCTGGTGGATCCGCCAGGCCATTACCAGAGCCATCGCCGACCAGGCGCGGACCATCCGCATCCCGGTCCACATGGTGGAGACCATCAACCGGGTCAAAAAAGTGAGCAGCCAGCTCCTCCACAAAAACGGCCACGAGCCCAGCGCTGAAGAAATCGCTCTGGAGCTTGACATGTCGGTGGACAAAGTGCGGGAAATCCTCCGGGTGAGCCAGGAGCCCGTTTCTCTCGAGACCCCTATCGGCGAGGAGGAGGACAGCCACCTGGGGGACTTCATCCCCGACGACGACGCGCCCTCTCCGGCGGACGCCGCCTCCCACACTCTGTTAAAAGAACAGCTCGGAAACGTTTTGGGCACTCTGACCCCACGGGAGGAGAAGGTGCTTCGTTTGCGCTTCGGTTTGGAGGACGGCAGAAGCCGTACGCTGGAAGAAGTGGGCAAGGAGTTCAATGTCACGAGAGAGCGCATCCGGCAGATCGAAGCAAAAGCCCTCAGAAAACTACGCCATCCCAGCCGCAGCAAGAAACTCAAAGATTTTTTGGATTAAGGGCTGTTTTGAAACAAAATTAGCCCAAACCCACAAGGGAAGGGTCGATATGCACATTACATTGGAATCGGATTACGCCATTCGAATCGTCACGTTTTTGGCTCAACAAGGCAAGCGGGCCGACGCGAAGCTCATCTCTGAAAACACCGAGGTGAGCCTGCGGTTCGCCCTCAAGATCCTGCGGAAGCTGGTGTCCGGAGGGATCATTCGTTCCTATAAGGGAACCACTGGCGGCTATGAGCTGGCCCGGGGCCCGGAGAAAATTTCGTTGGCCGACGTGATCGGGGTCATCGAAGGGCCTTACTACCTGAGCCGCTGTTTAAGGCCGGACAGCGTTTGTCCCAGGAGCGGCGAACGCGACTGCAAGGTCAGCCGGGTTTTTGCCGATATTTCTGAGGACGTCCACAGAAAGCTCACGGGAGCCACCTTCGACCAATTGGTGTAGCACAGTCAAGGCATTGCGTCACTCAAAAAGCGTGCGTACGAAAAATACGCGCGCTTTTTCGCGGGTTTGGAACTTTTGGGAAAGCGGAGGCGGAAATTTCCGGCAAGAGCAAACTTTTTGGCGGTAGGAGCCGTCTAACAGATAAAAGATGCAAACCCGTATTGTGTAAAGGGCCGGAACAGCCAGTCTAAATACAGGCGGCTAAAGGAAAAGGGCACGACTCCAAGTATGCGCGAGCATTTTCCCGGTCTGGCTGCGTTTTGCGGCTGTCCATACGGTTTTAGGCGGCGGCCGCAAAATGTGCGGTATTGTTTAAGAAAGGATGAGAGGATGGGCTACGGAAAAAGGACCTACGGCTCCGCCGGGGGATACCCCCTGCGCCGCAGGAGGCGGAGAAACAGTTTTTTCGGGTCGGCAGCCATTGTTTTGGCAGTACTGCTCTGTGGCACGGCGTTTTCGTTGCTGCTGTGGAAGGGCCCGTCCATAATGGCGAAGCTGTCCCAGGAGAAGGCTCAGGGCACCGACGCCGCGGTGCCCCAGGCAGCCGGGGCAGGTGAGGCGGCCGGAGCGGGCGCTGAACCCGATGCAGATGGGGCAGCCGAAGCGGAGGACAGGGGCCTCAGCGTCAGGCCGGAGCCTCTAATGGGCGCTGCAGGAGGCGCTCCGGCGCCGGAATCCGGCTCCGAAAGCAAGGAAGAGGTGAGCGTGTTCGGCGCGCCCGCCACGCTGAAGGAATCGGCCGAGGAGGAGCTGGTGGACGACTCCTATTTCGACGACGCGGCCTTTATCGGGGATTCTAGGACCCAGGGACTCATGCTCTACACCGGCCTCAGCAATGCGACTTTTTACACTGCCCAGGGTCTGATGGTGGACACTTTTTTCACCAAAAAAGTCATCGGTTCGGGGGAAAACAAGGTGACCATCCCCGATGCCATGAAGCAGCAGACTTTCGGGAAGGTGTACATCATGCTGGGGGTCAACGAACTGGGGTGGTCCTATGAGGACGTGTTTATCCAGAAGTACGGCGAACTGGTCGACGAGGTGAAAAAGCTACAGCCGGAGGCCACCATTTTCATCCAGTCCATCCTTCCGGTGTCAGAGGCGAAATCCGACCGGGACAAAATCTACAACAACCCGAAAATCGACCGCTATAACCAGCTCATTCAGAAGATGGCCGAGGATAAAGGGGCGAAATACCTAAACGTCTCGGAAGCAGTGGGGCTGGACGGCGGGGCGCTGCCGGCGGAGGCGTCCACTGATGGGGTGCATCTGAACAAGGAGTATTGCTTTAAGTGGCTGGACTATCTGAAAAGCCACACAGGACTGTAAGGTAAAAATGGTTTACAGTCCTGCGGGCAGCGTTACGGGTACAAATGGTATCCATTGGGGCGGGTTGATTCCCGCCTATGGCCATATCTGGGCATAGTACGGATAAACGGGCGCTTTCGAGCGGCCGTGCAGGACAGAAAGAAAGGGGGGCGGCCGGTGGAGGAATTGGAACAGTACATCACGGAAAACCAAGAGAGCTTTTACCGCCTGGCGTACACCTACGTCAAAGACCGGGACGCCGCCCTGGACGTTGTGCAGAACGCCGTTTTGAAGGCGCTGACCCACGGGGACAGCCTGAGGGAGCCTGCGTATATGAAAACCTGGTTCTACCGGATCCTCGTCAACGAGGGGCTCAACTACATACGGAAAAACAAGCGGCTCATCCCTGTGGATGAATTTTGGGAGCAACAGGCGCCGGAAGTGGACATTCCGGGAAAGCTAGACGTTTACGCGGCGGTGGAGCGGCTCAGCCCCAATCTGCGGACGGTGGTGGTCCTGCGGTTTTTCGAAGATATGCCGTTACAGGAAATCGCGGCGGTGACCGGGCTCAATCTGAGCACGGTGAAAACCAGGCTTTACCACGCATTGAAGGTACTCAAAAAGGACATTGGGCAGTAACGCCCGGAAAGGAGCGAACCCATGGAAGAAAAACTCAGACGGGCAAAGGAACGTTATGACGCCATTGAAATCCCTGAGGAGCTGGGCTCGGCGGTGCAGGACGCCATCCGCCGCGGACGGTTAAAGCGGGACAGGTGGCGGTTTTCCCCGGGAAAAATCGCCTCCTGTGTGGCCGCCTGCGCCTGTGCCGTATTTATGGTGACGATGAACGCCTTTCCGGTGCTGGCCATGGACCTTTACGACGTGCCGCTCATCGGGGGGCTCACCAAGGTACTCACCTTCTATCGGTTTGAGGCGGCGGATGAGTCCATCTACATCCAGATGAATGTGCCGGAGCTCAAAAACACCGGCAACAGCGAGCTGGAGAGTCGGATCAACCGGGAAGTGCGGCTGCGGGTCAACGAGAAGATGGAAGAGGCCAAGGTGAGGGCCAAGGAGTTTTTTGACGCCTATCTGGCCACCGGCGGGCTCAAAGAAGAGTACATCCCCATGGATTTCAGCATCGATTACCGCATCAACTGCCAAAACGACAAGTACGTTTCCTTTACCGTGTCCAAGGCGGAGACCCAGGCCAGTTACTACGAGGAATGTGACTACTACAACATCGACATGGACACCGGCAGCGACCTGACCCTCCGAGATATGCTGGGGGAGAATTACATCGAGCTCTGCAACGAGGCGGTACGGGAAGGCATCGCTGCAAATGAGCGGGAGAATCCCGACGACCTCTACTTCCACGACGAGATGGGCTTCCAGTCCATCGAGCCCGACCAGGATTTTTACATCAACGAGGCGGGCCATGTGGTGGTGGTATTCCCAAAATACGCCCTGGCGCCAGGATACATGGGTACTCAGGAATTTGAGGTTTTGCCGCCCCAATAAAGAAAGAGCAATCAAAATCCCCGGAAGGTAATCTTCCGGGGATTTGTCATTTATGCAGGTTTTTCGATAAGTTATGCTGTTTTTCATAGATTACATCGGAGAATATAGACATATTATGGTGAATATGTTAGAATGTTCTGGAAAAAAGGGAAACGGTTTTGTTTCAGTTTTTCCCTGGAAGAGAGGTGCTCCGCATGGGAGGCGGCGAATTTCCAGACGGCAAAGATTTCTCAAAGGGGGAAAGCGGGCATCCCTTTATCGCTCACAAATCCGAGGACGGGGCCCGGGAGGAACCCATATTGGAGCATCTGCTCAAAACCGCCCGGCTGGCAAGGGAATTTGCCGGGGTATTTGGGGCGGGGGACCTGGGGGAGCTTGCGGCCATGGGCCATGACACGGGCAAATACAGCCGTGAGTTTAAAAGGCGCATCCGGGAAAACGGGCCCAGGGTGGATCATTCCACAGCCGGGGCGAAGGAACTGTACCGGCTGGGTTCGGCGGAGGCAGCCCTCTGTGTGGCCGGGCATCACGTGGGGCTCCCCGAGGAAGGGTCCCCGGGGGACCTGCCGGACAAGCCCTCCCTTTTCGGACGGCTGAAGCGGGAAATCCCTAATTACAGCGCGTTTGCCGGGGAGGTGATTTTTTCCCCGCCGGGCAAGCGGGTGTTTGAGACGGAATTTGAGCGGATGTTTTTCACGCGGATGCTGTTTTCAGCCCTTACCGATGCGGATTATCTCGCCACCGAGGATTTTATGACCGGCGGGAAGGTGACGCGAGGCGGGTACGACGGAATTCCGGCGCTGCTTGCGGCCTTTGAGCGGTATGCGGAGGAAAAGAAATGGGACGCGCCGAAAAACGATTTGAAATGGATGCGGCGGGATATTCTCGGCTGGTGCCGCAAAGCGGCGCGGGGAGAGCGGGGACTTTACAGCCTGACGGCACCTCCGGGGGCGGGAAAAGCCACGGCTTCCCTGGCCTTTGCGCTTCATCATGGGGTGAAACACGGCCTCAGACGGGTGATTTACGTCATTCCCCACACCTCGCTCATCGAACAGACGGCAAAAAAATTTCGGGAGATTTTGGGGGCGGGGAACGTGCTGGAGCACCATTCCGGCGCCTCCTTCGACAAGGACGACGACGGGTTTGACGACAAACTCCGGCTTTCCGCCGAGAACTGGGACGCGCCGGTCATTGTCACCACTGGCGCGGAGTTCTTTGGGTCCCTTTACGGGCGCAGGCCGTCTCAGTGCCGGAAGCTCCACAACATCGCCGGGAGCGCAGTGATTTTCGACGAACCCCAGACCATTCCTCTGAAGGTGCTGCGGCCCTGCGTTAAGGCCATTGGCGCGTTGGTGAGGGACTACGGGGTGACGGCGGTGCTCTGCACCGCGACACAGCCCGCCCTCGGCCGGTTTTTCCCGGAAGGGATGAAGGTGCGGGAAATCTGCCCCGACCAGGAGGGGCTTTACAAGCGGTTCCGGCGGGCGAAGCTCTTGCCCGTCGGGAAGCAGAGTCTGGGGGCCGTGGCCGGGCGGATGAGCGGCATGGAGGCGGCCCTTGCCGTTTTGACGACGCGGAAACAGGCTTACGAGCTTTTTGCGGCCCTCCCAAAACACGGGCGGTTTCACCTGTCCGCCCTCATGTGCCCCGCCCACCGATTGGAGGTGCTCGGGGAGATAAAAAGGCGGCTGAAAGACCCGGAAAAGCCCCCCTGCCGTGTGGCGGCCACATCGCTGATCGAAGTGGGGGCGGAGCTGGATTTTCCGGCGGTGTTTCGGACGGAAGCGGGGCTTGATTCCATCCTCCGGGCGGCGGGGCTCTGCAACCGGGAGGGGGAGAACCCTTTGGAAGAGAGCTTTGTGTACATATTTGAGCCGGAGGACACGCCGCCGGCCTCTCTCAAAAAATACATAGCCATTTACAGGGAGACGGCGGAGCGGGCGGAGGATCTCGGTTCCCCGGAAGCGGTAAAGGCTTATTTCGACGCTCTCCATCAGTGGGAGGAGGACGTCCTCGGCGAGCGGGGGATGGATGAGGAAAACATTCTGCGGATCATCGAGGACGGGTTTCAGGGAGGGAAAATGCCTTTTCTGGAGGTAGACCGCAGGTTCCAGCTCATGAGCGGTCATACCAAAGCGGTACTCATCCCGTGGGACGGCAAGGCGCGGAAAATCCGCCGGGCGCTGCTGCAGGGGAAGCTGTCCCGCAAGAGGCTGCGGGAGGCGGGGCCCTATCTCGTCAACGTCTATCCCGGGCATTTTGAGGCGCTGAAACGGGCCGGGGCAATCCTGACGGTAGGGAAAGATCTGGCGGTGCTGGCGACGGAGACAATCGGCGAGGAGCCGGCGGTGTATTCCAAGGAGACGGGGCTTTCTTTGTTGGAGGAGGACTTCACCCAGGGCTAGGCGGAGGCGGCTCCTGACGTGGGGGCGTGAATGGAAACCCGCGCCGAAAAGCGGGATATACAAGCCGTCATCCGGTCGCCCCTCACGTAGGGGTGAATTGAAAAAGCAATTCAGAGGAAACAATGGGGGTTCATAACCTATCGCCCCTCGCACAGGGACGTGACTTGAAACAGACAGGCGGAGAAATTCATGACCGGTCATAAGGCTGCCCTTCACGCGGGGAGTGGATGGAAACATGGCCGGTACCGAGCTGATGGCCGATGCTACCAGGCCGCCCCTTACGTAGGGACGTGACTTGAAACATGGGTGGATCGGGAAGCGGGACAATTACCATGGTCGCCCCTCACGCAAGGGGCGGGAATGGAAACACCGATAAGCAGGTATTCCAGCTGGAGCGCTCAGGCCGTCCCTTACAGGGGCGTGACTTAAAACAGTATGAAACAAAAAGCCCCTATTCTGGCTATTGCTACCCCTTTAACCGGAGGTGTGGATGACCCTCTGTCGGGCCTTTGCCTGTTCCGTCACGCCTCGCGCAAGAGCGGTTTGCAGTTCTTTGGCGGTGCTGCGTGCCAGCCTCGTTTGGGTGCGGCGTTGAAATATTGATAGGAAAAACGGGCTTTTTTGCCGCACGTGTCCGGCGGGGGCGCTGGGCGCAAATAAAGAAAGGTGTGACGGTTATGGCGATTCGAGTGGAGGCGTGGGGGGATTACGCCCTCTTTACCCGGCCGGAAATGAAGGTGGAGCGGGTATCCTACGACGTGATGACCCCGTCGGCCGCCCGGGGGCTCATCGAGGCGGTGTACTGGCATCCGGGATTGCGGTGGCACATCGACCGGATTTACGTGCTAAATCCCATCCGTTTTGCGGGAATCCGCCGCAACGAGGTGAAAAGCGTCGTGTCAGTCAGCAATGTCCGCACCGTCATGTCCGGCGGGCAAAAGCCCCTTTACATCGACCGGTCGGCCGACATCCAGCAGCGGGCGGCTATGGTGCTCAAGGACGTGCGGTACGTCATCGAGGCCCATTTTACCCTGACTGACCGGGCCAGTGACGCCGACAGTCCCGGCAAGTTTCAGGACATCGTGAAACGGCGGCTGGAGTCGGGAAAATGCTACCATACCCCCTATTTCGGATGCCGGGAATTCCCGGCCAGCTTCCGGCGGTTTGCCGGCGGGGAGCCTCTGACTGCTTATCCCGGCGAGACGAAGGATCTCGGCTACATGCTTTACGACATGGACTACAGCGACCCGGAAAACATCACCCCCACCTTTTTTCGGGCACAGCTTGTAAACGGGGTGCTGGACCTGCGGGACTGCGAGGTGGTCCGATGATTTTGGAGGCGTTGTGTTCCTATTACGAAACCCTGCTCCGAAGAGGGGAAGCGGCCCGGCCGGGGTGGAGCCCCGCCAAGGTGGGGTTTATCCTCATCCTGAGCCCTCAAGGGGAACTGCGGGACGTTTTGCCCCTTCGGGATGATGGGGGGAGGGTCCCCGTCATGCTGGTGCCGGAGCAGGCGAAGCGTTCCTCCGGGTTTAAGCCCAATTTTCTCTGCGACGGCTCCGCCTATCTTCTGGGGCTGGACAGCAAGGGGAACCCTAAGCGGGCCATCGGCTGCTTCGCCTCCAGCAAGGCCTTCCATGAGGAACTGCTGGGCGGGCTGCCGAATCCCTGCGCCAAGGCGGTCTGCGCCTTTTTCGGCCGGTGGGAGCCGGAGAAAGCCCCGGAAAACCCGGTGTTGGCCCCGTATCTCAGTGAAATTCTCAAAGGGGGGAACCTTCTTTTCCGGGTGGGCGGTAAATTCGTCCACAAGGATGAGGAAATCGCCGCCCGCTGGGATGAAAGATACCGGGAACCCCATGCGGACGCAGTGGTGGGACGGTGTCTGGTCACAGGGGAGAAAGGGCCCATCGCCAGGACCCACCCGTCGGTCAAAGGGGTGCGCGGAACCCAGCAGACCGGGGCGAGCCTTGTTTCCTTCAATGGGGATTCCTTTGAGTCCTACGGGAAAAAGCAGAGCTTTAACGCCCCCATCAGCCGGCGGGCGGCCTTTGCCTACACCACCGCCCTGAACCGGCTCATAGCCGACAGGGAGTATGTCCAGCACATGGGGGACGCCACGGTGGTCTACTGGGCGGAGACAGGGGAACGGGCTTACAGCGATCTGTTCGCCGGCGTCACCGGCGGGAAGGAGATTTTTGTTCGGCAGGGGGAAGGGGCGGCCGGCCCGGAGGAAAAAATCCCCTTTACCGAGGCGATCCTCAAGCGGGCCATGAGCGAGCTGGCCCGGGGGCGTCCCTACGATTTAAACGGGGTGGTCCTCCTGCCGGGAACCCGGTTTTTCGTGCTGGGTCTTTCGCCCAGCGCGGCGCGGGTGTCGGTGCGGTTTTTCTATCAGGACAGCTTCGGGCATTTCATGAAAAACATCTGGGATCATTACGTGCGGCTGCAAATCGAGAGACCCGTTTTTATCGAGCGGGAGCTTGTTTCAGTGGGGAGGCTCCTCTATGAGACAGTGAACAAAAAATCCGCCAAAAAAGAGGCCCAGCCGAACCTCACAGAAGGGGTCATGGCGGCGGTGCTGAACGGCGGCGCCTATCCCCGGGCCCTCTACAGCGCCGTTTTGCTCCGAATTCGGGCCGAGGGGGAGCTCCCCTACGCCAAAGCGGCGGTCATAAAGGCATTTCTCTTAAAAAACAGCAGCAACAAAGCCATTAAGGAGGCGGTGGGAACCGTGAAATTAAACGAGGATTCAAACTATCTCCCCTACGTGCTGGGGCGGCTTTTTTCGCTTCTCGAGAACATCCAGCAGGCGGCACTTCCCGGCGTAATTACCACCGTCAAGGACCGGTATTTTATTGCAGCGGCGACCACGCCCCTGTCGGTGTTCCCAAAACTTTTACAGCTTCAGAACAGCCATATGAAGGTGCTGGAGCGGGAGAAACCGGGCCTTGCCGTGGGGCTTAAAAAACAGCTGGGGGACCTGACCGGGCGGATGGAGGAAAATTTCCCCCGAATCATGACTCAGGAGGAGCAGGGGGCTTTTTATATCGGCTACTATCACCAGACTCAGAAGCGGTACGCGGGAAAAACCACCGAAAAGGCGGAGGAGGAAAAACAAAATGGCAAAGCCAATCAAAAACCGGTATGATTTCGTGATACTCTTTGACGTAGAAAACGGAAATCCCAATGGCGACCCGGACGCGGGCAATGTACCCCGGTTCGACCCGGAGACCAATTACGGCATCGTCACCGACGTCTGCCTCAAGCGGAAAATCCGCGATTATGTAGAAACGGTCAAGGAGGACGCCCCCGGCTATCGCATCTACATCAAAAGCGGGGTGCCCTTAAACCGCAGCGACGCTGAGGCGTACGCCTACCTGGGGTTGGACAGCAAATCGGTGAAGGAGCGGAAAAAGGACGACCCCACCCTGGACATTCAGGTGCGGGACTTTATGTGCGAGAATTTTTACGACATCCGCACCTTCGGGGCGGTGATGACCACCTTCATGAAGGATTCCTTGAACTGCGGGCAGGTCCGGGGCCCGGTCCAGTTGGGATTTGCAAGGAGTATCGAGCCTATTTATCCCCAGGAGGTGACCATCACCCGGCTGGCCGTCACCACCGAGGAGGACGCGGCGACGAAGAACAACACCATGGGGTACAAGTATATCGTCCCCTATGCCCTTTACCGGGCGGAAGGATATGTTTCGGCTAACCTGGCCCGAAAGACCACCGGCTTTGGCGAGGAGGACCTGGAGCTGTTGTGGGACGCTATCGTCAACATGTTTGAGAACGACCGGTCGGCAGGGCGGGGCAAAATGGCTGTGCGGCAGCTCATCATCTTCAAGCATGCCTCCGAGTTGGGAAACGCCCCGTCCTACAAGTTGTTTGACACGGTGACGGTGACTCGGAAAGACCCTGTGAGCCCGCTTCCTGCCCGCAGCTACAGAGACTATGACGTGGAAATCGACCGAGAAGCAGTGCCCGAGGGGGTGGAAGTCATCGTCAGGGGGTAACGGGGAAAATTTTGTTCTGGATAGGCGGGATGTGATTTGAAACATCTGCCCGTTCCACAAAAAATTATCGCTGCCGTTTATCGCCCCTTACACAGGGGCGCGGGTTGAAACCTCCTTTTAATATGATTCCTTCTAATCTTTGGGCGGTCACCCCTCACGTAGGGGCGCGGGTTGAAATTCATACAGGGCTTGGGCTTAGTCCAGAGTTTGTTCGGCTGACCTGCGGGTGTAACCTTTCATTGGCGCGGGTTTTCCATCCCATCGCCTTGTGTACAAGGCGATGAAATCCCAATCCATTTATGTGCTAACTGACGAAAATTAGGGGCCAAAGTACAAAATTTGATAAAAAACCGTGAATGCGCTTTTTCGACAAATTATGCTATGGAAATTTGCTAAACTATATACAGGTTGTTTGTGCAATCTCCTCAAAAAACCGTCCTCAGACCTTGAGTCTGAAGACGGCTTTCTCCTTTTTATGGCAAAATTTTGCTTATTCTGGTTTTTGGTGTTCTTCGAGATAGATGTTCGCTGCTGCTTCCAGCGTGGGCAGGGTTTTCTGCGCAGTATCTAAGTAGCGGTAGAGCTTGTATACGAGCAGGCCTCCCACAGCGGACAGCACCGCCGCCATAACGCCGAGAACCGCCCCTACGACAGCCACGATGTTTCCCATCGCTTTGAGTTTTGCAGAATGCTTCATTGTAAATCCCCCTTTTCTCCGACGGTGTTTCAAATGCTTCTACCTGTCAGTATAACAGGTTTTGGCGAAAATGCAACAATTGATGGTTGCCTTGAGAGGGGTTTGGTTGTATAATAAATGCAATCGGCAATGGTTTTCACAGAAAACCTTTGCCTGCACAAGTGCGGCAGCTAAAATGCAAGCATTTTAGCATTGCGTTTCTTTTATCATCATCCGGTTCTGCTGGCGCAGAACTGCGGCGGGTAAACCCGCCTACAAATTCCCAAAGGAATTTGCGGATGTGGTATAATATCCACAAATAGCACACAATGTGGGCTATACGCCGCAGGCGCAATCATTTTGTCTCGCAAAATGATTTGTGGATGATTATCACCATAACAAAAACAGCTAAAGCTGTTTTGCGCCGCTGAAAGCGGCGTGCAAGCCCTATGGGCTTGCGGATATGGTATAATGACATCAAACGGCACGCTTGATGCGCCGTGCATTTCGGGTGCCAAGATTTCTATGGGTTTTGTCGCTATTGCACCGTTTTGCTTGCGGCGGAGTATCGCTGATGGGACGGAGCCTTTTGCGGGACACAATCGAAAGGATGGTTTAACATGGAAAAGTCAAAAGTCTATTTTACCGATATGCGGGCCGAACCCGGCGAAAACCTTTTGCAGAAGCTTCAAAAGCTCATTAAAAAGGCGGGAATCGGCGACATCGATTTCAAAAATAAATACGCCGCTATCAAAATCCACTTCGGCGAGCCAGGAAACCTTTCCTTCCTGCGGCCGAACTTCGCGAAAGCCGTGGCGGACACGATAAAGGAGCTTGGCGGCAGGCCCTTCCTCACTGACTGCAACACCCTTTATGTGGGGCGGCGGAAAAACGCCCTCGACCATATGGACGCCGCCTATGAAAACGGGTTCAGCCCCTTTTCGACCGGCTGCCAGGTCATCATCGCCGACGGGCTCAAGGGCACCGACGAGGTGCTCGTTCCCCTGGAGGACGGCGAGTACGTCAAGGAGGCGAAAATCGGCCGGGCGGTCATGGACGCCGATATTTTTATTTCATTAAACCACTTCAAGGGCCACGAGGCAACCGGTTTCGGCGGCGCGCTTAAGAACATCGGCATGGGATGCGGTTCCCGCGCCGGCAAGATGGAGATGCACTCGTCGGGCAAACCCTTTGTGGAGCGGGAGCTGTGCATCAGCTGCGGCGCCTGTGCCAAAAACTGCGCCCACGGGGCGATTTCCTTCCCGGAGAAAAAGGCTTCCATCAACCACGGGAAATGCGTCGGGTGCGGGCGGTGCATCGGCGTCTGCCCGGTGGACGCGATCACGCCCGCCAACGACGAGGCAAATGACATCCTCAACTACAAGATCGCTGAGTACAGCGCGGCGGTTCTGCGGGGGCGGCCTCACTTCCACATCAGCATTATTATGGACGTGTCTCCGTTCTGCGACTGCCACGCCGAAAACGACCTGCCCATCATCCCCGACGTGGGGATGCTCGCCTCCTTTGACCCGGTTGCGCTGGACCTCTGCTGCGCCGACCTCTGCAACGCCCAGCCGCCAATGAAGGGCAGCATTATGGAACAGCGGGAGCCCGTAGGGCACGACCATTTTACCACCCTCCATCCCACTACCCACTGGGAGGCCGCCGTCGACCACGGCGTCAAGATGGGGCTGGGGAGCCGGGAGTACGAGCTGATTCCCGTTAAATAAAAACAAAAACCCGCCCCGGCCATCAAACTGCCGGGGCGGGTTTTTCGTCAAAAGGGTTATTTCTTTTCAAAGGACATGCAGTCGGTGCACTGGTCCATGGTGGGGTTTGCTTCGTGAGTGCCAACGAGGATGCGGTCGAGGGCGCAGTAGTTTTCAGTCTGGCAGTGGTTTGCACACTGGGTAACGGTACATTCGATACAATGGTTTGCTTTGCAGCTATTCATAATAAGAGACCTCCTTGTAATGGTTAATACTTCGTATTTCTGCGCGTTTGATGTATCGCAGACGATACTATATTTCCCGTGAAGTTTTGATTTTATGCGGCGGATGTGTGAATAGTTTTTCGTCCTCCGCACATAATACCATTGAGATTTTTTCCCAAAAAATCAACTTTAACTTTACGGAAAACAGGAGGAATTCATATGGCAGCTTCATTGAAGGGAACCAAAACAATGGAAAATCTCATGCGGGCATTCGCCGGTGAGAGCCAGGCCAGAAACCGTTACACCTTCGCGGCGGCATGCGCCAAAAAGAAACAGCTTTATGTCATTGAGCAGGTGTTTCAGTTCACCGCCAACCAGGAAAAGGAACACGCCGAGGTGTTCTACAACTTTTTGAAGGATATCGCCGGCGAAAACATCAATGTGGACGGCAACTACCCCACCGATTTGTACGACGATCCAATTCAGCTTCTTAAGGCTGCCCAGCACAACGAGTACCAGGAGTTTGAGCACGATTACCAGCACTTTGCCGACGTGGCGAAAGAGGAAGGCTTTAACCAGATTTCTAACACTTTCCGGATGATCGCCGCCATCGAAAAGACCCACGGCGACCGGTTCGGCCGGTATGCAAGCGCCTTGGAAAACGGAAGCCTCTTCAAGAGCGGCGAGGGCATCCGCTGGATGTGCCTCAACTGCGGCTATATCCACGAGGGACCCATCGCGCCGCAGCAGTGCCCGGTGTGCAGTCACGACCAGGGGTATTTTATCCGCCTGAGTGAAGCGCCGTTTCAGGAAACCAACGAAATCTAATGAGAAAACGAAACCGTCGCCGGAATACTGGCGGCGGTTTTTACGATATACAAGAGATTTTGGAGGAATGCGGGCATCCGGTCCTACGCCAGTAAATTCTTCCCATAAAATGATAGGGATTTATGGCTTTTATCCCATGTCCCTGCTGATCGTTTTTTCTCGTTTGCCTTTTCCCGTCCGGAGTGATATGATGGAGGGAAGAAAACGGGGAAAGGAGGGGGCTTTTATGAAACTGCTGCTTCTTGCGTTCGAGCCGGCGGGAAGCTTGCGCTTCGACCCGTCGGGACAGGTGGCTAAAGAGCTTTGCAAACGGCTTGTGGGCAATATCGAGGGGACGACCGCGCTGATTCCGGCGGTGTTTTCCCGGTGCTGGGAGGCGGCGGGGCAGGCTATTATGGAGGCGCGGCCCCAAGCAGTGCTGGCGCTGGCCCAGCGGGGGAGCGTTCAGGGGGTCACCTTCGAGCGGGTTGCCCGAAACTTCATCGATGCGGAAATCCCCGACCGGGAAGGGGTCCAGCCCCGGAACGCTCAAATCGCGGAGGGCGGAGCGGAAATATACGAGACGGCGCTTCCCCTTGAGCAGATGGTGGAGGAAGTCTGCCAAAAGGGGATTCCCGCCGGGATTTCCCATGACGCAGGGGCCTTTGTATGCAACTATCTTTACTACCACCTGCTCCGAGCGGCGGAAAAGGGGGATTTTAGGACGGTGTTTATCCACCTGCCCTATCTGCCGGGGCAGGACGTCCGCCGGGGGACGGAGGGAATGGCGTTTGACGACATGGTGAGAGGGCTGGAGGCGGCGCTGAGAGCTCTTAGAGCCTCTGGGGGGAATCCGGCAACAGCGGAAAAGGCGCCCTAAGCGAATGCTCATGTACGGTAAAGTATCACAAGAAAATTATGTCGAATTGACAGCCGCCTCCGCTATACCGAATAAGGAAATAAAGAGTCCTCAAATTTTGCGCTACTAAATGAAGACGAGCGGAAGTAATCTCCCGCTCGTCAGTAAACTTAACTATGCCATATCAATCCCGCTTCTTTCCCGCCACCGGCACTAAGAACAGCGCGGGCAACAGCAGGAAAGCGGTACAGACCAGCCCCCAGGGTATGGACACCTGCTGGGCTACCAGCCCCACAATAGGCCCGCCGATGATCTGCCCGAAAGAGTCCAGCTGTCCGCTGGTGGAAAAGACTGTGGCGCGCATTTTCTCATCCACATGGTCGTTCATCCAGGCGGCCAGCACAGGCTCCTTGATGGTGCGCATAAGCCCCGCCAGCAGGAACACCAACAACATGAACCAAAAGCTCCGCCCCACCGCGAAGAGAACCAGGCACAGGATATACCCGGCGCTGGTGGACATGACCACACTGGTTCGGCTGACAGTCCCTTTTTTCTCCATGCGGGCGATGAGCAACTGAGAAGCCAGAATACCTAAGCCGTTGCCGATAAGACTGATAACACCGAACCAAGTGACGCTGTTCAGCGGCCCGATAACGGGTATTACCGTGTCATCCAGAAAATGAGCGGTGGAGAGCCGGTCAAAGCCTTCACTGGCAAGTCCCCCGCATAGTGTGATTGCTAAGAGCGCCAGCAACACAGGTGCGCCTTTCACAAAGCCCAGGTTGAGCTTGAACAGGCAGACAAAGTCTTTAAGCAAGCCCTGCCGTTCCTCAATAGCAGGGGAGAAGTTGGTTTCTGGCATGATGCGAACCATCACCAGCCCCAACAACAAGCACAAACTGCCCCCCAAGATGAGAGGCATTTGCAGGTTTATGTTTCCCAGCAGTGTGCCCAGCACCACGCCCAGAACGCTGCCGATTTGCCCCATTTGACTGCCCCGCAGGAACACCTTGTCTATGGGTTTGTCCTCTTCCTCCGAGGCAATCCACGCCTCCAGAGCGCCGGTGATGAAGGTATCACCGCAACCCCAGACAACCTGGGCCAGCAGAACCGGCGCGAACCACGGTAGCGCACCCTCCATCAGAAAGCCCAGGCCGTAGAGGAACATTCCAATCAGCACCGAGCGCCGACGGCTATACAAATCCGCCACCACACCGGTGGGCATCTCGAACAGAAAGCAGGAGGTCTCCAGAACCGTCCCTACCAGGACAAGCTGGAAAGCATCCAGCTGCACCACCTCCAGGTGGTACACGATGGAAAGCACTGTGGACATAGAAACCGCCAGGGAACAGACAAATCGGAACAGCAGGTAGACAGAATATGCCTTTGAATTTTTAGCAAACATGAAGTTACATTCTCCTAGTATAATAATGGTGTAGTCAAGAACGACTACTGGTTAATAGTTACAAAGTCCAATCTAATAAATCTATATAGATATAACGGAAGGAGGAGTTCCCCCTCCATCAGAAGTTATAGGACATATTTACCGTGTCTGAGGTTTCCTTAATGCACCAGACAAAATATAGAGGTATAATCACTGAAGGCAGGATCATTGACGTTTCCTCCTTGGGAGCCGGCCTTCTGGGATATTTCGCAATAGCCAGCAATGAACGCTTGCATTGCGCAAGACGTTACATTATCTTCTGAAACATATGCCGGATCTTGTCTAAACGGCTGTTCGGGCGGCGTGGCTGAAATACAGGCTCGCCGGAAGTTTCCTGATACCCTTTTAATTCTGTAATGCAGACACTTCTTCCATTTGTATAAAAATTCAGATCATTCCTATATTCACCGATACAACGGGCAGGGATTTCACCCTTAAAAATAACTTCATCTTTTTCAAGTCTGGTTGATTCAATGATTGCGCAATACTTTGGTGCATCATTATAAGCCCGTGAAAGATATTCCTGCGGTGCAAAAAGGGTAAAGGAAAGGTATGGTTCCAACAGTTGTGTCCCTGCTTTTTTCAATGCCTGCTCCAACACGACAGGCGCAAGAAAACGAAAATCAGCGGGGGTGCTGACCGGGCTGTAATAAACTCCATAATCAAAACAAATTTGGCAGTCTGTCACTCCCCAGCCATATAAGCCCTGCTCCATTCCATAACGCACACCCTCCATGACGGCATTTTGAAAACTTTGGTTTAAATAGCCGAGAGATACCTCGCTTTTATATTGTGTTCCGCTTCCAACAGGAAGCGGTGTTACAGTCAAACCAATAGATGCCCAAAACGGATTCGGCGGCACTTCAATATGAATCGTGCAGCTCGCTTTTTTTTGCGGTCTTTCCAGATAAATAACCGAAGGCTCTTTCATAGCCACGCCCACATGATATTTTTCTTCTAATAGCGAACAAATAACTTCTAACTGTACTTTTCCCAAAAAAGATAACATAATCTCATGGGTAACAGTATCAATGTCAAAATGCAAAAGAGGGTCTGTATCAGCAATCTCTGCGAGGGCATTTAACAGGGCTTCCCTTTGCTCCGGCTTTTGCGGCTCTACCGTTGTCCGAAGTAATGGCATGGGATTATCAATCCGTGTTTTGTGAGGCAGGAGTTTTTCATTTCCCAGGATATCGTTCAGTTTCAAAGTATCATCAGCTAAAATAACAATTTCTCCCGGACAGGCATGGTCAGCCGGGACGATTTCACCATTTGACGGAATACACATTTCTGTAATCTTTATTTTTTCCTTTTTTGACAGCAGCAGGGTATCCCGTAAATGGAGCGTCCCATGATACAGGCGTAAATAAGAAAGCCGTTTTTTCCGCTCTGTATACTCAACCTTAAAAACATATCCACATAATTCAGACTGAATATCGTCCGTTTCTGTAATGAAAGTTTCTATAATCGCTTCAATCAGTTTTTCTGTTCCTAAATTGTCTTTTGCACTCCCATGATAAACAGGAAACAAAGAGCAGCATCTGGTTCTTTTGCACTTTTCATATTGTAATTCCTGTATATCCAAAGAATCCTCTGCAACATATCGTTCTAATAGTTCATCGCTTCCGGAAATAATCATATCCCATTTGTCTAAATCAGAAATATCGGTCATGGTTATCTTTGGCGACAGGGAAACCTCCTGCATGACAATCATATCACTGGTAAGTTTATCTTTAATGCTTTGGTAAACACACTGCAGGTCGATCCCATTTTGGTCTATCTTATTTATAAAGATAATTGTCGGAATGTCCATTTTCTGAAGCGCATGGAATAATATACGGGTTTGTGCCTGTACGCCGTCTTTTGCTGAAATGACTAAAACAGCTCCGTCAAGGACAGATAAAGAGCGGTATGCTTCGGTTAAAAAATCCATATGACCGGGAGTGTCCACGATATTGATTTTATAATCATTCCAATAAAAAGAAGTAACCGCTGTCTGAATGGTAATTCCCCGTTGCCGTTCCAAAATCATAGTGTCTGTTCTTGTGGTCCCTTTATCCACGTTTCCCTGTTCCGCAATCGCTCCACTGGTGTATAGCAGACTTTCTGTCAATGTAGTTTTTCCTGCGTCTACATGGGCCAGAATGCCGATATTGATTATTTTCATGTGATTGTCCTCCCTTTACAGCCCCAAAGGGCATAAAAATCCCCAGCAGTAAAATACTTTTACCACTGGGGATTCTAATTTGCGGACATACACATATACAGCATACACCTATTTGTGATTGCTGTTTTTTGAATATGTCAAAATTGATAAGGCAAAAGTATTCTTAAATTGGGTACAAAAAACCAAGCCCCCACAAAAGGAGCTATCATAATTCTTTGTTCCCACTATTTGATTATAGTTTTATTTAAGAATACCTTGCCGCATATTTTTTACTCCTTTTCTGGAATGAAGCTATTATATCACATCAGTTTTAGGAAAGCAAGTACTTAAAAGAAATTTTTCTTCCCCTTATATGTAACAATCATACCGGCTTCCTGGTGTTCAGAATGGTTTCTGCTGTCTGCTGTGGTGTTTGATTGGAATTGTCCAGCCAAAAGCCGATCCGTGGTGTTGTCTGCATAAATGTATCGTATATTGATAAAATCAGCATCAGAGAGGAGGAACCATTTTGAACCAGAAACAGACGGATATTACAACAGGAAAGCAAATACGTCATCTGCGAACACAATCGGGAATGACACAGGAAGAACTGGCTGGGGAATTGAATGTTACCCGGCAGGCGCTATCGAATTGGGAGAGAGATGTTAATGAACCCGATTTAAATACGTTGAAAAAAATTTGTTTTCTTTTTGGAGTCCACATGGACGATTTTGCGAAGGAGGTAATAACAAAAATGGAAACATGTGAAAAAAAAGAGAAACGACAATTTAATAAGTATGATATGGCAATTGGACTTTTTTATGGTGTCGGGATATTTCTTGGCATTGGTATTTTCTTTGTTGGCGGTTTTATGACAATGTCGGGTGCAGGGTGGGGAGCATCACTATTTGGCGGTGGCTGTTTTTCTCTTGTATTTGGCTTGATATGCCATGCAGTTATTACATTGAGAAGAAATGACAAATGATGACATATCCTGCTTTCTAGACTTTTCGGTCATATCGCGTAAAAAAGCCGCTGCTTTTGGCTTTCCAATAGCGGCGGCAAAGGGAAATATCCTTTGAATACCTTACAGAAGAAAAGTTTTGCAGCATTATAAAAATAAAAGCCTATACCATTTTGGAAAGAAAAGATACATAATAGTCAAGACGGCAACAATCAGAAGTTATGGAGGGTAACAATGGAATATAGTAAGGAAGATTTAATGGAAGCAAAAAGGCAAATTTTGGGAGTGGGAGAGAACATGGGAACAGAGGAAAGTAAAAAAATCTGGGAGAAAAACGCACAATTTTGGGATAATGCAATGGGTGACAAATCTAATGAATTTCACAGAGAGGTAGTGCGTCCCAAAGTAACGGAACTTCTATCTCCTAATCCTGCGGATTACATTTTGGATATTGCGTGTGGCAATGGAAATTATTCTTCGTATCTTGCACAAAGAGGCGCTTCGATTGTCGCTTTTGATTACAGCAAAAAAATGATAGAATTGGCTAAAAGACGGCAATCACAATATGCAAAACAAATTGAATTTTGTGTAGCGGATGCGACCAATAGAGAAAGTATATTAGAATTAAAAAGAAATCGAGCCTTTACGAAAGCAGTTTCTAATATGGCAATTATGGATATTACGGATATTGAACCACTTCTTATGGCTGTTTATGAACTGTTGGAGGAAAGCGGAATTTTTGTCTTTGCAACGCAACACCCTTGTTTTATCACGTTGACTGAAAAATATATGACACCGCACAGTTACTATGGTATAGCGATTGAAGGGCAACCGGAGGAGCAGATTTATTATCATCGTTCCATACAAGATATTTTTAACCTTTGTTTTAGAGCTGGATTTGTCATTGATGGATTTTATGAAGAATGTTTCAAAAACAACAAAGAAATTCCTATGGTAATGATAGTAAGGCTTAAAAAGGTAAAACGTGATAGCTTAAAATAAATTCAAGTTTGCCGGATAAATAGCAAACCTGGCCGAGCCAGTCAACGGTCAAGATGAACGGGCTTCGCCCGCCGTTGACAGCCCCGCCCGGTTTTGCAGTTAGGCAGTCAAGGAGCGACAGCCTAAAGTGCTGCCGCCCCTTACTATCATAAAAAGCAACTACTAACCAGCCACAGCCCTTTTGGGAGGAAAGGGGGATTTTCCATGACCTGTACAGAAGAATATCGGGAACATATCGAGTACACTTTCCATGCCTTTTGCAAAGTCGTTATCCGAAATGCAACGATCAACGCAGCGAGGACACGGAGCAGGAAGCACAAAAGAGAAATATCCCTTGAATACCTCACAGACGAAAAGCACTACCCTTTAGGCACGACAGATGAATATTTCCAAGCCCCGGAGCCGGACGAGGAATACATACTTACCCTTTGCGGCGATACGGTCATTTTCAGCAGCGGCTTACTTGCGGAAGCCCTGTCACGGCTGGACGAACGGGAGCGGGAAATGATTTACCTGTCCTTTTTCAAGCGTATTCCACAGCACGAAATTGGCAGACAGTACGGGCGCAGCCGCAGCACAGCGGGCTACCATATCCGAAAAGTCCTACGGCAGCTCCAAGCGGAAATGGAGGGAATGGCATATGAGAAATAATAGGCTTCTCCCCTATGAAACAATCGTCCAAGCCACCAGCGGGGAGCCGGAAGCGGTGGGAACTGTATTGCAGTATTACCGCCGCCGCATACAATGTGCCGCCCGTGTGAATGGACGGGTAGACCAAGATACAGAGGACTACATCACCCAGACGCTTCTCACAGCTATTTTCAAGTTCCGCTTTGGGAGATAGCCCTACCGCCTACAACTGAATAACCGCCGCTTCGCCGGCAACCAGAAAGCAGTAAATCTATTCAACAGATTTGCTGCTTTTTTTCGTTCCTGTTTGGCATTTTTGAAAATCCCCAGTATGAAAAAACAAAAGGGAAAATTGCCGCCGCAGTTGGCAAAATCCCTTACTTATCCGTGGAGGGTATCAAAGAAAAAAATACTGCCATTGTCCGCCTTTTTCGGCTTGCGTGGTGTTGTAGGGAATAAGGGGAAATTCTAAAAATCTCCGTCCATTTTGCTTTGCGTGGTGTTGTAGGTAGTGAAAGGAAAATTTTCAAGATATGCCGGAATAGCGGGTAGCAAAGCCCTTTTGAAACGTCTTGTTAGCGGAAAGTACGGAAGCCGGGGAACGCCGGAGTTTTTCAGAGCAAGATTCTACCGCAGTACCAAAATTCGCTTATCGCTCATTTTGCCCCTGCGGGAATCTTGTTGGGGAGTGCCTTCCCCAAACCCTGCTTATGCGGCTTACGCCGCTGGAAAATCCCTCAAAATAATTTTTCGGATTTTTCAAAAACAGTTCCGCTTTACACCCTGTTTTTCTCCTATTAGTGAGAGGACACCACGCACAGCCGAAGGAGGTTTTACCATGCGAAAACGATATAACACGCCGCACCGCAGCCGGGTAGTCAAGACACGCATGACCGAGGAAGAATACGCCGAGTTTGCGGAAAGGCTTTCTGCTTACAACATGAGCCAAGCCGAGTTTATCCGGCAAGCCATAACCGGGGCAGCCATACGCCCCATCATAACCGTTTCCCCCGTCAATGACGAGTTGCTTGCCGCTGTCGGGAAGCTGACCGCCGAATACGGCAGGATCGGCGGCAACTTAAACCAGATAGCCCGGACGCTGAACGAGTGGCACAGCCCCTACCCGCAGCTTGCCGGGGAGGTACGGGCGGCGGTTTCCGACCTTGCTGCCCTAAAGTTTGAAGTCTTGCAGAAAGTGGGTGACGCTGTTGGCAACATTCAAACATATCAGCTCTAAAAATGCGGACTATGGCGCAGCGGAAGCCTATCTCACATTTGAGCATGACGAGTTTACCATGAAGCCCACCCTTGATGAAAACGGGCGGCTGATACCGAGGGAGGATTACCGCATTTCTTCCCTCAACTGTGGGGGCGAGGATTTCGCTGTTGCCTGTATGCGGGCTAATCTCCGCTATGAGAAAAACCAAAAACGGGAAGATGTGAAAAGCCACCACTATATCATCAGCTTTGACCCACGGGACGGGACAGACAACGGCTTGACCGTAGACCGGGCGCAGGAGCTGGGCGAGCAGTTCTGTAAAGAGCATTTCCCCGGACACCAAGCCTTAGTCTGCACCCACCCGGACGGGCATAACCACAGCGGCAATATCCATGTGCATATCGTCATCAACTCCCTGCGGATTTATGAAGTCCCGCTTCTGCCCTACATGGACAGACCAGCCGACACACGGGAGGGCTGCAAGCACCGCTGCACCAACGCCGCTATGGAATATTTCAAGAGTGAAGTCATGGAGATGTGCCACCGGGAGGGGCTTTACCAAATCGACCTCCTAAGCGGCAGCAAGGAACGGATAACCGAACGGGAATACTGGGCGGCAAAGAAAGGACAGCTTGCCCTTGATAAAGAGAACGCTGTCAGAGAAGCCGCAGGACAGCCGACCAAGCCCACCAAGTTTGAAACGGACAAGGCGAAGCTGCGCCGGACGATACGGCAGGCACTTTCCCAAGCTGGCAGCTTTGACGAATTTTCTTCCCTTTTGCTGCGGGAGGGTGTGACCGTCAAGGAGAGCCGGGGGCGGCTTTCCTACCTCACGCCGGACAGGACAAAGCCTATCACAGCCCGGAAGCTGGGGGACGATTTTGACAAGGCTGCTGTCCTTGTCCTGCTTACGCAGAACGCCCACAGAGCCGCCGAACAGAGCAAAGCCATACTCGAATACCCTGCCGCGGTTAAAAAGCTGTCACAAGGGGAAAAAACCACAAAAACCACCCCGGCAGACAACACCTTGCAGCGCATGGTTGACCGGGAAGCCAAGCGAGCCGAGGGCAAGGGCGTGGGCTATGACCGCTGGGCGGCAAAGCACAACCTAAAGCAAATGGCAGCTACCGTTACCGCCTATCAGCAGTACGGCTTTTCTTCCCCGGAGGAACTGGACGAAGCCTGTTCTGCCGCCTATACCGCCATGCGGGAAAGCCTTACAGAGCTGAAGCAGATGGAAAAGACGCTGAACGGGAAAAAGGAGCTGCAACGGCAGGTGCTTGCCTATTCCAAGACCCGCCCTGTCCGGGACGGGCTGAAACAGCAGAAAAACGCCAAAGCAAAAGCAGCCTACCGTCAGAAGTACGAAAGCGACTTTATCATAGCAGACGCAGCCGCCCGCTATTTCAGGGAAAACGGCATTTCCAAGCTGCCGAGCTATAAAGCCCTGCAAGCAGAGATTGAAACCCTTATCCAAGAGAAAAACAGCGGCTACAACGATTACCGGGCAAAACGGGAGGAATACCGCCGCTTACAGACTGTCAAGGGCAATATCGACCAGATTTTACACCGGGAGCGCAAGCCTGTGAAAAGGCAGGAACAGGAACGATAAAAACCGCCCCAAAATGTACCCGAACCTATACAGAACAAGGGGGCTGCCCCGTACCCTATCCGCAAATACCAAAGGATTTTTTAACGGGCTTATAGGGCAGAAAAAACCCGAAAATGATACCGAGATGATACAGAATTACCGCCGATACCGCCACACCAGCGGAAACGGCAGAAAGGAGTGCACCCATGCCAAGAATGAGCAAGAAACGGCGGCTGGAATGGTCTTTTTTCCTGCGGCAAGTGAAAGTCGGGAATTCCACCTGCGATCGTATCACATACAATGACCTCTGCCGGGGCTGTACCCATAGCTGCAAGCAGAGCTTCCGGGCGGTTATCATACTCTGCCCCCACTACTACTCCAAACGCCGGAAAAAGGAGGACAGGGACAATGGCAGATAACCGCAAGTATTACTACCTCAAGCTGAAAGAGAACTTTTTTGACAGCGACTCCATTGTGCTGCTGGAAGATATGAAAGACGGGATTTTATACTCCAATATCCTCTTGAAGCTGTACTTAAAATCGCT
The DNA here is from genome assembly GCF_014384905.1 of Fumia xinanensis. Classification (GTDB taxonomy): domain Bacteria; phylum Bacillota; class Clostridia; order Oscillospirales; family Ruminococcaceae; genus Fumia; species Fumia xinanensis. The sequence goes on from NZ_JACRSV010000002.1 coordinate 526,364, forward strand.
GAAAAACGGCGGGAAATTGCAGCTTGACGAGCATATCCCCTACACAGCGCAGATGATAGCGACACTGACCCGCCACCAGATAGGGACGGTTGAGAGGGCTTTAGAGATTTTCCGGCAGTTGGGGCTTGTGGAGCAGCTTGACAGCGGGGCTTTCTATATGACCGACATTGAGCTGATGATAGGACAGTCCTCTACCGAAGCCGAGCGGAAACGGGCTGCAAGACTGGAAAACAAGGCACTTTTACCGCCCCGGACAAAAGGCGGACATTTGTCCGACATTCGTCCACCAGAGATAGAGATAGAGTTAGAGAAAGAGATAGAGATAGAAAAAGAGAGAGAGGGAGAAACGGGACACCCCGCCCCCGCCGCTTATGGCAGATACAACAATGTGATACTGACCGATACAGAGCTTTCCGGGCTAAAAACAGAGTTGCCCGACAAGTGGGAGTATTATATTGACCGGCTTTCCTGCCATATCGCTTCCACCGGGAAACAGTACCACAGCCATGCAGCCACCATTTACAAGTGGGCGCAGGAGGACGCTGCCAAAGGCAAGGCTGCCCCGAAACAGGGCATACCCGATTATTCATGCAAGGAGGGCGAGAGCTTATGAAAAACGGAATTGAAGCTATGATTACGGACATTACAACCACTACCGCCGAAGCGGAGGACTACACAGGCGAGGACGGGCTTTTATACTGCGGCAAGTGCCATACGCCCAAAGAAGCCTACTTTGCAGAGGGAAAGACTTGTTTCGGGCGTGACCGCCACCCAACAGACTGCGACTGCCAGCGGGCAGCCCGTGAAAAGCAGCAAGCCGCCGAAAGCAGACAGAAGCACCTTGAAAAAGTGGAGGACTTGAAACGCCGGGGCTTTACCGACCCCGCTATGCGGAACTGGACATTTGAGCATGACAACGGCAGAAACCCGCAGACCGAAACCGCCCGCTTTTATGTTGAGAGCTGGGAAACCATGCAGGCTGAAAATATCGGCTACCTGTTCTGGGGCGGCGTGGGGACAGGAAAAAGCTACCTTGCCGCCTGTATCGCCAACGCCCTTATGGAAAAAGAGGTTGCCGTCTGCATGACAAACTTTGCAACAATACTCAATGACCTTGCCGCCAGCTTTGAGGGCAGGAATGAGTATATTTCCCGCCTTTGCAGCTACCCCCTGCTGATACTTGATGATTTCGGTATGGAGCGAGGGACAGAATACGGGCTGGAACAGGTTTATAGCGTGATTGACAGCCGTTACCGAAGCGGCAAGCCGCTGATCGCCACGACCAACCTCACGCTGGAGGAATTGCAGCACCCGCAGGACACGCCCCACGCCCGTATCTATGACAGGCTGACTTCCATGTGCGCCCCCGTCCGCTTCACGGGTAGCAACTTCCGAAAGGAAACCGCACAGGAAAAGCTGGAACGATTAAAGCAACTGATGAAGCAGCGAAAGGAGAGCCTATGACAGAAACCAAACAGACAAGCACCACCAAAACAGACCGCCGCCCGGACTGTGTAACGGAAATCCGCATGGGCAACTCCGTCCTTACCGTTTCCGGCTTCTTCAAGCAGGGCGCAACCGACACCGCAGCCGACAAGATGATGAAAGTGCTGGAAGCGGAAGCTGCTACACAAAAAACGGCGATTTGACCGACCATAAAGAAGCAGATTTGACGCTTTTGCTGCTATACAGACAGCCGCCCCATGTGGTACAATCAAGGTACGGAATAGTGGGGCTGGCTGTCGGAAACGGAGGATTTTATGTTAAGACAGACCAACCAACAACCAATTACCGCCCTTTACCCAAGACTTTCCCATGAGGACGAGCTGCAAGGCGAGAGCAATTCCATTTCCAATCAGAAGCGTATCCTTGAAACCTATGCAAAGCAGAACGGCTTTTCCAATCTGCGCTGGTACACGGACGACGGTTATTCTGGTGCGAACTTTCAAAGACCCGGTTTTCAAGCCATGCTTGCGGACATTGAAGCCGGAAAAGTCGGGACAGTTATCGTAAAGGATATGTCGAGGTTAGGGCGAAACTACCTGCAAGTGGGAATGTACACGGAAATGATTTTCCCACAGAAAGGTGTCCGCTTCATCGCTATCAATGACGGAGTGGACAGCGCACAGGGCGACAATGACTTTGCCCCGCTGCGGAATATCTTTAACGAATGGCTGGTGAGAGATACGAGCAAGAAAATCAAAGCAGTAAAACGCTCAAAAGGCATGAATGGCAAGCCCATCACAAGCAAGCCTGTGTATGGCTACCTCATGGACGAGGATGAAAATTTCATTATTGACGAGGAAGCTGCACCCGTAGTCAAGCAGATATACAACCTCTGTCTTGCCGGGAATGGTCCGACCAAGATAGCCCGTATGCTCACAGAGCAGCAAATCCCCACGCCGGGAACGCTTGAATACCGCAGGACGGGCAGCACCCGCCGCTACCACCCCGGCTATGAGTGCAAGTGGGCGACCAATACCGTAGTGCATATCCTTGAAAACCGGGAATACACAGGCTGTCTGGTAAATTTCAAGACAGAAAAACTTTCTTACAAAGTCAAGCACAGTGTAGAAAATCCCCCGGAAAAGCAAGTGATTTTCGAGAACCACCACGAGCCTATCATAGACACCCAAACATGGGAACGGGTGCAGGAGCTTCGCAAACAGCGCAAACGCCCAAACCGCTATGATGAAGTGGGTTTGTTCTCCGGCATACTGTTCTGTGCGGACTGCGGCAGTGTGATGTATCAGCAGCGATACCAGACGGACAAGCGCAAGCAGGACTGTTATATCTGCGGCAACTACAAGAAACGCACCCATGACTGTACGGCGCACTTTATCCGCACCGACCTCTTGACTGCTGGTGTACTCTCCAATCTGCGGAAAGTGACCAGCTATGCGGCAAAGCATGAAGCCCGGTTTATGAAGCTCTTGATTGAGCAGAACGAGGACGGGGGTAAGCGCAGGAACGCCGCCAAGAAAAAGGAACTGGAAGCCGCCGAGAAACGCATAGCCGAGTTATCCGCTATCTTCAAGCGGCTGTATGAGGACAGCGTGACCGGGCGCATATCAGACGAGCGTTTCACAGAGCTGTCGGCAGACTATGAAGCAGAGCAACGGGAACTGAAAGAAAAAGCCGCCGCTATCCAAGCGGAGCTTTCCAAAGCACAGGAAGCCACCGTGAACGCAGAAAAGTTTATGAATGTTGTCCGGCGGCATACCAGCTTTGAAGAACTTACCCCTACTCTGCTGCGGGAGTTTGTAGAGAAAATCGTTGTGCATGAGTGCAGCTATGACGAGAACAAGACCCGCAGACAGGACATTGAGATTTATTATTCTTTTGTTGGCAAGGTGGACTTGCCCGAATAACCGCCCGACCTATCCGACACAATGCGCAAGTGCCGGATAGGAACGGCAAAATTTTTTACACTTCTATTACTTCTTTATCGCACATCAGTAAAAACACACGGATTCCCGCGTTTTTTCGCTCAAGGCGCCTTTTTGTTCGGTTTAAGCGTGCTGGAGCTCCCGTTCGGCTTCGTATTTGTGCTTGGTGGCTAGCCCCCCGCGGATGTGCCGTTCCTGTTTGTTCACGTCCAGGACTTTCCGCACTTGCTTATACAGCTGGGGATTCACCTTTTTCAGGCGCTCGGTCAAATCTTTATGTACCGTCGATTTGGAAATCCCGAATATTTTGGCGGTCGCCCGCACCGTCGAATTGTGTTCGATGATATATTCGGCTAGTTGTACGCTTCTGTCCCACGCATTGCCATTCAAAGTCAGCACCTTCTTATTTGTGATTACTTTGGTAATGTATATGCGGGGGAAGGGACGGATATGTAACGAATTTATGACGGAATTTTTGCCTGCTGTGAAAAAAGGGATGCTCTTAGACGAGCATCCCTTTGGCGGCTTGGTTTACTTGACCCAGACGCCGGAGCCGTTGACCCAGCAGCCGTCCGGGGTGTAGCGGTTTTTGTACATGGCGCCGTCGGAACCAACGTAGTACCATTTGTTGTACCACTCGATCCATTTGGATTTGGCCATGGTGCCGTCAGCCTGCATAAAATACCACTTATTTCCGCTTTGGAGCCAGCATTTGACTGCGCCCGCGCCGTAGGAATTGAGATAATACCAGTTGCCGTTGGCGTAATGCCATTTGTCGTGGAGGCGGACGCCGTTTTGATTAAAGTAGTAAGCCTTGCCGTCGATGTAGTTAAGACCGGTCATCCGGACGCCGTTTTCATCCACGCGGTAGTAATCGTTATAGTATTTGACCCACTGGTCGTAGAGCACTTTGCCCTCGTAGTTTACAAAGTACCACTTGCCGTCCCGTTTCAGCCAGGTTTTGACGGCACCTGCGCCGTAAGAGTTTAAGTAGTACCAGTCTCCGTCGGCGTATTTCCAAGTGTCGTGAAGGCGGGCGCCGGTGTAGTCGTCAAAGTAGTAGGCTTTGTCGTCGATGTAGCGCAGGCCGGTGAGTTTTTCGCCTTTGTAATAATAGTAGTAGTTGTCGCCCCGTTTTTTCCAGCCGTCCCCGGGACGGGCGTTGTCGGAAACGATGCTGGAGTCATAGCTGTAGCCGTCCTCCCGGTAACTCCACGCCGAAGCGGCGGTGGTGAACAGCAAACAGGCAGTCAAGGCGACGCAGAGCAGTGATGCCAGCCGTTTTGTAATTTTTTTCATGGAAAATTCCTCCCATCAGTAAAAATATGTTTATTTTTAGGGGCAAAGTGTTCCGCGGGTCACCCGCCCTTCTAATGGTAATACTTTTTTACTCTGGAAAAAGTTTCCTCATATCATAAAAAATTTTTGTTCACAAAGATTTTCCCTTTCAAGGCAGCAAAAAGGTCCATATCGTGCGGCAATGCGTACCATATGGACCTGAATTTTTAGTGCCCGGCCGTCAAAGACCATTTGGATATCATATTTTTTCCGTTGGGCAGCCTTCGGAAAGCGGACGTTCGTAAATCGCGGTGTAGACAAGGCGGCCGCCCAGCCTCTCGGATTTCATGAGGGAGATTTTGTCTACTGTCATGGATGCGGAGGGGATGGTGAGGAGAATTTTGTCTTTGGGGACGATCTGCCGCCCTAGGGTGATGTGGGGCTGGAACGGGCGGGATTCAATAGAGAAGCCCGCTTGCCGGAGGGCCGCTTGGAGCTGAGCGGCGAGGCGGGAGAGGGCGGGATTTCCTTCGATTCCCGCCCACCACAGATTCCCGAACCGGCCGGAGCCTCCCACGGTGAGAGAAAAGGGGGAGGCTTCCACAGAGTCCATGGCGCGGCGGACGGCGCCGGTCCTGCCGGTTTCGCCGATAAAGGCGAGGGTGAGGTGAAGGTTTTTGGAATCGGTAAAATTGCCGGAAAGGCTTTGGGTGCTAAGGGCGGCGATGCTTTCCAGAAGAAGGGCGCGGATTTCATCGGAAAAACGGACGGCGATAAATAGGCGCATGGCGGGTTCCTTTCTGACTGATATTTTGTTGTTCAGGAGGAAAATCACTGCAATGGAGTGATAAAAGTGCCGGAAGCACAAATACTGGATACAAAACCGGTTGGAGGGAATGGGATGGAAATTTTTCAGGGATATTTGGATAAAATCGAAAATGAGGAGCACCGGAACAGGGTGCAAACCGTGCTTTTATGGGTGGGGGAGCGGTTTCCGGAACTTTCGCCCAAGTTGGCGTGGAACCAGCCCATGTTTACCCATCACGGGACCTACATTATCGGTTTCAGTACGGCAAAAAATCACATGGCCGTCGCGCCGGAGCGGGCGGGAATCCTGCGCTTTTGCGGGGAAATGGCAGAGGCCGGGTACGAGTACAGCAAACAGCTCATGCGGATCAAGTGGAGTGAACCGGTGGATTATTCTCTGCTGGAGCGAATGATCCGGTTTAACATAGAGGACAAGGCGGACTGCAGGTCGTTTTGGCGGAAATGATTCTTGGCATTACACTTTGTCGAGAGGTTTTGGCTGGAGCGGGCGGGCTGCTTATCATTATCATACCAAAAAACCGGTGAAAATCCAATTGATATCATGGGGGAATTGATTTTTCAGCCGGTTTGTATTAGAATAGCTTCAACAGGACTGGACAGTTTGCAGAAGGGGGCAGGGTCATGGCGTTTCGAGACAAGGTGTATCACATAGTGGAGCAGATTCCAAAGGGGAAGGTGGCCACATACGGACAGGTCGCCTATCTCTGCGGCAAGCCGCGGGCGGCACGGGCAGTGGGGAACGCCCTTCACGAAAATCCCTTCGAAGGACAGGTGCCCTGCCACCGGGTGGTGAACGCAAAGGGAGAGTTGAGCGGGGCGTTCGCCTTCGGGGGACGGAACCGCCAGCGGGAGCTGTTGCAGGCGGAGGGAGTCGAGTTTCTCGCAAGCGGGGCGGTGGATTTAAAGCGGTGTATCTGGCGTCTGGAGGAAGCTCTTTGGGTTGAGTGAAAATGTGCTTTTCGGGGAAAGGCGCGGCGTTTTTGAAGGCGGGATCGGTTGACGGCTGCCTCGGTGCATCCGGCAGTGGAAAGGCATTTTGGGATGGAGCCGAAGACCCGCAGCTTTGGCATCTGCGGCGGTGTAACGGAAGAGCAGAAACGGTTCCAGGGCGGAGAAATCTGTTTTCGGATACGATTTGAGCCTTGCAGCTTTGGCAAGTCCCTGTGATTTATTGAGACTTCCCAAAAGCAGAGCAGATATTTTTACAATTAAGCAAAATAAATTTTTCTTCCCCCCTTGCAATTTGATTTTTTTGCAGTATAATAAAAGGGAAAAGAAAATGTAATGGTTTACATTTTTTTAACAAACCGGCTTTTTATTGTTAACGGACCCCCCAGTGAAGAGCCGGACGCTGTTTGGATCGGCAGTTTTGGGGATTGGAAGGCAACCCAGCAAAAAATAGGGCCTGCGTCAAGGGCAGGCAAAACCGAAAGGATTGAATACCGATGAAAAAAATCAATGTGACCATTTGGAACGAATTTGTCCACGAGAAAACCAACGAAATCGTCCAGAAAATTTACCCCGATGGCATCCACAAATGCCTGGGCGAATTTTTGGGCAGGGAAGAGGATATGGAAATTCGGTACGCCACACTGGATATGCCGGAACACGGCCTCAGCCAAGAGGTCTTAAACGCCACCGATGTACTCATCTGGTGGGGGCATATGCACCATGACGATGTGAGCGACGAAGTGGTCGACCGGGTGTATGAGCGGGTGCAGGACGGCATGGGGCTTGTTTTGCTCCACTCGGCCCACGCGTCGAAGATTTTCCGCAAGCTCTGCGGTACGCCGACCCACATGCTCAAATGGGGCGATGAGATGAAAGAAATCCTCTGGGCGGTCGATCGGAGCCATCCCATCTTGGAGGGACTCCCGGATGAAAAAATCGTATTGGAGGAAGAAGAAATCTACGGCGAGCCCTTCTCGATTCCAACTCCCGACGAGTTGGTGTTTATCAGCTGGTTTGAATGCGGCGCGGTGTTTAGAAGCGGCTGCTGCTACCGCCGGGGCAAGGGCAAAATCTTTTATTTCCAGCCCGGACACGAGACGGTACCCACTTATCACCAGAAACCCATCCAGCAGGTCATCACAAACGCCGTCCGCTGGGCAAAGCCGGTGTGTGTCCCCGAGGTTGTACAGGGGCATTACGAACCGGATCATTGGGTGATCCCCAAGAAAAAATAATTTTAAATGATCAAAACGCGCTGCCGTTAGAACAACGGCGGCGCGTTTTTCATGATACCAAATACTACTTTTGCCTTGTAAAGGTGTCTGATGGAAAAGAGGTGCTCCGCATCGCTTCACTACTTGACATTTTTCTTATAATAAAGTACCTTTAACATATTAAAAAGACATTGACGGGAAAGGATTTTATGAAAAAGTTACCTTTAAAAGTAGATGCGATGATTATGTCAGAGTGCTGGACCTATTACAAAATGGCTATTATTGAAACCTCGCCATACAAATATCCTTGGCTGGCTTCCCATTTTAGGGCCTTTTCCTATCATGACCTGTCCGTCATGCTTGGGGAAAACGGGCATATGCACCCATTGCAGTATTTTGAAGACATTCTGTCGATTCAGGAAATTCCAATTGGAACGGTGAATAATGGCAGCTTGATTGAGACGTTAACAGGTGAAATCAGCCAGGGTAATTATCTCGTTATTGAGTGCAATTTTCCAAAGCTGTTTTCTGATGATCCAGAATGTTTTCACATCCATGAAGTGTTTCTATTTGGATTTGATGAGGAAAAGCAAGTTTTTTACAGCACTTTGCTGCAAAGTTCCGGCAGGTTTCAGGAAGCAGAAATTCCCTTTGCACGTCTGCGGGAAGCGTTTTCGGATATTTCCTGCTTTTATGGTGATCACCCTGAAATCATGTCGGAGCGCCGCTGCTTTTATTACAGTATCTCACGCATTCGTCTCAGGGAACAATACAATAATGATAATAGCCTTTATTTGTTGCTTGAAAAAATCCAGGATGAGCTTCGGGGCTCCATGCACAGGACACTTATTTATGATAAAAATGGGCAGCTTCCCGATGCTTCTTCCTTGATTTACAGCAAAGAAGGAAAAGTATCTGTAACAGGGGAATATTTTACAGGTCTTGCCTGTCTTTTGATGATGCGGGAGGACATCAAAAGGCTGCTGGAAATGGATACAATTCCGCAGGAGCTCATGGAACGTACAACTTCTTCCCTTATGAAGCTGCACGAACATCAAAGCATCATTCACTTATCGCTCAAATGGTTTTTAGACGAAATATCTACAGACAATCCGCAGCTGCGGGCCCTTGTGGAGTGGTACGGAAATTGCTGCGGAAACATGAATATGATGTACTTGATGGCGTTAAAGTTTGAAATGACGCAAAAACGGGAACTGCTTGAAAGGATACAAGAGAAGCTGCTGGCTTTATATAAAGAAGAGCATGATTGCCTGACGCAATTTGAAACGATTGCCCGGAAGGAATACTATGAATATCTCCGGCGGCAATTAAAGTCCTGATTATTTGCGTCGTTTGTTCCCCGCAGACAGGCTTTCGGGCCGATAGAGATCGGGGAAAAATCTGTCTTGCAACAAGCAAAGCCGCTTTGAAACGGAATGCGCTGTTTCCGCCCATTTTTAGAGCGAAAGTCCTTTTCACTCATTTCTCCGTTGTTTTTTCATCCCGGAGGAGGATGTAATTCATATCTTCAAAGGTTTTGTCCAGCAGTTTGGCGTAGAATTCGCCGTTTTTCACATAGGTGAAGCCGCATTTCTCGATGACCCGCTTTGACTGGCCATTTTCGGTGAAGTGGCCGACGGTGAGGGCGTCCAGACCCAGCTGTTCAAAGCAGAAATGGATGACGGCGGTGACCGCTTCCGGCATGAGCCCCCGGCCCCAGTAGTCTTTTGAAAGGACATAACCCACTTCTTTCACCTTGAGGTCGCTGTACCGAGGGTCGCTGTCGGCCCAGGAAGGGTGGAGGCCCAGTGAGCCGATGACCTTTCCATTTTCCCGGTAAACCAGGGCGAAAATATTTTTTTCCTCCAGCCAGGAGGTGAGAATTTGACGAGAGGCTTCAATGGACTCGTGGTGGGGCCAGCCCGCCATTTCGCCCACGCCGGGGACGGAAGCGTATTCATATAAATCCGAAAGGTCGGATTCCTGCCAGGGGCGGAGGGTCAGGCGCAGGGTTTCAAGGGTGGCGTTCGAGAGGTCGACGGTGATGTCCATTTTAGTTCCTCCTGTCTGTTCAAATTGGTTTTCACGGGGCTATTCGGCCGTGGGGAAGCCCTTATAAGGTTCGGTGTGGGAGATGACGATGTCGGTGCCGGGAACGCTGATGTCTTCGCCGTTGAGCGCAAAATAAATGTCCAGAGAGGCGGGGGCGCCAAGCTCCGGGTTGACAAAATTCTGCTGAAGGGTGCGCTGGACAGAATCGAGAACCATCTGAATCAGCTCGGTGTTGTCATAGACAAAAAATTCTTTCACCTGGGGGTCGGGAGGCCCGACGACGAGGGCGGAGGTGTCGGCGAAAGAGACGGTCATGCCGCCTTTTCCGGTGGTGATTTCGTCCGACAGATCAAGGTTCCAGCCGGTGAAGGCGGTGATGGATGAGAGAAGGGATTTGGGGGTCAATTCTCCTCCCAACGCAATGGGAAATTCCTGAAAATTGTCGTTCATGCCGATGTAAACGGTGGCGGGGGTGAGTTCCGGCTGGGAGACGCTGGGGGAAGAGGCATCAGGTGGATTTTTGGAGCCGGAATTGGCGCATCCAGTCAGTGCCAGGGTCAAGGCCAGAGTTACAGCGGCGGCGGTCAAAAGTTTTCTCATAAAATGTCCTCCTGAAAATGTCCCGGCAGATTTCACGCCAGGGGATTTTTTTACCATAGCACAGATTTGGGCAAAATGCAAGAAAAACAAAAGAACCAGGGCGATTCGCTCCGGTTCTTTGGGTTTATCCATATTACTTAAGAGGGTTTCGATTACCTCAATTACTGCTCATGGGGTTCGGTGACTTCCTCGTTTGCGCCGCAGCACTTTTTGTACTTTTTGCCGCTGCCACATGGGCAGGGGTCGTTGCGGCCGACTTTCTTCACATGGACAGGCTCCTTGCGGATGGAGCGGTCGCTGTCACCGTGGACGGCGACGGTGGGTTTTGCCACCTGCTCCCGCTTGGGCTCTTCCTGGGTGCGGATCTGGATGGTCAGGAGCATACGGACGGTGTCCTCGCGGATGGAGGCGACCATGGCATCGAACATCTCGAAGCCTTCCATACGGTACTCAACTACCGGGTCGCGCTGGCCGTAGGAGCGTAGGTAGATGCCCTTTTTGAGCTCATCCATGTTGTCGATGTGGTCCATCCAATAGCGGTCGACGTTTTTGAGGAGGATGACCCGCTCGACTTCCCGCATCATTTCTTCACCAAAGAGTTTGTCCTTCTCGGCGTAGATGTCCAGAGCCTTGTTCACAAGCCCGTCGATAATGTCTTTTTTCTCCACCAGGGCAAGCTCGTTGAGATCCTTGTAACGAAGGTCCTCTTCGGTGGTCAAAAAGCCCATGAAGTGGTCGCGGAGGCCGTCGATATTCCAGTTGTCGTGGATTTCGGTGTCGGGCAGGTAGGTGTTGACCGTTTCGGTGATATTGTCGCGGATCATATCGAGGATGGACTCGTGGATGTCCTCGCCGTCCAGGACTTTGGAGCGCTGGGCGTAGATGATCTCACGCTGTTTATTCATGACGTCGTCGAAGTTTAAGACGTTGCGGCGGATGCCGAAGTTGCGGCCTTCCACCTTCTTCTGAGCCGATTCGATGGAGTTTGTGAGCATCTTCATCTGGATGGGTTCAGTTTCATCGATTTTCAGGGTTTCCATCAGGTTCTGAACTCGCTCGCCGCCGAAGAGGCGCATGATGTCGTCCTCCAGCGAGAGGAAGAACCGGCTTTCACCGGGGTCTCCCTGACGGCCAGCACGGCCGCGGAGCTGGTTGTCGATACGGCGGGACTCGTGGCGCTCGGTGCCCAGGATAAAGAGGCCGCCAGCCGCGCGGACTTCCTCCGCCTCAGCTTTAATCTGTTCTTTGTGTTTTGCTTCCAGTTCCTGGAAGGTCTTGCGGGCATTGAGGATTTCCTCGTCGTCGGTCTCGCCGTAGCCGGTGGCCTCGACGATCATTTCCTCTTCAAAGCCCATTTTGCGCATTTCGTTTTTGGCCAGGTACTCGGCGTTTCCGCCCAGCATGATATCAGTTCCGCGGCCCGCCATGTTGGTGGCGATGGTGACGGCGTCCTTTTTACCGGCCTGTGCGACGATTTCCGCCTCTTTTTCGTGATATTTTGCGTTTAAGACCTCGTGTTTGATGCCGCGTTTTTTCAGCATCTTGCTCAAAAGCTCCGACTTGTCGATGGTGACGGTGCCCACAAGGACCGGCTGGTGACGCTCGTGACACTCGACGATCTGGTCGATGACAGCGGTATATTTGCCCCGCTCGTTTTTGAACACCACGTCGTCGTGGTCGACGCGCTGGACAGGCTTGTTGGTGGGGATTTCGATGACGTCCAGCTTATAAATCTCCCGGAATTCCGATTCCTCGGTCATAGCGGTACCGGTCATACCGGAGAGCTTTTTGTAAAGCCTAAACAGGTTCTGGAAGGTGATGGTGGCTAAAGTTTTGGACTCACGTGCAACCTTGACGCCCTCTTTTGCCTCGATGGCCTGGTGGAGGCCCTCGTTGTAGCGGCGGCCCATCATCAGACGTCCGGTGAACTCATCGACGATGATGACTTCGCCGTCCTTGACCACATAATCCTGTTCGTTGTGCATAATGCCGTGGGCCTTGATGGCCTGATTGATGTGGTGTAGGAGGGTCAGGTTTTCGGAATCCATCAGGTTTTCCACGTTGAAATACTGCTCGGCCTTTTTGACGCCGGAGGGGGTCAGCGTGGCGGTTTTGGCCTTTTCGTCGACGATGTAGTCGCCGTCGATGCCGTCGTTGTCCACTTTGTCGTCCAGCTCGACGACTTTATGCATTTTGAGGGTCCGGGCGAACATGTCGGCAAGCTGATAAAGCTCGGTGGACTGGTCGCCCTGGCCGGAAATGATGAGGGGGGTACGGGCTTCGTCAATCAGGATGGAGTCCACCTCGTCGACGACGGCGAAGTTAAAGGGCCGCTGAACCCGCTGGTTTTTATAGATGACCATGTTGTCGCGGAGATAGTCAAAGCCGATTTCATTGTTGGTGCCGTAGGTCACGTCGCAGGCGTAGGCTTTGCGGCGTTCGTCGTTGTCCATATCGTGGATAATGAGGCCGACGGTGAGGCCCAGGTATTTATACACCTTGCCCATCCACTCGGAGTCACGCTTTGCCAGGTAGTCGTTGACGGTGACGATGTGGACGCCTTCGCCGGAAAGGGCGTTTAAGTAGGCGGGGAGGGTGGACACCAGGGTTTTTCCTTCACCGGTGCGCATCTCGGCAATACGGCCCTGGTGGAGCACGATGCCGCCGATGATCTGTACCGGGAAGTGGCGCATATTGAGGACGCGGGCCGCCGCCTCGCGGCAGGTGGCGAATGCGTCGGGGAGGATGTCGTCCAAAGTTTCCCCGTTGGCCAGACGGCCTTTGAGCTTGGCGGTCATACCGCGGAGTTCCGCCTCGCTCATGGCTTTATACTTGTCCTCCAGCGCGAGAACCTGGTTTTTTATCGGTTCGATTCGTTTCAGCTCTCTTTTGGAGTAAGAACCGAACAAGGTTTTAATCAGTCCCAAAGTTTAAGTCCTTCCTTTCGGTAGCCTGTCCACCCAGTGAATAGGCTCTGTATTGGGCAGCCACCCTCCGCCGGAACGCAAAAAACGCTTTCGGGAGCCGGATACCCTGCATAAAGTCCGCAGGGGAATTTTTCCGATAGAAATTTGCCCGGCGAACATAACGCTCACGCAACATTATACCTGACGGGAGCGCATTTATCAAGGGGTAATTTGTGAATATTTCACATTGATTGACCTATTTTAAAAGCTCCAGCGCGTTTCCTGCAAAAATCCGGTCTTTTTGCGCCGAAGTGAGGGGAAGCGCGTCGATATACCGGGCCCCTTCTTCGGGGGAACCCCAGGGGCAGTCGCTGCCGAAGAGGATATGTTCGGCGCCGTGGTTTTGGATGATGCGCAAAGCCTGTTCCGGGGGCATGTGGGCGGGGGCCAGGGAGGTGTCGAAAAAGACGCCGGTTCCCACGAGGAGCTCCTCCACTTGGTCCCAGCGGGCAAAGCCGCCCATGTGGGCCAGCACCATTTTGAGCCGGGGGAACTGTTTGTGGATTTCCAGAGCCTTTTTGGGGAACACCCGGGTCACGTCGGGAGAAACGGGGTCGAAGCCCGCGTGAAAAACGCAGAACATGTCCCACTGGGAGCAGAGGTCATAGGCCTCCAGGAGGGTTTTGTCGTCCATTTCCACACCTTGATAGTCGGGATGGAGCTTCAGGCCAGGGAGACCCAGTTCTTTGACGCGCTGGAGCTCCTCCAAAGCGTCAGCAGCGGCGGCGTGGACGCTGCCCAACGCTCGGCAGACATAGTTGCTGCCGTCCGCCGATTCCTTGTCGATAGAGGCGGCGAAGTTGTTGACGTTTGTTTGCTGCTTGGGGGCGGTGGCGATGTTGAGGGCGAGAAATCGGTCCACGCCCCAGGCCCGCATCTTTTCCCGGGTGTCGTCGAAGGTGCCGTCGGTTAGGGGCGTTTGCCCACAGATGGAGGCAAGGTGGGGGATGGCTTTTTCCGCTACCTTGGGCGGGAAACAATGGGTGTGAAAGTCGATGAGCATTGGTATCAAAGTCCTTTTCTTGCAGACGGCTGCGCCGCGGAGCGGGTCGCCGGCGGGCGGCTGACCCTACAAAGAACCGGGCGTCCCAACCGGGACCGTGGAATTTTTGAGCGGCCTGCTTTTTTTGAAGTAATAGGATGGCAATTGCGAAAGGGGCGAATCCGTCCTTGTGACGGGATTGGATGTCTGCGGGCGGCTGATAGCGGCCCCTACAGCGTCATAAAAATTTCATCGGGGAGAAATCCCTTGCGCAAGTACCGGTTTTAAAAGCGGAAGGAGTCCATCCGCAAAAAAACGGATGAACCCCTTGGGAGCGTATTTACTTGGTGCCGAAAATGCGGTCGCCGGCGTCGCCGAGACCGGGCACGATGTATTTGTGTTCGTTGAGCTTTTCATCCAGGTTGGCGCAGTAGACCTGTACGTCGGGATGGGCTTCGGTGAGGGCTTTGAGGCCCTCGGGAGCGGCGATAACGCAGAGGAACTTGATGTGTTTGACGCCCTTGTCCTTGAGCATCTGGATGGCGTCCACAGCGCTGCCGCCGGTGGCGAGCATGGGGTCTAAAACGTAAACTTCCCGGCTCACGATGTCCATGGGGAGCTTGCAATAGTACTCGTGGGGCTCAAAGGTCTCGGGGTCCCGGTAGAGGCCGATGTGGCCTACTTTCGCGGCGGGGACCAAAGCTAGCATCCCCTCCACCATGCCCAGTCCCGCCCGGAGGATGGGGACAAAGGCCATTTTGCGTCCGCTGATCACCTTGGTTTTCGCCATGGCGACGGGGGTCTCGATCTCGACTTCCTTTAAGGGAAGGTCACGGGTGGCTTCGTAGCACATGAGCATGGCGATTTCGGAAATCAGCTCCCGAAACTCCTTGGAGCCGGTGTTTTTGTCGCGCAAGAGGGAAATCTTGTGCTGGATGAGGGGGTGGTCCATAATCATGGGATTCATAGTATCAAGTTCCTTTCCTGAGGGTTTTCCCGCAGGGGAAAACCGTTTTTTTACATACACAAACCCTCCTGTAGGAGGGGAATTTGACCCTAAAATAAATTGGAGGTGAAGGGTTGCCGGCATTTTTCCAAAAATGCCGGCGAAAGCATCCGGTGTTCACCGGGCGTTTCCCCTGGCCCCGCAAACTGACTGCCGCGCAGATCGCGCGCCGGAATGACGGGGGGAGGGCTCTACTTTTCCAGGGCGTGGATTTTGGCGATGCGGCCTTGGTGCCGTCCGCCTTCAAAGGGGGTGTCCAAAAACAGGTCCACAAGCTCGATGGCAAGCCCTGGGCCCACCACCCGTCCGCCCAGGCAGAGGGCGTTCGCGTCGTTGTGGAGCCGGGTGTATTTGGCCGAAAAGCAGTCGGAGCAGCAGGCGGCCCGGATGCCTTTGATCTTGTTGGCGGCCATGGAGATGCCGATGCCGGTTCCGCAGAAGAGGAGGGCTTTTTCGCATTCGCCGCCCACGACCGCGTCGCAGGCCAGCTTTGCCATGTCGGGGTAGTCCACCGACGCTTCGGAAAAGCAGCCGTAGTCCTTAAAGGGGATGTTTCGCTGGGTGAGGTGCTGTTTGACGGTTTCTTTGAGGGCGTATCCGCCGTGGTCAGAAGCTAATGCGATCATCATATTCTCCTTTTTGCCGCTTGGAAGCGGCGTTTTTTTGATTTTATGTCAGGTTTCGCCACAGCCAAGCCGCTGTGGGGGAACAAAAAATAAACGGGAGCCGATTAGATAGGATAATTTGCAAAATGGGGCGTCTTGGATTTATTTCAGCGCTCTCCGCATGACGAGCTTGCCTTCTCGTTCGGCGAACACCTGAAAACCGCATTTCTCATACATCGCTACGTAACCCCTAAAGTCTTCGTCGGCGTCTGTGAGTACCTCGTCGGCATACGCCTCGACAAAATCGAAGCCGTCGTCGGACGCGTCTTGGCAGACGCGCTCCAGCAGCTTTGTCGCCACGCCCTTTCGCTGCATCTGCGGCGCGATGACAAAGCAAAAGACCGTTTTGATTTTTACGTCGTCACGAGATTCCTCTATGGGCCAAAAAGAGCGCAGATAATCGATGCAGAGCCGGCAATTCTCGTTTGCGTTGCACCAGCCCACGATTTCATCCCCCCAATAGGCGAGATAACCCTGCAGGCTGCCTTCCTTCACAAATTGGATGGCGCGCGTTCTTCTTTCCTCGCGGGTTGGAAACCAGTGGTCGCCGTCGCCCACATAGGAAGCATCGCTGCGCCAGGTGACGCAATAGCATTTGATTCCGTCGCCGTTTTCGTTGTGGGGCGTGACGTCAAAAAAACGGGCGTAATCCTCGGCCAGGTCGGGCGTAAGCCTGCGAATTTCCAGGTCCATGTCACTTCCTCCGTTCACGGGTTGTTTGGCAGCACTTTCTTTTTCGGGTAGAATTCCTGAAAAAGGCTGAGGTAATCCAACAGATGTACGAAGGCCGGATGGAAAAATGTAAAAGTAGTGCCGTTGCATTTTTCAATCGCTTTTCCGTCGATTACATAGTCTTTGCGGAATTTGCAGGCGTTGCCCTTGCAGTGTTTGCAGTTTCCGTAGTCGCCGGTAAAAACCTCTTTGATGTGTTGGGGCGCGGCGCTGATAAAGGAGGCGTGCTTGGTCACATTGTTGAAAAACAGCCGGAGGACGATAGAACCGTCGCTCATATAGATCCTGGCGTAGACGTTTTTCGATTTGACTCCCGCTCTCCGGAAAATCAGCATATGCTTTCCCCAGCAGAAGCCGCTGCCGATGGTATCGCCGAATGTATAGCCCATCTGTTCCATCGCTTTGGTAAAAGACAGGATAAACTGTTTGTCCTGTTCGCCAATGTAGTCGAATTGGGACTCGCTGAGTATTGTTTCGAGCATATCTGCCGGCCTCCTTTTGTAACAGGGCGTAAGGCTATTTCTTGGTTTTCGCCAGCAGCTCCCGTTCCGCCTGGGGCAGGCGGAGATACTGAGGCATCAATTCCGCGGCCGACAGCGGCTGTCCGCCGTTCTGGAGGAAGTTCTGGGCAGCGAAGCCGACGGATGCCGCGTCCTGGAGCCTCAGCTGAGGCGGGGAGAGGACGGCGGAAAGCCTGTCCTTGAGGGCTTCGTAACAGAGGGCAGCGCCGTCGCCCACAAAGGTGATGGGCTCGTTTAAGGAGGCGAGCTTTTCTCCCAGCTCGTCGATGGCGAGGGCTTCGTCGGGGGTGAGGCGTTCAGGGTAACCGCCCTGCAGCCGGAAAGTGGCGGTGTAGACCTGTTGGCAGCGGGCATCCATGACGGCGCAGACAACGCCCGTGAGCCCTGTGTAGTTGCAGGCGAGGGCCTCTAAAGTGGAGACGCCGACGCAGGGTTTATTAAGCCCCTGGGCCATGCCCTTGACGGCGCCGATGCCGATGCGCAGGCCGGTAAAGGAGCCGGGCCCCATACTGACGGCGAACAGGTCCATGTCCCTGAGGGTCATTCCGGCGGCCGTGAGCATGGAATCGCACAAAGGCAGCAGGGTCTGGGAATGGGTGAGGTTTACCGTGACGCTGGCGCGGCAGAGTATCTGATCTTCCTCGACGACAGCCGCAGTTGCGGTCTTGGCCGAGGTATCCAAGGCGAGTATCTTCAAAATCGTTCTCCTCCGGTGACGGTGATGTTCCGCTCCTCCTCGCCAATTGGCTCGATGGAGACGGTGATGGTGTCGGACGGCAGGGCAAACTGGATATTTTCGCTCCATTCAATGGCGAGAATGCCGCCCATGTCCAGATAGTCAAAAAACCCGGTGGAGTACAGGTCGTCCATCGAGGTTATGCGGTACATATCGAAGTGATAGAAGGGAATGTCCCCGCCGTAGTCGTTGACCAAAGCGAAGGTGGGGCTAGAAACCTGTGCATCAGGGGAGAGAGTTCGGGCCAGCCCCCGGACGAAGGCGGTTTTGCCTGCGCCCAGGCCGCCTTGAAAGGCCAAAACGTCCCCCGGGCGGAGCCGCAAGGCAAGCTCTGCAGCAAAGGTTTCGGTTTCTTTGGGGGAATGGGAAGTAAATCGGATCATAAACGCTCCCAATCTGTGTAAAATGATTGCCCTTAAAAGGGGCGGCCCCGTAAAGGGGCAATCAAAAGCAAAAATGCTCCTTTTGGGGCATTTTATTTTTCTCTCCCCTATTATAGTATAAGAACGGCTCCATTTCAAGACCCGATTTGACAAAATGCATAACAATGAGCCAAAAGGAGAGGTTAAGTTTGTATTGACAGCAAGATTAATTCATAGTATAATACTAGTAATTAAAAATTTCCAAATGTTTCCGAAAGGATGGTTTCCATGAATATCAAAAATTCTCTCACTGAACTCATCGGCAACACTCCGCTCCTAAAATTGAGCCGTTTCGCTGAAAAAAGAGGCCTCAAAGCCGAAATCGACGCCAAGCTCGAGTACTTTAACCCCCTGGGGTCTGTCAAGGACCGGGCGGCTTACGCCATGATCCTCGACGCGGAGGCAAAAGGCCTGCTCAATAAGGATACCGTCATCATCGAGCCCACCAGCGGCAACACCGGCGTAGGCCTGGCGTTCGTGGCGGCGGCCAGAGGGTATCAGCTCGTCCTCACCATGCCTGAGACCATGAGCGTCGAGCGGCGGAAGCTTGTGGCGGCATTGGGGGCACAACTGGTCCTCACCGACGGCAAACTGGGGATGAAGGGGGCCATCGCCAAGGCGGAGGAGCTTCACAGGGAGAACCCCAACTCCTTTATCCCACAGCAGTTTGAAAACCCGGCGAACCCGGAAGCCCACCGGAGAACCACCGCCCGGGAAATCCTTGCGGACACCGACAAAAAGGTTGACATTTTCGTGGCGGGAGTGGGCACCGGCGGCACTCTCACCGGCATCGGAGAAGTGCTGAAACAAGAGGTGCCCGGTGTGAAGATCGTGGCGGTGGAGCCTGAAAACTCCCCAGTCATCTCGGGCGGGCAGCCCGGCCCCCACGGTTTGCAGGGCATCGGCGCGGGGTTCATTCCGGGAAACCTGAACGTTGAAATCATCAATGAGGTCATCAGGGTGGGAAATGAGGAAGCCTACGCGGCTTCCCGAGAAGCAGCTCGGACCGAGGGCCTTTTGGTGGGAATCTCCTCCGGGGCGGCCCTTCACGCGGCAAGCGTCCTGGCTACTCGGCCCGAAAACGCGGGCAAGCGGATTGTGGTGCTGCTGCCGGATACCGGGGAGCGGTATCTGTCCACCCCGCTGTTTGAGGCGGAGTGAGGCGCAGGGCGAAAAGGCCTTTGTGCAAAGTCGGGCGAACGCAGTTGGCCCCTACCGTGCCGCGGTTCGCGAAGGAGATAACAGCAGAGCCGTCGGGCGCGAATTTTGCGCCTGCGGGTTGAAACGGGTAGAGAAAAAAGGCTGTTTTACCTGCACTGGTCGCGCCTATTTGGCGCGGGGGTTGAAATTATATTTGCGAGGGCGTCAAGATCATCATGGCGGTCGTCCCGGCCGTTTTTCGGCTCGGGTTGAAATTTACGGGATGCGATACCCCTGTATGGGGTGATTCCGGTCGTTTTGCTTTGGGCAAAACGGGGGTTGAAACGGCAGTCGGATCGCGCCGATCAGTTCGGCGCGCTGTGCCGCTTCCCGATGGGGAGCGAGGATTGAAATAACCTGACGAACCGGCAGCTTGTCTGTTTTGGGGCCGCGCCTTTTTGGCGCGTGGGTTGAAATGGTTACAGGAAATAGGCTGTTTTACCGGCGCCGGCCGCGCTTCTGGGGTGAGTGCGAAGATTGAAACTCTGCACGGGAGATGACTTTGCCGTTAGGGCCAAGTCGCGTCCATATAAGGAGCGAGGGTTGAAACAGTTCTTCGGGCGTCATGAGCGGACGTTCCATCAGCCGCCCCTTACGCGGGGGCGTGA
Source organism: Fumia xinanensis (assembly GCF_014384905.1). GTDB lineage: Bacteria > Bacillota > Clostridia > Oscillospirales > Ruminococcaceae > Fumia > Fumia xinanensis. The sequence continues at coordinate 546,514 of NZ_JACRSV010000002.1, forward strand.
ATTGAAACTTGAAGAGGGTCAAGCACAGCAGAACCGTATAGCTGTAGCCCCTTGCGTCGAGGCGTGAATTGAAACGTTTAGCGATAATTTAGAGCCTGCGACGGATGAAGTCGCCCATCACGCGGGAGGGGGTTGAAACAGGATTTCTTTTTCGGTCCGGATGTAGGCCAAGGGTTTGCTCTCACCGGGCGGCGGGGCCGGAAAATCCCTGCCGCTCGGCAAGGACGCCCTTCTGGCAGGAAGGGTGGGGAACTCTCCCCATTTATGTGCCAGGATTGACAGGGAAAGTCAAATCGGGTAAAATCAAGGAGGAGTTCGAGGGCATTTCCGCTATGCGGCGGAATTTTCATTGGACGGAAAGAAAATATCGCAAGGGGAAACCCTTTGAAACAGCCGCCTGAGACGGTTTGAGGCCGGGTATGGCCCGGCTTTGCGGGGATTCTGCGCTTTGGAACGACGGCGGCATTTTTTAGCTCTGCTCCGAAAGGGTTGGAATCCGGGAAAGGAATGGACAATCGGTATGACAGTACAGCAGTTGCAGGAAGAAATCAGAAGACTCAAAAAAGAGACGGGGGCGGTGATTCTGGCCCATAGCTACCAAACGCCGGACATTCTCGAAATCGCCGACCACACGGGGGATTCCTACAAGCTCAGCACCGTGGCGGCGGAGCTTTCGGAGAATTTGGTCGTCATGTGCGGCGTGCGGTTTATGGCGGAGGCCATCAAGATGCTCTCGCCGGAAAAGACCGTCATCCTGCCGGTGGCGGAGGCCACCTGCCCTATGGCGGAGCAGATTTCTCCCCAGCGGGTGCGGGAATATAAAAAAGCTCACCCAGAAACCTGTATCGTGGCCTATATCAACACCACCGCTGCCCTGAAAGCCGAGTGCGACGTCTGCGTCACCTCTTCAAGCGCCTTGCAGATCGTGAGAAATATCGAGCAAACGGACATTCTGTTCATCCCGGACAGGAACCTGGGGAGCTATGTAAAGGAAAACGTGCCGGAAAAGAACATCATCCTATGGGACGGCTGCTGCCCCGTTCACGACGCAATCACGGCTGAGGACTGTGAGAGGGCGAAAGCCCTCCACCCGAAAGCAAAGCTCCTGATGCATCCGGAGATTCCCGCCGAGGCCCTCCAGTACGCCGACGTGGTAGGCTCTACTGCGGCGATTCTTCAGTACGCTTTGAACAGCGGTGAGGAGTGCATCATCGGCACCGAGAACGCAATTCTCGACTACTTGAAGCTCCAGCGTCCGGAAGGAAAGTTCTACCCCCTGTCCAAGGGGCTTTTGTGCCCGGATATGAAGCTTACGACCCTCATGGACGTGTACAGGGCCCTTAAAGGCGAGGGCGGCGAGAAAATCGAGCTGTCCGAGGAGCTGCGGCTCAAAGCCAAGCGGCCCATCGACGAGATGATTCGGCTGGGACAGTAAGGGTTGACAAATCCTCTTAAGAGAGGTACAATAAATGTAACATTTGAATAGGCAAGTCTTCAGGGCAGGGTGAAATTCCCGATTGGCGGTATAGTCCGCGAGCGCCTCGGCGCAGATTTGGTGCAACTCCAAAACCAACAGTACAGTCTGGATGAAAGAAGACGTGTGAAATTGCGGCGGCAGCCGGTTTTTGTGATGGAAAAACCGGAGAATCGTCCCGATAAGCATGCGGCACCTGAAAGACCTGGTTCTTTCAGGTGTTACTTATTTTTCGGGACGGCGGTTTGAGCGAAATTGCGCCATGGACGGCTATTTTCAGCAGATAAGGGCTGAGGCACGGCCTTGGTGCCGTCAAACTGCCGGATTCCCAGGGAGGAACGGTTTCTATGAACACAAAAACCAGAAAACTCACCCTGATCGCCATGTTTTGCGCCATCGCCTATGTGGTGATGGTGGTGGCCCGCATTCCGGTGGTGCTCTTTTTGAAGTATGAGCCCAAGGACGTGATCCTCACCATCGGCGGGTTCCTGCTGGGACCGCTGGCAAGCGCCGCCATGTCGGTCGTCGTCTCCTTTGTGGAGATGTTCACCGTCAGCGACACCGGCATCATCGGCTTTGTCATGAACGTGCTCTCAAGCTGCAGCTTCGCCTGCACGGCGGCGGTCATCTACAAGAAAAAGCACACCTTAAAAGGGGCTGTTATCGGTCTTATCTCCGGCTGCGCCGTCATGGTGGGGGTCATGCTCTTGTGGAACTACTTCATCACCCCGCTTTATATGGGTTATCCCAGAGAAGCGGTGGCCGAGCTGCTGCTGCCGGCGTTTCTGCCTTTTAATCTCTTAAAAGGCGGGCTGAATGCCGGGTTCACCATCCTGCTCTACAAGCCGGTGGCCACCGCACTGCGGAAAGCTCATCTTGCTCCGGAATCCCTGGGCGGCGGGCAGGAAAGCAAAGGCGGCCGCGTGGGCATCCTGCTGGCGGCGGGGGTGCTGCTTATCACCTGCATACTGCTGGTGCTGGTGATGCAGGGGAAAATTTAGGACGGAAATTCGCCCTGATGGGAAAATCGAAGAAAAAACGGCGCTGTAGGGATACAGCGCCGTTTTTTTACAATTAAGGGTTAACGTTCCGAGAGATTTTTTTCGGTTGGGAGAAGTTTTGTGCCGTAGGCTTCTTCGTAGACCTCGACGATCCGGCGGATGAGGTGGACGATGAGACGATTGGGGCTTCGGTGCCCGGAACGGGCGATGATTTGGAATTTTTGAAACACTTCGTCGTCGATGGTAAGAGAAAAACTTTTGTGGATTTTCAAAACAACACCTCCATAATAATTTTGGCACGATTCAGTGCATAAATTATTATGGCACAATTTGGTGCAAAAGTCAATGGCACAAATTGAGCCATGTATAATATATTTGAGGTGATGCGAAATGACATTCCATCGGATGAAAGATTTAAGAGATGACCGGGATTGGACACAGCAAGATGTGGCTGATCGTCTTTCTGTTAGTAGAAGGGCATACGGAGCTTATGAAACTGGTGAAAGAACGGTACCGGTAAATGTTGTAATCACGTTGGCGAAAATTTATAACGTTAGCACCGACTATATCCTCGGTTTGACCGACGAGAGAAAACCCTATCCCCGGGCGAAACGATAAAGCCTAGGGGCGGGGCTCTGCCCCGCCCCTACAGTTTCCCGGGAGGTTTTGGGGAATGTAGGGGACGATGCCCACCTCAGCCCGGAATAAAAGAGAACATTTTTCCAGACAGACAAACCCGCCGGATGGGGCGTTTCCATCCGGCGGGTTTTCGGTTTTACATCAGGCCTTGCATCATGTCGCGGACCAGCTGATGCATCTCCTGCTTGGATTGGATGCTGTGGGTGCGGCCGATGATTTCCTGCTGTTTTTCTGCGGGGAGGGAAGCGAAATAGTCCATGGCGTTGACATCCTGCGCCAGCGCCATACCGAGCCCCAACGGCATTTCGATTCCGTCCACCAGATTGTGGTCTTTCATAAGAAAATCCCACCCTTTCTTTGGAGGAGTATTCATAGTATGGGCGGGAATAGGGACGCTTATACCGTTGTTTTGCGGCATAGCACAAAAATGGTAACGTTACCACACCGCTTTCCGTGGGTTTTTGCCATTGTTTTTTGAGATGAAAATCCGTATAATGAAAGAAAAACCACGGAGGACTTCTGCATTGAGCTATCGTTTGATTGCGCTGGACATCGACGGCACACTGGTGAACAGCGAAAAACAACTGACCGATAAAACCCGGGATACCCTTATCCGTGCCCAGAAGCTGGGCATCAAGCTGGCGCTCACGTCGGGGCGGGCGGCCACGGGGCTGTGGCATCTTATCGAGGCGCTGGAGATCCCCAAATACGGCGGGTACGCCATCGCTTTCAACGGGGCGAAAATCATCGACGCCGCTGAAAGAAAGCTTGTCCACGGAGAGATGCTGCCGCCGGAGATGCTCCCCGGCGTGTTCCAGTTTGCCAAAGAGCATCGGCTAAACGCCGCCACTTACAGCGACGAATACTACTTTGTCCAGGAGCCCCGGGAAAAGTATCTGAAACTGGTGGGGAAGATCGAGGGGCTCAACGTCAAGGCGCGGGATTTTCGCTCAGAACCAGTAGACTTTTCGGTGCCCAAGGTCCTGTTGGCAGGGGATCCCAAGGCCATTGAGGAGCTGGAACCCGCTGCTCGGGAGCAGTTCGGAGAGGCGGCGAACGTCTCCCGTTCCGAGCCGTTTTTACTGGAGATCCTGCCGCCCAAGGTGGACAAGGCCTCTGCCCTCAAAAAGCTGCTGTCCATTTTGGGATACAGGCGGGCGGAGCTTTTAGCCTGCGGCGACGGGTACAACGACGTGACCATGCTCCGGTACGCCGGCATGGGGGTGGCCATGCAAAACGCCACCGAGCCTGCCAAAGAGGCCGCCGATTTCCTCACCATGACAAACGACGAGGACGGAGTGGCCTTTGCGGTGAAGCGGTTTTGTCTGTAAACAATAAAAAGCCCCGCGGCTGATGCCGTGGGGCTTTTAACTTTCCGGTTATTCTTTTGCAAGGCCCGCTTTGATGGTATTTGCCTTGTGTTCTTCCCAGGTTTTGGCGTAGTAGAATTCCTTCGTCACTTTGTCGGTGCAGAAGAAGTAGTCGTCTACCGAGGTGTCGGGGTTGAGGACCGCCTCGATGGCCATGAGGCCCGGATTGTTGATAGGGCCGGGAATAAGGCCGTTTGCCTTGTAGGTATCGTAAGCGGCGGCCAGGGTGGTAGCCGAAGGGTCGGCGGCCAAAATCACCTGGTTTGCGTAGTTGGTGGTGGGGTTGGCCTGCAATTTCGGGAAGGTGGAGGGATTATTCAGGCGGTTAATGTACACCTGAGCAACTTTGCGCATGTTCACCTGGTCGCCGGCTTCGCCCTGAACGATGGAGGCCAGGGTCATGACCTCGTTGAAGCTGCGGCCCGAGGCTTTGATGCGGGACGTAAGATCGTCCGTCATCTTTTTCTCAAAATTGTCCATCATCTTTTTGACGACGGTTTCGGCGCTCTCGTGGAGGTAGAATTCGTAGGTGTCGGGGAAGAGGTAGCCCTCGTAGCGGTAGAACACGCCGTTTGGAATCTCGTCGTTAAAGGGAAAGTCGGGTTTTAGGGTGTTCGCGGCCTTCAAAAAGTCCTCGTAGCGGCAGACGCCCTTGTCGTTCAGGCGCTGGGCCATCATTTTGAGGCTCATGCCCTCCCAGAGGTTCACGGTGGCGGTTTCGCCGGTCTTTTCGGGCAGCACCATCTGGGTTGTATTTCCGCTTCGGTTATAGGCGAAGTAAGGGTAGCCGACGGGGGTGGTTTCCTTCATTTTGCCGTCGGTGCCCATATCGTAGTTCACGCCGTCCACCTGGATGAGGCTCGTCTGCATGACGCCGCCGGCGTTCATAAAATACCATTCTCCGGATGTCTTAAGCCAGCCTTTTCTCATGGTGCCGTCTGTGTTCAGATAGTACCATTTGCCGCCGTCTAAAAGCCAGCCGGTTTTCATGGCTCCGCTATTTTGGAGGTAGTACCACGCGCCGTTATCTGAGAGCCAGCCCCGCTGCATGACGCCGTCTTTGAAGAAGTACCAGGTGCTGTCGATTTTTTTCCAGCCATTTTGCACGGTCACGCCGTTTTGGGTGTAGCTCCACTGTTCGCCGTTTTGCACCCAGCCGGCGCTTGCCGTCATAGGCAGGGACAGGGCCGCTGCCAAAACCAGAGATACGGCTGTGCATTTTCTGAGAATCTTTTTCAATATGTACATCCTTTCTGTCAATCTTATTAAGTTGTAGGGATAAACCGTACCATTATATTATACTTCTGTACCGTTCTAGAAGGCAAGATGAAATTTTTGACAAAACTGTGAATAAAAGGCGGAAAACGGAGGCCTTATGTAAAAAAGCAAAATCTCTTATCGACGGGCTATTTCACCCGGCGAATTTTGTTTCCCTTCACAAGGTAAGCCTTTTCCGCCAAGTCGATCATAGGCTGGTCGAAGAGGCTGTCGGTATAGAATTCCTCCACCACAGCCTGGGAGCCAAAGGTTCTTAGGAAGATCTCCCGCTTGTTGCGGCTGAAATTCAGGTACTCTAGTTCCATAGTTTCCCGATTGACCACCGAGCAGATGCAGTGGGAAACCCCCAACCGGCGGCAGGCTTCGTCGATGATGACGTTAAAGGATGCGGTGAGGATCACGTCGTCAGGTTGAGGGGTGTACCAGGCTTTTATTTTCCTCATGCGTTTATCCCAGAAGGCGCTGACAATGGCGTCCGGGTTCTGGAAGGAGCGGACATAGTCAATGGCGTAGGCTTTGATGCCCTGCTCCAGTTCCTCCATGGTGGTTTTTGAAAGTTTGTACCGGAAAAAATGCCAGAGCACCACAAAGAGGTATTTGAGCGCCCCCGGGTAATAGCGGATGCTGTAGAGGTAGAAGTCGAGGACGCTTTCCCCGTTGTATATGGTGTTGTCAAAGTCGAATACGCGCATGGGGGCTCCTTTCTGGTATGAGGCGGAAACAGCGGATAAATTCATTCTAACACATTTGGCGGGTTCGGGGAAGAGAGCGGGGACGCAAACCAAAAATTTGGCCCGCGTCCCCAAGTTTTCGTATCTGATAGATTGAGCATGGTAAATCACGTGTTTTTGTGAGGCCCCTCGTTACCTGCTGCGTCGGGATTTTGGGAAGCTCCGCTTTCCAAAATCGGAGGGGTGTTTTAAACGTTTGTCTCGCAGCCTGTTTTGCGCCCCTTCCCCCCTTTCCTTTCCTTTCTTTTACTTTACTTTCCTTTAGGGATAAATACCGCCGGAATTTTTAAAAAACGGAAATAGTGGCCGTTAAAGTGAGATTTAAAGAGTAAACAGCAGTTATTTGCAGAAAAAAGATGTGAAAAACTTTTTTAAAACAAAACAGGCCGAATCGCTCCGGCCTGTGCAACTTGCTTTTGTGTGAGTTACAGCTTGGAATACCCGTAGCTGTTGATGAGGGCGTCGATTTTGCGGCCGTCCTTGCAGAAGGGGCAGTCGTGGCCGCTGTAGTTTTCGTATTTGGGGATGTCCTTGCTGTCGAAAAGGCCGTTGACGGTGATGTCCTGGACGCTGTCCACATGGGTGAACAAAGCGCAGATGCCCGCCGTCTTGCCGCCGTAGTACCGGACACAGTCGAGGGCCCGGTTCACCGTTTTGCCGGTGGTGATGGAGGCGACCAGCAGGAGGACGTTTTTGTTCCAGACCTGCTTTTGGATGTTGTCCCTGAAGATCATCTGGTTAAAGGAGTTGATCTCCGGGGTGATGACCGCCACGTTCTGGCCGGAATTGACAAAGGCGAGTCCCGCCTTGGACAGCTCATTTGCCAAAAATGCGCCGATGATTTCGGTTCCGTCCAGGCAGACGATGGTGTCGATTGCCGTGTTGATATAGTTGGCCGCCAGTTCCCGGGCGGCGTTTTTCGCCATCAGGTGTTTGGTTTTGATGGACGTCATGTCTATATAGTAATTGACGTGGGAATGGCTGGTCGCAAAGTGGCCGGGAATGATCTTGATCTGAAGCTCTTTGTTCCGTTTCGATTCAACGATTACTGCGCGTGCATCCATTTAGGTTTGCCCCTTTCGTCTTTTGTTTGGATATATTTTACTATATAATCGGATGTTAGTCAAGCCTTTTTGTATTCATTCTCCAAAATCAGCAGTTTTTTGACCGGATGGGACAGGCTTTTCGGAAATCCGCACAGAAAATCGGGGAAAGGGGTTGTCAAAAACATATTATACTATTATAATATTATTTAACAGACCAATCACAAAGATTGATTTGCGCGGAAGAAACTGCGCGATTTTTCTGAAAATTTAAATAATATTACAAAGGGTACCACAAAGCAGGCTTTTAGAAAAACCTGGCTCTGTGGTACGGATTTTGTTTTAAAATCCGTACTGGAATAAAAGCCAAAAGCACAAAAGCTTTTGGCTTTTATTCCATACCCGCTGTAATAGGAAATAATCGTTTTATAGGGGCGGAACTGCTGTGAAGCCATCCGGTACGGGCAGGGGCGGTGAGGACCGATGCGAGCCTTTGATCCAGCACGCTTCGGAGGACAGGGACGTTTTTCGAAATTTGACAGCATTTCCGGAAAAAGGGATAGAAAGGTGGTCATGATCGATGAGAGAGCGGCAAAACAGGAAGAGGATGGTCGCTTTGGGAGAAATTCCAGCGGAGCTTGTCCTCAAAAACGGACGGGTTGTGAACCTCTTCAGCGGACGGATTTTTACCGCCGACGTGGCCGTTGAAGGCGGGATCATCGCCGGGGTGGGGAGCTACCGGGGGGAGAAGGAAATCGACCTGCGTGGCGGCTGCCTCACCCCGGGGCTCGTCGACGCCCACCTGCACTTCGAGTCGTCCATGGTGTCGCCCAAGCTGTTTTTAGAACGGGTGCTGCCCTGGGGTACCACCACCCTCATCGCCGACCCACACGAGATCGTCAACGTTCTGGGGGCGGAGGGGATGCGGTACCTCTTACGGGAGACGGAAAACGTCCCCGCCGACGTTTACGTCATGCTGCCCTCCTGTGTGCCGGCGAACCGGCTGGAGCAAAACGGGTTTCCCTTCCCGGCGGCGGAGATGGCGGAGTTTTTAAGCCATCCTCGGGTGCTGGGGCTGGGGGAAGTCATGGACGCGCCCTCGGTGCTCTCCGGGGACGGGGAAATCTGGGCGAAGCTCGACCTTTGCCGGGACAAAATCATTGACGGGCACGGGCCGGGGCTTTCGGGGAAAGAATTGCAGGCCTACCGCCTTTCCGGCGTCATGACCGACCACGAGTGCGTCGGCTGGGACGAGGCGCTCCGCAAATTGGAGCAGGGGTTCTATATCCAAATCCGGGAGGGTTCTGCCGCCCGGAATTTGGAGGCCATCGTCAAGGGGATGCTCAAAGATAACGTCCCCTGCGACCGGTTCCTGTTCTGCACCGACGATAAGCATTTAGACGACATCCGGCGTGAGGGGCACATCCGCTGGAACGTGAAAAAGGCGGTTTCCCTGGGGCTGGACCCGGTTTCCGCCCTGCGGATGGCGACTCTCAATCCGGCCATGGCTTACGGCCTGAAAAGCACAGGGGCGGTGGCCGCTGGCTACAAGGCGGATTTGGTGGTTTGGGACAATTTATCGGACTTTAACCCGATGATGGTGTTTAAAGACGGAACGCTCGTCTCCGAAAGCGGCTCGCCGGTGCTTATCGCGCCGAGGGGCGGCGAAATCCCAGAAGGGGAGGCCCGGCACACTGTAAAGCTGCCGCCTTTGCGCGCGGCGGATTTCGCCCTCAAAGCGGAAAAGGCGTTCCCGGTGGTGGAGATCATCCCCCATGAAATTACGACGAAAAAACGGATGATGGATCTGTCCGCCGATGAGGACGGGAACTTCGCGCCGGGGGGAGAGCTTCTGAAAATCGCCGTCATCGAGCGGCACGGGCGGCAAAACCGGATGACGGTGGGGGTGATTGCCGGCGTCGGGCTTCGGGGTGGGGCCATTGGGACCACCATCGCCCACGATTCCCACAACCTGCTGGTCATAGGGGACAGCGACGACGACATGCTGGCGGCGGCGGAGGCTTTGCGGGCGTGCCAGGGCGGCTACGCCATCGCGGCAGGGGGCCGGACTCTGATGACCCAGCCCCTGCCGGTGGCGGGGCTTTTTACCGACGACCCGAACTCCGGCATCGAGGAAAACGTGGCGGCAATGCTGGCCCTCGCCCGGAAAATGGGGGTGCGGGAAGGGGTGGACCCCTTCACCACCCTGTCGTTTATGGCGCTGCCGGTGATCCCGGAGCTGCGGGTGACCGACGGGGGCATTTACGATGTTTTGGCGGGGGAGATGCTCATTCCACCGCGGAAAATCGGGGAATAGCGATTGGAACGCCGCTGACTAGGCGGCGCGTGGGCAGATCCTGACGGGGGATTCTGTTTCGGAGAGGAAAATCGACGAGCGATGACCCAAAATACAGCCGCCGCTTGTGGGGCAGTCGGGTGAACCGCTGAGGGAAATGCTGTCCCGTTGAGGAAAATCAGGGAGCGGCGGACCGAAAGGCGAGGTCGTGGGCGCAATCGGAGCCCGCTGACTTTTATAGAGAGCGGGATGGTGGACTGTCCCTGTCAAAATCGGAGGAAAAAATTTGGAAAAGACGATAGAATACCGCCATGTGGGCGGGGACGATAAAAGATTTGCGGGCCTTTGCCGGGAGCTGGATGCGTGGCTCTTAGAGGCTGTAGGGGCGGAGGATTTGGCCCCTTATGAGGAGCTGAACCAGGCGGTGGGGGTGGAGGACGCTTTTCTCGCCTTTGACGGGGAAGAAGCCGTCGGCTGTGTCTGCCTGAAAGCTTACGACGGCGAAACCGCCGAGATGAAGCGGTTTTTCGTCCGGAAAGGCTGCCGGGGGCGGGGAATCGCCCGGGGTCTTCTAGAAACGCTGGAGGCTTTCGCCCGGGAGCGGGGGTACAAGCGCCTCATCCTGGAGACGGGGGAAATGCTCACCACAGCAGTGCGGCTCTACCGGAAGGCGGGGTTTGAGACGATACAAAATTACGGCCCCTATGAAAAGATGGAAGAATCCCTCTGCATGGGAAAATCACTGGGGCAGAACCGCGCCATTTCCGGCTAAAAGCTTGACGTAAGCGAAAATTTTGTGGGATTGCTTTATAGAAAGGTTTGACAGTCATGAAAATCAGCGAACTCTTAAAACAGGACCGGGTGACCATCTCCTGCGAGATATTTCCCCCGAAAAAAGACGACGATTTTGAAAAGGTGCGGGCGGCGGCCGAGAAAATCGCGGCGCTGAGGCCCGATTTTATCTCGGTGACCTACGGGGCAAGCGGCGGCACCTCCAAAAATACGGCGAAAATCGCCTCCCTCATCCAGGAGGAATACGGCGTGACCGCTCTGGCCCACCTGACCTGCGCTTCCTCGACGAAAGAAGAGGTGAGCGGGGTCATCGAGAACCTGAAAACGGCGGGTATCGAGAACATTCTGGCCCTGCGGGGCGACATTCCGGCGGGGGCGGAGTTCCCGGCGCCCGACCGGTTCCAGTACGCCAGCGAACTGATTGGAGAAGTGAAGCGCCACGGGGATTTCTGCATCGGCGGCGCCTGCTACCCGGAGGGGCACATCGAATGCGGCTCCCGGGAGCTGGATTTAGACCACCTGAAGCAAAAGGTAGACAGCGGGTGCGAATTTCTGACCACCCAGATGTTTTTTGACAACAACGTGCTCTACAGTTTCCTTTACAGGGCGCTCTTAAAGGACATCCGGGTGCCGGTGCTGGCGGGGGTCATGCCGGTGATCAACAGCCGGCAGATCAAGCGGAGCTGCGAGCTTTCGGGCACCAGTCTGCCGCCCCGGTTTCAAAATATCGTGGACAAGTTCGGGGATCGTCCCGCTGCCATGAAGCAGGCGGGCATCGCCTACGCCACCGAGCAGATCATCGACCTGATCGCCAACGGGGTGAAAGGCATCCACCTTTACACCATGAACAACCCCGACGTGGCGGCAAGCATCATCGGCAACCTGTCCGATGTTTTGGGGCGCTGAGCATGGAGTTAAAGGTCGATAAACAGGAGATCGTCCGCTACCTGGGTTACGGGAAGAATCAGCCGGACGGGGCGGTGATGGCCCAAATCGACGAGTGCGTCGCCGAGCTCACGCGGGCTTCCGCCATGAAGACGGTGAGCCGGATGTTTCCGCTGAAACACCTCTCCACAAAGGAAATCATGCTGGGGGAACTGCGGATTGGGAGCGAAAAGCTTAGTAAACACCTGCGAAACTGCGACAAGGCCATTTTGTTTGCCGCCACGCTGGGGACCGGGGCGGATCTGCTCCTCCGGCGGTGGTCGGTGGCGGACATGAGTAAGGCCGTTATTATGCAGGCGTCAGCCGCGGCGGTGATCGAAGCCTACTGCGACGCCTGCCAAAAAGAGCTGAGCGCCGAGGCGGCCAGGGACGGGTTCTATCTGCGAAGCCGGTTCAGCCCGGGGTACGGGGACTTTCCCCTCGATTACCAGAGGGAGCTGTTAAATTTGCTGGACGCGCCCAAGCGAATCGGCCTCACGGTGACGGACAGCATGATGCTCACGCCGACGAAATCCGTGACGGCGGTGATGGGACTTACGAGGGAGAAAGAGAGCTGCAACGTCCATAAATGCGCGACCTGCGAGGCGGTGGACTGCCCCTTCCGGCAGGAGTAGGGCGAACCGGGGCCAAACAGAAAATCCCGGGAGGTCCGCGCAGGAAAACGGGCGGATTTTCCACTGTGAAGGGGCTTTTTCCGGCAGAGAGGGGCTTCATGGGTCTTTCTTCGGACGGATTTTTGGCGGAAAGGGACAAAAGGAGAGCCGGTGATTTGTGGCTTTTTGCTGACGCGCTTCTGGTGAGCGCGAGGGATTGAAACTCCTACAACCGGGACAGCAACAAGGTCATATCTGACGCGCTTCTGGTGAGCGCGAGGGATTGAAACTCCGATACACCCCGATTTAATTTTGGATGGAAAGGGACGCGCTTCTGGTGAGCGCGAGGGATTGAAACGCATACTTAAATCTCCTTTCTCACAAGCATTTTTGACGCGCTTCTGGTGAGCGCGAGGGATTGAAACTTGGCATATTCTGCTTTTGGATGACCAGTTTTTCGACGCGCTTCTGGTGAGCGCGAGGGATTGAAACTGTTTGTCCATTGCTGTGCGTTCCCACGGTAAATGTGACGCGCTTCTGGTGAGCGCGAGGGATTGAAACAAGATTTCCGTTTTTCCAGTACCGGTGCTGGCCTGACGCGCTTCTGGTGAGGGCGTGAATTGAAACGAATGATGCGCTTGCTTTGTGTCTTGGTGAGCGGCAGCCGCGCCTGCGGGCGGGTGGATAAACAAAAGGAAAGGAACGAACGAAATGACGAAACTCTTTGATCTTTTGGGGAAGCAAACCCTCTTTTTTGACGGGGCCATGGGCACCCTGCTCCAGGAGATAGGCATGGCTCCCGGCGAGTTCCCGGAGAGCTGGAATCTTTCCCGCCCGGACGACATCAAAAGCATCCACAGAGCCTATCTGGAGGCCGGATGCCATATTTTAAAGACCAACACCTTCGGGGGCAACCGGGTCAAGATGGCGGAGGCGGGGCTTTCGGTCGAAGAGGTGGTCAAAGCGGGCGTTTCCATCGCAAAAGAGGCGGCAAAGGGGTTTGAAAACCGGTTCGTCGCGTTGGATATGGGCCCCACCGGCAAACTGATGGAGCCTTTGGGCGAGCTTTCTTTCGACGAGGCTTACGAGGCGTTCAAGGAGATGGCGATAGCCGGGGAAGGGGCGGGGGCCGACCTCTGCCTCATCGAAACCATGAGCGACACCTACGAAACCAAAGCCGCCGTGCTGGCGGTGAAGGAAAATACCTCCCTTCCGGTGTTTGTGACGATGATTTTCGACGAGCAGGGAAAGCTCCTCACCGGCGGCGACATTCCGGCGGCGGTGGCCATGCTGGAGGGACTGGGCGTAGACGCCCTGGGTTTTAACTGCGGTGCGGGGCCGGAGCAGATGGGGAAACTTCTGCCCCAGCTTTTGGACTGCACCTGCCTGCCGGTCATCGTGAACCCCAATGCCGGACTCCCGGTCAGCGTCAACGGGAAAACGGTTTTTAACGTCAATCCCACCGAGTTTGCTCACGAGATGGAGAAAATCGGGAAAATGGGGGCCTGGATGTTAGGCGGCTGCTGCGGCACCACGCCGGAGCACCTAAAGGCCACGGTGGAGCGGTGCGGGGGCATCGAGCCGAAGCCTTTGCCGGAGCCTTGCCGCACTGTCGTTTCCTCCTACGCCAAAGCAGTGGAATTGGGGGAAGTGTCCGTCATCGTGGGCGAGCGAATTAACCCCACCGGCAAAAAGCGGTTTAAAGAGGCGCTGAGGGAAAACGATCTCGATTACATCCTCCGGGAGGGCATCACCCAGCAGCAAAACGGCGCCCATATTCTGGACGTAAACGTGGGGCTGCCGGAAATCGATGAAAGCGCTGTCATGGCGGCGGTGGTGCCGAAATTACAGGGGGTCGTCGACCTGCCCCTGCAAATCGATACGACGAATATCGAGGCCATGGAGCGGGCGCTGCGGATCTACAACGGCAAGGCCATGGTCAATTCGGTCAACGGCAAGGCGGAGTCGATGGAGGCGGTGTTCCCGCTGGTACAGAAATACGGCGGCGTGGTGGTGGCCCTCACCATCGACGAGGAGGGAATCCCCGAAACCGCCGAGGGGCGGCTGAAAATTGCCGAGAAGATCGTCAAAACCGCCGGGCGCTACGGCATCCATAAGCGGGACATCATCGTGGACGCCCTGACCATGACCATCAGTTCGGGGCCGGATTCCGCCCTCGTCACCCTAAAGGCCATGGAGCTGATCAAAAAAGAGCTGGGCGTCAAGACGATTCTGGGGGTCAGCAACGTCTCCTTTGGCCTGCCGAAAAGGGAAATCGTCAACAGCGCCTTTTACCTTTTGGCGCTGGAGCACGGGCTGGACGCGGCTATTATCAACCCCAACGCCGAGGCCATGATGGAGAGCTATTTCGCCTACCGGGCCTTGGCGGCCAAAGACCCTCAGTGCGGAAATTACATCGCCCGGTACGGCGGGCAGGACAGCGCGCCGAAAACCCAGGCGGCGGGGCGGCTTTCCCTCCACGACGCCATTGTCCGCGGCCTTCGTGACGACGCTTATGAGGGGGCCAAGGAGCGGGTGCAGCAAAAAGAACCTCTCGCCGTCATCAACGAGGAGCTGATCCCGGCTCTCGACGTAGTGGGCAAGGGCTTTGAAAAGGGCAGTATCTTTCTGCCCCAGCTCCTCATGAGCGCCGAGGCGGCAAAAGCGGCCTTCGAGGCGGTCAAGGAGAAAATGGGCACAGGGGCCGGGGCCAAAAAGGGCAAAATCATCCTGGCCACCGTCAAGGGGGACATCCACGACATCGGCAAAAACATCGTCAAGGTGCTGCTGGACAACTACGGCTACGAGGTCATTGACCTTGGAAAAGACGTGGAGCCTCAGCTTATCGCCGACACCGCTTTGAAAGAGGACGTGCGTCTCGTGGGCCTCAGCGCGCTGATGACCACCACCGTCCCCAGCATGGAGGCGACGATAAAGCTCCTCCGGGAGCAAAAGCCCGGCTGCAAGGTCATGGTGGGGGGTGCTGTCATGACCGAGGAATACGCCAGAATGATCGGCGCCGACCACTACTCCAAGGACGCTATGGGCTCGGTACACTACGCGCAATCAATCTTATAGGGATTCAATACGGATAGGACGTTTCTGCCCCAGGGCGGTAAAATACGCGGGGAAGGAATGGCAGGAAGATGGGAAAAGGCATTACCATCCGGTATTTGCAGCAATACATCCGGGATAAAGACCACCATCCCGAGGCTTCGAGGGAGTATTTTCTCAAACTGGCGGAAGAGGTGGGGGAGCTGGCTCGGGCTATGGGCAAAAATCCGCCGCCCGCCACCGAAGAAACGGTAAAAGGCAGCGTGGAAGAGGAAATCTGGGACGTGATCTACTATGCCCTTGCCCTCGCCAACTGTTATGACATCGACATTGAGCGCTGGATTCTGGTAAAAGAGGCCCTCAGCCGGGAAAAATACGGCGGCCCGGCCTTCACAAGCCCGAATAACGATGAATAGAAGGAGAAATCCATATGTTTCGAGAAATGCGCCGCAAAAAACAGGCGCTCCCAATAGAAGAATGTGAAGCCGTCCTGTGGCGGGGCACCTCTGGCGTGCTGGCGGTGCTGGGGGACGGGGGATACCCCTATACGGTGCCCCTGAGCTATGTGTACGACGGGGAGAAAATTTTCTTCCACTGCGCCAAAACGGGCCACAAGCTGGACGCCATCCTGCGGGAAAGCAAGGTTTCTTTCTGCGTCCTGGATGTGGACCAGGTGGTTCCCGCCGAGTATACCACCTATTACCGGAGCGTCGTC
The DNA here is from genome assembly GCF_014384905.1 of Fumia xinanensis. Classification (GTDB taxonomy): domain Bacteria; phylum Bacillota; class Clostridia; order Oscillospirales; family Ruminococcaceae; genus Fumia; species Fumia xinanensis. The sequence goes on from NZ_JACRSV010000002.1 coordinate 562,445, forward strand.
GCCTTCGGGCGGGCGCGGGTTTTGGAGGATGTTTCCGAAAAACGAAAAGCTCTCGAAAAGTTGGCGGAAAAGTATTCGCCGGAGCTGGAGCGGGGCCGGAGCTTAGAGATCGACAAGCAGTTTGCCGGGGTGTGCATGGTGGAGATTCAAATTGAGCACCTGACCGGCAAGGAGGCCATCGAGCTTGTCCGTCAAAGAGAAATAAACGGCAACTGACGGCGGCGGATTACGCTCCGGGAATGAATACGAGGTGACAAATGGACTGGATAAAAGAGGTTGAGGCCGCCCAAAAGGCCAAAAGACAGATTTTATTTTCAACTGACAGCGAATTTTTATCGGATTTGCAGGTTTCATTAGCAGTCCAGGACCGTCGGACAGTTATACTGTGGGCGCTGGAGCTGGCGGGGGAAGCGGTTCGCACGCTGGAGGAAAAATACCCCGGTGAGCAAAGGCCGGCAAATGTTTTGGAGGCGGCGCGTCTCTGGGCTTCGGGCAAAATCAAGATGCCAGAGGCTAAAGCGGCGATTCTCGCCTGCCACGCTATGGCAAAGGAGCTTTCCTCTCCCGAGGATATTGCCCTCTGCCATGGCGTGGGGCAGGCTTGCTCTACGGTACACACGGCGGGACACGCCATCGGTTTTCCTGTTTACGAGCTGACGGCCATTGTCCACAGATTTGGGATAACGCAGTGCCGGGAGCCGGTGGAAAACCGCAAACGGGAGTATCTTGAGCGGCTTATATACTGGAAGGAGCATATGGGAGACGGCCATGGACAATGGGCGCCTTTTTTGTGCAGATAACCTGCGGCAAATGATACAGGAGGGGAAAACGTGAGAATTTCGACCAAGGGCCGCTACGCGCTGCGGCTGATGCTGGATCTGGCAGTCAACGGGGAGGGAAAAAACCTGCCCTTAAAAACCATTGCCGCCCGGCAGGAGATTTCCGACAAATACATGGAGCAGCTCATCAACAGCCTCGTCAAGGCCGGGTATGTCCAGAGCGTCCGGGGCGCCCAGGGGGGCTACCGGCTCAAGGGCGAACCAAAAGATTACACCGTGGGGATGATCCTGCGCCTCATGGAGGGGAGTCTCAGCCCTGTGCCCTGTATCGACGGGGAGGAAAACAGCTGCCCGAGGGCGGAAAGCTGCGTCACGGTGGAAGTGTGGCAGAAACTGAAAGACGCCATCGACGGGGTGGTGGATTCCGTCACTTTGGAGGATCTGGTGCAGAGGCAGCTGCAAAAGGAAGCCGGGAAAAACGGCTGACGCTTGTTAAGCGGATTTGGGGCCTCGATTCTCCAATGGCAGATGAAGCGTCCCGCCAGGGATAGAGGGCCAAGGCGCGCTTTATCAGGACAGAAGGCTCTGTAAAATCCTGCGGAGCCTTCTGTTTTACATATGAAGCTGTTTATGTCCGTGGAAGCAGCTGTCTGCTGGTTTACACGGAAGTATTTTTTCATCTCCATGGGGTATGGTCTTTTTTTGACCGGCGGACCCGCCTGAAATGGGAATTTAACTGTTTGGACAAAAATCGACAATTGATTTTTACAGCGCAGTCTGTTAAGATGAGTACTGTTTTGCAGGCACCTGGGAAATACGCCTCTTTCAAGGAAAACCGCGGAGGCTTGCAGGCGAAAAAGCGCCCCGCTTGTGGAGGGCGGGATAAACCGGAAAGGCGGATGGAGAGATGAAAAAATTTTTAGCAGCTTGTATGGCGGCTGTAACCATGATATTGATGGTATCCTGCGGCGGGGATAAGTTCACGCCCAATGTGATGACAAAGGCGGACATCGGCGTTATTCGGGTATCTGACGGGGAGAAAATCACCTACGGCATGAAGCGGATCGACGCCGAGAAAATCCTCGGAAATACCGATGCTGCCAATATGGCCTATATGAGCTACGACGGGGGAAAGATCGGCGTGTATTACCGCCTCACCGACGAATCGGGGAAGCAACTCACCACCGACCGGCAGACGGTGGCGGGAATTGTGCTCACGCCGGATGCGGCCGGATTTTACGAGACGCCCCGGGGCCTTGAACCCGGCCAGACGACCCAGGAGGTCCTGGACCTTTACGGCGAATACCCGGGCGTTCAGTCGGAACTGATCCTGTCCTACCAGTACGACGTGGCACGGAAGAAGATGATCACCCCCCAGCAGAACAACCCCGACCGGGACATGGGGCTTCGCGATCAGGTGATGGTTCAATTCACGCTGGACGGGGAAAAGGTGATTTCCGTCTCGATGATGGATAGGCAGATGGCCCTTTTGATGAACTGACAAAAGCCTCTCATTTTCAAACACGAAATGAGAGGCTTTTTCCAAAAAACAGGAGTATACTTTGATCAACGGGAGATGATGAAATGGATTGGCTTAAAAGGCTCAATGAAGCGATGGAATACATCGAAAAAAACCTGGAGGGAAAGCCGGACCCAGAGCAGACGGCGAAAATCGCTTGCTGTTCGGTGTTCCACTTTCAGCGGATGTTTTCCTACATGGCGGACATGCCCCTGTCGGAGTATGTGAGGCGGCGGAAGATGACAAAGGCCGCTTTCGACCTGCAAAACGGGGAGAAGGTGCTGGACGTGGCCCTCAAATACGGCTACGATTCGCCCACTGCGTTCACCCGCGCCTTCAAGGCGGTTCACGGGGTACCTCCGTCCGCCGCACGGGAGGAGGGGGTGTCTCTCAAGTCCTATCCACCCATCTGTTTCCTGATTACGATCAAAGGAGATGTTCAGATGGATTACAAAATCATTCACAAGGACGCATTCAAAATCGTGGGGCACAAGCGGCACTACGCCGGGAGCGTGGAGGAGTGCTTCCAGCAGGTGCCCCTCTTCTGGGGCGAGGCCCATGCAAACGGCTGGATTCCGCCCCTCTGTCCGCTGATGGACGGGGAGCCCATGGGAGTGCTGGGGGTCAGCGCCTGCCAGAAACCCCACGACTTCGACTACTTTATTGCCGTGGCGACTAACAAGGACACCCCGGAGGGCCTTAGTGAATATGTCGTTCCCGCCTGCACTTGGGCGGTGTTTGAGAGCGTCGGCCCCATGCCGGGTGCCATCCAGACGCTCCAGAAGCGCATTGTCACCGAATGGCTGCCAAACTCCGGCTACGAGTACGCCGACGCGCCGGATATCGAAGTCTACGGCCCCGGCGACCAGTCCGCCGCCGATTACCGCTGCGAAGTGTGGCTTCCTGTGGTGAAAAAAGGATAACGTCCCATATAAAAAGCCGCGCGGGTACTCCGCACGGCTTTTTTCGTTTTGGAAGCGAAAAATGTTCCCAAAACGGCAATTAGTTATAATCTTCGATGAGGTGGAAAATGGGTTTGCGGTTTTCAAAGGAGCAGACGGAGGAAAAGCCCGCCTGTTTTAAGAGCTGGTAGCCCGCTTCCAGGTCAGCGGCCACGTCGTGGGGGTTGTGGGCGTCGGAACCGACGGTGATCATTTTGCCCCCAAGGCTTTTATAAAGTTCGAGAACCGAAAGACCGGGCAGCATTTCCCCCACATCCTGCCGGATGCCGGAAGTGTTCAGTTCGATGCCCTTACCCCGTTCGATGACCCGTTTGAGCACTGCAGTGAGATCATCGGCGTAGTCCATCAGATCGGCTTTGAGGCCCCGGAAAGCAGCGTAGCGCTTGATGAGGTCGATATGGGCCAGACAGTCGTAATCGCACTCGTCCGCCAGGCGGTAGAGGGCTTCAAGATAGGTGCGGCAGAACCAGCTGAGGTTCTGTTTTGTGTAATCGGCCACATAAAGGTCCACATGGCCTAAATTGTGAATGGAGCCAAGTACAAAATCAAAGTCGAAGGCATCCATCAGCTCAGAAGCGTAGGACGGGTCCTCAAAGGGCTGGCCCGCCTCCACCCCGAACCGGACGGGCATGGCGTTTGGATAACATTCCCGAAATTGATGCAGTTCCTCCTGGTAGTCCTCGAAATTTTCGAGGGTGAAGCCGTGATTTGTCAGCGCCAAGGGATCGTTCCCGGAGCTTTGGGCGTTTCCGCTTGGGAAAAACTCAAAATGGTTGGTGACGGCGATTTCACTGAGTCCCCGCAGACGGGCGGAGGCCGCCATCTCCGCGATGGTGGAGCGGGAGTCGGGGGAATGGTGGGTGTGCATGTGGTAGTCCGCAATCCAGTTCAAAGCAATGCCCCTTTCCTTCGTCAGTCGATACCGGTATCATTGTAGCCCCAGGCTAATCGGTTTGTCAATGCGGGTTTTTCAAGGATTCACAAAAGGTGCGGAAACTTCGTCAACCCCGCTAAAAATTGTCGAAAAACATCGAAATTTTCGTGACTATTTTGAGGCGGGGCAGAAAGGTTTTTTTTCGCACTTTTCGGCGTTGTGCAGAAAGCCAATATTTGCAAAAAAGATTTGTCAGATTAAAACGATTGTGCTATAATATTCTAATAATGCATTGAAATGGGAGCGGCGGATTGTCGACATCTGTTTCTGGAAGAAAGGCGGGGAAAAACCATGCGGATTCTGGGGATCGACCCCGGCTACGCCATTGTGGGCTGCGGCATCATCGAATATGACGGGCGGAATTTCCGCACCATCGAATATGGAGCCATCACCACCCCTGCCGGCATGGATTTTTCCGAGCGGCTTTCAGAGATTTACGATCAGCTCATGGAGCTCATCCACGTGTACAAGCCCGAGGCCATGGCGGTGGAGAAGCTTTTTTTCAACTCCAACCAAAAGACGGCCATCGACGTGGCCCAGGCCCGGGGCGTCATCGTGCTGGCGGCAAAACAGGCCCAGATTCCCTGCTACGAGTACACTCCTCTTCAGGTGAAGCAGGCGGTGGTGGGCTACGGGCGGGCTGTGAAAAAGCAGGTCATCGAGATGACGAAGAAAATCCTTTGCCTCCAGAAAACCCCAAAGCCCGACGATGTGGCCGATGCGCTTGCCATCGCCATCTGCCACGCTCACACCGCACCTAGCCGCATTAATAAAGAATTGTTGGGGATGAGGTAGAGTGGTTGGTTTCGTAAAGCTTAAAAAGTGTGGGCGGGCTCACAACAGTATCCAGCAGGATTAAAAAAGATGCGGTAGGGGCGACCATCGGTCGCCCGCCGATGAGCAGGAAATAATTGGAAGAAATATTTCGGAACGTTTCAATATAAATTTTGCAGGGTGCGTTCCCTGCCGTGTTCAGAAAGGAAGATTTCCATGATATACAGCATCCGGGGAATTTTGACCCATGTGGAAAACAATTTCGCCGTCGTCGAGTGCGCCGGCGTGGGGTACGGCATCCGCACCTCGGCGGTGACCATTTCGCGGCTCCCGAAACAGGGGGCGGAGGTCACCTTCTATACCTACCTCCACGTCACCGAAAATATGCTGGACCTGTTCGGATTCTGCGACCAGAGCGAATTAAACTGCTTTCGGATGCTCATCACCGTGACGAGAGTCGGCCCCAAGGCGGCTTTATCGGTGCTCAGCACCGTCACGCCGGAGCGGTTTGCCCTCTGCGTGGCGTCGGGGGACGCGAAGACTCTCGCCGGGGCGCCGGGGCTGGGGCTCAAGACCGCCCAGCGGATTATTTTGGAACTGAAAGACAAAATCACCAAGGAGCAGGTGGCCGGCGGCATCGCCGATGTGCCCAGCTTCGACCTTCCCACCGGCTCCAACGCGTCGGAGGCCATCTCCGCTTTGGTGGTGCTGGGCTACGGGCAGGGGGAGGCCGCCGCGGCGGTCACGAGGCTCGACCCGAACCTGCCGGTGGAGGAACTGATCAAACACGGCCTCAAGGCGCTGGCGGGCAAGCTGTAACAGCGCGGGGCGCATCCGTCGAAACGGACGCGCCGGTGCCCGGACGTTTGACGCGAAGTCAGGGAACAGCCGCTGCGGACAGGCAAAAGCCCATGCGCGCGGCGGTTTCCTCTGAGAGAAAATGCCGTAAAGAACCGATCAACCGGGGGGCCGGAGCGCCCGAAAGATACGACCAAAAGGGGATTACACATGTTTGAGTCACAGCTCGAAAACGGGGAGATGGATCTGGAAAACCGGATCACCGCCCCCGATTATAACAACAACCAGGACGCGGACGTGGAGTTCTCCCTCCGCCCCAAGACTTTAAGCGAATACATCGGGCAGGAAAAAGCCAAGGAAAACCTGTCCGTTTACATTGAGGCGGCGAAACAGCGGGGCGAAGCCTTAGATCACGTGCTGCTCTACGGCCCTCCGGGGCTCGGCAAGACCACCCTGTCCCAGATCATCGCCAACGAACTGAACGTGAACCTCAAGATCACCTCCGGCCCGGCCATCGAAAAGCCTGGCGATTTGGCGGCGCTGCTGACGAATCTCGGTCCCGGGGATGTGCTGTTCATCGACGAAATCCACAGGCTTTCAAAAGCCGTTGAAGAGGTGCTCTATCCGGCCATGGAGGACTTTGCTTTAGACATCATGATCGGCAAAGGCCCGTCGGCCCGTTCCATCCGCATCGATTTGGCCCACTTCACTTTAGTCGGGGCGACGACGAGGGCGGGACAGCTCACCTCGCCCTTGCGGGACCGGTTCGGGGTGCTGCTGCGGCTGGAGATGTACTCGCCGGAGGAGCTTTGTCAGATCATCGTGAGGAGCGCTGGGATTTTAGGTATTCCCTGCGACGAGGAAGGTGCTATGGAGTTGGCAAAGCGCTCCCGGGGGACTCCCCGTATCGCCAACCGGATGCTCAAGCGGGTCCGGGACTTCGCTCAGGTCATCGGCAACGGCACGGTGACGCGGGAAATCGTCGACACCGCGTTGAACCGGCTGGAAGTAGACAAATTAGGCCTCGACAACATCGACCGGCGGATGCTTCAGACCATCATCACCCACTATAACGGCGGGCCGGTGGGGCTTGAGACCATCGCCGCCGTGCTGGGGGAGGAGACGGTCACCATCGAGGACGTGTATGAGCCTTATCTGATGCAGCTGGGCTTTTTGTCCCGCACGCCGAGAGGCCGCTGCGTGACGCCGCTGGCCTACAAGCACTTGGGGCTGGACAAAAACGGGCAGACACTGCTGTAAATTACCCTTGGAAGGATGAAAAAACTCCATGAGAATTGCCAATAGCTGGGCAGACTATCAATTAATTGATACATCAGGCGGCGAGAAGCTGGAAAAATGGAAGGACATTTCCCTCATTCGGCCCGACCCGCAGATTATATGGGATACTGAAAGACAAAACTCCCTCTGGAAAGAGGCAAACGCCCGTTACCACCGGTCCGACAAGGGCGGCGGCCGCTGGGAGGTCTACAAAAAGCACCCGGAAAGCTGGGACATCGGCTACAAGGGCCTCCGCTTTAAGATTTCCCCCACCGGCTTCAAGCACACCGGGCTTTTCCCGGAGCAGGCCGTCAACTGGGACCAATTTATCGAGTGGATTCCCAAGGCCGGGCGGCCTATTTCGGTGCTGAACCTCTTCGCCTATACCGGCGGGGCGACCTTAGCCTGTCTCAAAGCAGGCGCTTCCGTCTGCCATGTGGACGCCTCCAAAGGCATGGTCCAGTGGGCGAAGGAAAACGCCCAGCTATCGGAGCTCAGCGACAAGCCCGTCCGCTGGATTGTGGACGACTGCGAAAAGTTCGTACAAAGGGAACTGAGGCGGGGACGGCGGTACGACGCCATCATCATGGACCCGCCGTCCTACGGGCGCGGCCCGTCGGGCGAAGTCTGGCAGCTGGAGGAAAAAATCTACGGGCTTTTGGACCTCTGCGCGGGAGTTCTCTCCGAAAATCCGCTCTTTGTGGCCCTCAATTCCTACACCACCGGGCTTTCGCCGTCGGTCATGGCCTATCTGTTGGGCGTGACGGTGGGGAAGGGCCGGAAAGGTACCGTTTCCGCCGACGAAATCGGACTTCCGGTACAGCAATCGGGACTGACGCTGCCCTGCGGCTCCACCGCTTTTTGGATGAGCGGGGAGATAAACAAGTGAGCGTTTTGCAATCGAATGGTGTAGGGGCGGATTCCATATCCGCCCGATAAGAAAACAATATACAGGCGGTCAGAAAATGGAATTGCCCAAACGGAAGAAAAACCGGCTAACCGGATACGATTACAGCCAAAACGGGGCGTATTTTGTTACGATATGCGTTGTGGAAAAACAAGAACTGCTGTGGAATGTAGGGGCGCGCACTGCGCGCCCGCGAGATACCGCCCCATTGTCTCAGTATGGTCTGGTGGTGGATGCCGCAATTTTGGAGATTCCGAAACATTATCCTTGTATTCGGGTCGATAAATATTGCGTTATGCCGAATCATATCCATTTGATTTTGATGTTGCAACAGGATGACGGGCGCGCCATGCGCGCCCCTACAACATCGACTGTCGTGAACCAAATGAAAGGCGCTGTCACCAAACAAATAGGCTTCTCGTTTTGGCAAAAATCTTTACACGACCGCATCCTTCGAAACGAACGGGAATACCAAAAGATATGGGAATATATCGACACAAACCCGCTGACGTGGGAGAAGGATTGTTTTTACAGGCAGGGGTAGCCCCGGAAAGGACGTTATGGAACGAAATATCAAAGCCGAACGGCTCTTTTTTGAATACGTGGACGAGGAGAGCGGCAGCCGCGTTCCCGTCCTCAAGGACCTGAACCTTACAATCGGGCAGGGGGAGTTCGTGGCGGTCTTAGGCCACAACGGCTCCGGCAAATCGACGCTGGCAAAGCACTTTAACGCGGTGCTCCTGCCCACAACCGGAAAGGTCTTCGTCAACGGCATCGACACTTCCGACGAAGAGAAGCTCTTTGAAATCCGGCAGCACGTGGGCATGGTGTTCCAGAATCCCGACAACCAGATCGTCGCCACTATTGTAGAAGAGGACGTGGCCTTCGCCCTGGAGAATCTCGGCGTGGAGCCATCTGAAATTCGCCGCCGGGTGGACGAAGCCCTCAAACAGGTGGAGATGTACGAATATCGAGAGCACGCCCCCCATCAGCTCTCCGGTGGGCAGAAACAGCGGGTGGCCATCGCGGGCATCCTCGCCATGCGGCCCGACTGCATCGTCTTAGACGAGCCCACCGCCATGCTGGACCCCAAGGGCCGGCGGGAGGTTTTAAAGACCATCCGGCAGTTGAACCGGGATTTCGGCACTACCGTCATCCTCATCACCCACTATATGGACGAGGCGGTCAAGGCCGACCGGGTGGTGGTCATGGACGACGGGAAAATCCTTTTGGACGGCACGCCCAAAGAGGTGTTCCCCCAGGTGGAGCTTCTAAAATCCGTCGGCCTCGACGTGCCCCAGGTGACGGAACTGATCTATGAGCTGAAGAAAGAGGGGTTAGACCTCCCCGACGACGTGCTCACCGAGGACGAATGCGTAGAGGTGCTGAAAAACCTCTTACAAACGGCGGGGTAGGGCGGCCGAAGGACGGCAGCAAAGCGTTTTGCGGCTGATTGAACCCATTCCCGGCGGCGAAGCCAAGCGAAAGGAAGAACGGAATTTGGTAATCAAGACGGAGAACCTGACCTACGTATACGGGCAGGGAACCCCTTTTCAGAAAACAGCGGTGGACAACGTGAACCTGACCTTCGAGGGCGGCGAAATCATCGGCGTCATCGGCCATACCGGTTCGGGAAAATCCACCTTGATCCAGCATTTCAACGGACTGTTAAAACCCACCGCGGGGAAAATCACCCTGGACGGGGAGGACATCTGGGCGGATAAGAGCAGGCTCCGGGCTGTGCGCTTCAACGTGGGGCTGGTGTTCCAGTACCCCGAGTACCAGCTCTTTGAGGAGACGGTGTATAAGGACATCGCTTTCGGGCCGAAAAACATGGGCCTCTCCGAAGAAGAAATCGACAAGCGGGTCCGGGAGGCGGCGGAGTTTGTCGGCCTGCGGGCGGAACTCCTGGAAAAAAGCCCCTTTGAGCTGTCCGGCGGGCAGAAGCGCCGGGTGGCCATCGCGGGAGTCATCGCCATGGAGCCGAAGGTGCTCATTCTGGACGAGCCGACAGCCGGCCTCGACCCCAAGGGGCGCAACAAGATTCTCGATCAGATCAAGGCCTACCACGACAAGGTGCAGAATACCATTTTGCTCGTCTCCCACAGCATGGAGGACGTGGCAAACTACGCCGACAAGGTCCTCGTCATGAACGAGGCGAAGGTTTTCGCCTACGACACGGTGGAAAACGTCTTTGCTAGAAGCGACGAATTAAAAGCCATCCGGCTGGCGGTGCCCCAAGTGACGAACGTGTTCCACAGGCTTCGGGACGAGGGGCTGGACGTGCCCAAAAACGTTTACACCGTGGGCTACGCCAAAAAGAAAATCCTCAAGGCCCTCGAAGAAAAGGGGGTGTTCCCCCGTGCTTAAAGACATCACCATCGGGCAGTATTTCCCGGGGCAATCGGTGGTTCACCGGTTAGACCCCCGGATGAAGATTTTACTGACCATCGGCTACATCGTGCTCTTATTTTTGGCGAACCAGCCGCTGGGGTTCCTGCTGGCGGCAATCCTGCTGGCTGTTTGCTACTGGGTGGCGAAAATCCCGGTGCGGATGATCGGCAAAAGCTTAAAACCCATCATCCCCATTTTGATTTTCACCGCCGTTTTGAACGTGTTTTTCATCTCCGGCGGGACCGAACTCTTCCACTGGTGGATTTTTCGCCTCACCACCGGCGGGCTCTACACCGCCTTTACCATGGCGGTGCGCATCGTGCTGCTCATCGCGGGCAGTTCGCTGTTAACCTATACCACGTCCCCCATTACCCTGACCGACGCCATCGAGCGGCTGTTAAAGCCGCTGAAAGTGGTGAAATTCCCCGTTCACGAGCTTGCCATGATGATGTCCATCGCGTTGCGGTTCATCCCCACCCTCATCGAAGAGACCGATAAGATCATGTCGGCCCAGAAGGCGAGGGGAGCGGACCTTGAAAGCGGCGGCATCATGCAGCGGGCCAAGGCGCTGATTCCCATCCTCATTCCGCTGTTTATCTCGGCCTTCCGCCGGGCAGAGGAACTGGCGCTCGCCATGGAATGCCGCTGTTACCACGGCGGCGAGGGCCGCACCCGGATGCGGCAGCTCCATCTGAGCTTCCGGGACTGGGCGGCGGCGTTTGTCATGGCGGTGGGAATCGCGGCGGTTGTGCTGTTAAACCACTTTTTGCCGTTTGTGATTTAGTGTGAACAAAACGGAGGCTCCCATGACCGAATTTCACTTTGTATCCATCATTCCCGTCGAAAAAGGCTGGTCCGGGGACAAAAAATTTGAGGTGACCAAGGAGGACGGCTCTCGGTATCTTCTGCGGGTTTCCCCTGCCGAGCGGTACGAGAGGGCCAAGGCCACGTTTCAGGCCATGGAGCGGGTCGCCGCGCTGTCGGTTCCCATGTCCCGGCCTTTGGAGTTCGGCCTCTGTGAAGAAGGGGCCTGCACCCTCCAAACCTGGATCGACGGGGCCGACGCCGAGGAGGCAATCCCCCTGCTGCCGGAAAGGGAACAATACGAGCTGGGGGTACAGTCGGGGGAAATCCTCCGGAAAATCCATTCGATTCCGGCGCCCGACAATCAGGAGGACTGGTACGCCCGGTTTAACCGGAAGGCCGACCGGAAAATCCAGATGTACCGGGAATGCCCCCTGAAAATCAACGGGGGAGAGGCGTTGATCCGATACATTGAAGAAAATCGGGAACTGCTCCAAAACCGCCCCCAGTGCTTCCAGCACGGGGACTACCATATCGGCAACATGATGCTCCAAAACGGGGAGCTTTTTATCATCGACTTCGACCGGTTCGACTACGGCGACCCCTGGGAGGAGTTCAACCGCATCGTCTGGTGCGGACAGGCAAGCCCGCCTTTCGCCGCGGGGCAGCTGGACGGGTACTTCGGCGGGGAGCCGCCCATGGCGTTTTTCAGGCTGCTGTGCCTTTATATCGCCAGCAATACCTTGTCCTCCGTCCCCTGGGCGATTCCTTTTGGACAAAAGGAAGTCGATACCATGATGAAGCAGGCCGAGGACGTGCTGAGTTGGTTTGACAACATGGATAACCCGGTTCCCACCTGGTACCGGCAGTGGGGCGGGAAATACGAACCGGTGCAACGGGTAAAGCTTTGAGGGAGGAAACTATGCGAAAACTGCTGTTTGAAATGGCCTACGACGGGAGCCGCTACCACGGCTACCAGGTGCAGCAAAACGCCCTGTCGGTGGCGGAGGTGGTGCAGGACGCGGTGGAAGTGGTCTTTAAAAAGCGGGAGGACATCGTGGGATGCTCCCGCACCGACGCGGGCGTCCACGCCAGCCAGTATTTTTTCCACATGGAGACGGCCCTGCAAATCCCACCGGAGGCGGCGGTCATCGCTTTGAACAACTGCCTGCCCGGGGACATCGCCATGCTGTCCTGCACGGAAATCCCGCCGGACAAAGCGGCGGATTTTCACGCCAGGTACAGCGTCTGCTGGAAAGAATACGTCTACAAAATCTGGAACAGCAAGGTGAAAAACCCCTTTTTGCAGGACCGGGCCTATCAAGTCAAATACCCGGTGGACGCGGAACTTTTGGACCGCTGTGCCAGAGAATTTATCGGGACTCACGACTTTCGCGGCTTTTGCAGCGCCGGGGCCAAACCCACCGAAAACTACACCCGCACCATCTACCGGGCCGGCGTCCATAGAGAAGGGGACCTCATTGAATTTCGGGTTGCGGGGGACGGGTTCCTCTACAACATGGTGCGCATCATGGTTGGGACGTTGCTGTTGGCTGCGGAGGGGAAGCTCAAAGAAGGGGATGTGACCCGCGTCCTCGCCTCCCTCGACCGGGAACAGGCGGGGATTACGGCGCCGGCGGCGGGGCTCTACCTCAACTGGGTCAGTTACACTCCGTTTGGAGAGGAAAATCCTGTGAAGTAGAATTACTTTACAGTACTGAAGTTGACAATTGAGCGCAAAAAAGAGCGCTTTATCATACATTCTCCGCCGGACGGAATTTTTTCGCGGCGGCGGGCGCGGGGGCCAAAAAGCCCCTAATGCAGGATTCCCGCGGAAAATTTCCCAGCGGGACGGCGCAAAAGCGCCAAGGACAAGAAATTTTGGGTGTTTGGGAGAGAAGACTGTGAAGAAAGAGAACAATACTCCGGAAAAACAGGCAAAGACCTACGACATCGAAGAATACCGCCGGAAAAAACAGCGGAAAAAATGGCGCAACCGCCTGATTACCGGCCTTACTGTCGTCGTCATCCTCGTGGGAGTGGCCGTGGGCATCTATTTCTACCAAAATTACGATTTGCAGGGCCTTATGGAGAGCGCCAAGGGTTCAAGCGACAGCGAGGGCACCGGCACTTTGAGCCAGAGCTTTCCTGTTTCCCTCACCGGCATCACCCCTTTGTCCATCAGCCAGTCGGGGGACAACCTGGTACTGCTGACAAACGAGGAGGAGATGCTTTACAGCGGCGGAAACGCTGGGCATCACTTCAACCACCGGTTCACAAACCCGGTGGTCCGGCAGGCGGGGGGGAGAATCCTCACCTATGACCGGGGCGGCTACGGCTACCGCATTGACAGCGGCTCGGGGCTCCACCTGAACAGCCGGATGGAGAACACCATCCTCACCGGCACCATCAGCGAAAAGAGAAGCTACGCCATTGTCACCAAGGAGGCCCGTTACGCCGGAAGCGTCACTGTTTACAGCAAGGGGAACGAGGAAATCTTAAAGTGGTACTCGGCGTCGGAACAGATCGCCGACGTGGCCATCTCCCCCGACGACCGGTATCTGGCGGTGGCCTGTGTGGGCTTTGAGGGCGGGGTGCTCAGTTCGAAGCTCTACGTCATCGACCTGAAGCGCCAGAGCGAGGAAGCAAAGGCGGTCATCACCTTCAGCGGCGCTCTGCCGGTGGCTCTCGACTACAAGAAAAACGGCCAGATCCACCTTGTCACCGACGTGGGAGTGGGCATCGTCTCCAAGGACTTTTCCTCCCAGCGGACGGCGGCCTATGCAAACGGCCTTTATCAGTACCATTTTACAAACGACCGCACCTACGTCCTCACCACCGACACAAACTCGGTGTCCTGTTCCATCCTGATGACCGACGGGGAGACGGAGAAGGTCGCCACGCTAAAAGGCGAGGTGCTGGATGTTTCCGACAACGGGAAAAACCTCTTCGTGCTGGGCAAAAGCGTCATCACGGTGCTCGACCGGGAGCTTTCGGCCACCGGGACCCTCAAGGTGTCAAACGACGTCTACGGCATCGAGGCCATCGGCGGGAGCGTTTACCTTTTAAGCAGCAACTCTCTGGACGTGATGAGCGCAGATCCGGAAAAAGCGGAGGAAAGCTCCCCTGCTTCCGAGGGTGAAAACAGCGCCCCCCAGCCGGCCGCGTCCTGATATACAAAGCCCGCGGCAAAAAGGCGGAAGCCGTTTGTTTACCGGTACGGCAGCCGCCCTCCAAAACAGGCGCTTCCGGCGCCTATGGGCGGCCCAAGGGCTTTTTTGACAGAAGTGACACGTCCGCGCAAGGCGTTTTCCGTCATCTGCATTTTTATGAAACCGAGAAAGGAGCGCGCCATGAACATCACTGCAATTATTCTCGATCTACTGCTTGTTGCGGCAATAATTTACTATTTCGGCCACGGCTGGCGCAAGGGCTTTTTGTCCACCCTGGTCCATGTGGTGGGATATGTTTTGGCCCTTGCCGGCGCTTATATCGGCAGCCGGGCGCTGGCTGAGACCACCTACCAGCTCTTTATCCGGCAAAAGCTTGTCCAGTCGGTGAGCGACGCGCTGCAAAATTCCGCCGCCTCCGCCGACGTGACCGCCTCCATTGGGGCGGTGCTGGAATCGGTGCCCAAACTGCTCAGAAGCTTTGTCACCACCTTTTTCGGGGGGATGGAAGGCCTGACCAAAGAGTTCGGCAGCACCCTCGCGGGCGCCGCCGATTCGGTGAGCGCCACCATTGCCGACCAGATGCTTTATCCCATTATATACACCCTTTTGCAGGCGCTGTTTTTCCTGCTTTTGTTCTTTGCCATCATGGTCATCGTCCGGTCGCTTTCCAAAGTGTTCCGGGGGGTGCGCCATATTCCTCTCATCGGGCCGGTGAACTCGCTTTTGGGCGGCGTTCTGGGCCTTGTACAGGCGGCTGTGGTCATCCTCATCGTGGTGATGGCGTTAAACCTTCTCATCGGCGTCACTGGGGACGGCATCCCGTACCTCAACAACGAGGCCATCTCGAAGACCTATCTCTTTCATTTTATTTACGACTGGAACCCTATCGGCGGCGTTTCAGCGAGCCTGGGGGACCTGGGGCTCAGCGCCCTCGGCCTGCTCCCGGTTTAGCCGCTGGGCCGGCAGCCGCCTGAAACCGCCTTTTTTGTGTCGGATTTCCCGCTGTTTTTCGGAACTGCGGGGCTTTTGCAGGCGGCGGGCGCCCGCCCAAACCGAAGTTTCCGTGAAATCGCGGTGGACGGCGCTTCGTATGCTGCCTACAGTTCGCGATGCACCGTGGAGAGCCAGCCGCTTCCGTTTTCCCGCCGGATTTTCGGCCTTTATTTGATTCTGCCCGAAAGGATGAATGCTGTTCTATGAACCTGCCAAACGCGCTGACCATCGTGCGCCTGATTTTGGTGCC
This sequence comes from Fumia xinanensis, assembly GCF_014384905.1. GTDB lineage: Bacteria > Bacillota > Clostridia > Oscillospirales > Ruminococcaceae > Fumia > Fumia xinanensis. The sequence goes on from NZ_JACRSV010000002.1 coordinate 578,010, forward strand.
GGTGTTCGCGGCCGCCTATTTTCTCGTACCGGAAAATTATTTTTACCTGCCGGCCATTATTTTGCTCCTGTCGGGCCTCACCGACATGCTGGACGGGTACTTCGCCCGGCGCTTCCACGAAATCACCCCGTTGGGGCAGTTTCTCGACCCCCTTGCCGACAAGCTCACCATGTTTACCGTTATCATCTGCCTTTCGGTGAGCCACCGGGCGGTTTTGATGCTGTTTCTCATCTTTGTGGTGAAGGAACTGGCTTTGGCCGTCATCGGCCTCGCTCTCCTCAAAAGCTGGCGCAATTCCATCCCGGCAAAATGGTACGGCAAAGTGACGACGATCCTGCTTTACGCCCTGCTCTGCGCGGCGCTCATCTTCCCCAAGATGCCGGAAAGCCTGCTGTTTACCCTGGCTCTCATCCCCGCCGCCTTCATCATTCTGTCATTTATTTTTTACTTAAAAGAGATTATTAAAAGAAAAGATGCATTATAATGATAAGAGGGGAATTCTAAAAAGGCCGCCTGCTGCTGTCAGGTGAATTTTTTCCCTAAAAAGTGAAAATCTGCTGAAAACGGGCCTGTCCCGTATCATAAATAGGCGCCCGGACAGCGGGCCGCCGGGTTTCCCGCTGAGGGAAACGGAAAGGAACCACGATACATGGATATGTTGTGCTGTAAATGCAAAAAACGGCCGGCAATGTTGTTTGTCGCAAAATTTGACGGAAAGGATATGGTCAACGAAGGCTACTGCCTCAAATGTGCGTCGGAGCTGGGACTGCCCCAGGTGAAGTCGATGATGGACAGCATGGGCATCACCCAGGAGGATCTCGACAACTTTGACGAGCAGCTGGATAACCTTGATAACGATATGTTCGAGCTGGGCGGAGCTGAGACCATGCCGCCCTTTATTCAGAAGATGTTCGGGAACATCACCCCCAAGGACGGGGCGGGGGAGGAAGAGGAGAATTTTGACGATTCCGCTTTGCCCGTCGAGATTCCCGACGAGGAGCCCCGCACTTCCCGCACCCAGAACAAAAAAGAGTCCCGCAAGGATCGCCAGAAACGCAAGTATTTGGACAACTTCTGCACCAACTTAAACGAAAAAGCAAAAGAACATAAGATGGACCGGATCGTCGGACGTGACGCCGAGATTTATCGGGTGGAGCAAATCCTCAGCCGCCGGCAGAAGAATAACCCCTGCCTCATCGGTGAGCCGGGCGTGGGCAAAACCGCCATCGCCGAGGGAATCGCCCAGAAAATCGTCAGCGGGGACGTGCCCTTTCGGCTGCTGGACAAGGAAGTGTACCTTCTCGACCTGACCGCTCTGGTGGCCGGAACCCAGTTTAGGGGCCAGTTCGAAAGCCGGGTCAAAGGCCTCATCGACGAGGTGAAGGCCAAAGGAAACGTCATCCTCTTTATCGACGAGGTTCACACCTTAGTCGGCACCGGCGATTCCGAAGGCTCCATGAGCGCCGCCAACATCATGAAACCCGCTTTGTCCCGGGGTGAAATCCAGGTCATCGGCGCCACTACCTTCGGCGAGTACCGCAAGCACATCGAGAAGGATTCCGCTTTGGAGCGCCGCTTCCAGCCGGTGAAAATCGAAGAGCCCACCATCGCCCAGACCATTGAGGTGCTAAAGGGCATCCGGGAATACTACCAGAACCACCACAAGGTGCTCATCCCCGACGAGATCGTCAACGCCTGCGCCAACCTGTCCGAGCGGTACATCACCGACCGGTTCCTGCCCGACAAGGCCATCGACCTCTTAGACGAGTCGGCGGCCTGCGCTTCCATCAAGAGCACGGTGCTCACCGACTGCGAGAAGCTCAATAAGCGGCTCAAGGGCCTCTATGACACCGAAGCCGAACTGGAAGCCGTAACTGAAAACCCCGACTACGAAGCCATCGCCAGGACTAAGGGCGAGATCATCATGGTGAAGGAACAGCTCAAGGAGCTGGAGCCGAAAGTCAAAGACGTGAAAGTCACCATGGAGGACGTGGCCAAGGTCATCGAGCTTTGGACCGGCATCCCCGCGGAAAAAGTCAGCCGCAACGAGGGCGAAAAGCTCCAGGAGCTGGAGGACGAACTGAAAGCGAAAATCATCGGCCAGGACGAGGCCATCGAAGCCGTCGTCAAGGCCATCCGCCGCTCCAAAGTGCGGCTCAATGTGAAAAAACGCCCCGCCTCCTTCATCTTTGTCGGCCCCACCGGTGTGGGTAAGACAGAGCTTGTCAAGGTGCTGGCCGAAGGGCTGTTCGACAAAGTGGACCCGCTGATTCGGGTGGATATGTCGGAATACATGGAAAAACACACCGTTTCAAGGCTCGTCGGGTCGCCCCCCGGCTACGTGGGCTTCGACGAGGCGGGCCAGCTCACCGAAAAGGTGCGCCGCCGCCCCTACTCCGTCGTGCTGTTCGACGAAATCGAGAAGGCCCATCCCGACGTGATGAACATCCTCCTGCAAATCCTCGACGAGGGCCGCATCACCGACGCACAGGGCCGCACCGTCAATTTTGAGAACACGGTGGTCGTCATGACCAGCAACGCCGGCTCCAACGACAAGAGCGGCGTGGTGGGCTTCAACAAGGACGCGAAGGCCGTGACCAAGGAAAAGGCCATGAAAGGCCTTTCGAGCTTCCTGCGGCCGGAATTTATGGCGCGGGTCGATGAAATCGTCGTCTTTAACCCGTTGAGCCGCGACAATCTCAAAGACATTGCCAAGCTCATGCTGGAGGAAATGCGCAAACCTCTCGAAGATTTGGGTCTGGGCCTCCAGTACGACGAAAAAGCGCTCGAAGTGCTGGCCGACAAGTCCCAAAACGGCAAATTCGCCGCGAGAGACCTTCGGAGCACCATCCGCCGGGAGGTGGAAGACAAGATTTCCATGCTGGTCATCTCCACCATGAAGAACAAAAAAGAAATTTTCGTCAGCGCCGACGAAAAGGATATCATCGTTTCGATGATTTAGTGCTGAAGCGAAACAAACCGCCTGGAACAAATCGTTCCGGGCGGTTTTTGCGTCTAAAAAGGTCCCCCGACAGACGGAGTTTTCCAGTCTGCCGGGGGCTATACCATAAGTGAAGCACAATTCCGCGGGGAAGTTCCCGCACGAAGCGCATTTAGGAGTTGTCGTTTTGTTTTTTGCGGATTGCGATGTTGATGGGACGCAGGCCCAGCCCCTCGCCGTAAATGATGTCGCTTTGCGCCCCGCCGAAGTCGGTGAGCTGGAAGTAGACCATGAACCGGGAATGTTCGATGGCGATGCGGCTGACGGAAAAGGACGGGTCCGATTCGGGCCGCAGGCAAATTACGGCGTCGAAGTCGTATTCCGACTTGGTGAGCAGATTGATGTCGGTCCCGAGAAGAACGGCTTTAATGGGGATATAGCTGTAGGTTTGCTGAAGGACACGCAGGGTCTTGAGACAGAGCCGTTCGAAGATGTCCAGCCCGAAAAAAAGGTAACAGGTCACCCCGTGGGCGATGAGATTATCGAATTCGTGTTCCAGCGTGGCTCGGTATCCGGGAGGAAGGTCGGGGCGGCCGATGATACAGCAGGTTGCAGCCCTAGAAGTCAGAAAACTCATGTATTATAACTCCTTAAAATTTTATTTTGTCTCATTTTTACAACCGATTAAAATTTATTATAGGGTAAAATAAAACAAAGTGCAAAAAATGAGACAAAAAAGAGATGATTAGATGCCAAAATCTAAAAGCAAACCTGAACAGAAAAATCTTATTGGAGCCCAGCTCAAAGATTTAAGAGCTCAAAATCATATTTCACAAAGAGATTTAGCACATCAATTACAACTTTTGGGATTAAATGTTGATAAAAACGTTATCACGAGAATTGAAACCAACAAAAGATGCGTAAATGATTTTGAGATTCAAATAATTGCAAAATATTTTGATGTTTCATATAAGTATCTAATTGATGGTGAAGAGTAAGCCGAACAGTTTATTGCTGTTCGGTATTTTTCTTTTTAAGCGCACTTAAATTTTATTTGTCTCACTTTTACAACCGATTATACCACTATTTTTTGTTAAAATCAAGAAAAAGTGCAAAAAATGAGACAAAAGAGGTGCTATATGTCAAAGCCTAAAAGCAGAAACGGGAAGAAAAACCTGATTGGGCCTCAATTAAAAGCATTAAGGGCGAGGGATGATATTTCCCAAAGAGATTTGGCGGTTCAATTGCAGCTTCTCGGGTTGAATGTTGAAAAAGACGTTATAACAAGGATAGAAACAAATAAAAGGTATGTAAATGATTTTGAAATCCAAATCATCGCTAAATATTTTAAAGTTTCTTATCAATATCTGATTGATGGTGAAGAATGCCTATAATGTTATGGAAAGCAAACCTGTTTTTATATTCCACCAGTAGGGGCGGCCATCGGCCGCCCGTGGTTTCACTGTTGCGTTTTGGTGGGGCGGCTGATAGCCGCCCCTACATTTATCAGAAAAATTTTCTGCATAGAACTCCAATTTTCCGCCATACTAAAAAAGCTTGAGCTATATTTGCCGCCTTCATCCGCAGCCGGGATACAGCTTGTTTCCCAAAAGATGAAAAAATCCGTTTCCGGTTTGGAAAATTTGGAGCAAAAACAGCGTTTTTTCCCGGAAATCAGGGCTTTTACCGCCAAAAACAAAGAAGTGGAAAAATTAAGGGAAAACTATTGACAAACATCGAGCCTTTTGTTATAATATTACCTGTTGCTGAACAGGACCGGCATCCCTTCGCCGAAGAAGTCTGGCAGCAAAGAAAAAGGCAGCACTGCCTTGGTTGTCCCTTTTGCGGGTGTAGTTCAATGGTAGAATCCCAGCCTTCCAAGCTGGTCGCGTGGGTTCGATTCCCATCACCCGCTCCAATCCGTCTTTTGAGGCGGATTTTATTTGCGCCCATAGCTCAGCTGGATAGAGCAACTGCCTTCTAAGCAGTAGGTCTCAGGTTCGAGTCCTGATGGGCGCGCCAATATGGTGGGTATAGCTCAGTTGGTTAGAGCGCCAGATTGTGGCTCTGGAGGTCGTGAGTTCGACTCTCATTACCCACCCCACATATTGGGCTATAGCCAAGCGGTAAGGCACAGGACTTTGACTCCTGCATCCCGATGGTTCGAATCCATCTAGCCCAGCCATTTTTCTTTTATTGGGGTGTCGCCAAGTGGTAAGGCAGCGGATTCTGGTTCCGCCATTCCGAGGGTTCAAATCCTTCCACCCCAGCCAAAACAAAACGCCGGTTTTTGACCGGCGTTTTGTTTTTGTATTCCAAGAAGAATTTGAACCGGAGCGATGTCTTTCCACCCCAGCCAGAAAATAAAGAACCGGCCATTGACTGGTTCTTTATTTTTGTTCCAAGAATGATTTTAACCGAGTCAACATCCTTCTATCAGTGATAATTAAAGCGCCGGTTTTTGGAGACGGTCCGGTAATTTGGCGGAAGCCGCTGGGAATGGCATATCGCCCGCTAGTAAAACGGCAATTACTGGAAAAATACCTTTCCTCACCGGTTCAGGACCGGACGATTTTGGGGATGCGGAGATTGAGCGCTTCCCGCAGATCGTATTTTTCCACGACGAACTGGCGCACCGTGTCTAGAATCAGGCAGTAGCATTCCGAAAGGCCGTCGGCAAAGCCTGTGACATCACTGTTTTGCAGACTTTGGAGAGCTTCAAGCGCCTTTTTGTTCAGCTTGTCGATGTTGCCGCTTTTGATGCGGTAAAAGGCAAAGTAATACCCCCATTGCACCAGCCTTCTGAGCTCTGAGAAAATCGTCCGGAGTGGTTCCAGCTGCAAATGGTTCAGCAGCAGGTCATAAATATCTCCCAGGGGGATGGCGGCGGAATCCTTAAATCGATGGACCAGCTCCTTTATTTCCTCTGCTGTGAAAAGGGGAGCAGCCAGCCGCGCGCTGGGGCCAATGGCAAGGGAAAGAAAGTGCAGGGCGTAGATGTAAAGAAGGGTGTCCTGCTTGCTCACCTGGTTTTGCAGAGTGCAGAGCACTGTGGAATCATTTGGAATGGTGACCATAGTGCCTTTTACGTTATAGGTTTTTCCAAAACCCAACCGTCCCAGCTGGGCCAGGGCATTGCGCACTGTGAAAACGGAAACGCCGTATTCCTTAGCCAAGTCCGCTTCACGGGGAAGGTAGCTGCCGGGTTTATAGGCTCCAGAGCCGATTTTATTTACCAGATCCCGCACGATGCGGGTGTAATAGTGGTCCCGGCCTCGGACGGGATTCCACTCGAAGCAGGAACCACCGCCTGTGGGACAGTCGGGAAAGGAGCTTCGAAGCAGATGGAGGCTGCTGTCTACCTGGCTGGCAAGATTTTCGTACATGGCGGTGAGTTTGCGGTATTTCTGCACCGGATCCGGGCCTTTGAGCATAGCGATCAGCTCTGTGACCATGGGGGAGGTAGTGCGAAGTGTGAGGCCGGTGAAAGGATACTGGTCTTCGATAAAAAAGTTGGCGCGGCCGTGGAGCTCGATGGCGGAGTACACGTCAGCAAAAAGAGGGTTCCCGCTGTGGTGCAGCACGTCCTGAAACAAGCCGGACACCGCTCGCCAGCCTCCCACTTCCAGGCCCATCCGGTCCACCTTCATGGCCTTTTTATAGTAGGGGAGCTCTTCCACAGGGCAGTTCCAGGAGGAAAAGGTCAGAAGCTGTGGAAGGAGCAGCGTCATGGTCTGGTAGACCTGTCTCACGTCGTCCTCTGCGGCCAGGACTGCCAAGACTGCCGCCTCTGGTTCCAGCACAGTCCCTTTTTGGCAGATCACGGGGGCTTTTCGAGGTTCAACTTTGATCAGGCCCTCTTTTTTCAGGGCGTCTAATACCTCATTTATGGTGCGGATGCCCACCTGGTATTCCTGACAGAGTTTCCGACTGGAGGAAAGGCGGCTCCCCGGCTGGAGCTGCCCGGTGAGGATCCGTTCTTTCAAGTTTTGGTACACGTAAGAAAATCGCGTGGCTTTTTCTTCCAAGGGGAGGCCTCCTTGTTCTTAATAGCTGGATTTTAAACCCAGCAGGCCGAGTTTCTTCATAGAAATTGTTTAGGTACAGAGCTGTATATCCTGCGGAATAAGCGCGGTCAGGCTCCTCAGACGTGAGGCAAATCAGATGCCCAGCGGTTTGACGGATCCCGGACAAGGGGTCTGTTTGGACAGATTACTTAATACTATACACTACTTAAAAATTTTTTTCAATACTATGTGTATACGTGTGCAGATAGTATCTTGTTTGAGATGGTGCTTTCTATTATAATAAAATAAAATGTGAGTTTTTTTGCCAACTGGAGAAAAATTTGTCGAAAAATGCGACAGAGCCGCCATAGGCGGCCTATAGGCGAGATTTCTGGCGAGGCTTCTCTGAGCAGGAGAAAGACTCTTCAGAAAATGCAAGTGGAATGACCAGGGGGAGAAGAATACGGATTCTAGGTGGCTGCTTACACGGGGCCTATTGCAGCGCCTGTTCACCACAGGGAAATTAACTAGCATCAAAGAATTATTTTGCAGACAGATCACCTGACGGCGCAATGCTCAGACAGATTGAAAGCGGGAGGGAGAACAGATGAAGCAAAAAACGGAGCAGGGGCATCTTACAGCCAGATATCGCCTTTTCACCTTTTTTGTGCTGGTGCTTTTGGCGATGATTGCAGTCGCCGGCTTGTGGGGATCTCAGCGGATTCTGCTGAAAAACGCGGCGCGTATGGGACAGAATCTGGCTCAGAGCTATGCCTCCGACGAGCAGCACCATATTGAGATCTACCAAAATGTCATTCGCATGGGAATGACCTACTTGGAGGATTACACCGCCGCCGGCGCCTCCTATGAAAAGATAGAAAGCTGGATGATCGATTTTTTCCAGAAGGCGGCAGATGCCACAGGGGAAGGCAACATCACTTTCTACGCCATCGTGGATGAAAAAATCATCGCCTCCCAGCCTTTTGAGGGGATAGAGCAGTACGATTTTCGACAAGCTACCTGGTATCAGCAGGCCATAGACGCCCGGGGCCAGGTGATTTTTACCGATGCCTACAAGAGCGTCACTGGCAGACAGGTGGTCACAGTGGCGGCGGCCAGCCCTAAAAGCGGAAACATCATTGTCATCGACCTGTTTACCGAAAACTTTGAGCACTACCATAAGAATCTGTCCTTGATAGAGGACGGAGCTTACTATCTGTGCGATTCCAGCGGAAATCTCCTGTTTTACAGCGCGCCGTTTGACGTGGACGAGGCGGCAATGGAAAATTACGTCAAAAGCGTTGTTTACAAGGCAAGTACCGGAGAGCAGCTGGAAAACGGAAAGGAATCCTTTCGGGATTTAAATGGTAAGGCCCGCGGCCTTTATTACTACCAGATGCCAAACGGCTGGCTTTCCATCCTTTCGGTGCCGCGTGCGGTTTTGCTGGAAGGAATGGGGGTGGTGGTCACCTGGTATGCTGTCCTCATGGTTGTATTTTTAACGGCGTCAGTGGCCTATTGGCTGCGGGAAGGCCGTCTGAACAAGACCATTGAGCGGACCAACGACACCATCAGGGTGCTGGGCAACTCCTACTATGCCATATACCGCGTCGATGTAGATAAAGGCGAGTATGAGATGACCAAAGGCTCCGATTACGCGCGGCAGAAGCTCCCATATAAAGGAAGCTACGAGGCGCTGCCGGAAACCGAGGAGCAAAATTCAGCGGCGGCGGATGTTTTGCAGGGCAGGCATATATTGCTGGTTGAAGATAATCCCCTCAATATGGAAATTACAGCCGAACTTTTAAAAATGAGAGGAGCACAGGTGACTCCCGCCGCCAACGGCAGAGAAGCGGTAGAAGCTTTCGAAAAATCGGAACCTGGGTTCTTTGACGGAATCCTGATGGATATGCAGATGCCGGAGATGGACGGCTGTGAGGCGGCACGGGCTATCCGAAACTTGAACCGTCCCGACGCGAGGGCGGTGCCCATTGTAGCACAGACGGCCAATGCCTTTGCTGAGGATATTTCCCGCACTGAACAGGCGGGCATGAACGCCCATCTCTCAAAACCCATTGACATGGAACAGCTCTGTTGCATATTAGAGGAACTGTTTACCAAACGGTGACTGAAATAACCTAAAGGATGAAACATATGACAGACAAAGAAAAATGCCACAAACAGAAAATCCTTATTGCCGACGACTCAGAGATGAACCGCTTCATTTTGGCCGCCATGTTGGAGGAAGAATACACTGTTATTGAGGCGAAGAACGGATTGGAGGCGGTGGCTGCCCTGCAGGATATGGAGGCAGGTGTCGATTTGGTGCTGCTGGACATCGTGGCACCGGAAATGAACGGCTTCCAGGTGCTGACGGCCGTGAAACAGCACCGCTGGGGCGAACAGGTGCCGATTATCGTGATTTGGGCGGAAAACAGCCCTGTCTGCGTGGAACGGGCTTACGAGCTGGGAGCATCTGACTATATCAGGCGTCCTTTTGAGGCGGAGGCGGTTCGGCGGAGGGTGGCGGATACCCTGAGGCTGCGCGCCAAGCAGAAACAGCTTGTACAGCTGATCGCGGACCAGATCTACGAAAAAGAAAAGACCAGCAATCTCATGGTGGGCATTCTCAGCCATATTGTCGAGCTCCAATACGGTGAAAGCGACCTGCACTTGATGCACATCCAAACCATCACAGAGATGCTGCTCAAGCGTCTGGTGGAGAAGACTGACCGATATGCCCTGTCCCAGGCGGATATTTCCATCATTTCCGCTGCCTCCGTCCTCCACGACATTGGGAAAATATCTGTTCCAGGCGAAATTCTGAACAAGCCCGGAAAGCTTACTCCGGAAGAGTTTGAGCAGATAAAAAGCCATGCGGCGGCAGGGGCCCGCCTGCTCAGGCGGCTGCCTCTCTACCAGGATGAACCGCTCATCCAGACTGCCTGTGAAATCTGCCACTGGCACCACGAGCGGTATGACGGCGGAGGTTATCCCGACGGGCTCATCGGGGAGAAAATTCCCATTGCCGCTCAGGCGGCGGCAATTGCCGATGTATACGTAGCTTTGATTGGCGAGCGGGTCTACAAAAAGGCGTTTTCACACGAAACCGCCCTTCGGATGATCCAAAACGGGGAGTGCGGTCAATTTAATCCCCTGCTGCTGGAATGCCTCAACGATATCTCCGGAACGCTGCGGCAGGAGTGGAAGGTTGATCTTCTGGGCCGTGAGTTCCGCTGGAAGCTGGAAAACACTGTGGCTGAGCTGCTTCGAGATAATGGGCTGTCGGCTTCGAAGCGGATCATTCGCCTGATGGAAGAGGAGCGGGATAAAAAGCGATTTTTCGATTCTCTGACCAAGGAGGTTCAATTCGAATATACTGTCACGCCGTCGATGATATGCTTTTCCGATTGGGGCGCCGCTTATCTGGGGCTGGACAAAGTGGTCATGGACCCCGCTGGAAATAAGCTGTTTCGGGATCTGTTGGGGGAGGAAAACCTGCATCAGTTGAGCCGAGCCGTCCGCCAGACTGCGCCCCAGCATCCGGATGTTCAGCACAACTGCCAGATACGGATGAAAGGAGAGCTGCGCTGGTGCCGCGTCATCTGCCGGACGCTTTGGTCCAAGGAAGAACCGTCTCAGTTCCTGGGGGCCATCGGAAAGCTTTTGGACATCAATGAAGAGTACACCAAAATGCTCCAATGGCAGTACCGGGCCTCCTGCGATATGCTGACCGGCCTTTTGAATAAGGCTGCGGTCCGGGAGAAAGTGCAGCAGCGGCTTTTGCAGTATCCTGACCAGCGGTTTGTGATGCTTATGGCAGATGTGGACCGGTTCAAGGAAATCAACGATACACGGGGACATACCTTCGGCGACCGGGTTTTAAAATACATTGCCAAAAGGCTCAAGCAGCGTATCCGAGGCAGCGATATTGCTGCGCGAGCCGGCGGGGATGAGTTCCTGATTTTTGTCCAGTATGATGAGAATCCAGACGCCATCGTCAAAAGAGTGTTCGCAGACCTGCCCCGGGAATATGAGGGGCACCCCGTTTCGGTGAGCATGGGAGCTGTGACCACGATTGGAGCGGGAAGACAATATGAAGTTCTGTTTCACAGGGCGGACCAAGCCCTTTACGCCGCCAAAAATGCCGGACGGGGAAGGTTTTGCTTTTATGACGACTCAATGCGGGGCCTGCTCTCTCCGAGGGCCGGCGCTGACAGAAAGAGAGCGTTTATTTGCGCTGAAGCGGAAGAAGAGGACGAACAATGACGTTGAAGCAATGCTATAAGGCTTTGGAAGGGGATTACAGCGGTACGTTAGCCCGGCTGTACAGCGAACAGATGGTGCAGAAATTCCTGCTTCGTTTTTTGGAAGATCAAAGCTATGAGCAACTGTGGCGATCCTTTGAGAACCATGACTACGAATCCGCTTTTCAGGCTGCCCACATCTTGAAAGAGAGCGCCCAGGTTCTGGGGCTCTTGAGGCTCTTTTCCTCCAGTGAGGCGCTGGCGGAAGCTTTGCAAAACGGGGAAAGCCATAACAGTGAGGTGTATATGGGGCATGTGGCGGCGGATTATCAGCAGACATTGAATGCAATCCGTCAGTACCAGATGGAATGGGATGCGTGAGAGAAATCCGGTTTTCCGAACATCACAAAACGGCGCTGTAAGGTCCGTTGCTTTTTCGCCTTCTCGATGCTGCACTGATAAAAACGGCGGGGAGGGAGATAAATGGACGAGGTGAGGCTGAAAAGAGCGCCGCGTCGGCTGAAAAAAGAGGAATTGAGGCTGCGGTACGGAAGCGATACACCTGAGAAAGGCCTTGTTAGGGATGCTTATTTTTCCAACGGGAGGACCTGATGTCCGGTATCCTTTTGTATCGCTCCGTGCCATGGATCGGGAGGCGTTTCGCAGGTGCAGGCCGAATTTTACGCCGATCTCTGCGCCGTTTTTGGGCGGAAGGTTCCCGCCGGGACGGGAGCGCATGTTTATGACCCGCGGCTGCTGGCCCAAATGGGGCTCCCGCCGCAGACGGGGCAGACAGAGATAAAAAGCCGGTTCAGTTCTCTGGCCAAGGAGCTCCATCCTGACTGCGGCGGCGACGAAGATCCGTTCATTCGCCTCGTGGAGGCCTACCGGAAGTTGATGGCGTGGAGTGAACGGGTTTGGGTTCTGCCCGGATTGATTTTGTACGATATAAATACGGTTTTGTTCCTAGGGGCGGCAGCGGAGGTAAAAGTTTCACAAATTCTTTATTGAAAACGTTTACACTTTGGGGTAAGATAAGGGTAAAAGAACCGAAAGGATGAGTGAAATATGGATTTTTTGAGCAGCATGTCCTCCCTGCCCCTGGTGAACGGGGGCAGAAGCCGCGCCGTTACCGGTGAAAATCCTAAGGGTGAAAAAGGCGCAGGAGGGAAGGAAGCAAGCAATCTGGGGCCTTCACGGAAAGGACGGCCCTGTTATCCTTTAGTTAAGGCGGGGGAGACGGTGACTCTCTGTGACATCGAGGGACCGGGTGTCATCCAGCACATTTGGATGACGGCGCCGGGAAAAACCAACGACCAAAATCCCTTCGTCCTTAGGGATTTGATTCTCCGCATCTACTGGGACGGAGAGGAAATCCCATCGGTGGAATGCCCTCTGGGGGATTTTTTCTGCCTGGGGTTCGGTCAGGGATACCATGTCAACTCGCTGCCCATCGCCGTTAACCCCAACCGGGGGATGAACTGCTATTTCGCCATGCCCTTTCATAAATCCGCCCGGGTGACCGTTGAAAACCAAAACGAACTGGACATCACGGCGCTGTTTTACCAGTTTGACTACACCCTCTATGACGAGCTGCCGAAAAACACCGCTACCTTCCACGCCCAGTGGCGGCGGCAGAATCTCACCGAAAAAGGAAAGGACTATGTGATACTTGATGGGGTCGAGGGGCAGGGACAGTACGTGGGTACCTTTCTCTGCCTGTCTGCACTGGAGCGGTACTGGTGGGGCGAAGGGGAAGTAAAGTTCTACTTGGACGGGGACAAAGACTATCCCACCATCTGCGGCACCGGCACCGAGGATTATTTTGGCGGCGCGTGGAGCTTTGCCTCCTATCCAGAGGGAAAATGTGTGGAAACTACCTATCAGACCCCCTTCCTTGGCTACCCCTATTATTCTGTGAAGGACGGGACAGTAGAAAACCCCTATCACGACGATTCCTGCCCGCCTATGCGGAGTTTTTACCGATTCCACATTATGGATCCCATCCGGTTTTCACAAAACCTTAAGGTGACCATCCAGCAGATTGGTGTCAGCCATCGGGGGCTCTTTGAGCGGCAAGACGACGTTTCCACCGTGGCATACTGGTATCAGCTGGAGCCTCACAAGGCGTTCCCGCCCTTCCCGGATCGGTTTAGCCGATGGCCCAGATAAATGAGCCTTTGCACACGCTGGCTTGATGCGCCGGTTTTGCCTGAGGGGAGCCGAAATGGGGAGCGTCCATGCCCCTTGCTTTCTCTGGCTGGAGAACCGGACGGACAACCGAATGCCCAAGCGGGAGGAAAGCCCAATTACAGCAAAATTTTACATGATGACGGTTAAAACACCGAAGCCTGTGGGCTTCGGTGTTTTTTGTGAGAAGCCGCAGATGCTTTTGGCTAATCGCTTTTTGAGTATTAATTTTACATCTATTAAGGAAAAAGCAGTTTTGATGCAAAAATAAATAGTATAACAACTATTATATCGTATTATATTTACTTTTTTATCAATAAAAAACTATAAAGTAAAAATAATACGGTTGATTTATGTTAATTTTTCATTAAAATAAAAGAGTACAATAGATTACTATGTTTTTTAGAAAAGTGAATTAGTTCGACATAATCTACATAATATCATTTGAAAATTGCCGCGTATTTATAGATTATGTCTATTTTTATGCGCTTGACATAAAAGTTGAATTATAAAGTGTTTTGACCTAATGAACGAAAAGCTGTGATAGCTGGAGAAAGTCCTGACAAATAGGCTTAGAAGAATAATTGAGGAAGTATGGAAACTGCCTGGCGAATGGAAGGAGTTTAGGCAGTTTTACATAAATTGTGACAAAGGAGATAGTTGAGATGTTACACAAACGACTCAAAAAGCGGCTTTCGTCTTGCTTGGCGGCTGTGCTCGCGGTAACCTGCATGTTCAGCAGTATACCGGTACAGGCGTCCAACACGCGCGCCGCGGACAACAGGGTCAATCTGGCGCTTGGTATCACTTATGAAACCAACGCCACGGATGCTGATTACAATGAATCGTATCCGGATTTTGACCATGTTAAAATGACCGACGGGCAAATGGCTTCCAGTGTTTGGAGTGGGGCCAGCGTCGGATTCAAAAACCTAAAAAGAGGGGATCCTGCTGCTGACATCCCTCTGACCCTGACCTTCGATTTAGGCGGGGAAAAGGACGTTAATGCAGTTCTCTTCTCTGGATGGGACAGCAACAATGACGGAGGAATCCGTAACCCTGTCCATTATGTCATCAAGTACTGGGCGGACGGCGCCTGGCAGGTTCTGCATGAGCAGAGTCATGGCCGGGTCGACCCGAATGGAGGCCATGCTTATTTCGAATTTGGCTACACCATTCCCGATAATGGTTCCGTCAAGGCTTCAAAAATTATGTTGGAAATCACCAATGACCCTGAGACCCTCGTGGCGTTTCTGGACGAAGTACAGATTCTCGCCCCGGCAGAGCAGGGCGGTGGTATAGCCCCCGGCACCCCCGGCAACTTGGCCAAAGGCAAAAGCTACGAAGTCACGGGGACAAACGACTGGATCAGCGAGGACAAGAACTACGGCGATCCCACCGGCCGCAAACTCACCGACGGCGTGATTCACACCGATGATTCCAGTTTCCAGACCGGGGACGCCTTGGTGGGCTACAAGGTCAACGACGCGGAACATCAGGATTTTATCATCGATTTAGGTGAAGAGAAGGAAGTCAGCGGCTACGCCATCCACGGCTGGTGCATCAACGATTACGCTTGGCTGATTTGGAATCTTCGCCACTACTCGGTATCCTACCTGGATGGAAACGGCGACTGGCAGACTCTGGTGGACACCGAAGACCGGCTGCCCCGTCAGGATGACACCGCTTCCTGCTACACCTGGAAAGGAGATTTCCAGGCTCCTGTCACCACCAGCAAGATCAAATTTTCCATCCGCTGCTGGAGCACAGGCCTGTTCCTCAGCGAGCTTGAAGTGTTCGGCACACAGGGTGGTGGCGAACCTGACGAGCCCGATACCTACGACAATAAGGCTCTGAACCGGCCCTACACCAAATCCGAACCCTATTCAGAAAACGGTTCGATTCTCTATCCCGACACCGGCGACAGCGAACTGACTGATGGTAAAACCGGCGGCGACAGCTACGGCGATGCGGGTTGGGTAGGTTTTGCTGGACAGGACAATGAAAAATTTGTACAGGTGGACCTGGGCAAGCCTTATGACATCGATAAAGTGGAATTTTCCTACTGTGTCGACAGCGGCGCGGGCATCAATCCGCCCTCTTCCACTAAAGTGACTTATTCGCTGGACGGCGTCACTTTCTACGATTTTGTCACCTTCCAGAATCTCAGCCCGGCTTCCGGCGCTCACACAGTTTCTCTCAAAGGGGAGCCGGTCGTGGCCCGGTATGTGCGCTATAACTTCACCAAATCCGGCTCCTGGCTGTTTGTGTCAGAAGTTGCCGCTTACGGTACAGCCGCGAATTTGGATCCCAAAGTACCTTACCTGGCGCAGAACCTGCCCGCGGAAAAACAGCTCTATTTCGGAAACGATGCGGAGCTCACCGTTTCCGCTATTATCGGTACCCCCGGCACCGTTACATATGAGTGGAAAAAAGACGGTACCCCGCTTGAAGAAACCGGCGCAACCCTGTCCCTCAAAAATGTCCAGGCAGAGGACAGCGGCGTCTATCAGGTGACCGTCGTCAACGAACTGAACGGGGAAAAGCACACCGCCGAGAGCAACCCCTGTACCGTCTCCGTTACCGAGGTTCAAGACGCGAAAACCCTGCTTGATGTGTTCAGGACCAAGACTCCCGTCATTGAGGGCGGCAAAGTGGTCATCGAGGACTCTCAGAGCTCTCTTTACAAAGTGGTGATCGGCGGTTCTGACCGGGAGACCATCATTGACCTGGACGGAAACGTCTACGAGCCCCTCTTCGACACTACGGTAAACCTGGTGTACAAGGCGGTCTCCACCACCGACGAGACCGATTTCGCAAACGCAGATTACAATGTTCAGGTCGTGGTTCCCGGCAAATACAAAAAAGTAACCGGCGACAACAAAGCGCCTTCCACCCTTCCTTCCATCCGGGAGTGGAAAGGCAATACCGGCAAGTTTGAAATGACCGATTCTACAGCTATTGTCGCCAACACCGCTGTGGAAAAAGCAGTGGCCCAAAAGATGGCCACCTTCTTCAAGGATGTGCTGAAAAAAGACGTTTCCGTCAAAGAAGGCACTCCTGCTAAGGGCGATGTACAGCTGAAAATCGATTCTTCCATCCCCGAAATGGGCGCGGAAGGCTATTACATGGACGTCACCGACACTGTCGTCGTTCGGGCCCCTCAGCAGACGGGCCTTTTATACGGCGCAATCACCGTGGTCCAGTCCCTTTACTCCGACAAGGAGAAAACCTTTATCCCCAAAGGTATCGCCAGAGACTACCCGGCCTATAAGGTCAGAGGCGCGTTTTTGGACGTGGCCCGTATGGGTTACCCTCTGGAGTATTTGGAAGAAATCACCAAGTACATGGCCTGGTTTAAGATGAACGACTTCCATCTTCACTTAAATGACAAGGCAGATCAGGATTACAAGTCCTTCCGGCTGGAAAGCGACCTGCAAAACCTGACCTCCACAGACTTGTACTACGGAAAAGAAGAATACAAGGATTTCCAGGACATGGCGGCCGACTGGGGCGTCAACATCATCTCGGAAATCGAGACTCCCGGCCATGCGAGAGCCTTTAGAGACGTCCCCGGCATCAAGATGACTACCGACGGGGAGCATCTGGACCTCTCTGACCGTCAGACCGTCGAGACCATCAAAGGCCTTTTTGACGAAATGCTGGACGGAGACGATCCGGTTATCCGCAACCCTGTTGTCCACATCGGTACGGATGAATATTACGCCGGCACCCCTGAACAGCTCAACGAATATGTCTATGAGCTGACTCAGCACCTGGCTGCGAAAGGCGTTACCATGCGTTTCTGGGGTGCGTTTCTCAACAACGCCGGCGTTCCCGCGGGCGTCAGCAAAACCATCCCCGGTTCCCAGTGCAACATCTGGGCTTCCTCCGGCGAGTGGAGCGATACTTTAAGCCCCACCCAGATGATGGAGTACGGCTACGATCTTATCAACTCCAACGGCTACAACCTTTATATGGTTCCCGGAGGCGTCGAGTATTCCGACAGCCTGAACCACGCAAACCTTTATAATAAGTGGGATGTCAATCACTTCGACCTGGCGGGCAAACAGACTAACATCATGCCTCTGGGCCATCCTCAGGTGTTGGGCGCAGATTTCCTTATCTGGAACGATCGCGGCACCTCCAACACCGGATTCTCCATCTTCGACACCTTTACCCGTTTCCAGAATGGTACTACCATCGTGGCGGAAAAGACCTGGCACGGTCCCAAGGACGAAGATCAGGATTACAACGACTTTGCAAAACGGGATAAGATGTTCAAAGACATCGTGGGCGGCGCAAATCCCACAAGAAAAGTCAATTCCGAGACCCAGACCCTGGTGGATATCGACTTTGAAGACGCAAGTGGAAACACCGCTTACGATCTGTCCGACAATCATCTGGACGCTACTGTCACAAACGGCAGCTTTGTTGAGGACAACGGCAGCACCGTCCTTTCCTTCGACGGAAACGGCTCCATGTCCCTGCCTGTTCAGTCTATCGGCTTCCCCTACGAGGCTTCCTTCGACCTGAAGGTCACGAAAGCCCCGGCGGCCAATACCAAGCTCTTTTCGAGCCAGGACGGCACCTTCTATCTGAACATTGACGGCACCGGCAAAATGGGCTTCAAGCGGGACGGCTTCAAGGTCATTACGCCTAATAAGGATGTCCGGTTCGACTTGGAAGGCTACACCTTCACTTTTGATTACAAACTGCCTCTCAATACCTGGACCAAAATCAAAATCAAGTCCGACAAGCAGTTTACTTATCTGGAAGTGGACGGCAAATCCTACAAAGCGCAGAATAGTGTCAGGAGATTAGACTATCCTAAGCCCAGTTCTCTGGACGAAAGCTCTATCAGCATGTTCTCCACCGAGAAGATGTTCGAGGGTATGACCTGTATGGTGGATAACCTTGTGGTCAAGAACCCCGAACTGAAAGACAACAGCGAGAGAAACCCGAATCTGGCGTTTGAATGCGATGTCACCACCTCTCCTCTGGAGGACGGCAGCATGTACGGCCGGAACTTCTATCCCGGCGCGCTGACTGACGGCATCAAAAACGACATCAACACTCGGGTATCCTTTGAACCGAAGAGTGAAACCACCTGGGCCATCATCGACCTGGGCAAGGTGAAGGACATTAACCTCATCAAAGTGTTCTTCTTCGAGAGCTGCCCCGAGTACAGAATCTCTATTTCTGAAAATGGGGAAGACTGGACAGAAGTTCTCCACAAGACCGACGGCGTCCATGGACGTCCCGAAAACGTCGACGTGGAAATCGATATTCCATTCGAGACTCAAAAGGCCCGTTATGTCAAGTACGAAGGCCTCCAGAAATGGCAGTCCCAGTGGGGCGGATACCACGGCGGCCTCTCTGAAATGGAAGTTTACAACATGAAGGCCGACTTTGACGTCGTGGTCAAAGAAACTGCAAACGGCACCGTCTCCGTTGATAAAATCTACGCAAACGAAGGCGACAAAGTCACCGTTACGATTACTCCCGACGAGGGTTACAAACTGGAATCCCTCACCGTCAACGGCAAGGCAGTCACCGTGGAAGGAAATACCTATATTCTGACCATGCCCGCCAAAAATGTGACGATTGCAGCAAACTTCGTTTCCGCGACGAAACCTACCTTCAGCGTCACCATGGACAGCATGCAAAACGGCACTGTCACCGCCGATAAGACTACTGCCAACGAAGGCGACAAGATCACCCTGACGGTCAGACCGGCAAACGGCTATCAGCTCAAGGAGATCAAGGCAAACGGCGAAACAATCACTCCGGTGGAAGGCGTTTACAGTTTCGTGATGCCTGCAAAAGATGTGACTGTTACAGCGGTATTCGAGAAGATTCCCGAAGTGAAATACAACATCAACATCGCAGAAACGACAAACGGCACCGTTTCTTCCGACAAGCAGACTGCTGCCAAGGGCGAGACCGTCACTCTGACTGTCACTCCTGCAAATGGCTATCTCGTGAAGAGCGTGAAGGTCAACGGCAGCACTGTTGAAGCGGTGGGCGGCGTTTACAGCTTCGTAATGCCCGCTAAAGACGTTAATGTGGAAGCAGTATTTGAGAAAATTCCCGAAAACCAGTACAAAGTGACTGTTCTGCCTTCTGAAAACGGCACTGTTACTGCTGATAAGCAGGCTGCCGCCGAAGGAGAGACCGTTACTCTGACCGTGAAGCCTGCAAGCGGCTACTCCATCAGTTCCGTCAAGGTGAACGGCGAGGCCATCACACCTGTAAACGATGTTTACCGTTTTGTAATGCCCGGAAAAGACGTGGAGGTTACCGCTTCCTTCGAACAGGGCGAAACTTATAAGATCATCGTCGAACAATTAAACGGCGGCGTGATCGTTCCCGAAAAGACCACCGCTAAAGCTGGTGAAACTATCCACCTGACCGTTGTTCCTGACTTCCAGTACGCTGTGAGCTTTGTTTGGTGCAATAAGCAGGAATTGGTTTCGAAGGACGGCAAATACAGCTTTGTGATGCCTGCTCAGGAT
This sequence comes from Fumia xinanensis, assembly GCF_014384905.1. Lineage (GTDB taxonomy): Bacteria > Bacillota > Clostridia > Oscillospirales > Ruminococcaceae > Fumia > Fumia xinanensis. Next base: position 597,913 of record NZ_JACRSV010000002.1, read on the forward strand.
GTGAGAATTTACGCTTACTTCATCTACATGGGCGGCTCCATCGGCGGAGGTTCTTCTGGCGGCGGAAGCAGCAAACCTTCGAAACCCGTGAAACCCACCGAGCCCACCTGGGAAGAGGTTGACGGCGTCTGGAAACTCAAAGGCACTGACGGCGAATACCTGACCGGCTGGCAGAAGGTTGACAGCAAGTGGTACTATCTGGGCACCGATGGCGTACGCGCTACCGGCTGGCAGAAGGTTGACAACAAGTGGTACTATCTGAAATCCGACGGCGTGATGGCGACAGGCTGGCTCAAACTGGGCAACATCTGGTACTATCTGAACGCAGGCGGCGTCATGCAGACCGGCTGGCTCTACAACGGAGGCGTATGGTACTACCTCTACAGCTGGGGCGGCATGGCTAACACCAGTTGGGTACAGATAGGCAATACCTGGTACTACTTCAGAGGCAACGGCGCTATGTTTACCGGCTGGCTCCAGCAGGGTACCACCTGGTATTACCTGAAAGACAGCGGCGCAATGGCGACCGGCTGGAACTGGGTAGGAAACAAATGCTACTACTTTAACGCCAGCGGCAAAATGGCGCAGAACACCACCGTAGGCGGCTACAAGTTAGACGCTTCCGGCGCATGGGTGAAATAACTGGGATTTTAGTTGTTTTCATCAATTTGCTATTTCCTTGTAACTCATAACAATCTCTTAGAGAAAAAGGCTCCGAATAATCGGAGCCTTTTTTCATTGTGACGGCATCAAAAAACAGCCCGGGAAACAGTTCCCGGGCTGTTTGATGATTTCATTTTATTTTGCAAATTCACTGAAAGCGCGGTAGGTGGAATACACGTCGATTTTGCCGGTCACTTCAAATGGGGAGTGCATCGACAGAACAGGGACTCCCAGGTCTACCGTGTCCACATCCAGCTCGGCGATATAGGCTGCCACCGTTCCGCCGCCGCCCTGGTCGACTTTGCCAAGCTCGGAGGTCTGCCAGAGCACGTCGCCGTCGATGAGCATTTTCCGCACTTCGCCCATAAACTCGGCGGAAGCGTCGTTGGATCCGCCCTTACCCCGGGAGCCGGTGTATTTGAGCACAACGGTGCCGTAGTTTACATAGGCGCTGTTTTTCCGCTCGGACACGTCGGGGAAGGTGGGGTCGAAGGCCGCGCCTACGTCGGCGGACAGGCATTTTGATTTGCTGAGGACGGTTCTCGCCTCGATGCCGTGGGGTTTTGCCAGATCGGCGATGAAGTACTTGAGGTAGGCGCCTTTGAGGCCGGTAGCGCCGTTAGAGCCGATCTCCTCCTTGTCGGCGAAGATGGTGACGAGGGTTTTATGGGGATTTTCGGCCTCCAGCGTCGCTTCCAGCGATGTGAAGGCGCAGACCCGGTCGTCCTGGCCGTAGGAGCCCACCATGCTCCGGTCAAAGCCGATGTCCCGGGCCTTGAAGGCGGGAACGGCCTCCAGCTCGGCGGAGAGGAAGTCGCTTTCGATGATACCGTACTTTTCGTTTAAGATGCGCATGATGTTGAGCTTTACCTTCTCGCTGGCCTCGTCGTCCTTAAAGGGGCGGGAGCCGATGAGGAGGTTTAGTTCCTCGCCCTGGATGAGCTTGGGGGCGGGGCGCTTCATCTGCTCGTCGGCAAGGTGGGGAAGCAAATCGGTGACGCAGAAAACCGGGTCGCTTTCGTCCTCTCCGATAGAGACGGTGACTTTACTCAGGTCGGATTTCACGATGACGCCGTGGAGCGACAGGGGGATGGCGGTCCACTGGTATTTCTTGATGCCGCCGTAGTAGTGGGTCTTGAAAAGAGCCAGTTCGGCGTCCTCGTAGAGGGGGACCTGCTTTAAGTCAAGACGGGGGGAATCGATGTGGGAAGCCATGATTTTGACGCCGTTTTCCAGCGGTTCCTGGCCCATGACTGCCAAGATAAGGGATTTGTCCCGGTTTACGAAATAAACCTTGTCGCCGGGCATGTATTTGACGCCGGGCTGGAAGGGCTTATATCCCTTCTGCTCTGCCCGGGCCACGATGTACTCCACGGCCTCCCGCTCGGTTTTGCCCCGGTTTAAAAAATTCTTGTATTCCTCGCAGAATTGGTCGGCTTTTTGCAGCGTTTCGTCGTCCATGAGAAGGCCGCCGTTTTTCTTTTTCATGAGAAGCTCTTTTTCCAGAGTGGATTCTTTTTCGCTCATAACAATCATTCCTTTCAGGAAATGGGGGAGGATTTTGGCCTCTGCCCGGAAACTCCGGCGGCAGAGGCGCGGATGCGCCCCTTTTTCAGTTTAGTATATTCGTTTTTGAGCCGTTTATCAGGAATAAAGGCTCTGATACGCTTTTTGAGCTTGTAAAACGTCGTCTACATAATCGCTGGTAGTGGGGAAGGGGATGTTTTCGAGAGTCGTTCCGTCGGAGCTGTATCGCTCGTCCTGGAGCCACTTTTTCACATTGCCCCAACCGGCGTGGTAAGCAGTGAGCGCGTTCTCCGCCGAATCGAATTCAGTAAGCAACAGGGAGAGCAGATAGGTCCCGTACCGGATGTTCACCTCCGGGTCAAATATCTCGTCGTAAGAGGCTTTTTCGCCGGCGGGCATCTTGGAGTTCACCCAGTCAAAAGTCTCCTCGGTGATCTGCATGAGGCCCTTAGCGTCGGCCTTGGAGACGACGTTTGGGCGAAAACCGCTCTCGCACTTGATGACGGCGTAGACGAGATTTTCGTCCACGTTGTACTCCTGGGCGCAGGCAGAAACGATTTCCTCATATTTTTGGGGATACATCTGGTGAAGCATCAGCTTGTAGGCCCCGCCGATGACGACGATGCAGGCCAGAATGATCGCCGCCCAGATGAGCAGGTTCATCCCAGGCCCCCGTTCCTTTTTACCGCCGTCCGCACCGCTGCCCATCCGCTTTGCGATGAGCCGCCCCTGGTCGAGAAGCTCCTGTTCTGAGCCGTTGTTGCGGAGAATGTAGTCGGAGCGGAGAATGTAGAACCGGTCGTTATGCTGGGCAGACATCCGGTCCTCGGCTTCCTTGGAGGAAAGACCGTCCCGGCGCATGATCCGCTCTTTCCGTAGCTCCGGGTTTGCCAGCACCGATACCTTGCAGTCGCAGAGGCGCTGGGCGCCGCTCTCAAAGAGAGTGGGGGCATCCAAAAGAATTTTTTGTTCCCCTGCCTCCTGTAATTCCCGGATCTGCCCCTCGATCTTCTCGATGATGGGCGGATTCATCACAGCGTTTAATTTTTCCAGCTGTTCTTTATCAGAAAAGGTCTTGGCGGCTAAAAGGCGGCGGTCGAGCGTGCCGTCGGGCCGCAGGATTTCGTCTCCGAACACGGCGCAGAGCCGCAGGAGAACGTCCGGGTCGGCGGCGACTGTCCGGGCGACTTTGTCCGCGTCGATGACGGCGTAGCCCATGTCGGCGAAAACTTTTGTCAGAGTGGACTTGCCGGCTCCGGTCTGCCCGGTGAGGCCGACGACCACTTCTTTTTTCTTCTGTGACAGGAAAATCCCTCCTTTGTGGGAGCCGCTCCGCTATGGGAGCTATGAAAGGCCGGAATCCGGCGCGAATGTTTGTTGAAACAGAGGGGCCATCTGCCCACAGGATTCCGTCAATGGTTTGGCAATTCCGCGGGCGGAGCGTAAATCTAATGCGGCAGCGTTTGATTTTGACCCGCCCCTACAATAAATGAAAATCCCCATAGGGCAGGGGTATCACCCCCTACAGGCGTTCGGGTCAGACGGGATTTCCGTCCTTGCCGACAACGGTGAAGCCCGCCGCCCGCAGCAGCCGGTTGTACACCGCCAAGCCGATGCCGTCTTTCTGCGGCGCGCGGACATAAACGGTTTTGGCCCCCAGCTCGTCACAGCGGCGCAGACTGTCAAAGAGTACCTTTGCCTGGGACGGCTGGTCATCCTGAACGCCGAAAGAGAGGGTGGGAACCTGTAACAACGCTTCCTCCCCGTCGAAAACCATGGCGTAGACGCCGTTTTCCCGCCGGGCGTTGACAAATGAGGCGAAATCGGGAAGTGGAGCGTCTACGATAATCACCTTGGCTTTGGGAGAGTAGTGCTTATACTTCATGCCGGGAGAGGCGGCTTTCGTCCCCTCGTCCAGCTGATGGAGCACCCCGTCGTCGATTTCCACCGGAGCGTAAGCCCGGAGCTGCTCCGCGGTGATCCCGCCGGGCCGCAGCAGCCGAATTCTGTCCTCCATGACGGCAATGACGGTGGACTCTAAGCCCACGGCGCACGCACCGCCGTCGATGATCAGGGGGATTTTGCCCTGTAAGTCGTCGTATACATGGGAGGCCCTCGTGGGGCTGGGACTGCCGGACAGGTTGGCGCTGGGGGCGGCTAAGGGCAGGCCGCTCTCTCTGATAATCGCCTGGGCCGCCGGGTGGGCGGGGAAGCGGATGCCCACAGTGGGGAGGCCCGCCGTCACCTCGTCGGAGAGGCAGGTAGCTTTGGGGAGCACCATGGTCATGGGGCCGGGCCAGAAGGCCTTTGCCAGCTCGTAGGTAAGCTCCGGAGGGTTACTGGTCAGCGTTTCCATCATCGATAGGTCACAGATGTGGACGATGAGGGGATTGTCCTGAGGGCGGCCCTTGGCGGCGAAAATTTTTCGCACTGCCGCAGGATTTAAAGCGTCCGCCGCCAGCCCGTAAACCGTTTCGGTGGGGAGGCCGATGAGTGAGCCTTCCTTTAAAAGGGCGGCGGCCCGGGCGATGCTTTCCGGGGAGGCGGGGAGAAGCTGGGTTTCCATAAAAAAGGTCATTCCTTTCTGGGAATCGGGGTAAAATCACTGGAAAGCGAAAATACTTTACAGTTGAAAAATGGCTTGATACAGGGATTTTTTGAGTCTTCCCAAAAATCCTGCGTCAAAGGAGAAGGGCCTCAGCTTTCGGCCTGAGCGGCCAGCAGTTCCGCCTGATGGGCGGTGATGAGGGCGTCGATCACTTCGTCGATGTTGCCGTTTAAGAAATCCTCCAGCCTATAGATGGTCAGGCCAATGCGATGGTCACTGATGCGGCCCTGGGGGTAGTTGTAGGTGCGGATCCGCTCGGAGCGGTCGCCGGTGCCCACCTGGCTTTTGCGCTCGGCGGCGACGGCGGCTTCCTGTTCCCGGACCTTGGCTTCGTAGAGGCGGGAGCGGAGCACCTTCATGGCCTTTTCCTTGTTCTTCATCTGGCTGCGCTCGTCCTGGCACTCCACCACCACCCCGGTGGGCAGGTGGGTGATGCGGATGGCGGACTCGGTCTTGTTGACGTGCTGGCCGCCCGCGCCGCTGGAACGGTAAGTGTCGATCTGGAGGTCCACGGGGTTGATCTCAAATTCCACCTCTTCGGCCTCGGGGAGGACCGCCACCGTGACGGTAGAGGTGTGGACCCGGCCCTGGGTCTCGGTCTCGGGGACCCGCTGGACCCTGTGGACGCCGCTTTCGAACTTCAGGCGGGAATAGGCCCCCTCGCCGTCGATGCTGAAGGAAATTTCCTTGAAGCCGCCCAGCTCGGTGGGGTTGGCGTTAATGACTTCCACCTTCCAGCGCTTCTGTTCGGCGTACATGGTGTACATACGGTAGAGGGAATTGACGAAAAGCGCCGCCTCCTCGCCGCCGGCGCCGCCGCGGATTTCGACGATGACGTTTTTGTCGTCGTTGGGGTCCTTGGGGAGCAGGAGGATTTTCGCTTCCTCCTGGAGCCTGTCGATGGCGGCACGGCTCTCGTCGTACTGCTCCTGCAACAGCTCCTTAAAATCCTTGTCGAGGCCGCCGGCCTCCAGCATGGATTTTGCTTCCTCGAAGTCGTCAGAAGCCTTTTGGAGCTCCTTGTACTTCTCGACGATGGGGGTGAGGCTTTTGTATTCCTTCATAAGATCCCGATACTGGTTTTGGTCGTTGATGACATTGGGGTCCATGAGTTTTTCGTTGATTTCATCGTAATGGTCCGCGATGAGTTTTAATTTTTCTAACATAAATTACCTCCAAAGATGAAAAGGGAATGTGGGATGGACGCCGGGGAACGCTTCTATAGAAAAGATAGAAGCGAAACTTATTCCAAAGAGAAAACGTCCGCGCTTTTTCAGGCAAAATACCGGTTACCGGCTTTTGGGGGCGGCGTTTCCAATGCGTTGAAACAAAGCGCTAATCCTCGCCGCTTGACTCCACCCGTTTGACGCCCTTTTCCGCTTTGGAGCGGGGAATCATGATTTCGTGGCCGCATTTTTGGCAGCGGAGCTTGAAGTCCATGCCGACTCGCAGCACCGAAAAACGGTTTTCGCCGCAGGGATGGTTCTTTTTCATGATGAGGGTGTCTCCGACTTTGATATCCATTGCGGCACCTCCTTTGCCGGATGATTGGTTATGGAAAATTTGTCCATACTTTTATAGTATACCACTGTTTGGCGGCAGTTGGCAAATTTTTTTGGAAACAAATGCTGAATTTTTCAAAAACAAGAGCAATACCCTGTTTTTGGCTGGAATAACCGGGCGCAAAGGGGCGAAAATACAAATGTATCAAAGAAAGAGCGTAAAATTCGCTCAAAATAGAAAAATATAGGAAAATATGGCATGATGCGAAGTTTTGGAGCAATGAGAGAAAATGCAGTTGGCGAGAGGGGAAGCGCAGGAATACACGGTTTATTCCACATTTTGCTGCGTCCCGTGCGCTTTACGCCCGCCCAAACGGTGCTTTTGACGGAAACTACGCATGATGCGTTGTTGGGATAGGGTATGTTATCGAATCGGCCCATTGTGGGAGCGGCAGGGGCGGCCGACTCGGGAGAGAAAGGATGAGAGGTATGAAGGTTTACGCGCAATTTGACAGCATCGATGAGGCGGAAAACGCCGCCCGAGACCTGCGGCGGCGTTGTGAGGGAATCAAGGCGGTGAAAATCCGCTACCGGGAAGTGGGGGAAGTGGCTCCGGATTTGCCGGTGAGCTCCTTCGCACTTTTTGACAGCGGCGATTATTCGCTGAGCGGCAACGGCGCCCACGGGGTCAGCGAAAGTTTTTCCCCGGCGGTGTATTTCGATTCGGATTTCGCCGACGTGCCCACCCGGGAGATGCTGGACGGCCCAAGGGGCCGGGTGGACTGCTCCATGGACGTAGTGGTGGAGGATTACTCGGCCGACAGCGTGGCCCACATACTGCGGTCGGCCCACGGGAGAAAGGTGAGCATTTTAGGATAGAAAATCTTTCTAAAAACCAGCGGACCTATGTTCAAAAGAAAATCCCGGCAGGCTGGAGTAATGAGCCTGCCGGGATTTTCTGCCATAAGTAAAGCGCAATCCCGCGTGGGAGTTATCCCACGCGGGATTAGAAATTGTCGTTTCGTTTTTTGCGGATGGCGATGTTGATGGGCCGCAGGCCGTGGTCGTAGCCGCAGCGGACAGCGGGATAGGAGCCGCCGTAGTCGTGGCCTTTGCTGAAATAGACCATGTAGTGGGCCTGACCGACGATAAAGCGGTACAACTCCCGGCAGGAAGCGTTCGACGGGGGATAGAGGCGGTGTACTTCGTCGAAGGAAAGCCGCCACTTGCCGATGACAGCGGGGTCGTCAGAGAAGAGGACGATTTTGAAGCGGACGGTGAAAAAGTGCCGGGTGCGCAGGGTGTGGAGCGCTCGCAGGCAGGCCTGCTCAAAAGGCGCCAGGCCGCAAAACAGAAAGCGGTTGATACCGTGAACCAGGAGGGTCTCCAGCTCGTATTCGATGGTGGGCTCGTAGCCTTTGATGAGGTTTCGACGGCCGATGATGCAGCAGGTACTAATTTTTAGGATAGCGTAATCCATAAATTTATTCTCCTATTAGTGATAATGTGAGGAATACGTCACATATTTGAATTAGTGATATATCATCCTCATAAAAAGCTTTAGTGAATTATCATATGTTTATAAATCACTAATAGGAGGTTTTAAATGAAAACTCACGAAGCAGTTGTTCGCAGGATTGTACAATTGTGCCAAATGAAAGGTACTACTCCTTACGGAATCAGTCTCATATCAGGTGTCCCTCAAGGGACGCTGAAGAGCATTTTAAATGGAGAAAGCCAAAATCCGGGAATTGTAAATATCAAAAAGTTATGTGATGGATTTGAGATAACATTAGGTCAATTTTTCAGCACTCCTGAATTTGATGCGTTAGAACAAGAAATTGAGTAACAGTAGATATGATACCTCTTATTTTGAATCTTAGAGTATTTCCTAATTAGTGATATATCACTAATTATAGCATAATAAATGATTAGTGATATATCATCCTCGTGTAAATTTTTAGTGAATTATCATATGTTTATAAATCACTAATAGGAGGTTTTAAATGAAAACTCGTGAGGCGGTTGTTCGCAGGATTGTTCAGTTGTGTAAGGAAAGAATTACAACGCCCTATGGAATTGCCAATCAATCAGGTGTTTCGCAAGCAACGTTAAAGAGCATTTTAAATGGATCCAGTAAAAATCCTGGAATCGTAACCATTAAAAAGTTATGCGATGGATTTGAGATAACCCTGGCTGAGTTTTTCAGCACTCCCGAATTTGATGCGTTAGAACAAGAAATTGAATAGAGCTATGGAAAGTGAGCCTATTTATACACTCCACAAGTAGGGGCGGGGCTTTGCCGCTGCGTTTCGGTGATAGGACGGGAACGAAAAAACCAACCGCAAAAAAACAGACGAACCATAACCGGTTCGTCTGTTTTTCGTTCCGTATCTTTACGCCGCCTTATTTTGACCCTGCGCTTCGGCGATGTACCGCTGGACCTGCGCTTGATACACGTCAAAGCTCGTGTTGCCGCATTGGAGCAGCACCCGGTGGAACTCCACGGGGTCGAAGCCGTCTCCAAGGGCCTCCTGGGCTTCGGTTTTCATCTGTTCGAAATAGAGGCCGCCGGCGTAGTAGCTGAGATAGTTGCCGGGGCTTTCCAGGCAGAGGTCGTACTGGGCGTTGGACGCCTCCAAAGTCATATTTTCGCTGAGGCGCTCCTTTAGGAACTTAAGGGCTTCCTCCCGGCTCCATCCGTCGTAATGGATGCCGATGTCCAGAAGCCCGATGACACAGCGGGTGTACTGCTCACTGTACCACATGGCGTCGGTGCCGGCGCGGTATTTTTCCGGTATGTAGCTCATGGCGTAGCCCTCGGCGTAGTTGGCCCAGCCCTCCGCCGAACCGGCGAACTCCGTCAGGGAGCGGACGGCGGGGAAGTCCATGGTCTGATAGAAGGTGTACTGGTACATGTGGCCGGGGAAGCTCTCATGGGCGACGGTGCGGTAATTGCTTTGGTCAAAGGCACCGTTTAATTTGATCACTTGGGGGTCAGTGGGGGCGGCGTCCACCTTGGGGGTCCGGTAGGAGGCGGGGCTGTAGTTCTCGCTCATGGAGGCGGGGACCTGCTCCACTCTGTAGTTCGGCATGGGAACCTCCGGGAAATCGGCCTTGGAGGCCTCGTAGAGTTCCGCGATCAGCTCTTCGGCAGAAGTGAGCTCAGTGAAAACGGGGTTTCCGTTTTCGTCAGTAAACCGTTCGGCGTCCTTGTTGTCCCAGATGGAGCGGAACATGCCGATGTAATTTTTCACCATGGCTTCTGTGAGCATGAGGCGGATGTCCTCGATGCCGTCGGTGGTGCCCACCTTCTGCTGGACCAGCTTTTCGTAGTAGGCCCTGCCGTCGGGCTGTTTCGCCAGGCCGCCGTCCGGGGTTTTGACCGTGATGGACTCAAGCTCTCGCTGGAGGGTGCGGTAGGCGTTCACCAGGTCGTTTTGGACGAGTTTTTTGTTCTTCTCCTTGGCGGAAGCCTTTTCCGCACCGGTGAGGAAAGCAACCCGGTCGATTCGCTCGTCAAAGGACTCGAGGAGATAATCGGTGGAGTTGCTCACAAAGTTTTTGCACTGCTGGATGGCGGCCTCCATAATGGCAGGGGTGAGGCCCATGCCTTTGTCCTGGCGGAGCTGTTCGTTTTCCGCGTATTTCACAAAGGTCGCCTTGGCGGTTTGCAGCAGGTTAAAATAGCTGTCCAGGTCCGCTTTGCGGTTGAAGGTAAACTGCATCAGGTACATGGGAAGGTTCGCCTGGGTGCTCAGATAGCCGCCCAGATAATTGTTGTTCTGGTAGGCGTAGGGGACGAGGGCTTTGTTGAGATTGAGGTAATCCTCCAGGGTGTCGTAGGTAATCTGCTGGCTGCCGGTGAGCTTGTTGGCATCAAACTCATGAAGGGCCTGCAAAAGGGCGTCGTATTCCTGTGCTCCTTCCCGATAAAGGTCCCGGGATGGCACGTAGGGAAGAGTGAGCAGGGCGGTTTCGTCGAAGCCGAAGGCCGCCGGATCGTTGAAATTAGAGTTGACGCCCAGGTTTTGGGAGGACATCATCAGGGAGGGAAGGGCGTCCACGAATTCGTCGAACCGCTCCGCCTGGGAGGGGGCGGATGTAAAGGACATCATGGACAGGGAAAGGGCGACGGCTGCGGCAGCCGCGGCGAAACGTCTGGTTTTTGTCATCGGTGAACCTCCTGTATGGCGGCAATTTGGCGGATGATTTGCAGATAATACCAATATAGCAAGATAATGTGACGAAAAAGTGACGGTTTTTTCAAATTCTCATGGAAATTTCCGGAAAGGGGCGGATTTTGTGCGGGAAAGGCAAAAAACCTCGGCTTTGCCAAAAGAGTTATGAAAAAAGACAGCCCCCGGTTAACGGGAAGCTGTCTTTGCTGTTCAGACGGCTTTGCGGGCCGCCAAAGCGGTGGCGACGTAATTATCCGCCTGTTTTTGATAGATGGGGAAAGTGGTGCTGCCGGCTTTTAAGAGCTCCTGATGGAACTGCACCGGGTCAAAGTCGCCGCCCAGGATGGTTTGAGCCTCGGCGCGCATCTGCTGGAAATAGAGGCATCCGACGGCAAAGGGCAGGTAACTCCCCGGGTTTTGCAGGCAGGTGTTATACCAGATGTTCGAGTAATCGAGGGTGGCCTTTTCGCTGAAATACTCCTGGAAGAACTGAAGGGTTCGTTCCCGAGTCCAGCCGTCGTAATGGATGCCGATGTCCATGAGGGCGCTGAAGCAGTAGTTTTTCATGGTTTCGTAATAGGCGTACAGGGCCGAGGGGCGGTACTGCTCCGGGACGTAGCTTGCGGCGTATTCGGCGGCGTAATTGGCCCAGCCTTCCGCCGCGCCCTGGAATCCGATGAGCTGCCGGATGGCGGGCAGGCCCATGATTTCAGTGAAATTGTACTGGTACATGTGGCCGGGGATGGTTTCGTGGGCGATGACGTTCAGTTTGCTCCGGTCGAAAGCGCCGTTCAATAAAATGAGCTGGGGGTCGGTGGGGAGGGCGTCCACCCTGGGGTTCCGGTAGGCGGCGTCCTCGAAAAAGGCGCTGACCGGGGCGGGCACCTGCTTTACCGTGTATTTGGGCTTGCCGATGGTGGGAAAATCGGTCTTGGAGGACTCATACAGAGAAGAGATCAGCCCTTCCACCGAGGTTTTGTCGGTGGTGAGCAAGTTGCTGTTCTGATCGAAGAGGAGCTTCCCGCCCGGGTCGTTTTGAATCTCCTTCATCTTTTGGTCGTACATTTTCATGCCGTCCATGAGGAGCTGACGGATGGCTTCTATGTTATCGCGGGTGCCCACTTTGGCCTGTATAAGCTTTATGTAATAGGCCCTGCCGTCCGGCCGGGCGGCGAGGCCTCCGTCGGGGGATTTCACCTTGATTTTCGCAAGCTCTCGCTTGAGGGTCCGATAGGCGTTTACAAGGTCTGTTTTCACCAGCTTTTTATTCTGCTGCTTGGCGTCCGCTTTCTCGGCGGAGGTGAGATAGGAGGCGGCGTTGATCTGCCCGTCGAAAAACTGAATCAGGTAGTCGGTGGAGCCGCCCGCAAACCGGTCGCACTGCTCCATGACGGATTTGAGGCTCACTTCCGACAGGCCCACCCCTTTGTCCTGGCGTTCCTGTTCATTTTGGGCATATTTCACAAAGGTGGCCTTGGCGGTCTGGAGCAGATGGAAATAGTCGTTGATGTCGTCCTTCGACTGGAAGGTATAGAGGATCAGGGTCGCCGGAAGGCTGCACGCGGCGCCTAGGTAATCGTTGTCCAGATAGGCGTAAGGGGTGAGGGCTTTCTGCATTTCCAGGTAGTCCCGGATGGTTTCGTAGCTCACCTGCTGGCTCTGGGTGAGCTTGCTGTAGTCGAAGGAAGCGAGCGACTTGAGCAAGGCGTCAGTTTCGCCGGACCCCGCTTTGAGCCGATCGCTGATAGAGGTAAAGGGTTGCTCCGGAACGGCGGCCTGAAATCCAAAGGCCTGGGGGTCGTTGAACTGGAGATGGATGCTCAGATCGTGGCTGGATGTGAGGGCGGCGGGCAGCGAGGCCAAAAACTCATCGAACCGCGCCGGTTCGTCCGGAGCGGCGCCCACCGGCGCGCCGGCAAACGATATCATGGACAGGGAAAGCATTACTGCCGCGGCGGCCGCGGCCACTCGTTTCAATCGATTCATACAGAACCCTCCTATTGGATGAAATTCCTTAAATTATGATCAGTATATCAGGAAATTATGACGAAAATATGACCAAATTTAAATTTTTGGAAGTTTTTTGGCGAATTTGCCCGGTGGGAAAGTTGCGGTTTTGGGAGAATGGGAGTAAAATAGAAGAAACTTTTCCGCAAAAACGGTTTGCGCCTTTGCCGCAAACAGAACAGCGGCTCAAACAAACGGAAAGGAACGCGGATTTTCATGGAGCAAAACGACTTTTCCAAGGGCAGCGTCCCCCGCACCATCCTGCGGCTGGCGCTGCCCATGACGGTGGCACAGCTCATCAACGTTTTATATAACATCGTCGACCGGATTTACATCGGGCACCTGCCCGAGGCGTCCACCCTGGCGCTGACGGGACTGGGGCTCACCTTTCCCATCATCACCATCATCTCGGCATTTTCAAACCTCTTTGGCATGGGCGGCGCTCCCCTCTGCTCCATCGCGCGGGGCCAGGGGGACTTAAAGCGGGCGGAAGAAATTATGGGCAACTCTTTTGCCATGCTTTTGGGTTCAGGGGCGGTACTGACGATATTTTGCCTTCTATTTAAAAAACCAATCCTCTATCTGTTTGGGGCCAGCGCCGGCACCTTTCCCTACGCCGACGCCTATGTGACCATCTACGTCTGCGGCAGTGTGTTCGTCATGGTGGGGCTGGGGATGAACAGCTTCATCAACGCCCAGGGCTTCGCCAAAATGGGGATGCTCACCATCCTCATTGGGGCGGTGCTGAACATTTTGCTGGACCCGCTTTTTATCTTCGCGTTCAAGATGGGGGTGCGGGGTGCGGCGCTGGCCACCGTCCTGTCCCAGATGGCCTCCGCCTGCTGGGTGCTGCGGTTTCTCAGGGGAAAACGGGCGATTTTTAAGCTCCGGCGGGAGGCCATGGGCCTCAAATGGAAAACGGTGAAGGAAATCGTGTCCTTAGGCATGTCCGGATTCATCATGGCGGTGACAAACGGCCTGGTGCAGATCGTCTGCAACGCCACCTTGCAGCAGTGGGGCGGCGACATCTACGTGGGGGTCATGACGGTTTTGAATTCCGTCCGGGAAGTGCTGACCATGCCGGTCATGGGGCTGACAAACGGGGCGCAGCCCTTTTTGGGCTTCAACTACGGGGCGGGGGAGTACAAAAGGGTGCGAAAGGGCGTGGGATTCATGTCCGCCGTCTGCATCGGGTACACCGTTTTGGCCTGGGTGGCGATCATGCTCATCCCGGATGTGTTCATCCACCTCTTTAACAGCGAGCCGGAGCTGATCCAAAAAGGCGTCCCGGCCTTGAACCTCTATTTCTTCGGGTTCTTCCTCATGAGTTTGCAGTTTTCCGGGCAGTCCACCTTTGTGGCCCTGGGGAAAAGCCGCCAGGCCATCTTTTTCTCCCTGTTTCGGAAGGCGATCATCGTGGTGCCGCTGACCCTCTGGCTGCCGGGGATGTTCGGCCTGGGGGTCAACGGAGTGTTCCTGGCGGAGCCCATCTCCAACCTGATCGGCGGGGTGAGCTGTTTTGTGACCATGCTGCTGACGGTGTGGCCGTCCCTACGGGAGAAAAAGGGGGAAAACGGTTGACAAAGGGGCTTTTTTGCGGTAGGCTGAAACTGTAAATGAGGATGTTGGACGGGATTTCCTTTGGGGAAATCCCAACGACCCGAAAGGAGGCCGAACCCATGGAACGAATTCTCAGTTGCTGCGGCATCGTCTGTTCCGAGTGCCCCAGCTACCCCACCGAATGCGCCGGGTGCCCCGCCCTGAAAGGCCGGGTGTTCTGGCTCGACTATGTGGACGCGGATATCTGTCCTGTCTACAAGTGCTGCCTCGACAAGGCGGTGGAGCACTGCGGCAAATGCGGGGAGATGCCCTGCGAACGGTGGACCCGCTACAAAGACCCCAATGTGAGCGAAGAGGAAGGGGCGGCCGAGCGGGAGAAGCGGGCGGCTTTCCTGCGTCAAAGGGAAGAATCGGGCGAGTGAGGAGCCGGTGAAAACGGGCTTCCGGGCTGCTTTTTGTCCGGGATGTGACTCTAACGCGCTGCCCCCCATCGGAGAGCGGCTTTGGGGCAGATGGAGCCGGCTCCGCTCCCACAGAGGGGCGGAATGGTGAGAAGCGCCGCGAGGTCCGCCTTCAACAGATGTGAACGGCGGGAGTCCTGCTCCGCATCCCATGGGGCTGGCGCAAATATCAGACAAGTGAGGAAAACGGCATGGAAGAACTTCTAAAGCTCAAACGGGCAAGGGAATATATGCAGGCTCTGTCAGAGGGGGTGGACCCGCTTTCCGGGCTGGAAATCCCCGAGGACGACGTGGCAAACCAGGTGCGGCTCTGCCGGTGCTTTGCCTATGTGGCGTCGGTGCTCGACAAGGTCATCCAAAACGGCGGCGCGGTGGGCGGCGGCCCGAGGATCGTGGCGCGGCTGGGCCTCACCGAAGAGCAGAAGCAGGCGGTGGAACTGAGCGGCCGCCCCATCGGCATCACCGAGCTGGCGAAACGGATTTTAGCCGCGGCGGGAGTGGACCGGATGCGGGGGGTGTCGGGCGTCCACATGGCGGCGTGGCTCCTCGAGAAAGGATTCCTGGAGGAGGAGTTCGACGACGAGGGGGAGCTCCAGCGGGTCCCCAGCGAGACGGGGACCGCTCTGGGTATCACGAAAATCATGCGGGAGACCACCTACGGGGTGAAGCCCATGAACCTCTACTCCCAGGAAGCCCAGCAGTTTATATTGGACAACCTGGACGAAATACTCTGCTGGAAAAAGTCGGGGAAAAAATAGGGAAAGCCGGGAACCGTAAGGGTTCCCGGCTTTTTTGCCTTGGAGGGGGTGCTATTTGAGAGCGGAGAGGATTTCCAGGTGTTTGCCCCGACGATCACAGGCGTCTCGAAATACCCCAATGACTCTTTCATGGGGGATTTGGGACAGATCGACGGCAAAATCCACGGCGTTATCGCCAAATCCTACGGGAGACACGTCTACCGGGAAATTTCCATCCCGCAAAATCGCCTTGACGTCTTGATAACCGCCTTCGGGGATGCGGGTACCCTGCGGAAGTGCGCAGCACTGGTACGTCTCCTTCAAAAGGGCGTTGTCGTTCATGTACACCGCCCGCAGCAAGCCCCTGTCCGCTCCCGTTTTCAGCAAAATCAGCTCCTGATGGGAGGAATAGGGTTCGGAAAGAACCTTTCGTCCCTCCGACCAGTCGTTGGCGTCTAAAAAGAGGTCATAGAAGCGGGGGAAGCTATGTGGATCGCCGGAGGAGGCTCTTACAATCGTCGCCGTTGGGTAATTTTCGCAGAGCATGCAGATGGCGTCTACAGCCGTGTCACAAAAAAGCACGGTGAAATCCGCCGTATTTTTATCGGTGTGATAAGACCAAGTCTGAAAGATGTAGGTTCCCTCAGAAAAGCAGAGATAAAAGGCCCCGTCCGGGGAGGCGGGGTCGGACTCCCGCTGTTTTTCCTCGGGTTTTAGAACACTGTCCGCCCATTGGCGGGGGGCGTTTTGTTTCCAGAAGCGTTTCATCATTTTCCTCCTGTTAATAGTCCCATCTGGTGGAATAGCGATAGGAATTTTCTCCCAAACGCTTGAGGCATCCGGCATCCGGCATCCATTGACTGAGACCGGAAATGCCCAGTTCGCCTTCACCGTGGGTCTTATCCTCCGGTTCCCCTTCCTTGTGATAGCCGCGGCGGATTACCCAGTCGATTCCATCCAGCTCCCCGTTGAGGGCGGGGTCGTTTACAAAAACGACTCCCACGCTGTCGTCCGCGGCCCCTCCCAGGGCATAAAGCACAACACCTGGGTGTTCCTGGGAGATTCCCCCTTTGACAGGATGCCAAAATCGGAAGGATTCCAGTTTGATCGTCTTGTAGACCTTCCGGTCGCGGTTCAGGAGCTCAATGGAGTTCCATTTGACTTCGGCAAACAGGAAGCTTTCGTCTTTGATTTGCTCGTTCAGCTCAAAGCAGTACCGGTTGTACCGCTGGCAGAGCCGGTCTCCTGTGTTCAGATAGAGCCAGCCCGAAAGACAGGCGGTTGCGAGAAGGAGGAGAGGGAGGATCATATGCCATTTTTTGGAGCGTGTTTGCATCATCTTTACCTGCTTTCTAGTTTTGAATCCATGGGTGCCTATATTTCGGCAAATGCTTTCTCATGAATTCTTCGTCCTTGCCCAATAATTGATAAAAATATCGAATACCTTCCCATCTCATGAAAGCATCTTCAGCTTCATCCCATCTTTTCTCAAGGACTAAGCTTCCTCCTTCTGCCAACATGTTTTGCAAATCATTTCCATATCCCTTTGACGCTAAATAGCAAGTCCACATAAAATTACCGGCCTCATTCCGATCACACACAATACCATTTATTAAGTACAGTTTTTGCTGATCTAAATAGTATTTGAAGTTAAGCTCCCCATGAGCCTTAGCCGATTCTAACAGAACTCTCATAATGTCCGCATCTGTTTCGTCTGCAATCCAGAATTTTTCCGTCATTGTTGTGTTTAGAAAGTCAGTGTCAATCGTATACCAGTCATATT
The DNA here is from genome assembly GCF_014384905.1 of Fumia xinanensis. GTDB lineage: Bacteria > Bacillota > Clostridia > Oscillospirales > Ruminococcaceae > Fumia > Fumia xinanensis. The sequence continues at coordinate 614,942 of NZ_JACRSV010000002.1, forward strand.
TGGTAACCGCTTCTCTGCTGTTTGCCGGATAAATCTCGCCTTCAAATTCGGCATAGTAATGATCAACTTATGTGCCTAAGGTATTCGGCCGTTCATCTTTTATATAGTAGTGTGTTTGATCTGTATAAACATAATCGTATGATTTAGATGTCAAGTAGACCATAGAAATATGGGAAAAAATCAGGGGCTTTGCGGATCGCGGGCCTCTGATTTTTTGCTTTACTCCCAAAGTAACACATTTTGTCCGTTGAGTCAATGGAAAAACAAAAGATTTGTAGCATTGTGCGATATTTATTACAAGTATTCAGATATTTTGTATCAAAACGCAACTTTATTTTTGGTTTAATGGCTCTCACATTTTACCTCAATTTTACAAAAATATTTTCAGAACCCTATTGACAATCATGTGACCTTATGATATATTTAAGTAAACCGGAAAAGGAATTAGAGAAACTCTTTCGAGGGTTCTCGAAATCATTCGTCCATTTCTTTGGAAAGAAGGTGAAAAAATGGCTCATTACCTGCCCGGTTCCACCATCGAGGCGGAAGAAATCAGTGCGAAAACCGCCAATCGGCTCCTTTCCCCCATGTTTTTGAGCGGGGGGCTCATGCTGTCCCAGGTGGCGGCGCTGACGGGACTCGAACCCTACACCATCCAGAACTGGGTGAAGCGGGGATTTCTGCCGCCGCCACAGAACAAGCGGTACTCCATCCGGCAGTTTGCCCGGATTCTGCTCATCAACATGCTCAAAGATTCCTTCCAGTTGGATCGGGTGAGCGTCCTATTGAGTTACATCAACGGACACCTGGACGACGAAAGCGACGACATCATCGACGACATGGCTTTGTACCTGTCCGCCGCCGAGGCGGTGGGGAAGATGCTCACCCAGAGCAAGCTGGGGGTTGAAACGCTGGACGAGGCCTGCGCCCGTGCCATCGAAGGCTACGAAGAGCCGATTCCCGGCGCGAAGGAGCGGGTTTACCGGGTGCTCCAGATCATGGTGACGGCGTACATCGCGTCGATGCTCAAGCAGCAGGCCCTAAAGATGTACGACGCGCTGCCCCAGCAAAACAGATAACCTCCATCGAAATTTATCCAGCCCAATGGGCCGCCGCCCTTGTTTTCAGCCCCCTGCAATTTCGGGATCGTCCCGGGGCAGACTGTAAATAAAGGTTTTTACGGGGAATTTGGGTGAACGAGCCCGAAACCCCACACGTTTTTCGGCCCCGGAAACCTGTTGCCGGGCCATCGAAGGGAGGCGGATTCAAAACAGGGTATCGTCCGGCGTTTGCGCCTTTTCCGCCGGGAAGCTTCAGCGACAAAGGCGAAAACGTCAGAAAGGAATGATTGCTATGCTGCAATGGTGGGAGTCCTTAACCGGGCTTCAGCAGATTTTCGCCTGCATCGCCATCCCGGCAACGGTGCTCCTCGTCATCCAGACCCTCCTGACCCTTTTGGGCCTGGGCCACGGCGCGGGGGACGGCGACGACGGCGGTTTCGTCCACGACGCCCACGTGGACAGCGGATTCGACGGGCCGGACGCTGGATTCGACGCACCCGACGGCGGTTTTGACGGGCCGGATACCGGCTTCGATATGCCTGACAGCCCTGTCGATCTGGAAGCCGGCCCGCATGAGTTCGGCCCTGCCTTTGACGCGGGAGCCGGGGGAACGGTGCCGGAAATGCCCGGGGAAGTACCGGACGACGGCCTCGGGGGCGCTTTCCACGAAGGGCCCCAGCTCATCGAGCACGACGTCCACGGCGACCACAACACCCCCCGGGATTCCGGCGAGTTCGACCACAGCCTGCGCATCTTTACCCTGAGGGGCTTCGTCGCCTTCTTTGCGGTATTCGGCTGGTCGGGGCTCGTCATGCTCAAGGGCGGGCTGGGCACGGTGGTTTCGGTGTTCCTGGCCCTGGTGTTCGGCGCGCTGATGATGGTTTTAGTGGCGCTTTTGTTCGACTGGCTCTTAAAATGCCAGTACGACGGCACCATGGATCCCAGAGAAGCGGTGGGCAAAGAGGGCGAAGTTTATCTCACCGTCCCCGCGAAAAAGCAGGGCATGGGCAAGGTAAACGTCCTGGTGGGGGAGGCCCTCACCGAATTCGACGCGGTGACCGACGACAGGGAAGACATTCCCACCGGCGAAACGGTCGTCGTGCGGGAGGCGCTTGCTTCCACGCTCCTGGTCCGCAGGAAATAGCGGGCAAATACAGAAAAAAGAGAGGGAAAAAACATGCCAAACAATTTATCCATTGAAATGCTGATTCTCATTGTTGTCATCGTTGTGATTTTGTTCTCCCTGCTGCTCCTGATCCTGTCCCGGTACAAAAAGTGCCCCTCCGACAAGGTCATGGTCATCTACGGTAACGTGGGCAACAACAAGGACGGCTCCAACCGTACCGCCAAATGCATCCACGGCGGCGCCAGCTTCATCTGGCCGGTGGTGCAGGCTTACGAGTTTCTCGATTTGACCCCCATTTCCATCTCGGTGGATTTGCAGAGCGCGTTGTCCCGGCAGAACATCCGCATCAACGTGCCGTCCAGGTTCACCGTGGGCATCTCGGTGGAACCCGGCGTTATGCAGAACGCGGCAGAGCGGCTTTTGGGCCTGAAACTCCAGGAAATCCAGGAGCTTGCAAAAGACATCATCTTCGGACAGCTCCGTCTCGTTATCGCCACCATGGACATCGAGGAAATCAACACCGATAGGGATAAATTCTTAGCGGCGGTGTCCAGCAACGTGGAGGGCGAGCTGAAAAAAATCGGCCTGCGGCTCATCAACGTCAACGTCACCGACATCAGCGACGAGTCCGGTTACATCTCCGCCCTCGGTAAAGAGGCGGCGGCAAAAGCCATTAACGACGCCAAAAAGAGCGTGGCCGAAAAAGAGCGCGACGGCTCCATCGGTGAGGCCAACGCCAACCGTGACCAGCGCGTACAGGTGGCACAGGCAAACTCCATCGCCATCGAGGGTGAAAACGAGGCCCAGATAAACATCGCCATGTCTAACGCCGCCCGCCGCGAAAAAGAGGCGGAGGCCTTAAAAATCGCTACCTCGGCGGAAAAAATCCAGTCGGCAAAAGCTTTGGAAGAGGCTTACTCGGCCGAACAGCAGGCTGAGGCCGCACGTTTCGCCCGTGAGAAAGCCACTTTGGAAGCGGACATCATCGTCAAGACCGAAATCGAAAAACGCAAAATGGAACTGGAGGCTGAAGCGGAGGCCGAGCAGACCAGACGCCGCGCCCAAGGTGAGGCCGACGCAATTCTCGCCCGCATGACCGCTGAGGCGGAGGGCTTGCAGACCATGCTCCAAAAACAGGCAGACGGTTTGAAAGACATCGTCAGCGCCGCCGGCGGCGACGCAAACGACGCTCTGCGCCTGATGCTGGCCGACAAGATGGAAAACCTCCTGAAAATCCAGGTGGAGGCCGTCAAGGGCATCAAAATCGACAAAGTCACCGTCTGGGACGGCGGCGAAAAGGACGGCAAGACCGCGACTGCGGGCTTTGTGTCCGGCCTGATGAAGAGCATCCCCCCCATGAACGAGATGTTCGACATGGCGGGCATGAACCTGCCGGAATTTTTGGGCAAAAAGAAAGAGGAAGCCCCCGCGGCGGAAATCAAAGCGGAGGAATAAGCTTTCGTAAGAAAAAAGACGAACCCCCGGCGGGTTCGTCTTTTTTGTTGTTTTCAGTGGAATGTAGGGGCGGCTATCAGCCGCCCGCCGATAGGCAAAAACTGTGGGAAACCGCGGGCGGCCGATGGCCGCCCCTACATTTTCCTGAAACCTTCCGGCAGACTGCGGGCGGATTTTATATCCGCCCCTATATTTTTTCGAAACTTCTTGGTAAACGGTAGGGGGCGATACCTTATCGCCCCGCCAGTAAAAAACACGGTTTCCTGATGGAGGGCCGGAGGAGCGTCAGCGACGACGGCCCCAAAGGGGGGCGAGCGGCGAAGCGCGCAGCCCCGGACAGCGACGAAGCAAAAAATCTTTCCGTTTTACTACAAGCCCTAGAAAAGCACGAGGGGTGGCAGGGGAGGGCGACTCCTAGGATTCTAAGCGCAGCGCGGAGCCCTCCCCCCGCGGTAGGATTATTAAGGGGCTGACAAGACAGCCCCTTAATTCGCCTGTCGGGGCGAGTCCCGACGACTGAACGAAAAGAAAACAGTAACGGTTAAGGAGAACAACGAAACAGAAACCAACATAACAAACCCGCCCTCACCGAATCGGTAAAGGCGGGTTTGTTGTTCCATAATGGTGTAATTTTGGGACTATTTTGACACTAGTTTAGCACTAGATTATGAACGAATGCTTCTGATATAATATTTGATGAGATACCCCTTAGGGAGAGTTACAACAAAAATTATCCGTGGAACCTTATAATATTCAATGAAAGGCAACAACAATTTTTAATATACGTTACAGCCGCCCGATGCTCTCAAAAAATGGGGACCAATAATATATAAATCTTTTTCCCAATATTTTACAATGGATGCAGGAAGTGATGCTATGAATGACAGCAATAGAGAACCGCTAAAAATCAAGATTCGCGGTGAGGATGGATATCGTGTGACAACCATTCGGATATCGGAAGGAATTATTTGCCGGCTAGACCGGCTTGCTGACGAAACGCATCGCTCCCGCAATGAATTAATCAATATCATGCTGGAATACGCGATCAACAACATTGTTATCGAGCGCCTGCCAAATCAGAAGGTCAAAGAATAAAAATCGGAACCTGCTGCATCCTCGGCCGCCCCGACATTCCTCCCGAATACCGGGCCGCGCTGGAACGCGAACTCGATAATCTAATGCCCTATGAGGTGACCTAACAAAAAGCACCTTTACAAATCCAAAAGCGGGTTTATTTGTTTTCCAATGGGATATATTCAAGCAAATCGCTTATTTCGCATTGAAGCGAACAGCATATTTTAGCAAAGAGCACCATATCCAGTCTATAAATTTCCACGTCCGGTTTACAGTAATGGTCGATTGTCTGGAACTTGACACCGATACTGTCAGCCAAACTGTTTCTGGTAATACCGTGCTGATTCAAGTATTCGCCCAATTTGACTTTGATTTTGCCAAAAGGCTGCAAAGTAGAGACTTCTGTCCGTTTTCCAACCAATTGAATCGGAATTTTCACTTTGCACACCTTCTTTGTTATTTTCTATAATTATACCTTAACACATATAACCCAATTTGACATTATACCTATTCGGGTATTATACTTATACAAGTATAATACCCATAGGAGGAAATGATTATGAATTTTTTGACTTCTACAGCCGGAACCTGCTGCATCCTCGGCCGTCCCGACATTCCTCCCGGTTACCGGGCCACGCTGGAACACGAATTCGATAATCTGATCGCCCACGGGGTCACTTGTTACTTTTTCACCGGGTTGGATATCTTCGAGCGGCTCTGCCTCAAGGCCCTGCGCTGCCTTCAGCAAACTTATGACTACATCCCTATCAAAACCATTCTCCTCGGCACCGACATCACTCTGCTCACCAAATCAGAATACGACTTCGACGCGGTTTGCTGCCTGCGGCCCGAAAAGGACCCCTCCTTTTCCCTCAACCGCATTGCCATCGAGCATTCCCGGTTTATGGTCTACTTTCAGCTCACCGACTTCGGCGGAATCCAAAGCGACCTCATTTACGGCGAGGGGCTGGGCCTGCGGCCCATCAACATTGCGGCGCGAAAAAAAGCGGATGATGGGCCATCCGCTTCTCTATGAAAATATTCCTGTTTTTCACCAGCGAAACCGCTCCACGGCAGCAAGCGGGAGCGGTTTTCATCAATCGTTTTCCGGGGGAAGGTAGCGGAGGATATCCGACAGCTCACAGTTCATGGAGTAGCAGAATTTCGCCAGCAGGCTCAGGTCCACCCGCTCCACGTTTTTGTTCTGGTAATACCGGTCGACGGTTTTATAGTCCAGGCCGGTGCGCTTGGCAAGCCCGTTTCTGGAAAATCCGTGGGCGTCCATATATTCGCCTAAAAACAGCTCCACCTTCCCGTACGGCCGCTCCTTGCCCACTACATTTTCGACGATTGTCCTCAAAGTACCCATGGCTTTCCCTCCTATATATAGACATAGATTATCATACCTATTGACATTTGGATATTAGGTATTATATACTTATCTATATTTACTAGTATATATATCCATATATAGGAGAAGTATTTATGCGGATTCAATACATTGCAAAGCGTACCTGCTGTATCGTCGGTAGGCCCGATGTTCCGTACGGGTACGAGCCCGTGGTGGAATACGAATTCAACGGCCTTATCGCACGGGGCGTCACCAGCTTTCTGTTCTGCGGCGTAGGGCCTTTTGAGCGCCTCTGCCTGGAAACCCTCCAAAAACTTCAGCAATGCTACGGCTATATCCCCATCCGGCTCACTCTCATCGGGTCGGACGCCCATCTGCTGGCCGATTACGAGGATGAGTTTGACGCGATAATCTGCCTCTGCCGCCAGTCAGAACCGCACTTACGGCCGGTGCGGTATGCCATTGGCAATTCCCGGTTTTTATTTTATTACCAGCGGGACGATTTCGGCGGAGCATTCAGTGACATCCGCTACGGGCTGGACATGGGGTTGGAGCTGATAAACGTCGCAGAATCCAAAAGGGAAGCGGACAAAACGCCGTTTACTTCCCTATTATAACGCAAAAGCAGGGGAGGCCCCCTGCTTTTTTTCATTGCATTGGAACTGTTTTCAGGACGATGATTTCGATATTTTAGGGAACATGGTAAAGTTGCTGTACAGCAGGAAAAACAACGAAAATTCCCGCTTGGAGAACGTTCCGTTCCGGATCAGGAGCTCCTGGGTTTTCCCGCCCAATTTGATATAATATCCCGTTTCGGCATATCCGTTTCGGAGATAGAAATTTTTGCGCCGGATCCTCTGCGCCAGGTCTTTTGCACCCTCTCCGCAAGGTTCGATGGACACGATGACCTTGCTGTCCGGGTGCATGGCCTGGACTTTTTGCAGAATGGCGCCGCCGTATCCTTTGGAGCGGAGGGTTTCTTCCACCGCGAGGAACATGATAAAGCTGAGCTTGCGGACGGTGGCGAGATAGACAAAGCCGCAGAGGGTATCGCCGTCATAAAACGCCAGAAACTCGGTGTTCCAAAGGTGGGACATGGCCATCATCATCCAAAAGGGCATCCGGTCTTCTCTGGAAAACGAAGCGTGGTAAATTGCCTTGATTTTTTGCTTGTTTTCGCGCTTCGCAGCCTTTTTTGCTCTTAAATCCATCATTTAACCATCCTATTATCGTCGGGTAATGGTTTTTTGGTTTGGCAGGGGCCTTTTTCGTTGGGACGGTCGTAAGCTTTCCTACAAAAATTTGATATGAAATCCATGTATATGTAGAATTGAAAAAACAAAGATTTTGGACATATTAAAATAAGCCTGTCAAGACCTTGGCATAAAATTCACGCAAATGGAATTTATATAGAAAAGCAATAAAACCCAGAAAAACACTCATTTAAGCAAATTGCCAATTGCTTCATATTTTTATAAATATAGGAGGATATTAAAATGTACGACATGATTATTATTGGCGCAGGACCTGCTGGTATCAGTGCAGCAATTTATGGGAAAAGCAGAGGAAAAAAAGTTTTGGTGTTGGAAAAGAAACAGGTGGGAGGTTTGATTGGAACGGTATCTACAGTGACACACTATACAGCAATCGTACAAGAAGAATCTGGCAATACCTTTGCTGAACGAATGAAAGAGCAGGCGCTCGGTGCTGGTGTGGAGATTCGTTATGAAAATGTGACAGAGACAAAACTTACAGGCGAAATAAAGAAAGTCGTTACCGATAAAGCAAGTTATCAATCTAAAACCTTAATTTTGGCAAATGGTGGCTCTGGCCGTATGCTGGGCATTCCCGGGGAAAGTCTGAAAGGTGTCAGATTAAATGCACCAAAAGATGGTTTGAACTATAAAGGAAAGAATGTTTATGTTATCGGCGGAGCAGATGGAGCGGTTAAGGAAGCTCTTTATCTGGCTGAATTAGCGGCAAAAGTGATGATTGTATGCCTGGAGGATGAGCTTGCATGTATACAGGAATTCAAAGATAAAGTATTTACCCATGATAATATCGAAGTCATGCCGCATTCAAGTCTAACTGGAGTATATGGCAACGAAGCGGTGGAAGAGCTCGAATTTACAGATAACAAAACAGGAATGAAGCAGATTGTAAAAGATGCAGAGTGTGGAGTATTTGTATACGCGGGAATTGTTCCGAATACGCAGATGTACACAGAATTGAAGTTAGATGACGGCTATATTTTGACTGATGACTCGATGCAGACGGAAATCCCAGGAGTATTTGCGGCAGGAGATATCCGCGCGAAGAAAGTAAGACAGGTTGCTACAGCAGTGGCCGATGGTGCCATCGCAGGTATTCAGGCAGCCGCAATGTGCTGATATTAAAAGCAAACATTAGGGCGGGGATTAAGGTTACGTCTTAGCGCTGAATTTGGTTAGCCAAATTCGTCTGCTGTGAAAATCAAGGGGATCTTTGTGGGAAAAAGGCAGTACCATTGGGGCGGCGCCTATTACAGATATATTTTTCCAAATTCGTCCGCGGGCAGGGGTTTGCTGTATAGATACCCCTGGGCGGTGGTGCAGTCCATGTTTTTCAGAAGGGCCAGCTGCTCTTCGGTTTCTACTCCCTCGGCCAAGCATTCCATTCCCATTTCCCGGCACATGTCGATGATGCATTTGACCATGGTACGGCAGGAAGGGCTGGTTTCCAGGTTCCAGATGAGGCTTTTATCCAGTTTCAGTGTGTCGAACTCCATGAAGGTGAGCAGCGACATACTGGAGTACTGGGAGCCGAAGTCGTCCAGTCCCAGCTGGAACCCCTGATCCCGGATGCTCTTGCCGATCTGGAATACGATTTCCCGCTCCACCTCTCCGATGGTCTCGGTGAGCTCGATTTGGACAAAATTTTTGGGCACGGAATCATACCGGCTGTAGATTTCAAGCATTTCCTTCATCAGGTCGGCGTCCAGCAGGGTGATGCGGGAGAAGTTGAGGGAGATGGGGAAGAGGGGCTTGCCCTGTTGCTGCCACGCCGTCATCTGTTTGAGCACCTGCTCGTAGATAAACAAATCCACATAGCGGATGAGCCGCTCTTTTTCCAGCAGAGGGATAAACTTGTCCGGGGTAATGAGGCCGTGAGTTTTGTCCCCGAAGCGCACCAGGGCTTCGGCTCCCACAACCTCACCGGATGAAATATCGCACTTGGGTTGGAGGTACATGCGGAAGGAGCCTCGGGCCACTTCTTCCAGAAGGGCAGTCTGGGACATATGGTTGGCGTGCTTGGAATTGCTGTCAAAGTTTTTGTAAAACTCCTGCTTTTGGATAAACATCAGCTCGTCGGCGTGGGTGACAAGGTTCTGGACATTTATTTCGGCATCGCTCCAGGTGTAGCCGATGGTGACGCCGTACAGCACCCGCCGTTCGAGGATTTCCTGCATCTGGCGGATTTTATGGACGAACTGCTGGATATCGGTGTTTTCCACAAAGCCGACGATTTCGTCACCGCTGAGGCGGAAGAGAATCCGCTCTTCGATAAATTCCTTCATAATGCTGCCAGTGGTGGCCACGACACTGTCGCCAAAGGAGTGGCCAAACCGTTCGTTGATTTGTTTGAGGCCATTGATGTCGGCCACCACTACGCCCAGGGACTGGAGCCGTTCTTCAGGGTTGCTGTCCAGGTAGGCTATATAGCTGTTGCGGTTTAGAAGCCCGGTGAGGGGATCGTGATAATTGAGGTAGGTGTGCTTGGATATCATCCGCCGCTTGGTAATCTCGTTGGCGATGAAGTAGGCAAGGCTCTGGAGCAGGACCGGGTTCCCGGCGTAAGCACGAGGATTATCCACTCCGACGTAACCCATGAGGATGTTGTCGATGGTGAAGGGGGCGGCGATGAGGTTTTTGATGTTCTGCATCGAAAGGATGCAGTACTCCTCCGGGCTGTCCACCTTGATGGCTTCCAGGTCGGGAATGAGCACCGGCTCCATCTGCTCGAAATGGGGCATCCACCGGTTCAGGAGGGTCATGTCCACGTCCTGCAAAAATTCCATTTCCGGCGCCACGCCTTCTCCGCACCACTCATAGGTGTTTTTGCAGATGTCCTTTTGGTGGTCGATCTCAAAGATATAGGCCCTGTCGGCCCGATAGAATTCCCCGATGCTCTGGAGCACCAGGGCGATGGCTTTTTCCAGGCTCTCCGCCGAAGTGAGAGACCGGGTGCAGGACACGATGGCCTGCTCCACAGCCAGCTTTTCAGACAGCTCCCGGCTGACGGTTTCCCGGTCGGTGATGTCTAAGGCCACCTCCATTCGCACCGGGCGGCCTTGATAGGAAATCAGCTTGTCCTTCAGCAGGTAATGCCGGTTGACCCGTTGGTTTTGATGTTCCCAGACATAGGTTTCGTCGGGCTTCAGCAGATGGTTGGTGCAGAAAGGACAGGGTTCGTCCCGATTTTGCAGCACTTTGTAGCAGGGCTTTCCCAGGTAGTCGTCAGGGGAGTCAAGGCCCAGGTCTTTCCGGCAGGCCCGATTGACAAACAGAATTTCATAGGTTTCAGCATCGCTGAGATAAATCACTTCATCCAGCTCTTCGATGAGCCAGCCGATTTCCATGGTGACACCGCCTTTCCTTTAGAGTATATTCAAAATTAGTCTACCACAAGTTTACACAAAAGTACAGTGAAAAAGTAAAAGACGCCGACTTCCGGGCGGTCCAATAAAACATTATAATATTGTTTTCGGGAAGGCGGCATGAGTGATCATGCCGCTTTTCCGTTCACAACGTCATAGAGTAAATTGGCGGGGAGTATGCCGATATAGTTGTAACTGATGGTCACATCCTGCACTCGGTGTCCGCTGGACTTGTCCGGTGCATGAACATATACGGCGTTCACCATATCGTTCAGCACGGTCGGTGTCAGCTTCTCCAGATACAGGTATTTCTTTGCCTGTCGGATAAATCTATCAACATTCTCCGCTTGATCTTCTTGATTCTGTATTTCGTTTTCAAGCATTTCAATCTTGGCTCTCAAGTCTGCCTGCTCCTGCTCATAATCATCAGACAACATCTGAAAACGAGCTTCGGACAGTTTTCCGTTGACCATATCCTCATAAATACGCTTGAACAATCTGTCCAGTTCAGCCAGACGATTTTCGGATTTCTGCAAGGTTTGCTTCTTGGCAGAAAGCTCTTTCCTTGCTTCCTCGCTTCGCTTGGCACCCAATGCTCTGCGGAATGAGTCCTCATAGCCTGCAACACAGGAGATTACCAACCTCATGTGCTGGAGCGTACCTTCTTCCAGTACAACGGCTCTGATGAAGTGGGTGTCACAGACCTCCTTACCCTTTTTACGGGAAGTGGAGCAAACAAAGTGGTCTTGTCTGGTTTCAAAACTGTTGCTGGTGCAGTAGTACAATTTCTCACCGCAATCGGCACAGCGGACGAGACCGGAGAACATATTGGTCTTGCCTGTTCTGGCGGGTCTGCGCTTATTCTTGCGAAGCTCCTGCACACGGGCGAAGGTTTCTTCGTCAATAATAGCTTCATGGGTGTTCTCGAAAATCTTCCATTGGTCGGGAGGGTTTTCGAGTTTCTTTTTGCTTCTGTACGACTGCTTGCGGGTCTTGAAGTTGACCATGTGACCAAGGTATTCCATCTTTTCCAGTATGCCGGTGATAGTTCGTGGTGCCCAATTGTAAGGATTATCCGGTGTCTTTGCAGGAGCATTACGTCCCATCTTCATCCAATGGACGGTGGGGCAATCCACCTTTGCTTCCTTCAGCTTCTTGGCAATCTGAGAGGGGCCGAAGCCCTCCATACACCATGCGAAGATCTGACGGACAACAGCTACGGCTTCATCGTCCACAACCCAATGTCTCTTTGGATTGTCGGGGTCTTTCATGTAGCCATAGGGTGGGTTGGTGGTCAGATACTCACCGGATTCGCCTTTCTGCTTCATAACCGCTTTGACCTTTTTACTGCTGTCCTTGACATAGAACTCGTTGATGATATTCAAGAACGGAGTAAAGTCGTTGTCCTGCTGATTGGCGCTGTCCACACCGCTGTTCACGGCGATGAAACGGACATCGTGTTCGGGGAAAAGCATTTCACTATTATAGACAAGAGCACAAAAAGGATAGGTACGGTGGGGATTAACCCGTCAGATTTTCCATTCAATTTCTACCTTTTCATTTGTCGCCCGGATGACCGTTATCAGTGCGTCCACCACCTGCCTCTTGTCCTCAAAGCTGACATTCTCCCAGTCATCCAGATACCCGGAAATGCTTTCCATCTTCTCCATCGGCACAGCGTCCGCAGAGAGTTTTGCAATCTCATTGGCAATGGACTGCCGCCTTGCGTCCAGCTCCTCAATTTTGCTGTTGGCATAGGAGATCAAAACAGGGCTTGCGCCCGTCAGCGTGTCAAGCAGCTTTTCAATCTCGCTTTCCACCTGCGCCAGTTCCTGCCGCTTTGCCGCCAGCTTCGGGGAGATTTTCGCCGCTTTTTTCCGGCCTGTTAGCGTCTTAAAATCTTTCAGCTTCTTCACCATAGCCCCATAGACCACCGCTTCCAGTTCGTGCAGCTTCACGCACCCGCAGCCGGGACACGCCTTGCTGTCCGCATGGACGGTGCAACGCATATAGAGGATGCCGTTGGAGTGCGCCGACATAAGCGCATACCCGCATTTCCCGCATTTGATTTTTCCCGCCATCCATGTGTTCCGGGCTTTCCTTGCGGGCTGGTAGGTGTGGCTGGCAAGCAGCTTCTTCCTGCATTTCAGCCACAGCTCCGATGGGATAAACCCCTCATGTGGAGCCAGTACCAGCGTCTGTCCTTGCAGGTGCTTGTGCTTGTCCTCTGTATTCCCCTTGCCCTGATAGTAATAGCAGCCGTTTGTCCCGGCAAAGTCGGCGGCGTCATTGTAAATATCCGTCCCCTGGCTTTTGTAAAACTCGTATATGTCGAGGTCAGCCATGACATAAATCGGGTTGCGGAGAATAACGCTCAAAGTAGCCCTTGACAGCGGCCTGCCATGATAAGTACGCATACCGCCCGCCGTCAGCTTCTTTGTAATGTCATGCAGCGATACCTGCGGGTCAGCGTACATCTCATACATCTGCCGGACAAAGGCCGCTTCGGTTGGCTCTATTACCAGCTTCTTTGTGCTCACCCCGTCCATCACATAAGGCTCTGTCCGAAATCCGTAGGGCGTTTTGCCGCCCATTTTGAAGCCCCGCTGACAGCGGGAGTACCATGCGTCCTGCACCCGCTTCTGTATCGTTTCCCGTTCAAGCTGGGCGAACACGATACAGATATTCAGCATCGCCCGCCCCATTGGGGTGGAGGTATCAAACTTCTCCGTAGAGGACACAAACTCCACTTCGTACTTTTGGAAGAAGTCCATCATCTTCGCAAAGTCCAGAATGGAACGGCTGATGCGGTCGAGCTTGTAAACCACCACTTTCCGCACAAGGCCGCTTTCAATATCCCGCATAAGCTGTTGGAATTGTGGACGCTCCGTATTTTTCCCGGAATACCCTTTGTCCTTGTACTCTTTGCAGTTCCCGCCTTTCAATTCGTATTTGCAAAACTCAATCTGGCTTTCAATGGAAATGCTATCCTTTTTGTCTACCGATTGCCTTGCATAGATTGCGTCTATTCTGTTATTCATTTTGTCGCTCCTTTTCTTAAAAAAGAAACGGAGCTGCTGACAGTTCTATTATACCGTCAGCAGCCCCGCAAATCAACGATGGTTTCGGGAAACCTTATGCCCCGGCTTCCTCACTCTGCCGTTTGTCGGCATACTTGCGGAACACCTCATAAAGCTGCTGTTCCAGCTCTCGGCGTTTTGCCGCTTCCTGCTCCGGCGTGAACACCGGGGAGAGGTTTTCCAGCGTGATTTCCCTGCCTTGAAAAGTCACGACTTCCGTTTCCTTTTTGTATCTGATAGTGGTACTTATAAAATCACCTTTCCTTTCCATGCTGCCGCTGCTGCCGTTTCAGTTCCGCCAGTATATCCGGCGGGATACGGTCAACCAGCCGCTGTAAATTGTCCAGTTCGCTTTTCAGCTTTGCCCGTTCCATCGTATCTTTCATCTTGCCTTTTTCACCGGCTTTTGCCCTTGCTTCCAGCTTTTCATTTTCCGCTAACAGGTCATTGATTGTGACCTTGTATTTTTTCAACTGCCCGGAGAAATTCTCCATCTGCGGGAACCACTTTTTCAGCATGGAGAGGGCTTCCTCTTTTTTCTTTCCGGCGTTGAACGGGGTAATATCGCCCAGCGTGGCTTCAATGGCTCTTGCCTGTTTGGAGAGATTGACCGCCTGCTTGAACAGACGGGTGGGGATATGCTTCCTGCCTGTCTTGCTGGCACTTTCCCCACGCTCCAAGTCAGGATATTTCTCCACCATATAGGCGTGAAAATCGTCCTGCCACTTTGTTAAATTCGCCCGGTTGCCTATGATTTCTTTAGCGCACAGGCGGTTGTCCTTAGTAAGCGGGACAAAGGTCAAATGCAGGTGGGGCGTTTTCTCGTCCATGTGTACCACAGCAGACACGATATTGTCCTGCCCTACCCGGTCAATGAGGAAATCAGCCGCCCTCTGGAAAAACGCCTGTATCTCCTTTGGGGATTTCTTCTTGAAAAACTCCGGGCTGGCGGTGACCAGCGTGTCCACAAACCGGGTGCTGTCCTTACGGGTGCGGCAGCCAGCCTGTTCAATGCGGTTCTGGATAAAGTGGTAGTACCTGCTCTCCGGCTTGACGATATGGAAGTTGTATTTGCTCCGGCTGGTGTCAATGTCGGGATTGCTGGCGTACTGTTCCTTTTGCCGTTCGTGATGGGCTTCCAGCGGTCTTGCCGGATTGCCCTTGTGTTTTTCAAATCGCAAAATTGCGTGTTGTGCCATAAACTCCTTTCCCCGTTCCTTTCCCTTCCGGGACTTTTCCACAGGAAAATCCCGCAGAAAATATCTCGGATAGGAAGGGAATGGATAGAATATAAATCAATATTTTTATCTCTGTATTTCTATATACCGTCCGGTTTTCGTACTTCAAGAGGATTGATTATCGTACTTGTGGAGTGCGGTTTTCAGTCCTCCGGCGTACCAGAACGGGATTTCTTGAAGTCGGTATTTGGAACCGCTTCATAGGATTTTGGGTAGATGCGGTTGGGTTTTCCACAGCCCTGCTTCTGGATCTCCACCAATCCGGCATATTGCAGTTCCCGCAGGGTATTGACCGCCTTTTGCCGCCCACAGTGGAGCAGACCAACTACTTCGCAGATGGGATAGTAGAGGTAAATCCTCCCGTATTCGTCTGCCCAACCGTTCTTGCGGGACAACTCCATCCGGCGCAGGATAAAGGCGTACAGAACCTTTGCTTCGTTGGACAGTGGCGTGAATGTGGGTGCTTCAAAGAGGAAATTCGGGAGCCGGGTGAAGCTGACCGATTTCTCCGGCTGATGAATATAAATAGTGTTTGTCATACTGTGTTTTGTGGACAGTTAGGAGGGCATTTCCGGGGGGAGGACGGTGCTTGATACCACTTCCCCCGGTTCTGCCCTCTGGAAGCCTTATGAATAAAGGCTTTTCCCCTGCCTAACTGTCCACAGCAGACCTCCTTTTCCGTTCACTTTCTGTTTTCTGCCGCCTGTGAACTCTGGCGGCGCAGTCGGGACAGTATTTCGCCCGGTTGGACTTTGGGACAAACACTCTGCCGCAGACCGCACAGCGTTTTAGCTCCTTATCCCGGAAAATCTCTGCTTCCAGCGTCCCGATTTGCGGTAAGACCGACCAGCGGAACCACTTACAGCAGACCGAGAAAGAAATGGTCTGGGGGCAAGTGTGGGTATCCCCATCGTCAAGGAGCATACAGTTCCCGTCCTCATAATTACAGCACTCCCGGCGGATCAGGGCGTTTGCCTGCTTCCTCTGTGCCGGGGTCATGCGGCAGAGGGTACCGTCCGGCTTGCGCTCCAACGGTGGTAGGCGTTTATATGGATTATCTTTCATGCGTCCCTCCGTTTTTCACTTTTGCCGTTCTCCCCGAAAAGGCTTCCTGCCCCATTCCTGCGGCGTGTTCCGGCGTTGGCACGCTCCCCACAGCTTCGGGACAAGTTGTCCCGAAGTGACCTCTGGACAAAGTGTCCAGAAGTTGGCTCCTTGCGGTGCTTCCCCGGCCGGGGTATTCCTTTTCGGACGGTCATTCGGTTTTCAAGGTGCAGCTCATCGATGAACTACCACAAGTCTACACTTTTTCGACCGCCTGTGCCGTATATCCATAAGGTAGGAAATCACCTCGGAAAACTCGCTATTTCCACGCTCTCGGAATTGTGGTAGAATAGAAAAAATAATGCGAGGTGATAGAGATGGATAAGTTGGAGTTATTTTCAAAGTGCTTAAATTTAGTAGAGGGCAGGGAAAATCCTGAGAGTTGGTGGGGTTGGTGGAACGAACACGAATCCGAAGTGGAAAAACTATTGAACCACGGCGAGTTTTTGAAGTTAAAACCCCGGTCGCATGGATTTTCTTGGGTATCAGTATTTGGTAGCCAAAAGGGAGCCATCACTATTCTGGAGAAGAACGGAATAGCGTTTGAAATTAGCAATCTCTATCAAGAACGGTATCTGGAGGAATTGGACGCTTACTGTAAGGAACAGAAACGAGTACAACGGGAAAAGCAAAAGAAATTCAAGGCACAGCACCCCGAATGGTTTACTCAATACCCTAAGTTCTCAAAAATGTTGGCAAAAGTCTTGGACTCCTCTGATGAAATAAAATCTGCTGCAACTGTGGAGAAGATTGTAGAGATAGAAAAGAAATTAGGATTTATTCTCCCAACACAAGTTCGGGAATTTTTTCTCATAACTGAGGGAGTTAATGTATCTACAGGTTTGAGTATCAGCTTATCCCAGCTCTTTAATCTAACTATTCACGAGGAGCATTATTGTGTACTAGGCGAATTTTGGAAAGAGGCTGACGGAGATTTACTCCTACTTCGCCCCGGCGAAGAAACTGTCTGGTACTATGCCCATGAGCAAGACAAAGTAAAATTTTTGCGGAATACCATGTATGAATTGTTAGAAAAAGAGTTAGTGAATTATCTGCGAGAAAATTAAAAATATTTTTGACTATCAAGCAGACAAGGAGGGAGAGCATGGAATTATCCATACAAGAACGATTAAAAGACCTGCGTGTGGAACGAGGGCTGACGCTGGAACAGCTTGCGGAGGAAACTCACCTTTCCAAATCTGCTTTAGGCAGTTATGAGGGAGACAATCTCAAAGACATCAGCCACCATGCCCTTATCCAGCTGGCAAAGGTTTATGAAGTGACCGTTGATTACCTGCTGGGACGCTCTAAAACAAAAAATCACCCAAACGCCGATCTTGCAGACCTGCGCTTGAGTGATGATATGATTGAACTATTGAAAAGTGGGCGGGTGGATACTTCCCTCTTGTGTGAGCTGGCGGCGCACCCGGATTTCCCCCGGCTGATGGCTGACCTTGAAATCTATGTGAACGGAACGGCAGTCAAGCAGGTACAGAGCGCAAATGCCATTGTGGATATTATGAGCGCAACCATTATGAAGCAGCACAATCCCGGCTTGTCCGACCCGCAGTTAAGGCAGCTTGTCGCCGCCCATATTGACGATGACAGCTTTTGCCGCTATGTGATACAGCAGGACATAAACAAGATAGCTCTTGACCTGCGGAAAGCACATAAGGACGATTTTTTCAGCGTCCCGGAGGACAATCCGCTGGAAGATTTTTTACAGACCGCCGAGGAAACCGCTAAAGAGGACAGCGACCCGGAGCAAGCATCGCTGGCGTTTATCTGCAAGCGGCTCAAATTGAATTTGAAGAAGCTGTCTGAAGAAGAAAAGAAGTGGCTGAAAAAGATTGCACAGAAGTCGGACTTGCTGAAAAATCCAAATCCCCAGCGGGGGAGAAAATAGAGAACGAGAAATTGGAGGGAGTAAAGGTGCAGGAGGCAATTATAAAATTGAAACTTCTCGGTCAAATGCCAGACGCAGTGAAAGATGACCCTACAGAAGAAACCATCAACATGTATGACGAATTGCTCTTCAATGTAAAAACGCCATTGACAAGTGAAGAAGTAGGCGTATTGATTGACATTTTCCCCGAAGGTGGAATGTATGGAGTAGAGTGGGATTTGCTAAAATTGGTAGAGTCTTATTTGATAGAAGCACCATCAAGTGAAGAGTATCGAAAATTGATTACTGCTTGTCCAAGTGAAGAATGGCGAGAAACTATGCAAGCCCGTTTAGATAATTGGGAAAACAACAAACAATAACTTGTTTGGGAGATAGCAAAGCCAGTCGAGCCAGTCAACGGTCAAGATGAACGGCGCATTTCATGCGCCGCCGTTGACAGCCCCGCCCGTCTTTGCTAATGGGCAATCAAGGCGGGAAAGCCCTAAAACGGCTTCCCGCCCATTTCAATTTTGAAAAGAAAATCCGTCTGCTTTTTAGTTAGTGTGTCCACAGGTTCGGGACATTTTGTCCCGAAGTCCGGCGTGGGACGAGGGACGGGGGCTTTCATATACGCCCTGTCTGCTGGCGAAACCAGTCCTGCGCTTGCGGCTCCACGCCACGCAATCACAGCCCTGTTTTCCTGCCGCTTCAAACGCCCTTGCCCTCCCCGGCGGCAACGGTATTTTCACGGCAACGCCGACAGAGCGTATAACACACTACACTTTGCAAGCAAAGTCGTGTGCCAAGGGGCAAGCCCCTTTGGAAACCCCAGACAACAAAACAGGCTGAATATCTCGCACTTTCCCGGTGCTTGATATTCAGCCTTTATTTGTTGTCAGCAGCCCGTTTCTCGGTCTGCCTTTTGTGTCCTTGTCCATAATGTTTCTGTGTAGAGACCGACTTCCAGATAGTTTCTGCCGATACGGCTCATATCCTTGGCGATGATAACACCGACCTTATTGTTCTCGACCGACTCAATCATTCGTTTCCAATCGGGTCTGTTGAAGTTGGCACCGGAGTAACCATCGTCCACGAAAAACTGGATGTTGCGGAAACCTTGTTCTTGTGCGTATTTTTTGAGAATCGCCTTTTGATTGACAATGCTGTTGCTCTCTCCTGTGAGTTCGTCATCACGACTCAATCTACAGTAGATAGCAGTAATTTTGTCAGACTGCCTATTCATATCTTGTTCCTCCTTAATCGGCGGGCAGTCTGCCAATACAGGATTGCTTGTATATATCATATCACACATTCGTGAATAAATCCACCCTTTCGTTAGAATATTTTTTGAGCATTTTTAGTTTTCTCTTGCCATGTGGTCGAGCAACTTACCGGAAAGACTTCGTGTGCCATCGTAGCTACCGCCAAATCGGTAAGTAGTCTGACCGGAACGAATGGTTACGGTGATCTTTGGCAGCTCTGCCGCACAGTAGTTGTGAACGATGATACTGCCGTTTTCATTGACTGTGTAATTCTTGTTTTTCTGTTCATTCATATAATTGTCCTTTCTTGATTTTTGGAATGGATGGGAATGGAAACGAATCGAAGGGAAGGATTAACGCTCCAGTTCCTGTTTGCGTTCGATTTTTCTGCCAAGGGTCTGCTCGATATTGTGGCGAATGGTATCAAGCCGCTGTGCTTCGTCTTTGGCGGTCTGATACTGGTTGTAAAGCTTGTTTTTCTCTTTGATGAGCTGTTCCACTTCCGTCTGCAATGCCTTGTAGCTCGGCAGCTTCTTGAGTCCCTTGGAATCAAAATATCGTTTGGCGGCGTTCAGAATGATGAAGTCGCTGTCATGCTCGTCACGATATTTCTGACGGGCTTTTTCTTTCTTACAGGCTTTCAGCTCGTCAACCACATATCGTGTTTTGTGATAGTTCAGCACATAGTCACGGAACTCTTTCTTTTCTGCAATTGTAGCTTCCACTGATTTCATTTCTGTGCGAATATCACTCAGCTTTTCGTGGGCGGCATCACAGGCGGCAGCCAATGCTTCGGGAGAATCAAATCCCATTTCCTGATACAGCAGATAGGCACGGCTGGCATTTTTGAGATTGTGTTTCTTTGCCCAATGCTCGTAACCTTTGCCTTTTTCCTTTGCGGCATCAATATCCACCATGCGGCTAACAGTATCACGCTCGTTGATGGTTTTCTGCATAGCGGGTGCAGAAGGGATGGGGTCGGTTTTTGCCCTCACTCGTTTTGTGTTTCTGACAATAACAGCGAACACAGCCGATCTATCAAAATCGTCACCCAGCTTTCGTGCTGTGATGGGCTTGGTGCGGTCGGGTGTGAGATAGGACAAGCGCCCACGGCTCTCTTTGACGGTAATGCCACGGCGGAGAAGTTTTTCTGCGAAGCCCTCAAAGCTGACAGTATCAGAAAGTGCCATGCGGATTTCTTCACGGAGCTTGTCTTTGTCTGTTTCAAATTTGGTCTGCTTGACGGGTAAGCCCTGTTCGGCAAGAACAGCGTTTTCTTCATCCAGCGCAAGCTGTCCTTTCTTCTTCGCCCAATACTCACGCTCGGTCACACGGGTCTTACTGCCGTTCAGCAGATCAATCTGATACAGACCCGCATCGTGACACATTTCCATAACCTCGGAGCGAAAATATTCCATAGCTGCGTTGGTGCATCGGTGCTTCATGCCCGGTTGTGTATCGCACGGTCTGTCCATATATGGCATGAATGGAACTTCTTCAATTCGCAGAGAATTGATCACGATGTGTACATGAACATTGCCGCTGCCGTTGTGTCCGTCGGGGTGAGTGCAAACAATGGCTTGATGACCCGGAAAGTGTTCCTTGCAGAATTTCTCTCCAAGACTCTGCGCCAGATCTACGGTCAATCCGTGGTCGGGAACATCTTTAGGGTCAAAAGAAATGATATAGTGATGACTTTTGACATCTTCCCGTTTTTGATTTTTGCCATATCGGAGGTTGGCTCTCAGACAAGCAATCGCAAAATCTTCGTTACCGCAGTTCAAGGTGGAAATGCGATAATTCTGTCTTGGGATGAGCCTGCCGTTTTCATCCAGGGTGGGCTTCATAGTGAACTCATCATGCTCAAAAGTGAGGTAAGCTTCAGCGGCAGAGTAGTCGGCATTCTTAGAGCTTATATGCTTGAACGTTGCCAACAGCATCACCTACCTTTTTCATCACTTCAAATTTCAGAGTGGCGAGATCAGAGGCGGCATCTTGCAATTCTTTTGCCATGGACGGATAGGGACTTCGCCATTCGTTGAGGTGTCTGGCAATCTGATTTAGATTGTTACCGATCCTTCCATATTCAGCGGTTAGCTTGCCGATGGCTGCGAGCAGATCGTCGCTGACCAATGTTGCCACAATGGTTGGACGGATGGTTACACCGGAGATTGCTTCACGGATAAACTCCGATTGATTCATGTCGTAAATCTCCAAGCGGCGAAGAAAATCTGCGTGTTCTTCATCGTCCAGACGGGTTTTTACGATGTGGGTTCGTTTCGGTGTGTTGTAGGTTTTGGCCATTCGGTTCCTCCTTCATTTGTGAAAATGGTGGACGGCGGATGCCGTCGCTTCTGCGAAAGCAGAACAGATGCAGGGTTTGGGGAAGGCACTCCCCAACAAGATTCCATGAGGGGCAAAATGAGCGATAGGCGAAATTTGGACCCATGGTAGAATCTTGCTCTACGCTACCCAGCCTTTTCGTTTTCGACGATTTTTCAAGTTCACGCATTTGGTGCTGAACGATGTTTTGGAAAAATGGTAAAACAAAAAGAGCCGATTACACAAAACATCAGAAATCAGCGGGAGCATGGCTCTCGCTTCAAAGTGATGTTCTATGTAATCGGCTCTGAAAAATCAAAGTCGGGTTCTGCTTTGTACAACTCCCGCCAACAGAACCAAAGGCGTGGTGGAGCAGTTCGGTACTTCCAGTGCACCGATACCGTGTCGGACAATTCCGACTCTCATAAAATATGTTTGAACATTCTTATATTCAGTTGTCCGCAACGTTCGACCCGTTACACTAATATTATACAAATGCGGGCTATTTCTGTCAACATTGCAAATGCAAAATATGTAAGAACAATGCTCTTTTACTCATATAACCTATTAGAACAGAACACTCATTACAAAATAAACTCGCCCTTGTTCATCATCCAAAATTTCATCTACAGCAATCATCTCTAAGCATTGCATCATATACACCACAGACCATATTTCATCAAACTGAGAAGATAGCTCCATGTGTTGTTGAATCAAATCTTTTGTAATGGTATATGGTGAAAAGTCAGGAGCACCATATAGATAGTCACCGTTAAGTAATGCTGCTATTTTCTTTGCTAACTTTGAATTTCTTACAGCAGTTTCATAAGAAAAAATCTGTAATGGTTCACGATTGAATCCATAAATGCTATCGGCTCCAACGGGATCTCCCCAATAAGGAAGTATATATAATTCATAATCATCTTTGTCAATGGGACACCATGACTCCATAATTTTATAAAAGCGAATCATGAAATTATGAAGCACACAAAAATCTTCTTCGGACAAAAAGCTGCCTTGACGAATCAAAAAGTGGGTTTCATTATTTCTCAGCTTTTGCAACAGCTCAAGTTCTGTTTTTAACGATTCTCCTTGCTCAAGGCTTCTGCCAAATAACTTCTTATGTAATGAAATTAGTTCGTTAAATTGAATTGTGTTAAATTTTGAAAGATCTTCATTTGACAGCGTATCAAAAAAACTATTTAAATCCGTTGCCTTGAAATAATCGAATAAGAGTTTTGCATCAGCTTCATTTTTTGCCTTTCTTACTTCTGCAACCCTGTGATCGTTATTATTCAACAGCATTTGCTTCATAATAAGTTCAACGGCATTATGAAGTGACAATACAAAATTTTTCTGATACTGGAGTGTTGCTTTTCCATCTTTTATATCATCACAAAAGCGTATGGCAGCCGCCCAAGCTTCAAAGGCATTTTCCATCAATACTGGTTTCATATCTTGCTCCTTGTTCTTTTATCTTCAAAAGACAGGTGCCCATGTCAACAAGAAGCACGTTCATCCTAAACGTTGACATGATCGGTTCACTTGTTATTTAAAATGATTGAGCTGTTTCTAACTCGCAGGCTTTATCGTACAGATTATCATAATGCAAAGTCAGAATGTTTTGCTGGGTTGCTTTGTTTCGACGATCACGATAAGTAGCTTCGTTGTAATCCTCACGCAAGCCTGCGACCACAGCATAGTGAAAACGGCTTGAATCATATTCTGAAAATTCCTTCGGAAGCGAGGATTTGTTGCTGTACTTGGTGA
Source organism: Fumia xinanensis (assembly GCF_014384905.1). Lineage (GTDB taxonomy): Bacteria > Bacillota > Clostridia > Oscillospirales > Ruminococcaceae > Fumia > Fumia xinanensis. The sequence continues at coordinate 638,306 of NZ_JACRSV010000002.1, forward strand.
TCGTCACAAACGATGCAGAAAAGTGTGCTTCGATTTCTGCTTTCCAATCATAAATTTGATAAGTACCTTTTCTAAAGGCTTCTCCCTCGTGTCCAGATTTCAAGGTTGTCCTTCCATTAGGGTGTTCAAGCTCGACAAATACAAACTCATAGCCGCCAGAGCTTTTTCCTATCAACAAATAATCAGCAATGTACTTACCTAAAGCAAATTCCGGGAAGACATATGCATCGTGGTGGCCAAAATTATAATACTTAAATACACCAGCAATAATATGATAAGCAGGTCTGTGATTAATGAAGCGAAGAACGTCTCTTTCGTTTGTGTTTGCATCATGAATCAAGGCACAAAACTCTTCATTTAGTTGTTCCATATTACCTTCGTTCTGGAAATCAAACAACTCAATATGATTGTTAGGGAAAAAACTATCATAGTGCCGAACTGCTGCTGGATACAATCGCCTATGATTTATCTTCCCAAATCTTCTGTCTCCGGCAGCTTCTCTTTCAGTACACAAAATATCCTCATACAGTTGCATCTCCTGTTTGGTAGGAACGCTCTTTATATAGTCTCGTTTATATAAATTCATAATACTTCCTCATGTTGTAAGAATATGCTGCAATGCTATTCATTGTTCGATTTCTGTAGTGAATTCCAAAATGTCATCGACTCCACAATCAAGAGTTTTGCAGATCTTCTCGATAGTGTCGAGAGAAATATAATTGTCACGCTTGATGCGTGTAATGATATTAGCACTAAAGCCCGCTTTTTCCATCAGCTCGGCATTAGTCATACCCTTGTCGATCAGTAAGTGAAATAACTTTTTGTAGGTTACAGCCATGGTAATTCACCTCCTAATATTAACGGTAATTATATCACGAAAGCGTGAATAATTCAATTAGTATGATTGACATCGCACGATAATAAAACACTTCTGCCCAAGTTGGTCAGAAGTTGAACAGCTTACCACTTTGCTGAACGCAAAGTGGTAAGCTGTTTCATTATCACGTATTATAAACTTGTCTGATTATGGTTTGCTTGATATGTCGAATTAAAAGCACTATCAAACAACCACTTTCTAAAGGACGGGTTGTTCTGAACTTCTCTAAACAATTCCAGTCCGCTTTGCATACTGTTCATGACCGCTTCATGGGCAGCACGATCACTTTCATCACGGGCATTCTGCTTGTCAGAGAATTGCATTGCATTATTGTACTTCTCATCCCTGCGGACACTTTCGATAATATCGTTGATCTGCTTCTTGATTTTGTCTTCATCTGTCCACTCGATATTGCCGAAGATATCATGGAATTCCTTCAAGATATTTGTGAGCGTATCCAATTCTGGAACATCAATCCCCACACTGGTGCTTACCGGAATAGGATCGATTTTGCCGTTTTCGTTCTCGAGCTGAATTCTCATAGTCTGCTGCGCTTCAGCACGGTAACTTTCCAGATCCACATCTTCAAGCAAGCCCTCGGTGTAATCCTCACCATCCGGTTTAGGCAGCTTGGGCACCAAAAGATTTAGGAAGATGGAGAGCTTTTCCCACTGAACACTGCCATATGGCAAAATCGCAGAAAGAAAATTATAGGTTCGCACGAAAGTCTTTGCACAACTCTTAAATTCAATCTGATCTTCAATAATCAAACCTTTATAGACTTCGACACAGTGATCCAGAATGGGGTCAAGGTGCTCACGAGGTCCATTTGCCAAATAACGCTCCACAAAGGTATCAATGTCAGCATCGCTGTAAACCTGAATAGATTCCATAGTATCAATCAAATCATTCAGCTTATTCACATCGGTCTCACCAGAAAGAATTGTGGTTTTATAATACCTATCAAAGGCTTCTTTGATGACCCCAGGCTCGTTTACAAAGTCCAGAATAAATGTGTCTTTCTTGTCAGGGTGGCTTCTATTTAGACGGGACAGTGTTTGAACTGCCTTAATATCGGCCAAGCCTTTGTCTACATACATAGTGTGCAGCAGCGGTTCATCAAAACCTGTCTGGAATTTGTTTGCGACAATAAGAATGCGATAGGGATCACCCTTAAAGGTTTTTTCGATTTTAGCACTCGGAAATCCGTTCAAATCCGCTTCTGTAACTTGTCTGCCCTCATACTCGACAGAACCGGAAAAAGCTACAATCGCTTTAAAGGGACTCTTGCGTTCTTCCAATAGCTTAGAAATCGCTTTGTAATATTCGATGGCACGTTTAATGGAACTGGTGATAACCATGGCTCTGGCCTTACCGCCGACTTTTCCTTTGGCAATCACTTCTGTATGGAAATGCTCAACCATAATGTTAGCCTTTTCGTGGATAGCGTACTGATTGGATTCCACATAGTAACGAAGCAATCGCTGTGCTCGTTTCTTGTCAAACTGCGGATCGTCCTCAATAGTTTTCGCCAATTTATAATAACTTTGCACTGGCGTAAAATAACGCAGTACATCCATGATAAAGCCTTCTTCGATAGCCTGCTTCATGGTATAAACATAGTGCGGTTCCGGCTTTGTTGTTCCATCGGGCAACCGCTTTTTCTTACCGAACATTTCCAACGTCTTATTCTTCGGTGTTGCGGTAAACGCAAAATAGCTTGCGTTCTTTACCATCTTGCGCCCCTCGATGATTGTATTGATCTTGTCTTCAAGATCATCTTCATCCTCATAGACGCTACCAGAAAGCACCATGTTCATCTTTGCAGACAGACTGCCGTTCTGGCTGGAATGGGCTTCGTCAATCAGAATGGCAAAGTTTTTATCCTTATGTACCTCGCCAATATCATCCAAAATGAACTGGAACTTATGGACGATGGTAATAATGATTTTCTTACCTTCGTTCAGGAGCTGCTTCAGCTCACCGGCACTTTTCGCCCAACCAACTGTTGCAGATACCTGCATAAACTGTTTGATGGTGTCTTTGATCTGCTTGTCCAAATTGATACGGTCAGTCACAACGATAACCGTGTCAAAAATCTCTTTGCCGCTGTCATTTTTCAGTGTGACGAGCTGATGTGCCAGCCATGCGATGGAATTAGACTTACCGGAACCTGCGCTGTGCTGAATCAGATAGCGTCCGCCCACACCGTCACGCTTTGCATCACTAAGCAGGGATTCCACCACAGAAAGCTGATGATAACGAGGGAACACCTGCTTATATTTTGTAACCCCGGTGTCTTCGTCTTTCTCAGAAATCACCTGAGCATAGTTTTCAATGATATTGGATAGTTCATCCTTGGTCAGAATCTCTTTCCAAAGATAATCCGTTTTGATTCCATTGGGATTCGGAGGATTGCCAGCACCATCATTGAATCCCTTGTTAAACGGCAGGAACCAGGATTTCTTGCCCTTCAGTTCCGTACACATTCTTACTTCGTTATCATCAACGGCAAAGTGAACGATGCATCGTTTGAAGCTGAACAAAACCTCATCCGGAGTGCGATCATTCTTGTACTGTTCAACTGCATCGGAAACGTTTTGCTTGGTAAGCTGGTTTTTCAGCTCCATGGTGATTACTGGCAGACCGTTGATGAAGATACAGACATCCAGTGCCAAACGAGGGTTGAAGCTGGAATACTGTAGCTGTCTGGTCACGCTGAAAATATTCTTTTCATATAATTCTGCGGCTTCTGGATTGTGAACAGAGGGGCGCACATAGAACAGATCCAAGCGCAGATGCTTGTAGCGCATACCTTTGCGGAGCAGCTCTATGACACCATCGCTTTTCAGCTTCTTGTCCAACTGCTTGAAGAAACGATCTTTTTCCAGATCACTGTCCAGAATGTGCAGCTCATCCATTGCTTTCTTCTGAGTAGACAGCAGAAAACGGAAGAGTCTGTCCTCATCGATGGCATATTGCTTGTTGTACTCAGTTGTGACACCTTGTTCATAGCCATTGCTATTTACCAAAGTATCCACAATCAAGGTTTCAAAACCATTTTCCTTTGTATTACTCGGCATCCTCTGCCACCTCCTCCACATCTTCACCGGTATCATCGGTGTCGATTTCCGTATCTTCCTCTGGCGTGTATTCCGGGATAACTACATCACGAACATCAATCTGTCCCGTCACAACATCAGAGATCAATCTGGTTCGGTATTCTCTAAGATACTCAATATGTTTTTCAACTTCTTTTTTGAGCAAGTCAATCTTTTCTGTCTCTTGCTCAATGTATTCAACAATTTCACGTTGTTCTTCAATCGGAGGAACAGGAATATCATAATTCTTAAAATTTATTGCAGGCATACGCCATCTTCCTTTATTGGCTGCACCACGTCCCAGTCCGTAGAAGATTTTACGCTTGTATCCCAACTGGAATACATATAAGAAGTATTTCAAATCGGTTCTTTCAACATCAATTGCAGAAAATACTCGATAGTCTGGACTTGTAACCCCAAAAAAGTCAGAAAGCCCAATAAAACCGGTTAGCAAGTCCATGTGATTCATTGCATAATCGCCAGGATATACAAACTGGTATTTCGAGTAATTGGCAGCCATTTGGCCTTCATTAGAGGCAATGTCTTTTACTTTTAAACCCTGCTGCGTAATAGATATTACATCGTAGCCTTCTTTACCAGCAATTCGCTTCTTAATTTCAAAATGCTGCTTAACTTTGTTGAATTGCCAATGTGCAGGAATTTCTTTAACCCAGTTTGCTTCAACAGCTTGCATTTCAACATCAGCATGAATGCCACGTGTGACAGCCTGATTTATTACTGTTGTTTTTCTTTCGTCCAGTAAATTAATCTGCTTCTGATAACCATGAATCAAATGATTGATTTTGGAAACTTGCCAATCAAGGTATCGGACAATCTGATCCTGCTCATCTCGTGGAGGAACAAGAACACTTGCACATTTCAACTCCTGCCAATATAGGTTTCTTTGAATGGAACCAACGCCTTTTGACCTAACCAAGTATTGATCTACCATAATGGCACTCCTGAATAGGTAATTTGCATATTCCGTAGTCAATTGATCATTCATAGACAGAACAATATATGCAGGGCTTGTAATACCGGTATGTTTTGATACACCAACAGAACCTCTCCATGCTTGCTGATTATTTAATACAAAATCACCCGGATCAACTCGCTGATATTTGGAAAGATCCTTACTTGTTGCGTTGGTTCTCTTTTCGGTTCTTTTTGAGAAAGGAACTACACCGGCATCCAAATATACAGATAACAGTTCCAACTCGGTACAATTACATATCGATTTCTCCTTGGCTATAGAATACAATGGAAAAACTTCCCAATGCTTTGGAAATGTCATATTCCATAGTGGCTGTACAGCCTTGTACGCTTCGTATCTTTTCATAATCAGCCCCCTAAGATTTCATCCAGAAGACCGTCGGTTTCTTTTTCGATAGCACGAATATCCCTTGCAATTTCTTCTAACGTACGCAACTGAATCGGTTTATAGAAATACTTCGTAAAGGAAAGCTCATAGCCCACTTTCTCTGTACCCGGTTTAATAAACACATCAGGGGCATACGGTTTCACTTCTTTTTCGATAAATGCTTCGATACCACCTTTATAGGTAAACGGTACGATTTCTTTATCAGAGTTCGGCTTTATAGGCTTGCCCTTCTTATCCAGAATAGGCTGACCGTTTTCATCATACTGCGGTGTGTAGACCGGAATTTCCCAATATCCAAATTCAGAATTATTAAACACCTTGCTGTAACGTTCATCTGCTTGGTCAAATGCCATGTACAATTCCAGAATATAATCTCTAATATCCTTATCGATTTCACAGTTCTTTTCTCCAAGGTTCTTGCGAAGAGGTTTTTTGAAGGAAGTAGCATCAATGAGTTGTACCTTTCCTTTGCGGCGTTTCTCCTTCTTGTTGGCAAGAATCCAGATGTAGGTACCAATTCCTGTGTTGTAGAACATTTTTTCAGGAACTGCGACAATGGCTTCCAGCAAATCCTGCTCCAGAACATACTGACGCAGATTGGAGGGACCCTGACCTGCTTTGCCGGTAAACAGAGAAGATCCGTTGTGTACCTCCACAATACGACTGCCAAGAGCAGTATTCTTCTTCATCTTGCTAATGTTATTGGCAAGGAACAACATCTGCGGATCACCAATGTCCGGAATCAGAGAGAAATCTTCATCCTTATAGTTCACACGGAAACGGGTGTCGGTAATCTCATCCTTCTTAATGTCGCCCCATGCCTTCAGATCTGTTTTCCAAGGTGTGCCGAAAGGCGGGTTGGAAAGCATAAAGTCAAAGGTTTCTCCAGCGAATCCATCATTGGAAATGGTGGAGCCAAAGAAAATGTTGTTTGCCTGTACGCCTTCGCCCTTAACCAGCATGTCACTGCGAGCGATAGCATAGGTTTCGTCGGAGTTCTCCTGGCCGTACAAATGGATCGAAACATTCTTTCCGAATTCCTTAGCCACTTCTTGCATTCGACCTTCGGCAACCGTCAGCATACCGCCTGTGCCACAGGCTCCGTCATAGATACGGTAAGTTGTACTCTGAATTTTGTCTTTCACGGGCACAAACGCCAGATCAGTAATCAGCTCCACGATGTCACGAGGGGTAAAGTGACGTCCTGCATCAGTAATGTTGGTTTCCTCATTAAACTTACGGATGACCTCTTCAAACACTGTTCCCATAGTGTGATTGTCCAGTGCGGGCTGCACAAGATTACCCTTGGCATCATAAATCGGGCGATTAGACAGGTTCACAGAGGAATCCGTAAACTTGCTGATCAGCAGGCCCAGAATGTCATGCTCAGAGAGTTTGTCAATCTGATTTCTGAATTCAAAGCGCTTGATAATATCCTGCACATTCTGAGAAAAACCGTTCAGGTAAAGGATAAAGTCGGATTTCAGCTGTTGCTGATTAGTACGGGATTTCAGATCTGACAGGGTATAGGGGGAACTATTACAAAAAGCTTCTCCCGCTACGCTGCACAGGGCTTCGTCCTGATCGGTAATACCAGCAGCATCCAGCTGCTCCTTCATTTTCAAAACTTTCTCCTTAGTGGGTTCCAAAACCGCATCAAAACGGCGGATAACCATCATAGGCAGAATAATCTTTCTGTAGTCGCCTACATCATATGTATCTACGAGACAGTCATTTGCGATTCCAAACAAAAAGGAAACGATCTGACCAAAGTTTGCTTTTTCCATTATTGTTCTGTCCTTTCATTCGTAAGTTCCATAATATCGGAGATGTCGCACTTCAGAGTGTTGCAGATTTTCACAAGCACCTCAGTGTTGACATTTTCATTCTTACCAAGTTTCGCAAGTGCTGCGGTTGTAATTCCAGCTTCTTTACGAAGCATCGTTTTCGTCATATCCATGTCAATCAACAGTTTCCAGAGCTTCTTATAGGATACAGCCATGCTTATCTCCCTTCCTATATAAATCAAATATCTAAAAATTAGATTTCTGGTTCAATTATATAACAAGATATCAAGAAATGAAAGTGGCGAAGCAGTCTTTTGAAAAATTTCTCAAAAAATGTGGTTGACTTTCTCGGCACCACTGCGTATAATAGTGTTAGGAATTAGCGAACACGCTTATTCCTGTCAAGGAGGAAAGGACTATGAACGGCAAGTTCGGAGAATTCATCGCTGAAAAGCGAAAATCCCGTGGACTGACACTACGTGGACTGGCTGCCGAATTAGGGATTGTACCGGCATACATGAGCGACATTGAAAAGGGGAATCGCTATCCCCCTGACAAAGACAAGCTGTATGAATTGGCCCGTATTCTGTGCCTGTCCGAAGAAGAAACCAACACCATGTTTGATCTGGCCGCAGGCGAAAAGGAGAATACGGTATCTCCTGATCTGCCGGAGTACATCATGGGGAATGAGCATGTCCGTGTTGCGCTTCGTATGGCACGTGACAACAATGCCTCCAGTGAAGTATGGCAGAAGGTCATTGAGATGATGGAGGAACAAGAGCGAGGTAAGAAATAAGCGTGATCCATTACAACTATTCTGCGCATCAGTTGGAAAAAGAGGCGGAAAAGCTTCTGAACCAATTTGACCCTGAACGACTAAAAAAGCCGAAGCCCATCGACGTCTACGCCGTCATTGAAAAGTGCTTGGGTGTTGACTATGACTGGAAGTATATCACCCCAGATCAGTCTATTCTCGGCGCAACCGCCTTCAATGCTGGCTATGTGTGGGTGTGGCCCGAACCCTGTTATCGAGAGGGCATGCTTCCTTCAAAGGTTTATCTTTCCAAGGGGAGTATTCTCATTGATGCAACGCTGACTGAGGGGGATAATAGAGGGCGTGAAAACTTCACTGTGATGCACGAAGTGTTTCACCAAGTTCTGCACAAGAACTGTTTCCGTCGTGAAACGCCCGACTATATTCACAGCACGACGCAAATAGCCTTGAATGGGAAGAAAAGTCTGAAAACGTCGCTGGATTTCATCGAGTATCAGGCGAATGCGTGTGCAGCGGCGTTCTTGATGCCGCAGAATGTGGTTCGAGACGAGTTCAAAAAGCGAAGCAGCAACTTAGGCGCAAAATACCCCCTTCCGTGCGACTGCATGGTAGAGAGCATTATCTATGACATGGCGGATGAATTCAGCGTATCTAAACAGGCTATGCGCTATCGCTTGAACTCGCTGAAGATGATCACATTTGATGCCCCCCTATTCAACTAAAAATCTCAATTTAAGGGAATCTTCCGATTCCCTTAAATGCAAGCCGAGTGTTAGAAAGAAGCGAACAGGCGAATATGCGAACATTAAAGGAGGTGATGCCTTATGCGCAAATAAAAAGAGCGGCAATCTGCTGCAACAGATTAACCGCTCATTCAAGATGTACACGTTACTAAAATATCACGACTGGCTTGTTCCGTCAAGCCGAAAGGAGTCAAATTATGTATAAACACTACTATATCAACAACAATCAGACCTTGAATCCTGGACATCATCATGAAGTCCACACCAAGGAGCACGCAGCTCAGCTTGGCATCCGCAGCACGCAGTATGTTGGCTATTTTGCAAGCGAAGTGGAAGCTGTTGCTCAGGCAAAGAAAACCTATTTTGATGCGGACGGCTGTGCAACCTGCTGTCCGAAAGCACACAGGGGGTAATTAATATGGCACGTTCTTCTCATCATGTTGTTCACAATTCCAACGGAGGTTGGGATGTTAAGCGTAGCGGCGCTCAGCGCTCCAGCGGCCATTTTACAACCAAGGAACAGGCCGTAAACGCAGGAAGACAAATCAGCCGAAATCAGGGCACCGAATTCGTTGTTCATGGTATGAACGGACGCATCCAGTCCGCAGACAGCCATGGGAACGATCCTTGCCCGCCGAAGGGTTAATTTAGGGAGGTGAATATCATGTCTGTACATCATGGTGGTAAGGTTGGTAAAGCCGGTAAGACCTTGGCGTCTAAAAGTTCTTCTAAGTCTGCGAAGAGCAAAGCCGGGAAGACTCTGGCCAACCACAAAGCGAAAGCGCATTAAAGGACAGGTGCCTATGCTGCCGCATAGGCACCTGTTTTATGTGATGCAGATTTATTCTTCCATGACCTCTAACATCATTCGTGCGCCTAACTTAAAGCCATTCTGAAAGATCAAACAGTCTGTATTGGTTTGATGCTCTCGCACACAATCTGTGTATTTATCAAACAGTTCTTTCTGTTCGTCCGTCATAGTGGCTTTGAGTTTTTCTTCGTTCCTGCAAATCAGCTCCAACAGTTTCTTGTATTCTTTGCAAGAGGATGTGTCATACTCTGTTGGCTCGATATTACCATGCCAAAATTCTTCAAGGATTCTCATACTGCATCCTCCTCGTAGATCATCTCACGCAGAACAATTTCCTCGGCTCGGTTGCGGATGCTGTTCATAGCTCCAACCCACGCCATCTGATCATGCTGCTTCGTGCTCTCTGTCACGCCCTCAGCGGCTTTCATTTGCTCAATGATGAGTTCAAGACGGCTCTGTGCCTGCTCGTTTAAATCAGCCAGATAAGACCACAGCTCACCGTTAAGACACAGAGCGTTGAAACGGATAGGATTATGCTCCTTGATATAATCTCTGTGCATACGCCCCCAACGACCAATAGGTCTGGTTTCCTCTGGTAAGCGAATATCAGGAATATAGTAATCGCCACAGCGAATGTAGTTTAGTTCTTGCATCATATGTACCTCCAATAAGATTCAAACATTCTGTTAAAGATAGAAAAAGGCGATACTTGGTTGTGAAAACCAAGTATCGCCAATTCTTCTTGTCGCACTCCTGTACGGCAGCTACCCTATGTCAGTAATGTTCTCATACTGTCTTATTGGAAACTACCTTTCGGCGTCTTTTTTTATAAAGGGAACCTGCCGGTTTTCTTCAAACGATGAATGCTGAGTTTTGTGACGCAGTTTATAGATAGTGGTAGAAGCGGCGGTATTTGGCAAAGCAGAACACCGTTACGGCCAGGGCGAGAATTTCCGCCGCCGGAGCTGCCAGCCAGACGCCGTCGGCACCGAACAGGGCAGTCATTCCAAGGGTGCAGACGACTAAGAACAGGAAGGTCCTTAAGAAGGAGAGGATGGCGGAGGTTTTCCCGTCGGAAAAGGCGGTGAACATAGCGGAGGCAAAGATGTTGTAACCTTTGAAAAGGTAGCTCACCGCATAGATGAGAAGCCCGTGGACGGCGAACCGGTACACGTCGGTGCCGGGCTTGGCGAACACGGCGGAAAGCGGGCCGGGGAAGAGAAGCGCCCCCGCCGTCATCAGCACTGAGAAGCCGGTGAGGAGCATCATGCTCATCCGAAACAGCTTTTTGAGTTTTTCGTTGTCTTGGGCGCCGTAATTATAGCTGATAAGAGGGGCCACGCCCATGGAATACCCCAGGTTGACTGAAACCAGCAGGAAGTCAAGATACATGACGATGGTGATGGCAGCCACGCCGTCCTGCCCCAGGGTTCTCATCATGATGATGTTGAACAGGAAGGTGGTGACGCTCATGGCAAGGTTGCTGACCATCTCCGACGAACCGTTGGTGATGCTGTGGAGGAGGGAGCGCCAGTCGGCCAGAGGCTTTACAAAACAGATTCCCCCGCGCCTGACGGAAAAGTAAATAAGCCCCGCCACGGTGGGAACGCAGTAGCCGATGCCGGTAGCCAGGGCTGCTCCGGCAACGCCCATGCCCATGGGAACAATAAACACGTAGTCGAGGATCATGTTGGTGATGCCTCCTGCCAAAGAGGTGATCAGTCCCAGGCCGGGGCGGCCGTCGGCGACCATCATGTTCTGGAACAGGAGCTGGAGAATGCTGAAGGGGAAAAAGCCCAGAATGGTCAAGGCGTAATCCCGGCAATAATCGAAGAGGGCGTCGTTGGAGCCTAAAAGCCTGATAATTCCGTCCAGGCCAAAGAAGGATACCGCTGTCAGCACCACGCCGAAGAGGGCGGCGCAGAGCGAGACAAAGGAAAAGACCCGGCAGGCTTCCTCCCGTCTGCCTTCGCCCACTTTTCGGGCCACGATGGCGGTGAGCCCGGTGCTGAACATAAGCCCGATGGCGTAGACCACGTTGATGACCGGATAGACGATGTTCACCGCCGACAAGGCATCGGTATTGACGAAATTCGACACGAAAAATCCGTCTACAATGGTATAAAGGGCAGTAAACACCATGACGATGATGGACGGCAGGGTGAATTTGATCAAAAAGGGCAGGGTGATGCGCTTGGAAAGATTGTTACTCATCACAGTCCTCCCACTCGCAGTCGGCGATGTCCTGGAGCATCCGGCAGAAGAGGGATACTTCTTCCGGGGTATATTTTTTCTCAATTTTTCGGCCGATGGCGGTAAAAATGTTGTCAAAACGGTCGTAGATGTCCTGCATTTCCGGATGGAGGGTAAGGTAAAAGACCCGCTTGTCGGTTTCGCTCTGGGTTTTGACGAGGCAGCCCCGTTTTACCAGTTCCGCCACCTTCATAGTGACAGCGGATTTGGTGATGCCCAAAGCGTCGGCCAGCTTGCTGACGGTGCAGCGCTCCGTTTGTGAAATGATGTCCAGGTAGAGCATGCTGTTGTTTGTGAGCTCCTTGTAGCTGCCTGTGTCCTTGGTCAGCCGCAGCTCCCGGAGGGACATTTGGTAATAAAAGTGGTTGACTGTGTCGAGAAATTTCATAAGAATCCTCCGTGGAAACAAATAGTTAAGTAAACTTAATTAAAAATGCTTAACTATTATAGCGTGAATAATCCTGCTTGTCAAGGGGAATCTCTAATTTTAGACAAAAAAATAGCCCTATGAAGGGCTGACGTGGAACGATCCCTTAAGACAAAGCGGCCCATAGGACTTATAGCGGTGATTTATCCAGCTCAGCGCCCTTAGAGCGGGCACTCCGGCGCTTTGGCAGGGAGCCCGTCGACTGCATATACCGCTCCCCATGTTTGCCCTCATGGGAAAACATCGGGTGCGGGTCCGAAAATACGCAGGGGTGCGAGGCGGGCTTCCTGCCGAAACGCCGGGTAAGTTTAGACAAGATTCCTTTAAATAATCTAATTATAGATAAAATTTGTCTAAACGTCAATGGGGTAAATTTAATTCGTGTATAATATTTTTTACCAACGGCGGAAAACCCCGGGAAATAGGGGCATAGTCGTTATAAAATTTTTTTCGCGCTTGGGAAAATTTTCCAGTGAGGGAAAATTTTTTGCGGGCGCAGATGCCGCGGAAATGTCTGCGGCAGGGATCATGGGTAGGAGTGAGGCATAGTTGAATCGTTTGAAGGAGCTTCGGGTGGATAGGGATTTGACACAGAGCCAGGTTGCGGCGGCAATCGGAATCACCCAGCGCAAGTACAGTTACATCGAAACGGGGATCCAGCAGGCCACCGAGGCGATTTTGAAAAACCTGGCGGAGTATTACGGCGTCAGCGTGGATTATCTTCTCAAGCTGACCGACGATCCCGCGCCATATCCCAAAAAAAAGAGGCGCATCTGAGAGATGGCACTCCGTTTTCCCAAAAGCCGAAGCGGGGAAAATGAAGTTCATTCGAGCGGGCCTCTGGGAAGTCAGAAATGCTGTGCGCGATCAGTGATCCTGGGGGGAGGCGGCGTGCAGCCCTTGTTGTTCAGCGAAGGTTCTTTGAAAGCCATCGGGGGAATCCGGGCGGCGCAGCCGGGGGAAATGGCGTCTAGAGCAAAAAGTTTCGATGCCCGGGCAGGAAGCCCGTTATAACCGCGGCATGTCCCTCATCATGTTAAAGAACGGCGAAGTCCTGCTGCATGGAGCGAGGGGGTCTGCCTGATTGCGGTGGGTGAAAGACGAGCCTCCTGCCCGGACATCGAAAGAGTGCTGTGGCACTGCAAATTTTACAATTGATTCATAAAGGTTCAAATTTAAACTTTTAGGGCTTAAATATAATTCTATTATAATCAATTTTAGGCTTTTGTCAATCCTTTTTTATAAATTTTACAAAATAGTTTGCTTGAGAACAGGCATTCTAAATGGTATACTCTAACAAAGTGGGTGATGAAATGTCTTTTAGCTACAAGCCTTTGTGGAAGATGCTCATTGACCTGGATATGTCCAAAAAAGAATTTGCTGATGCTGTGGACATTTCGATGAGCACTATTAAGAGAATGGCCAAAAACGAATACGTCTCGCTGAAAATCATCGACGAGATTTGCGATAAGTTGGAATGTACGCCAGAGGATGTCATCTACTACATTCCCAATAAAAAAGAAGAAAAATAAACCGGTGGGGAATAAAATCTCTGCCGGTTTGCTGTTTTTGGGGACTGGAAGAAATGGCCCCCTAAAAAGAGGTGTAAAAAAACACGAGAACCGCCTTCCTTTAATGGGAAAGCGGTTCTTGTGCCCTAATCTCCTTCATTCTCCAGCTATCGAGAGCAGCAGGCAACACGCCCGCTGAGATCTGTATGAACTCAACCATCGCCGCGGGTGTCATGGCCGCTTCGATGATTATTATATTTTAGCACAAAAGTCCATAAAAAGCAAGACTTTGTGAATTTTTTTGGAATAATTTTCGGATTGCGGAGTAAATCGGGCGGGATCCACAGGCCTATCAGGGATTCGGCGGCATTTTTTTGTTTTTCCGGCGGGAACGACATACTTCTTGTCCGGCGAGAACGAAAAGCCTCAAATGAACGCGGCGGGTGGGTCCTGTCAATGCCCTCGGCGGACGACGGAGAAGAAATAGATGGAGGCTGCGCCCTTTGGCAGCGGCCAGATGCGGAAAGAATAAAAATTTACCGTTGACAAATAATGTTAGTTGTGGTAAACTTACATTTGGAAAGAAGTTAGTGCAACCTAACTTTTCTTTCCGGCCAATATGCTGTTCTGGTCCGACGGACAGGACTGGCGGGGAGCTTTACCGTTTCCCGTCAGGGGCAAATAAGGCAGATACGCCGCCGCTCTCCTGGCGGCAAACAAACGAACCGGTTTCCCGGCGTCCGCCGTCTCAAGGGGGCGGCGGCCCATGAAACCGAAACTTGGCCGGGCACTGCTCATGGGCGGCGCCACAGGATTTCATGGGATGTGCGGCCTGCAAAGCCGGACATGGGCGAAGGTTATCCGAAGAGCAGGCCTAAATTTTTGCTGATACTTCATTAATATATCCATCCTTATTGATTGGGAAGGCCGCCTGTACTGTTCAGTACGGGCGGTTTTCCTTTTGGCTAGCTCCCACCTTGCCGCCCTGTCTTCAGGGGGCTTTTCCGCGCCTCATTGGGCGATTGGGGAAGCCGCTGGGCGGCGATTTGCCAGGCGGGGAAAATCGTTGCCTTTTGGGACGGGATATGATAGAATGTGAATGAAATATGTGTTCGTTCAAAGATAAATTTGAGCCGCAGAGAGGATCGTTCCTTCAGCATTTTCGCCTGAGGGGCGCGGCTCTGTTTATGGCGGGAGGCGGGCAGCTGGAAATCCGGGCCGGGCCGGCGCTTCCAGTGGAAGGAAAATACGACGAATAAGCGGCTGCCCCGCGGCCAGAGCTGAAACGGCGGCAGGCGTTTAAGGAGGGAAAGCTATGCTCAATGGAAAAAATGTGATTGCGCTGAGAATGCGGCGGCAGTATATGGGGGAAAAGGCTTCGGAGGAAGAATATGAGACTCTGTTTCGGGATTTGTCTCCGGTTCCCACCGTATATTGGTGCTGTCCTGGGGAGCCGCCGGTACTCAGTGAGCGCGCTTCCTTTGACGACCGGCTTTTCAACACCCGGCGCCGGGCGAGGCGGGAGATCCTGAAGGGGCGGTTCCAGGGGGGAACCATCGGCTATGTGGACCGGCAGGATTTGTCCCTCTACGGGAGCATTTACCGCAAAGCGCCCAAGGCCTTCACCCAGGTGCAGGAGGAGCTGCTGGCGCTCCTCAGGCGGGAGGGGCCCATGAACATCGGGCTGATGAAGGAACTGACTGGGCTGCTGGTGAAGGAGATCACCCCGGCGCTGCACAAATTGCAGGAGGCGTTTCTCGTCTTTGAGGATCAGGCGGACAACGAGTGGGACCGGGCTTGGTACCTGATGGAGGGGGAGTTCCCGGAGCTGAACCTGGCCCTCAACAGGGGGGAGGCCATCGAGGCGGCGGTGCTGCGGTTTGCCTATCGTATCGTGGCGTTTGACCTGCCCATGGCGAAATCTTTTTTCCGCCTGCCGGTAAGGGATCTGAAGGCCGCTTTGGACGGACTGCTGGCACAGGGAGCGCTTGTATCCTGCCCGGTGGATGGGGAAGGGGTCCGGCTGCTGCTCCGGGAGGATGTAGCACTGCTGGAAAGTGAGGCGTTTTCCATCGAGCCGTCGGCGCTGGCTCTCCACCGGAACGATTTTCTGGTCAAGGCTATGGAGCAGGCCCTCAAAGAGCGGTTCGACCGGCCGGATTGGGAGGTGCTCCAATATTTGCTCATCGACGGCAGTTTTCAGGGGGCGGTTTACGGCAAGTTCAAAAACGGCCCGTTCTTAGTGGAGGATGTTTGGGCCGAAGAGTCGGTGAGACATCGGAAAGAGGAACTGCTGAGAGCGGCGAAGGAGGCCAATCCGGCACCGGAAAGCCTTCCGAAACGGTACTGCGGGGAAGAGCTGAAGGAGGGATGACGGATGGAAATCCAGATGAGGGACAGGGGCCGTTATATGGACGGAGAAACCCCGCGAAATGTGATGCTTTCGGTGTATCCTTCGGGGGGAGAAGAGAAGGTGAGCGGTTTCGGCATGGTGCGTGAGCCGGGACTTGCCAGCTGGAAGTATTTTACCTACCCACTTTCCGCGCTCCGGGGCATAAAAATCCAGCGAAACCATGCCATCTGGCTGTGTTTGGATTTTCTAGACGAGGGCCGGACGGAAACAGTCTGCCTGCCGGGGTTGTCCAATGTGAGCGAGGTGGAGAGGATTCTTCGGCAATACCTGGCGGAGAAGGAAGGGGCCTCTGCCGCTGGAGAAGCGCCCGCTCCGGCGCAGGGGGCTGACGCGGGAAAAGAGCCGTCTGCTCCCGCGGCTGCTGGACCAGAAAGGCACCGGAAGGACAGTGATCCCACCGGAACTGCGTCCTATTTCGTCACCGAGGCGGTCAAAGAGGCTATCGGGCTTTACCGGTATCCGGCCTACGCCCTGCACCGGGACGGGGAATCGGTGGCGGCCCTGTATCGGGACAGCGGCGGGAGCCTCTGTTTTCTTGGGGCGGACGGGACTTATAAAAAGGAAGACCGGCGAGTCATCGAGGCGCGGCATATCCACTACTTCGGTCCTGCGGGGCAGGCGGAGGGAAGCAAGGAGGCCGCCGCCAGAATTCCGGTGGATCTGAGCTGGATCCCTCACCCGGAGGCCTATTTTCTCTACTGGGAGGAGATGGGGCGGCGGGCCGCCGCCGGCGAAAAGCTCAGTGGAATCCTGCTCCACTATTTCGACCCCAAGGAGAGCCGGTGCGGCGATTTGCTGCTGCCGGAAGGAGTGCTGAGCTTTCTGCGGGAGCATTACCCTGAAAAAGATTACGGGCGGCAGTCCGCCGCCAAGAGGGAGACTATAGAAGGGAAGAAAGCGGCGGCCTCGGCGGATGAAGCCGCGGCAGAGAACAAAAATCCCGGTACAGGGCCGATTGAGCAAGCGGGTTCCGGAAAAGAAGAGGTTAAAGCGGCAGTTTCGAAGGCCGTGGAAACTTCTGTCAGCAGGGCGGGGTCCGCACAGGGAGCGAAGGCTGATTCGGGTGCGAAAACAGCTTCTCAGGTGGGTTCAGGTGGGGGTTTCGGCACGGATTTCCGGCAGAGAGCAGATGCGGTTTCGGAGAAAGGAGCTGGGCAAGGTTTCCGGACTTCGAATGCGGATTCCCGGCAGACGCCGAGCGCCCTTTCCGGCGCGGGGAAGAGTTCTTTGACTGCGGGCGAAGTGTCGGGCCGAGGGCTGGGCGCTTCGTCCAAAGATTCCGCCCGGACGATGAATTTTGCCAGGATGGGAAAGGAAGCGTCTAAACCGTCAGCTGCCCCGGCGGCCCGGACGGCGGCTCCGGTTTATGAGAAGCCGTCCTACGCAAAAGCCTCGGAGGCGTTTGAGAAGGAATTTCCGGGGTGGGAACCGGTTTCCCGGGAAAAAGGGGGTTTTGTTTCGGCAGGAGCTGTCGAAGGACAGCCGGATTCCGCCCCATTTGAAGAAGCGGGTCCCGTTCCAGAAAGGCCGACTGTTTCAGTGCAGAAGGCAAGCCATGAGACAAACGAAGCCTCCGGGACTTTGAAATCGGCAGGATCCCGGCAGGGGATTGCGGCTGAAGAGAGAAAAAGTCCCCTCGGCGCAGAGATAGGGCAGCAGGATGCTTCTGCTGCGGCTGATGGGCCAGCATTTGGGGACGCTGTTGGAAGCGGAGGGGGCTGCCCCTTGGCCCACGGGCTCCACGACCCGAATCCCGGCGGCAAACTGACGGTGTCCCAATACTGGGATCTGGCAAAGGAGCTGAAAAAGCTCTGGGACGACGGGTTCATCGACGAGGCGGAGTACCGTCGAGTGAAGCGGGGCCTGCTGGATCGGACATGACGGAAAAACGGGGTTTATAGATATGAAAGAAGTGAGGAAAAAACGGGCGGATTTCCTGCCGGTACTGTGTGACGGCGACTTGGACGCCGCCAGCGCGAGGATTAGAGAAATGCTAGGCAGATAAGGCGCGTCCTCACAGGAAAGAGGCGTTTTTTC
Source organism: Fumia xinanensis (assembly GCF_014384905.1). Classification (GTDB taxonomy): domain Bacteria; phylum Bacillota; class Clostridia; order Oscillospirales; family Ruminococcaceae; genus Fumia; species Fumia xinanensis. Next base: position 656,422 of record NZ_JACRSV010000002.1, read on the forward strand.
AACCGGGACTGGGAGCCGCTGATGTTAGGTTTGCCGCGGTCCCGCCGGCCTTTGATAAGGCGCCGCCGAGAAAAAACAAGCGTGTTCCTCCGCAGGGAGGGACGCGCTTATTATTTGCCTCAAAAAGCAAAATATGGGAAAAGCGGCGTGCCGTTAGCGAAGAATCCGAGCCGGGTTTCGCTGAGTCGTTTCTTCTAAAAAGGTGCCTAATTACGGGCAGCTTTTTTAAACGGCAGGAACGCTGTGTAAAGAGATGGCGGCGTTTGAGCGACATTTTAGTGAGTAAAACTCAAAATAAAATAAATTCAATAAGAAAAATTAATTATAGTATGAATTCATTTAGGTTTTATACGAAGACAAGATAAACGTATTGAAGTAAAAATAGAACAGGAATATAATAATATTGACAATAATGTTGGAGATGTTGTCAAAAATATGAAGGCAATTTACGAAAGATTTTATGAAAATCATACGTGATGAAATTGCCGAAGGAGGTAACAGAATGAGATGGAGGAAAATTGCCACTACGTCGCTGTGCAGTGCAGTTGCGATAGCAATTACACTGAGCAGCGGGTTAGTGGATGCCGTGGGCGGTCTAGCAAAAGTGGGCGCCAGCGGTGAAGTAAACTGGGCTCTGGGAAAACCCTATACGTCCAGTGTGCCGGAAAATTATTATCACAGTAATAACGATCCGAATTTGACGAAGTTTACAGACGGTGTGTACGGAACCAGCTGGGATGTGAATACAGTTGGATTCTATGCCAAGCCGCCTGTGGAAGGCCCTCAAGAGTTTGTTATGACCCTGGGTGAGCAGGACTATCCCATTACCAAAGTGGTAGTCAGCGGTTTCGCATATCAGGGCGCAGGCATCGGTTCCTGTGACGTTCAGGTGGAATATCAGACAGCGAAAATGCTGGGAACTGACCAATGGACCAGCGCCACCAATCTGCCCGCTTCCGGCGCAGACGGTGCATATGATCTGAGTGCAGATATCGACATCGGCGCGGCAAAGGTCCGTTTTTCGGTATCGGGTACCAACACTTGGACCTTCCTGGATGAAATAGAACTCTGGGGACCGAATCCCGATTATTTGGCAGAACCTCCGGTGATCACCGGTAACTTGAACCGTGAAATGCTCATCCCGGCCGGCAAGGGCAAAGCCCTGTCCGTTGAGGCAGAGAGCATGGACGGCGGCAATTTGACCTACGTATGGTTTAAAGACGGCGTACGTTTGGAAGGGGAGGATGCGTCCTCTCTGACTATCGCTGATGCTTCTCAGGCAGACGCAGGCAGTTATTATGTCAAGGTTTACAACAACAAGGGTGAATATCATGAGAGCGCAACATCTATGACCTGTGATGTGTTCGTCAAAGATGTTTCCGAGCAGAACCTGCTCTATGATATTCCCTTTACCACCTCGATGACCTATGGCAATCCCAGTTCTTTTGCAGGGAACTATGCGGACAACGGCCCCGGATACCCTTCCGAGACGCTGCTCACCGATGGCCTCCGTCAAGGGAACGGCTCTGCCAGCGGAGTTCGGGCGGGCCGCTACTACAATGGCTATAACGACATTCCCTATGCGGATTTTGTTTTCGACTTGGGAAGTGTCAAGTCCTTTGAGCAGCTGAATCTGAGCACACTTTCCGGTTCCAGCAATGTTCTGCCTCCCAGCAGACTGCGGGTACATATTTCTGACACCGGAAACGGCGACGACTGGAAATTGGCCTTTGACGGCAATCTCACCAGCCAGGCGTCCCAAAAAGAGTATGTCTTTGCCACCCAAAACGGCATGAAAATCTCTGCTCAGTATATTAAGGTAGACGTTTATTTTGCCGATAACGGCAATTGGATCGCTCTGGATGAAATCGAGCTGTGGGAAGAGGCCACCGGCCAGACTCCCGACGGGGTCCTGGGCAGCACCGGCGGAGGCGGAAACGTCGACAACCTGGTCTCTTATGGCAAAACCTATACCAGCAGCAAGACTTCCACTCAAGATCCCAACAAAACTGCTTTGACTGACGGCATTTTGGGCAGCTTGCTGGGCACTGGCTGGAACAGCTATCCTTCTTCCAGCGGAAATCTGGAATTTGTCGTCGATTTGAACGACGGTGTCTCATTCCAGCAGGTGGAACTGCATTTCCTCAAAGATAACGGTTTGCAGGCCGTTTGGCCGGAATGGGCGCAGGTGGAATATTCCGCTGATAAGAGCAGCTGGACTACCCTGTCCCGGCAGAATTTGGACCAGCCTATGGAAACTCCTATTTACATTTTCCAGGCGCTTTCCAAAAACAGCATCAACGCCAGATATGTAAAAGTGACCATTCCCAATACCCAGAATGTGTATCTGGACGAAATCCAGGTTCTCAAGGATCGCACAGTCATTGATTCCGATGTGGAAGAGGAAGAAATTGATCCCAACAATATCGCCTACGGATGCAGCTACACATCCGCTTGGCCTGCCAGCACCAGCTATCCTGACAAGGGCGGCTTGCTGACCAATGGGCACCGCGGCGGTTTGTCTTACGGCGGACCTCAGTGGTTCGCGTACCTTTCCTGGGACGGCGACGATTTGGGTATCGATGATTTTTATATCACCCTTGATCTGGGCTCGGTCAAGAACTTTGAACAGGTCAAATTCGGCACCTTGACTCAAAAAGTGACTGGTATCTCCTCTGCCACTCATGTGAAGGTGGAGTATTCTAAAAACAATCAGGACTGGACGGTTCTGGCGGACGAAGACACCAACTTCAGCAGGGAAGACGGCGTTTATCGCTTTGTCGCGACTGCTGACGCACCGATTTCCGCACAGTATGTCCGCGTCCATGTTCCGGTAGACGGCTGGCTGTTTGTGGATGAATTGGAAGTATTGGCAGTAGCCGATCCCAATGAAGACGCAAACGTCAATCCTGACAACGGCAAAGAATTCAACCTGATCCGCGGCAACAGTTACTCTATCTCCAGAGATCAGGACATCGGAGAGGTTCCCGGAATGCTTACCGACGGCCGGTATGGTTCTACATACACCTCTTTTGACCCCAACTGGATGGGATTTAAACGCGGTTCCCAAAACCATGTGGAGATGGAATTTAATCTCTATGGTTCCAATACGGTTTCGGAGATCATCTTCAGCTCCAGATACGATCCTGAGCACAAACTGACCCTTCCGCAGAACCTGACCATCTCGGTGCAGACAGGGCAGGGGACCTGGATTGAAGTCAAAAAGTTTGGAAATACCCTTCCAGCTTCCGCTGACAATGTGAAGCTGACATGGGACAGCGACGTCGACCGGGTTCAGCTGGTTGAGGCGGGCGCAACAAAGCTATACACTGGCAATATCCGCATTGAATTCGATATTCCGGAAGGCAGCGATGCTGTATATGTAGACGAAATTAAGGTGATGGGCAAACTGGGCAAATGCTCTGACGCTGCGGAACCCGTGGTGAAAGACGACACCGGCGCATATAACCTGGCGCTCTATGCTCCGTATGTCGAGTATCCTGAAAACGCTCCCAACTCGCTGCAGTATCACGACTTTACCGGTAAAAAGCTCACCGATGGTAAGTTCGGCAGCACATCCTTCAGTGATTCTGCCTGGGTTGGAAGCCATCAGACCGGTAATGGTTCGACAGATTCGAGAGGTTCCCATGCCATCAAGACCCGTGTGGTCGATCTGGGGGCCATCAATACCATTAAATCAATTTATATCAACAGCTACACCCCTAACGACAGCGGCGTGAACACCCCTTACAGCATCACCACTTATGTTTCGGTGGATGGAGAAAAATGGGTTCCCGTTTCCCGTCAGTCTGTCGGAAATAAAAATGCTAAAAGTGGCATCCATCCTTTCGGATGGCATCTTTCCAACAATACTTCCGGCATTCCGATTATTGACCTGATTGACGATGATATGATCGCTGGCCGCTATGTCCGCATAGACATCCAGCAAAACGCCTGGTCCTTTGTCGACGAAATCGTTGTCAACGGTTACGCTGGACAGCTGGATGGCGTAAGACTGGCCGATTTCGGAACGGTTGTCGGTCTGGACAGCAAAAATTACGAGACTGTCGAACAGGCTGGCGGTGTGAGGGATATGCTCCTCTGCTATAACCAGTGGCAGGGAGAGTTTGGATGGAATTCGCCGCATTACACCGACGAAAAGCTGCGCTTCCTGCTCACCTATGTAAACGATGAGAACAAGGTTGTTGACACCATGTTCGATACCGTTTTGTTCCTGGCCCTGGGTTCCCGGTACGGCAACGAATTTATCACCGGAAATACCAATATTTTGGCAGGCGCCAAAGACTGGGAATGGTATTTGGATCAGCTATTCAGACAAGGCGGAGATGTTGAAGAGCTCAACAAGGCGGCCCACAACGCTTCCGTTGAACTGGGAGACCCCAATTACAAGGTGAATATGGTTATCATGTTCCCCACACCTTATATTTACCAGAAGATCAATACCGATAAACAGTTCGGTTCTCTGGATGGCAAAGAAATGGGTCAGTTTAAGACCTGGGAACAGTGTGCCTATGCCATCGACTGGTGGATCGACGAAGTTTTGGAGCGGCTGGAAACAGTTGACCACGATTACATCGACTTTAAAGGCTTCTATTGGCTGCATGAAGGCGCAGATTATGAAAAAGAAATGCTCTATTTCAACGAGCGTGTTCACCAAGAAGGCTATTACACCTACTGGATTCCTCACTGGGGTACTACAGAGGCCATGTTCGGCCATGACTACGGTTTTGACGGCGTTACCTATCAGCCCAACCATATGTTCACCAGCGCATACGTTAAAGGCAGCCTGGGAGAATTAACGGGCGCAGGCAACCCGCTGTTTGAGGAACACGCGAGACGCATTGGTTACGGCAATATCGGCGCTGAGATGGAACTTGACTCCCGCGTGCTGTACGAAGGTATCGCAGAATACAACAAATTCCTGGATTATCTCAATGCTGCCGCCACATACGGCTACGACGGACCCAATCACCATCGCGCGTGGTATTACGCCAACCCGATTCTGGAAGCGGCAAATTCCGGCGAACAGATTTTCCGTGATCTCTACACCAACTGCTATCAGATGATGAAGGGCACATATACTCCAAGAGAGTACATTACCGGGGGATATCCTAGTGATCCCCGTGTCGGCGAATTCGCAGGCGGCGCTGTTCCCGGTCTGCCCAGCTCCGGCGGTTCTATCGGCGGCGGCTCGTCGGGAGGCGGCTCTGGTTCCGGCGGAGGCGGAAGCGTTACCCCGAAACCCGATGATAAACCGGATCCCGAAACTCCTCCCACCGGCGATGACAAATACACCTGGGAAGAGACGGAAGACGGCTACAAGCTCAAAGACGCTGACGGCGAGTACGTTACCGGTTTCGTCAAGGTAGACGGCAAGACCTACTATCTGAATGAAGA
>NZ_JACRSV010000003.1 GCF_014384905.1 Fumia xinanensis
TCTCGGCCGGTTCAGTCCCTTCCCTTTAGGCGCCTCTTCCCTTTGCATCCCCCGCCTCCGCCGGACATGCCCTCTTCCGAAGCCTTTCTATTATATCATCTCTCTTCCCCTATGTCAAGAGGGTTTCTGCACTTTTTTAGAAATGTTTTGCAGAACCGAGAGCTTGCCGCTATCCTCTCCGCCGCTTCTTCCTGGCCTTCAAGTGACAGCTTGTCTATATTACCACACCCTTCCCCCTTTGTCAACACCGTTCTCCCTCTTTCTTCCCTTTTCAGCATTCTTTATGGTTTATGTTTCAATTTTATCTTTTTTCAGTCTACTTTGACACTTTTAACTTATGTTTTCGTAATATCTTTTATGCCTTACAAATATATTAGAATTTTAATTTTACCTTTAAAATAGATTTGTCTTGGTTGCCTCTATTTAACTAAATTATACTTTTGTACGATTGTTTAGCGCCTTGTGACCAAAGTTGACTTTACCCATTAGGAGTTTATCAGCAAATTTATATGGTATTCTGCAATTTGTTCTTTATTTTATCTGTGCCGTTTCCCATAAAGCACCACTCTGCTACTGTACTCATTGTATTTTTCATTGTTTAAATACTATTTATATATTTAAATTTCAATTTTTGACGGTAGCTCTACTGATATACACAGCTAAGATAGCTCCTCTGTAACTTTTGCTTCCAACCACATAGCCAAGGCAAAACTTCGCATATTATCGTGCAATTTTTTTCCGCCAAACGCTTTTCTTGAATATTTATTAATGTATTTATGCAATTTAGGGGCATTTAAGGCAATCCCATATCATACTTATATATTTCCTTTACATAAAAAAAGAGACCTCCAAGGAGGTCTCTTTTAACTACTAATCTAAACGATTAAGCAATCCAAGCGCCATTTGCATCTACTTTGTAGCCGCCGATGGTGGTATTTGCAGCCATCGCACCACTGTTGTAGAAGTAGTAGCATTTACCGTTGATCCAGTTCCAACCAGTTACCATAGCTCCAGAAGAGGAGAGGTAGTACCAGTTGTTGTCAACTTTTTCCCAGCCAGTCTTCATAGCATTGTTGCCTTTGAAGAAGTACCATTTGCCGTCAACTTTAGCCCAGCCAACTGCCAGACCGCCGTTTTCGTTAGCCCAGTACCATTTGCCGTCTCTCTGGAACCATTCGCTGACTTTCAGAGAACCGTCGTCATTGAACATGAACCAAGTAGCACCAATTTTGTACCAGTCGCCTTTGTAGTTTTCAGCGCCTTCGCCATAGTACCATTTGCCATCAACTTTGTTCCAACCCTGAGGATTGTTAAAGTTTACGATAGCTTCTTTCAGGTCAGCAATAGCACCTTCAACTTCGGAGATAACTGCTTTGTCTTTGCCGGAGATACCGATTCTGGAATAAACATCAGCAGCATCGTCAGAAGCTTCTCTCAAAGCGGCAACCTGAGCACCAGTCTGAGTAGAAACATTAGCAATCAGTTTGTCAGCTTCTTTGATGGTGTCTTTCAGTTCATCTTTAGTAGCAGAAGGAACAGATTTAGCGGAGCTCTTAATGTCGGTCAAAGCAGTATCCAAACTGTTGGTTACGCGATCGAGTTCAGAAGAGGAAGGATTAGCTTTAGCAAGGGTCTTTTCAGCAGAATCCAGAGCATTTACAAAAGTGGTCCATTTTCTGGAAGAGGTGTTGAAGTCAGACTCCTGGAAGCCAGCTGCTTTGTCAACGAGGCCCTGCAGTTTAACAATGCGCCACTCGTCAACAGAGTTAGTAGCAGTCAAAGCGTCAACAGCTTCATTCAAGTCTTCCAAAGCTTTGTCGAGCTGGCTCTGTTTTACGTTGCCGTTGCTGTTTCTAGCATCGTAGTACAGTTTAGAAGCCCAAGAATAAGCGGAGTACTCGTCAACAACAGGGTTGCTGCTGGAGTTGGATTTAAAGGTATCAACTGCGAAATTGTTCCACTCATCAGAGTAGCCATTTCTTACTTTAAAGTCGGATTTCTGATACAGGTAGTTGCCGCCGACGCCTACATAACCATTGCCCTGTGGGGGTGCTTTTTCAATGTAGGAAACTTTGGTCTTGCCGTTTGCATCAGCATACAGGGACATCAAAGCAGTCTGCATAGCAGAGTAATCTACAGCTTTCGCGCTAACAGCGTCAGCATTTTTCAGATACTTCAGAGCTTTTTCCCAGTCGTTGACAGTTACTGCTTTCTCAGCAGCAGCTTCAGCTTTTTCAACATAGGACTGAACGTCTCTCCAAGCAGAAGCGGTGTAGTCGCTTTCTTCATACTCATTGATCTGAGAAAGGAGTTCATAGTAGTCGTCCATAGCGTTGGTGGTGTCAGCAAAGGAAACTTCGTCGATAACTCTGGTGTACTCTTTGTTAATGTAAACAATTCTGGAAGTCGCAGAGCTGTTGATAACAGACTCGTTTCTGCCCAGGTTGTAAACAGCAGTAATCAAAGGATACACATTGTAGTCAGCAGCATCCTGAGGATCAAACTGAGTCATGTCAGGAATCGGGTTTTTGTTGCTGTCGTAGGTCATGTACTGACGAACATTGTTAGAGTTCAGTTTTGCATCATTGATGGCAGACCAACGAACATTGGAAGTACCACCGCTGAGTACGTTGACCTCAGGAGAGGTGCGGTAAGCTTCTTTCCAGTAGCTAAACAGTCTTTCGATAGAGTAGCTGCCGTTTGTCTGAGGGTTCTTCAACTGATTAACGTAATCTTTGAAATCGTTCAAAGCAGACTCATAAGCATCATCGTTCTCTACGTTTTTATCCAAAGCGTAGTCATACATGTAGATCATGCCATATCTGTTATCAGCAGCGCCCTGTCCAGACCAAGCTTTCCAAGCTTCGTAGCTCTGGGGAGCACCGGAAGGAGTGTCACCCAAAACGATGTGCTGAGCAAAGTTCAACAGATCCTGTCTCTCGGTGATCTCGTAGGTTTTGGTTTCTGCAACGTTACCGTCTTTGTCTGCAACAGGCTGGCTAACAGTAATTTTGTTAGCAGAGATGGTAACAGAAGTAGCGTTGTAGTCGTTCAAAAACGCAGTTTCATCCATGTAGTCAATGGCAGAAGCGGAAAGGCTAGAGCCAAACATGGAAAACGCAGTGGTCGCAGCCAAAGCAAGCGCCAAAATCTTTTTCATGTGTTTTCATCCTCCAAAATAATGTATTTGTCAAACGCCCCGAGGTAATTATGTCTGCAACTTGAAGCCACAAACATCAAAGCCACGGATTTTTGTGACAACCGTTTTCCAGAAAACCTTTACTTCTGAAATTGTTGGGGAAATTTCATCCATAAACATATTCCCAGATACTAGGTTCTGCTCCGATTATAGCAAATAAGATTGCGGTTGTAAAGAGGGTTTTTGAAAAAAAACGAAATAAACGCGATTTTTGTTCAAAACGTTATCTTTTATGGTGACTTTCCACAAAGTTGCAAATTCGATGCAACAGATGCCTTTCTTTTTGACACAGGGGGTACCCCGCTGTCAGAAGTAAGGCCGGAACGTCTCCGCCGCAGCTATTATCGGAACAACTTGCCGCAGTTATGAGTATAGCACGTGAGTCCTAAAAAGTAAAGAAGAAATTAAAGGGAATTATCCTTCCGTATTTATGAAACGTATAAAAAACAAAAAAGTTCAATTTTATTTATCCACATTTAATTTGAACAAAAGAAAACCGCAGGGTCAGCACGAACCTGCGGTTAAGGGACAAGCCCTTGAGTATAACCTATTTCTGGGCGTTTGAATAGGATAATGGAGCGGATTACGAGGCTCGAACTCGCTACCTCCACCTTGGCAAGGTGGCGCTCTACCAGATGAGCTAAATCCGCATATATGGTGCCTCCGGTCGGAATCGAACCAACGACACGGGGATTTTCAGTCCCCTGCTCTACCGACTGAGCTACAGAGGCATACCGCCCAGGACCCCCAGTCAAAGAAAAGAGGGACAAAATGGCGACCCGCATGGGGCTCGAACCCACGACCTCTAGCGTGACAGGCTAGCGCTCTAACCAACTGAGCTAGCGGGCCAAATCATCCTGGAATCGTGGCATGTTGTGAGACGGGTGCCGCATTCCTGAAATCAGCTGAACGCTTTGACGATATGTTCAGCAACAGGTAAAATTATACATGATTCCACAAATATTGTCAAGAGCTTTCCACTAAAAATTCTGATTCTGTAAAAATTAACATTTTCTGCCTTTACACAAGGTTTCTTTTATGTTAACATATTATAATATCAAAATCAAGGAGGAAAATAGATGCCTAATAATGAACTTTTCTTTTTATATAAAGGACGTCCCCTCGTTCGCAGCGGAAAAACTATTTACTATGGGGATATGAACGCCCCCTACGTGGTTATGATGCAGATTCACTCCCAAAAAGCGTTCGAGGACCTTCCGCTTTCAGAGAACATTTCGCTTCAGATGATGTCTACAGATCTGACCTTACCGCCCGATAAGCTTATATTAAAGAAGGCGGAAAAACAAGGGCTGTACCAGGCATTGGATATTGCAAGCGTATGGCTGGACCGTCTCAGCAGATCATAAGATCAAACCGCTCCCAGATTGGGAGCGGTTTTTTATTTGCCGGATTTGCACCTTTTCAGGTAAAAAGCAGAAATACTCCTTAATTATTGTGCTGCCAGTATTTCCTGTCGAGGCTGCGGTATTGCAGCGCCTCTGAAATGTGTGTAAGCTCAATCCTATCGCATCCATCCAGATCCGCAATGGTTCTCGCAACCTTCAAAATCCGGTCGTAGCCTCTAGCGCTCATCCCCATTTTTTCAAATGCGTTTTTTAAGGCCTTCATTCCCTGTTCGCTCACCTGGCAAAATTCCCGCAGCATGTGGGGCGTTAAATTTGCGTTGCAAAGAATCGACGTCCCCTCATATCGCTTTCTTTGAATTTTTCTCGCTTCATCTACCCTCTTTTTAATAGAAGAAGAGGGTTCCGCTTTCTTTCCCGCTGACAGGTGCTGAAATTCCACCGGCGCTACTTCGATATGAAGATCCAACCGATCCAACAGCGGGCCGCTGACCTTATTAAGATACTGGGATACTTTAAATGGCGAGCAATTACAAGCTCGGGTTGGATGCCCGAAATAACCGCAGGGACAGGGGTTCATCGCCGCAATTACCATCATATTGCAGGGATAGGACAGCGTTCCGTTAACTCTGGAGATAGTCACCGTCCCCTCTTCGATGGGTTGCCGCAGAATTTCCATGGCCGGGCGTGAAAATTCTGGGAGCTCGTCCAGAAAAAGAACCCCGTTATGAGCCAAAGAAATTTCGCCGGGCCTGGGAATCGCCCCGCCGCCGGACAGCCCCGCCGGAGATACAGTGTGATGAGGCGCCCGAAAAGGCCGCACAGTCACAAGCGGCTCCTCTTCCGTCAAAAACCCCGCAATGGAATGGATTTTCGTCGTTTCTATGGCTTCTGCAAAAGTCATGTCCGGCAAGATCGAAGGAATCCGTTTGGCCAGCATGCTTTTGCCAGAGCCGGGCGGTCCAATTAGTAAAGCGTTGTGTCCGCCGGCCGCCGCAATTTCCAGCGCCCGTTTGGCAAACTCCTGCCCCATTACATCCGCCATATCTGCATCTGACACGCAGCTCGACGGAGCAAAGCACATCGGTTCAGCGGGAGAAAGAGGTCGAAGGTCTTCCAAAAAATCCACCACATCCTGTACCCTGTGGACCGGATACACCTCAATTCCCTGTACAACGCTTCCTTCCCGGCCGTTTTCCGCGGGTACAAAAACTCGTTTAAGTCCTGCTTCCTTTGCTTCGATGACCATAGGCAGGACGCCCTGCACCCGGCGAACCGTTCCATCCAGCGCCACCTCGCCGATGAACATGCTTCCGGTAAAATCCGCCTCGGTTTGGCCGCTGGCGGCTAAAAGCGCCAAGAAAATGGGTAAATCATACATAGGGCCTGCCTTTTTCAGATCTGCTGGGGCCAAGTTAACCGTTATCTTTTTGACAGGCACTTCGTACCCGCAATTTTTCAAGGCGGCTCGCACCCGATCTCGGCTTTCTTTTACCGCAGCGTCGGGCAGGCCAACGATATCAAAGGACGGCATTCCTCGCATCAGGTCGATTTCTACATCCACAAGATAAGCGTTCATGCCAAAAAGTCCTGCACTGACAAGCCTGGTATACATCATCTACCTCCGAACAGTCATTCTTAAAATTTCTATAAAAAAGGGGCAGAGTATCCTCTGCCCCTTTTTTCATGCGGGACGTCGCCCAACATTATAATTTATTTTGCGAAATCGATCGCTCTGCTCTCCCGCAATAGATTAATTTTAATCTGTCCGGGATATTCCAGCTCGTTTTCCACCCGATTTGCAATTTCTCTTGCAATAAGTACCATATCATCGTCCTTAACCACTTCTGGTTTGACGATAATTCTGATCTCGCGGCCAGCCTGGATCGCATAACATTTTTCCACGCCGTCAAAGGAACTGGCAATTTCCTCCAGTTTCTCAAGCCGCTTAATGTAGTTTTCCAGGTTCTCCCTTCTGGCGCCGGGCCGTGCGGCCGAAACAGCGTCTGCCGCCTGAACCAAAGCAGCGATGACGGTTTTGGTTTCCACATCGCCGTGATGAGCTTCAATGGCGTGAAGAATTTGAGAATTTTCTTTATACTTGCGGCATACGTCAACACCAATCTGGACATGAGAGCCCTCAATCTCGTGATTCAGCGCCTTGCCGATATCGTGGAGTAAGCCCGCGCGTTTGGCCATAGTCACATCAACGCCTAGCTCAGCCGCCATAATACCGGCCAGATGTGCCACTTCAATCGAGTGGTTAAGCACGTTCTGCCCATATGAAGTCCTGTATCTTAAACGGCCCAGGAGTTTTACCAGTTCGTGGTGCAAACCGTGAACATTGGTTTCCATCATGGCGCGTTCGCCTTCAGCTTTAATCTTCTGCTCTACTTCCCGCTTTGACTTTTCCACAGTTTCTTCAATTCTAGCGGGATGGATTCTTCCATCCGAAATCAGTTTCTCAAGAGAGAGCCTTGCGATTTCCCTTCTAACGGGATCAAAACAGGAAAGGGTTATTGCCTCCGGGGTATCGTCGATAATGAGGTCAACTCCTGTCAGGGTTTCCAAGGCCCTGATATTGCGGCCCTCACGACCAATAATGCGCCCCTTCATCTCATCGTTGGGCAGGTTAACCACCGAGACAGTAGCTTCGCTGACGTGATCTGCCGAACATCTGGAAATGGCAAGGGATAAAAGGTCTCTGGCTTTATCTTCGGCTTCGTCTTTCAACTGTTGCTCGTAATTTGAAATTTTCAAAGCTTTCTCATGTGCCAATTCGCTTTCCAAGGCATCCAATAACTGGTCTTTTGCCTGAGAAGCGGTCAATCCGGAAATGCGTTCCAACTGGTCGATCTGGCTCTTTTTAATTTTCTCCGCCTCCGCCAGCTGCTCCTCCGCCGCTTGATGTTTTTGCTGGATAATTTCCTCTTTTTTCTCCAAGTTGTCTATTTTCCGGTCAAGAGTCTCCTCCTTCTGCTGGATTCTCCTTTCCTGCCGGGTCACTTCGCTGCGTCTGTCTTTAATGTCCTTATCTGCCTCAGCACGCATCCTGTGAATTTCTTCTTTCGCCTCTACTACGATTTCTTTTTCCTTAGCTTTTGCGTTCTTATGGGCATCGTTAATGATCTTAAGTGCCTGTTCTTCGGCATTGCCAATTTCAGTTTCAGCAACTTTCTTCCTATATGCAATTCCTATTTTAAAGAAAATAAGACCAACTATGATTGCAGTAACCACAAAAGTAATACAGCAGTAGAGAATTATACTGCCGATATCGTTCATTCTTTCACATTTCCTCCTTCTTCTAATTTTATTTTCAAGTTTCAAAAAATAGTATCATTGCGGGTATGAAATAACCGCAAATTGCCTGACAAAACAGGCATAGGCAATCCGCATGCGAATTGCAACTATTTTTACAATTTGCTTTTTAAAAGGCCGATGCCATATAAACCCATATTTAATGGATTTAACCGCATAAGATTTGGTTTAAAGAAAGCAAACTATAAAAAACAATTTTGACCCACAGCAACAATGTGTCAAAAGGTGAGAATATTGCACAGAAAACAACCTATTCTCACTCTTATTATTTTATCTCTGTAAAGGCATTCTGTCAAGAACTTTATCATGGCAAAGTAAAATTTCTAAAACTCTTTTTGTCTTCTACGTATTACCCCTCCCTTTTTGCATAAATGGCAAACCAGCCGGAAAACTCCAGCTGGTTTTTATTTTGGAATATTCACTTTCTGTACATCGTTGTCAATGGCGAAATCTTTAAAATTATAACAAAAAAGCACTTGTTGGTAATCGCCCAAATCAATCCAGTTCTCAAAGGATTTGGTAAGATATCGCAGGTCAACCAAGGTTATTTTACTGTAATGCAGCGCCAAAAAAGGCACCAACGAGTGGCTGTAGGAGTCTTTGAATATCAGCAGTTTGCTATCGTTTTCGGCATCGGTATGGATAGTAACAATAGGCTGATTCTTTCCTAAAAAAACCGAATACTGGTCTTTCTGCTCTAAATATTCCCGAAAATAGATATCGTCTGCTTCTGTCCACTCTTTTCCATCAAAAATATCCACTTTTCGGACATGGGAACCGTTTCCATAAGTGTACAGGTCAACACTATCCGGTTCTATCCGATCGTAAATGATTTTGTTGTAAAGGGAACCGCGGAACTGATGGCTTGCATGCTCCACGTTAAACCGTTCCGCTGGTATCGGCGTATATCCCAGCTGCTTCGATGCTGCACTGTAACCCAGGTAAGCGCCAAAAGAAGTCCAATGATGGTCGGAACGGTAAAAAGTCAGCTTTTGGGCATTGGACATCAGCGAAGAATAGGCGTCGATGGTAGCAATCTGCTTCGTCTGTCCGTAAATCCTGTCGATCTGCTCTTTTTGCACGACTCCCGGCGCACCGTTAGGAAGCATATCCCTATAAATTTCCGCCGCTGTGGGAATCAGCATCAGAGAAGTGGAGCCTTCGAACCGCTTCGCAAAAGTGTTCATCTCTTTGACAGATTTTCGGATGTTTTCCGAATCAATTTGGTCTACCTTTTCAATAAGGCGGTCCTTTAAAACAAAAATGCCGTTTATTTCTTTTAGCCCGGAAAGATGCTCAAGATGGGTTTTCATTCCAATCCAGGACGTACGCAGGGGAAAATGGTCAGCCGCATACACATCGACCTCATCCATAAAACTTTTATTCGTGATCGCTTCCAGCGATAGCTCCGGAAAATCCGCTAAATACCGGTTTTCCTCCTGAGAAAACTCCTGTTTCGGCAGCAGAAATATCAGCAGCGGAATGAGAGCCAGCAGGAAGAAAAACAGAACAATGGTTATCTTTTGATATTTCATCCTCAGCCTCCCTTAAAACCTAAAATATAAAAATGAATTGTAGGTTGCGTTGACCAAATAGGCAGTGCACACTGCCATCAGCAAAATGACAGAAACAGGAAGCAAGGCCTGCGCCCTTGCGGGCCAGCGATTTGAAAACTGGCTGTAAACCTTTTTACCCCAGCTGCCCGAAGCAAAGATACAAAGGAGAAACAATAAAAAATATGAGCGCAAAAGATATATCGACCGGCTATCGGCAAAACCCGCTCCTCCAAACATAGCCTGGAGGTATCTCCCTACATCTCCCAGGGTCTCCATCTCAAAGAGTACCCAGCTGAATACCACCAGCACAAAAGTATAAAGCTGCCGCACAAAAGAGGGAAGTTTGTTTAAGATTTTTCCGTATACAAATCTCTCCAAGACCAGGAGCACCCCAAAGTACAGCCCCCAACATACAAAATTCCAACTGGCTCCATGCCAAAAGCCAGTCAGCACCCATACAATTAAAAGATTACGAATGGTTCTTACCGTTCCACTCCGGTTTCCACCCAGTGGTATGTAAAGGTATTCTTTAAACCAGGTGCTCAAAGTAATGTGCCACCTGCGCCAAAAATCAGTGATGGATTTGGCAGTATAAGGCAGATTGAAATTTTGGGGGAAATGGAAGCCCAGCATTTTGCCTATCCCACAAGCCATATCAGAATACCCGGAAAAATCGAAGTATATCTGGAAAGCAAACGCTAAAATTCCGAGCCACGCTGTGGCGGCAGGAACAGCATCAATAGGCATTTCCCTGACCTGAGCCCACAAAAGCCCGATGTTGTTGGCCAGCAAGAGCTTTTTTGCCAGGCCCCTTGTGAACAATCCAATACCATCCGCCGTCTCCCCCACCGTGATGCTCCGGCTCTCCAGTTCCTTAGACACATCCTGATACCGCACGATGGGCCCAGCCACAATCTGTGGAAACATGGTAACGTAAGCACCAAAATTAATAAAATTTTTCTGTACCTTGATTTGCCGCCGGTAAAGGTCAATGGTGTACGACATACTCTGAAAAGTGAAGAAGGAAATACCGATGGGAAGTGGAAGCTGCGGATCCGGTATCCCACCGTGAAACAAAGCGTTTATGTTGTCGATAATAAATGAACTGTATTTAAAAACTGCCAGCAACCCCAAATTCATGGCAACAGAACAAATCAGCAAAATTTTCCTTCTTTTTTCGTCATCATTCCAGAAGTCCATCAGTCGCCCCGCTGTATAATCAATCAGGGTGGACAAAATCATAATAAAAACATAAACCGGCTCTCCCCAGGCGTAAAAGACGAGCCCGGATACAAATAGCACCCAGTTTTTCGCCTTTGCCGGAACTAAATAATATACCAAAAGGGTGATCGGAAGAAAAATGTACAAAAAGGTAATACTGGAAAAGACCACTGGGTTCCCTCCTATAGGATTACTCTATTGTCTGGAGCACTTCCAAGAACTCTTCTTTTGAAAAAAGAGTGTTTAATACTGGGAGCAATGCCTTTGTACTCATCCTCTCGGGGAAATTAAGCTTCTGCAAAAGCTCCTGCCGCTTAGCGCAAGCTCCATCAGTTCCCGACAGTCCCCATAAAAACAGATCCGCTTTGGTTATTTCTTCTCTGCGGCCATTTGTCTTTTCCGCCGTCACTCCCGCTTTTTCAAAACACTGGCGGAGGGTCTGTAAATCGATTCCCTCCACTCCCAACTTCCCCTCTTTGGAGGGCGCTGCTTTGCGTCGCTCTTTTCCATAAACGTCGGGGATGTAGACGTGGATAAGCTCCCCCTCCGGAATAGCGGAGCGAATATAATTACGGATCTTGAATCCTGCCGCGTCGGAATCCGTGAGAATGATAAGACCCGTTTTTTGGGCCAATACCCGCAGCATCTCCAATTTGTCCTTATCCTTAAATATCGTAAAGCCGTTTGTCTCGATAATCGTCCCGTCAATCAGAGCAGAAAGCTTGATTTTATCATACTTTCCTTCGACGATCACCGGCTGTTTGCATATAATCAATCTGTTCCCGCCTTTTCATCACGACCGCTGTACATTTATTACCTGTAAGATAGAAGAGAGGACCTTTTCGACCGCTATGCGACCATCTGTCCGGCTGGTTTTGAGTCCAATGTCCGCTTCAGCCAAAATCTCCAGGCAGCTCCTCAGTGTTTTCACTGAGTACCGAGGTACGTCCCGAAAAGCGTTGCGCATCCTAAATTCTTTCCCCTTATAGGCAAATATTTCGCAGACATCCTGCACCGATTTAGAAGCAAGGGTTGCCGTTTTCGCCCGGTACAGATCAACAAATGTCATGTTGAGCACCGCCAGAATTGCCAACGGCTCCTGCCGGCATAAAAACAGCTCATCCAAAATGGCAAACGCCCTATTAAAGTTATTTTGCATCATCGCCTTGGACAAATCGAACACGGATGCCTCCAAGCTGATTCCCGCTACGGTCTCAATATCCTTTTTCGTGATTTCAGTCTGTGGCCTGTAGGCTGTTAGCTTGTCAATTTCTACTGTCAGTTGTTCTAAGGAAGTGCCGCATCGCTCGACGAGATAGGAAGCTGCCGGCGATTCAATGGTGGAGCCTGCTTTAGCGGCCCGCTGTTTGATTATCTTTATAAGTTCACTCCCCGTTTTGGGACAAAAATCCACCGTCACGCCACTTTTGGCCGCCGCTTCTCCCAACTTGCGTACCTTGGCGCTCTTCTTGGGATTTAAGTCATAGGCGTTAACAAAGATAATAAACACTGTCGTAGGATTCGGATCCTGCACCATCTCCATCAATTCTTCAAAATCCGCTTTGGTCAGCTTTTCAATATTAGGATTTTTTAAAACGACGCATTTTCTCTGGGCCATCAGCGGAAGGGCCTCTGTTTCTACACGGAGGGATACCATATCCAATGCTGCCCCGTCAAACAGCTGAAGATTAAAACTTTCTGTCCCCTTCGGGACTGCCTTGCCAATGAGTTTTTTGAGATACCCCTGCGATAGAAAGGTCTCCTTTCCGTAGAGGAAATACACCGGCTCGATTTGATTTTCACGAATGCACTTTCCCAGCTCAATATCGGACAAAAACGGCATTTTATTTCCCCCTTATAGTCATCTTCCCATTTTTGGCTACCCGCACCACCACGGTTTCTCCCCGGTCCACTGACTCAAAATTAGCCTGTTCCAACTTTTCAATGGACTCTGCTGTTATTATATCATATTTTGGCTCCAATGTGTCGCCTTTTTGTCCTCTTTCCAAAAGCCATTCCTTACCGTCCTGCAAAACACCAAGCGCTCCGTCTGCGTCGATAAAAAATTCCTGTCCGTTGCCACTGAGAACCATTCGAGGCGTTTCCCCTTCTCCCACTTTCAGTGAAATTCCGTCCAGCACCTCCCAATTGGAGGCGGATAATGTCATTAAATTGCTGTGGGGCAAATCATAAGCGGCGGAAAGATAGTTCCCCTCTTCTGGTGCCAAAATCACCACCGGTTCCGAAAGCTTCACAAGTCTTGCAACACCGCCTGCATACCGGGCTTTGTTTTGGGGTATAACGAGCATCTCAAAGTCATAAATTCCGATAGAGCGCATGTAATACACCGTTTTCTGCGCCACTGCGCCGCCGCATCCAATAACGAGTGCCTTCCCGTTTTGGGACACGACGATGCTGCCAGAACCACCGCTTTTGAGGGCTGTAATCTGGAGTGTATTGTGACTGCTAATAAAGTGAGTCGCCATTCCAATTGTCAGAAGCGCCACGCTGACCCCCGCAATCCATTTTTTGTTTTTTCGAAGCCTTTTCGCAGCCATCAATATGAGAATCAGCAGAGCAGTGCCAAAAAGCCAGATGGACACATAGGGAAGGTTTAACGGAAGGATGGCAAAAGGTGCTTTTCCAAGCATCTCGGTAAAGGAAACCATAACTTTCAGCAACACACCGCCCATCTGACCAGTAAATGCGCCGACTGCCCCGCCCGCGATGGCGGAGACCGCTCCCAGAATCATGACGCAGGGTACCATAGGCAAAACGAGAAGGTTCGCAATGGGCGACAGCAGTGAAGTGTATCCGTTGAACAGCATCATTATAGGAATCAGAAAAACTGCCACTGCACTTGATGAGCAGAGGATTGACACGAAATACTGAAGCAATCCGTTTTGGATGCAAAATTTTTGTAGCACCGCCTTGGTCCAACAGGGAGACACTGCACAAAGGGCACATACCGAAACGACGGACATTAGAAATCCTCCGTGATAGACAATGGATGGATCTAATATACAAAAAAATAAAACCACGCCACCCAAGGTGTTGATGGGGCTGTAATCCCGTACAATATGCCGGGTGAGCATCAAAGTCGCTGCCATAACAAGAGCCCTGACTGCTGATACCTTTCCGCCCGTCAGGATAACGAAAAAAATCATTGCCGAAAGGCCCATAATGTCGGAAAAAAACCGTTTTCCAAAGACAAGCTGAAACAGCCCGGTAATCAATGCGCCGATCAGGGTGATATGTAGGCCGGAAACACATAAAATATGAGAAATCCCCGTCAAATTAAAACTGTCATAGAGCCCCGCATCCATTTGGCTGGAATCCCCCAGCAGCATGGCGATCAAAATCGAGTCGTAGGGAGAAGGCACCGCCCGCTTAATATTGACCTTGAGGCGGAAGACCAAATCTTCCATCCATTGCTCGTCGGGAGGCGCCTCTGTGAGAAGCATCTGAGTTCCTGCCGCCATCCATCCTGTCACCTGGGCTCCTCTTCCTAATTGTGAGCGGCTGGGTATATTGCGAAAACCGGTGACGCTGCAGGCAATTCGTTCCCCCACGTGGAAATCGGCATCAGCGGTTCCGTACAGCAAAATCTTCATTTTTTGTGACATCCCCCCGACGCCGATTTTTTCGGTTTTTACGAGATAGCTCCGGGTTTGTCCGTTGCTGGAAAAAGTCTCTTCTACCGTTCCCGTCACTTTTACGGAAGTCATAGGAAACTTAGCCGATTCATGGGCCCAATAAACTCTTTGTGCCGTATTGACCAACGCTCCTATAAGCACCATAAATAACGCGACGCACATAACTGCCCGGTTAAGGTTAAAACCACGAAGTAAACAAAAAATAAGAAACCCGGCGAAAACCATCCCCGCCAGTATAATGGCAAATACAGTGTAACCAAAAGGGAGAAGGGACATAATGAGCAGTGCGCCGCCAAAACTGAAACCAACCACTGCCACCGGCTGATAAATTTTTATATTGCCCCCTCCTTTCCCCATATTTTGGTAAAACCAATTTTATTATACTGGAACCGGAATAGAAAGAAAAGAGGTTGAATGACAAATTTCTTTAGAAAAAGGAAAGAACCGGACAGCTTTTATGCTGCCCAGTTCTAATTTTTGATTATGCCGGTTCGTTTCCACCTTGGAGCCAAATTTTTTCGTTTTCATGCCGTTTGGGCCGCCCCATCAAATCCGAGATGGCCTGCTTAATGTCCTTATTTCGATACAATACATCATAAAGTTGCTCTACAATTGGCATGGAAACATGCTTCTCCCGAGCCAATTCATAGGCAGATTTGGTGGCGATGCAGCCCTCTACCGTCATTCCCACCCTTTCGATAGCCTCGTCTGGTGTCAGCCCCTGTCCAATGAGGATGCCGGTCCGGTGGTTTCTAGAATGCATACTGGTACAGGTGACGATCAGATCCCCGATGCCGGCAAGGCCGGAAAAAGTCTCTGCGTCCGCTCCCATAGTGGTTCCCAGACGAGCGATCTCAGCGATGCCCCTGGTCATCAGCGCCGCTTTGGCGTTATCCCCCAGCTGTAGCCCGTCGCAGATTCCGGCACAGACTGCGATAATGTTTTTGAGCGCCCCGCCCAATTCCACGCCAATTACGTCATCGCTGACATAGATGCGCAGCGTTTTGTTGCTGAGAGTGTCCTGAATGTACTCAGCGCTTTCCCGGCATTTGGATGCCGCCACGATTGTGGTCGGAACCCCCCGTGCGATTTCCTCCGCGTGGGACGGACCGGACAAAATGACGATGGAATGGTCAGATATTTCTTCCTCGATGACCTGGGACAAACGTTTTTGGCTGCCGCTTTCCAGGCCTTTCGCCACGCTCGCTACCACCGTATTCTCCCCCAATATGCTTTGGGCTGCTCTAGCTGTCTCCCGGATGGCGAAGGACGGCACTGCTAGAATCACCACATCGGCGCCCCTTCCTTCTTCCAAATCGCTGGTTAAATGGATACCGCTGTGGACAGCCACCCCAGGCAACAGTTTTTTATGCTCCCCCCAGCTGCGTATTTGATTAATTTCCTCGGGAAACTTTCCCCACAAGGTGACTGTGTGACCAAACCGGTGGCTCATGACCGCCAACGCAACACCGAAGCCTCCAGTTCCCATAATGGTAATCTTTGCCATACTCTTTCCTCCTGCCGCTCTCTGCGGCTCTCCTTCCAAAAGACAAAGATGCGGCAGGGAATTCCCCACCGCACGGATTGTCATTGTTTTTTCTTTCCAAACTTATTTTCAGTGCCGTTTAACAGCCGTTTAATATTGGAACGGTGCATAAAAACCACGATTCCGCCGATAAGAAGGGCCGACAGAGTGTCGAACCAGACCACGTCGGACCGGATAATTAGACCTTGCACAAGTGTAGCGATAGGAAAGACCACCGCTGCACTGATAGACGCCAGCGAAACAATCTTGCTGATTGCTACGACAATTCCGAATACCGCCAGCACCACTAAAAAGACAATGGGATCCAAAATAAGAATGATGCCCGCCGACACCAATATACCCTTACCGCCCTTAAATCCGTAGAAAACTGGGAAACAATGGCCCAAAAGTGCCAAAAGCGCCATCAGATAGTCGGCATAGAACACGTCCGTTGCCCCGCCGACGTAATGGATAATCAGATGTCCTAGCAACACGGCGATGATTCCCTTGCAGAAATCGCCCACAGTCGTGATGACGGCCGGCAGCTTTCCAAAAGTCCTCAAAACGTTTGTCATACCGGCGTTGCCGCTGCCATAGTCGCGGATATCCTTTTGGGCGAACAGCTTGGATACAATGATGGCAAAATTGATGCTCCCCACCAAGTAGGCCAGCACCCCCGCCAGAACAACCGACAGTATCAGCCGAAAAAGTACCATAACGATGATCCTTTCTGTCTCGTATTCTCCAAATTAGGTATCGTTTCTGTCCCGCTCCCTGACGATAAAGCGGATGGGTGTTCCCTGCAAATCAAAGGTCTCCCGGATCTGGTTTTCCAGATACCGCTGATAGGAAAAGTGGAAAAGTTCCTTCCGGTTGACAAACGCCACGAATGTAGGTGGCTTGGTAGACGCCTGAGTAATGTAGTAAATCTTTAGCCGCCGTCCCTTATCAGACGGAGGCTGCACCCGTGCAGTAGCGTAGGCCAGCAGGTCGTTTAAGGAACCAGTAGTCACCCGGATGGCGTTTTTCTCTGCCACTTCCTTGATCATCTCATATAGTTTATTCACCCTTTGTCCCGTCAATGCAGAAATAAACAAAAACGGCACATAGGACATGAAGCTGAAATCCACTCTGAGTTTGTCAGAAAACTCCTTCATGGTCTTGTCGGTCTTGTCTTCCACAGCGTCCCACTTGTTGACGGCGACGATACAGCCCTTGCCCTGCTCATGGGCGTAGCCTGCCACCTTGCTGTCCTGTTCAGTAAAGCCTTCAGTCGCGTCGATGACAATGACACAGACATCGGCCCGGTCCACCGCCATATAGGCGCGAAGTACGCTGTAACGCTCGATGTTTTCAAAAACCTTGGATTTTCTCCTGATCCCCGCAGTGTCGATAAAGACAAACTTACCGCTTTCGTTTTCCACCACCGTGTCCACTGCGTCACGGGTGGTGCCGGCGATGTTGGAGACAATGACCCGCTCTTCCCCGGCAATTTTGTTGATGAGGGAGGATTTTCCAACATTGGGCTTGCCGATGACCGCCACCTTGATGACGTCGTCGCCGTAGTCCTCTTCCTCCCCTTCGGGCAGATGTTTTAAAACCTCGTCCAGCAAGTCGCCGGTGCCGTGTCCGTGTGTGGAAGAAACCGGTATGGGATCGCCCAACCCCAAATTGTAAAACTCATAGACTTCCGCCGGAGTATCGCCAATGCTGTCTACCTTGTTGACACAGAGAATGATGGGCTTTCCGCTCTTTAATAGCATGGTTGCCACTTCCTGGTCGGTTGCGGTCACACCGGATCGCACGTCGGTCACTAGTATAATGACGCTGGCGCTCTCGATGGCTACTTCTGCCTGCCGCCGCATCTGGGACAAAATAACGTCTTCGGAATAAGGCTCGATACCACCGGTGTCCACCAGCATGAATTCGTGATTCAGCCATTCGCACTGGGCGTAAATCCGATCTCTGGTCACGCCGGGCGTATCCTCCACAATAGATAGCCGCTGGCCGATGAGTTTATTGAACAAAGTGGATTTCCCCACGTTGGGCCGCCCTACAATGGCGACAATTGGTTTTGCCATATTAAAAATCCGTATCCTTTCCATAAGGGCAAGTAAAAATGCCCTTCCTTATCTATCCCATTCCCCTCAACACTCTTCGCCGAGGAGATTTCTCAGCACTTCATAGCCATCGGCCTCCACAGGTACAAGAGGCAGCCCCAAGGCTTCTTCCGCTTCTTCAATGGAAACGTCGTCGAGAAACAAATCCCCCTGATACCGGAGCATTTCCGTGGGAATCAGAATTCTGTCTCCAACGGCTTCGCCTTTAACCTGTTCCATCAGGTCTTTTCCGGTGATCAGACCCGCGACAGTAATATTTTCTCCAAAAAAGCGGTTTTCCACCGCAATCACCTTACAATTTAGATTATGCCATTTTTTCCGGGCCTCGTCAACCAATTTCTGGATAAAGGGGGCCGCGGCTACACCTGTAGCCACTGTCAGGTTGCGTTCTCTGCCGTCTGCCTCAAACTCCTCCATGGCTTCCACAAATTGCTGCCGCTGAAGGGCGATGACGCCGACGCCATTTTCCAGCTGATTGAAATCCCCGTAGAACGTGGCGTCGGGAATGGACCGCTCGGCCTTAATGTAAAATTCGTCGGCCGCGTAGAAAAGCCTATCGCCGGTCTTTTCAAACTGCTCGTCTCCAAACCGGTCGATGAGGTCGATTGTCTTCCCCGCCTCCTCCCTGGTGTAAGGCCGCAAAGGAAACAGCCCGTCCCGGAATTTCGTCAGGCCCACCGGCACACAAGACACCGTCAGGAGACTTTTCCCCAGCGTCTTTAGGTCGTTGAAGCTCTGAATCAGCTCCGGCCCATCGTTGAGGCCGGGACAGAGCACCAGCTGAGTGTTGAGAGAAATCCCCGCCTCAGCAAACCGCCACAGTGTCTTTAAAGCATCTCCGGCGAACCGGTTGTGCATCATTTTACATCGCAGTTCGGGATTTGTCGTGTGCACTGAGACGTTGATGGGGGAAATTTTCATTTTAATGGTTCGCTCAATGTCGTGCTCTGAGAGATTGGTCAAAGTGATGTAATTCCCATAGAGAAAAGACATCCTCGCGTCGTCGTCTTTGAAATAAAGGGTCTCCCGCATACCGGGAGGCATCTGGTCGATAAAGCAGAAAACGCATTGGTTCCGGCAGGAACGCTGCTTGTCCATCAAATAGGTGTCAAACAAAAGCCCCAAATCGTCGTACTCGTCCTTCTTGCGGATCACAACAGTCTTTTCCCGGCCGCCGCTACTGAGCTCTAGCTTGAGCTTTTTCTCCATCATGTAAAATCGATAGTCCAGCACATCAATGATCTGATTTCCATTAATGGAGATCAGCCGGTCTCCCGGATGAATGTCCGCCTTGGCCGCCGGACTGTGTTTCTCAATACCTGAAATGACAACGCTCATAGAATTCCCCACCGTGCGCCCGAAGGCTTCTGCACCCTTTCCTAGTTTATTACTAGTCTCTCCCATACATCCAGAAAAAAATCGCCCGATAAAGCGAAAGCTTATCGGGCAGCATATGCACTATTTAAATCAAAAACCATCTGCAGGTCAAAGCTTACGCTTCTTTTTTGATGACCTCTACGCCTTTGTAATAGCCGCAGTTTCCGCAAACTTTATGCGGTGCTTTCAGTTCGCCGCACTGTGTGCATTTGGAGAAAGCAGGCATGTCGAGCTTCCAAACGTTGGAGCGTCTTTTGTCTCTTCTGGCTTTCGATACTTTTCTCTTTGGTACTGCCATGTTTAGCACCTCCTTAACATTGAGCAATCAGGAACGATGTAGTTCCTATTCCAGCAATTTTCCCAAAACTTCAAGCCTCGGGTCAATTGATTTTTTTTCGCATTCGCAGCTGTCAAAATTCAAATTCCTGCCGCACTGCCCACAGAGCCCTTTACAGTCTTCTGTGCAAAGCACTTTGCTGGGAAGTTCCAGAAATAAGTCGGCGCGCACCAGCTCGTCAAGATCCAGCTGGCTGTCCTCGCAAACAACATACTCGTCATTATCGGTATTGAGTTTTCTCACCAACACATGCTGAAAAGAAAAATCATACGCCCGTTCAAATTCTCCCATACAGCGGTCACAGTGAAGGTTCAGTACAAATTTCACACTGAAAAAAAGCCTTACCACTTGAGCTTTGTTTTCAATTTGCCCGGAAACTTTCACCGGCATCTGAAAAGGGTGTTCCCCATTGTATTCCTCATCGGAAAAGTCCAGGGAAAGATCAAACGTTTTGCGTTCTCCGACAATGTCAAAGAGCTGCCTTAAATCAATTCTCATTTCGACACCTCATAATGCCACAACGATAATTATATTACAAAACAAATCCATTTGTCAACCACCAAGCAGGGATTTTGCAAAGTTTTTGCAATTCCACTGAATCCCTAAGGAAGACGATTACCATCATAGCAAAGTTTCACAAAAAAGTAAAGACGTTTTTTCCACATTAAAAAACTGACGGAAATGCCGTAAAAATAGGAATGTGACAGTTTCCTGTGTGGGAAATTCCGACACTATTCGACGGAGATTCGTGGAAAAAATCTTTACTTTTCCACCATGATTCCCATGAAACCAAATAATTATTCCACCATTTCCACATAGTTTTCAACATTCTGTAGAAAACAAATTGGATATTGCCTTGAAAAAAATATTTGTTCTTTGGGTTTTTAGAGTATTAAAAAACGGATTTTTTCACAAATATTTTTTTGGAATCGAAAAAATTTATTTTATTTTCCGTAACAAAAAATAAACATGATTCCACTAACACCCTATTTTTTATACAACTTCAGATACGGAAACAGGGTGTTACTTGTTTACTTTACTAATTTAAATAAGTAAATTCGCAAAAAAACAATTTCTGTCTTGACGAATAGGCCGAATAAGCTATATAATGATAGGTAATCTTTCGGGAAATCATGTGTTTTTTCCCGGAAAACGTTGCCATTATAAAACATAAGGAGGTGTTTTAGACGTGATTAGCGTGAGTCAAGCAATCGTTGAATGTCTGGAGCGGGAGGGCGTACAGGTCGTCTTCGGTTATCCAGGAGCTGCTATCTGTCCCTTTTATGATGCCCTCAGCCAGTCGGATATTCGCCATATCCTGGTCCGCACTGAGCAAAATGCGGGGCACGCAGCCAATGGTTACGCCCGAATGACCGGGAAACCCGGCGTCTGTGTCGTAACCTCCGGCCCTGGTGCCACCAATCTGATTACAGGCATTTCCACAGCGTACATGGATTCTATACCCCTTGTCATCATCACTGGACAGGTTTCGTCCGAACTGCTGGGACGTGACGTTTTCCAGGAAGTGGACATTACCGGCGCTGTTGAACCCTTCATCAAGCACAGCTACCTCGTCAAGGACCCTTCCCAAATTGGGCGCATTTTTAAAGAAGCGTTCTATATTGCGGGCACCGGCCGGCCCGGCCCCGTCCTCATTGATATTCCTGTGGATGTCCAAAAGGAACTGATTGATTTTTCCTATCCCAAAGACGTGAGCATCCGCTCCTATAAACCCAGCACCAAAGGCCACGTGGGACAGATCCGCAAAGCTGCGGAAGTGATCCGCAAGGCAAAGCGCCCCCTCATCTGCGCCGGCGGCGGCGTCTTCGGCGCTAAGGCGACAGATGAACTTCTTAGCTTTTCGAAAAAGACCCGGCTTCCTATCGTACATACCATGATGGGTATTGGTGCCGTCCCCCCTGACTATCCCTTGGACTACGGTATGATCGGCATGCACGGTGTTAAACCCGCCAATTATGCCATCGGACACGCCGACGTGCTGATTCTAGTGGGTTCCCGGGTAGGAGACCGCTCTGTGCCCAATCCGGACAGCATTTCCAGCAAGAAAACTGTCATCCATATCGACATTGATCCCGCCGAAATTGGAAAGAACGTTGAGGCCACAATTCCCGTCGTGGGCGACGTTAAACTAATTCTCAAGCAGCTGGGCAACGAAATGCAGGAAGCTGACTTTGGTCGCTGGATCGATGATCTAAACGAAGTCCGTGTCACCGCTGAATGTGACTTATCCGATCGTATAAACGCTGTAAATCCCAAATTATTTGTTCATAAGCTCTCGGAAAAAGCTGCTCAAAACAGCGTTTTAGTGGCTGATGTAGGACAAAACCAAATTTGGGCCGCTAACGGCTTTGCTATCAAAGACGGGCGGTTTCTTACCTCTGGCGGCATGGGAACCATGGGATATTCGCTCCCCGCGGCCATGGGCGCCAAACTCGCTTCCCCTGACCGGGAGGTTATCGCTATTTGTGGAGACGGCTCCTTTCAGATGTCTTTTATGGAGCTTGCCACCCTATGCCAGCACCAGATTCCTGTCAAAATCATTGTAATGTGTAACAACCGACTCGGCATGGTCCGGGAACTCCAGGCAAAACAGTACGAGAACAATCTGGCGGCCGTCTTTCTGGACGGAAGTCCTGATTTTGTTAAGCTGGCGGAAGCATACCGCATCCCCGCCATGCGCATCGACTCCGACGGGGAAATCGACGAAGCCATCGACGCGCTTTTAAATGCGGAAGGCCAATTTTTGCTGGAAGTCACGGTGGATCCGCTGGAATCCACATTGTAAAAGGAGGCGCTCACGATGAAACATACCATTTCCGTTTTAGTGGAAAACCATCCCGGCGTCCTGTCCAGGGTTTCCGGCCTATTTGCCCGCCGGGGCTTTAACATTGAAAGCCTGGCGGTCGGCACCACAGCCCAGCCCGACGTATCCTGCATCACCATAGTCGTAGACGACAAGGAAAACGTGGTGGAGCAGATCAACAAGCAGCTCAACAAACTCATTGACGTTATCAAGCTGAAAGATTTCACCCCCGACGAGATTGTTAGCCGGGAGCTTATGCTTATCAAGGTGAATTCCACCAACCAGACCCGCGGTGAAATCGCCGAGCTTGCAAAAATCGCCGGTGCCAAAATCGCCGACATTACCCGCAACTCGATTACCTTGGAATGCTGCGATACTACCGACCGGCTGGAAAACCTTTTGGATCTCTGCCGTCCATACGGCTTAAAAGAAGTGATTCGCACGGGAACCATTGCCCTTGAAAAGGGCAATGAGCAACTGACGATAGATTAACCCGACGAAAGGGAAAATTTAAGGAGGACATTTTTTATGGCAAAGATTTTTTACGCAAAAGACTGCAACTTGGATTTGCTCAAGGGTAAAACTGTTGCAATTATCGGCTATGGCAGCCAGGGCCACGCCCATGCGCTGAACCTGCACGAAAGCGGTGTAGATGTTATCATCGGCCTCTACGAAGGCTCAAAATCCTGGGCCAAAGCGGAAGCCCAGGGCATGAAGGTCTATACTGCCGCCGAAGCCGCTAAAAAAGCTGATATCATCATGATCCTCATCAACGATGAGAAACAGGCAAAAATGTATAAAGAAGACATCGAGCCCAACCTCAAGTCTGGCGATATGTTGATGTTTGCCCACGGCTTTAACATCCATTATGGCCTTATCAAGGCCCCAAAAGATGTTGATGTCACTATGATCGCTCCCAAGGGCCCCGGCCACACTGTCAGAAGCGAATATCAGGAAGGCAAAGGCGTTCCCTGCCTGGTCGCCGTTCATCAGGATGCCACCGGCCACGCTCAGGACATGGCTTTAGCCTACGCTGCCGGCATCGGCGGCGCAAGAGCCGGCGTTTTGGAAACCACCTTCCGCACCGAGACTGAAACCGACTTGTTCGGTGAGCAGGCAGTCCTCTGCGGCGGCGTTGTTGCTCTCATGCAGGCTGGCTTCGAGACTCTAGTGGAAGCAGGCTACGACCCTAGAAACGCTTATTTTGAGTGCATTCACGAAATGAAGCTCATCGTCGACCTTATTTACCAGTCTGGCTTCGCTGGAATGCGCTACTCTATCTCTAACACCGCTGAATACGGCGATTACATTACCGGCCCTAAAATCATCACCGAAGAAACAAAAAAAGCTATGAAGAAAGTCCTCTCCGATATCCAAGACGGCACCTTTGCCAAGGACTTCCTCCTCGACATGTCCGACGCAGGCGGCCAGGTCCACTTCAAGATGATGCGGAAACTAGGCTCCGAGCATCCTGCTGAGAAAGTAGGCGAAGAAATCCGCAAACTTTACAGCTGGAACGACGAAAGCGACAAGCTGATTAACAACTAATCTAAATTCCTTTAAAAAACGGACAGCTGTTGCTGTCCGTTTTTATTTTTTGAATCATCTGCGGTATAGCCTTCACTTTTTAAAATGAAAAAAGCCAACCGTCCTGTGGAACGCTTGGCTTTTTGCTGATACAAATATTACAACGCTGTATCAAATAGCGCATTAACTTGATCTTCAGCAAATTTGACTGCTTTTTTGCACTGTTCATCGGTGACTTTAGAAGCACCAAACAGACCTTTTTTGACCTCTAAGCCTAATACACCAGAAATGGTTACACCATGTTTGTCAAAGATAGCTTTCAGCTCACCTGTATCAGAAGAACCGTCTTTATTGAGAGAAATAAGGGCTACATTTTCCGCTCTGGTCTTGTCTAAATCCTCACAGAAAGCAATCAGCTTCTTATCGAGGGACCCGTAGCTCTCAAAAATAATAATGACCAGTCTTTCCTTCTCACAGGGATACGCGGGGGGGATCCGGTCTCCTTTGCATTTAAAGTCCCGGCTGATCTGCTCTGCCACTATTTCTGGATTTCCCTGTTTCCCTTCTTTTTTCTCTGTATAGAGTACCTGCATCTTCACAATAATCGATCTCCTTTTGCGAAAAAATCATATTCGCTTCTATGTAAATTCTTACATTAAAACGGCGTTAATATATAATATATCATAAAATAAAAAGCCCAAAAACAACAAAATGTAAATAAATCATGAAATAAGGATCAGATGCCCTCATAATCATTGTCTGCAAACAGATTCTTAAATCAATCCTGCTGTACCATTAAAAAGCGAAAACGGGTCCTCCGTTTTCGCTTTTTGCGTCTGCTAAAAATCTACGGCATCGAAATATCGAACAACGCCTGGACAGCATCTCGGTCGCAGGCATTCCTCGACAAATCACAGAGGGAGGCCATGCCAATCAGATGCCCCTCCTGCACCACCGGCACCCGTCTTATTTGATTACGACACATTTCCTTTGCCAGCTGATCCACCGGGGCATCGGGACTCACCTTAACAACCGATGACGTCATGATTTCCTCTGCCTTGCAGTTTTTAGGATCCTTTCCGTTAGAAATGCAGCGCAGTACAATATCACGGTCGGTCAAAATCCCACAAATCTCTTCGCCGCTCACTACGGGTACAGCACCGATACCGTGCCTTCCCATAATTTTTGCCGCCGTCTCCGCAGAATCTTCCCTTGACACTGTGACGACTGACGGAGTCATTACATCTCTTACCTGCATTGAACATCCACCTCCTGTTTTTTAGGAAGTGTACCCTATTTGATAACGATTTATCCATTATAGGCATTCTTTTTTCTAAAAACATTCTTTTGATTATTTTTTACTTTTTTTTGCCATATAATTCTTTATGGATACAGACATGCAAACCATACATCCATCAAACCGTTCTTCACACTCAGTGTCCAATTTTAAATCCGCTTTATGACTTACTCAGTTATCCACAATGTTTTCAAAAAAATGTGGATAATTTTATGCTCTAAAAGCCGCAGCCCGTTATTGAAATAGAAAATGTACAACAGTAACGCTTCTTCGCTATTTCTTCTTTTGGTGGAACAGCATATAATCTGTTTTCAGGAAAGCTGCCTGCGTTTTGGCATCGCAGATTTCGCCGATAATCACATCTCGCTTTAAATCCTGATAAGGCATCTGTACAACCTCAAGAAACTCGTCGGCATCCAACTTGGGCTCGACAAATTTGAGGTCCATGGCAATGTACATATGAATCACTTCATCATCGTAGGCCGGAGAAGGGTAAAGATCTCCAATGTAAACCAGCTTTTCGGGAATAATGCCGGTTTCTTCTTTGAGTTCACGCAAAGCGCACTCATGCGGTTCTTCCCCTTCGTCCATCTTGCCTGCAGGTATTTCTGTCAACACCTTACCGAAGGGGTAACGGAACTGTCGTACGACCACGACCTTATAATCGTCCATCAGCGGAACAACGCAGGCCGCTCCTTTATGACGGATGACTTCCCGGGTGGTTTCCTTGCCGTTGGGAAGAGTCACCACATCCCGTTCCAATTTTACGATATGCCCTTCAAAAATAACTTCCGAAGAAACCTTTGTCTCGGTAAAACTTTTATTTTCCATTTTATTACTTCCTTTCATAAACCAAATTCTATCAAACCACAAGGAGGAAACCATGTGAAACACGATTTTCTGCCCAGTTATGACCAAATGTTACGAACAATTGCAAAAATGTGTGAAACCTACCCGCAGCTTCATCTGCACTCCATTGGGAAAAGTGTCCTCAAACGGGACATTTACGCTCTTTCGGTTGGAAACGTGGAAAAAGAAGCCGCTATCTTCGTCGGGGGCACCCACGGTCAGGAGTGGCTCACCGCCTCGCTGTTGCTCCTGTTTTTGGACGACTTGCTTTCCTCTGTCCAGTCGGGAGGTCCTTTGGAGGAAATCGACTTTTCCCTCGCTCTCCAAAAGCGGGGGCTTGTAATTGTCCCCGCCCTCAACCCGGACGGTGTCGAGATCGCCTTAAACGGCCCCGAAAGCGCTAGGTGGCGTAAAAACTGCGTCAAAAAAATCATGAATAAGAGCGACCTGACCTGGCAGGCCAACGCCCGCGGCGTAGACTTAAACCACAACTTTGACGCAGGCTTCCCTATCCTCCAGAAGCTGGAACGAGAGGCGGGCTTCTGCAGTCCTTCACCTAGACGGTACGGTGGAAAACGCGCTCTTTCAGAACCGGAAAGCAGAGCCATCGTAAAATATGTCCGCAAACATAATATCAGCAGACTATATGCCTTTCATTCCCAAGGAGAAGAAATTTTTTACGAATATGATAGTATCCCCGTCCCATTGGGAGAGGAAATTGCTCAGACCCTATCCAAACTCAGCGGCTACGAGCTGGTGGAAAACGCGGGTCTTTACTCCCACGGCGGCCTCAAGGATTGGTTTATCAAAGAATTCCGCCGGCCGGGATTTACGATCGAAATAGGTAAAGGTGAAAATCCCCTGCCCCTGTCCGATTTAGACCCCATTTATCGTAAAATTCGCCGCATGATGGCAGCAGCAGTTATTTTATAGCCCCATTCTCCTTTTTTCGAAAAATCACTAGCTTGCTGGCCGCATAATTGAAAATAATGACAAATACATTGGAAACAAGCTTCATCCACTTGTCGTTGAAGCCCAGATAATCAGCAAATAGCCACATGAATCCCACGTCCAGCACGCCGGACAGTGCCCGAGCCCCAAAAAACGAAACCATTTCAAAGGATAACGCCTTCCATCCCCGAACCTTAGACCGGAAAACAAAAATCCGATTGGTCACATAGGCAAATATCACCGACAAAATCCATGCGATCACCGTTGGCACCGTCGTGGTTCCAAACAGCGGGGCAAACAAGAGATACGAAACGTAGTTGACCAGCGTTGTCAGCACGCCGAAAAACAAATAGGAAATGAGCTCACGGTTTTTCTGGAGCAGTTCTTTTCCGTCCAGGATACACACCTTCTTTATTGAAACCCTATTTTTACAAACGCTTTTCCGCCGGACTGCATATAATGCCCTGTCAGGACTATCTTACCCTGTATCGGAAAGCGAGGAAGCCTATGGCAACTTCATATGATTTAGTGGAGGTCCCGTACTACCGGGATCAAGCGGTCGCCTATGCCAACTATTGGGCATACCGGCGAAACCCCAATTACTATTCCTTTGACCAAATCGGTGGAGACTGCACAAACTTTGTCTCCCAAGCGCTCTACGCCGCCAACGGAGTCATGAATTTCACACCTACTTACGGCTGGTATTATCTGAGCATCGACGACCGTGCGCCCGCCTGGACGGGGGTCGTCTATCTCTACAATTTTCTCACTACCAACAAAGGCCCCGGCCCCTTCGGCCACGAGGTTCCCTTAGAGGAAGTCCAGCCCGGCGATGTCATTCAAATGGATTTAAACGGCGAGGAATTCGGTCACACGGTTATCGTCACATCCATACGCGGGGAACCAAATCCAGACAACATCTGGATTGCCGCCCATGACATGAATGCCAACTGCCGCCCCATCGCCACCTACGATTATTACCGTATCCGCGCCATCCATATCGATGGTGTCCGATACTTCCATCGGGGCGAAGCTCAGCGGCCTAACTTCTTTGAAAACCTGTTCCGTCCCCGCACGCCGGTAACCGGTTCGGAAGTGCCGCCCCAGCCATAACTTTGCCAAAAAAGAGGCTCAGAAGTCTGAGCCTCTTTTTTTCCTGTGTTTTTATATTCCGCTTGGTTCCGGACTGGAGGAAATAGTGCCATCCAAATGTTCCGGTTTCGGCTCGTCGTCCAGCGGATTCTTCGGCGTGTAATCCAGTTCACCCTTCATCAGCTTATCAAAGGTAGCTGCGTCGATTTTTTCATTCTCGATGAGGTAATGGGCCACTTTGTGAAGTTCTGCCATATGGGCATTCAAAATATCCTCTGCCTGCTGATACCCGGTATCGATGATTTCCCGGATTTCGCTGTCGATTTCGGCCGCAACATTCTCTGAGTAGTTTCTGGTATGGTTGAAGTCCCTGCCCAGGAACACTTCGCTCTCATCCTGCCCGTAGACAATGGGGCCAAGCTTCTCGCTAAACCCGTAACGGGTAACCATGCTCCTGGCAATCTTGGTCGCTCGTTCAATATCGTTGGAAGCGCCGGTAGAGATATCGTCCAGCACCAGTTTTTCAGCCACACGGCCGGCCAGCAGGGTGACGATTTCCTCTTTCATTTCCTTGCGCTGCATATAGCTTTTGTCGTGTTCCGGCAAGGAAAGGGTATACCCCCCCGCCATGCCGCGGGGAATGATGGAAACCTCATGGACTGGATCTTGGGTCTCACTGTAAAAAGTAGTCACCGCGTGGCCAGCCTCGTGGAAGGCTGTCAGGCGTTTTTCCCGGTCGGAGATCACCTTGGAGCGCTTTTCGGGGCCCGCAACCACCTTGATGGTCGCCTCCTCGATGTCCTGCTCGGTGATGGCCTTTTTGCCCTTCCGAGCCGCCAGCAGTGCCGCCTCGTTCATCAGGTTTTCCAAGTCCGCGCCGGTGAATCCGGCAGTCGTCTTGGCGATAACCGAAAGGTCCACGTCAAAGCCCAAGGGCTTGTTTCTCGAATGGACCTTGAGGATTTCTTCACGGCCTTTCACGTCGGGGTAATTGACCACGATCTGCCGATCAAAACGCCCCGGGCGGAGCAGCGCCGGGTCGAGAATATCCCGCCTATTGGTGGCCGCGATGACGATAATGCCCTCGTTGGAGCCAAAGCCGTCCATTTCCACCAGCAGCTGGTTTAAGGTCTGCTCTCTTTCGTCGTGGCCGCCGCCCAAGCCCGCGCCGCGCTGTCGACCGACGGCGTCGATCTCGTCGATAAAGATAATCGACGGGGCATTTTTCTTCGCCTGTTCAAACAAGTCCCGCACACGGGAAGCGCCGACGCCAACGAACATCTCGACAAAGTCGGAACCAGAGATAGAGAAAAACGGTACGCCCGCTTCTCCTGCCACAGCCCGGGCCAACAGGGTTTTACCGGTGCCAGGAGGGCCGATGAGCAGCACGCCCTTTGGAATTCTCGCACCCAGCTCGTTAAACTTTTTGGGATATTTCAAAAACTCGACGATTTCCGCCAGTTCTTCTTTTTCTTCGTCCGCTCCCGCCACTTCGGCGAAGGTGGTCTTTTTACCCATCTGGACGGGATTTTTCATGTTGGCTTTTCCGAACTGACTCATCTTGCCCCCGCCGTTGGCCTGCTTAAACATGAAAAACCACAGCGCGCCCATGCCGATGATCAGCACCAGGTAAGGCACCATGCTCCAAAGCCAGCTGTTATCCGTGGCTCGCTGCCAGTCGTAGTTCATTTTGGCATCGGGGTGCTCGTCGTTATAGGCTTCAATATATGGCTGAACCGTCTGGACAAAGAACTGGGGGCTGGGCACCAGGTAAACGATTTGCTTATCGGTGCCGTTTTCGTTGACCGTCATGGTCAGTTCGCCGCTGCCTAAATCCAAATCGTATTTTTTTACCTTTTGATCCTCAAAGTAATATAAGATTTCAGAATATGTGTACTGTTTTTGTTGGGGCATCATCATCCGCATGATATAAGAAGAACCGATCAGCAAAACAGCGATGACTGCAATCATTAAAACGATGGATCCGCCTCGTTTTTTCTGCAATCAAACCACTCCTTTCGGTATATTATTTTTATATAAATACGAATAGTTTATCATTTCGTATAGACTTCTGGCTTTAAAACGCCGATATACGGCAAGTTTCTGAACTTTTCATCATAGTCGAGGCCGTAGCCCACAACAAATTCATCGGGCACAGTAAAACAGCAGTAATCCGGGGTCAAAGGAGCCGCCCTGCGCTCCGGTTTATCCAGCAGGGTCGCGATCCGGATAGACGCCGTCCCCCTGTCGGAAAGCATTTTAGTGATATAGTGAAGGGTTTTTCCGCTGTCTAAAATGTCCTCCACAATAAGAAGATCCAAGCCGTGGAGGTTTATGTCCAGGTCCTTGATAATCTTGACGACGCCACTGCTTTCAGTACCAGAACCATAACTGGACACGCACATAAAATCAATTTGGCAGGGCACGGTAATCGCCCGCATCAGATCCGCCATAAAAACGACAGATCCCTTGAGTACGCTGACCATCATCAGGTTTTTTCCGGCGTAATCCCGGCTGATCTGGGAACCCAGTTCCTTTACTTTGTCTGCAATCTGCTCTTCGGTGAGCAGTACCTGTTGGATTGCATTTTCCATGGTTTGTCTCCTTCGTGTATTCCGGCGGGACACTACCGCATTTCAGTTATCAGCAGCACCCGCTTGGTATCCTCTGTCACAGCCGCCCGTTTACCTACTCCCAGAAACTCCACAGCGAGAATCTCTGCGTCATCGCAGACGACTAAGGCCCTCCGTCGGTCGGCTACAGGCACTTTTTTTTCGTTGAAAAACTTCTTGACCGTTTTGGTGCCATTGCTTTTCGGGGTTTTGAGCCGGTCGCCGCTCAACTTCTGCCTGAAAACCAACTTACCAATTATTGTATCATAATCCAGGGCAAAAATTAATAAGTTTTTATAAATTTTTTCCAAATGTGCTGCGTCTTCCCGGCCCAAAACCTGTAATTTCAGTGTTCTGTTCCGACAAACCGAAAAATTCCCTGAAACTTCAGTGTATGCGACAGTGATTTTGGACGTTCCTCCCGCTTTCGGAAGTTCTGTTTCTAGCCGAAAAAATGCAGTTTCCCGCGCAGCCTCCTCGAGAAATAGTCTGCTCTCTTTTGCCCTCAGGTAAACATTCCGCCCCATTTCCTGGCGGCCCTCCCCGGTGTGGAGCAATCCGGCGACTCTGTCGACATTTTGATACTCCAGTGGGAAGCCAAAATACTCTAAAATTTTGGCGGCAATCCGAGATAAAATCACAGCCGGCTTCCCGGCAATAGGTTCCAGCCATAAAAAGCCATCCCCCTGCATCTGATCCCACAGGCCACGGACAATTCTGTCCAGATATTCCTCGTCCATTTGCAACGCCGTTACCATTCTGGCAAAGCTTCGGTCCGCTGATGGATTGATTTCAAAAAACTTGGGGATAATTTCAGCGCGGATTTTATTCCGCAGATAGTCAGTGGACAAATTGCTGCTGTCGGTTACAAACGAAAGCTCTTTCCGCCGGCAATAATCCTCCACGCTCTCCCGCGTACACTGTAAAAGCGGCCGGACAATATTGCCCCGCGCAGCTGGTATGCCGCAGAGGCCCTTGAGCGCTGTCCCCCGAATCATGTGAAAAACCACTGTCTCCATGTTGTCGGAGAGGGTGTGGGCGGTGGCTATCATGCCGTCCGTCCCCGCGGCCTCTTCAAAAAACCGATACCGCTCTTCCCGGCCGCAGGTTTCGACGGAGAGGCCGGTCTCGGCTGCCAATTTTGCCACATCAACCTGTTTTACCTGGAGCGAAACCCCATATTGTTGGCAGAAATCCCGTACAAAGTTCTCGTCCCTTAAACTTTCTTCCCCCCGAAGGCAGTGGTTTAAGTGAACCGCCTCCAACGTAAGGCTCAAATCCTCCCGGAGTTCCACAAGACGATAAAGCAGGGAAACCGAGTCCGCGCCGCCGGAAAAACCGACGACGACCCGCTTTCCCTGCAAATGTTCCGTCAAAAACTTATCTTCTAAGCACTTTTTGTTATTGCTCATCACGATACAGCTCCACATTGCTGAACCTGGTGTACTCACCCTGCCAACCGATGGTCACGTCTCCGGTGGAACCGTGCCGGTTTTTGGCGACGATGCAGGTTGCAGTGTTTTTATTGGAGTCGTCCTCTTCCTCCGCATAATATTCCTCACGGAACAAAAACAAAACGATGTCGGCATCCTGCTCGATAGAACCGGACTCTCGAAGGTCCGAAAGCATGGGTCTGTGACCCTGCCGCTGTTCTACCGACCGTGATAGCTGGGACAGGCAGATAACCGGAACATTCAATTCCTTTGCCATCACCTTGAGACCCCTCGTAATCTGAGAGATTTCCTGTACCCGGTTGTCGATGCGGGACCCGGTGGTCATTAGCTGCAAATAGTCGATGATGACAAGTCCCAGGTTTTTCAGCCGCCGAAGCTTGGCCTTCATCTGGGCCACCGTCATACCCGCGGTGTCGTCCAAATAAATCGAAGTGCCGCTGAGCTTTTGGGCAGAAACCGCCAGCCGGGACCACTCCTCCGCCTCAAGATGACCAGTGCGCAGCTTGTCACTGACAATCATTGAATCGGAGCAGAGCATACGAGAGACCAGCTGGGGGTTGGACATTTCCAGTGAAAAAACCGCCACGTCGGTTCCCGTCTTAAGTCCCACATTCGCAGCAATATTCAGCGCAAAAGCGGATTTACCCATACCGGGGCGCCCCGCAACCAAAATAAGATCGGACTTATTGAGGCCCGAAATCAACACGTCTAAACCGGTGAAACCGGTGGGAAGTCCAGTAAAGCGGGTATCGTGCTTGGCGTGCATCTGGTAAATTTCGTCGTACACCCCGATGATCACTTCGCTGATGGGCTTGAGCTCTGAAACCTGCCGTCCTTGCCGAATGTCGTAAATCTTCTGCTCCGCAGAGTCGAGAAGCTGAGTGGCCGAGCCCTCCCCTTCCCGAACGGAGGACGCGATATCGGTCGCCGCAGACAAAAGGTTACGCAGGTAAAATTTCTCTACCACAATGTCGCAGTAATGACCCAAGTTTGCCGTTGTAGGCACCAGCTCCATCAAATGAAGCAGATAAGTTTTGGCGTTTTGATCGCTGTCGAAAATATCCGCCCGTTTCGCCTCGTCTAAAAAAGTGACAAAGTCGATTGGTTTGGATTCACTGAACATCTTAATCATCAGGGAATAAATTTCCTGATGCTGAGAGGTGTAAAACACCGCCGGCGACATGATCTTATTCATGATTTCGGTTAGCAGCTCCGGGTCGATGAGAACGCTTCCCAGTATTGACTGCTCTGCCTCCAGGTTATAGGGGAGGTTTTGACCGTATTCGTTTAAGCTTTGATCCATGGTGGGCACCCCTTTTGTCCGTCGCTTTTTAGGAAAATAAAGCGTCCTTATGGGTTAAGGACGCTTTGAATTACTGTTCGGAAACTTGGACCTTCATAGCCGCAACAACCCCGTTATGTAACTTTACATCGAAGCTGAAGGTGCCGAAGGCCTTGATTTCACTGGACAAGGTGATTTTTTTCTTATCCACTTCCAATTTATATTCCTGCTTCAAAGACGACGCGATTTCTTTAGCAGTCACCGCACCAAAGAGTTTGCCGCCGTTTCCGGCCTTGGCGGTCACGTGGACGGTTTGACCGTCCAGCCGCTCCTTCTCCGCTTTGGCGTTATCCAGCTCCATCTGTGCGTGATGTGCCTTTGCCGCATCCTGGGTTTTTTTATTGTTGATGGCGCCTGCGGTTGCTTCCATAGCCAGTCCCTTGGCCAACAAAAAATTTCTCGCGTATCCGTCGGCCACATTGACAAGATCGCCTTTTTTGCCGCTGCCCTTGACATCCTGCAACAGAATTACTTTCATGTCCATTACTCCTTTGTCTTACGATTTCTCTTGAAAATACTGATCGATGCTCTCTAACAGCATCTGTTTTACTTTTTCTATTTCCAGGCCTTTGATTTGAGCGCCCGCCATGGTATGATGGCCGCCGCCGCCCAGTTTTTCCATAATCACCTGAACGTTGATAGCACCCATCGACCGGGCGGAAATGTTGATGACCCCATCGATCTCATACAGGACGAAGGAACCGTCCACCCCGTCAATTCCCAAAAGCTCATCCGCGGCCTGAGGCGCAACCACTCGCATATCATCGGACGAATAATCGCTCTCCGCCACGGCGCATCCCTTATAAATCTGGGCGGCCGCCACGATGCGGGTCTTCCGCTGGTAAGAGTCCATGGTGCTGGCGAACAGTTTCCGCACAATGACAGTGTCCGCGCCGATGCGCTTGAGATAGGCCGCCGCCTCAAAAGTGCGGACGCCGGTTTTTAGAACGAAATTGCGGGTGTCCAGCATAATTCCAGACAAAAGCGCCTGAGCGACCACCGAATTAATCCGGCAGTTATCCCCCATGTACTGAATCAACTCCGCCACCATCTCGGATGCGGAGGAAGCGTAGGGTTCGTGATAAAAAATCACCGCGTTTTCAATGTGGTTTACCATTTTGCGGTGATGATCGATGACTACTACCGTTTTGCAGCGGCGGTATACCTCTTCCGATTCTAAAAGGTTCTCGGTGTGAGTGTCACAGATGATGAGCAGGGTGTTGGGGGTAATTCGGAACTGGGCCTCCGCCGGATCGATGAACATGTCGGAGCACTCTTGCTGGCTCAGCATGTCGATGAGAATTTTCGCCAAATTCTTGTTTCTGTCGATTACCACGTCGGCATTTTTCCCGATGCTGCGGATGGCGTAAGCCATGCCCACAGCCGCCCCGACGCAATCCAGATCCCCGAATTTATGTCCCATGACCAGCACCCGGTCCGCCGTCGCAATCAGCTCCGAGAGAGCATTGGCCACAATGCGGGTTTTGACCTTGGTCCGTTTTTCCACCCCTTTTGAAACGCCGCCGTAAAACTCGTAAAGGGTTTTATTTTTAATGACTGCTTGGTCTCCGCCGCGCCCCAGGGCCATGTCTAGGGCCTGCCGCGCGGAAACTTCACTCTGGGATAGAGTTTCTTCGCCTCTGCCGATGCCGATGGAAAGGGTAACCGGCAAATTACCCGCCGTTTGAATCTTGCGGATTTCATCCAGAATGCCGAATCGAGTCTCGATCATTTTCTCCAGATGCTGTTCCTCGGCAACCACCAAAAATTTATCCCCGTCATACCGCTTAATAAAACTGCTGGTCATATTGCTGATAAATTCTTCCAGCGTTGTGTCGATTTCCCCTAAAATTCTCGATTTTTCACTTTCCTTGGCCTGTTGCATGATTTCACCGTAATTGTCCAGCATGATAAGCATGACCGAAGGCCGTGTCAGCCGGTAAAGAGTCGCCTCCTGTTGGACTTGGGTGACGTCCAGAAAATAGAGGGTATAGAGCTTGACGTCATTTTCCTCTTTCTCAACTCCCAAAACTCGATACCAGCGGTTTTCATAAGAAATGAGTTTGCCTTCTGCAGTACAGAAGTCAAGCAGAGGTTCTGTGGTTATCAAATCCACGTCTGTTCCATACAAGTCGTCTTTTAGAAGAATTTTTTCACTGAAGGACGGGCTATACCAGATAATTTCCCGCCCCTCTGTGGCGATGACGACCGGGAGGGGAAAATTATGCAGATAGTTTCGCTGGCTGGTGTCCAGCTGGCCTACAACACCATCCATCATTTTATAGACTTTTTGATAAACGTTGTGTACCTGCCAAACCACTAAGCCGTCTATCGCCAACACCAACGGCAATACGATAAAAAACAGGATGGGGTTGATCATCCAAAGAGCCCCTGTAAGAACAAGGGTAACGGCCATCAAGAGAAATAGATACCCTCTGATGCCCCAACTCTTTTTGTCTTTCATAGCAAAGCCCTGGCCTTTCCGATAAAATAATCCGCATAAACGAGATATATATTATACTTATAGTAAAAATATATTATATCTATTCTTAATGTTATATTTCCATAATAATAGGAAGGATCATCGGATCCCGTTTCGTCTTTTTATAAATAAAGGACGAAAGCTGGTCTTTGACCACTACCTTCAATGCACTCCACTCCCGAACGTTGCGTTCCTGGCAGTCGTCCAGCGCCTTTCGCACCAAGTGCCGCGCATCCTCCATTAGCTGTTCAGATTCCCGTACATACACAAATCCTCGGGAAACGATGTCTGGGCCAGCCACAACAGTGCCGGACTCGCTTTCAATGGTGACGACGACGATAATAAGTCCATCCTGTGCCAAATGTTTCCTATCCCGGAGGACGATAGAACCCACGTCTCCGACGCCGTAACCGTCCACGAAAACGTGACCCGCTTCGACGGAGCCGTTGACCTTCATGTTTTCGCCGTCCAGCTCAATGACCTGCCCCAGGTCGCTGATGAGCATATGGTCAGGGGCAATCCCCAACTCCTGCGCCAGCGACATGTGCTGTTTTAAATGTTTGTACTCGCCGTGGACGGGGATGAAAAACTTAGGCTTGACGATGGACAGCATCATTTTGAGCTCCGCCTGACAGGCGTGGCCGGACACATGTACGTCGTACATGGATTTATAGATGACTTCGGCGCCCAATCGCATCAAATCGTTGATAACGCGGGTGACGTGCTTTTCATTTCCGGGAATCGGGTGTGCGGAAATGATAATAAAGTCTTCGCTGGTGACGCTCACCTTGCGGTGATCTCCCGCAGCCATCCGGGACAGAGCCGACATGGGCTCGCCCTGGCTTCCGGTAGTGACAAGCACCAGTTTGTTCTTGGGATAGCGCCCAATATTATCGATATCGATCATGATGTCCTTCGGGACATTCAAATACCCCAGCTCGATGGCTTTCGCCACTACGTTGACCATGCTCCGCCCGGATACCGCCACTTTTCTTCCGCTTCTCGCCGCATTGTCAATGATCTGCTGGATGCGGTGAATATTGGAGGCGAAGGACGCGATAATAATCCGCTTGTTGCCCGCCTGATGAAAGAGGTTCTCAAAAGCGTATCCTACATTGCGCTCACTTTCGGCGAAGCCAGGACGTTCGGCGTTGGTAGAGTCAGACAACAGGCAGAGAACGCCTTTTTTACCCAGTTCTGCAAACCGGGCGATGTCGATCATACCGCCCTCAATAGGAGTGTAGTCAATTTTAAAGTCTCCAGTCTGGACGACAACGCCAACCGGAGTGGTAATGGCTACCGCCATGGCATCCGGGATGGAGTGATTGACGTGAATAAATTCCACAGACATACAGCCCATCTTGACAATACTGCCCGGAGTTACTGGATTGAGCTTCGCTTTACCCAACAGGCCGTGCTCCTTTAGTTTTCCCTCAATGAGTCCCAAGGCGAGCCTCCCGCCGTAAATAGGTACATTGATTTTCTTTAGAAAATAAGGGATGGAACCGATATGGTCCTCGTGTCCGTGAGTAATGACTACGCCGCGGATTTTTTCCACGTTTTTCTCTAAATAAGTGAAATCGGGGATGACGATATCCACGCCCAACATGTCGGCGTCGGGAAACGCCATACCACAGTCGACAATAAAAATATCATCGCCGTATTCATAGGCGGTCATATTTTTCCCAATTTCATGGAGACCTCCCAAGGGAATGATTTTCAAAGCTGGCTTTTTGGATTTGGAGCCTCCTCTTGGGCGGCGACTGCCGGACTTCTCGTTAGGATTCCGTTTATTCTCTTTGTTGTCAGCCTTTGTAGCCGGTTGTTTTTTTTCGTTCTTAGGTGTCTGTTTTTTACCGCCCTTATTAGGCGCTTTCGGCTTGTTATCCGCAGTCAGTTCCTTTTTAGCCGCTTCTTCTGCCGTTTTCGGCTTGCTGGAAGCTTTCGCGCCTTTGTTATACCGGCGGGAACCGGAGGATCGGGACTTTTTGGCGCCTCCCGCAGGAGCCGCTCCAGTGGATAGAGTTGCGTCGATAATTTTTGTGTCATTGTTTTGATTATTGTTGGTCACATTACTACCTTCCTTTTTCATAATTGCAAAACAGAGGAAGGAAATGAGAAGAAAAGTCCTCTTACGGCCATTTCATGGCAGGACATCCAAGCCCAAAGGGAATTGGCCGCTCATCGGCTTCCCTTCAGGCTTCATTCAAACCCGTTTTGCTATGTAATTTTCGAAGCAGCGCCGTAGGACAGTGGAAACGAACCCTAAAACCCGTCCGTATTCGCTTCTCATGAGCTGCCAGGGGCTTTTCGCTTCATTGATCAATCTGATTCCGATCAAAATCCGAACAAATAGTCCCTTATATTGTACTGTTTTTTTTACTTCCTGTCAAGATGCTGCCAACCTGCCTTTCTATAGCTTGTCTTTAGTATGGGTGTTATTGCTCTGCCCTATGCAGAAAATATTTTTTGTTCCCGACAAAAAAGTGCGCCGGTAAACACCGCCGCACTTTCCTATTTTATTCCTCCCCTTTGACGTATCTCTGAAAGTATTCTCCCCGTTCCTCGAAGTTTTTAAAAAAGCCATAGCTGGCTGCAGCCGGCGATAAAAGGCAGATCTCTCCTTTGTCAGTCACCTTCTTAGCCAAGGTCACCGCATCTTTTAAAGTATCCGCCAGCAAAATGTTTTTCTCGTTGAAAGTGCCCTTAGAGAACACCGACAAAAGCTGCTGAATCCGCTTATCGGTGTCCGGCATCAAAATGATGTTCTTCACCTTTGAGATGAGCAGGTACTGGGCAAGTTCTGTGTAATCCACGCCCCTGTCCATGCCGCCCAACAAAATTGTCCCAACATTTGGCAGGCTCTTCATCCCTTGAATGGTCGTCTCCCCAATGGTAGAGATAGAATCGTCGTAAAAGGTGATACCGTCATAAGTGCCCACATTTTGAAGGCGATGGGGCAGCGGTTCATAGGTCTTGAGAGCCCCCATAAACTGCTCATCGGAAACCCCGTACAGATGGCAGATTGCATAAGCGACCCCAATGTTATATAAATTGTGCTTTCCGACCAGTTTGCTGTCCTCTGGCTGTACCATCAGTTCATGCCCTTCGTAGCGGATGACCCCGTCTTTCACAAAAAGGGCGGCCTCCCGATTATCTGACGATATAGTGATAAGCTTCGGCGCCAGCGGAGTTACATCGTCTGCGTGAAGCATGTCGCAGATAAACACGTCGTTTGCCTTTTGATAACGGCAAATATTCTCCTTGGCGTAAATATAGTTCTCATAGGTT
Organism: Fumia xinanensis; assembly: GCF_014384905.1. Lineage (GTDB taxonomy): Bacteria > Bacillota > Clostridia > Oscillospirales > Ruminococcaceae > Fumia > Fumia xinanensis. Next base: position 39,395 of record NZ_JACRSV010000003.1, read on the forward strand.
CCATAATGATCTAAATGCTCTTCAAAGAGGTTCAGCAGCACCGCCACATGGGGGGAAACGTGGATGTATTCCAGCTGGTGGCAGGAAAGTTCGTAGACGATCAGAGTGTCCTCATTGATTTGGTCGCAGAGGTCAAAGGCTGGGATGCCGATGTTCCCCATGAGCAGACAGTTTGGATGGGCTGCTTTCAAAATATGATAGGTCAGCGTCGCTGTGGTACTCTTTCCCTTAGTCCCAGTGATGCCGATAACCTGATTCGAGAAGGCGCACAAAAACAGCTCTGTCTGGGAAGTGACCCGTTTAATCACATCCGGGCTTTGGTCTTCCAGCACAATACCCGGACTCTTGAGAATCAAGTCGTACTTGTGCAAATCCTCCTGATATTTCTGCCCCATGATGACAATAGCGCGTTCCACCCCCCGGGTGTCGATTTCGCGCCGGTCGGCAATGGTCAATACCTGCTGAGGCAATTCCTTGCGAATAAAGCGGTAAGCGGCCTTCCCTTCTCGGCCAAAACCCAAAATCAATATTTTTTTGCCCTTTAACTGCTGGTAAATCTCCTTCATCATCGCAATTCCTCCTCATTGAGCGCCTGTTTTAAAAGCGTCCCGAACCGGTTGGGCACCAAATTTTCCTCGTTATAATAACCTTCATAAGGGTTTAATCTGTCTTTATAATGCCCATATAGTCCGGTCTCTATGTAGTGAGCAAGCAGCAGCGGCAGCTTTCTGCCTTCTTTTAGCTGCCGTCCAACGGTCATAGAAAGAGCCACGTTGATTTCTTCCCGGCTCCCCACACATTCAAAGGGCTTTTCCGCCTCTACTCCGATGAGCTGATCGAGAATGGGCAGCATATTTTCGTCCTCTAAAAGATTCCGTCCAAAGATGCTGCAAAGCTCCTCTTCCGTCAAAAATGGTGATAAAATCAAAAAGACAAAAAGGCACTTGGAACAGCTGCCGCACCAAATGTCCTGTTTGCTCCCAGCGTTGCAGCTGCGGAAAATGGAATGGTATGCCTTGAGTCGAGAAAAATATTCTGCGATCTGAAATTCGCTCCAAGGGCGCAATAAACTGAAATAATACACGCCGCTTCCAATGTATTTGGCCTCGTAATTATGAAAATCCTGTTCAAACTGAAAGCTTTTGGAATACTGATGGTTCACGTCGGTTCCAGCGACCGTGCTTTCGTTGGCGCTGGATTCGTTGGATAAAACCACATATTTCCGCCCGGTCATATAAGCTGACAGCACGGAAGAAAACGCCACCAGCGCCGAAAAAGGAGTGTGTCCGTTTAAGAAGCCCTGCTTGTTCAGTTCCAACATATTGTGGTCCAGCGTCCGGGAAACTGAAACGATTTGATTCTTATCATATCCCGCTGTCTCAGCGCTTTTGATCGTCGCTCCGCGGGGGTTGATGATGTAACAGCGATTTTTTTCCCTTTCCCCTTTGAGCAGCTCCAGCGTCACAATGGAATCCTTTCCTCCGCCAATGGGAATGAGGCTCCCCTCCAGCTGGCGTGGGCCCTCCGCCTTCAAATATGCTTTTCCTTCCGATACAATGGTCATAAACGATTCTAAATCCGTCTCGACGCCATTTTTGTAGAAAAACTCCCCCAGTCCGTTATAATACTGTTTTTTCCACCAGCAGACCTGCTCCTGTGAAAGTTTTCCCGCTTTCACTATCACCCGGGGCGAACAGGTAATTTTCCAGTAACTGATGAGTTCTACTAGTCCGATAGAAAAAAGAAGGTTTTGCACTACCGGATTCTCGGCTGAAATATTCTGCCTTTCTTCTTTGGGAAATACCCACTCTGGATGGAATTCAGAAAGTCCGGTTATAAAAAAATGATACTGTACCTTTATTTTCTTTTCGCTTTCCTCAACCGAAAAGTCTTTATAGACGAATTCCGGATACTGCTCCCGGAAGGTCTCGAATTTATCCATTGCACACTCTCCCTACTCGAATTCGTAATTCTATTCGGCAAAATTGATTATTCCAACCCATCAAAAAACCGTGTTTTACTTTTCAGTTTGCCTATGTGATTATTATAGCAGAATTTTTCTTTTTTGTTTGCATAATTATGGGATTTTTTGGGATAAAATTTCTATTTACAAAAAAAGACAGCAAAAAACGGTTTCATCAGTTGATGAAACCGTTTTGTGGTGACCCGTACGAGAATCGAACTCGTGATACCGCCGTGAAAGGGCGGTGTCTTAACCGCTTGACCAACGGGCCGTATGGTAGCGGCAGTTGGATTTGAACCCACGACCTTTCGGGTATGAACCGAATGCTCTAGCCAACTGAGCTATACCGCCATCTACATTTTGATTCCTTTTCACAAGGAACGGATTTTATTTTATCACAGGAGTCAAAGTTTGTCAACTATTTTTTGCAAAAACATGGAAATCTCACTGTTTTTACGGCAAAAGGCACTCTTTTCTCCTCTTTTTTATGCAGAACGCAAAGAAAAACAGGGGAGCATCGGCCATCCTTGCGCCAATGCTCTGCTTTTCCTATTGTTTCGCATATTTAAAGTATTATACATTGTCCATATGAGGAAAATAGACCGGAATGGGAAACCAGCTTTTTTCGACTGCCGACATCTCCGCCCCCGGCAGATACGCTGTCATAGGATCGAACAGCCGGCACATCATCGCGATATGGTCAAGCGACAAATCCCATTGTTCCGATGTTTCACAGACAGTCACCACTCCGTTCTCCACCTTGATTTGATAACGTCCCACTTCATGAACATCGATCACATAACTCCCGTCGATGATTCCCTCAATCTGGCCTTTGAGCGTCAGAAATGCTTCGATGACGTTGGGGTAATTCAAAACATTGATACAGGCATTGTTGAGAATTTGAGAACGCTCACAGGTGCCGTACATCTCCCGGATGCAGTCTGCCTGGCTTGGCGCCATTAAGACAACCAGGTCGTTTTCCACCAGTTCCAGCAGCTTCAACACCACCGGCACTGTCTTAGCAGCGTCAGAAAGAACTATTTCCTCCACCGTTCCACTTGCCGGAATGAAGCAGCAGTAGCCGATAAGCTCACCTTTCGCGAAAATCCCATAGGGAATCGCGTCCCAGCTCGACGCCACTTCTACAAAATCCTCTGTTGTCCGTCCGGCAAACACTCCCTGCTGCCGATAAATGTCCAGACAAGGCTTTACATATTCCGGTTTTTCTTTCAGCGAAATAAGCTCAATACCCTTCGCTGAATAATCTTTCAGATGCCTTTTATTACTTTGATTATAGTCAAATTGCAGTTGGACTCCGCAGCGGGTAAATCCAAAATGTTCATACCGCTGCCGCTGGCCGGAAAGTACCATAAAATCCCCACCGTTTTGTTTCGCTTCCTCTACGGCATTTTTCATCAGTATTTTCATATAACCTTTTCCCCGGCTGTAGGGATGCACCGATACTGTTCCGATACCGTATGCTTTTAAAGACTTGCCTGCCGCTTGGAGCGATAATGGGAAATTACCCACCATCGCTTTGATTTTTCCGCCTTCTTTAGCCAAATGGTGGCACTGTGCCTTTTCTGGATGACCGTCATACAATTTCGGGAGTAGCGATTTAAAATCCAGCCGAAACACCAGATTTCCAAAATCAATAATATCGTCGTAATCGTTTGAAGCACCTTTGCAGATCATTTCGTTCATTGTCAGAACCCTTCTTCCGTCGTTTGATAGAGACAGTTGGAAAACTGAATAAAGTCGTCGAGACTCAATTCTTCCGCCCGTGCCGTTTCTTTTATATCTGCGTCTTTCAGCGCCTTTGACACCTGTTCCTTGGAAACACTTAAAGACGAGGAAATCGTATTGCACAGCATTTTCCTTCTTTGAGAAAAAGCGCCCTTCACCACGGCGAAAAGCCGACGTTCCGCATCACCGCTCAAAGGCTTGTCCTTCTTCACATCGAGCCGGATGACGGCGGAATCTACGTTGGGAGCCGGCATAAAGCTCCCTCGGCTCACCGTAAAAAGCTGTCTGGGCTCACTGTAGTACCGCACTGCCACCGTCACTGCACCGCAATCCCGGGAGGGAAGATTGGCGCACAGCCGTACCGCTGCTTCTTTCTGTACCATCACCGTCACCGCTTTAATCGGAAGGCTTTGCTCTAAAAGCGCCATAATCACCGGAGATGTAATGTAATACGGGAGATTTGCGCAAACGTAAACATCCATTCCCTGAAACTCTTCTTCTATCAGCTTATGGAGGTCTACTTTCAAGATATCCTGGTTGATGACCTTTACGTTTTTATGTTCCGACAGAGTGTAATCCAAAACCGGGAGCAGCCGGGAATCAAGCTCAACAGCCACCACTTTTTTGGCCCGTTTAGCCAGTTCATGGGTGAGGACGCCAAATCCGGTGCCGATTTCCAGCACGCCGGTTTCCACCGCTGCTCCCCCCATTTCGGCGATTTTGGGGCAGATACCGGGATTAATGAGAAAATTCTGCCCCAGCGACTTTGAAAACTGGAACCCAAACCGATCCATAATCTCCCGTATAGTTGAAATATTGCTGAGATTTTCCAAATCCTGCTCCTTTAAGTTATTGCTGCCATATCCATATGGCAAACTATTGATTATTCCATACCGATGTTTTTAAAAAATGCTTCGGTTTCGGCGCGGTAAGGGCGGTTATATCGTTTGAGCCCATATAGACATTCATTGTCTTTTGTGATGAGGTTTATTCCCTCTTCGCAGGTCAGCGTCACATCAAAACCAAGACCTTTTAGGATTTTTTCGCTCTCTTGACTGTAAAATCCGTAAGGATAGGCAAAAACCCGCGCTGATTGATAAAGGTGCTCCCTCATTTTTTCCTGAAGCTTCGTCACATCATCCGTAAGAACTTTTTTATAGTCCTCAAAGGCTTCACCTTTCTTAATATTTGCTCCTTTGCGGCCGTCTTCCCCTTTCACTTCATGGAGATCGTAAGTGTGATTTCCTATCTCCACCAAAGGCGAAGCATATAACTCCCCTACTTCCGACCAATTCAGGTGAGCATAATCCAGATGCTTCGGCACGCTTTGAGAATAAAGGTCGGTGTATTCCCCTATGATATTTACCGTGGCTTTCATCCCGTATTTTTGCAAGAGCGGATACACCGTGGCGATAAAGCTCTCATAACCGTCGTCAAAGGTGAGAAACACCGGCTTTTCCGGCAGTTCTTTGAGGCCCTGCACATAGTCCACAAGATCTTGACCTACGACTGCATTATACCCTTTTTCCTTGAGAAAAGCAAGGTCTTTTTCCAACTGCTGATCTGTAATCACATAGTCGCCCAATCCTTTGTTTCCTTCATTGCGGACATTGTGGTACATAATAATTGGCAGCGGAATTCCTTCCTCAGTCGCCCCCTGAGTGGGGATGGTTTTTGCCTCGAATAAAAAACAACATCCCAGGGTAAACATAGTTCCTAATAGGCAGGAAAATAATTTTCGTATTAATTCTTTATGCATATCCGTCCTCCGTCAATTGTTTGGACCGAAACCCAATTTCATTCATTTTTTCAGTTTGCTGCGCCCGTTTCATGTTCGAAAAACCGGATTTCCGTCTCATTTCGGTAAAATTCAATATTACAGTATATTCGGGACACTGGGTTTTACGACAAAAAACAGGCGCTGTTTTAATAAACAGCGCCTGTTTCAGCAGAAAATATTTTTTGTGAAAGCGTTTCAGGAGAAAAAACATCCTGGTGAATTAAAAATAGCAAACAAATCCCTCTCCTCCGTAAAGAGGGCCACCTGTTCTATTATTCTTGCGAGGTCTCTTCCACAGATTCTCCAGTTTTCATCTCTTCAGATTCAGTTCCGTTCAGTTCATCCTCTTCATCCGGAGCTTCTACCGCTTCGGTTTCCTCGTCCACATGCTCTGCTCGGGCAAAGGTGACGACACTATCGCTTTCACCCAGCCGCATAACACGGACACCGGAAGCGTAACGAGACATCACATTGACATCCTTGACCGCGATGCGGATGATGACGCCCTCATTGGAGATCATAATCAGATCGTCCTCGTCGTCCACCACCTTGATGCCGCATACATGGCCTTTCACGTCGTTTACCTTGTAGTTGATTTTTCCCATGCCGTGCCGGCTCTGAAGCGGATAATCCTCCACCGGTGTGCGGCGGCCCTGCCCCTTATCGGTGACAGTCATAACGGTAGCACCTTCCCGGACTCGCGCCATGCCGACCACTTCATCCCCGTCTTTCAGCCGGATAGCCTTGACGCCGGTCGCAGTTCTGGACATAGGGCGGACGTCGTTTTCGTCAAACCGGATGGCCATGCCGTTTCTCGTGGCAATCAAAAGTTCACAGACCCCGTTTGTCAGCCGCACCCAGGCAAGCTCGTCATCGTCGTTTAAGCCGATGGCAATCAAGCCGCTCTTGCGGATATTTTTATAGGCGTCCAGCCGGGTCCGCTTGATGATGCCCTTCCGGGTGACCATAACGATAAATTTATCCGGGTCAAAATCCTCTACCCGCAGGAGAGAGGTGACCTTTTCCTCCGGCTCCAGCGCCAAAAGGTTGATGATGTTGGTTCCGCGGGAAACACGGCTTCCCTCTGGAATCTCGTAGCATTTCAGCTTGAACATCCTTCCCTTGTTGGTCAAAAACAGGATGTTGTCGTGGCTGGAGGCAATAAACAGCTCTTCTACAAAGTCCTCGTCCCGCTGCTTCATACCCGAAATACCCCGGCCTCCCCGTTTCTGGATTTTATAGGAATCGCTGGGCTGCCGCTTGATGTACCCAAAATGAGTCAGGGTGATGACGCAATCCTCTTCAGGAATCAGATCCTCGATGTCCACGTCACCGCTGACTACCTGGATCTCGGTACGGCGCTCGTCACCGTATTTGGCGCGGATTTCCATCAATTCTTTTTCGAGGATCTCCATAACAAGGCTGTAATCCCCAAGAATTGCCTCGTACTCTTTGATTTTTTCCAAGAGACCATTGAGTTCTTCCTCGATTTTGGAGCGCTCCAATCCGGTGAGCTGTCCCAGCCGCATTGCGACGATGGCGCTTGCCTGTACGTCAGTGAGATTAAACCGGTCAATAAGCGCCTGCTTGCCTTCCGGTATCGTCTTACAAGACCGCAAAATGGCAATAACCTCATCGATAAAGTCGAGGGCAATTTTGAGGCCCTCTAAAATATGGGCCCTTTCCTGGGCCTTTTTTAGATCGTACTGGGTCCGCCGGGTAATGACCTGCCCCTGGAACTCGATGTAGTGGTGGAGCATTTCTTTCAGGGTCAGTACCTTCGGCTGCTTGTTAACCAGCGCAATCATAATGACGCCCACCGTCTCCTGCAGAGAAGAGAACCGATAGAGTTGGTTCAGCACTACCTGGGGGTTGGCGTCCCGCTTCAGTTCGAAAACGATCCGCATACCCGTCCGGTCGGATTCGTCCCGGATGTAGGAAATGCCGTCGATGCGCTTTTCTTTAATGAGGTTCGCGATTCCCTCGATGATGCGGGTCTTGTTGATCATATAGGGAATCTCGGTGACGACGATGCTGCTTCTGCCCCGTTCGTCCTCCTCAATTTCCGCCCGGGCCCGTAACGTAATCTTTCCCCGTCCGGTGGAATAAGCAGAACGGATGCCGCTGCGGCCCATAATAATACCGCCTGTGGGGAAATCCGGCCCTTTGATGTATTCCATGATCTCTTCAAAAGTCAGATCAGGATTTTTAATCAAGGCCAGGATCGCATCTACCACTTCCCCAAGGTTGTGTGGAGGAATATTTGTCGCCATACCGACGGCAATACCGGTGGAACCGTTGACCAGAAGGTTCGGGAAACGGGACGGCAATACCGTCGGTTCAGGGATGCGGTCATCAAAGTTCGGCTGCCAATCCACCGTCTCTTTTTCGATATCGCTGAGCATATTTACCGACATCTTGCTCATTTTCGCCTCGGTGTAACGGTAGGCGGCAGGCGGGTCACCGTCGATGGAGCCGAAGTTTCCCTGCCCATCCACCAGTGGATACCGCATGGAAAAATCCTGTGCCAATCGCACCATGGCGTCGTAAACCGCCGCGTCGCCGTGAGGATGGTATTTCGCCAGCACCGAACCGACGGTGTCAACGGATTTTCTGTAGGCTTTTTCCGGTGTCAAACCGTTTTCGTACATGGTATATAAAATACGGCGGTGAACTGGTTTCAGTCCGTCCCGGACGTCCGGCAGCGCGCGCCTGACGATCACCGACATGGAGTAATCGAGATAGGATTTCCGCATCTCCTTGTCGATATCGACGGCTATGATCTTGGTTCCGTCCAGATTTAATTCATCGTTTGCCAAAACTTTTTCCTCCTAATCAGAGGACATCCCTGTCAATGTCCGTATTTTTCACAGGAAAACCACTTTTACTGGTCAATGACTTCGTATTTGTCCCGCAGCCCTTCTTTAAGGAGCCGTTTCACCTCGTCCAACTGATTGGCGGGAACACAGCGTTTCGGGATAGCAAAAACCTGCTTCTGGCTGACGCAGATGACAAAAATATCCTTCAGTTCGATACATTTGGTGGTGGGCTTGTTGTAGGAAATCAAATACTGTCCATTTTTTTCGTTTAAGAGAATCCCCTCACTGCAAATCTCGATTCGAAAGGTATCGTTATTCAGTTCCACCGCCTGGGCGGTCGCTTTGATGTGCCGTGCCGGCAGATACCAGATAAAAGCGATGACCACCACACAGAGGGGCGCCAAGATTTTTGCCACCATGCTAGTGGGGTCCTTGAACAGCATTTGCAGATAAAGAATGAACAGGATAACCAAAACCGCTGTGTAAATTAGGTTTTTCTTGAAAATCGTCTTTTTCTGGAAAACCTTCAGCGCTTTTTTGACCTCTTCTCCCGCTAGATCGTATTTGATCTCAATGCCGTGGAGTTCATCCTCTTCCTCCACCTTCTCTCCGTCGATCCAAGGTTTTGAAACATCGTACTGCTCGGCGTCCAGCCCTTGAGCCGTCACCACTTTTTCTTCTCTGACAGCTTCTCCATCATTTGATTCCAGAGCTTCTGCCGCCGTTTTTTCTTCAGTCGATACTTCCGAGGCCTTGGTTTCTACCTCTTCTGAAACCATATCTTCCTGTAATTTTCCGTTTTGTTGAGACATAGTCGTACTCCGATCTTTCAAGCTGTCTTATTATACGTCCAGGTTTTTGACGTATTTGGCGTTCTTCTCAATGAATTCCCGGCGGGGCTCCACTTTGTCGCCCATAAGGATGGTAAAGGTTTCGTCCGCCTTGACAGCGTCCTCCAGCTCCACCTTGATGAGGGTCCGGTTGGCGGGGTCCATGGTCGTCTCCCAAAGCTGCTCCGGGTTCATCTCACCGAGGCCTTTGTACCGCTGAACCTCTACCTTCGCGTTGTTTTCCCCGGCCAGCTCCCGGCTGTATTCGTCCCGTTCCTCCTCGGTAAAGGCGTAGCGGATCTTTTTGCCGCGGAACACCTTGAAGAGCGGCGGCTGGGCAAAATAGATGTGTCCCTGCTCCACCAAAGGCCGCATATAGCGGAAAAAGAAGGTGAGCAGCAGCGTGCGAATGTGGGCGCCGTCCACGTCGGCATCGGCCATGATAATGACCTTGCCGTACCGGATTTTTTTGAGGTCTAAATCCTCCCCGATGCCGCAGCCCAAAGCTGTCACCACCGGCATAAGCTTTTCGTTGCCGTAGACCTTGTCGAGGCGGGCCTTTTCCACGTTGAGCATCTTGCCCCACAAGGGAAGAATAGCCTGGAAGGAGCGGTCACGGCCGGATTTTGCCGAACCGCCTGCCGAGTCACCCTCGACGATGTAGATTTCGGTCATGGTATTGTCCCTGGAGGTGCAGTCCGCAAGTTTACCGGGCAACCCTCCGGATTCCAGTACTGATTTTCTTCTCGTCAGATCCCGGGCTTTTCGAGCCGCTTCCCTAGCTCGCTGGGCATTGATGGACTTTTCAAAGATTGCTTTGGCAATTGAAGGGTTTTCTTCAAAGTAGGTATTCAGCCCTTCAAAGACCAAACCATCAACCAATGGCCGGGCCTCAGTATTGCCTAATTTTCCTTTGGTCTGCCCCTCAAACTCACAGTCTGTGAGCTTGACGCTGACAATAGCAGTCAGACCTTCCCTCACGTCGTCGCCGCTTAAGTTTTGGTCGCTGTCCTTTAACAGCTTATGCCTTCTACCATAGTCGTTAAACACACGGGTAAGAGCGTTTTTGAATCCGGTCTCATGGGTACCGCCCTCCGTAGTGTGAATATTGTTTGCAAAGGATTTGATCACTTCGTAATAGCTGTCGTTATATTGGAGGGCCACTTCCGCCATAGCTCCATTTTCCTCTTTACTGAGAAAGATGGGCTCTTCGTGGATAGGATTTTTCGTTTTGTTGAGATGCTCAACAAAACTCTTGATTCCACCTTCATAGTGAAGGATCTCCTCCACGATATTTTCCGGATCTCTGTAATCGGTGAGAATTATTTTGATTCCCGCATTCAGGAAAGCCTGCTCCCGAAGCCTGGTCAGCAGAGTATCATAATCATAGGTGGTGTCCTTAAAAATCTCCGGATCAGGTTTGAATACCACAGTCGTCCCAGTTTTCTTGGTATCCCCGATAATTTTGAGCTCTTCTTTGTAGTGACCGCGCTCAAAATGCTGGAAAAAAATATGCTCGCCGTTTTCAACAGTCAAATCGAGGCTCTCGCTCAACGCGTTAACCACTGACGCGCCGACGCCGTGCAATCCGCCGGATACCTTATATCCGCCGCCGCCAAATTTGCCTCCCGCGTGGAGAATGGTATAAACCACTGTCGCCGCAGAAATACCCTCTTTGGGATGGATGCCTGTGGGAATACCCCGGCCGTTGTCCACGACCCGGATAATATCCCCTTCCAGAATATCTACTACGATTTCAGTACAGTAACCCGCCAGCGCCTCGTCGATGGCATTGTCGACAATTTCGTAGACCAAGTGGTGCAGTCCGTTAGGCCCTGTGGAACCGATGTACATACCCGGCCTTTTCCTGACGGCCTCCAGTCCTTCCAGCACCTGAATTTGACTTTCATCATAGTTCTCATTGAGAGGTGTATTGTTCACGATCCGATCCTCCATTTTCTTTCGGTCTTATCTATTCACACGAAGTGGTCTATTCAATTTCTTCCCAGCGCTTTTTGAGAGTTCGAGGCGCCAACAGCGAGAGATATACTTTTTCCTGCCCCTTTTTATCACAGGTTATTACAAATGATTTCGGAATATCCTGGGTTACATCGATGACCCGGTTATCCTGTTGTTTCATTCGGAGATATTCCTTGGTGTATTTGGATACCGAGGTGTTTTCCAAGTCAAAAATTCCGATGACATCAGGGTGGTGGACTACTACATCGTTTCCAACATGTAAATACATAATTCCTCCGTTACAATTCGTCTTTACTCTTTTCGATAAACTTTCCGTCTTCCACGTAAAAAATCTTGCCCTCCTCCAATTGGAGGGTGCTCAAGAGATCACAACAGGTAATAAACACTTGAAATTCCTTTACTTTGTTGAGAATATAGTGCTGTCTCTGCTGATCCAGTTCGCTCATTACATCATCCAGCAGCACCACCGGGTCTTCTCCAGTGATATTCTTGAGCAAAGCCGCCTCCGAAAGCTTCAGGGTGATGGCACAACTCCGCTGCTGTCCTTGGGAACCAAATTGCTTAGCAGACATCCCATCTATCTCAATTTCAAAATCGTCCCGATGGATGCCTTTGGTAGTTGACCGCAACCGAATGTCATCCTCCCGGGTTTCTTCCAGCATTCTGCGGTATTTTTCTATCAACTCATCGGAATATATCTTCAGTTCAGTACTTTCTGGAAAAATTGTAGACCGATATTCCATCCCAATTTGTTCATTGCCGCTGCTGAAACCAGAATAAATTTTCCGCCCAACAGCTTTTATCTTTTCCAGATAATCCTTCCGTAAAATTGATAGAATTGTCCCCAGCTTTGATAGCTGCACATCCCAGATTTCCAGCATGTCTTCAGGATAACTCTGCTTTCGGATCTCCTTAAGCAGTACATTCCGCTGTTCCAAAATACTTTCGTATTGACTCAAATATTTCCCATAAATAGGTTTGATCTGACTGATGGCAGTATCAAGAAACAAGCGGCGACAGGATGGACCATCCTTGACAATATCCAAATCATCCGGATTAAACACAACGCAGTAAAATTCTCCAGACAGTTCTGAAAGAGTTTTAAGGGGCACCCCATTTAATAAAACCTTTCTCTTTTCCCCAGCTATATAACTGATATGCTGTAACCGTTCCCTATCGGAAAAATCCAGTTGGATTTGAAAAACAGGTTTATCAAATTGAATTATCTGACTTTCTTTTGCGCCGCGAAAGCTTTTATTTCCGCTGCAAAGCCAGATAGATTCCAACAAATTGGTCTTTCCCTGCGCATTTTTTCCATAGATGACATTTACGTTTGGATGCGGATACATCAGCGCCGTCTCGATGTTTCTATAATTGCTGAGCTCCATCCGATCAATTCTCATAAAAAACGCTGCCTCCTTTGTTTTGTCATCGGAGGCAGGGTGTGGAAATTTATTTTACGACGATACGGTAATCATCCACGGTTACTACGTCCCCCGGAACCAATTTTTTTCCTCTTTGCATACAGACTTCCCCGTTGACGGAAACAACGCCCTCGGCAACAATTTCCTTGGCATGTCCCCCTGTTTCGGCTAGTCCGCAGAATTTCAAAAACTGATCCAGTTTAATAAAAGCGGTAGAAATTTTAATTTCTTCAGTTCTCATCTTTGAGCCTCATAGGCATGACCAGGAATATGAAGTGATCTCCCTCCATAGGAAGAAGCTTGATGGGCGAAAATGCGCTATTGATTTCTATTCTCACCTGATCTAACTCGCTGGCCTTTAGCGCATCCGTCATATATTTATTGTTAAATCCGATTTTTACTCTTTCCCCTGTCATTTCCAATGCAAAAGTATCGCTGACTTTACCCATGGAGGTTTCACAGGAAACATTCACGCTGTTATTTTCAAAAACCGCTTTTATGGGGTTTTTCACCTTATCGTTGATAATAATGGAGGCACGATTGATGCTTTCTAGAAATTCCCGGGTAGATACCACAAGATTTGTTTTAGATTCCTTGGGAATTGCCGCGTTATAATCAATGAATTCTCCTTCCAGCAGCCGGGAAATTACACGATAACCCTTGCATTCAAAGATAATATGCTTGCTTCCGATATTGAGCTGGATGGGGAGTTCATCTTCATCGCTTAAATACTTTCCGGTTAGTTTCAGCACTTCTGACAGGGTTTTACCTGGGACGATAAAACGAATACTGTCCCTGCACTCAACATTTTCTTTCCTCACCGCCAAGCGGCACCCGTCCACAGAAACCAGATAGAGAATTCCATCTTTTACTTCAAATAAAGTTCCCGTAAGTACCGGAGTGGCACTGTCCTGAGAAACGGCAAAAAGCGTTTGAGAGATCATGCTCCGCAGCACGTTTCCATCAATAGAAAAGGCGTGATCTTGAGAGACTGGAGGAATTTCTGGATATTCGTCAGCGCTCATTCCGAGTATGGTAAACTGGGCCCCACCGCCTTTGATGATAGTGAGCAATTTATCATCTGTAGTTAATGTAAGATCTACATTTGGCATCTTATTGATGATATCGGAAAAAAGCCGTGCATTTAAAATTACTTCTCCATCTTGGAAGGTTTGAACCTCAATATCCTTGGTAATGCCCAATTCCAGGTTGTATCCAATTACTGAAAGGATGTTGTCATGGCATTTGAGAAGGACACATTCCAAAGCCATCATTGTTGATTTGCCGGAAACAGCTGGTGAGACGTTGTTGACCGCTTCACAGAGCGTTACCTTATCACAAGTAAATTTCATATGATACCTCCATGACTTGTTTTATACAATCAGTAATCAGGCACACAGCGTTTGCAGGTTTTATGTGCTGAACTTGCAGGCTAAATAATAAGGGAATTTGAACGATAGATCTATATAATAAATAATATAATAAATATATAGTAGTAATAGTAGGGGTAGGGTAAAAGTGGATAATACTGCTCAAAGGCGGTACAAAGGGCTTTTTCTTTAGTATTTATCCTATTTCCGATTATGGAAAGACCTTTAAAAGAGTGAATAAAAATTGTTTGAAAAATAAAAAGTCAAAATCGGTGAAGAAAAAAGAACGAAGAAGTGGAGAAAAAATAGAAAAACTCTTAGATGCTATTCTTCACATTTTTTCCACCTTGTAATGTGAAAAGAAAAAGTGGAAATTACTTATCTCTGATGTTTTTGATAAGATCTTCGATAATTCCCTTGTCATGGGGATTATTTTTCATCAATTCCTGCACTTTTTTAAGGGTGTAGACAATGGTGGTGTGATCCCGATTACCGAATTCTTGGCCAATTTGTTTCATTGATGTTTGGGTAATCTCGCGGACAATGTAAATTGCCACTTGCCGGGCCATTGAAATGGGACCGCTGCGCTTATTAGAACGAATATCTTCCGGAGAAACATTATAAGTTCGTCCCACTTCTTCAATAATTTTTTCTACTGTGATGGGAAGGGGTTGATTATCGTTTAGAATCTCGTTAATAACATTCTGCGCCACACTCAAATTGGGTTCAGACCCGGTGAGAAGGCGATACACCTTCATTTTTTTCACCGCACCCTCCAGCTGACGGATATTGCTTTTGAGTTTGGTGGCAATGTAGTTGACGATGTCGTCTGGAATGTCAATCTGCAAAAGCTCTGCTTTTCTTTTAATAATAGCAATTCTGGTTTCCAGGTCTGGAGGCGAAATATCCGCTAGAAGGCCCCATTCAAATCTGGATTTTAAGCGGTCTTCGATAATATTAATATCCTTTGGCGGTCGGTCGGACGTGATAACAATTTGTTTTCCGTACTGATATAGGTCGTTGAAGGTATGGAAAAATTCTTCTTGAGAACGGTCTTTTCCCGACAAAAATTGAATATCGTCGATCAAAAAGAAATCCGCGTGGCGGTATTTCTGATGAAATTCTTTAATTGTTTTCTTTCCCAAGGCGTAAACTAAGTCATTTGTAAAGGTTTCACTATTGGTGTAGATGATATTCATATTCGGATTCTGCTTTTTAACTTCGTATTTGATAGCCATGAGAAGATGAGTTTTGCCCAAACCGCTTGGTCCATAAATAAAGAGAGGATTGTATGGTTTTACATTGGAATTGGGATTTATCGCTACCGATTTGCAGGCGGTATAGGCAAATTCATTTTTGCTGCCGACAATAAAATTGTCAAAAGTATATTCATATTCACCGGTAAGAAATTCTTCCTTTATTTCCTTGTCTGATACTGAAATCGAAGACGCAGAAGCCTCCAAGGGCATGTCGACAGCAGGTTCTTTTGTTGGAACAGGAGCAATAGGCTCGATAGGAGCCTCGACCTGAATATCGGTATCTGTCAGTATTTCAATATTGACTTTAAATCCAAGTACAGCCTCAAAACCTTCCTCGATGCGGGACTGATACTGTTCCATCAAAATTTTGCGCTGGAAAGAATGAGGGACAAACAACACTGCTGTATTGTTTTCTAAACGAACAGGCTCAATATTTTCAATCCAGCATTTATATGCTGTCTCCGTTAAATCATTATTTTTTACCTTCTCCTGAAAGTAACTCTTCACAAGATTCAACACCTCGGAAAATGATTGCATGTTGAAACTCCTCTCCAAAATGATCAAAAACTTCCCTGTTGAAAGCTGTGAAGGGAAGAAAAGTGCAAAAAATTAAAAAACTCGATATTATACAAAAAATAAATGAGAAATATACAGTTGAAATAATGAAAACAACAGTGAAAAAAAGAAAAAGGGACAAACCTTTTGAAAACAATTATAACACAGATAAAACTTTTCCGCAAGTTTTCCACATTAAGTGGTGAAAAAATATTTTTTTCAATATCGTCTATTTTTAGCAAAATTTTAAAAAAGAGTTGACAATAAAGCCTTTTATCCTTTATACTACTATATTGAGGGTTTTCGCTTATTTCTCTGTATTTTGTTTGCCGTTGGTTTTCAATCTGCGGCGCTGATTATTGAGTGATGACTTCATCTAACGGCAGAGAAAAGGCAAAACTGTTACTGTTTGTTCAAAAGGAGGTATAAGGATGAAAAGAACATACCAGCCCAAAAAACTTCAGAGAAAAAAAGTGCATGGTTTTCGGAAAAGAATGAGCACCTCAAACGGCCGTAAAGTTTTGGCGAGAAGACGTGCAAAAGGCAGAGCCAGACTCAGCCACTAATTTATAATCCAGTTAATTTTATTGTACTTGATTTTTGAAGACGGAACTGCCCGCGCAAGCTGCGTGCAGTTCCACTTGTTTTTCTTTTTATGGCAGGGTTTGAATGAATGACGAAAAATCTCCCCGGACACTTACGTTAAATAAGGAATTTAAGCGGGCTTATTATCAAGGAAAAAGTAAAGCAACTCCCTATTTTATATTTTATAAGATAAAAAACCGATCTGCTGGAATTCGTTATGGAATAACAACTTCGAAAAAATTGGGAAATGCGGTACAGAGAAACCGCGCCAGAAGAATTTTACGGGTGGCTTTTATTTCTGTTTTGCCAAAACTTCAAAATAACTGTGATTATGTCATGGTTGCCAGAGACAGAATTTTAAAGGCAAAATCCTATCAAGTTGCGGCGGCATTAAAGGGCTGCCTAAAAAACATGCAAAAATGAAAAAAAATTTGCTGAAGCTTATATATTTTTATCAAAAGTATCTTTCTAAATGGAAGGGGCCGTGCTGTCGGTACTACCCTACCTGTTCATCTTATGCGATACAGGCCGTTGAACGGTTTGGAGCCGTAAAGGGAAGCTATCTGATGGTCAAGAGAATTTTGAGGTGCAATCCCTTATTCAAAGGAGGGATTGACCCTGTGCCGGAAACATTTTCATTGTTTACCCATAGAAAAGATAAATAGGCTTTTGCAGCCTCATATAAAAGAACATAAAAAGAAGGGAAACAGTATTCATGAACTGGTTGACGAATATCATCGGCGTACCACTGGGATGGATTATGTGGCTGTTGTATTCTGTGATTCAAAATTACGGAATCGTTTTGATACTATTTACCATTTTGGTAAAGGCACTGATGTTCCCACTGTCTGTCAAACAACAAAAAGCGACGGCAAAAATGTCGGTGTTCCAGCCGAAAATTCAGGAAATTCAGAAAAAATACGAAAAGAATAAGGAAAAGCAGCAGGAAGAGATGATGAAGCTCTACGAAACTCATGGGTACAATCCTATGAGCGGATGTCTTCCCATGCTCCTTCCGTTTATCATTTTGTTTGGTTTGATTGACGTTATTTATCGTCCTTTGACCCATATCCTGCACATTGGTTCCGATGCCATTGCTAAAGCGACAGAATTACTAGCCGCGAGTGGTATCTCTAACACGGGACGTCCTGAATTGGATATTCTGACCCATATTAATGATCCAGCTTTAGTCAATGGTTTGGCAGCAGATGTGGTCAGTAAAATTCAAAATTTTGATTACAGTTTGTTTGGTATTGACTTGAGCGTGGTTCCCACATGGGCATGGAACTGGTTTTTGCTGATTCCCATCCTTTCCGGTGTAACGGCGTTCCTCGTTTCCATGGTTTCCATGAAGATGAACCCTGCCGCCAATCAGCAGGCTTCCGGTATGGGCGCCATGAAGATTATGATGTATGTGATGCCTCTATTCTCGGTATGGATTGCATTTTCTGTTCCGGTTGGAGTAGGTTTTTACTGGATTTTGTCGAATATTCTGTCCGGTGTTCAGACTGTTATACTTTATAAAATCTATAGCCCTGAAAAATACAAAAAAGAATTTGAAGAGAAAATGCAAGCAGAAGCAGAAAAGAAAAAACTGGAGCGTGCTCAGCGTAAAAAGATAAAAGTTGATCCTAACGAACCTCTTGATCCGGATACCGAGAAAATGCTTCTTAGTGAAAAAGAGCTGAATCGGAAACGTCTGGCTGAAGCGAGAAGGCGGGATGCGGAGAAGTACGGCGAAGAGTACGTAGAAGTTACCGACAAAGACTTGATGTAACAGAATAGTCAAAAAATCTCTTTATGAGGAGGTCAAATATGGTACGGGAAGCAATTGCTACGGCGAATACTTTGGAAGAAGCTACGGCTCGCGCGTGTGAAGAACTGGGAGTGTCTGCCACGGAATGTACGACAGAAGTGCTGCAGTTGCCTAAAAAAGGTCTGTTTGGTAAGATGAAGCAGCTTGCAAAGGTAAAGGTAACAGTAGAAAGTCTCGATGATCTGACGGAAGAAATTTTTGGTGCGGCGGAGAAAAAGGCACCTGAAAGAAAAACGGAAAAGAAAGCTGCCCAAAATCCCCAGCCAGTAGCAGAAAAAGAACCTGTTCCTGCCCCACAGACGGAGAAAAAAATAGAAACTGTAGAAGTTACAGAAGAGTTGAATGCGAAAATAGAGGTTGCCCGTCAATACTTGACAGATATTTTTCATCATATGGGCGTTGGAGAAATTAATGTTTCTTTTGACGTGGAGGAAAATCGAACTGTAAAGATTGCCTTAGATGGCGCAGAGATTGGAACAGTCATTGGCAAGCGTGGAGAGACCTTGGACGCAATTCAGTATCTGGTATGTTTAGTTGCTAATCGGCTTGATGGAGAATATGTTCGTTTCACCATTAATGCGGGTAATTACAGGGAAAAAAGAGAAGAGACCCTTCGAAATCTTGCTCAAAGAATGGCAAAAAAGGTGTTGAAGACAGGACGCCCTTCCGCTTTGGAGCCGATGAATCCCTACGAAAGAAGAATCATTCACGCCGTCATTACCGATATTGAAGGGGTTTATTCCAAATCCACAGGAGAAGAGCCAAATCGTAAGGTAGTAATTAAGCCTTCTGGAAAACAATCAAATCGAGGCAAACAGGACGGAAACCGACCAAATCGTAGAGGTCACGATGACTATAGAAAACCTGCAGCCCCTAGAGAGACAGTCGAGGTACCAGCTGAAAAATCTTCAGAAAATACAGCAGTGGAATCAAAAACGTTGGATGACAACGTAAAGCTTTATTCAAAAATTGAATTATAGTGGCCGAAACCTCCTACAACTGATTCCGTTCGCGTAGGAGGTTTTTTCTATATGAGAGCAGCCATTTGAAAATTTACGTTCAATAGGGGCTTGTGCTTTTAGCAAGAAAATGGCGGTCGCAATTTTTGTGTGCATAATTGTCCAAAACAGCCGGAAAGGATTGTTGATATACATGAGTAAAACCATTGCCGCGATTTCCACTCCCCGTGCAGCTGGCGGAATCAGCGTGATACGCATTTCCGGGGATAACGCCATTGCAATTGCCGATCAGGTGTTTTTTCCGGTTTCTGGGAAAAAACTGTTTCAGCAGGCAGGTTACACGGCCGCATTCGGCGATATTCGAGATGGTGAGCATCAGATTGACCAAGGTGTAGCACTGGTTTTTCGTTCTCCGAAAAGTTATACTGGGGAGGACGTGGTGGAGATTTCCTGCCATGGCGGTATATTGGTAACGGAAAAAGTACTGCGTGCTGTTTTGAGAGAGGGTGCTTTTCCCGCAGGACCCGGTGAATTTACAAAACGGGCTTTTTTAAATGGAAAACTTACCCTGACGCAGGCGGAGGCAGTGACAGATCTCATAAACGCTGAAAGTGAAAAGGGGTTAAAGGCGGCTCAATGCGCTTTAAAGGGTGCACTCTATCAAAAGATCAGCACGGTTTTGGATGAATTGCTCTCTGTTACAGCTCATATTGCGGCGTATATCGATTATCCTGACGAGGATATCGACGATATGGAGCTGGAAAAAATAAAAATTGTCTGTGAGTCATGTAGCGAAAGTCTTCGAAAACTTCTTGAGACATTTGACCGAGGAAAAGTCATTCGAGAAGGTGTAGAAACGGTCATTATTGGCCGTCCAAATGTAGGAAAATCTACCTTGATGAACTTGTTGTCCGGTTACCAAAAGAGTATTGTAACCAATATTCCCGGCACCACCCGGGATGTGGTGGAGGAATCTGTCAATATCGGCGATGTTGTTCTCCGTCTGGCGGATACTGCTGGTATACGTGAGACCGATGATATTATCGAGAAAGCGGGTGTGGAGCGTACTTTTGACCGCTTGATGTCAGCAGATTTGGTGCTGGCTGTGTTTGATTCCTCCTCTCCCCTTTCTGATATGGACTATACTCTAATTGATAAAATCAAAGAAATGCCGACAGTAGCTATTATTAATAAATCAGATTTAATAGCTAATATAGACAAAAAGGATATATACAATAATTTTAAACATATAGTAGAAATTTCTGCGGCGACTCAAACAGGTGTTGAGGATTTAAATCTCGCAATTAACGAGGTACTGAGGTTGAATGATATTAGCACCTCTGGCGCAATGCTGGCCAATGAGAGACAATACCACTGTGTTCTACGAGCAGATAGTTTGTTACAGGGAGCCTTGGAAGCAATTCAAGTGGGATTCACTATAGATGCCGTAGATATCAGCATTGAGAGTGCGATTTCCGCTCTTCTTGAGTTAACTGGAGAAAAAGTGACTGACGCTGTTGTCAATGAAGTTTTTTCTCAGTTTTGTGTAGGTAAATAAAAAGGAGTTTTCTTTTATGGGATATTTCCTTGGAGAATACGATGTAGCAGTAATAGGTGCAGGACATGCTGGAATAGAAGCGGCGATGGCAGCGGCACGGTTGGGAACAAAAACTATACTTTTTACTTTGTCCCTGGATGCCATTGCCAATTTACCGTGTAACCCCTCTATTGGTGGTACTGCAAAAGGACATTTGGTCCGGGAAATAGACGCTTTGGGGGGCGTTATGGGTATTGCTGCGGATCATACTTTTTTGCAGAGCAGAATGTTAAACCGCGGCAAAGGACCAGCGGTTCACAGCCTTCGTGTACAGGCAGATCGTCGGAAATATCATGCTTATATGAAGAAGCTGTTGGAATCACAGGAGAATTTAGATTTAAAGCAGGCAGAAGTCACCAAAATTAAAGTACAAAATGGGAAAATTACTAAAGTGATTACCCGTTTGGGAGCAGAATACACGGTAAAGACATGTATTATTGCAAGCGGAACCTATTTAAATGGGGTTATTCACGTTGGTGAGGTTTCTTATGAAAGTGGACCAGATGGAATTGTTCCTGCGATAGGGCTGTCAAAAAGTCTGGAGGAAAACGGGATTACTTTACGCCGTTTTAAGACAGGGACACCACCTAGAGTCCATCGGCGCAGCATCAATTTTGATGCTTTGGAAAAGCAGTCTGGTGATGAAAAGATTATTCCCTTCAGTTTTACTACGGATGAAAAATTAGAAAATAAAGTGGATTGTTATATTGCTTACACCAATGAGGATACTCACCAGATTATTCGGGATAATTTGGATCGCTCCCCTATTTACAGCGGAAGAATAGCTGCAATTGGCCCTCGATATTGTCCCAGTATTGAAGATAAAATTGTCCGTTTTTCCGATAAGCCGAGACATCAGCTTTTCGTTGAGCCTATGGGGTTGGATACAGAGGAAATGTATCTTCAAGGGATCTCATCCTCCCTCCCCGAAGATGTGCAGATGAAATTTCTCCGTTCTATTAAAGGCTTTGAAAACCTTCAGGTAATGCGTAATGCATATGCTATCGAATATGACTGCTGCAACCCTTTGGATCTGAAGCCCACATTGGAATTTAAGGCGATAAAGGGCCTTTTTGGAGCCGGACAGTTCAATGGCACTTCTGGATATGAAGAGGCAGCAGCGCAGGGACTGATTGCTGGGATTAATGCGGCAAGGCTGGTATTAGGACAAGCAGAAGTGACTTTAGCGCGTTCTACATCCTATATTGGGACATTGATTGACGATTTAGTGACAAAAGGTTGCTCCGATCCTTACCGTATGATGACATCAAGAAGTGAATTTCGCTTGCTTTTGCGGCAGGATAACGCTGATGAGCGGTTGACGCCAATTGGATATAATATAGGCTTAATTGATGAAGAGCGTTATCAACAGTTTATGGAAAAGATAGAGCAGATAAAAAAGGAAAAAGAACGTGTTCAGAAAGTAAATATTGCCCCTTCTGTACCTTTGAATGAACTGCTTGTTTCACGTGGAACAGCGCCCATGGTCACAGGAACTAAATTGGCTGATTTAATTCGGCGGCCACAGCTAAACTATCTGGATTTGGCTCCTTTTGATGAGAATCGCCCAGGATTACCCGACGATGTCATAGAACAGGTGGAAATTCAAATAAAATATGCAGGCTATATTAAAAAGCAACTTATGGAAGTTGAAGAAATTAAACGGCTTGAGCAGAAAAAACTGCCGGAAGATTTGGACTATGGCCAAATAAACGGACTGCGGTTAGAGGCAAGGGAAAAATTGCAGCGGGTTCAGCCTCGAGATATTGGACAGGCATCTCGGATATCAGGCGTAAATCCCGCTGATGTATCGACGTTGCTAATATGGCTGGAACAACATGGAGGGAAATGATTTGATTGCACAGGAAATCCTGAGACAAAATTTCGATTCCTTTGGTTGGGATTACACTGAAGAAATTGGCGAACGATTTGATAATTATGCCCAATTACTAGTGGACTGGAATCAGAAAATAAACCTGACAGCCATTACAGAACCAAATGAAATTGTTATTAAGCATTTTTTAGACAGTTTGCTTTTGCTTAAGGCAACAAATTTACCAAAAGAGTCCACCCTGATTGATGTTGGCACCGGAGCTGGCTTCCCCTCTCTACCGGTTTGTATCCTTCGTCACGATTTGCACCCAACTCTGTTAGACAGTTTGAACAAGCGACTGATTTTTTTAGAAGAATTATGTAGTAATATTAAGGTTGATGCACAGTTTGTTCACGCAAGAGCAGAAGAGGCGGGACAAAAAGCAGATTATCGAGAAAAATATGACGTTGCAACGGCGCGCGCCGTCGCACATTTAAGAGAACTCGCGGAATATTGCCTTCCATTTGTAAAGGAAGGCGGGATATTTGCCGCATTAAAAGGCTATGAGGTAGAGGAAGAATTAGAGGAAGCAAAATATGCCATTTCCCAAATGGGGGGCAAAGTTGAAGCGATTGAGAAGTTTGAGCTTCCCGGAAATAACAAAAGATCAATTGTAGTAATAAGAAAATTTCGACACACCCCTGCAAAATATCCCAGAATTACAGCGAAAATCAAGAAATCCCCTTTAATTTATAAAAAATAAGGTCGAAAAGGCCGTATAATTGCGATGAAAAGTTCTGGAAATTATTTCCCTTCCATGCTATACTTTTACCTGCGGACAAGCAATAAGGGAGGTAAAAGAAATGACAGGAATTTTTCAAAAGGATAAAGTGCTTAACAAAGTGTTTTCACTTCCAATTGACGAAATCATACCAAATCCAGCCCAGCCACGTCAGGAATTTGATCAACAGGACTTGGAGGGATTGGCAGTTAGTATTCGTGAAAATGGAGTATTGCAACCTATTACGGTTCGAAAAAACCAGGAAAAAGTCTATGAATTAATTTCAGGTGAAAGACGGCTTCGGGCTGCAAAAGTAGCCGGCCTTACGGAAATTCCTGCCGTAATTATGGATACCACTGCTCGCCAATCTGCAATTTACGCCATTTTAGAGAATATTCAACGAAAGGATCTTTCTCTTTTTGAAGAGGCTTTGGCTTTGCGGTGCCTTATCAATGAATGGGGTGTCACACAAGAAGAAGCAGCCGACAAGTTAGGTAAAGCTCAGTCCACTATTGCAAATAAGCTGAGGCTTTTATCTCTTAGCAATATTGAACAGGATATAATCACTAAATACCAGTTGACGGAACGGCATGCACGTGCGCTTTTAAAGGTAAAGGATGAAAATGAACGATTGACAATTTTGAAATATATTGCTGAAAATGGCCTAAATGTCAGTCAGGCTGAACAATACATAGAAAAGAAAATGCAGCTTCACCCTACTCCAGGAAAACGACTTTTTATTGTAAAAGATGTCCGTGTATTCATAAATACCATTAATCGGGCCATTGATACGATGAAAAATGCTGGAATAGACGCACAGGCTGTCAAGCGGGAAAGCAGTCAGTTTATCGAATATGTCGTTCGGATACCGATGGCTCCGAAAAAAGTTGGTTAATATTAAAAAGGTTCGCATCAATGCGGACCTTTTTTGTTTCACGTGGAACAAAAAAGGACTTTTAAAACCGATATGGTTGTGCTATAATAAAAACAAAGCATAAGAGAATAGAAAGTTTAGGTGATTATATCACCTAAATAGTAACGAGTTATATGCAAAACAAATAAGAAAAAGGAGCAACATGGGAAAGATAGTAGCAGTTGCAAATCAGAAGGGCGGTGTCGGAAAGACCACTACAGCCGTCAATTTAGCAGCATGTCTGGGAGCGAAAAAGAAAAAAATTCTTCTGGTGGATATGGACCCGCAGGGAAATGCCACCAGTGGTTTTGGCGTTAATAAAAAACAAACGGCGCAGACATCATATGATTTGCTGATTGGACAGGCCTCTGCTGAAGAAGTGAGAGTTAAAACAGTCTTTCAAGGCGTCGATATGATTTCATCCAGCATTGAATTGGCTGGAGCAGAAGTGGAGCTCATTGAGCTTGAGGAGCGTATTTTTAGACTGAAACAGGGCCTTGCACCACTCCGGGATCAGTACGACTATATTATAATTGACTGTCCCCCCTCTCTGGGACTGATTACCCTCAATGCCCTTGCTGCGGTAGATAGCGTATTTATCCCGATTCAGTGTGAATACTTTGCATTGGAGGGTCTGTCCCAACTGATGGCGACCGTGCGACAGGTCAAACGAACCTATAATTCAGATATCCAGATAGAAGGAGTTTTGCTCACCATGTATGACGGGCGGCTCAATCTAACGACACAGGTGGTAGCGGAAGTAAAGAAGTATTTTCCCGATAAGGTGTATAAGACAACGATTCCTCGAAATGTTCGTCTTTCTGAAGCTCCCAGCTATGGGCAGCCGGTAATTTATTACGATAAGTCCTCCAAAGGCTCCAAGGCCTATATGGAAGTGGCAAAGGAATTTTTAAAAGCTAACAAGAAGTGGAATAGAGAAGGATAAGGGAAGAGGGTGAAGGAATGGCGAAGAAATCAGGACTAGGAAAAGGTCTGGATGCCCTGTTTTTTGACAATGACAGTGAGGGAAAACAGGATGGCGGTGCCATGATGGTGCGCCTCAGCGAAATAGAACCCAATAAGGCACAGCCCAGAAAGACGTTTGATGAAAACGCACTGGCTGAGTTGGCAGATTCCATTAGGGAACACGGAATTATTCAGCCGCTATTGGTTCGCAAGTTAGACAGCGGAGGATTCCAGCTGGTTGCCGGTGAGCGGCGCTGGCGGGCTTCTCGGATGATTGGGCTGGACGAAGTTCCGGTGGTGGTCAAAGACCTTTCCGATACCGAAGTAATGGAATTGGGCCTTATCGAAAACTTACAAAGGGAGGATCTGAACCCTCTTGAAGAAGCGGCAGGCTATAAGGAGCTAATGGCTACTTATGGCCTTACACAGGATCAAGTATCAAAACGGGTTGGAAAATCCCGTTCTGCAATTGCTAATTCCTTGCGATTGCTAAATTTACCTGATCAGGTTCGGCCCTATCTGATGAATGGGCAGCTCTCGATGGGTCATGCTAAAGCACTTTTAAGCCTGAATAACGAGTTAGCCATCGTTTCTGCTGCAAAAGAGGTAGTTGAGAAGGGCTTATCAGTGCGGGAAGTGGAAAAACTTGCATCTAGAAAAAGCGCAGAGTCTTTAGAAACACAGTCCGTTCGGAAAGAGCGGCGGAAAAAGGACCATTATCTAGATGAAATGGAAATTGCCATGAATGAGGAATTAGGCCGCAAGGTGGAAATTATCCCCGATGGGGACGGCGGAATGTTGAAAATTGCCTTTTACAACAAGGAAGATTTGGCGTCGCTTGCCGAAAAGCTTACAAAATAATTAAAAATACAAGGGGTATGAAAACATGTTGGACATCAAATTTTTAAGGGCAAACCCAGATGCAGTAAAGGAAAATATCAAAAAGAAATTTCAGGACAATAAGCTCTCTTTGGTAGACGAAGTCATCGAATTAGACGCCAAAAGTCGTGCGACCCAGCAGGAAGCTTCTGATCTCCGAGCTGAGCGGAATAAAATCTCCAAAATGATTGGCGGATTAATGGCCCAGGGTAAAAAAGACGAAGCTGAGGAGATGAAACGCAAGGTTTCCGAGCAGGCGGACCGCCTGGCCCAGCTGGAAGAGCAGGAAAAAGAATTACAGGAAAAAATACGTACCATTATGCTCACTATCCCCAATATCATCGACCCAAGCGTCCCCATTGGAAAAGACGACAGTGAAAATGTGGAGCTTGAGCGCTTTGGCGAACCGGTGATTCCGGATTTTGAAGTTCCCTACCACACAGAAATTATGGAAAAATTGAACGGTATTGATTTGGACAGCGCCCGGAAGGTTGCAGGAAACGGTTTCTACTACTTGATGGGTGATATTGCCCGTCTTCATTCCGCCGTACTCTCCTACGCTCGTGATTTCATGATCAACCGAGGCTTTACCTACTGCATCCCCCCTTATATGATCCGCAGCAACGTTGTCACCGGCGTCATGAGTTTTGCCGAGATGGATGCCATGATGTACAAAATTGAGGGTGAGGATCTGTACCTCATTGGCACCAGCGAACACTCGATGATTGGTAAGTTTATCGACACCATTCTGGACGAAAAGAGTCTTCCCCAGACTTTAACCAGCTACTCCCCCTGCTTCCGTAAGGAAAAAGGCGCCCATGGCTTGGAAGAACGTGGTGTTTACCGCATTCACCAGTTCGAGAAACAGGAGATGATTGTGGTCTGCAAACCAGAGGAAAGCCCTCAGTGGTTTGAAAAGCTTTGGAAAAACACCGTCGACCTGTTCCGAAGCCTGGATATTCCTGTCCGCACTATCGAGTGCTGTTCCGGCGATTTAGCTGATTTGAAGGTAAAATCTATTGACGTGGAGGCTTGGTCTCCGCGTCAGCAAAAATATTTTGAGGTGGGAAGCTGTTCCAATCTGGGCGATGCGCAGGCAAGACGGCTCAAAATCCGTGTAAGCAGCCAAGACGGCAAATATTTTGCCCATACCCTTAACAACACGGTAGTAGCGCCTCCCCGTATGCTGATTGCATTCCTGGAAAACAACCTGAACGTCGATGGAAGCGTCAACATTCCCGAAGCACTCGGACCCTACATGGGCGGACAAGAGGTCATCAAATAGTGGATTGCGTCTTTAACAAAACAGTGGAAATCCGCTTTTACGACTGCGACAGCCAAAAACGCGCCAAGGTTTCCACCATTAACAAGCTGATTGCAGATATCGCCGGCATTGGCTATGCTGCAGCGGGCATGACTCATCAGTGGCTTTGGGATCACGGATATGTCTTTTTACTCTCCAAAGTGAGCATTCACTTTGACCGGATGCCGGTTGCTGATGAGACTATCACTGTTTCCACATGGGAACGAGGAAACAAAGGGGCATCTTTTCTGCGGGATTTTGAAATTTTTGATGGGTCGGACAAAAAGTTAATTGACGCCCGTACTGAATGGATTTTAGTGAATCCCGAAAGCCGGCAGATCATCCGTCCCTCCTCTTTTGAAGGTATCCGCGCCACTTTGCCGGAAAGGCAGGCAGATGCACCGGACTGTAAGCGGTTAAAACTTACAGAAGGTAGTTTTTCCGGTGAACGTCAAGTCCGTTACTCTGACTTGGACGGCAACGGACACGTTTATAATGCGGTTTATGCCGACATTTCAGTGGACATACTCCCGCCTTCCCTGCGAGAAAAACGACTGCAAACCTACCAGATTAATTTCATTCATGAGGCGAAAATGGGGGATACACTCTCTCTATATACCGCTGTGGACGGAAATACAGCGACAATTAAGGGATGTATTGCAGAAAAAGACAGTTTTATCTGTAAACTTTCTTATATATAAACAATAATGTAGTGAGGGACATTTTTTATCCACAGAATGCCTGATGAGATCATTTTCTATGGAATTTACCGCATAAAATGCGGTAAAAAGAAAGCAATTCATAAGAACAGTCCCTAGGGGATAGATAAGATTTATCTTTTATGATTTTGGTTTAAATTGATAAAAATTATTCCACAATAGACGAAAAGGTGTGCTTCCACAAAGCACACCTTTTCTGTTCTCCGTTACTTCTGCACAAAAAACCAAAATTCGACCTTTCGAATCTCTCAATCCGCGTTCCTTGAAAGCAAGCCGGCCACGGTGTATAATGGAAAACAACAAGGTAAATGGGAAATGTTTTCCTTTTTGCAAAATACTGCAATTATCCGAAACCAAAAAAGGTTTTGTTGAAGATCTCCACGGTTTTCAAGAAAGCCTTTTTTCAATTAGAAAGGATGTGCCCCATGCTGAATGTAAACCCAGAAAGCAAATTCGTAAAAGAAGGCCTGACCTTTGACGATGTTTTGCTGATTCCTGCAAAATCCGATGTTCTTCCAAGCGACGTATCATTGAGAACCCGCCTCGCCCGGGAGATTTACCTCAATACTCCCGTGTTGACCGCCGCTATGGATACCGTGACCGAGTCAAGAATGGCCATTGCCATCGCCCGGGAAGGCGGTATCGGTATCATTCACAAGAATATGTCCATTGAAGCGCAGACCGAGGAAGTGGACAAGGTAAAGCGTTCGGAAAACGGCGTCATCGTCAACCCATTTTTTCTGGGGCCGGAGCACTATGTCTACGATGCAAACGAATTGATGGCAAAATATAAAATCAGTGGTGTGCCCATCGTGGAAAAAGGAAAATTGGTCGGTATTATCACCAACCGTGACCTGCGGTTTTTAAGCGACTACAATGTAAAAATCAGCGAAGTAATGACGAAAGAGAACCTGATTACCGCTCCGGTTGGAACTACCTTGGACGATGCTCAGAAAATTCTCAGCCGTCACAAAATCGAAAAACTGCCTCTGGTGGACCAAAACGGTATGCTTAAAGGGCTTATTACCATCAAGGATATTGAAAAGGCAGTCCAGTATCCTAATTCTGCTCGTGACAGCCGCGGCAGGCTTCTCTGTGGCGCCGCAATTGGTGTGACAGATGATGTGCTGGAAAGAGCCTCCTCCCTCGTAGAGGCACAGGTAGATGTGCTGGTGCTGGATTCTGCTCACGGCCACAGCCGCGGTATTATCGAATGTGTGAAAAAGGTCAAGGCAGCTTTTCCAGAAATTGCTTTGATCGCCGGTAACATTGCCACTGCTGCTGCCGCTGAAGAGTTGATCGAAGCGGGTGCCGATTGCGTCAAGGTAGGCATCGGCCCTGGTTCAATCTGCACCACCCGTGTGGTGGCCGGTATCGGAGTTCCACAGATTTCCGCCATCTACGACGTGGCTTGCGCAGCGGCGAAACACAATATCCCCGTTATCGCCGACGGCGGCATCAAGTATTCCGGTGACATCGTCAAAGCACTGGCGGCGGGCGCAAGCACTGTCATGCTGGGTAGTTTGTTGGCGGGCTGCGAAGAGTCGCCCAGCGAGAACGAGATTTACCAGGGCCGTCAGTTTAAGGTTTATCGGGGCATGGGTAGCCTGGGCGCCATGGCAAAGGGCAGCAAAGACCGTTACTTCCAGCAAAACAACAAAAAGCTGGTTCCCGAAGGCGTTGAGGGCCGTGTTCCTTACAAAGGAATGGTTGCCGACACCATTTACCAGATGATGGGAGGCCTACGGGCTGGCATGGGCTATGTGGGATGCGAAACTATTGCGGAAATGCACGAAAAGGCCCAGTTTGTGAAAATTACCGGCGCGGGCCTTAAGGAAAGCCATCCTCACGATATTTACATTACGAAAGAAGCTCCCAACTACAGCGCGGAGATATAAAGAAAGAGAAAAACGGGGTTCCCGGCATTGCCGGGGACCCCGATTCATTTCAAGTGATATTCCAACAAATAAATTTGCACAATTTTGGAAAATTATCCTGCCATTCCGTTTTTTCCTGCAAATATGCAAGCTCCTATTCCTTGCCGCTGCCGATAGGTTAAAAGAATCCATAACTTTGCGCAAAGCCGCTGGCCTCATTCCCGAAAATCAGGGAAAAGGGCCCACAAGCAGGTACATCTTCCGGTTTGTGCCCCCAAGCAGCATAGAGGTTAAAAATTTGTGGTTTGAAAATGCGTTACATTGTTTCTGAAACCTTAGTCTATTTTTTCTAAAAGCATCTTGGCACAATCAATTTGATTTGGAATGTTGCCGTTTTCATCCTTGATACGCCAGATGTCAGGGGTAATTTCATCTGCTACGAATACTTTTCCAGTTTCATCATAGCCCATCTCGATTTTGAAGTCGATAAGAGTATAGCCCATGCCCGCAAGCTCCCGCCGCAATACTTCCCCGACCTTTGTTAACACACCCAGCGCCTCTTCATATTGTCCGGGAGCGAGCAAGCCTTTCATCAAGCATAGGCGCTCACTGATTAACGGATCTCCTTGAATATCATCTTTCAAGGTAACTTCAAGATATGGCGGATCGAAAGGAATTCCCTCCTCAAGCGTAAACCGTCTGCACATGCTTCCGGCGGTGAAATAACGCAAAACGAACTCCAGCGGCGGCACGGTAACCTTGCGCACCTCCATCAATCCTTTGTCGATATCCGCGCCCTTGTAATGGGTAGGAATGCCGTTTTTCTCCATCAGTTCAAAAAAGTATTTGGTTATTTTCAATCCAATTTTTCCTTTTCCCTCAACACTTCCGCCGACCGTATTGGCACCGGGATCAAACACACCATTTTCACCCGTAGCACTGTCTTTGAACAATAAGTAGACCGCGCCAGTTGCCTCATCGGTCAAGACGTTTTTGGTTTTGCCTTCATACAAGGTTTTCATTTTAAGCATCTCCTTAAAGTTGTTTTAAAGTCAAAGATTTCACTGATTTTGTAAAACCTACTAGAGATATAAACCATTTTCCCTCTTTATAAATCCTACTCCCACTCGACAAATCCTATTATATGGGGCTGTATTTCCTATACTTTAACAGGCATAACATTCGCAAATTTGTTAATATTTTACCTGTTATTTTTGGCCGCTAATTTTCTTAGTATCAAAATAGTATCACAAAAAGCAGGAGAATACAACTACCTTTTACACCGTTTCCCAGGCTATTCAGCAATAGAAAACACCCTGATATATCGGAAGTTCTCTTTTATTGCGCTCGACGCATTTCGTTCCGGTAGAAGCCGTCACCCTTGGACACTGTAATCAGTTCCCCTTGGGTTTCCATAGCTTGAATACGCTTGGCAATCCACCAGTCGCCGATACCCAATTGATACCGCCCCAATACATCACCGATGAGATGTGCCACCCGGAAAATTCCATCAGGGATTTGGGCACGAATGAATGGATCGTAGAAATCCTCCCCTACACTGCGCAAACGGCCATTGACAACAGCACGCAAGGGTGAATTTTCCTCTCGAAGCTGTGACCACTCCATAGCGATAGCTCTGCGGACATTTTTAGGGATTTCCCGCTCCAGCGGCAGATACGCCGCCCAGTCCCCCGGAGATAGTTCCCCCCAGTTCAAACAGGACTGCACCGTATTATCTTCCAGCGGCATCCACCGGGGCATCTCTAAAGCGGTCACGGGACAATCGCAGTCCCGCAGTTGCCAAAGCACATCATAAAATCCGCACAGGGAGTAAGGCGCATTGCTGTACCAAATGCGCACAGCCTCGCCATGTTTTCCGCCCTCCAAAAGCCGCTCTCTGTCCCGCTGGCGTTGTTCCCAAAGCATATCCCGCTGGGCATAATCGTCTGGGTCGCAATCTGGGAGTGGGAAATCGCCCCCTAGCCAAGCGGTAAGCAAATCAAACCGGGCCTTCTCCACATCAGGGCCGCTTATGGGGCCGATGTCCAGCCCAACAGACGGGCATAGCACATCTCCAGGATTGCCGCCCACAGGTCGTGCCCGGCGGTTCTCTTTCTCCCTCTGGGCCTTGAATTGGGCTATAGCTTGGTTTTTTTCTTCCTGCGTGGGTTCCTTCTCTCCCTCGCCGAAAATAACTCCAATCACCCCAACATCCCAACTGGACGACCCCCAATGCGTGGCCATCTTCAATGTCCCACATTCACTGTCGGAAAAAACTATTTGTAGCATGGTAAAAACTCCGTTTCCAATTCCTTTTTATCGCCCTTATTATAGCAGTAAAATCACCCGCTGACAAGTACAAAACGGGAGGGCACTCATTGGAGCGCCCTCCCACTGTTCGTTACCTCGCCCCCCGGCTGAATTTCCGCTTTGCTTTCCTCTGCTCCCGCTCTTGCGCTTCCCTGCGCTTTGCGTCCTCTACAGCCCGTTCCACTTCTTCTGGGCCGAAAGCCCTCTTGACCCGCTCAAAGTCGGCAACTGTCCCCCGCAGGGCCTTGTTCTCCAACTTCGTTTCCTGCAAGCGGTCGGACAACCGCTCGTTTCCTTCCCTGGCCCGTCCATAGTCCCCCTGCAACCGCTCATACTTCCTCTTCAACTCGACATAGGCCCGGTACAGGGAACGCAGCACCTTGACGATCTGCGCCAACAGGGGCTTGGCTTTCTTCTCCCGGTAGGACTTGGCACTCTCCAGCGGCCCAGGCTCCGGCAATATCCGCTCCGGGTCGTCGGAGAACTGCGCCGCCAACTGCTCCATGTTCCTCACAGCCGGGGCCAGCTCCTTTAGACGCTGCTCCTGCTGTTCCACCTGTCCCTGCTTCTTGGCCTTGACCGCCTCCAGCTCGGCAATCTCTTTCGCCCTCTGCTCCTTTTTGAAGTCCAGTACAGGCAGGTGCTTGTCATGGGTGCCCTTGTCCTCCCACTCAATACCATGGCGCTCCATCACAGCGGCAAGCTGTTCCTTTTCGGAGCGTACCCACTGGCTCCACTCCGTGTCGCCCCTGGTGCCGCCCTTAAAGCCCTGGGCCGCTAACGCCTGTTTGAGAGATACCCTTGTGTCCAGGCCCCGCTTGCTCCCCGTGGTGAACGGTACGAAGTCGATGTGCAGATGGGGCGTGGCCTCGTCCATGTGGAGGTGGGCGGAGAACACCCGGAGCTGGGGGTTGCGCTCCTGGAACCCTCTCATGTACTCGTCCAGCACCGCCGCCGCAAGCTGGCCGTCCTCGCCCTCGGCACTCATGTCGTCCTTGTTCCCCACTTGCAGGATGATTTCATGGAACGGCTTTTCCTGCTTGCTGGAACGTATCTTCTCATAGTAGTCCTCAATCTTGCGGTCTGCCCTGGTCTGCTTGTCGTTGTACCGCTTGAGGGCCTCGTCAAACAGCTCATGGAAAACTGCCTTGATATTTTCGTGGCAGTAGGTTATATTCAAGTGGGAGCGTTCCGGGTCGGTGTTCTTGGCGTTGAACGCCCTGCTGTTGTGGTTCACCGAACCTTGCCCCATCATCGCACTAATCGTCCTTTTCAAATCAACACTCCTTTCGCCGCGCCAGCGGCGGCCTTTGTTACTTTCTGCGAAAGTAACGCAAAAGCACTTTTGACGGCCTTGCGGCCATCAAAAGCGCATTTGCGCCCTACGGGGTGGAGTGGGGGCGTTGCCCCCGCCGTCTGCGGACGGCTCCCCCAGCAGGGCCGCCCTTTGAAAAGGGCACCCTGCACCCCGCCTAAACTTTGACACTCGCCGTTGGGCAGGGGGAAAGGCACAGCCTTTCCCCCTCCCGGCCAGTGTTCT
The DNA here is from genome assembly GCF_014384905.1 of Fumia xinanensis. Classification (GTDB taxonomy): domain Bacteria; phylum Bacillota; class Clostridia; order Oscillospirales; family Ruminococcaceae; genus Fumia; species Fumia xinanensis. Next base: position 73,179 of record NZ_JACRSV010000003.1, read on the forward strand.
CCGTGGGCCAAAAGTCAAGGGGTTCGGGTTGTATTGCCTTGCGGCAATCTCCACCCCCAGGTATGGCCCCTTGACTTTTGGCCCCGCTCCCCGTGACGGCCGTGACGACCGTGACGATGTTTTACACACCGCCCCCGCTCTCAAAAAAGCCGTCACAGCCGTCACGGTCGTCACGCCTGGGGCGGTTCCAGGGTGAGGGTGATACTTCTCCCGGCGTGGCTTCTGCTGTTCTCATAGCGGATATGGTACTCCGCCGCCAGCCTCCCGGCCCGGATATTCAGCCGCATAGCCAGGGCGTTGGGCTTCATGTCGGTCTGGATAGCCGCCGCCAGCTCCGTGGCGGTGCCGCCCCAGGCGGGCCTGTCTGCTGTCACAAGGGCGGCAACGGCCTCCAATACCGGGTCAGGCGGTTCCACCCACGGCTCCGTTTCCAGCCGCTCCAGCTCCCACACAAGGCGCTCCTTGTCCTTGGTGAGATACATCCGCTGGTCTTGCTGGTCACGCCCGGCCACGTCCAGAATGGCGCTGCCGTCCGTCCGCTTCTCCTTTTGAAGAAGAAAGGCCCCGTCCGCAGCTCCCAACAGGCCGTTGGTGCCGGAAATCATATCAAACTTATCGTCTGCCTGTTGCTTTCGGGTGTGGTGTACCAGCAGGAGGCATATACCGCAATCGTCAGCAAGGCGTTTCAGCTTGCCCACCACCTCGTAGTCGTTGGCATAGCTGTACTTGTCCCCGCCGACCTCCCGGACTTTCTGGAGGGTGTCAATGATAATCAGTTTAGTGTCGGGGTGCTGACGGACGAATTTCTTTAGCTGTTCCTCCAGGCCCAGGCCGAGCTGTTTGGCGTAGATCGCAAAGAGCAGGTCGTTGGTGCCGTCCATGCCGAACATCCGATACAGCCGCCCCTGCAAGCGGCGGTGGTCGTCCTCCAACGCCAGATAGAGGACGGTGCCCTTGTGGACGGGGTAGCCCCACAGGGGGAGGCCCATGCTCACATGGTAGGCAAGCTGGGCCATCAGGAATGACTTGCCCACCTTGGGCGCTCCCGCAAAGAGGTACGTCCCAGGATAGAGCAGACCGTCAATGATTGGCGGTCTGCTCTGGTAGACATTCTGGTAAAGCTCGTTCATGGAAACCGTGTGGAGGTAGGCCGGGTCGCTTGTCCGTTGAAGCTCCCGAAGAATATCCTCCATACTTTCATCCTGGGGGTTGTTTTCGGTAGCCGCTTCTGATATACTGGCCGTGGTACATATTTTTGAATTGGGCTGTTCCCCGTCTGCGCCAACAGACGGAACCGGGACAGTCCTTTTCGTTTCTCTGGAATCCATCAATCTATCAATCCTCCTTCATGCCGTCCAGCGTCACGGTGATAAGGCGGATGGTGGCAAGAAGTTCATCATCCACCCCATCCCCGGCCTCCATGCGCCGCAGCTCCCCCAGGACGGCGGCGAGCTGGTCGCGCAGGGCTTTGTAGACCCTGGGATTGCCCTGCACCACAATGTCCCGGTTCAGCAGCCGCCGGGTGATGTAGTCCTGCTTGGTCAGCCCGGACAGGCGCACATAGGTGTCCAATAAATCGGCCTCCTCCGGCGACAGCCTGAACGCCACCTGACGATTTCTCCAACGGTTGTAGTTGTCGAGATTTTTCGCAGACATGATTTAAGCCCCCTTTCGCTCCATGTTCAGCTTGTCCGCCATCTCCGCCTGCCGGGTGGGGAACAGGTGAGCGTAGCGGTAGGTGATGTCGATACTCTCATGCCCCACCCGGTCAGCGATTGCCAGGGCGGTAAAGCCCATGTCAATCAGCAGGGAAATGTGGCTGTGTCTCAAGTCGTGAATCCTGATCCGCTTGACCCCGGCCTCTTTCGCTCCCCTGTCCATCTCCCGGTGAAGATAGGATTTCGTCACCGTGAAAATGCGGTCTGTCGGCTCCACGGCGTACAGGCTCTTGATGTAGTCCTCCATTTCTTCACAGAGGAAAGCTGGCATTTGAATGACCCTGTTGCTCTTGGCCGTCTTGGGGTCGGTGATAACGTCCTGCCCTTTGATACGCTGGTAGGATTTCGAGATAGAAACCGTCTGCTTCTCAAAGTCGAAGTCCGCCGGGGTGAGGGCCAGCAGCTCCCCCTCCCGAATACCGCACCAGTAGAGCATTTCAAAGGCGTAGTAGGAAAGAGGCTTGTCCATCATAGCGTCAGCGAATTTCAGATACTCCGCTTTCGTCCAGAACAGCATTTCCCGGCCCTTGGCCTTGCCCATGTTGCCCACCTGGGCGGCGGGGTTGGCTTTCAGATTGTAGTGCTTCACCGCATGATTGAAAACGGCGCTCAACTGATTGTGGAGCGTTTTCAGGTACACGGGGGAATAGGGCTTGCCATTCTTGTCCCGGTAGTTCAGCATTTCGCTCTGCCACGCCATGACCTCCTTGGAATGGATTTCGCTCATTTTCCGCTTTCCAAAGTAGGGCACCAGCTTTTTGTAGAGGATATGCTCTTTCGTCCCCCAGGTGTTTTCCTTGATACGGCCTTTCATGTCCGCAGCGTAGAGCGCCACGAAGCTCTCAAAGGTCATATCCAGGTCGGCGGTCTGCTGTTGCAGGAACGTCCGTTCCCACTCCAGCGCCTCCCGCTTGGTCTTGAAGCCCCGCTTCATCTTCTTTTCCTTTTTCCCTGTCCAGTTCTCAAAGTAAAAGGACGCATACCATGTTCCCTTGGCCTTGTCTTTATACGCTGGCATTTTCTTCCCTCCTTACTGATTTTCCCGCAGTCCATAGAACTTTTCCTCGAAGTAGCGTCTGCTCACCCGTCCGGGGATGGTGAGGAAACCCTTCTGCTTCAGCTCCTCGTTCATCTCCCGCACCAGCTTGTAGGCGTAGGGCTTGGAGATACCCAGCGCCCCGGCCACTTCCTCGGCCCGTACAAACAGCTCTTTGCTCAAGTGCAACACCTCCTTATTCGTTGTTCGCAAAATTGTTAATGCTGACATCCTTATTATACATTCGCATGGTTGTTAATGTCAAGAGTTTATTTCGCAATTTTGTTAATTTTCTTCTTGCATATTTCGCTTATTTGCGCTATACTATTTTCAAAGGCGGTGGAACATATGACAGTAGGAGAAAAAATCAAGAAAATCCGCACATTTCGGGGTATGACGCAAAAGGAATTGGGGCTGGCTATCGGCTTTGAGGAAAAGGGAGCGGACAACCGTATTGCCCAGTACGAAACGAACTACCGTGTGCCCAAGAGGGAACTGCTGGACAAGATTGCCCAGGCCCTGCGGGTAGACCGTCAGAACTTCTATACGGTTCAACCTGGCTGTGCCGAGGACTTCATGCGGACGTTTTTCTGGCTGGACGAGGACAGCCCCGGCTCCATCCGCCTGTTTCAGCTTGTCCGCAACCCCGGCAAGATAGGGGCCTCCGATGATACCGCCGTCCGCTACAACGACACGGACGATTGGCCCGCTCAACCTCCCGTGGGTATCTACTTCAACTATGGCCTCGTTGATGATTTCATGCGGGAATGGCTTTTGCGCCAGCAGGAGCTACACGCCGGGGAGATTACCAGGGAAGAATACTTTGAATGGAAAATCAACTGGCCGAGTACCTGCGATGACGGGAAAGAATCGAAATACTATGTACCCTGGAGAAAAGAAAAATAGGGCAAGCAAAACCGCCCTGCTGAATTTGTCGTTCAGCAGGGCGGTTCGCTTGCCCTTTGCAATCATTCTCTTGTGTGACCGGGTTGAAATGAATAGTATCAAACCAGTATCACAAGGCAAAGTGACAGGTCAAAAACCCTGTATTCATGCGGGTTTGCGCCGTTTTAACGGTCATTCGAACTCGACAAATACTAATCAATTTTGTTTAATGATTATTCTCTGCCGTGTTCGTAGTTCTTTTGATTATTTGATGTATCCATATTATCCTGCCTATATGAGCTAATGTTATCATTTTGTTATCGGCATTGATAACACTCGCTCTGCAACTGCGGATAATAGCAATATGTTCCGACTCAAATTATAAGCGATTTTGCTTAGAAAATCAAGATGTCTGAACAATTATCCATCCACTTTTTTGCATACGGATACGGTCATATCCCTCACATTGATTAAAGTTTCGTGCTTACACTTAGGACAATAGAGCGGAAAATTTTTAATGACCGTATCTTTTCTAATTTTATCACGAGTTTTATTGCCGCAAACGGGGCATTTTACCCATTCTGTTTTTTCCTTTTCCACTTTTAAAACCCTAACTTTCGCAATAAAGCCACGACTTCATTTGCTTTTAGCACTTTGCCCATAGCAACAACCTTTTCATTGACTACAATGGCGGGCATACTCATTACGCCGTATTCCATTACCTTTTGCATATCTGTAATGTATTCCACCTCTACGGAAAGCCCCATATCCTTTATTGCCTGTTTAGCGTTTTCATACTGTTCGTGGCAGGATTTACAGCCTGCACCCAATACCTTAATACAGCAAATTCCGTCCTTTGCTTCAGAACAACAGTCCTTTGTGATTTCTTCTGCCTCACTTGTCGGGCAACCACAACCACAAGCACAAGCAGGTGCTTTCTTTTCTTCTTCTTTTTTCTTTCCGAAATTAAACAATGCCATAGTGATAACCTCCTAAAATTAAACAATTAAATATTGTATTGCGTTGAAGAAATAACCTACAACGATAATACCGACTGTGCATATTGCAATGAAAATGCCGAGCAGCTTTGGCTTAACCGCTTTGCGAAGCATAATCATTGATGGAAGAGAAAGGGTAGTTACGCCCATCATAAAGGAAAGGACAACACCGAGCAAAGCGCCCTTTGCAAGTAAGGCTTCTGCAATCGGGATTGTGCCGAAAATATCCGCATACATTGGAACGCCTGCGATAGTAGCAAGCACAACGCCAAACGGGTTGTTATCCCCAAGTACCTTGACAATGAGATCTTCGGGTATCCAGTTGTGAATAATTGCGCCGATACCGACACCGATTAACACATAAGGTGCAACCTTTTTAGCTGTTGAAACGACCTGTTCCCAAGCATATTTCATACGGTCTTTGAAATGCAGTTCTTCCTGCGGAACATCAATAGCGTGACCGTTTCGGATATATTCTTCCACTTGATTTTCAAGGTGCAGTTTTTCAATCAACGTACCGCCGACAACAGCAATTACCAAACCGAGAACAACATACAAAACGGCAACTTTCCAACCGAATATACTCATCAGTAAAACAAGACTACCGAGGTCAACCATTGGCGAAGAAATCAAAAAGGAAAATGTAACGCCAAGCGGCAAACCCGCACTAGTAAATCCGATAAACAGCGGAATAGAGGAACACGAACAAAACGGCGTTACCGTACCGAGTAATGCGGCAATGATATTTGCCCATATCCCGTGAAACCTGCCAAGTATCTTTTTTGTTCTTTCGGGTGGAAAATAGCTTTGAATATACGAAATAATCAAAATCAACACACCGAGTAGTACCATAATTTTTATAGTATCGTAAATAAAGAACTGAATGCTGCCGCCTACTCTGCTTGTAGTATCTAAACCGCAGGCATTCAATATAGTTGATATGAGCCTACTCAGCCAACCCATACCGAGGACTTCATTTTGAAAAAAGTCCCAACCAATTTTTAATGCTCCCATAAAAAGCTCCTTTCATATAGTTATATTGAAATGCGTCTATATATTGGCGATTTTATAAGCCGTGCGGAAAAGTAATCTATAAACTTACTCACTTTTCACAGCACGACTTGTTTTTGTATTCAACATCAAGAGTTGTCAACTGCTCCAAACATACCTTTGCCTGCTTCACACCTTTTTCTGAAATGGAATAGTGCGTCCATTTTCCCTCTTTGCGACCAACGACAATTTCAGCGTCACAAAGTATTTTCATATGATGAGAAAGCGTGGGCTGTGTCACATTGATTTCTTCCAACAGCTTACAGGCACATTTTTCGCCCGAACGCAGTAGCTTTATAATTCTAATACGGTTTTCATCACAAAATGCTTTGAAGATTGCCGCAGTTCTTCTTTCGTCCATCTCTCAAAATCACCTCCCATAGATAATTGTCTATGTGTAATTATATGCGTCACATAGAAAATTGTCAATATGTATTTTGAAATTTTTTTGAAAAAAGCGGCGGCAGAGATTTCACTCCCTGCCGCTTTGCCAGTTAAGCATAGATTAAATTTGTATAAACAATTTCCATTGCTCTATTACGAATATTATTTATTTTTTGTACCCACAGCATTTGATTTTCAGCCTTGAGCGTCTCGGTCACATCCTCATGCTCTGCCATCTGTCTTACCATCCGAGAAAACCATTCTTCTGCTTGTTCGTCAATATCGGCAAGATAGCTGTTCAACTTGCCGCTTGTGAGCAGAGTAGTATAGGTTGCTTTTTTATGCTCTTGCAAGTAGCGTTTGTGCCGCTGTCCCCATACGCCGATTGGATGATTTTCTTTATCGGCTGGTAGACTAAGGCAAGGGATAAAATAATCCCCTTGCCGTACATAAGTGCCGCCCATTTCTTCAAAAATTGTCTTTGCCATTGTCTGTTCCTACCTTTCGTATTGATTATTTCTAAAGCGTGTGCCACGCTGTTTAGACTGCCTTGCCTGTTCTAACAGGCTGTCAATCTGCTTACTACCGAACACCTTTCGCAGCAACGTATAGTCCTTAATTTCTTCCCTCAATCGGTTATTATCGGAGGTCAACTGTTTATTGTGATTTTTAAGTTTTTCATTGCTACGGTACAGACTGGCGTTTGTCTGATTGAGCCTTTGGTAATCATCAATCGCTTGAAAGCACCGCACCATAAGCGTTTTAATAAGAGATTTCAGCCGCTTAATTAGCGGCTCGACCACTTTGCTCTTATAACTTTTGGCAGTCATAAAACCTTGTGGTTCGGGTAACTGATATTCGGGAGCATTCTCCAGTGCGCTCTGCATTTGCGAAAGTGAATCCGTACCCTTATCAAAATTTTGAATACGCTTTGAAAGCGTTTCAAACTCTGTCTGCTTGTCTATGATTTTGCTTTCCAGTTGTTCAATTTCTTCTGCCCGCTCCTGCTTTTTATAGTCCAAAACAGAGAGATGTTTTTCGTGTGTGCCTTTCTGCTCCCACTCAATTCCGTACCGTTCCATAACGGCGGCAAGCCGTTCTTTTTCGGAAAGTACCCATTGCGACCATTCCGTATCGCCACGAGAGCCGCCCTTAAATCCCTGTGCGGCTAACGCTTGTTTGAGTGATACTCTCGTATCAAGTCCACGCTTGCTGCATGTTGTAAACGGCACAAAATCAATGTGGAGGTGGGGCGTTGCTTCGTCTAAATGCAGATGAGCCGAGAATACTCTAAGCTGCGGATTTCTCTCTTGAAAACCACGATAATACTCATCTAAGACCTGCCTTGCAAGCTGTCCGTTCTCACTTTCTGCACTCATATTTTCCTTATCGCCAATCTGCAAAATCAATTCGTGGAATGGTTTTTCCTGCTTGGAACTGCGGATTTTTTCATAATAGTTTGCTATCTTTCGGTCTGTTCTTGTCTGTTTAGCGTTGTATCTTTCGAGTGCTTCATCGAACAATTCGTGATAGACTTTTTTAATACTCTCATTACAGTAATCTATGTTGAGGTGGGAACGGTCAGCGTCAACATTCTCCGCTTTGAATTTACGGCTGTTGTGATTGACCGAGCCTTTCCCGACCATTGCGCTTATCGTTCTTTGCATAAATCGTTTCCTCTCCTTTCTGCGCCGTTAGGCGCAAGCCTTTGTTACTTTCTGCGAAAGTAACGCAAAAGCACTTTTGTCAGCTCCGCCAACAAAAATGCAACCTGCAAGCAGGTTTTGCGCTCTCCGAGGGGCAAAGAGCCGCCTTTGAAAAGGCGCTCTCTGCACTCTCCGCCAAACTTTAATCGGTGTCAATGTGTGACGATGGTGACAATGTTTGAGATACCAGTACCACTCTCAAAACATTGTCACCTTTGACACCGTTTGTCACGCCACCCCATCGGTTTCTTTCCAAAGTGAAACCTTTCTGCCATCGTGCGTGCGGCTGTTCTGATAGCGAATACCATAATCACGAAACAGCCTGCTTGCGTTGATACTAAGCCTAAGTGAAAGCACATTCGGTTTTATATCCACGCCGAGCCTTTCGCAAAGTTCTGAAGCTGTTCCCTCCCATCTGTTACTTTCCGAAAAAAGAATAGCTGCAATTTTTTCAAGCAAAGGCTCAGGCGGCTCTTTCCACAGCTCCGTTTCCGATTTTTCAAAGTTCCACACCAAACGCTTGCTATCTCTCACAAGATGAATTTTCATATCCTGCTGATCCCTGCCTGCCACATCAAGCGTGGCATTATTAGAAGTTCTCTTTTCCTTGCTGAGAACAAATGCTCCATCTGCCGCACCCATCAATCCGTTTGTTCCCGAAATCATATCAAAAATATCTTCCGCTTTCTGCTTTCGGGTGTGATGAACGATGAGCATTGTAACTTTATAACTGTCTGCCAACGCTTTGAGCCTTGCCACAATGTCATAGTCGCTTGCGTAGCTGTAATCTGCCCCGCCAGCTTCACGGACACGCTTTAAGGTGTCTATGATTATTAAACCCGTGTCGGAGTGTTCCTGCATAAATCCTCTGATTTGTTCTTCCAAACCACCATTAACCGTTTTACACTCCGTTGCAAAATATAGATTGCCTGTTTCTTCTGCACCGAACATCTGAAACAATCGTTTCTGCAAGCGTGGGTAATCATCTTCAAGAGCAAAGTAAAGCACCGTTGCTTTTCGCACCTTATAATCCCACAGCGGCGTTCCTGTGCTGATATGGTAAGCAAGCTGCGCCATCATAAAACTTTTCCCTACCTTAGGGGAGCCTACAAAAAGGTAAGTTCCCCTTTGGAGCAGACCGTCAATCAGCGGCGTCTGTATATCAAATACGGTATCATACAAAGCCGCCATTGATACCGTTTTGAGATACGAGGGAGATAACTGCCGCAGCATTTCCCTCTGCATTTCTTCAAAACTCTTGATATTTTCATCGCAGTCGGCTATACTATGGTCAGTACATTTAGGAAACGGCTGCTCCGTATCTGTTGCCGCAGATACATTTGGAGTAGTCATTTCTTTTTTATTCTCCATTCCCATCTTCTCCTTTCAGACCGCCGAGGATAACTGTTATCAGTTCAATCACATTCAACAGCTCGTCATTGATTTTTTCGCCCGCTTCAATCCTTTGCAATTCTGTAAGAACGGCGGCAAGTTCCTTGTGAAGTGCCTTAAATACTCTCGGATTGCCCTGCACCACCACATCCTGATTCAGACAGCGGCGGTAACAGTATTCCCGTTTCGGCAAGCCCGATAAGGCAACCGCCTTGTTAATGAGTACGTTTTCTTCGGGCGATACCCGAAACCCTACCGTGATATTCCTCCAACGGTTTTTGTTATCTCTGTTTTTAGCCGACATTTTCAAAATCTCCTTTCCCCAAATCATCTAATCTATCTGCCATTTCCGTCTGTTTGGATGGGAACAGGTGGGCGTACTGATAAGTGATTTCAATACTTTCGTGTCCTACACGGTCGGCAATCGCCACCGCTGAAAATCCCATATCAATCAGCAAACTGATGTGGCTGTGCCGTAAGTCATGAATGCGGATACGCTTCACGCCTGCGGCTTTCGCCCCTCTGTCCATCTCGTGATGAAGATAGCTTTTCGTTACCGTAAAGATACGGTCTTTCTTTTTGAGTCCGTAGAGCATACCGAGATATTCCTGCATTTCCTCACAGAGAAAATGCGGCATTTTAATGGTGCGGTTGCTTTTCTTTGTTTTCGGCGTGGTAATCACATCTTTCCCGTGCAGACGCTGATAGGACTTGTTGATTGTGACCGTTTCCTTGTCAAAATCGAAATCCGCAGATGTCAGCGCCAGCAGCTCGCCCTCACGGATACCGCACCAGTAGAGCATTTCAAAGGCGTAAAAGGAAACAGGCTTGTCCATCATCTCAAAGGCAAATTTCTTGTATTCCTCTTTTGTCCAGAACAGCATTTCTCTGTGTTCCTCGCTGCCCATATTTCCCACCTTTGCGGCTGGATTGGAGCGCAGCTCGTAGTAGCGTACAGCGTGGTTAAAGATAGCGGAAAGCTGATTGTGCAGCGTCTTCAGATAGGTCTGCGAATAGGGCTTTTTCTTCTCATCACGATAGGCAAGCATTTCATTCTGCCAAGTGATGATCTCCTTTGTAGAAATCTCGCTGATTTTCAGTTTACCGAAAAAGGGCAGTATTTTCGTGCGGATAATATGCTCCTTCGTCAGCCAAGTGTTTTCCTTCAGACGATTTTTCACATCTCGGATATACAGCTCCGTAAAAGCCTCAAAGCTCATATCAAGGTCGGAGGAATTCTGTAGCTGGAACATTCGCTCCCACTCCTGCGCTTCTTTCTTTGTGGTAAAGCCACGCTTGCATTTCTGTTTGCGCTCGCCTTTCCAGTTCACATACCTTGCCATCACATACCAAGTACCGTTGTCCTCATTTTTGAATACCGGCATTATTCCTTCTCCTTTCCAGCTCCATAGAGCCTTTCATAAAAATACTGGCGATTAACACGCCCCGCAATCGTAATAAATCCCTTTGCTTTCAGCTCCTCGTTCAGCTTCCTGATGAGCTTATAGGCATAGGGCTTGGATACATTGAGTTCCTGCGCCACATCGTCGGCACGGATAAACCTGTTTTCCATATACATCACCTTCCCTTCTGTTTTCCAAATTCATTTATTTCGTGTCGGAATACTTTCTTGCCGCCTTCCGATTTGCCCGGGCGGGCACGCCATTACCGTGGCGCACGACGGACATTAAACTTATTTGCTTAATGCTATTTCATTATACTAAGCATATTTGCTTTTGTCAAGCGGTTTACGAGAAAATATTAAACTTTTTTGTTTCGTTTTCTCTTGACTTTCGCTAAACATATCTGCTATACTAGTCGTAGAATGAATTGACGACCAGTTCAAGGTTCTGTCAAGCAGGAGAGGGTGGAGATTTTCGCAGAAAATACTACCCGGCGCTTGACAGGTTCTTATACTGATTGCAGATACATAAGCAAGGAGTGTAAACACTATGGCGATTGGCGAGAGAATCCATTTTTTCAGGCTTCTGCGTGGTATGACGCAAAAGTATCTTGGTACGGCTGTCGGCTTCCCCGAAAGGAGCGCCGATGTACGCTTGGCGCAATATGAAACCGGCTCCCGCAAACCAAAAGCGGATTTAACGGCTGCACTGGCGCAGGTGCTTGATGTTTCCCCGCAGGCTCTTGATGTTCCTGACATTGACAGTCAGATCGGTCTTATGCACACCTTATTTACCCTTGAAGATGTGTATGGGCTGACCGTCAGCGAAGCAGACGGAGAAGTTTGTCTGAAAGTCAACAAAGACAAGGGCAAAGAGGCTTACGAGCTGCTGCAAATGCTCCATGCTTGGAAAGAGCAGGCGGACAAGCTCTCTGCCGGTGAAATCAGCAAGGACGATTACGACCGCTGGCGTTACTACTATCCGAAATACGACACCACGCAGCTCTGGGCGAAAGTGCCTTCACAGGAGTTAAGCAATACGCTGGTGGAGGCATTTCAGGACAAGCTCAAAAAAGATGAATAAGAACGACAAAAAGCCCTTAGCTATGAGTTACTACCCACAGCTAAGGGCTTTGTTTATAATATGGATTTTTTGTTGTACAGCCGCCTGTCAATCATTCTGTAACCCTAAAACCACTGGATTACAAGAATAACGGCTCTTACACAACTGTTATCAAATTGTTATCAAAAGACCTCTTGAAAGTCCACAAACCCGCATAAACACTGGATTTCTTCGACATCTCAATTTATTCCCACTCAATAGTGGCCGTAGGCTTCGGCGACAAGTCATAGCACACACGATTGACGCCCTTTACTTCCTTTAGGATACGGTCGGTAATTTTCAAAAGCAGCGGCCATTCCAGTTGCTCTATAGTGGCCGTCATAGCGTCGATAGTGTTGACTGCCCGGATGATAACCGGATACTCAAAGCATCTGGCATCGTCCTTGACACCGACGGATTTAAAATCGGGAACCAGAGTAAAGTACTGCCAAACCTTGCCCTCAAGACCTGCGTTGTGGAACTCTTCCCGCAGAATAGCGTCAGATTCCCGCACAGCTTCTAAGCGGTCTCTGGTGATGGCGCCGAGGCAACGGACACCCAATCCAGGGCCCGGGAACGGCTGACGATAGACCATGGACTCCGGTAGGCCCAGTTCTACACCACAGGCACGAACTTCATCTTTAAAGAGTTGGCGGAGGGGTTCTACCAGAGTGAATTGCAGGTCTTCCGGCAGACCGCCCACATTGTGGTGAGATTTGACCATTTTAGCGGTTTTGGTGCCGCTTTCTACAATATCAGGATAGATGGTACCCTGGCCGAGGAAGTCGATCCCCTCTAATTTCCGGGCTTCTTCCTCAAACACGCGGATAAACTCTGCTCCGATGATTTTCCGCTTTTGCTCCGGATCAGCCACATTTTCGAGCTTGCCTAAAAAGCGTTCAGTGGCGTCTACATAGATGAGATTTGCCTTCATCTGTTTTTCAAATACCTCAATGACCTGCTCCGGCTCCCCTTTCCGCAGAAGGCCGTGATTTACGTGAACGCAGTAAAGCTGGTCTCCAATAGCCTTTAAGAGCAGTGCGGCGACAACGGAGCTGTCTACCCCGCCGGAGAGTGCGAGCAAAACTTTTTTGTTCCCTACCTGTTTTTTCACCAGTTCAATCTGGTCGGCGATGAAGTTTTTCATGTTCCAGTTAGCTTCTGCTTTGCAGCTATTGAACACAAAGTTTCTGAGCACCGAGGTGACCTCTTCGTCATTTGTCCCAAAGGTGTCCAAGGAAATCGTTGCTTTGGGAGCCGGATGAGCCGCCGCCAGTACCGGAATACTCATTTCATAGACATGGTTGCCTACGTCGATCTTTGCGCCGTCTACTACGTTGTTGGGGCCGCCATTGACAATAATTCCCTTCACGTTGGGAAGAGCCTCAAGTTCCTCCTTCGTAATGTCGTGGGGATAAATTTCACTGTAAACACCCAAATCGCGGACGAGCCTTGCGATGCGGGTGTTTTCTCTGGAACCAAGATCCAAAATTACAATCATGTCCTGTTTCATAAAGTCCCTCCAATAATTTTTCCGGCAACGCAACCACCAAAAGATAAAAAATAGCTACTCTGCTTGGATACGAAATGCTACCTAACTTGATAAATTTGTTACAATTAAGGTGCAGAATTTCGGCTTAACCCCTTGTAATGGGGGAAAATAAAATTACAGGGCATTTCATGTCCGCAATACGCAGTACAGCTCTTTTTAACAGTTTGCTTTTTTAAAAGGCGTATGCCCTTTGAGACTGTTTCCGATGGCCTTTACCGCAAAAAAAGCAAATTTAAAAAATTGTGATTTTTGTTGACACTACTTTTATTTTGCCATGAAATAGAAAAAATTTCAAGGGAAAACGGCAAATAGAGGCGAATACCGTCAGAATACCGGAATCTCCTGAGGAATTTCATCTGGTTACTATGCAAAAAAGAGGGAGCCTATGGGCATACTGAATAAAGAATCTGTTTTTTCACAGTGTCCACAGAAAGTGGTGAATAACTTTGAAGCAAAAAATAGCAACTATCCTTCTTCTCCTACTAATTTGTTGTCCGGTATTGACGGTATCGGCGGGAATTTTCGACTGGCCTAATCTCTGTCCTGCCAATGTATCAGAAATCTCTTTAAACGTGTCAGCATCATCCTACTCCTTTTCGGCTGAGGAGTTGGAGCGGAGACTGAATGTCCCTGTGGGCAGCCTTAAGGGCATTACTATTACCCGTCTTCCAGGAGCTTCCGAAGGAAGCCTCCGGTTAAACGGGGAACCCATCGGACTTTACGAAGAAATCAGCCGGGAGGCCCTTGAAAGGTTGACCTTTGTTCCTGAAAAGGCGGTTTCAGCCGTCTCTATTTCTATACTTCCAAAAGTAAAGGATTCCGTCCAAACTGTGGTATCCCTCCGCGTCCAAGCTGCCGTTTCCCTGCCGATTGAGGCTGCCTCTGGAGAGTATGAAACCCTATCAGAAGTACCTTTATATGGGTATCTTTCAGCATATAACCCCAATGGAGATTTTCTGCGGACCATTCTGGTCCAAAGACCGGAAAAAGGCACCGTCTCTTTTGACGGACAGTCCTTTTGCTATGAACCTTTTCCCGGGAGCGAAGGCACCGATCGTTTTACGGTTGCATTGGCCGATGAGGTCGGTAACCGTTCCACAGAAGCAGTGCAGACCATTTCGATTGAACCGAAGGACAACCAGTATGATTACTGGGACTTAAACGGTTCTTCCGCTTATTATAGTGCAATCAAGCTCCTTCAAAATGACATTTTTACTGGAGAAACCATCGGCTCCCGCCGGTACTTCAGGCCTCAGCAGGCGGTCACTCGAGGGGATTTTCTCATGCTCCTCATTTCCGCCTGTGGATGGGAAAACGAGCTGCCCATTGCCTCTCCCAACACCGGCCTTGCAAACGACAGCCAAATCCCCTCCTATATGAAACCATACATCTCGTTAGGTATTGAAAAGCATGTCATTCTTGAGGAAACCTTTGCCCCAAATGAGATTCCCACTAGAGCGGAAGCAGTTGTAATGGCTGACCGAGCCTGTCGCCTCTCTAAAGTAGAGAGGGCCAATCTTTCTTGGGCAGACTTAAGCGAGATCCCCCAGTGGTCCTTGCAAAGCTATATGAATCTGTCTGCCTATGGTTTACTATCCTTCCCGGATAATTACGCCCGCCCAAATGACGCACTTACTCGGGAAAACACGGCAGATTTACTGTGGCAATGCAGAAAAATGATTACAAAAAGTAATATAAAAAAATTTAATACGAAAGGGAAATAATATGCAGCCGTTTACCAAGGGAATCGAAAAGCGAACAATTATTTTTTTCGCTGGATTTGTTTTGCTGTTTTCCCTTTTATATGTTCGTCTGGGGTATTTATCCACCTCCCCCGGTCTGACGGAGACGGCGAAAAACCAGTCTAAATACACCCTGACCATTGAGCAGCGGCGGGGACAGATATACGACTGCAACCTGCTTCCCATGGTCAATCGGACCGGCAAGTCCCTTTACGCGGTTCTTCCCACTTCTTCCAACATGAAACCGGTATTAGATGCTGTCTCCAGGGAAAGCCGCGACGTGGTGTCGGATCTTTTGCAAGCAGCAAAGCCGTTTCTTCTTCAAAGCGACAAGGAAATTCAAGCGGACAATGTGACACCTTTTTATCAAAGCCAGCGGTATGAGCGTTACCAGCTCGCGCCGCATATCATCGGTTATCTGGACAGTGAAAAAAACGGTGTTACAGGCATTGAAAAGGGGTATAATGATTTTCTTGCCCAGCACACCTCCAAGACGCAGGTGGTATATACAATGGATGGACTGGGGCACGGTATGCCCGGCGTAGAGCCGGAAATTCGGGAAACCGGCAGCGATCCGGCAGGAATAGTGTTATCAATCGACAAAGATATACAAACAGTAATACAAAATGAGGGAGGCCGAGGACTCAAAAAAGGGGCAATTGTCGTCATGGACCCCTATAATGGCGAAATCAAAGGGGCTGCCAGTTTTCCCCTGTTTACGCCCACCGATTTATCCAAAAGCGTTCGGGACACCGAAAACTCTCCCATGATTAACCGAGCATTTCTTCCGTATAACGTAGGCTCAACCTTTAAAATTGTCACAGCCGCTGCCGCTTTGGAAGCGGGAATCCCTTTGAGCGAGACGGCGGAATGTACCGGAAGCGTTGACGTGAGCGGGCAAATCATTCGTTGCCACAAGCGGGATGGACACGGGACGCTGGACATGCTGGACGCCATGAAGGAATCCTGCAACCCTTACTTTATCCATCTGGGGCTTAAGGTGGGCGGTGGTTCTCTACTGTCTATGGCTGAGCGGTTTGGATTTGGTCAAGGGTATCAGCTTGCCCCCAACATTTATACTGCTGACGGGACGCTCCCTTCAAAACAGGATATGCTCAATCCTGCCGAGGTGGCAAACCTGAGTTTTGGTCAGGGAAAGCTCACGGCAACACCTGTACAGGTGGCCCAGATGATTTCGGTTGTGGCAAACGGCGGATATCTGGTGGCTCCAAAGCTTGTTGTAGGTCAAACACTGGATGGACAAACTGTCGAGCGGACGGCAGACATCGCGCCAAAGCAGATCATTAGTGGAGAAATCGCCTCTCAAATACAAAGCTTTCTCGTTCATTGTGTCATGGTGGCAGATGGTCAGAATGCCCTCCCTGAGAAAACCACGGCGGGCGGAAAAACAGGGACCGCCCAGACAGGCCGGTTCAACGATGAGGAAAAGGAACTGGAACAAGGGTGGTTTGCGGGATTTTTCCCCGCTTCCAATCCTCGGTATGTGGTGGTGGTGCTTTCCGAGGAGACCGGTTACGGCAATACGACTGCCGCTCCGGTGTTCAGCAAAATCGCCGACGCGCTGGCAGAAAAAGTTAAGGAGTAAAAGGGCGGGTTCCGCCCTTTTTGCTGTTTTATACTGGTGATGCAAACCATGAATTCCCTTTTTTCACCTTGAATACATCTGTTTTTTGTGTTAAAATTTGTAATACAGCAAAATAGAAACGAGGAGGATTTCTGAGCGGGCAAGCCGTTTGGAAAAACATTTGTAATGTCTATGTTTTTTAGAAGATCATCGGGCGGGGTGAAATACCTGGTTGTCGGGCTTGGAAATCCCGATAAAAAATACCGAAACACCCGCCACAACACCGGTTTTATCGCCGTGGACTACATGGCAAAGGAACTGGGGGCGGAAATCAGCAAAAAAAAGTTTGATTCCCTGACAGCGGAGGCAATTATTGCCGGGGAAAAGGTTCTTTTGATGAAGCCCCAGACCTATATGAATCTATCCGGTGTAGCGGTGGAAAAGGCTGCTAGCTTTTACAAAATTCCGCCGGAAAACGTCATTGTGATCTTCGACGATATTTCCCTGCCGGTTGGTAAGCTGCGTATCCGCCGCAAAGGCACCCATGGCGGGCACAACGGCATCCGCAGCATCATCGACTATCTGCAATCGGACAACTTTCCGCGCATCAAGGCGGGCATTGGCGAACGTCCCAACCCCAACTATGATTTGGCAGACTGGGTGCTCTCTACCTTTAAGGAAGATGAACTCAAAGGCATCAAAGAAGTTTCAAGCCACTGTCTCGATATTGTAAAACTCATCATTGAGGGCAACATTGAACAGGCAATGAGCAAGTATAATTCCTGACCTCCCCCATATATATGAAACGAGGACGGTAGGGCCCCCGGGGTTTTGGAGAAAGGCTGGTATCCCTTTGAAACTGTTTTCCATGGTTGCCCAGAATTTGGAGCAATATCAAAAAATTATCGAGAATGTAACCGCGGCCCGCACACCCATGCTGTGTGTCGGGCTTTCGGCTATTCATAAAGCTCATTTTATTTATGCCGCGTCGGAAGAACTGGAAGAACCCATCCTCGTCGTCACCCAGGATGAAGCGGCGGCGGCTCGGCTCAGTTTCGACATAAACGCCATGGCCCGGGAGGAGCGGAGTATCCTGTTCCCGTCACGGGATTTTACCTATCGCCAGATGGAGGGTGTTTCCGGCGAATACGAACAGGCGCGGCTTGGCGTTTTGTCCCGTCTCGTTCAAGGGGAGGCAAAAGTGGTCGTCGCTTCTATCCAGGCGGTGATGACTCGTACCATTCCCAAACAGGTACTCATCGACAACACCTTTACCGTCACACCAGAAACCGGTATGCCCCTTGATGAGCTAGTGTCCCGGCTCGTCCACTCCGGTTATGTGCGCCGCCCCCAAGTGGACGGCTTCTGCCAGTTTTCGGTAAGGGGCGGCATTGTGGACATCCTCCCGCCCAACGAGGCAAATCCCATACGAGTGGAGTATTGGGGCGACGAGATCGACACTATGTCTTATTTCGAGCTGGATAGCCAGCGCCGAACCGAAAGCGCCTCTAAAATCGAGATTTCTCCCGCCAGAGAAGTGACTTTTGGAGAGGGAGAGTTATTCACAAAGCTCACCGATTTTTGTGGAAAACTCGGCAGCCGTAAAGCAGCATCAGAGGCAAAAAAAACGCTTTTACAGGATTTGGATACGCTTAAAAGCGGTATGGAACTCAATTCCCTCGACAAATTTTTTCCCCTGGCCTATGACGAGTTTGCCACTGTCGCCGACTACTTTGACAACGCCCCTGTGTTTGTAAGCGAATTTGTCGAAGCCAAGGAAGCCGCCCGTTCCACTTTTTGGCAGTACAGCGAGGATTTGAAGCTCCTTTTTGACGACGGACAGCTCTGCAAGGGTTTGGACAGCTATATGCTGAGTCCTGAGCAGGCGGAAGCCCGTCTGCTGAACCATCGCCTCGTCTATTTCGACACCTTTGCCCGGACAGGGTTACAGGGACTCAAAGAAATCGTCACCATTTCCCCCTTGCAGTCCTCCGGCTGGAACGGGGATTTAAAGCTGTTAAAATCAGACCTTTATCCCCTGTTGGAGCAGGGCTATTGCTGCTGTATCTTGGCGGGCACTGCCAAATCAGCCAGCAATCTAGCTGCTGACCTGACTAAAATGGGCATCGACGCCCAATATGTAAAAGACCTGAAAAACATCCGTTATCGGAGCGTTTTTGTGTTGGAGGGAACCCTTTCCACTGGATTTGAGTACCCACAGATCAAATTTAGTCTCACCACAACCGGCAAGGCGGTCACCACTTCCACTCGTAAGACGAAAAAGCGCAAAGGAGAGGAAATCAAGTCTCTTTCCGACCTGACGGTGGGCGATTATGTCGTCCACGTGGCTCACGGTATCGGCATTTTTGACGGAATCCACAAGCTGGATCTTCACGGCATCGTCAAAGACTACATCAAAATCAAGTACGCCGGGGCGGACACCCTTTACGTTCCTGTCACCCAGTTGGATTTGGTATCCAAGTACATCGGCCCCCGGGAGGATTCCCGAATTAAGCTTAACCGTCTCCACAGCGGAGAGTGGCAGAAAACCCGTCAGCGGGTCCGCAAAGCGGTGGACGAGATGGCCGACGAGCTCATTGCCCTCTATGCCCAGCGAATGAAGGTAAAAGGATACGCGTTTTCCCCCGACACCGAGTATCAAAAGGATTTTGAAGCTCATTTTGAATATCAGGAAACCGACGACCAGCTCCGCTGCATCGAGGAAATCAAGGCCGATATGGAGAAGGAAACCCCTATGGAACGGCTTTTGTGCGGCGACGTGGGCTTTGGAAAGACGGAAGTAGCCCTTCGGGCCGCGTTTAAATGCGTCATGGACGGAAAACAATGCGCCGTTCTCTGCCCCACCACCATTCTCTCCTGGCAGCACTACCAAACCTTTATGGCGAGGCTATCTAACTTCCCCGTGGAGGTAGAGCTTCTCTCCCGTTTTCGCACTCCGAAGCAGCAGAAGGAAATTATCAGCCGTCTGGAAAAAGGCCTTGTGGACATTGTGGTGGGCACCCACCGGCTGGTGTCCAAAGACATCCACTTTAAAGACCTGGGGCTTGCCATCATCGACGAGGAACAGCGCTTTGGCGTCGCTCACAAAGAGCGGTTTAAAGAGATGTTCGCCGGCGTCGATATGCTCACCCTCTCGGCAACTCCCATCCCCCGCACTCTCAACATGGCCATGTCCGGCATCCGGGATATGTCAGTTATCGAGGAAGCGCCTCAAAACCGCCACCCCATTCAGACCTATGTGCTGGAACACGATGCCGGCGTCATCGCCGAGGCCCTCAAACGTGAGCTGAGGCGGGGCGGGCAGTGCTATTATATCCACAACAACATCGAATCCATCCACAGCTGTGCCGCCCGCATCCACGAGCGGGTTCCCGAGGCCCGCATTGCCGTGGCCCACGGCAAAATGAGCGAGGACGAACTCTCCCATGTCTGGAAACAGATGATGGAACAGGAAGTGGATATTCTGGTGTGCACCACTATCATCGAAACGGGTGTTGACGTCGCGAATTGTAATACGTTAGTCATCGAAAACGCCGACCGGATGGGATTATCCCAGCTGTATCAGCTTCGGGGCCGGGTCGGCCGGTCCAGCCGCCGGGCCTTTGCTTACTTTACCTTCCAGCGGGGCAAGGTACTGACCGAGATTGCCACCAAGCGGCTAAATGCCATCCGGGAGTTTACAAAATTCGGCTCCGGTTTCCGCATCGCCCTGCGGGACTTGGAAATCCGCGGCGCTGGAAATATTCTCGGCACCCGCCAACACGGCCACATGGAGGCGGTGGGTTATGATATGTACCTGCGGCTGCTGTCTGAAGCCGTTGCCGAAAAGCGGGGCGAAAAGCCCGCATTGCAGGCTTCGGCCGAGTGCCTTGTGGACCTCCAACTGGAGGCCCACATTCCTGAGGACTACATCGACAGTCTGTCTCAGCGCATCGACGTGTATCGAAAAATCGCCTCCATCAAAACCGAGGAAGACAGTATGGATGTAGTGGATGAACTCATCGACCGGTTTGGGGAGCCACCCGCTTCGGTGAAGGGCCTTATCGACGTGGCGCTACTTCGGAATACCGCTGCCCAGTTTGGATTCAAGGAAATCAATCAAAAGGGAGAATCCCTTCAGTTCATTCCCGAGAAACTGGATATGAATTTGGCGGCGCTGCTCAATTCTAGATTGAAGGGCCGAGGTTCTATTAACGCCGGAAACACTCCCTATATCGCAGTCAAGATGAAAGGGCGGGATTCCATTTCCACCCTGCGGGAAGTGATGGAAATTCTCCAGGACATTCGCGCCAACAATCCACTGGACCAGGTTTTTTAGACTTGATAATTACAACCAAAAACCGCGATGAAATTTCATCGCGGTTTTACCATTTGTATTAGTAGATTTAAAAATACAAAAATTGTGTTCTTAGATTAACCCATTGTATATTTCACTTTTTTTATACCCGTATTGAGCTGAAATTTTCTTGGCCGCTTCGGTGAGACGCTCCCCTTCCGCCACCAGTTGCTTGGCTTCCTCAATGGCCCCTTCCAGGGAAATCTGCGGCTCTGTTTCAGGAGTCGCTCCCTCCAATACCAGCACAAATTCCCCTTTGGGCGTTTTTTCTTCGTAGAAAGCGATTGCCTCCCGAAGGGTGGTGCGGATGACTTCCTCGTGGATTTTTGTGAGCTCCCGGCCGATGGAAATCCGCCGGTCGCCCAGCACCCGTTCCATATCCCTGAGGGTAGTCAGCAGCTTGTGAGGCGCCTCGTAAAAAATCAAGGTATGGGTGTCGTTTTTAAGACTCTCCAGATGGAGTTGCCGATTCCGTTTGTTGGTTGAGAGAAATCCCTCAAAGGAAAACCGGGAGGTACTCAGGCCGCTGATGCATAAAGCGGAGACAGCGGCGCTTGGCCCCGGGATGACCACAGTAGGCACTCCCTTTTCCGCCGCCAGTCGGACCAGATCCTCACCGGGATCCGATACGCAGGGCATTCCGGCATCGGAAACGACAGCGCAATTTTCCCCATTTAAAATGCGCTCAATAATTGCTTCACCCCGTTCACGTAAATTGTGTTCGTGGTAACTGACCATGGGCCTTTTGATGTCAAAGTGGTTTAATAATTTGACAGTGACACGGGTATCCTCCGCAGCAATAAAGTCAACTGCTTTTAGTGTTTCTACTGCCCGGGGAGAAAAATCCGACAGGTTCCCGATGGGGGTGCCGGTCACATAAAGGGTTCCGCTCATAACAAATACCGCGCCCCCGCCCTCCGGGAGCTGCCTTTCTTTCGAATTTGAGATGGAGCTTCTACTCCTCCGGTGGTAAATTTCCGTAAATCTGGAGCATTTCTTTGGTGAAATCCTCCCCGTCCATGACTGTGAGTGTGGGTTCAATGTCCATGTAGGGCTTACTCCCCTTTTTGCCTTCAATGAGAAATAGCCAAGGAGCTGTTTTTTCGTCTTTTGCCACCATCCGAAGCCGCTTTGGCTCGATGTGATTCTCCCGCATGGCGGTGATAACGTCTGCCAACCGCTCCGGTCGCTGGCAGAGGCAAAGTTTTCCGCCGGTTTTCAAAAGTTTCGACGCTGTCCGGCAAACGTCAAAAATGGTACAGAGAATTTCGTGCCGGGCAATTTGGCGGGAATCCCGTTCGCTCAAAATGCCGGTATTGGCGATTTTATAGGGCGGATTGCAGGTGACGATGTCAAAAGCATCAAAAGGAAGCATTCCTTTGACATCCTTCAAATCCCCTTCCAGCGGAATGATCTTATTTTCCAGCTGGCAGAATGAAACGGTATGTTTAAATTGCTGAATGGCTTTGACCTGAATATCTAAACCGTATATAATATTGGGAAAAAACTTTTTGTATATAATTAATGGAATGATACCACAGCCTGTCCCCAAATCCACGACTTTATCCCGGTGGCGTGCGCCTGAAAAATCAGCTAACAAAAAAGCGTCAGTCCCAAATTTATGATCGGGCGTTACGCAGATAGACAGGGTATCACTTAATTTTTCCATAGTGTAGGGAAAATCCATAGCTACTCCTTTAATAGTAGAGTTGACAGCCTTTATTTTAACATAAAGTTGGTCTTCTTTCAATAACTCTTCCTGCACATCTGTAAAAATTCAAAAAAGGGGTTGATTTTTTTTAACAGATGCGGTATAATATCAAAGTCTCCATGAGACCACTTATGCGCCGGTGTGTTGGAACTGGCAGACGAGACGGACTCAAAATCCGTTGCTAGCAATGGCGTGTGGGTTCAAGTCCCACCACCGGCACCATTTACAAAAAGAAGTCGATTGTTTTATAACAATCGACTTCTTTTTATGTATAAGCCCTAATTTGATGTACATAGGAAAATAACAAGAAGCAAACTATTTGGATTCAGAACCTTACTTTACAATTGCTGCGCAGAAAAGCTGCTTTTTATCCTACATACATGAGGAAACCGTCGATAAACAGTCGGTGTTTTTTGTTTATCACCTTTATTAGTGTTATTATACGAAACACATGGTAGATTTTTGTGTAACAAACTATTTTTGCAAAATGTTTAAATAAACTGTTGGCAAAAGTAGAATTTTTGTGTAAAATGAAAAAGGATATATTAAATAAAGCGAGGGGGCTTTCAAAAAATGATAAATCGAAAAATGAAAATTTTGTCTGTGGCGACAGCAATGACTATTTTATTTGCTGCGAGCTCAAGTGCGCTGCCGGTCTCTGCTTTTGAAAACGGACAGTCAGCAGGCATCGGCACGGTGACAAGTTCTCAGAATGAGGCAATTGATGGTGAAGGCAGTGGTCTTGAGTATTCGACATCGGTTATTACCGGGACTGACGGCAATAACCACGGGGTAAAGACTATAACCTTTAATCCCACAACCAGCGATTATATGCCTATGGTGTATTCACAGTACAGCGGTTACGGCAGCAGAACCATCCGGGCAGCCGAAAATGCCGAAAGCAAACACGGTTACGATGTTAAAGCGGGTGTGAATGCATCATTTTTTGTCCTGTCCGGCGGGGATATCAGTGGCAGTACCTACGGCGGCGTAAACATTTCCGATGGAAAAGTGTTTCAGGGCTGCAATAATTACGGCCCCACCTGGATGCTTACCTTTGACAGCGACGGTAAGAGTGATTTGGTATATTCCCGTGTCGCATATGAGCTGAAGCTCAACGGAGAAGTTAAACGCGGCGCCTTGGAGAATATTAATATTAATCCTGTATCGGGTAAGACCACCACAGGAATCTACTATTGGGATACCAGCTGCGGCACCGCTACCGATACCAAGGACCCCGGTGTGGAGATCGTATTTAATAAAGTGGACGACACCGAGCTAGTGGTAGGCGGCACCCTTGTGGGCGAGGTGTGCGAAATTCGAGCCAACGTATCTTCCGGAAACGACGTTGGATACGACCAGTTTGTGCTTTACGCATCAGATAAGAGTCAATGGGCTTCTGAACTCCGTGGGCTCAAGATCGGTGACAAAGCGCATATTACTTGCACGGAAACCATAGCCGCGGCTAAAGAGGCCATGGAAAACTGCAACGGTGCTCTCGTCACCTACGGTTATCACCTAGTCGAAGACGGCAGAAACGTGACTTCCTCCTTCCCTCTGGGCGATTCTTTTAGCAAAGCGCGAGCACAGAGGACGGTTATAGGCGTTAAAGAAGATGGTACACTTCTTATCCTTGTGTCTGACGGCCGTACCTCCACTTACCCCGGCATGACGCTTTATGAGCTTGCCGACCTACTTATTTCCCAAGGCTGTGTCACTGGAATCAATCTGGACGGCGGCGGCTCCACTCAGATGACCATTGAAAACACCTCCGGTAAGCTGGAAGAAGTTCTTTCAAGTGCCAGGAGTGTGGCAAACAGTTTGCTGGTGGTGAAGCGTCCCGAGACTTCTCACAACCTCGTGGCTCAAAAGCGGGAAAAACTTCAATCGTTAATTTCTATGGCCGAATCCTCCGGCCTTTCGTCTTTAGCTGCTTACGGCGAAAGCATTTATAATTCTGCTACTTCCATGCCCGGAGACTATACCAAAGCGATTATGGCCCTACAGGAGGAGATTGGCAGAATCATCATTACAGACCTGCCCTCTACCGCTATTGGCCTCATTGGAGCTTCTCTCACCTTTTCTATTGAGGCAGAACCTATTGGCGGCGGAACCCTCAGCTATCAGTGGTACAAGGATAATGTCGCCATCGAAGGCGCTACTGGGTCTTCCTATACTGTAGATTCTGTTACAGAATCCGATGCGGGAAACTACAAGGTCGTAGTTACTAATACAATAGGAGAGACTTCGACTACTGCGTTCAGCACGGTTTGCACAGTGGAAGTAAGCGACGGCAATAATATTGTAAAGGGCTTAAAATATACCACTTCGCTCAAAGACGGTGGAGCCAACGCTGGACTCGGCGATTTTCATGACGACCATCCGGATGTAGAAAGAGTGAAACTGACTGACGGTTACTATGCTGCCAGCTGGAGCGATTCCAATAGTGTCGGTTACCATAAGCGCACAGGACTGCCTGTGGATCTGACTTTCCACCTGGGTGATAAGCCCCAGACTTTCCAGCAAATCAATATTGGAGCCTTTTCTCCCAATGCTAACGGTATTACGATACAGTCTAACACGAAGATTGAAATTAAAAACGGAGCCGGAGACGAGTGGCATGTCATTTGTGATGCTCCAACAGCGGGCTCCCTTGGCAAAGATAAACGCTTTATCTTCGCTACAGAAGATGGCAAGAACATCTCGGCAACTGACATCCGCTTCACCTTAGCACTGGGTTCTTCATGGTTGTTCCTGGACGAAATTGAAGTCCTCCGGGACGGCGACGGCTCGACTCCCGACAGCACCTTGACCGTACCGATTTCTACCATCCAGACTCCTGCGTTCACTACAAATCTGGAAACGGCGCAGTCGGTAAAAGATGGCGAATCCCTCAGCCTGTCGGTGACTGCGACGGTTAACGACGGCGGAACCCTCACCTACCAGTGGTACAAGGATAATCAGGCGATTTCTGGTGCCACAAAGGCTTCCTATACCATCGATTCTGCTAAGAAATCTGATGAAGGAAGCTACAAAGTGGTGGTGACGAACACTAAAAACGATGTGACGGCTACAGCAACTTCCAATGTCTGCGCAGTTACAGTAGAATCTATCGTAGTTACACCTCCGGCCACGCCGGTGTTTACCACTAACCTAGGGACAGCCCAGACTGTAAAGGACGGCGAATCCCTCAGCCTGTCGGTGACAGCGACGGTTACCGACGGCGGGACCCTCACCTACCAGTGGTACAAGGACAATCAGGCGATTTCTGGTGCCACAAAGGCTTCCTATACCATCGATTCTGCTAAGAAATCTGATGAAGGAAGCTACAAAGTGGTGGTGACGAACACTAAAAACGATGTGACGGCTACAGCAACTTCCAATGTCTGCGCAGTTACAGTAGAATCTATCGTAGTTACACCTCCGGCCACGCCGGTGTTTACCACTAACCTAGGGACAGCCCAGACTGTAAAGGACGGCGGAACCCTCAGCTTGTCGGTTGCGGCGACGGTTACCGACGGCGGAACCCTCACCTACCAGTGGTACAAGGATAATCAGGCGATTTCCGGTGCCACAAAGGCCTCCTATACCATCGATTCTGCTAAGAAATCCGATGAAGGAAGCTACAAAGTGGTGGTGACGAACACTAAAAATGGTGCGACGGCTACAGCGACTTCCAACGCTTGCGCAGTGTCAGTAGAATCTATCGTAGTTACACCTCCGGCCACGCCGGTGTTTACCACTAACCTAGGGACAGCCCAGACTGTAAAGGACGGCGGAACCCTCAGCTTGTCGGTTGCGGCGACGGTTACCGACGGCGGAACCCTCACCTACCAGTGGTACAAGGATAATCAGGCGATTTCCGGTGCGACACAGGCCTCCTATACCATCGCTTCTGCTAAGAAATCTGATGAAGGAAGCTACAAAGTGGTGGTGACGAACACTAAAAATGATGCGACGGCTACTGCGACTTCCAATGTCTGCGCCGTTACACTACAAGTCCCTGACGAACCCAAGGCGCCCACCATTACTACCAACTTGAGCAGCGTTAAAACCGCACAAACCGGTGATTCGGTAAACCTTACAGTCAAGGCGGTTTCCAACAATAGTGGAACGCTCTCCTATCAGTGGTATAAAAACGGAAATATGATTGCAGGAGCAACCAGTGATTCCTACACCATCGCTTCGGCCTCTGTCTCTGACGGCGGCATTTATTACGTAGAAGTAACCGATAAGAGCAACAACACCCATACGCTCTCCAATTCTTGCACTTTGACAGTGGCTGAGAAGGATGTTCCTTCCGGCGGTGGTTCTTCTGGAGGCTGGATTGGCGGCGGTTCTTCGAGGCCCTCCAAGCCTTCCACCCCAGAAGAACCCAAACCCACTTCTCCTACCTGGGAAGAGATTGACGGTGTCTGGAAGCTCAAAGGCATCGACGGCGACTACCTGACCGGCTGGCAGAAAGTGGACGGCGCCTGGTACTATCTAGGTGCAAACGGCGCTATGAGAACCGGTTGGTTCCAGGACGGCAACAAATGGTACTACTTGAAATCCAGCGGTGCCATGGTTACTGGTTGGCTGAAACTCCAGAACACCTGGTACTACCTGGGTGCAAACGGTGTTATGAGAACCGGTTGGCTCTTTGACAACAGCGTATGGTACTATCTCTACGACTGGGGTGGAATGGCCAACACAAGCTGGGTAAATGTTAATACCAATGAAAATGGTGTTTATATCTCCAGATGGTATTACTTTAGGGGCAATGGCGCTATGCTGACTGGCTGGCTCCAACAAGGTGCCAACTGGTATTACTTAAATGCGGACGGTGCCATGGCGCATGACCGGTGGTTGCTCATTGATGGAAAGTACTATTACTTCTATTCTTCCGGCTCTATGGCCACAGATACTACCGTTGGCGGGTACAAGGTGGATGTCAGCGGTCAGTGGATCCAGTAAGGGTATCTGGATATTTTAACGATTGCAAAGGCGGCAAGTTGAAACTTGCCGCCTTTGCTGATAGGAAACATCGCTAGAAAGCAATAGAAATCCCGTGAAGGATTGAATTTTTAATGATGGTACCTCCTGCTGCTGCCCCAAATTTGTATCCGTGCAATTAGATGAATACAACTATAGGTAGATAGAAAAACAACGGATGGTTTGCTAGAATCAACGAATAAGGGGTTTGTTTTTCTTCTTTCTCAGGGTACAATGAAAGCAGAAAGAAGCTTCTTTTCGAAAACACTCAATCCTATTCGTTTTTATAGAAAGGCGGCGTTATTATGGCGGCAACATTAGGAACCAGAATCGCAGAACAAAGAAGAAAAATGAATCTTACCCAGGACCAGCTCGCCGAACAAATGGGGGTTTCCTCCCAAGCGGTGAGCAAGTGGGAAAATGACCTCTCCTGTCCCGATATCAGTCTTCTCCCCTCCCTATCTGACCTTTTCGGAATTAGTATCGACGAGCTTTTGCGGGGAGAATCCCAAAAAATTGTTCAGGTTTTGCCGGAGGGGGAGCGCAAAGACCTTAACAAGATGCTTCTTCGCGTACGTGTCAATACTGCCCAGGGAGATATCGTCAAGGTGAATCTTCCTTTATCTCTTGTCAAGGTGGGGCTTGAAATCGGCATGCAGTTACCGGAGGTATCTAATGTTTCGGCCCTCAAAGACATTGACCTGGAGGCGGTGCTCCGCATGGCGGAAAGCGGGGTCATCGGAAAACTGGTGGAAGTGGAAAGCGCAAACGGCGACAATGTCGAAATCTCTATTGATTAGGAGGAATCAGCATGCGTGTCCGTGTCCACACCAAAGATATCAAACTGACGATCCCGGTGCCGAACGCCCTAGCTTTTAACCACGCGGTGTCTCTGATTGCTTCTAAAGCATTGCAAAAAAGCGTGTCGTCCGTTCAGATTACACCAAGGCAGTTTGACAGGTTTTGGGTGGCGCTCAGAGAGGTCCGCCGAGAATGGGGGAAGTTTTCCCTGGTGGAAGTCTATACTGCTGGCGGTGAAGAAATTTTTGTTTCCCTATAGAAAAAACCTTGCAATTTTTTTGATCTGTGTCTATAATGAAGAAAAGCGGAGGAGGAGTCCACCATGAAAGCAAAAAAACTAATAGCCCCTATCGTCATCACAACTCTGCTCGTACTCTACTTGATTGCTTTTGTGGTTTTGGCCTTCCTGTTCAGCGTCCCATTGTGGGCAAAACTCCTGGGCGGCCTGATCCCATTAGCGCTCATTGGAGTTTCCGTCTTTGTTTTAGTGGAACGAATCAAAGAAGTAAGGAGCGGTGAAGAAGATGATCTTAGTCAATACTGATTATATCACAGGGAAAAATTTCGAGATGCTGGGGCTCGTCAAGGGAAGCACCATCCAGTCAAAAAATATCGGCCGGGACATTACCCAGAGTTTTAAAACCATTGTGGGCGGTGAACTGAAGGCTTACAACGAAATGATGAACGAAGCTCGGGCACTGGCAACCAAACGCATGGTAGAGGAAGCAGAGCAATTGGGGGCCGACGCGGTCGTAAATATCCGGTACGCATCGTCTGCGATCATGCAGGGGGCGGCAGAAGTCATCGCCTATGGTACCGCAGTCAAATTTATTTAAGTAACCCGAAACCTGCTGCCCATATGGGCGGCAGGTTTTTGACGTGAAAGGAAACAATTTGTAAACTGCTGGACAATTCGGTTGACATTCAGCTCTGTGCGAACTATGATAAATATCAAAGCGGCGGTTTTCCGTCCCATTATTGCGTCGGAGGGAATTTTTTTGAACTGGTTAGCAAACTTTATGAGAGGGCGCTACGGCGTCGACCCTTTATCCTTTGCATTAATCATCATTGGCGCTGTTCTTACTTTTATTGGCTCGATTTTTAATCTTCTTCCGCTGTATCTCATCGCCTGTGTCATCTATCTGTACTGCTTTTTCCGCATGTTTTCAAAAAACATTGATGCTCGGAAAAAAGAGTATGCTTTTTTCATGAAGGCTTGGGGCCCTGTCCAGAAAAAAATACGGGATCGTCAGCAGCGTGCTCAAGATACAACCCATTCTTATTACAAGTGTCCCAAATGCAAACAACAGGTGCGGGTGCCGAAGGGCGTGGGAAAAATTGAAATTACCTGTCCCAAATGTCTTCATGTCTTTATCAAAAAGTCCTGATGAAATGGGGATTTTGGGGAAAGATGAAGGTATCTGGATGAGAGGCTTTCTAAATACCGCTTCTTATTATTGACAAATCTTAGCAAATGAATTATACTGTTAACAAACTAAAAAGTATAAGATTTTCTCAATATGAGGGAGTAGCTGGCGGCATTTTGCCGTAGCCTTGCGCGTCAGGACGATTGAAAAATCCGCGCGGGCTTATAAAGCACACTGTGTTTTTATAGCAAGACTTTTATTGTGGCCTCGCCTGCCGTGATGGAAGTCTTGCTTTTTTGTATGGGAAGCGATTGCTTTCCAAATAAGGGATGGTATATCCGAATAACTAAGGAGGTTTTTCTTTTGCTCGAGGAATTGATACCGCTTTTTTCCTCCAGTATGGACTGGAATTTGTTTCCGAAGCAGATTATAATGTGGGTGATTGGCGGCCTGCTTATCTACTTGGCCATCAAAAAGGACATGGAGCCGGCGCTGCTTCTTCCTATGGGCTTTGGCGCTATTTTGGTGAACCTGCCCTTTTCCGGTGCGCTGGAGACAACTACCGAGGGAATTACTGAACCCGGCGTAATCGAAACGCTTTTTAACGCCGGAATTGCCAACGAGCTCTTTCCGTTACTTCTGTTCATCGGCATCGGGGCAATGATCGACTTTACACCGCTGTTATCAAACCCAAAGATGATGCTCTTTGGTGCAGCGGCCCAGTTTGGCATTTTCTTTACGCTGAGCCTTGCCTCCCTGTTTTTTGACTTGCGGGATGCGGCATCTATCTCCATTATTGGTGCGGCGGATGGTCCCACTTCCATATTCGTCGCGAATGTGCTGAAATCAGAATATACAGGTGCAATCATGGTGGCGGCCTACTCCTATATGGCACTGGTTCCTATTATACAGCCGCCGGTCATCCGGCTGATTACCACCAAAAAAGAGCGGTGCATCCGAATGGATTACCACGCCCGCCCTGTGTCCAAAACGGCCAAAATTCTGTTCCCTGTGATCGTCACCTTGGTAGTAGGACTTGTTTCCCCAAAATCGGTTGCACTGGTCGGTTTTTTAATGTTCGGAAACCTTGTCCGCGAATGCGGTGTTTTGAACGCCCTGTCTCAGACCGCTCAGAAGGAACTTGCAAACCTCATCACTCTGCTGCTTGGTTTGACCATCGCCTTCAAGATGCAGGCGGAATCCTTCCTCAACCCCTACACCCTGCTGATTATGGCCCTGGGACTCGTTGCCTTTGTCTTTGACACTGTTGGCGGCGTGCTGTTTGCCAAGGTGCTTAACCTATTCAGCAAGCACAAGGTAAACCCCATGATCGGCGCGGCGGGTATCTCAGCATTTCCCATGTCCGCCCGTGTCGTCCATAAGATGGGCCTTAAGGAGGATCCCGAAAACTTCCTGCTGATGCACGCAGTGGGCGCCAACGTTTCCGGCCAGGTGGCTTCGGTTATCGCAGGCGGCTTGGTACTCAATATGATTTT
Source organism: Fumia xinanensis (assembly GCF_014384905.1). Classification (GTDB taxonomy): domain Bacteria; phylum Bacillota; class Clostridia; order Oscillospirales; family Ruminococcaceae; genus Fumia; species Fumia xinanensis. The sequence continues at coordinate 104,437 of NZ_JACRSV010000003.1, forward strand.
ACATTAAAGGAGCGGTGAAAATGTCTTTGAATTTTGATAACTTTTTGCAGACCCTCCCTATGATGGGCATGGGCATGGGCGGCATTTTGGCCGTCACCTTAATTCTTATCGGCGTCATGGTATTGCTCACAAAAATCTTCCAAGAAAAGAAATAAAAATTGGGACGGCATTTGATAAATGCCGTCTTCTTTTTTACAGATTTTCCCCCTTTTGCCATGTAAATATGGTATACTGATAGTAACAATTTTACAATGGAAAGGGATAGACATGTCAGAACTTGCAAAAGAAACCAAGAACAGCGATTTGGGCACAGCCCCCATTGGAAAACTACTATTCCGGCTCGCCGTGCCCTCTATTACAGCGCAGCTTATTAATGCACTTTACAACATTGTCGACCGGATTTATATCGGCCGTCTCCCCGGAGAGGGAAAACTGGCTTTGGCCGGCCTGGGGATTGCTTTTCCCATTATTATGATTATTTCGGCCTTTGCCGCCCTCATCGGCATGGGCGGAGCACCTTTGGCGGCTATCAAAATGGGGGAGGAAAACCCCCGACACGCGGAAAAAATTCTGGGAAATTGTTTTACCGCCCTGATCGGACTTTCCGTGGTGCTGACCACGTTTTTCTTTTTAACAAAGGACACGCTGCTTTACTGGTTCGGCGCATCGGATAACACCTTTGTTTATGCCAACCAATACCTGTCCATTTACCTCATTGGCACCCTGTTTGTTCAGTTGTCGCTGGGCCTCAACCAGTTCATCACGACCCAGGGGTTCGCCTCTACGGCCATGAAGACGGTGCTGATCGGCGCTGTTATCAACATCATATTGGACCCTATTTTTATATACGGCCTCAACATGGGAGTCCGCGGGGCCGCGCTGGCCACGATTATCGCCCAGTTTGTTTCGGCGGTTTGGGTACTGTGGTTTTTATTTGGGAAAAAGACCATTTTGAAAATTCACCTAAAAAACCTGAGGCTTGACCGCTCCATTATGCTCCCAGTATTGGGCCTGGGTCTATCTCCGTTTATTATGCAGGCCACTGAGAGCCTCATTCAGCTCACCTTTACCGCCGGTATGCAAAAGTACGGCGGTGACGATTATGTGGGCGCTATCGCCATTATCATCAGCTGTATGCAGGTGGTGCTGATGCCGATTATGGGCCTTACCCAAGGGGCACAGCCTATTATCAGCTACAATTACGGCGCCAAAAATTATACCCGGGTGAAAAAGTGTTTTAAGATGATGCTTTTATCCGCTGCGGTGATTTCCTGGGTAGTCTGGGCCTTCATAATGGTTTGGCCCCAGGCGCTTATCTACCTCTTTAACGACGATCCGGCGCTGTTGGACATCGGTGTTTATGGCATCCGCATCTTTATGTTCGGACTTATTATCATGTTTGTGCAGCACTCCTGTCAAAGCACCTTCGTGGCTTTGGGGCAGGCCAAGATTTCGATGTTTCTGGCGTTGCTTCGCAAAATTATCCTGCTAATACCCATTGCACTGGTGCTCCCTCCCCTCTTTATTTCTACCGGCATGTTTGGATTAACCGGAACCGACGGCCTTTTTTACGCCGAACCCATTGCTGACATTTTGGCATCGGTGACGACAGGCATTCTTTTCTTGATTTACAGCAAAAAACTTCTGCGCACAGAGGAAAAACCAGAGGCGTAAATTTTAAATAAAATTTCATATATTTGCTATATTCTGCGCTTATATCTATGGCAAAATAAGGATATGATAATACAATAGGCAAAAGTCTATACCCCATTAGAAATGTGGTGATTGCAATGCCCCGTTTTTTTGTGCCGGAAATTGGGTCCGATAAGGTGCAGATTTCCGGTGAGGACGCAAGACATATAGCGAAATCCCTGCGGCTTTCGGTCGGTGATGAAATTGTCCTCTGCGACGGAAAAGGTTGGGATTATCAGGGCACAATAGAAACAATGGATGATGAGGTGACCATCCGGATTGCCTCCAAAGAGGAAACCAAATCCGAGCCCCGTGCAAAGGTAACCCTGTTTCAGGCCCTGCCCAAGGGTGATAAGATGGAGCTCATTATTCAGAAAAGCGTAGAGCTGGGTGTCAACGAGATCGTTCCCATTCTGACGAGCCGGTGTATTTCCCGCCCTGACCCAAAATCCATGAAAAAAAAGATCGAGCGGTACAATAAAATTGCCCTGGAAGCGGCCAAGCAAAGCGGAAGAGGGATTATCCCTAAGGTTACAGAACTTCTAACATTGGAGCAGGCGGTAAAGCGGCTACCGAAACAAAGTATCGTTTTTTATGAAAACGGCGGCCAACGCTTAAGAGAGTTGGTTGGAGAGCAAACCCTTGACCTAGGCGCTTTTGTGGGAAGCGAAGGCGGTTTTTCCATGGAAGAAATCGAGCTTTTAAGGCGTTATCAAGTGTTACCGGCGACGCTGGGCGAGCGGATTCTTCGCTGTGAAACGGCACCTATCTGCGGATTGTCGGTAATTTTTAGTTTAACGGGCGATATTTAAAATGGAATAGGATAATACTGTATAGAGAGAAAGGAAGGCTAAGAGATGAAAAAAGGTGTATGGGTATCCATTTTTGCGGCGGCCGCGGCCGTTGCCGCAGCTGCAGTTGCAGTAACGGCGTTTATCAAACGGAAGAGTGAGGCGCTTGCTGACCATCTGGATTACGATCCAGATGCCTATTTCGAGACAGATGACGACGATGATTCCCTCTACGAGGGCGACCCTGTGGAAGGCTCTGACCTTGAAGAGGCAGAAGAACCCGAGGAAGAGACGATTCCCCCCTTCCCTGATGAGCAGGAAGCGGTCGGACAGGATGAAGCTGTTTCCGATGACGATCAGGCTTATTGATGGCAATAAAAAAGGACTTCCGGAAATCTTCCGGAAGTCCTTTTTTAATAAAATATTATTTAAAAAATAGCGGTAGCTTTTCCAAATAAAAAATATCTTTGCGGTCGGCGGCGTCCCCTTCTGCCAATACAGCGGCCTGGCCGACGATTTTGCCCCCTGCTTTTTCCACCAGGGTTTCCAGAGCCTTCAGCGATTCCCCTGTGCTAATAACATCATCGACAATCAGGACTCGCTTGCCGTTTAAAAGTTCAACTTCGTCCCGACCCAGATACAGCTTCTGGGAGCCTTTTGTCGTGATGGACTGAACCTCGACCTCAATGGGGTCGATGGTGTAGACTTTGACGCTTTTCCGCGCCACTACATAGCGGATGCCCATTTGACGGGCCATCTCATAGGCCAGTGGGATACCCTTGGACTCCGCTGTAATCAAAACATCGCAGGGAGGGGCCTTTTTAATGATCTCCTTGGCTGACGCGACCGTTAGCTCCACATCAGAAAACATAATAAACGCGGCGATGTCCAGCGTGTCGCTGACCGAACAAATAGGCAATTCCCTTGTGAGTCCCGCTACGTGAAGGGTATAATATTGCTGCATAAAAATCGTACTCCTTTATCTGATATACACATGTTCAGACGGTCAGATAATATTTTCTCCCAATTTTTTTCCGGCTAGCACATGGAAATGAAGGTGCTTTACTGTCTGTCCGCCGTCTTCTCCGCAGTTTGCAATGACCCGGTAGCCGTTTTCATACCCCAGTTCTTTTGACAACATGGCAATTACTGAATAAATGTGGCCAACCACGGCTTCATTTTGGCTGTTTATTGCAGAAGGGCCTGAAATGTGCTCTTTGGGCACTACGAGAAAATGAACTGGCGACTGGGGGGCAATGTCGTAAAAAGCGTAGACCTGTTGGTCCTCATATACCTTTTTGCTGGGAATTTCCCCTGCAATAATTTTACAAAATAGGCAGTCCATAGCAGTCTCCTTTTATAAGTCTTCCAAAACGTAATTTTTGGAGGACCATGTATTATATGGCGTCTAAAATTACTTCTCGATTTGTACTTTGACCAGTTCTTCCACTAAGGCCATGGCTTCGTCCACCAGGAAGGGATCGCCGACTCCTGCCATTGCAGAATCAGGACGCCCGCCGCCTTTACCGCCGGTCTTCGCAGCGGCCTCTTTGACGATTTTTCCAGCGTGTACACCTTTTTTCACTGCTTCTGGTCCGACGACGCATAGAAAATTCTGCTTTTCGCCGTCACCGCCGCAGAGAAGAGCACAGGCCATAGGATCATGATCCTTGATCTTGTCTCCCATGAGACGGAGGGCGTCAATGCCCGCGCCACCAATATTGGCCGTAATGATGGCCACGCCGTCTACCCGCTTGATATTTTCAAAAAGTTTTTCCAGCTGTCCGCTGGCCAGCTTGCTATTCAGAATGGCAATTTCCCGGTCCTTGTCCTTCAGCTCCGCCAGCAAAGCTTCACAGCGGTGGGACAGCTCTGCGGGAGTGGTCTTGAGAACCACAGACGCTTCCATTAAATCGTTTTGGGCCTTGTCGACAGCGTATAGGAATCCCAAGCCGGTAACGGCCTCAATTCTTCTGACGCCGGCCGCTACCGAGCTTTCTGATACAATCTTGAAAAGCCCCAGCTCGCCGGTATTCTTCACATGGGTACCGCCACAGAGTTCGATGGAGTAGTCGCCGATTTCCACAACACGGACTCTGTCACCATATTTTTCACTGAACAGAGCCATTGCGCCTTTTTTCCTGGCAGAATCGATGTCGGTCTCATAATTGAGGACCGGCAGGCAGTCCATAATCTTTTCGTTGATCTGCTTTTCGATTTCTCTGAGCTGGACAGGAGATACCGGCTCAAAGTGGGTGAAGTCAAATCGGACAGCCATTTTGTTAACCAATTGGCCCGCTTGGTGCACGTGGTCACCCAAAATATTACGGAGAGCCGCTTGGAGCAGGTGCGCTGCCGTGTGGTTGCGCATAATGGATTTGCGGCGGTTTACGTCGACCTTGGCAGTGATCTTCTCTCCGTTTGAAATTGTGCCTTCCTTAACATAACCGATGTGAATGATCTGACCGGAGGGCACCTTTTTCATTTCTTTGACCCGCATGACGCCGTGAGGCCCTTGCAAAATACCTTTATCGGACACCTGTCCGCCGCTTTCGGTATAGAAGGGGGTTTCGTCCAGTAAAACAATGATGTCCTGATCGGCGGTGGCCATATCGGCAGGTTTGCCGTCCACGAGCAGCGCCTGGATTTTCCCGTCGCTGACAAGGGTTTCATAGCCGGTAAATTTAGTGCCCATATCGGGAAGCTCCAGCATTTCCGATGCCCAGGAGGAACCAGCTTTTGCCCGATGGCTTTCCCGTGCCCGTTCCCGCTGCTCCCGCATGTATTCCTCAAATTCTTCCACGTCGACGGTAATGCCCTTTTCCGCCACGATTTCCTGGGTCAGGTCGATGGGAAATCCGTAGGTGTCGTAGAGTTTAAATGCCTCGGCGCCGGAAAGGGTACGGATTTCGTCGGTGGAAGCCTTGTCGATGAGCTGCATCAGTATATCCATCCCTTTGCCGATGGTATTATTGAAAGCTTCCTCCTCGTTTTTGACGACTTTTTTGATATAGTCCGCCTTTTCCACCAGCTCAGGATAGGCGGCTTTATTTTCCTCGACTACGGTATCCACTACCTTATAAAGGAAAGGCTCATGAACATTTAAGAGCCTTCCATGGCGGGCAGCCCGACGAAGCAGGCGGCGCAAAACATAGCCCCTGCCCTCGTTGGAGGGGGAAACGCCGTCTGCAATCATAAAGGTGGTACTACGGATATGGTCGGTAATGACACGGAGAGAAACGTCAGTTTTTTCGTTATCACCATAGGTGACATGGGCGATTTCCGAAATACGCTTCATGATGTTCTGAACAGTATCTACCTCAAATAAGTTGTCAACCCCCTGCATAATGCAGGCCAATCGTTCCAGCCCCATTCCGGTATCGATATTGGGCTTTTCCATCCTCTCATAATGTCCGTTTCCATCGTGGTCGAACTGGCTGAAAACCAAGTTCCAGAATTCGACGAACCGGTCGCATTCACAGCCCACCTTGCAGTCAGGAGAACCGCAGCCGTGTTCCGGACCGCGGTCAAAGTAGATTTCGGAGCAGGGACCGCAGGGACCGCTGCCGTGTTCCCAGAAGTTATCCTCTTTACCCAGGCGAACGATGCGCTCAGGTGAAATCCCAATTTTTTTCGTCCAGACGTCAAAAGTCTCGTCGTCTTCCTCATATATCGAAATCCACAGTTTATCCTCGGGGAGCTCCAGCACTTTGGTGATGAACTCCCAGGCCCACGCAGTTGCCTCGTCTTTAAAGTAATCCCCAAAGGAGAAATTGCCGAGCATTTCAAAATAGGTGCCGTGGCGGGCGGTCTTGCCTACACGTTCAATGTCGGGGGTGCGGATACATTTCTGGCAGGTGGTTACCCTCGTGTTGGGAGGAGTGGCCTGTCCGAGAAAATATTTTTTCAGGGGTGCCATGCCGGAGTTAATTAGCAAAAGGCTTTTGTCCCCTTGGGGAATCAGTGGAAAGCTGGGAAGGCGTGTGTGGCCTTTGCTTTCAAAGAAGGACAAAAACATCTCCCGGAGATCGTTTAAGCCGGTCCATTTCATTGGAATACTTCCTTTCGATTTTTGATTTTGGTGTGATATAAACTGTTTCCAGCGGATAACCTTAGAGTCTAGCGGAAATAGCAGAGCGCATGTTTTGGGCAAAATAAAAAGCCCCGCCCCATCCGTTGGGGCGAAGCACTGCTCCGCGGTACCACCCAAATTGCAGAAAATTCTGCCGCTTGAATCCCTTAACGCAGGATACGCCGCCTATTAAACGGAGCTCCGAGATGGCCTGCGGCAATGTTTAACAGAAACATTTCACCAAAACTGTTTCCTCTCTTGGAAAAACAATATTCCGCTTCTTCTCTTCATCGCTTTATTCTTCTTCAGTATAACAAAAAGCTTGGGCGCTGTCAATAGTGGCACCGGGCAATTTCAGAAAAGGCAGGGATAAATTTGACACCCGGAAATTAAGCCACTTTTGTAAAAATATTGTCATTGACACATAGAGGGGACAAGGATATAATAATGACACATTAAAATAGCAGATTTTGGGGAACCGTAGTAGTTTTCCCACAGGTGGTTTCGCTTATTTTAAAGGGGATTTAGGAGATTATGAGGAAAAATTGGAAAAAGCTTTTGTCTATGGTTGCGGCAGGGGCGCTGTTTGTGTTGATGTTTGCAGGTTGCGGACAACAACAAGAACAACCGGAGCCGTCCAGTGACCCTTCCAGCAGTGATGTGTCACCTATGCCAATGGTAGTGGACGATACCATTGTGCGGGTGGCTTCGTTGAAAGGCCCAACAGGTCTCGGTATGCTGAAGCTGATGGCGAACAGCGATGCATCCCAAACTTCGGGGGGAACATCATCTTATCAACAGAAGTACCGCTTTCAACTAGTAGGGCAACCGGATGAAATCGTCAGTAAATTAGCCACTAAGGAATTGGATATTGCCGCGGTGCCTACTAATCTGGCGGCATCTCTATATAACAAGACGAATGGACAAATAAAAATACTTGCGGTTAATACTTTGGGCGTTTTATATGTTGTCCAGAAAGGCGAACCCATCGTTTCTGTCCAAGATTTAAAGGGAAAAACGATTGTTGCCAGCGGTAAAGGGACGACAGCGCAGTATGTGTTGGAATATATATTGGAGAAAAACGGCATTGATCCCGACCGTGATGTGACTGTGGTATATAAATCCGAGCACAGTGAAGCAGCAGCCACTCTGGCAGCGGCAGATCAAGCGGTTGCGGTACTTCCCCAACCTTTTGTCACATCGGCGCTTATGAAAGACAGCAATGTTTCCATTGCCTTGGACCTGACCGAAGAATGGGAGAAGGTTTCCGATAATCAGCTGGCCATGGGCGCTATTGTGGCCCGTTCCGAATTTTTGGAGTTGCACAAAAATCTGGTTGATGACTTTTTGAGCGAATATCAGGTTTCGACCGAGTATGCAAACACTAACCCCGGCCAGACCGCCGACCTTTCTGAGACCTATGATTTAATGCCGTCAGCAGTTGCGGAAAAGGCAATTCCCCAATGTAACATCGTCTACATTGATGGAGAAGAAATGCAAACCGATATTAATGCGTTTCTGCAGGTGCTATATGACTTTGAACCGAAGTCTATAGGGGGAACGGTACCCGATGAAAATTTTTACTATCAAAAATAAGAAACTGACCCGCCAAAAACAATCAGAGATTGAGGACCGATACCGGACGGATACCGTCCTGAAACCCCGTCGTTGCTCAATAAAAAAAGGCCTTCTAATGACACTTGCCATACTGTTTTGGATCGCAGTATGGCAGGTGCTTTCCGCTTTTTTGGATAATTCCCTGCTCGTCGCGTCCCCGTTGGCGGTTTTAAAGCGGATTATCCAACTGGCTGGAACAATGCAGTTTTGGGTGTCTATCGCCGTTTCCCTAGGAAGGATTTTGGAGGGATATGCCATCGGCGCAGCAGCAGGGGTGCTGTTTGGAGTACTGGGAACAAAATTTTTCCCCGTCCATCTGCTGCTTTCTCCCCTTATGGCAGTCATTAAATCTGCCCCGGTAACCTCGTTTATCATATTGGCGCTGGTATGGATCAAATCATATGAACTGTCTGCTTTTATCGCCTTTCTGATGGTATTCCCCATGGTTTACTCCAGTACAGTGGAGGGGATTCGGTCGGCGGATCCGGCGCTTCTGGAAGTGGCCAAGGTTTATGGCTTTTCCACCCGTAAGACGGTAAAGCTTGTTTATGTCCCTGCTCTTCGGCCTTTTTTGAGGTCTTCCCTATCTACTGCTGTTGGTTTTGCATGGAAAGCGGGTATTACCGGCGAAATATTTGCCCTGCCCAAGCTGGCGATTGGCACCATGCTTTACAACGCTAAAATCTTTCTGGAAACACTTGACGTTTTTTGCTGGACGCTGGTAATTATCGGCTTGAGCTTGATGATTGAAGGGGTTGTCAAAAAACTCGTCCGCAGCATATGAAGTGTGAAAGGAGCTCCTATGCCCATAGAATGTAACAATCTCACCAAAAGTTATGATGGGAAACTGGTTATAGACCATTGTACCGCAACAATACCGGAAATCGGGGTCACAGCTATTATGGGGCCATCCGGAGTGGGGAAAACCACATTTCTCCGCCTGCTGGCCGGCCTTGAAAAGGCGGACAGCGGGCACATCTCCGGTCTCAGCAGAAAAAAGCTGTCAGTAGTATTTCAGGAAGACCGGCTGTTTCCCCAACTGACGGTGCTGGAAAACCTGCAGGCCGTGGGTTCTGGCGCAGAACAGTGGCTTTATCGGCTGGGTCTTATGAAAGCAGCGGCACAGTACCCAGATGAGCTGAGTGGTGGTATGAAACGTAGGGTTTCCATAGGGCGAGCGCTTTGCTTTGACGGTGACGTTTTCTTGTTGGACGAGCCCTTTCAGGGACTGGATGATTCCACAAAAATGGATGTTATGGACATCTTTGCAGAGCTTAAAACACGGAAAGCCATTGTTTTGGTTACCCACGATCATAGAGAGGCTGAATACTTAGCGGCTCACATTCTGCGATTCTAGGAGGCATAGTCCTCGAGGATTCGTTGCAGTTCGCTCTCATTGCGAATAGGAATGCCCTCCTCTAATGCAGCCTGATCGTAAGGAGGCAACAATGCTGGAGAAAGGTCAACCACCTGAAAGGGCGTTTTTTCGTTGTTCCGAAAGACTCCGATTTTTCCATTGTACTCCTGGACTAGGTATGGATAAGTCTGAGCACCATAGTTGTAATCCACAGGATTTGTGAGATTTTTTAGAAAACTAAGAAAGACAAAAAATAGGGCAACCACCAAAACAGACGCCGATACGACGATGCAGGTGACGGTTCTCTTTTTCATAAAACCAATGTCCTTTCTGTAAATAATATGCGGAACAACCCTTTTGTGAATCTTTGCCGCTTGTTGAATCGTATTATTAGAAAAAGCCCATGGGCTTTGCAAATGGTCTTTTTATAATAAAAAGTGGACAGGAGTATTTTGTACCAAAAATGGCAAAAATATACAGACTGAGTTTTGGGGACTTAACATTTAAATGTGCTTGTGGTATAATAAACACAATCAACGAAGGTTTCACACAAAACCTTCGGCCGCATAAATGCGGCTTGCCAAAACAAAGTGTTTTGACATTGGGTTTATTTTATCATTTTCCGGTTCTGCCAAAGCAGAACTGCGGCGGGTAAACCCGCCTACAAATTCCTACGGAATTTGCGGATATGGTATAATATCCACAAACAATTCACTTAGTGTGCCGTGTGTAGTCGGCGCAAGAAATTTTTTCCAATATTTTTGGGAATCATTTTACCATACACAAAACGGCCTGCAGGTCCATGTTGGCTTGCAAATATGGCAACTAATCACAAAGATGGATCCATTCAGCCGGATATATCATACCCAATGATATTGGCTGGCATGCAAGCATTTTTAGTTTTACATTTGGCTCCCGCCTCCTTGAAATAGGCGGTTCTTGCGGATTTTGGGGCCACAGACTAGACATTTTTCTTTATCTTATGATTATTGAGACAAAAAGGTTTTTCAAAGGGGGCTAATTTTTGAGTACCGCGAAGAAAAAGAAACAGCCGGCTTCCAGGACATCCAAAACGGTAAAGCACATTGTCAGCCATATCATGCGGATTTTGGTAACAATGATGCTTGTTTGTGTCATTACCGGATGTATTGTTGTCACGGCCATGGTTATTTATGTGATGAACTTTATGGAAGTGGACAATGGCGTCAACTTGGACAATATCAATCAGAGTATGACCACAATGCTTTATGCGGAAGATCCGGACGAGGGCCTGGTGGAGATTTACCGGATGTCCGGCGAAAAGCGTAGGATCGAGGTGGATTTATCGGATATTCCCCAGTATGTGCAGGATGCCTTTATTGCCACCGAGGACAAACGCTTTATGGACCATGAAGGAGTGGACTGGGTCCGTACCATTAGCGTGTCAGTGAAGGCCATATTGCAGGGCGGCAGCCAGGGCGGATCGACCATTACTCAACAGCTGGTTAAAAATGCCACAAACGACGATGAAGTTACCCCGATTCGCAAACTTCGTGAAATTTTTCGAGCTCTGGATCTGGAACGGAATTATACCAAGGCGGAAATTTTGGAATCTTATCTGAATATTATTTTTCTCGGGGGACGCAACTATGGCGTCGAGGCTGCTTCCCAGTATTATTTTGGGTGCCATGTATGGGAACTGACAGTACCCCAGGCAGCTTCCCTCGCGGGAATGACCCGCTCGCCCAACAACAGGCGGCCGGACCTGCACCCCGAAAAAAATAAGGAACGGCGTGATTATTCACTGGAATGCATGCGTGACCAGGGTATGATTACACCGGAGGAATATGAGCAGTACATTCAGGAACCTGTTGTCACAGTTGACCACTCAGGAAATGACCAAGATGATGTGGACACGGGAGATTCTGCCGTCAAGGAAGGTATCTCCTCCTACTTTGTAGATGCCGTTATTGAGGATGTTTTAGCCGATTTGATGGAAAAATACGGCTGGTCCAGAGATTACGCCTATGACAGGCTTAAAAACGGTGGATACCGGATTTACACCACCGAAGATATTGCTTTACAGACCACATTGGAGAAGAAGTTTGCCGATTGGCGTACATTTTCTTCGAAGCAGATCAAACCGGATGCCGACGGAAATATTCCAGAGGCAGCATTCGTCCTGATGGACTATGATGGGCGTATTCTAGCTCTGGTTGGCGGCAAGGGAGAGAAAACCGAGAGCCGCGGCTTTAACCGCGCCACTATGGCAAAGCGTCCGCCCGGTTCTTCTATGAAGCCCCTCGCCGTGTATGCGCCTGCAGTGGAGTATGATCTTATTAACTGGTCGACAGTGCTGGTAGATGGACCGGCGACTAAGATTGACGGAAAGGATTGGCCCAAAAACTACGAAAACAAATATTACGGCGATACAACAATTGTGGAGGCCGTGCGAAAATCAAGGAATACCATTCCTGTTAAGCTCATGCAGCAGCTGACTCCAGAGCGCAGTGTGGAATTTTTGCAGAAAAAATTCGGTATCACCACACTGGTAACAACCGGGAAATACAACGACTTTGGCCTTTCTCTGTCTATTGGTTCGATGACCGACGGACTATACCTCAAAGAATTGACAGCCGCCTATGCGCCTTTCGGAAACGGGGGAAATTATTATTCTCCCATTACCTATACCCGGATTGAGGATGCAAACGGCAATATTATTCTGGATAACCAGTCCAAAAAGACCAGGGCCATCAGTGAGGATACTGCGTCCATTATGAATCGGCTGCTATACGAGGTAGTAAACGGCGAAGGCGGTACCGGACGGGAAGCACGGCTGAACAGCAAGATGCCGGTTATCGGTAAAACGGGTACTACGCAGGATTATAACGATCTCACCTTTGTAGGTATGACACCGTATTACATTGGAGGTGTCTGGACGGGATATGACACCCCCAAATCACTTCCCTACAAGTCCATGTATGATCCGGACACCATCTGGAAGAATGTGATGGAGGATATTCACAAAGGATTAGAAAACAAGCAGTTCGATCTGAGTTCGAATATCGTTCAGTTAGAATACTGCACTGAGTCGGGGCTTCTCAAGTCCTCTTCCTGTCCGCATACGGCTGTAGGATATTACAAGGCAAATGCAAAACCCGGTGTCTGTGATATCGCCCATGGAGCATCCTCAGGCGGTGATGGTGATGACGGAGACGAGTCCTCTACCCCTTCTGGGCCTGATTCCGGCGGACAAGGAGCGGCTAGTGGGCCTATGGATGCGCCGGTAATCGGTTAAAACAGGAAAAGAAATAACAAAGGACGGGTTTCCCGTCCTTTGTCGTATACAGCAAAGACTTATGCGTTTTTGAGTGGCTGCATACATAGGTTAGCCAGCACAAACAAATTCCAATTAATGAAAGGGCCTTTGCAATGACAATTCGTGGTTGTAAGCAAGGGCAGTGGTTCCTATGATTAAAAAAAATCAGAGTTATACCGCCTTGGTGGAAGACCTGACTTTGGATGGCAGCGGTGTTTGCAAGATCGATGGATTTGCCGTTTTTGTTCCCATGACGGCGGTAGGTGACCAAATCCGCTTCAAGGCCGTTAAGGTGCTGAAAAGTTACGGGTATGGCATCTTAGAGGAAATACTCACACCGTCCCATGACCGAATTGAAGCAGACTGCTCTGCCTTTAAGCAATGCGGAGGTTGTTCTTTTCGTCATATTAGCTACGAGGCAGAACTTCGAATCAAGGAAAAGTCAGTTCAGGACGCCTTTCAGCGGATCGGAGGGTTTACCCTGCCGCCTGAGTCTATTTTGGGCGCGCCGGAATCCATACATTACCGTAATAAGGCCCAGTATCCGCTGGGAGTCGATGAAAACGGCAAAGCCGTAGCAGGCTTCTATGCCAAAAGGAGTCATCGGATTGTTCCGTCAAGCTGTTGTCAGATACAGGATGAGCGGTTTGCCCCAATTATTCAATGGATACTCGGGTTTATCAACGAATATAAGATATCCGTTTACGATGAAAAATCCGGAAAAGGGCTTCTGCGCCACATTTATCTGAGAGTGGGCAGAAGCACCGGTGAAATGATGGTTTGCCTGGTGGCAACGGGGAAAAAACTCCCCTGCTGCCGGGAATTTGTGCAGGGACTGCAGAAGCAGTTTCCGCAGGTCACCAGCATAGTTTTAAACCAGAACGCCAAGAATACCAATGTGATTTTAGGCGAAAAATTTTATGTGCTCAGCGGAGATGATGCCATCAAGGATGTTTTTCTTGGTAAAGAACTGCACATTGCGCCGCCGGCTTTCTACCAAGTTAACAAGGAGCAGGCGGAAAGGCTTTATTCCCTGGCCTTTGAGTATGCCCAGTTTACAGGGATAGAGCTGCTTTTGGATTTATACTGCGGCATCGGTTCTATCGGGTTGTCCGCTTATTCCAAGGTTGACCGCCTTATAGGAGTAGAGGTTGTGGCTCCCGCTGTGGAAAGCGCCAAAAAAAATGCGTCCCTCAATCGAGCTGAACGGGCGGAGTTTATCTGCGCCGACGCGAAAAAAGCGGCGAAGGATCTGGCCCAGAGAGGTCTCAAGCCAGATGTAATTTTGGTGGATCCTCCTCGTCAAGGCTGCGACAGAGAAGTTCTCCAGAGCATTGTGGACATGGCTCCCCAGAAGATCGTAATGGTCTCCTGCAACCCGTCTACTGCCGCCAGGGACTGCAAAATCCTTTCAGAGCAGGGATATGAGCTTGTAAAATACCGCAGTGTCGACATGTTCCCGCGGACGGGGCATGTAGAATGTGTGGTGTTGATGCACAAGATGCCATAAATGGTTCGGTAATCCGCCGGTACAGACTCTTATGTCATGGGAGGTTTGTCATGAAACTTTTATTTAAACAGCGTTTTTTCTCCTGGCTTGACAGTTATGACGTGTACGATGAATCGGGAAAGACTATGTTCACAGTGGAAGGTAAACTCTCCTGGGGCCATTGCCTCCAGATATTGGATGCTGCTGGGAACCACGTAGGCACTGTTAAGGAAGAGGTGCTCACGTTTCTCCCCCGTTTTCGGATGTATGTGGGGGAAAATTATATCGGGCAGCTCCAGAAAGAATTTACCTTTTTTAGGCCCTCTTTTCATCTGGACTGCAATGGCTGGCAGGTTACAGGAAATTGGCTGGAATGGGAGTATGATATTACCAGCGAAACTGGAGGCAGGGTGGCACAGATCTCCAAGCAGCTCTTAAATTGGACTGATACTTATATCATTGACATTTCTGATGGGATGAATCCCCTTTTGCCATTAATGGTGGTGCTGGCCATTGACGCTGCAAAATGTTCTTCTGGACAATAAATAGAGCACGGTTTTAGCCTTTTTGTATCTAAATTAGAAAAACCAAACAGAAAATTTTAACAGAAACCCTTTTCCAAAAAGAATTTGCGGATAAAATCTGCAAAAACGCAATAAGTTAGGAAAGGTCGATGGTAATGGGATTTTTTAAAAAAATCCAATACAATTCTCCAGTGGTTTTGACCTATGCTCTGTTGTCTGGCACTGCACTTTTGCTTAATTGGGTAACGGGGGGCACTGCAAATCGGCTTTTGTTCAGCGTATATCCGTGTTCGTGGACGGATCCGTTGGGGTACATCCGGTTGTTTGGCCATGTGCTGGGGCATGTAAGCTTTGACCATTATGCGGGGAACATGGTCTTGCTTTTGTTATTAGGTCCACTTCTAGAAGAAAAATACGGCAGCAAGAGCTTACTTTTGATGGTTGCTGCAGTGGCGCTGATTACCGGACTTGCAGATGTACTATTTATGCATGTAATTCTGCTAGGTGCTAGTGGGGTGGTTTTTATGACTATTATTCTCACATCGGTTGTCAGTGGGGATAAAGGACGGATTCCTCTAACTTTTTTAATCGTTGTCCTGGTTTACCTCGGAAAGGAGATCGCAGACGCAATCTTGGTGCAGGACGGTATCTCCCACTTGACTCATGTCATTGGAGGCCTGTGTGGCGGTGGATTCGGCCTGCTTTTTAACAGCTGTTACAGAAAGACAAGTTATCGTTCAGGTGAATAGTTTCAGGTTTAATGACCGGAGGGATAAAATATACAATAATCACATGAGGAACGCAGAATATTAGAATCGATTTAACGTTCCTATGAAGGAAATGTGTCCGTATTTCTGATCTGCCCATTACATATAATGATGGGACTTTTATGGGTAGCAGGCTTGCAAAAGGAGCTTTGGAACAAACGACAGAGGGACTTTTAAGGCTTGTTACCTCCAATCGGGTTGATGTTTCCTGATAAGTGCCAGTTTATCTTATCTGCAGGTAACGGATGATGATTTTTGCGGCTTTATGGAAGCTGCTTTAACCGAGCCCGGTGTCGGGTAAAGCATATGGTACAATTAAACGGAATACGGGGATTTTTGTTTAAATCATCAGTGCCGGAGCGGGATAGTCAGGTGGGGCTTCTGGAGAAAAGAGGGAATGCTTCCTCCGCCCGGAGATGCAAAAAGCCGGCACTCTAAAAGATGCCGGCTTCCAATTATTCTTTAAAAATATTTTTGTCCAGCAGGCCAAATCCCAGGCCCGCGAGAATTTCCGAGACAGTCCAGCCGCTTTCAATGGCCCAAGGCCCCCATCCCACATCATTGGGAAGGCCGTAGACTTCCATTCTGTTTACGTCAAATCCCCGCGCCCAGCCTCCGTCGATCACGGGGTTGCCGCTGTGTATCTGTGAACGGATCATAAAGGAGGCAATCTCCCTCCAAAGATCATAAAAATAGGGATCTTCTGTAATGAGGTAAGCGTGACAGAAGCCTAGTGGCAGCCAGTTGAGAGAATAGAGCAGATCGACAATCGGATCCCCGTTTTTGGTGAGCAGGGAGCACTCGGCGTTTTCTTTTTGACTGCAAGCGGCGGAATAATCCGAATCCCACTCCAGATAGGCACCGCTGGGATGCTTCATTTTCTGCAGGTCGTTTGTCACTTGATAGAGATAATCCTTGTGTTTGGGATTGCCGGTAACCCAGTAAAGCCATGCCAAGGGCAGTATCAGGCGGCAGAGTTCCTGCGTTTCGCTTTGTTCTCGGATTGTCTTAGGATAAACTGCCATAATGCTTTCGAGGCCTTTGATGCCTACCTCGATATAGTCATCCCGTTTGGCCAGCTTGCCGCAAAGAAGCAAGGTTGCCGAATAAAATGCGTTGTAGTGGGCGCAGGGGAAGTTGGCGGGAGTTGTATGGAGACGTTCTATTTCTGCTTCATCCAATACAAAATTATCGGTTCGGGAAGGGCGGAGTCCATCGGGACCAGTAGTTTTTACCAGAAAATCCAATGCTCTGCAGCAGGCATCCAAGTAACGGTAATTGCCGGTGTACATCATTTTTAGCAGACTGGGAATCATGACTCGGGCGTTGTCGTCCTGATAGCAAACATTCCAGGCGATGTTGGTCCAGCGAATCATGCCGTCATAGAGTCCACCCTCAATCTGCATTTTTTCAAAGCAGAAAGCCTCCAGTTCATCAGAAGTTTTTAGGCTGGCCACATTTCCGGTCAGCAAATAATCGGCAAAAAACGCCAGTGAGGCTTCAGCGGTACAATCGGTGCGGATACTTAAAGCACGGGCCTGAGAGCCATCGGGCTGAATTTCAGTCATAAAGCCCTCGTAGATACCCCGTTTTCCATTTTCAATCAACATTTTGGATTCGTGGTACCAACGAATACCCGATGCGAAACATTCCCGCAGGAGAGAGTCAAACTTGGAGTCGTCCACCTCCTGGACAAGAGCATATGCTTGCCCAATGGGCAGGTCCGCCGCGGATTCCCCTGAAATCCACGCTATTATAGAACGAATAAGTGTTTTCCACCCATTCAAAGGTGCAAATCTAGCTTTAATGAAATTGCAGAGTCGGAAAGAACAAACCATTAAATTTGGCCGTTCTTTCCACAAGGCCCAGTTGGAAAGCTCTTTAACGTCTTCATCGAGGACTTCCGTTTTGTCATGAGCGTTTATGAACTCTTTATAATAAAGAATAGGCTCTTCTAACTTTTTACTGAAGTGGGGCAGAATAAAAGTGTTGCACTGGTCCTCCAGAATGTCTCCTCTGGAAAGGCCGCCCATTTCCTGGTTGACAATTAGCCGTTTAAATCGTGTAGAAGCTGGCTCTGGCGTATAGATGTCATCAATGCTGTACAAGTATTCGCTGAAAACCTTTTTGCCGCTTTGAATTTGCTCTTCAATTTTGATACGGGCCGCTGCTTCTAAAGCAAGGGGGGAATTTTTTGTGCCTCCCAGCAATACCAGCGCTGTGTAAATAGATAGATCGTAAGCGGTTACTTCCTCCGGTAATATGTATTCTACTGTAAAATTAGGGAGAGCCTCTAACAAAAGGCTAAAATCGCTTTTTTCGGCAGTGACCACTGCAATGATTTGTTTCATACCGTTATCCGTCCTTTTTTCAGATTAAATATCAAAAAACAACACAACAAGGTAAGTATAATGGATAAAGACCAAAAATACAACATATTTTATTATTACATTAACGAAAAATTTAAAAATAAAACACCTTATATCATAATAAAACTATAAAGTAAAAATAAAATATATGATAATTATAAAATGTATAAATATATCGTAGAAAAATAAAAGTAATTATATTAAGGAATTAAGGCGATGAAAAATATATTTTAAAAAATCATCTGGTTTTATGGATGTCTGTATAAACCTTCAATTAACGCGCCAGAATTTAATGAAAAATACCATTAATAGAAAGGAAAGATACAATGAAACGCTCTAAAAAATCTCTTTACAGTGAAATGGTGCTTTTGTACCGAGTTGACCAAAACAGCGAGCAGGGCCAAAAAATAAATGCCCTCTGTCGGGAAATGGACATCCCTGTCAAGTATTTGACCGAGGAAGATTTAGATAGCAATGTAGGGAAATTGGCGGAAATGAGTATTTTACAGGAATCAGAAACGGCGCAGGAAGTTCAGGTTCCTCCCCTGCCGGCGATGCTGTTGCGCGGGTTTACGGGCAAACGCATAGACGAGCTGTTTTTGAAAATGAGAGAATGCGGTGCGGGGTATATCCCCTTAAAGGCAGTGATAACCGAAGTTAACCGATACTGGACGCTGAAACTTTTGCTGCAACACCTTGCAGAGGAACGGGCTCAACTGGAGGCTATGCGTTAGCGAAACCGTTTAAATACGTGGTGCCGCTTCCCCAAATAATGGTGGACTTTTCCTTCTGCATGCAGTAAAATATAATCAATAACGACCCATGAAAAAACAGCATGGCCTGTTTCGGGAAAGGACTGTTTACCATGATGAAAAAGGTATGTACCGGGGTCCTGGCAGTTTTAACGGCATTTTCTATGTGTTTGGCTGGATGTGAGGCGGATAAGGAAGTCGATATAAAGCTAGATCCGGAAGATCCTACGGCAATTGAGATTTGGCATTACTACAATGGGCAGCAGCTTAATTCTTTCAATGAAATGGTTACTGAGTTCAACGAAACAGTGGGCATGGAGCAGGGGATTATTGTGGAAGCGTTCAGCCAAGGGAATGTAAATGAGCTCATCACCAAGGTAGCCGACGCCGCCAATCAAAAAGTAGGTTCCGGCGAAGTGCCCGACATGTTTGCATGTTATGCGGACACTGCTTACGAAATCGATAAACTGGGCTTACTGGCAGACCTTTCCCCATATTTTACAAAAGAAGAGCTGGACGAATATGTCCCCTCTTATATTGAAGAGGGAAGGTTTGACGAGAGTGGGAGCCTCAAAATATTTCCCACCGCCAAGTCGGTTGAAGTTATGATGCTCAATAAGACCGATTGGGATCGGTTTGCCACAGCTGAGGGAGTCGATTTATCCCAGCTTGAAACTGTGGAAGGGGTCGTGCGAACCGCCAAACAGTACTATGAATGGACGGACAGTCTGACACCGGAATCCAATGATGGAAAGGCCTTTTTTGGGCGAGATGCAATGGCAAATTACATGATTATCGGTTGCAAACAGCTGGGAACTGAAATTTTTGATATAAAAGATGAAAGTGTCCAACTTAACGTAAATAAGAATGTGATTCGAAAGCTATGGAATAATTATTATATTCCATATATTTGCGGGTATTTTGGCGCTTACGGCAACTTTCGCTCTGATGACGCAAAAACCGGTGATATTATAGCACTAGTGGGTTCTACTTCTGGGGCTGCTTATTTTCCGGAGATGGTAACGGTGAACGATGGTGAAAGTTACCCTATTGAAGCTTTGTCGCTGCCTATACCTGTCTTTGAAGGCGGCGAAAAATATAACGTGCAGCAAGGAGCGGGGATGGCTGTCGTAAAATCCGATGAAAAGAAAGAGTACGCTGCTGTGCAATTCCTGAAGTGGTTTACCGAAAAGGAGCGAAATGTGGAGTTTAGTATTTCTTCCGGGTATCTTCCAGTCAAACGGGGGGCGAATACCGAAGAATATCTGCAGCAAATTTTGGCCATAGATGGTATCAAAAAAAATATTTCGGCAAATCTTTTAGAATCATTGCCAGTGGCGTTTCAGAGCGTGAGGGACTTTAAACTTTATACCAATAAAGCCTTCAAAAACGGCAATGATGCCCGGAATATTTTGGAGCATTCCATGCAGGATCAAGCAGATGCCGACCGGGAAAAGGTGATAGAGAGCCTTAAAGACGGCTTATCTCTGGAGGAAGCAGCCTCTTCATTCACAACCGATCAATACTTTGATTCGTGGTATAATCAGTTTGTCGATCGGCTGACGTCAGCAATGCAATAGGCATGACAACTGAGGCGGAAGGACAGCAATGAAAAAAGTTATTGTCAAAAACGATTCTATCGTGAAGAAAATATTGCTGCCGATGACTGTTTTGCTTCTTGTGCAGGCGGTCTTATTTTGCGGCACCATTTTTGCGGCGGGAACCGTTAATAAGCTGAGCCAGAATGCCGAGGATATTTTAAACGAAAGAGTCATTAACCGAAAAAATTATCTGCAGGGCGAAATGCTCCAGCGATGGTCTGCTTTATCTGGAACACAGTCTACGATCGAGGCAGTTGTTCAGGATCTTTTGGAAAACCGGCACACGTCCATTTCAGCCCTGCGGACCGATGACAGCCTTGCAAATGAAATACTCAACCGCTCCTATGATGAGCTGGTATATATTTTAAGAAAAAATTCCGTAACCGGTGCTTTTTTGATTTTAGAGACCAACTCTGTCGAAGAAGGAGATATCAGAAGGCTGGGGCTGTATATACGGGATCAAGACCCGGTATCCACCCCACAGAACGATTCAGATCTGTTGCTGGAACGGGGCTCTTCTCATTTCAATAAAGAAAAAAGCATTTCTTTGGACAGCTATTGGAGCCCCTACTTTGTCTTTGACGAGGACGGGGAAAATAGTCGTTATTATTGCAAACCGTTTGAGGCTGCGCAGGCTTATCCTGATGCGGACGCACAGGATCTTGGATATTGGAGTCCGCCCTTCTGTCTCGACGAAAAGGACCAAAGCAACCCTGTAATTACCTATTCGATCCCCTTAAAAGACGAGTCTGGGTCCCCCTATGGGGTTTTAGGAGTAGAAATTTCAGTGCGCTATCTGCAAAAGCAGCTTCCATACGGTGAAATCACAACCAACAAAGACAAAGGCGGCAGCTACTTTTTGGGCATCCAAGACGGCGACAGCTTTTTAAGAATCGCAACAACCGGACCGAAATACATGCAATTATTTGGCGATGAGTCAATTATTTATCCGCTGGAGCACTACGGTGCTGTCAATGTATATGAATTTCAGCAAAATGAGAGCTCTCGGGGAGAACCCTACGGTTGTGTACAGCAATTTCATCTATACAATACCCATACGCCTTTTGAGGAAGAGCAATGGGTGCTTCTGGGGATTGTGGATAAGAGACAACTGTTTGCATTTTCTCATAAAGTAACTCTCTCGATTTTAGCGGCGGCTGTAATTAGCCTGTTAGTCGGTATTATTGGCCTTATGATTATCAGCCGTATTGTCAGCCAGCCAATTATTACTCTGGCAGGTAAAGTCCGGAAAAGCAATCCACGGCTGCCTGTGCATTTTGGTAAAATTAATATCCGCGAAATAGATGAGCTTTCTGACTCTATTGAGAAGCTCAGCAGCGATGTAGCAGAATCTGCCTCTAAACTTTCTCAAATCATTGAGATGACCAGTGACTGCATCGGCGCATTTGAAATACATAGGGGGGACCGACAGGTGTTTTACACCAAGCGGTTCTTTGGTGTCCTTCAGGTTGAGGGTCGTGTAACCGATGGATACATGACCTTGGAAG
This sequence comes from Fumia xinanensis, assembly GCF_014384905.1. Classification (GTDB taxonomy): domain Bacteria; phylum Bacillota; class Clostridia; order Oscillospirales; family Ruminococcaceae; genus Fumia; species Fumia xinanensis. Next base: position 126,274 of record NZ_JACRSV010000003.1, read on the forward strand.
AATTCCGCCGTATCCTTAACGAAATACCTTACACCGTAGAAGCCCACGCTGACAGTCGATGGGAGGTCTTGTTCTGCCCGGACGACGCTACCAAATGGGCACGGCTTCGAGTGTTGGAAGACGAAAATAAAGTCCTAGGTGTGGCAGAAGACGTTACGAAAGAGATCCTGGAAAAACGGAAAATTGAGTACGAAAGAGATTATGATATTCTCACAAATCTTCTGAACCGCAGGGCGTTTCATTCGGAGATGGAATATTTATTTTTTTCCCCTCAAAAAATCAAAACCGCAGCGCTATTGATGATGGATCTCGACAATTTGAAATATGTCAACGACACCTACGGCCATGATTATGGTGACCAATACATTCAGCTAGCCGCCCAGGTATTGCAGGAATCCGCACCTCCTGCAGCGATTGTCTCCAGAATGTCCGGAGACGAGTTTTACCTGTTTTTGTGGGGATATGAAGAACGGCAACCGATTCAAAGTATTCTTGCAAACCTAAAAGCACATATGGCAAAAACCATTTTACCGCTTCCTGATAATACGGCTATCCGCTTGCGGGCTTCCGCAGGTATAGCCTGGTATCCTGACGATTCGGAAAACTATCAGGAGCTGATTCGGTATGCGGATTTCGCCATGTATACGGTTAAAAACTCGGTAAAAGGAGAGTTTAGTGAATTTGATTTAGCGGAGTACCAAAAGAATTCCTATCTGCTGCGCAAACGGGAAGAGCTCAATAATTTGCTGGACAATCGGCTGGTCGAATACTACTATCAGCCCATTGTAGATGTTAAAACTGGTGAAGTATTTGCCTACGAGGCGTTAATGAGATCCAAACTGGAGACGCTGAAGTCCACAATGGAAATCCTTTCACTGGCCCGGTCGCAGTCAAAACTGCTCCAACTTGAGCAGCTGACTTGGTTTGAGGCCATACAGTTTTTCGAACGGTTCCCAGCGGTTCCCCCTTGCTGCAAGCTGTTTATCAATTCGGTGGCCAATCAGGAGCTCTCAAATATTGATAAACAGAAACTCCAGGAAGAGTATGGCGACAAGCTGAGCCGTGTAGTCATTGAAATTACTGAAAGTGAAAAAAGCGAACAGGTTTATACAGTGAATAAACGGGATTGGCTGGCCAGATACGGCGGCCAGATGGCACTGGATGATTTTGGAACCGGTTATAACAGTGAAACGATGCTTTTGAACGTGGCACCGGATTATATTAAGGTAGACATGTCCATTGTTCGCAATATACACAGGGATCCTAACCGTCAGCAAATTCTCATAAACCTAGTTTCTTACGCACACGGACGAAACATCAAGGTTATTGCCGAGGGTGTTGAAGACAGAGAAGAAATGGCTCTTCTAGTTGAGACAGGGGTTGATTACTTGCAGGGATTTTATCTGGGGCGGCCATCCCCTATTCCTTTGGAAGTAGCGGATTCCATCCATTTTGAGTTGCTGACTATGCAGAAATAACCCCTCAAAGGAGTTTTTTATGAGCCGATCTTCCAATAATTCGGTTTCTGGTGTCAAACCTGTCTCTGCCGTGCGAAAAGCGAGTGGATGGGCCTCAGGCCTGGTAATTATCGCCTTATTTGCCGCCACTTTACTGTCTTACGCTGTATGGGGGCTTGATAGCCTTATTTTTAAGGTTACTGGTATCCAGATTGATTTAGAGCTGTATCAGATTTTTGCTAGCATCCTTCCAACTATTTTGGGAGCGGCTACAGCTACTTTAGTGGCGCGAAAACTCACCGGTATTAAGATAAAGGAATTATTTAACCGGTCTGAAAAACATTTGAAAACAGTTGTTGTGGGGTTTGGGCTGTGCATAGGCCTTAACCTCGTCACTTCTCTTGTTACAGAGCTGTTTGCCCAATGGCTCAATAAAGGTGGAGCCGTAGTGACTCCCCCGGATTTTTCTTATTCTAATGAAACGCCGTTTTGGTCCTGCGCATTGCTCGTTTACTCTTGTTTAATTGCTCCCGTTTTAGAAGAAGTGATCTTTCGAGGTTATGTTCTACGGTTGCTGCGCAGATTTGGAACCGGGTTTGCTATCCTGTTTTCAGCACTTTTATTTGCCTTTTATCACTATGACTTGACCCAGCTACTACCCGCCTTTGTCATGGGCTGTCTTTTCGGATATATAGCGGTGCGCTCTGACTCGCTTCTTCCTGTGATAGCAGTCCATGTTCTCAATAATGTGGTTGCTGTTTTGCTGAGCACGTTGCTTCCTGTTCTCTCTCCGACGATTGTGCTTACCCTCAATATCATTTTATATGCCTTGGCGCTTGTTTCTTTGATTATTGCGATTTCAGTATGCCGGGGGGAATTCCGAAAGCGGCGGGGGCCTGCTTTGGAGGGACAATTAGCTCAAACAAAGGTGTTTGGGGCGGCTTTGCTCTCCCCTACCTGGATTCTGCTTTTGTTGGTTTATTTGTACGAGATTATTACGAAGATACTTGTATTTTAGGTAGGTAGTCAAGATTCGCAACAAAAAAGGCTGAAGGATTTCCTTCAGCCTTTTTCAATTGCACTTAATTCATTTAGATAACGCGGACTTTGATGACATCGGGATCAGCTGTCAGCTTTTCAGCAAAACCGGCGTCCACCTTCTGTGCCAAATCCACAATAGTGTAAGCGTAGTCCTTTTTAGAACCGTTGATCATGTTTTCGATATTGATGCCTGCATCAGAAAATGCGGTTGAAATTTTGGACAAGGTACCACTCACATTTTTATGAAGCACACAAAAACGCATCTCACCGCTCTTAGGGAGCGAAACGTTGGGATAGTTTACCGAATTCACAATGTTCCCGCTTTCAAGATAAGTGATCAGCTCTTCGGCAGCCATTTTTGCACAGTTATCCTCTGACTCAGGGGTTGAAGCTCCAAGATGCGGCAAAGCGACAACACCATTGTGCCCCAGCTGTGCTTCGGTGGGGAAATCTGTAACGTAAACGGTCACCTTCTTTTCGTCCAATGCGCTGAGCATATCTTCTTCGACTACCAGCTCGCCGCGGGCGAAATTGAGAATCCGAACACCAGTCTTCATCATGCTGATAGAAGAGGCATTGATCATGCCTTTCGTCTCGGTGTTGCAAGGCACGTGAAGGGTGATATAATCGCAGTTCTCGTAAATGTCACGGAGAGAAGTAGCATGAATGACACTGGTGTGCATACCCCAGGCAGCATCTACACTTAAATAGGGATCATAGCCATACACAGTCATCCCCAGGGAGATGGCGGCATTGGCCACCAGCACACCAATGGCACCTAGACCGATAACGCCAAGTTTTTTGCCTTTGAGTTCAGGACCGACAAAATTGGATTTCCCTTTTTCTACCAGTTTTCCTACCTCGGCACCTTGACCCTTGAGGGACTGGACCCACTCAATAGCAGGAGCAATTTTTCTCGAAGAGAGCAGCAGACCCAGCAAGACAATTTCTTTTACAGCATTGGCATTTGCTCCGGGGGTGTTAAAGACGACAATACCCTCTTCTGCGCATTTATCCAACGGAATGTTGTTGACACCTGCACCAGCTCTGGCGATTGCCAGAAGGGACTCCGGCATTTCCATATCGTGCATCGAAGCAGAACGCACCATAACTGCGTCTGGATTTTCGATGTCGTCGCCCCAAGCGTAGGTACTGCGGTCGAATTTTTCCATGCCAAGAGGGGAAATTTTATTCAGAGTTTTAATATGAAACATAAAGATGACCTCTTTCTGTTTTATTGTGCGGAAAATTAAGCGTTTTTAGCTTCAAAATCCTTCATGAAGTCGACGAGAGCCTTGACACCTTCCTCAGGCATAGCGTTGTAGATAGAAGCTCTCATACCGCCGACAGTGCGGTGGCCTTTGAGGTTCACAAAACCAGCAGCAGCAGCCTCTTTAACGAATTTGGCGTCCAATTCCTCGTTGCCGGTGACAAAGGGGATGTTCATGAGAGAACGGTATTTTTTCTCAACGGTGCCTTTAAACATCTTGGAGCTGTCCAGGAAGTCGTAAAGCATATTGGCTTTCCGCTCATTGCGTTCTTTCATCTTCTCAAGACCGCCAATGTCATTTTTAATCCACTCCAACACTAATTTGCAAATATAAATGGCATATGTGGGAGGAGTGTTGTACATGGAGCCGTTTTCTGCGTGGGTTTTATAGGTGAGCATAGTGGGAGTACCTTCTTTGGGCTCACCTATCAGATCCTTGCGGATAATGACAACAGTGAGACCGGCAGGCCCCATATTTTTTTGCGCACCGGCGTACAGAACGCCGAATTTCGACACGTCGATAGGCTCAGACAGAATGCAGGAGCTCACATCTGCTACCAGCGGAACATCCCCTGTGTCAGGGAGTTCCACATATTTGGTACCGTAGATGGTATTGTTCATGCAGATGTGGAAGTAATCGGCGTTTTTGTCAAATGTGGAAGGATCCAACTCCGGGATATATGTAAAGGTTTTATCGGCGGAAGAAGCAACTTCATGCGCATTAGCCAGCTTTTTGCACTCAGAAAACGCTTTCTTAGCCCATTGGCCGGTGAGAACAAAATCGGCGCTGCCGGATTTTGTGGCCAAGTTTAGGGGAAGCATGGCGAACTGGGTGGACGCGCCGCCCTGGAGGAACAACACCTCATAATTGTCAGGGATATTCATCACTTCGCGGAGAAGGGACTCACACTCATCGATAATTGCCTGATAGGTTTTGGAACGGTGTGACATTTCCATGACCGACTGGCCGCTTCCGTTATAATCCAGCATCTCGTCCGCCGCTTTTTTCAGTACTGCCTCCGGCAGCATGGACGGCCCTGCGCTAAAGTTCATTACTCTGCTCATTTGCGATACCTCCAAATATTTTTTAAGGGTAACTATTACCTCTTATTATATTTCTTTTGCATGTAATAGTCAATTGATTTTTTGGAAAATCGAAAGCGGATTGCAAAACTTTTCACAATCCATCAAAGATGCGCCTTCCATTTTGTAAAATGCATAATTTTTTTAAAATGATTTTTCGCAAAAGAGATTTTCATGGACGCCATAAGAATAAAAAAATAAATTCCGTGAAAACTAGTTTTGAAAGAAAGCGATTTGCCTCTTTTTCAACAGAACAGATACTGCCGATGCAAGTCGGATGGATTTTAATTTGGGAGGTTACAAAAACAATGAGAAAGTCGGCCTTTGGCAAACAAAAGTCGCTGGGAAAAGGGTTTTACATCGCCCTTGCCATCAGCGTAGTAGCAGTAGGTACCGTGGCGTACCTGACCATTTCCAGACTGAACAGCAGCTTAAACCAGGAGCCCAATCCCCAGGCTCAGCTCCAAAATGGCACAGATTGGTCAGTCCCCGAACTGGAAGATGTGGCGAAGAGCCAGCCGGGTGTTCCTTTAGAGAGCTCCGCTCCCGAGGAGAGCGACACAGGCTCCAGCAGCGAGTCTGCGGCCACCATGGAACAGAGCACCAGCTCGGAAGAAAGCACTCCCCCTGCAGCCAACACAAACGGCGCCTATATTATGCCCCTCAGCGGCGAAATCATGAATCCCTACAGCAACGGGGAACTTGTGAAATCCAAAACCTTGGGTGAGTGGCGCACTCATGACGGTGTCGACATCAAAGCGGCAGAAGGTACTCCAGTGAAATCCTGCTTTGACGGCACGGTGACAAACGTGACAAACGATGGTAAATGGGGCATTATGGTGGAAATCGAGTACCCTTCCTGTACGACCTATTTTTGCGGCCTTGCTGATACCGTAAAAGTCAAAAAGGGGCAGGAAGTGAAGCTGGGTGACGTAATCGGCGAAGTGGGCAATACTTCTTTGGTAGAAAATGCCGATGAGTTTCATCTGCACCTGGCGATGAAAAAAGACAACAAGTGGATCGACCCCATGAGTATTATTACGCAAAACTAATCAAAAAAAGCACGGGAATATTCCCGTGCTTTTTTGTTGTTACATAAATGAACCTGATTTTTTGCGTTTCTCATAAAAAAATGAAGTTTTTTCTTAATCTGGGTCTGCCTCGGATAAAAGCTGAACAGTTTTTTCAGCTTCGGACAGCGTGTTCCCCACAGCAAATTTTTTATGGAAAAAGGCAGTGGCAATAGCTGTTGTGGGAATGGTAAATAATATGGCAATGCTACCCGCCATGGCCTGCAAAACTTCCGAGGCGATCATCTCCATATTGAGAATCTCTTCCAGATTGCTCCGATAGGTGAGCAGCAGCAACGTCATATGTAACCCGCTTCCAATGTAGGCCAGCACAAGGGTGTTGGCCATAGTCCCCATAATATCGCGTCCGATAGCAAATCCGGATTTGAGGATGCCACCGAAAGTAATGTCGGGCACCTGAACTATGATTTCCGCCAGCGAAGAAGAGATGGACATACCCACATCCATGACAGCGCCCAAAGCGCCAATGATAATGCCGGTAAATAAAATCGCCCTCAAATCAATGGGTTTATCCGGGTTCATGACGTAGATGAGCAGCGAATCGTCATCGGTCATACCGGTCATCTGCATCATGCGGGAACTGACAACAGTGATAATTCCGGCAATCCCCACGCCGCCCATACAGCCAAGAATGGCGGCCAGACTCTTAAAAGTAAACCCGCTGACCAGCGCATGGGTCGTGAGAATAGTAAAGGCACAAATGATCAGGGCGGAAGCATAAATATTAAAACCGTTGGCGATGGCGGGAATCATCACAAAAAAGATGGCGAGACATGTCAAGGCCAAAGCAATGATAGTGTTAACGCCCTTTCCCCGTCCAAACAGGATGACCAGGCCGCAGAATCCGAATACTAATAGCGCCAGCCATGCAGTGCGGACCGGATTTCCGGCCATCCACTGGTTTTCCATGTATTCGTTGGTGACAAGGGAAACAAAATGAATGCTTCCGGGCCTCACCGGTTGTCCCAGCTCCATCTGCGTCTGATCCATGACCTGGGTAGCGACGATGCGCTCTCCTTTGTTTTCCCCGTTTAAGACGGTGGCATAGTAAACAATGCGGCGTTCTGTCACCTCATTTGTGTATTTGCTGTAGATTTCATTATCACTGATAATTTCCTCCGCGCGGGCCTTGCAGGTCATTTCCGCGCTCCCGGTTTGTTCTTGTCCCAGGATGTTTCCACTTCTGGTACAGAATCGGTAACCTAGGATGATAAACCCTACTGACAGCAGGATGACTGCTGCGTATAGGAACTGTTGCGTCTTTTTCTGTATGGCTTTCATAGTCCCAGCCCCCCCGTTCGTAAAATTTCAGCGTCAAACCGGTTAAAGCTATTTTGCTCTTCAAAACTCCTACGTCTATGATGCAATGTACACTTTATTTGCTGTTTGTGGGCACTATAACACAATTTTGTTGCGCGAAGTACAAGGGCACAGTTGTCCCAATCTATGAAAGAGTATTCTCCCAGATGTGAGCTAAAGGCATGTGAAATAAGGCTTTGGATCACGCCGTGAAGTTATTATACCATAAATTCGCCCGCTTTAGCGGGCCAAAAGACGCGAAGCGACTTTGTCGGCCGTGCAGCGGCCGGGATTTATGATACAATGTTCTTACTAGTCTTGCGCTAGCAAGACAAAAGCGCCTAAAGGCGCTTTGCAAACAGCTTTCGCTGTTGCTTTTGAGGTTATTATACCACACCGCACGCCAATCGAAAAGAAAACTATTTGTTACAATGTGCATAAAATTCGTTTTATTCTCCTTCTTGTATTCACCGATTGGGAGAAATCCTTGACAACAAAGGACAGATACTTGCAAATATTTTTTCATTCTTCTATAATAGATAACATCGAGAATGGATCGGAACAATCATTCAAGGGCAGGTTTTGGACCTGCCCTTCTGTTGTCGAAATGACATTTTGAGGAGTGTGAATATGGAAGGATTTAAGGAAAACAAAATGGGGACCACCCCGATGATGAAACTGATCGTCACTATGTCTCTGCCTGCAATGCTCTCTATGCTGGTACAGGCGCTTTATAACATTGTAGACAGCATGTTTGTGTCCTGGTACTCCCAGTCGGCTCTGACGGCCGTATCATTGGCATTTCCCATTCAGATGCTGATGATTTCTGTAGGAGTTGGTACCGGTGTGGGCATCAACTCCTTAGTTTCCCGGCGGCTTGGAGAACAAAAGCAGGAGGAAGCTGACCATGCGGCTACCCACGGCCTGATTTTGGGAGCACTCAGCTGGTTGCTCTTTCTCATTTTCGGCCTGTTTTTTACAAGGCCCTTTTTTGCTGCATTTTCCGATGACCCCACGATTATTGCCATGGGCGATCAGTACCTGTCCATTGCTTGTGTGTTTTCCTTTGGGATCCTCATAGAAGTGGCGGCTGAAAAGACGCTTCAGGCCACCGGAAACATGATTTTCCCTATGATCGCCCAGCTCATCGGTGCCATCACCAATATCATCCTCGATCCTATTTTTATTTTTGGATGGATGGGGATCCCCTCTATGGGAATTGCCGGTGCGGCTATTGCCACTGTTACCGGCCAGATCCTTTCAATGATTTTTCTGCTGGGTATTTTGCTGTTTGGCAACCACGCAGTCAATATTCGGTTTAAAAATTTCCGATTTCGTGCAAAAACTGTAAAGGACATATACGCCGTCGGCTTCCCGTCTATTATCATGCAGTCCATCGGCTCAGTGCTCGTCATGGGCCTCAACGCCATCTTGGGAACAATTTCTGAGACCGGCGTGGCTATTCTGGGCGTTTACTACAAACTACAGTCCTTTGTGTTTATGCCGGTGTTCGGCCTGACACAGGGAATGATGCCGATTATGGGGTACAACTATGGTGCCCGGAACAAAAAACGTCTCGTCTCCTCCCTCAAACTAGGGTCCATCATTGCTTTGATTATAATGGCGGTGGGAACGCTCCTTTTCTGGGGGCTGACAGAGCCTCTGCTGAGCATATTCAGAGCTGATGCACAGATGATGACAGACGGTATTCCCGCCCTGCGGATTATCAGCCTTTGCTTTATACCGGCGGCGATGGGGATTACCTTTTCGACAATTTTTCAAGCGGTGGGTATGGGCTTTAAAAGCTTGCTCATCTCCCTCCTTCGCCAATTGATCCTTATTTTGCCCGTAGCCTATTTCCTGTCCAAAATAGGGCTGGTTTATGTATGGTATTCGTTTCCCATCGCAGAGGCGGTTTCCTTTATAGTCAGTATTTTTATTTATCTGCACCTTTACGAGACACATATCAAAAAACTGGATCAGAACACTATCGCATAGGGGAATAAAAAATATTTTTTCGAAGTCACAACCCCCTGCCATACTGGCAGGGGGTTGTGACTTCGGTGTGACTATGGTTGGGTATTATGGAGGTATACTTGAAAACAAAGGAGGTAATTTGGTGGAACCTATCTCTTTTCCAATTACCAGCAAGGTAATTATTTATTTGTCCAATTCCCCCAGAGAGCCGGTTTGTGGCCAAATTTACAGCGTCTACTATAACGCTTTTATGGATTTTTGCGGTGTAGCACAGCTTTTGCGGGCGATGGAGTCACTCTATGATACGCTGGATATGCCGCAGGCATCTTGTGAAAATCAGGCTTTCCATCCCTTAAAACGGGCGAAAAAAAACGGCGATGATCGGATGATAGAAAGCCGTGCAGGGCACAGAAAAAGTGTCGAAGCGGATCAGGCAACTTTTCTGGTTCATGTTATTTACCGCCAGTACAATACTTGGCAGGGACGAATTACCTGGATGCAGGATAAAACCTCCCGTAATTTCAAAAGTGTTTTTGAAATGCTTAAGCTGATGGACGACGCTATGAACGGCTCCAGCCAGATCCAATATATCTGGAATGCGGATTGAAAAATCGGCAGGCAAAATCGCCTGCCGATTTTTTACTGATTTTCAGTAATATGTTTTTTGAGCAGAACAAAAAACACAATTATGCCAATTGCTGTCAGGATATGACCGATTCCCGCCAAGCCGGATAAAGCAGCATCGATTCCTGTTGGCAGAGAAACCTGCAATACCTGAGCGATTCCCCTAGCAGTCAGCATCATAGCGGTAATAATCACGCCGGTGTTGTAGATAGCGACAAACTTTCCGAAAAGCTTACTCTGATAAAGCGGCCACAGTTTTGACAGGGCCAACAGCACCAGTGTAAAAATCATTCCCAATAAAAATAGATGGGTGTGGACGACTCCCAAAGCCGTCCGATCGGTAAAATTGTTAAACTTTGTAAATTCCCGATAGAATACGCCTCCTGCCATTCCAGCAATTGCATATCCGAAAGCCCAATATAATAATTTTTTCATTTCATCCTCCTGGATTTCTTTGTCGGGGGTGTTACATTTTGTCGGTGTTGCTGTTGTGCCGCTCTTTGATAAGTCCAGTACGGTAGGCAGTGAGCAACAGCTTCAAATCTTCAATGTTTTCCCGTATCTGAATACCTACATCGGTATCGGATATTTTAATACGATCCTCCATGGTTTCAAAGACAACTGCAGTGGATAAAATATCTTTGTTATTCCGAATCGCGTTTTCGACGCCGCCGAAAGGCTCGTGAGAAGAAATGCGAATACCATAAGAGTTGTAAATGAGAGTGTAACCCGCAATGCCGGTGGTGGGTTGATAGGCTTTGCAAAATCCTCCGTCGATAACAATGAGCCGTCCTCCAGCTTTGACGGGCAGTTCCCCATCTTTGGATTTGACGGGGATGTGGCCATTCACAATATGAGAGTGGGGACTGTACAGGCCAAATTCATGAAGAATTTTAAGGCAAACCTCTTCCTTTTTGCTGTGGATATAGTAGGCATTTTTGGACTCGGTCCATGCGGCAGGGTCGGGAATGAGCAGCCGTTCAAAGGTAGCCATCTTTTCCCGTCCGAACAAGGGTGAATGCTTTCCACACCACAAAAACCACAAAAAGTCTTTGCCCAGCTGCCGTTCCGGTGAACCAGGCTTTGCGTAATACCCCTGCCGGGCAACCGATTCAGCGTAGTCGAGGAATGTCTTCCCAGTGAGGCTTTCTCCATTTACGCCAAACGCCATAAAGGTTTCGTCCATATTCATGGGGATGCAGCCGTGGAACAACAGGTTTCCATTACAGCAGGCGTAAAGTCCGCCTTTAGAGTAGAGAAATTTTGCATGTCGCTGGAGTTTTTCACTTTGCTGGAAAGAAAAGCGGAGCTGGCTCATGAGTTCAGACTCTTCGGGACTCAGCTGATAGGGATTTTGCGGGTCTACTGTCGGGAATTCAGTGTCCGCAAGCGGATAGGCAGTGCCGCCTATAACAATTTGTCTCTTCCCATAGTCGATTTTATCCAGCAACAGCCGGTCTTCCATTTGAAAGGAAGGATTTCTCAAAACGATTTGTCCTTCCAGTTTAAAGAGAATAACAGCGATGGCTTTGTGCATCCGGGAAACAAGCAGCACGTCTTTTGGATTATAGCTGTTTTCATCGCTGATTTTCGGTCGGAAACAGTCAGTGTTGACGTTTTGATAGACTTCGTTTGCGAAAAGAGCTAGAGGACGCAGATTAATGCCGTAGCCAGTTTCGATGACCTCCAGATTGCTGTAGTTCATCGAGTTGTTCAATACATTAGCGATACAGGTCCGACTGCCTGCTGCCGCCCCCATCCAGAGGATGTCGTGGTTTCCCCATTGGATATCCACCGAATGGTGTTCCATCAATGAATCCATAATAATGTCCGCCCGGGGGCCCCGGTCAAAAATGTCCCCCACGATGTGGAGCCGGTCTACCACCAAACGCTTAATTGTAGTGCAGACGGCGATGATAAATTCGTCAGCTTGCTCCACCTCAATAATAGTGGATAATATATTGGCGTAATAGTTTTCTTTGTTCAGTTCTCCGTAGTTTGTGTGAAGAAGCTCATCAATGATGTAGGCGAAGTCCTTCGGCAGGGCCTGCCTCACCTTGGCCCGTGTGTATTTGGAGGCCACCAGACGGCATACCTCTAAGAGACGGTGAAGGGTAATGCGGTACCACTCATCCAAATCTGAAACCGTTTCCTTGATTTCCTTTAATTTTGCATCGGTGTAATAGATAAGGGTTGCCAATATCGCTCGTTCTTTTTCAGGGAGGGTGTTTTTGTAAAGAACCTCCACCTTTTCTTTGATGACGCCAGAAGCGTTGTTAAGAATATGGAGAAATGCTTCGTATTCCCCGTGAAGGTCTGACATAAAATGCTCGGTGCCTTTGGGCAGGTTCATAACCGCTTGGAGATTGATGATCTCTGCCGCCGCAGCTTGAACAGTGGGATACTGTGTGGATAAAATTTTTAGGTAACGCAGATCCTTTTCAACCTTCTTGTTGTCGCAGCTCATAAGCCCTCCTGTATATTTTTCAAAGCTCGAAATCTCATTTGGGGTGTCGATATAAATCCAGTATACCGTTTTTGTAGGTGTTAGTAAAGGCGGATTTTGTAAAAAACTGAAGAATCCCCTTGACAAAATTGTGTTTGTTTACAAAAATCTAATGCTTTGCTGTTTTTTTATGTGGTATAATAACCTCACAGGAAATAACTAATCTGTTTGAAAAGTGCCGAAGGCGCTTTTTCCCGCTGGCGCGGGAAATGTGAGAATAATTTAATATTAAATTCACAAAAGGCAAAGCCTTTTGTGTGGACCATGCCCGCTATTGTGGACTGTGTCCACGTAATTTATGATACAACAAAACGAGGAAACAACAAAGCGCCAAAGGCGCTTTGTTCCGTTTAAGCGGCATCAGCGAAATATTTATGATCAATTCTACCCATTGCGTCGCTGTAAAAGACTTAAGGTAGCTTTGTACCCATTAAAGCCTTTTAACTTTTAGGTGGTGGGCTAGATGCTTTTTATATTGAGGAGTTTTTGTATGGCATATACACCAAATGATCAGCCTCCGAAAAAGGACCAGGTTCATTCGGACGATAACACTTATATTAGCGGGTACGGATTTGTCGCAACGGATCCAAGAATGCTGCAGGAACAGCATCTGAAAAAGAATGTAGCGGTCATTGCGGTGGCAATGGTAGGTGTTATCCTTCTCCCCACCTTTTTTTTGGTTCCAGTGACCGTTGTGATGCAGACTGTTGTAAGCGCCCTGAGTAAAACTACCAATCAGTTTGTGCTCATTGCTACCCTTGCCCAGGAAGCACGGGAATTGATTCTTTATCTTTTATCTGTTTTGCTGCCCATATGTTTTTTGCGATTTTTCCTCCGAGATGGAAGTATAGAGGCGGCAGTGCGAAAGCTGCCTGACAAAAAAACGTGGATTTATGCAGTGCCTTTGACCCTGACGGTAGTCGCACTGGCAGGTGTCGGTTCCCAATTTATCAATAGTCTGCTTTTCCAGCTTCATATCGTACCCCTCACTCCAAACAATATGCTGCCTGGAAACAATATTTCTCTGGCATTCTATCTGGTGCGAGTGATGTTTTTACCGGCCGTTTTAGAAGAGTATTTGTTTCGGGGCCTGATCCTGAATTCTCTCCGCCGGCATGGGGACACCTTTGCCGTTGTACTGTCATCGGTTTTTTACGGCATGATGCAGTATACGGTGACCCGTAATTTAAGCGGCTTTGTATTTGGGATTGTACTGGGATATTTTGTGCTGCGCACAGGTTCCGTCCTTACAGCAGTTATTTGTCATCTTGGTGCAAGCGCTGTTGGATCCGTTATTGTGCTCGTTCAGCATTTTTTGCCATCTCACTATGAACTGGTGGAGAATATCCTGTTTATCGCTATCCTTGCAGTCGGTATTGTGTCCTTTATTTTTCTCTGCACCAGGGAGAGTAACGCATTTATTATAAGTGATACCAATAATACCACTTCTACGGCCCATAAACTAAAACTATGCCTAAGCAACGGGGCGTTTATTATCGTATTGCTTTTATGGGCGTGGCAGATGTTCCGCAGCGTACAGATTTTTTGACTTTAGAGTGGAGGGAATCTTCTTTTGACTTTTTCGGAACAAGATGTACTTTTTATGAGGCAGGCGTTGCGGCAAGCCGAAGAGGCATATGCCTACAATGAAACTCCGGTGGGTGCGGTGCTCGTCTGGGAAGATAAAATTGTTTCTGCGGCCCATAACCGAAGAGAAACGGATAAAAGTGCGTTGGCCCACGCAGAATGTTTGGTTATCAATGAGGCTTGCCGGAAGTTGGGGGGATGGAGGCTCCATAAAGCCACTCTCTATGTGACGCTGGAACCCTGTCCCATGTGTGCGGGGGCGATCATCAACGCTCGAATTGCCCGGGTTGTTTTTGGGGCTAAAGATCCGAAAGCCGGTTGCTGCGGGAGTATTACTGAACTGTTTTCACTGCCGTTTAACCACCGGCCCATTGTGGAAGGCGGACTTTTAGAGGACGAATGCCGGGAACTTCTCACAGGTTTTTTCCGAGAGATGCGTGCCAAACGAAAGGCGATGAAAACGGTCGCTCCAACAGAATAAAAAGACACCCTGCCGTAAATCTGCGGCAGGGTGTTTTGGATTTTATCAGTGTTTTACCAGAAGTCTCGGCCGGCAAGAATGGCCATATCCTGTGGCAGCGGGGACAAAAGGGCAACAGGGGAGTCGTCTTCGGGACGACGGAAGGCCAGTTTCCCGCAGTGCAGGGCGTGCCGGCTGATATGCTCAGTTCGTCCGCCGTAAAGGGTATCCCCCTCCAGCGGATGGCCAATGTAGGCAAAATGGACACGAATTTGGTGGGTTCGACCGGTTTCCAGCCGGATGGCAACGAGGGCGTAGTCAGAAAATTGCTGCACTACCCGGTAATGGGTGACTGCCCGTTGCCCTTTCGGATGTACTTTTCTGCTGATGATGGAGCCGGGAACTCGGATCAGAGGTTCGTCAATAGTGCCCTCTGACTCCTCTAATTGTCCCTGCACGATGGCAATGTATTCCTTTTCAAGGCATTCTGCCACCTTTGCAGCCGCAAGGGTGTTTTTGGCGGACAGGCAGAGCCCAGTGGTATCTCGATCCAGACGGTTGATTGGTCGAAAGGCAATTTTTTCCTTCTGAAACAACGCAGCAAAATAATTGCCCAAGGTGTCGTTGTAATAGGTGGCAGAAGGATGTACGGGCATGTCTGCAGGTTTATCAAACACAATGATATCAGCATCCTCGTAGACGACAGGAACCTGCAGCTCCGAATTGGGAATAAGCTTTATTTTATCTCCGGACAGCTCGATTTCTACAACGTCTCCTGCATTTACCGTATCTACCATGCGGCGATGTGCCCCGTTTACCGAGATCCCGCCATGTTTGAGTTTGATAATGAGCCGTTTGGAATATCCCTGCCGTTTTCTCAGGTAGGTCTGGAGCTGCAGTCCGGAGTCGGCAGCGGAAACGGTGTATCGGTGCTTTCTCATTCCTGAATGTAGGCTTTCAGAATTTCACCCATATAAATATCGTGGTAATCCTTCTCTGGATAGGAATCGGCGATATAGTCTGCCAAAAAACCTTCCGGCCGAATATGGTCTCTGTAAATCTTTTTGCAGAAGAATACAAGCTTTGCCTGTTCAAAGTAGATATGCTCCCCGTTCACTACCGGGTTGAGGCCTGTTTCCGCTATTTTGTCCACATCCCGTCCGGATACTTTGCCGCAGAGAGCCAATACCTTGCGCATTTCTTCCCCGTAAAAGCTCAAGGTGAAAAATTCTCCTGTCTCCAAAAATTCATGGGTATACCGCTGCGGACGGATAAACGCGGTGACAATATTTTTGTTCCACATAACACCCATGTTGCCCCAGCTGACCGTCATGGTGTTGTATTTTTCCGGAGTACCGGCCGTTACCAGCGCCCAATCCCTCCCGATAAGCTGAAACGGGTTTTGTGTTAACTTAGTTACATCGATTTCTTGAAAAGCCATTTTAAATCTCTCCTTAATGTGTAGTTACTAAGGTTTCCGCTCAATTATGATCAAAGTTCTTACCAATCTCGCATCAACGGAATAAGAGCGCCTTTTAGGTACTTTGCAAACAGCAAGGCCCTTTGCCTATGAGGTTATTATATCATAAAAATAAAGATTTCAGAACCCTAATGACAAGAAAAAGCGCACAGGAAGCTTTCCTGTGCGCCCAAGAGAGTCAAGGGATTGAGCAACTACCGGAAAAAACCGTTGCCTTGTTCAGGGGCCTGTTCCGATACTTGCTGTTGCTGCTGGACATTGGTTGAGTTGCCCTTATCCTCTTCCAATTGAACGTCAACGGTAAAGGTAGACTGCTTTCCGGTGACGCTGACCCGATAAACGGTCAGTTTTACCTTATCGCCCGGCACTTTTCCATCTAGGACTTCTTTGATGTCTTCTGCATCCCGCACATCCTTGCCGTCGATTTGTGTTATGGTATCGCCGACCCGCACACCTTTGGTGTAAACGTCAGCAGTTTCATCAATGGCACTGACCAACAGGCCGGGGGTATAGCCGGTCATCGCACCGGTCACGTCGCTAATGCCGTAGTAAGTAATGCCCAATTTGACCCGGCCTTTGACATATCCGTAGGAAACCAAATCATCAATGATGGGCTTTGCGGTGTTCATGGGAATAGCAAAGCCAATGCCTTCAATCTGTGTAGAAGAGAGCTTAGACGAGTTGATACCCACTACCTGGCCGTATTTATTAATGAGCGCACCGCCGGAGTTGCCGGGGTTGATAGCAGCATCTACCTGGATAGCTTCCATCGAAATGGTTCCATCCTCTGTGCGGACAGTAATATTCCTCTGTAAACCGGAGACAATGCCTTGAGTAGTGCTGCCGGCCAGGTTCAGGCCGGTGGGGTTGCCGATGGCGACGATACGCTCACCCACTACCAGTTCGTCCGAGTTTCCAAATTCCGCGGCTGTCAGGCCAGAAGCTTCGATTTTGACGACAGCGATATCTGTTTTTTCATCAATACCGATAACCTTTGCCTCATATTCTTCGTCGTTGTCCAAAACGACGACAATTCCGCTTGAACCGCTGACCACATGGGCGTTTGTAAGGATATAACCGTCGCTGCTCATAATGATGCCGCTACCTGCTCCAGTGGCTGTCAGAGATGTGCCAACGTCATATGTTACGATACCGACGACGGAAGGCCGAACCTTGGCAGCGATTTCTTCGGTGGATAGAACTCCTTCTGCATAATCAGTGTCTTCCGGAGCGGGACGATTGTTTAAAGTAATGTCGGGTCCGGACATATTGACTTCAGAATCATTTGAAGAAACGCTGCTGGACGAACTGTGATTGTTTTCATACAAAACAAATCCTGCAAATGCTGCCGCTGTCAGCACGAATACCACGCTGATTACAATTGCGAAGACTTTGAGGCCAGTATTGTTCTTGGGTTTGTAGCCGTTGTTGTGATTAGAAATCTGGTCATAATCCTCAAATTTCCATTGGTATTCCGTATTGCTGTAAGTCGGCGGCGTTTGAGAAGGGCCTTGGCTGGTTGAAGAGTTCTGAGGTGTTTCATAAGGGCCGGAAGATCCGTTTCCACTGGGAGAATCGGAAGGAGTGTTCCAGGTATTTGTCGGGTCTGGTCCGTTAGAAGAACCATCATTTCCGCCGGTGTATTGATTGTCGTAGTTTTTGTTGTTTTCATCCATAGGTATTCCTCCTTGTTGTCTCTATCTTACCCTAGAAATATGAAGTTTTAATATGCATTCTTTAAAAGGTTTCCCAATGAAATTCAAAAGATTTTTTAATCTTTTTGAGAGGAATTTGTCGGCGGAAGGGACTCTTTCTCCCGTTTTTCCTTAAGTTCATTGTAATCTTTTTCTTTTCCCTTGACCAAGGCGGAGTTTTTGACCTTTGCGGTGGGGATAGAGAATACAAACTCGGTGTATTCACCCTGAACGCTGCGGACAATGATGTCCCCTCCGTGAAGATTGATGACACTACGAACGATATATAGCCCTAACCCAACCCCGTTTTTATCAATGCCCCTAGACTTATCTGTTTTGTAAAATCGGTCGAACACCCGGGGTATTTCCTCCTTGGAAAGGCCTTCTCCACTGTTTTTGATACCAATATAGGTGATGGTGCCCTCTACCGTAAAGCTGAACTCCAGGTAGCCGTCGACGTTCGCAAATTTTACGGCGTTTTCGGTTAGGTTGTACACCACCTGATGAATGAGGTCAGGGTCGGCCTCCACAATGACTTTGTCTTGATCAAGCCCTCTAATGTCCAGATGTTTTTCATTGATCTGCCGCTCAAAGCTGAACACTGTCTGACATATCGTTTCCACCACATTGAACTGTGTAGTCTGAATTTTTAGTTCCCCGGCCTCAATGCGGGAAAGGTTCAGCATACTCTTCACCAGACGGGAAAGCCGTTTCACTTCGTCGGATACAATGCGGAGATACTCGTTTTGTTTTTCCCTGGGAATGGTTCCGTCCAAAATCCCGTCTACGAAACCAGCGATTGAAGTCATGGGTGTTTTCAGCTCATGGGAGACGTTTGCGATAAAGCTGCGCCGCATGGACTCCAAAGCGGATAATGATTTAGCCATATTGTTAAACGAAGATGCCAGCTGCCCGATTTCGTCGTCTGTATCAATATTGATGCGGGCAGTAAAGTCGCCTTTTCCGAAGTTTTTGGCTGCCTGGGACATCTCTCGCAACGGGCGGACCATTTTGGCTGTGGCGAAATAGGTGACAATAAAAGCAAGCAGCAGGACCGAAATGGCAGATAGGACGAATATTTTGCTCATCTCTATGAGGAAGGTATTCAGCGCCTGCGCTGAGGTGGAAATAAATAAGTATCCGAACTGTTTACCTTCTACGATTACAGGAATGCCAAGAGTGTACTGAGAGGTTTTATAAATGGAACCACCCAGTTTGCCTTTTTCAAAGTATTCACCTTTTTGAGTGATTTTTGTCCGGATGTCCAGAGGAACTTGATATGTTTTATGGTTGCAGTTGTCCCCCTCAGTACAGATAAGTGTGTTGCCGTTCATATCGGTGAAGAAGATGACGGAGTCAGAGGGCTCCGCAAAGAGAATAAAGCTGTTTTGGAGAGTCACAATATCCAGCTGGACACTGTTGTTTTCTAAATCAAACTGAGAAGTATTCAAAATCACCCTACGGGCAATGTTGATGTTTTTCCTCAGCAAAGTCGCCTTTTCCGATGAAAAATAGTTGCTGGAAAAAGTGATAAACAGAGAACCCAGTACCGCGATGGATGCGATAACCACGGCGGCGCAGACTCTAAAATACTTGCTGAAAATGCTTTTTTGCATAAGGCCTGCCCTTCTTTTTAAAGGAATAAAGAAGGGCGGACGCTTTGGAAGCCCGAAAATCCGCATATCCCATGCGGATTTTTCAGACGGGCAGCCCGCCGTCAATATGCAGGCTGTTCCAATCGTCCGCCCTCTTGCGGTCGTTTTACAGGAGGTCGGTCACTTCAAATTTGTAGCCGACGCCCCAAACAGTCTTGAGAGACCATTTATCGGAAACGCCCTCCAGCTTTTCGCGGAGGCGTTTGACGTGTACGTCAATAGTTCTTGAATCGCCGTAGTACTCAAAGCCCCATACTTCGTCTAGCAGCTGATCACGGGTATAGACCCGGTTGGGGTTGGACGCCAAGTGGAACAAGAGCTCCAGCTCTTTGGGTGGGGTGTCGATGACTTTTCCATCCACTTTCAGCTCATAGCGGGTCATGTTGACCACCAGCTTGTCGTAGCTTACTTCCTTAACGTCACTCGTCTGTGTGTTTTGGCCGATTCTGCGGAGAACGGCCTTGACCCTTGCGATAATCTCTTTGGTGTCGAAGGGTTTCACCACATAGTCGTCGGCGCCCAGTTCCAGACCCAAAACTTTGTCAAAGGTTTCCCCTTTTGCCGTCAGCATAATGATCGGCACCTGGCTTTTCTTGCGGATTTCACGGCAGACTTGCCAGCCGTCCAAGCCTGGAAGCATGATGTCCAGCAAAATCAGCTCTGGATGGAGCGTGTCAAATTTTAAAAGCGCTTCCTCCCCGTCGTGGGCAAGGATGACGCTGTATCCTTCCTTTTCCAGATAAAGCCGCAAAAGCTCACAGATGTTTTTGTCGTCATCTACTACCAAAATTTTACCCAAAGCCATAAAAATTGCTCCTTTCCACTGCGCGGACGCCTTTATGCATAGATTTTCCACTTGTCCGCCTAAGATGCGAAAAACCTGTCGCCGGGCGGGTAGAGTGTCCTGCCCAAATCTCCAATCTTGAATTAGTAACATTAGTATAACATATTCATAAATGGAAAGGTGGACGGAATATGAACAATCATACCAAAAAAATTGAAAAAAGCACATAACTTTTATGAAAGGGAGAAAATCTCAATTTTCGTACAAAAAATGCCGCCAACGGATTTCGTTAGCGGCATTTTTTATTCCTGATAGCTAAAGGGGTTAAAATTGCATTCCAAATCCAGGTTGGGAATTGATAAAGTCAGAATAGAATAATTGCTGCGGTCCAGTTTGAGGGCGAAATCTCCGGACTCGGTGGTCCCTTTAATGACAAGGGCCTCCCCCTCCAGTGCCATAGTCACGCCGTGGGGCTCTGCCGCCATGTTGATGGAGGCGACCACCGCCTTGGTCATGGAAGAGGTGAGTACCGAGTTGTTATCCAGCTCCAAACTGAGGCCCATGTAGCTGACAGTGACGTTTTCCTGGTCAAAGGAGAATGTCATGCCGGAAAGGCCCTTTGGACTGGTCAGCTGTACTGTACAGACGCCTTCTTTGGTGCGGTTAATGTCCGCTTCCGCCTCAATGTCTCCCATTTTTATGGTAGCTTTGGCGTCAAAACCGCGGTTTAGGCTGGACGATACCTTTTCCTGTTCGTTTTCCGATGGCTGTCCACCGTTTCCGGCACCGCAGCCCGAGAGCATCAGAGACAGCGCCAGGCACGCGCCGATAATTCTCAGCGACCTTTTCATATAATTTTCCCCCTATTCGAATCGGAAGTCGTTTCTCAACTTACTCTATGCGGGGAACCAGGTATTTATGTTACAGGAGCTGTTTGAGCACAAAAGGAATAGACTCAATGACGTCTGAGGGGAGCATGGCATAAGGAGTGAAAGTCTGAGCCGCCATATCTCCGGCCTCGGCGTGGAGGAATACCCCCGCCACTGCCGCGGCCAACGGAGAAGCACCTTGGGCGAGAAAGGACGCAATCACTCCGGCCAGTACATCGCCGCTGCCCCCTTTGGCTAGGCCAGAATTGCCGTTTCCGTTGATAAAAAGCTCCCGCTTGGGAGTTGCAATGACGGTATTGCTGTCCTTCAAGACAACTGTAACACCGTACTTTTCGGCAAACTGAGCCGCCACGTCGAACCGGCGGTTTTTAATGATTTCCACCGAAAGGCCGGTGAGTCGGGACATTTCCTTGATATGTGGGGTAATGATGACAGGCGCCAGGGCTTTTCGGAGCATGGCAGGGTTCTCAGCTACGCAGTTTAAACCGTCAGCGTCAATGACAAGGGGCCTTCCAAAGGAAGAGATGACTTCCTCCACCAGTAGGCGGGTGTCGTCACAGACCGATAAACCGCATCCGATGAGTCCGGCGGTTGCCCAGCCCATTTCAGTGCGTAGCTGCTCCACTCCGTCGATAGAAATGGAACCAGATTCGCTTACTGGCAGGGGGGAATAGATGCATTCGAGGATGTGGGAAGCTACGGCGGAAAGGACGGGTTGTGGTGCAGCCACCTTAACAAGGCCTACTCCACAGCGCATAGCTGAGAGAGTGGAGAGAATTACCGCCCCGGTCATGTGAACGCATCCGCCAACGTTTAAGAGCTTACCGTAATCGCCTTTGTTGCTGTCCTCCTGCCGTTTGGGAATGCAGCCGGCGGCAGTTTCTGCGCTTAAGAGAGTGATGCCGTCTGGAATGGCTGCGATATCGGCCGCCGGTATACCGATGTCGATCAGCTCAATTTTTCCACACAAAGGCAGCGATGCTTTCAGGACATGAGCGGGTTTCAGTGCGGCAAAAGTGTAGGTATAGTCGGCTCTTAAAGTGTCCTTGTCTGCAAGGCCGGTGTCGCAGTCAATTCCAGAGGGCACGTCCAGCGCAACTTTGATGGCCCGGGAGTTGTTGGCGGCTTCGGCAAGTTCCTTGCAGGCGGCGGGTAGTTCACCGCTGAAGCCTGTCCCAAAGACGGCGTCAATGAGGACATCGCTTTTCCGGATGGCCTCCAGCCGCCGGGTCAGAGGGGCATCCGGTTCGAGAAAATGCACCCGCCGCTTTTCCAGTTCATAGAGATTAGCTCGGGCCAGGGCGGAAAGTTCCCGCCCCATGACGAAAATCACGGTAATTTCTGCGCCTGCCTCCGCCAGATAGCGGGCAGCTACCAAGCCGTCCCCCCCATTGTTTCCCTTGCCGCAGAGGACGGCCACCTGTCTGCCGGAAACATCAGCAAGCCCCAAAATTCGGTCGGCGGTGCCTTTTCCCGCCTGTTCCATCAGCTCCATATAGGAGCTCCCTTTTTCAACGGCAATGCTTTCGGCAATTTTCATTGCGGAAGAAGTCAGTATCTTCAAAATTAGTCATCCTCCTTTGCAGTCGAAAAAATGATTCGAAAAAACCCCCGTTTTCGTCACGAGGGTTTTTAAACATTCTGATTACAGCTGTGCGGGTTCTCTTACTGGGTAGTTGGCGTTGCCGCCTGCCTGCCGCGGGATATATTTTTTCAGCGCGTCCAGCACCCGGTCGTCCGGGGTGAAAACGAGCAGGGTTTTTCCCAGCTTCGCATGGGTAAACACGGCGTAGTAAGAAGTGCTTTCATCCATACTCTCGGAGGCGTACACCCGGCTCGTATAATCTTTTCCGGCGTGATCCTGCTGCCTAAAAAGGCCGAAGGACTCAAAGGTTCGGGCATTGGCAGTCAAAAGGCGTTTGCGCCGCCGTTTGGCCATGATTTTATCCACATCAATTTCGCCGTTTGTAACGATATACTCGTATTCAATATTCATGTTGCTAATAAGGTAATAGGCGCCAAAAAGAGCAGCCACCCCGATAAACGCCCCCACAAAAGAAAAAGGACCGAGGAGAGGGCCGGTGAAAAATACGCCGAAAACAAATACAATGACAGCAAGCAGGGCGTACAGGCTCATCAAAAAGATGTCTTTGCCTGTAGGCCGCCGCTTAACCATATGCTCTACGAAAACGTCCATTAAAATTCCTCCATTGTCGTCTTTTGATACAGGTTAAGCATATCACACCTGCCCATAAATAGCAAGGGAAGCAAGCTAGTTTTCATGTAAAGTTAACAGCTGGAAATTTTTATCTTACATGAATAAGGCGGCTTTTTTTGCCTAGACTTTAGGCGAGAAAAATTATCCCAGAACTCCGGTCCTCCCGGAAGTTAACAATTTGAAATGGCCGATTTGTTCGGCCGGAAAGGCATGGTTTTATTATGAACATCACAGACATTAAGGTGAGAAGACTTTTGCAGGAAGGGCGGCTGCGGGCCGTGGTTTCCGTCACGGTGGATGATGAACTTGCCATTCATGACATAAAAGTCATCGAAGGGCCGGAGCGGTTATTTGTGGCGATGCCCAGCCGCAAGGAAGTAAACGGTATTTTCAGGGATATTGCCCACCCCATCTCGCCTGCCGCGCGTCACCAGTTCGAGGACGCAATTTTAAACGCCTACCAGCACGAGGTGGAAGCCCAGTCACTCCATAGTGCCGTAACCCACGGTTCTGTCCACGCCAACTAGTATGAAAAACAAAACCTCCCTTGTTCAAAGGGAGGTTTTTAATTTGCTTGTTAGCCAATAAAAGCCTGAACCGATGCGGGAAGTTCCTCTTTATCAGCGGAGATGGTAAACACGATGTTTACTTCTCTGTCCGCCACAGCGGTGTTCAATTTCTCCAAAAACTTGCCCAGCTTGTCGTAATCTCTGCCGCCGATTCTCAGGGTAGAGTCGATGAACAGGTCGGTAATGTCAAAGTTGCCGGAGAGAATGCCGGTGATGTATCCATAAAACTCGTCGTAGCCTTCAATATTGTCCTTGCTGGTTTCCATCAATCGGGCGGAAGAAGGAATGTCATATGTGAGCTTCGGGACTTTTTCCACGCAGACCACGTTGCCGTTAGAAGCTTTTACTGCCTCCTCGACCATATTGATGAGGATCTTGGTTTTTCCAGTGCCCTTTTTGCCTACGATCAGTTTAATCATAATGAGAACCTCCACTTTCTGAAGGCGGGGAGCCCGCCTTTTATTTATCTCAGACCCAATGTCTAAAATACGTCTTTTACTTTGAAATTCGGGCTTCCAGCTCTGCCTTCTGGGCTTCATAGCCGGGTTTGCCCAGCAAAGCGAACATGTTTTTCTTGTAGCTTTCCACGCCGGGCTGATCGAAGGGGTTCACTCCCAGCAGGTAGCCAGAGATGGCACAGGCTTTTTCGAAGAAATAAACCATGTAGCCAAATTCGTGTTCATTGATTTCGGGCAGTTCCAAAACCACGCTGGGTACACCACCTTCGGTGTGTGCCAGAATGGTCGCTTCCATGACCTTGCCGTTCACCTTGGACATCTCCTGATTGGAAAGAAAATTGAGTCCGTCAAAATTGTTCGGATCGGCATCGATAAAGAAATCCTGTTTCGGCTTCTTGATATCCATAAAGGTCTCGAACATGATACGGGAGCCATCCTGGATAAACTGGCCCAGGGAATGCAGGTCAGTGGAGAAGGTGGCGGAAGAGGGGTAAATTCCCTTATTGTCCTTGCCTTCGCTTTCTGCAAATAATTGTTTGTACCACTCGGCCATCATGCCAAAACAAGGGTCGAAGCTGACCATAATTTCTACTCCTTTGCCTTTCTGGTAAAGGGCGAAACGGGTAGCCGCGTATTTGTAGCAGTCGTTTTGCTCGATATTGCTGTCGGAGAGGGCGTTCTCCGCCTCTTTTGCGCCGTCCATGATGGCTTTGATGTCGCAGCCTGCAACGGCGATTGGGAGAAGTCCCACGGCGGTCAGGACGGAGTACCGTCCGCCCACGTCGTCGGCAATGACAAAGCACTCATAGCCATTTTTGTCGGCCAATTCCTTCAAAGTGCCGCGGGCTTTATCGGTAGTACAGTAGATGCGCTCTTTTGCGCCTTCCTCACCATATTTCTTCTCTAGCAGGTTTTTAAACACCCGAAACGCCAGAGCGGGTTCAGTGGTGGTGCCGGACTTGGAGATGACGTTGACCGCTACGTCCCTACCTTCGCAAATGGAGAGAACTTCCTGCAAATAGGACGGACTCACGTTGTTGCCGACGAAGTAAATATCAGCGGTGTCTTTTTTCAGGTTGTTGTAAAAGGGCGAACGGAGTAGCTCAATTGCCGCTCTTGCTCCCAGATAGGAGCCGCCGATGCCAATGACGATGAGCACGTCAGCTTGGGTGTTGATTTTCTCCGCCGCTTTTTGGATGCGGGCGAATTCTTCTTTGTCATAATTCGTCGGAAGGTCCAGCCAGCCCAAGAAATCGTTACCCAGCCCGGTTTTCTGGTGCAGGGCATCATGAGCCGCCTTGACAGCCGGGGCGAGGGCCCAGAGTTCTTCTTCAGACATAAAGTCTTTGAGGTAATTACCGTTAAATGTAACAGCCACTATACTGCCTCCATCTTTTCTATTTGTTGGTTCTATTGTACTACAGAATCCAGGTCTTTTTCAAGAGATTTTTGTTAATTTTTATTGAGGCAGACAGTGAATTTCTGGAAAGTTACACAAACATCCCGTCTTTGAGCTAAATTGGCTAAAATGCCAGCAAATTCCGAAGGAGGATGCCAAAAGCATTGCCAAAGGTCATTTTTTGTACTTCTTTGGCGGCGGTAATGGGGATTTCACAAATATTTTCGCCGTCCAGGGCAAAGCGAGCCTCACCCACCGCCTGCCCCTGTAAGACAGGGGCTTCCACGTCTGGCTGGATGGCAATGGTTTTTTCAATATCGCCGCCCCGTCCTTTGGGGATGAGGATAGGTTCCGGTGTTTCAAAGCTGAGCTCCACCTCCTTGTCGACACCCTTAATAATGGTTACAGGAGTAAGGTCTTCCGGCAGAATTTCGGGGGTAAAATGCTCAAAGGCAGAAAAACCGTAGTCCAGCATGGTGCGGCAGGAAGAAAATCGTTCGTCAGAAGTGGTGGAGCCCATGGAAACAGCAATGAGATTCAATCCGTTTCGTTCCGCGGTGGCGGAAAGGCAGCTGCCCGCCCCATCGGTAGTGCCGGTTTTCAGCCCGGTGCAGCCTTTGTAAAAACGGACCAGCTTATTTGTGTTCGTAAGACCTGTTTTGCCGTCCCGCAGACTGTCCATCCAGACGGTAGAAAACTTGGTGATGTCTTTGTGTTTAATCAGTTCTCGGGACATAAGGGCGATATCCCGGGCAGTGGATACGTGGCCGTCGGCATCGAGGCCGGTGGGGTTTACAAAATGTGTATTTGCCATCCCCAAATCCTTCGCCTTCTGGTTCATCATCTCCACAAAGGCCATTTCACTGCCGCCTACATGTTCCGCCAGGGCCATAGCAGCGTCGTTGGCGGAGTTGATGGCAGTAGCCTTTATAA
The DNA here is from genome assembly GCF_014384905.1 of Fumia xinanensis. Lineage (GTDB taxonomy): Bacteria > Bacillota > Clostridia > Oscillospirales > Ruminococcaceae > Fumia > Fumia xinanensis. The sequence continues at coordinate 152,749 of NZ_JACRSV010000003.1, forward strand.
GATCCTCTGCCGACATTTGCTCCCCAACTTCCAGCCAGATCTGGGTACCGCCCATGGAGTTGGCGTTTTCTGAGCAGGTCACCATATCGGTGTAGGCGAGTTTTCCCTCGTCCATAGCCTCAAAGACCAGCAGCAATGTCATAATTTTGGTAATGGAGGCGGGCGGCATGGGCTCGTCGGGATTTTTTTCAAACAGGACGCGGCCCGAGCCGGCATCCATGAGGATAGCGGATTTCGCGGGAATATCGGCCACGTCCGCGGCGGTCGGAACCACTTCGTCGGATAGGACTTCCATAGGGTTGCCGTCGGCGAAAACAGGCGCCGTCCAAAAGGCGCAGAGGGACAGGGCAAGCAAAGTGCTGATTATTTTCTTGAACATTCGGTTTCATCCCTTTCCGGCCCGGAGAATGTCTCTTGGGGCCACGTAAACATGTGGCGCCGGGTGTGGAAAATGACCCAAAACAGCGCCGCTATTTTGGTATATGCTTATGCGGACAAAACAAAAAAAAGACACCGAAAACGGTGTCTTTTCCTGTGTTCATTAGCAAAATTGCGGAATGGATATTTTATTTTTAAGTTCTACTCGACAATAAAATCCTTGATTTCATTGAGAAAAGCATCAGCGTCATCGGTGTGGGCTTCCAGCTTGATGGGTTTGGATAAATCCAAGCTGAAAATACCCATAATGGATTTTGCGTCGACAGCGTATCTTCCGGAAATCAAATCTACGTCAAAATCGCATTTGCAAACGGTGTTGACAAACGCTTTTACGTCATTGATGGTATCGAGCATGATATTACAAGTTTTCATTGGTATCGACCTCCATAAAATTTGAATTTGGCAATTACGTCCGCCCCTTTGTACTAGAGGGCGAGACTTCCAGTTTTCCTGGAAGGAATGAACAGCTCACTATCCATAATTACTATATTTACAATATAACAGCAGATGAACTTTTAGTCAACTGCTAATTGTAAAAAATTCTCAAATCCATTATAATAACAATAGTATAGGACTATAATTGGGTATTTTATACAAGCCCTTGAAAAAACACCTTAAAATCAGGGCTCTAAAAGGATTGGAAGGAGAATCGGATGCGGATTGCATTTGCCACACTGGGCTGTAAGGTGAACCAGTATGAGACTGAAAATTTGACGGAGCTGTTTTTGCGGGATGGTTTCGACGTGGTGGAGCCTCAGGAAGAAGCAGACGTCTATGTGGTAAACTCCTGCACGGTTACTTCGTCCGGAGACAAGAAGTCTAGGCAGCTTCTCCGCCGCCTCAAAAAGCAGAACCCTGCGGCCAAAATAGCGCTGACCGGCTGTTTTCCACAGGCTTTCCCTGATGCTGCCGGGCAGATACCGGAGGCGGACATCATCACCGGTTCCTATAACCGTAAAGGCCTTTTGCAGGCTGTTAAAAAAGCTTTGGCTACCGGCGAACGAGTCATCGATATCACTCCTCATCATCGAAAAGAAGCTTTTGAGGAGATGAGCGTCCGAGGCCTCCGAGGTCGGACGAGGGCTTTTATGAAAATTGAAGACGGCTGTGAACGATACTGTTCTTACTGCATTATTCCCACTGCACGCGGACCTATTCGTTCGAAGCCCTTAGAGGACATCCGCACGGAACTGATGAGTTTAGTGGAAAACGGCTACAAAGAGGTGGTGCTGGTTGGAATCAACCTTTCGTCCTATGGAAAAGATTTAGGCCTCAGGCTCATTGATGCCGTGAAATTGGCCTGCTCAGTGGAAGGGCTCCAGCGCGTTCGATTGGGAAGCCTGGAACCAGAGTTGCTTTCCGATAAAGACTTAGCTCAGATGGCAGAGCTTCCCCACTTCTGCCCCCAGTTTCACCTGTCGCTGCAAAGCGGCTGCGATAAAACCCTCAAAGCCATGAACCGGCATTACGACTGCGCAGAGTACCGCCGCATCGTGAATAAAATTCGGGAGGTGTTTCAAAACCCTTCTATTACCACAGACATCATGGTGGGATTTCCCGGGGAGACAGAGGAGGATTTTGTGGAATCCATGGCGTTTGCCCAGGAAATCGGTCTGGCAAAAACCCATGTTTTCGCCTATTCTCGCCGCGAGGGCACTGCGGCGGCCAACCGGACGGATCAGGTTCCAAAACCAGTCAAGGAAGAGCGGAGCCGACGGATGATTGAGGCCACAAACAGGACGCGAGACGCTTTCCTCGGTTCCCAGATCGGAAAGGTGGAGGAAGTCCTGCTGGAAACGACCAGAGACCATTTGGGGTATGAGGGATTTACGAAAAATTATACTCCTATCGCCGTGGACTGCGACGACGCTCTCTGCGGCTCCATCATTAAAGTAAAAATCACCGCTGTGCTGGGAGACCGGTGCGTCGGCGTACTCATATAGGCTAAAACGGAATGTCACCGTGGGATGTTGAGAAAAATGGAGGTCAAAATATGTCCGTATTCAGAATTTATGTAGAGAAAAAACCGGCTTTTGCCGTAGAAGCAAAGGCTACCCTGCGGGATATCAAAAATTCCCTGGGAATCGCCCTCGATGGGTTGCGTCTGTTTAACCGTTACGATGTAGAGGGCATAGATGAGGAAACTTTTGCCACCGCCCAGAGCACCATTTTTTCGGAGCCGGCTGTGGATGTGACTTCCGAAGAGCTTCCCACCCTCAAAGCCAACGAGAGGATTCTTGCGGTGGAGTACCTACCGGGACAGTTCGACCAGCGGGCCGATTCTTGTGAACAGTGCATCCAGATTATGACCCAGGGCGAGCGTCCTAAGGTAAAGAATGCCCGTATCTACCTGCTGGACGGTGCGATCTCCGACGACGATATGGCTGCTATCAAAAATCACCTCATCAATCCGGTGGAAGCGAGAGAGGCAAGCCTTGAAAAAATGTCAACCCTTCAGACAGAATATGATATTCCCACTACTGTGGAGACTTTGGAGGGCTTTATCACCCTTGATGAGGATGCACTGGATCAGTTTGTGAAAAACTACGGACTTGCTATGGACTTGGACGACATCAAATTCTGCCAGGCTTATTTCAAGGACACCGAAAAACGGGATCCAACTATTACCGAAATTCGTATGATCGACACCTATTGGTCCGACCACTGCCGCCATACCACCTTTTCCACCATTATCGACAATGTGGAAATTGACGACGAAACAGTCAGCAATACCTTTGACAAATACATGGAAACCCGGGGTGAGCTCTATGTGGGCCGCAACAAGCCGGTTACCCTGATGGATCTCGCAACCATTGCAGCCAAGAAACTCAAAAAAGACGGCCTTTTAAAAGATTTGGACGAGAGTGAGGAAATCAACGCCTGCTCGGTCAAAATCGATGTAGACATCGACGGAGTCAAGGAAAAATGGCTCCTGATGTTCAAAAATGAGACCCACAATCACCCCACTGAGATTGAGCCCTTCGGCGGTGCAGCTACCTGCCTGGGCGGAGCCATCCGTGATCCACTGTCCGGCCGTTCCTACGTCTATCAGGCTATGCGGGTTACCGGCGCTGCCGACCCGACTGTTTCGAGAAAGGATACCTTAAAGGGTAAACTCCCTCAGAAAAAGATCGTCACCACCGCCGCCCACGGCTATAGCTCCTACGGCAACCAGATCGGCCTTGCCACCGGCGAAGTCGCCGAAATTTATCACCCGAATTACGTGGCAAAGCGAATGGAGATCGGCGCCGTTATCGGCGCGGCCCCTGCCGGCAACGTCATCCGAGAAGTACCTTCTCCAGGCGATATCGTCATTTTGTTGGGCGGACGCACCGGCCGTGACGGCTGCGGCGGGGCCACCGGCTCTTCCAAATCCCATACCCTCTCCTCCCTTGAAACCTGCGGTGCAGAAGTGCAGAAGGGTAATCCTCCCATTGAACGGAAAATTTCTCGGTTGTTCAGAAATCCAAAGGTGACGAAGATGATTCGCCGCTGCAACGACTTTGGCGCAGGCGGCGTCAGCGTCGCCATCGGCGAGCTGGCCGACGGTCTCAAAATAAATTTGGACGCTGTCCCGAAGAAATATGACGGGTTGGATGGCACCGAGCTTGCTATTTCCGAATCCCAGGAGCGTATGGCAGTTGTGGTCGCCCCGGAAAATGTGGACGGGTTTATTGAACTGGCCCACTCCGAGAATCTGGAAGCCACTGTGGTAGCCACTGTCACCGCAGAACCCCGCCTCCGGATGAATTGGAGTGGAAATCAAATTGTCGACCTGTCCCGGGAGTTTTTAAACTCCAACGGTGCTGAAAAGCACACTGACATTAAAATCCATGTCGACGCAGTTAAACCTGTCAATGACCGTCCCAATAACAAGGAAGGCTGGATTTCCCACCTTTCCGACTTGAATATCTGCTCTCAGAAGGGCTTGGTCGAGATGTTCGACAGCTCCATCGGCGCGGGAACTGTCACCATGCCCTTCGGCGGCAAGAATCAGCTGACGAAAACTCAGGCTATGACGGCGAAAATTCCCGTCCTCAGCGGCGAAACCACTACCTGCTCCGTGATGGGATGGGGTTACAATCCTTATATTACTGAACAGAACCCTTACATCGGCGCTATGTATGCGGTGGTTGAGTCGGTGGCGAAAGTAGTCGCCGCAGGCGGCAGCTATGAGCAGTGCTGGCTCACCTTCCAGGAGTATTTTGAGCGCACCAATAATGATCCTGCTCGTTGGGGCAAGCCCCTCTCCGCCCTTCTGGGCGGCTTTGAAGCGCAGTTGCAGCTGGGAATCGGCGCAATTGGCGGAAAAGACTCCATGTCGGGTACCTTCGAGGATATTGACGTTCCCCCTACTCTTGTTTCTTTTGCCGTATCTCTGGCAGACTCTAGAAAGGTTGTGTCCCCTGAATTTAAATACGTCAGCAGCCCTGTAGTTCTGCTGCTCCCTAAATATAATGAGGACGGAACCCCTGACTTTAACAGCGTTAAAGAAGTTTTCTCCAAGGTGGAAAGACTTATTGACAGCAAAGAGGCTGTAGCCGTTTGGACGTTAGGCTTTGGCGGCGTTGCGGAGGCCGTCACCAAAATGGCTTTTGGAAACGGGATTGGTTTCCAATTCACCAGAGATGTGGAGAAAACCCAGCTTTTTAACCCGGTTTATGGGGGCTTTTTAGTGGAACTTGATGGTAACTCAAAAGCAGTCAACGAGTTGGATGTCATTGGTGTCACCAGTTTGGACGCTGACATTCGCCTGGCAGACGGAACCCGTATTTCTCTGGCTGAACTGCAAAACGCTTATGAAAATAAATTGGAAAATGTGTTCCACTGCAACATCGAGACCAGCAAAGAAATCATTGAGACTTTTAGCTGCGAAAATAAAACAAGGCTGACACCTGCTGTCAAGGCGGCCTCTCCAAGGGTGCTGATTCCCGTATTTCCAGGCACCAACTGCGAGTATGACACCCAGCGGGCCTTTGAAAAGGCGGGTGCCGTGGCTGATGTGTTTGTGGTGAAGAACCTTAGCAGCGCCGACATCGAAGAATCGGTTCAAGAGTTTGCCAAACGGATCCAGAAATCCCAGATCATAATGATTCCCGGTGGCTTTTCCGGCGGCGATGAGCCGGACGGCTCCGGCAAATTCATTACAGCGTTTTTCCGCAATCCCCGGATCAAGGACGGCGTCCACGATTTGCTCAAAAACCGGGACGGCCTGATGCTGGGCATCTGCAACGGTTTCCAGGCACTGGTTAAGTTAGGACTTGTTCCTTACGGCGAAATCGTTGAAATGGAGGACAGTTCCCCAACCCTGACCTTTAACTCTATTGGCCGGCATCAGTCGATGATGGTGACGACAAGAATCGCTTCTAACAAATCCCCCTGGCTGTACAACACTCATGTGGGCGATTACCATACAGTGCCGATTTCCCACGGCGAGGGCCGCTTTATTGCCTCTCCTGAAGAGATCGCTAGTCTTGCGGCAAACGGTCAAATCGCAACCCAGTATGTAAATCTTGACGGGGAGCCTACCTATGATATCCGTTTCAATCCCAATGAGTCTATGATGGCAATTGAGGGTATCACTTCACCGGATGGCCGCGTTCTCGGCAAGATGGCACACAGCGAGCGCATCGGAAGCGATATCGCCAAAAACATTGACGGCAACAAAGACCAGATGATCTTTAAAAGCGGTGTGGAATATTTCAGATAACCATATAAAACCGGCCTCCCAATGGAGGCCGGTTTTTCATCTGTTTAATAGAAAACAGAGTACACAAAAAATTGCAAACGCTTATTGAGAAATCTTTTGTGTAACTGTAGTATCGGTTCTTTTTCCATAATTATAAAAGGAAAAAGTTAGGAATTCCTCTTTTTGCATATTTATTTTTATATATCCCCATATTTTGTTTATATGAGCGCAAACATCCCAATATTTTACGAAATATATGCAAATATTTGTAAGGGTATCCATTGCGAAACTTTTCATTTCCGCTATAATATATGGTGGTAAAATAATGGAGATGAGAGGAAGGAATAACAGAGATGTCCTACAAATTTTTATTGGATATTGCGCTGATTTTAATCAGTACCAAAATTTTGGGGCTGATTACCAAGCGATTTCAGATGCCTCAGGTGGTCGGTGCGCTGATTGCCGGCCTTATTTTAGGCCCTGCCGTTTTGAATGTCTTGCAGGAAACAGATTTTTTGACTCAGCTTTCCGAATTGGGCGTAATTGTCATCATGTTCACGGCCGGTATGGGAACCGATATCCGGGAGCTTAAAAATTCTGGGAAAGCGGGCTTCTGGGTGGCCCTCTGCGGTGTTTTGGTACCGCTCATCATGGGTGCAGGATTGGCTTATTTCTTCAATCGAGGTGAATTTGCCCATCCCGGCAATACATTGCTGCAGAATATCTTTATTGGTGTCATCCTGACGGCGACTTCTGTCAGCATTACAGTAGAAACCCTGAAAGAGATGGGCAAACTGAACACCAAGGTGGGAAATACTATTCTGGCTGCTGCTTTAATCGACGATGTGCTAGGCTTGGTTGCGCTCACTATTATCACTAGTTTGGCAGGTGCTCAGGTCAGCATTTGGATTGTGCTTGCTAAAATTATAGGCTTCTTTGTTTTTGCTATCCTCTTTGGATTGCTGTCCTATAAGTTCCTCACCTGGTACTCCAACAAGGTTAAAAAGGATCTGCATCGCTTTCCCGTTTTGGCATTTGTCCTTTGCTTGATTATGGCCTTTTGTGCGGAGCATTTCTTTGGGGTCGCCGATATTATCGGTGCCTTCGGAGCCGGCCTTGTAATCGCCAATACACCGAAAGCGAAGTACATAGAATCGAAATTCAGTTCACTGTCTTATCTACTGCTGACTCCCATTTTTTTCGCGAGTGTAGGCATCAAGGTGGTTTTACCGAAGATGGACGCACAAATTATCCTCTTCACTATTCTACTCGTAGTGGTTGCGGTGATTTCCAAACTTGTGGGTTGCGGATTGGGTGCTAAAATCTGCGGTTTTTCCAATTTGAAATGTACTCAAATCGGGGTAGGCATGATCTGCCGCGGCGAGGTAGCGCTGATCGTCGCCAATAAAGGCATCGCCATGGATCTCATGCCAGAAGCCTTTTTGGGGCCCGTTATCCTGACCGTTGTACTAGTGACCATTTTGACTCCGATTCTCTTGAAACTGGCCTTTAAACCAAGTGCACAGGAATATACAGAACTGCAGGAAAGTCCTTTGGTCGAAAGTTACGAGGAGGTGGAACAGCTCGATTATATGGAAGAATCGTTGCTGGAGGCCCATCACCAATTGAAGGATAAAAACGCCAAGTAAATAGAAGCAGGCAGCTTTTTATGGGCTGCCTGCTTTTTTGCTGGAAGAAAATTCGTACCATTATAATCTCTACATAAGTTGCATTTTATGGATACTCCAAATTTTCATAGAAAAACACATTATTCTTTTTCCATTTCTTCATGATGTTTACTGTTAGGCCGAAAGAGATGATAGGATTCTGTCACAGTGGTGTCGGAAATGAAGTCATATTTGGAATTTCTGTAATAAAATACAATAAATAAAAATCCCAATACATTCACTGCAGTTGTTAGTAAGCCGCCCTCAATCCCAAATTCTCCGCCATTAAGGAAATTGTTTGAAGGAAAATTCGTAGTAATGATCCCAGGTATATTCAATCCACTTACCGGCATGCCGTATACGATTCCCTGAAAGGTATTCCAAGTCAGATGGTATCCAATACACATCCATATATTCCCCGATTTTATGAACATGTAGGAAAATTCAATCCCTATTAAAATGATATTGAGTACAGAAAGAACCGTGACGCCGGGATTAGACAAGTGAATGAAGCCGAAAACGATAGACGGAACCAGTGCAACAAAGTAGATGTTGCCCACTCTCCTTAGCACGGACATCAAAAAGGCGCGGTTCATAATCTCTTCGCCAAATGCAACCAATAACAATGTTAAGAGCCACCAGAAGTGCAACGGGCTAAATTCCGGCTTCCAGGACTCAACCGTGGCCTGGCCTGTCAGCACAAGGACAACAAATACTAGTGTACAGCAAATAAAGCCTAGGAGCATCCCTACAACGCCCTCCCTGTATCCGGATTCTATCGAGGGGAGTCCGACCTCCTTGATACGCCGCTTCATAACAAAGCGCCAGGCAATAAGCGGTACCACAATCATGATGATTTCCATTAGGATCTGTAAAGCCACCGGTAGCACCGTGTCATTGAGCCAGTCCACCGTGGCGCTATAATATCCAGTGACGGGGTTGATATCTCCGGTTAATATCAGTGTGTATCTTAAGACTTCTATAATAAGATACGGAATCAGAGAATTAGCTGCATAGAATACTGTCATTACAGATAGAATAATCCAGCCGGAACGAACCTGCCCCTTTTTATTTTTGATTATCGGGCTACTTAATAATTTTTTCATTTTTATCCAGCCTTTTTAGTATTTTGGACCCATTTTAGCATATGTACTTTACCATTATGATTTTATTGCAGGTTCAACTGGAACATCACAGAAAATCCGACGGACACAATTCCTGACCCGCCAGACAGTAAAAAGACTATCAATAATTGAAAAGCGCCGAGCTTAGTGTCGGCGCTTTTTTTATCCAATATAATTTAAAGGGTTTCTGGTTCCACCGTTAATCTGCACCTCAAAGTGGCAATGATTTCCGGTAGAATAACCGGTGCTTCCAACTCCTGCAATCTGCTGTCCCTGGGATACATACTGGCCAACCGATACATTTAGGCTGGAGTTGTGGCCATACAAAGTACGGACACCGTTTCCATGATCAATAACAACACATTTACCATAGCTGTAATACCAGCCAGACACTACGACCTTACCAGCTGCCGAAGCTCTTACAGGGGTTCCATAGCTTGCCGCGATGTCGAGGCCGCGATGGCCGCCACTGCCATAGTAGCAACTGATTCTGCCGCCATTTCCACCCACCGGCCAAATAAAGTTTCCGCTTACCTTTCCGCTCCCGGTGGAAGAAGGAACATAAGAAGAACGGCCTACAGTTTGAACCTTAGTGCCTTTTACAATTTTTTCGGTTACCGGTTCTTGGGTGACGGTAGAAGATAGAATTTCACGGCTTTCTTCAATGTTGTTTACATATTCAACCGAAGCGGTAACTTCCTTGGAGCCTTTTGCTCCCTTCTGGACAGTTTCGGAATAACCTTTGTTTTTGTTGGCATCCTCGGTTACTTCGGTTTCGTAGGGAATTTCTTCGGTATAAGTGATTTCTTTGGTGACCCGCACCGAAAGAAAGGGCTCCTGGTTTGCAATAATAGCTTCATCGCCGATCATACACTCTTCTTCAATGGTGGGGTTCATTGCTTTGAAGAGCTCATAAGGAACACCATTTTTATCGGCAATCAACGTGGGGCTGTCGCCCTTTTGAATGGTATAAGTTCTTTCCGCCTGTACATCAGAAAGAAGGAGATCTTCCATATCTGCATCGGATACGATGCTATCTGTCAGATAAAGGCCTTCCTTCAATTCGATATTTTTTGTAAACTCGACCTTTTCCTTGGCATTGTCGGAACGATAGCTGTCCAATGTGCTGTCGAGAATAGAACGAATCAAAGATTGGTCAGTAACGGCGCCATAAAATTCGCCGTCAATATAAAGACCTTGTGCTTCCATAATGTCCTGACTGGACATCTGAATCAAGTTATCGGTTACTTCCGGTACGTCGGAAACCCTGTCTTTTTCCACCTTGACGACGGTAAAACTGGGATCTAACTCGAAAATCTGATCGTCAGAGGTGCTAACAATACGATTTTGCAGGTCTTTCCGTGCTTCAGTGTAAATGGCCTCATCCTGCACATAAGCAATGACTTTGCCATCCTGCTCTACAGCCAGGGCATAGGTCACGTTCATCGAAGAAGCGACGACCTGAACAAGTACGAAAATGCCCACCACTGGGGCCGCGTAATTGATAAATGTCTTAAGGACAGAGGGGTTGTTCCGAATACCATTTTTTACTGAATGAAAAACGCCGGAAAATCCATTGTTTTGATAACCTTCCAATAAGATTTGCGGAACTCTTTTCAGCTTTGCAAAGGGAGCGGAAAGTTTTTTGCTCGCTGCAGTCCATTTCTGCTTGGCATGATGCTTAGCGATATGAACCTTTGGTGCTGCCACCTTTTTGACCACATGAGCCTTCTTTTGGGAAACAGCTTGTACTTTTTCCAAGTCCATCAAAGCAGCTTCACCGGTAAAGGCGCAGAGCTCACCGAGTTTTGTACCTGCTACAATACAAGTAGCTTTTGTTTTTTCTTTAATATATAAAAACCATTTCTTGGTGTGTTCTTTTGCGGATTTAGATGCGGAAATTAAATTTTCCTTTGCTTTGCTCCAACCATCTTTCGAGTGGAGAGCCATTGGAACCATCTCCTTTCTGGTATTACAAAATGGTAACACCGATAAAACCTTTATTATTATAACAATAGAAGTTAATTTTTGCAACCACTTTGTTACCGATTTGGAGGAATAAATGCAAAATTTCAACAGGAGGCACAAAATATGAACAATAATTTGTGCATAATAACCATGGATAATCCGTTGTAAACGGTTTGAGTTGTAATCAAATTGTAACAATTCGATTCCTAATCAGCCAAAAGTTCTGCTAAAATTTTGTTGGATACCAAAAAACCCTCTGGAGTAAAAGCAAGCCGACCTCCGTTGAGCTGCATGAAACCCGCCTTTTGATATTTCTTGCTACGGATTAAAAGCTGTTCTGCCCATGTATGATCCGGTATAGTTTCGACATTTACTCCTTCGCACAGACGAAGCTGCAAAAGGATTTGCTCATCAATGCCGCCCCCATCTCCATCCGGGACAATGGCAAAATCCGGTAAGGTCAGATACTCCTCAATAGAGGCTGAATGATAAAATCGCTTGCCGCCGAAAAATGAATGGGCAGCGGCACCAAACCCAAGGTATTCCTTACACCGCCAGTATTTCAAGTTATGCTGGCTTTTATACCCAATTTTGGAAAAGTTTGAGATTTCATACTGAAAGTAGCCGCTGTTTTGCAGCATTTCAACGGTTTGCAGGTAGAAATCCGCAGTGCGGTCCTCGTCGGCACATAGATTCTCCGCATGCTGGCGGTAAAAGGGTGTACCCTCCTCGATTTTAAGCAGATAGCAGGATAGGTGCTCTGGCTGTAACTCAGTCATAAAATCCAGTGTTGTTTTTAAAGTTTCGGAAGTTTGGTACGGAATTCCCACCATAATGTCAAGGCTTAGGTTGTCAAGCCCAGCCTCCCGCGCCCAAATAACGGCTTGTTTAATTTGCTCAGTGCTATGCCGCCGGCCCAGCGCCTGCAATTCCTGGTCAACGCCGGACTGGGCACCGAAGGAAATCCGGTTGATTCCAGCGTTTTGAATTGCTTTTAGATAGCTGAGGGAAACGCTGTCCGGGTTTGCCTCCATAGTAGTTTCGCCCCGGAGGGAAAAAATTTGTCGACAGGCGTCAACGAGGCGTCCCACCTCCGATTCAGTGAGCAGTGAAGGCGTTCCTCCGCCGAGAAACAGGGTATCGGCTGTAATTCCCTTGTTCTCATAAGTGTAAATTTCTTCGATGACCCGTTTCACGTAGATTTCCCGCAAATCCTCCCGGGTCAGGGAATAGAAATCACAGTAACCGCACTTGGATCGACAAAAAGGCACGTGAATATAAATTCCAATGGGCTGCAAAACTTTTCCCTCCCAACAAAAACGGGCAGGAAATTCTCCTGCCCGGGGTAATTAATCCAGTTTGAGCACTGCCATAAAGGCTTCTTGAGGGACTTCCACGCTGCCCAGCTGGCGCATTCGTTTCTTTCCCTCTTTCTGTTTTTCTAAAAGTTTCTTCTTCCGGGTAATGTCACCGCCATAGCATTTGGCCAGCACATCCTTGCGAAGTGCCTTGACCGTCTCTCGGGCGATAATCTTGCCGCCGATTGCCGCCTGAATTGGCACTTCGAACAGCTGCCGCGGAATGTTTTCCTTGAGGTTTTCGGCAATTTTCCGGCCTCTTGCGTAGGCTTTGTCTTCGTGGACAATAAACGATAGAGCGTCCACAATTTCTCCATTGAGCAGAATATCCAGCTTTACAAGCTTTGACGGCTTGTAGCCGATGAGCTCATAATCGAAGGAGGCATATCCTTTGGTCCGGGACTTGAGAGCGTCAAAAAAATCGTAAACGATTTCATTGAGGGGCAGCTCGTAGTGCATTTCCACACGGGTTTCCTCGATGTAGGTCATGTCTTTGAAAAATCCTCGCCGCTCTTGGCAGAGTTCCATAATGCTGCCCACATAATCGGTGGGGGTGAGGATATCCGCTTTGACGATAGGCTCTTCCGCCTCTAGAATCAGGGAAGGGTCAGGATAATTGGTGGGGTTGTCGATGTAGACCACCGAGTTGTCGCTTTTTGTAATGCGATAGATAACCGAAGGCGCGGTGGTGACAAGGTCCAGGTTGAATTCCCGCTCCAACCGCTCCTGCATGATTTCCATGTGGAGCAGCCCCAAAAATCCGCAGCGAAAGCCGAAACCCAGCGCGATGGAGGTTTCCGGTTCAAAGGAAAGGGCAGCGTCGTTGAGCTGCAGCTTTTCCAGCGCGTCGCGGAGGTCGGGGTATTTGGCACCATCAGCAGGATAGATGCCGCAGAAGACCATGGGGTTCACCTGCCGGTAGCCGGGAAGCGGCTCAGCAGCGGGATTCAGGGCATTAGTGATGGTATCGCCCACACTGGTATCACCCACGCTTTTAATACTGGCGGTGATATATCCAACATCCCCGGCAGAGAGGCCCTCACACGGGATGAGGTTTTTAGCTCCCATGTGCCCAACTTCCACCACGTCGAACTCCGCGCCGGAGGACATCATCCGGATTCGTGCACCGGGTTCCACAGTTCCTTCCTTGACGCGAATGTATACGATGACACCCTTATAACTGTCGTAATAGGAGTCAAAAATCAAAGCCTGCAAAGGCGCTTCATCGTCTCCCTGTGGAGCGGGAATATCTGTAACGATGCGTTCCAGCACCTCTTCGATGCCGATGCCTACCTTGGCGGAAATCCTAGGTGCGTCTAGCGCCGGAATGCCGATCACGTCTTCAACTTCATGGGCAACCCGCTCCGGGTCGGCAGAGGGCAGGTCGATTTTGTTGATGACCGGCACCACCTCTAACCCGTGATCCACGGCCAGATAGGTGTTGGCCAAAGTCTGCGCCTCAATACCCTGTGAGGCGTCCACTACTAAAACCGCCCCTTCGCAGGCGGCGAGGGAACGGGATACCTCGTAGTTGAAGTCTACGTGACCGGGGGTGTCGATGAGATTAAAGGCGTAGACATTTCCGTTGTTCGCAGTATAATTTAAGTTGACGGCGCGGGCTTTGATGGTAATTCCCCGCTCCCGTTCGATATCCATGTTGTCCAACAGCTGGTCTTCCATCTCCCGGGCGGCGACGGTGCTTGTCCGTTCGAGAATACGGTCGGCCAGAGTGGATTTTCCGTGGTCAATATGTGCGATGATGCAGAAATTGCGGATATGGTCAGTTTTATTTGACAAATCGATGCACCTCGTGTTTCTGATGTTGTTATTAAAAGAAGAAAATTGGAATTTTCCACTGGTCTCATTTTATAATAACATTTCACGCTATAGTATAACATAATCCTTTTAAAAAAGTAAAGGGAAACTGTATGAACAGTTTCCCTATTCTAGCATTGCTATTTTTTCTCCCGGTAAAGGTGCAAAGCAGCATCCAGCACATAGCGGGCGGCCTCCTCCTTGTCCATCAGCGGCAGCTTAGTCTCCTGTGCTTTGGTGATCAGTGTAAGGACGTTGGTATCGCGTTCAAATCCCGCTCCCGGCACTTTGACATTGTTAGCGGCGATTAAATCGAGGTTTTTCTTTTGAAGCTTTGTCCGCGCATTTTCCAGCATCCGTTCCGTTTCCATTGAAAATCCGCAGAGTATCTGGCCTTTTTGCCGGTGTTCGCCTAAAAACCTGAGAATGTCGTCGGTGCGTTTTAGTTCAATAGAAAGATCGTTGTCTGATTTCTTAATTTTTTCTTCGCTGAATGAAACCGGCGTGTAATCGGCCACAGCAGCCGCTTTTATAATAATATCCTGCTCTCGATAAAATTTTTTTACTTCCTCAAACATCTCTTTTGCTGAGGCAATGGGGACAAAATTTATGCCAAGGGGCGGTGCCAGATTGGTTTTACCCGAAATCAGAGTGACTTCCGCGCCGCGGAGGGCGGCGGCTTTTGCCACGGCGTAGCCCATTTTTCCGGAGGAGTGATTGGTGAGGATTCGGACTGGGTCAAGAGCCTCCTGTGTGGCCCCCGCCGTCACCAGTACCTTCAGGCCAGACATATCCTTTTCGCAGGCCAATTCTTGCTCCAGGTAGGCGTAAAGTTCCGAAGGTTCCGGCATTTTTCCCGCCCCTGTGTCTCCGCAGGCAAGATAGCCGGCATTAGGGGTGATGATATGATAGCCGTAGTGACGGAGTTTTTGGATGTTGTCCTGTACAATGGGATTTTCGAACATTCGGGTATTCATGGCGGGCGCAATGTAGATTGGACACCTGCAGGCCAACAAAGTTGACGTGATAATGTCATCTGCAATACCGTTTGCGATTTTTCCGATCACATCAGCGGAAGCGGGGGCGATCAGCACACAATCGGCTTCTTTGGCCCAGGCGATATGATGGATTTCCGGTGGCTGGGTCCGCTCGAAGGTGTCCAGTAGGCAGTGGTTGCCGGTCAGCGCCTCAAAGGTGGCAGGCGTGATAAATTCAGCTGCATGCGGTGTCATCATGACGCGGACATTGAGCCCTTGTTTCGCCAGCATGCTGGCCAGATTGGGAATTTTGTAGGCAGCAATCCCACCGGTAACGCCTAATAGCACATTTTTCTTATAAAACATTTCTCCACTCTCCCTTGCCGGATGGCCATATAGTGCATTTATGATAAGATTTTCCATCAAACCTTTGGGGATTGGGATTATTACGCCATATTCCCAAGCTCCTAGGGGCCTGTATGCCGTTTTCAACGGTAAAAAAGCACCTTTCAGGTGTTTTGCAAACCACTTTGCCGTTTGCTTGTGAGGTTATTATACCAGATTCAAAAATCTTGTACAACATTTTTATGGATTTCCATAAAATCCTTGCATTCGCGCCTAGGGGCAGGTATAATAAAACTGCTAAAATTGCATTGTATCCAGATTGGAACAATAGCAGGAGGAATTTTATATGAAAAAAACATCGGAAAAGACCTTGGGACTAGTTCAGCTTGCTCTGCTTGGAGCCATCATCTTCATCCTGGCTTTTACCCCGTTTATCGGGTACATCCCGCTTGGAGTAACCAGGGCGACCATCATCCACATCCCCGTTATCGTGGGATCCATTCTGCTGGGACCGAAAAAAGGCGCCATTTTAGGCGCACTCTTTGGCGTCACCAGCCTGATCCAAAACACCGTTTCCCCGACGGCGACTTCCTTTGTGTTTTCGCCTTTTTACAGTGTAGGAGACGGGGCCGGCAATCCCCTGAGCCTCATTATCTGTTTTATTCCCCGTATTTTAGTCGGCATTGTACCTTATTTTGTCTACATTGGACTCAAAAAGTTGATGAAGCAGCGTAAAGGCGGAGAAACGCTGTCCCTGACCATTGCAGGCCTCGCAGGTTCTTTGGTCAATACCCTGCTTGTCATGAATCTGATATACTTCCTTTTTGGGGACAGCTACGCTGCAGCCAAAGGCGTCAAAGTGGACACTCTTTATAAAGTGATCCTGACAGTCATCGGTATTAACGGCGTACCGGAGGCAATTTTGGCAGCAATTTTGACAGTGGCCATTTGCAAGGCACTGTTCAAGGTACAGAAACGGAAAACAGGAGTATAATGATCAGAAAAGGAATGGACACAATATGATTTTAGCATTAGATGTAGGAAACACCAATATTGTCATCGGCTGTCTCGACGACGAAAAAATATACTTTGTGGGCCGCCTGGCAACCGACCGGAGCCGGACTGACGACGAATACGCCATCAGCTTTAAAAACCTGATGGAATTAAACGGCGTTGATCCCGGCCGTATTTCCGGCAGTATTATTTCATCGGTGGTCCCGCCGCTGATCCAGATTTTGGAACTGGCGGTGGAAAAAGCGATTGGGTGCACTCCCTTGGTGGTGGGGCCTGGCCTTAAGACCGGCCTTAACATCAAAATCGACAACCCAGCCCAGCTGGGGAGTGATTTGGTGGTGGATGCCGTGGCGGCGCTTCACCAGTATCAGACGCCCCTTATTATTTTTGATATGGGGACAGCGACCACTGTTTCGGTTATCGACAAAAACAAAAATTACCTGGGCGGGATGATTGTTCCCGGGGTAAAAGTATCCCAGGAGGCACTCACCTCCCGTACTTCTCAGCTTCAGAGCATCAGTCTGGAACCGCCCAAGCGCATCATTGGCACCAACACCATCGACTGCATGAAAAGCGGCGCCATCTACGGCAATGCCGCAACTTTAGACGGCATCATTGACCGGGTGGAAGAGGAACTGGGGGAAAAGGCCACCGTCATCGCCACCGGAGGCCTCAGCAAATGTATTGTTCCCTACTGTAAGCGGGAAATTATCGTGGACGACGATTTGCTGCTCAAGGGTCTGCGGCTCATTTATCAAAAAAATACACCAGAAAAGTAAAAGAAAGGAACTCTCCGGTGCGCTGGAGAGTTCTTCCCGTTTTGCAGGGGAAAATGGGGAAAACGTTACTGCTATTTGCCAATATGCACAGTTAAATGATGAAAAACGAGGCGCTTTTTTTACAGTTACTGTGTTGACGATTAAAAAAAACCATGGTACAATTTGTTGGAAAAAGCGGGAGACTGCTTTGTACAATTGAATACAAAAAACCCGGGGTGCTGGCGAAACGCTGGCTGAGAGAGGCAACTTGCCTTAACCCGCATAACCTGATACGGATAATACCGGCGAAGGGAGTGTAACAGTGAGCGGCAAATAGCCTCTTTCCGGGTACAGGAAAGGGGCTATTTTTTTATGTCTAACAAAAAACTTGAAGATTTAGATTGCCCGTGGTGCGGCAGAGGCGCCAGTCTCGACATTACTGGATGCCGATTCGTGCTCTGTCCCATGAGCGGCCGGTACATTGACATCATTCTCGACGCGGTCAAACAGGTGGATACGAGGAAGATCTGGCACACTACTGATAAGCTCTCCACTATCTATCGGGGCAAACGGATCCATGTGACCGACGCCGTAAAGGCATGTTTTGTAAATGCATATCAACAAGATGTCCACATGGTCATGGAAGCGACTTTTTCTAAAGGCTGCCCCGGCGACACCGACGCTGACAGTTTCCTTTCGGAAGACAACGTCCTTATGAACCAGGCACGTATTGCAGATAAACACTTTCCGGTTCTCTGCAAATTTGCCTTCTATCCCATGGGGATGGACGATTATATCCGCCATATCGCTCATATTGCAAACCTTGCCATTGAACGGGGCGTATACCTGGAATCCAGCCACTACGCCACCGTTTTGCAGGGCGACGTCCACGATATTTTCGATTACTTTGACGAAGTGATGAAATACGCCGAGCAGAATATTTCCCACTACATATTAGAAGCGACTCTGTCTGTCAATAGTCCGACAAAGTAAAGGAGAAAAAGGATGAAAATAAACGTTAAGTGGCAGTTAAAAGATATTCTCATGGTAGGAATTGTTTCGGTGTTTTTTGCCGTGGTTTACCTTGGTGCGGTATATCTATCCATTCCTCTGACGACGGCACTCACCCCTTTGGGGCTGGCCCCGCTTGGCAATGAAATTATTTTTGGCATCTGGTTTATGGCGTCCACCTTCGCCGCCTACGTGCTGCAAAAGCCTGGCGTCGCCATCGTTTCTGAAATGCTGGCCGCCCTTATCGAGGTACTCTTGGGCAATATGTACGGTCCTATCGTATTTGTGTCCGGTTTTTTGCAGGGGCTAGGTGCTGAGATAGGCTTTACTATCTTTCGCTACAAACGCTATGACTGGCTCTCTATGAGCCTTTCCGCACTGGGGGCGACGGTACTGAGCTTTGGATGGGGCTTTGTCCGGTCCGGATTCTTTGATTTAGCTCCCTCCCTTCTCGTTGTCATGTTTGTGATCCGCCTTCTCAGCTCGCTGCTGTTCTGCACTGTCGGGTCCAAGCTGTTCGCTGACGGCCTTAATAAGGCGGGCGTGCTGAGAAGTTACGCCCTGGGCCAAAAAAACATTCTTATTGAGGAAGAATGATGGAAAAGGAAATACTGCTTGCCGCCGAACACTTGACCTTCCGATATTGTGAACAGTCCAAACGGCCGGTTTTGGAAAACATTTCGCTGGAACTCCCCAAAGGGAGCGTCACCTTGCTCACTGGGGACAGTGGATGCGGAAAAAGCACTTTAGCGTCCATTTTAGCGGGGCTTTTACCAAAAAATGGCGGTTTTTTGCAAAGTGGGACAGTCACAATTCGCGGGGAAAACATCCTGGAGATGCCGGAAAACAAGCGGGTACGGCATCTATCCATAATGTTTCAAAACTGCGATCTGCAGTTTTGTATGAAAACGCTGCGGGAAGAACTGCGTTTTTGCCTGGAAAATATCGCGGCAGACCCAGCATGTATGGATGCAAGGGCATGGGAGGCCGCCTGCCAGACCGGTATGGATGCCTTTCTTGACCGCCCTCTCCACTCCCTTTCCGGCGGGGAAAAGCAAAAAGCGGCGCTTTCCTGTATTTTGGCATTGGATGCTGCCTGCCTTATTTTGGACGAGCCGTTTGCCAACCTGGACCCGGCCTCAGCCGAGGAAATCATCCTTCTTTTGAAAAAACTCCATCGGGATAAGACATTGACTATTTTGGCCATCGACCATCATTGGCCGCGCTGGGAAGGCCTTGCCGACCGAATTGTCCGGTTGGAAGAAAACAACTCCATCTCTCTGTTATCTCAGCCGCGGCATACGGACTTTGTGCCGGAACGGAAAAAGGATATTTTATGTGAGGCACCACACACATTGAATACAGGTAAGCCGGCATTCATTCTGGAACAAGTGACCCTTTATGCGGACAATCGAAGGAAATCTTCTTGTGCAGATGTGCCGTTGCTTTCCGGTGCATCGGCTGCCTTCCCTACCGGAGGCATTACCGCCATTCTGGGAAAATCCGGAGCGGGCAAAACCACACTGTTTGAAGCGATGCTGGGCCTGCGTCAATATGAGGGCAACATACTGTTTCAAGGCAAAGAAGTCCGGAGTTATAAGAAAAAAGAACTTTTCACCAATGCAGGCATCGTATTTCAGAATCCCATGAACCAATTTGTAACTCAGGGCGCGTTGGATGAAATATTGTTCAGCCTCAAACGAACCGGTAAAAAGGCGCCACCGCGACAGTTAGAAGAAAACGCACTGTCCCTTCTGGAACAGTTCCAATTGAAAAATGCTCGGAATCGTTCCCCCTTTATGCTTAGTCAGGGACAGCAACGGCGTTTAGCGGTTCTTTCCATGCTTGCGGGCGGCCAGCAGATCCTACTTTTAGATGAGCCCACCTACGGACAGGACGACCGCTCTTGTGAAGCAATTATGGATCTGCTGGGAGAGTTGGTACGCAAGCAAAATCTGACGGTCATACTGTCCACACACGACGAAGAGATGGCTTGTCGCCGGGCCCACCAAATTTACCGGCTGGAAAACGGTAAGCTGACGCCAATACGTATCAGCATCGAAAGCGAGGTGGTTTCCGCATGAAGAAGCCCTACCTGGAAAACGTCAATCCCTTCTGCAAGGCATTGACCGTTTTAATCAGCGCGGTTTTATTGTCTTTCAGCTATTCGGTGTGGCTCAACCTGTTGGTGTTAGGGCTTTCGCTGACGGCAGTGGCCATTTTTTCAAGAGCCTCTAAGAAAAAGCTTTTTCTCCTCTTTTTGCCCGTTTTATTGATGGCGGTTGGCTTTCTGATTACCGGTCTGTTGTATACCGGACCGAAGGCAGCTGGATACACAGGAAGCATTGGAATCGCCGCCATGTCCATCGGTTCACTCTACAACGGATTACAGCTGGGGACGCGGATTTTTGCCTTTGCAGGACTCGGCATCCTGTTTTCTCTGACTACCGGTGCACAGGAATTTATTGTCAGCTTACAGCAACAGGCAAAACTGCCCCCAAAGTTTGCCTATGGTATTTTGGCGGCTGTCCACCTCCTTCCGAACATTCAAAAGGAATATGGGAATGCCCGGCGTGCCCTACAGGTGAGGGGGATATTCTCCCCTTTTTCCTTAAAACCGGTTTTCGTCATGTTCGTAAACGCCATTCGATGGTCGGAATGCCTTGCTATGGCAATGGAGTCCAAAGGTTTTTCCGAGGAAGGCCAGCGGACTAATTATCATGAAACTTCAGTAAAAAAATTGGATGTCATTTTTACCGTATCCATTTGTTTTTGTATGGCAGCGGGCGTAGTTTTGCTTCGCTAACAAATAGAAAACAGCGTTATTTCTCTTTAAAAACAGGGGAAAACGCTGTTTTTTTTGATTGAGAACCGACAATTTTTCCCCAGCATACCATATACTGTATTTTTACAAGAAAGAGGTGTTATGCTGATGGAAAACTGGGAGCAAGTTGATTTTGGCAAAATGTGTTTAGACCAGCTTCCGCTTGCAATGTCTTATGTGCCGATGCAGAGATGGGAAGATTTATACGCCCCCTCTGTGGCGCTGGAACGGGGAACGCTTTTTGCAAAGCTCGACCTGCCATTCATCGGTAAGGAGGCGGTACAAAATGGAAGATAACAAAAATACACTGCTGAAAGAAATCCAAATCGCCAAGTTTGCGGTCATTGAAGCCAACCTGTTTTTGAATACCCATCCAAACGACCAGGAGGCGCTGAAATTTTTTAAGAAATGCGCTGATAAGCTCCATGATCTCATGATGGAATGGGAAGAAAAAAATGGCCGGGTTCAGAATACAGCTGGCGGCCAGATGCGCTGGGCATGGGTAGATAATCCGTGGCCTTGGGAAATGGGGGTATAACGAGTATGTGGAGTTATGATAAACATCTGATTCATCCAGTGAAAATCAAACGCCCCGACGCCAAAGCGGCCACAGTGATTATGTCACAGTTAGGCGGTCCTCACGGCGAGCTGGGTGCGGCCACTCGTTATCTCTCTCAGCGTTACAGCTGTCCCTTTGGTGAAATTACCGGTACACTGACTGATGTAGGCACCGAAGAACTGGCACATGTGGAAATGATTTCCGCAATTCTGTATCAGCTGACCAAAAACTTGACGGTCGAGCAGATCAAGGCCCAGGGATTTGACCAATACTTTGTTGACCATACCGCGGGAATTTGGCCTCAGGCCGCTTCTGGCATGGCGTTCAGCACAGAGACTTTGGCCTCTACAGGTGACTTGTTTGCCGATTTGCATGAAGACTTGGCGGCGGAACAGAAAGCCAGGCTGAGCTATGATAATATCCTGCGGCTGGTAGACGATCCCGATGTCAAAGACGCTATCCGTTTCCTCCGGGAAAGAGAGATCGTCCATTTTCAGCGCTTTGGCGAGGCGTTGCGTATCGGCCAAGAAAAAGTCAACAGCAAAAACTTCTACGCATTCAATCCAGAATTTGGCCGGTAAGAATCCTCAAAGAAAAAGAGCGCGTTCTGAAATCAGAACGTGCTCTTTTCTATTATTTTCAAACGGTTACTGATCGTAGGCTACTTTAATGATATCGTCAATTTTTGCTTCCTCTAGGCTAAAATCCTTGATTTTAGCCTGCTTAGAGATATCTTCAATGAGCTTTGCGGCGGTAATGTCCGTTTTTTGAAAGCGAAGCACCTGTCGGGCGCCTTCCCCAGATATAAACTGAGCGGAGGGGTGGCATATAGGAGCCTGTTCGGCATAAAAGTCTACAATCAGTTGGCGGTAGGGGGCAATTCGGTCGATGAGCTCTACCAGAGATCCGTCCTCGATGAGCTTGCCCTTGTTGATGATCATTAGGCGGGAACAGAGTTCCTGAATATCCCCCAGGTCGTGGGTGGTGAGAATAATCGTTGTTTTCCTCGTCTGATTGATTTCCTTGATGAACTTTCGGATGGCGTATTTAGCGTTTACGTCCAATCCAATAGTGGGTTCGTCCAAAAACAGAACTTCCGGCGAATGGAGCATGGCGGCCGCTAAATCTCCCCGCATCCGCTGGCCGAGAGAAAGCTGCCTCACCGGCTGGTCGATGATCTGTCCAATCTCCAGAATATCATCCATAATATCCAGATTTCCTTTATAGGTTCTGTCGTCGATGCGGTAAATGCGTTTTAAAAGCTCAAAGGTCTCGCCCAATCGCAAATCCCACTGAAGCTGGCTGCGCTGCCCGAACACGACACCCAGGTTTTGCACCACTTCCTTGCGGTTTTTCTGTGGGGAGAGGCCATTAATCCGAATTTCCCCCGCGGTGGGAGTCAATATTCCGGACATCATTTTGACGGTGGTGCTCTTTCCCGCTCCATTGGGGCCGATATAGGCGACGATCTCCCCCCGATCGATAGAAAAACTCACATGATCCACTGCCCGGAGGCTCTCCTTCTTTTTGTGTACAAGGCTCTTGAGCGCGCCTTTCAATCCCTCTTCTTTACGGATGATTTTATAGTCTTTGACCAAGTGGTCTACGGTGATGATAGACATAGCTGACAATCCTTTCTTTCAGGAAAAATGGGCTTTGCAGCGATACAGGCACAGTTTAAAAAGATTCGTTAATTCCCAGCGCTTTCGTACCGGCGCAGGCCCAGCTTAAACAGCAGGCAGGCGATTAGGTAGACAATCACGCCGGATCCGAGGGTAAAGAGCGCGGCACCCCCAGGAAAAACAAACCGTCCGACCTTGTCGAGGAGGTCGCTGGCAGGGTAATAGCTGATGAACCCCAAGGGAAGCAGGAAGGTAAAGACGCCCTGCAAAACCCTTGGATACATAGAGAGTGGATACATTGTCGTCTTGTCGAACATCTGCTGGCATAAAGGTACAAACTGATTGGGACTGTTGGTCCAAAAGCAGGTACAGCCGAAAATCATGTAGATGCCGCCTCGAATCAGGGTAGCGCCGAAAATAGTTACCAGAACGGACAGAAGATTGGCCAGGGACCATTGGAAATTGACCTGTACGCAGCCGTAGGCAAAAATCATTAGGCCAGGAACGGCGTCTGCTACACCGATGAGATTTACATACATAAACAAGAACTGGAAAAGTACGCTCATGGGTCGAACCATAAACCGGTCAAACGCGCCGTTTATAATATGCCAGCCCATTCCCCAGGTTTGTACAAACAGCAAAACCGATATAGAGTGACTGATAATCCCTAAACCATACATAAAGGCGATTTCCCCAAAGTGCCAGCCGTTTAAGTCACCGAACTCTGCGATGACGAATTTGATCATGGCAAATCCGACTACAAACTGGAAGATGTTGGCGACAACCCATCCCAATAGGCCCAAGGGATACTCGATATCCTCCTGAATGCTCATTTTGGCGATTTTCCAGGCGACGGAGCCGTAGTGCTTAATTTTTTGTAACATGTTTTTCCTCCTGTCAGCCGCCCTGAACCATGACGTTTTTCAGTACTTTCCTTTGCATCAGCCGGTACAGGCCGTAAAGGATTAAAAGCCAGACCAGCTGTACGCCAACCTGAAAGATAGTCTCCTGTTCTGTCAGCTTGCCGATGTAGATACTGAGGGGAAGCTGGTAAATATACTGAAAGGGCAAAAAGGCCAGAATATTGCGGAGCCATTCTGGAAAAAACCACAAAGGGATGATGCTGCCAGAGAGCATGCGGATAACGCAGATTTTTAGAGAAGAAAGCGGCCCCATTCTGATGAGCCAAAAGGAGAGCATTCCGAAGGTGACGGACAATAGCCAGTTGATGAGATAACTGATGGCCGCGGTGACGATAAACAGCAGCAGAAGCAGGGCCGATGCCGGTACAGGCACCTGAATGAATAAAGCTGAGACCAGTAACAGAGGCAAGACATTTTGGAACAAAAGGATCAGTAAATTTCCGGTATCTTCCGCCAGATAAATACCGAATAGGTTTACAGGTTTCAGGATGTCCAGAGCAATATCTCCTTTTTGAATGCTCTGGGAAATCCGGATTTCCACATTGATGGTAAAGAGGCAGGAGAGAACGCCGGACATGATGGTATAAGTTAGCATCTGTTTTTCTGTAACGCCGGCGGCACTGTCGCGCCCGCCGTAGACCGCAATCCAGAAAAAAGCGGTGACAACGACGAGAAAACACTGAACTAGTACTGCGGTAAGCACGTCAAACCGGTAGGCTAAAGCCTTCATCATCCGGGTTTTCATGATGTAAAGGTATGGCTCCATAAAGCGCTCTCCCTCCCTTTTAAAAAATAAAAAACGCAGAGGCCGTTCCCGTAAAACAGCTTCTGCGGGCAAATCACGAGAAGAACCATTCCTTTATGGGTACTGTCTGTTCAATTGGATGCGGATCATTTGGCTGAACAGCATGGGGGCTCCCTCCTTTGAAAATAGTGGTATCATTGTAACATAAAATAAAATAGATTGTCAATATATAAAAATAATTCTTTATTTCTTCAGAAATACAGTTTTTTATAAAAAAGAGGACGGCATCGCCGTCCTCTTTTAGAAAATTTATTACTATACGTTAAAACGGAACAATACGATATCGCCGTCTTTCATGACATATTCCTTGCCTTCCAACCGGACGAGGCCCTTTTCTTTGGCAGCGGCCATGGTGCCGCAGGCCATCAGGTCGTCAAAGGCAACCACTTCTGCCCGGATGAAGCCCCGTTCAAAGTCCGTGTGGATTTTTCCGGCGGCCTGAGGCGCTTTGGTGCCCTTTGTGATTGTCCAGGCCCGAACTTCCGGCTCTCCTGCCGTTAGGAAGGAAATAAGTCCTAGCAGAGCATACCCTTCCTTGATGATACGGGCGAGGCCGCTTTCCTTGAGGTTTAGGTCCGCTAAAAACTCTTTCTTTTCTTCGTCGGTCATATCGGCAATTTCTTCCTCGATTTTCGCGCAGATGGGTAAGACAGCGGAATGTTCCTCTTCTGCAATTTGCTTCACCGCCTGATACTGGGTATTAGACTCATAACCACCTACAAAATCGTCTTCACACATATTGGCGGCGTAAATCACTGGTTTATTAGATAGAAGAGGCGAGGAAGCAATGATTTCCCGTTCGTCGTCAGTGAACTCAAAACTGCGGGCGGATTTCCCCTCTTCCAGATGGGCGTAAAGCCGCTCTAAAAATTCCAGCTCCCCGGCGTATTTCTTATCAGCGCGGACGAGTTTCTGGGTTTTCGCGATCCGGCGCTCCAGAATCTCCATATCGGAAAAAATCAGCTCTAAATTGATAGTTTCAATGTCTCTGGCAGCACCAATAGTCCCGTCCACATGAACCACATCCACATCCTCAAAACAGCGGACTACGTGGACGATGGCGTCCACTTCCCGGATATCGGCCAAGAACTTGTTTCCCAGGCCCTCCCCTTTGGACGCGCCTTTCACAAGCCCCGCGATGTCGACAAATTCCAGGACCGCGGGGGTGAATTTTTTCGGATGGTACATTTCAGCCAGATGGTCCAGCCGCTCATCTGGAACCGATACTACGCCCACATTGGGCTCAATGGTACAGAACGGATAATTGGCAGACTCGGCGCCTGCATTTGTCAGGGCATTGAAAAGGGTGCTCTTTCCCACGTTGGGAAGGCCCACCATACCTAATTTCATCTTGTATTTGCCTCCTGAGGACGGGCCTTACATGGATTCAGGCGCGTCAATTTTTAGAATGGTCAGCGTATTTTTCAGCGCAATACGGACGGCCAGGCATAAGGCCAAGCGGGCCTGCATCAGCTTTTCGTCGCCGCAGAGAACCTTACAGGCATTGTAGAATTTATGGAATAAAGCGGCCAGGTCCAAGGCGTACCGGGTCATTTTTGCCGGGTCATAGGTCTTAGCGGACTCAACAATTTCGTTGGGCAGCTTGGCCAGATGCCGGATGAGTTCAATCTCTTCCGGTGCTATGAGAAGGTCTAATTCCTCCAAAGTTACAGCTCTGGCTTCAATGCCTTCGCCTTTTAATTTGGCAACGATGGAGCAAATCCGGGCGTGGGCGTACTGGACGTAATAAACTGGGTTCTGGCTGGACTGCTCCACCGCCAGATCCAGGTCAAAATCAAACTGTGAGTTTGGTTCTCTTAAATTAAAGTAGAACCGGGCGGCGTCTACCGGGATTTCCTCCAGCAGAGTGACCAGTGTGATGGCCTTGCCGGACCGTTTGCTGGCTTTGATAATCTGCCCGTCGCGAACCAGGTTTACCATCTGCATCAGCACCACGTCGAGACGGGACGGATCGATACCAATAGCCTCCAAAGCTGCCTTCATACGGGCCACGTAACCGTGATGATCGGCACCGAGCACGTTAATGGCCTTGTCGTAGCCGCGGGTGACCAGCTTGTCGTAATGATAGGCGATGTCCGGAACAATATAGGTGGGGAAACCGTTGGAGCGGACAAGCACAAAATCCTTATCGGCGCCGAACGCCGTTGCCTTGAACCAAATGGCCCCCTCGGCTTCGTAAGTGTGCCCTTTTTCCTTGAGAAGCTCAATCACTTTATCGACGGAACCATCGGCGTGGAGAGCGGACTCCTTGAACCACCGGTCGTAGTGGATACGGTACTTAGCAAGGTCAGTCTCCAGGTTTGCGATGTTAATGGGGAGCGCGTATTGGACTAACGCTTTCCGACGCTCTTCTTCGGTGGCTGACATGTATTTGTCGCCGTGAATAGCGGCGAAGTTTTTGGCATGGGCGATGATGTCGTCTCCGTGGTAGGAATCCTCTGGCATTTCAACGCCGTCTTTGTAAAGCTGCTGGTACCGCAAGTCCAATGACAGGCCAAATTTATTAATTTGATTGCCAGCGTCGTTGATGTAAAATTCCCGGTCGGCCTGAAAACCGGCCCAATCGAGAACTGCCGCGATGCCGTCGCCCAAAGCGCCGCCCCGGGCGTTACCGATGTGCATGGGACCGGTGGGGTTTGCGGATACAAATTCGACGAGCATCCGTTTGCCCTGTCCGTAGTCGGTGCGGCCGTAGTTTTCCTTGGCGGAGAGCGCCTCCTGCACCGAGGCGGAAAACCACCGGCGGCCCAGCGTAAAGTTGATAAAGCCGGCACCTGCCACTTCGACGGCGTCAAAGCTCGTCCCCTCCAGTACGATTTGTTGGGCCAAAGCCTCAGCTATCTGCCGGGGGGCCTTACGGAACACTTTAGCCGATACCATGGCGATGTTAGTGGCAAAATCGCCGTGGGAAATATCCCCGGGAATTTCAACGGTAAAGTCCGGAATAGGTTCTTCGGAGAGCGTACCTTCTGCTACACAGCGGCCTAAAGCAGCCAGGATAATCTCTCGGCACTCCTGTTTCGCATCCAAAATCGGATTGGTCATCAAAAATATCCTTCCTTTCTGGGAAATGGGCAGTGATGTGGTTTAACGGCACTATATCCGCCGTCGTTTCTTGATGGCAGAGGACTAAAAGCTTTACAGAATCTGTTAAATAGGAGCTCTCTTGCCAAACTTATATTTTAGCTGTGGGGGTGGGAATCCTCCACTTGGGAAACGTCGATAAAAAGCTCGTTTTCGCTCATTAAGACAGAGTTCATATCCAGAGTATATGCCATATGAAGGCTTGCGCTGTCGTCGGTAAGCTTCCATTCCAAGTTTTCGGCAAATACTCCAATTTCCATCGGGCTTCCATAAACGGTGTAGCGCCCAATGTTGCGGATACCCGGCTGGAGAACCAAATGGGAAGAGGTGCTGCCTCTTCGCATCATGGTGACACGGCCC
Source organism: Fumia xinanensis (assembly GCF_014384905.1). Classification (GTDB taxonomy): domain Bacteria; phylum Bacillota; class Clostridia; order Oscillospirales; family Ruminococcaceae; genus Fumia; species Fumia xinanensis. The sequence continues at coordinate 181,111 of NZ_JACRSV010000003.1, forward strand.
TGGTCCTCGATTTTTAAAGTGGTGGTACAGCCTTCGTATCCTGTCGTCTCAGTTTCCTCATAAGTAAGATACGTATGGTTGTTTTTTTTGTACATTTTACCTTTTGTAAAAAGTTCCGCGGTTGTTTGGTCGTTTTCCACCGTATAAACACCTTTGATGCGGATCATGACATCTTTAGACATGCTATTTCCTTTCCGTTTGCAGACGGTTACTTGACAGTTTCAGCCTGCTCCTGCGCCAGTATAATCAGGCGTTCCAGTAAATCCCCATAAGATAGGCCCACCGTTCCCCACAGTTTGACAAAGAGTGAATCGGTAGACAAATCAGGAATGGCTTTTACCTGGTTAAAATAAATCTCTTCTGCAGGGGTAACAAAAAAGTCCACGGCTGCCAACCCCGAGCAGTCAAAAAGCTGGTAGACCTTAATGGCTAAATCACGAATTCGATAAGAAATATCCTGGCTGAGTCGGGCGGGAATAATACATTCCGAAGATTTTTGATCGAAATCCCGACCAACCATTTCCAGAGCATATTCTCCCAGTACCGAGGCTTCAGGGATTTCGTTTCCGATGACGGCACACTTGATTTGGCTTCCCAGAATACGCTCTTCTATGAGCACTTTGTCGTCATGAGTAAAAGAGGTTTTGACTGCTTCCGCCAATTCCTCCTCATTATCCACCAAAGAAACACCGGACAAACTGCCGACAGGCTTTACAAATACCGGATAACCAAAACTGTCCAACACTTGTTCAGACAGTTGATGTACATCGAGTTTGTCGTTTCGTTTCACCATCAGATATCGAGCTGTGCCAATGCCAGCGCTGTTGGCGATCATGTGAGTGAACGCCCGGTCCATAGAAACCGCCGCGGGACAGGTACCGCTTCCTACATAGGGTATTCCGGATAGATCCAATACACCCTGCACTTTTCCATCCACCGCCCCCCGGCCGTAAAGCAAGGGGATGACACAGTCCAAATGTAAAAAGGAAAGAGTTTGGTCTTCCAGAATTTTGTAAATTCCCTGCTTGGTGCCGTCCATGTTAAAAACGACTGGACAGCAGTCCGGATGTTTCATCCAGTCCTCTTGCTGCAGCAAGGACAGCTCCATGGGGCAATAAAGCCACTTCCCTTTTGGAGAAATACCTAACAATACTACTTCAAACTGGTTTTCTGATAATGCTTCTGCTACCGAGCGTACGGATGGAAGATATTTGTAGCTGTCCGATGAAATGCCGCCAAACAACAAAGCGATTCGTTGTTTCGCCATCCAGTGCTCACTCCTTCCCATATTTCGCGTACAAGACGTATATTTATTGTAATGTGTTAAGATCGCATACTATAACTAAAATATCATACCATAAAAGCATCTGAATTTCAAGTCCTTCCTGATAGAGGAGGCTTTATAATGAGACTCCACCAGTTTTTTCATGAACCGCTTTCCCTCTTGTAGAATACAATACTAGTGCAGTATTATTCTGTATCGGGTCACCTAAACCACATTATCCAATAGTTACTGATACAGAATGAAACTGAAGACAAATCGCAGTTTTATAACAGGCCGAGAAGCTTGTCATTTACTGCGACCATGGAGGGTGTTTATGAATATTTATAAATGTTCGGATTGCTGCTGTCCCTGCCCGCCCCCTTGTCCTGAACCTTGCCCCCGTCCCTGCCCGTGCCCCTGTCCACCTGATTGTATAGGGCCTACTGGACCTACAGGTGCGACTGGTCCAACCGGCCCAACAGGTCCGACAGGTCTAGTTGGTTTTACAGGCCCTACTGGACCGACCGGTCCGACAGGTCCCACCGGTGCGACCGGGGCAACAGGCGCCACCGGAGCGACCGGAACAGGAGCGACGGGCCCCACCGGCCCGACAGGTCCTACTGGACCGACCGGGGCAACAGGCGCTACCGGAGCGACCGGAACAGGAGCGACGGGCCCCACTGGACCGACAGGTCCTACTGGGCCGACCGGGGCAACAGGCCCAACTGGAACAACTGGCGCTGCTGGAAATGCGGTTGAATGCGCCTGCGTCGACCAGATGAGAAACGTGATTCGACAACTAATTGCTTTGTATCCGACAGATACCGCAGTAGTTGCGATGGAAAGCGGGAATAACGCCAGCGGACGGCTGGGTTCTCTGCTTCCGGCCCCCAATACCAATCCTAATGCAGGGCTGCTCCAGCTCACAAACGCGCAGGGAGTTCCACAAGAGGCGTTGTCTCTTTGCAGGATTGCTTCGGTGCGGATCACCAGCGCGACCTACAACAATGCGATCACCTACCTTGCTGCTCCAACCCCTGCTCCCACAGGATGCGGCGCCGATTGTGAAGCTGCTGTCCGCGCATATCTGCCGGTTGGCACTACCGGTGTTGATATTAATGCCGGCGGACAGACGGTGGCTCAGGGAACGGTTCTCCGCAGTGAATTTGGCATGACGGTCGTGGTTGGAAACAACAACAGTGACCCGACGTTTGTGTCAAACTGCAAAGCAGAAGTCCTCAACAAATAGTGCGACGGAAAAAGCCTGTGTATTCCACAGGCTTTTTTGCTGGACAATTGCGAAAAAAGATTGTAGGATAAATAAAAAGGGGCGATTACGATGCTGACGATGACAGAGCTTTTTGACTATTTGACAGAACAAAAGGCGGATTTTACGATTATCCCTCACCCTAAGCCGATCCAGTCTTTACAGGACGCGGCGGAATATTTTGAGCCTCAAAAATCTGTCCCAACTTTTATTTTAGACGATGGGGTAGGTCTTATCGCCCTTTTTTCGTCTTCTGGCCGTGGGCGGCTTGACTTAAAAAGAATAGCTGAGAAGCTCAACATATCTAGGCTCAACATGGCCGATCGCAGAAAGATTTTTAAACTAACGGGTTACGAGGCGGGGGGGATACCGCTTATCGGTCTTTCCCTTCCCTGTATTTTCGATGGACGGCTGCGTACCTTCGATTATATTTACGGCGGGTCGGGAAATCCATTGCACACGCTGAAAATTTGCCCCCTAGACGTAAAGCGGTTAAACGACGTTCGGTGGGTGCTGGACGATTAAAAGGTATGCATCAAAAAAGCACGGGTAAAACCCGTGCTTTGCTTTTATTCCTGTTCTGGTTTCACAATGGATAGTGAAAGTTCGCTAAGCTGGGCGGCGTCTATGTCTGAGGGGCACTGGGACATGAGCTCGCTTGCGTTTTGCACCTTGGGGAAGGCGGTGACATCGCGGATGTTGTCGGCGCCGCAGAGAATCATGGCCAACCGGTCAAGGCCGATGCCCATGCCGCCGTGGGGGGGTGCGCCGTAACGGTAAGCGTCTACCAGGAAGCCAAATTTTGCCTCGATTTCCTCGTCGCTAAGGCCCAGAGCGCGGAACATCTTCTGTTGGAGCTCAAAATCAGTAATGCGGATGGAACCGCTGCACAGCTCGACGCCGTTGAGCACTAAATCGTAAGCTTTGGCCCGGACAGCACCGGGATTGGAATCCAGTTTGTCCAGATCCTCGTCCATAGGCATGGTAAAGGGATGGTGCATGGCCACCCAGGTTTCAGAATCTTCGTCCCACTCAAAGAAGGGAAATTCCGTTATCCACAGGTAATCGAAGCCCTCGGGGATGATGTCCATCCGTTTGGCAGTGGTGAGGCGGAGCGCACCCAACACCGGCAGAACAATTTTGTTTTTGTCGGCGACAATGAGGGCCACATCCCCTTTTTGACAGCCTAAGCGGGATAGAACGGCCTCCAATTCCCCTTCACCCATAAATTTCGCAAAAGAGCAGTTGGGAGCGTCATCCACCCAGCGGACAAAGGCTAGCCCTTTGGCACCGATGCCTTTTGCCTGTTCGGTCAGCTTGTCGATTTCCTTTCTAGTGTAGATGGAGGCGCCGTTTTTGATGACAATGCCGCGGACACTTCCCCCAGCTTCAATGGCGGAAGTAAAAACGCCGAAGCCGCAGTCCCTTACCAAATCGGACAAATCGTTGATTTCCATGCCAAATCGGGTGTCGGGTTTGTCGGAGCCGAACCGTTCCATAGCGTCTTTATAAGTCAGACGGGGCAGAGGGAGTTTCACATCAACGTCCAAAACCTCTTTCATGAGATACTGGACAAAACCCTCACCGATTTCCAGCACGTCTTCCATATCCACAAAGGACATTTCCATATCGATTTGTGTAAATTCCGGTTGGCGGTCAGCGCGCAAGTCTTCGTCACGGAAGCAACGGGCCAGCTGGATGTAGCGGTCAAAGCCGGAGATCATCAAAAGCTGCTTGTACATCTGAGGGGACTGGGGTAGGGCATAAAACTTGCCCGGATGGACACGGGAGGGAATCACGTAGTCTCGTGCTCCTTCAGGCGTGGATTTAATCATCATAGGGGTATCGATTTCGATAAAGCCGTTCTGATAAAAATACTCCCGGGAAGCACGGGCAATTTTACCCCGGCGGATGAGGTTGTCCTGAAGGCTTTTTCTCCGCAGGTCCAGATACCGGTAACGCAGCCGCAATTCTTCGTTGGTTTCAGTGTCGTCGGTGATGTGGAAAGGCGGAGTCTGGGCTTTGGCGAGAATCCGCAGGTCGGTGACGAATACCTCGATTTCGCCAGTGGGAATGTCAGGGTTGACACTTTCCCGACGGCGCACCGTACCCTTTGCCATGAGGACGTACTCCATATGCACCTCTTTGGCCTTGGCGATGACGTCCCGATCGGACTTATCGTCAAAGGTGAGCTGAATGATGCCGGTGCGGTCTCTAAGGTCGATAAAGACAAGCTCTCCCTTGTCCCGCTGTTTCTGGGTAAAACCTGCGACGACAACTTCTCTGCCGATATCGGATGTGGTCACTTCAGTGCAGTAATGGGTACGTTTTAAGCCCTTCATAGTGTCCGCCATTTGATAAAACTCCTTTTATACCAATTTAGGTAAAATTTATTTCTCGATTTGATCCATGGACAGCGCCTCGGTCATTTTTTTGATCTGGTCATCGTAGAGGAATTTGACCAGAGACTCGTCCAGCATAATTTCACAGCTTTCGCCGGTCTGCATATTTTTGATGTTGGCCTTGTTTTCCGCCAGCTCGTTTTCGCCCAAAACCATCGAGAACTGGGCTTCTATTTTGTCGGCGTATTTCATCTGAGCCTTGACGCTGCGGCCCATGGTGTCGCATTCGGCGTAAAAGCCTTCGTTGCGGAGATCTGTCACCAATTGAAGTGCCCGGATAGACGCTTCTTCGCCGATGGAGGCGATGTAGAGGTCACAGGGCTGGGGCGCGGGGATCTCTACTCCCTGTGCTTCTGCCACCATGAGAAGCCGTTCGATGCCCATAGCGAAGCCCAGGGCGGGCTGGTCATTGCCGCCTAAGCTTTTTAAAAGCCCGTCGTACCGCCCGCCGCCGCAGACGGTGCTTTGCGCGCCGATGTCACCAGAGACGAATTCGAAAACAGTTTTATTGTAATAGTCGAGGCCTCGGACGATACGGGGGTTGACCACATAGGCGATATTTAAAGCGTCCAACCTCTTTTTAAGCCCTTCAAAGTGGGCTTTGCAGTCGTCACAGAGATAGTCCAGCACCGCGGGGGCATCTTTGGCAATTTCCTTACAGACAGGACTCTTGCAGTCGAGAATCCGCATCGGGTTTTTATCGAGACGGGTCAAGCAGGTCTCGCAGAGCTCGTCTTTGCGGGCTTCAAAGTACTGCTTCAAAGCGGTGTGATATTCCTTGCGGCAGGTGGGACATCCGATGGAGTTGATTTCCAGCGAAAGGCCCTCGATGCCGAGAATGGCAAAAAAGTCGTTGACGAAGGAAATGACTTCCACGTCGGCGCTGGGAGAAGCGGAACCAAACATCTCCACGCCCAGCTGATGGAACTGGCGGAAACGGCCCGCCTGGGGCTTCTCGTTGCGAAAACAGGAGATGTTATAGCTCACCTTGACAGGCAGTGCCTCATTGATGAGACCGCTTTGCAATACAGCACGGTTGATGCCGGCAGTACCCTCTGGACGCAGGGTCAGGTCCCGGCCGCCCTTATCGGTGAAGGTGTACATTTCCTTCTGTACCACGTCAGTGGTGTCCCCTACCGAGCGGGTGAAGAGTCTGGTTTCCTCAAAAACGGGAGTGCGCATTTCTTTAAAACCGTACAGCCGTGCCGTATCGAGAAACAACCGCTCCACAAACTGCCACTTATAACTTTGGGCGGGCAGTACATCCTGGGTTCCTTTGATGGATTTGATTTCTAACGCCATATGGAAACTCCTTTTATCTGTCTTTTTGCAAAGAAAGCAAGCTCATCGGTTCCGATAAGCTTACTTCCGTATTTCTATAGGGTTATGGAAATATCATTACAGCCCCTGATTAACAATCATCCTCCAGTCCAAGTCTCCCCGTTCCAATCCGTGGATGAGAACTTCGGCAGTGGCGATATTGGTGGCCATAGGAATGTTGTGGACATCACAAAGCCGCAGCAAGGTGGTCTCGTTGGGCTCGTGCGCCTTCGGAGTCAGCGGGTCGCGGAAAAACAACAAAAGATCAATTTCGTTGCAGGCAATCAAAGACGCGATTTGCTGGTCACCGCCTTGGGAGCCGCTCAAAAAACGCTTGATGTTGAGGCCGGTGGCCTCGGCAATAAGTTTACCTGTTGTGCCGGTGGAACACAGATTATGATGGCTCATGATTCCACAATACGCAATACAAAACTGCACCATCAATTCTTTTTTTGAATCATGTGCGATTAATCCGATATTCATAATTTGTTCCTCCTTGTTGATTTTCTATTTAAGGGTTCTAATTTACCAGTAAAGGAATGTATTCGCCTTCTATCCGGAGGGCAATGGCCTTGCAGATGCGGACGATACGAGCGCCTGCGCTCAAGGGAAGTCCTTTTGAAGTACAAAGCTGCATTTCTTGGTCCTCCGGCAGAACGCCGATGAGTTGGGAGCCTACTCCGTCGATCACTTCGTCCAAATCGGCGACAATCTGCTTTTTTACAAGCCTGTTGTTTACTCGGTTTATAACGAGACGGTGACTGCCCATATCTGCCTTATGCAGGGCGCTGACCACTTTGCCGCCATCCCGGACGCAAACCGAGTCAGGCGTAGCCACTACCAGAGCCATATCTGACATGGCGGCAATGCGCATACTGAGGCCCAGCCCAGCGGGCGTGTCCAAAATGATGATGTCGAAGTGCGGGCGAAGCCCTGCCACTAAAATATTTACGTCTTCCATAGCAATGGATGACTCCATAGAGACCGGAGCCACAATAACGTTTAGGTTTGAGTTCCACGGAGATTCCACAATAGCTTTATTAATGTTGCATCGGCCCTCCAGCAAGTCCCCCAAGTCGTAGACAATCCGGTCGGAAATGCCCAGCATCAGGTCCATCCCACGCAGGCCCACGTCGAATTCAATCATTAAAACGCTTTTTCCAAGAAGCGCATAGGCCATTCCCAGGCCGACGCACACCGTGGATTTGCCTACGCCGCCCTTGCCGGAAGTAATCGATAGGACTCGCGCCATAAAGATTCTTCCTTTCGCTTCCAAGCATAGGAAATGATATAGTGGTGGCAAATATAATTGTATTAGCCGCCATACCCTTACATTTTAACATATCTTTGCAAAGAATACTATAGCCAAAATACTTCTTTTTTAAAAATTTCCGGTTATTCGGGCTGTGAATCGCTGCCTAATGCCGGATTCTCACTCTCTCCAGGGGACGTGTCATCGTTTTCTTCCCCGGAGCCTTCTCCCGCTTCACCTTTGACGCCGTATGCGCTGTTCTTTCCGTGGGTAGAATAATAGGCGTCCAAAATACGGCGCATGAGGTAATTGGCGTTTTCCCCTTCTTCCAGCATGACACCCACGGCAATTTCGGGATTATCTACAGGTGCAAAGCCGATGAGCGCGGAGTTTGTGGTGTTGTTATCCACCTGGGGGGAGCCGGTTTTGATGGCAACCTGATATCCTAAATTGCTCAAAGAATAGGAGCCGCCAACCTTTTCCGCCGCACCGATCATGCCTTCAACAATGGCCTGATAGTTTTGCGGATGGATTTCAAATTGGGAGGCGATTTCCGGATCGGTGGAGGAAAGGACTTCCTTGTCGTCATAGCTGCGGACCTCTTTGATGATGTGCGCCTTATAGCGGGTGCCTTTGTTGGCCAAGGTCATTGCCTGGATTGCCAATTGTAGAGGTGTTACCGAAGTGTCCATCTGGCCGATAGCAGCCTGAACCACATTTCCTTGAAACCAGGTGGAGCCCAATGACTCTGAACGAGCAGGTCCGGACAGAGCACCTTTTTTGGAGGGGATCTCAAGCCCAGTTTCCTCGCCTAGACCTAATAGGCCTGCGTATTCATTCATTTTATCAATGCCCAGTCGGCGTCCCACATCGTAGAAAAAAATGTTGCAGGACACGGTCAAAGCTTTTGAGACGTTGGTCTGCCCATGCCACCCAAGGCAAGTGGGACGAAACTGGTTATTGGGCAAAATATCGTAATAATAATAGGTGTGCTGGCAGTTGACGGTGGAGTTAGGGTTAATGATCCCTTCTTCCAACCCACCGACTGCTACGGCAGTCTTGAAAGTAGAACCGGGGCGGTACAGCCCGTCGGTAGCCCGGTTGAAGAGAGGGTTGTTTTTGTCGTTTAAGAGGGCGGTATAATCAGAAAAATAATTGTTGATGTCAAAGCTGGGATAATTCACCATGGCGAGTACCCCGCCGGTTTTCACGTCCAGTACAACTACGGACCCGGCCTTGACGGTGTTGCCTTTACCGTTGGGGCGGGAACGGAGCCATGCGATATGTTCTTCCAATGCTTCTTTAACTTTCCGCTGAAAGGCGGCATCTACAGTGAGAACCACTTTATCGCCGGATTGCGGGGCTTGCGTCACCTCTTCACTGATAACGTCGCCACGCTTGTTCTGTTCCACGGCGCGGACACCGTCCACTCCGTGGAGAGTAGTCTCCATTACTTTTTCAATGCCAAAACGCCCTACTTGGCTGTTCATTTTATAACCCAGCTCTTTATAGTTTTCCTCATACTCTTCAGCATACATAGCACCGATGGTGCCGACTACATGAGGAAGAAGATCTCCGTTGGGATAACTCCGGATATCCTCTTCCACTATGTCTACACCGGGAAATTGGTGGGACATTTCTTTTATTTTCAAAATGAATTCGATGGGGACGTCCTGTGCAAACACATACTGGTTATTGTTTATGGAAAAATCGGAGATGACCATGCCATAGCGGACGCCTGCGATTTTGCGGGCGGTCTCATCGTCATAACCCTCGATGTTAAAGGTGTCCAAAAGGTAATACATACAGTTTTCCGCTGTAGCGTAAACATTCAGTTCCAGTTTCTTCTTTAAAGTGGCAATTTCTTTTTCCTGTTCATTCAGAAATTGGGGTGTGCCTGTCCGGGTAATGGGAAGCGGGTCATACCACTCCACCCCATTTTCCTCGCAGAGTTCCACCAGCTCTCTGATGATCTCATTTTGCTGGCTTCGGGGAAGAAAAGCGTACTGAAACACAATGTTGAATCCCGCCTTGTTTTCAGCGAAAGCCACTCCATTGCAGTCCACGATGTCGCCGCGGGCGGCCTTGATGGGAAGTTTACTGCTGGTCATCTGGTGGGTTTGTTCGTTGAGTTCCGCTCCCTGCACAATCTGGTAGGACATAAGTAAGAGGACAAAAAAGACAGAAAACACTGCGGATAGAACCGATAGAACGACCAGTCGATTGCGCTCAGTAGGCTTTTTTGCGGTTTTCATGTGCAATACACTCCTTTCCGGAAAAATAGGAAAAAAATACTCGCCAACGGCATTCATTCTCCGATACCGTTGACGCTAATTATGTTCGAATCATACTATTGAATTTTGTGGCGATAAACCGGACAAGATAGTAAAGGGGCACAGCAAAAAACGTGGTATACAGGGAGGAGAGCAGAAGCTGCCCAAAACTGAGCCAAACTCCATGAAAGCCCCATATCAGATAGTAAAACAAAAAATTCCATATGCTGCAGATAAGGCTGACCCCTCCGACTGTGAGAAGGGCATTTGCCACATTGACCCGCACTAGATACATAGATAATAGCGCCGCCAAAAGACAGCAAACCAAAAGCACCATTCCGTAAAATCCAAAGACTTTTCCCGAGGCGAAATCCCAGAGAAAGCCGGTGATGAGGCCAAAGACAGCGCTGCCGATTTCTCCCTCAAACAGGGCGATACAAACAGCTAATGGAATGAGCAGCACAGGTTTGGTGTGATGGATCGTCAAAAGAGAGGGGGCGGTTTGGATACAATAGAGTATCAGCAGCAAAACTGCGTAAATCCCCCATTTGATCACCGCTTTTGAGGTTTTGCCCAGTGTCATCACGTTCCCTCGCTTTCATCTGTACGGGAGCTGTGATCCTGCTTGCCCAGAAAATCCGTCAACACAAATACGTGCTTGATTTCATAAACATCGCTGACCGGCTTGATGCTGGCGGAAGCCGTAATGCCCGATTTTTCCAGAGTCACTTCCTCTATGGTTCCGATGACCAAGTCGGGAGGATAATAGCCACTGGTTCCAGCGGTGACAATAATGTCCCCCTGTTTTACTTCGGTCGTTTTGGGAAGTAATTCCAGCTTAGCAAGACCTTTGTCTGCCAAAACGATGTCTCCAGTCAGGTTTCCGGTTTCCTTGGTGCGGATTTCCACTGCGCCCACATTGATTTCAGGACTCAGTATGGTGACGACTTTGGCATAAGTGGGGCCCAGAGAATCCACATATCCCACGAGGCCGTTACCGGTAATGACCGGGTCCCATTTGGAGATTCCGTGAACCGTTCCCTTGTCGATGGTAAAGGAACCAAACCGGTCGGAGGGGTCTCTGCCGATGATCCCGGCGTCCAAGAGCTGCATGTCAGGATTCTCCTTTTTCAAGCCGACAATTTCCTGGAGCCGTTCATTTTCTGTTTTGGTATTTTCGTAATCCACCATTTTTTTGCGGAGTTCGGATATTTCCTCCTTAAGCTGATCGTTTTCCTCTTGATTCGCTTTCGCGTTGACAAAGATGGAAAAGAAATCGGTAATAGAGTCCGACAGGGCCGCCGATGCCTTTTGGGCGGGAACGACAACAAAGGAGACGATTTTTTCCGGAATCGTAGCCAGCCCGCCTGTAGAGGCAGAATACAGCATGACGCCTACGATAACCGCCAAAACGGCCGCGATGATTTTAAAGCGGACACTGTTAAAAAAGTCGCGCAAGGCGCCACCCCTTTCTGAATTAAATTCAAATTGTCACGAAAAGGAAAGAGCATGTTGAATGGCATTTGCCATCAAAAACTCTTTCCTTTTCAGAATTAATAGCGGGTTTCCTCTTCGCTGAGAATATCTGTGAGCCGGTCGATATTATCGAGCACCATACCGGTGCCGTTTGCCACGCAGTCCAGCGGGTTTTCAGCGATCTGGACCGGCATACCGGTTTCCATATTAATGAGCTTGTCGAGGCTTTTCAGCAGCGCGCCGCCGCCGGTCAGCGTAATGCCCTGGTCGATAATGTCGGCTGCCAATTCAGGAGGAGTGCGCTCCAGAGTGATACGGATGGCCTCCAGAACCAGGCTCAGTGGGTCTTCTAAGGCACTGCGGATTTGGTCAGATGTAATTGTAATGTTCTCGGGCAGGCCGTTTAGGAGGTTTCTGCCCTTGATTTCCATCGACAGCTCCCCTTCTTCCAGAGGACAGGCGGAACCAATATTGATTTTGATATCCTCTGCGGTGCGCTCGCCGATAAGGAGGTTGTATTTTTTCTTGATGAAATTAATAATAGCCGCGTCGAATTCGTCGCCGCCTACCCGGACGGATTTTGCCGCCACAATGCCCCCTAAAGAGATGACTGCCACTTCGCTGGTGCCGCCGCCAATGTCGACGACCATGGAACCGGTGGGCTCGGCCACGGGGAGTCCCGCGCCGATTGCGGCTGCCATGGGTTCTTCAATTATCGCAACCCGTTTGGCGCCCGCCTGCTCGGTAGCGTCGCGGACGGCACGGCGCTCAACGGCGGTGACGCCGGAGGGAATGCAGATGACTACCCGCGCCCGCGTGAAGAAAGATTTTCCAATCGCTTTGCGAATAAATTCCTGCAACATGCTGGTAGTGATGTCAAAATCGGCAATCACGCCATCCTTCAAGGGCCGGACGGTGACGATGGAACCGGGAGTTCTACCGATAACGTCTTTAGCCTCCTGCCCCACGCACTTGACCTTGTCGTTTTTAATATCCACGGCGACGACGCTGGGTTCTCTGATGATAATGCCCTTCCCCTTCATATAAACCAGGGTATTGGCTGTTCCCAAATCAATGCCGATATCTTTTGAAAACATAAGTGCTACTCCTCTCGATACGGCCGTTTCTCTGTTTATGCGGCCTTCCTTTTACCAATATTTTTATTATAACCTTTTGCAGGGTATTACACAATCTTTTTTTGAAAAACCTGTTCTTATCCGAGAAAATCCTTCAATTCCCGCTTAAAACGGGCAATGGGGAATCCAACAACGTTAAAATAATCCCCTCGAATTTCCTTGACCAAGGTGGCGCCATAGCCTTGAATACCATAAGCCCCCGCTTTGTCAAAGGGCTCGCCAGTGTCCAAATATTCGTCGATATCCCGTTTTGACAAAGGGTAAAATTCCACTTCAGTAGAACAGACAAAGGAGCGATGAACCTGCCCGTAGATGGTCACACCGGTCAGTACACGATGGACTTTTCCGGACAGAGCGGACAGCATATTAAATGCTTCCTTCCTGTCCTTTGGAATACCAAAAACACGACCTTCCGGAGAAACTACTACAGTATCTCCGCCAATGACAACGGCATTTTGATTTTCCCTTTCAAAGACTTCTTTTGCTTTTCCAAAAGAGAGTTTTTGAACAAGTTGCTCTGGAGCAAGCCCCTGCCCCATCAGTTTTTGCTCATCAAACTGGGAAGGAACGGAGGTGAAATCCGGAATAACCAGCGTTAAAAGTTCTTGCCTCCTAGGGGAGCGGGAGGCTAATATAAAACAGTTTACTTCCATCAGATTTTCCTTGCCACCTTCGCATAGATGAGGATAGAGCCGATAATACAGAGCAGCTTTGCAATATTTACTTCCAGCACGAATCCAAAGTTTAGCTTGATAATGGCCAAATCGACGGAAACAGGGTTCGGATAGCCGACTCCGATGGAATCACCCCAGCAAAGCCATTTCAAAAAGGAAACGTCTTGGGCCAGATTGGTGATAATGGTTCCGAGGATAATGCCGGACAGCAAAAACAGAAGGAATAACAGTGTTTTTTTCAATTCGTTTCCTCTTTTCATGAGAGCTTTTCACGGCCGGTGGACCCAAAGCCCCCGGCCCCCCTTTCAGTTTCGTCCAGCTCTTCGGCCTCTTCGACTTCCGGAAGCAGCACGGGGGAAATGACCAGCTGTGCGATACGGTCACCGTGATGAATGGTAAAAGGGACGGCAGAGTGGTTTGTAACCGGTACCAAAATTTCGCCCCGGTAGTCGCTGTCGATGACACCGACACAGTTAGCAAGTGTGATGCCGTACTTGGAGGCCAGCCCGCTGCGGGGATAAACCAACCCCACCGTACCGGTTTCCAGGCCGATGGCGATGCCAGTTGGAATTTTGACAATTTCCCCTGGCTGGATAACTGCTTCCCCATCTAAATGAGCCGATAAGTCCAGTCCGGCGCTTTCCGCTGTAGCTCGCTTGGGTATCACAGCGCCATCCCGTATCCGTTTAATTTTCAGTTTCATATGAGTACCTCATTCAACACCGCGGTAATAAAGGCCCCGGGTACATTCCTGGGGAAGCTTTTTCCCAAAACGAAATGCGTTTATAATTTCTTTAGCCTGCTCTGTTTCCTCAATGGTGAAATCCAGCAGGATAAAGCGGATGTTCTTAAATTCATGCCGCCGGTCGCTGATGGACAGAGGCAGCGTGTTATAGATATAGCTTACTTCCCCATCGCAGCGCACCGGAAAATGGAAGCCTTTGCGGTCTACGAGAGCGCCTTTCTGCCCGCAGTCCTTGCATCCGATCTGAGCCTTGACAGGACAGTTTCGCACCGCCATCAGAGGCAGATGACCGTAGCCGACGACTCCCGCCGGGAGCGGCATCCGAAGTTTTCGTATCCAGTCCAGCTTGTCTTCAATGGAAATGATCGCAGACGCTAGCCCCAGGTTTTTGACGGTTTTCAGACTATAGGAGTTTGCAAGGTTTAAATTCGGGCCGCCAACAAGTTCCATGCCGGACTGTTGCCCCAATGTAATATGGGCGATATTGTCGCAGTAAAGCGAGGAAAACCCCGTTTCCTTCAGCCTCTTGAGCTGTGCCCGTACCCTTTCCTCTGTACCGAAGGCAAACCGAGGAGGGACTGGTATAATTTTCCCCCTATAGGGAAATAATTCCTTTTGGTGCGCTTCAATTTCATTTATTGGAAGTAAAATTTTGTCCAAATAGGGTTCCTCTTCCCAGGGAATCTGCGCGTAGTGGAGAAATTTTCCCCAAAAAGCGGGTTCGGAAACGGGTTTTAGGGTTTCAACACTGGGTAGAGGGCAATCTGAAAATTTTACCGGAGTCCCTTGCCGAAGCAAATTCAGTTTCTTGACTGCATCCCGGCGCACCGCGTTGAAGGCGGCGGACGAAAGAGTCAAGCCGTCATCCATTTCGGCCTCAAAGCTTTCCAAGTAGTAAGGGGTTCCTCCCAATTTAGAGAGGAATTTCCTTGCGGAATCAGGAGCCGCTGAAAGGTGCAACGCCTCCTGGGGATTCTCTCCCTCCGCCGACACCACATTTCCGGCGGAGTCGCGTATTTCCAGCCGAATCGGGGCATTCCGTTTCATGGAAAAAAACATGGATACCGGCACCAAAGGAGTCTGCTTATGATATAACTGCGCAAGGGGCTTAAAAACTTCATTGGCGGACACCACGTCTTCCTTTTTTCGGAATCCAAACATGGTCCCATCCACTTTTGCGTCGAAATAGCCGCTTGTAAACCCGCTTCTGGAAAAGACGGCCTGCAGAGATCCAATGTCCGGCTTTTCCCCGCTCAACGCCTTGCGGCAGGCGGTGACAGCAGCGGCCACGTATTCCGGCCGCTTCATTCGTCCCTCGATTTTGACCGAATCCACGCCCATTTCCTGCAAGAGCGGAAGCTGATCTACTAGGCTCATATCCTTGAGGGAAAGAACATTCTCCCCCTTGCCCTTCACTGTAAAGGGCAGTCGGCAGGGCTGCGCACACTGCCCTCGGTTGCCGCTTTTTCCTCCGAACATGGCACTCATATAGCATTGTCCCGAAACACACATACAGTGTGCCCCGTGAACAAATACTTCCAGTTCCAGGGAAGTGGTTTCCCGTATACGAGCGATTTCTTTCCGGGAAAGTTCCCGGGCCAGCACGACGCGGGAGAAACCCAGCGTTTCCGCCGTTTTGACGCCCGCCGGCGAATAAATCGCCATCTGTGTCGAAGCGTGAAGAGGCATATCGGGTGCAAGGGCTTTGATGATGGAGGCAACGCCCAGGTCCTGCACGATGAGTGCGTCTACTCCCGCGCGGCAGGCGGCATGAATACAGCGCTTCAAATCGTCCAGCTCGTGGTCGAACACCAGAATGTTTAGCGCCTGATGAACCTGCACTCCGCATCGATGGGCGTATGTCACCGCCTCACAGAGCTCTTCCTCACCAAAATTCTGACTGTTTTTGCGTGCACTGAAATTTTTCTGTCCCAAATACACTGCGTCAGCGCCGCAGCGCACGGCGGCTTCCAGTGCTTCCATCGAACCGACGGGAGCCAATATTTCTACTTTGTTCAATTCAGGCCCGCCTTTCGGTCTGGTCTCAGTTGTGGGTTCCGTCCACTTTGTCTCGGAGGGAACGAAGTCCCAAGTCGTTTTTTAGTGACTCGTTTTCGCTTTTGAGGGCATCCAGCTCTTTACGGAGTTGGTCCGCCTCAATGCGCATATTGGTCGCTTCTTCCACATAGCCTTTGATTTGAGCACGGATATTGTCTACGTCGGAAACAGATTTCATATTGTCGTCCAACAGAGACAAGCCTACCATAACGGCAGCAGAAGTGAGGCTGGCGCTTTCGTTCTCATCCATAAACTGGGTGATCTTTTTGTCCAGGTCTTTGGCAAGCGTAATGACGTAGGATGGATTTTCTTCGGTCTGCAGGTTATAGCTTTTCCCGCAAATGACCACTTTGACTTTGTTGAGCATACCCTTTCCCCCTGATGCGGTGATTTAGCCGCATATTTTTCTGCGAAAACTGCCAGCTTGCATGTTCTTACTGCATAAAAAGACAATATTTTCGCATATATACTACAATTATATTATATTTTCCCGCAAATGCAAAGTCCTTTCATAGTTTTTTTATAATTTACTTTCTTTTTACCGTATAATATGTGGTAAAATCCGTAAAAGATAGTTTAAAATGTCATGGATTTGCAGAGCAACCCCAAATCCGCCTTGTTTGCGGGCTTATTAGAGCCCTCAGAAATACTATTTTTACCTTGGCCGCGACAAAAACAGCAATGATGCGTATTCTTTCATCCAGCACAACGGCCGTTTTTATAAAATTGCTGTAAACTATCAATCTCCTCTATTTTTTCATAAACTATACAAAACCGCCCAAAGCAAACTGCTCGAGCGGTCCTTTGAAAGGAAGTGACGGCTCAGATGGACAACCTTTTAAAGAAACGGATTGTCCTGCTGGACGAAGTCCGCGGATTTGCCATTATCTGCATGGTGGTATACCACTTTTTCTACGATTTGATTCATGCGCAGATTCTATCCATACCCTTTTTCGATTCCGGGCCGATGAACTTTATTCGGGACGTATTCGCAGGGCTTTTCATGTTCATTTCCGGAATTAGCTGCCTATTGTCGAGAAACAACATCCGTCGTGGCGTTTACTGCATGGGGGCAGCTCTGCTCGTCACCGGCGTCAGCGCCTTGTCTTCGCCGGATATGCCCATACGGTTTGGTATTCTGCACCTGCTGGGCACCTGCATGATCCTCTATGGTGTGCTTGAGCCGGTGCTCGGAAAGGTGAAACCTTTGTTGGGCGTTATATTGTGTGCTTTACTGTTCCTGTTTACCTGGGGCGCAAGGGAAGGGTTTGTGGGGATTCCCTCGCTGCTGGAAATTCCGATTCCGGACATCTTTTATCAGACTGAGGTGTTTTTTCCTTTCGGTGTTTTGGCAGACGGATTTGTGTCCGGCGATTATTTTCCTCTATTCCCTTGGATGTTCTGCTTTTTTGCGGGCAGCTTTTTCGCCCTATGGTATCGCAGCCGTAAAATACCTGAGTGGGCCTACAACACCCATGTTCCGTTTTTCGCCCTGGCGGGAAAATACACCTTGTGGATTTACCTGCTCCACCAGCCGGTCTTGTTTGTCATTTTAAAACTGATTGAAATTATTCGGCCTTGATGACCTGTTTGTAGACGGCTGTATATCGGGGCGGTACCGGTTTGTCCAGATGGTAGCGCCCAAAGTACCAATGGGAAAACTGGCAGCGGCTCACCACCTCGTCAAACAAGCTGTGGATAAAACTAAGCTCATTATCGTCCATGTAGAGAAACTGCTTAATGGCGCCGGGGGCATCATGAGTGACGATAAAGTCCACCCGGTTGCGGTGGGCCGCCAGCTGATCGAGGGCGTGCTGGGTTTCCTGAACGGATGGCTGCTCTTCTTCCCAAAAAGCTTTTCCACCCTCGCTCAGGTCGAGGCCTCTGTCCTTGGAATCTCCGCCCCCAAAAGCGAAAACCGACCTGCCGTCAATTTCATAGATTTCTCCCCGCATGAGCTGATAGAGGTTACCGCTGATTTTCCGTGCTTTTCCGCCTTTGTAGGCGACAACGGGATATTCCTTCAGCAGGTCGTAATTATCGTGGCATCCCTCGACGAAAAGAGTGTCATAACGGTGCCTTCCGATTTTTTTGAGTATTTTTTGTTCTTCCTTGGAGCCGTCCCACACAAAACCGAAGTCGCCGCAGACGATGAGAACATCTCGGCTTTTGAGCTTTTTCAGTTCCGGTGTGCAGAGACGGCCAAAATCCCCGTGGAGGTCTCCTGTGATGCAGATCACAATGTTTGCTCCCCTTTCCCTCGCAAAATGCTGTTTTTTTCCTGTTAAAAGTTTTTTTCTATCTGATATATCATCTGAACCTTCTGTTGGCAGAATCAGATAACGGTCAAAAAATTCAATTGACATCTTCTTCCATCGAAAGTTTTGTGTGGCCATTGCTGATTACCTGTGAAGATCATTATACCTGAATTTGCTATTGTGGGCAATAGTAATAAACGGAAGTCCTCTATACAATGTAAAAACGATGCAGCCGGATTTTGGGCTGCATCGTTTTCAGTTAATAAGCGATCTCAGTGTCGGCGGGGATAGTTCCAGGCTCGTAGTTAACGGGCTGGCCACTTTCAATAATGGCTTTCACCTGTTCTTCATATTGAGGATAGACCAGATAGTTGGTTCCGTTTAAGATAACAGCGTCGTGAGGCGTTTCGGAAATGTATACCGGAGCAATCATGGTCAGAAGCTCCTCCAGCCCCTGCTGGGTGAGTTCATGGAATTTTGGGGCATAAGCACGACCGGATTCTTCAATCGCGTATTTTTCCGGAATCCATTCACCAAACTGAGAACCAACACCCGTGCAGAAGAAGAGCCTTCCGGTTTTAGTGGGATAGCTCATCAGGGATTTTCGCTCCTCTTTGGAGATATAAGCGGCCACAGGAACCTCTTCGATGGACGGTTCCAGAAAATCATAGCCGTTTTTCTCCAGAAAGGCGAGAATATTGCTGTCGGTTGGGTAAACCGGAAGGGTAATTGCTCGATATGCCCGGCCATAACCGCCGTTCAGTTCTAAAAATCCCTTTGGGCTTTCTGCCGGTGTCAAATTTGAGGTGTTATCGCGGGCATCCAAATCGGAGCTGATTGCCTTAGCCAGTCGGACGGCCTGATCCGGTGATAACGTATAAGAAACGGCCCCCTGGTGCAAGCTGCTGTACAGGGCGACATTCTCACAGTCAGAATAATCCTCCTGTCGGAACCACTGAACAAACGCTTCTTGATAGGCTTTACTCTGGGCGATTTCGTAAAGAGGTTTTGTGAGGGCGAAGGGACAATTTTTGTATTCCCGGTACACCTTGAAGCCATTTTGCAGGACATAGACAATTTGCACCCGGCTGTTTCCGTAGTCAAAGGCGGGATAACTGCCATCGTCAAAGGAATATGGGGTGTATTTCACTAGATTTATCCCCACCGGCTGATTTTCACTGTCATATAGATAGTTGGAGGGAAAGCCTGTCTTAAGAGTGTCGATATTGGCGGTAACGCTTTTATGGAAGGCCAAGGCCGCTTCGATGCTTTCTCGGTCGTTGAGCTTTACGCCGTTGTCCAGAGCGGAAGTGCCTAGGGAGCCCGGCGCACTCCAGTAAAGGACGACGCTTTCAATCTGCTGTATTTGGGGAACGCGGGTCTCATAGCCAAAGGTGTGGGTCAGGTTGCTGGCAGCAAACACCGCGGTGACCAAAACGGCGGCGGTGCACCCTACTATAGCGGTTTGGGCAACTTTCCGGAATCCCCGGTTGCGGATGGTGTCCAGAATAAAGTAAACAGCGATTCCCAGGAGAATGCCGAAAATATATGAGGTAATTTTCTTGCTTCCCAGACTCAGGACGAAGCCAAGGCCCACGGTGATGGAAATTAAGAGGCTTCCAATGTAAAAAAGCGGAATATAGGCGAAGCTCTGTCCGGCGCTTTCACTTTTGCGCCTTTTGTAGAGGTAGGCGCCTAATATGGCGACGAAGGCGGCAATCCCCAGCAATACTGGCAGTTTCCACCAATTGTAATAATCCCAGTTGGGATAAAAATCCAGCAATTGGCGCACTGGGGAAAAGCTGTACAAAATATTCCCAATAAAGCTTGCAGAGTTGGAAGGATACCCGTAAGTATTAGAGGAAATAAAGGAGAGCACAGCGGACACAAACAGGGGATAGCCGATGTGGATAATGCCAAAATAAGTGATGCTTTCAAAAAGGGTGCCGCAGTTGACCATAATAAAAACCATGGTGCTGTAAAAACAGATGATCGAAGTCAGAATGACAGGATAGTCCACCTCCAGCGGCAGTTCATTGTTGACAGCGGTTTGGGCACCCAAGGTGACAATGCCAAATAAAACGTAAGGGATGAGCAATACGGCTAACCCGAATAGATAGTTTCCCCAAAAAAGGTTTTTTCGGCTAATTGGAAGGGAATGGAACACGTCTACCGCCTGCCGGTTGTTGATGTACTGAAATAGAATAAGCGGTAAAGCGACGCTCATCCCCAGCGCCAGCAGGTGAAACAGCACTTCGGTGGGAATGAATATATTGGTGCTGTGGGGATTCGAGAGAAAAGACAGGAAAAAGGAAAAGGGCATCACCAAAAACATGGTTATAGTGTAGAGAATCCAGATGCTTTTATACCGGTGCAGGCAATGGGCGAACACGCTGCCCAGCCGGTCGCTTTTAACGGAAGATAACATTGGCGTCATACCCTTTCACCTCCATTTCGTACAAAAATACTTCTTCCAGCGTCAGCGGAAGTGCCTCCAGGGCCAGCGGCTCCAACAAATCGAGCCTTTCTTCAATTTCTGGAAGGCTTCCCTTGGCAATCAGGGTCAAAAATCGGCCGGTAGCCTGATAAGACATGAGAGAAACGGTCCGCGCCAGCTGTTCTTCTGAGATGTCAGCAGAGAATACCACCTGTATTTTGTGGACTTCCCCTTTCAGGTCGTCCAGCTGCTTGCTATAGAGCAAGTCTCCTTTATGAAGAATTCCGACAGTGTCGCAGATTTCGTCCAGCTCCCGCAGGTTGTGAGAGGAGATAATAGCGGTCATCTGCCGCTCGGCCATGGCGTCGGACAGGACTTTTCGCACCACCTGTCGTTTCACCGGGTCCAAGCCGTCAAAGCATTCGTCTAGGAGTAGATAATCAGGCATAGTGGACAATCCCAGTAAAAAAGCGCTCTGCCTTTTCATACCTTTAGAGTAGGTGGCGATTTTTTTGTCGGCTGGAAGGTGAAATAGTTCACAGAGCTCTTTATAGAGGGCGACATTGAACTTGGGGTAAAACCGGCAGTAAAAATCCGCCATGTTGTGGAGAGTGTATTGCCCGATAAAATAGGGTTCGTCGGACACCAGAAAGACCCGCTGCTTCCTCTCCGGGTTTTCAAAAATTTTTTCGCTTTCCACCGAGACACTGCCGCTGTCTGGGCTGTAAACGCCGGCAATCAGCCGCAATAGGGTAGATTTACCGGCCCCGTTGGACCCCACTAATCCATAAATCGAGCCCTTCTGGATTTCCATATCGATTCGGTCTAGTGCCTTGACATTGCCAAACCGTTTTTCTACTTGGTTTATTTGAATCATGTTGCCTCACCTGTCCTTCCTTCCGTATATAGGTCGTCAATGACTTGATACAGCTCAGCCTGCGGAATGCCAAACTGCTTTGCCTTTCCTGCAAGCCTTTGAAAATCGGCCAGAACCTCCTGCTTTACCGACTGGACCGAAAAAATATCGTCGGTGACAAAACTGCCTTTTCCAGAAACAGAATAAATAATTTTATCATTTTCCAGTTCCTGATAGGCCTTGGAGACAGTGTTGGGGTTAATTCCCAGTTCCCGGGCCAGCACGCGAACCGAGGGAAGCTGCTCGTCAGGTTTCAAAACGCCCATGCAGGCCAGTTTTACAACCTGTTCTTTTAGCTGCAAATAAATAGCCTCGCCGCTTTTTAAATTGATTTGAAACATGCCCTCACCTCAAAAAAATAGAAAACGCCGCAGAGCAAACGGAAAAAATCTTCTGCACATTGGCGTTTTCAAAAAATGCCTTTCGGCAAAGCAGTACAGATGCGTATGAACTGTACTAGTTTGATTAATACAGTATAAGTATATGGAAAACGATGTAAAAAATCAATTGTGATTTTCTACAAAAAATAATTAAAAGTGCTGTGAGTAATAACGGGAGATGAAGAATCCTTATAACTTTACAGACTTTTGACACAATAAGCATAGACTTTTCAAAATCCGCAAGATATAATAAACTGGGAAAAATTTGGGGAACATCTAAAGAGACCCCAATTTCATAAAAAACGCCGCGGCAGACCGGCTGCAAAATTAGTCTGTGTGAAGAAAGGATGGTCTGTATATGAGAAAAACAAAAATTATCTGCACCCTGGGCCCCGCTTGCGACAGCGAGGAAATGATCGAAAAGCTGATGTTGGCAGGCATGAACGTGGCCCGTTTCAATTTTTCCCATCAATCCCATCCCGAACACAAGGAGCGTTACGAGCGGGTGGATCGTGTCAGACGGAAGTTAAACCTTCCCGTAGCTACTTTACTGGATACCCGGGGGCCTGAGATTCGCCTGCGCCTCATTGAAAACGGAAAAACAGAGCTTCAGGAGGGCCAGGATTTTACTCTCACCACTGAGGACATTCTTGGAAATAATGAGCGGGTGTCTGTTACCTTTGGAAAACTTCCTCAGGACGTTAGCGAAGGCACCCATATTCTTATCGACGACGGCCTCATTGATATGGTTGTCACCGCAGTGGAGGGGACGGAAATCCGCTGTAAGGTGTTAAACGGCGGTACAATCTCCAACCGAAAAGGCGTCAATGTTCCCGATACCCGGCTGTCCATGCCCTTTATCAGCGAGCAGGATCGGGCCGATTTGCTTTTCGGCATTGAGACGGGGTTTGACTTCGTGGCGGCGTCTTTTACAAGAACTGCCGACGACATCCGGGAGATGCGGAAAATTCTTGACGATAACGGCGGCTCCCACATGAAAATTATCGCTAAGATTGAAAACTCCGAAGGTGTGTCCAATGTGGGAGAAATCATCCAAGTTGCGGATGGCATCATGGTAGCTCGCGGCGATATGGGAGTAGAAATTTCCTATGAAAATATTCCCGCCATTCAGAAAAAATTGATTAAATGCGCCTATAATGCGGGAAAACAGGTTATTACCGCCACCCAGATGCTGGATTCCATGATGAAAAACCCCCGCCCAACGCGCGCCGAGATTACTGACGTGGCAAATGCCGTGTACGACGGCACCAGTGCTATTATGCTTTCCGGTGAAACTGCGGCTGGTCTTTACCCTATAGAGTCCCTAAAAACCATGGTGGTCATCGCCGAGCGGACGGAAGCTGACATCGACTACGAAAACCGTTTTCGAACCCGTCCTGCCCAGAGGGATCCTGATGTCACCGATGCGATTTCCCACGCCACTGTCACTACCGCGCTGGATTTGGATGCCAACTGCATTATCACGGTCACTGTAAACGGCCGCACCGCCCGTCAAATTTCCAAATATCGTCCAAAATGCGACGTCATTGCCTGCTCCCCCCGGGAATATGCTGTGCGCCAGCTAAATTTGGTTTGGGGAGTTACCCCCGTCTTGGTGGAAGAGAAAAAAACCACCGATGAGCTGTTCGCCCACGCTTATGAAAAGGTTATGGAGCATGGCCTGGTCCAGAAGGGTGAGCTGGTGGTGACCACTGCAGGTATCCCCCTTGGCATCTCGGGAAATACTAACCTGCTCCGTGTTGATACCATAGGAGAACAAATCTGATTTTTTACAAAAAGCCATGACTGAATGAAAGGTCATGGCTTTTTTGTCCTTAAATGTATTTTTTTACCATTTCTATGCTATTTTTTCTCTTTTCCAAATAGGGTATTGACATTCGGTTCGTTCTCCCTATAATGAAAGCAAAGCATTGATTAAAGAGAGTGAAAGGGGCAATGAATATGTTGGCGAAAACACCGCCTATGGGTTGGAATTCCTGGAATACTTTTGGAACAAATATCAACGAACAGCTGATTATCGAAACGGCAGACGTTATGGCAAACGAAGGCTTTTTGGAGGCCGGATACGAATATCTTGTCATCGATGACTGCTGGTCACTGCGGGAGCGGGATGAAAACGGCCTGCTGGTTGCCGATCCGGAAAAATTTCCCCATGGTATGAAATATGTGGCCGATTATGTACATAGCAAAGGCCTTAAATTTGGTATGTATTCCTGCGCCGGTATTTGGACTTGTGCAGGTTATCCGTCCAGTTTTGACCACGAGTATCTCGATGCCCAGACCTTTGCAGACTGGGGCGTGGATTTTCTGAAATACGATTTCTGCAACTTCCCCGCAACTGCTGATTGTAAGCACCGATATCATCGGATGAGCATGGCTTTGAAAGCAACTGGAAGAGATATCCTGTTTTCTGCCTGCAATTGGGGCGTGGAAGAGCCTTGGAAATGGATGAAATCTATCGGCGCTCATATGTATCGTTCTACTGGAGATATCCGCGATAACTATGAATCTTTCAAAGAGATTGCGCTGAGCCAGCTTGACAATCTGCCCTATTCCAGTTCCGGCAGTTTCAATGACCCCGACATGCTCGTCGTTGGCATGTACGGCAAGGGAAATGTCGGTTTTGGCGGCTGCACCGACGAGGAGTACCAGACCCATTTCGCCCTTTGGTGCATGTTTGGCGTGCCGCTGATGATGGGCGGAGACATGCGCGATATGAGCGAGGCTTCCCGCAAGCTCCTGCTCAACAAAGACCTTATTGCCATCAATCAGGACGAGGAATGCCGGGCACCGGTAGTGATTCGGCAGACGGGAGACCCCTTTATCCAAAACAATTGCGTACTATTCCGACATTTGTCGAACGGCGAGTTTGCTTTGGCTTTCTTCAATTTTAACGAGGAAAGTGAGTATGCTGTTGAAACGTATGGTTTTTCATTTGATGATATTGGCATCCCCTTTGAATGCGGCTATGGCCTGGAACTGACCGATGTTTTCACTGGGGAAAATATGGGTGTGAAGCGGGAGGCTTTCATTCCACCGGTAAAGGCCCACAGCTGTAAAGTATATCGTGGCAAATTGGTCAAAGTGGATGAAAAGGCCTGAGAAGGTGAATTGATTTGAATGCCTGTTGTAGAAGCTGCTGCCGTAAACTGACTTTAGACGAAATTGCCGTTTATAAACGGATGGTAAACCGAGGTGCAACCGACTTTTTGTGCATTACCTGTTTCGCTAAAGCCTACCATGTGTCGGAAGAGTTGATCCGAGAAAAAATTGACCATTTTCGCGCCATGGGATGCACGCTTTTTTCTGCATAACAAGACCGCCAGCCTTCAGGGCTGGCGGTTTTTGTGTCCCATGGGACGATTTTTATTCGTGATGAACCAAGCTTTTCCGTTTCCAACGTCCGGTTGCGAAATAAATGCCGGAAACAAGGCTTCCCAACGCCCAGCCGAAACCGTAGGATAGAAACAGATAATTCTTCCCCCAGTGCTCAGCAATGAAATAGGCGATGGGTACCCGAGCAAACCACAGGGCGACAAAGGAGGAGATCATGGGAATAATGGTTTCTCCTGTTCCACGCAGGGTACTGTTGAACATAAAGACAATGGCGAGCAGGAAGTAAAACGGCAGCACACAATGAAGATAGGAAACGCCAGCCTCAATAACCTCCGGGCTTTTGCTGAACATCTGCATTAAAAATCCGCTCAAGGGATACAAAACAGCGCCGACGAGAAGGCTGCACCCAACTGAGAGCACTGTTCCCGCCCGGATTCCCTGGTACACCCGGGAATGGTTGCCGGCGCCGACGTTTTGCCCGGTGTAGGTCGTCATCGCTGTGGTAAAGCTTTGAATGGGCATAAAGGCAAAGGTGTCGATTTTATTTGCGCCGTTAAAGCCTGCCATAAAATTGAAGCCATAGCTATTGACCAGAGACTGCATCACCATAATACCCACCGAAAACAGCGCCTGCTGGATACCGGAGGGAATCCCCAATTTGATGGCCTGTGCGAAAAGTTTTTTATCAAAAAAGAATTTGTGCAGCTGAATGTGGATAAAGTCGTAGTGCTTGTTGATAAACCGGATACCGAAAATCCAAGACGAAATTTGGGCGATAATGGTCGCCAGTGCCACACCCGCTACGCCCATGCGCAGAGGGATAGCGAAAAGCAGATCTAAGACGATATTGATGACGGTGGCTACTGCTAAAAAGAGCAAGGAAGTCTTGCTGTCCCCCAACCCCTGTAAAATACCGGCGTTGATATTGTACCCAAGGGTGCCGATCATGCCGATAAAAATGATAATCATATAAGTGTGGGCCATGCCGAGAGTGCCGTCATCCGGAACTTTGATGAGCTGCAGAAGAGGCTTGCTGGCCAAAATGCCGATGAGGGATAGCGGGAGTATGCCCACGATCATCGCGGTATAAATGGTCCCAACCGTTTCGTTGACCCGCTTTAGGTCTTTTGCTCCATAGAATTGGGAGATCATGACGGTAGCGCCGACGCCGATACCCATAAAAAGGGAGCTCATCATAAAAATAATAGGGAATCCGGTTCCAACAGCGGCCAGGGCCTTGTCTCCAATGACGTTTCCCACGACGATGCTGTCCACCATGTTGTAAAGTTGCTGCAGTACATTTCCAAATAGTAAAGGCAAGGAAAACAGCAGAATCAGCCTATAAGGGTTTCCTTGAGTCATATCTGTCATATTGACTCGGTGTCCGGATCGTCGTTTTTCCACGTCTTTTCTCTCCAATCTTCCTTTTCATGCGTTCATGTGGGTTGTTTCACACTTCTATAAAGATATTATATCACCTATTCTACATGTTTGATATTCAATAAGTTGCACAAACTGTGCTGGGAATGTCCTTTAGTTTTCTATACCGTCTTCTAAAAACAACCCTGTTCTCATAGGATGATAACGGAGACAATCTGTACAGAAAGAAGGACGTGCAATGATGAAACGCATGCTGAACAGCCTTTTGTGCCTATTTTTTGCGCTGCTCCTATGCGGTGCGGAATCGGTACCTGAGGTCTGCTTTGAAAATATGCCGCCTCCGTCAAGCGCCTCATTTGCCCCCATATGTACCACCATTCCTTTTGCCCTGCCCCTCAGGGAGGCTCGCCTTACATCTCCATTTGGGTACCGGTACCATCCCATCAGCGGACAATTGGACTTCCATTATGGCCTCGATTTGGCAGCGCCAGAGAAAACACCTATTTACGCTGTTGTGGCAGGTGTGGTCCGGATAGCCGATACCCATGAAAGTTATGGAAATTATCTCCTGATAGATCACTACAATGGCTTCTCTACGTTATATGCTCATTGCAGTAAATTGCTTGTTGAGGAAGGCGATTTGGTAACACGCGGAGAAAAAATTGCCCTAGTGGGTCAGACTGGGGAAGCGACCGGCAACCACCTGCATTTTGAAATCCGATTAAACGGTATTCGATACGACCCTTTGTGGATATTGGGGGACGGTGAAAGAGTCACGCTGATTCCAGAACCGGAACAATCGGGACAATCCTAAAAGAAAGGGACATCAGTTATGCTGTCTTTTCAGATGGGAAAGGTCAAAGTTTATATTTGGTTTTCCTTTTTTGCTGTTATTTGCCTATTTCTCGCCATTGGCCAAAATCCATGGGGCTTGTGGTGCATCAGCGCCAGTATTCTGCACGAACTGGGCCATTTGGCCGCATTTTTATATAAAGGATATCCGCCGCTGGAACTGCATTTTGAATATAGTGGTATCCGTTTAATCCCCCAAAAGCAAATTTATCCGATGCGGCAGGAAATTTTTTTTCTCGCAAGTGGATGTGCCGTCAATCTTTTTTGTTTTCTTACATTGTGGTTATTAAAGCTGCCAGTTCCCGCATTTTTTCACTTAGTGTTGGGCGTGTTTAATCTATTTCCTCTTAAGGGGCTTGACGGGGGACAGATTCTCAAACTGCTGCTGGAGCGATTGCTTGGAGCGGGACCAGGGGAAACGGTCAGTGCTGTTATATCCTGGATTGCAGATATTTTGCTCGTTTCAGGTGGCTTGATTCTGTTTCGGCAGACCGGTAATTTTACCCTTTTGCTGACAGTTTTTTATTTTTTCTTTTTGGGGTTTTCAACAAAAGAAAAAAATTTTGCAGGATAATCTCCCACAATTTAATGTAAACAACCTTTCAAACTGCTGTCGAGTTGGCAAATAGACAAAATAAAAGGGAAATACTCCAGTGGAGTAATTTCCCTTTTGGCATTTATTTGTAAACACTGTATTTATGCTTTTACAACGCTGATTCTTTGGTGGATGTGATTGCCATTTACAGCTTCATCAATCATTGCGATAGCATAATCTGCATAGCTGATCACGCTTTCTCCTTCGTCATTTAACGTTAATTCTTCACCGCAGAGAATATATTTTCCTGTACGCTCTCCTTCTGCTTGGAAATCGCAGGCTGGGCTAATATAAGTCCATTTTACGTCATTCCTGGTGCGAAGTATTTTAAGCGCTTCGTCGTGAGCCTTTGCCAAAGGTTTAAAATCTTCCGGGAAATCTTTCCCATCAGCTACGCAGTGTGTGTGGCTTCCATCAACATATAAACTTCCTGCGCCCCCCACAATGAGCAGTCGAGTATTAGTGTTGGAAAGTAGATCGCATAATTTCGCAGCAGCTTTTGGAATACCGTCAATAGTTTCTGGCGTCCATGCCCCAAAAGCGTCAACCACACAAGAAAATCCTTTCAAATCAGAAGCGGTTAAATCAAATACATCTTTAAAAATTACTTTTTTAGCGACTGATTGATTTGTGCTGCGTACAACGGCCGTTACGTCTAGTCCCCTTTTAGCTGCCTCTTCCGCAACTAGTTTCCCGACTCTTCCATTTGCACAAATTACTGCTATTTTCATCTTTGATTCCTCCAGTTTATTATTACCAGGCTTGCTTTTTTCTACCTGCAACAATATAATATCTATAAAAGTAACTATTGTAAAGTAAGCACTTTTTTGTATTGTAGTTACCTATTAGATACTATTGGAAAAGGAAAGCTGAAAAATGAATAAGGAATTGCCTGTTTGTCCTGTACAAACTACTCTTATGTTGATTAGTGACCGTTGGAAAGTCTTAATACTCAGGGATTTATTAGAGGGCACAAAACGCTTTGGAGAATTGAAAAAATCCATTGACGGTATATCTCCCAAAGTATTAACTGCCAATCTGCGCACCATGGAAGAAAGTGGGCTGCTTATGAGAAGGGTCTATCCTGAAGTTCCGCCAAAAGTTGAATACACTTTAACGGAAATAGGATATAGCTTAAAACCTGTATTAGAAGCCATGAAAAATTGGGGGACAAATTATCAAAGAAAATTTGATTTATAGGTGAAATTATTACATCTTGGTAAAAAATTACCACCTTCTATTGGATTTCAAAGGAACTATGTTATAATAAACTTAAAGATTCCTTTTGGATTATGTATAAGTACTTGTGACAAAAATAAGTTTCTGCTTTATTCCTTTGCAGCTAGTATTGCCGACAAAGCTTGAAAGAAAGGACTGAAAAACGATGAATAAGAAATTGAGTTTTATTCTTGCAGCATTGATGCTAACGACTTTGATGTTTTCTTCCTGTAACAAAAGCAATCCTCCACCTGAGCCTAGTTCAAGCGACTCGTCTATTTCAGAACCGTCAGAAAGTTCGGAGGAACCATCGGTGTCCTCTTCTGCGCCGACAGTGCAGATTTATGACCCGGAAACCCAAACGGTTTCCCAGGTGCCAGTAGAAGAAGGAGAAAGCAACGCAAAGGTGACAGATGAGCAACTTGTCAACATTCTGAACGATAAATTTGCCTTTAAGGCCGGAGACAACGAATTCAAAATTATCATCAACTCCATTAAAGAGAACGGTAGTGGCCTGTATGTGGATTTTGCGGGAAATTCCATTCCTGCAGTTTCAATGGGTTCTTCGGAAGAGGAAGCCTGCCTCATTTCTATTGCGGAAACCCTTCTCAAAAATCATCCGTCTTGCACCGAGATTTATTATACCGTCGACGGAGGCGCTTATATGTCCGGCCATATAGAACTGGATCCCGATGAACCGTTTCGCTATGATTCCAAACTCTCTTAAATAAAAAAGCACCTGGATTCTTCCAGGTGCTTTTTTATTTTCTCAATGGCAATGCCCGTTACAGTGATGTTCTTCCCCACAGTGGTGCTCCTCACCGGATTCCCCGTGATGATGGTCGCAGGTGGCTTCATTGTTAAAAAACAGCGTGCCGTTTAAGTATGCGTTAACGGCATTGTCTACCGTCCCGCTTACTCCGGCAGCCAATTGAATACCGGATTCTTGAAGGGCCACCCGGGCTCCCGCTCCGATTCCGCCGCAGATGAGCAGGTCCACATGGTTTTGCGCCAATAGTACTGCCAAAGCAGAATGTCCGCTCTCCCCGGCATTCAGCACCTGCTTGCTAAGAATTTTCTGTTCTTCCACATCAAAAAGGGTAAACTCTTTACATTTTCCAAAGTGCTGAAAGACGTTTCCATTTTCGGTTGTGACTGCGATTTTCATAATTTTTTCTCCTTTTTCCAAATGCTGTATCGAGAAAACACGCTTTGTATCCACGAGGCATCTTGGACAGCAGCCTGCTGTCCGGTTGCAGACAGAGTAGCATCCGCCGCCGATATGCAGCGTCCCGCCGTTTACCAGCGCCTCTGCCAATTTTTTGCGGGCGGAGGCGTAAATCCGCTGAACGGTGGGGCGCGCTACATCCATCTGCCGAGCGCACTCCTCTTGGGTGAGGTTTTCCAAATCCATGAGCCGGATAGCTTCGTATTCCTCTACCGTCATCTGAATCACGAAAGAGTTTGAACCGTCCAGCGCGCCAAAACGACAGGATTTTGGGAGGGCGCATACCCTTCTGCATTTTTGCGGCCGCGGCATCACCTTTTCCCCCTTGTACAGCATGATATAATGAACATATGCTCATTATATACCCAAAAAAGATTATTGTCAAATTGCAATCATTGCTACTCCCTTGTTTTAGTTGCCTGTACCAAAGTTTGTCGCGACAAGGTAAAAACCGTTGTTTTTTAACGCAAAAAAGCGGAAACCAGGATGGTTTCCGCTTTTACCTATCTGATTTTTCCGATGTCTTTGCGGTAATGAGCGTGTTTGAAATGAATTTTAGAAACCGCCTCATAGCTTTTTTTCAAAGCGTCCTCTCGGTCTTTCCCGATAGCGGTGACGCCCAGAACGCGACCTCCCGCGGTGAGGAATTTTCCGTTTTCTGCTTTTGTCCCCGCATGGAAAACGGTGACGCCGGGCGCCTGGCCTTTTTCGTCGAGGCCTTCAATTTCGTAGCCGGTCTGATACTTCTGAGGGTATCCGCCGGAAGCCATGACCACGCAGGCGGCGCTGTCCTTCGAAAATTTCACCTGAACTTCGGACAACCGCTCATTGCGCACTGCCTCGAAAATAGTGAGCAAATCGGACTCAAGCAACGGCAGGACAACCTGAGTCTCCGGGTCGCCGAAGCGGCAGTTATACTCAATGACTTTGGTGCCGTTTTTGGTAATCATCAGGCCGAAGAACAAGCAGCCTTTAAAGGGGCGGCCCTCTTTGTTCATCGCCTCGATAGTGGGGACAAAGATTTTCTCCATGCACTCTTTGGCTACTGCATCGGTGTAATAGGGATTGGGGGCAATGGTGCCCATGCCGCCTGTGTTGAGGCCTTCGTCGTTGTCCAGTGCCCGCTTGTGGTCCTTAGCGGATACCATGGGGACGATGGTGTGAGAGTCAGTAAAGGCCAGCACCGAGACCTCGGGGCCTTCTAAGAACTCTTCGATGACGATGTGATTCCCCGACGCGCCGAAAATTTTGTCCCCCATGATGGAGTGGACGGCGTCGATGGCCTCCTTCTCGTTCTGTGCGATGATGACGCCTTTCCCCAACGCCAGACCGTCGGCCTTGATGACGGTGGGATAGATATTTTCCGCTTTGATGTAGGAGACGGCGGCTTCCTCACTGTCAAAAGTCTCGTATTTGGCGGTGGGAATGCCGTATTTTTTCATCAAATCTTTGCTGAACACCTTGCTGCCTTCCAGAATGGCGGCTTTTTTATCGGGGCCAAAAGCAGGGATACCCGCAGCCTCCAGCGCGTCCACCATGCCGAGAACCAGCGGATCGTCAGGGGCTACCACAGCAAAGTCTATTTTATTTTCGACGGCAAAGCGAACCATGTTGTCAATATCGGTGGCCTTGATGTCGACGGGGGTACAGCAGACGCTCATCCCGCCGTTTCCGGGAGCAACGAAGATTTCATCTACACGGGGGCTTTGAAGCAGTTTGGTGACCAGGGCGTGTTCCCTGCCGCCGGAGCCAACAACCAGTAATTTCATAACCAGATTCCTTTCTCAGGGAGATATTAGTGATGGAACAGACGAATGCCGGTAAATGCCATGGCGATGCCGTATTTGTCGCAGATTTCGATGACGTTGTCGTCCCGAATGGAACCGCCTGGCTGGGCGATATACTGGACGCCGCTGCGGTGGGCGCGCTCGATATTGTCGCCGAAGGGGAAGAATGCGTCGGAACCCAAAGCCACGCCCTGCATGGTGTCAAGCCACTCCCGTTTTTCTTCCCGGGTCAGGGGTTCTGGCTTTACAGTGAAGAAATTCTCCCAAATGCCGTCGGCCAAAACGTCCATATAGTCGTCGGAAATGTAGACATCGATGGTGTTGTCCCGGTCGGCCCGACGGATGCCCTCTTTGAAGGGAAGGCTCATAGTTTTGGGATGCTGTCTTAAGAACCAGAAGTCCGCTTTGTTGCCTGCCAAACGGGTGCAGTGAACGCGGGACTGCTGGCCGGCTCCAATGCCGATGGCCTGGCCGTCCTTGACATAGCAGACCGAGTTTGACTGAGTGTATTTCAGAGTGATGAGGGAGATGATGAGGTCCCGCTTAGCGTCCTCCGGGAAATCCTTGCAGGCGGTGGGGATGTTTTCAAAAAGGCTTCCGTCGATTTTCAGCTCGTTTCTCCCCTGCTCAAAGGTAACTCCGAACACATCTTTATGCTCGATGGGGGCGGGGACATAGTTTGCATCGATTTTGACCACGTTGTAGCCGCCTTTGCGCTTGCTTTTGAGGATTTCCAACGCCTCGTCGGTGTAGTCGGGGGCGATGACGCCGTCGGATACTTCCCGGGCGATGAGTTTTGCCGTGGAAGCGTCGCAGGTGTCGGAAAGCGCAATCCAGTCGCCATAGGAGGACATCCGATCAGCGCCTCGGGCTCTCGCGTAGGCACAGGCCATGGGGGAAAGCTCCATATCGTCCACAAAGTAGATTTTTTTGAGGGTGTCGGAAAGGGGCAGGGCCAAAGCGGCGCCTGCGGGGGAAACATGCTTAAAGGAAGCGGCGGCGGGGATGCCGGTGGCCTCTTTCAGCTCTTTGACCAGCTGCCAGCTGTTGAAAGCGTCCAAAAAGTTGATATAGCCGGGCTTGCCGTTTAAGACTTCAATGGGAAGCTCCCGATCGTCCTTCATAAAGATTTTCGACGGCTTTTGATTGGGGTTGCAGCCGTATTTCAGTTCCAGTTCTTTCACGAAACATCCATCCTTTCCGATTATTTTACGTTTTTATTGATAATGCGGGTCTCGGTTTTGCCGGTCTTCAAATTGATGAACCGGGTAAACAGGGACACCTTGTTTTCCTCATTGAGGTTCTCCCACAGCATTTTGGTAAAGCACTCGATACAGCCCTCAATCTTCACTTGCTTGGGCTCGCCGACGAAGGAGGGAATGGGGTCACCGTCGTGCTCATAGGTGTGGATAAAATGAGCCTGTCCCGCTTTTGGGTTTTGGTATTCGTAAAAATAGCGGTGGGCGGAGTCAGGGTCTCCCTCGTTGCTCTTGAGGATGGACAGGCGATAATCGCCGTTTTTCTCCACCAGGCCGGAGATGCGGGGGGTGAAATTGGGACCGTCCGGCTCAAAAGTGCGGGTGCGAAGGGCGTCGGCAAAGGTTTTTCCGTCCTTCAAATAATCATAGATGGTGTCAGTCTGGTCGCCGTTGGTGACGATGGTCTGGTCGCCCAGAACCCGAACCGGCCAGTAAATGATAAGGCTTGGGTCGGAAAGTTTCGCCGGATCAAAGGCTTCGGTGCGGATTCCGCCCTGTTCTTCGACGAAAATCCGGTTGCGGCTGTTTTCGCTTCTTCCCATAATGAAATAGCCGATGACGGCGTGTTCCCCACCAGAACTTCTGCCCAGCACGATGCCGCGGCCGGGATAGCTGTTTTGCTGTAAATCCTTTACCATGTCGATCATCAAAAATCGCTCCTCACTTTAAAATTTTCGTTTTATTGCCTTCCACTACAATGCGATCCTCGCAGAACAGAGAGACCGCTTTCGGCAAAAGCTTCCACTCTACCTGCTCCATGACCCGTTTCTGCAAAGTTTCTGGGGTGTCGTCGTCTAAAACATCGATAGCCCCCTGCAAAATAATCGGGCCGCCGTCGCAGATTTCGTTGGCAAAGTGGACGGTAGCTCCCGCCAGCTTGACCCCTTTTTCGAGAGCCGCCTCGTGAACCTTCAGCCCGTAGTAGCCCGGCCCGCAAAAGGAGGGAATCAGGGCGGGATGGACGTTCATAATCTGATTGGGGTAGGCGCTCGACACCGTCTCATCCAGAATTATCATGAAACCGGCGTAGACGATGAGATCCGCCTTTTCCTCATTCAACGCTTTGAGAATCTCCCGGCTGTAGTCGCCCCGGTCGGGGTACTCTTTTTTGGGGATCACTCGGGTGGCAATGCCGTTTTCTTTGGCTCTCGTCAGCGCGTAGGCTTCGAAGTTAGACGCAATGACGCAGGTAATTTTGCCGTTTTTGATTTCGCCGCGCTTCTCTGCGTCGATAAGTGCCTGCAAATTGGTTCCGCCGCCGGAAACCAGTACGACGATATTTTTCATTTTTGCTCCCTGCTGGACGAAATATCCGCCCGGCTTTCCTTTTCTGAAAATACTTTTAGTATAAACGGAAAAGGC
This sequence comes from Fumia xinanensis, assembly GCF_014384905.1. Classification (GTDB taxonomy): domain Bacteria; phylum Bacillota; class Clostridia; order Oscillospirales; family Ruminococcaceae; genus Fumia; species Fumia xinanensis. The sequence goes on from NZ_JACRSV010000003.1 coordinate 216,007, forward strand.
AATAACAAAAATGCCATTGCCTTTTCCTACTTATTCGAGGATAACGCCTTCTTCACCCTCTACCAGTTCGCCGAGGATATAAGCGTCCTCACCGGCAGCTTTCAAGGTGCTGAGAGCCAGATCGGCATCTTCTTTGGCGACACAAGCTATCATCCCCACACCCATGTTGAAGGTGTTGAACATATCCCGTTCGGGAATGTTGCCGGTGCGGGCAATCAAATCAAAAATCGGGAGAACTTTTACATCGGCGCGTTTGATTTTGGCCGAAAGCCCTTTCTTGAGGGAACGGGGGATATTCTCGTAAAAGCCGCCGCCGGTAATGTGGGCCACCGATTTGACGGTGACTTTCTCAAACAGGGACAGCATGGGTTTTACATAAATTTTGGTGGGGGTCAGGAGGGTTTCGCCCAGGGTAGCGCCCAAAGAATCCACGTATGTAGAAAGATCTGCTTTTTCGATGTTAAACACCTTGCGCACCAGCGAAAAACCGTTGGAATGAACACCGGAGGAGGGCAGAGCGATGAGCACATCCCCTGCTTTTTGGGTGCTGTTATCGAGAATTTTATCCTTGTCGACAACGCCGACGCTGAACCCAGCCAAATCGTATTCGTCCACCGGGTAGAAGCCGGGCATTTCAGCCGTTTCACCGCCCACCAGAGCACAGCCGGACTGAACGCAGCCTTCTGCAACGCCGCTGACGATTTGCGCCACCTTTTCCGGTACGTTTTTGCCCACGGCCACGTAGTCCAGGAAAAAGAGGGGTTTGGCGCCGCAGCAAATAATGTCGTTGACGCACATGGCGACGCAGTCGATGCCGACGGTGTCGTGCTTCTCCTGCAAGAAGGCCAATTTCAATTTAGTGCCTACTCCGTCGGTGCCGGAAACCAAAACCGGCTTTGGAATACCGGTTAAATCCAGCTCGAAGAGGCCGCCGAAGCCGCCGAGGCCAGTCAAAACAGAATCGGTCATTGTTCTGGCCACGTGGGCTTTCATCAGTTCTACCGCTTTATATCCGGCGGTTACGTCGACGCCGGCCTTTTTATAGCTTTCACTAAAACTTTTCACAAACTACCATGCCTTTCTCCCGATTGGGGTTACAGATTGTGTTTAATAATGAAAAGCATAAACAAAGCTTTTCTTTTATCCTTTTCGAAAACCGCAATTTCCCGGATAGTGGGCGGCTCGATGTTATATTTTAAACAGACTCCGGGATGTGGAAATCTCCGGGATAGATTTGCTGTTCCGGAGATTTTTCCAATGTTTCACCGCCAAGCGACGGATTCAGTTCCATGATTTTATTCCTGGCCGCTCCAGCAATAGGTGCAGACCTGGTCGCGAGGCAGTCCGATGGCTTTAAGCATTCCATCCAATGTTTGATAACGGAGGGTGGTAAAGTCCAGCTTTTCGCCAATTTTCTGAACCATTTTTTGATACCGCTCGGTCTTATCGTCACAGTATTCGCCTAAGTGCTCTAAAGCGCCCTCGCCTTCCAGCTCGGCAATCACCCGGCGGGTAATCAGCTCCATCTCCGAAGTACTCCGAGAAAAATTCAGGTATTTGCAGCCGAACATAATCGGCGGGCAGGCGGAGCGAATGTGTACTTCCTTGGCGCCGCTGTTGTAGAGAAAATCGACGGTTTCGCCCATCTGGGTGCCGCGGACGATGGAGTCATCTATAAAAAGAAGGCTTTTGCCGCGGATAAGGGCGTCCACTGGAATCAGCTTCATCCGGGCTACCAGGTTTCTCATCGACTGATTTGTCGGCATAAAACTTCTGGGCCAAGTGGGGGTATATTTGATAAAAGGCCGCGCAAAAGGGATACCGGATTGATTTGCATATCCGATGGCGTGAGGAACGCCGGAATCGGGGATACCAGCGATATAGTCAATGCCTTTGTACTGATCATTCTCCGCCAGAATTTCACCGCAGCGGTACCGCATTTCTTCCACGTTTACATTTTCGTAGCTGGAGGTGGGATAGCCGTAATAGGTCCAGAGGAAGGCGCAGATTTTCATCTGCTTGTCCGGTTTTCGGAGAATCTGGACTTGATCCGAATTTATCAGGACGATTTCACCAGGCCCCAGTTCCCGATCCAGCTCATAGCCAAGATTTAGGTAAGAAAAGGACTCAAAGGAAGCACAGCGGGCCCCATCCTTCCGGCCCAAAATCACTGGTGTCCGGCCCATTTTATCCCGGGCGGCGTAGATGCCATCTTTGGTGAGCAGCAGCATCGACATAGAGCCGTCGACTTGCTCCTGAGCGTATCGTATTCCCTCCGGAATGCTGTCTTTCTGGTTGATGAGAGAAGCGACCAGCTCGGTTGCGTTCACTTTGCCGCCGCTCATTTCGAGAAAATGGGTGCTCCCCTTCTGAAAAGCGCTGCTGATCAGTTCTGTCTCATTATTGATACGCCCCACCGTCGTGATGGCATAATTGCCCAGATGAGAGCGGACAATGAGGGGCTGAGGCTCGTTGTCGCTGATACAGCCGATCCCCATCATGCCGGCCATTTCATTTATATCTTTTTCAAACTTGGTACGAAATGGGGAATTTTCAATGTTGTGAATAGCGCGCTGAAAGCCGGCCTCTTTGGAATAGACCGCCATACCGCCGCGTCTTGTCCCCAGATGGGAGTGGTAATCCACTCCGAAAAACAGGTCTGTCACACAGTCTTCCCGTGAAACGACGCCAAAAAATCCGCCCAAAAGTGATTCCTCCTGTTCCGATTGCCCACGGATATCGCGGGCGAAGTACGATGATTATTCGCCCAATAGGCGTTTCATGATTTCCTTATAAGCGTCTTCTTCGCCGCCCATATCTCTGCGGAAGCGGTCCTTATCCAGCTTTTCATGGGTCTTACTGTCCCAGAAACGGCAGGTGTCGGGGGAGATTTCGTCCGCCAAAACAATAGTGCCGTCAGTGGTTTTACCGAATTCCAGCTTAAAGTCAATGAGCTCGATGCCCACGTCTTTCAGGTAGTCGGTGAGGAAGCGGTTGACGTGGAAGGAATACTCGGCGATTTTACCCAGTTCTTCTTTCGTGGCAACGCCAAGAGCGGCGATGTGGTATTCATTGACCATGGGGTCACCCAGAGCGTCATCTTTGTAGCAGAATTCCAAAACGGTGGACTGAAGCTTGGCGCCTTCCGGCAGGCCCAGACGTTTGGAAAGGGAACCGGCGGCGATATTTCTGACGATAACTTCAAGCGGAATAATGGTCACTTTTTTGACCAGCGTCTCCCGGTCGGAGAGCTCCTCTACAAAATGGGTGGGAACGCCGTCTGCCTCTAAAAGTTTCATCAGGTGGTTGGTCACTCGGTTGTTGATGATGCCTTTGTTGTGGATGGTTCCTTTTTTTAGACCGTTTAGCGCGGTGGCGTCGTCTTTATAGTCGACGATATAGAGTTCTGGTTCGTCAGTTTTAAAAACTTTTTTTGCTTTTCCCTCATAGAGCTGTTCCAATTTTTCCATAATGTCCTTCACCTTTCCCAAAAAACCTTTATTTGTTGACTTCCTGTTGAAGCTTTGCGTCTTTTTTTCGGACTTCCTCCGCCATATCCTCTTTCATTTTCTCTAGTTTTTCACTTAAGGGTTCATCGCTGACTGCCAATATTTCGAGAGCTAAAATGGCGGCGTTTTTTGCGCCATTGACGGCAACGGTTGCTACTGGGATTCCGGAGGGCATCTGGACAGTCGCCAGCAGGGCGTCCAATCCGTCAAACGAGGATTTGATGGGGATGCCGATGACCGGCAGTGTGGTGTGAGCAGCCAAAACGCCGCCCAGATGGGCCGCCATACCAGCAGCGGCGATGATGACGCCAAATCCGTTTTTCTTTGCTTCTTTTGCAAAAGCACAGGCCTCTGCAGGGGTGCGGTGAGCGGACATAACATGAACCTCGGTCTCTATGCCGTATTCCTTCAGACAATCGACAGCCTTTTTGACAATGTCCCAATCGCTGTCGCTGCCCATGATGACTGCAACTTTTTTCAGCATTTTTATTCTCCCTTTCTCCTAAAAAACAAAAAAGCCGCGAAATCATCGCAGCCTGCCCCTTATGCTTATTAATAGACGCGGAAGTGCGCACTTATCCCGGCGGGATGGGATCCCCCCATGGAAGAGCTTTTGCCAGCGCCGCAAGGCCCATTCGACAAAATTATCATCTGTGCACCTCATTTTTCCGCATAGTCATTTATATTACTATAATAATGCAAAATCACTGTCTTTTCAAGAACCAAAAATCCACAAATCGCACTAGTTAAACCCATTCCTTTTGTGCATAGTGGATATGATTTCCAGAGCTGTCCTCGTACTGTGGAATTAAAGCAGTACCTGTCCGTTGATGACCAGTTGAAACTTAAGCTCTAATTTGTCGGCGGCCTTGCGGCAGAGGACCATCCGGTCGAGAAAAATTTCAAAGTAATCCATGACTGCGGACATTTCAGTGTCAATGGTAATAGCCAGCAAAAAACGCTCATGGTCTTCGGTGATGTCTGCATAGGCGTGCTCGACGGCGTAGTTGACCCGATCGTGGATGTCAAAGGTGGCAAAGTCGGAATTGCGGACACGGGAACGGCGTACATCGGTCTTATCTGCCAAAATGAGCGCCGCAGCCACAGGATTCACCGGCATGGCGGTGCCTTCGTCGTGGTTTCCGATGGCGCTTATCACGGTGGCAATTTCGTCGGCAGGCATCCCCAGCTTGTCCAACAGACGAAACGCCATAACGGCGCCGCTCTGGGCATGATCGATGCGGTTGACGATATTGCCGATGTCATGGAGATATCCGGCGATTCGTGCAAGCTCTGCCTCCCGATGGGAATATTGGAGCTCTTCAAGGATCTGCCCCGCTTTTTCCGCCACCTTGGTCACGTGGGCGAAGCTGTGCTCGGTGTACCCCAACGCGATCAGCGCTTCATCAGCTTTCTGAATATAGGTCTTGATTTGGGGATTGTTTTTGATTTGGTGAAATGTAATCATGCTGTTTCCTTTCTCTACAGTTCCTGAATCGCCCGGTAAAGTTCTCCGGCGGTTTCTTCTGAAATTTTCGCGACCTGCCGCAGCTCGTTGGGGGACGCCTCTTTGAGTCGTTTTTTGGTGCGAAATTCCTTCATCAGCGCTTTGACTTTGGCCCCTCCAATGCCTTTGACCTTACGCAGTTCGCTTTCATAGGTAACTTTTTTGTGGAGCGTCCGCTGATAGGCGATGGCGAACCGGTGCACCTCGTCTTGGATGTTTGTTACTAACGTAAAGGCCGATTTCACAGTAGAAATGGCAATTTCGCCGCCCTCCCCGGTGATGGCTCTCGTGCGGTGGCGACTGTCCTTAACCATGCCGAACAGGGGCACATCGATGCCCAGTTCTTTGAGCAACGGCTCCACCGCCGCCACATGGCCTTTGCCTCCGTCCAGCAGAATCAGGTCGGGCAGCCGGGAAAAGGCCGGGTCATTTTCCAGATACCGGGTAAACCGCCGTCTCAGCACCTCCTGCATGGAGGCATAGTCGTCCTGCCCTGCCACGTCCTTGATGGCGAACCGCTTGTAATCGCTCTTTAGGGGCCTGCCGTTTTCAAAGACGATCATGCCGCCCACTCGGGCAGTCTCTCCCCAGTTTGAAATATCGTAGGCTTCGATATAATAAGGAGTGCTTGAAAGTCCCAGCAGCCGTCCCAGTTCTTCCAGCGCTGCCACCTCTCGGCCGGTGCGCTGGACTTTGAGGGAAAGCTGCTCCGCAGCGTTATTATAGGCCATTTCGATCAGCTTTTTGCGTTCGCCCTTCTGAGGAACGGACACGGTAACCGCATGGGAACTCCGATGGCGCAAAAACTGCTGGAACAGATCCATGTCCTCCACTTCCTCGTCGAGGACCACTGCTTTGGGAAAATCCTGCGTATTTGCGTAATACCGGGTCATAAATTCATCCCGTACATCTTTTATATCGTACACTTCATCAAAAACAAAATTTTCTTTGTCGGAAAGCCTGCCTTCTCTGAATTTCAGTACCACACAGCAGGCCATCAGATGATTTTTGACAAAGCCCCACACGTCCATGGACCGGTTTTCAGGGAGGAGAACCACCTGGGTGTCTCCCACCTTGACAATGGCGTTGATGCGGTCCCGGAGGCGAGCTGCCTTTTCAAATTCCAGATTCTCCGCCGCTGTTTCCATCTCTTCCCGCATTTTATCCACATTGACGCTGCCGCCGCTGCGGATATAGTCCATGGCGTCTTCCAAGAGGGCGTGGTATTCATCTTTGGACATCCTTCCCTGACAGAGGCCGATGCACTGCTTGATATGAAAATTGAGGCAGGGCCGCCCTTTGCGGAAATCCTGGGGAAATTTTCGGGAACAGGTGGGCAGACGGAAAATTTTGTTGACCTGTTCAACCGTCTGTTTCACTACAAAGCCGCTGGTGTAAGGCCCCAGATAAGTGCCGCTGCCGGTTTTTTGTAAGGCGGCAGAGATGCGGGGGTACTCCTCGTCCGAAATGTGGATATAGTGATAGCCCTTGTCGTCTTTTAAAAGAATGTTGTATTTCGGATCATAATGTTTGATGAGGCTGCACTCCAGCACCAGGGCCTCAAACTCGCTGGCGGTGACGATGTAGTCGAAGTCGTTGACCATCGAAACCATCTTCCGCACCTTTTCGTTGTGGGAAGAATTCTGGCGAAAATAGCTGACCACCCGGTTTTTTAGAGCCTTGGCCTTTCCTACATAGATGATTTCTCCTTGCTTATCCTTCATCAGGTAGACGCCGGGCTGCATAGTCAGGCTGAGGGCTTTTTGCTTCAGTTGTTCAATATCCATCTATTAACCTCGTTTTGATATAGAAGAAAAAAGAAACAGCGCCGCCAAAACGGCAGCGCCTGATGTCATAAAAAATTATTCTGCAAAAGCGGATTCAACGAGTTTTACCAAAGCGTCGACCGCTTCCTGCTCGTCGGGGCCGTCCGCGATGATCCGAATGTCGGTGCCGCCTATGATGCCCAGAGAAAGAACGCCCAGCAGACTCTTGGCGTTGACTCTGCGCTCGTCTTTTTCCACCCAGACGGAGGATTTGTACTCGTTGGCTCTCTGGATAAAGAAGGTGGCAGGACGGGCGTGGAGGCCGACATGATTCTTGACGGTTACATCTTTAATGTACATATAATACTCTCCTAAACTACTTGAAAATTTCTATCAAATTCCATTGGATACCGTTTCCATTCAAATTATCTATATTATACCACGGCAAAAAGGGGAGTCAACAAAATTTATCGCGGAAAACGCGTCTTTCCTGAAAATTCGGCGACTGCGTAAAATCTACATAATAGTTTTCCACATATTTGTGCAGAATTGCCAATTTTTTTAAACCGATTTTCCACAATCCCCAAAGGACAACCAGACCCAAGGCAGACTCAATCCTTCTTTTCCAGCAAATCCGGTCGTTTTTCTCGGGTACGGAGGAGGGACTGTTCGTTCCGCCAGGCATTGATATTGGCGTGATGGCCCGAGAGGAGCACGTCGGGCACTCTCAAGCTGTCCCACTCTTCGGGGCGAGTGTATTGGGGGTATTCTAGCAGGCCGTCCATGTGGCTTTCTTTCTCAAAGCATTCGTCGGCCGCCAAAACTCCATCACAGAGCCGCACCACGCTGTCAATGAGCACCAGCGCCCCTAATTCCCCACCGGTGAGCACATAGTCTCCAATGGAAATTTCCTCGTCGACGATGCGTTCGATGATCCGTTCGTCTACCCCTTCATAATGCCCGCAGAGCAGAAACAGATGCGGCACCTCTCGCAAAGCCAGTGCTTTTTGCTGGTTGAGGGTTTTCCCTTGAGGGGAAAGGTAGATGACATGGGGGATCGACTGGGTCTGCCGTACTATATCCAGATAACAGCGGTAAATAGGCTCCGGCTGCATGACCATCCCTTTGCCGCCGCCGTAAGGGGAATCATCCACCCGATGGTGCTTTGAGTCAGGAGAATAGTCCCGAATATTGTGGCAGTAAATCTCCACCAGGTTGTTTTTGCGGGCCCGTCCGATAATACTAGTTTGGAGAACCGCTTCACACATTTCGGGAAACAGAGTTGCTACGTCGATCCTAATCATCGAACAGCCCCTCCAACGGACGGATTTTCATGATACCATTTTTCAAATCAGTTTGTATTACCACCTGAGGTATGGCGGGGATATAACGGGTTTTCCCGTCGGCAAACCGGATGTGGTACACGTCGTTGGCGCCAGTGGGGCTCACTTCGGTGAGCTCTCCGTACACAATGTTTTCATCGTCGGCATCGACGACCTTGAGGCCGATCAGGTCAGCAACAAAATAAGTCCCCTTCGGAAGCTTCACCTGGTCGCGGGAGATGTACAGCAATTTGTTGACCAGCGCCTGAGCGGCTTCCGGGGTGTTGATTCCATCTAGCTGCATAATGACGATATTTTTATGGGGCCGGGCGGAGCGCACCTTAATAGGCTCACCGTCCAGATAGACCTTTTTGAACCCGGCGGCGAAATCGGGGGTGTCGCACCATGGCTGGAGACGAATCTCCCCTTTGAGCGCGTGAATCGCCACCACTTTTCCCAGTTCCAACAAATCTTTTCCCATCAAAATAAACAATCCTTTCTGGGCATTTGTGTGCCGCCTATTTGGCGAAAACGCAAACGTCCGAGTTTGAAAGTATCCTTCCAAACTGCCGTATCTATCATTATTTACCTGCATTCTATCATTGAAAGGCGGCTTTTGTCAACGGGACAAAAGCCGCTCGTTTTTTCGGTGAAAAATTCCCGCCTGTAAATTCAGGCGGGAAGGGCATCAGTCGATTTCGACCATGATTTTTTCGTTGCGCTGTGCAGCGCAGGAACGCATCACCACGCGGATGGCCTTGGCGATTCTCCCCTGCTTGCCGATGACGCGGCCCATATCGTCGGGGGCGACGTTTAAGTGGTACACAATAACGCCTTCCTCGTTGGGCTCGTCGACGGAAACTTTGACAGCGTCTTTATCCTCGACCAATCCTTTGGCCAGAGCGATCAATAAATCCTGCATAAAAATCAGCATTCCTTTCTGGACGTTTTGGAAGGTTTTGTGCGGCAATGGCGCAAAACTCCTCCTTTGCGGTCACTGGTAAAATTTTCGTACAATCCGAAAATACCGTGCTTAAAGCACGGTATCCTGTCGCTGGTATCCCGACAGCCGGGATGAACCGCAGCCGCCAAAAATTACTTTTCAGCGCCGATTTTCAAGATTTTCTTGACGGTATCGGTGGGCTGAGCACCGTTGGCAATCCATTTGTTTGCTTTCTCAACGTCTACATTGATGACACTGGGGTTTTTGGTGGGATCGTAGGTACCGATCTCCTCGATGAATCTGCCGTCTCTGGGATATCTGGAATCCGCAACAACGATACGGTAAAAGGGAGCTTTTTTCGCACCCATTCTGCGCAGTCTGATTTTAACAGCCATTTGAACACCTCCTAAAATTACTCTCTATCTACAGCCCGCCGTAAATCCGGACGGAGTGTAACCTAAAATTACATCATGGGGGGAAGCCGCATCCGGCGTTTGCCTTTTTTGCCGCCGCCCAGCTTTTTCATCATCTGCTTCATCTGCTCAAACTGTTTGAGCAGACGGTTCACGTCCTGGACCTCGGTGCCGCTTCCGGCGGCAATGCGCCGCTTCCGGCTGGGGTTAATGATGGACGGTTTAGCCCGTTCCGCCTTGGTCATCGAGGTAATCATGGCCTCGATGCGGGTAAACTGATTGTCGTCTAAATTCATTTCATCTATTTTGTTGCCCACGCCGGGGAGCATCGAAACAATCTGCCTCAAAGAACCCATCTTGCGGATCTGCCGCAGCTGATCCAATAAATCGTTCATATCGAAGCTGTTTTCCTTCATCTTTTTGGCAAGCTCAGCGGCTTCTTTTTCGTCCACCGCGTCCTGGGCCTTTTCGATAAGGGTCAAAACGTCGCCCATCCCCAGAATCCGTGACGCCATTCGCTCGGGATGGAAGGGCTCCAGGTCGTCGATTTTTTCGCCGATACCGGAGAATTTGATGGGCTTGCCAGTGACCTGCAAGACAGAGATCGCTGCGCCGCCGCGAGTGTCGGAGTCAAGCTTTGTGAGGATGACGCCGGTAATGGGAAGCGCCTTGTTAAAGGTGTCTGCCACGTTGACGGCGTCCTGACCGGTCATGGCGTCGACTACCAGCAAAATTTCGTTGGGAACAACGGTTTTCTCGATGTTTTTCAGCTCTTCCATCAGCTTTTCGTCGATGTGGAGCCGGCCGGCGGTGTCGATGATGACCAGATCGTGACCGTGGTCTTTGGCGTATTTGACGCCTTCCGACGCGATTTTCACCGGGTCACCCTGCCCCATTTCAAAAACGGTGGCGCCGGCCTTTTCGCCGACGATTTTCAGCTGCTCGATGGCGGCGGGGCGGTAGACGTCACAGGCAACTAAGAGAGGACGTCTGCCCTGGCCCTTAAAATATTTTGCCAGCTTTGCCGAGTGGGTGGTTTTACCGCTTCCCTGTAAGCCGCACATCAACACGATGCAAGGAGGCTTCGACGGAAATACCAGCCGGGCGTTTTGCCCGCCCATCAACGCTGTCAATTCCTCATTTACGATTTTGATAACCTGTTGGGCGGGGGTGAGGCTTTCCAAAACCTCCTGCCCTACTGCACGCTCGCTGACATTTTTGACAAAATCCTTGACGACTTTATAGTTTACGTCCGCTTCCAGAAGGGCGAGCTTTACTTCCCGCATGGCTTCCTTGATGTCGGTTTCATTTAGTTTGCCTTTGCTCTTGAGTTTTTTGAACGCTGCGGACAGTTTGTCTGCAAGGCTTTCAAATGCCAACTGCAATCCCTCCTAACGGGCTATACGTGATGTATTATGAAAAGTTGTCGTCGATATAATCATTTAACATGGTTCGGATGGCAATGGAATCTTCCTCGATAGCCGCCGACGAAGTGAATCCTTCGTTGGTGCGCTCAATATCTCCGCAGAGTTCGGTGACTCGTTCCACTACCTGCATCAGGCGGGTTATTTTTTCCGCAAAGTGGAGCCTTTCTTCCAGTTCCGTTAAATAGGCTTCACCGCGCTTAATGTTGTCCCGGACACCCTGTCTCGTAATGCCCTCGTGCTCAGAAATTTCCGCCAAGGAAAGGTCCTGATTGTAATAGAGCTCAATGACGTCTTTCTGTTTATCGGTGAGCATCTCGCCGTAAAAATCCAAAAGTACCGAAAAATGCAAATCTTTACTCATTTTTATGACTACCTTTCTTCGGAATTGCGGTTGGTTTGCAAAGCAAACCGTCGCCATTGATATACGGAGGCGAAAACCGCAAAACGGGTTTGAAAGAATTGATCTTTCAAACATCCCTCTTTCTGATTTTTTGCGACAGGTGTAAACTTTTTTCCTTTACAAAAACCTATTATACACAAGTTCCGCTTATCTGTCAAGTGATTTCCTTTACAGACCGCAAAAATATTTCTCTTTTTTTTATTTATTTTTTGTGAAAAAAAGGAAACCCTATCAAGTAATCCATAAAAAAGTTCAAATTGGAAAGGGCGGATGCACTTTGGTGAAGATTATCCTGCTGGGGCAGCATCACAACCGATATCTTGAGCGGTTTTTTATCGAAAATTTGTCAGAACACTACTGCCTGACGGCGTTTTCCGAGGACGGCATCTTTTCGATAGGACAAGGCAAAAACCTCATGCTTTTTAGTCTGTCGGCACTTTCCTATTGCCGTGCTGACCACTGTATCAGTGTTCTAACTCCCCACACAAAACTGCCTGAACCCCTTCCGGCAGGAACGATTGTCATAGCCGCCTCCGATGATGAACGACAGCTGAAATCCTTGGCCAAAGCCCAGATACCGGTGATCACCTGCGGGCTTTCTTCTAAAGATACTTTTACCTTTTCCAGTAAGGAGGAGGAAAGTGCAGTAGTGGCTTTGATGCGAAGCGTCAAAAGTGTCTATGGGCACACCATTGAACCTATGGAGGTGCCAATCACCTTTCCTCCTAAAACCGATGATTTTACCCTGCTTTCCTATATGGCGAGCCTAATTTTAACAGAGACCATAAGCGCCCAAAAACAGTAATAGAAATCAAAATTTTACCAGTTATAAAGCAGACGGATCGGCAAACAATACTACTGCAAACGCAAATGAAAAAAGAATTTAAGGAGTGTTAATATTATGTCTAGCAATAACAACGGTAACAGCATTATGGTTCCTCAGGCTAAAGAAGCTATGGAAAAATTCAAAATGGAAGCTGCAAGCGAAGTCGGCGTTAACCTGAAACAGGGTTACAACGGCGATTTGACCTCCAGAGAAGCTGGTTCTGTAGGCGGTCAGATGGTTAAGAAAATGATTGAAGCTTACGAAAACGGCCTCAAATAAGTTTTAATTTTACTGAAAAAGCCTCCGCAAAAAGCGGAGGCTTTTTCATATCATTTTCCATAGGAGACGATTTTCTTTAAACTCAGCAGATAATTTGCCATCGTCGTAGAGCCAGGATAGATAGGAGCGCACCGTGCTGCCTACCAATGCATATTGTTCAAAATTCATTGTCAACTGGTAATGGTCAAATAGATTTTTTAAAAGCTCCTCAAAAGCAATCGGTGTTCTGCAAAACAAAAGGATCTGGTTTGCGACTTCCTCCACTTTGTTTCGATTGAGTGCAGTTAAAGCACCGATGTCGTTTGTTGCTTCCGCATGAGCCGGAACAAACCATTTTGCCTCCATCTGTTCTACGATGGTAAGAGTTTCAAGATAGGCTTTTACATCATAAATAAAAGGAATGTGATATTTTTCAAGTACTGTTTTACTGGAGAGGCAGTCGGCAATAAAACAAACATCATCAGAGGTACGGACACCGATCATGTTCAGAAAATGCCCAGGTAGCCGGAAATACGAAAGCCCGTCCGGCAGCCCGTCGTCTACCGTCCCCGAAGGTTCACTGACCGGAGCAATCATAAATTTACCTCGTAGCTCTCTGCATGGATAACCTCCATAAATAAGGGATGGCTCCATGTGAGGGTAGCGAATGAAAGCATTTTCCAAACCGGTAGAAAGAATCCGGCAGCCAGTTTTTTCCTGCAGAAAGCGGTTGCCCCCGATGTGGTCGGCATTGGAGTGGGTATTGATGATGAGGGCTAATTTCCAATGATGCTCTTCTAAAATTTTGTTGACCTTTTTTCCGGCGTCTTTGTCGTTTCCGCTGTCGATGAGGCACACATGGCCCTCATCCAGCAGGAAAAGGCCCATTTTGGCGGGACTGTTGATATAATAGGTGCGTTCCCCCACTGAAATCAGTTCGTACATATGGATTTCCTCCCTCTTGCTAAAATACCGTACGGAACCTTTTGCTTTTTTACTGCCTTTTACAAAGCAAATGGCAAAAAATAGTTGCAGTCTGTATTGCGGATTGTATATGCCAATACCATCAGGCATGCTGCGGGCATAAAATGCCCGCTAATATACTATTTTTTATTACAAGAGGGAAATCGGAGATTTTCTACCTTGAATGTAACAAAAAATAGCAGAGGACGTACCCACTGTAGTTGAGTAGAATGGCTATTTTTTATAAACTACGGCAACGCACATGCCGGCAATGCCGCCTAAGGGCAGAAAAAGTCCCATATTATGAAACAATAAACCCAAGATAAGTCCGACAACGATTCCTCCGCCCAGCCCGGCGACGAGACGCATAACCTGCGGGCGTTCCCACTTTTTCATAGAAATCCCCATTCCATATTTATTTTGCTGTAGTTCCCAGCATTCACTGCAAATTTGAGCCTTCCTTTAGATGACAGAAAAAACCTATGATTAGTATATTTTAATTTTCAGATTGCTTGCTCGTCCCTCAACCTAATCAATATTTATCCATCTAGTCAAATGATTATTGATGTCTTTTATTCTACCACACTGCAAAGGTCCTTGCAACCGCCCTAAAAGTCAAATCAGGACAAAAAAATAGGCAAATAGGAGCCTTGTACCACTTGCAGTTTTATACTATACTTTGAATGAATTCGTATCCCTAATAATCTTCTATACCAACATTTTGAAAGGGGCCTTTGTTATGGCTAAAATCAAAGTTGCCATTATTGGCTGCGGCACTATTGCAACCAACGCACACATTCCATCCTACCTGAACAACCCAGACGTGGAAATCAAGTATTTTTGTGATATCATTCCGGAGAGAGCCGAGGAAAAAGTGAAAAAGCACGGAGTCGGCACCGCTGTCGTAGACTACCACGATATCTTAAATGACGACGAAGTACAGGCGGTATCCGTGTGTACTCCAAACAATTTACATAACCAGATTTCCATTGACTTTTTGCGTGCGGGCAAAAATGTGCTCTGTGAAAAACCTGCGGCCCGCACTTATGCAGAGGCTCTGGAAATGCAGAAAGTCCAGCATGAAACCGGTAAGGTGCTAAACATCGGTGTCGTCAACCGCTTTAACACCAGTGTCAACATGATTAAAGATATGATTGACAGAGGAGACTTGGGTGAAGTATACCACGTATACGCCAGTTTCCGGGCTCACCGTTCCATTCCTGGATTGGGCGGAATGTTTACCACCAAAGAAATTTCCGGCGGCGGCGTTTTGATCGATTGGGGCGTTCATTATCTCGATTTGATTATGTATTGTTTGGGGGATCCTCAGCCTCTCACCGTTTCTGGTGAGGCTTACTGCAAATTGGGACGCAACATTCCGGAGTATTCTTATATCAGCATGTGGGCCAGCGAACCCGATCCCAATGGGACGTATGACGTTGATGACTTTATCACCGGCATGGTCCGCACCGAAGGCCCCACCATCACATTAAACGGAGCCTGGGCCCAAAATATTGGTGAAGACGAGTGCTATGTCGACTTCATCGGTGACAAAGCAGGTATCCGGCTCCAATATGGCTCCACCTTTAAAATTTACTCGGCCAAGGGCAAATCCCTCTATGAAATTATCCCCAACTACAAAATGGAAGACGCTTTCCAAAATGAAATCAATGCCTTTATCCGCTGCATTCAGACCGGCGAGAAGCTTCCCTCCCACATTGACACCGTTGCCATTACTGCAAAGATGATGCAAGGCCTTTACGATTCGTCAGAAGCTCACAAGGAAGTTTCTTTCTTGGACTAGGAGGAGATGGCGCTTATGAAAAAAATTGGCATCATCGACTATTTTCTGGATGAGTGGCATGCGAACCACCTGCCTCAGTGGATTCACGACGAATCAAAGGGTGGGTATGAAGTCGCTTTTGCGTATGGAAAAATAGACGCACCGCAGGGCCTAAGCTCTGAGGATTGGTGCAAAAAGTTTGGCGTTGAACATTGTAAGACTATTGAGAAAGTCATTGCTCAGAGCGACGTGCTCATGGTGCTGTCTCCGGACAATCCAGAGATGCACTGGGAACTCTGCCAACTCCCTCTTCGCAGCGGAAAACCCACATACGTGGACAAAACTTTTGCCCCGGACTATAAGACCGCTGAGGCACTGTTCCAATTGGCTGAGCAGTACCACACTCCGATGTTTTCTACTTCTGCCCTCCGTTTTACCAAAGAACTGGACGGTATTTCTAAAGAGGGAATCCGCACTTTAGCCACTACGGGTCCCGGCGTAATTTCCAATTATGCAATTCATCAATTGGAAATGATTGTCCAGCTCATGGGAACAAAGGCTGAGCGGGTAATGTTTATGGGCACCGAGAACTGCCCCCAGTTCATTATTCAGTTTGCGGGGAACCGCTCTGCTGTAATGGGCCAGTACGGCTGGGACTGTCCTTTTAGTGTACGTGCTGCCAAAGATGACGGAACGTTTATCAATATTCCTTCCTGCTCTGAATATTTTGAACGGTTTGTTCCTGCGTTGCTCCAGTTTTTTGATACAGCCCAGCCTCCAGTTCCAGAAGAAGAAACCATTTTGATTGCCAAACTCCGTGAATTTGGCATCAATGCTGTCAACTGGCCTGGCACTTGGGTGCATTTATCTTAAAATTTCGTAAATTTCATTGAAAAGGTCTGGAATTTCCAGGCCTTTTTTCTTGCCTGTCCACTATGTAATATGGTATGATAAGAAAAAGATTTATTTGGTGCGCTGGGGCGGGAGGCCGCATTATGGATAAAAAATCTATGGAATACGGAAAGCAGTTTCACTGTAGCTTTGATATTTTCGAAAATCCCAAAAAATTTGATATCCTTACCATGTATCAATGCGGAGAAATGAGCTGTGAACCGGGTTATACCGTTCTAGGCCATAAACAGTTTTGTTATGAGTTGAGTTGTTTTATCGGCGGAGAGGGATATAATTATCGGGATGGCAAAAAATATCCTGTAAAAGAGGGGGACATTTTTATCAATGTTCCCGGAGATTTTCATACAATCGTGTCGTCGGATACTGCGCCACTTCGTTTTCTTTATATGGGATGGAAATTTTCCGCTGAGGTGGCTGAGCATTTTCTGCCCATTTTGGAGTTTTTTGAGAAGCCGATGGAAAAACCGTTGATGCAGGATCGCTTAGGCATATCTTTCTATCTTTCCAAACTGGTTAATGAGTTTTATAACGGTACGGATTTTTCGGAAGAAATGGTCAATGCCTATGTTTTCCAGATTCTCTGCCTGCTTTACCGCACCTGGCAGTTACCGGGGCGTCCTGTTGAGCCTTCCCGTAAAGGAATTAGTGTTGGCGGGACAGTATACCGGGTTATCCAGTATGTCGACAACAACATTTACGATATCGATAATGTCGGCACCATCTGCCGAGATCTCTGCTATAGCTCCAGTTATCTTTCCCGAGTCTTCCATGCCCGTACCGGTATGACACTGCAGCACTACCTGAACGAGAAAAAAATTGAAAACGCCGTAGAGCTGATTAAAAGCAGCGGACTGTCGATGACTGAAATTGCAGAAAAGCTTCATTTTGATTCTGTACAGTCCTTCAGCCGGATTTTTAAACGGATCGCGGGTGTCTCCCCCTCACAATATGCCCGGGATTTGGAGGAGCGGCAGGATTGAAAATGCAATTGTGCTGTGCTATACTAAAAAAGCCTATTTAAAACATCATAAAAGGATCGTGATTTTATGCCAGCAAAAAAGCGCAGACGGCGGCTGAAAGTAAAAAATATCGTGGTGGCTTTTCTGTTGATGTGCGTCCTTGCCGGCGTTGCCTGTGCTGTGATTTACTTCGTGCAGATTTTTCAATATAGATACCGGGAATTAAATCCTGATAATTTAGGGCTTTCCTCCAGCGGAGAGCAGCTTAACGATGATAAAAATGATCATTCCATCACCAATATCGCCCTCTTTGGCGTAGATGAGCGTGAGGGTGAAACCGCCTTTCGTTCCGACGCAATCATGGTGCTTACGGTGGACAAGCAAAACAACAAATTGAAGCTCTCTACAGTGATGAGGGACAGCTACGTTCCCATCGATGACCACGGAAAAGACAAAATTGCCCATGCTTATTTTTATGGGGGCCCGGAGTTGGCGGTCAAGACTTTGAACCAGAATTTTGATTTGAATATCCGAGAGTATGCCACGGTGAATTTCAACCAGATGGCACAGATAGTGGATTCGGTGGGCGGCGTCGACATTGAACTCTCTGAGGCGGAGCGCAAGGATGCCAATCGGAGCATCTGGGAACAATCGGAGGTGGCGGGCCTTCCGCCGGACTACATCGGTTCCGCCGGGCTTCAGACCTTAAACGGCACTCAGGCGGTGGCTTATGCCCGCATTCGTTATGTTGGTAACGCGGATTTTCAGCGCACCAGCCGTCAGCGGGAAGTTTTGCGGCAGATATTTGAGAAAGTGAAAAAAATGAACCCCCTGGATTATCCTGGCTTTGCCAAAAAGCTTCTCCCCTGTATCGAGACGTCGCTCAGTATCGGTGAAATTATGGATTTGGGCGGGATCATGCTGCGGGATGTCACTTTTGAGGAAATGCGGTTTCCCGACAGCAGAGATTTGATCGGAAAAGACGGGACCATCCGGGTTAACGGTACTGATTATCTCAACTTGGACATTGAACTGACCAAGGATCATATGCATCAGTTTATCTTTGACGACGAAGATCCATTTGCAGAGCGTAATGAGCCGGATACGTCCTCTGGCAGCGGTTCCCAACAAGGGCAAAAATCGAATGTTGGCAATAAAAAAACACAAAGCGCCGGATAAACCTGGCGCTTTTCTTGATTCGATATTTATAGGTGTTCTTTAAGCCTGCAGATTGCGGCGACCCAGTCGTTGTCTTCCCGCAATTCTTCAACGGAAAAGCCCACAGCTTCCAACTGATCTGTTACCTCATGGGCGCGGCTTTGGATAATTCCGGAGACGATCAACAGGCCATCTTCCTTGATAAAGCGTTGGAACAGCGGGGCCATTGCGATAATAACATCAGCTACAATGTTAGCGACGATAATGTCATAAGGCCTTTGGCCGATGGTATCCGCTAGGACGGTGTCTTCCAAAATATTGCCGCAGTATACGGTGAAATTTTCCTTGTCGACGCTGTTAAGTGCAGCATTTTCATGGGAGATTTTGGTGGCGAGCTGGTCGATGTCGATAGCAGTGACAGTATTCGCTCCCAGCAGTAGCGCCGCAATAGACAAAATACCGCTGCCGCAGCCCATGTCCAGTACATCTTTCCCAGATGGGGACAATTCATCCAACATGGTCAGGCAGAGTCGGGTAGTGTGGTGTCCCCCAGTTCCAAAGGCCATTCCCGGGTTGAGGCGAAGAATTTTTTGACCGTCTTTCCCTTGGAAATCCTCCCATTCGGGAACAATTACCAAACGGTCGCTGATGGAAATGGGATGGTAATATTTTTTCCAGGCAGTCTCCCACTCCTCTTCCTCTTTATAGACGATACTGGTTTGAAGCGTCCCTAAATCAAAATCGTAGTCCTTTTGGAGATACTGGAGATCTGCCTTAATTTGATTTAGGATTTCAAACCCCTGGGGATTATCCGCCAGATAAAATTTTATTTTGGTGGTGCAATGCTGCATCTTCATCAGTTCTTCATCCACATAGTCCCAGTGTATGGTAGTGTCGTTTAGGAAGGCATTAAAATCGTCTGCATCTTCGATCATGACGCAGTTTACGCCGTGAACCATGAGAAAACCGGTTAGAATTTCGATTCCCTGGGTGGAGGTTTCAATGCTTACTTCTGCCCAATTCATTATAAGTCTCCTTTTTTATTTCATTGTGATTATCATACCAGAAAAGGCTGAGAAGTACAAGAAAAAGCCGCATTTTTACTCATTCGAGTTTTGGTTATTCATTACAGCGGCATCGTTAATTTTTTCACGGAAATTTTGTGGATTGTTACTGAATAATTCGAAAAATTTTTGCGGATTTGGCAATTGCGGTTTGGGGGATACTTGTGTATAATGAAATCGATTACAAAAGATCAGGAGGCATTGCAATGGAATATGGTATTCAGATGTTTAGCTTGCGGGACGTATTCTGTACTGACATGGAAAAAGCATTGAAAGTAGCCAGTGAAATTGGCTATCGGGCAGTTGAATTTGCTCAGTTTGGGGATTGTACTTCTTCCCAAATCAAAGAGTGGCTGCACAAGTACAATTTAGCCCCATGGAGTTCCCACATTATGCTGGAAGACTTGCAAACAAATTTTGAAAAGACGGTAGCCTTTCATAAGGAAATTGGATGCACCGATCTGGCTATCTGTTGCGTATGCCGGGATAGCAAAGAGCAGGTGGAAGCCGCTGTAAATGGTATTAATGAGATGATTCCGAAGCTGGAGGCGGAGGGAATGTCTCTCCATTTCCACAACCACTACTGGGATCACAATCCCAACCGGGACAGTGTGATAAACTTTTACGAATTGGTCACCCGCACCAATATTCAGTTTGAACTCGATACTTACTGGCTTTTCGTGGCTGGCCTCGACCCCATTGTTTTCCTGGAAAAGCTTGGGGACCGCGTGTCATTTATCCATTTAAAGGATGGTGAGGGTGGTTTTAATGGCTTATCTTTGGGAAAAGGTGCTGCTCCCGTTGAAAAAGTTTACAAAAAAGCAAAGGAACTGGGAATACGTATAATTGTGGAAAGCGAAGGTTGCAATCCCACAGGGCCTGATGAAATAAAACGTTGCTACGATTATTTAATGGGCATTGCCCAATAGGAGGAACACAAATGAAAAAAAATATTGCGGTCATAGGGTACGGCGGTATGGGTGGCTGGCATGTAGAACACCTTTTGAAAAGCGATGTTGCCAACTTGGCCGGTATTTTCGACATTAAAGAGGAGCGGCAGCAGGCAGCCCGGGATAAGGGCATCCATGCCTACGATTCTTTGGAGCAGCTTTTAGATGATCCCTCTGTCGACATTGTAACAGTGGCAACTCCTAACGATGTCCACCGTGAAATCGCGGTCAAGGCGCTGGCCGCGGGGAAAAACGTCATCAGTGAAAAGCCTGTCACTGTCTCTTCCGAAGATCTGCAAGCTATGATCGATGCCGCCAATCAGTATGGAAAACTGTTTACTGTCCATCAGAACCGCCGCTGGGATGCAGACTTTCTCGCCATGAAGGAGATTTATGAGAGCGGTGTGCTGGGAGACGTATTCAGCATTGAGTCCCGGGTACACGGCTCCCGCGGTATTCCCGGTGACTGGCGTGGCAAAAAGGAATTTGGCGGCGGAATGATGTTAGACTGGGGCGTTCACCTGATCGATCAGATTTTGCAGATGGTCAAGGAAAAGATTGTCTCAATTTATGCTGTGATGGATCATATCACCAACTACGAAGTGGACGACGGGTTCAAAATGAACATTACCTTCCAAAGCGGCAAGGTAGTCCACGTGGAAGTGGGGACCAGTAACTTTATTAATCTTCCCCGCTGGTATATGCAGGGTACCAATGGAACCGCAATTATCTATGATTGGGATTTGAGCGGCAAGATCGTCTGCTGTGAAAACTGGGACGAAAAAGACGTAATCCCCGTCAAAACCGCGGCGGGACTAACAAAAACTATGGCTCCCAGAAAAGACGATACCATCGTTGAACACTCTGTGCCCCATCCCACGCCGGATGTGCATGACTTCTACCGCAATGTTTGCAAGGCAGTGGACGGGTTAGAACCTCAGCTCATCACTCATCCGCAGATGATGCGGGTCATGAAAGTGATGGAGGCCTGCTTCGAGTCTGATAGGCTCCATCAGGTAGTCCCTTTTAAAGAATAGCAGAAAAGCTAAAAGCGCCTCGTTTTACGGGGCGCTTGATGTATATCAGGATATATTTTGTCATTGTCAAATGAATATTGAAATTTATGGTAAAACAAGATATAATAAAGATAGTTTATTGGAAAGCAGGAGTTATTTTTTGTTGTATATCACACAAAAAATTCCGGCTTTTCTTTTGTGCCAACTATATTTTGGCGTTTGTGATAAAATGTTAGGAGCGGTGGCCATTCCTGTTATTCGTTATTGATTGGCTTTCAAAATTTGCTCCCAATCATTCGGAAAGGCGGTTACCTCATGTCATTGAATGCTTCGCCAGCGGATAACTGTGAGATACAGCTGTTGGGCGGATTCAGAATTATCTATAAAGGCAACGAAATTTCAGATGCATCAGTGCGAACAAAGAAAGCGTGGATGCTGATTCAATACTTGATTGCTAATCGCAACAACGCAATTTCGGTCGATCGTTTGGTTTCCGATATTTGGGGCCAGGAAGAAAGCCGGGATCCCCTGAATGTGTTGAAAAATCTGGTTTACCGCGCCAGAAATATTTTAAAGGAATTGTGTCCAGATGAGGACACCGAGTTTATTTTGTATTCTAGGGACTCCTATTGCTGGAATGGCTCCATCCCCTGGCAAGTCGATACAGAAAAATTTGAAGAGTGCATCCATCGTGCGGAATCAGCGGGTTATGACAACGATAAGATCACTGCCTACTACGATGCATTCTGCCTTTATAGAGGAGAATTTCTTCCTAAGTCCGCCTACTGCGACTGGGTCCTCCGGAAAAGTACATACTATGCTACTCTTTTTATTACCTGTACCGTGAAATTATGTAAACTGTTGGAGCAGCAGAAACGTTTTGACGAGATTATTCACATCTGTGAAAATGCTGTGGATATCTACTCCTACGAAGAAAAGCTGCATGAACAGCTGCTGAGAGCTTACATCTCGTCCGGTCGGTTCAGCAAAGCGCTTTCTCATTACAACTATATTTCCAAACTCTTTTATAACGAGCTTGGTGTGTGCCTTTCTGATGGAATCAAAGCCCTGTATCAGAAAATTATCAGCAGTATAAGCGCTATTGAGATGGATCTATCGCTGATTTGCGAAGATCTCAACGAATCTAGCCAGCAGAAGCAGGCTTTTTTCTGTGATTATGAGATTTTTAAAAACTTTTATCAGATGCAGGCGCGGGCAATGGCACGTACTGGTCAGTCTATCAACGTGGCCCTGCTCACCTTGAGCGGCTTGGATCAGACGATTCCCGAAAACGACATTTTGAAATCTTCCATGCAGCTTTTAAAAGACACGATTCTTTCTAATTTGAGGCGTGCGGATGTGGTGTCGGCTTTCAGCAGCATCCAATTTGTTTTGATGCTTCCCAGTACCACCTACGAGAATGCTCAGATGATCTGTCAGCGGATTATAGATAAATTTTTAGCCAAGGATCCTTCGGAACAGGTTAAAATCATCGCGAATGTCCGACCGCTGAAACCTATTGATTTGTAAATTCCGCCGGGAAAGGGCCGCTGTTGAAGAGCGCCCCTTTCTTTTTTCCACAAATTTTTCAGATTCTTTACTTAATTACCTCTTTACCTATTTACTAAATTAAAATACCATGCTATAATAGCTTCACCAACGAGCGGCAACTCCGCTTGTTAAGCGTCTCTATAACCCTCAGGAAACAGGCTGTCCGGATAGGTCTCAATCAAAAGCGGAGCTTTTGGGCGTCAATTGAGTCGACTATCCTGTTGGGTGCATGTTGCCGGATATGTAAAAGGGTTTGAGCGTCTGACAAATATTTGAAAGATTGGTGATTGACAATGAAGAAAAGTCTCGCTTTGCTGACAGCTTTGGTGATGGCGGTAGGATTTACCCTGTCGGGCTGTGGCGACAAGAAAGAAGATACCTCCCTTGCCGATGTAAAGGCAAAAGGCGAATTAGTTATGGGCCTCGACGATTCCTTCCCCCCCATGGGCTTCAGGGATGAGGATCAGAACATCGTCGGATTTGACGTGGATGTGGCGAAAGAAGTAGCATCCAAATTAGGTGTTGAACTGAAACTTCAGCCCATTGACTGGAACTCTAAAGAACAAGAGCTGAGCACCGGCAACGTGGACTGCCTATGGAACGGCTTTACCAAAACTGAAAAGCGGGAAAAAGAGATGAATCTTTCTGATCCCTATATGAAGAACACTCAGGTGGTCGTGGTTTTGGCCGACAGCGACATCAATAACATCGCTGATCTTGCTGGGAAAGTCGTTGATGTGCAGAGCGGTTCTTCTGCTGAGCTGGCCATTGACAACATGCCTGACTTTAAAGACAGTATCAAAGAACTGGTTGCCATTTCTGACAACGTAAAAGCAATGATGGATTTGGGAATCGCTGGTGCTGACGCAGTTGTTATGGATGAAGTCGTTGCCCGGTACTACATGGAAAAAGACCCTGGTACCTACCGCCTGTTGGATGAGTCCCTGGCGGATGAAGAGTACGTTATTGGCTTTGAGAAGAATGCTCAGAGCCTTCGTGATGCAGTGCAGACATGTCTGAAAGAACTGGCTGAAGACGGAACTTTGGCTGAAATCGCCACCAAATGGTTCGGTAAGGACATTACAACCGTAAAATAAGGGTTTGTTACTGATATCTCAGTATAAATTGCAGCAGACAGTGCATGCCGTCTGCTGCAATTGTGCCGTTAAAAGGGTTTTGGCGCTCTATGCGCTGGCGTGATTTAGGAGGAAAAACGTGGAATTTGATACGCTTTTAAAACTGATCCCCCAAATGCTGGAAGCATCTCTGGTAACGCTGCAGGTGTTTTTTCTCACGCTTATTTTATCCATTCCTCTGGGATTCATCGTCTGCTTTGGACGAATGTCCAAAAATATTGTTATCCGGAAAGTGGTCGGATTTTACCTGCTCATTATGCGAGGGACCCCATTGATCCTCCAGCTGATTTTCTTCTATTTCGCCCCCAGTAAGATGTTCGGCATTGCAATTCCACGTTTTTGGGCTGCGATTCTCGCCTTTGTCCTCAATTATGCGGCGTATTTCTGTGAGATTTTTCGCAGCGGCATTGAATCTATTCCCGTTGGGCAAAAAGAGGCAGCTACGATACTAGGGTTTACGAAAGTTCAGACTTTTTTCCATATTTCCCTTCCGCAGGTCATCAAAAGGATTCTGCCGCCTATGGGAAGTGAGTGTATGACGCTGGTCAAGGATACGGCCCTCGCTCAAACCATCGGCGTGGCGGAGATGTTCCGGCTGGCTCAGACGGCTACCACCCGGGAATTTTCCATTGTTCCCATCTTCGTAGCAGGTATTTTTTATTTGATTATGAACGGCGTGGTATCCCTCTGCTTTACTCGTATGGAAAAACGCCTCAGCTATTACGATTAAGGAAAGGGAAAAAGAATGAGCGTTTTATCTGTCAAAAACGTCAAAAAAAGCTTTGGCGACCTGGAAGTCATCAAAGATATCTCCTTTTCTTTGGAAGATGGTGAGGTATTAGCGATTATCGGTCCGTCAGGCTCTGGAAAATCCACTTTGCTCCGTTGCATCAACCTTTTGGAGACAGTGGATGGAGGTCAGATCACCATTTGCGGGGATTTGCTGGTGTCCGATCCGCAGCCGGATGAAGAAACAAAGGATGAGGTTGCTTCTGGATCCAAGCGCTCTAAAAAAGGAAAAGCGGTGAAAAAGCCGGTTTATGCCCCAAAAGACCAGCTGCGGAAGATTCGTTTGAACACCGGTCTGGTTTTCCAGAACTACAACCTATTTCCCCATTTTTCTGTTTTGCGGAACATTACCGAAGCTCCTATAAGGGTCACCGGAATGGAGAAGGAAAAAGCAAAGGAAACTGCCCGGAAGCTGCTCCAAAAGATGGGCCTTTCCGGTAAAGAGGATGCCTATCCCTGTCAGCTGTCTGGCGGCCAGGCGCAGCGAGTGTCCATTGCCCGGGCAATGGCGCTAAACCCGAAGATTTTGTTTTTTGATGAGCCCACCTCCGCTCTCGACCCGGAGTTGACTGGAGAAATTCTCAAGGTCATCAAGGAACTGGCGGCGGAAAAGATGACGATGGTCATTGTAACCCATGAAATGGCCTTTGCCAGAGAGGTGGCTGACCGAGTTATCTTTATGGATCAAGGCGTTATTGTCGACGAGGGGACACCAGAGGCTCTTTTCACCTCCGACCACCCCCGTACCCGAGAGTTTTTGGGAAACTATTATCAGTCTTCCCTATAAAAAAGAGGGATACCATACGGTATCCCTCTTTTTCATTTATGATACAAAAACACCGCAGCAATCGCTGCGGCGTTTTTTAGTTCTGGTGAGGATAAGTGGACTTGAACCACCGACCCCCTGCATGTCAAGCAGGTACTCTAACCAGCTGAGCTATACCCTCATTTATTGAACCGACGTTTATTATACTATAGCTTGAACAAAAAGTCAAGAGAATTTTGCAAAAATATCAGAAAGCCGGGAGGTTGCTTGAACTTCCCGGCATCTGTAAGCTGATAATGGATTAAACCTCTTTGGGAAGAATTTTGTTGGCGATGACACCTACCACAACGGCGATAAATAGGCCGGAAATAGTAAAGTTCCCAATAGTGATTCCTGCACTCATACCGAGGCCAAATACCAGGATAAGGGCGGTGATCAGCAGGTTGCGGCTGTGAGAAAAGTCCAGCTGCGCCTCAGTGAGAGTTCGCATACCGACAGCAGCGATCATACCAAAAAGGACCACCGACATACCGCCTTTGACCGCGTTTGGAATGCAGAGCAGGATAGCCCCAAATTTTCCGATAAGGCCTAGTGCAATGGCAAAGATTGCGGCAATTTTGAGTACTACCGTGTCATATACTTTGGTAACGGCTAAAACACCGGTATTCTCCGAGTATGTGGTGTTGGCAGGTCCGCCCAATAGACCAGCTGCCATAGTGGCCAGACCGTCGCCCAAAAGAGTACGGTGAAGTCCCGGGTCTTCCAGAAAGTCTTTGCCCACGACAGAGCCGTTAGTGGTCATATCGCCGATGTGTTCCATGAAGGTGACGAAGGCAATGGGAGCAATCAGGGCTATAGCGTCCCATTGGAAGGTGGGCAGAGTAAAGAACTCGCCGAATTTCCAAACAGGGCTGATCCAGGTAGCGTCCGCAATGGGCTGGAAGTTCACAAGTTCGGGGAAAACACCGGTGGCGGACAAAATAATGGAAAGGATGTAACCGCTGACCAAACCGATGAGGATAGGAACAAGTTTAAAAAAGCCTTTGGAAAAGATGGATACACCGATGATGACAAGCAGGACAAAGATGGCGACCCACCAGTTCTCCTTAGCCATATCAATGCCCGTGGGAGCCAACGTAAGGCCGATAACGACGATTACAGGCCCTGTGACCACAGGCGGGAAGAAATTTTTCACTCGTTTAACACCGACCAGCTTGACAATTAAGGCCAGCGCACAATAAACGAGGCCGGCTACAATGATGCCGCCCTGTGCAGCCTGGATGCCGGGGATGTTATTGCCGTCTACGCTGTAGCGAGCGATGATCACCTGCAGAGCAGCGATGTAGGCAAAACTGGAACCCACAAAAACTGGCACCCGGTTTCCGGTGCAGAAATGGAAGATCAGCGTGCCGATGCCAGCACAGATCAAGGCCACTGATGGATTGAGCCCAGTAAGAGTGGGAACCAGCACAGTTGCGCCAAACATGGCGAATAAATGCTGAATACCCAGCAATACTTTCTTAGAAGGGGATAAATGGGATACGGTCATCGAAATTACCTCCTGCTTATTTATTTCCGCTGCGTTTTTTCGACGCTAAACATCATTATTATACCGAAAAACGAACAATTTGTAAATAGAATATAACAAAATAATGTCACAAAAAGCAAGGCTTATTTCCGTCACATAGCCTTAACGATGCGTGGCAAACATAATTCGCCAATATCCCAGCGGCGAAGAAAGAGGGAAAGCCAATTGGAACTGCATTCTAAAAATATTCGTAAAATTCTTTTTATTATCCTTTTCGCCATTGCCGCTTATTCCCTTGTCCAAAACCTTGGACTGGCCACCCAAGCCTTTTCTTGGCTTGCCGCTGTGCTCGCCCCCTTTATTATTGGCCTCTGTCTTGCGTTTATCTTAAATGTACCTTTAAAATTTCTGGAAGAGAAGGTATTTGCACGGATGGAACGTAAAGGCTTACGATGGTGGAATCGTTGGAAGCGAGGAGTTTGTCTAACCCTGACCTATCTTCTGGTGGCGCTGCTTATATTTGCGCTCTGCTTTTGGGTAGTGCCGGAACTGAAAAAAAGTTTTTTACTTTTGGCAGAAAATCTTCCTGGGTATTTAAACGAGTTGGAGCTTTGGCTTCAGCAGCTCATGAAGCGGTTTGATGTTTCTACAGCCGCCCTGACCCGCTTTACCATGGATTGGGATATAATGTTTGTAAAACTTGGAGAGGCTGTCCAGAAAGCCATGCCAGGCTTCCTCAACGGGACGGTGGATATGGCTGCGGGACTTATCGGAGGCGTTTTCAATTTCATCGTAGGCTTCGCCTTTTCTGCCTATATGCTCCTACAAAAGGAAAAACTTTGCCAAAACATGAAAAAATTTTTATTTGCATTTCTCAGCCGGGAAAAAGCAGAAACTCTTACATCTATAGGCAAACTCTCCAATGAAATGTTCGCGAAATTCGTTTCCGGTCAGCTGACAGAGGCGGTCATCATTGGAGCGCTGTGCTTTCTCGGCATGAGTTTATTCGCGATCCCGTATGCTCCGCTGATTGCCACCATTGTCAGTGTGACTGCTCTTATCCCCATTTTTGGCGCTTTTATCGGAACGGCTTTCGGAGCTTTCCTTCTATTAATGGTACGCCCCATTACAGCTGTTTGGTTTGTGCTTTTTATTATTGTTTTGCAGCAGATTGAAGGGAATTTTATCTACCCTAAGGTGGTCGGGGGATCTATCGGACTGCCTGGGATATGGGTTTTGTTTGCGGTGACGCTGGGCGGTAACCTTTTCGGCGTCATGGGAATGTTATTGGGCGTCCCCATATCAGCGGTTCTTTATACTTTGTTACGCCAGTCGGTATTTAGGCGGCTCCGGGAGAAAAAAATATCGGACTTTGAAATCCAGCGTGCGGGAAAAAGGCTAAAATAAGAATCCGACCCGACTGTTAAGCGCAATCAAAGATTGCGGACTGGGCACCGGACGGAGAACGCCTTGGAACCTTATTGTTTTGCAAAACAAAAGGGAGTTCTCACAGAGAACTCCCTTGGTTTTTCATCAGAAAATGAATGAGAACGGTCATTCCTGCTGCTGCCGCTGCCATTGCGCCGAAGGTTAAGGCGAGCCGCTTGCTCCAGCCTGGATGATATTTTGTGCTCACAAAAACTGCTGTAGGGCCGTCGCTGGAGCCGCTTATCATACAGACGCCGGGGGTTTGGCCGGCGTAATTTACCTTGCAGCATTTCATATGAAGGGCTTTGCGGATGGCAACACTTGCAGCGAAAATACCAGCTGACAAAATGGCACTGCATCCGGCAATGATTACAAAAATCCGTCTTAATTTTTGCATAAACAGCCCTCCCGATTCTTCAATGTCTTTATTGTACTGCAAAAAGGTTTAAAATGCAATCACTTTTGTTGAAAATTGACAAAATCAATGCTATAATAACCTTACCAATATTTTTTATAAAACAATTAAAGAAATATTCCTTAGGGAAGGAGCAAATTATGGTACGATACGGAACAATCGGCACCGGCTGGATCACTGACGCATTTATCAAAGGGGGGGAGATGGTCGAGGGACTGGAGCTTGCGGCGGTATATTCTCGGGAACAGGAAAAAGGCGATCAGTTTGCCCACGAACATGGCGCTCCGCTGGTATTTACCGACTATAAAAAAATGGCAGAATGCGACGACATCGACGCGGTGTATATCGCCAGTCCCAATGCTCTCCACTATGAACAGAGCAAACTGTTTTTGCAGCACGGCAAGCATGTGATCTGCGAAAAACCCATTGCTGTGGAGCCGGAGGAACTGATGGAGCTCCAGTCCCTCGCGGAGGAAAAGAATCTCATTTATATGGAAGCGATTATGATGCTTCACCTCCCTCAGCGAAAAATTCTCCATGAGGCGGTGGGACGTCTCGGCAAAGTGACGACCGCCCGGTTCGATTTTTCCCAGCTTTCCTCCAAGTATCCGGCATTTCTGGCGGGAAATGTCCCCAACATTTTTAATCCCCAGCTTGCGACGGGATGCTTGATGGATTTGGGCATTTACTGCATCTATCCGGCTGTAGATCTTTTTGGAGAGCCCCGGGAGATTGCCACCAAAGCAGGCTTTCTCTCCTCCGGTGCGGATGGATTTGACAACAGTATCTTTATTTACCCGGATAAGCAGGTAAGCATCTCCTGTTCAAAAATCGGACAAAGCGCCATTGGTTCTGAAATCATGGGCGACCAGGGGACGCTTTTGATCCGCTCCATCTCCCAGCTCACCAATATCACCTTTATCGGCCGGGACGGCAAGGAAGAAAAACTGGTGGGAGGAATCGAAAAAAGTAAACTCATGAGCGGTGAAGCACAGAGCTTTTACCGGTATATCACTTTTCCCGAAATCTATAAGGCTGAATATCGGGAAAACAACCGCCTGACTCTGCTGGTCAACCGAATGCTGAAACAAATGAGGCAGCAGGCGGGAATCGTGTTTTCGTGACCCAGAAAAGAGGCGTTTAAAATGAATAAACACAATATCTGGAAAGTAATGGGCGTACTGTTGGCAGGAACCCTTTTTTTGAGCGGATGCGGCAGCCCCGGAAACAATTCTTCGATTTCGGATGAGCCCAGTTCGGCCGTGGGGGAGGATCCTGGGCCCGTAAAATCGATTTTCAATCCGCTGACCGGGAATCCCTGTTTCTGTGAATCGGCGGTGGGAAAGCGCCCGGTGGCTGTCATGGTAAACAACATTGGCCAGGCTCTGCCCCACAGAGGGCTTTCCAAGGCGGATATTATCTACGAGGTGGTAGTGGAAGGCGGTATCACCCGAATGATGGCGGTATTTGCTGACCAGGACCATGTCCCTTATGTAGGTCCTGTCCGCAGCGTGCGGCATTATTACATCGATTTAGCCCTCCCTTATAATCCTGTATTCGTTCATTTTGGCGGCAGTCCCGCGGGGTACGAGCGCATCCAAACCACGGGAATCGACCACATCGACGGTATGACCTACAGCAATTCCTTTTATCAGGATAAGCAACGGGCACAGAGCAAAGGGCGGGAGCACAGTTATTTCATCAGTTCTGAAGAAATCGATACGCTGATGCCAAAAGCCGGGATTTCCGGAGAAGGGGAGACAGCAGCGCCATTCCAATTTGCCGGAGATGAGTTGTTTCCCGCCACACAAGATGCCAGTGAGGTGTTTGTCCCCTTTTCCGGATCAGCCAACAGCGGCTTTTCCTATAACCGCTCCACCGGCCTGTATTCAAAGCGGCGAAACGGCGAGGACCACATTGACGCCGACACCGGAAAAGTCCTTCAATACAAAAATATATTGATCTTGTACACCAGTATCGGCAGTTATCACGGGGAAACCTACCGCCGGGAGGTTTCCCTCACGTCCGGCAACGGATATTATGTGACAAATGGCGGCAGGGAGCCGATTCAGTGGAAAAAAGGAAACTCAAGCAGCCAATTTTCTTTTACAAGGGAAAATGGCGAGGCATTAACAGCGAATCCCGGGAAAACCTATATTTGTATCGTGGGAAAAGATCAGCAAAATAAAACTGTCTTTTCCAGCGCAGGCAACTGATCTCATTTCAATCCCAGAAAGGAATATCATCCATGAAATTTTCGGAAATGCCCTATGAACGTCCCAATAAAGAGAAAATCCTTCAAAAGATGGACGATGCGATCAAACTGCTTCAAAAAGCGGAAGTAAGTGGGGACGCAGTTCGCGCCATGAAGGAAATGGAACAGATCGTCGTCGACGTGGACACCATGGGGACTATCTGTCATGTTCGCAACACGGTGGACACTACCGACGCTTTTTACGAGGCGGAGCGGAAGTATAACGATGAACTGTCCCCCGTTCTGAGTGAGAAGCTTCAGGCTTTCAACAAGGAACTGCTGGAGTCCAGGTTCCGGCCAGAACTGGAGAAGAAGTATGGGAAGCTCCTTTTTTCCAATATGGAGCTGGACCAGCGGGGCTTTTCCCCGGAAATCATCCCATTGATGCAGGAGGAAAACCTGCTGGAAGCGGAATATCAAAAACTGTACGCTTCAGCAAAAATTCCCTTTGAGGGCAAAGAACTGACCATCGCCCAGCTGCATCCTTATAAGCAAAACCCAGACCGGGCAGTCCGCAAAGCTGCTTGGGAGGCAGAGGGAACGTTTTTTGACGAAAATCGGGAGAAATTTGACGAGATTTTCGACAAGCTGGTGAAAAACCGGACGGAGCAGGCCAAAAAGTTGGGCTTTCACGATTTTGTGGAGCTGGGGTATATTCGACGACAGCGCAATTGCTACGGCCCCAAGGAGGTGGCCCGTTTCCGCCAACAGGTGGTGGAGGACTTAGTGCCGGTAGATGTTGAGATCAAGGAACGCCAGGCGAAGCGGATCGGCTTGACGAAACTCAAGATGATTGACGATCTCTTCGCTTTCCCGGACGGAAATGCGATTCCCCAGGGTACCCCTGACGAACTTTTAGCCGCCGGTAAAAAGATGTACGAGGAAATGTCCCCAGAAACAGCTGCATTTATAGATCAGATGTTTGAAATGGACCTCTTTGACGTGCTGGCCAAAGAGGGAAAAGCGCCAGGCGGCTACTGCACGACGATTCTTGGATACAACTGTCCGTTTATTTTCTCGAATTTCAACGGAACTTCCGGTGATGTGGACGTCCTTACCCATGAGGCGGGCCACGCTTTCGCATCCTATATCGCTTCCCGGGAGATTGAGCCCATCGATTTGCGTAATCCTTCCATGGAGGGATGTGAAACCCACTCAATGTCCATGGAGTTTCTGACGGCTCCCTGGCACCATCTGTTTTTCAAGGAGCAGACAGCGAAATACGAGTTATCCCACGCCGAGGATGCGCTGATTTTTATCCCATACGGCTGCATGGTGGATCATTTTCAGGAGATCGTTTACTCCCATCCTGAGTTAACTCCCCAACAGCGCAACGAGGAGTGGTTGAGGCTGGAAAAAATTTACCGGCCCTATATGGATCACGACGGCCTTCCCTTTTACGGACGAGGCGCCGGATGGCAGCGGCAATTGCATATTTACCTCTACCCCTTTTACTATGTGGATTACTGTCTGGCCCAGACGGCCGCCCTTCAGATTTGGATGGAGGCACTGGAAAACCGGGAAAAGGCTTGGAAGAAGTATTTCGATTTGGTAAAGCTGGGCGGAACCAAAACCTTTGTCGATTTAATGGAGAGCGCGGGGCTTCAATCTCCTTTTGAGGATGGCAGCATTAAAAAAATTGTCGAGCCTGTGAGAAAATGGCTCAACGAGAACCAACTTTGAATTTTTCCCAAAATAGGGACAGCTCAATGAGCTGTCCCATCTTTATAAATAGCAAAGCCCCGCAGGAAAATTTCCTGCGGGGCTTTTTGTTCGTAAAATACGGATTAGTCGGACATAGCAGCCAGACGGGCGTATTTCTCAGCAGCCGCTTCTTCGGCTTTGTCGAAGAGGGCTTCCGCACGATCCGGGTTGGAACGTGCCAGCGCATTGTAACGAACTTCGTTCATGATGAAGTCTTTGTACGCAGCGGTGGGAGCCTTGCTGTCCAGGTGGAAGGGGTTCTTGCCTTCTGCTTTCAGACGGGGATCATAACGGAACAGATGCCAGTAGCCAGCCTGTACCGCACGTTTTTCCTCAGCCTGAGCCTGAACCATACCGCCCTTGATGCCGTGGTTGATACAGGGAGCGTAAGCAATAATCAGGGAAGGACCGTGGTAGCTTTCCGCCTCAACGAAGGCCTTCAGGCACTGGTTGTAGTCGGCGCCCATAGAAACCTGGGCGGTGTAGACATAACCGTAGCTCATTGCAATTGCAGCCAGGTCTTTCTTCTTAACTTCCTTACCAGCGGCAGCGAACTGAGCGATTGCGCCGGTAGGAGTGGATTTGGAGGACTGACCGCCAGTGTTGGAGTAAACCTCGGTATCGAATACCAGAATATTTACATCCTGACCGGAAGCGATGACATGATCCAAGCCACCGAAGCCGATATCGTAAGCCCAGCCGTCGCCGCCCAGAATCCAGACGGATTTCTTGGCCAGGTAATCTTTGCTCTTGAGGATCTCTTTGGCGTCATCACAGCCGCAGTTTTCCAGAACAGAGATGAGTTTTGCAGCGGCAGACTTGTTGGAAGCGCCGCAGTCAACGGTGTCAAGGTAGTCTTTAATGGCAGCTTTGACATCCTCTTTGTCGGTTTTCTCAGAGAGTGCGGTCAGCTTATCAATAGCAGCTCTGCGGATGGTGTCCTGAGCGAGGAACATACCGTAACCATACTCAGCATTGTCCTCAAACAGGGAGTTGGCCCAAGCGGGACCAAAGCCGGATTTGTTTACGGTGTAAGGAGTAGAAGGTGCGGAACCGCCCCAGATAGACGAACAACCGGTGGCGTTTGCAATATACATTCTGTCGCCGTAGAGCTGGGTGGCGAGTTTCGCGTAAGGAGTCTCGCCGCATCCGGCACAAGCGCCAGAGAACTCGAGGAGAGGCTGTTTGAACTGGCTGCCTTTAACGGTGGTCACTTTGAATTTTTCAAAGACCTCGGGTTTCTCAGGAAGATCGAACAAGTAATTGAAACCGTTCTGTTTCTCACGCTGGCTGTCCAGAGACACCATGGTGAGCGCTTTTTCTCCCTTCTTGCCGGGGCAGACATTGGCACAGAGACCGCAATTGAGGCAGTCCAGCACCGAGATGCCGACTGCGAATTTCATGTCGGGCATACCAGTCATGGGAATAGACGCCTGAACTTCGGGAGCGTTGGCAGCTTCCTCTTCGGTCATAGCAAAGGTGCGGACGACTGCATGAGGACAAACGAGAGAACAGAATCCACACTGGATACAATTGTCGGGGTTCCAAACAGGAACGTCGACAGCAACACCGCGTTTTTCAAATGCAGCAGTTCCCTGTGGGAAGGTGCCATCAGTCCGGTCGCCGATAAAAGTGGAAACCGGCAGTTCGTTACCTTTTTGAGAGGTGACGGGGATGACGATGTCGTTTACGAAATCGACAACGTCTTTGCGGTTGCCGGTAGCTTTGACCGTCAGGTCGGTGTCAGAAGCGTTTTTCCAGGAATCCGGAACCTTGACTTCGTGAACGTCGGTAGCGCCGCGATCGATAGCGTCGTGGTTCATCTTGACAATGGCTTCACCTTTCTTGGAATAAGAAGCGGTGGCAGCGTCTTTCATATATTTGATGGCGTCTTCGGTGGGGATGATGTTGGCGAGCTTAAAGAACGCAGACTGCAAAACAGTATTGATTCTTCCACCCAAGCCGATCTCTTTACCAATTTTGATGCCGTCGATGGTGTAGAACTTGATGTTATTCTCGGCAATGTATCTCTTCATCTGGCCGGGAATATGTTCTTCGAGCTGTTCATCTGTCCAATCGCAGTTTAAGAGGAAAGTTCCGCCGGGTTTGACGTCCTGAACCATTTCGTACTTGGTCACGTAAGCCGGGTTGTGGCAGGCGACGAAGTCCGCTTTGTTAATGAGGTAGGTGGATTTGATCTTGGACTTGCCGAAACGAAGGTGGGAAATGGTGACACCACCGGATTTCTTGGAGTCGTAATCAAAATAAGCCTGTGCGTTCATATCGGTGTGGTCACCAATGATCTTGATGGAGTTTTTATTGGCTCCAACCGTACCGTCAGCGCCCAAGCCCCAGAATTTACAGCTGGTAATGTCTTCAGGAGTGGTGGAGGGGTTCTCGTCCAGTTCCAGAGACAGGTGGGTTACATCGTCGACAATGCCAATGGTGAAAACTTTCTTCTCGGTATTTTTGTAAACGGAGATAATCTGTGCGGGAGTGGTGTCCTTAGAACCCAAACCGTATCTACCCGTGAAGATGGGGACATTGTGGAACTTGCTGTCGCGGAGAGCGGCAACAACGTCCAGGTACAGAGGCTCACCCATAGCGCCGGGCTCTTTGGTTCTGTCCAGAACGGTGATTTGTTTTGCGGTCTCGGGAATTGCCGTGATCAGGTGAGCAGCGGAGAAAGGTCTGTACAGTCTAACTTTTACGAGACCATATTTGCCGCCCTGGGCGTTCAAATAGTCGATGGTCTCTTCAATGGTGTCACAGACAGAACCCATGGCAACGATCACATGCTCTGCATCAGCAGCGCCGTAGTAGTTAAACAGTTTGTAGTCAGTGCCAATTTTCTGGTTGACTTTGTTCATATATTGTTCTACGATTTCGGGAACCGCGTTATAGAAGCTGTTGCAGGCTTCTCTAGCCTGGAAGAAGATGTCGGGGTTCTGGGCGCTTCCGCGAAGAACGGGGTGATTGGGGTTCAGAGCACGGTTTCTGAACGCCTGAACGGCATCCATGTCCACCATTTCTTTCAGGTCCTCGTAATCCCACATTTCGATCTTCTGGATTTCGTGAGAAGTTCTGAAACCGTCGAAGAAGTGCACGAAGGGAACGCGGCCCTTGATAGCTGCACAGTGGGCGACAGCGCCCAAATCCATAACTTCCTGAGGATT
Organism: Fumia xinanensis; assembly: GCF_014384905.1. Taxonomy (GTDB): domain Bacteria; phylum Bacillota; class Clostridia; order Oscillospirales; family Ruminococcaceae; genus Fumia; species Fumia xinanensis. The sequence continues at coordinate 251,930 of NZ_JACRSV010000003.1, forward strand.
AGTGGAGCAGAGCATTGCAAAACCAGTCTGACGGCAGGCGTAGATGTCAGAGTGATCGCCAAAGATAGAGAGCGCGTGGCTCGCCAATGCACGGGCGGAAACATTGATAACTCCAGGCAGCAGCTCACCAGCCATTTTATACATGTTGGGGATCATCAAAAGAAGACCCTGAGAAGCGGTGAAAGTGGTGGTCAAAGCACCGGCTGCCAAAGAACCGTGTACGGTACCAGCAGCACCAGCTTCGGATTGCATCTCAACTACGCGGACTTCCTGTCCAAAGATATTTTTCTTTCCATCGGCAGACCATTTGTCCGTAACTTCCGCCATAACGGAAGAAGGCGTAATGGGATAGATTGCCGCCAGGTCGGTAAACGCGTAGGAAACGTGGGCCGCGGCGTTGTTACCATCCATGGTTTTCATTTTTCTTGCCATTTTATATCCTCCTTGCAATTTGATCCGGATGTGTTTTACGCACAAAAAAGCGCTTGAAAAAACGATACGTTTCTCCAAGTCTTCGGCGCCGGCAGCCGTCCTGCCGGAAATCAAGGAAAACAGCGTATAAACAGACGCAAATCCCCTCAATTCATCGTTACAATTTTATCACGCTTTCCTCCAAAAGTAAAGGGTACAGCTTCAAAAAAGGCACCGTTTTTTCAGGATTTACACAAAAGACACAGAAAAATCAAATTTGAGAAATCGTAATTGTGTCGAAAAAGAGAGTAATGTAGAGGTTTCCCTATCTACAATTAAAATTTGAATAATGGGAACGGCAAAAAGCCAAAAATAAAATGCTTCGCCGATTAGATAAAATTTCGCAAACGCAAAAAAATTAAGCCATCAAATAACCAGAACAGGCAGTTATCAAATGAGGAGTCGTTATACTCCCTAATTGACAACTGCCTGTTCCGGTTGCAGCGGGAACCCCCAGCAATATTTTGTTGCGGTCATTAAAAAAGTTTTAAAATTCCTGTTAATTATTGAAAAATAACCGAAAGGCTTACTCGACTATAATTTCTTCTTCAATTGGGAGAGTTTCCTGCAGCTTTTGAACTTTCACTTTGTCGATTCGCCGCTCGTCCATAGACAAGACGGTGAATTGGTAACCGCTGAAAGTCAGAAGCGGTGTTTCGTCGTCCTTGGGAATGCGCCCCAGCATATGGATGATGAAACCGCCCAGAGTATCAAAGTCCTCATCCTCTTCAAAAGATAAGCCCAGAAGTGACCCCACATCCTCCAGGTCGGTAGTACCGTCCATAATGTAGGTGTCCTCCGCAATTTGCTGAATGTCTTCTTCCTGCTCGTCGTATTCGTCCTCAATGTCGCCTACAATAGATTCCAGAATGTCCTCCATGCTGACGATGCCGGCAGTACCACCATATTCGTCCACAACTACCGCCATGTGAGCTTTGCTTTTCTTAAACTCGGCAAAAAGAGCCCGGCATTTAGTAGATTCCGGTACAAATAATACAGATCGTATAAAATCGGCCGTTTTAAAATCCTCGGAAGAATTGCAGCCGACTAGGCATAGTAGATCTTTGACATAGATCAGGCCAATGATATTGTCCAGGTCCTTTTCGTAAACAGGGAGCCGGGAAAAACCTTCATTGATGGCTAGATAGACAATTTCACTAATCTTCGCATTCTTTTCCACAGCGATGATTTCGGTCCGGTGAGTCATGACTTCTCCGGCTGTGGTATCATCAAACTCAAAGATATTGTTGATCATCTCTTTTTGGCTTTCTTCGATAAAGCCAATTTCATTCCCTACGTCAACCAGCATTCGGATTTCCTCTTCAGTGATCTCCTCCTGTGCTTTGGACGGATCCGCCCCAAACAGCTTGGAAATCAGATAAGAAAAACCGCGGATCAAGATTCCCAAAGGCGTAAACAGTGTCATCAGTACCCGGAGCAGGCCTGCCGTTTTGTAACCGAATGGTTCACAGTAGCGGCTCCCCAGAAGCTGCGGAATCTTAAAGCCAATTGAAACCACTGCAAAGACCGAAAGCAGTACGGCAAATAGCATGGAAAGGGCAGCCGCAAAGGCGGATAGTTCCGGCATTCCAGGCAGCATCATCTTAAAAAATAACAGACTGAGCCGAGCAGTCCCCAAGCCTGCGGCAGCTGTACCGCAAATCCAGGCCGTCCCCCGTACTCGGTCGACAAAATTATTACTGTTGTGGAGACAGTCGTAAAGACGTTTGGCTTTCTTATCGCCGCTCTCTGAGCGTTCCTTTAAATTAGAGTCGTTGACTCCCACAATGGCGGATGCGCTGGCTGTAAAATAACAGCACAGTGCCAGCAGTAGTAATGTAATAAGCAAATACCACGTATGCCCGTCGTCCAAAATTAGTAACCTCCATTTTTTAGCATAAAATTGGCTTAACTAAAATAACAAATAAAGCATTTCTGCAAAATTTAGGACAAAAGCTATTTTTATTAAGTTTATCATAACGTGAAGGTGTTGTTTTGTCAACTGCTTCCTTGCGTTTTCTTGTGAGGAAACGGTTAGGGGTTAAGTGTCGAAATCACTTTTTCTTTTTATGATACTACTATGGGATTCATGCACTAATGCAAAACATTTTATGAAAACGGTTAACAAAATAGATTTAAAATTCATAAAATAAAAATATTGCACAAAAATTGTATTTAATATTTATAAAATATATAAATATTTTTCAAAACCCCTTTTCAAACCCATTTAAAAGTGCTATGCTTAATTTGCAAAAAAGAAATAATATGTATTTTACTTATTTTTTTGAAAATTTATGAAACCGGTTTCGTAAAAACTGAATTATTATATAAGCTGTGTGAAAAATTAGGATGGATGTGAATCATCGGTTTGGGTCGGTGATGTTAAAGAATATGGCTCTGTATAGCAGGAGGAAGAGACGATGAAAAAATACGATTGCGCATTTCTAAAAGAAAACCTCTATTCCGGGGTCTTGTGCGATGTGCTGGATGGGATGGGATACCGGAATCAAAGCATCGGGCAAAGGCTGATGCCATTAAACGACGATACGGTCATTTTTGGCCCGGCCTTTACCAGTATTGCAACAGTGGTGTACTCTATGCCGGAACACCCTCTGACTGCTCAGTGCAAGGTAGTGGATCAACTGGGCGAAGGAGAAATATACGTGTTAGTGACCCGAGGCCAATATAATTGTGCTGTCTTTGGGGAACTTTTTGCAACCGCGGTGAAACAGCGAAAAGGGGCCGGAGTTCTGCTGGACGGATATGTACGGGACTTAAAGGCTATTAAGGAAATGGATTTTCCGCTGTTTTATGCCGGAAGAGATCCTCGTACTTCAAAGGGGCGTGCCGAGATCAACGAATGTCAGATCCCCGTTATTTTAGATGGCGTCACCATCCGCCCGGGAGATCTCATCTTCGGCGACATAGACGGTGTAGTGATCATCCCAAAAGAAATCGCCGATGAGGTGTTTGAACAAGCACTGGCCACTATAAAGAAAGAGGACCAGGTTCGGGAGGGACTCATCAACGGAGATTCTCTGGAGAAGGTATATGGCGAAATCGGCACGATATAATGCGTCTTCCATGGGAGATGCAAGCAAAATATAGTAAGTGAGAGGATTATGGAAATGGCATCCCAAAAAAAATTGACAATTGACGATATAGCAGCTGCGGCCGGGGTATCCAAGGCAACAGTGTCCCGATACTTAAACGGCCATCGGGAACTGATGAGCGAAAAAACCTGGGAACGAATCAAAACCGTCATTGGCGTCAGCGATTACAAACCCAGTGACATTGCCAGCAATCTGAAAAAAAGGACCACTAACCTAATCGGTGTTTCCATTGCGGACATTACCTCTCCCTTTTCAGTGGCATTGATTATGGGTATCAGTAAGTGTTTGGATGAACACGGGTATACCCTGCTAATTTCCAACAGCGGCGACTCTCTGGAAAAGGAGCAGAACAACATCAATTCCTTGATTTCCAAAGGAGTTTCCGGACTGCTTGTAAACACCAGCGCCTATGATAACGATTTTCTCATTGAAAAAGCCTGCCGGGGCGTACCCATCGTATTATGTGACCGAAAGGTGCGCAATTACAGTCTGGACGTAGTCACATCCGACCACGAGGCCGGAATGTAGACGCTGATTCGGCATTTAAAAGAAAAAGGCTACACCCGTCCCATCCTCTTTACTCAATTCTGGGAGCAGAACTCCACCCGAATGCGGAGACGAGATAGCTTTATCCAGGCCGTGGAGGAAATCTACGGTTATACGCCAAAGCCCCAAGAAGACATTTTCCTCATTGACCACAGCGAGGGAATCAACACGGTCTCCCAGCTGAAACTAATGCGGGAATCGCTTCGTACAGGAGACATTCCCGCAGTTATAGGGACTAACTCTATTACCACGGCGCGGGTTTATCACGGCATTTCAGAACTGGGCTTATCAATGCCCGGTGAAATCGGGCTGTGCGGACCAGAGGACTGGGACTGGAGTAACGAGCTAAACTGGCCTTTCATGATTCGGCCCCATGTAACGACCTTAAAGGTGCCATCCACCGAAATCGGATACAGGGCGGCGGAACGATTGCTCCAAAAGATGCATCAGACGGACACTTTGCCTCAGGAAATTTCCCTTCCCTGTATTTTAAATGCAAGGGAATCTACCGAGTTGCGGTAAAATCAATCATCTACATAAGGAGATTTCTGCATGGAAAAAGGAGTATTGCTCGTAGGCGAGCCTATGGGGCTGTTTATCGCCAATGAAGTCGGCCAATTGGAGGATGTGGGCAGCTTTACCCTGACCACCTGCGGCGCGGAGTTTAACGTGGCGGTTGGTATGACCAGGCTGGGCAGTAAAGTGACCTATATGACTAAGCTGGGCCACGACCCATTTGGAAAGAAAATAGTAAAAATGATGAAAAACACCGGAATTTCCACCGACCAAATTATTTTGTCCGACAGCCGTCCCACAGGATTTATGCTGAAAGAAAAAGTGGCATCTGGCGACCCTGGCATCTTTTATTTCCGGAAAGGAAGCGCCGCAGCGAGTCTCAGTCCATTGGATATTGAAGGCTTAGACTTTTCCAAATTCGACATTGTCCACCTGACGGGGATTACCCCAGCGCTGTCAGAATCCTGCCGCGATATGGCGGAGACTCTAAATGAAAAGGCCAAAGAAAACGGCTGCCTGTTTTCTTTTGACCCCAATCTGCGTCCGCAGCTGTGGCCATCTAAGGAAAAAATGATTGAAACGATCAACGGCATGGCAGCAAAATCCGATGTCTTTCTTCCCGGAATCAATGAAGCAAATATTTTGATTGGGGAATCGGAACCGAAAAAAATTGCACAAAGATACATTGAGGCGGGGGCCAAAACTGTTATCGTAAAAGTCGGCGCCAAAGGCGCCTATTACGCCGACCGCCAAGGAGAAAGCGGCTTTGTAGACGGATTTCCGGTCACAGAAGTGGTGGATACAGTGGGAGCCGGAGACGGTTTCGCTGCCGGAGTGCTCACCGGGCTTCGGGAAGGGGCATCCCTTTCAGAGGCAGTGCGGCAGGGCTGCGCCATCGGTGCTATACAGGTTATGAGCAAAGGCGACAACGATGGGCTTCCCTACCGGGACGAGCTAGACGCTTTTATGGAAGGAAACCCTCACTGGAGGCGATAAAATGTCCCAGGCTATGGAACAGTTCTTTGAAAACGGAATTCTGCCGGTAGTGGTAATCGACGACGCGGCAAAGGCAGTGCCGCTGGCAAGGGCATTGCTGCGAGGAGGCATTTTCGCCATTGAAATCACCCTGCGCACCAATGACGGCGTGAAAGCAATCGGGCACATCCGCCATGAAGTTCCCGAAATGTACGTAGGCGCGGGGACGGTTATTACCCTTGAAAGAGCAAAACAGGCAGTTCAGGCGGGCGCGCAGTTTATCATCAGCCCCGGACTCAACGTCCCGGTTATCCAGTGGTGCCAAGAGCAGAACATCCCGGTATTTCCCGGGGTCGCCACTCCTTCCGAGGTGGAGGCGGCCTTGAATTTGGGACTCCGTGAGCTGAAATTTTTTCCCGCAGAGGCGGCAGGAGGTGTTCCGATGCTTCGTGCCTTCGCTTCTCCCTACCCCATGGCAACATTTCTTCCTACAGGCGGAATTGGTCTTCAAAATATGATGGAGTATCTGGCTTTGCCCAATGTGCTCGCCTGCGGCGGAAGCTGGCTCTGTCCGCAAAAATTGCTGGCAGAAGATCGGTTTGATGAGATAGAACGGCTCACTCGGCAAGCGGTGACAACGCTTCATGGCTTTTCCATTACAAAATTACAGTTCGCTTGCGGGGTAACTGAAGAGGAGCGGGATAAGATGACGGTGATAAACGAGTTTTCTGCTTCCCCACTGCTGCAATATGAGGATGCGGAAGAAAAAGGATCTATCCAAATCACTGCCAACAACCTTAGCCGGGCAAAAGCTTTTTTTGAGCGCCGGGGTTTTTTATGCCGGGAAGAAGGGCGGAAGGGTATTCTGACGACTCAGATAGCGGATTTTTCGCTCTTTATCAAACAGAAAAAGGTTTAAAATGTTTACGGGATTTCAATGACTCTAATTTCGGGCCAAAATAGCGGAATGAAACGCTGCACCATATCACCTGTCACAACAAGAGCGTTTTGATAAAAGGAAGCGGGTATGTTCGGAACATCGATACCCAGATTCCAAATTTTATGGACAAAGGGGGATTGTGTCAGATTTATTATGCTCGAAAAATTCTTTCGGTTATCAGTCAAACAAGGACGTTGATCGGAGGAAACGCAGTGTTCACAAAAAGGGTATCAAAAAGGAGGAAAAAAATGAAAAAGACGAGATTATTAAGTGCATTACTAGCATGTGCAATGGTATTTACTCTGGGGCTGTCCGGTTGCCAGGAAGAACAGACACCTCCGCCTTCGGACAGTGGTGAAAGCTCTTCGGAATCCACTCCGGACTCTGTCGGTGACGCTACCGGAACCGGCGTATCGGGCCATAAGGTGGGCTTCATTCAGTTGACGCTGGGCACTACCTATCACGCAGCTATGAGTGAAAAGTTCGAGGCTTTGTCCAAAGAAAAAGGCGTTGATGTGAGCATGACGGTCAGCCAGAACAGAAGCGCAGAGGAGCAACTCAAATTAGCCGAGGATTTGATTGCCCAGGGCGTGGAAGCCATCGTATTGAACCCCGTAGGAGACGAGATCGTCCCCTCTGTGGTACAGCTCTGTGAAAACGCCAAAATTCCGCTGATCTGCGTGGACAATACCACGGCGGGTTCAGGTTACACTTACGTTGGAATCGACAACTTCGCAATCGCCCGGGGCATCGGCCAGTACATCGGCGAGAAATACAACGGCGGCAACATGGTTTACGTCCGCAGTACCCCCACCGACACCGGCTGTCCAGCCCTTCGCTTCGGCGGCATCATGGGCGGTATGTCCGACCAGGGTGAAATGGCCCGTTTCCCGCTGATCGATGAACGCTACGCTCCCACCGACGTGGGCGAGAATGACGGCATGAACCAGATGGAAGAACTTCTGGCCGCCAATAGCCAGATCGATGTAGTGCTGGTGCACCATGACGCGCAGGCTCTGGGCGCGCTGACCGCTATCAACAACGCCGGCCGCAAGGACATTAAAGTCATCTCCGGTTTCGACGGCGAAAAGGCTTTCTTTGAAAAAATGAAGGAAAACGAAGGCGGAAAGAACGGCCCGGACCTGGTTACCGGCCTGAACAGCCCCATTATGATCGCGGAAATGACCATGGACGTTCTCGATGATATATTCAGCGGCAAAGAAGTGGAATCCGAGTATCTGATCCCAGTCATCATTGTCAACTATGAAAACGTAGACGAATACATGGATTACGGTTTCTAAACCTCAAAAGATACCGGCAAACAGGGAATCTTCCTGTTTGCCGGTGTCAAAAACGGGAGGATTGAAACATGAAAAAAACAATTGATTGGAAAAAACTCCTCGTAAAAAACTCCAAATACATTTTGCTGGTGGTCATGGTGATTGTCTCGGCCCTGGTCAGCGACAAGTTTTTTACCAGCACTAATATCTCAAACCTGTTTAAGCAAAACGCGGCGGTGGGAATCGTTGCCTTGGGCGAGCTGGTGGTCATTCTGACCGGCGGTATCGATTTGTCCGTCGGCGCTATCGTCTCGATGACGACGGTCATCGTTTCCTTGATGCTAAAGGCGGGAATGCCGATCCCCATAGCCATTGGGGTCACGCTGATCGTGGGTCTGCTGGCAGGTTTTGTCAACGGCATACTGATCACCCGCTTCAAAATCATTCCCTTTATCGCCACTTTGGCTACCCTCAACGTCTTTAATGGGGTGGGGCTCTTACTGTCCACCGGGCGGCAGGTCTTTTACAAAAACGAGACATTCCTCAAAATTGGCAGCATATCTTATTGGTTTTTGCCGCTGATGGCGGTCATTTGGCTCGTCATCGCGATTATTGTAAACCACATCCTGGAGCGCACCAAGGCCGGTCGGCACCTGAAGGGGTTCGGCGGCAATAAAGAGGCGGTGCGGCTCAGCGGTGTCAATGTCAACCGCGTGGAACTGTCGGCGTATATCGTGTCCGGTTTTCTCTGCGCCATCGGCGGCGTATTGATGGCTTCCCGGCTCACCCTGGGTTCCAACTCGGTGGGCAACGGCTGGGAGCTGACGGCAATCGCGTCCGTCGTTATCGGCGGAGCCAGCATGACCGGCGGAGTTGGCGGGGTCGGTGGCGTTATCGTCGGTACCCTCGTCATGGGACTCATCGGCAACATTATGAATCTACTGAAAGTCAGCATTTACTGGCAGCAAATCATTAAAGGCATCATCATTTTGATCGCGGTATACGGAAGTTCTGTCCGCAAGAAGGAGTCCTCAAAATGAAATCGTTGCTTTCTATGAAGGGCATTACCAAACGGTATCCCGGCGTGGTGGCGCTCAACCAGGTGGACTTGGAGCTGAAGAGCGGAGAAGTTTTGGCATTGGTGGGAGAAAACGGAGCGGGAAAAAGTACCCTTATCAAAACACTCTGCGGCGTGATACGCAAAGACGAAGGCTCCATCTCTATCGAAGGGCAGGAAGTCCAGATACAGGGCCCTTTGGATGCACAAAAGGCCGGTATCCGCGCCGTGCAGCAGCATTTTTCCCTGATCCCCACCATGTCGGTGGCGGAAAACCTGTTTTTCAGCGATCTCCCGCTGAAAAAAGGGCGCATTCTCGACCGGAAAAAGATGAACGAAGAGGCCAAGGAACTGCTCGGGTCCCTGGGCTTTGGGGATTTGGACCCGACCCAGCTGGTCTCCGATATATCGGTGGCCAACGCCCAGCGAGTGGAGGTTGCAAAGGCAATCCGGTTCACCCCAAAAATCCTGATTTTGGACGAACCTTCCGCTGTGCTGCCGGAAAACGATGTAGAAACATTGTTTGAAATTATCCGAAAGCTGAAAGCTGACGGCGTGGGTGTCATCTACATTTCCCACCACATGGACGAGGTTTTCGAAATCGCGGATACCATCACCGTTTTGAAAGACGGGGAAAAAGTCATCGACATCGACGACGTGAACTCGGTCAACCAATTCGATTTGGTACAGTATATGGTCGGCCGGGAACTGAAGCAGATTTATCCCCCTGTTTATACCGACATTGGGGAAACCATATTGAAAGTGGAGGGGCTCACGACAAGCCGGGTCAAAAACATTTCCTTTGAGCTCCATGAGGGGGAAGTGCTGGGCTTTGCGGGACTGGTAGGCTCTGGACGGACGGAAATCTGCCGGGCGCTTTTCGGACTCGACAAAATTCTGTCCGGGAAAATCACCCTGCGTGGCAAGCCCTACCTTCCCAAATGCACCAAAGACGCCATCCAGGCGGGATTAGGCTTTGTGACCGAGGACCGGCATTACGACGGCCTGATCCTCGATGACAGCGTGGAGCGGAACATCGGCTTTGTGGGACTGAATAAGCTGATTCGAAGGACTGTTATCTCCAAAAAGAAAAGCCGCGAGGCGGCGGACCGGTTTGTGGGCGATTTGAAAATTGCTACCCCCGGCATCGAGCAGGAAGTTGTAAACTTAAGCGGCGGCAACCAGCAAAAGGTAGTTTTGGCCAAATGGCTGTTTATCGAGCCTAAAATCATTCTATTTGATGAGGGAACCCGGGGCATCGACGTCAACGCCAAGCACGAAATTTATCAGCTCATCCATCAGCTGGTCGAAAACGGTCATTCCATCATCATGGTGTCCTCTGAACTGCCGGAGGTCATGCAGATGAGCAACCGGATCATGGTCATGTACGAAGGAGAGCTGGTTTCCGAATTTGCCCACGAGGGGGCAACGGAAGAGGCAATTATGGAGAAAGCTTCCGGCATCTGAAGCTGGGGATAAATTAGAAGGATTTTTGGCGGCTATAAAAAATAGTATCGTTGCGGGCATGAAATGCCCGCAAAATGCCTGATTAAACAGGCATTTGCAATCCGGGACACGGATTGCAACTATTTTTTAACAATTTGCTTTTTCAAAAGGCGAATGCCTTTTGAAGCCATCTTTGATGGATTTCCCGCATTTTATGCGGGAAAAGGAAAACAAATTATAAAAGCTGCCGTTTGTCCATAGAGATTGGAGAGGATTCCTCCCAATTTGAGCGTAAATGCGCGAAACAAGGCCGCTTCCCCACGCCCGCGGCGCAGGAGCGGTGAAAGGAATGGTGAGGATTAATGGAACTGAAAGAAAAAATCCAGCAAAACGTCAATACCTGTTCGGCTCCCTCTGCACTTAAAATTACCGACATTCGGTTTACCGACATCGAAGGAGGTCCCTTTGAGAATTCACTCATTAAAGTCTACACAAACCAGGGGATCGTGGGATTCGGCGAGGTGCGGGATTTCGCCTGCAAGCAATATGCCCTGATGCTCAAAAGCCGTCTCATCAACGAAAACCCCTGCGATGTGGACCGGCTGTTCCACCGGATTAAGCAGTTCGGCTACCACGGACGGCAGGGCGGCGGAGTCAGCGGCATCGAAGTGGCCCTTTGGGACATCGTAGGGAAAGCCTATTCGGTGCCGGTATATCAGCTCATTGGCGGGAAATATCGGGATACCGTGACCGTTTACTGCGACACCGACGTGTATGGAAAACACGACGGCAAGGCCATGGGAGCCGCTCTCAAAAAGAGGATGGAAAAGGGCTTTAAATTCCTCAAAATGGACGTGGGTATCGACCTGTTGTTGGACGAGCCGGGCACCCTCTGCGCACCAGCCTGGATATTAGATGCCATGCGGGAAGATGCGGACATGCCCGTCTTCAAACGGGGTGGCCACACCACGGAGGAAAACCTCAAAGAAAAAGCAATCTACGACCTTTATAACATCGAGCATCCCTTTACCGGAATCCACATCACCGAAAAGGGACTGGATTTCTTGGAGCAGTATGTGGCGGACGCCCGGTCGGTTGTGGGCTATGATGTGCCCATCAGCATTGACCACTTCGGCCATATCGGGGCGGAGGACTGCATCCGGCTGCTGCGGCGGCTGGAAAAGTACAACATCGCCTGGGCAGAGGATCTGCTCCCCTGGCAGTATACAAAGCAGTGGCAGAGAATTGCCGCCGCGACCACCGTTCCCCTCTGCACCGGCGAGGACACCTACGGAAAAGAAGCCTTCCGGGAGATCGTCTCCTCCGGCGCCTTTTCGGTGATCCACCCGGATATCCTGACGGCGGGGGGAATCCTCGAGACCAAGAAAATCGGCGAAATAGCCGAAGAACACGGCGTCGCCATGGCAATCCACAACGCGGAAAGCCCCGTGGCGTTTTTGGCGGCGGTCCACACCGCTGCGGCCACTCGGAATTTCTTGGCGCTGGAGCACCACTCCAACGACATCCCCTGGTGGAACGACATAGTCATCGGCTGCGATAAGCCCATTATTGCGGACGGGCAGGCCAAAGTTCCCACCGCGCCGGGCCTTGGCATCACCGACATCAACGACGAGGCGCTGAAAGAGCATATGCATTCCAAAGTCAAGGGGCTTTGGGAAGACACCAGCGACTGGGATTATATTTGGTCCCACGACCGGCTGTGGAGCTGACGAAAGGAGCGAAGGAAGGATGCTAAAGGGAAAAACGACGGTCATCATCGGCGGAACCACCGGAATCGGTGCCTCCACGGTGCGGCTGTTTGCGGAAAACCGGGCAAACGTCGTGTTTGCCGGGCGGAAAAAGGCGGAAGGAGATGCGCTCGAGAAGGAATGCACCGAAAAATACCCGGAAGCCTGCGTCCGCTTTTACCAGATGGATGTGAGCGTGGAAGAAGAAGTCAAGGCCATGGCCGCATACGTGGAAAAAGAGTTCGGCGGCTGCGACGTGCTCTTCAACAACGCCGGCATCCACCTTGCGGGAAGGATTTTGGAGACCCCGCCGGCAGATTTTGACAAAATCATGTCCATCGACTGCCGCGGGGTATACTTAGCCTGCTACTACTTCATGCCCATGATGCTGAAAAAGCAGTATGGAACCATTATCAATATGTCGTCAGTGTCGGGCATCTGCGCGGACTACTCCATGGCGGCCTATAACACCGCCAAGGGCGCTGTGACAAACCTCACCCGGGCCATCGCCATCGACTACGCCGATCAGGGTATCCGCTGCAACGCTATCTGTCCCGGTGCGGTCCGGACAGAAATGCTGGAGTACACCTTCCGGAAAATCGACTACGCCGAGCGGGTCAACCGGGAAGCTTACCCCACCCACACCTTTGCCACGCCGGAGGAGATCGCCGAAGTGGCCCTGTTCCTGGCGGCACGAAAGGTGGATTTTCTAAACGGTGTAAACCTGCCGGTAGACGGCGGAATCACCTGTCACACCGGACAGCCTCATTATTAGGGGTGAACGTTTATGCTGTATGAGTTATCGCTTCCCCTGTCGCCCGATGTGGTGCGGTACGACGACGCTACTCCCAAGCCGCAGTTTCAACCGTTTACCAGCATCGGTTCCGGCGATAGTAACAATCAGACAGTGATTACGCTTTTCACCCACGGCGGTTCCCACGTAGACGCTCCCTACCACTTCTGTGAGGGTGGAGACACGATTGATCAACTAAATATTGGGGCTTTCATCTTTTCCAAGGCTCTATTGGTGAATGTGCAGTCCCAGCGGGGTGGGCGAATCGGTGTGGAACAGCTGAAAGGGCAGGAAGGCATCGAAAACGCTGACCTTTTGATGTTGCATATGGGATACTCCCAGTTTTGGCAGAATGAGGCGGTTTATCGGGACGATTTCCCCGCTTTGACCTTGGAAGCGGCCCGGTATCTCCGGGAACAACTGCCGAATCTAAAGGCCATTGCATTGGACACCCTCAGCGTAGACGGAACCGACGGATTTTCCACCGGTTTTGCAAATCATCACGCGCTTTTGGATATGCGGGAGGACGGTATCCGGCCTTTGCTCATCTATGAGTGCATGGACTTTACCCCTATTTTGGGGCTAAAAGATTATTGCAAAGTCTATGGAATCCCACTGCGGCTGAAGGGCCTGGACGCTTCTCCTGTTACCATGGTGGCAGAATTAATTAATACTCCCTGATAAAACAGTGCTTATACCGCAAAAGGGAAAGCCTTGAGAGCATAATAATCCCCCTAAGGCTTTCCTTTTTGTATTTTTATTAAATTTTAAACTGTAAAAAGCCTTAGCTGATGGAATAGCTAAGGCTTTTTTATTAGTGGATATAGGTAGAAGCGCGTGTAAACCCTTCCTTTAAGTCGTCCAGCATGTCAAAACACTTACCGGTACCGATGCCCACACAGTCCCGAGGGTTTTCCGCGATGCGGACACTGACGCCGGTGTTTTCCTCAATTAGCTTATCCAATCCTTTGAGCTGTGAGGTTCCTCCGGTCATAGTGATGCCGTTTTCGAAAATATCACCGGTCAGTTCCGGTGGTGTGCGTTCCAAAACATTGCGGACCCCCATGACGATTTCCGCCGCAAAGGGGCGTAGGATTTCAAACAGTTCCATCTGGTTTATGGTAATCTGCTCCGGATACCCGGTCACAAGGTTCCGGCCTTTTACAGTGGTAGTGACTTCCGCGGTAGGCTCAAAGACACAGCCAATTTCTTTTTTGATTCGTTCAGCCACGCTAGTGCCGATAGCCAGTTTGTACTCGCTTTGCAGGTACTTGACAATGGCTTCGTCAAAGCTGTTGCCGGCCACCCGCATGGAATACGAGGCGACGATTCCTCCAAGGGCGATAACCGCTACATCGGTGGTACCACCACCGGAGTCGACCATCATCTGGCCGTTGGGCTTTGCAATGTCGAGCCCTGCGCCGATGGCGGCAGCAATGGGCTCGTCCACGAGATACACCTTGCGTGCGCCTGCACTCATTGCAGCCTCCACGACGGCCCTGGCCTCCACATCGGTTATCGCTGACGGAATGCAGATGGCGATACGCGGCTTGATGAGAAAACTTTTGGAAACTTTTTTTACAAATTCTTTAATTAAGTACTCGGTAAAAAGATGATTGGATATGACGCCATCACGGATGGGACATTCGGTGCGGATATAGGCGGGGGTCCTTCCCAACATCCTCAAAGCTTCATGTCCTACGGCGACCACTTTTTCTGTTTTTGTATGATAAGCGACGACGCTGGGTTCTTCCAGTACAATACCTTTGCCATACCGGTAAATAATAATTTTTGTGGTACCCAGATCGATGCCCAAATCTACACCTGCCATGGATGAGCCTCCTTACTTTTCTGTTATTTTACTGCGATTTCCGTGCGGATTTTGTCGTTATACAAAGGTGTGTTTCAAATCACGCAGCGGAGTAGGTGGTTGTGTCTTTTAAGACAGCCGCCCTGTGAAATCAATCCTCTATGGCGGCAGACAGCCTGCTGGATGGAGGCTTATCTGTGATACTTGCACTAATCCTGCGTTGGCAGGATAACGGGGACTTTAGATGCTTCGCAAATTTTTTTGGAATTTGGAGGCGGATTTACGCGCCGTGGTTCTGCTTTTGCACAACTGAATGATGAAATGCCGCATACTACGGTCAAAGGTTTTCTGTGAAAGCCTTCGTTGATTGTGTTTATTATACCATGTTTTCTGAGTGGATTTCAAGCTCTTCTGTTGTAGCGACTACAACGGCGCTGATATCGGTGATTCCAACAGCTCTCAGCGTTTTGGCCGCTTCCTGCAAAGTGGCGCCGGTGGTGATGACATCATCACAGAGAAGAACAGACTTTCCTTTTAAAATTTCTGGATTTTTAACAGTAAAGGCGTCTTTTAAGTTTGTTTTTCGTTCTTCAGCGTTGAGGCGATGCTGTTTTTCGGTTTGATGAATTTTAATCAGGCGGTTCTTTTCAACGGGGATATCCAATACTTCCCCAATAAACCGTGCCATCAATTCCGACTGGCTATAGCCTCGCTTTCGAATATCACGTTTGGTCATAGGGATTGGGAGAATGCAGTCAAAGTGCTGGTGCTTATTTTCTCTACGGATATATTGGGCCAAAAGTCCGCCCAATGGCCGGGAATAACCCCGTTTATTATAAAATTTAAGGCTTTTAACGGCGTTGGCGACAAGCCCATCATAGAAAAAAGGAACGTAGAGCCGCTTTAAAAAGGGATCATTTGAGCAAATGCAGTTCTTTTTTCCACAGGTGGGGCAAAGGGTATCGGCGGGGACCCAGGGAAGCTCTTGCTCGCACTCTTCACAGTACGTCCGGTGAATTTCCATGGGGTGACCGCAGAAGGGGCAGTGCTTTGGAAATAAAATAGAGATCAGGTATTCTTTTTTGCTAACTTCCATGTTGTACCGCCTCAGTCAAAAAGTTCCGCAAATTGGTGTAACGCAGCATTTTGCGGTTGTTTTGCACCATATATTCTACCCGTCCTCTGTTTCCGACGATAATGAGCAGCTTTTTTGCCCGGGTGACGGCTGTATAGAGGAGGTTCCGAAAATAGAGCTTGTCGAATCCTCCAAAGATGGGGAGAATTACAGCGTCGTATTCACTGCCCTGGCTTTTGTGGACGGTGACGGCGTAGGCAAGCTCCAATTCCGACGCCATCTCGAAGGGATAGTTGCAGATGCGGTCCTCGAAGTCGATCACGATAGTAGAGGTGGCGTTGTCAATGAGCTTGATGATGCCGATATCGCCGTTGAAGATGCCTAAGCCCTCTTCATCGTCCTTTGTCCACTCCATATCGTAGTTGTTGCGGATCTGCATCACCTTGTCCCCTTCGCGAAAGGTGCAGAAAATGCCCTTGAACTCTTTTTTAGCTGCCGATTTCGGGTTTATGACCTCCTGGAGCTGGCTATTTAAGACGTAAACACCCAAATTTCCCTGTCGCTGGGGTGTCAGCACCTGGATATCGGCGATGGGCGAAAACCCATAGCTTTTGGGAAGACGCTGGGATACCAGCTCGACGACGGTCTGAGTAACGGCCGCTTCGCTGCCTCGCTGCATAAAAAAGAAATCGTTATCCTTCTGAGCCAGATTCGGCATTTCGCCACCGACAATTTTGTGGGCATTGGTGACGATGAGGCTTTCGGCCGCCTGCCGGAACACCTGCCTGAGCTGCACCGTGGGGATCACTTCGCTGTCGATGAGATCACGGAGAATATTGCCCGCCCCCACCGACGGCAGCTGGTCGGAGTCGCCCACGAGAATCAGTTTGGCTCCCATCTTGACACCCCGGAGCAGGGACTCAAATAAAATCGTATCTACCATGGACATTTCATCAATGACAATAGCGTCTGCCCGCAGGGGATTTTTCTCGTTGTGGATGAATTTCAGGGTATCCCCGCCGCTGAAATCAACTTCCAGCAGGCGATGGATGGTTTTGGCATCCCGTCCCGTCACCTCGGAAATCCGCTTGGCCGCCCGGCCGGTGGGGGCCGCGATGGCGAGGGTGAGCCCCTCCTGCTCCAAAAGGTCGATAATGGCGTTTAGGGTGGTGGTTTTTCCGGTGCCGGGGCCGCCGGTTAAAAGCAGGATACTCTGCTGAAGGGCTTCTCTGATGGCCTGCCGCTGAAGCCCTTCGTACTGGATACCTTTCTCAGTCTCCACCTTGTCAATCATCAATTCGATGTCCTTGTGTACGAAGAACTGGTTTTGGAGCATGATGGAAAGCCGCAGGGCGATGTACCGCTCCGCGCCATACATGGACGGAAGGAAGAGAAATTCCTTGTTCCGCTGAACCGAGAATAGTTCCTCGTCCTGAATGCGGTTGTCAATCTCGATTTCGATGGGATCGGTGCCCACGTTTACGAGCAACTTGCTCACTAAGGCAGAAACCGTTTCTCTCGCAAGGCAGGTGTGCCCGTTTCGCAGGTTGTGGCGCAGCACATGCTGGATGGCGCCAAAGATTCGCTTTCCGGACTGCTCGTCCAGTCCCAGTGACAGGGCCATCTGATCGGCGGTGCGAAACTCCACCATAATGTCGTCCTCGCAGAGAAGGTACGGGTTGTCCTTGACGACGTCTACCGAGATGACGCCCCATTTTTTCCAGATGCGCACGCCTTGACTGGGGGTCATGCCATATGCCGAGAAAAACATCATGGCGGAGCGCATACCAAAAAGCCGATGAAACTCGATAGCGAGTGCGTCGGCTTTTTTCTGGGTGATTCCCTTAACCTCCACAAGGCGTTGGGGATTTTCTTCAAGAATGTTGAGGGTTTCTTCCCCGAACAGGTCGACAATTCTTTGGGCGAGGACGCTTCCGATGCCTTTGACGGCGCCTGAGCACAAGAATTTCTTGATGGCTGTCGCTGTAGCGGGGAGACTGCGCTCATAGACTTCCGCTTTAAACTGATAGCCGAATTTGGGATGGGAGGCGTAGGTGCCGGTTACTTTCAGCTCCTCGCCTTCCTCCACGCCATAGAGCTCTCCGACCACGGGGAGAATTTCCTCCCCGGTGTTCAGTTCGATGACGGCAAATCCGGTATTTTCGTTTCCGAACACCACATTTTCGACCATTCCTTCAATTTGCACCAATTGTTTTTCCATAGTTCCTCGGTTCCATAGTGAATGGACTTAGAAAACATCCAAAGAGAAGCCGCAAAATCTTCCATTTATGACTATTGTGGCTAAATTGAGGTTTGTTTTCAAGTCTATTTACTATACATCTGTCCAATGAGGGTGTTTTGCAGCAAGGGGCAAAGCTCTTCTTCCTCCAAAAGCTCCACCCCGCGCATCTCTGTAATCAGATTTTTGCTTTCTTCGTCCAGCCCAAGGTTTAAAACGATGAGCCGTCCCCTGCTGTTTTCCAGCCAATGCAGGTCAGCTTGCGCCGCCCGGACTAAGTATTCGATATTGTCCATATGTCCTTTGGCAGGAATGATCGACAGGGTTACCGTCTCGGCGGCGCCTTTGCGCCAGAATTTCCGGGACAAAAGGCAGATAACTTCCACCGCCCCAATCAGGGCGAGAAGAATCATTGCCCCCAGTCCAAATGCAATCAGCACGGCAATCACCTCGTGGGACAGTATATGAAAAAAGCAGAAAAAAGGTGAGGTTTAACCTTGAATTGCCGTTTTTAAAGCTTCAATTTTATCAGTTTTTTCCCAGGTGACTCCCAGATCCTCTCGACCCATATGGCCATATTTAGCCAAGTTTCGGTAAATGGGGCGGCGAAGGCCGAGCTCCCTGATAATGGCGGTGGGGCGCAGGTCAAAGACTTTCTCCACGGTTTTTTCAATCACTTCGTCGGAAACGGTTCCGGTACCGAAGGTGTCCACCATGACGGAAACGGGACGGGCGACGCCGATGGCGTAGGCCAGCTGCACTTCGCATTTTTTGGCGAGGCCTGCCGCCACGATGTTTTTGGCCACCCAACGGGCGGCATAGGCTGCGGAACGGTCCACTTTTGTCGGGTCTTTTCCGGAGAAAGCACCGCCGCCGTGACGGGCGTATCCACCGTAGGTGTCAACAATAATTTTGCGTCCGGTCAGACCGCTGTCCCCCTGGGGCCCGCCGATGACGAACCGTCCGGTGGGGTTGATGTAGTATTTGGTGTTTTCGTCCAAAAGCTCTGCCGGAATGACGGGCAGAATGACTTCCGTCATAACGTCCTTGCGGATTTGTTCCAGGGTTACATCGTCGGCGTGCTGGGAGGAAATTACTATGGCGTCCACCCGAATGGGACGACCGTCCTCGTATTCGACGGTAACTTGGGATTTTCCGTCGGGGCGCAGGTAAGGAAGGGTACCATTTTTTCGAACCTCGGTAAGGCGTTTTGTCAGCTTGTGAGCCAGCGAAATGGGCATAGGCATCAGCTCAGGGGTTTCGTCACAGGCGTAGCCAAACATCATGCCCTGATCTCCGGCACCGTTTTCATCGTCTGAATCCTTACCTTGCTTGACTTCCAGCGCCTTGTCCACTCCCATGGCGATGTCGCCCGACTGTTCGTCAATACTGGTCAAAACTGCACAGGTATTGCCGTCAAAGCCGTATTTGGCCCGGTCGTAGCCGATGTCCAGCACAACTTCCCGGACGATTTTCGGAATATCTACATAGCACTTTGTGGAAATTTCTCCCATGACCATGACCATGCCGGTTGTGCAGCAGGTCTCGCAGGCCACGCGGCCGTTTGGATCCTGGGAGAGGATGGCGTCCAGGACCGCGTCGGAAATCTGGTCGCAGATTTTATCGGGATGGCCTTCGGTCACCGATTCGGATGTAAATAAAACTTTTGACATGTTTGCCTCCTTTTGTGTAGAGAGATCCAGTCCGCACCCGATTTTTGGCCTGCTTTTCCGTGCGGATAAGAAAATGGCCCGTTGTTGCAATCGAAACAACTGAAATTTCACAGTTTCAAAATTTGAAATTGCACGCCGAAAAACCAAAAAGCACCCGCCTTTGAGCGAGTGCATACAGTTTCCCAGCAAACCTCATCTCTCGACTGCGTCGCAGGAAATGGCACCTTGCAAAAAGCAGGTTGCCGTGGCTTCACAGGTCCTGTCCCTCCGCCACTCTTGATAAGGTGATTATCATAAAATAGTATACCGGAGGAAAAGGACCTTGTCAACAGAAAAAGGGGGAAAATCCCCCTTTTTGTCGGGAGTTGCAAAATGTACAAGAATTTTTGTTTGAAGTTATAGGTTTTGCCGATGACTTTGGCAGTATTCCAGTAACGATTCCCGGTCGTTTTTGCATTTTCCGTCGATGACGGCCTGCAATAAAATTTGGAGGGTTTCCCCCAGTTCTTTGTCGGCGGGAATTCCCATCTCGATGAGATCGTCCCCATTGACAGCGAGAGAGGAAAGAGAAAAACACTCTTTCCGGTCGAGAATTTCGTGGGCCATTTGTATGATTTCCCGGTAACTGGCGCTTCGGTCATAGAGAGGATTTTGCGCTGCATTGTCGGCGAGTTTTACTTCCATCAGCTGAAAAAAGCCCTCCGGTGTAAGACGGTTCAACCACCGTTTGATAAGAGCTTCTCTAGGTTCTAAGTCAACGTCGTGGTATTTGACAAGACTCAAAATCCGTTCTATAGTGCGTTTGTCGAACCGAAGGCGAGGAAGAATTTCCTGGCACATATGGACGCTGACGGTCCCGTGGCCCTTAAAATGACCCTGCCCTTTTTTATCTACTGTAAAGCGGCGGGGTTTTCCAATGTCATGGAGAAGCATAGTGAGCCGAAGAACGGGTGTGTTTTTGATGGCTGCTACCGAATGGGCGGTGTGTTCGTAAATATCATAAATATGATAGGGAGTCTGCTGGTCGAAGCCCACCATGGGTAGAAGCTCTGGAATCAACTGCCCCAGCACGGCGGGAAAGCGCAGAAGAACGCTTTCCACTTGTTCCCCGCAAAGTAGCTTAACAAGTTCCGTCCGGAGCCGTTCAGCGGCAACTTTTTGGAGGAGCGGGGCGTATCTCCGCAGCGACACTTCCGTTGCGGATTCCAGCGAAAAAGAAAGCTGTGAGGCGAAGCGGATTCCCCTCATGACACGCAAAGCGTCCTCGGTAAACCGCTTATCCGGGTCTCCTACGCAGCGGAGGCTTTTCTGCCGCAGATCCTCCGTCCCTCCAAAGCAGTCAACGATTCCGGTATCTGGATGATAAGCCAACGCATTGACGGTAAAATCCCGGCGGGCAAGATCCTCTTTGAGGCTGCGGGTAAAGCGGACCGCGTCAGGATGCCTGCTGTCGCTGTAACTGCCATCTATTCGGTAGGTGGTGATTTCCAGTGGCTGACCGTCTAATATCACTGTGACGGTCCCGTGCTGAATGCCGGTTTCGATAACAGGTACACCATTAAATACCGCTTTTGTCTGTTCCGGCTCGGCGGAAGTAGTGACGTCCCAGTCTTCGGGCATCCGGCCCAAAAGACTATCCCGAATGCACCCGCCCACAGCGTAGGCCTCGTAACCTGCGGCATTGAGCCGCTCGATTGCACGCCCCACGGGGGAAGGCAACTGGATTTTCATAGGCATTCCTCTTTCATTTATTGCTTTTTAGCGAGAGCGGCTAATTTTGCTCCGACAAAATCTATTAAATCAATGGGGGCAAGTTCCACCTGGGTTCCGATTTTACCGGCGCTGACCATAATAGTATTCTGACGTTGGGCGGATTCATCCAGAAAGGTGGGAAAAAGCTTTTTCATTCCGATGGGAGAACAGCCGCCCCGGATATAGCCAGTTAACGCGTTAATTTCTTTCACGTGGATCATCTCCACCGATTTCTCCCCGCAGGCCTTAGCTGCCGCCTTCAGATCCAGTTCTTCTGCCACCGGAATGACAAAAACATAATAGTGTCGGCCACTTCCCCGCGTAACTAACGTTTTAAACACTTGGCTAAGCGGCTGGCCCATCTTCTGGGCTACGGCAATGCCGTCAATCGCTCCGTCCTCATGGTCGTAATAGTGGGGTGTGTATGCAATTTTTGCCCGGTCCAGCAGACGCATTACATTTGTTTTGTCCTGTGCCATATAATATAACCGCCTTTAATAACTCAGTTGATAAAAAATAGGTCTATTTGTTTGTTAGGTGTGCTGTGTCACCGCCATTATTACCTACAATAGCGATTCCCTTACATTGTCTGTCCTAAGCATGAGAGAAAATAGATTGAGGGAATTCAAAAAAGAAGGTCAAAAAACCTGGCCGATGGTGTCATCAGCCAGGCTTTTCATTGACGATCGTTAATAATTTCGTATCAACGAAACCACTTTTCCCAAAATTGTCAGCTGATCAACGATAATCGGCTCAAAATCCGGGTTTTCCGGCATTAGGCGGAAGGTCTTCTCGTCCTTGTAGAACCGCTTGACCGTTGCCTCATCTCCAATCAAAGCTACAATAATTTCCCCGTTACGGCAGGAAGGGCTTTTTTTGACGATAACAATGTCACCGTCCAAAATACCGGCGTTTTTCATGCTTTCTCCCCGGACATGGAGAGCAAAAAAATCTTTAGCGTCCCCCCGGAGATTGAAAACCGGAATAAAATCTTCTACTTCCTCTATGGCAGTTATGGGAATACCGGCAGTCACCGTTCCCAGAAGCGGGACGGTGATAGATCCGCTGGAAGGCAACTTGATGGTGCGTTTTTTAAACTCGTCTTTGACGATATAGCCTTCCTCGGTCAACCGTTTAAGGTAATAATGAACCGTAGAGGTAGAGGGAATCCCAACTTCACGGCAAATTTCCCGGACGGTGGGAGAGATATTGTAGTTTAGGATACACTCCCGAATGTACTCATAAATTTTTTGCTCTTTGTCGTTTAACATAAGGCCGCTCCTTTTTAGTCGTCAAGTCTCAGCTTATCCTTTATTTTATGCAGCACGGAGTTTTTTGCCATAATCAGCAGTTTATCTCCGGAATAAACGCAGGTGTTGCCGCGGGGAATAATGATTTCCCCCTCCCGGTCAATGGACACGATAATAGACTGGTCAGGCATTTTGATATCAGTGAGCTTTTTTCCGTCGTACTTGAAATCTTCGGGCAGCAACACTTCATTGAGGGAAGATTCTCCCTGGTTGAGGGACACCAACTGCCGGATACGAGAAAAATCCACCTCCCGTTCAATAAGCCGTGTGATGTTGTCGGTGCTGGATACCGTAATGTCGATGCCCAGCTTTTTCATGACTTCGGCGTTTTTGGGGTTGTTGACCTTGGCGATGGTCCGCTTAGTGTGGAACATCATCCTGGCCAGCTGGCAGGTGATCAGGTTGTTTTCATCCTGCCCTGTGACGGCAATGAGGGCATCTGCCTGTTCGATGCCGGCGCTGACAAGCATTTCGATAGCGGTTCCGTCTCCGCAGACGATGGGCGCGTCCAAATCATCTGCCAAAAAGGCGCAAAGTGCTTTATCAATTTCGACGATTGTCGGTTCATGGTGATGTTCAATCAGCGTTTTGGCTAAATAATAGCCCACTTTTCCGCCGCCTACAATCACAATTCTCATATCTATTTTCCAGACCTTTCCGGCCGATATCCAGCCGATCAAATTCGCAGTTAACTAATAATTTTCGCCACTACCAACTGGTCGGTGGCCTGTAAAATGACATCCGTCTTACTGGTAAGCACCATAGTCCCGTCATTATGGAGGACAGCGAACACCGCCTCCTGCTCACTTCCTTGAATTTCATCGGTGTGGACGCCGATGAGCCGTTTAGGAACAGGAAAGGTGTGAAAATCCACGGGATTGCACTCAAATTCCACACTTTGAAGTTCCTGTTTAAGCAAGGCGCTTTTGACGGAATCTACGGTGATATTAGTGGGGCAGATGGTGTTTAATCCGAAATGGCGGAAGACATTTTCCCGCTTAGGATCGTAAATACGGGCTATAACGGTGCCTACATGGAAAAACTCTCGCGCAAGCTGACACACCATGATATTGACATTGTCGTCTCGGCTCACCGCTGCGACGGCGTCACAATTTTCGATGCCTGCTTTCCGCAGAACGTCCTGGTCGATGGGCACCCCCACCGTAATATAGCCGCTGTAATCTTCGGGGAGCAAATCAAAAGAACTTTCATATCGGTCGATAATGGAAACATCATGGCCCTCCCGGCTTAGCACACCCGCCAGAGTAGAACCCACTTTTCCACAGCCGACAATCAATATATTCATGGCAAAGGTCCAGCCTTTCTCAAAAACACTCTTAAAATATAAAAAATCCGGCATCCTGTTCCTTGTAAAAATTTACGCCGATACTAATAGGATACCCCCTATTTAGTACCATTGTAGAAGCTTTTTTAAAAAAAGTCAATAGATACCCGCACAGTTGTTTGATAATATGAACTATCAGCACATAAAGTTTTCACAAACTTAGTGTAAATGAGTATCGTCAGATCCACAATAACATGTAAGTACGATAGGTTTTAATTATTCTGTTTGTGGACAGAATTTTAAAGAATATCTAATAATGACGAGTATCCCCTGTCCTATTACAGTTTTAATTATGCCGCATTTTATTTTGCATGGCAAAGCAGCTTTTATCAAGTCAGTACAATGGAATGTTGTCGCGGAATAAAAATAAACCCGTAAAGTCCATGCCTATCGGACTTTACGGGTTGCTTTAAAGTGTTATTCCCACTCGACAATTACTAATCAATTTTGTTTAGAGATTATTCTCTGTCGTGTTTACAGTTCTTTTGATTATTTGATTTATCCATATTATCCTGCCTATACAGGCTAATGTTATCATTTTGTTATCGGTGTTGATAACACTTGCTCTGTAACTGTGGATAATAGCACTATATTCTATTTCAGATCATAAGCGATTTTGCTTAAAAAATCAATCCCTATTCAAATTCATACCATTCCTTAAATCTCAGTCTTTGAGCAAAATACGATTTTTTTTGTATTCAATCATGCCATCTTTCTGCATTTTAGAAAGCTCGTTGCACATAGTACTGCGGTCAACATTCAAGTAATCTGCTAATTGCTGGCGGTTATATGGAATCAGAAAAGAATTGCTTCCGGCATGTTTTGCGCATTCTGAAAAATAAGACATCAATCGGCCTCGTATGGATTTGGAACTGGTGTGCAAAATCCTTTGTGAAAGTTGCAGACTTTTATGAGCACAGACAGTCAGTAGATTTCGTGCAAGGTTTGTATGAAAAGGGCAGGCGTTTGTGCAGGTAGTCAGAACACGTCCCACATTCATAAACAACACAGAGGTATCTTCCACGGCAGACACTGTAACCAGCATCGGCTGTCCCGGAATACAGGCATATACCTCAGCAAATACAGAGCCAGGAGCAACACTTCCTAAAATGCTGGTATTCCCCCAAATATCGTTACAAGATATCATTGCCATGCCTGACAGCACAATGCCGATATTCTCTATAATACTCCCTTCTGAAAGAATTACTTCTCCTTTTTTATAATTGCGTTTTACACTATTCAAACAGCTTAAAAGTGAGGAGATGTCATCTTCTTCTAACCCACGGAATAGCTGCATATCGGATAATTTCATATTTTTCGCCCTTTCGTTGTTAAAACAACAGATTTCTATTTTTGATTATAATATACTATGCCCAGAAAGACAAGAGAAAGGATAGTATAAAATGATTCGAAAAATTATCCAAATAGATGAAAAAAAATGTAACGGATGTGGTGCGTGTGCCGAAGCTTGTCACGAGGGTGCAATCGGCATGGTAAACGGCAAAGCAACACTTCTGCGAGATGATTATTGTGATGGTTTGGGAGATTGTCTGCCAACCTGCCCGACAGGTGCAATTTCCTTTGTGGAGAGAGAAGCTGCCGCCTATGATGAAAAAGCTGTGCAGGAAAATATGAGGAAAAAAGCGAAAAGCAATCATGCCGCTGTTCCCCATACAGGCTGCCCCGGCAGTCGAATGCAGCGTATTCAACATTCACAAGAAACAACTCCGTCTGCCCGGGTACAGACAGAATCACAGTTGGGACAATGGCCATGCCAAATCAAACTGGTACCGACTAATGCACCATATTTTGACGGCGCAAAATTGTTAATTGCAGCGGATTGCAGTGCATACGCCTATGCCAGAATGCACGAGGATTTCATGCGTGGGAAAATTACGATTATCGGCTGCCCAAAGCTTGACAGCATAGACTACAGCGAAAAGCTGACGCAGATCATTCAAAACAACAATATTCAAAGTGTAACGGTTGTACGCATGGAAGTTCCCTGCTGCGGCGGACTAGAATTAGCTGCCAAAAAAGCGTTGCAGGCAAGCGGAAAATTCATTCCTTGGCAGATTGTTACGATTTCGTTGGATGGTAAAATTTTGGAATAAAAGGAGAGATACTATGAGTAAAAAAATGAAAAACATCGCTCAATCAGAAGTACTGACGCTGAGAGAACAAATTTCCTATCAGGAGGGGCAGATTGTCAGCAAAACTTTGACACAAAACCAGGCATTAAGTATTACCCTGTTCTCATTCGCAAAAGGTGAAGAGATCAGCACCCATGAATCGGGTGGGGACGCCTTCGTCACCTGCTTGGATGGTATCGGAAAAATCACGATTGATGGCGTTGAAT
Source organism: Fumia xinanensis (assembly GCF_014384905.1). Lineage (GTDB taxonomy): Bacteria > Bacillota > Clostridia > Oscillospirales > Ruminococcaceae > Fumia > Fumia xinanensis. Next base: position 278,378 of record NZ_JACRSV010000003.1, read on the forward strand.
ATCTGCTGCACGAAGGAGAATCTATTGTCATGCCAGCAGGCCATCCCCATGCGGTATATGGGAAGGAAGCGTTCAAAATGCTTTTAGTAGTTGTATTTTAATCAAACGCAAAATTGACAAAAGAAGGTGATTTTATGAAAGCAACAAAAGTAGATAAGGATCTCTGCATTGGCTGTGGGCTTTGCTGTGGGATCTGCGGCGAAGTTTTCCGTATGAACGAGCAGGGAAAGGCGGAAGCGTATCAACGAGCAAACGCTGAAAATCAAGGTGCTGTACAGGAGGCCGCCGACTCGTGTCCTGTGTCTGCAATCGCCTAGGAAGATTAATTCAAACGTGTCTATATGCTTTTTTGATCAAAAAGAAACCACATTATTTCAAATTTTAATAGTTTTTAGGAGGTATATTATGGAACAAAAAATGTTTTGCTATCAGTGTCAGGAAACCGCCGGGTGCAAGGGCTGCACCATGTCCGGCATATGCGGAAAGAAACCTGATGTAGCGGCCATGCAGGATCTGTTGGTCTATGTTACAAAAGGAATTTCGGCTATTACGACTGCATTGCGTCAGGAAGGTAAACAGGTCTCTGCAAAAATCAATCACTTGATTACTCTGAATCTGTTCACTACCATTACCAACGCAAATTTTGATAAAGAGAGCATTGAATCAAGAATCCGTGCTACACTGACCGAAAAGGAAGTTCTGCTAAAGCAAGTTACCAATCTGACTGTTCTGCCTGAAGCCGCAAAATGGAACGGAGCTGAAAACTGGGAAGAAAAAGCCAGAACTGTCGGTGTTCTTTCTACCGAAAACGAGGATATTCGCTCTCTGCGCGAGTTAATCACCTACGGTTTGAAGGGACTTTCCGCTTACTCGAAGCACGCAAATGTGTTGTTGGAGGACAACGATGAAGTTGACGCATTTCTTCAGAAAGCACTGGCTGCCACGCTGAATGATAACCTTAGTGTAGAAGATCTGATTGCTCTAACAATGGAAACAGGAAAATACGGAGTATCCGGTATGGCAATGCTGGATAAGGCTAACACAGACAGCTATGGAACCCCCGAAATTACAAAGGTAAATATCGGTGTCAGAAAGAACCCCGGCATTCTGGTATCTGGCCACGACCTGCGCGATTTGGAAATGCTGTTAGAGCAGACACAGGGAACTGGAGTGGATGTGTATACACATTCCGAGATGTTGCCGGCTCATTATTATCCCGCTTTCAAAAAATATCCTAACTTTGTTGGTAATTATGGGAATGCTTGGTGGAAACAAAAAGAAGAATTTGAATCCTTTAACGGGCCTATTCTAATAACAACCAACTGCATTGTTCCTCCTAAGGATAGTTACAAAAACAGACTTTACACTACCGGTGCTGCGGGATATCCGGGATGTACACATATTCCGGGAGAAATTGGCGAACAAAAAAATTTTTCTGCGATTATTGAGCATGCAAAAAAATGTGTCGCTCCGAGTGAAATCGAAACCGGTGAAATCATCGGCGGATTTGCCCATGCGCAGGTTCTGGCTTTGGCAGATAAAGTTGTAGAAGCTGTAAAAAGCGGTGCAATCAAAAAGTTTGTAGTTATGGCGGGCTGTGATGGTCGAGCAAAGAGCCGCGACTACTATACAGAATTTGCTAAGGCTCTACCAAAGGATGCTGTCATCCTTACTGCCGGTTGTGCAAAATATAAATATAACAAGTTGTCTTTAGGCGATATCAATGGCATCCCACGTATTCTGGATGCAGGTCAATGCAATGATTCCTATTCCCTTGCTGTTATCGCTTTGAAACTCAAAGAGGTCTTTGGACTTGACGATATTAACGATCTGCCAATTATCTATAATATCGCATGGTACGAGCAAAAAGCTGTTATCGTTCTTCTGGCTCTTTTATATCTTGGCGTGAAGAATATCCACCTTGGTCCTACACTTCCAGCATTTCTCAGCCCGAATGTTGCAAAGGTCTTGGTCGAGAACTTCGGCATTACAGGAATTGGCACCGTGGAAGATGATATGGAGAAGTTTTTCAGTATTAACGCATAAATAATACTCCGTCAAAAAATAGATCCAACAGGCATAAAGAAACCTCGGAAACCCTTGTAAAATGGGCATCCGAGGTTTTCTGTCTGTTATTCAAACTCAATTAAACAAATTGCAATTTATTAAATGAATACATTTTATCTTTAAACACGGGATAATAATTTGCACGATTGTTAAACACATAAATTTCGCCAATTCGTGATAAATCTTCTCTTTTTGCTTTCCTAATATTCATACTGTAACCTCACTACTTTAATCTCACTACAAATTCTAATTTGTCAATTATCTATTAATCTACCTTCTCAATTTTGAACACATTTATTGTATCTACATCCGGGCAACAGAAGACATTGCTCTTTAACTCGCCACCATAGCGTAAGATATCAATCATAGGAAAAAGAACGTGAGCAGCCATTGGACACAACTTCCCTCTTTCTGTGTCAAAATCAAAAGTATCTCCAACCTTGTGTCCTCTGTGGCAAGGACAAGTACCTTTTTGTTCTACCAAAGTTATTTTAATCTTCATAATTTCCCCTCGCTTATGTAACGCTCGATATCAACACCGAAAAATTTTTCTTTCTTATCGAGGTTATCTATAATAATGATTCTTACCGTTTCCATTGCGTGTTTGGTGGCATCATACAACGACTCACCGTTCAGCACGTCGCTGACAAGAACTGCGGAAAAGATATCTCCTGTTCCAGGGAAACGAACGTCTATCAGTTCAAATCCAATTTTGAAGTTCTCATCCTTTGTGTGGTCATATCCAATAACGCAGTTTTCACCATTCACAGAAGTGCTTGTAATGACAACCGATTTACCGCCAAGCTGACGCACTCTCTCAATCAATTTATCTGCTTCATCCTGACTTAAAGTATCTCTGCTGTAAAAACGATTTGTCAAGAAACACGCTTCAGTGAAGTTAGGAATCAGAATATCGGCGTGTGAACTAAGTTTTCTCATAATCGCCACGTTATTATCAGTCATACCATTGTATAGTTTTCCTTCATCACCCATAATTGGATCTACAACAACCAACAAATTGTCTGTGTCTTGATTGTTGATTAGTCGCTCAACAATGTTAATTTGTTTAGGACTAACCATAAAACCCGTGGAAATACAATCAAATCTAAAGCCAAGATCGTGCCAAATATCAACGGTCTTTTCCATATAATCGGTGGTATCTAGAATATCGAACTTTCCGAAATCAAGAGTATTAGACACCAACGCAGTTGGCAATGAAGCGACATCGATCCCTTTTGCAGAGAGGATCGGTATCATTGCAGATAAAGCAATTTTTCCCACACCGGGCATATCATTTACACAACATATTTTTTTCATAACAATTCTCCTTTTTATTAAGTCAACACCATTTTATTATAGTTAATATTCTAAATATCATCGACAAATTCCAATTTATCTCTTTATCATAATTATACATCAGCCACCCACATTGTAAAGCCAAAAGCAAGCCGTTTTTAGACTTGCTTTCCACCATACACCTTTTCTTATTGATAAATCACCTCATTATCCACAATCTCCCTCGCACACGCTTGTATATTGTTCATTCTCCCTACCCATTCCATCTGATTTTCTGCCTTTAACTGTTCCGTGATCCCCTGTGCCTGTTTCATCTGCTCTACAATCCTTTCAAAGCGTTCCTGTGCCTGTTCTTCTATATCAGCCAAATAATCATTCAACCTTCCACTTGTAAGCAGATTCAGATATACACCCCTGCGATATTCTTTCAGATAGCGTAAATGCCTTTGTCCCCATACGCCGATAAATCTCTGTTCTTCCTCCGGCAAGGTAAGACAGGGGATAAGATAATCCCCATGTCTGATATAAGTGCCGCCCATTTCTTCAAAAATTGTTTTCTTCATAATCATTTCCACCTTTCTTATCGTTCTCTATCCATAGATTTTCTCTTGACTAACCGTTTCGGCTGCTGTCTGCCTTCCTGCTGATAGCGGTGCAGCTTTTCCAGTACACTCGCTTTTTTCGGCTGTTCTAACGGTTTCTCTTTTTTCTGTTCCGTCTGCTTTTTCCATATCCTTAGTTCTTCGTTGTATTCTATAATCAATTCTTCTGCCTTGTTATAAACCTTCTGAAAGGCTTGTACATTGGGATAGCCTTCCCGTTTTACGATCTGTTCCATACTCTTGTGCAGACGCTTTTCCAAATCCTCTAACAATTCAATTTTCCCTTCCAGAGATTTTCGTTCTTTGCCTTTAAAGAACCCTCGCAACTCTGACAGTTGCTTTTTCAAAGAAGAAATATCCTGCTGTGTGCGTTTTATCTCCCTTGACTGTCCCTGCAAGTCATGCATGACCTTCTGCATATCTTTCCACTCTTGCAAATCAATCTTTGGTACAGGTTTCGGCGGCAGCTTAAATTTGAAAATCACTTCCTGCAAAAAGTCTTTTGCCCCTCGGATAATCTGACGGAACATATCCGGCAGCCAACCGTGTGTCCTGATAGATTGCAGCGTTTTGTCTGTGATTTTTTCCTGCTTAATCTTCAAAATATCTTCTTCAGGAACACCCTCGACTAATGCCACATCAACTGTCCGATTCCATTCCTGCCTTGCCGCATTGTCTGCCTTTATCTCCTCTGCCTTCGGATTGTTCTTTCCGATTTTCTTCGTTGCCAGATAAACGCCACCCTGTTGGAATACCGATAATTTTTCTGATTCTTCTTTTACATAACAGTTAATTGTATCTGTAAATAGTTCTTTCACTTCTTTGGTAAAGGCTTTGTTCTTAAACCATTCATCCTTTTTCGAGAAAATATGACTTTCATATACTTTCCCTTTCGAGATAATACTGCATCCGGCTCTGATATTTCCCTGCTCGTCTAAAATCTCTTTTTTCGTGCGTCTATGCTTTCCCTGCTCATCATAAAACATATTTCGGGTGGCAATCTTCACTTCGGGCTGTTCCAACATTTTCCGTTCACTGAACACCAGATGAATATGATAATTCGTCTTTGTCTTGTTGTGATGAAGAGCTGCGCTGCATTCCACACCATATCTTTTATGAAAAGTTTCCGTAAAAAACCTTACCATATCATCTGCCCTGTACTGAACAAAACTTTCGGGAAGTGCAATGATAAATTCACGCCCCTCGATACATTTCCCTGCTGAACCACTCGCCTTAAAGTCTAACTGATTTTCTCTTGCAAGACGTTTCCAAAACTCCGGTGTTGCCCCTTTTGTCTGATAGGTCGCATAGAGATATTCCTGTCGTTTCGGATTGGAGATATAATCAATCCTTCCTGCCACGTCGGACAGCTTACTTTGTCTGATAAATGAATGTCTGCCTATAAGCATCCTCCTTCCTCGGCTCTCGCCGGCTTTGCTGTGAGTAGGTGCATAGGCACCTGTTTACGAACTTATCCGCCTGTCGGCGGCTTGCCCCCTGCAAGGGCGAAATACGCAGAGCATAAACGAAGTTTGTGCGATGGGTGTATTTCGCTCTCAAACGCCGAGGGCTTGTTTTTGTTTAACACAATCCGATTACTTCTCGGACTCACATTTAGATTTATGGGCGTATCCGCCCTTTTTATCTGCCCGTATCCGGGCTGTTTTTTCTATGACTGACAGCAGATGATCTACGGTACTTTCTTCCCATCCGGCAAGCCATATCAGAGTTTTTTCCTCCGCTTTTGTCAGCTCCACGTCTGCCAGTACCTTGTTCATTTTTTGTATCTGCCTGCCCTCCATCTCATAAAAGAAATCATTCATGTTTCTGCTTTCTCTTTCCGGCTGCTTTAACATCTGCAACACTCCCTTCCTGCCTTGTCTGTTATTTACAGGGGTGTGGCACACCCCTGTCCTTATCATCAAGGAAGAATTACCAGCGGAAACTCTCCGACACTCCTCGCCTGTCCAGATATTCTTTTCTTGCCTGTTCTCGTTCTTCCTCTGTCGGTGCAGTTTTTGATTTTCCAAAAAGATCACGCATGACCATCTTGTCCAACTTTTTCTCCAACTCCTTCTTAATTTCTTTTTCGCAACTCTCATCTTCCATCAAGTGGAAGCGGAGCAACTGCATAAATAATTCCTGTGATATTTGCACATTTCTCATCGTATCCCATCCTCTCCGTGACGGTATGTGACAGTTGTGACGGTTATTTCGATACCGCCCCCGCTGTCAAAAATACCGTCACAACCGTCACCAACTGTCACGCTGTTTCCGTATCGTCTTTCCAAAACCGTATTTTTCTTCCATCGTGGGTACGGTTGCTCTTATAATAAATGCCATGCTCCGCATACAATCGCCCTGAAAGAACATTCAGTTTTCGTGTGATGACATGGGGCTGAATTTCTACCTTTATCAGCGAAACCAGTTCCGTTGCCGAGCCTTCCCAAAAGGATTTATCCTTCATAACAAGTTCAGCAATCTCATCCAGTAAAGGTTCCGGCGGTTCCTTCCACAATTCTGTTTCTGCCCTTTGCAGCTCCCACAACAAGGTTTCTGTGTTGCGGATAAGGTATAGCTTTTGGTCTTGCTGATCCCTGCCCGATACTTCCAAAGTTGCGGCATTGCCTGTCCGTTTTTCTTTCTGAAGGAGAAACGCCCCATCCGCCGCACCGAGCAGTCCACTTGTTCCCGAAATCATATCAAACTTATCATCCGCCGTCTGTTTCCTTGTGTGGTGTACAAGCAGGATACAAAGACCGTGGGTGTCCGCAAAGCTTTTCAGCCTTGCCATAATCTGATAATCGTTTGCATAGCTGTAATTATCTCCGCCGACTTCCCGCACCTTTTGGAGCGTATCAATGATAATCAACTTTGTGTCTGCGTGTTCCGCTACAAACCTTGCAAGCTGTTCATCCAGCCCTTTCCCTAGCTGACTGGCAGAAACAGAGAAGAAAAGATTATCCGCACTCTCTGTTCCAAACATCCGATACAGACGTTCCTGTAAGCGGCGGTAATCATCCTCAAGGGCAAGATACAGTACCGTTCCTTTTCGGGTGGTATAATTCCAAAGCGGTGTGCCTGTGCTGACATGATAGGCAAGCTGTGCCATCAGAAAGCTCTTTCCCAGTTTTGGAGAACCTGCAAAAATATAAGTTCCGGAATAGAGCAGACCGTCGATCAACGGCGGCTTGCTCTGGTACTGGGTGTCAAACAGTTCATTCATGGAGACTGCTTTGAGATAGGAGGGGTCTAAACTCAACTGGATTTCTCTCTGCATTTCCTCAAAACTCTTGATATTTTCCTCGCACTCGGATATACTACTTTTAGTGTTTTTGAAAATTGGCTGCTCCGTATCTGCGCCAACAGATACATTCGGGGCAGTCTTTTCTTTTTTATTCTCCATTCTCATTCTCTCCTTTCAGACCGCCAAGAATAATGGCAATCAGTTCAATTACATTCATCAGTTCCTCATCCACGCTGCTCCCTGCTTCAATCCGCTTTAACTCTGTAAGGACAGCGGCAAGTTCCAGTTTGAGTGCCTTATACACTCTCGGATTGCCCTGTACCACCACATCCTGATTCAGACAGCGGCGGTAACAGTATTCCTGTTTTGGCAATCCTGATAAGGCAACCGCCTTGTTGATGCGTTCATTTTCTTCAGGAGATACCCGAAATCCTACTGTAATGTTTCTCCAACGGTTTTTGTTATCCCTGTTCTTAGCTGACATTTGCAATCTCTCCTTTCTCCAAATCATCTAATCTATCTGCCATTTCCACCTGTTTAGATGGGAACAGATGAGCGTACTGGTAAGTGATGTCAATGCTTTCATGCCCCACACGGTCGGCAATCGCCACCGCTGAAAATCCCATATCAATCAGTAAACTGATATGACTGTGACGGAGATCGTGAATGCGGATACGCTTTACGCCTGCGGCTTCTGCCCCTCTGTCCATCTCGTGATGAAGATAACTTTTGGTAACTGTAAAAATGCGGTCTTTCTTCTTCAATCCGTAAATCATACCCAGATATTCCTGCATTTCCTCACAAAGGAACTTCGGCATTTTGATTATGCGGTTGCTTTTCTTTGTTTTCGGTGTAGTAATCACATCTTCTCCGTGTAGCCGCTGATAAGATTTGTTGATTCTGACCGTTTCTTTCTCAAAATCGAAATCCGCTGCGGTCAGTGCAAGCAGTTCCCCTTCTCGGATACCGCACCAGTAGAGCATTTCAAAAGCATAAAAGGAAACAGGCTTGTCCATCATCTCAAAAGAGAATTTCTTGTATTCTTCTTTTGTCCAAAACAGCATTTCCTTGTGTTCTTCACTTCCCATATTTCCCACCTTTGCGGCAGGATTGGAACGCAACTCATAGTAACGTACCGCATGATTAAATATGGCTGACAGTTGATTATGCAGCGTTTTCAGGTAAGTCTGGGAATAAGGCTTTTTCTTCTCATCCCGATAGGCAAGCAGTTCGTTCTGCCATGTGATAATCTCCTTTGTGGAAATCTCGCTGATTCTTAACTTGCCAAAATACGGAAGTATCTTCGTGCGGATGATATGCTCTTTTGTCAGCCATGTGTTCTCCTTCAGACGAGTTTTCACATCCCGAATATACAGCTCGGTAAAGGCTTCAAAGCTCATATCAAGGTCAGACGCATTCTGTAACTGAAACATCCGCTCCCATTCCTGTGCTTCTTTCTTGGTAGCAAAACCACGTTTACATTTCTGCTTACGCTCGCCTTTCCAGTTCACATACCTCGCCATCACATACCATGTTCCATTGGCTTCATTCTTAAATACCGGCATTACTTTTCCTCCTTTCCTGCTCCGTAGAGCCTTTCATAAAAATACTGGCGGTTTACACGCCCTGTAATCGTAATAAAACCTTTGGCTTTCAGTTCCTCATTCAACTGCCGGATTAACTTATAAGCATAAGGCTTTGATACGCTTAGTTCCTGTGCCACTTCTTCGGCACGAATAAATTTGTTCTCCATAGGTTGCCCTCCTTTTCATCTAAACTTATTTGTTTAATTTTGAACTCATTATACTAAGCATATTTGTTTGTGTCAAGTGGTTTTCGGAAAACATTAAACTTTTTTGTTTTGTATTATCTTGACTTCGCCTAAACATATCTGCTATACTGATTACAATACATATACAAGGAGCGATGATTATGGCGATTGGAGAGAGAATACATTTTTTCCGCATTCTGCGTGGAATGACACAAAAATATCTTGGTACGATTGTCGGCTTTCCTGAGCGAAGTGCCGATGTGCGTTTAGCACAATATGAAACAGGGACAAGAAAACCGAAAGCGGAACTTACTGCTGCATTGGCACAGGCACTTGATGTTTCCCCTCATGCCCTCGATGTACCCGACATTGACAGCTATATCGGACTGATGCACACTTTGTTTACCCTTGAAGATTTATATGGTCTGACTGTCAGCGAAGCAGACGGAGAAGTCTGTCTGAAAGTCAACAAGGACAAAGGAAAAGACGCTCACGAACTACTGAAAATGCTCTATGCTTGGAAAGAACAGGCGGACAAGTTATCTTCCGAAGAAATCAGTAAGGAAGAATACGATAACTGGCGTTACCACTATCCAAAGTTCGATACCACACAGAGATGGGCGAAAGTGCCATCACAGGAACTTAGTGATGCCTTAGTCGAAATGTTCAAAGATCAACTCAAACCAAATAAATAAAGACGACAAAAAGCCCTTAGCCATGAGTTTCATACCCACAGCTAAGGGCTTAGTTTATAATATGGATTTATTTGTTGCACAACCGCCTGTCAATCATTCTCTAACCATAAAACCACCGGATTACAAGAATAATGGCTCTTATGCAACTGTTATCAATTTGTTATCAAAAGACTTTTTAAAGTGCCGCAAACCCGCATAAACACTGAGTTTTTAAGATACTCCAACTTATTCCCACTCTATCGTTGCCGGCGGCTTGCTGGTTACGTCGTATACAACTCTGCTGCAGCCGGGCACTTCATTGACCATGCGCCTGGACATTTTACGCAAAAGATCATATGGAATCTCTGCAAATTCCACTGTCATAGCGTCGTCGCTGGTAACAGCACGGATAGCGACGACGTAGTCGTAAGTCCTTCCGTCACCCATGACGCCCACCGTTTGTACGCCGGTCATCACAGTAAAATACTGCCAAATTTTCCGGTCCAGTCCCGCCGTTGCCACTTCTTCCCGCAAAATTGCATCCGTTTTGCGGACGATTTCGAGCTTTTCGGGGGTAATGGCGCCCATGATTCGGATTGCCAAGCCGGGGCCGGGGAACGGTTGTCGCCAAACGAGCTTTTTTGGAATGCCCAGATATTCACCCAGCGCGCGCACCTCGTCTTTAAAAAGGGTACGAAGCGGCTCTACAAGACCCTTGAATGAAATGTTGGACGGAAGTCCGCCCACGTTGTGGTGGCTTTTAATTACCGCGCTGTTGCCCTGTCCGCTTTCCACTACATCGGGATAAATAGTACCTTGAACGAGAAATTCAGTGTCATTTACTTTTAAGGCTTCTTCCTCAAAGACACGGATAAACTCTTCGCCAATAATTTTACGCTTCTGTTCCGGTTCTACTACACCTGCCAATTTGCTCAAGAACCGTTCCTGGGCATCCACCAGCTTGATATTCATGCCGAGCTTTGCGTGATAGTAGTCCATCACCTCTTTGGCTTCATTTTCCCGGAGCAGGCCATGGTCGACAAAAACGCAGTAAAGCTGATTGCCGACGGCTTTATGCACCAAAACGGCGGCAACGGAGGAATCAACTCCTCCAGAGAGGGCGCAGAGTACCTTTTTGTCCCCTACCTGTTTCTTAATTTCGGCAATCATCCGTTCCGCCAGGGAACTCATATCCCAATCGCCTGTGCAGCCACAAATCCGATAACAGAAGTTGTAGAAAATCTTCATATTTTCTTCTTGGTGCATAACTTCTGGGTGGAACTGTACACCGTACACCTTTCGCTTGTCGTCAGCAAAGGCTGCGGTGGGGCAATGGTTGGTAAAAGCAATAGAAATAGCGCTTTCTGGCAGCCTTCCGGCCATATCCCGGTGATTCATCCAAATGGACATGTCTTTCATACTGTCGAAAAGCGGATGAGATTGAAAGTGAATGTCTGTAGGACCAAATTCGGGGACAGGCGCTTCGATAATAGTCCCCCCTAGGTCATTTACAAGAATCTGCATACCGTAGCAGATACCTAGGACCGGCACATCAAGATCTAAGAACTGAGGATTCAGCTTTTTGGCATCAGGGGCGTATACGCTGTCGGGCCCACCGCTCAAAATTAGACCTTTTAAATTTTTTTCTTTGAGGGTATCCGGACTGGCGTTATAGGAAACGATTTCCGCATAAACACCTGCCTCCCTGACGCAGCGCGCAATCAGCTGGGTGTACTGCCCGCCGAAATCCATGACGACGATGGTTTCATTTGCCATACTGGTTCCTTTCTCCGGTATTTTTTGACCGGCTTGTGCAACGGAATACATATCATGCTTCAATTTTCAACACGCTTCAAATATTGGCTTGTACATATAAACCCTATAGTAATCGCTTTTTGAATAAGCATATTATACTATTCTGATTTTTTACTGTCAATAAAAATGAAAGTAATTCAAATCGAACCTGCAAATTACATAAGATTGACCCCTTGTAGATTCTCATTTTATGTGAAATTGTCTAAACATGAGAAAATCCATGGAAAAGGGATTGACAAACCGATTGTAAGGTTCTATAATGACGGCGTAGACAGCAAAGGCGCTGTAGGAATTTTCCTACGGCGTCTTTTCTATTTCGTTCGGTTTTCCGAGAGAAATACCCGACGGCACTGCTGGCGTGGTATCCACAATCAAGAAAGGGAGTATTTGTTATGAGCAAAACTGTTATCCCGCAGGGCTACAAGCCCGCAACCGACCTCTATGAAACTCAGAGAGCCATTTCCGCCATCAAAGACATTTTTCAGAAGAAGTTGAGTGATGCGTTGAATCTCACACGGGTTTCCGCTCCGCTTTTTGTTGAGGCGGGAACCGGCGTCAACGATGATTTAAACGGCGTAGAGCGTCCCGTCAGTTTCGATATTATGGAGACAAAGTCTGAGGCGCAGGTCGTTCATTCTCTCGCAAAATGGAAAAGATTGGCCTTGTATCAATACGGTTTCCAGCCGGGCACCGGTTTATACACCGATATGAACGCTATCCGCCGGGATGAGGAAATGGATAACCTTCATTCCATCTATGTGGATCAGTGGGACTGGGAAAAAATCCTGCCGGCGGGCAAACGCACCGAGACGTATTTAAAAGAAACGGTACAAACCATTGTCAAGACCGTCTGTGAGACTCTGGAGGAAGTGAAGAAAAAGTTTCCGTCCATTACAACCACCATCTCCCCTGAAGTCAACTTTGTGACCACCCAAGAGCTGGAAGATATGTATCCCGATTGTACCCCGAAGGAGCGGGAGAACAAGTACCTGAAAGACCACAGGACTGCTTTTATCATGCAGATCGGTGGAAAGCTCAAATCCGGCATCAGGCACGACGGCCGCGCCCCCGATTACGACGACTGGAAATTAAACGGAGATATTGTATTCTGGTCCGACGTTTTGGGATGCGCCTTTGAGGTTTCCTCTATGGGTATTCGGGTGGATCAAAAGTCCATGGACAGCCAGCTTAGGGAAGCGGACTGCGACGACCGGAGAAGCTGCAAATTCCACAAGATGGTGCTGGACGGCACCTTGCCCCTCACCATGGGCGGAGGAATCGGACAGTCGAGAATCTGCATGCTTCTCTTAGGAAAAGCCCACATCGGTGAAGTGCAGTGCTCCATCTGGGATAAAGATACCGTGGAATCCTGCAAAAAAGCCTCTATACCGCTTTTATAATTTACTGATAATAGAGAAATAACGTAAAGAAAGGGAATTGCGTAATGAAAAACTTGCCTGAAAATTTTGGTTCACTGGTATTTAACGACGCCGTCATGCGGGACCGCCTCCCAAAAGAAACCTATAATGCGCTGAAACGGACGATGGAACAGGGCAAACATCTGGATCCGTCCATTGCCCACATTGTTGCCAACGCCATGAAGGACTGGGCGGTGGAAAAGGGAGTTACCCATTTTACCCACTGGTTTCAGCCCATGACCGGCACCACTGCTGAAAAGCACGACAGCTTTATCAGTCCGGTGGCGGGCGGCGGAGTGATTATGGAGTTTTCCGGCAAAGAACTCATAAAAGGCGAGCCCGACGCTTCCAGTTTCCCCTCTGGGGGCCTGCGGGCAACCTTCGAAGCCCGCGGCTACACCGCCTGGGATCCCACTTCTTATGCCTTTATCAAAGACGATACCCTCTGTATCCCCACTGCTTTCTGCTCCTACAGCGGTGAAGCTCTGGACAAAAAAACCCCTCTGCTGCGCTCGATGGAAGCCTTAAACCGGCAGGCGCTGCGCATCCTTCGCCTGTTTGGCGACAAGGAGACCGTCCACGTGGACACCACTGTGGGACCGGAGCAGGAGTACTTCCTGGTAGACAAAAAGCTCTATGAGGAGAGAAAAGACCTTTTATTCTGCGGCAGGACCCTCTTCGGCGCTAAACCTCCCAAGGGCCAGGAACTGGACGATCACTATTTTGGCACCATCAAGACGAGAGTTCAGGCCTTTATGAAGGATTTGGACGAGGAGCTTTGGAAGCTGGGCGTTTACGCCAAAACCGAACACAACGAGGTGGCTCCGGCCCAGCATGAATTAGCCCCTATCTTCACTACGACCAATATCGCCGCCGACCACAACCAGCTGACCATGGAAATGATGAAGAAAGTGGCCGAACGTCACGGCCTCACCTGCCTGCTCCACGAGAAACCCTTTGCCGGCGTCAACGGAAGCGGTAAGCACAATAACTGGTCTATCTCCACAAACACCGGCGTCAACCTTTTGGACCCTGGCGATTCTCCTCGGGAAAACGCGCAGTTTCTGCTGTTTTTGACCGCTGTGGTGAAAGCGGTCGACGAGTATCAGGATTTGCTCCGCGCCTCTGTCGCCACCGCCGGAAACGACCACCGCTTGGGCGCAAACGAAGCGCCTCCCGCAATCGTTTCGATGTTCGTGGGCGACGAACTGATGGAGGTGTTAGAGTCTATCATGCGGGAAACCGCCTATGAATCCAAAGACAAGGTGGAAATGAAAGTCGGAGTCCATACTTTGCCCCGTTTCATCAAGGACACCACCGATCGGAACCGCACCTCCCCCTTTGCCTTTACCGGCAACAAGTTTGAATTTAGAATGCCCGGCTCCAGCCAGTCCATTTCCGGCATTAATATCGTACTCAACACTATCGCGGCGGAGACGCTGTGCCAGTTTGCTGACGTGTTGGAAGAGTCTAAAGATTTTACATCTGACCTGCACAATTTGGTCAAAGACACGCTGACTTCCCACCGCCGCATCCTCTTTAACGGCAACAACTATTCGCCGGAATGGGTGCTGGAAGCGGAAAAACGGGGCCTTCTGAACCTGAAGACCACTGCTGACGCTCTGCCGTATTTTGTCCACGAAAAGAACGTGGAGCTTTTTGTGAAGCACAAGGTATTTACCGCGGGAGAAATGCACGCCCGGTATGAAATCATGCTGGAAGGCTACTGCAAGACGCTGAATATCGAAGCACTGACTATGCTGGAAATGGTGAAGAAAGACATTCTGCCCGCTGTTTCCAATTATTGCAGGGATTTGACCGCTACAGCTCTCCAGAAAAGACAGCTGTTGCCTGAGTGCTCCTGCGAAGTGGAAGAGGCCTTGGTGAAACGGTTGTCGAAGCTCAGTGCATGCCTCTATCAGAAAAACGACAAGCTGGAAAAAGCGCTTTTAGACTGCAAGGCTTACACCGATTTGCAGGAACTGGCCAACTACTACCGTGATGTGGTGCTCCTGTCTATGCAGGAGACCCGTACCGTGGCCGATGAGCTGGAAACCATTGTTGGCTCCAGCTACTGGCCCTATCCGACCTACTGCGACCTTTTGTTTCACGTATAAGGCGGTAAAACATAGATGAATAATTGCTTTAGTTCCATGGGGCCTGCCGATGACAAACCCCATGAGGAATGCGGCGTGTTCGGCGCCTACGATCCTGCGGGAAACGACGTGGCCCCTGCTATTTATTACGGCCTCTTTGCCTTGCAGCACAGAGGCCAGGAAAGCTGCGGCATCGCGGTAGGGGACACTTTGGGACCGAGGCGAATACTGCTTCACAAGGATATGGGACTTGTCAGTGAGGTATTCAATGAAGAGCGTTTGCAGAAACTCGGGGGAAATATCGGAGTTGGCCATGTCCGATATTCCACAGCGGGGGACAGCAGCCCTCAAAATGCCCAGCCGCTGGTGCTCAACTATATCAAGGGCACCCTCTGCATTGCCCATAATGGAAATTTAGTCAACGCCGTTGAACTTCGACGGGAACTGGAACTTTCCGGATCGATCTTTCAGACCAGCGCTGACACCGAAGTCATCGCCTATCATATCGCGAGAGAACGATTAAACGCCAAATCGGCGGAAGAGGCGGTGGCTTCGGCGATGCAGAAGATCAGCGGGGCCTATTCCCTCATCGTTATGAGTCCGAGAAAACTCATTGGGGTGCGGGATCCCATGGGTTTTCGGCCTCTCTGTATCGGAAAGCGGGACAGCACCTATTTTCTCGCGTCGGAAAGCTGTGCCTTGGACGCAGTGGGGGCAGAATTTGTCCGAGACGTGGCCCCCGGCGAAATCGTCACCATCACCGAAACCGGGATTTTTTCGGAATTTCCTCGGGAGAAAGCCACAACGGCACACTGCATCTTTGAGTACATCTACTTTGCTCGCCCCGACAGCATCATCGACGGCATCGGGGTCTACGAGTCGAGAGTTCGGGCCGGGCGAGAACTTGCCCGGCAGCATCCAGTGGAAGCGGATTTGGTGGTCGGAGTGCCTGAGTCGGGCAACGATGCGGCGCTGGGGTTTTCCCTGGAATCGGGCATCCCTTACGGCAAGGCTTTCGTCAAGAATAATTACGTAGGACGCACCTTTATCAAACCCACGCAGTTAGAGCGGGAATCCAGTGTCCGTATCAAATTGAACGCCCTCAAAAAGGTAGTCTGCGGCAAACGGATCGTCATGATCGACGATTCCATCGTCCGTGGGACAACTTGTGCCCAGATTGTCAGTTTGCTGCGAGAGGCGGGAGCCACGGAGGTTCATGTGCGCATCAGCTCACCACCATTTAAGCACCCCTGCTATTTTGGCACCGACATTCCTACCGGAGGGCAGCTCATCGCCAACCGGCACAATGAACAGGAAATTTGCACTCTTATTGGGGCGGACTCGCTGGGATATCTTTCTGTGAAAAGCCTTTCCGAAATCATACAAGGACGGCTTTCCTGCTGCGACGCCTGCTTTTCCGGAAAATATCCGGTTGCGCGGCCCAAGCATTAACTTGCCTTTGCCTCTATTTTGCATACACAGCAAAACGTCATCCAAAGGACACTCCTTTGGATGGCGTTTTGTTTTAAGAAATAGCCTCGATTTTTCCGGAACCTGGATATTTTTTTGCCCGATCAATCACACACCGCTTGGCAATTCTCTCAATGAGGATTTGGGTAATTTCCAATAAAACCACAATGGCAATTCCGCCTAGCAGGCAAAGACAGCGGTTTTCAATAGCAGTGGTCGTATCCAGCAGTACCAGAGAAGCATTGAGAGCGTTTACGGCGTTTACCATTTGTTTGTGTTTGTATTCTGGAGCAAAATAACTGAGATAGCCCATGAGCATAATGACCAGCATGGAGTATTGCTGCGGAACCAAGATGCGGAAAACGATGATAAAGACACCGATTCCTATGAAGGTCCCCAGGGCACGGTGTTTGATTCGTACCCAGGTTTCCCGGAAAACTGGCTGAGTCAGAGACATGGCGACGATACTGATCCACAGCGGTTTTTTCAGCCCCAGCAGTGAGCCAATCAGCACCGCGATGGAAATGCCCATAGCCATACGGAGGATAAACCCCGGGTTGTGCCAACTGAGCAAAATCTGCTCTTTAATAGCCCTCCGGTTTTCATCCAGTCCTTTGCGCCGCCACCAGATGAGAGATATGGCGGCGACCAGCGCCCCTCCAGCAATGAGGCCTAGAAGCCGTTTGGGAAACTGCTGGGGCGTAACCAATGTTGCCTGGCAAAAGACAAAGGTGAGCAGAAAATTGATGTAAAGCTTGGTTCCAATGGGTTCGGTGCAGAGACTCATCACTACGGTTATGAAAAGGAACTGAATCGGAAAGGCAAGCCATGGTGAAAGTGCAGAGCATTGGGCGGCAATACCCGCCCCTGCATATAGCAAAACGATAATACCGGCCATTTTGGTAGGGCGGATACCGGGTGGGCATACGGGAAACATGGTGATTCCGACGCTGATGGCGACGCCGGCTAAGATGTCGCCCGCGCCAAAAAGTGTTTGATACAGAAAAATAAAAGCAAGGGAAAAAACGAACCGAACCGCGTTTTCGAAAACCAATTTCCCGGTGTGTTTGAATTGTTCTTTGGATACTGTCAATACGATTCCTCCATAAAATTGGGCCTCTACTACGTCCAGAGGTTCCATAATCATTTCAATTATTCTTAAATGATAGCAGTTTTTTGAAGGGGTTACAACAACGGTTATTTGTGAATTTTTTCTTAATCCTACTCAATTTTATTGGACAACATAACAAAAGGCAGAATTCAGCATTTACTGAATTCTGCCTTCTCAATGGTGGAGACGATCGGACTCGAACCGACTACCTATACGTTGCGAACGTATCGCTCTCCCAGGTGAGCTACGCCCCCAAATCTAACGGAAAATATTATATCACAGTTTTTGGGGTTTGTACAGATAAATTTGGGATTTTTTTATTTTTCTTTAAAAGGTTAGCTCTGGAAATCCTATCTCCTGATGAAAGAAGACAGGATTTTTCAAAATTTGCGGGACTTAAACTGGATGGGAGGAGTGTCTTCTTTCAGTGCCTCAAAACGATAGCCTTTTTCAGTGTAGTAGTCAATAAGCATTTTAATGCAGTCTACCGCAGTGGTACGCAGTGCGTCGTCGTGCATTAAAATGAGGATTCTGTCATCGTCTCCGCCAGATTTTACAATATTTTTAAACATTTTTTCTGCCGGTGTGGGAGTGGCCTTGTCGTCTTTGGCCAGGGCGTTCCAATCGAAAAAGACGTATCCCTGCTCAGCAGTGATTTCTTTTACTTTTGCTAAAGTGGAGGCGTCGGCGTTGGAATTATTGCTCCCCCCCGGGAAGCGGAAGATTTTGGGTGTATCCCCGACGATCTCCTGCAGATGATTTTGTAGGCGTTCAAAGTCCGCCAGATAGGCATCCGCGTTGGCATAAATCTCTTTGTATTTATGGGAGTAGGAGTGCAGGCCGATACTGTGCCCTTCATCTACCATGCGCTGGTACAGCATTTTTCCCCGGTCCGTGGTTGCGCCAATTACAAAAAAGGTAGCAGGAATATTTTCTTCCTGCAGCAGGTCCAAAATGTCGGCGGTGACGACAGAAGGGCCGTCGTCAAAGGTGAGGTATACGATTTTATCACCGCCTTCCTCCGAAGGCGGAGCGGCGTCCATAGGCTCGGCGGAAGTACGAACCGTCATAACAGCGGAAAATACGTTAAGGCCGATGGCGACCGTCAGCAAAAATACAATGGTGCCAAACAGTATATTTTTCAGTCGGAAGCTGCGGATAAACATAATGATGATCCTTTCACAGTGAAGTAAGGAATAGGCTTTCTAAACTATATGCTAAGAAAAAATTTTTATGTAAAAGAATAACTAGAGGGGATCGTTGGCGCGGCTTGCTTTTTACCAAAATTTAAACATAATAAGCAAATCTAATAACAGCAAAAAGCAATTATTATGACAGGCGGCAAAAAAAACTTTCATTTTATAAATTAATGGTTTGTAAAACGTATCCGCATGAATAATAGGCATAATAAAGGTTTTATTTGATTTAAATACATTCAAAAGTGGCCGCATAAAAGTCATGTGATTTATTCTATTTTCACAAATATGCAGGAGATATATTTTTTTCGTTCAAAAATATTGACAGTTTTCAGAGAAAATAGTATAATAGGCATCGTGAACAAAGGCGTTCATCAGAGGATACGGAAACCATTGTCCGTACCCTCTGATGGACGCCTTTTTAATTTGCTTTAGAAAGGGGACAGAATCCATGTTAAAGGAAGGACAGGTACGCATCCCTTCGGGTTGTGCCATTTCCGGCATTTTTGCCCGAGACGGAAAGCGATTTTCCGGACTTAAAGCGGTACAGTCCATTGCGGTAATGCACGACCGCAGCAATGGACTGGGAGGCGGCTTTGCAGGATACGGTATTTATCCGGAATATAAAGAGTATTATGCATTCCATGTGTTTTATGACACTTTGGAGGCACGTCAGAAATGCGAATGTTTTTTGGAACAGCATTTTGATATCGTGAACCTGTCGAAAATCCCTACTCGGAAGACTCCGAAAATCAAAGACGAACCTCTCATCTGGCGGTATTTCCTCTATCCGCTTCCCACAAAGCTCAAGGCGAGCCAGCTTGACGAGCGGGAATTTGTCGCCAAGTGCGTCATCCGCATCAACACCCATATCGACGGCGCCTATGTCTTTTCCAGCGGCAAAAACATGGGCGTCTTCAAAGCAGTGGGCTTTCCGGAAGATGTAGGGGATTTCTACCGGCTGGAGGAGTACGAGGGCTACTGCTGGACGGCCCACGGACGGTATCCCACCAATACCCCCGGCTGGTGGGGCGGGGCCCATCCCTTTGCGATGCTTGACTACTCCATCGTCCACAACGGGGAGATTTCCTCCTACGATGCCAATAGGAGGGCTATTGAGATGCATGGTTATCAGTGCAATCTGCTCACCGACACCGAAGTCATCACCTACATGGTGGATTATTTAAACCGTCGCCAAGGCCTTTCCATGGAAGAGGTGGCCCAGGTCATCGCCGCTCCCTTTTGGAGTACAATTGAATCAAAGGAGCCGGAAGAGCGGGAAAAGCTCACCTATTTCCGCAATGCATTTGCAAGCTACCTCATCACTGGCCCTTTCTCTATTCTGGTTGGATTCGAGGGCGGCATGATGGCACTGAATGACCGGCTGAAGCTCCGCTCTATGGTGGCGGCCGAAAAGGGCGATATGTTTTATATTGCCAGTGAAGAAAGCGCCATCCGGGTCATCGAGCCGGAGTTAGACCGTATCTGGGCTCCCCGCGGGGGAGAACCGGTAATCGTGCGTTTGAAGGGAGGGGAGTAATTATGGCAATCAATTTCCTCTATCCAGATTATGAAGTGATCCGAAATTACGACCGCTGCATCGCCTGCCGGGTCTGCGAACGGCAATGCGCCAACGAAGTACATCAGTACGACCCCGACACCGGGCGGATGACGGCGGACGAGAGCAAATGCGTCAACTGCCATCGCTGCGTCTCCCTCTGTCCGACGCGGGCGCTTAAAATCGTCAAAACCGATCATACTTTTAAGGAAAATGCCAACTGGTCCGGTCAGACGATTCAAGAAGTCTATCGGCAGGCGGGTTCTGGCGGGGTACTGCTTTCCTCTATGGGCAATCCCAAGGAATATCCAGTCTACTGGGACAAAATCCTCATCAACGCCTCTCAGGTGACGAATCCATCTATCGACCCCCTGCGGGAACCCATGGAAACGAGGGTGTATCTGGGCAAGAAGCCTGAAGGTATCGAGCGGGATAAAAACGGAAAAATTATCAATAATTTGACCCCTCAATTGAAACTCAACACCCCCATTATGTTTTCCGCTATGAGCTACGGCTCTATCAGTTATAACGCCCACGCGAGCCTGGCCAGGGCGGCGGAACAACTTGGCATTTACTACAACACCGGCGAAGGCGGCCTTCATAAAGATTTCTACCAATACGGCCCCAACACCATTGTCCAGGTGGCTTCCGGACGCTTCGGCGTTTACAAGGATTATCTGGAAGCGGGAGCGGCCATCGAAATTAAGATGGGCCAGGGGGCTAAGCCCGGCATCGGCGGGCATTTGCCTGGTGCAAAGGTGGGCGAGGACGTGTCCAAGACCAGGATGATCCCTCTCCACTCTGATGCCATTTCCCCGGCACCACACCACGACATTTATTCCATCGAGGATTTACGACAACTGGTATTTTCCTTAAAAGAAGCGACAGAATATAAAAAACCCATTATCGTTAAAATCGCGGCGGTTCACAACGTGGCGGCTATTGCCAGCGGCGTTGCCCGCAGCGGAGCCGACATCATCGCCATCGACGGGTTCAGAGGCGGAACAGGTGCCGCTCCGACCCGCATACGCGACAACGTAGGCATTCCCATTGAGCTCGCCCTGGCGAGCGTTGACCAGCGGCTCCGGGATGAGGGAATCCGCGACCAGGTGTCCGTCGTCGTAGGGGGAAGTATCCGCAGCAGCGCCGACGTAGTAAAGGCTATCGCTTTGGGAGCGGATGCCTGCTACATTGCGACCAGCGCACTCCTAGCTCTTGGATGCCACCTCTGCCGTAGCTGCCAGAGCGGCAAATGCAACTGGGGGATCGCGACCCAGCGGCCTGATCTGGTGCGGCGGCTCAATCCCGACATCGGTTCGGAGCGGCTTATCAATCTCATCACCGCCTGGGATCACGAAATCAAGGAAATGATGGGCGGCATGGGTATCAATTCTATCGAGGCCCTCAAGGGAAACCGCTTGATGCTCCGTGGCATTGGCCTGGGCGACAGAGAGCTTTCTATACTCGGCATCAAACACGCGGGAGAATAATTTTAGTCTGAAAGAGGAGAAGAAAACATGTTAACAGCCATTGTGGGGATTAACTGGGGCGACGAAGGCAAGGGCAGAATGGTGGATCTCTTTTCGGAAAAATACGACATTGTGGCCCGCTATCAGGGCGGGAACAACGCTGGACACACCGTTGTCAATGATCGGGGCAAGTTTATTTTAAATCTACTGCCCTCTGGAATTTTGCGGGAGGAAGTCACAAATGTCATGGGAACCGGCATGGTCATCGATTTGGAGCACTTAAGCGGCGAAATCGGCAGACTCCGGGAGGCAGGGGTGCAGATTTCCCCCGAAAGTTTAAAAATAAGCGACAGAGCCGTTATCTGTATGCCCTACCACAAACTTCTGGATGTTTTGGAAGAAGAACGGCTGGGCGATGCCAAATTTGGCTCGACGAGACGGGGCATCTCCCCGGTATACGGCGACAAATACATGAAAAAATGCCTGCGGATGGGGGATTTGCTGGATAGAGATTCTTATGCAGAGGCTCTCAAGGGGATCCTCGCCTGGAAAAATTTGACCATCACCGGGGTGTACGGGGCAAATCCCACGGATTACGATGAGATGCTCAGCTGGCTGGATAAGTACGCTGAGGAATTCAAGGACTATATCTGCGACACCGGTGTTTATCTGAACGAGGCAGCATCGGAAGGAAAAAACATCATGTTTGAAGCACAGCTTGGCGCCCTGCGCGACATCGATTTCGGCATCTGCCCCTTTACCTCTTCTTCCCCCACCATTGCCGCTTATGCCCCTATCGGCGCAGGAATCCCCAATTGGAAGCTCACCAATACCATCGGCATCATGAAAGCCTACTCCACCTGTGTGGGAGAGGGCCCCTTTACAGCAGAAATGTTTGGGGACGAGGCGGAGAAGCTCCGTGCGGCAGGCGGCGAATACGGTGCAGCCACCGGACGTCCCAGGAGGGTTGGTCCCTTTGACGTAGTGGCCTCCAAATACGGCGTGCGGGTTCAGGGCTGCGACGAATTGGCCCTGACCAAGCTGGACGTACTCTCCTATATGGAGAAAATTCCCGTCTGTACCGCTTATGAACTGGATGGACAGATTGTACACGAGTTTCCCTATGGCTCGAAGCTTGACCGGGCAAAACCGGTGGTGGAATATTTCGCTGGCTGGAACTGCGATGTATCCAAATGCCGCAAACCGGAGGAGCTGCCGGAGGCGGCAAAAAAATATATCGCCTATCTGGAAAAAGCGGTTGGATGCAAGATCAAATACGTGTCGGTGGGCGCCGCCCGCGATGAATACATTGTTCTTTAGGTGATTGCCATGAAAAAAGTTTACGTAGAAGAAAAATGGTGCCTGGGGTGCCATTTATGCGAATACAACTGCGCTTTTGCCAACTCCGGCTGTTCAGATATGGTTAAGGCCCTCAAGGGCATTGAAATCAACCCCCGCATCCGCATCGAAGAAAAAGGAGACGTTCATTTTGCCGTGAGCTGCCGCCACTGTGAAGAACCTCTCTGCGTAAAAGGGTGTATTTCCGGTGCACTTTCTGTCAAAAACGGGGCAGTCTTTGTGGACCAGGAGAAATGTGTGGGGTGCTACACCTGTATCCTCAGTTGTCCTTATGGCGCCATTATGCCCGCTGAAAACGGTGTGGTGCAGAAATGTGAACTCTGTATCGCAAACAGCTGCGGTGCGCCCGCCTGCGTGGCCGGATGCCCTAACAACGCTATTATTTTTACAGAGGAGGCAGGAGCATGAATTACGTTATAATCGGAAATTCCACTGCCGCCATCGGCTGCGTCGAAGGAATTCGGCAGATGGACAAAGAAAGCAACATCATTCTGATTTCCAGCGAATCTTATCACACCTACTCCCGTCCGCTTATTTCCTACCTCCTTTATGGCAAGACCGACGAAGAGCGAATGAAATATCGTCCTGACAGCTTCTACAAAGATAATGGCTGCACTCTGCTGACGGGAAAAACGGTTGTGTCCATTGATCCGAAAGGGAAAAGCGTTTTGTTGGACAACGGAGAGAAAATCCCATACGATAAACTGCTCGTTGCCACCGGCTCTTGTCCCTTCATTCCTCCTATCGAAGGGTTGGAGAGGGTGACAAAAAAATTTACCTTTATGTCGTTGGACGACGCCAAAGCTTTGAAAAAAACTCTGTCGCCTGAGAGCAAGGTAATGATTATGGGTGCGGGGCTCATCGGCCTGAAATGCGCCGAGGGGATCGCCCATTTGGTAAAATCCATTACGGTAGTGGACTTGGCGGACCGTATTCTTCCGTCGGTTTTGGATCAGGAGGGTGCCGCTATCGTCCAAAAACACCTAGAGAAGAATATTTCTTTTATCCTCTCCGACTGCGTCCAGTCCTTTGAACCAAATCAGGCTGCTTTGGTCAGCGGTAAAAAAGTGCCTTTTGACGTGCTGGTGGTAGCGGTGGGTGTCCGGCCCAACACAAATCTTGTATCCGACGCAGGTGGCGAAGTGAACCGAGGCATTGTTATTAACGGCAAATGTGAAACCAGCTTGTGTGACGTCTACGCCGCCGGCGATTGCGTTGAAAGTCACGACATCACCATTGATGAAAATCGTATCCTTGCCCTTTTGCCTAACGCCTACATACAGGGTGAGACGGCTGGAATCAACATGGCCGGCGGGGAAAAGTCCTACGACAGCGCCATTCCTATGAACGCAGTAGGATTCTTCGGGCTGCACGTCATTACGGCGGGCAGTTACGACGGCGAGGAAACCATCGTTTCCGATGGCAGACGGTACAAAAAACTTTTAGTTAAAGACGGACTTTTAAAAGGCTATATAATGGTGGGCGACGTGGGCCGGGCCGGTATCTATACGAGCCTTATCCGCAATCAGACGCCGCTGGATACGATCGACTTTGAACTGATGAAGCAACATCCCCAGCTCATGGCGTTTTCGAGAAAAGAGCGGATAAAAATGCTGGGCGTTTCGTAAACAAAAGGGGGCTCAAACGATGAATATTGTTGCAGACGATATGCATTTTAGGGATTTGAATGAAAAAATTCGCAATACAAAAGATACAAAAATCCGTATCAAAAGCTGTGTCGGCCAGAGATACATCGGCAGCGGTTTGAACGGCAAGGAAATCGTAATTGAAGGGATTCCCGGCAACGCTTTGGGCGCTTATTTGAATGGAAGCGTCATTCGAACCACTGGAAATGTCCAGGATGCCACGGGCGACACTATGAACGGCGGCGCCATCTACGTCCACGGTTCCTCCGGCGACGCCACAGGCTATGCCATGCGGGGCGGTAAGATTTTTGTCAAGGGGGACACCGGCTACCGGACCGGCATCCATATCAAAGCCTACGAAGAGCACAAGCCTACTATTATCATCGGCGGCGCTGCGGGGAGCTTTCTTGGCGAGTACCAGGCGGGTGGAAATATTGTGGTTTTGGGCTTGAACAGCGGCGGAAAGCCGCCGGTGGGATATTTTTGCGGCACCGGGATGCACGGCGGAAAAATTTATTTGCGGTGTGATACCCTTCCGCAGGATCTTCCGGCCCAGGTGTCCGCTCGGGACGCTACAGCGGAGGATATGGAGGAGATAGACAGTGATTTGAGCGAATTTTGCAAGGAGTTCCAGTTGGACAAAAAGAAAATCCTCAAAAATCACTTTTTTGTCCTGACCGCCAATACAAAAAATCCATATAAACAGCTTTATACTCAGAATTAGTTGGTGTATAATAGCTTATAAGTATATACCGCTATTTTGCGTAAGGAGGCAATTTTATGGGAGACTACACCATGTCAGAAGTTCTAGAATTTGTCGAGGAAAATGATGTAAAGTTTATACGCTTAGCATTCTGCGACATTTTCGGCAGACAGAAAAATGTGTCTATCACCCCCAGTGAGCTGCGCCGGGCTTTTGATAAGGGCGTTTCCTTCGACGCTTCTGCTATTGACGGCTTTTTTTCAGTCGACCAGTCCGATCTGTTTTTAGTACCCGACCCAGCAACCCTTTCGGTATTGCCGTGGCGGCCTTCCCAGGGGCGAGTGGTTCGATTTTTCTGCGACATCAAAAACCCCGACGGGACATCTTTTATAGGCGACGGGCGGCAGATTCTGCGTCGGGTGGTGGAAAAGTGCTCCCAAAAGGGCCTTGCTTGCAAAGTCGGCGCTGAGAGCGAATTTTATCTATTCTTGGAGGACGATAAAGGCGAACCTACCCATGTTCCTTTTGACCGGGCAGGCTACTGCGACATCGCGCCTTTGGATAAAGGGGAAAACGTGCGGCGAGAAATCTGCCTGACCTTGGAGGAAATGGGTATCACGGCAGAGAGTTCCCACCACGAGCAGGGCCCCGGGCAGAACGAAATAGACTTTCGATACAGCGGCGCGCTGACGGCGGCGGACGATTTTATCACTTACCAGTCAGTGGTGCGCACCATCGCGGGGCGGAGCGGGCTATATGCATCCTTTATGCCTAAGCCCATCGCAAACCAAAGCGGAAGCGGGCTCCACGTGAACCTGTCCCTTTATAAAAACGGGCGTAATGTTTTTCAGGATTTGCTGCGGGGTGTCCCCTCCGAGGCGGAGGGGTTTATCGCCGGGATTCTAAACCGCGTCAGCGAGTGCACTGCTTTTTTAAATCCCCTCACCAATTCTTATGAGCGTTTGGGAAAATGCAAAGCACCCCGGTATATCACTTGGTCCAAGGGAAACCGGTCACAGCTCATTCGCATCCCTCTGGCATCCTATGACTCTGAGCGGTGTCGGATGGAGCTTAGATCCCCCGACGGGGCCTGCAACCCCTATTACGCTTTTGCGCTGCTGATTGCCGCGGGGCTGGAGGGAATTGAGAAGGAAATGAAACTTCCAAAACCTACAGAGCTCAACCTAATGGATGCCAGTGTGGACACGACGGGACTCCAAAGCCTGCCCAAAACCCTGGGTGAAGCGGTGGGAGCGGCGAGGCGGAGCGAATTTTTAAAGGAAGTGCTTCCCACGGATGTCATAGAGAAATTTCTTGCGGCAAAACAGAGGGAATGGGAAGAGGTAAACGGTTCCCCCGATTCTCACGAGGCGGAAAATCAATTGTATTTTGGGCAGATATAAGTAGCGGAGGCGGTGACAGAAGTGGAAAAGGTTCTTATCGTTTCCAGCACCCCCAAAGCGACGGAGCATCTGACAAAAATGCTCCAGATGAACCGGTATTCCCGCATCGTCGCGGCAATGAGCGGAAGCGAGGCACGGCGGATGATGCTGGACGACGGATATGACATCGTCATCATCAACACCCCCCTTCCCGACGAATTCGGGGCAGAACTGGCGGTCAACCTCTCCGAAACCACCTCCTGCGGCGTGTTGATGCTGGTGAAAGTGGACCGGGCGGACGACGTGTTCAGCAAGGTGGAGGATTTTGGGGTTTTCGTGGTGGAAAAGCCCATGAATACAGCCATGTTCTATCAGGCCATAAAGCTGATTTCCGCTTCCCGCAGAAGGATACTGGGACTCAAAAATGAGAATGTCCGCTTACAAAAGAAAATAGAAGAAATAAGATTGGTGGATCGGGCAAAGTGCGCCCTTATTGAGTATTTGGGTATGACAGAAGCCCAAGCTCATCGCCACATCGAAAAACAGGCCATGGATCTGAGAATGACCCGGAGGGAAGTGGCACAGGGGATTTTGCAGACCTATGAAAGCTAAGGGATAGAAAGGAGCGTCTCCAATGGGAAAGACGGTTTATTTGATTCTGGAAAATGGAAGGGTATTTGAGGGCAAACGCTTTGGCCTTTCCGGCGAAGTTACCGGAGAGATCGTCTTTACCACCGGCATGTGCGGATATCTGGAGACTCTCACCGACCCCAGCTATTATGGACAAATCGTGGTGCAGACTTTTCCGCTGATCGGAAACTACGGAGTCATCCCCTCGGATTTTGAAAGCACAAAGGTCAGCATCAAAGCTTATATTGTCAGAGAATGGTGCCAGGAACCCTCCAACTACCGTAGCGAGGGCAGTCTTGACACCTTTTTTAAAGAGCAGGGGATCATCGGCATCTATGGCATCGACACCCGGGAACTGACCAAGGTTATCCGGGAAAGCGGCGTGATGAACGCCCGCATTGCGGACAGCTTGGAAGAAAAAGACAAATGGGTGGAAGCGATCCGTGACTATCGCATTGTCGATGCGGTCAATGCGGTCAGCTGTGAGCAAATTTCCGAGGAGAAAGCGGAAAAGGAACAGTACCGGGTGGTGCTCTGGGATTTCGGGGCCAAGCAGAATATCAAGCGTCAGCTGCTCAGGCGCGGTTGTACTGTCATCACGGTTCCTGGAAAAACAACGGCGGCGGACATTCTTGCGCTGCAGCCCGACGGCGTCATGCTTTCAAACGGCCCAGGGGACCCGGCGGAAAATGTGGGAATTATCAAAGAAATCCAGAAACTCTGTGAAGCGCGGATGCCCATTTTTGGCATTTGCCTTGGGCACCAGCTTTTGGCCCTCTCTCAGGGGGGGAAGACCTTTAAGCTCAAGTACGGCCACAGGGGCGCCAATCAGCCCGTCATCGACCTCAAAACCAGACGGGTGTACATCACAAGCCAAAACCACGGCTATGCTGTATCTGGTAAGAATCTGCCCCCTCATATTCGGATTGCCTTTGAAAATGCCAACGACGGCACCTGCGAGGGAATTTCCTATCGGGATATACCGGCTTTTTCGGTCCAGTTCCACCCGGAGGCGGCGGCTGGCCCTCAGGACACGATGTTCCTGTTTGACCGGTTTTTGCAGCTGATGGACGAAAACTCTTTTCGAAAGGCGCTTTGATACAGGCGGAATACAATAAATGGAAGGATTTTTGCGATGAAACGGTCTTTTGTGAAAATGCAGGGCTGCGGCAACGATTATATTTACTTCGATTGTCTGGAAGAGGAGCTGCCCCAGCCGGAAAAATGGAGCCGGAAGCTTTCCGACCGGCACTTCGGTATCGGCGGGGACGGGATTGTCCTCATCTGCCCGTCGGAAACGGCGGATGCCAAAATGCGGATGTTCAACGCCGACGGCAGCGAAGGAAAAATGTGCGGAAACGCCATCCGATGCGTGGGAAAATACCTGTATGAGAGCGGTGCGGTGCCAAAAAAGGACATGTGGATCGAGACTCTGAGCGGAATCAAGCGGCTGATTCTCACAACATCGGGCAGCCAGGTGCTTTCGGTCACGGTGGATATGGGCTCCCCCATATTAGGAGCCAGTGAGATTCCCACCCTTTTCAACCTGGACACGGTCCTCGACCATCCGCTCAAAGTAAACGGTCAAGAGTATCGTGTCACCTGTGTTTCCATGGGCAACCCCCACTGCGTCGTGTTTTTAAATGAGGTGGAAAGCCTTCCCATCGTAACAATTGGCCCCCAATTTGAAAATCATTCCATGTTCCCCGAGCGGATTAATACAGAGTTCATCCATGTCATCCGACGCAATGAGCTGCGGATGCGGGTCTGGGAACGGGGCAGCGGAGAAACCTGGGCCTGCGGGACGGGGGCCTGTGCCGCAGTGGTGGCGGCAGTGCTGAACGGTTATTGTGACGAAGGGGCCGATGTAACCGTTCATTTGAACGGCGGGGATTTGATTATCCGCGACGTGGGCGAGACCGTCTGGATGACCGGCGCCGCCGTCAAGGTGTTTGAGGGAACCGTTGAACTTTGAGCTGGAAAGGATGCAAGCATATGGACAAGAAATATATTTTTGTGACCGGCGGCGTTGTTTCCGGTTTGGGAAAAGGGATTACGGCAGCCTCTTTGGGGCGGCTTTTAAAAGCGAGAGGGCTTAAAGTGGCGGCTCAGAAGCTGGACCCTTACATCAACGTGGACCCCGGCACCATGAGCCCTTATCAGCATGGCGAGGTATTTGTCACTGAGGATGGGGCGGAGACCGACCTCGACTTGGGCCATTACGAGCGGTTCATCGATGAGGATTTAAACCAGTTTTCCAACCTGACTACCGGCAAGGTTTACTGGAACGTCCTTCAGAAGGAGCGAAACGGGGAATACCTGGGGGAAACGGTGCAGGTCATCCCCCACATCACCAATGAAATCAAGGCGTTTATCTACACGGTCGGCAAGCAGACCGACGCCGATGTGATTCTCACCGAAATCGGCGGCACCACCGGAGACATCGAGAGCCAGCCCTTTTTGGAGGCCATCCGGCAGGTATCCCACGAGGTGGGAAAACAAAACTGCCTTTTTATCCACGTGACGTTGGTCCCCTACATCAAAAGTTCCGGAGAGCACAAGTCAAAACCCACCCAGCACTCGGTCAAAGAGCTTCAGAGCTTCGGCATTATGCCGGACATCATTGTCACCCGCAGCGACGAGCCTATTTCTCAGAGTATCCGGCAGAAAATCGCCCTGTTCTGCAACGTAAAGCCCGACTGTGTTATCGAAAATGTGACATTACCGGTGCTTTACCAGGCTCCCATCATGCTCGAGTCAAACGGATTGGCGCAGGTGGTCTGCCGGGAGCTGGGCATCTCGGTCCGCGACTTCGATTTAAGCGAGTGGTCGGAGATGCTCCGACGTATCGAACATTGTACAAAGCCGGTAAAAATCGCGCTGGTGGGAAAATACGTCCAGCTTCACGACGCCTATCTTTCGGTGGCGGAAGCCCTCTGCCACGGCGGGTACGAAAATAAAGCCAAGGTGTGTATCGACTGGGTGGACTCCGAAAAACTGAATCGCCAGAATGCGGTGGAAATCCTCCAAGCGTACGACGGTGTCATCGTACCCGGCGGATTCGGCGACCGGGGCATCGAGGGGATGATCGCGGCGGCGGAGGCGGCCCGGCTTCACAAAATCCCTTACTTTGGAATCTGCCTCGGTATGCAGATCGCCGTCATTGAGTACGCCCGCCACGTTTTGGGTTATGAGGACGCCAATTCTTCCGAGTTTGCGGAAGGACCTCATTCGGTCATCGATCTGATGCCGGATCAGCAGGGAAATCTCCCCAAGGGCGGTACCATGCGGCTGGGTGCCTATCCCTGCGTCATCCAAGCGGAAACCAAGCTGAATGAGGCCTACGGGCAACAAGAAATTTTTGAACGCCATCGCCATCGGTATGAATTTAACAACATTTTCCGGGAAGAATTGATAGAAAACGGCCTCACCGTGGCGGGAACTTCCCCGGACGGGCGGCTTGTGGAAGCGGTGGAAGTAAAGGAGCATCCCTTTTTTGTGGGCGTCCAGTTCCACCCTGAATTTAAAAGCCGTCCCAACAGGGCACATCCCCTGTTCCGGGAGTTTATCAAAGCGGCACTGAAAAGGAGCGAACAGGATGGGGAGAAACTATGAGCGGGAATTAAAAGACCGGGTGTCGTTTATCAAGGAACAGCTCTATCAATCGGGAGCCAAAGGCGTCATTTACGGAAACAGCGGGGGTAAGGACAGCGCCTTGGTGGGTATCCTCTGCCGGAAGGCCACTGAACAGGTTTTGGGTGTCATGATGCCATGCCAGTCAAAGCGAAATTTTGGAGAGGACATGGAGGACGGGCAGGCTGTTGCCCGCCAGTTCGGCATCGAGACAGTGACGGTGGATTTGACCGCGGTGAAAGAAATTTTCGTCGAGGCGGTTTCCAAAGTGGATTGTATTACAGATGGGGCCTCGGCCAACATCGCCCCCCGGCTTCGGATGACAACTTTATACACTTTGGCGCACACGAAGGGCTATTTGGTGGCGGGAACCGGCAACCGCAGTGAGGAATACGTGGGGTATTTTACCAAATGGGGGGACGGAGCCTATGATTTTAACCCCATCGCCGACCTGACGGTGACGGAAATCTACGAATTCCTGGATTATCTGGAAGCGCCTGAAAACATCCGCAGAAAGGCGCCCTCCGCCGGCCTTTACGACGGGCAGACCGACGAAAAAGAGATGGGAATCACCTACAAGGATCTGGACGGATATCTGCTGGAAGGGAAAGGCGACCCACAAACCATTGAGAAAATTGAGGCCATTCACCGCAAGGTCACCCACAAATACTTTGCCCCCGCTGTTTTTTACGACACGGGGAAACGGCCCAATCAGAAATAGACCGAGGAGAATCCTGTTATGAAAATCAACGAAAACTATCTAAAGCTGGAAGAAAGCTATCTGTTTTCCACCATTGCCCATAAAGTCGCCGCCTATCAAAAGGCGAATCCCCAGAAAAAAATCATCCGCATGGGCATTGGCGACGTGACGCTGCCCCTATGTCCTGCCGTTGTCACTGCCATGCGGGACGCGGCGGCGGAAATGGGGCGGAAAGAATCCTTCCACGGCTACGGGCCGGAGCAGGGCTATCCTTTTTTAAAGGAAGCGGTACAGCACTACTATTTCAGCCGGAACATCAAACTGGATGAACATGAAATTTTCATCAGCGACGGAGCCAAAAGCGATGTGGGGAATATCCTGGACATTCTGTCCGCCGACAACACGGTGCTGATCCCCAATCCGGTATATCCCGTCTATGTGGATACAAACCTCATGGCGGGGCGAAAAATCGTTTACATGGACGCCAACCGGGAAAACGGCTTTCTCCCCCTGCCGGATGATAGGGTGGAGGCGGATATTATCTACCTTTGCTCCCCAAACAATCCGACGGGGGCCGTATACAGCAAAGAACAGCTGCAAAAGTGGGTAGATTACGCCCTATCCCGGAACGCCCTTATCCTCTTTGACGCGGCCTACGAGGCGTTTGTCAAAGACTCCGCGCTCCCCCGCAGTATCTATGAAATCGATGGGGCGAAGCGCTGCGCCATTGAATTTTGCTCCCTGTCCAAAACAGCGGGCTTTACCGGAACCCGATGCGGTTACACCATCGTGCCTGAGGCATTAGAGTTTGACGGAGTGAAGCTCAACAAACTTTGGCTTCGACGCCAAACCACCAAGTTCAACGGAGTGCCCTACGTCATCCAGAGGGCGGCGGCTGCGGCCTTTTCGGAAGTCGGACAGAAGCAGATCAGGGAAAACCTCCAGTATTACGCCGATAACGCGAGAATCATGACGGGCGCTATGAAGGAAACTGGGCTTTGGTTTACCGGCGGAGAAAACTCCCCCTACATTTGGATGCAGTGCCCAAATGGGATGGGGTCCTGGGAGTTTTTTGACCTGCTTTTAAATGAGCTGAATGTGGTGGGCACGCCGGGAGAGGGCTTCGGTGAAAACGGAAAAGGCTATTTCCGTCTCACCGCCTTCGGGGACCGGCAGGACACCGCCGAAGCGATGAACCGGCTCACAGACTATCTCAAATAGGAGGGTGTATGAAGCACTTTATCCTGATTACTTCCCCACCCGCCAGCGGCAAGACCTTTGTGGCAAAACAGCTGGCCAAAATGCTCGGAGAGTGCGTCTATTTGGACAAAGACGCCCTCATTCCCCTGTCAAAGCAAATCTTCCAGGTTGCCCGGCAGCCCTTTGACCGGAGCTCAGATTTTTTTGAAGAGCATGTCCGAAACTACGAGTATCTCGCCGTCATGGACGTGGCGTTTGAGGCGCTGGAGTTTTCCCGCTTTGTGCTCATCAACGCCCCTTTCACCCGGGAACTGAGGGATGAGCAATATCTGATGAATCTCCGGAAAAAATTAGACGGTATGGACGCAAAGCTGTCAGTACTTTGGGTGCATACCGATATCGAGGTGTGCCGGCAGCGGATGATTGCCCGAAACTCCGAGCGGGACACCTGGAAGCTCAGCCACTGGGAGGAATATGTGGCGGCGGTGAATTTTGCCCCGCCGCCGCTAACGGGCCTTTGCATCATCGACAATTCCACAGAGAACTCCTATCAGAAACCTTTGAAAGATTTTATCGATACGCTAAAATAGCTGAATAACGAAAAAACCGTCGGCATTAACCGGCGGTTTTTTCGTTTATTCAGAGTTTTTTTCCTCTGTGACGAATTCGAATCCGGTTTGTGTGCTCACTTCGTCCAGCAGCAGCCGGCCGGATTCGTAAAACCGGAATCTCGCCCTACAGGAGGGACTTTCGTGGATGGTGCCGGACATTTTTCCCTGTTGGGGAGAAAAAAGAGGGTGGGCGCTCTGGGAAAAAACGTCGATACGCAGCAGGTGTTTTCCCTGTTTCAGCGTGACGCCGTGAGAGCCGCACCGGAGGATTTTCACGCCGGTATAGGTGGCCATCCGGTACTCCCTCCCATTTAAATACACCATGCCGATGCACCCATAAAAATGAAACCCCAGAAACGGAATATCCGCTACCGACACCATAATGGAAGCGGCGGCGTTTAGAAAATGGTTGGAGTGGACCCACAGGTACTCTTTTGGAAAGGAACTTCCCCAGTCCTTTTCGATATAGCCGGTGCCGCCCAAAAAATCCAGAGTCCTGCCGTTAATTTGGATGATTCCCTGAAGGGAATGGCGCAGGCTGACGACCCCGTGGTTACACTGCATAAAGGGAAGGACGGAAAATGGCCCCATCGCCGGATAAGCAGGCGTTGTAAATTCCCCGAACCGGATCGTCCCTTGGATTTTCACTTTGTTGTTTCCGAGTTCCAGGTGAATCCCTTTGGAGCCGAAAATATTGTCCCCAATTTTGCAGAAACGGTGCTTTTGTGGAAAAACACACCGGCTCATGGGAAAATAAAAGCAGCAGGAGCCGGTGTCTGTGATCGCCTGCACAAAGGCCGACTCACTTCCATCCTCGTCGGTACTGGTGCCGGGAATCAAAGCTAAAGTTTGAGCGCCGTTTTGCAGTTTGAAGTACCAGCCCTCAAAAAACGGGGCTTTGCCGTTACCGTGAAAGTTTGTCAAGCTTGATTCCCTCCTCCGCCGGATTCCCGATGAGGTTTCCGTGATAATCGAAACGGGAGCCGTGACAGGGGCAATCCCAGGTGAGTTCGTCGGCGTTCCAACTCAGTTCGCAGCCCAGATGGGGACATTTTGCCGAGACCAGAAAAACTTCTCCCTTGTCATTTTTATACGCTCCAACCCGTTTCCCTTGATAGCGGATGACGCCCGCGCCGCCGTTGGGGATGGAAGAAAGCTCCCGCAAAGGCCTGTGGAAGTAGCCTTTGGAAAGTCCCACCGCCGATTCCTTTGCGTGGGAGCTGAGCTCCGCCATGGACAGTTTGGGGTGAAAGCGGTGAGGGGAAAAAGCTTTGGCGTACTCGTTGTGTTTCCCCATAATGCGGTCTGTGAGGATCTGCGCCGCCGCCATAGAACTGGTCATTCCCCATTTGTTGTAGCCGGTGGCCACCAGCAGGTTCGGCGTAGAGCGGGAATAGGCGCCGATATAGGGAATCCCATCCAGGCTCATACAGTCCTGGGCCGACCACTGGGCGGCAATACTGCTCTCGGGGTAAAATTTTGCCGCCGCTTCCTCCAAATGGCGGTAACAGTTCCCCGGATGTTTTCCGGCGCGGTGCCCCTGGCCTCCCAGCAATAGGAGATCCTCGTGATTGCGGAAGGAATACCCGCTGGAGTTCGCGTCGATGTACATGCCGTCCAGGGTTGCCGCGTGCCGAAGCGCCAGAACATAAGACCGCTGTTGGTACAGCCGCAGAAAATACCATCCCGGGAAATTGACAAAAGGGTAATGGGCGGCCATCACAACGTAGTCGGCGGAAACGGTGCCTTTTTCGGTGCTCACCCGCCTTTCTTCGACGGACCGTATTTTTGTTTGCTCAAATATCGTCAGTTTTTTTGCCAGCGGTTCGATAAATTTCAGCGGGTGGAACTGAGCCTGTCCCTCGAACCGGACAGCACCTTTCACTGCAAAAGGAAGGGTGACTTCTGAAACGGCGGAGGCAGGGAGGCCTAATTTTTGCGCCGCCAGGGCTTCCTTTACGATTTGTTCCTCGCTCTCCAGAGAATAGACATAATGAGGCAGCTCTTTGTAGTCGCAGTCGATTTTGAACTGCTCGATCATCGAGCGATACTGTCCGATGGCCTGCTGATTGGCCCGGGCGTACATCTCAGCGTGTTCTTTGCCGGCACCTTTTATGAGCTTTTCATAAATCAGCCCGTGTTGAGAGGTGATTTTTGCAGTGGTATTCTGAGTAATTCCGCCTGCAATTCGTTCACCATCGATGAGAATGACGTCTGCGTTTTGCTGAGAGAGCACAAACGCGGTCAATATACCAGTCATACCCCCACCGATGACGATTACATCTGCTTTATCCGGCAGAGGCTTTGGCTCACCGCACTCCAAGTCCATTTTCCAAATCGATTCCATAAATATTTCCTCATTCCTTTATACAATACCATTCTAGTTTTCCTCAAAAGGCGCGATTTAATAGAAAGGTTTCCAAAAAAGTAAAAAAATTATCTGCGCCCCTAAATTTTTTATTGACAGTTTATTTTATTGTGATATATTCAAATAGTAATTAAAATAATTTATATTATCGTATTTTAAGGTGATCAATATGGAATTCACACAGCTGGAAAAACACAATTGTATCTGTCAGAAACAACATCATATGGATACCCAAAAAATCGTAGTCGAACCCGATTGCCTTCAGAACTTGCGGAAATATGCGGAAGAGATAGGGCTTTCAGGGCCGATGGTTGCTGTTTATGATGAAAATACTTATGAGGCCGTAAAGAACTGTCGCCCAGATTCGGAATATAAGATTGTGCTTTGTGCCCAAGACCTTCATCCCGATGAGAAAGCCGTCAAAACACTAACTAAATTTTTGCAGCATCATCTCGATGTACGAGTAATGGCGGCTGTGGGAAGCGGAACGATTCATGATCTTGTCCGATATGTTTCCTATCAAAGAGGAATTCCCTTTGTGTCTTGTCCAACGGCCGCGTCTGTGGACGGATTTTGCAGCTGTGCAGCTGTCATGACCTTTCAAGGGAAAAAGACTACTTTTCCCGCTAAGGCACCTGTGTTGGTTGTGGCGGACCTCAACGTCATACGGGACGCGCCCATGCGGTACACTTTGTCCGGCGTGGGTGACATGCTGGGAAAATACATCAGTCTGGCGGATTGGAAAATAGCCCACTTGCTTACGAATGAATATTTCTGTCCCTATCTCTACAGCCTTACTTGGCAGGCTCTGGAGCGCGTCCGCAATAGCTGTTTACAGCTGCGTACCGGTTCCCTCAATGCTTTTAGGGACTTGACGGAAGGGTTGCTCCTGTCGGGGCTTTCCATCCAAATGTGTGGAAATACCAGACCGGCTTCCGGCGCGGAGCATCACATTTCCCATGCCTTAGAAATGGGAATTCCCGTATACAGCGACGCAATGCACGGTGAAAAAGTAGCGGTGGGGACCTGCCTTTGCGCAGAAGTTTACCGTTCGATTGCCAAAATTGAGGATATTTCGCCTTTGGTATTGCCATACACGCCGATATCAGGATGCTTCCTAAAAAATATTTCGCCTGAATTGCAGGAATTTATTTTACAGGAAAATGTCGACGATTGCTTGGCGGCGGTCGATCCTTTAAAGCTCACAAGCCGTTGGAGCCAATGCCGAGAGATACTCTTCTCTATTCCCGATTCCCAACAGCTCCTAATTCTGCTTCAACAATTAGGATGTGTAGACTCTTTAAAAAGTATCGGCGTCTCCGAAGACTTGGCTGAAGAATTGATTCAGCTTTCTCCCTGTGTGCGCAATCGCCTTACTTTTATGCGGGTTCTTCGAATGATTATGGTTCCGTCAAAAATAAAAATATAAAGTTTCCATTATTTACTGGCACATTTTGTCTTGACAAATGCTCTTCAATGTGGTATTATACTATTTGTCACCGATTGTGGCACAAATATCGCGGAGTGGAGCAGCTGGTAGCTCGTCGGGCTCATAACCCGAAGGTCGTAGGTTCAAGTCCTGCCTCCGCAACCATCGAGACCTGTAAACAAAAGTTTACAGGTCTTTTTTTATTGTAAAAATTGTGTGGATTTTTTCGTTAAAATAAGCCAGCCTGAAAAGTTTTATCAGGCTGGCTTTGCAGTTTAATTCACTATAAGCTATCTGTGGCGGAATTCTTTGGGGCTAACACCTGTTTTAGCACGAAAAACGTTGGAAAAATAATGCTCATCGGAAAAACCGACTTGATAAGCGATTTCTTTGATTTTTAGGGAGGTGTTTTTTAAGTACAATTTAGCTGTCTCTATCTTCAAGTTGGATGCGTAGTCATAGGGGGTACACTGGAATGCTTTTTTAAAAATCCGTATGGTTTGGGACGGTGAACGATAAATCAATGCTGACAATTCATGAATGCTGATATTGCAATTTACATTGCGGTCAATATGATTCTTCAATGCCCTCGCTTCATCCGATACTTCGGACTGGTTTTTTCGTACATGGATTGCAATTCTCTGAATGATTTCGTAGAAATAAAGCGTAAGGCGTAAATTGCTTTCACTGGGGCTCAGATCTTTATTTGAGGCGGTGTCAAATACCCTTTTAAAAATCCCTGATAAATTCAGGTTTTGAATTACATATTCATTTTCGATACCATATAGTTTCAAAAGCTCGTTTGATAGAACACCTCGTACATCTATCCACATCCTCACCCACGGATCGTTTTGGTCTGCCCGGCAGGAGTAATCCGAAAAAAGAGGAAAGATACAAATATCCCCTTTAGATGGATAAAATGTATGCCCATTGATTTCCATTTTTCCTCTGCCCTGCACAATATATTCAATGCAGCAGCTCCAAAAGCATTTTCTTGTCACTACGACGTTTTTGTCCCAATAAGCAGTTCCGACCATGGGAATGTATAGCGGCTGCTCTGTTTCAGCAGGCGGCAAATTGATTATATCTTCTCTCACGATTCAGCAAACCTCCCTCCGGCAGGATTAGCAGCTACATATTACGGAAATTTTTAGGACTCATCCCAGTTTTGCTTCGAAATACATTAGAAAAATAGTGCTCATCTGAAAAATTCAGTCGATATGCGATTTCCTTGATTTGCAGTGATGTATTTTTCAAAAAAAGCTTTGCCGCTTCAACCTTTAAATTTAAAGCATAGTCATAAGGGGTACAGCTAAAGGCTTTTTTGAAAATTCGAATCGTTTGTGAGGGGGAGCGATAAATAAGAGCAGATAGTTCCTTGATGCTCACATTGCTTTCAATATTTCGATCCAAATAGGTCTTGAGGGCTTTGGCTTCATTAGAAATTTCATTGCGGTCTTTATGTACGCGTGATGCTATTTTCTGGACAATGTCATGAAAAATCAACGCGGTTTGCTGATTGATATAAACCGGATCTAATTTTTTATTCCCGGCCATATCAAAAATTTCTTTAAATTGTGGATACAGGTTTAGCTGTTTGATTAGGTAGACGCTTTCAATATCGTAAATACGAAGCAATTCATAGGGAAGGATCCCTCTTGTGTCAATCCATATTTTTTCCCAAGGGTCGTCCGGATCCGCATAATATACATGATCAGAAAGCAGCGGAAGAATATAGATGTCTCCTTGAGACGGATGAAACGTGTTTCCGCCGATTTCAAGTGTACCGGTACCTTTTAAAATATATTCAATACAACAGGTATAAGAGCATTTGCGGGATATTTTATAACTGCCGTCACAGTAAGAAATTCCCACCACTGGGATATAAAAGGGCTGATCGGAATCCATAGGCGGCAGACTGATGATATCTTCTCTCATGACCTTTCCCCCTTGTTTCGGACAAGTTTTAATTACATTTATTATAGCAAAAGGAGGAAAACATGTAAACTAAATAAAAATTATATAAATATAGTTAAAATTTATTATAATATATCTGTTCTTAGTATTTTTATTTTGTGTATTAAATATCCTTATTTTTAGTAAATATAAAACTATAAAATTAAAATAAACCACTTTTTTCAATGGAAGTAATCGAATAAAGTATAACTATACCATACAAGAAAATCAGCATTTTGATGAGAAAATTGACTAAAATACAGGAAGGAGATTTTGTTTTAGGCTGTGTGTTCATTATAGGAGAGATGTAACGGACAGTTAACAGTAGAATGGAAAGTTTTTTGAGGAGGAGCATTATGAACCAAAAGAGATGGAAAAAACGGCTCAGGACATGTCTATGTTCCATATTGTCTATGGCCTGTGTATTGAGCAGTATACCTGTCAGCGCTGCTTCCGGTGGCGATGCGTTGGTGGAATACACAAATATTGCGTTGGGATGTACGTACCAAAGCTCTGCTGAACCGAACCCGTCTTACAGCGACAACGGCGGGGAACTCACGGACGGAGATTACGGAAGCGCGACCCTTTGGGATGGACGCTGGGTAGGCTTTTCCGGCTATGAGACAGTCGACATTACCATTGATTTGGGAAGCCGGCAAGTGTTTCAGGGCGTGGAAGCGGTTTTTTTAAACGACGTTGCAGGGGGCGGAGTCAATTATCCCCAGCCGTTTACCTTTTCCTGTTCTGATGACGGTCAGGAATTTAGCGAGTTTCATATGGGAAGAATCCCTTCTGACGCTCCAGAAAACAGCACATACACCTATACATATAAGGGGGCTGCAAATCTGGAAGCGCAGTATGTCCGTTTGAGTTTTCCGGCCAGCAGCTGGGTTTTCATCGGAGAAATCCGTGTATTGCAGGGAAAACAAATCGCTTTGCCGGAGTATAACATTGCGCAAGGGGCCAGTTATGTCTCTGATCCACAGCCTCACAGCAGTTTTCCCGATAATGGCGGAGAACTGACCGACGGTATTTCTCCCCCCGCTGACAGTTATGATGGAGGCTGGGTAGGGTATTCCGGTATCGATGGAGATGTCAATATTACCGTCGATTTAGGCTCTGTTCAGGAATTTCGCGGCGTGGAGGCTCTCTTTTTAAGAGATGTTCCGGGCGGTGGTATCGGGTATCCGGATACAGTTTCCTTTTCCTATTCTACAGATGGAAGTCGGTTTACCCAGTATGCTTCGGGACAAAAGCCCTCTGAAACACCCGGCAGGGGCCTTTTTAACTTCACTCATATTTCATCCAACGCAGTGGAAGCCCAATATGTCCGTCTCACATTTCCGGGGAAGTACTGGGTGCTGGTAGGTGAAATTCGGGTTTTATCCGATGAGCCTAAGGCCGTAGGACCCCAGAAGCCCAGTGTCGTTGAAAACTTTTCCGACACCATGTCGGCGGCAGAAGGCGACACGGTTACCTTAAGTGTTGAGGCTTCTGTTTCCGATGGCGGCACCCTTTCCTATCAGTGGTACAAAGACCAAACGCCAATCGGTACAGACGAAAACAGCCTTGTGATTGACAGCGCGGCAGTATCGGATAGCGGGGCCTATTACGTAGAGGTTACAAATACCTTGGATGGTAAAACCACTGAAGCAAGGAGCAAGATTTGTCAGCTCAACGTGATAAAACAAGGCGCCATTGCCGAAAAGCCGGTCATTGCCGTTGATTTAGACGCTGTGAGACAGGTACAGGAAAAAGAAAATGTCACTCTGTCTGTGGAGGCCGCCGTTTCCGATGGCGGAACGCTGTCTTATCAGTGGTATAAAGATGGTTCCGCAGTTGGAACAAACAGCG
This sequence comes from Fumia xinanensis, assembly GCF_014384905.1. GTDB lineage: Bacteria > Bacillota > Clostridia > Oscillospirales > Ruminococcaceae > Fumia > Fumia xinanensis. Next base: position 319,639 of record NZ_JACRSV010000003.1, read on the forward strand.
ATACTTTTTCCATTGTTTCTGCATCCGCTTCTGACAGCGGCAGATATAAAGTAGTTGTTACAAACAACAAGGACGGCGCGGTAAACTCGATAGAAAGCACTGTCTGTGTATTGACGGTTCAAGTAAAAGAAAATAAAAATATATTGTCCGGCCTTGCCTATCGTACGTCCTGGTCGGATGATACCGCTGTCGAAAACGGTGCCTATATCCATGATGGATTTCCTGATCAGGCTCGTAAGAAGCTGACCGATGGCCAAAAGAACAGCGATTGGGGAGCCGGCAGCAATGTAGGCTACCACATTGCCGAAAAACCCATCGATATTACTTTTACTTTTGATGAAGATAAAAGTTTCCGGGAAATTCAGCTCGGTTCGTTCAATGATGCAGGACCTTCGATTTTCGCCCCCTACCAGATGAAAATTCAGGCTGAAATCGCTGGGGAGTGGGTCACCATTTTTGAAGGGGAAACTACCTCAAGTGATTCCCGGGCCAATCTGGTATTTGCCGTTTTAGATGATCAGCCCATTACTGCCGCTGGTTTGCGTTTTGAGCTGCAGGGCAAGGGAGCTTGGATGTTCCTGGACGAAATTGAAGCACTGGAACTAACCAGTGGCGATACTCCTACCGGTTATTTAGAAGAGGGAGCCGAACCGGTCAACAACAATTTGGCGTTAGGTGTTTCTTACGAAACCTCTTCTCCAGCTCATGAGAATTACCCAGACACCAATGGCACCGAACTGACTGACGGAAAGATCGCCAATTCCAGCTTTTATAGTGGAGCATGGTCAGCATACGTCAACGTTGGGCAGGTGTCGATGACCTTTGACTTGGGTGCGGCAAAAACCTTTGAGGAAGTGCGGTTGAATACTCTTCAGCATATTGGAGCGGCAATTTGGCTGCCCACCGCTGTATATGTCTACACATCAAATGATAAGGAGAACTGGAAACTGGTCTCTACCGATGGAGTCGGAGCCAGTACCACAGAAAATTTTGTCTACAACTATAAAACTACCATGTACAAACCAGAGACAGCCCGATATGTCAAAGTAACAGTAGATCCCAACGGCTGGTTCTTTGTGGATGAAGTGGAAATCCTCGCAAAGTCTCTGGATAATCCCGATGAGGCGAACAACAACATTGCGATTCGCAAACCCTATACCTCTGACCCAGTTGCGGATGAAGCGCATCCGGACAGCTCTGTCTTGACAAAACTGACCGATGGACGAAGTGGACCGCTGGACGCCTCCAATTCTGCTTGGGTCGGCTATAAAAAAGCCTCTAGAAATACTGAAATTACTATCAACTTAGGCTCTATTACAGCTTTTCAGCAGGTGGATATTCGTTTCTTGAACGATAAAAGCAGTGGTGTTTATCTGCCTTCCGACGTGGCAGTATCCTGTTCTGCTGACGGTTCTTCCTGGAAAGAACTGGGTTCTGAAAACCTGCCGGCCATTGATTCTGACGCGCCTATGACCTACAATTTTCAGTATGCGTTTGAGCAGGCTGAGGCACAATATGTAAAAGTATCCTTCCCGGCAGATCAGAAAGTGCTGCTGGACGAAATTCAGATTCTTAAAAATCGGACTGTCTTCCCGGAACGGAAACCGGATGAACTTTATCAGGACACCAACAACCTTGCACTGAATCAGCCCTATGTCACTTCGTGGGGATCCAACAGTACATATCCTGATTCCGGAAATGAACTGACAAACGGTACCCGTGGCTCCTATCTTTATAAAGACGACCAGTGGTCTGGATATGACACCTGTGATGGAGAGAATTTTTCCGTAATAGTGGACTTGGGTAAGGAAAAAACCTTTGAACAGGTGCAGGTCGGTATGCTGAAATCCACCAGCCGTATGCTGAGCATCAAATACCCCACCGGCGTAAAGGTTGAGTATTCTGCCGACAACGCCAGCTGGAAAACGTTTTCTGATGAAAAAGTTTCGTCCGGCGGCGAGGGCGTTAAACGGTTGAACCTGGTGGAAAATGCGGCAACCGGCCGCTACGTCCGCGTCACCTTTGAGCAGGACGGCCTTCTAATGCTGGATGAAATTTCAGTATATGAAAAACAAATTCCCGGCGGCGATTATGAGAACAATGCGGATGCAGGACCCGCCTATAATTTGGTTCGCGGCCGGCAGTATAGCGCATCCCGTTTTGCGGATTACCGCAGTACTCCTGGTCTGCTGACCGACGGCCTGTACGGCGAAAACGGCACCAAATACGATAAGAACTGGACTGGATTTCTCCGCTATAACGACAACGATTCCTTTAATCACTTAGAAATCGTTTTCGATATGGGTACCTCTAACTCCATCAGTGAAATTGTCCTCAGCACACGGAGCGATCCGGCAAACAATCTGACACCTCCAGAGAATCTTTGTTTCTGGGCCTCCCAAAACGGTAAGGATTGGACTAAAATCGTTGATGTAGCTGCTCCAGAACTGACCGGCTCCCCACAAAAGCTGGAAATGACCTGGAATGCCGAAAGAGATGGCTTTAGATCCAGCGTCCAAGGCGCTGAAACCGCTTATACCCGTTATGTCAAGATGACATTCGACGCTCCTTCCCAAAACGGGGTTTACGCTTATTTGGATGAAATCAAGGTAATCGGAAAGAAGGGAAAATGCTCTAATGCCGGCGAAGTAATGGATGAAGCGGGTTTTTATAATGTTGCTTTGGGCAAACCCTATACCATGAATCCCGTCCAGGAGTCTCCAGAACCGGATATCGGCGGAAAACAGATGACAGACGGCATTATGGGCACTGTAGATGTTTGTGACCCGGCATGGGTATCTTTTATGCAAAACTACAGACTGGTTGAAAATAATGCGTCCACTAAAGCATCTTTGCAGTCCGTAATAATCGATTTACAGGGGACTAAATCCGTTACCAGTGTGCGGACGCACCTGCTTGCTAAAGAGTTTTCTTACCAGCCCTGGGCTGTATATACCTATGCGTCTATGGACGGCAAAACATGGGTGCCCCTTTCCAGGACCTGGAACGTAGACATGTGGGCTGGCGGAAACTATCAATATGGCTGGCGCTGCAAGGCGGAAAAGGGCACTCCTACTGATTTAGTAGACGACTCTGTGCAGGCTGTTGCCGCAAATTACATCCGTCTGGACGTAGAAATGCTCCACACCAATATGATGGATGAAATTGAAGTATTCGGCTACGACGGTATCATTGAAAGCGCAGTGCCGGCGGACAACGGCCGAGACCTGGACAACGGCCGCGATTACCAAAAACCGGGCGAGGACACAGCATATATCGAAGATATGGTGTTGTGCTACAACGGCTGGTATGGTTTCGACGACGAAAGCGGAAAACATAACGGCGATTGGGATGCACAGAAATACCGTCCCTATCTCACCTATTTGGATACCAACGGCAAAGCACAGGACAAAATGTTCGATGCAGTGTGCCTGCTGGCGCTGACCTCACGTTACGGCAGGGCCTATAACGCAGATGTCGCAGAAAGTCCTGAGCCACCTCAGTTTGAAGACTGGGAATGGTATCTCGACAAGACCTTTAAGGAAGGCGGCGATGTAGACGAGCTGAACAAAGCGGCTGAAATCGCGGCCAAAGAGCTGGGAGACCCCAATTATAAAGTCAAACTGGTGGTCATGTCTCCGGGTATTGACCGGCGCAACCATAAATTTGGACCAATCGACGGAAAATATTATGACATGGATATGCCCGATTACTACAATCCGGATGTAAAAGCGGAATGGCAGGATTGCTGTGATTGGTGGTATGATCAGGTGCTGACACGCTTTGCGGAAGGTAACTATGAATACGTGGATTTTGTCGGCTTCTACTGGCTGAGCGAACAGGTGGGCTTTACCCCTGCCCAAGTCCTCTATAACACCCGCAAAGTACATGAGCTTGGCTATAAGATGTTCTGGATTCCCTTCAACTATGCAAATGGATATATGTGGGGAAGAGACGTGGGGTTTGACGCAATTGCCTACCAGCCCAACCACTTCTTCGGAGAGCCGCTGGAAGATGGCAGTACCTCAGAAGTGGGCAACGGATACATCGATAACGTGGCATACCATGCGAATTATGGGCAGATTGGCCTGGAACTGGAATTTGATGGAAGAGCATTTGAAGATCCCTTCCGATATAATCAGTTCCTCGACTATTTAAATGGCGCTGTGAAAAATGGAATGGATGGGGACGGTTCTTACCGAAACTGGTATCAGGCCGTCAGCGCTATGGGAGTTGCCGCAGCTTCGGAGGATGCGCAGGTGCGCGCTCTATATGATTATTCTTACCAGCTGATGCAGGGCACCTATACTCCCAAACCCCACATTCGAGATTTTTCCGGGGAAAAGATTAAAAACGAAGTCGGTACAGGTACTTCTGACGGCTCTATCGGCGGCGGTTCTGGCTCCGGCGGAGGCGGAAGTGTCACCCCGAAACCCGACGATAAACCGGATCCCGAAACTCCTCCCATCGGCGACGAAAAATACACCTGGGAAGAGACCGACGATGGCTACAAGCTGAAAGACGCTGACGGCGAGTATGTCACCGGCTGGGCCAAAGTGTCCGGCAAGTGGTATTACCTGGGCACAGACGGCATCCGGGCTACCGGTTGGCAGAAAGTCGATAACAAGTGGTACTATCTGAAATCCGACGGCGTGATGGCGACAGGCTGGCTCAAACTGGGCAACACCTGGTACTTCCTGAACGCAGGCGGCGTGATGCAGA
>NZ_JACRSV010000004.1 GCF_014384905.1 Fumia xinanensis
AGGCAACGGCGCTATGATGACCGGCTGGCTGCAGCAGGGAAATACCTGGTATTACCTGAAAGACAGCGGAGCCATGGCGACAGGCTGGAATTGGGTAAATGCTAAATGCTACTACTTTAACGCCAGCGGCAAAATGGCAGCAAACACCACCGTGGGCGGATACAAGGTAGACGCTTCCGGCGCGTGGGTGAAATAGCATACTCTCTATATCTCCATACTATACTTGTAACGTATTCTCCCAAAATTTCGTTACAGGCAACAGCTCTCATCTATGCAAATAGGTTGGGGGCTGTTGCTTTTTTGTGGAGAAGAAAGAGGAAACGGAAGGATTATCTGTAAAATTGAAAAGAGCATGTAATATTTTACATGCTCTTTTCAAGATATTGCTTAAATTCAGTGGGGTTGCTGACGCAACGGAGCACCGCGTCATAAGAAATTTGCCTTTCATTGATAAGCCGAGCCAAATCCATATTCATAGGCCGTATGCCGTCCTTAGCACCAATCTGCATGGTTAAGGTTGAAACATTTCAAAAGCCTTTTGATATGCGCTGTAAGTTGCTCCCGCATTGAAAATCAAGAAATTCCCTTTCAAATGATTCATAAAACCGATAATGAAGGCGGCCAAGATTTGGCTGAGATTATCGTTGTGTGAGCATCGCCGCCATAAATTTTCCGGCCTCTTCAGGATAACCGGAGAACTCAGATCTTAATCCCTATGCCGGCTGTTTCAAATACACGAAGCGGCAAAGCCATCTTCGTCAAAAGGACGTTAATAAAGACATCAGAATTTAATACTGCGTTTATGACACATAATTTGGACAAAAAATCAAAAACGATTGTAAAGTTTCAGATCAAAAGTTCTTGAAAAGCTTCCAGATTTTCAATCAGAAAACTATATTATTGCACCACAAACTGTGGTTCTATGATTAAAAACGATATATCGGGTCTAATTCTTGTAATTCGGATAGGGTATCTATCTCAACGATATCTCCTGGTTTGCATTCTCGTGCCTCAATATAAAATTCTTTATTGTAGACATCGAGGGGAACGTTGTCCCAGTAATTTTCTTTGCCGCCGGGAGACTGGTAAAGCAGGGGAAGGTACTTTTCCATTTTTTCGCCGTCTTCCTCGGTCCAGTATGTGATGTTGTACATCTGATAACAGTCGGTGCCGCCAATTTTCATTCCGGTGACCCGGCCGTTTTTCATAATCAGCCGCCAATCGTCGGTTTTATCCACATGCAAACCAATATAGCTGGCACAGTATTCGTATTTGCGAATGAGGTCGGGATTTTGCAAATAAAGATCGGAGTCTAAAACATAGGCATTGCGAAATAGGTTCCGAACCTTCATAGCGGATGAAATATTGTTGCTTTCCTTGTAATCCGGATTGTCAATCAGAACAATGTTAGGATATTTCTTTTTGAGAATATCAAATTGCTCTCCCAAGTATCCGCGGACGATGTAAATTTCCTCAATACCAGCACGGACAACAGCGTCCAGCATAGTTTCAATAATGGGTTTGCCATGGACACGGACAAGAGCCTTTGGGGTGTTGAGGGTAATGGGTACCAAACGGGAACCGAAGCCTGCCGCCATAAAGACGGCCCGTTTGACCCGATAGGGTTCCAGTTCGGTTAATCCTTCCTTTGTAATATAGACATTTTTAGTTTCAGGGATATCTATCCACTCTTGCTGGATAAGATGGGGAAGAAGCTTATTGACTGCACCGAGGGAAAGCCCGGAACCAGCCGCAATTTTTCGCTGACTCAGCTTTTCTCCATTATTTCTTTCAATAAAACAAAGAATTTCAAATTCTTTTTTGTTGATCGCCATAAATAGTTCATTCCTTCCTGATTTGGGGGCATACAGTTTTGACAAAAAATTTGTCATTCTGCCGACGGAAAAGACGTGTTTTATGTTAAAAGCCGATCTTGTCCATCAATGGCCAAAAGTGTTCACACGGTCATCATAACATGTTTTATTGAACAAATCAAGACGCAATTATAAATTTGATATTACAGCACAAAACCATTTTAACGGAGATTTTTCTTTGTCAAAATCAACAAAAGGCCTTGTTTTTATATCCTTTGATGAATTTAGGAGAAAAATAAAGAAATTTAAAGAATATAAAAGTAATTTTGGAATAAATGGGTATCGATTTCCAATATTGGCGGTGAATATGATGAAAATTCCGGAATTTTCGATTTATTTTTCCAAATCTATTGACTTTGTTGGGGTTTGGATATATAGTATATCTTGTTATTTTTGTGTCTACTGTCAATCATCGATTCGTATGTGTCACTGTAAGGCCTGTTCCGGGAGCGGTTAACAGGCGGAAAAGCCTTTTGCGGGCGGATGACTTCAAAAGAACCGGTGGGTACAGATGTACTAATTCCGCAAAGGGGGATGCAATAATGAGTCATATTATTGAGCTCAAAAACATTATTCTCAGTTACGACGGCGACAGAATCCTGGACAACGTTTCTCTTGACATTGAGGACGGGCAGTTCGTCACGCTTTTAGGGCCTTCCGGCTGCGGAAAGACGACGACACTGCGGGTCATTGGCGGATTCGTCTCTCCGGATGAGGGTGATGTTTTTTTAGATGGAAAAAAAATAAACGACCTGCCTCCTCATAAGAGGCCCATCAATACAGTGTTTCAGCGGTATGCGTTGTTTCCACATCTAAATGTATTTGACAACGTGGCCTTTGGCCTGAAAATTCAAAAGGTGCCCAAGTCGGAGATTAGGGAGCGAGTGCTCCGAATGCTCAGCATCGTCGATCTGAAGGGCTTTGAACGGCGCAGAGTCAGTAAGCTGTCCGGTGGACAGCAGCAGCGGGTCGCCATTGCGAGAGCGCTGGTCAACAATCCGAAAATCCTGCTTTTGGACGAGCCTCTGGGGGCTTTGGATCTAAAGCTTCGCAAGGATATGCAGATCGAACTGATGGAAATTCAGCAGAAGCTGAAAATTACCTTTATCTACGTTACCCACGACCAGGAAGAGGCGCTGACCATGAGCGATATGGTGGTGGTTATGAAAGACGGCGTCATCCAGCAGGCGGGAAAACCGGAGGATATCTACAACGAGCCGAAAAACGCCTTTGTCGCTGACTTTATCGGTGAAAGCAACATTTTTGATGCCACCATGGTGGAAGATTACAAGGTTACTTTCTGCGGCGAGACCTTCGAGTGCTTAGACGCCGGTTTTGGCACAAACAAACCGGTGGATGTGGTGTTGCGCCCCGAGGATATCACCTTGGTAGAAGCAGGCAAGGCCAAACTCACCGGTACGGTGCAAAATGTGGTATTTAAGGGCGTCCATTACGAGATGTCGGTTAACTGCGGCGGTTTGGACTGGCTGGTTCACTCAACCAAAATGCAGCCGGTTGGGACTACTGTAGGACTTGATTTTACTCCCGATGATATCCATATCATGAAGCGGCTCTTTGAGGGTGATACCAATATGCTGGAAGGGGAAGTCACCGGAGAGGATACCATAGAGTTTTTGGGCGTGTCCTTTACCCGGGAAAATCTCGGTTTGGAGGAGGGGACAAAGGTCAATTTGACCATTTCTCCCAAAGCCATCGAGGTTGTTTCCATCGACCACGCCGACATGAAGGTTTACCTAGAATCCTTGATTTACAAGGGCGATTATAACGAGCTGATCGTTTATACCTACGAGGGCGGCAAGAGCGTGATGCTTCACTCCTATCTCGACCAGCAGGTGGCTACTGATATCGGCATCAAATTCGACTTCGATAAAATTCTGGTCACCCCGGTGGAGAGCGTCTCGGACGCCGTGGAGGTGAGCGGCGGTGAAGAGTAAAAAATCTATTTTTGCGTCGGTGCCCTACCTTATCTGGATGGCGATTTTTATTTTGGTGCCTCTTGTTATGGTGCTGTTTTTTGCCTTTACTTCCAGAGACGGCGGATTTACTTTTGATAACATTTTAGGTATCGGGAAATACGCGCACGTTTTCCTAAAGTCTATCAACCTGTCCGTTGTTGCCACGCTGATTTGCCTTATATTGGCGTTTCCCATCTCCTATATGATGTCCCGTATGAGCGAGGTAGCCCAGCGGACCATGTTGATGCTATTGATGCTTCCCATGTGGATGAGCTTTCTATTGCGCACCTACGCTTGGATGACCCTTCTGGAAAAAGAGGGCCTCATTAACAAGTTTTTGGGGCTTTTCGGAATGGGGCCGTTTAACATGATAAACACCCAGGGGGCGGTAGTGCTGGGTATGGTGTATAACTTCCTGCCCTTTATGATTATGCCCCTTCATTCCATTATGGTGAAAATCGACAAGTCGGTGATTGAGGCGGCCCAGGACTTGGGCGCCAGCAGCTTCCATGTACTGCTGCGGGTGCTGATTCCGCTGAGTCTGCCCGGCATCATCACCGGCATCACCATGGTTTTTGTACCGTCGGTGTCCACCTTTATCATTTCGAGAATGTTGGGCGGCGGCAAGCATCTGCTCATCGGTGATTTGATTGAGCAGCAGTTTTTGGGGAGTGTCTACAACCCCAACGTAGGTTCTGCCATGTCGCTGATCCTGATGGTGATTATCCTCATTATCATGGGCATTATCAACCATTTCGACGACGAAGAAATGGAGGGGATGCTGGTTTGAAAGTAAACTTTCAAACCCGGTTTTGGGCCTTTGCCGCCAATAATAGGGCGGCAATTTTGCGGCAAAGCCGTCAAAAACGCCCAATTCCCAGAAAGGAGTGAACAGCGGTAATGAATAAAACTAAATTTGGTTCCAAGCTCTACATGGGGCTGATTTTTGCCTTTTTGTACGCGCCGATTCTGGTGCTCATCGTCTTTTCTTTCAACGAGTCCAAATCACGGGCGCTGTTTACCGGATTTACTTTTAAATGGTATCATCAGCTTTTTGAAAACGAGCTGATTATGTCGAGCCTATTTAACAGCCTGCTCATGGCGCTCTGTTCGTCGATTATTGCGACGATTATGGGGACGATGGCGGCTGTCGGCATCAGCAAAATGGGCAAAAGAAGCCGGGCTGCCATTATGAACGTCACCTATCTTCCGGTGCTCAATCCTGAAATCGTCACCGGTATCTCGATGATGCTGTTGTTTGTCTGGTTTAAAAACGTATTCCACATTCCGATGGGATTTGTGACGGTGCTCATCGCACATGTCACCTTCTGCCTGCCCTATGTGATATTAAACGTGCTGCCGAAACTCCGGCAGATGGACCAGAATCTTTTCGAGGCGGCGCTGGACCTGGGCTGTACGCCGATACAAGCCTTTTTCAAGGTGGTCATTGCCCAAATCATGCCGGGTATTCTGTCGGGCTTTATGATGGCCTTTACCTTTTCGCTGGACGATTTTGTCGTCACCTACTTTACGGCGGGCAACGGCTTTAAAATGCTGCCCACGACGATTTACGCCATGGTGCGGAAAAAGGTGAACCCCCAGATCAACGCCTTGTCTACGATTATCTTTTTGATTGTTTTAGCTCTGCTGATTATTATGAACGTTGTAGAAGCCAAACGGGCCAAAAAGGTGGAAAAACCTTTGTAACCCTGGTGAAATATATTTAAAGGAGATAGATAAATGAAAAAACTACTTGCTGTTTCACTGACAGCGGCCCTGATGCTGGGCACGATGACCATGACCGGATGCGGCGCAGGCGGAGAGGACAAACCGACTCTCAACGTTTACAACTGGGGCGAGTACATTTCTGATGGCACCGACGACACTTTGGATACCATCAAGGCGTTTGAGGAAAAGTTTAACGTCAATGTCCAGTACGACATGTTCTCTACCAATGAGGAAATGTACACAAAACTCAAGAGCGGCTCGGTCAGCTATGATGTAATCATTCCGTCCGATTACATGATTTCCCGCATGATCAAAGAAGACATGCTGGAAAAACTGGATATGTCGAATATCCCCAACACCCAGTACATCATGGAGAAATTTAAGGCTACCGATTATGACCCCACCGGCGAATACAGCGTTCCCTACACCTGGGGTACTGTGGGCCTCATCTACAACAACACCATGGTGGAAGAAACTCCGGATAGCTGGAATGCATTGTGGGATGAGCGGTACAAAGACAACATCCTGATGTTTCTGAATTCTCGCGACGCTTTCGGCATTGCCGAAAAGCTTCTGGGGTATTCTCAAAATACCACTGACGAAGGAGAAATCCGCGCGTCGGCGGACCTGCTCAAACAGCAGAAGGATGTGCTCCAGACCTATGTAATGGACGAGATTTTCGATAAAATGGAGATTGGCGAGGCGGCGGTGGCCCCCTATTACGCCGGCGACGCGGTGACGATGATCGCCGAGAACCCGGATTTGGGATTTGTCATTCCCAAAGAGGGAAGCAACGTCTTTATCGACGCTATGTGCATCCCCAAGGGAAGCCCCAACAAGGAACTGGCCGAAAAATTCATCAACTTTATGTGCGACACCGAAATCGGCGTGGCAAACATCGAGAAAATCTGCTACTCCACTCCGCTGACAAACGTCTACGACGCTCTTCCGGACGAAGTGAAGAACAATCCCATCATCTATCCTTCGGACGAAGTGCTTAGCAATTGCGAAAGCTTTGTAAACCTCCCCGATGAGACCAATCTTTTGATTCAGGATTTGTGGAACGAAATTATCGCGGAATAAGGAAAAGTTACGAAAAAACTCCCCCTCGCGTGAGGGGGAGTTTTTCTGCTATTTCAATTCGGCGATGGTGACGCCCGCTTCTCCTTCGCCGAAGACGCCTAGGCGGAAGGTGCGGATGCACTTATGCTGTTTTAAATGCTGCTGTACTGCGGCGCGGAGGGCGCCGGTGCCTTTTCCGTGGATAATGGTGATCTGATGGAGGTTTGACAGCACAGCATTGTCAATGAAGCCATCCAAATCCATCAGCGCTTCTTCCACTGTCATGCCCCGCAAATCGCATTCCGATTTGGCGTTTCTTTGAGCGGTGCCCCGGGAGGGCTTGATGGTAGAACCGCCGAATTTGACTTTCGGCTTTTTGTCCAGAAGCCGGAGATTCGATTGGTTCACCTTGGTTTTCATAATTCCCGCCTGCACCAGCACATTTCCCGCCTTGTCGGCGGCTTTAATGACGGTGCCTTCCTTGTCGATGTCAAAGATAAGAACTTCATCTCCGGGCTTCAGGGGGCGGGGCAGGGTATAGCTGATGTTTTCCCGCTTTGCGATGGGGTTTGCCGCGTCATGGATTTTGTCCAGTCGGTTTTTGAGCCCCGACCGGGCGGCCAAGGTTTTGGCGGAGAAATCCGCCTTGTCTTTCTGCCGGCGCAGCTCATTTAATTCGTCCATCAAGGCATCGGCTTGGGCCCGCACGTCGGAGACGATTTTCATGGCCTGATTTTTGGCCTTTTCCACCTCTTTTGCCTTTTCCGCGGAGAGGCGTTCCTTATGCTCCCGGACTTCCTGCCGGGTACGTTCGATCTCTCTGTTTTTCTCCTCCAGCTGGCGGGTCAGGGACTCGTATTCGTGGCGGGATTCCTCCAAGGTGTCGATAACGTCCTCAAACCGCTTGTTTTCGCTCTGGACGAGGGATTTTGCATGGTCGATGATGTCTTCCGAAAGCCCCAGCCGCTGAGAGATGGCGAAGGCGTTGGAGCGCCCGGGCACGCCGATCAAAAGCCGGTAGGTGGGACGGAGGCTTTCCACATCGAACTCGCAGCAGGCGTTTTCCACACCTTCGGTCTGCAAAGCGTACATTTTCAGTTCCGCGTAGTGGGTGGTGGCAGCGATTTTGGAGCCTTTGGCTTTCAATGTTTCGAGGATGGAGGTAGCGAGGGCCGCGCCTTCCACCGGGTCGGTGCCGGAGCCCAATTCGTCCACCAGGACGAGGGAACGGTAGTCGGCCTTGCCCAAGATAGAGATGATGTTTGTCATATGGGCCGAGAAGGTGGAGAGGGACTGTTCGATGCTCTGCTCGTCGCCGATGTCCACTAAAATTTCGTCAAAAACCGAAATAGTGGAGTTGTCGGCTACGGGAATCAACAGCCCGCACATGGTCATCAGAGTGAGAAGCCCCAGCGTTTTTAATGTGACGGTTTTACCGCCGGTATTGGGACCGGTGATGACGAGGCAGGAAAAATCCTCCCCCAGATACACGTCGATGGGGACGACCTTTTTGGGGTCGATGAGGGGGTGTCGTGCCTTCCTCAGATGGATGACGCCGTTGTCGACGATTTTCGGAGCCTGGGCGTTCATCCGGGAGGCCAGAGTGCTTTTGCAGAACAAAATATTCAGGTCGATGATTTCACGGAACAGAATGGAAATGTCCTCGCTGCAATCGGCGCAGTGGGCGGAGAGTTCCGCCAGAATCCGCTCGATTTCGGCCTGCTCTTTGGATTGTAGAACGCGGATTTCGTTGTTGGCTTCCACGACGCTTGCGGGCTCGATAAAATAAGTGGAGCCGCTGGCAGAGGTGTCGTGGACAAGGCCGCCCACCTCGTTTTTATACTCCGCTTTGACCGGGATGACAAACCGGCCGTCCCGGGTGGTGATGATGTTGTCCTGGAGGTATTTCTGGTAGGTGCTGGAGCGAATCATCTGCTCCATTTTGTCCCGGGCTTTTAGTTCCGTCTGCCGGATTTTGCGGCGGATGGCGGAAAGCTCTGGGGAGGCATTGTCGTCGATTTCCTCTTCGCTGACAATGGCGGAGGAGATTTCCCGCATAAGGGAGTTGTTTTGATAGATGGAAAAAAGCTGCTCGGTGATGGAGTTTTCTTCGTTAGGGAACTGGTTGGACCACTGGGCGAGCAGTTTTCCCTGTCGAAGGATCGCTTCGATGTTTAAAAGCTCCTTGGGGGAGAGTACGCCGCCCGCTTCGGCGATTTTGAGCCGTGCCGCCGGATTGCGCACCCGCACAAAGGAGGGAGTGCCAAAGCGGACGGTGAGCTGAAAGGCGTCGTTTGTCCGCTGCACTTCCCGCCGGACGTCGTCTATGTCGGTCATGGGCTCGATGGCCATGGCTGCGTCCCGCGCGTCGTCGCAGCAGGTGAGTTCCGCCAGCATGGACAGGATTTTGTCCAGTTCCAGCGTTTTACTGTATTTCTCGTTCATGGTAATTCCTCAATATGGTCAGATGGTTATACTTTTATAAAATTCCAGCGATTTAAATTTACCCCCCGCGTGGCAGAGAGTAAAAGCCTCGCTCACCGCCTCCAGCAGTTTTTCGCTGTCGGGGGTCAGCTGGAACGCAAAAAGCTGCCGGCTGTCCGCGTTAAGAATGTATTCCATGGCCTTACGGACGGCTGCCGGCAGGATGATTTTTAATTTGTCATAGGGATGCTTTTGCAGGCAATTACCGCAGATGACCCTGCCGTCCACCGGGAGAAAGTAAACCTCCTCCAGCCCCTCTTCGCCGCAGATACAGCAGTTATGAAGGTTGGGGGCAAATCCCGACAGGGAAAGCAGCCGCAGCTCATAAACCGGCTTTAAAAAGTTGGGTGTGCGCTTTCTTTTTTCCAGCAGGTAGAGGGTGTTGAGAAGCAGACGGAGGATTTCGCCGCCATTGTCCTCAGAAGGGAGGACAAAACGGGTGAGCTCACAGAAATAACCGGCTAAGGAAAGGTTTACAAGGTCTTCCCGCAGCCCGTAAAAGTTATTTTCCAAATCGGCGGAGTTTACTATGTAGCCGCTTTTGCCTTTAAAGAGGCAAAAGTCGTTGTATGCCAGCACTTCCGCCGCAGCCGAAAGCTTGGAGCGGGCACCCGATACGTTGCGGGCGATGGCGTCCACCAGGCCGAAATCAGAAGTGAGAAGGGTCAATCTTTTGTCCTGTGAACTGAGAGGCGTCTGTGCCAAAACGATTCCGTGGGTTTTGACTATCAAAGGTTTTTCCCTCCCCATAAGAAACGTTGGCCAGATTTTTGAAAAGGAGATAGTCCGAAACTTTACCGGTTTTTTCGAATTGCTGCCACGCGGAGCTTGCTTTCAGGTCATCCATGTTGTTTCCTCCCTCATCCCTGCTGTAATACGAATTTGTATTATCATTTTCTACGGTTTGAGGGAAAATATAGGTGGAAAAAGTTTGCAAGGTAAGGCTTTTTCCAGGTATTACCGGTTTCTCCCAACCTTATCCTTCGAATTTCAGGCCCAGAGAGCGGATGATGTTTTCGTTGTTGCGCCAGTCGTCCCGCACCTTGACCCAGCATTTCAGATTGATTTTGACATCTAAAAATTCTTCTAAATCGGCTCTCGCTTCCGACGCGATTTTTTTGAGCATGGAACCGCCCTTGCCGATGATCATGCCTTTGTGGCTGTCTTTTTCGCAGTAGATGTTGGCTTCAATGTCCAAAATACCGCCTTCTTCCCGTTCCCTCATTTTTTCGATGGAAACAGCGGTGCCGTGGGGAATTTCATCCCGCATATTGCGAAGAATTTTTTCCCGGATGACTTCGCCGGCGATGACCCGTTCCGGCTGATCGGTCAGGGTATCGTCGGGGAAGTAGTGGGGTCCTTCCGGCGTGTGGGCGGAGAGTTCCTCCATCACGGTGTCGAGGCCGCTTTTTTCGGTGACACTGATGGGGATGACCGCCTCAAAATCGTATAAATCCTGGAGTTCGCCGATGCGGACGAGAATGTCGTCCGGCTCCACCAGGTCGATTTTGTTGATGACGAGAAAAACGAGGAGCTTCCGCTGCTTGAAGGTCTCGATAAGCTTTAGCTCTTCCTCGTTCATTTTTCCTTTGGGTTCAACGACAAACAAGACTAAATCTACATCGCCGATGCTGTTGGTCACGACATTGTTCATATGGCCGCTGAGCTTTGTTTTGGCTTTGTGAAAGCCGGGGGTGTCGAGAAAAACCAGCTGCAACTCCCCTTCGGTGAGCACGCCGGTGATCCGGGTGCGGGTGGTCTGGGGCTTTGAAGAGACGATGGCGATTTTTTCGCCTAGGAGGGCGTTTAAGAGGGAAGATTTCCCTACGTTTGCTTTGCCGACGATGGCAACGAATGCGGATTTTGTATTCATATAAAATTCCTTTTCTTATTTTTGACGAAAGAGATGATTGCCCCAAAAGGCGAACAGAACCCCCGCTCCAGCGAGCAGGATGAAGGCGATCAGCAGATGGGGCGTCGTGAGGATGGCCCACAACGTGTCCGGAAGCTTCGGAAAGTGCAGAAACAGGCTCAGCCCGATGAGGATGGCGGTAACTGCCGCCACCAGAACCGCTCCTGCCGCTACGTCCTTACCGATTTTCGCCAAATTATGGTAGGATGGCATCTCTAAGTTGATGACCACTTCAATGCCGGTGTTGAACATCTCCGCCACGATGACGAAACCGATGGCGAAAAAGAGCATTCCGTACTCCACGGTCGAAAGTCCGTACACGAAAGAAAACGCAGCAATACATACTGCTGCGCTGATGTGGATGCGCATATTTCTCTCGTTTTTAACGCAGAAACGAATTCCCCGAAGGGCGTACAAAAAGCTTTTGAGCAGCGCGCGGCGCTGTTCTTCTAATTTATTCATTTTCGAGTACGTAGCTGGCTCCTCTGGGAATGCCCAGCATCGTCAGGACAGTTTCCTCTTTTTCCCGCATGCGCACGGCTTCTACGCCGCCGTTTTCGTGGTCATATCCCAGTAGGTGGAACATGGAGTGAACCGTCAAAAAGCCGATTTCCCGCTGGAGGCTGTGGCCATAAAAATCGGCCTGCTCCACTGCTTTCGGAAGCGAAATGACGATGTCACCCAGCAAAAGGGCGCCGGTTTCCTCATTGCGATCGTATTTGCCGTTCTCACCCAAGGGGAAAGACAATACGTCAGTGGGCATATCCTTGCTGCGGTATTTGGCGTTCAGTTCCTGGATTTCCTTATTGTCCACAAAGGAAACGGCAATTTCCGCGTCCTCGGTGAACTGTTCTTCTTTGAGAGCTGCATTGCAGCAGCGTCTGACCAGCAGACGAATCCCCGTGGGTATCTTAACCTCGTTCTGTCGATTGGAAATCACAACTTTAACCTTATTCATGGCGTCTGATTTTGCCCTCCTCATAATATTTGTCGTAAGCCTTTACGATGTCCTGGACAAGTTTATGCCGGACGACATCCTTGTCGGTAAACCGAACCATGCCGATGTCGTCGATATTTCTGAGCACTTTCATGGCTTCTAAAAGGCCTGATTTTTTGTTGTCCGGCAGGTCGATCTGGGTCACGTCGCCGGTGATAATGATTTTGGAACCGAAGCCCAGTCGGGTCAGAAACATCTTCATCTGTTCCCGGGTGGTGTTTTGAGCCTCGTCTAAGATGATGAAGGATTCGTCCAGTGTCCGTCCGCGCATGTAGGCGAGAGGCGCTACTTCGATGTTGCCCCGTTCCTGGTATTTTAAAAAGTTTTCCGCTCCCAGAAAATCAAAAAGGGCATCATATAGAGGGCGGAGATACGGATCTACCTTATTCTGCAGATCGCCGGGCAAAAAGCCCAGCTTTTCTCCCGCTTCCACCGCCGGGCGGGTGAGGATGATCCGCTCCACCGTTCCAGCGCGAAAGGCCTTGACGGCCATAGCAACAGCCAAATAGGTTTTGCCGGTACCAGCGGGACCGACGCCCAGGGTGATGGTGTTGTTTTGAATCAACTGGATATATTTTTTCTGTCCCACTGTTTTGGGGTAGACAGGTTTCCCCTTCTGGGTGATGCAGATGCAATCATTACCCAGTTCCTTAAGCTGTCCCGCTGCGCCCTCTTCGGTCATCGAAACGGCATAACGCACGTTTAGTTCGTCGATGTCCTTTCCACCGGCGATGAGGGTGAGAAGGCTTTCGATGGCCTTCTGGCAGCGGACGGTATCTTCCTCTTCTCCGAGGATTTTTACCTCTAGGTCGCGGATGACAATTTCTACGCCGTATTCTTTTTTGAGGACATACAGGTTCTTGTCGTAATTGCCGCAGAGCTGGGCCACCTGTTCTGCGTTTTGTAATGTGATTATTTTCTCAGCCAATCTTTCCTGTCCTTCCGTTAATCATTTTTTTCAATATTCCAATTTTCGACAGAATAACAGCTAATTTTTGTAGCTTAACTTAAATATTCTACAATTATTAGTATTATAACATAAAAATTGCGCTTTGTATCTATGCGAATTATACAAAATTTTTTAGTCCGATTGGGGCTTTCGATAATTGTTTCACCAATACAATTTTAGTTTACCCAAAATGCAGATATTTACGGATTTCGGGGAATGTCGGGGTCTACATCGGCCTGGATTTTTTGCGGGATGGCGATGTCTTCGAGGCACTGGTAATGGACTTCCGCTCGGAAGAGGTCGCCGTCCAGGGAAGCGGACACTTCTTTTGAAAGAATCTCGGCGTTCTTCAGCTCTTCCTGCTCATAGATTTCGATATTTTTTTCAATGAGCTCCAACGCCTGTTCTTCGGTAAAGTTGACAGGTTTTACCTCATAGAAAGAGATGGTCTCGGTTTCCAGCCCGATGGGCAGGGGAACGCCGAAAAACCGCAGGGTATCCATCTCTTTTTTGGAATCATGGGGCGCGTTGATGGATGTGGCGATAAAAAGAGGCAGTTTTTTTCCACAGATGTCGATACGGTAGCGTTTTTTCTCTTTTCCGGTATAGTTTTTTTCCTCCTGGTTTAGGGCAACGGAGAACTCCTTTGTAAAATTTGTTTGAGCTAAAATTTTCGCCGAGGCGTGATGGTAGGTGGTTTTGCCGTCGGCGCTTTCCACTACGCCGCTGACCAGAAGGTCCCCTTCATAGACCACATCTCCAAGTTTCACCATTTTTTGCCCGGAGTAGACTTCGGTTTCCGCGATCTGCGCGGTTTTGGAGGACACAATGTTGCAGGGCTCGTCGCCGGGGATGATAAAGGGCTTGGGCGACTCTTCGCTGAGTTCGATTTCCACCCGGCTGCCGATGCGGTTTAGGGAGAGAAAGGATAGAGTAGGGAGATCACCCAGCATGTCGAGTTCGATTTTCTCCAAGTCGGCCTTGGGAAGGAAAAGCCCTTTTTTGAGGCCGTATTTTTCCGCGGTGGCGAGAATGTGGGTGTCGGTGATCTGATCGTTTCCCGAAACGTCGATGGCCCACACGAAACATTGGAGAAACATCAATACCCCCACTGCTGCTGCCACGCCGATGAAAAGCCCCAACCGCTTGCGGTAGCGGTAGATGAGAAAGGGAATGCCGATTTTTTTTTCAATCCGCAGGCGGACGCCGACGCTTTTTCCCAAAGAGCTGGCCTGTTTGTATTCCCGGGGGGAGAGATAACCCCGGCAGGTGCTGCCGCTTTTCTCAAAATGCTTGACGTTGAGGCCGTTAGACCGGCAGAGGGATAAAAAGCGGCCCACCTCGTCGCCTTCCGCCTGAAAGAGAACTGTTCCAATCCATTTTAACATGATAGCTCTGCCATCCTCTCTATATCATCTGCAAAAGTCGTTTATTTTCTACTGGATGTATATGCGTTTGCGCCGATGAATATAAATAGAAAACAGGTTTCGATGGGTAGGATTTGGCGTGAAAAATATTTTTCCACGCCTGCTTTTGGGCCATTTCCGCAGAAACGGCGGTAAATCAGCCCAATTTCCGCAAGAAAGGAGGCCTTTGCTGCGCAAAGGCATGATGACAATGAATAAAAAGCTTCCCCGCAACCGTCATGACGACGGCACAAAGTTTACTCCATCCCCCAAAAAGAAAAAATCTCTGTTTGACGCGTTTAAAGAACCGGTGGTACAGCTGGTTCTGGAGCCGCAGCTTCAGATTACCGGCAACAGCGAGCTTTATATCGAAGGGTGCAAGGCCATTCTCGAATATGACGATATGATGGTAAAACTGGTGGTCGGCAAAAAGGAACTGCTGATTACCGGCAAGGACCTTTCGGTATCCGGCTATACCGAATCTTCCATTACCGTCAAGGGTGCGTTTCAGACGCTGGAATGGAATTAGCAAGGGAGGGCCTCATAGAATGAAGGCGATCAGTTGTGTCATTAAAAAGAAGGACTATATTAAGCTGAGTCTCATGGCTTTTGGTATCCTTTTGGCAGGGGTTCTGGTGCTAAAGCGCGCAGATTTGGCGGTTCAAGGGGTATCGAGGGGACTGGACATCTGTCTTCATACCGTCATTCCGTCCCTTTTTATGTTTATGGTCATCGCGGAGTTTTTATCGCTCACCGATTTGTCGGAAGTGCTGTTTTTCCCGCTGCGGTTTATTTCCTGGGCCTTCCGGGTGCCGGGAGAGACGGTGTCGGTCTTTGTTTTGAGCTTACTCGGCGGGTATCCCACTGGTGCCCAGATGATTGCCAATCTGGTGCGGCAGAAAAAAATCTCGCCGGAGACGGGAGAGACCCTTCTGTGCAGTTCGGTGAACTGTTCGCCGTCGTTTTTAATCGGGGCGGTGGGAATCGCGCTGTTTAACAGCGTCCAGCTGGGCATGATGATGTACGTTTGTCAGGTTCTGGCGGCCCTGCTCACCGGCGTAGCCGCCGGTTTGATCGGACGGAAACGGGGCGGGGATTACTCTTGGCACGAAGCGCCCGAAACCGACGAGGAGGACGAGGAAAAGGTTTCCTACGTGCAGACTTTTGTGACGGCGGTAGTGAACGCCGGGAAGGCAATGTTCATCATCTGCTGTTTTGTGGTATTATTCTCAGTGGTGTTCGTATTTCTGTCCCAAGTGCCCGAAGGGGAATTTTTGGCGGGGCTTTTGGAAGTTTCGGTTGGATGCACCTCCCTGGTGGGGAGAGGCTTCCTGGAAACCTTGATTTTATCCACCGTCTACACCGCTTTCGGAGGAATCTGCGTCTGGATGCAGGTGGCCTGCTTTTTGCGGAAAACCGGCGTGGGGATGAAAAAATTCGTGTGGTTTCGGTGTTTCTACGTCTTTTTGAGCCTGCTGTTCACCCTATTGGGGGCGCGGCTGTTCGCCATTTCCGCCGAAACCTTTTCCACCAGCGCACAGATGGTGCCGAAAAACGGCTCGGTTTCCATGACGGCGGCGGTTTTTCTCGTCATTCTCTGCGTCATGCTCTTGATTACCGAAAAAGGATATGATAAAATAAAGAAAAATCGGGCGGGCCGGTAGCCTCCCGCGGAAAAGAGCTGAGTGTGATCAAATCCCTGTTATTTGGAAAAAATATTGACCCCGCCTGCGAATACTGTGAGTGGGGGCGGCCCAGCCAGGATGGAAAAATGATTCTTTGCCGCCATAACGGAGTGGTAGCGCCCTATTTTTCCTGCCGGCGGTTCAAATACGCGCCTTTAAAGCGCAAGCCCAAGCCGGTTCCGGTTCTGCCGGATTATAACCCGGAGGATTTTAAACTATAAAAAATAGTCCATTGGAATAGCTATGGTTTATTTTTTGTTGCTCCACGACGGTTTTGCTAAAGCAACACCTGCTTCGCAATAAAAAATAGTATTGTTGCGGGCATAAAATGCCCGCAATATGCCTGACGAATCAGGCATATGCAATCTGTATTACGGATTGCAACTATTTTTTAAAAATTTGCTTTTTCAAAAGGCAAATGTCTTTTGAACCCATCTTTGATGGATTTCCCGCATAAAATGCGGGAAAAGGAAAGCAAATTATAGAATATACATATTGTCATAAAAGCGGCCCCGAAACCGGATTGACCGGTCGGGCCGCTTGCCGTTGGGAGGGAACAGCCTTGAAAGAATTTGTCATCAATCAAAACGACGCGGGCCAGCGGCTGGACAAGTTCCTGTCAAAGGCGGTAAGGCTTCTTCCTAAGAATCTGATGTATAAATACCTGCGTCTCAAGCGGATCAAGGTCAACGGCAAACGCAGTGAAATCAGCTATCGGCTCCAGGAGGGGGACAAGGTATCCCTCTACATCAACGACGAGTTTTTCGGCTCCGATAAGCCGCTGTTTTTATCGGCCAAGCCGGACATCAACGTGGTCTACGAGGACGAAAACATCCTGTTGGCGGACAAGCCCCAGGGCCTCATTGTCCACGAGGACGAGGGGGAGGATGTGGACACCCTCATCAACCGGGTACAGCACTATCTTTACCTCAAGGGCGAATACCGCCCCGAAGAAGAGCTTTCCTTTGCGCCTGCCCTCTGCAACCGCATCGACCGCAATACCGGCGGAATTGTCATTATCGCTAAAAACGCCGCAGCCTTGCGGACACTCAATGAAAAAATCAAGGGGAGGGAACTGAGAAAGTTTTACCTTTGCTTGGTGAAGGGAGTACCACGGCTCGAGGAGGCGACTCTCACCCACTATCACCGGAAAAACGAAAAGGAAAATTTGGCCGAGATTTTTGAAAGGCCCCGCCGGGATACCAAGACGATGGTTACTAAGTATCATGTTTTGCAGACAAACGGCCGGTATTCCCTTTTGGAAGTGGAACTGATGACCGGGCGGTTCCATCAAATCCGTGCTCATATGGCCCATATCGGCTGCCCGCTGGTGGGGGACGGCAAGTACGCTTCCAACTGGAAGGAAAAGAAATTGGGATTTTCCTATCAGGCCCTCTATTCCTACAAGCTTCAGTTTGCCTTCCAGGAAGAATGTATGCTCTCTTACCTCAACGGCAAAACTTTTCAGGTGGAGCGGGTTTGGTTTGCGGAAAATGGCATACCGGGCGTTTTAAGTGAATAGAATATACAGGAAAAGAATTTTTAATGACGGGAGGTGCCGGAAATGACCGCAAAACTCTGCGACTTGCAGCGGAAGGAACTGGTAAACGTAAAGGACGGCACCAAAATCGGCTATGTGGACGACGCCATCATCGATATTGACACGGCGACGGTCAAGTCTCTGGTAGTTTACGGGAGACTCAAGTTTTTCGGGCTGTTGGGGCGGCAGCCGGACATCATTATCCCTTGGTGCGATATTCAGATCATCGGGGAGGACACCATTTTGGTCACTGCTGACCAGCTTCCCAAAGAGGCGGTACATAAAAACAAATGGAAAGAGCTATTCGGGGAATAGAGAATATAAGCCGTCCGTGAGAGTAACGGGCGGCTTTTGAACAGGAGGAATTATATGAAGGACAAGCTAATAGACGATTTGAAGGCGCTTGGACTCGGGCGGGGAGACGTCGTATTTACCCACTCGTCCCTTTCCGCCCTGGGCTGGGTGGAAGGGGGGCCGCAAACGGTCATTGACGCCATGAAGGAATCGGTTTCCAGGGAAGGGACACTGCTGTTTCCGGCCTTTACCTTTGATGTTTCGGTGAAACCGCCCTACTTTTTTTCTTATCGTGATTCCCGGTGCTGCGTGGGGGCGATTCCAGAGTTTTTTAGGACCTTGCCGGACACGATCCGCAGCGTCCATCCGTCCCATTCGGTTTCTGCGTGGGGAAAAGAGGCGGTTTCGCTCACGAAGGATCACATCTTCGACCGAACGCCCTGCGGAGAGCATTCGCCTCTACGGCTTCTGCCTCAGGTGGGCGGGAAAATCCTGATGCTGGGCTGCGGATGGTCCCCCAATACCTCGATGCATGGGGTGGAGGAATTGGCGGGAGCCCCCTACTGTCTTACGCCTTATGAAGTGGAGTACAATATTGAGCTGCAAAACGGGGAACGGGTCACCGCTCGGCACAGGCAGCATCATTTCGGCCGAAAGTGGATTCAGCGGTACGACCGGCTGGAAGAAATTTTACCAGAGAAATTTATGCGGAGGGGAAAAGTGCTGGAAGCGGACGCGTTTTTGCTGGACGCAAAAGGCGTTTGGGATACGGCTTTGCGTGTAATGCAGGAAGCCCCATACTATTTTGTGGACCGGGACCCCAGAAACGAAGAGAATTAAACGGATTGTATAGAAAAGCCCCGTATCGGCGTATATTGCCGTTACGGGGCTTTTCTCTTTTAAAGAACTTTGGAAAGAAAGTCTTTGGTGCGCTGGTTTTTGGGGTTTGCAAAGAATTCAGCGGGGGGTGCTTCTTCCAACACCAAACCGCCGTCCATAAAGAGCACCCGGGTGCCCACTTCTTTGGCAAAACCCATTTCGTGAGTGACCACTACCATGGTCATGCCGTCTTGGGCCAGTTCTTTCATTACTTCCAGCACTTCGCCGACCATTTCGGGGTCCAAGGCGGAGGTGGGCTCGTCGAAGAGCATCACGTCCGGGTTCATGGCAAGAGCACGGACGATGGCGATGCGCTGTTTCTGTCCGCCGGAAATGGTGGCAGGGTAGACGTCTGCTTTGTCGGACAGACCGATTCGTTCGAGCAGACGCATGGCGTTTTCACGGGCTTCGTCCTTGGATTGAAGCTTTAGCTGCACGGGGGCGAGCATAATGTTTTCCAACACCGTCAGGTGGGGGAACAGGTTAAAATGCTGGAACACCATTCCCATTTTTTGCCGGAGCGCGTTGACATTGCACTTGGGATCGTTTATCAGAGTGTCCTCAAACCACACTTCTCCGGAGGTGGGCTGCTCCAGCAGGTTCAAACAGCGGAGAAAGGTGCTTTTTCCCGAACCGGAAGGGCCGATGACGACGACCTTTTCCCCTTTTTTGATGGTTTGGTTGATGCCGTTGAGCACCTGAATTTCCCCATTCTGGGTGTGGAAGCTTTTCTTTAGGTCTTTAACGCATATCACTCTTACGCAGCCTCCTTTCCAATCTGCCCAACAGGGTGGTCAGGCCGATAACAATGACAAGGTAAATAGCAGCGACCATCAGCAGCGGAATATAGGGGGATTGGGTCTGACTGCGGATGACGTCGCCCGCTTTGGAAAGATCCTGGATGCCGATGAAGCCGGCGACGGAAGTTTCCTTGATGAGGGTAATAAATTCGTTTCCCAAAGCGGGAAGAATGTTTTTAAACGCCTGGGGCAGGATGATTTTAACCATGGTTGTTTTTTTGCTAAGGCCGAGGGAACGTCCGGCTTCCATCTGTCCCCTGTCCACCGACATGATGCCGGCGCGGACGATTTCCGCCACATAAGCGCCGGAATTGATGCCGAAGGCAATGATGGCAACAAAAACTTTGGACACCTGAGGGGCCGTTATGACGATGTAATACATGATGAAAAGCTGAACTACCATAGGAGTTCCGCGAACCACAGTCAAATAAAGGCTGGCGAACCAGTCGAGTGGCTTCATTTTCTTGTTGTCCGGAGCCATGACTTTGATCAACGCCAGAAGAATGCCGATAACCAGGCCGATTATGGCGGCGAATACAGTGATTTCCAGCGTCAGGCCCAGTCCCTTGACGATGTACATGTACCGGTCGCCTTCAATGAGGTTTTGCTGAATCTGCTCCCATAAACTCATTTTTTCTTTCATCCCTTTCCAAAGCAGGCGCTATCTGAGGAGTTGTTCCTCCATTTTAGCCTGCTGTATCTATTTTTTATCCAGCCGAGAAAACAAAAGTATGGGGATGCAGATTTTCTGCATCCCCATCAAACGATTCATTTAATGGAAAGACGTTATTCAGCATCAATATACTTGCTGCAGATTTCGTCCAGTTCGCCGCTGTCTTTCAGTTCCTTAATGACGGAATTGACGAGATCCAGCATTTCTTTGTCCCCTTTGGGAACGGCCAGGCAGTACTCCTCGACGGTGAGAGCATCATCCAGCTTGATGACTTTTTCAGCGTTGTTTGCAACCAGTTTCTGAGCGGGGAAATCGTCGATGACGACGGCGTCCAGGCTGCCCCGGACCAGGTCGGAAACGGCGTCAACGCCTTTGTTCAGACGAGAAACTTCCGCTCCTTCCACATTTTCGGTGCAGTAGGTGTCGCCGGTAGTTCCCAACTGTACGCCGATCTTTTTGCCTTTGAGATCGTCAGGACCTTTGATGTCGCTGTCTTTCAATACGATGATGGACTGGGAAGCATTAAAGTATGGATCGGAAAAATCGATATTTTTCGCTTTGTCCTCGGTGTAGCTCATACCGGCCGCAACGAAGTTGCATTTGCCGCTTTGGAGCTCCATGGGGAGGGAGTCGAAAGAAGTGTTATTGATTTTCAGTTCTACGCCCAATTTGTCGGCGATTTTCTGAGAAATTTCAATGTCGATGCCTTTGAATTCCTGGCCTTCCATAAACTCAAAAGGTTCGAATTCCGCATTGGTGGACATCGTGATGTAACCCTGCTCCTTGATGATATCAATGGAGGTTTTGCCCTCGGTATTGGAGGATTCGGACACGCTGGAATCAGAACCGTTGCCATCCGTGCTGGAATCGCTGGAAGAGCCGCCGTTGTTTCCGCAGGAAGACATTGCGAGAGCTGTCATAGCAGCTAAAGCCAGGCAAAGGATTTTTTTGATTTTCATTGTAAAAACAACCTTTCTGTCTCAGCAACTTCTGTGAGGAGTTGCTGTTTTTATTTTGTTGATATCAATACTTTACCACAGGGGTTTTGCAATTGCAAGGGAAAAAATTAATAAAATGCAGATTATGTGAAAGTTTATGCAAAATAGACAGGATAGGTCATGTGAATTAAAGAAAATTGTCTGATATTATGCAATTAATATGCATAATATCAGACAAATATTCAATAATATACATTTATATACATAAATTATGTATATTCATTATATCTAAGCCGGCTCTTTGCTAAGCTTGGAGGTCTGACGCTGGGCCATAACCAAATTATAGTATACCGATTTGTGCCGTAACAGCTCCTCGTGGGTACCCATTTCGACAATGCGTCCTCCGTCGAGAACGATGAGGCGGTCGGCATTCCTGAGGGTGGACAGGCGATGGGCAATAGCAAAGGTGGTGCGGTCACGAGTCAAGTTTTTGAGGGCTTCTTGAATCATCTTCTCGGTTTCAGTGTCCAAAGATGCCGTAGCCTCGTCGAGTATCAGGATTTTCGGGTCACGGAGAATAGCTCTGGCGATGGCAATGCGCTGTTTTTCACCCCCGGAGAGTTTGTAGCCTCGGCTGCCGATGTACTCCTGATAACCGTCGGGCATCTTGCAGATGAAATCGTGGGCGTTGGCGATTTTAGCCGCCTGTACGACCTCTTCCATGGTGGCGTCCGGCTTGGCGTAGATGAGATTGTCCCAGACGGTGCCGTCAAAGAGATAAGTTTCCTGCAGCACGACGCCGATTTGGCTTCTCAGTGAGTGCTGGGAGATGTCCCGAATGTCGGTGCCGTCAATGAGAATCTGACCGTTGCTCACGTCGTAGAGCCGCATAATTAAGTTGATCATAGTGGATTTTCCCACGCCGGAAGGACCTACAATCCCGATCATTTCCCCTTTTTTAACCGAAAAGTTAATGTCTTTGAGAACGGGATTATAGACCTTGTAGCCGAAGTGGACATGCTCAAAGGCCACATTACCTTCGATTTCCTTGTCAATGGCATTTCCCCGGTCTAGGACATCCTCTTTTTCATCGATGATCTCAAAGATTTTTCCGGCGCTGATCGCGGTCTGGGCAAGCTGTCGGGGAAGCTGCATCAGCCAGTTTAACGGGGCGTACAGAAGTCCGATGCAGGAGAGAAAGGTGACCATTTTGCCAAAGGACAGCACGCCGCTCAGCACATCGTTTCCTCCGAAATAAAGGTAGAAGTATTCGCCCAGCGTCACCACAAAGGTGGAGACGGGAAACATGACGAACCAGTAAAAATTTGCCACATACATACTGTGGGCGAATTTTTCCGAGCAGCCTGAATAATGCTTGATTTCCCGTTTCTCGGATCCGAATACCTTGACTGCCATAATGCCGCTCAGGATGTCGTAGAGTACCGATTCCATCTTACTGAACAATTTCCAGTTGATACGGAAAGGGTGGTTCATCCGTTTAAAGATAAACCTACTGAAAAAGAATCCGGCGATGATGGGCAAAACGATCCAGCAGGTGAGCTTCCAGTTCATCCAAAACATGACGGCTAAAATTACCGAGACGGAAAATACCCGGACGACCGCCTCTTTGCCGTGGTAGGAAACAAAGTCCTGCACTTTTTCGGTGTCGTTGGCGATGCGCTTGATTTGTTCACCGGTAGGACGCTTGAGAGCGTTTTTCATCGACTGGTTCTGGATTCGTTCAAAGAGAATCCCTCTCAGGTCGCGGCCCACCTGCGCAGCGGTATATGAGGAGCAGCGCTCGTTTATGTATTCCAAACCGAAGAGCAAAAGCGGGATAATCAGGTAGCCGCCCATCATTAGGAGAAGCCCTGTGAAATCCTGACTGCCCGAAGTGACGTAGTTGTCTACCACCAGGCCCTTCATGTAGGTAAATACCACCCAGAGGAGCTGGATAATCAAAGTCGCCACTAACGCAGTAAGCAGTGTTGCCTTGTATCGGAGAGATAGTTTGACGATCCGCCAGAGGTATTTGCCCTTGGGAGCGCAGTGGAAACAGATATTGGTTTGTTCCGGTATGACGAGGCCGCATTTGGGACAGGTTTTCACCGGTTCTTCGTCGTCCGGAGCCGGGAAGACACCGGTTTCCCTGTGGTATTCCAGCATTTTGGCCAAGTCAGCAAACACGGGCAGTAGGTCTTGAGTGAAAATACAAAGCTGTTCGGTTTTTTCTTTTAATACGATTTGCAGTGCGCCGCTGCCTACCATCTGCACCACTTTAAACTCATTGATATTTTGTAGGGGGATGCGTTTGACAGCGATTTCGTCCCGGAAAAGAATTAGTTCCTCGTCGGAGATGGCCACAGAACCGCTTGTCGGCATGCCGTGGACGTTCAGGTTGTAGTCCAGGCTGTATTGCAGCGTTTGTCCCAAGATTTGTTCCATTTTCTGATGGCTCGGGGACATTAAGTGCATGAAACTGCACCTCCTTTTTATGACGATCCCGGGAGATTACAGGTAGAGCTCGATGATCCGCCTGGTTTTCTTTTCCAAACCTTCCAGGCCGTTCAGATAGTATCGGTTGCCCTGCACGTCGATAATCGTGATATAGTCTTCCTTGATTTGACGCACATTGGTGGAAGCGTCGGCGATGCAGATAGTCTTATCCCCCATGAGGGTGTGGATATCCATGTAAACATAGCCGAGTTTTTCCTCTACCTTATCGACTTTTTGAATCTGCGGGATGAAGTATTTATAGCTGAGATAGTCGTTTAGTAATTTTTGCTGGTCTGCTGGCAGGGAGCTTAATTTCTCGATGATGCCGATTTCCTCTTTGTCCACTCGGACGGCGATATATTCGTCTTTGGCGCGGAAGGGAAAAAGCCGGATAAGCTGTACCGGTGCATAGTCCTTTCCCTCATAACGGAGGGAAACAATGCCGTTTTCATCCAGCGAGAAAAAGAGCTCCGCTGGATCCAGCAAATGAATGTCGTTCATGAAACCATTCCTTTCTGATGTTTTGATAAGAGAGGCAGGAATGAGAAAATTGCGTTACGAAGCGTCTTCGTTGATAAATTTCAGCGCCTCCATCTGGATGTTGTGGAGCTTGAAATAAGCGCCTTTGCAGTGAATCAGCTCCTGATGGGTACCGATTTCCGCAAGCTCTCCGTCTTCGATGACAGCCAGAAAGTCGGCGTCCCGCAAAGTGGAGAGGCGGTGGGCGATAGAAATGATGGTTTTGCCCCGGCGCAGCTCCTCAATGGCCATTTGGATATTCCGTTCGGTCTGGGTGTCCATTGCCGCGGTGGCCTCGTCGAAAATGAGGATGGCGGGATTTTGCAGAATTGCCCGGGCAATGGAAATCCGCTGCTTTTCACCTCCGGACAGCTGAGTGCCGCCGTTACCCACTATGGTGTCGTATCCTTCCGGGAAGCCGACGATAAAGTCGTGGGCGAAGGCCGCTTTGGCCGCCGCGATGACTTCCAGCATAGTGGCGTCGGGGCGGGCGTAGCGGATGTTGTCGGCGATGGTTCCCATAAAGAGATAGGTTTCCTGGGTGACGACGCCGATGTTTTTCCGAAGGTCACTAAAGGAAATGTCCTTGACGTTGACCCCATCAATAGTGATTTCGCCCTGGGTCGGGTCGTAGAGGCGGGCAATCAGATTAATGATAGTGGACTTTCCGGCGCCGGTCTTGCCGACGAGGCCGATCATCTGCCCAGCCTTTACTTCAAAGCTCACGTTTTTGATGACGGGACGGCCCACCTCGTATTCAAAGGAGATATTGTCCACTTTAATGTCACCCCGGAGTTGGGACATGGATACAGGGGTATCGCTTTCCTTGACCGAAGCCTCGGTATCGAGAATCTCAAACATGCGGGAGGCGGCGTCCATGGAGCGGGCAATGGGATCTGTGGACTGGATGAAATACTCCATGCTGTTGACCGCCATGGAGAAAAAGGCCACCATGGAGGTCAGGCCACCCAAAGTCAGATGCCCCCGCATAGCCAGAAGCGCGCCCAGTCCGAAGAGGACGATTTCCGCTGTCCGATAGATAAACCGCACCAGTGGGAAGAGCTTGGAGGCAATTTTCCAGTTGTTGACGCGGACATCGGTATAAAACTGATTTTTCCGGTTAAACCGGCTGACTTCCTGCTGTTCGCCGGCAAAGCATTTGACCACCTTCTGTCCTCCCAAAGAATCGGTGATACCTGATTTGAGGGAACGCAGTGTACGGTGGCATCTCCGCTCCGAACGCTGGAAGCGTTTGAGCCCTTTTATGAGGACCAGGGCACTCAAGAGAACGGAGATCAGGATGACTATTGTCAAAATAGGGCTGATGGAGGCCATAATTCCCAAAAGGCCGATGACAGTGATGACGCTGACGATATAGTAGGGGATGAGCTCAACAAAAAAGTATTGGAGCCAGTCGGAGTCGTCGTCGATGCGGGTCATCAGGGTACCGGTGGTCTTGCTGAGAAAAAAGTTAATAGAGAGCCGCTGCATGGCGGAAAAAATTTTTACCCGCAGGTTGTGCAGCACCTTCATGGAAACCTTGGTGAGCAGGATGCCATAAACCGAACTGAAAAGTGAAGCGATGAGCTTGACGGCGAAAATCAAGAGGACGATCTGGATGACCTGTCCGTAAAATTTGCCGCCTGCGGTCAGCACTTCGTCGTAAAACATCTGGGAACTGATGAGCGGGGTGATGAGGGTTAAAACGCTGCTGACGACGATGAGCGCCAAAATCAGCAGAGATTCCTTCCAATAGGCGCGGTATTCGCCCAGCATCCGTTTGAGGGAAGAGGCGTTTGTGAGGCAGTTGGGGCAGACGCTGCGTTCCTGGCTGGGGTAAAGCCTTTTGCAGATAGGGCAGCATTTGAATTCGTCTTTCAGGCCGCTGTCGTCGATGGGGAGGTGATCCCTTGTATGGAGGATCCGCTCTTTGAACTTTTCAAAGATTCCCACAGACGAAAGAGACAGCCTGCATACCGTTTTTTCTTCTGCTTCCAATTTTAAAATGAAAGTCGAAACGGTGTACAGCCTGTCTATCTGAACGTCTTTGATTTTTTCTAGGGGAAAGGCGCAGTAGTCGGACACTTCGTACAGGATTTCATTTTCTCCCCTGCGTCCCTGCTTGTTGCGCACAAGCTTTTCTTTCCCATAAAGAACGCAAAGTTCTTTTGGAGTCAGCGCAAGGTAGATCTCTTGGTAGCTATTCTGTTTTGAAACATCTGCTTTTGCCGTATAAAGGATATTGTCTTTTGAAACGCCGCGTCTTTCAAAAGCATCTTCTACAGCTTTCGGTAAATGTAGGAAAAACACTCTGCCACCTCCTTTTAGAAAAATCGTCATAATTCCGTCAAAGAAACTGTGCAATTGGTACGCAACTCCTACCAATTTTTGTCATCTTTAACAGAATAAGAACAGTTTAGCAGATTTTTTTGGCAATGTAAAGAGTTACATTAAATTTTATAATTAATATAATATATTTCAAAAAAATGCACCGATTGAGGCTAATTTCTCAATCGGTGCGTATAATTACATATTATTTATACCAAATGTTGTTCACATAATCCATGATACTGCGGTCTGCGGAGAAAATTCCGGAATTTGCAATGTTGTGGAGGGACATCTGGTTCCAGCGGCAGGCATCCTTGTAGACGTCGTTGACCGTCTGATGAATCTGGCGGTAGCTTTCAAAGTCCGCCAACGACATATAGCTGTCGTTGTTCAAAAGATAGCTGACAATCGTCTCGAAGTTTTTCCCCTCAATGCCGCCTTTCTGTACAAAATCCAGAACTTCCTTTACATAGGGATTGGTTTCGTAGACTTTGCGGGGGTGATAGCCCTCTGCTTTCAGGCGGTTGACTTCCGGGGTATCCATGCCGAAAATGAAGATATTATCTTTGCCAACCTGCTCGTAAATCTCGATGTTGGCGCCGTCCATGGTACCCAAAGTCAGAGCGCCGTTGAGCATCATCTTCATATTGCCGGTACCGGAGGCTTCTTTCCCCGCTTGGGAGATCTGCTCGCTGATTTCAGCGGCGGGGT
The DNA here is from genome assembly GCF_014384905.1 of Fumia xinanensis. Classification (GTDB taxonomy): domain Bacteria; phylum Bacillota; class Clostridia; order Oscillospirales; family Ruminococcaceae; genus Fumia; species Fumia xinanensis. Next base: position 27,252 of record NZ_JACRSV010000004.1, read on the forward strand.
AGATCATCTCAGCCAAAGAAACCTTGTAGTCGGCTAAAAAAATCACCTTTAGCATACCGCTGATGCTGCTGTCCTTGTTAATCATATCACCCAAACCGCAGATAAAACGGATGATTTCCTTTGCCATAAAGTATCCAGGGGAGGCTTTGGCTCCAAAAATAAAGGTTCGGGGCTCCATCTCAAGGCCATGATTCTTGATTTGCAGGTAAAGGTGAAGGATATGAAGAGCGTTCATCAGCTGACGTTTGTATTCGTGAAGGCGCTTGACCTGCACGTCGAACATGGAGCAGGGATCCACGTTGATGCCGTTGGCCTTGGAAATATATCGGGCCAGGTTTTCTTTGTTCCGCTGTTTGATGTCGCCCAGGCAGGAGAGAACGGTGTCGTCGCTTTCATACTGCTCCAGCTTTTTCAGCTCCATCAGATCTTTTTCGAATCCGTCACCAATCAGCTCTTTTACCATGCTGGTCAGCAGGGGATTTCCCTGGCAGAGCCAGCGCCTTGCGGCAATGCCGTTTGTGACGTTTGTGAGCTTATGAGGGAAGATGTCGTCAAAGTCCTTGAACAGGTCTTCTTTGAGGATGTCAGAGTGTAGCTTCGAGACCCCGTTGACCGAGTAACAGGCGATGACGCAGAGATTTGCCATTCTCACACAGCCGTCGCCGATGGCCGCCATGGAAGGAATCGCCCCCCGTTTTTCCGGGAACTTTTCAAAAATTTCATTGCAGAAGCGGCGGTTGATCTCCTCTACGATGGTGGTGATGCGGGGAAGATGTTTGCGGAATAGGTTGAGATCCCATTTTTCCAGCGCCTCGCTCATAACGGTGTGGTTGGTGTATGCCAGGGTGCGGCAGGTGATGTCCCAGGCCTTTTCCCACTGGTAGCCGTATTCGTCTAAGAGAAGCCGCATCAGTTCCGGCACACAGAGAGCGGGATGGGTGTCGTTAATGTGGATAACGACCTTGTCTGGGAGATTATCGAGGGTGGGATTCTGGCGCAGGTGCGCCTGAACGATATTCTGAAGAGAGGCGCTGACGAAAAAGTACTGCTGCCTCAGACGGAGCTCTTTCCCCTCGATATGGTCGTCGGCGGGATACAAGACTTTGGAGATGGCAGCGGCCTTGGCATCACTCTCCATTGATTTTACATATTCGCCGCGGGAAAATTCGTTCATATCGAAGGCGTCAGCGGATTCCGCCCGCCACAAACGCAGGCTGTTTACCGCGTCGCTCTTGTGTCCGGAGATGAGCAGGTCGTAAGGCACGGCCCGGACCGAATAGTAGTTGCTGTGGATGGTTTTAAGGCCCTGTTCGCTCCACTGTTCGGTGACATTGCCTTCAAAGTGGACCTCCACTGCTTCATCTACACGAGGGGTGAGCCAGTAAGAACCCATTTCCAGCCAGTTGTCGGGAAATTCTACCTGCCAGCCGTCCACGATTTTCTGTTTGAAGATGCCGAACTCATAGCGAATGGAAAATCCGGTGACAGGGTAGCCCAAAGTGGTAGCCCCATCCATATAGCAGCTGGCAAGACGGCCCAAACCGCCGTTGCCGAGGCCTGCGTCCGGCTCCATATCGTAAATTCGCTCTAAATCGAAGCCCAGCTCCGCCACAGCCCGTTTCATCTCCGGCTCCAGGCAGAGATTATAGAGGTTGTTTTTCAACGAGCGGCCCACCAAAAATTCCATGGACATGTAGTAGATCCGTTTGGGATCCTTTTGTTTCAATTTGTCTAAGTATTCGCCCCGTTTGTCCAGAAGCATTTCCTGCACCACCGTGAGGACGGTGCCATACATCTGGCGGTCAGTCGCTTCTTCCGGTACGTATCCGTATTCGCTTTTCAGCGTTTTAACGAGTTTTTGTTTCAACTCCTGCACAGATAGATTCATCTCGATTACCCCGCTTGCATTGTAAATTTTTCCGCCTGAAAAAGCGGAAATAGATTGCTTTTCAATTTTTCCCAATATGGCCGGATTTATCAAAAATCTGAATGATCCGGCGCATTTTCTTTCTCTTTTTTATCATGTCTGCTTTAAAAGCAAAGGAACCCGGTGCGCCGCCCATAACGGGAGATGCGCATCGGTTCCTTGCACAAGCCTTTTATTGTCTTGAGGATGATGGAGCCGTTACAGAATCGACTCGTAGATTCGGATGTATTCGTCCGCTGAGGCATTCCAGGAATAATCTCCCGTCATGCCGTTTCGGAGAATGGTTTTTAGCTGGTCTTTATCATACCATATGGTCATGGATCTGTAAATAGCGTCTAACATATCATATGCGTTGAAGGACTGGAAGGTAACCCCGTTGCCGGTCCCGCTTCCCGCCTCGAAGGGGTGCACCGTGTCTTTTAAGCCGCCCACGGCGTGGACGATGGGGATGGTGCCATACCGCAGGGCGATCATCTGAGCCAGGCCACAGGGTTCCGACCGGGAGGGCATCAAAAACATGTCAGCGCCGGCGTAAATTTTCTGCGCCAGCGACGAGGAAAACATAATACAGGAACGGACCTTGTCGTGATGGGCGTACTCGCAGTAGCGCATGAAGTTTTCGTAGTCGGGATAGCCCGTCCCCAAAACGATGAGCTGAATATCGCATTCCATCAGCTTATCCATGACCTGTTCTAGGAGGTCCACACCTTTTTGGGGTGTCAGCCGAGTGACCATGCCGATGAGGGGAATGTCGTTTCGCTCCGGCAGCCCCATCTCTCGCTGCAATTCCCGCTTGTTGAACCGTTTGTTGTCAGGGGTATTGGCGGTGTAATTGGTATGGATATGGACGTCGGTAGCGGGGTCGAACAGGTCAGTGTCGATACCGTTGACAATACCGGTCAGTTTATACTGCCGCGCCCGGAGGATGGGGTCGAGTCCAAAGGAAAAATAGGGGCTCAAAATCTCCTGAGCGTAGCTGCGGGAGACTGTCGTCACGGCATTGGAGCACTCAATGGCCCCTTTCATCAGATTGATGCAGCCGTCATGCTCTAAAAGATTCGCCTGGCCTTTGTAGATGCCCAGGACACTTTCGAGAATTTCCATGCCGTATTTGCCCTGAAACTCGATATTGTGAATGGAAAAGACGGTTTTGATATTTCCATAGCCTTCAATGAGCCGATACTGGGTGTCCAGATAGACGGAGACCAGTGCCGTGTGCCAGTCGTTGGCGTGGATGACATCTGGGAAAAATCCCACCTGGGGGAGTATTTCTAACACCGCCTTGGAGAAGTAGGCGAACCGCTCGGCGTCGTCGTATTCGCCGTAGGGGGCGGGGCGCTTGAAGTACTGCTCATTGTCGATGAGGTAATAGGTAACACCGTCCACTAAAGCAGTGAAAACGCCGCAGTAGCTGCTGCGCCAGCCGAAGTTAAAGTAAAAGTATTTCATGTATTGGCACTGATCCCGCATTTGCTGTTTCATGGAAGAATAGAGGGGGATTACTACCCGCACGTCATGCCCCTTTTGTACCAGCGCCTTGGGGAGTGCGCCCGCCACATCGCCGAGGCCGCCAACCTTGATAAAGGGGAGCGCCTCGCTGGCGGCAAATAATATTTTCAAAAATAATCATTCCTTTCTTCGCAATTTGTGCCGGTTTTGGCGTAGCCAAAAGTGGCGTAGGGCCGCCAGTAGCACAAAAACGGAGGCTTTTTTGGGTGGAGTCTTAAACGGTTTGCCCTTTAGCGATGACAAAGGGATAGGTAGAATAGCCGGACAGTACATGATTGTCCGCAACGGTTACGTCTTTGTCGGTGATGACGCAGTTGAGTTTCGCCCCGCTGCCGATAATCGACCGCTGCATAATGATGCAGTTATTGAGCACCGCGCCCTTTTTGATTTTGACGCCGCGGAATACGATGCAGTTATTGAGTTCGCCGTCGATTTCGCATTCGTCGGCGATGAGGCTGTTGTGTACCTTGCCGTCAAAGCCATAGGTGGTGGGGACGCTGTTTTTTACATGGGTGAGCACTGGCGTATCGGAGTAGAAAAGCTCTTTACGGACTTCCTTTTTAATGAGATCCATACTGGCCTGGTAATAATCGGCAACCGTGTTGATGACCGCGCAATAGCCCTTGTGCTCAAAACCGTAAATATTGAGTTTGTTGATGTTTTTGGTGATAAAATCTCTGGCCAGGTTGGTCCATCCAAAAGTAAATGCTCGGTCCAGAAGGGAAAGCAAAAGCTTTTTATTAAAGATTACCACGTTAAGCATGGCGCTTTGGGTTTCGTTTTCCTGTCCGACGGTAAAATAAGCGTCCACAACCCGGCCAGAGGTATCAGAATCCAAAACGACGCCGTTATAAATAGCCTCGTCGTGATTCTGGTAGAGCAAGGTAATATCGGCCTCTCGTTCGATATGGGATTTGATCATGGCGGTGAAATCCACGTTCATCACCTGATTGGCGTCGGCAAGGATGATGTAATCCTCGTCACACATTTCGATGTAGCCCCGCGCTGACAGCAGCGCATCAATGGCGCTTCGGTTTCGGGTGTTGGCGGTTTCCGCCTTGGCAAAGGGAGTGAGGATTTTAAGCCCGTCAGTCTTTCTGTCTAGATCCCAGTCCTTGCCCCATCCCAGATGGTCCTGTAAAGAGCCGTAGTGTTCTTTGGTGAGGATGCCGATATTGGATACCTTCGCCTTGACAAGAGATGAAAGAATAAAGTCGATGAGCCGGTATCGTCCGGCGAAAGGAATGGTCGCTAGGGTGCGCTCCGAAGCAAGTTCGTTGGGGGAGACGCCGTAGCTTTCCGAAAACAGGATACACATTGTCTGTGATGCCATAACTAGTACCTCCATCTATATAAAGTAGGAATAATCTTATCGGTTGGCGTCCGGCTCGATCATCTCCTTGGGTTTTACGACCTGGCCTTTCTTCACGATAGCTCCCCGGCCCACGACTGCAATGCCCCATTCCGAGGGATCGGGGTAGTTGCAGGGATCGTCGCCTACCACGGCGCCTTCCTCAATAATGGCATCCTCCGCGATAATTGCGTATTTGACAGATGCGCCCTTTTGGATGACGGTATTGCTCATAACGACGGCAGAATTGAGTTCGGCGCCCTCCTCCACAGTGACGCCGGAGAACAAAACACTATACCAAAGTTTCCCGTCGATATCGCAGCCCTCGGTGACGATGGACTCCACCACGTCGGCGTGTTCGCCGATAAAATGGGGCGGATGTGGTTCATTGCGGGCGTAGATTCTCCACTGGTTGCTGTTTAGGTTGATGTTGCTCTTGGGATTTAGAAGGTCCATATTGGCTTCCCAGAGGCTTTCGATGGTTCCAACATCTTTCCAGTAGCCGTCAAACTGATAGGCCATCATCTTTTCCCCGTTTTGGAGCATGGCGGGAATAATGTTTTTGCCGAAGTCATTGTCGCTTTTGGGATTTGCCTCGTCGTCAATGAGGTATTTTCTAAGTTTTGGCCAATTGAAGATATAAATACCCATAGAGGCCTTGGTGGATTTTGGCTGCTTGGGTTTTTCCTCGAATTCGTAAATGCTGCCATCCTCGTTGGTATTCATGATGCCGAAGCGGCTGGCTTCTTCTAAAGAGACGTCCAGCACGGCGATGGTAGCGGTCGCTCCATTTTTATTGTGAAAGTCCAGCATTTTAGAGTAGTCCATCTTGTAAATATGGTCGCCGGAAAGGACAAGGACGTTGTCCGGGTCGTATTTCTCGATGAAATTCATGTTCTGGTAGATGGCGTCCGCGGTTCCCTTATACCACTTGCCTTCCTTGCCGCTGACGTATGGAGGAAGGATATACACCCCGCCGTTCATTCGGTCCAGATCCCAAGGCTGGCCGTTTCCGATATAGGAGTTTAGCTCCAGTGGCCGGTATTGGGTCAGGACGCCTACAGTGTCGATGCCGGAATTGACGCAGTTCGACAGGGGAAAGTCGATAATGCGGTATTTCCCTCCAAAGGGGACGGCGGGTTTGGCCACTTCTTTTGTCAGGACATAGAGCCGGGTGCCCTGTCCGCCTGCCAATAGCATGGTGACGATGTCTTTTTTCTGTTTCATGCTGTAACACCTCGTTTATTTTACTTGTAGTAGCAATGTGGGAGAGGCTCCCCAAATGGGAGCCTTACTGTGGTTTCTTAGTCACCTGCTTGCCGTTTTGCCTGGAAGAAGCTTTTTCAATGGGCTTTCCTGCTTTCTGGATTGCCTGGGGTTCTTTCTCCACTGTTTTGAGAGCGGTTTCCCCTCTGTCCGACTTTTGAATAGCGGTTTCTTTTTTCTCTTTTTTAGTGATGGCTTTGGGCGAATTTAGTACTGTCTTGATAGCGGTTTGCTTTTTTTCCACTTTTTTAATGGACTTTGGAGAGGCGGCCTGGATGGAAACAGGCTCCTCTGCCGCTTTTTTCATGGATTTGGGTCCCCTTTTGCCCTGTGCCGTCCGCTTTTTGTTGGAGGCCTGTTTTTTCGGGTCAGTTGCCTTTTTATAGAGGTATATTGCCGAGAAAGGCGGCAAGGTCAGACTCAGAGAATAGTCCTTTCCGTGCATAGGTTTCAGCTTGGCGTATACTTCGCCGTTGCGGATGCCGCCGCCGCCGAAATGGGTATCGTCGGTGGTGAAAATTTCGGTATATTTCCCTCTGCGGGGAACGCCGATGAGGTAATTCTCTAAAGTAAGGGAAGAGAAGTTGCAGACGACGACCACTTCATTCCCCGCCATATCCCGACGCAGGAAGGAGATGATGTTCTGGTCAGCGTTGTCGCAGGAAATCCAATCGAATCCTTCCCACCCGGTATCCCATTCCCAAAGAGCGGGAGTGCGGCGGTAAAAGTCATTGAGAGATTTAGAAAACGCGTGGTACTTTCGGTGCATCTCGTAGTCAAGAAGCATCCAGTCCAGTTCCTTTTCTTCGTTCCATTCGGCAAACTGGGCGAATTCCTGACCCATAAAGGTCAGCTTTTTGCCGGGGTGGGCGAACATGTAAGTAATATAAGCCCGGAGGTTTGAAAATTTTTCGTTATACTCGCCCGGCATTTTATTGATGAGGGAGCCTTTTCCGTGGACCACCTCGTCATGGGACAGTGGGAGCACATAATGTTCGGAAAAGGCGTAGGTCATGCTGAAGGTGATACAGTCATGGATACCTTTTCGGAAAAAGGGGTCTGTCTGCATATAGCGGATAGTGTCGTTCATCCAGCCCATGTTCCATTTAAAAGTAAAGCCCAGGCCGTCATAGGGGACAGGAGCAGTCACTTTCGGGAAGGCAGTGGATTCTTCGGCGATCATCACGGCACCCTCGTAGTTTTCCGAGACGAATTTATTAAGTAGCCGCAGAAACTCGATGGCTTCCAGGTTTTCTTTACCCCCGTTCACATTGGGTATCCATTCGCCATCCTGCTTGCCGTAGTCCAGATACAGCATGGATGCTACCGCGTCAACCCGCAGGCCGTCGATGTGGTAGTTTTCAATCCAGTTGCAGGCGCTTGAAATAAGGAAGCTGCGCACCTCGGTGCGGCCGTAATCGAAAACCATAGTGCCCCAGTGGGGATGTTCCCCTTTCCGAGGATCCTTATATTCGTAACAGGGCTCACCATCAAAGCGGTACAGCCCACACTCGTCTTTGGGAAAGTGTGCGGGGACCCAGTCAAGCAAAACGCCAATATTCTGCTGATGACAGGCGTCTACAAAATACATAAAGTCTTTTGGGGTTCCATATCTTGATGTAGGAGCAAAATAACCGGTAACCTGGTAACCCCAAGATTTGTCGTAGGGATATTCGCCCAGCGGCATCAGTTCGATGTGGGTATATCCCATTTCCTTGATGTAGGGGATCAGCTCTTCCGCCAGTTTCCGGTAGGAAAAGGGCTGGCCGTCCGGGTACATCCGCCAGGATCCGGCGTGAAGCTCGTAAATGTTTACCGGTTTGTGGTAGAGAAGGGTGTTTTTTCGGTTATCCATCCACTTCTGGTCACCCCACAGATACCCGTTAATATCGTAGATTTTAGATGCGGTTCCCGGACGGGTTTCCGCGTGGACAGCATAAGGGTCCGCTTTATAAATCAGTCTACCGTCTGTCTCAAAAACAAATTTATAAGAATCGTATTCAGATAGACCGGAAATCCGGCATTCCCACAGTCCTTCTTCGGTAATTTTATATGCTTCATACTGGCGTGGCTCCCAATTGTTGAAGCTGCCGGCGACGTACACTTTGTCGGCATGGGGGGCCCACACGCGGAAAATATTCATTTCGCCGTCTCGGTGACATCCCAGGTAGTCGTAGGTCCGGTAGTTGGTGCCTTCATGGAATAAATAGGCAGCCGGATTCTCTTCTTTTTTCTTTATCATTTTGCTCACGTGATTACCACCTTAAATGATTTATTACATTGTGTACAATATAATTGTAGCACAATGATGTGTTTTTGTAAATATTTACCTATAAATAAATTGCAACTTTCCTGTAAAATCCTGGAAGGTATTTTTGTAAGATACGCTAAATTTTTTGTAAAGATTTTTTAAGCTGTCGCACTGTACAGTTTGCAAAAGATTCAGTATAATAACCTTAAGATATATTTTTCCGCAGGGCACAGTAAAAATTACAGCTTCATATATTTTAAGCTGTGACAATTTTTTTTTAAATTTTATTAACATATTTTGAGAAAGGTGGTCTATGCTTGCAGCCGGCCATTTATTATGATTCCTGGAATCCATACTGCAAAGCGCCCTTTGGCGCGGTGCGGGAACATGAAGAAATCACCCTTCGGCTGACAGTGGATACCTCACTTCGGCCTAAGGGTGTCGCACTGATTCTCCGGAAAGACGGAGAGGACGTAGGAAGCCGCCTCCTGTTTGTCCAAAACGTTGCCGGTAATCATTCTATCACATATAGAATTACCTTTTCTGTCGAAGATGCTGGGCTGTATTTCTACCGTTTTGAGATAGAAACGGGAAATGGTGTGCTATTTGTCGGAAGAGGGGAGAAGGCATGCGCTACAGTAGGAGATTTTCTACCAGAATGGCAGCTTACTGTGTACCAGCGGGACTTTTACACCCCATTCTGGCCGGAAAACGGTGTTATGTATCAGATTTTTCCCGACCGGTTTCGGAAAAGTGGGAATGATCCTCTGCCGCAGGCGAAAAATAAACGCATCATCCATGAAGACTGGTACGAACGTCCCTTATTTACCCAGGACGATCCTAAATATGAGGCCACCGATTTTTATGGGGGTAACCTCTCAGGAATTGTAGAAAAACTCCCTTATATTAGATCTTTAGGGACGACGGTATTGTATTTGAACCCGATATTTGAGGCAGCGGCCAATCATCGATACAACACCGGCGATTATCTGCAGATCGACCCCTACTTGGGGACGGAGGAGGATTTTAAGCTACTCTGTCAAGAGGCGGAAAAGCTGGGTATTTCAATCATTTTGGACGGTGTTTTTTCTCACACTGGCTCTGACAGCATTTACTTCAATAAAGAAGGACACTACGATTCGGAGGGAGCTTTTGGCTCTCCGGAATCCCCTTACTACTCTTGGTATCAATTTTCCGAAGATCGCACCCGATACGAAAGCTGGTGGGGGTTTCCCACTCTGCCAAACGTGGATGAAACAGATCCGAACTACCTGGAGTTCATCTGCGGAAAGGATGGAGTATTGGCGCATTGGATGAAAGCCGGCGTGAGGGGGTGGCGGCTGGATGTGGCCGACGAGCTACCCGATACTTTTTTGGAAACTTTGCGTCGTAGGGTGAAAGCAGAGAACAGGGACGCTTACATCGTTGGCGAGGTGTGGGAAGACGCTTCCAACAAATCAAGCTACGGACATCGCAGACCGTACTTGATGGGTGGCCAGCTAGACAGCGTGATGAATTATCCTTGGCGTTCAGCCGTCCTAAATTTTATGCGGGATGGAAACGCCGACGTTTTTTACGAAGCAGTCATGGGAATTCTCGACCATTATCCCCAGCCTGCTGTCTGCACCCTGATGAACTCTCTGTCCACCCATGACACTGTTAGGGCCATTACCTGCCTTGGGGTGGAACATCCGGTGCCAAGCGACCAGCAGGGGACTTATCAGTTGTCTTCCCAGGAATACCAGCGAGGGAAAAAGCTTTTCCAGACGGCGGCACTACTGCAATACACTCTTCCCGGGTTCCCTTGTCTTTACTATGGAGACGAAGCGGGACTAAGCGGCTTTGCCGACCCTTGGAACCGGCGCTGTTATCCCTGGGAGCGGGAAGATACAGAGCTCATCGATTATTTCCGGCGGTTGGGTGCTGTCCGAGAAGAATTCGCGGTGGCGTTTCAAGGAGAATTTCGCTTTGTGGCTGCTATGGATGGACTGGTTGCATTTGTGCGCGAAGGAAAGGTGTTGACTGCTGTCAATCGTGGAACACAGGATGGTTTTGTAGCTCTCAAAGGCAAACAGGTGTTGGCGAAAATTGGAAACTGCTCACTTGAAGAAAACGGTATCCGAATCGGGCCGGACAGCGGTGCTGTCATTGAAATCAAATTCTAAAGATTAGGCTAAAAAAGCAGGGACGTTTACGTCCCTGCTTTTACTGCTCATCGATGATTTGATTGATTTCCCGTATAGAGGAGGCGTCAGGGTAGAACACAGACCGATCGTCCGACCAGCTGCCAGTCAGTTCCCAAAGTTCTACACGGCGCTCCTGGCTATTCAGGAAATAGCGCATGGCTTTTTTGCGTTCGGCATATCCGAACTGGGTCACATCGGTGTCTGTGTTGTTCAGAAAAGCTGTAAAGAGATAATCACCTTTGTCCGCCAGCTCTGGAGTGAGCCGCTGTTCCAGCAATTGCTTTAAAAATTCTTCTTCCGATGAAAAAATCTGATTTGGGAGCTGTTCCAAAATCTGGGACACCGTTTTGCCGTTGAGGAGGTTATTGCCTACTGGAAGGGAAACGTTCCCTTCACGGTAAGCGGAGGAAAGAGTTTTTTCTATGCCTCCCAGGGTATCGATCAGGTTCAGGCGCCCATTTTGGTCGATGCGGGCATAGCGGTCCACTTCGCTGAGCAGAATGCTGCCCACACCCATTTTGGCGTTATCGGAACCGGCATAATCGTATTGGCCGTTGAGGGTGTCGGTGCGGGTTCCGATGGTTACTTCTGTCTCCGATGGAATTTTCACCAGCGTAATGACGGTATCCACCGGATCGAAGTGTAAAAGGGTATAACCGTAGGGCGGCTCGTTCCGCTCCCTGCAATGAATCAGTAGCAGGGAAAAAGACTCTTCTTTTGTGGGACGGTAGTAGGCCAAAGACAGGTCGCTGGGGCCGGACTGCTGTTCAGAGGCAGCGGAGAGGCGGTCGGGGGAAAGCATGGTTGCCGACAGCACCAGCATTATCACTATTAAAAGTGCCGCCAGGCTGATTACAAAAGAAATCGCGAAAACAGAGGCAGAGGATTTTTCCTTTTTCATGTCATCACTTCCATAGGGTTCGTTAGGGAAAGTATGAGCGGAAAAGGATGTACTTATACAAAAAGAGAAGGCAAATCCCACATTTGCCTTCTCTTTTTATTATAATTCCGCTGTGACGATCAATCCATCCACATTGTTGCCTGAAATGGTGTATTCTTTGTCCTTGGGGATGGGGACTTCAACTGTGTCACCTCTGGCAGGGACGAAATAGATTTCATAATCTTTGCCGTCCACTGTTGTTTTCAGATGCTCACCACTGAAAGGATGCTGCCTGAGAAAATCGATGTACTCTTCCAGGCAAAAGTCCTTTTCTTCCATAACGGCGGCGTGGACGGGGCCCACATAGCGGTAATGCCACGGCTCGTGGATGATTTTGGTAACGTCCTTTTTGGATTCGGGATAGCGGACGACGAAACCGTATTTATAACAGTTTTGGTTTACCCAGATGTGGTCTCCGCTGGCGTCAAAGAATTTGGAGCCGTCAGAGGTGACGATTCCCAAATCCATGACGAGTCCTGTGTGATGTTCACTTTCGCCGGGTTTTGCAACCTCGTCGGAAAAGTCTTTGCCGGTTCGCTTCAAATCATTGTCATACAGCATTTGCTGGTACTCCACTGTGCGATGAGCACTGATGACCATGACGTCGGTGAGGCCAGTTGCGCCGGCGAAATCCTGCATCATGCGGTTAAAGGGTTCCATGATCTTTTCCCGCACCTCAAGCTCGTTGTTTTTGACAGAGTACTGGTCAATTTTTCTGCTGGCGACCGTCACCAAATCGTTGGGTTTCTCGGTTACATAATGAGCATCGGCGTTGACGAGAATCAAATCGCCTTTATGGACATCCTCCTTGCTCATCTGCACTGCGCCATAAGCGTCTCCGGTACCGGTAGGCTGAGAGGAAGAATTGCTTTCCGACTGGGAGGAAGAATCCGACGAAGAGGAGGAGCCATCTCCGCCGTCAGGTTTTAAGGCCTTTACGGCGAATATCACCGCCAGGACGAGCAATAGTACAATCGCCAAAGCGGCGGCGATGCGGCCGACCTTCAGGCGGCGCCTTCTTTTTCTAGCCATTTGGATGCTCCTTTTCTTTTAAAAGTAATTGAAATGAAAGAATATCAGTATTTTAAGAATTTACAGTTTTTGGAGCTTTGCAAAGTTTGCCATGATTTTCTTGGTGCCGATTTTATCAAAGGCGGTTTCCACCAAATTGTCGTTGCCCATGGGGGTGATGGAAAGGACGGTGCCGTCTCCGAACACCTTGTGGTGAACTCTGTCCCCTACAGAAAAATTGATGGCCACGCCAGCAGCTTTGGGTTTTGTCCCAACCGAAGAAACCATTCGGGGCGCGGCGGGCGCGGGAGCCTTTTGCTCCCGGGAGTAGGGGGAAAAATGAGTGTCGTTAAGAGTGTCGTCGCTCTTTTCCAGTTTGTCATCAGGAATTTCCTCCGCAAAGCGAGAGAGGCGGTTGCGGTTGGTGGAGCCGAACACCATCCGTTCCTTGGCGTAGGTGAGGAAAAGTTTCTGTTTAGCCCTTGTGATGCCCACGTAGGCCAGGCGGCGCTCTTCTTCCAGCTCGACGGGATCATACATGGTGCGTACCGACGGGAAGATGCCATCCTCCATGCCGGGGAGGAAAACAACCGGGAACTCCAGCCCCTTGGAAGAGTGCATAGTCATCAGGACGACACAGTCGTCGGAGCTGTTCATGCTGTCCAGGTCGGTATACAGGGCAATTTCCTCCAAAAACCCGTCCAAGCTTGCATCCTCGGGATTTGCCTGCTCGTACTTCACCAGGGTTGACTTTAACTCACCGATGTTTTCGAGCCTGGTTTTGCCTTCCTCGCCCAAAGCGTGCAGCATCAGGTTGTAGCCAGTGAGCTCCATGATGTCATCCAGCAGCTCGTCCAGGGGCTTCGTGAGAGCCGCGTCCCGCAGCTGTTCGATCATGGAGGCAAAGGCGGTCAGCTGGCTTGCCTTCCTGGCTAAGACACCGTAGTCGTTGGCATTTTTCAGCACGTCAAAAACCGGAATTCCGGTCTGGAGGGCGATTTGTTCCACCGATGAGACAGTAGCGTCGCCGATGGAACGCTTCGGTTCGTTGATGATGCGTTTTAGACGGACGGTATCGCTGGGGTTATTGATGACGCTCAGATAAGCCACCATGTCCCGAATTTCCTTCCGCTCGAAGAACTTGATGCCGCCGAACAGCCGGTAGGGGATGCCGGACTTGATAAAATACTGCTCAATGGAACCCGACTGAGCGTTCATCCGGTATAGAACCGCGTGGTCGCTGTATTTCATACCGTTTGCAACATTTTCCTCGACGGTGTCGGCGATAAATTTCGCTTCCGCCCGCTCGTCGTGGACCCGTTTCAGGTAAATTTTGTCCCCAGTGCCGTTTTCGGTCCAGAGGTTTTTGCCCTTGCGGCCTTCGTTATGCTTGATGACCTCGTTTGCCGCGTCGAGAATCGTCTGAGTGGAGCGGTAGTTTTGCTCCAGCCGGATAACGCAGGCACTTTTGAACTGCTGCTCAAAGCTCAGAATATTCTCGATGGTGGCGCCGCGGAATTTGTAGATGCTCTGGTCGTCGTCGCCGACGACGCAGAGGTTTTGATGCTTTTGGGCGAGCAGGCTCACCAAGCGGTATTGGGCGTGGTTGGTGTCCTGATACTCGTCTACTAAAAGATAACGATACCGGTTCTGATAATACTCCAATACGTCAGCATTTGTCTCAAAGAGTTCTACCGTTTTGCAGATGATGTCGTCAAAGTCTAATGCGTTTGCCTGCAACAGGCGGGACTGATACCGACTGTAAATTTTGGCAATCTGCTGTTTTCTAAAATCGCTGCCCACCGTGGCCATATACTCATCAGGTGAGACCATGCTGTCTTTGGCCCGGCTGATTTCCCCAAGCACGGACTTGGGCTTAAACATTTTGTCGTCGACTTTCAAATCGCTCATAGCGTCCTTGATCATCCGAACACTGTCATCGGTGTCATATATGGTAAAGCTTTTGCTGTACCCCAGCCGCTCAATATCCCGACGCAGGATACGGACGCAGGCCGAATGGAAAGTAGAGGCGGCGATATCGTTGGCCTCTTCACCCAGCATATGAATGAGCCGTTCTTTAAGCTCATTTGCTGCTTTGTTCGTGAAGGTTATGGCGAGGATGTTCCAGGGACGGATGGGATAGCTGCCTACGATTTCCGATAAAGCATCGTCGGAAACGTCTGCGCCGTTTATGTAGCTTTTGAGCACTTCCAAAGCGGCTTCGTCCACCTGGTCGTCTATGTAGGTGTTCTGATAAGCGTCGCCAAATTTAATCATATAGGCGATCCGGTTGATGATAACGGTGGTTTTTCCGCTTCCCGCGCCTGCCAGAATCAGCAGAGGGCCTTTTACCTGAAAAATGGCCTGCATCTGCATGGGATTCATATGGGAAAAGCGTTTTTTCAGCGCCTGCTGCTTGAGTGAAAGAAATTCTTCCTTATTTTGAAGCATGGTAATAGCCTTTCTTTTTTGTATTTTATCATATTCTGTTATTATACTATATTTTTTGCTAATTTACAATGTTGGCAAAAGAATAAAAGCCTTTGCTACAAAAGCAAAGGCTTTTATTCTTTTAAAGGAAGGCTTTGAATGACACTGTTGATTTCGTTCCATTGTTTAAAAGCAAATGGCCGGTCAAAAATGTAGCTGAAGCAATAGGAACATTCTTCCAAGCTGTAATGATTAAAAGGAAATTTTCTCAGAAGCTCTGCTATTCGGGCTGAGGAAGATGCATAATGCAAGTCAGAGATAAAACAATGACCCCATTCGGCCAAATCTTCCAGTATTTTTTCTTTCATCGCTTCCGCCCCTTAACTTTCATTGCTATATAAAATAGTCATATTCCCTTAAAAATGCTCTTTTTTTCAATTATAACAGGAAGCATGATTATTGTCAATTTTAAGTTGACAAATATAGATAATAGTTCTCTAAAAGACGACGTTCATGGATTACACTATTACGTAGGAGGGATTTTGATGGTCTACGATTTTGGGTATCGTTTACGGGCGTTGCGAGAGCAAAAAAGAATGACCCAGACCCAGGTTGCCAAAAGGCTCAATCTTTCCAAGGCTACCATCAGCGGATACGAGAACAACATCAAGACTCCTTCCGTAGACGTACTGATTCAATTATCTATCTTATATGGCGTGACAACCGACTATCTCCTTGGTCTGGATAATCATGAAATGCTGAATATCACCGGTTTGACTACACAGCAGAAGGAACTTCTGCGAGCGGTGGCCAAAGAATTTAAGCGCAGCAATCAAAATAGTTGAACATCTGTATTTTGCTTCGTGGCGGATAGACCGCAAAAGAAGAACGCGCCCCCAAAATAGGGGCGCGCTTTTCTTATGGTATAGAAGAATTGTAAAAAATAATATTCCTGCTTGATTATAGAGAGTGTGTTTCCTGCTATTTTTTATTGCAGTCAAGGTAGGGAATGCCAATTATTTGCCGTAGACATCTTCGACCATTTTACGGAGATTTGCAAGGCCGATACGGAGCCCATCCATATTATCTTCCATTCCCTCAAATTCAATGGCAATGGTGCCGTCGTAGCCGGCGTTTTTCAATGCGTACAGGCAGTGGCGGATGGGCACATCTCCGTGGCCAATAATGGCGCCGCGGAGATAGTTTCCATTTCTCGAACGGAAAAACCCTTCGCCGGGGTCAAAACCATTTCCGTCCTTGACAAAGAAATCCTTGGCGTGAGCATAAAATGCATAGGGAGCAACCCTGCCGAAAGCGATGGCGGGGTTTTCATCGGCACAGAGAAAATTTCCCATATCGCAGAGCAGGCCGAAATTTTCATGTGCAACAGTGTTTACTAGTTTTTCGACCCGTTCACTGTCCTGGGAGAAGAAACCGTGGTTTTCCACCATGGTTTTGATTCCCTTGGAAGCGGCGTATTCGGTAATTTTACGGCAGCTCTCTGCCAATTCTGGCAGAATATCGTTAAATCCACGGAATCCCCTTTTTCCACAGGGAAAGCCGCCGGTGGCATCGTGACGTACGCTTTTAGCACCTAAAATTTCCGCTAAGTCGATTTTTGTTTTGACACGCTCGATCTCCTGTTCCCGATCGCCGGACGCAGGATAAAGCAGGTCGGCACCAAAGGTGAAGTTAGAGATAGGCATTTCAAGGCGTTCGCATTCTTTTCGAAGCTTTTTGGCATATTCCACTTCGGTGGAGCCGTCGTGGGGAATGATATCGACGAATTCAATGGCATCGAATCCCAGTTCTTTCGCGACGGCGATACAGGAAAACTGAGTAAGTTTTCCCTCCGCCATATATTTCGAAAAGCTATAGGAGCTTACAGAAATTTTCATAATATCAATTCCTTTTTCGATATAGGGAATTAGTCGAGTACAACTTCGTGACCGGTTCTTGCAGACTCGTAAACTGCGTCGAGGATTTTCATAATTTCGATTCCATCGGCAGCGGGAGATTTACAGGCAGTGCCGTTGATTACACAGTCTACATAGTGATCGATCTCATTCTGGAAAAGTCCCGCAAAGTCGAGAGAAGTGGGGACAGTCAGGTTCACGTCGGCCATATAGTCGTTAATTTCGGTGTACATTTCCAGTTCAGGGTCAATTTTGGCGCCGCCTTTGGTGCCGAAAAGCTGAATTTTACCTTCATCGCTCTTGATATTCAGGCTAAAGCTGGCTTCAATGGCGAGAACGGAGCCGTTGTCATAACGAATTAGGGCAGAAGCCAAATCCTCTACGTCGCAGATGTCTTTTGTACCGGCGGAGACAGAGTTGTATCCCTTAGTGCCTTTTACATTGGGGCGATTAAAGAGCTTCTGGAAGGTTGCACCGTAAACCGATACAGGTTTCGGGTTGCCCATCAGATAGCGAGTCAAATCGATGACGTGAACGCCCAAATCGATGAGGGGGCCGCCTGCGGAACGGGATTTGTCCCCGAACCAGCCGCCGGGGTTGCCATTTCTGCGCAGGTAGGTAGCTTTGGCGTAGTAGATGTCGCCAAAGTAGTCGGTGCTGATGAAATCCTGCAAAATTTTGCAGTCGTTGCCATAGCGGCGGACGAAGCCGATCATAAGGAGCTTATTATTTTTCTCAGCGGCTGCGAGCATTTCCTTGGCTTCCGCGGCGGAGGTGGCCATGGGCTTTTCGCAGAGAACGTGTTTGCCGGCGTTCAGGGCAGCGATAGCGCAGGGCGCGTGGGCGGAGTTCCAGGTGCAGACGCTGACAGCGTCGATTTCATCCAATTTGAGGAATTCGTTGATGTCGGTAAAAGTTCTTTCGACGCCGTAAAGATCGGCCATTTTTTTCAGCTGTTCCGGATTGATGTCGCAGAACGCATAGAGTTCAACATTGGGATTAGCGATATAGCTTTTGATATGTTCATGAGAGATGTTACCGGTGCCGATAACACCTACTTTAATTTTTTTATTCTCCATAATACGCAATACTCCTTTAATCGATGTGCTTAGCCGATAAGTCCTTTTAAGAAGGTGGCTGCAGTGTTGATATCAGCGGCAGGATTATCTCCCACTTCCCTTTCGATAGTCAGGAAGCCATGGTAGCCGATTTCATCCAGTGCCTTGAGGTAATTTTTGAAGTCAACGCTTCCCTCGCCCAAAGGAACTTCAATGAAGCTGGGACTTTGGAGCATTTCATCCTCTGCAAGGCCGTAGATCACTTCAGGATCTTTATAGTAAAGGCGTTTGCCGTCTTTTGCGTGCGTATGTACGATGTAGTCCTTCAAAGTGTAAACCGCCTGAACAGGATCGTCGCCGGTGACCATGACGAGGTTTGCAGGGTCTAAGTTGACCGCCACACCGGTGGAATGGAGCGTATCCAGGAAAGCCTTGAGGGTAGTTGCGGTTTCCGGACCGGTTTCGATGGCGAAATGCGCGTCCATGGTGTCCGCATACTGGGCCAGCTCGAAGCAGGCCTCCTGCATGACTTTGTATCGGTCGTGAGTGGGGTCATTTGGGACTACGCCGATGTGAGTAGTTACGATGTTTGTTTCCAGTTCTTTCGCGAAGTCGAGAATTCGTTTGGATTCGTCGATCAGCTGGGGGTTTTTCTCCGCGTTGCCAAAGCCTTGGCCTAAATCACCGCAGAGAGCGGAAATGGTGAGGCCATTGTCTTTGACCATCTTTAGGAATTCTTTCTTTTTGTCTCCGGTCAGTTCCGCAGGGGACAATTCTCCGAATGCCGCGGGAACTTGGATACCTTGGAGACCTAATTCTGCTGCTTTTTTCAGGGCAGACGGAGTGTCCATCCTAAAGGAGTTGAGCAGGACTCCGATAGAAAATTTGTACATGTTTTTCTTCCTTTCTTCATTTAACCGGTTAAAGAGAGAGCAAGATGCACTTGAAGCAACGAAAAAGTTGACTTCAAATACAAATTTATTATATAATATAGTACAAAAAAGTAAAGGAAAGATGTTGCCTCTGATTGACACAATATTGCTTTGGCTTTGAACCATAGAAGGGATGATTATGCAAGTTTCTACTCACGAGGATCATACGTTTCTTGACCCCTCGTTTCCGATTTTATTTCACCTGGACACCTGTTTTCCATATCTGCCGGTGACCTCCAGCGTCCATTGGCATGAAAATATCGAGGTTTTGTATTTCATCGAAGGTGAGGGCATCGTTTATTCCGGTACTGCGGAATTTCCCGCCCGGGTGGGGGATATTGTGGTCATCAACCCCAATGTGCTGCACTGTATCGAATCCATTACCGAGCAGTGCAGATATTACTGTCTGATTGTGGACAGGTCTCTTTACGAGGATTTTGGCATTCCGGTGAGCAACATGATGTTCAAAGAAATCGTCCGGGATTCCGCCGCCCAGGGGTTCTACGACAAAATTATCCGGGAATGGACGGATCGGGCACCCTTTTACAAGCCGGCAGTGAAATTGCTGGCGCTTCAGCTTTTGCTCCACCTGAGTCGTTACCATGTGGATTCTGCCAATGATTTAGGGGAGATCCAAAACAAACGGCTTACCATGGTAAAGGATGCCATCAGCTATATTCGCACCCACTTTCGGGAGGAGCTGACCATCGACGACATCTGCGAGGCCATCGGATTCAGCAAATATTATTTTTGCAGAGTCTTTAAGGAAGTCACCCGTCGCACGCCTGTGGATTACATTAATTTCATACGGTGCAATTACGCCAGAAACCTGCTCCTTTCCGGGCGGTATAACGTCAGTGAAAGCGCAGAAATGAGCGGGTTTAAAAACCTATCCTATTTTTCCAAAACCTATAAAAAGTATATGGGGACGCTTCCTTCCCAGAAGGACGGGGAGGGTCCGCTCAACGGAATCATTCCATAAAAAATAATAACATTGCGGGCATGGAATGCCCGCAGAATGCCTAGTGAAACAGGCATGTTCAGTCCGTAAAAAAGATTGCAACTATTTTTAACAATTTGCTTTTTTAAAAGACGAATGCCTTTTGAAACCATCTTTGATAGATTTTACCGCATAAAATGTAGTAAAAAGAAAGCAAATTATAAATAATAGCTGTTTTACTGCGATATTGGGTTGAGATTTCCCATGCTATTCTTTGTTACGGTCAATGTACAAAAATGTACCATTTTTCCTCTTGTAACAAAAAACAGGACGGTCTAATCGACTGTCCTGTTTTTTATCGAATGATTTTATCGAGGCAAAATCGTCCTTAAACGGCAACGGTTTACCGTTTCCTTTCCTCCTCAGCCAGCAATTTTTCCCGGCAGAGCTTCAGCTCCCCCTGTTTGCCCTCCGGCAGCTTGGGGTAATGGGGATCGATTTCCTTTAAAGTATCGAGAATCGCCTCCGACACCAGATACCGTGTGTACCATTTGTTATCTGCGGGCAGGACGTACCAAGGGCTGTGGGAGGTCGCCGTTTCGTTGACGGCTTTCTGATAAGCGTCCATATAGTCGTCCCAATAAGCCCGTTCCCGTACGTCGCTGTCAGAAAACTTCCAGTTTTTCGCCGGAATGTCGATCCGCTCCAAAAACCGTTTTTTCTGCTCCTCTTTGGAGACGTTCAGAAAAATTTTGACGACGCGGTAGCTGTTTTCGTAAAGATATTCCTCAAAATGCCGGATCTGGCGGTAGCGTTTTTCAAAAAACTCCTTGTCGTCGAGGCAGCGGTCGGCCATCTGGTAAGCTTTTTGAAGCTGATGGACTTTGACGATCAGCACATCCTCGTAATAAGAACGGTTAAAAATCGCCATTTTACCCCGAGGCGGCAGGTGGATGACGGTGCGCCAGAGAAAATCATGGGCCAGCTCTTCACTAGTGGGCTCTTTCATGCTGTGGACGTCCAGTCCTTGGGGATCGACACAGCCCATGACGTGTTTGATGGTGCTGTCTTTTCCGGCGGCGTCCATGGCCTGAAGTATCAGAATGAGGGATTCTTTGCTTTCCGCGTACAGTTTGTCCTGAAGCGCGGCAATTTCCTTGCGGTTTTCTTCCGTTTTATCCCGGATTTTATCCTTGTCGAGGCCCAGTCCCTTGGCACTGGTGGGAAGAGTGTCCAGTGCCAGCTTTTTATCGCCGTCGAAGTAAAATTTTTCTAAAGAAACCATAGCTTTCCTCCGTATTGATTCGTTGATTTATTATATGGAAAAAGCGAGTGGATAATCTTTCGAAATCTTAATAAACGCTGGTGCCCGGATAGTAGTGGGTTAAAATCTGCTTGTAGGTCCAGCCTTCGTTGACGGCGTATCCGTTGGCGCCGGTCTGGCTCATGCCCACGCCGTGGCCGTAACCGTTTGTGGTAAAAATAAAATTGCTCCCGTCGCAGGTGAAGGTAAAAGCGTGGCTTTTGAGGGCGTAGTTCAGGATGTTTTCCCTCAGCTTTCGCCCGGTGGTGGAATAGGTCTGCCCATCTGCATCGGTAACAGTGAGCTTAGTGACATATCCACCCTGATTGACAGCTGCGATTTTTATCCAGCCTTGGGGATTGTTTTCATCCAGCGTAATGCCCAAAAAGCCTTCCAACCCGTTTTTGACGGTGGAAGCTGATACGGTGGCAGTCAGGTTTTTATAGCCTGATGAAGGGTCGTAAGCACTTAATACATTGGTCAGATAGCTGTAACTGCCGCCCCACACTTCCGCAGAAGAATTGGTGGTTCCGGCGGAACTGGCATGATAGGGTGTAAAAGCAATTGATCCGTTATAGTAGACAGCTTGTCCGATAACGGCTGACACAGCGTTTTGTACCTTTTGAGAGGGGGTTCGCATAGGCAGGGACGGCGAGCGCCCCGCCTTATTTTCGTATTTTATGTAGGAATAAACGGCAACGGCTTGAGCTTTTAGGGCTTCCGGGCTGAAGGAAGAACCCATTTCCCCTTCTACCACCTGGCAGACCGCGTTGTAGGCGTCCATTTCAGTGACAACGCCTCCCACTGAGACCTTCAGCGTTCCGCCCGCGCTGTTTGATGAGCTGGCAGAATTTTCACTGGGCTTTGAAGAAATCGAACTGGAAGATTCCGCAGGCTTTGAAGAGGCGCTGGCGCTTGGTTTTGAACTGGACGGCTCTTTGGAAGAACTGCTTGGGGAAGAAGAGCTTCCGGATGGCTTTGAGGACGTGGTGTGCGACGCGGCGTCGTTGGGATTTGTTTTACTGGAACTGTCCGGTGTATTGTAAGACGGCGCTTTGGACGGGCTTTCC
Organism: Fumia xinanensis; assembly: GCF_014384905.1. Classification (GTDB taxonomy): domain Bacteria; phylum Bacillota; class Clostridia; order Oscillospirales; family Ruminococcaceae; genus Fumia; species Fumia xinanensis. The sequence goes on from NZ_JACRSV010000004.1 coordinate 49,342, forward strand.
AATTGAGATGCCGCGTTAGAACTGCTGGAAGATTCGCTGGAGGAAATCGATCCGCTGTACGGGGATTCTGACGGCTCGATGCTTATGGGAGACACATCCAGGTCGTCGTATAATGGAACGCCGCCTTCCAGAGACGGCATATTGATGACCGAACCGTCCTCGTCGATGAGCGGAGCGGAAACCGCAATTGTTTCTTTGCTCTGGGGAGGAATGGCATTCGCCGTCGCCACCAGATTGCTGGAAAAGGCAAGGGCGGTGAGAAAACCGCCGGCAATCAAGCCGGTGATGATGATTTGCAGGTAACTTTTATGATTCATGCCGCAACCTCCTTTTCAGATGCGAACGGGCGAGTTTGTGTTATTCTGCCGGCGGAACCGATTCGTCGGCGGACTCAGAGGGAATAGGAGGCGCTGTGGTATGGCTGGGCGCATCTATAGGGGAACCGCTGGCCGGGGATTCCGGGGTGGGTTCGGAAGATGGTTCCGAGGAAGGCTGGGAGGATGGTTCGGAAGAAGGAGTTGAACTCTCTTGAGAGGAGGGTTCGCTGGGGGCAACCTCGACGCTGGACTCCGAGGATGAATCCGAAGAAGGAGCAGTCGATGGCTCGGAAGAGGATTCAGAGGAGGATTCCGACCGGGATTCGCTGGAAGGGCTGGAATCCGGGCGCACGGGCTGGCTGTCTTCATAAAAGTCGGAAAAATCTTCCCAGTCGCCGAAAGCGCCGCTTTCGATAAAGCTTTGGTCGTCTAAATCCAGGCTGTCAGACGATTCCGACTGGCCGGAAGAACTAGCCAGCTGCTTATTACCGCCGTCTACCCGTTCCAGAGAGGTGCCTGCCGCTACATTGACAATAAACAAAACACAGGATACGGCTATGACCTGGAGCCAAACCGCACTAGACACTTTTTTCCAAAAATTTTTCATGTTGGTTCAAGCCTTTCTGTACTGGAGTTGCCGGAAAACAAAGCCGGCGCAGAGATTTTAATCGATCACTTTGATTTTGGTTTCCGCCACGGCTTTTTCAAGGAGCGGCTCAAAATCAAAACGGGCTTCAGCCTGTTCTACAAAATGCAGTTTGGGTTTGGTGCGAGGGTGTTTGGGAGTAAAGACGGTGCAGCAGTCTTCGTATGGCAGAATCGACGTCTCATATGTATCAATTTTATAAGCGATGTCGATAATTTCTGTTTTGTCCATGCCGATAAGAGGACGGAGCACTACTAGATCGGTCGCATTGTCGGTGCAGTGGAGGGCGTCCAGGGTCTGGCTGGCCACCTGGGCCAGGCTTTCGCCGGTGATAAGGGCGCGGATCTCTTCCTGCTCCGACAGCCGTGTGGCAATTTTCATCATCAGCCGGCGCATGATGATAGTGAAGAGTTCCTCGGGGCAGTGCTCTTTGATAGCCTCCTGGATTTCGGTGAAAGGGACGCAATAAAACCGGATTTTTCCGGTATAGGCGGTGAGTTTTTCGCAGAGGGTTTCCACCTTTTGCAAAGCCCGGTCGCTGGTATAGGGAGGGCTCACAAAGTGGACGGCTGAAAGGGCAAGTCCCCGCTTTGCCATCATGTAAGCGGCCACCGGGCTGTCGAGGCCCCCGGAAATCAGAATCATCGCCCGGCCGCTGGACGAAACCGGCATACCGCCTGCCCCGGGAATCCGCCCAGCGTGGATATAGGCCCCAAAATCCCGTACTTCCACCATAACAGTGATGTCAGGATGGTGGACGTCCACCTTCAGGTGGTTGAAATGCTTCAGCAGTACGCCGCCCACTTCCGCGGAAATCTGCGGTGAGGTGCGTGGAAAGCGCTTGTCCGCCCGCTTGGATTCCACCTTGAAGGTTTTTGCGCCAGAAAGAACCGGCTCCACATAAGCGGAGACAGCTTCCTTGATGGCGTCCATATCTTTGTCCACGACGAGGGCCCGGGACAGCATGGCGATGCCGAACACCTTACGCAGACGGTCCAGTGCCTCATCGAAATCAAAGGAATCCGAGTCGGTGGGCTCCAAATAGATAGTGGACTGTGCTTTTTTCAGCTTGAAAGCCCCCAGGTCCTTGAGCCTCCAGCGGATGTTTTTCATCAAAATATCTTCAAAACTGCTTCGGTTTAGGCCTTTTAAAGCAATCTCACCGTTTTTTATCAAAATTAGTTCTCTCATGGAAATAATCCTTTCTATGTGGAGATAAGCATTACCGGATCACAGCTTTGAACCGCCGGATACCCTGTTCTAACACGTCGAGGAACCCGTCCAGCTGCTCTTTGGCAGTGTCTTTGGAAAAGCTGAGGCGCAGGGCTGATTTGACCCGATCCTCCGGGAGGCCGTAAGCTTTGAGCACGACGCTTTTGGCACCCTTGGAGCAGGCAGAGCCGCTGGAGACAAAAATATCGTGCTGTTCCAAAAAATGTAGCATGATTTCAGAAGGCACGCCGGGAACCGAGATGTTGAGCACGTGAGGAGAAGCGTTTGCCGGGGAGTTAATCACCACTTCCGGCATCTTCTGAAACGCCTTACGCAAATAATCGTTGCAGAAACGATAAGTTTCCGCAAATTTTTCTCCTTCGTCCCGACAGAGTTTGAGTGCTTCATCGAAAGCCGCGATTAGGGGGACAGCTTGCGTTCCGCTGCGGAGGCTGCGTTCTTGGCTGCCGCCGTAGATAATGGGTTCGATTCGAACGCCTTTTTTGACGTAAAGTCCACCAATGCCCTTAGGGGCGTAGAGTTTGTGGCCGCTGAAGGAAATCAGGTCAGCATCAATTTTACGGACATTCAGGGGGAATTTGGTAAACCCCTGAACAGCATCCAGATGGATGAGGAGCTTGGGAAACTTCTGTCGCAGGGCGCGGATGATTTTTTCATAGGGCAGTACAGTGCCCAACTCGTTGTTGACCATCATAAAGGTGAGCAAAACGGTGTCTTCATCCACCGCATTGATAAAATCGGCTTCATCGAAGTTGCCGCCGGGTTTTGGTTCGACACGTTTGACAGTATAGCCCTGCTTTTCTAGATACGCTGCCGCATGTTCCACTGAAGCGTGCTCCACTGAGCTGGTGACAATGGTTTTGCCATCCCGTTTCCGGGCAGAGATGCCGCCTAATATCGCAAGATTATTGCTTTCCGTCGCACCGCTGGTGAAGATGATACAATCGGGGTCGCAGTTTAAAATAGAGGCCGCCGTTTTGCGGGCTGCCGTAACAATATTTTCCGCCTCCACCCCTTTTTTGTGGAGGGATGAGGGATTTCCGTATTGTTCCGTCATTACTTTCATACAGGCGTTTGCCGCATCGATACAGACTTTTGTAGTAGCACAGTTATCCAGATAAATTTCCAACCAAAAGGCTCCTTTATGGTAAAATTTTTCATCGTTTTGGAAAAGTTAAAATGTCATAGACACTGTCAAAACATAAGTAAATATTATTATACTACATTTTAAAATGAATTTCCACCTTCATTTCAATTTCTTTTGGTTTTTTAAGCGCCTTTATATACCAAAAAGAACATTTACAGAACAAAATTTATGTGCTATACTGTCTCCATGTAAAAAAGAAAATTTTTAGATATTTTATCATAAGCAGAGATAACTATCCGGCCTTGATAAAAGAAGGGGGATTGTCATGGTACAGATTGAGGACGAAACAAAAGTTGCAACAACAAAGAAAGGCGCCAGGAAGGAAAATCCCCATGCCGGTCATCGGCAAAGAATCAAGGAGAGATTCGTCAACGAAGGCGGGCTGGAGCATTTCGAACTGCACAATGTGCTGGAAATACTGCTGTTTTTCGGCATTCCCCAAAAGGACACCAACGATATTGCCCACGAGCTGATCCGCACCTTTGGCAGTTTCTCGCAGGTGTTTTTAGCAGATGTAGAGCAGCTGGCCGCCGTCAAAGGAATGACGCGAAACGCAGCGATCCTGATTAAACTAGTTCCGGAAGTCTACCGCAAATTTATGGAAGAGAGCAAGGAGAAGGAAGAAATTCTAGATACCACCGATAAAATCAGAGAATATTTGCTTCCGAAATTTATGGGCCGATCAGAAGAAATCGTATATTTACTTTGTATGAATAATGCCTGCAAGCTGCTGCGGACAGAAATTATTTCCAAAGGCAGTAAAAGCATGGCTCACGTGGATTTAAGAAAGCTCACGGAAATCGTATTGCAGTGCGGCGCAGTGAGCATCATTCTTGCCCATAACCATCCACACGGCGTGGCGAGGCCTTCCCGTCACGACATCGATACGACAAGACGGCTGCAAAAAGTACTGAGCCAGCTCAATATCGAATTTCTGGACCATTTTGTTGTTGCTGGCGATACGGCGGTTTCAATGATGGAATTTGGACACTTGGGCATCAAAAACATTGTGGAGATGCAGCTTCCAAGGCAGGATGAATTCGACGTTTTTTAGTGGACAGAATGTTACGGTTCTGTACAGCAAGATTTTGTTATCAGCATTCACAAAAGAAAATATTTACATGGTATTATATGAAGTAACGGGATTTCCGCTAAATGGGAGATCCCGTTACTTTTTGTCTATCATACAGCATGCGCAGGGTAAAACTCTGCAGTCCGGTAAATGCAAGTTATATTTTTTTGCTGGAATTTATATAGCCCAGATTGCTGTCATACAACGCTAAATAGCCGGCTCGCCTTTATCTTCGAAAAAAAGTTTGGCCTTAGGATTCTGCTGGCGGTATTTTTCAAGGTAATCTTCCCGCGGGGAACGACTGAAAAAGACAGACAAAAATCACTCTCCATTTTACGTGGAGGGCGAATTTTATATGGATATATTCGATAGGGGATCATACCAAATCCGGATTGAGTCCCGGGGTGTTGTACCGAATATCTGCGACTACCGTTTCAGGCAAGCCTTTGTCGGTAATGAGCCTGTCGGCGTCCTCCAAATCGGAGAAATGATAGAAACAAACGGAACCATTTTACCGTTTTGTCACAAAAATCGTTGTATCATTCCTCAATTGTAAAAACAGGGTTCTTGTGGTATACTAAATCATTGACAATTGGCGAAATAAGGAGTAAGATAGACGTTGAAAACGGTTGTTCTCTTCTTTTTTTGTCAAAATGAAGGAAGTTATGTGAATCAGTACTGGCCGACTGGCATTGGATGCAAAACGGGAGAAAATGTCTATGAGTGAGCAAAAATTTAAACTGGTATCCTCTTATCAGCCCACTGGCGACCAGCCGGAAGCCATCGACAGTCTGGTAAAAGGGGTGGAAAACGGCAACCGGGAGCAGACGCTTCTGGGCGTCACCGGGTCTGGTAAGACATTTACCATGGCCAACGTGATTGCCAGAGTTAATAAGCCTACTCTGGTTTTGGCTCACAACAAAACTCTAGCGGCCCAGCTCTGCACCGAGTTCCGGGAGTTTTTTCCCGAAAACGCCGTCGAGTATTTTGTGTCCTACTACGACTATTACCAGCCGGAGGCCTACATCCCCGGCACCGATACTTATATTGAAAAGGACAGCGCCATCAATGACGAAATCGACAAGCTCCGCCACTCGGCCACCTGTGCCTTAGCGGAACGGCGAGATGTCATCATCGTGGCCAGCGTGTCCTGCATTTACTCACTGGGAAGCCCCATCGACTACCGGAGCATGGTGATTTCCCTTCGGACAGGCATGCAGATCGACCGGGATGCCTTGCTGCGCAAATTAGTGGACATCCAATACGACCGCAACGATATTAACTTTGTCCGCAACAAGTTTAGGGTACGGGGCGATACGGTGGAGATTTTTCCCGCGGGGAGCGGCGAAACTGCCATTCGGGTGGAGTTTTTCGGCGACGAAATTGACCGGATTTCTGAGATTAACCCCCTGACCGGCGAAGTGAAAAACGTCATTTCCCACGTGCCAATTTTTCCAGCCTCTCATTTCATCACTCCTCCGGACAAGATGAAAGAAGCGGTGGAGGAGATCGAACGGGAGATGCTGGAGCGGGTCAAGTATTTCAGGGACAACGAAATGCTCCTAGAGGCCCAGCGGATTGAGCAGCGCACCAAATACGACATCGAAATGCTGGAGGAAATCGGCTTCTGCAAGGGGATAGAGAACTACTCGCGGGTTCTGTCAAGAAGAGAGCCGGGGAGCACTCCTTACACGCTGCTTGACCACTTCGGGGACGATTTTTTGATGTTTATCGACGAGTCCCACGTCACCATCCCCCAGGTGCGGGGTATGTTTTTCGGCGACCGGGCTCGGAAACAGACACTTATTGATTACGGTTTCCGGCTTCCCTCTGCCTTTGATAACCGCCCCCTCAATTTTGATGAGTTTTATAAGAAAATCCACCAGGTGGTTTACGTTTCGGCGACTCCCTCCGCGTTTGAGAGGGAACACAGCGCAAACATTGCCGAACAGGTCATACGCCCCACCGGCCTTGTTGACCCGGAAGTCATCGTCAAGCCGGTGGAGGGCCAGATCGACGATCTGTTGTCCGAAATCAACCTTCGGGTGGATAAAGAGGAACGGGTGCTCGTCACCACTTTGACCAAAAGGATGGCGGAGGATTTGACCGACTATTTGGACGGCATGGGGGTCAAGGTGCGGTATATGCACCACGATGTGGACACCATTGAACGAATGGAGATTATCCGCGACCTGCGGCTGGGAAAATTTGACGTTTTGGTGGGCATCAACCTGCTCCGGGAGGGACTCGACATCCCGGAAGTGAGCCTGGTGGCCATATTGGATGCCGACAAGGAGGGCTTCCTCCGCAGCGAGACCTCCCTCATCCAGACCATCGGACGGGCCGCCCGAAATTCCGAGGGCAAGGTCATTATGTATGCCGATTCGGTGACTGGCTCTATGGAGCGGGCCCTCCGGGAGACTTACCGCCGCCGGGAGATTCAGCTTGCTTATAATAAGGAACACGGCATCACGCCTAAGACCATCAAAAAATCGGTGGCGGAGATTTTGGAGATTTCCTCGAAAGACACCATCGACAAAAAGGGCAAGCGGTTGTCCCGCGCCGAGAAGCAGCAGATGATAAAAGCACTGACCGCCGAAATGAAACAGGCGGCCAAGCTCTTAGAATTCGAGCAGGCCGCTTTCCTGCGGGATAAGATCAACAAACTGAAAGAGGAATTGGAACGCTGAATTTTTCACAGACCTCTGGGAGATGTGTGGAAAATGGCAGCAGGGAATAAAGGAGTTTAGCATGGCGAGAGATAAAATCATCATCAAAGGGGCGCGGGAGCACAACCTGAAAAATGTGGACGTAGAAATTCCAAGAGATAAGCTGGTGGTTTTGACGGGGCTTTCGGGCTCTGGAAAATCCTCCCTCGCCTTTGATACCATCTACGCCGACGGCCAGCGCCGGTATGTGGAGAGTCTTTCCTCCTATGCCCGGCAGTTTTTGGGACAGATGGAAAAGCCCGACGTAGACTATATCGAGGGGCTTTCTCCCGCCATTTCCATCGATCAGAAAACCACCTCCAAAAATCCACGTTCCACCGTGGGCACGGTGACCGAGATTTACGACTACCTCCGTTTGATGTACGCCCGTATCGGCGTTCCCCACTGCCCGGTTTGCGGAAGGGAAATCAAGCAGCAGACGGTAGACCAGATTGTCGATCAGCTCATGGCCCTGCCGGAGCGGACGAAATTACAGCTCCTGGCACCGGTGGTGCGGGGCCGGAAGGGCGAGCATGTCAAAGAATTTGAGGCTGCCCGGAAAAGCGGCTTCGTCCGGGTGCGGGCAGACGGAAATATCTACGATTTGTCGGAAGAAATCAAGCTGGAAAAGAACAAAAAGCACAATATCGAGATCGTCGTCGACCGCATTGCCATCGGTGATGGAATCAAAGCCCGGCTAACCGACTCCATTGAGACGGCCATCCACTTGTCAGGCGGACTCATCATCGCCGATGTCATTGACGGGGAAGAGATGATGTTTTCCCAGAATTACGCCTGCCCCGAACACGGCGTTTCCATCGAGGAGCTGGCTCCCCGGATGTTTTCTTTCAACAATCCCATGGGCGCCTGCCCCACCTGTACCGGATTGGGAACCTTTATGAAGGTGGATCCGGATTTGGTCATTCCTAACAAGAACCTTTCCATCCGTCAGGGAGCTATCAAGGCCAGCGGATGGTATATTGGTGAGAGCGGCACTATCGCCCAAATGTATTACGAGGCTCTTGCAGCCCATTACGGATTTTCGCTGGACACGCCGGTGAAAAAACTCACCAAAGAGCAGTTGGATGCCATACTCTACGGCACCAAGGGCCAGCGCATCCGAATGGTGCGGAAAAACGAGTACGGTACCGGCACCTATGACACCGAGTTTGAGGGGATTATCAATAATCTGGAGCGCCGGTTTCGGGAGACCCAATCCAGTTTCATCCGGGATGAAATCGCCACCTGTATGAGCGCGGTACTCTGCCCTGACTGTCACGGCGAACGGCTGAAAAAAGAGTACTTAAGTGTCACGGTGGGTGATAAAAATATCAGCGATCTCTGTAAATTGTCCGTCACGGATGCTTTAAATTTTGTGAACGGTTTGGAGCTGTCGGAACGGGACACCATGATCGCCGAGCAAATCCTCAAGGAAATCAGGGAACGGCTGGGTTTCTTGCAGGCGGTTGGGCTCGAATACCTGACCCTCTCCCGTGGTTCGGCCAGCCTTTCCGGCGGAGAGAGCCAGCGCATTCGTCTGGCGACCCAGATCGGTTCCTCTCTGGTAGGCGTGCTGTACATTCTGGACGAGCCTAGCATCGGCCTGCACCAGCGGGACAACGACAAGCTGCTGGCGACGCTCAAACGGCTGCGGGACATCGGCAACACCCTCATCGTGGTGGAACACGATGAGGACACCATGCGGGCCGCCGACTACATTGTCGATGTGGGGCCGGGAGCCGGCGTCCACGGTGGGGAAATCGTCTGCGCGGGCAGTTTGCAGGATGTGATGAACTGCGAAAAGTCTCTGACGGGGCAGTATTTGACTGGCAAGCGGAAAATACTAGTTCCAGAGGTTCGGAGAAAAGGAAACGGGGAAAAACTCGTTATCAAAGGCGCCGCTGAAAATAACCTGAAGAACGTAGACGTGGAGATTCCACTGGGGACTTTTACCTGCGTGTCCGGTGTGTCCGGTTCGGGAAAATCCAGCCTTGTCAACGAAATTCTCTACAAGGCGCTGGCCCAGACTTTGTCCACCTCCCGCATTAAGCCGGGACATTTTGACGAACTCATCGGCATTGAGCAGCTGGACAAAGTAATCGATATCGACCAGTCGCCCATCGGCCGGACTCCTCGGTCGAATCCCGCCACTTATACCGGCGTTTTTACCGACATCCGAGAGCTGTTCGCCCAGACTCAGGAAGCGAAGATGAAAGGCTACAGCAGCGGGCGGTTTTCCTTTAACGTCAAGGGCGGGCGCTGCGAAGCCTGCCAGGGCGACGGTATTCTGCAAATCGAAATGCATTTCCTGCCCGATATTTATGTTCCCTGCGAAGTGTGTAAGGGGAAACGGTATAATCGGGAGACTTTGGAGGTAAAATATAAGGGCAAGAATATCCATGATGTGCTGGAAATGACGGTGGAAGAGGCCATGCACTTCTTTGACAGTATCCCGAAAATCCAGCGGAAGATCGCCACACTGTACGAAGTAGGCTTAGGCTATATCAAGCTGGGGCAGCCTGCTACCACTCTGTCCGGCGGCGAGGCCCAGCGGGTGAAGCTTGCCACCGAGCTTTCGAAGAGAAGCACCGGGCGCACCATCTACATTCTGGACGAACCCACCACTGGGCTGCACACCTACGATGTGCACAAGCTCATTGACGTACTGCAAAAACTGGTAGAAGGCGGCAATACTGTCGTCGTCATTGAACACAACTTGGACGTATTGAAAACAGCAGACTACATCATTGATCTTGGACCGGAAGGCGGCGACCGCGGAGGAACGATTGTGGCTACCGGCACACCGGAAGAGATTATCAAGGTCAAGGAATCCTACACGGGACAATATTTAAAACCTCTGCTTTCAAAAAAGTAAAAAAACTGTAAATGACATTAGAATAATTCTAAAAGCAATTGACAAAGAATAAAAGCCGTGTTATATTTAAATCAATCTCAGGGAAAAGATTCCAGAGACTGGCAAAGGAAAAAACATCTTGAAAGGATGGTATCATAATGAAAAAATATGTTTGCACTGTTTGCGGATGGATCTATGACGAGGCAGAAGGCGCTCCCGATATGGGAATCGCCGCCGGCACCAAATTTGAAGATCTGCCTGAGGATTTTGCCTGCCCTATGTGCGGCGTCGGCAAGGATTTGTTTGAAGCAGAATAATCAAATGGGAAAAAGGGGAGGGCGGACAGAAGTGTCTGCCTTTCTTTGTGTAGCTATGAAAATAAAGGAGAAGAAAATATGTCGGCTGTTAAAATTTTAGATGGCGTTTATTCCGTCGGCGCCATGAATCCCAGCATGCGGGTATTCGACATCGTGATGCATACTGAGTATGGTACTACCTATAACTCGTATATTGTCAAAGGTTCTGAGAAAACTGCGCTAGTGGAAGGATGCCATAAGACGTTTCACAAGCAGTTTCTCGCCAATATCGAAGAAATTTGCCCTTTGGAAGAGATCGACTACATTATTTTGAATCATAACGAACCCGACCACAGTGGCGCTGTGGGAGAAGTACTCCGTCACAACCCCAATGCCGAGGTATATTGTACCCAGGCGGGTTCCTTGTACATCAAGGGGATCACCAATCTGCCGGATATGAAAATTCACGTCATCAAGGACGGAGAAGAGCTTCCCTTAGGCGGTAAGACCTTCCGGTTCCTGTCGGCGCCGTTTTTGCACTGGCCGGATTCCATGTTTACCTATCTTCCGGAAGATAAGGTGCTCTTTTCCTGCGATTTTCTCGGCTGCCACTACTGCGAGCCCTATACTTTTGACTATAATGTCACCAAACCGGCGGGCTACGAGAAGGCTTTGAAGGAATATTATGATGCGATTTTCGGGCCGTTTCCTTCCTACGTGCGCAAAGGCCTCGATAAAATAGAAGGTCTCGATATCGACTTTATCTGCACCAGCCATGGCCCCATCCTCACAAAAGACGGCCGCATCGGCTACGCGCTGGAAAAATACGCCCAGTGGTGCGATATAAAGCCCAACGATGTTCCTCAGATTCCGGTCTTCTACTGCTCGGCTTATGGAAATACGCGCCAGCTTGCCCAGAAGATAGCCGAGGGTATTAAAGAAGTACTGCCGGCCGCTCAAGTCGAGACCTATGATATCATCAAACACGATATAGGCGAGCTGTCGGCAAAGCTGAATCATTGCGATGCGTTCGCCATCGGTTCTCCCACCATCAACCGGGATGCGGTTCCTCCTGTGTGGCAGCTTCTAAGCCATGTGGACGCGGTCAACAGTGGAAAGCGTCCGGCGCTGGTGTTTGGCTCTTACGGCTGGAGTGGAGAGGCCGCTGCCAACGTCAAAGCCCGTCTGGAAGGCCTCAAAATGAAGGTGTTCAGCGACGGCTTCCGGGTGGTGTTCGTCCCCACTGAAGAAGATTTGGCCAATGCAAAAGCTTTAGGCAGAGAATTTGCAGAAAGCTTTAAATAATCAGAATGAAAAAGCCGGGAGTCAACGACTCCCGGCTTTTTGTTCGCTTATTCATATTTAGCAAAATACTTTTCCATCAAACGGGCGGTTTGCCCATTCAAACCCACCAGTCGGTCCCGCGCTCCGCTGTCTCCGCCGATGTAGGCCCGCATCAGCCGGCCCTCCTCGTAGCAAAGCTCGTCGTGGAGTGGAAAATAGTTGCGGTTTAGGAAGATGCCATAGCTGACCATCCGATAGCTGCCGTAAAAATGGGGCTCTTCTCCCTCGTATTCTTCAACGGGGATGCTGTACCCACCCTTGACCGCCTCGATGATGGCGTCCCGTGTATTCTCATGGGCTAGGACAATGGTTTTCTGCTCGTTGAACAGATTCCGATTGACGGTGCCGTGGGAGTCGCTGCTGCCCACGATAGGGATATTGCAGCAGCCCGCGCACATGTCGTGCCAAAAGGCGGTTTGGAGGTTGTTTTCCCGCAAGGTGTGGCCGTTTAACAACTCAAAGGCGTCGGCAAAGCCGTTTTCCAGGTAAAATTTCGTAAAGCCGGGAGTCACGTGGTAGACATCGGGAATCCAGTAAGGGTGGCAGAAGATGGACATGCCGTTTGCCGCTTTGATTTGCTTAAATACCTCGAGACAGCAGGCATGGACAAAGGGATCGACTCCCTCCGGCAGCTCGCCCAGCTCCTTGGCGGCAGCCTCCACTTTTTCCATCCACTCCGGTACGGGGAAGATATTATTCTGTTCGTCCACGGTGCGGCATAAGTCGTTGACGCTGAAATCGCCGCCGAAGTTGATAATGTGAATGTGGCTTTTCACCGGATGGATTTCCTCGCCGGGATAGATTTTATAATCCATGGGAATGTCTTTGTAGGCGTCGATGGCGCTTATGGAGGGGTATCTCCGGCCGTGGTCGGTGATGGAAATGAAATCGAAGCCCGCCTGCCGGTACATAGCGGCCACAAATTCCGGGGATTCCCTGCCGTCGGAGAAATAAGTGTGTACGTGAAAGTCACCGCGATAGGGATACCGGTCAAAGAGGTCTTCTTTAAGAGAATAGATGGACAGCTGGACAAACCAGCGGTCCTCGCCTCTGCGGAAAATTCGCACCATGTGTTCCTGTTCGCCCACAAAGGCGTGGGAGAAAAGGATGGAGCCGTGAAGGGCTTTGACAGGATACTCGATAACTGGTGGACGGGTATCGGAGTAGATGTCCGCCGTCATAGGGTAGATACGGACGACATAGTCCCCACCTTCTTGGAACGCCACATGGCTGGACAGAGTTCGGATGGTGATGGGCGTTTTTTTGTCTTCCTGTACGATTTTAGGGTAAATGTCATAAAAGTACATTTCATCGATCATGAGAAAAGCCCTCCTTTATTGTGAGAAAATCTCAAAAACGGATGTGATACACTAATTTTCCATCAGTGTATCACATCCGTTTTTGAAAAGCAAGCAGTTTCTTATAATAATTTATCCGATTCCATGGTAGGCAATGCCTAGAATAAACACGACCACCGCCAGTAGGATATAGACATATTTTCCGCAGAAGTCAAAGAATTTTCCCAAGGGCTTTTTTCGGCCGATATTGAGCTCCGCGTCGATTTTTTTGGTGCCCAGCACCCAGTAAATCATGATGGCGCCCAGCATCGCGCCGAAGGGAACCACATAAATGGTGATCACGTCCATCCAGGCGCCCAGGAAGGGCTCGTACTCGATGAAAATGCCCACCAAGAGTACGGCGGCGCCCACCAACAGGATGGAGGGAATCCGCTTCATCCGAAGCTCTTTCTGGGCCGCTTCGGAACAGACTTCAAACATGTTGACCAGCGAGGTGATCCCCGCGAATAGGACGGAAAGGAAAAACAACGCTGCGAAAAGCCGCCCCATGGGCATCTGAGCAAAGACCTTCGGCAAAGTGATGAACATGAGGGGCGGGCCCGACGTGGGATCCAACTGGAAGGCGAAAACAGCGGGGATGATGGCGAAGCCTGCGATCAGCGCGGCACAGGTATCGAGCAATGTCGTCATGCCGGCGGAATGAACGATATTTTCCTTCTTTTTCAGGTAGCTTCCGTAAATAATCATGCCGGAGCCGGTGATGGAAAGGGAGAAAAAGGCCTGTCCCATAGCCATGACCCAGGTTTCAGGTTTCAAGAGATATTCCCATTTGGGCATCAAAAGGTAGCGGTAGCCTTCACCCGCTCCGTCGAGAAAGGCCACCCGAACGGCGATGACGATAAACAGGATGAAAAAGGCGGGCATCATGATTTTATTGACCTTTTCGATGCCCTTTAAAACGCCGCCGATAAGGATGATCACCGTTAGGGCCACCACGATGACATGCCAGGGAATGCTTCCAAATTGTCCGGTGGCTCCCGCAAAATATTCGTCCGACGGGATGCTTATAAGGTCTCCCGTTACAGCGCCCCACACCGAGCGGAGCACCCAGCCGACGATAACGGCGTAGCCGATGGCGATGCCCAAAGAACCGAGGAGGGGAATGGCCCCTAACAACTTGCCGCCTTTTTTGCCCCGGGATTTCATCGCATAGTCATAAGAGCCGATAGGGCCGGTTCCGGTGAGCCGTCCCAGACCGAACTCGCCGGACAGGCCGACGATGCCAAATAAAACGATAAACAAAAAATAGGGAATCAGAAATGCGGCGCCGCCGTAAGAACCCAGCCGGTAGGGAAACATCCAGATATTGCCCATACCCACAGCCGAGCCGACGGAAGCGAGGATAAAGCCGATTTTGCTGTCAAAGCCGCCGTTTGTATTTTGCAGCGAATTGTCCACAGATTTCATAAAGAATAACGTTCCTTTCCGGATGGTTTGGCTGGTTTCGCGGCAAAGACGCAAAACGCTGTATTTGAAAGGCACCCTTTCAAACTGCCTTTTTCAATGCGATTTATAATCTTTCATAGTCTACCATATTTATTATGATGCAAGAAATCCGGTTTTGCCCCTTGTAGGCAAAATTGAGGACAACGTCCTCAAAGGGTTTCTTCAGCGATAAACGCAGTTCTACTGCGTTTATCTTACCACAATTTGCAGGCTTTGACCAGTATTTGCCGGAATTTTATCGGAATCCAGCATTAGACCTCCACCAGTCCTGTGTTTTTCCACAAAATTTATCAGTTTTCTTTTGAGAAGTCGTGGAAAAAAGGGTTTTCATTTCCGCTGTATTTTGGTATACTAAGGAAAGAACCGGCAAAAGAAACGGTTTTAATTTATTTTATGGAAAGAAAGGAATGAGCGCCAGTATGGATAAACTGCTGCAAATTTTGAACGGGAATGCCAGAATCGAGGCCGACAAAATCGCGGTCATGCTAAATATGACAAAGGAGCAGGTTGAAGCCGCCATCGCGGAATACGAAAAAAAAGGCGTCATTCGCGGATATAAGCCGCTTCTGGACTACGACAAGATCGACACCCAATTTGTCGAAGCGGTCATCGAATTGAAAGTCACTCTCAAACGGGATTTTGGATTTGAGGAAATTGCCCAGAAAATCAGCAGCTATCATGAGGTGGACAGCGTCTACCTCATGAGCGGCGGCTATGACCTCCACGTACAGGTGGTGGGCAAAACTTTTAAGGACATCGCCCTCTTCGTCGCACAGCGTCTTGCGGTTTTGGACGGGGTCGTTTCGACGGCTACCCATTTTGTGCTCTCCCGGTATAAAGACCGGGGCGTACTCATGGGACAGGACGGCATTGACGAGAGGAGGAACGTTTCCCTGTGATGAACATTGAAAACTTGATATCCAGCCGGACCGCTTCCTTGAAGCCGTCCGGCATCCGGCGCTTTTTCGATATCGCCAACGAGATGGAAGGGGTCATCTCGCTGGGGGTGGGTGAACCGGACTTTAAAACCCCATATTCTGTCCGCAGGGCGGGCATCGAAAACCTCCAGATGGGGAAAACCGCATATACGGCCAACGCGGGCTTAGCGGAGCTGCGAAATGCCATCAGCCGCTATCTGGAGCGTAAATTTAATTTGAGCTACGATCCGAAAACTGAAGTACTGGTCACAGTGGGCGGCTCGGAGGCCATTGACCTTTGCATCCGCGCTTTTGTGAATCCCGGTGAGGAAGTGTTGATTCCTGAGCCCTGTTTTGTAGCGTATGCCCCCATCGTCACCATGACCTGCGGGGTGCCGGTGCCTATCAAAACAGTGGCGGAGGACGAATTCCGGCTGACTGCTAAGCAACTGGAGGCAGCTATCACCGACAAGACCAAGGTTTTGGTCCTTCCGTTTCCAAATAATCCCACCGGAGCGGTTATGCGCCGGGAACATCTGGAGGAAATTGCGGAGGTTTTACGGAAACACGATATTATCGTCTTGTCAGACGAAATTTACGCCGAGCTTACTTATAACGGCCGTCATGTCTCCATCGCGGAGATCGACGGGATGAAGGAGCGTACCATCATCGTCAATGGCTTCTCCAAAACCTTTGCCATGACCGGCTGGCGGCTGGGATTTGCCACTGGCCCTGCGTCGGCCATCAAGCAGATGACAAAACTTCATCAGTACGCCATCATGTGCGCCCCTACCACCGCCCAGTATGCGGCTATCGAGGCGCTTGACCACTGTGAGGAAAACATTTGCCAGATGCGGGAAGAATACAACATGAGGCGGCGTTTTATCGTGGACGCTTTCAACAAAATCGGCTTGCACACCTTTGAGCCGCAGGGGGCGTTTTACGTTTTTCCCTGTATCCAGAGTACCGGCATGACGTCGGACGAGTTCTGCGAAAAGCTGCTCTACAGCAAAAAGGTGGCCGTCGTCCCCGGAACCGCTTTCGGAGACAGCGGAGAAGGCTTTGTGAGGGTTTCCTATTCCTATTCCGTCAACCATTTAAACGAAGCGGTGAAACGGATCGGGGAATTCGTGGAAGAAGTACGGCAGGGACAGCATAGAGATTAACTGTAGACGGGGCGGGCAGATTGCCCATCCCGTTTCTTTACATGATACGAGAAAGGGTTTGATGCAGTTGGTTTCCATTCAGCACACAGCTTGCTATGAGCAGAAAGTGATTGATGAGAGCGTTGATGCCCATTTTGCGCGGCTCCATCTGGACGAAATCTGCAAACCCGGCATCAAAGTGGTCCTCAAGCCCAATCTTTTGATGAAGCGGGCGCCGGAGGAGGGCACCACCGCTCATCCCGCCTTAGTGGAGGCGGTTGTGAGGCATTTGCAGTCGTTGGGCGTAACAGATATCACCATCGCTGACAGCCCGGGAGGAGTTTATTCGAAGCCGCTTTTGACGGGTATCTATAAGGCCACTGGCATGGAAGACATCGCCCGGAGGCGGAACGTCAAACTCAACGAGAATATCGGTTCTACATATGTTTCCAACCCGAATGGCGTCATCTGCAAGGGGTTCGACCTCATAAATCCTATTGTGGAGGCAGATTTCATTATTTCTATCGCCAAGCTCAAGACCCACTGTATGGCGGGCTTAAGCGGCGCGGTGAAGAACCTGTTTGGCTGCGTGCCTGGGTTGATGAAGCCAGAATTCCACTGGCGGTATCCCGAGGAAAAGGACTTTTGCAACATGCTCGTCGATTTGTGCGAGACGGTGAAGCCGGATATCACCTTTGTGGACGCGGTGGTATCCATGGAGGGCGACGGTCCCTCGTCGGGGAGCCTGCGGGAGACGGGGATGACGTTTTGCGCCGCGTCGCCCTATGAGCTCGACCTGGCGCTGTCCAAGGTGATCCACCGCCCAACCGAACAGACTTACACCATTGTGAACGCGGCGGAGCGGGGGCTTTGCTCAATGTCGCCGGAGGATGTAAAGGTGTGCGGGGATCCTCTGCTGGTATACGAGGACTTTAAACAGCCCCGGTCAAAAGGTATAGACTTTATGGCTTTTGTACCGGCTCCGCTGCGCCCGGTGGTGAAACCGGCTGTCAATCGGCTGCTTACTCCGCGGCCCCAGGTGAAAAAGAGTGTTTGTATCGGCTGCGGCAAGTGCGCTGAAAGCTGTCCCGCCAAAACCATCCGTATTGAGGACCGCAAAGCGCACATTTATCACGAAAACTGCATCAAATGCTATTGCTGCCACGAAATGTGCCCGGTGAAGGCAATTCACGTGCGGCGAAACCCCATATTAAACCTGTAAAGAAGGAAAAGACGGATGAAGCGTGTAACCATTGTGTGGGACTGGAATGGCACTTTGCTCAACGACGTGAATCTCAACTGCGCCATTATGAACCGGATGCTCCGCAAGCGGGGTAAACCTCCGGTTCCCAGCCTGGAAGCATACCGCCGGATATTCGGCTTTCCCATCAAAGATTATTATGAGCGTGCGGGTTTCGACTTCGGGGTGGAGAACTATGAATCGGTGGCCGATGAATACATGGCTCTGTATAGACGGGACAGTATGGACTGCCGGCTGTTTCCGGGGACGCGACAGGTTCTCTTCGATTTTAAGTACAGCGGCGTAAGGCAGGTGATTCTGTCAGCATCCCAGCGGGACTGCCTCTTAGAGCAAATCCATCGTCTGAAGATACAGGATGCTTTCGATGAGGTGCTGGCCTTAAACCACTGCCTCGCCCACAGCAAGGCGGAGCTGGCGGAGGAGTGGATGAAACAAAACCGTCTGTCCGGGGAGGATTTGCTCTTTATCGGAGACACTCTGCACGACTATGAGGTGTCGAGACGAGTAGGTGCCTCCTGTCTGCTGGTGGCTGCGGGACATCAGGACAAGGAGCGGCTTTTGACCTGCGGCTGCCCGGTGGCAGACGATATTGGAGAAGCTGCAGGATGGATACAGGAACAAATTTAGCCATGTGACGGCAAATATAGGAGGGAACTTTCGTCATGAATAAAATCGTTTTGGAGGCGGCGGCAAAGCTCAATCTTTCGCTGGACATCACCGGTGTCCGACAAGATGGATACCATCTTCTGGATTCAGTGATGCAGAGCGTGAGCCTGTATGACCGGGTGGCGCTCATCAAGCGGGAGGAGGGAATTTCCCTGACCGTCGATCGGCCAAAGATTCCCAACGGCCCGGAAAACACCGCTTATAAAGCGGCAGCGGCCTTTTTCAGGGAGATGAAAATTGATGGAGGCGTAGAGATCTTTCTCGAGAAACACATTCCGTCCCGGGCGGGGATGGGCGGCGGCAGCGCCGATGCTGCCGCGGTGCTCGTCGGCCTGAACCAACTGTATCATACAGGGCTTTCCAAAGAAAAGCTTCAGGAAATTGGCCTTGGTGTGGGAGCCGACGTGCCTTTCTGTATCGAAGGCGGCACCGCCAGAGTACAGGGCATTGGCGAAAAAGTGTATTCTATAGCGCCACTTAATATGGCCCAATTTGTAGTGGTAAAGCCCCGGGGAGTCGGTGTGGACACCAAAGAGGCCTATGAGCGTTATGATGAGATGGGTTCCAGCAAACGGCCGGACACTGAAGGGCTTTTGCACGCCATTATGAGCAGCAATGTTTCTTCCTTTTCCCGGTATATGTACAACGTGCTGGAAGAAAGCGCACCTCTGGACGAAATCCGACAAATCAAGAAAGATATGCTGGATTACGGCGCAAACGCCGCCATGATGACCGGCAGTGGGGCGGCTGTATTTGGGGTATTCGGTTCCCTGATCCTCGCCATGGCCACAAGAGGGCGTTTTACCAGCCGGTATCATGCCTATCTGGTAGAGCCGGTGTCCCGAGGTGTCCGGGTGATTTTGGAGCAGTAATTTTTATTGCTGTATATTTTTGGAAATACAGTCCAAACTTTGAAGGAAATCTCAAAGAGAAAGGACGTTGACCAGATGAGACAGCATGGAACACGCTTAAACCCGACCGCCAGATTTTTGATTTTCTTTATATTTTCATTTTTGTTTATACTAATACTGGACAGTTTTTCCACCTTTGCCGCCCAGTGCGCCGATATACGAGAGAATGTTCTCCGCCTGCACATTCTTGCAAATTCAGATTCCGTTGAGGATCAGGAGCTTAAACTCCGGGTGCGGGATCGAATTTTGCAGGAGACCGACAGCCTATTTTACCTATCCGACAGCCTTGAGACAGCGGAGGAAAAGGCACAGGAAAGCCTTCCGCGTATCGAAGAAATCGCCAGGGACGAGCTTTTGAAATGGGGCTGCAATGATGAAGTCCAGGCTGAACTCACCCATATGTTTTTCGATACCCGTGTATACGAGGACTTTACCATGCCCGCCGGATATTACGACGCGGTGCGAGTGACCATTGGCGATGCCAAAGGGCATAACTGGTGGTGTGTGCTCTATCCTGCCCTTTGTGTCCCGGCAGCGTCAGAGGACGGAGAAGCGGCTCTGGCCCGCACGTTGACAGAAGGGGAGCGGGAGATCGTCGAATCCAAACCGGAATATGAGGTGCGGTTTTACGCAGTGGAGCTTTTTGAGCGGGTAAAGGATTTTTTTAAATAGTTGTCACACGCCTTTTGGTCGGATTTTCCGCCGGAAGGCGTTTTGCTTGCTATCGGAAAGAGAAAATTGTATAATAAAATCAAATATTTCTGTCGTGGAAGGGGATGAGAAGATGCTTCGTTTTATCAAAGGCGCTGCCGGTACCGGCAAATCGAGCTTTATCCGCCGGGAAATCGCAAAACACTGTGAAGGAAACGAGGCAAACGTCATCCTCCTTGTCCCGGAACAGTTTTCCTTTGAGACGGAACGGGAGTATTACGAGCTGTTGGGTGCCGAGCGAGCGGGGAAAGTTAAAGTTTTGAGCTTTATGCGTCTCTGCGACGACGTGTTCCGTCAGTACGGTGGCATGGCGGGAGACTACGCCACTGATACCGCCAAAATCCTTACCATGCGACTTGCCTTAAAAGAATGTGGGGACGAGCTGCGCCTCTACGGGAAAAACGCCCGAAAACCGGATTTTGTCCTTTCAATGCTAGACACGGTGGAGGAAATGAAAAACGCCGGTATTACCCCTGAAATGCTGACATCAGAGGCGCTGCAGACAGAAGCAGGCCTCTTAAAGGACAAGCTGTTTGACCTGGGGCTCATCTACAGCGGGTATGACGCTTTGCTGACGCAGCGTTTTGTAGACCCTTCCGACACATTGAGCCGGGCGAAAACCTTTATTTCGGAGCGGCAATATTTTTCCGGCTGTACCCTGTATCTAGACGAATTTAAGAGTTTTACAGCGGTGCAGAAGGAGATTCTCGGCCTGGCCCTCCAACAGGCAAATGAAGTGACGGTGTCCCTCTGCCTGCCGGAAGGGGAGCGGGAGTACGGGCTTTTCGACGGGCTGAGAGAGACAGAAAAGGGGCTTAAATCGTTGGCGTATAAAGTGGAATGTAGACTGCTGCCGCCCATCATTCTCGAAGAGCCGCTGCGGTTTTCATCGGAGGCTCTCTCTCATTTTGCAAAAGAGGCACTCAAAAACAATCCCCTGACGTTTGAGGGGAAAAACGAGACGGTAGCCTGCGTCGGGCTTTTAAACGAATTCGATGAAATGGAGTTTGTGGCGGCCCAGATTTGGGAGCTTGTCCAGAAAGACAGCTACCGTTTCGAGGACATTGTCGTCATCGGGCGGGATTTGGAGAGCTACGGGCACATCCTGCAAGCGGCTTTCGACCGGTATGAGATTCCCTGTTTTTTCGACCGGCCCGAAAGCGTGGAAACCATGCCCCTCATCCGGTTTGTGTCCCATTTGTTGGGCGCGACTGTCACTAATCTGAGCCGCAAGGAGCTGCTTCCCATGTTGAAATGCGGCCTGTTGTCAGTGAGCCTTACCGAAATCGACGATTTCGAGCGCTATCTCTACGTCTGGAACGTGGACAAGGACGGGTTTTCCCGAGAATTTAAGCAAAACCCCATGGGATTCTACGACCGTCCCCTGAAAAAGAAGGAACTGCTTCGTCTGAAAAACGCCGAAAAGGTTCGAGCGCTCTGCTTTGACTGTATCAATGCGTTTCGTCAAACCGCGGAGGAAAAACAGTCGGTGAGCCGGGCTATCTACGAGATTTTACAGCAGTTAAGTGTCCCTCAGATGATTTCGGAGCGGATTGGCCGCCTCAAACAAGAAAAACGTCTGGAAGAGGCGGAGAACGAAAAGCGGGTTTGGGATGTTTTGATGGAAATACTGGACACGCTGGAAGGCTCTTTGAAAGGGCAAAACCTCAATTTCCGGGAATACAAGGAGCTTTTTCTCCTGAGCGCCTCCACCTACGATTTGGGACGGCGGCCCCAAACCCTGGACAGCGTACTGGTGGGAAGCGCCGAACGGGTGCGGGTGCAGGATAAAAAAGCGGCCATTCTCATCGGGGCAAACGACAAGGTGTTTCCTCTGGTGCCCTCCTCCGGCGGGATTTTCAGCGACCGGGAACGGCAGCAGCTCAGTTCGAATGGTTTGGAGCTATCAAATTTTGCCGAGCAAAGGCTCATCGACGAGCGGTTTGTCGCCTACAAGGCATTGACCTCCCCGTCGGAAAAACTCATCATCACCTTTTCCCAGGGGGACATCAGCGGCCGAGAGAAGTATCCTTCCGCGCTGGTCACCGGCTTTGGGGCGATTTTTCCCAGTACGCCGGTTGTTTATGAGAAGAATTTGGGACGGGACTTTTTCTGCCGAAATGCCTCTACCGCTTTCCAACAGGCGGCCAAAGCGGGCAGCGGACGGAGAAAAGGCGCCGTTTCCCATGGCGACGCCGTTTTTTTCGCGACGGTGGAAGAACTCCTCAAAGAGGACGCCCTATACCGGGACAAGCTGAGAAAACTCAGGCAGGCGTCCCGCAAGGAGGTGATGAATCTCACCGACCGTTCCCTTTGCGAGGAACTGTTTAGCCGTCCCCTGACGGCGAGACGGGAGTTGCGGCGAAAATTAGAACTGCCATCCCCCGTACGGGAACGGCGCTTTGCGGTGTGGGAGCAGCAAAAGCTGGCTTCGCTGTTTCATCGGGTGGCGGCGGTTTCCCCCTCCCAGATTGAGCGGTATTACACCTGCCGGTTTCAGTACTTCTGTCGATACGGGCTGGGGCTTTATACGCCTCAAAAGGCGGAGTTGAACCCTTTAAACCGGGGAAACGTCATCCACTACCTCTTAAACCGGATTCTGGAGCAGTGCGACGTGGTGCACATCACCGAAGAGGAGCTGCGGCGGCAGATTGACCGTTACTTGACAGAATACTTAAACCGGGTCATGGGCGGCGAAGGGGAGAAGCCTCAAAAATTCCTCTATTTCTACCGGCGGCTTCAAAACACCCTCTACCGGATTTTTTCCTCCCTCCGGGAGGAATTTGCCCAGACGGAATTTAAGGTCATAGGGCTGGAAGAGCCCATCCGGGAAAACGGAAAGGTATCCCCCCTCCATCTGCCAGTAGACGAGAACCACACCGTGACGGTCTCCGGCAAGGTGGACCGGGTGGATTTGTACGCTGTGGGGGAAGAAAGCTTTGTCCGCATCATCGACTACAAGTCTGGCGGCAAGGAATTTGACGTGAGCAAAATGGCGGAAGGGTTAAACCTCCAGATGCTCCTCTATCTTTTCGCGATTTGGCGTACCCAGAACGATAAATACAAAAATGTTCGTCCTGCGGGCATCCTTTACATGCCGGCGGGGAATCCGAAACCCATATTGCAGCGGGATGCCACCGCGGAAGCTCAAAAACAGGCGGAGCAGAAAAGCTACGCTATGAGCGGGCTGCTTCTCAACGATGAGCAGATCCTCTGCGCCATGGAAAAGGATTTAAATGGAAAATTTATCCCGGTATCTCAGGGAAAAACCGGCCTCAAGGGGAAATATTTAGCGACCCTCAAGGAATTTGCGGCATTGGAACGCTATACCGAAAGTTTGGTGGAGCAGATGGGTGCAGGGCTCTACCGGGGAGAAATAACCCCCGACCCCGTTCAGGCGGGGATGACTGTTCCCTGCTCCTACTGCGATTACCGGGCGATTTGTGGTCACGAACCGTCAGACGGCTGCCGTTCAGTGCCTAAAAGAACCATGGAGGACGTGATCGGCACGCCCGAAGAACAATAAATGTTGGATGAAAGGAGGAATTTCGATGGGCAGAATGTGGACGGAGGACCAGCTCCACGCCATCGAGGCTAGGGGCGGCTCAGTTTTGGTGTCGGCGGCCGCGGGAAGCGGCAAGACGGCGGTGCTGGTGGAGCGGCTCATCCGGCGGATCACCGATCGGGAGCATCCGGTGGACGCCGACCGGTTTCTGGTGGTCACCTTTACCAAGGCCGCCGCGGCGGAAATGCGGGAACGGGTTGCGGCCCGGCTTCGGGAACTGCTGCGGGAGAACCCTGCCGACGGCTTTTTACAGCACCAAATGCTGCTGTTGGAGCGGGCGCAGATCTGCACCATCGACTCCTTCTTTGGCACGGTGGTTCGAGAAAATTTTGAGCAGCTCGGTGTTTCTCCCTCTCTGCGGGTGGCGGACGACACCCTTTTGGGAAGACTCAAGGACGAGGTGCTGGAAGAACTGCTGGAAAACCAGTACCGGTTAGGAGAGGAAAACTTTCTCCGGCTGGTGCAGTATTTCGGCGAGGAAAATGATAACCGGCTCAAAGTGGAAGTGCTGCGGCTCTACGATAAAATTCGCTCCCTTCCATTCCCATTCCAGTGGATGGATGAGCAACTCAGCCGGTATCAAAGCGGCTCGCCCATAGAGGACACCTCCTGGGGCAGACAGCTTATGGCAAAGGTTTCTCAGGGGGCAAGCTACTGCCGGCAGGTGGCAAAGCGGGCGCTCTCGGTGCTGGAAGGGGACGAAGGAATTTATAAGGCCTACTCTCCCGCCTGTCTCAGCGACCTCAGTCAACTGGACAAGCTATCCTCTGCCTGTGAGACCGGTCAGTGGGACGGCATTTACGCGGCGCTGAAGGATTTTTCTTTTGCAAAGCTCTCCCGGGCTCCAAGGGACAGCGACCCGGCGGTAAAGGAGCAGTTCAGTGCCCTGCGGGACATGGTCAAGGATGAAATGAAAGGTTTTCGCAAGCTCATCCCCTGCACCGAGGCGGAGTATCGGGCGGACTTGCAGGCCCAGGCCCCGCTGGTAGAAGCGCTTTTCAACCTGACAAAGGCGTTTTACGAGGCTCTCGACGCAGAAAAGCAGGAATTGAACATCGGGGACTTCGGCGATTTTGCCTACCTCACGTTGCGGCTCGTTTCCGACGAGGATGGGAACCCAACCCCCTTTGCGGTGGATTTTTCCGCCCAGTTTGAGGAAATCATGCTGGACGAGTACCAGGACACCAACCGGCTCCAGGACCTCATATTCCGCTGTATCTCCCGAAACGGGGAAAACCTCTTTCTGGTGGGCGACTTAAAGCAGAGCATCTACCGCTTCCGAAACGCAGACCCGGCGGTGTTCCTCGAAAAAAAGGAAACGTTTTTTCCTTATGACGGGGCGCGTTACCCCGCCTTTATCTCCCTGTCCAAAAACTTTCGGAGCCGGGAGGGGGTGACGAACGGCGTCAACGCCGTGTTTGAGAAGCTGATGACTCGAGAATTGGGGAATGTCGCCTACGATATGCAGGAGCGGTTAAACTGCGGGGCGGTCTATCCCGATCTGCCCGATGCGCCGCCGGAAACGGCTCTCCAGCTGATCCATCTGAATAAGGAGGAAACCGACGAACACCGGCTGGTGGTGGAAGCGCGGGAAACCGCCCGGCAAATCGGGAAAATGCTCCGCGATGGGATGCCGGTAACCGAAAACGGCGTTTTACGGCCCTGTCGGGGCGGGGATTTCGTCATCCTCCTGCGGAGCGCCCGGGACACCGACGGCATTTTTGCCGCCGCCCTCAAAGAGGAGGGAGTGGACGCGGTGCTGGGGGCTTCGTCGGGGTACTTTACCTCCCGGGAAGTATCGGTGATGGTCAGCCTTTTAAAGGTGCTCGACAACCCCATGCTGGACATCCCCATGGCGGCGGTTTTGCTGTCGCCCATGTTCAGTTTCAGCTGTGACGAACTGGGGGCGCTTTTCGTCTACCACCCGGGGAAAAGCCTGTACGCTTCCCTACTGCTGGAGGCGGACCGGGGCAAGAGGAAGGCTCGGGATTTTATCCGCACCTTTCACCTGCTGCGGGAAAAAAGCGCCGTTATGAACATCCAAAAGCTCATCCAGTACATCTATGACACCACCGATTTTATCGAAGTCATGTCCAGCTTTGCCGGACCTTCCGAGCGGGAGGCTAACCTGAAGTTGCTCTTAAAATACGCTCTCGATTTCGAGGCGGGAGGCGACGGAGAACTGAGCGGTTTTGTCTCTTACATCGATTACCTGATGGAAAACGGCAAGGACTTTGAGGTAGCCAATCCTTTAAACGAGGCGGCCCAATCGGTGCGAATCATGACCATCCACAAGTCAAAGGGTCTGGAGTTCCCCGTCGTCATTGTTGCCAACTGCTCCAAAAAGTACAATGTGATGGATTTGCACGGCGACGTGGTCACGGATACTGAGTTGGGGTTAGGGCTTAAGTATATCGACCGGGATAAACTCCTGCGATACGACACAGTGCCTTATCTGGCAGTCAAAAATTTTGAACAGCAAAATCTTTTGTCCGAGGAAATGCGTCTTTTGTATGTGGCGATGACCAGGGCTAAGGAAAAGCTGATTTTAAATATTACCGAAGAAGCGTTAGACCGAAAGCTCCGCAAAATCGAGACGGATTTGGACGGGGAAGGGAAGATCCATCCCTATGCGGCATCGAAAGCCGCGAGCTATTCCGACTGGCTGTTGGCTGCCTTTCTGCTTCATCCGGCCCTCTGGGGAATTCGGGAAAAGTACGAAATTTCCGTCGTGGAACAGGAGAGCTGTCCCATTGAACTTCTCGGCCCGGTGGAACGGGAAGAACTGGAAGCTGTTTCCGATGAAATTTCTGTAAAACCCGACCCCGAAATGCTGGAAAAGCTTCGGGAACGGATATACTACTCTTATCCGTATTTATTGGACACTGTCACTCCCGCCAAGCTGTCGGTGACCGAGATCACTCATCCTGACAGCGGGGACGTGCGCCTTTCCGCGCCGAAATTTCTGGCCGAAGAAGGCTTTACCCCGGCTCAAAAGGGGAGCATTTTCCACCGGGTGCTGCAATTTATCGACTTTGAGGCAGGCAGGAAAGACGCTCAGGCGGAACTCAGCCGACTAATCAAGCTTAAGTACCTGACTCCCGCGGAGGGAGCTGTGGTAGACTTGCAAAAGCTCCGTGCCTTTTTGGAATCTCCCCTTATGGACCGAATTCTCAAAGCCGACCGGGTGCTGCGGGAATACAAATTTTTCGATTCGGTAGCGGCGGATGAGGCGGGCTACGAGGGAAGCGCTTCTATTCTCATCCAGGGAATCGCCGACTGCGTGCTGGAGGAAAACGGGAAAGGTGTTATCATCGACTTCAAGACCGATGCGGTTGCAAGCCCGGAAATTTTGGTAGAACGTTATGCGGGGCAGCTTGCTCTTTACAAGCGGGCACTCCGGCGGGTGTTTCCAGAGGGGATTGCAGAGTGCATCCTCTATTCGGTACATCTGGGCAGGGAAATCGTTGTAAAATAATTGGAAAATCCTTTAAAAAACGACAAAATTGTGCTATCATATAGACAAACCGTTTGATTGAATTGCTTTTGGGGCTGAGATCCCAGGCAAATGAGATATATAAATTTTTTGGAGGGGGAGACCATGTCGAAGGATCAGAACCTGCTGCTGGTGACGGAGCACTATCCCTGCGGCGCGCAGGAAAGCTATCTGGAAACCGAAATCGAGTACCTGACCCGGTATTACAACGTCCACGTCATTACCACCGACACTGATCGGCTGATGACTCGGGCGCTTCCAAAAGAGGTGACTTTTTCCCGCCCGGCAGAAAAAACCGGCGGCCTTAAGCGGCTGTTTTATAAGATACAGTGCCTTTTAAGCCACGGATACGCCGAGGAAAAAGCGCAGGCAAAGGAGCGGGGCGTCTGGAACAAAAAATATCGCAAGCACACCCTCTCCGCGCTGGTGGAAAGCAAGATAATGTACGACTATGTGCGCACGTTGGAGTTTTTTGAGCAGGAAAAGCCGCTTACTATTTACAGTGCGAACCTCAATAACTACGTCTACGGCCTCTGCTGCCTGAAGGAATACTGCGAAAACGGCATCAAGGTGGTGGCCCGCTGCCACAACGCCAATATGTATAACCCCCAGACCCACCGCCGCCGGGATACTCTCAACTACATCGTTAATCACGCTATCGACGGCATTTACTTTACCAGCGAGCGCTGTCGGGAGCGGTATTTGCAGAAATTTACCACCCCGGACTGTGATCCTAACCTGTTTCAGCTGGCGCCCATGGGCGTGCGGGGACAGGAGCGAGGGTTTGTGGAACCGCTGGAGGAATATTATATCCGCATTGTGAGTTGCAGCCAGATCGAAGATGACAAACGGCTCCCCCTTCTGGTAGACGCTTTGAGCCAGGTGGAGCATGGCTGTATCGAATGGGATCACATCGGGAGCGGCGCTAAAAAGAATGAGCTAATCCAGTACGCCAAGGAAAAGCTGGGCAGCAAAACCGGCATCCGGTATAAATTTTTCGGAAAGCTGAGCCATGATGAAATCTACGAGCTTTACCGGGACACCTATGTGGACGCTTTTATCAGCGTCAGCATTTCTGAAAGTGTCCCCACCGCCATGATGGAAGCCATGGCCAACCATATTTTTGTCGTGGCCACCGAGGTGGACGGCGTCAGAGATGTGGTCAACAACCAAAACGGTATGTTGATGCCGCCAGACATCACAGCGGAGCAGCTGAAAACGGTGCTGGAAGGCCTCTGCCGCATAAGCAAGGAGAATATTGAAAAAAAGAGCAAGGCGGCATACCAGTATTGGCAGGAGCATTTGAACGCGGACATCAACTGCGACGCTTTTGCACGGCAGATTGCCTCCGAGCCGCTGGAATCATCAAAAGAAGGCTCGACTGAGGACTCATTTGTCCAAACAGGGCTTTGAAAATGAATCGGAATATGGTATTCTGAACCGCATCACCCGCTTAGGAAAACGGGAAAACAAAAAAGCGCCGTTTTGGCGCTTTTACCATGTCTGACGGCTATTTAAGGGCTGTAAAAAGATTGCATATCCTGCCGAATTATGGTATAATAAGCGAACGGCTAATTTTAGTTTTCATCGGACGTTCTTTAAAGATTATTCTTTTAGGAATTTCTGAAAACAAGGAGGACCATTTTCATGGTAAAGCATTTTGTCAAAAAGCTGGAGCGCACTTTCCTACTGGGTTTTAAGGCGCTGCTGTTCGTCGTCCTGTTTGTAATCTTTTTCGGTTTGTTCGGCCTTGTGGAGCCAGAACTGTTCCGGTTTTCCAGGACAGCCGGTATTTCCATGTCCACCTTCGTCATTGCGGGGCTTTGCCTCATCAAGATATACGGCGGGTTTGCCATTGGCATCAAAAAAACCAAGGAAATCGTTTATTCTGTGTTCCTAGCCACTTTTATCACGGATGTAATTTCGTACTTTGAACTGAGTATCATGCGCATCAACTTTCCCAATCAAAACTTTTGGCATGATTTGTTTGCGCTCGTCGGAATTGTGATTTTGCAGACCGTCATGATCAATATTTTTGCCTCGCTGGGCAATTATTGGTACTTTGAAATCAATCCGCCGGCAAAGGTGCTGGTGGTTTACGGCAATAAAGAAGGCCTCGTAAACTTTGTCGCAAAAATCAACAAGTACAAAAAGCAATACGAGATTACCTCCCTTATTAACGTACAGGATGAGACGCTGGAACAGATGATTTTAGATAACCAGATGGTATTTCTGTATTCCATTGCCGATGTGGATAAGAGAAGGCTGTTGGAATACTGCTATCAGCACGACAAAGTGACTTTTATTACCCCAGAATTGTCTGACATCATCACCAAACACTCCATCCATACCCTAGTGGATGACGTGACGGTGCTGGAATCCCGCGTCACCGGCCTCACTTTTGAACAGAGCGTTGTCAAACGCGCCTGCGATATCCTGGTGTCCGGTATCGGACTTATTATTGCCAGCCCTGTCATGCTTTTGGAAGCACTGGCTATTAAACTGGAGGACGGCGGTCCAGTGTTCTTCAAGCAGCCTCGTGTCACCAAAGACGGGAAAGCCTTCAATGTTCTAAAATTCCGCACCATGATCGTAGACGCGGACAAAAATAAAAAGCGGCTCGCCTCAGAAGGCGATGACCGCATTACCAAAGTCGGCAAGGTGCTCCGTAAGCTTCGTATTGACGAACTGCCTCAGTTTCTGAATATTCTCAAGGGAGAAATGAGCATCGTCGGCCCCCGCCCGGAGCAGGTGGAAATTACCGAAAAATACGTGGAAATTCTGCCGGAATTCAAATACCGGCTGAAAGTAAAAGCGGGGCTCACTGGTCTCGCACAGATCCTCGGAAAATATAATACTACGCCAAAGGATAAGTTGATTTTGGACTTAATGTATATCGAGCAGTACAGTATTTGGGTGGACTTAAAGCTGATGCTGCAGACGGCGAAGGTTCTGTTCAAATCCGACAGCACCGAGGGCGTACAGGGCGAATTCCCCATCGAGCTGGTCAAACACTCAGAGGATTTTGACGGCCATGGGGAGCCGAAAGAATAAGCGCCTGGCGTTAGAAAAACTTGGGAGGTGCGGTATGCTGAATTTTTATAAGACCATGGAGAATAAACTGGTTCAGCTGCCCAAAGAGGAAGAGGGCTGCTGGGTCCGCGTGACTCAGCCGACCCAAGAAGAAATCGAATATTTGGTGAGCTGTTTGGGGCTGGACAGCGGCTTCGTCAGTGCCTCTCTTGACGAAGAAGAGGCTTCACGTATGGAAAAAGAAGACGACCAGACTTTTGTCGTCGTTGACGTGCCCTATCGGGTTGAAGACGAGGAGACTACGATAACCTACATCACCATCCCCCTCGGCATCATCATCACCCCAAAATATTTTGTTACCATTAGTTCGTCGGAGACCGCTGTCATTGACGAAATCGTGGACGGTACCGTTCGCAACGTGGAGACGAGATTTCGTACTCGCTTTCTGCTGATTATTCTGCTGCGGATCGCTCAGAGGTTCCTCCTATATTTGAAACAGATTGAGCGGCTGTCCTCCCGGATGGAGAACCAGTTCACCAATTCGACGAAGAACGAGGCTCTTATCCAGCTTTTGGGATTGGAAAAATCTCTGGTTTACTTCTCTACTTCCCTCAGAGCTAACGAAACCACTCTCAAAAAGCTGTCCCGGGGACGGACTCTCACTTTATACGAAGAGGACGAGGACCTTTTGCAGGACACTCTCATCGAATTCAATCAGGCCATCGAGATGTCCGGCATCTACTCCAACATTTTGTCGGGCACCATGGATGCTGTCGCATCTATTATCAACAACAATCTTAACGCTGTTATGAAAGTGCTCACGTCGGTCACTATTTTGATGACCATTCCTACCATGGTGTTCAGTTATTACGGTATGAACGTGTCCGGGCTACAGATTCCGGTTTGGTGGTTCCCGACGCTGATTTCCGTCGTTACGGCGATAGTTGCACTGATAATTCTCATGAAATTCAAAATGTTCAAATGATTTTACAGCGGGTAGAAATACCCGCTTATTTTCATTTATTATACATAATGTTATAGGAGCTGAATATGCATTTTACTAAAGAAGTTTCTCCCATCTATCATTTTTTGAAGGAGTATGCCAGAAAATCCGGCAGCAGGCTTCATATGCCCGGACACAAGGGACGGGTAGATTTTTACCCGGAACCATACTGTTCGATGCTTCCCTACGACATCACCGAAGTGCAGGGTGCCGACGCGCTATACGAGGCCGAAGGGATCATCGGGCAGTCGGAAGCGGTTGCGGCAAAACTTTACGGTGTAAAGGAAACCTGCTTTTCAGCGGGCGGATCTACCCTATCGATTATGGCAATGGTCGCTGTGGCATCCGAATTTACCAAAAAAATTCTCGCCGTCCGCAACAGCCACATTGCCTTTGTCAACGCCTGTGCTCTGACCGGTGTGGAACCGGTATGGGTTTTTCCTCCTTACGACGGGGAGACCGGATTGTGTCTGCCGGCCACCGCTAAGGAGATATCAGCTGCCCTAGACGAAAATCCAGACATCAAAGCCGTGTATCTCACAAGTCCCGATTATTACGGCGTAACAGCTGATATCGAGAAAATTTCGGAGGCCGTCCACCGGCACGGAGCGATTCTGCTTGTAGACAACGCCCACGGCGCTCATCTCCGTTTTGGGCAAACGGACACTCATCCTATGACCCTGGGAGCGGACCTCTGCTGCGACAGTCCCCATAAAACCCTGCCGGTGTTGACTGGAGGAGGGTATTTCCATTCCAATTTGGATATTTCCAAGGAGGATTTGAAGGCAAAAATGGCGCTTTTCGGCTCCACCAGCCCGTCCTATTTGATTCTCGCTTCATTAGACCTCTGCAACCAGTATTTGCTAGAGCAGGCGAAGGACGATTTTGTGGCTTTGGCGCAGCAAGTGCAAGAGACAGAAACTCAGCTTAGACGACTCGGTGTGTGTTTGCTAGAGCGAAGGACCGATGTGACGAAAATCACCGTTGACTGCCAAGGATTCGGTTATGAAGATATTGCGGTTGCCGCCAGGCTGCGGAAATACGCAATTGAACCCGAATACGTGGGTGGCGGGAAAATTGTGCTGATGCCTTCGCCTTTTAACAAAAAAGCCGATTTCAGCCGTATCGTTTCCGCCTTCCGATCCCTCCCACCGCTGCCGCCCATCCCGTACCCCGACTGCGCTTTCGCACCTAAGAGAGCCCTTGAAATCCGAAAAGCGGTGTTCGCCCCGTCCGAAAGAATTTCGGTAGAGGACTCCATTGGCCGGATCGCCGCGGAAAACAAAGTGACCTGCCCTCCCGCCATCCCCATCGTCACGGCGGGGGAGCGCATTGGAGAGGCGGAAAAAAATCTTCTCAAAAATAGTGGAATTTTATCGGTGAAAGTGGTAAAATAGGTTCAGAATAGAAGGTTCTATACAAACAGGGATGCGGGTACCCCAAAAGAGTCCCGCGCTTTGAAAATACAAAAGGAGGCATCTATATGAAACTTATTTATGCAATCGTCAGCAGTGATGACAGCTCTGCTGTTTCTGCGGCATTGACCCAAAACGGCTTCTTTGCCACCAAGCTGGCGTCTACCGGCGGCTTTTTGAAGGCGGGCAATACTACTTTCCTCATTTGTACCGAGCCGGAAAACGTGGATCGCGCCATCAGCATTATTGCTGAACACTCCAAAAAGCGCAAACAGATGGTTTCCTCCTCTTCAGGTTACGGTGGAATGGGCGGATATACTCCTTTTCCAGTGGAAGTTACCGTCGGCGGCGCGACAATTATCGTCACTGATGTTGAACGCTTTGAAAAAATCTAATGATGTTTGATCAGATTATTGGAAATGGAAACACCGTACGGACACTGCAAAACGCTGCAAGCGGCGGCCCTTTAAATCATGCCTATCTTCTCCACGGCACCAAAGGCACCGGAAAGCGGATGTTGGCACGCATTTTTGCTCAAGCTATTTTGTGCCGGGGAGAGAACCGCCCCTGCAAAACCTGTTCTGCCTGCCTTAAGGTTGAAAAAGGCGTTCACCCCGACTTGGTGATGGTGCAGAAGCCGGAGGGCAAAGCAAATATCCTAGTGGATCAGGTGCGCTCCCTGCGGGAGCAGGTCTACATCCGTCCCAACGAGTCGGGGTACCGGGTTGTCATCATCGAGGAAAGCGAGTCCATGAACTTATCGGCAGCCAACGCACTGTTGAAAGTACTGGAGGAGCCGCCCGGCTACGTAGTTTTTATTTTGACCGCAAACAACATTTCCGCTTTGCCGGAGACCATTGCATCCCGCTGCCTCTGCCTTGAGATGCAGGAGGTTTCCCTCTATCAGGCGGAAAAATGGCTTTTCAGCCACTACCCCGACGGGGAGGCCGCTATACTGGAGGATGCCCTTTCCTACGGAAACGGAAATTTGGGCAGGTCTATTGCCTATATGGAGGAAGAAACCTGCCGGCAGGGGTTTGACCGGGCACTTACGGTAGCGAGAAGTCTTACCACTGAGCGGGAGTATGACATTTTGGAGGCTCTAAGCCCCTTTGACGGCGACAAAGACGGATTTTTGCAGCTGCTTACCGATTTAGACGCAATGATGGCACAGGTGGCTATAGCGGGGACGGGAAGCACGAATCTGCGGCAAGCAGCGGCACTCAGTCAGAAAATCCGGCCAATGCAGGCAGTACATATCCATGAACTTACAGATGAAATTCGCTCGAAAATATTGTATAATGGTAATGGTACCCTGATGCAGAATTTGTTCTGCGCCAGGCTGAAGACCATTATGGAACGATAAACATAAGGTTCTTTTTGAGAGCCGGAAAGGCAAATATACCTATGACCGAAATTATTGGCGTTCGTTTTAAAAACGCCGGAAAGACCTATTATTTTTCCCCTAAGGGAGAGAAAATCACTTCGGCTGACAAGGTAATCGTCGAGACTGCCCGCGGGGTGGAATGCGGCGATGTTGTCATCTCAAACCGGCAGGTAGAGGACGACAAAATTATTGCCCCCCTAAAGCCTGTTATCCGCATCGCAACTGAAAAGGATTTGGCCCAGCTGGAGGCAAACCGCCAAAAAGAGCGGGAGGCCTTTAAAATATGCCAGGAGAAGATTACAAAGCATAAGCTGGAAATGAATTTGGTGGATGTGGAGTACACCTTTGACGGGAATAAAATCCTCTTCTACTTCACCGCTGACGGACGGATCGATTTCCGGGAGCTTGTCAAGGATTTAGCCGGTGTTTTCCGTACCCGCATTGAACTGCGGCAGATCGGCGTCCGGGATGAGTCTAAAATGCTGGGGGGGTTAGGCGTTTGCGGACGGCCCTTCTGTTGCAACACCTTTTTGGGCGATTTTCAGCCGGTTTCCATCAAGATGGCCAAGGAGCAAAGCCTATCCCTCAACCCCACCAAAATTTCCGGTACCTGCGGGAGGCTCATGTGCTGTCTCAAATATGAGCAGGACGCTTACGAGTCCCTTTTAAAGATCACCCCAAAAAACGGCGCGCTGGTCCAGACTGACGAGGGCGCCGGTACCGTGGTGGACGTAAACCTGCTGACCGGTGTGCTGAAAGTATCCCTCCACAGTCGACCCGATGCGGCCCCAAAAGTCTGTAAACGCAATGAGGTGAAGATCATCAAAGACTCTTCCATTCGGGTGGATAAAGCAGAACTCAAAGAACTGAGTAATCTGGAAAAAGAATAGCCTATAAACGTAAATTTTTTCAATATTGCTTGCATTTTAACAAAAATGTGTTAGAATAAGTACAGTTAAACGAAGGAGGTGTAATCCCCATGGCATACCAGATTAACGACGAATGCATCTCGTGTGGTGCTTGCGAGGCAGAGTGCCCCGTTTCCTGCATTTCTGCGGGTGATGACAAATACGTGATCGATGCGGAACAGTGCATCGAGTGCGGCGCATGCGCAGGCGTTTGCCCTGTTGGCGCTCCCAATCCTGCTGAATAATGATGATTGGTTAAAAATCCGCCGTCCGGTTTCCCGGATTGGCGGATTTTGCTTTTTTAAATCGTTTCATTAAGTAGAATCGTTATTCTGGGGAAAATATGTGGGTTTGGTTACTGCCTGTATTCTGATTTGGAATGGCTGGCGGATCTACAGAACGAAAGGGAGTACACTGTATGAAAAAGAATATCAATATGCTGCTTTGGGGAATTGTCCTTTTAGTTTTCGGCGGAGTCTTTTTAGTTGGCAGGCTGTTGGGGGATGGGGGTTCCTTCTTCTTTCCCGGTTGGTGGACGGTGTTTTTGATCGTGCCAGCTCTCGCCAGTATGGTGGAAAACCGGATTGACATCGGGAACATCATTGTCCTGCTGCTGGGCATCATGCTTTTGGCACGGGCCCAGGGCTGGATCCCGGTCATCAGCTGGACGCTAGTCATCGCCATCGTTTTGGTGGTGCTGGGGCTTTACTTTGTCCTCCGGGCGGTTGTGGGAAGCCGCGGCTCCCGACCGCATTCCCATCGGGTGGAAGCCCGGATAATAGAGGGTAGCTTTGACGCCAATCCTTCTTATACAGCGATTCTTTCCAGCCGCAACGTGAAAAGTCAGCCGGTGAGCCTTATAGGTGCCACCTGCACCGCCGTGCTGGGGAGTGCCAGCGTGGATCTATCCGACTGCATCGTCGAAGAAGACATCACCATCTTCTGCAACGCCATTTTGGGCAGCGTGGATGTTATCGTCCCTCAAAATGTGAAAATCGTCTATCGGAATCTCCCTATCTTAGGAGATGTGTCTGGCAAAGCTTTGGGCGCGGCGCCGGGAGCCAACGTCCCGACGGTTATCCTCGACTGCACCGCTGTGCTGGGGGCAGTTACAGTTTCCTGAATCAAATAAAAAATCCGCCGGCGTATACCAGCGGATTTTTTATTTGATGAAAACTGTTTTACTTCTGAATTAGGCTCTCTCCATCCATCTCTTCCGGTTTCGGAAGACCGAGGATCTGGAGCATGGTAGGAGCCAAGTCGGCGAGACGTCCGCCCTCCCGCAGCTTGCAGTCGCATCCGGCGAGAATCAGCGGCACGGGGTTTGTCGTATGGGCGGTAAAGGGGGAACCGTCCGGCTCGCACATTTTTTCCGCGTTGCCGTGGTCGGCGGTGATGAGGGCCGCTCCGCCCTTTTTGAGAATGGCGTCAACCGTTCTGCCGACACAGGTGTCCACCGCCTCGACAGCGGCCTTGGCGGCCTCCATGATGCCGGTGTGGCCCACCATGTCGCAATTGGCCCAGTTGAGGATGATAACGTCGTATTTGTCGTCGTTGATGGCTTCAACCACCTTGTCGGTGACTTCGTAGGCGCTCATTTCCGGTTTCTGGTCAAAAGTCTCTACATTGGGGGAGGGAACTAAAATCCGATCTTCGCCGGGGAAGGTTTTTTCCTCGCCGCCGTTGAAGAAGAAGGTGACGTGGGCGTATTTCTGCGTTTCGGCGATTCTCAGCTGGGTCAGGCCCTTTTGACTGATATATTCACCGAACGTCATGGTGAGTTCTTTCGGGCTGTAAGCGACCAGCACGTTAGGCATAGTGGCGTCGTACTGGGTCATGCAGACAAAGGTTAGAGGGAAGCAGCCGTTTTTCCGCTCGAACCCTTTAAAATCCGGGTCGACAAAGCTTCTGGTAATCTGGCGGGCACGGTCGGGGCGGAAGTTGAAGAAAATCACGCTGTCGTTTGCTTTGATGCGTTCAGTGCCTTCAATGACCACAGGGACGACAAACTCATCGGTGACGCCCTCTTGATAGGAGCCCTCGATGGCTTTGACAGGGCAGGAGGCGCTGTTCCCCTCTCCATATACCATGGCAGCATAGGCTTTACCTACCCGATCCCAGGCGTTGTCACGGTCCATGGCGTAGAATCGTCCCATGACGGACGCCACTTTACCCACGCCAATCTCTCCCATTTTGGCTACCAGTTCTTTCATGAAGTCAGCGCCGGAAGACGGGGGAACGTCACGGCCGTCCAGGAAAGCGTGGACGTAAACTTTCGTAAGTCCCATCTTTTTTGCCATTTGAAGCAGGCCGTATAGGTGCTCCTGATGGCTGTGAACGCCGCCGTTGGACAAAAGTCCCATCAAATGGAGGGCAGAATCGTTTTGCTTGCAGTTTTCGACGGCCCTTAGGAACGCTTCGTTTTTCAGTGCGTCGCCGTCTTCGAAGGATTTGGTAATGCGAACGAGCTCCTGATACACAACCCGTCCCGCGCCGATGTTGGTGTGACCCACCTCGGAGTTGCCCATCTGGCCATCGGGCAGTCCCACGTCAAGGCCGCTGGCGCCGATCATGGTAGTGGGGCATTCCGCCATGAGTTTATCCAGGTTCGGGGTATTGGCGGCGGCGATGGCGTTGCCGTAATCGGACGGATTTTCGCCAAAACCGTCCATAATTAAAAGTGCTACCGGTTTTTTGCTCATAAATAGTTTCCTTTCTGGTGAAAAATCAATATTTTCTGCGGAGTTTTTCAACATCGTCCCGACTCTCGATCCACTCTTCGGTATATCCGCAGCTTCCGCAGACAAAGCGGGTGACAGGGATGTAGCTGAAGATTGTCGGGCCATAGGGGATGTTGTTTCCGGTTCCATATGCGCCTGCACGGCCGGGAACGCGGATCACATCGGAGGAGCCGCATTTGGGGCAGGAATTCATCTTCTTCACAGCAATCCTCCATTCACAAAAGGGGCGGGAAGACTTCCCACCCCAAAGTTTTTAACCTTTTGTAGCAGCGTCTACAATGACGGCAAAGTCGGGAGCTTTCAGTGAAGCGCCGCCGATGAGACCGCCGTCTACGTCGGGCTGAGCCAACAGTTCCGCCGCGTTCCCGGCGTTCATGGAGCCGCCGTACTGGATGGTCATACCGTCAGCCGCCGTTTTGTCGTACACCTTGGCAATGACGCTGCGGATAACAGCGCAAACTTCATTTGCCTGCTCAGAAGTAGCGGTTTTGCCGGTGCCGATGGCCCAAACAGGCTCGTAAGCGATGATAACGTTTTTCAGGTCTTCTTTGGAAACATCTTTGAGAGCGATTTTGGTCTGAAGGGCAACCAGTTCTTCTGTGATGCCGTTTTCCCGATCCTCCAGCATCTCGCCGACGCAGAGGATGACCTTCAGCCCGGCAGCCAGAGCGGCCTTTGTACGCTTATTGACGGTGATATCGGTCTCACCGAAGTACTGTCTTCTTTCGGAGTGGCCGATGACCACGTACTCCACGCCCATTTCTTTGAGCATGTCGGCGGAAATTTCACCGGTGAAAGCGCCGGATTTTTCAAAGTGGCAATTCTGAGCGCCTACTTTGATGTTGGAGCCTTTTGCGGCGTCCAAAACAGTTTCCAGATTGGTAAAGGGAACGCAGGCCACCACGTCGCAAGAAGCGTTTGCCACCAAGGGTTTCAGTTCTTCGATGAGAGCTTTGGCCTCAGGGCGGGTTTTATTCATTTTCCAGTTGCCGGCAATGACGGCTTTACGCAAAGATTTATTCATTTTCAGTTCCTCCAAAAATTTTTCTGTGAACGTAAAACTTCCGCCGCCGTTTTGCCACGACGACGGAAAGTGTTTTTACTAAAATTATTTGTCCTGCAGGCAGGCGATACCGGGGAGCTCTAAGCCTTCCAGAAACTCGAGAGAAGCGCCGCCGCCAGTGGAGATGTGAGTCATTTTGTCGGCGAAGCCCAGCTTCTCAACAGCAGCAGCAGAGTCGCCTCCGCCGATAATGGAGATAGCGCCACTGTCAGCAACCGCTTTGGCAACCGCAATGGTGCCGGAGGCAAAGTTTTCCCACTCGGAAACGCCCATGGGGCCGTTCCAGACGACGGTGCCTGCGCCTTTGATGGCATCAGCAAAAATTTCCTGGGTTTTGGGACCGATATCAAGCCCCATGTAGCCGTCGGGGATATTGTCGGAGTCCACTTCGATGGCGTGGCAGTCGGGAGCGTATTTGTCGCCAGCTTTGTTGTCCACGGGAAGCAGGAATTTAACGCCCTTTTCCTCAGCCTTTTTCATCATCTCTTTAGCCAGCTCAATTTTGTCTTCCTCACACAGAGAGTCGCCGATGGAGTAACCGTTTGCCTTGTTGAAGGTGTAGGCCATGCCGCCGCCGACGATCAAAACGTCTACTTTTTCGAGAAGGTTATTGATAACGCCGATTTTATCAGAAACTTTAGCGCCGCCCAGGATGGCGACGAAGGGGCGTTTCGGATTGCTCAAAGCGCCGCCCATGATGGAGATTTCTTTCTGGATCAGGTAGCCGCAGACAGCGGGGAGGTAGTCAGCCACACCGGCGGTGGAAGCATGGGCTCTGTGAGCGGTACCGAATGCGTCGTTGACATAAACTTCGGCCATAGAGGAGAGCTCTTTGGCGAATGCAGGGTCGTTTTTCTTCTCTTCTTTGTGGAAGCGGACGTTTTCGAGAAGCATCAGTTCTCCACCTTTGAGTGCGGCGGCTTTCGCTTTGGCGTCCTCGCCGATAACGTCTTTGGCCATGATAACGTCCATGTTCAGCAGTTCAGACAGACGTTTTGCAACAGGAGCCAAAGAATATTTCATGTCAAAGCCATCTTTCGGACGTCCCAGATGAGAGCAGGCGATTACGGCAGCACCGTTGTCCAGAAGATATTTCAAAGTTTTGAGGGATTCGCGGATACGTTTGTCGTCGGTGATCTCTCCATTTTCATTGAGGGGTACGTTGAAATCGCAGCGAACGAGGACTTTTTTGCCGCGGACATCGATGTCCTCAACGGTCTTCTTGTTGTAAGAGGTCATTGTCGTCATCCTTCCAATTTAAAATATTTTTAGTTTGTTAAATACAAAACAATCCATCGTTATTTTATAACATTTTTTGCCTTTTTGCAAGGGGATAACAGAAAATTTATAATTTTGGCACTTAAATTTTGCTCTTATCTTTTAAAACCACCGCAACTACATCCGGTCCGGCGTTGATGCTGATAGCAGCTCCCGCAGGCGCGACGAGAGACGGAGCATATCCCACTGCCTTTTCCATCTCAGCCTGCAGCTCCTCTCCGTGTTCCTTGACGGAACCGGTGATGATGGCGTAATGAGTCTGGGGGATCATATTTTGAGTAGCGAGCTTGACGATGGCGGGGACGATACTTTTTTCGCCCCGGACTTTGTCGAGAATTTTCGATTCTCCGTCCTCAAAGGTGATGATGGGCTTTAACCCCATCAATTCTCCCACAAAGGCTGCGGCACAGCTGATGCGCCCGCTTTTTTTGGCGAACTCCAGGGAATAGGAGGCAAAGTAAATCCGACTG
The DNA here is from genome assembly GCF_014384905.1 of Fumia xinanensis. GTDB lineage: Bacteria > Bacillota > Clostridia > Oscillospirales > Ruminococcaceae > Fumia > Fumia xinanensis. Next base: position 89,733 of record NZ_JACRSV010000004.1, read on the forward strand.
CACTTGAGCCAGTTCTGAAGATAATCGAGAATTTCCGATACAGGTGCGCCCCGCTGTGCCTTTTTTGCGGCGTTCAGGACGGGATATCCGTAGCCCAGGCAGTAGGATCGAGAGTCGAGGCAGTGGATGCGGAAGGTGTTTTTCGCTTCGGGATGGGCCTCATAAAATTGTTCCCGTGCCATGAGGGAGTTGTTATAGGTGTTGGAACCCTTGGAGTTGATGGAGACGTAAATCAGGTCGCTGTAGCCTTCCTTATAAATCTCCTCGAACCCTTCCAGGAACTGCATATGTGTGTACTGGGAAGTGAAGGGGATTTTTTTGCAGTTTTTCAGCACATCGTAAAACTCATAAGGCGTAAAGTCCATCCGTTCGGTAAAGCTCTGGTCGTCTACGGTGATGGCAAAGGGGAAAATACGGATGCCGTACTGAATTTCCAGTTCCGCGGGGATGTCACAGGCGGAATCGGTGGCAATTTTGATTTTATTCATTCTATTTTTCCTCCATTAAGATTCGGTTGTGTCGTCCCAGCTGAGACGGGCCAGATTTCCCTTTTCCTCTAATTCTGGGAAGTCCCACTGGCGAAGGGCTTCGTATACGCCAATAGCAACGCTGTTGGACAAATTAAGGCTGCGGATATTTTTCCGCATGGGAATCCGCACACAGCTGTCCGGATTCTGTTTTAAGAGTTCTTCGGGAAGCCCAGCGTCTTCCCGTCCAAAAAACAAATAGCAGTTGTCAGGATAGGCAACGTCGCAGTAATTATGCCGCGCTTTGGTGGTAAAGTAATAGCAGGCGCCACTGTTTTTCGTGTAAAAATCACTTAAGCTTTCGTAATAGGTGATGTCCAACTCGCCCCAGTAGTCAAGCCCCGCCCGTTTGAGTTTTTTGTCGTCGATAGAGAATCCCATTGGCTTGACGATGTGGAGCCGCGCGCCTGTCACCGAGCAGGTGCGGGCGATATTGCCAGTGTTCTGGGGAATCTGCGGTTCCACCAGCACGATGTTGAGAGTCATAATCCGTTTCACGTTCCTTCTATTTTTTGGCCATATCATACCATTTTATACAATTATTATATCAGAGGCCGATGGGTTTACAAAGGAAAAGACTTGCGAATTCACAAAAATTTCAAAAAAGAAAGGGCAAACTAATGTGAGAAGAGCGGGTAATGTGAAAAACAGGAGTTTTCTGTGTAAATTTGCTGCTGTTCGTCTATTTTTAAGGGATGAAAGCAACAAATTAAAAAAGGAATGGTGCTGAAAATGGAAAATTTAATCGAGATACAAGATGTATTTAAAATATATCCGTCGGCGGAAGATGAGGTAAAAGCCTTGCGGGGAATCAACATCACGGTAGGAAAAGGGGAGTTTGTGGCGGTGGTGGGAAGTTCCGGATCGGGAAAATCCACCATGATGAACATTTTAGGCTGCCTCGACGTACCCACGACAGGGAGTTATTTCTTGGATGGACAGGATGTCTCCCATTTCAGCGACGATGAGTTAAGCACTATCCGAAATGAAAAAATCGGCTTTATTTTTCAGGGATTTCATTTGATTCCGGGTTTGTCGGCATTGGAAAACGTAGAATTGCCCCTGTTATATCGAGGTGTACCCCGACATGAGCGGAAGGCGGCAGCAATTGATGCGCTGACAAGGATGGGATTGGCGTCGAGGCTCCATCACTGTCCTAACCAGATGTCCGGCGGTCAGCAGCAGAGAGTCGCTATCGCTCGCGCCATTGTTGGAAAGCCGCCGATCATTTTGGCCGACGAGCCTACCGGAAACCTGGATCAGAAGACCGGTGCGGAAGTGATGAGCCTACTCAAAGAGCTCCATCAGGAGGGAAAAACCATTGTGCTCATCACTCATGATCAAAAAGTTGCCGCTTGTGCTCAGCGGATCATCGAAATCTCCGACGGACAGGCGGTGCAAGAACCAGAATTATTGACCCAAAACGCCTGATTATAGAGCGATTTCTGCAATAATTCCTTTTTGGTACACTCCGAGTTTCAAAGGGATATGATGTAGAGGAAAAACCGACTGCTTTTTGGTGCAGCTCGCTTTCCGAAAATTTTCCTATGGATTGAATGAACCCGATTTTTCCCGTGCATAATAGGAACAGAAAACGAAGACCAAAGGAGTGTATCAAGGTGTCAATCAAAAGGGGAGAAATTTATTACGCCGATTTAAGTCCCGTCGTCGGTTCCGAGCAGGGGGGTGTGCGTCCGGTGCTGATCGTGCAAAACGACGTGGGAAATAAATACAGCCCGACCGTCATCGCGGCCGCCATCACCAGCCAGAAAGACAAGGCGAAGCTCCCGACCCATATTGAGCTCAACGCAGAAAGCTGCGGCTTGGCCAAAAACTCCGTCGTCCTTTTGGAACAGGTCCGCACCATAGATAAAAAGCGTCTGAAAGAGAAAATGGGAGAGTTGCCGCCGGAGGCTATGAGTAATGTAAACTCCGCTATTTCCATCAGCTTTGGGCTCACAAACCGTCCCGATTTTCACAGCCCTACATAAGCTTGTGGGATAGCAAAGTGCCCTGCAAACCTAGGTTTGCAGGGCACTTTTATCTTCGTATTTAAATTTTCTGTTTTACGCCGTCGCGATAGACCGCTTCAACATGATAGGTCGGATCGACGATGAGCAGGTCGGCCCACTTGCCTTCGGTGATACTTCCGGTCAAGCTGTCGATTTTTACTGCCTTGGCGGGGTTGATAGTGGCCGCCTTGAGAGCTGCCTCTTCCCGAATGCCGAATTCCATCAGGCGTTTGACACCGATGAGGCTGTTAACAACCGAACCAGCGATGGTGCCATTTTCCAAAGCAGCCTTGCCGTCTTTTACATAAACGGCCTGCCCGCCCAGTTCGTAGACACCTTCCGGCATACCGGCGGCACACATCGAGTCGGAGATCATACAGATCCGGTCCTCGCCAAACACCTTGAATGTGGTGCGGATGACGGCGGGGTGGATGTGGATGCCGTCGCAGATCAGCTCGACGAAAGCGTCCGAGTCGTAAGCAGCGCCCACGACGCCCGGCTCCCGGTGGCTGAGGCCGGTCATAGCGTTGTATAGGTGAGTGGTGCTGGTAGCGCCTTTTTCATAGGCGTCCATGGTGGTTTGGTAGTTGCCATTGGTGTGGGCTACGCAAACAGTGCAAATGTCCTTTGCCTCGGCGATGAAATCCATATTTCCGGGAACTTCAGGAGCAACGTCAACCAAACGTACCCGGTTGCCGCTCTCTTCATTGAGCTTTTTAAAGAGCTCGATATCCGCCGGAATAATGTACTCTTCCACGTGAGCACCCTTTTTCTCCTTGCTGAGGAACGGACCCTCCATGTTAATTCCGTAGAGACGGGAGCCTTGCGTGGACTGATTGTCGGCAAAATTTTTGTAGACCTTGAAAAGCTGACTCAAAGTTTCCGGAGGCAATGTCATCGAGGTAGTCATGACAGTGGTGACACCAGCCCTGATGTAGGTGTTCGCCATCTTCTGGAACGATTCTTCGCTGCCGTCACAGAAATCTGCTCCGCCGCAGCCGTGGCTGTGGATGTCAATAAAGCCGGGGAGTAATTTCTTTCCTTTTAAATCTATGACCTCTTCGCCGTCTGAGCTGAGATTCGCTCCTACTTTAGCGATGAGACCGTTTTGTACCTGAACGTCGACCGATTCGAAAACGCCTTTGTCGGTAAATACCGAACCATTTTTAAAAATCATGGTGCAACCTTCCTTTTATAAATGATATTTTAGAGAAATTATACATTTCAGAATTATTGTATCACGATGAGAGAAAACTTTCAATGTGAAAATACTTTTCTCCAAAAAAACCGCAAATTTTTTACACTTTTTTTAAAAAAGCCTTGACAAATGAACAAAAGGTGAGTACAATGTTCATATATTGAACATTCAAAATTTGAACAAAGGAGTCCTGGTTTTGGAAGATTTGTTTCAGCTTCTAAAGGCAATCAACAAACAGCCTGTCACGAACCAGCGGGATTTGGCCAATGCGGTAGGGCTTTCTGTGGGGAAGGTCAACGCCCTATTAAAGGAAGCGGAGCAGCAGGGGTACCTGACTGTTTCCAGAGACGGTAAACGTTCCCGTTTTCTGATTACTGCAAAAGGGCAGGAACTGCTGGAGAACACCCTTTTGACCCAGAGGGCGACAAAGCTTACCCTTAAATCCGAGGGGAGCGGCCGCATTCGGACGGCGATTATTCTTGCGGCGGGCCGCCGGGACGATTTTGATCATCCGGTTTCGATGCTGAAGCTGGATGATACCCTGATCATCGACCGGAATCTCGCAACTTTGGAGAGTTGCGGCATCGAGCAGTTTGTGCTGGTGGCGGGCTATCAGGCAGATCAGCTCGCTGAACATCTCAGCGGCAAGCAAAATGTGACCATCATCAATAATCCGCGCTATAAATGGTCTGGCACCATGTATGGCCTCAGTTTGGTGAAGGGCCTCCTTCATGAGGATTTTCTCGTGCTGAAAAGCGACGTCGTGTTTGAGCAGCGGGCCGTTAACGAACTGCTCAAGGAAAAAAATCCTTTTTCCACCGTCATTGCGGCACCCAGTGGGCACAGCGATGAAGCATTTGTTGAACTGGACAGAGAGGGAAATATTTTCCGCATCAGCAAAGACATTCATCAGATCAACAAAGTTCAGGGAGAGCTTACTGGTATTGCAAAAATTTCCATGGAAGTGTTCGAAAAAATGATGGAATACTTTGACGGCAATCAGAACCCTTTCTTAAACTTTGAATATGTGCTGGAAAACATCGGGAGAATATACCGATTCACCGGCGTTATGGTGGACGATTTGGTCTGGAGCAAAGTGGAGACCAACGAGCAGTACCAGAATCTTATCAATATCGTTTATCCCCGTATTCTGCGGAAGGAAACGGAAATGAAAGAGAAATTTGCCGCGGATACTATTGTTGATATTCTTCACATTTCCAGGGAAGATATTGTGGAAATTTCCTTTGCCGGAGGCCTCACCAATAAGAATTACTATGTGGCGCTCAAAGATAAAGAGTACATTCTCCGGCTTCCCGGGATTATGACTCAGAGCATGATCAGCAGGGCGAATGAAAAGCGCAATGCGCAAATCGCCTCTGACAGAGGGATGAATTGCAAGCTTGTTTACTGCAACGCAGAAACCGGTGTGAAATTGAGCGAATACATCGAAAACGCTGAAACCCTTAACGGTCGAACCGTCAAGCTGGAAGAGAACGTCAAATTGGTGGCAAATATGTTAAAACAGCTTCACACTTCAGATTTCGTTATGGAAAATGATTTCAACCCATTTGACGAAACGCTTAAATATGAAAGCCTGTTCGACGGCCCCTGTGCAGACAGGATGTACGACGGTTATACGGAACTGCGGCCTCAATTTTTCGCTCTTCAGCAGCGGTTGCGGGAGTTGGGCTGGGATCAGAAGCCATGCCACAACGACCTGCTGGCCAATAACTTGGTCAAAAATGGAAATAATGGGCGGCTCTATCTGATTGACTGGGAATATTCCGGCATCAACGATCCCATGTTTGATGTGGCCTCCCTTTTTTTGGAAAACGAGTTTGCACCTGAGGATCAGGAACTGTTTTTCAACTATTATTTTATGGGCGAAGAAGTAGACTTAGCTCCCTATCAGGAGAAGATTCTGATTTTTCAGATTGCACAGGACTTTTTGTGGAGTGTGTGGACCGTCCTCAAAGAATCCAAAGGCGACGATTACGGCAGTTATGGGCAGGACCGGTTTGACCGGGCAGTTGTAAATATGGCAGCTTGGGAGGAATCCTACGGCCACAGCAAAGGAGAATGACAGTGAAAAAGACAACAGGTGAAAAACAGCAAATCGACTGGGGGATTACTATTTTTCCGCTGATTGCTATTTTAGTTCTGGCGGGAATGCTGATGCTCTTTCCCGACAGCGCCACACAGATTCTAGGCAGCTTGAAAGGCTTCCTCGTCAACGATCTGGGCTTTTTATATATGATTTTTGGACTGGGCGTGCTGCTCATTTCCTTATACATTGCGTTTTCCAAATACGGCAATATCAAACTGGGAAATCTGGAAAAACCCCGTCACTCCAACTTCAGCTGGGGCGCCATGATTTTTACTTCCACTATGGCGGCGGATATATTGTTTTACTCTCTGATTGAGTGGGGCTTCTATTATAACTCTCACCCATTCGGCATTGAGGCCCTGACCGCAGCACAGCGTCAGGATTATGCCTCTATGTTTCCGCTGTTCCATTGGGGTCCCATCGCTTGGGGATTTTATATTCTTCCCGCCGCCGCCTACGGGTATATGATGTACGTCAAAAAATCCCATAAGCAGCGAATGAGCGAAGCATGCCGACCTATTTTCGGCAAAAAGGTTGACGGCCCTTTGGGAAAAGTTATTGATATTTTTGCCATCGTGGGGCTTCTTGCAGCTACAGCTACCACATTCTCAGTGGCGACCCCCCTGCTGTCCGGGGCTTTCTGCACCCTGACCGGCATGGAAGCTTCTCCCATTGTAGATATCTGCATTCTCGCCTTTATCGCACTGGTTTTTACATTGGCAGTACTGTTTGGAATCAAAGGCATCTCTAAACTGGCCACTGTCTGCATCATTTTATTCTTCCTGCTGCTAGCAATTTTCTTCTTTTTTGGGCCCACTCGATATATCATTGAAAGCGGCATTACCGGACTGGGTGGGGTAGCCAACAACTTTATTTCCATGTCTACCTGGATGGATCCTCTACGCCTCTCCGGTGACGGAAACACTGGCTTTCCCCAGGATTGGACGATTTTCTACTGGGCTTACTGGATTTCCTGGTCAGTCGCGACTCCATTCTTCATCGGCAAAATTTCTGAGGGCCGCACCATCCGTCAGACCATTATCGGAGCATATATCAGCGGTGTTTCTGCTACTTTCCTCTCCTTTATTGTGTTCGGAAATTACGGTCTCTACCAACAAACCCACGGCATCATCGATCCGGCCGGAATCCTGGCGGCAGGTGGAAAACCAGCCGAGGCCATTCTCCAAATTTTTGGAACCTTGCCGTGGCCTAAAATCGGTATGATTGTTCTGGTTCTCGCCATGATCGCCTTCTACGCGTCCACATTTGATGCTTTGACGCTGGTCATTTCCTCCTACTCAGTCAAAAACATCAAAAGTGACGAAGAACCGAGCAAACAGCTTCGAATTTTCTGGTGCATTGTTTTTATTGTTCTTCCCACAGCGTTGCTGTTCAACGAAAGCACCTTGAGTCTGTTGCAAACGCTTTCTATTTGCGCTGCGTTGCCCATTATGATAATAATTGGGCTGATAATAGCTGGATTTATCAAGGACTTGCGAACCCGGCGCAAAGAAGTCGAAAAAACGACTGTCGAGAAAGTTTTGATTGTCAGCGATGAAATTGTAGAAGAATAGATTTTCCTGTTAATTTTAAATCCCCGCAGTATAATTTTGCGGGGATTTTTCCTATAGATAGGCAAAAAGGCAGAAACAAAGCCGTTTCTGCCTTTCTATTTATTCAAACCGAAGAATTCCCTTTCGGATCAACGCAGCGGTAATACGATAAATTTTTCCAAGCCAATCCTCTATCAATGCCGGTTTGACCTGATAGTAATCCGCCAGTTGCTTGATGGAGCACTTCTCTACAAAGTGAAGGGTTAAAAGCGTTTTAAGATCCATAAAATCCCCTACAGCCAAACGGACGCTCTGCATAAAAACACGGGAGGAAATCAGTTTGGCGAAGTTTCTTTGGTTATGGAGCAAATTATCGATTTGCGCGATATCTACGGCCATACACGGTGTCACCATCTTGAATGAAATATTTTGGGAATCGAAGTTTAAGGTCAGGATTAAAACGATTCACTCGCATCATTGCCAAAGGAATCGAGAGATGTCTTAATTTTGTTCACTATAGCGAGACAATATTTCGAATTGCAGTTATACGAAATACTCTGTTAATAATAGTACCATAAAAATCAATCGATATTTGTCGATAAAAATAGAAATACTCTTTTTTTACAAAAATTTTTTAAGAATTTCTACATTTTTTTCTTCTCCCTCCACCAGTTTTTTAGCTAATTTCAGGATATCCGGGTCAGTATCTGCCCCTTGCTGGTTCATTTCCTTTTGGATATCGACAATTCCCATCGAACTTCCCTGAACAAGCATCTGAGCCAGATGAGAAGGAGAGCGGTCAGTAAGGGTGTTTACTTTAATCATCAATGAAGCGGACACATCGTCCCACATGCCGGGCCCTTTTGGTTCTTCACCATGGGAACGGAGAAGGAGGGAAGCTTCGTCATTCATCTGGGTATACCAGTCCCGATGTTTTTGTAAAACCTGCAGAAAGTCGGGGTCTTCTGTAATTTCTGTGATTTCCTCCAGAGTCTTACGACCCATCTGAGAATTTTTATAAATGTCGTTGAGCATTTGAACGTCAGGATTATTCTGCTGCATAGAATTTATCATTCCTTTCTGGGAATAGGGCCATTTTGGTTTCTAAAAATTTTTTCCAACAAACAGCCCATTCACTATTTTTCTATATTATTCCCAAAAACAGCATATATTCAGGGGCTTTACAAAGAAGTTTTCTCTCTTTTTTGCTCTGTCGCTTTCCTTTGAATCCATGCAGCGATCATTTCAGTGCCGTTTTGCGGCATGGAGGAACCATTTAGAATGATATCCGCATACCAGCGGGTGGGAGCTACAAATTCGTCGTACCGGTAGCGGACGGAATCTAGGCAGTAGGATAGGATTTCTTCAAAATCCTGACCGTATTCCATATTTCGCTTCAGTCGTCGGGCCAGGCGCTCGTCTGCCTGACAATCCACATAAACTTTTCCGTCTAACCGGTTTCGGATTTTTTCGCAGCAGAAAAGCATAGCCTGCTCAATAAGGATTACGTCGGGATTTTTTTTCACTTCCTCTATAATTGCGCTGTCCATCGCTTCGAAATCCATAACATCTGGGTGGTTGTATTCGACATAGAGTTTTCCGGTAAAGGGGGCCGTGGTATTGGGCAATTTTTCCTTGTAATAGCAGTCGCCATTGATTAATGTGACGGATAAATAAGGCTCTAAAAGAGTCTTGAGTTTTAAACAAATAGTGGATTTGCCGCTGGCAGAACCGCCGGCAAACCCGATGATAAGCGGTTTCATTTCCATCACTCCCAGGTAACAGTTTAGAAAAAATCCCCGGTGCAAACCGGGGATTTTTGACGAATTAATATTTGGGTCTCGCCACATAAGAGGTGTGCAAAATCTTGTGTGCCTTGTGGCTGCCGGGTTTTTCCAGATACTCGGAATACAGGGTCTTGATCCAGGGATTTTCGTGGGATTTGCGGAGCCCCATTCCAGAATCGGTATCATAGAGGGCTTTGGCACGGAGCGCTTTCAGATCTACAAAGTTGCGAACCGAAGCGGGCTGGAAGGGCTGTCCGCCGCCATTGACGCAGCCGCCGGGACAGGCCATGATCTCGATGAACTGGTAGTCGGCTGTGCCGTCCTTAATCATCTGGAGGACCTTCTTAGCATTAGCAAGGCCGGAGCAGACCGCAACCTTCACATCCATGCCAGCAATGTTGTAAGTAGCTTCCTTGATGCCGTCGGTACCGCGGACGTCGTTAAATTCCACCGGCTGCATATCCTTGCCATTGAGCCAGTCGTTGGCGGTGCGGAGGGCAGCCTCCATTACGCCGCCAGTAGCGCCAAAGATGAGGCCAGCGCCTGAACCGGTTCCCAAAGGATTGTCAAACTCCTCGTCGGGCAGGTTTTTGAAGTTTAAGCCTGCAGTTTCGATGAGGCGGGCAAGCTCTCTGGTGGTCAGCGCGATATCGATGTCGGGAACGCCGGCAGCGGCCTGATCGTCACGGCCCATCTCGAATTTTTTGGCGGTACAGGGCATGACGCTGACGACGACGAGATTTTTGGGATCAATGCCGTTTTTCTCAGCGTACCAGGTTTTGGCGATGGCGCCAAACATCTGCTGGGGCGATTTGCAGCTGGACAGGTGGGGCAGCAGATCGGGGAAGTAGTGTTCGCAGTACTTGACCCATCCGGGAGAGCAGGAGGTAATCATGGGCAGAACGCCGCCGTTCTGGACGCGTTCTACAAACTCGTTAGCCTCTTCCATAATGGTCAAGTCAGCGGAGAAGTCGGTATCGAATACACCGTCAAAGCCCATTCTGCGGAGAGCGGCGACCATTTTGCCTTCCACGTTAGAGCCGATAGGCATACCGAACGCCTCGCCCAGAGTGACACGGATGGAAGGAGCGGTCTGGACGATAACGGTCTTTTCGGGATCATTTAATGCTTCCCAAACCTTTGCGGTGTAGTCTTTTTCCATCAAAGCGCCGGTGGGGCAGGCTACGATGCACTGGCCGCAGGAAACGCAAGAGGTTTCGCCCAGTTTCGCTTCAAATGCACAACTGATATTTGTTTTGAAGCCGCGCTCGTTGGCACCGATGACGCCCACATCCTGCCACTGGCGGCAGACTGCTGCACAGCGGCGGCAGAGGACACATTTGCTATTGTCGCGGATCATATGAGCGGCGGAATCGTCAATCTCATACTCATTTTTTTCGCCCTCGAAGGCATTTTCGTTATAGATGCCGTTGTCCACACAGAGCTTCTGCAATTCGCAGTCGCCGCTTTTAAGGCAGGACAGGCAGGATTTGTTATGGGTGGAGAGCAAAAGCTCCAGGTTGGTACGGCGGGCATCCAAAACCTTTTTGGTGTTTGTGAACACTTCCATGCCTTCGTTAACGGGATAGACGCAAGCCGCGACCTGGGCTTTGGCGCCCTTGACCTCAACGGTGCAGATGCGGCAGGCGCCGATCTCGTTAATGTCTTTCAAATAACAGAGGGTCGGGATATCGATTCCCACCTGGCGTGCTGCTTCAAGGATTGTAGTCCCGGGGGCAACAGCGACAGGCATATTATTGATTTTTAAGTTAATCATTTCCATGCTGGGCCACACTCCTTATCTCTTTACGATAGCGCCGAATTTACATTTCTCAATGCAGGCGCCGCACTTGATACATTTGTCCTGATTGACCACATGAGGATTCTTGACGGTTCCCTCGATAGCACCCACCGGACAGGTTCTGGCGCATAGGGTACAGCCTTTACATTTATCCTCCAGGATGACGACCTGCATCAGGTGTTTACAAACGCCGGCAGGGCATTTCTTGTCGACTACGTGAGCGACATATTCGTCACGGAAGTATTTGAGGGTCGATAAAACCGGATTAGGGGCCGTTTGACCCAGGCCGCAGAGGGAGTTTGCCTTGATATAGTAGCAGAGCTCTTCCATTTTGTCCAGGTCTTCCAGTGTCGCCTGGCCGCGGGTGATTTTGTCGAGCATCTCATAGAGACGTTTGGTGCCGACACGGCAGGGGGTACATTTTCCGCAGGATTCGTCCACGGTGAATTCCAGGAAAAATTTTGCGATGTCCACCATACAGGTGTCTTCGTCCATAACGATGAGACCGCCGGAGCCCATCATGGACCCTATCTCAATCAGATTATCATAGTCGATCTTGATATCGAAATGGGACTCGGGGATACATCCGCCGGAAGGCCCTCCGGTCTGAGCAGCCTTAAATTTCTTTCCGTTGGGGATACCGCCGCCGATTTCCTCGACGACTTCCCGCAGGGTGGTACCCATAGGAACCTCTACAAGGCCGGTATTTTTGATTTTACCGCCCAAGGCGAACACTTTAGTACCCTTGGACTTCTCGGTGCCGATGGAGCTGAACCACTCAGCGCCGTTTAGGATGATTCTCGGAATGTTGGCATAAGTTTCCACGTTATTCAAAACGGTGGGTTTGCCAAACAGGCCTTTGACTGCCGGGAAAGGAGGACGGGGACGGGGTTCGCCGCGGTGGCCTTCGATGGAAGTCATCAAAGCGGTTTCCTCGCCGCAGACAAATGCGCCTGCACCCAGGCGGAGTTCCAGATCGAAATCAAAACCGGAATCAAAAATGTTTTTGCCCAGCAAGCCGTATTCTCTTGCCTGATCAATAGCGATCTGAAGGCGTTTAACAGCGATGGGATACTCTGCACGAATGTAGATGTAACCCTGGTTGGCGCCGATGGCGTAACCGGCGATTGCCATGGCCTCGATAACCACATGAGGGTCGCCTTCCAAAACAGAACGGTCCATAAACGCGCCGGGGTCACCTTCGTCGGCGTTACAGGCAACGTATTTCTGATCGGCCTGGTTAGCGGCGGCAAAGCTCCATTTTAATCCGGTGGGGAACCCTCCGCCTCCGCGTCCGCGCAGGCCGGAATCCTTGATGATCTGGATAACCTGATCGGGGGTGTACTCAGTCAGTACTTTACCCAGCGCTTCGTAGCCGTCGGTACCGATATACTCATCAATGTTTTCAGGATTGATAACGCCGCAGTTGCGGAGAGCGATACGGTGCTGTTTGGCGTAGAAATTGGTATCGTTTAAGGATTTGACCTCGTCTTCCTGCACTGTCTCTTTATAAAGCAGGCGTTTGACGATACGGCCTTTTAAAAGATGTTCGCTGACGATTTCAGGAATATCCTCTGCTTTCACTTCCGAGTAGAAGCATCCCTCGGGATATACGATCATGATCGGGCCCAATGCGCAGAGGCCGAAGCAACCGGTCTTGACGACTTTTACTTCTTCCTCCAGCCCGTTTTTCTTAATTTCACTTTCCAGGGACTCGATAATCGCCTGGCTGCCGGAAGAAGTACATCCGGTACCTCCGCAGACAAGTACGTGTGAACGAAACATGGTGCGACCTCCTTATTTTAAGTTTCCGATGGTATACTCGCTGACGACGTTGCCGTTGACCAAATGGTCGGTAACGACCTTTGCCACCTTGTCCGCGGTCATTTTTACATAAGTCGTTTTTTCGCCGTTTGCGTCGATTACTTCGACGACGGGCTCATACTGGCAGATGCCGATGCAACCGGTTTGGGTGACGGTTACGTTGTGGAGATTTCTCTTTGCCACTTCTTCGGTAAACGCGTTGAGCACCGGTCTTGCGCCAGCGGCAATACCGCAGGTCGCCATGCCGACGACGACACGAATATTGTCGCCGTTTTCCTCACGGAGATTGACATTGTTTTTCATTTTGTCGCGAATGGCTTTCAGTTCTTCTAAGCTTTTCATTTAGCTGCACCACCTTATTGATTTGTGTCTTTATTTTCGGTTTAATTCGCTGTCGTTTTCGGTGAGAAATTCCTTTAAAAACGTCAGTACTTCGGGGGAATTTAAGGGCACACCTTCCAAAATCGTGCGGATCTCCCTGGTGTCCAATTCGAAGGACTTTCCGTCAATTTCTCTTCTGTAGAGAAAGTCCAGCTGCGGGTTCACCGAGATAAGAGACAGCATCGTGGCGTTGATATCGCCCAAAGGCAGCATATCAAAGTGGTTGGTGTGGTATGTAGCGGTTGTACGGGTTCCTTTTCCCACCTCCGATTCGATGGAAAAGGTTCCTCCCGTCGCTTCGGCGGACATTTTGAAAAACGGCACGCCTAAGCCTACTTTTCGGGTTGTCCGCGTTGTAAAAAAGGGGTCCATCACATTTTTTATCTGTTCTTCGGTCATGCCGCAGCCGTCGTCCTCAATGGAAATTGAGAGAAGGTGCCTTGGCGTGTCCTCCAAAACCGTTATGGTTACGAGCGATGCATTCGCCCGGATGGAATTCTGCGCAATGTCCAGTACGTTCAGCGACAGTTCCTGCATAAAGCTTCACCGGTCCCTTTCGTTTGTGGACTTTGTCCCTTATGCGTATTTGGCCAGAATGTCGTCCACGTCGTCGGGGGTAATTTTGCCGTAGACATCTTCGTTGACGGTCATGACGGGAGCCAAGCCGCATGCGCCGACACAACGGCAGGCCTCGAGAGAGAATTTGCCGTCGGGAGTACACTGGCCGCCCTGAATACCCAGGCGCTGCTGTAAACGGTCGTAAATGTCGCCGGAACCTTTGACGTAGCAGGCGGTGCCGAGGCAGACTGATACCTTATATTGTCCCTTGGGGTACAGTGAGAATTGAGCGTAGAAGGTGACGACGCCATAGACCTCTTCCAGCGGGATGTCAAGGCCTTCCGCGATAATAGTCTGGACTTCGATGGGCAGGTAGCCGTAAATTTCCTGAGCTTCCTGCAAAACAGGCATCAAAGCGCCTTTTTGATCCTTGTGTTTCAGGATGACCTCTTTGAGCTCTTTTTCCTGTTCCGGAGTGCCTTTGAATGCAACACCGGCGTTTTTGTTAGACATAGATGAACCTCCTTATGATTTGATTGCAGGTAGATTGACGCAATTTGAGTCTTTCAAAAAAGCGGCAGCCGCCTTCTGAAAAGCACCCTGTCACATATATATGGGACAGGGCTCCAAATTATCTGCCATATTTTTCTGATATGCCAGATATATCATGGATGCATACCCGTTTATTATAGCATTTTTCGGCAAAAAATGCTATCTATTATCTTGTATAAGAGAATTTTGTTTTTTTGTCGAAATTAGACAAAAAGTAGGCAGTTGATTCGGAACTATTGAAACCAAAGCAAAAACAGTCTATAATGAAAAGAACTTATCCGGAAATTAATCATATTCCCCTATTTTTTTGCTAGGCATCATGATTTTTTGGCATATTCGCCGCAAGGGGGACATGAACAGCATACGAAGGAGGAACTCCCATGAATGTACGGCAAGTAGCGGAGCTTCTGGACGCCCAGGTCCTCTGCGGAGAAGATAACCTTGATACCGAAGTGCACGATGCCTGTGGCTCCGACATGATGAGCGACGTCCTGGCATTTGTCAAAAATCAGGCGGTGCTGCTAACCGGCCTCGTCAACATCCAGGTGGTGCGGACGGCTGATATGATGGATATGGTCTGTATCGTCTTTGTCCGCGGTAAAATGCCCGATGATGATATGATCGCTTTGGCGCGCCGAAAAGGCATGGTGCTCCTGAGCACCCGCCACAGGATGTTTACCGCGTGCGGCCTCCTGTGGGACAACGGATTGCGGGGGGGAGTTACCGATGAACTCGTTGAAACTGACCTATGAGGTAGACGGCGAAGATTTCACCCGGGCAGGAGAAGCGTCCTCTAATGTGAAAAAACAGCTTCGAAAACTCGGCATTTCTCCGGAAGCCATCCGCAAGGTTGCCATTGCCCTCTACGAGGGAGAGATCAACATGGTGATCCACGCCGACGGCGGAAATATCGACGTGGAGATCACACCGGAAAAAATCAGCATGGTGCTCAAGGATCAAGGCAAGGGGATCGCCGACATCGACAAGGCCATGCAGGAGGGCTACTCCACCGCGCCGGACGAGGTGCGGAGCCTGGGCTTCGGCGCCGGCATGGGCCTTCCAAACATGAAAAAATACTCCGACGAAATGCGCATTGAGAGCACTGTCGGGGTGGGGACCACCGTTTATATGACGGTGAACCTGTAAATACCTGACGCAAAGCCTCCGCGGAATCTTCCGCGGGGTTTTCGATTCACACCGAAAAAAGGGGGTAATCGGGATGCAGGAATTTTTCCATTCGGTAACGCTGGACAAAGACAAGTGCCGGGGCTGCATCAACTGTATCAAGCGCTGTCCTACTGAGGCCATCCGGGTGCGGAACAAAAAAGCTTATATCATCGCCGAACGGTGTATCGACTGTGGGGAATGTATCCGGGTCTGCCCGCATCACGCCAAAAAAGCGATTTTTGACGAACTCAGTGTCATCCACCGTTTTGAATATGTTATTGCGTTGCCTGCGCCTTCTTTAATGGCGCAGTTCAACAACCTGGAGGACGTGGATATCGTCCTTAACGCCCTTTTGAAGTTTGGGTTTGACGATGTGTACGAAGTGGCCAAAGCAGCGGAAATCGTCTCCGCCGTGACTCGAAGCCTGATGAAAAGCGGCAAGCTCATAAAGCCAGTGATTAGCTCTGCCTGCCCGGCGGTGACGAGACTTATCCGGGTGCGTTTTCCCGGCCTCATCGAACATGTTTTGCCGTTAAATGCGCCCATTGAGGTGGCAGCCCGCCTGGCAAAAAAGGCGGCAGCGGAAAAAACTGGCCTGCCGCCCGAAAAAATAGGAGCGGTGTTTATTTCGCCATGTGCTGCCAAGGTGACGGCAACCAAAATGCCTTTGGGAACCCAGAAGAGCGCAGTGGACGCCGTATTGGCTGTCAGCGAGATTTATCCAAAGCTTTTCCCCCTTATGAAAGAAGTAGCGGACGACGAGCCGGTCATTTCCAGCGAGGCGGGCCGCATCGGCCTGTCCTGGGGCAGCAGCAGCGGAGAGTCATCGGGGCTCATCAACGATAACTATCTGGCGGCTGACGGCATCGAGAACGTAATCCGGGTTCTAGAAGATCTGGAAGACGAAAAATTCCAAAATGTGGATTTTATCGAACTAAACGCCTGCAATGGCGGCTGCGTCGGCGGTGTCCTCAACGTAGAGAACCCATATGTGGCCAAAACCAAGCTCAAACGCATCCGCAAGAATCTGCCGGTCAGCATGAACCACGTGGAATCGGATGATTTGGATCTTCAAGGTGTGATTGTTTGGGATACGCCGCTGGAATACGTTCCGGTTTTGAAGCTGGACGACGATATGATGACTGCCATGGAAAAGATGGCCAAAATCGAAGAAATTACTGAGCAACTGGAGGGCCTCGACTGCGGTTCCTGTGGGGCTCCGTCCTGCCGGGCGCTGGCAGAGGACGTGGTGCGGGGGCTTGCCTCGACTGATGACTGTATTTTTAACTTTAAGTCCAATATTCAGACTCTGTTAAACGATGTACATAAAATTGAGGAGTATATCCCCCGGCCCTTCCGGGCCGGAGAGAAGGAGGACAGCAGCCATGACGCCAATTGAGTTTGCCAAAAAACACGGTTTGGAAGTGGCCTCGGAAGGTGAGGGAAATATCCGTGATATTTCCGGCATCTATTGCTGTGACCTTCTCAGCATGGTCATGGGCCGTGCGAAGGAGGATAACGCCCTCATTACCATCATGGGAAACGTCAACACTGTAGCGGTGGGTGTTTTGGCGGACGTTAGCTGTGTCATCCTCTGTGAGGGAATCCGTCTGGATGACGCCTGCCTGCAAAAGGCCAAGGACCAGGAAGTGTGTGTCCTCTATTCGCAGGCTTCAAATTTTGATACCGCCTTAAAGCTGGCGAAAGAACTGGGGCTTTGCTCATAGGAAAAGGGGGTGGATGGAATGCGGATAACCTATGATTTTCACATCCATTCCTGCCTTTCCCCCTGTGGCGACAACGATATGACGCCAAATAATATTGTCGGCATGGCAGGAATTTTAGAACTTGATGCTATCGCTGTCAGCGATCACAACAGCGCCTTGAACCTGCCGTCTATCTGCAAGCTGGGGCAGGAGCAGGGCATTTTGGTGGTTCCTGCTATCGAAATCACTACAGCGGAAGAAGTTCACATATTGTCCTTGTTTCCCTGCTTGGATGCCGCCCTGAATATGGGAGAAGAGCTCTATGCCCTGCTTCCCGATGTGCCCAACGATCCGGAAATTTTTGGCGACCAGCTGATTATGGATGAAGACGATAAGGTAATCGGAACGGTGGAAAAGCTTCTCATTAACGCTACAAGCCTATCCATCGAAAAGGTTTTTGATAAGGTGAGGGGCTACGGGGGCGTTCCCATCCCCGCCCATATTGATAAATCAGCTTATTCTGTCATCTCCAATCTGGGATTTATTCCGCCGGAATTGAACACGCGGACAATTGAGGTGAAAAATCCGCCGTATCCGTCGGCTGCAGATTATAAAGTCATTACAAACTCGGATGCTCACACGCTGGAAACTATGAGTATGCACGAGGAGAATACCATTGAAATACCGGGCAAAACTGTCAATAATATCCTTGCGCTTTTGAGCTGAAACAGAAAGTTTTTTGGACTTCCCTGTAAAAAACTGTTGACAAATTTTGCGAGCTATGCTATCATATAATACGTTGTCGATACGGAGACAAAACAACATGATGATGCGCCATTAGCTCAGCTGGATAGAGTGTTTGACTACGAATCAAGTAATTCTTGTGGCGCGGAGGTTGAAAAAATTAATATGCGCCCGTAGCTCAGCTGGATAGAGTGTCTGACTACGAATCAGAAGGTCGTGGGTTCGAATCCCGCCGGGCGTGCCAAAAAAAGCCCGCTATTATGGGACTCGCGGGTTGCTTTGCACCATAAGAGAATGTTTCTCTAATCAATCGGTTAAAAGATGGTTAGAGAAATATTTTTTTGGTTAGAAAAAGTATTTTTAGTTTTGTTTTTTCTGGGTTGTTTATCAAATTTTTCGTCTAACCGATTCTCTAAAGGATAGGAATAGGTGTAATAAGTACAGTAAGATAAAATTAAATAGAGCAAGTGCGATTTATGTTGTTTCTTGCGGGAGTTAACTTCCGTTAAGAATGGCGGTAAGAAGTGCTTTTTGCATATCGGGGTTATCATTTGATAACTCCAGTAAGAGGGTGCGGGTCGTGGCATCCTCTTTTGCTTTTTCAACTAGTGCCGCCAGAAGAGGATTCATATTTTTTTGAAAGGTATTATGATTTTGGTTATAAAAACTTTCCTCAAACCTATCTACAAGCCGTTTCCGTGCACTGTCTTGTCCGTGGGTGTAATGTTCGATCATTTCCATTGTTGAATGGCCCGTAATTCCCTGAACTGATTTGTAATCGCCGTGGCTTTTGGCTACAAAAGATGTAGTCCCAGAGTGGCGTAAACCGTGAAAGTCCAACTCTGGAAAATTTTCTTTGCGCTCCTTTTGCCAGGCCTCAAACCACTTCGTGATAAGGGCTGGCTCGATGGGATTTCCATTTTCCAGACAAAAAAGCAGACCATAATCGTTGTATTGATTACCTAATCTCTTTTTATCTTGCTGAATCTGATCTAATCTTTGCTGAATTTCTTTTACCAGTGGCGCGGTAAGAAACATATCCCGGACGCTTTTTTTCGTTTTAGGAACTTTTAATACTAAACAGGATTTTACCTTTTTGTCCTCAACTACATTGGGAAATACAAAAGAAATAGCCTCTCTTCGGGTCTTCTTTAGAGCTTCCTTGGTGATACGCTGTAAGATAGTGCGAATAGCCACTCGACTGTTTTTCAGATCAACACAGTTAATCAAAATACCCGTCACTTCTCCCCCGCGTAATGCCCCTACAAAGGCCATGTGAATTGCGAGATGAAGCAATTGCTTATTATCTTCTTCCAACAAGGAAAGGGCATATGCCATTGTCTCATCATCCCAGATTGCCTTCTCCACCTTTTCATATTGAGGCTTATCCTTGGGCATAGGAGATTCTGCCAGTAGCTTTTCATCCACAGCATCGTTGAAAAAAGTTCTTAATGCCGTATCAACCCCGCGAATGGTGTATTGAGACAGGTATTTTTTCTTTTCCGGTGGAATAGAGTTATCACTTTCCAGCGGTCGAACTCGTACACCCCCGATATAGGTAGATTTTAGCGTTCTGCTAAGAATTTCAAAAAGCTTTTCAATGTCTTTTGTCCGAATCTTCTGCATCTGCATATATCCCAAATAGGGTATAATGTGATTTGCAAAATGAGACTGATAAGTAGAATAGTTTTTAGGACTCCATTTTGGAGCTTTTTTCTCCAGCCATAGGGGATAGTATTGTTCTAATGTCACATTGTTGGGAATGACGACTTTTCCCTGCTTCAGCAATACCTTTAAATTATCGATCCGATCTTGAGCAGCTTCTTTACTTTCAAAGCCAGACTCCCACACTTGTTTAGAGTTTCCAAAATTGTCTTTTAATTTATAAACGACATAGATGTTACCGTTACGATTTACGATACTTGCCATATACATGCCTCCGTTTGTTAACTGTTCAGCCAACTGTCGAAGGAAGCTTTATTGATTCTAAGTAGCCGGGGACCGCAGCGCTTCACAATAAATTCTTTGGTTTTACTACAAAAATCATAAGCGGTACGCTCTGACATTCTCAGAATTTTGGCTACGTCGGATACGCAGTAAACTTCTTCACTATCAGTTAATGGCTGAATATTATCTTTTTTCATTGGCACCTATCCTTTCGAAAACGGGCAACTCGATTTTTTCTTTCCTCCTTACCGACAAATTGTGCATCCATATTATACCAGAAAGAAGAACGGTTGACCACGGTATTTAGAGATTTTGGTTATCGACATTAAAATATATTAAGCCTACACTAACAGCAAGCGCGTAATCTACTTGTTTCATCAGAATGTCGTTTAACGAACCAATAAACTCTCCAAGCCTTTCACGGTCGATAGTACGGATCTGCTCTAATAAGATGATAGAATCTTTTTTGAGCGGAGGTACTCGCAATAACCGCACATGAGTTGGGAGATGACTTTTATGGATTATTTGGCTGGTAATTGGAGCGACAATCATAGTAGGACTATACTGATTACCAATATCATTTTGGATCACTAACACTGGGCGATAGCCCCCTTGCTCAGAGCCAATTACTGGATTGAGGTCTGCATAGTAGAGATCCCCCCTTTTGATAATCTGATTCACGTTTACCTCCCATTTAAGTAGACAAAAGCGGGATCAGTAGGACTGATCCCGCTTTTGTTATACAATTTCAATATGTGTTCTATTTGTCCTCAACGTCCCGAACACAGGGAATCATCAGACTGCCGTCAGCATACCGGCATCACGGGAATTCCACCCCTCCGAGGTTCGCCCGGAGCTGCCCCCATTGCGTGATCCCGCTTTCGGGCGGGGCTGTGGCTGGACAGGAGTATCATTGTCCCTTTTGCTGGTTATGGCCATATTGGAATGCTATTTTCTAAAAATTTAGAAAATTCCAATACTGATAGCCTGTTGTTTGTCGCTTCCCGTATCATACTGATACAGATCATGGCGCAACTGCTGTCTGGGCTCGCAGCAAAAGGAAAGTATCTGGTGATTATCTATTCGGTTGTCAAGATACCGTGTGTTGTTTAGGTTGAGCGAAAGCAAAACTCGCTTTCACTTATCGTCCTAAAAACAGGATAGTGTTACCCTAACTCCTTAAATAATTTTTTTAGTTTTTGGATAGCCAAATATACTGATTTTGCTACATTTTTATGGCTTATCCCTTCCATCTGAGCAATCTGCCTGAAAGACAGACCCTTGACAATATGTAAAACGAATCTTCTCTGCTGCACTTCGGTCAATATGCCACTTTCTAATAACCCTTGTACTGCTTGTCCTGCATATCTGAGGTTGTTCGTTTCTATCCACTCGTCCTCCAGAGGAAGGGTAGAGCATTGCTCTGTTGTTTCTACGCTATGCAAGGAAATATTGCGGCGAGTTTTTGCACTGTCCTCCCGATCCTGTTTATAATATATTGCGTCAGAGAGGGCTTTTAGTTCGGCAAAGTCGGCTTCGGTTTTTTCCGGGTTATCCCGCAGATAATCAGTCAACGTCACTTCCACAATACCATCGGAAAACTTGTATACGATACCCTCACTGAATTTATTAAGGGCATAATCACTGTTTTTATAATTTTTCAATTGTAGTTCCTCCATTTCAGTTGATTTTTGAGAATCAAACTGAAACGGAGGAGAGCGGCAGCCGATGCTGCCCAATAATATCCTGTAAAAATCAGAAAAGCCAAACCTATCTCCATAAAAATCTGGGATAAGTTTGGCTGTATATTTATAATGACATTTTAAGCCCGCAGGCGGTGCATTATCGTTATTTGGTCTTTCAGCAGTCCTTTTTTGACGTTTTTGCCTTTTCCTGTTGGTCCAACGACACTTTAAAAATCCAAATATTATCACTCCAACCACGTGGCAACACGGCAAAAAGCGGTTGGGGACTGACTGTAAAGGCCATATTACCAGATAATCTGTGACCTATTAACCAGTTGAGTAACGTTCTTGATTTTTTTACATAATTGCATTATTCTATAAATGGAAGTATAAACACCCGTTGACAAGGAGGAATTGATGAAAAATGTACTGCCGGTAGAATATCCGATTGTAACAGGCTATCCCGTAATAGCTAATGCTTTATCTATTTTGCAAACCCAGGAAAAAACAATGAACTGGATTTTGCTGAATCTGATGGTGCCAATTGTTTGGTACGATGCTGAAAGTGATAAAGTGTTAATTGACTTAGGGGGAGATCACACCCCTTGGAATACCCGGTATCTTTATGATGACTGCCCATATCTAACCGTTTACCGGTATGACAGAACATGGTTTCATGAGCAAAATCAGGATATCATTGCCTTTATAAAATGGAACATTGATAGCGACAAATATATATATACCGATGTGTGCAAAAAATTTATTTCTGAGTACCGGTCTAATAACCCCGAAAGAATGCACGACTTATTTATTTACGGATATGATGATGAAGCGCAAATACTCTTTGGCTCCGACTTTTTTCATGGCGAGAAGTACCAAAATATTAATGTGTCATTTGATGACTATAGAAAAGCTTTTGAA
This sequence comes from Fumia xinanensis, assembly GCF_014384905.1. Lineage (GTDB taxonomy): Bacteria > Bacillota > Clostridia > Oscillospirales > Ruminococcaceae > Fumia > Fumia xinanensis. The sequence goes on from NZ_JACRSV010000004.1 coordinate 112,203, forward strand.
GCAGTAGAAGAGCAACAACTTCCTCATCGCGTTGAACAAACTACCGATATTATGGCAATCACAAACAGGGAATTGTTTAATACCTGGCTGGCCGTGGATTATGAAGATTCCCAATCTGTTTTAGTAATACTAAAAGAACGGATACTAGAATGTCTTGGAAAGACAAACGCAAGCTATATGCGTCTTGGAGATGAGAAGGTTGCTTACGGAATCAATAGTTATGACTTACTGCAAAAATATTTTCAAGATAAAAATTTCTATGAATCGAAATGCTCTTACTATAATCGTATGTTTGTCCAATTTTTAGTAGAGTATAAAGGCATTCTATTAAAAGTTTGCAGGGACTTATTAAAAAGTGATGAGTTAGCTGTACAAGCAGAGGAACTGATTAATTTAGCCAATATAATAAAAGGTTTTGTACTGAAATCTACGATAAGACGAATCTGTTCTTCCGCTGAACGTGAAAAGCTTATAGCCTATTTAAAAAAATCAAAAAAACAGGAAACCGATTTACTCCAAAATATGCTCACTCATATTGATTCACTAATATTACATTAAGCATTTATTTAAAGCAATTTTCTTCCGGTCTGCATCGTCCAGTATTCCATCCATTAACTTAGATATATTTTCGGTAAAAAGCCGTTCTGGGAAAGGCACAGACCAGGTTTTTCGCTCGGCATCCGTTAATCTAAGGCTGCCCAGCAAATGGTCATCTCGATAAACTTCCCACATTTTCAAAAGATTCGTCAAGCTGGGATCATCGAATATCTGATTGGTATAGTAAAGGCAATAGTATAAATACGACCCAACTGATAGAGCTTCGCTGTGCTGACGCAGGAGTTTCCAGTCAAGATGTAAATTCCGAACTGTATAGTAGTAAATATCGCAAAAGAGGGAGAGCCGCAGGCTGCCTTCATACAAAAGGTAAATGGAATTCATATCTTTATAGTGGTGGAGGCAAAGCGAAAGAAATGCCATCTCTGGCGCGAGCCGTTTCACCGTTATCCCTGCAATTTCCATTTCTATCGAGTGTGATAGCACATATTCCATATCAGTGTTCTGCGCACTTTCACCCCACATGATGTCCAGATTAACATCCACGTTTACATAAGGACATAAGGGATTCGACGCCTTTTTGATAAACGGCGCTGTTTGATGGCTCATTGCTGTTTGGAATAACAGCTCTTTTCTGGAGTAGGGGACGATACCGCCGTCCGTAACCTTTCCCTGGATAAATCCATGCTTTTGAAAGATGCTCTTGATGACATCGACATACTCTCTGGAAGTGAGTGTGTCGATGTCACCGGATGCCCGGAAAAAAGGAGAACCGTATGCGTCCTGAGATAGAACAGCCCCTTTGATGGCAGCATAGGGAATTTGATGGATTTCTGCAAAAACAGGCGCGCATACCTGATAACGTGTTGCGGCGGCTGCTTTTGCAAGCTGGATATCCATGTTGACCTTTGCGTCTCCTGTCAGATGCCGCAGGTACAGGCATTTGTGTCTTTCTAAAAGAGGAATCAGCTCGGGACAGCTTATGTTTTCTTTCACAAGTTTTTGAATTTTTTCCAGGATGAAATCATGATTCATGTACTGTCACTCCATGACTCGGATAAAAATCAGCATACCGGCAATTCTTTTCGTTTGGCCGATAAACTCCTACCAATGGTTCGTTGGACAAGGTTTGTAGTTTTTGCAGCAGCATTTCTTCTATCCCCCGATCAAACACCCGACAGGAAATGAAAAAGCCTTCAATGATATTTTGACGCAGCACCCCCATGCCCACAATTCCCATATCCCCGTAAATATCGGATATTTCTAATGAGACCACTTGGTAATCGGGACAAAAGAGCATATCACGTATATCCTACTCAGAATATCTGATACTGGATAAGTTAAACCGGTTTGTCCGATGAGAGAGCTCGGATAACCGTTTTGCTTGGGACTGTACTGCTTTTGCACAGGTAATTACAGTTTGCAGCGAGGCGTTATATTCCTCCACGCTGCCACAGCAAATCCGCTGTTTCTCCCGTTTTTTCTGCTCCCGATACAGAACTGTTCGGTTCCTTTCTTCACTTTCCGTGTGAGGAAAGGAACTTTTGATTTTTTCCATGAAATTCAAGTTCGTGTAATCCACTAAAATCGTCTCTACCTCTGGAAGCATAGCGGATACCAGCCCCAATTCATAGGGCATATCATCTGCAAAAACAAAACTGTCGGGGAACAGGGAAAGTTCTCTCGCAATTTCCCGGATGTTGCTGACCTTATCATTTCGATTGACCTTAGATAATATAACGTGTTCTTCTTTGAGAATCATCCTTTTGTCCTGGAACACCTGGCGGATGGTTTGGAGATCACTTTTGCTGCAAATGCAGAGCAGAACTCCTTTTTCGTATAGAGAGATTAGTCCTTTTTGCAGGGCGATTACATCATCGTCTATAACGATTTCTTCTTCACCGGCAATCCCTTTCCACAAAACATTGTCACAATCCAGAATGAGGCATTTTTTTACTGGAGCAAAATAAGATGAAAGCATGGTTTGCAGTTTGGCCAGGGTATTGAATTTGTCAAATAACAGGTCGCTGTCCCGAATCTCGATCTGAAACTCATCCTCTAATGCCACGATAAGCTCAATAAACCTGAGAGAGTCCAGCCCGATTTCCGAGAGTTCCTGTTCCGGTGAAATAGAAGATATTTTTTCTACAGGCTGCCTTAATACATTGGCAAGGCAGCGAAAAACAACGTCTTGATTCATCACTTAATTTCCTTTCATTCTAGAAAGACTTTGCTTTAAAAAGATCAACTTTCGATACTCGCATTCTCCGTCGTCTTGTAATGGGTCGCCGTTTAAATTAGCGGCTGCTGCCATACACCCTTTGGAGCATCCTTCTCTTAATAGGCATTTATTGCACCCGTAATCTATTTGCAGACGCTTTTGTGAGAGTCCTGCCATTTCCTGCGCCTTTTTTTCGACGGAAGCTATATCGAGCTGAAAAATATTCCCAAGGCTATAGCGGGTGTCATAAAGAGTTTGGCAGGGCTGTATGGAACCATCCGGTTTGATACAGAGAGATAAGTTGTCTATACCGTCTAAGTAAGGGCATTTCATAGAACATAATGGCAAAAAAACCTCTGTATGAAATTCCTGATTGAGACGCTCAATAAGCTTCAGAGCCTGCATTTTTTGCTGCGGCGACAGGCTTTTATCGTCCCAATGCTCCGACCCGTTGCCGGATTTGTAGATAAAGGAAAACTCCGGGAGAAATCCAAGAGAGATAGCCAGCCGATAAAAGCTTTCGATGTCGTCGTAATTCAGCTGTGAAATGACCATTTTGAGTAGGGGAGTGCTGCCTTCATTGTGAATTTGCTGCGCAAAAGAGATTGCTTTTTTAAAAATTCCTTTTCCCCTGGTTTTCTCATTTTTTTCTTCACTGGAGCCGTCCAGACTGATTTGCAGGGTGAAATTTTTTCTCGTATTCAGCATTTCAATAAGCTTGTCGTCAGAGTTTGTCCCATTGGTCACGATACCAAAAGACAGATCGGGATACTGATCCACTAAATCGAGAACATTGTGGAAAGCGGTGTGTAAAGTGGGTTCGCCGCCGGAGAGAATGACCCGGCGCAGCCCATAGGGGAGAAATTTTTCAATCATGGTTATGAGCTGCGCCTTGGAAACCTCTTTTCTCTCCCTGTTTAAGCTCGAGCGATTGTAGCAGGTGCGGCAATTCAAATTGCACTGGTTGGTAATTTCCACATAGATGACTTTTACTCTCATAGTACTTCAACAATCCTTTTCGCAACGGTATCCTGCAAAAACTCTTCCACATCCTCCAGGATTTCGTCGGGGGAAACCTCATAAATCGCGCACAGCTTTTGGAGCAACATGTCCAAATCACAGGGCTCTTCCAAAGCCCCCAGAATATCGATGCCGACTTCATCAAAAAAGTGGGTGTCTCCGCTTTCCGGGTCAAAGACGGCAAGAGAAGTTTCGTCGTTTTGGATGTACTCCATTTTTTTGTTTTTTTGATAAATCATAATATTTTCCTCTTTTCTTAAAATTATTTTCTGATATAATTGATATATAAGTAGATAATTTTATTCACATTATTTTAGAAGAAATATATCCACAAAAAAGTGCTTTAAATAGAGTGTTACTAGCCGGATCAAGCTGGAAATGAGACATCGTATGATTCAGTGTTATTATACAAAGATAAGTCCTGCAATTGTCGCAGATAAATTTGAGTGGCTTATGTCCTTTCTGCCAAAAGAGAAGCAAAAACAAATCACACTATTTCAAAACGATATAGATAAAAAACTTAGTCTGTATTCTGATATTCTGGTACGGCTTATAACAATAAAAACTTTAAATATTTGTAATAAGAAAATTGTTTTTGGAAAAAACCAATATGGTAAGCCGTTTCTTCTGGGGACTCACGATTTTTCTTTCAATCTTTCACACACAAGAGAAGCTGTCATAGTGGCAATATCGGATAAGCCAATTGGAGCTGATATTGAAAAAACACGAGACGCTCCTTTAGATATAGCAAATCGTTTTTTTACTATTAATGAACAAAAATATATCAAACAGGCATCCACTAATGTCGATAAACGTTTTTATGAAATTTGGACTCGAAAAGAAGCGTACATCAAATACATTGGAAAAGGGCTAGCCATTCCGCTACCTTCTTTCGATGTTCTAGAACCTGACATATCACCTCATATTGAGACTATAACAACAGATAATTACCTCATATCGGTGTGTAGTGAATATGTGAACTACAGGCTGCCGCTTGTCGAACTGTCTGAGTCCATGATGGAAAGTCTGGCTGAGAAACTTTTGTCGTAGCTATTCATATTTGTCATTTTCTCGCTTTGTATAGTGGAGGGTATTTTATTTAGAGGATCTATGATCCTTCCAAAATAAATTTCTGGTATAATTGATATATAGATGATTGTTTTGTTTTTTCTGCATCGTATCGACAGCGGACAAAGGCTCGGTTCACCTGCATCGACAAAGCAATAAGCCGTGCAGGACAGGGGCGGATCGGATGGCCGTTTATAGCAATTACCTTTCCGACAATTTGGTTATCAGAAATATCTTCCAGGCGAAAGGCGTTGTCCCCTTTACAGAAAAACACCCCGTCCTTTTTTTCTAAAAGCCGATGCACCAATAGTTCCTCATTTTTATAGGTAAAGACTAAAATATCTCCGATTTCATATTTTTTCTGCCGCTGGACAGTAATCACATCTCCTTCGTAGAGGGTGGGATTCATGCTGATGCCCACAACAGAGATTTCCATTGCATTTCCTGTTGCCATCTGGGCGAATAGTACCTTTTGCAACAGTTTTTCATCCATTCCGAATCACCTCTGCGACAAAATCCATATCATAATAAAATAGTTGGGAGCATTTTTGTTTTGCCAGCGTGGCGATGAAATTCAGATAATCAGCATTGATGGTATAGTCAGTGACCGGGGCCTTCATTAGGGCGGCCATTTTATCATTAGTTGACATTTCGATCAACCGATTTTCGGCTTCCGTCCTCTGGATAAAGAAAATGTGTCCAAGAGGCATAGGCCTTTCCACACAATTGGCCGGAGTATAGGCATATCGAATATTTTCTTCATCTCCGAATAGTTCTAAGCTATCAGGCGCCGACTGCAATTTTTGTAAAACTTCAAGTCCGCCCTGCCGCAGATGAATCGGCGTTTGATTTGGGTGGATCGCAAGGCTCGTCCGATCCAACAAAATACAGTCGTCAGTTATGTAATCAAAGCCGATGTGGGTCAGATAGCTCGCCAGTGTGGTCTTTCCGCCAGTTGTAGGCGCCAAAAGGAGAAATGCTTTTTTCCTGTATCCGACTGCTGCCCCGTGAAGAGCAAATATTGTTTTATCATAGCGGGTGTTATCGCAGATAATATGGGTGATTTCAGATATTGCGTTTGGCGTAGTCATAGTATTTCCTTCAAATGCAATCCGGTACTGACTATCTTCCCGAATAGCAGTAATGACTTTGCCCTTGGGCTTATTTGAAACTGTAATATACTTTCCATACTTTAAGCATAAAGAGCGGCTTAGATGATTACAGTTTGTTTGTATTGTAAAATCAGTTTGAAATGGTGTAGTTAGATATAAAGTCAGCATACGGGAACTCCTTATAATCATTTTGCTAATATTATACAATATTTTCCAAAAAAAATTCTATATATAGACAAGAAATATTAAAACATTAACATTTATCCATATAAATTAGGATATTTATTCAATAATTGTCTATTTAAAACCTTTAAAAGCATAGTATATTACTATACAGACTGAACTAAAATTATTGACACTAGAAATGTGGCGATAAAAATGAGCAACATTAAATTTTTAAAAGAGCCTGGTTATGTCCTTGATTTGCTACATATTTTTATCTTTCATTTCAACAAGAATCATTTGGCTTCTTATCTCAATTTTGGGTAATGTCAAGGATTTTTCGCAAAATGGTTTGCAGGGCCTGGCATGAGTGAAGTCAGCCGGCAATGGAGGTGTCCTCAAGGGCATCCTCCAGGTGCTTCATATTCATGTACTTCTTGTTGCCCCACTGGGTGCCGGCCACATGGCGCAGCCGGGCACAGACCAGCATGAGGGCGGAGTTGCCGTCCGGGAAACTGCCCACCACACGTGTACGACGGCGAATCTCCCGGTTGAGCCGTTCAATGACGTTATTGGTACGGATGCGAGTCCAGTGTTCGCTGGGAAAATCGCAGTAAGTTAGCATTTCCTGCCGTCCTTCACCTTCTTGGCTGCTTCTTTCAGCTTCATGGAGCGCAATTCTTCTACCACCGCTCGGGCTTTCTCACAGGCCGCTTTCTTGCTCTCCTGAGCATGGATCGCTTTGAGCATCTTGGCTACCAGCTTCGCCTTGGAACGAGGCGTTACAGAGAAGATATTGCGGTAGAAGTGAACCGTAACCTCTAGTATTTGGCCTCGGGGAACACTTCTCCCACAGCTTCCAACATACTAAGGCACTTGTCGCCCACCACCAGTTTGACTCCATCCAGGCCACGACCACGCAGCCACTGGAAGAAATTGACCCAACTGGCCTTGTCCTCTTTCATTCCCTCGGCGGCACCAAGAACCTAACGGTATCCGTCCTCATTCACCGCAATCGCCACCAGAATGGCTACATTTTCAAACTCTCCGCCCCAGTTTCGGCGCAGGTAGATCCCATCCACATAGACATACGGATAGCGCCCACCTTGCAGAGGGCGGTTCCGCCAATCCTCAATGTGGACATACGCTTTCTTGTTTAGCTCACTGATGGTGGAAGGAGATACCTTGCTGCCCCACAGAGCCTCGGTAATGTCCTCCACACGTCGGACGGATACGCCTGCCAGATACATCTCGATGAGAGCTTCTTCTACACTGCTTTCCCGGCGGCGATATCGCTCAATGATAGCAGTCTCAAAGGTGATCCCTTTGAGCTTGGGTACCTTGAGGGTAACGTCTCCGGAAGTGGTGGTGAGGTTTCGGCTGTAGTGGCCGCTGCGATACCCCTGCCGCTGCTCATTGCGCTCGTACCGAGCCGCCTGGGTCAACTTCTCTGCCTCGGCTTCCAACAGTTCGTTGAGGGTTTCCTCTACGCTGCCTCGTACTAGCTCTTTGATTTGACCCTTGATTACTTCCTCGTTAAGCTGTAAAATCTTTTCAGACATGGTTTGCTGTCTCCTTTCAGAATGGTGTGTCGCGACTTCATTCTACCAGAGTTTTGCAAACCATGTCTCTTTTTATCTACTTTTCATTTTGCGAAACTTATTGTACCTTATCCAATTTTGATAAATCAACGGAAAACATGGAATTTTTCGATAGGCTAGAGTTTGAATTTTCGTCCATTCCGGATGAAATATTTCTGTTTTTTTATCTGAAAGAAGATGGAAAATGTTTCTTGCCTCAGTACTGTTTCTACAATAATGTTGAGAAATATCAATTAGACTTTAGCTTTGAAAAATTACAGTATGACCTCTTAGATACTGAAAAAGTTGTGCACAGTATGATTCAATTTTATTTCCCTCAATTAAAAGATGAAGAAATTGAAAAATATCAACACAACCTCAAGAGTTTAATCCAATTAGTTGATGAGTCCTATTACAGCGATTATGTGAAAGAAAAACTTTGTGTCTTTTTTGTCAATTATGAATGGATTCTCAAAAAATTGAATTTTGAGCTTATATCAAAGGAAGTTCAATTCAAGCAGTATTATGAAAGAAATTATATAAAAATTGCTGACTTTCAAAGCGATTTGAATTTTGCAGAACTGGCTGCTAAGATATCACAAGTGAAAGGCAAGGAGTTTTTTATTGATCAAGAAAAGGATATTTATATCTCACCTTGCATTATTTATAAAAATTGTATTATAAATTGTTTTTTAGATAATAGTATCTTTCTCATGCTTGGGATAGAATCTGAAGCGATGCTTGACTTTTTACAGAATCAGTCACAGTTACCGGAATTGGATGTTTTCGGAGTAGCAGTGTCTGAAAAGAATCGGACCGGGATTATTGATGCTTTATTAAAACGGAATGAAATGCCTATCCGAGATATTGAAAAGATGTTTGGAATATCAAATACTAATGCTTATTACCATTTGAATATGATGACCAAAGCTGGTATCATCAATATTCGTAATCAGGGACGAACAATCTTATATAGTCTGAATCGGAAGTATTTTGATAATCTCATTGAGGTTTAAAAAAAATACGGAACAAAATGAAACAGGAGGTGACATTATGAAGCTATGGCATAAGCCAATGTCCTTACTTTGACAGCAAAGGAGCTCAAGGTTCAGATTAAAGCTGCTGCTAGATCGTGGGGGTGTACAACTGCCCAATCTCGATAAATTTTAAGATAAATAGGCTGAAGTGTATTTTACACTTCGGCCTATTTTTATATCTATCTATTTAATATTATAGGTTGTAAATTAAAAAATAGATAAAATAAAATAAAAATATTGATATATTATATATAAAATGTCAAAACAAATGTTGACAAATGTAATTTTATAGATTAAAATCAAATTATAAATTCAATATATTTTAATAAAAACAATTATCAAAGCTTGTTCAAATTACTGAAGTACATTTTGGGTCTTTAGATAGACAAAATATTTATAAGAGCGGTCAAAATATACAAACTTTTGTATTATTTTAAATCAGTTACTAGAAAGGATTGACTCATAAATGAAGAAAATCTTAATAACAAATGCTGGTCGGAGTGCTGGAATAAATTTCTGCCGTTCTTTACGATTGGCTCCCGAAAAATATGAACTTATTGCTTTGGAGCAAAGCAAGTATAGCCTATTTAATGCTGAGGCAGATAAAAAGTTCTTATGTCCCGAGTCCTCCGATCCAGAATATTTACCATATATAAAGTACATTATTGATCAAGAAGGTGTTGATGTTGTTTATCCATCCAAAACTAATGCCGAATTATGGATGATATCTGCTCATAGAAGCGAATTATCAGCCAAAACTTATCTTCCGGATGAGAAATATATAACAATATTTGAGGATAAATTTCGCACTTATGAAATTCTACGAGATAATGGAATATGTGTTCCAAATACTTATCTGATTGATTCGGTAGAGACCTTAAAAGATGTTTTTAATAAATATAAAGAAGGAGTATGGCTACGAGCAATAAAAGGTTGTGGGGGAAAAGGCTCCATACTCGCCAAAGACTATAATTTTGCCTATTCTTGGATTAACTATCACAATGGTTGGGGAACATTCACTGCGGCAGAAATTTTATCCCCCAATACTACTAGTTGGAGTGGACTTTGGAAAAAGGGAGAATTGATTGTTTCTCAAATTCGGAAAAGATTATATTGGGAATTTAACTATTTATCTCCCTCGGGTGTTACTGGAATCACAGGAGCTCAAATTACTGCTCGGGATTCTGATTTAGATGATTTAGCAATAAGATCTATAAAAACAATTATGCCAGAACCACATGGGATTGTTTCAGTTGATTTTACTTATAGTTTCGACGGAATTCCAAATCCGACTGAAATTCAAGCAAGCAGATTCTTCACATCTACATATTTTATGGCAAAGGCCGGACTAAACTTTCCTTATTTGTGGACAAAACTGGCACTAGATGAAGAACTTCCGATGATTACCAATAAGTATAGTCCATTAGAACCAAATCTCTTGTGGATAAAATATGTAGATTGCCCTCCCGTATTAACGACTATTGAGGAAGCTAATAAATTTAAATTATATTGTTAAACGAGGAAAATAATATGAAAAATCAATCGTTTTTTGATAAATATCAAAAATATAATCATTTGGTTCCTTATAAGGCTCCTACGACGTCTACCAATTCTTTACGATTACATCTTAACGAAAATCTTTTTGGTCCTTCAAAAAAATGTCTTGAAATATTAAAAGATATTGGCAAGAATGATCTTAGCCAATATGATTTGAAAGAATATGATGAATTAGTTAGGGAGATCAGTGACAAATTTGAATTTCATGAAGATAATATTTTTATACATAATGGATCATGCGAAATAATTCGTACAATTTTTACAATGAATGCCACTGAACAAGATTGTATTATGTTACCTTCTCCAGGATGGGGTTATTATCAGAGTATTGCTAAATGCATTGGAGCAAACATTCGGTATTATAATATAGAGGAAGAAAAAGAAACATATGTATTCAATATTAGGGAAATCATTGATATGGCGAAGAAGTTCAATCCCAAAATATTGGTGGTGACAACGCCGAACATGCCAACGGGAAATATTATTTCTTATTCTTGTTTAGAAACGCTTATAAATGCATGTAAAGACACCTTAATATTAGTGGATGAAGCATACTGGGGATTTTCTGAAGAATTGCTACCAATAAACTATTTTGTGGAGAATTACTCCAATGTGGTATTTGTTAGAACATTTTCAAAACTGTATGGTTTAGCAAACGAACGAATTGGTTATTGTGTTTGTAATAGGGAGTTAAACAAAATATTTTCATTGTCTTTGCCACTTTTCAGAGTATCATCTATATCTAGAAAAATGGCAAAAGCTGCGTTAGAAGATTCCGAATATTATGACGAAATACGCAACGAAATTATAAAAGCACGTGAGTATTTTATAAGGACAATAAATAAGAATCCTTACTTAATAGCTTTTCAGTCTCAATCCAATTTTGTATATATAAAAGTAAAAAATATAGATGGTGAAAAATTGAAGGATTATCTCAATTCACAAGGATATTTAGTTCGTTCATATAATGGGCTTCAAAATTATCTCCGCATTACCATTTATAATTTTGAGGTAATGAATGATGTTATACGATCAATTTTTGACTACATTGACAACACAAAAAAATATTCAACATGCTTTCAGCTCAATAGTATATAAATGGAATGGTAGCCATTTAGAATCATACCAATTTTTAGCTGAAGGGCGTATAAATATCGTTTTTCGATTAATTGTGATTTATAATCATAATTTAGAGAATTTTATTTTGAAAATTTATATGTCTGATGATTCGGAATTTTGGCAAGGAGAGGGTAAGGAGTTCTATTTAGAAAAACTACTAAAACTCAATAGCTTTAGTAATTATCCCAAATCATATATTTATAATAATAAAATGGATGATATCCCGTACTCTTATGAAATAATGGAGGAAATAAGAGGAGGTATATTAACCAATATGAACTTTAATATTGATTTTCAGAAACTGGGATTTGTTCTTGCACAACTACATAAAATAAAAGTTAAGAGTTATGGAAAAGATCTGCTATCATCTCAACATGAGTCTGCTGATACCTATTATGCCAATTATTTTTTAAATGCTATAAACTGTTTTGAAAAATATAATGGTGAATTAGCAACAACGTTTTTAAAACTATGGGATACATCATATGAACCAGATTTATACAAAAAGATTACTCCCGTTTTAATCCATCATGATGTCCATGCCCATAACATTTTTATAGATAAATTTGGTTATCCCATACTGATTGATTGGGATTCGGCTCGTGGTGGGATTAAGGAATATGATTTCATCAAGTTAAAATACCTGAATACCAATTTTTATACAAAAGACCAAAAGGAAAATATATTAAAGGGCTATCTTAGTATAGCAAATCTAAATTTTGATAAAAATTTTATTTTATATGAATTGTGTTGGCTAGCACGGATGTATATTTTTGAAATGAAGCATCCATATTATGGACAATATTTTCCTAACAAGGAGTTCTATTATGAAAATTTTATAAACTTATCTACTCAAGTAGAGGATAAAAGTAATTTTTATAAAAATTACCCTGATAAATTTTTCGAGGGAGTTATAGCAAATGAATATTAAGCATAGTGTACTTCAGTGGATCGAAAATGGACATGTTGAGGTCGATGAGATGTGCGTATTGAACATCAATTTTACCTATCTCTACAATAATAAAAAATTATATGACACATTCCTTTCATATATCGAAACCCATTTGAACAAATCCTCAAGAGATTTTTGTTCCAAGCAATTTGTGTTTGGAACAATTTGTGATGATACACTTTACGCAACAATCTATGAAACCCTAAAGACAAGCAACTTGGAATTTAACACAATAGTATTATCCTATTGTACTAAAGAAAGGGGTATGATACGAGCATACGAATATGATCTGCATGATTATAAAGTCTATATAACACAAAAAACGCCCTCGATTTTTATAGCAATGGAAGAGGATAAACAGTACTACTATATTATCCCTAGTAATTATTTGGAGCGTTTATCCTTTAAAAAGGATGGATATAAATATTTTGAGCATATTATTAACAAGTTGTGCAATTTGTCTGGATCGATTTTAATTCATGGGGCCGCTGTTGATTCTGATGGAGCAATTTTAATTGTGGGGCCAAAGAGAAGTGGCAAAACAACAGTCTTTTTTGATTTCCTACATTACCTTAATTTGGCACCATTATCTGTAGATAAAGTACATCTATATTTACACAGGGATTCGATCCAAGTATTCGGTTTTCCAACACGTTTGCGGGTACTTGCTGGTACGTTAAGTAAATATGGTAGAGAGTTTGAAGACTTGATTCCAGAAAAATACAGAAATGTTGACGCCTCTGTTTTATGGAGAGGGGACAGCGATGGAAAGGTAGACCTAAGCATCACAGACTTTCAAAGATTCAGTAATAAAAATTTTGTGCTAAATAGTAAACTAAAAATGATCATTCTACCTTCTATACTTAAAAATCAAAATGCTTCAATTAGAGAAGCGAGTTATGAGGAATTCTTAGAAGTTTTAAATAATCAAATATTTACTCCAGAAAACCCAGAAGAGGATTGGTGGTCAAATATTGGAAAAGCCCCAGAAATACAAAACATTATGTTAACCAATAAAGAAGAAATGCTGGCTTTTATTTGGAATAAAATTCCTGTAATAATATTGGAGGGAGCAGACAATCTCCAGCCTTTATTGGATCAATTAAAAGAACAGTACGGGATTTAAAATACTGAAGAAGGTGTTATTTATGTTTTCCTATAAAATCGACGAAAATGCTTGTATTGAATGTGAAAATCAGAAACTTAACTATAAGGAAATACATCATTTCGTAGCAGATTTGCAAGCTGTTCTTCCTAAAAGCAGACAGCCTATTGCTTTATATCTTAATCGAAATGAATATCTTGTAATGTCGATGATTGCTTTAGTTTATTTAAATATTCCATATGTGATTTTATCAAAAAATGATCCCTCAGATCGTATAAAATACATTCTGGAAGATTGTAATGTTCAACTAATTATTACACAGGGAAAGAATAATAAACTACCCAATATACCAATTATTGATATAGATTTATTGCAACACAATACATTGAATGATATTAAAATGGAGCCGCATCGTGACGATGATACTATATATATATTATATACTTCTGGTTCCACTGGTGATCCTAAAGGTGTAGAAATTTCTTACTCTAATATAAACGCATTTATCGAAGGATTTTGTGAGCGTATACCCCTTACATCAAAATCCAGAATTTTATGCCATACTTCTTCAACATTTGATATATTTTTCGTCGAAACATTGTTGGCTCTTCAAAAAGGACTAGCAGTTATTATTGCAGATGATAGTACATATAAGAACGCCAAAAAGTTGCAAAAAATTATAGTTGACAAAGAAATAGATGTATTGCAAATTACTCCATCTAAGTTACATTTCTTGCTTGAATATAGTCCGCAAAACACGGTACTTGCGAATCTAAAAATATTAATGATAGGGGGTGAAGTATTTCCTCAAAACTTATTGAAATTTTTGAAAGATAAAACTCATGCTAGTATCTACAATTTATATGGCCCAACCGAAACTACGATTTGGGCTACAATAGGAGATTTAACCAATCAGTCTACCGTTAACCTTGGCACACCTATTTTAAATGCGCAGATTTTCGTACTAAATAAACAGGAAATCCCAGTTGTGAATGAGGTGGGCGAGATTTTTATAACTGGTCAGATTGTTGGAAAAGGCTATCTCCACAATCCCTCCTTAACAAATGAGAAATTTAGAGTTATAGACTTGCCATCAATCGGTCTTGTCCGTGGCTTCAAGACTGGTGATTATGGACGTATCAATTTAGATGGCAATCTTGAATATCTCTACCGAATTGATAATCAGATTAAATTAAATGGACAGCGGTTGGAATTAGAAGATATTGAATCCAATATGATTAGTATGGAGAATATATCGAAATGCGCTGTAGTTTATATTCAACAAGATTCTGGAGATTCTATTGTAGGATTTTTTGTCGGACAGGCAACCCCTTCTGCCATACGTTCTTTTTTACAATCAAAGATTCCAGATTTCATGATACCTTCTCAATTGATACAGGTAGACGAACTTCCATATACAGACAATTTTAAAATTGATAGAAAACGTTTAATTGAAAATTATCAGCATCAGCTGTTCAGTAATCAAGTCAGAACCTTTGCAAATAGCAAAATTGATACAGACAAACGTATTATCGATATTATTTCTTTAATAGGCGGATTAGTTATTAGTGATGATGATATTCAAAATAAAGATTTAGTATCTTTGGGAATTAATTCAATCCAATTTATTAAGATAATTGTAGAAATTGAAGATATTTTTGATATTAGATTTGATGATGAATATCTGGAATATAGGAAATTTGAAAATTTGAGGGCTTTTATTAATTATGTTAATAGAAAATGTGAAAAGGAATGATTTTAATGAAAACAAAATCATTAGTAAACTTTTTCATGAAATATTTTGTAAGATCTCCAATTTTATTTTTTATATTAGTATCAATTAGTTTCTGCTTATTCCTTTTTTTTTCGTTTAAAATAGAATATCCGGTTTACATTACAAAAAGTGCAACTTTATCGGCAGATAAAAAGGAAATTATTGTAGAGGATATTAATAATACTCAATTGATAAGAGTATATGCTTATACCAATAAAAATGAAATTGTCTATAGAATTCATAATTTTCAAATTAAAAACAATATGTTGTCTTTTAAAACGAATAATCTTTTAAAAGCAGATGAGAAATCAATTGATAATTCTAAAATATATGTTGATATTGAAACAGAAACCACCAATTTATTTAATCAATTATTTATTAAAGGTGGTAAATAAAAATGAATATTAAAAAAGGTGAGCAACTTAGTTTTTTCGGAGCTATTCAATTTCTTTTTCCATATTTAAAGGGGCATGTAATTCAATTTGTAGCTTTTTATATCGGATGGTTTATGGATGCAGTTGCAGGGGTTATACAACCTTTACTTTTAGGATTAATGGTAAATCAAATGATTTATTATTATAACATAGATTTATTTTTGCAATTGTCAGGTATTGCGGCACTGACATATCTTTTTAGCTGTTTAATATATTATTTTGTCTATCAGATATACGCTTATATTAGTATTCATTTTACATTGAAGCTCAAAAGATGTATTTTTAATAAAATAATTTATTCGGAAGCTCAAAACTTATCTGATTCAAATACGGGTGAAATAATTGCTACAATTCAAACTTATACTATGGAATGTATGAATTTTATTGTAAGAAATATTATACATAATATTAATGGGATACTAAAAATTTTATTTTGTTCGTGTTATCTATATATCATAGATTGGCGTATCGGGGTCTTAATCACCTGTACGGTTCCTATATCTGTATTGGTTGTACTTCGGCTTGGAGAGAAAATTAGAAATTTTAGTAATCAAAGCACAAAGCATTATGGGATTTACACTAGTTGGCTTTTTGAAGTTATTTCTGGAGTAAAAGATATTCGATTGCTTAATGCCCAAAAAATTGTGAATAAACAATTTGTAATAAAAATTCGCAAACTATTCCAATTAAATATCAAAAATGGTGTTTTGCAACAGAATGCGCAAAATATGATCACATTTTTTAGCTTATCGATACAGCTTATGCTTTTCGTTTTTTTGGCTATATTTTCATGGAAACTGGGATTAACTGTTGGGATAATATTAGTGATATTATCCTATTTTGATATATTATCCAATGAGATTAAGGCCTTTACAATTAAAATTATGGATTCGCATTCGCGCCTCTCTGCAATTGATAAGATTCGTGTTATGATGCAAAACCCATCAGAAAAAGACAGAGATGGAAAAAGAGAATTAGTAGTTAGTCAGGGTGAGATCAAATTTCATGATGTACAATTCAGCTATAAGGATTCAAATAAGAATATAATTGATCATCTATATTTAAAAGTTAGTCCCGGTGAGCGGCTTGCGCTTGTGGGAACTAGTGGTTGTGGAAAATCAACTCTTGCATATTTACTAACTGGTTTTTATGTACCCGATGGTGGATACATTGAAATTGATGGACAGCGATTGTCGGAATGCTCTCTTAAATCAATAAGGCACAATATAGGAATTGTTCAACAAAATGTTTTGATATTTGATATGACAATAAAAGAAAATTTATTATTAGGTAATATGAGAGCTGATTTTCAAGATATGTGTTCAGCATGTACAAATGCAGGTATATTAGAATTTATTCAATCATTGCCAAACGGTTTTGATACCGTTGTTGGAACTAATGGAATTGGATTATCTCGCGGACAGCAACAAAGAATAGCAATTGCACGCATTTATTTACAAAACCCCAAAATTATTATTTTTGATGAAGCAACTTCTGCATTGGATGAGAAAACCGAGAATTTGATTCATAAGGCTTGGGAAAAAGTGTTATATAATAGAACGGCTATTATTATTGCTCATCGACAAAGTTCAGTAATGTTGAGTGAAAGCGTAGCGATAATGGAAAAAGGGGTAATTATGGAGAAAGGATCTCCAACAGTCCTCATGCAAAATAGCAAACTTTTTCATACTCTTTTTTCGATCAAACAAAATCCTGAAAAGTATTAATACCATCTCATTTGAAAGGAAAAATGTATGAAGGGATTTCAAAAAATAAGGTATCGGTTATATATTTTATCAGAAATCCGGCCCTATGCGTATGGCGTTCGGAAATTATTTTTTATTAGTTTTCTTTTGAGTATTATTTCTTTATCATTGACATTAATTCAACCCATTTTTTACAAAATATTCATTGAAGATGTTCTTTTACAGCAACGATTTTTATCACTGCTTTGGGTAGTTAGTGGATATATATTCATCTTTTTTATTAGTGTCTTAATTGGTTATTGTAAAACCTATTTAAATAATAAAATAAATAATCGAATTATTTTCAGAGTAAAAAGAATGTTTTTGCGCAAATTATTTCTCATGGAGTTCTCAGAATATGAGTCAATGAGTATTGGGGATATAAAAATGAGAATAGATGATGATCCTGGATGTATTGCTTCATTCATTGAATATCAAACCATTAGTTTTGTGCTTAATGTTATAGCTAGTATTATATCGCTCATATTAATCTTTTGTATTAATTGGTCACTGGCTCTTTTTGCATTAGCGGTAATACCAATAACGTTTGTTGTTGATCATTGTATTAGTAAAAAAGAGTGGAAAATTGGCGAAATAAATCGTGAAAATGATCAAAAACAGTCATCTTGGCTACATAAATCACTACAAGGTTGGCAGGAGATAAAGGTGTTCAATTTACAGAAGTATGAAGAACACCAGCTGATTAAATATAATCATATATTTGCAAAAAATTATGGTAAATGGCACCTGTGTGCTACTACACGTTTATTAGTCATTCCAAAGATTAAAAATGAATTCATAATGAAATTCTGTCTATATTTTTTGGGTGGCTTATTAATAATCAATGGGCACTTAACTATTACATCTTTATTGATATTTGAGAAGTATTATAATCAGTTAATGGAGTCCATTAAATTGGTGTCACAACAAGATGCAGATTTACAGAGTAATCGGGCATCTAGTGATAGATTATTGGATGGCCTGAGAAAATGTAGAAATAAATCAAAACAAGTAACGGCAGAAAAAATAGATAAAATCACTTCTGTTGAATTTAAAAATGTTAGTTACCGTTATCCGAATAGATTAAATGATGTCATCCATGATTTAAACTTGACAATAAAACAGGGAGAAAGAGTTGGAATTATGGGTCAAAGCGGAGCGGGCAAGTCAACAATATTGAAGTTAATATCAGGATTATTGGTACCAACTGCAGGATCTGTTTTTTTGAGTAACAAAAATATCAAGGTGTTAAATATTTCGGATATTCATAAAAAGATAGGTTTCGTTATGCAGGATAATATTTTATTTAATACTTCTATTAAAGAAAATATTAAATATGCGAAGGTCGACGCTGATGATGCTGAAATTGCCCATGTCTGTAAAATGGCTAATATTCATGACTATATCCAAAGCTTACCCGATAAATATGATACTATTATAGGTGAAAGAGGAATCAAACTTTCGGGCGGGCAGAAGCAACGCATTGTCTTGGCAAGAACCTTTTTGCGTGATGTGGATATGTATTTGTTTGATGAAGCGACCAGTGCGCTTGATCAATACAATGAAAATTTAATCCAAGACGCAATTAGATATATTAGTGAAGATAAAACTGTTATCATTGTAGCTCATCGTAAATCTTCAATTGAGTTGTGTGACCGAATTATTGATATAAATCTTTGATTTTTTAAAATTGTGAAAAGGGGATAATATGGAAAAGTCTTATGAGATTGAAAAGAAATTGCTAGTTCTGTTAAGTCGGGTTACTTTTTCTAGTTCAGATGTTGAAGAAATCAACACACTCCTGAAAGAAAATATTAGTTGGTGTGAACTATTTAAATATGCTATGCATAATAAAGTAGTCAGTTTGATATGGACTAATTTGAATTATTTTAATGCCAAACATATTCCCAAGTATATTAAAAATTTAATGAACTGTATATACACAGGAACAAAGATACAAAATGGTCTATATATTGAACAAAAAGAGCGGATAGTTGAAGCTTTAAAAGATGAGCACATAACGCTTATTCCGGTTAAGGGCGCTATGCTGATTGATATGATTTATAAGGACAGGGGAACTCGGGCATTAGGGGATTTGGATTTTTTGATTAAAAAGGCTGAAGAGAAAAAAATAGAACAAGTAATCAAA
Source organism: Fumia xinanensis (assembly GCF_014384905.1). Taxonomy (GTDB): domain Bacteria; phylum Bacillota; class Clostridia; order Oscillospirales; family Ruminococcaceae; genus Fumia; species Fumia xinanensis. The sequence goes on from NZ_JACRSV010000004.1 coordinate 131,793, forward strand.
AAAATAGGATTTATGAAGGCTACTTACGATATCCAAAATCGTAAATTAATACCTGTCGACCGAAAAGAGGATATAGCTTGGAAACTCGGTGCAACAAATGTGTATCCTTATTTGAAACTATCCTCATCAGAATATATACCATTTTTTAAAATTGATTTTAGACATTCATTTGATGATTCTCACAATTCTGAACCTATAAGCGAAATCATAGATTATTATGAGAATCATGGTATGGTTAATGCTAATCATATAGTTGTATATATGTCTCTACATCTTTATCATGAATCCACACACTCTATGTCAGTATTGTACAATAAGGATATAAATATCATCAAATTTTGCGATATCCGTGAATATATACTTTATAATCAACATCTGGGGCTCCTTCATAATGAAGAGATCGTTGCCTACGCCTTTAAGCACAATTTGCTGTCTCCTTTATATTATACACTTTTTTATCTTAAACTAATTTATAACGACGGATATGAAGATAATATATTAGAAAAAATACATATGGAAAATACAGCGTTTCTCAATGAGTATTATGATGATAAAGAAAAAAATATAAAGATGTGGAATAAGACCTTTATGGAACGTCTTTATGCTTCTGACAATTATGATGAATTAAATGAAATAAGTTTTGAGATGAATAAAACGTTTTAGGTCGAAGGTGCTTATATGATTTTTAGTTCAAGATTTTTTTCAAAAATAGAAGAAGGCCCTCTTGTTAAAGATAATTTGTTTTTTTCAATCGAAAAGAAAATGATAGACCAGGTAATGAAAGCCTGTAATTTCAGTTATAGTGGAGACACACATTCAACTGAAATTTGCTTAAGGGCGCTTCTTGTTATCTTAATTAATTTATCAGATGATAGCTATAAGAGCCTAAATTATGTGGATTCTTTATATCCAGATAAAATTCAAGTATGTAATTATACGATAAATGATGATGATACTTTACGACAATGTATTTATAAATTGGTATCTGAAAAAAGCAGTCAAATTTATTCAATTGATAAATTGTTTAATGGAGAAAAAGGAGGAGAATTTTCCTTTATATGTGGAACCCATTGTAAGGAGACCTTCTTACCCCTAGCATATAGCAATTATAATGACATTTTGCTTAATTTTGAGATATTGAATAATAAAGTTGAACTTCAGGTAATATATAGCATTAATAAAATTCTCACAGCGGAATTAACGGCATTTATTCTTAATTACTTAGAACTATTAAAAATTTTTTTATCAAATCCTGATATTGTGCTCAAAACAGTATCATTTAATTGTACAAACTATTACGAAAAACTGCAATTGGTAACGGGACAGGAAAATATTATTGACGAATTTCATAAAACAGTTCTTCTTTATAGTGATAAAATCGCTCTTGCTGATAGTAATGAAAAATATACATATGCTGAGTTAGACAAAATTTCGTCTTGTATAGCAACACGTATTTTATCGCAATATTCATTATCAACTAAAAGGATAGGCCTGTATATGGCTCGCACATCAGATTTTATTATATGCATGCTGGCTGTTTTAAAAACAGGTTGTGCTTATGTGCCAATTGATGAACATCTACCAGTGGATAGGGTTTGTTACATTGTCAATGATAGTGATGTCGATTTAATCATTACCAATATATCGAATATTCCTATCGATGTTTCTATACCTATATGCGAATTCCAAAAAATCAAAACAAATATCGATGAAGAAAGCATATTAACTCATCAAAAAGTAGCCCCTGGGGATTTGGCATATCTTATTTATACATCGGGAACTACAGGAAGACCTAAGGGGGTTATGATATCTCATTGCTCAGTTGTCAATTTAAAATATCATTTTGTTTGGGATTTAAAGGTTGATTGCTCTGATGTCGTAGGCCAATTTGCTTCAATAGCTTTCGACGCATCGATATCTGAGATTTTTATGGCACTTTTTACAGGCGCCACTCTTTATATAATAGATGATTTGCAAATTTATAATATAGAATTGTTCTATAAATGCCTAAATGACAATCAGATTACTGTTCTTACTTTACCTCCGGCGTATATATGCAATCTTGATTTTGATAGAATACATACAATAAAAGTCTTATTATCTGCGGGTTCGGCTTGCCCACCTTATTTAGTAGACAAAGTGAGTAAGAATATAGACTTTATCAATGCTTACGGCCCTACCGAATGCACTGTATGCGCTACTACATGGCATCGGAAAAACCGGTCACTGTATAATAATATACCCCTGGGAAAAGCCATACCAAATGTGAATGTATATATAATTGGAAAGAACAACCAATTATTACCTCCAATGATGATTGGTGAGATTTGTATTGGCGGAATTTCCGTAGGTGAAGGATATTATAAAATGCCCGCTCAAACAGAAAAAAATTTTATTCATACTCTATTTAGTGTGGAAGAAAAGATTTATAGGACCGGTGATATTGGTAAGATGTTACCTGATAGAAATATTGAGTTTATTGGTCGACGTGACAATCAAGTAAAACTAAATGGATTTCGAATTGAACTAAATGAAATAATAAACGAACTATTAAATATAAATGGTATTGTGGATGCTTATGCGACAATAATACATAAAGGTGATCGGGATTATATATGTGCCTATTATATTAGTATGTTGCAGGATTTACAACCCGATAGGATTAAGCAAATGCTCAAGTTAATGTTACCAAGCTATGAAATACCTCATTTTATATTATCACTTGACAAGATGCCGCTGAATAATAGCGGAAAGATTAGCAGAGATTTATTACCCTTACCTGAATCTTTTGAGATATGTTCTCCGGAAAGTACTGACCAATATCCTGAAGAGTATGCTTTGATTTTGCAAAGTATACCGGTACAACATATCGATAAGTCAAAGAGCTTTTTTGATTTGGGGGGAGATTCTATCACAGCTATTAGTCTGATAACAAAAATATATAATGTGTACGGTATACAGTTATCTATTCAGGACTTCTACAATGATTTGCAATCACTATGCAATCTTTTCTGCGACAGAAGGGAGAAAAATGATAATGCAGGGAATACATGATATCACAAACAATTGTGTTGAAGATATTATTATGACCTTCGCCTTACATAACGACTTACCTTATATTTATATGTATGCAGATAATTGGAAATTTTTCTGTGAATATAATGGTAATGGGATTTTGGGTGACTATATTGGTGCCGCTGAATACCATAGCTTGTTTCCCCATCAGGAGATTTGTAAGCAATTATTGGGTATTAACCTAGAGTTAATAAATGAAAGTATCGAATTAATAGAACAAAGACTGTTGGCTAATCAGTTTCTATGTATCTATTTAGATGTATTTCATTGCAATTGGAGTGCGGCATATCATCAAACGCATATACAACATTGTTTTATAGTTAAAAGAATGGAAGCTAAAAAGTTATTTATATGCGACGATCCGTATCTCTCAGTTAATCCAGCCAAGATATCTATTGCGGATATGCTATGCTACAATGGTAGACTATTTACTGTTACCAAAGATTCAAAAGACACTACAATGGTTAATATTTATAAAATTTTACATTATATATTAAGAGATTCTTATGCGGTTGCACCTTCGATCAGAAAGTTTGCTAATTTTTTTAGAGAGTATGATTTGCAAAAGGAAATGATTGAAAACACTAACATAGCCTACTGTCCATTGTTACGTGCGTTGGTATATATTATGCATTCACGTATAAATCTTGGTAAACTCTTTCTTTATTTGGGTAATAAAAATAGTCTGATACCTTATCTTCAATTATCAAAAAATTTTTGTCAAATAGGTGAAATGTGGCGAAATGTGAAAAATCAAACAGCCAAAACTTTGATAAGTAAACAACACTCTTCAAAAACTATTCTTGATATGATTTTGTCTATATCAAACGAAGAAGAGAAATTATCTGAATTGATACATAAAAAGTTGAAGACAGGAGAATTGTTTTGTGGATAAGCAATATTTTATTCAAGCGGAAACCATCTTAAATTCTTTGGGAGATATTCTTTCTCAAAAAGAAAATGTTATAGTAGAAAAGTTACTGTGTACTGGAGCGGATAGCGAAGAGTTACATCGACAGGCAAGAATAAGAAGAAGGCAACTAGTTGGAGATAGGGTATTTGTCAGAGGTAGTCTAGAATACAGTAATGTTTGCACTAACAATTGTAGCTTTTGTGGAATGGCAAAATCGAATCAAAACTTACAACGTTATAGATTGTCATTTGATGAAATGACAAAATCAATTAATTTATTAAAGGATATGAGAGTTTCTCAGCTACATTTAGTTGGTGGAGAAGATAAGGATATAAATATAGATACTATTGGTAAAATAGTGTCTTATGCAACTGACAGAAATATTGCGGTGACATTAGTTTTAGGAGAATTAAAACCAGATGATTATATTTATTTATATAAGGCTGGTGCCCGAAGGTATATTTTAAAGTTTGAAACTTCAAATGCCGAAACATATTCGAATTTAAAGGGAAGAAAGAACTTGATTGAACGCTTGGCTCATTTATTTTATCTGCGGGAAATCGGGTATAAAATTGGGACAGGTATTATCGCGGGTTTACCTACCACTTCTCTACGAGATTTAGCTAGGGATCTGTTACTATTGCAAAGACTTGCTCCTGATATGGCAAGTGTAAGTGTATTCAGTCCTAATGGAGAATCTGCTCTAAAAGACGAGCCACCAGGTAGTAAAGATATGGCTTTGAATTTTCTGTCTCTTATGCGCTTATCTTTAGAATATACCCCTATCATAACCTGTTCCTCATCTTTTGGCCCCAATGGCCAGATTGAGGCTTTACAAGCAGGTGCCAATTTGATGTCAGTACATATAACTCCTTATCCATTTTCAGATAAATTCAGTATGTATACGTCAGTTAACAGAACTCTTACCCAATATAATTATATTCAATTGTGTAGTGAAAAGGTGGGATTAAAAGTTGCAGAGTATGTGTAAAGAAAATATAAAAAATGCGTTACTGGCAAAAGGACAGGAGCGTGAAAAACTTTTTTTTAAAGCGTCAAATATCCGTCAAAAGCATTGTGGGAATAAGGTTTATGTTCGTGGCGTGTTAGAAATTTCCAATTACTGTAAATGCAATTGTGGTTTTTGTGGTAATGCATTCTCATCAAAAAGATTAAATCGTTATAGACTTACACTTGATAATATTTTAAATCAGATTGATTTTGCACATGATTTAGGAATTGATGTTATACACTTAGCTTCTGGATCAGATCCATTATTTGACTTTGAAATTATTTGCAGAGCTGTTCAGTATATCATTAGTAAAGATATGGTCCCGGAATTAGCTTTGGGACAATTAACCAACGATCAGTATGATGTACTCTTTAATCATGGTGCTAGACGGTTTATATTAAAGTTCGAAACCTCAGATTTTAAGTTGTTTTCTAGAGTAAAATCTTGCCAAATGGGGTTGAATAGCTTAATAGATACGATACAAAATCTGATAGATCGAGGTGGACAGGTCGGTACAGGAAATATAATTGGGCTACCTGGACAAACTATTGATACTATAGTGGATGATCTTTTTTTGATGTCACGTTTACAAGTTAGTATGGCTAGTACTTCTGTTTTTATTCCAAATGCAGAGTCAGCTTTTGCTAAAGAAGCAAAAGGTGACCCTGATCTGGCACTAAATTATCTTGCGTTACTGAGAATAATTAAATCGGATAAGAATATATCTATCCCCTCCAATTCAACATTGGGGACTATTGGAAAAAAATGCGCTTTGCAAATTGCATCTAATGAATTATCGTTAAATATAACACCTTTTCAATATCGTGGCAGTTATTCAATTTATTCAGGAAAAAACAGATATCTAAATAATTATGAAGAATTAAACGAGATTATCAGTAAATCTGGTTGTCAATTGTCAACTTTTAAATCGACTGTTGGAACTGTTGGATCAGAAATAAGAATATAGATAAAGAATGTGTTTACATGAAAAAGATTATTATTTTAACGGGATCAACCGGTGGTATTGGACAGAGTATATTAAGAACACTTCTCAAGCAAGAGAATCTATTTATTGTCTTATTGGGACGAAATATTAATGCTATGAAGAACTTATGTTACCAGAATAAAGAAAAAGTAGCCGCATATTATTTGGATCTAGAGGACATTCATCATATCGAAAAGACATATTTAAAAATCAAGAAAGAATTTGATACCCCTGAAGTTATCATTAATTGTGCAGGCATTGCAGAATTTGGTCCTGTAACAGCTGTTAATTCAATTATGCTCGAAAGAATAATTCGTATCAACTTAATTGGTACAATTATTTTAACAAAAATGGTTATTCAGGATATGATTGAAAAATGTCGGGGGCAAATTATCAATATTGAATCAATCTCTGCAATTAAAGGTATTGAATACTGTACTGCCTATGCTGCATCTAAATTTGGCCTTTCTGGATTTTCACAAGTATTATGGAATGAACTAAAAAAATATGAGATAAAAGTTTGTTCTATTCGTCCGGGACTAGTTAATACGAATTTATTTGGTCCTGAATATAATGATTATGATTTGAGTTTGGCACTCGATCCAGATGATGTGGCTTATACGGTTGAAATGGTTTTAAATCAGTCGGAAAGATCAAACATATCAGATATTACTATCCGGCCTATCAAAAAGGAAAGTCAGAATTTATTTGCCGATTTACTTCATGCAAAATACGATAAGCTTTAAGCTGACCCTTTAAATTTGGAAAATATAGAAAAACTGGAAATTTATTTTGTTGGACTTATATTCATACCATTTAATAGATATTATCAAACTTTATATTTAGAGCAATATATTGATAAATTGGTATATGCTGTTAGATAAATAATTTATATATTAAGAATGATAATTTTTACTAGTCTCAGGAATACTCCAGCTAGATTTTAGACAATGAAAGTACCTTGCAAATAGGCTTAAAACTTATAAATGAATTATAAGCAAACAATTAATTCAAGTTATTGACAGTATTTCATATTTAAATTATTATAAAGATGCGATGATTTTTATAAAGGAGCCTTAAATGATAATGAAAAATATTGATAAAAAATGTATAAATGCTATCCGTATTTTGACTATTGATGCTGTGCAGAAGGCTAACTCTGGCCATACAGGCCTTCCGCTAGGTGCAGCCCCAATGGCATATGAACTATGGGCCAATCACATGAATCATAATCCGGAAAACCCTCGTTGGATCAATCGTGATCGTTTTGTTTTGTCTGGTGGTCACGGCTCTATGTTGTTATATTCACTTTTACATTTATTTAATTACGGACTTTCTATTGATGATATAAAAAATTTTCGTTCTATGGATTCGAAGACTCCTGGACATCCTGAATATGGCCATACTGTCGGAGTGGAAACCACCACTGGGCCGTTGGGCGCTGGTTTGGCAACTGCCGTTGGTATGGCAGCTGCTGAGGCCCATTTAGCTGCTAAATTTAACAGAGTAGATTATCAGATTTTTGATCATTATACATATGTTATAGCTGGAGATGGCTGTTTTATGGAAGGAATATCTTCTGAAGCGGCTTCGTTGGCAGGTACATGGAAATTGGGCAAGCTAATTATTTTATATGACTCAAATCATATTACAATAGAAGGAGATACTTCTATTGCATTTAGAGAGGATGTCGCTAGCAAATATAAAGCTATGGGCTTTCAAATTCTAAGAGTATCAGATGCCAATAATCTTGAAGAGATTAGCGAGGCAATTGAGAAAGCCAAGCTGGATAAGGAGCATCCTTCATTAATTATTGTAAATAGTATTATTGGATATGGTTGTCCTGCTAAACAGGGTACTTCTAGTATACATGGTGACCCTATCGGATTGGATAATATCAAGGAGACACGAAGAGCTTTAGAATGGGATGATGAGGAACCATTTTTTGTACCGCCTTCTGTATACGCTCATTATAAAAAGCTTGCAATTAAGGGGGCCAAAAAAGAAGATTTATGGAACAAACTCATGGAGAAGTATGCTTATGCCTATCCGGAAGAAACAAAATTACTTAAGCAATTTTATTCCGATGCTGATTCTCAAATTTTACTTGGTAATCCCGACTTTTGGGCAACACCTTCTAATGCAGAAGCCACCCGTACATCTTCTGGAAAAATTATAAACATAATTAAAGATGTATTACCTAATTTTGTGGGCGGTGCTGCAGACGTTGGCCCCTCTACTAAGACGTATATGACAGATAAAGGTGATTTTAGTGCGGAGGACTATAGCGGTAGAAATTTCCATTTCGGTATTAGAGAATTAAGTATGGCCGCTATTGGAAATGGAATACTGTTACATGGAGGTTTATATTGCTACGTTTCCTGCTTTTTAGTCTTTTGCGATTATATGAAGCCGATAATGCGGCTTTCGGCTCTCATGCATTTACCATTGACATATGTACTAACTCACGATAGCATTTGTGTGGGAGAGGACGGAGCGACACATGAGCCAATTGAGCAGTTAGCGATGCTGAGAGCACTTCCTAATATGATTGTCTTTAGACCTGCAGATGCTATGGAGACAGCGGCGGGTTGGTATTATGCACTTACAAATCGAGATGCTCCAGTATCGTTGATTCTGTCTAGGCAGGACTTACCTCAGTTGAATTCAACTAGCAAGGAGGCATTAAAAGGGGGCTATATTCTGATAGATTCGCAGGCAACAAATCCGGAAATTATTTTAATTGCAACTGGTTCTGAAGTAGCCTTGGCGTTGAAAGCGTGTGAAGAATTGCGAGAAAAGAATATTGATGTACGATTAGTGAGTATGCCTTCCATGGAGATATTTGAAAAACAGGATCAAGTATACAAGGATAAAATCTTACCAAAGGCTGTTAGAAGTCGAGTAGCTATAGAGGCTTCTGCTACAGACTCATGGTATAAATATGTCGGGTTAGATGGTGCAATAATTGGACTATCCGATTTTGGCAAATCTGCTCCTGGCAGTCAATTATATGAGTATTATGGTTTTTCTGTTAATAATATTGTGGATATATCCCAAAAGGTTATAAAGAAAAATCAGAGTGCCAATAAAAAGAAGGAACAGGTATAAAATTAAGCAGTTCTTATTACTGATTATAAGAAATACCACACTGGAGGGTTATCACAAATAAATCTAGCTGTCCTGTGAAAAATATTCGGCGAAAATACCAATATCTTATATGCCATCATAATCTGCCTGTTTGTCATTTTCAAATTGTTCTAAATTTTGGGCTCTACTATCATCGCTTTTGGAGATTTCTCTTTCCGCAAATTTGCTGGAGTATTCTTCATATTCTGGCCTATTCAGGTAGCAAATTAAGTCCTCTGTGATGCCTTCCCTTCGATGCTATGATATAACTCCGCGCAAAAGCTTTTGAGTCATCGTTCTGTCTCTTCGTCTGTTCAGGCGTTGTCTTAATTTGGGGGAGATTCTCTATCACTGGGTGTCCCATCTTTTGATGAGATCACGTATATTGTATCCACTACTACATGACGTTGAATTGTTCTTTGTGAGTGCGATTGTGGTCATTATTACCACCTGGATAGCCTTCTATACGTTGCTCTCCCAGAAGATGGTATAGAATTTCATAACTTTGCCCTTTCCCGTGTTATCGTGGCGGTCAGATTAAACAAAAATTCAAAAATGTTTTTCAGAGTACTTTCGATAGTCGTACTCTTGATTTTGTTACAGGCGGTTCAGTAGGTAAATTGGAACGTAGTATCGATCGCCATGTCTATGGCTTTTTCTTTTTTAAAGATATCTGTGAGTCTCTAAACTCGATTAAAACGTACTTTATTTTATCCACTCTTAATGCTTCCCTTTACAATCCTCATATAAATCCCACCATTAGCATTAGCAGAAAATAGACTATGAGAACTCTCCGCAAACTGCAAATCTTTTCCGAACACCGAAACACAGTAATCCTTCATTTCATCGGGAACACATACCCCTATTTTTTCTACCGGAAGATTTCCGCACAGAGACACCGCCTTACTGAATGTAGATAGTTCATATGGGAGCGCCGAGCCGCACAGTATCCGCTTGTCGGCGTCTCGGAAGATAGGTGACAAGGCATCCAATACACCACAATCATATATGATGAAGTTGTAGTTTTGGTCAAGCTCATCCGTCAGATAGTAATCTATTTCATCAATCGTGTAGTGTTCCTTCTCCTTTACCGCTTCGTAGACGTTTAGAATAAAGTGCAGATGCCGATTGGTGTTCATTTCTACCAACGCTACCTCTGCGCCGCGGGCAGAAAGCCAGCACGCCATATTGAAGGCGGTCATAGTCGTTCCACACCGATGCTGCGAACCGGCAACCGCAATTTTTACGTTGTCCGCGTTCCATTCATATCTATGGATTTCTTCTTCCAATACTTTCTCAGAAGAGGACGGAACCGTTATTTCTTCCTCCACAGAGCCATACTGACGGATATATCTCTGCATCCCTTGTTCGGACAAGCATTCCACAAGTTCATCTGTTACAGCATCAGGAGTATCTGCGATAATAATATTTGTGATCCCGCAGGTTAATAGGCAAGATAAGTAGTTTTCTTCTTCCTCACAACCGGAAAGAATTACAATAATACGGGTACTAAACATCATCTGAAAGGATTGAAGCGCCACACAAAATTCCTCTGGAGTTTCCTCGCAGCATGAAGCATCCACTACAAAGAATTTGGCGGCAGTATAATTTCGCATGTCTTTTGCGACAATACTTTTCAGGTTGAATTTACCTATTAGCTTTTTGACATTCAATTCCATTTTGTTCGCCGCAGCGTCCACCAGAGAAGATTTTCCGCTACTCGTCAAGTACAGCAACACTGGTATTCCCCCCCATATCCATCATTTTATTGGCTGTATCTTTCTTGCCCGATGTAATTAAAAGAATGCATCCTATAATGATAATCGCAATGTAAACAAATAGTTCGATCAGTTTCTTTTTGTCATTCACTAGCTGTCACCTTTCCTGTTTTCAGATTTTAATTGTCCTGAATCGGAACTTGAAAAGATAAATCCATCGGGACTGATTGCAGGCCCGGACATGTTTTCTCGAATTTCAAAATGCAGATGAGGGCCGGTACTGTCTCCAGGATTTGTATCCCGGTCGGGATCGCCGCCCACTAATCCAATGACAGCCCCCTGCATGACCGATTGACCTTCAAACAGATACAGTTCGTGCATATGAGCATAAATAGCGTAAAAGGTTTCAGTTTCTGTTGTACCATCATCTTTTGTATATGTCCCGGTGTGCTGAATCATCAGATAATTTCCATAACTGCTTTTGTTGGTATTAGCCTTCACTACGACGCCATCTGCAACAGCATATATTGGGGAACACCAAGCGGCTGCAAAGTCGGTGCCGGTATGAAAGGAGGGTTTTCCCGTAATCGGGTCAGTACGTGAACCAAACGGGCTAGATATTCTGGCATCCTTGACTGGCAGGGGATACTTCCCATCTGTAATCAAATCAGAGCCGAATATCAAAACCTTATCGTCATTTTCTTTTTTGTACTGTTCAATCAATGCGGCTTCCTCCGGCGATTCAAATGCAAAACTTAGCATTTCAAATGGCTGGGTTAAAATATATATTGGGGTAAGTAATACAACAACTCCACAAGATATAGCGATCAGGATGATGTATAGTAGTTTGTTCCGGGTATCTTTATCCGTAATGATTTTAGTAGCCGCCTGTACCAATACTTTGGCAGTAGCAGGGTCTATTGCCATAAAAATATCACCTCCTGGGGAATGGAAACGTTTGAGATATGAACCCTCATTTTATCTACCTCCCGCGGTTCCCATATACCCAAATTTATACCCTGGAATTTCAAAATGAATGTGTAGCCTTTTGGAACCGAGTACCAGCAGCGCGTGACCTCGTTTCTTACTCTCCAGCAGTTCCACTTCTGCTTCGGTCAGGTTATATAACTCCTGTGTTTCCTGCAAATTTTTTCCGTCACAGCCCATCAGGATTTTAATGGCGGGAATATCTAAAAGCGCCTGCCCATACATCTTAATTTCCGGTGATAAAAAGTCTACAACGGAATGGGATATGATAACCAGCCCGGATTCATATTTTCGCGCACGTTTTTCTACGTTCCGCAGAAACACAAGAGATTGGGGGACATTGGGGTCAATCATCAAATACGCTTCGTCACAGATTAACAGCACACGTTCCGTTCGATCTTTGGACATCTGCTCAAAGCACCAGGTCAACAGATTAAAATACTGCGTCCGCTTAATATTGTCATTGGTATTTTGGAGGGAATGGGTGTCAAGGCAGATGCAACGGGAATGTGTTTGGATGGTCGTATGTCCGTTCCACAAAAAACTGTCGCTGCCGTTTGCAATATCGTTCAGCAGCAGAGCCAGATCGCGGTAGACCATTCGCGTCTTTTCCGCTTTCGCCTTTTTCTCAATCAGTGCATACAAATCTGAGAAAATAGGGAAGTCCTCATCTCTGAGCTTGGATACGTCGGTATCCCAAAAGATGCCGAACTGGTTATACAACTCAATTACCGATTGTTTCAGCGTCGCTTTCTGCATATCGGTCAGACTTGGAAGATAAAGCTGAAAGAAGATATCCAGGGTTTTAATATGACAAGCCATCTCAGAGAGATGGGTTTGGCCATCATCAGACATACTATTTCCCTCATCCTGATACAGCTTATCCATTTCCCCTTCATCATCGCGGGGCGCAGGACGAATTTGCAGGGGATTCATCATGCCGTTAGAGCCTCCGCCAGCGTTAATCCAGTCTCCGTTTAAGTTATGGCAGAGGTCTTTGTATTCGGATTCTGGATCGATAATAATTAACTTTGTCCCTTTCATAAACTCAGATAAAAGGAGATGCTTAACCGCAGTAGATTTCCCCACTCCCGCCACGCCGGTAACTACCATGTTGCTGTTGGTTCTGTCATTCCCGCGTTTCCAAGTATCGACAATTACCAGGCCTCCGCTAGAATCTTTTCCAAAATAGTAACCATTGCCGTCACTGTAGCCATTCGAGGAAAAAGGGAATCCACCGACAAAGGTTGACATGGGGATAATTCGGGATGTGATATTGTCAATCGTGTTGTTAGCGGGATAAGAGGGCGAAATGCTTTGAAATCCTTCTCTCTGCAAGTTGGAAAGGGTTCGGGCTTTGCACTTCTGTACATTTAGTACAGATTCCACACGGCGACAGATTTTATTAAATTGCTTTTCGTCCTGTGCCACTGGCATGATTGTGACACTCATCAACGCAACTGTTTCTCCTTCCTGATCGATTTGAAGCATAATGCGTTCTCCGTCCTCAGCGGCCTTTTCTGCCCTTTGTCGAGTCAGCGGATCTTTGGCACTCTCAGCCGTCCCACGGTTTTGGATGATACTCTTTGAAATGGCACTAATTAATGCGCCGTTATCGATGGGCTTAATGCCCACTGATACAATAGTAGACGGGATATTTGTGATTTTAGAGAGCCAGCCGTAGTCCACCTTCTGCGGGTATCGGATAATCCCATATACCTTACCTGTATTTTCGCCAATGACCAGACTGTTTTTCTTTATTTCAAGCCCCATTGGAGTAATCACGTTTAGAAGTGCCTCATTCATGGGAATAAAGTCCTTTTGCGGTTTTGTCAGTTTCATCAAGCGGATACCTCCGTTTCTTTACTATTTGTCCCTCACTAACAGGGGGATAGAGGGTGAAAAATCCGAGTCCTCCAAATGAACATAGGCAGGATTGTTAATGAGATTGCATAGGCGGACGATTTCCTGCTGTTCCAAAATTTCGGTCTGTATTCCTACATCCAAAAAGTATCCTTCCAAATATTTGAGCTTTTGCAGAAGGCCGCGTTCAACCCCTTCTTCTGATTTATCCCATATGAGCAGATAGAATTGCCTTTCTACCACGTCACCGGAGAGTGCAAAGGTAGACATTTCTAGGATTTCCTGCCTCAGTAGCTCCTTTTGCTTTACATCTCCACAGTTTGTCAGGGTATCGGAAAGTTCCGACAATAGCGGAGAAATATCCACCGGACGAGATACAGCCAACAACTGAAACGAATACCCGACACTGGACATATTAGCGGTAAGCTGCCGGACAATCTGTTTTTTCTCACTTTTAGAAAATAAGTCGATGCTGATGGGCATCACACGGAGATAAGCCATTATAAGACCGTCGCGCGTATAGAGGAAATTCCCCCGGATGTCTTTTACATTCACAAATTCATTGGCTGTCACTGCGGCGGGATTGATATTTGGGGCTGCCGCCTTTTTTTTCTTTGAAAGCTTGATATAAATAAGTGCCCCACCGCCAAGCAGTGCGCATACGCAGAGCATTATAACTGGTAATAACAATATTTCACCTTCCTTTTTATATTAAAAACCCGCACTTTTTAAAGTGCGGGTTTCTGTTGTGTTATTATCTTCTTTTATTTTCCGAACTTGTAAACGTCAACCCCATTGTGTACGTTTTCAATCATGGTAAGCATTTTACCAATAAGCTCCATCCGTTTTCCTTTCCATGAAAAGTAATTGTTTATTCTTACTCCCTAACTACCCGGCGCGATATGCCAGTCATCATATAAATTCCCGGAGATACTGACAGAATCAGTTAAGTTGGCCGAGAGCATACCTGCTGGCGTCCAGATGTCGCAGACATAGGTATTGACACGATAGGTTCCGTCTGGAAACCAAATAGGCGAGAAGTGTACAGGGTGGTTATAGGTGCTGTAGATATTGTCCGCAAACTCAAATCTTGCCGTCTTGCCGCTGGCGGTACACTTCAGCAATCGCCAATAGGTTTCATAGTTAAATTCCGGGAAATAGGATATGGCTGTCTGCGCATTGGTGTAATGAAAAGACGGCGCCGCCGTGTTGACAGTAGCGACAGTGAGATTTTGAACCCCGTAACCGGATTTCATGGTTTTCCCGCTGGCAGTAGGAGATTGCGTATCGGGTGACAGGTTCATAGATGCGTTGAGAGAAGCGGAGTAATGGTTGCGGGTAAAATCGTACCAGCCCCGATCTTCCCACCAACCTTCGTCTACCCAATATCCGTTAATTCCATTGGTATAATATCGCCAGTTAGAAATCCATACCCAATAGGGGTGCCATTTAGCAGACCATACATACCAGGACGCAGAAGTTTTTTCCGGCCGATATGGTACTGCATTTGATGACCAATTTCCTCGAACATCGGTAGCTTTAGGGTCGGGCGGGTCCTTTCCAGACAAGTCTACAACTTTGGCTTTAATAGTAGTTTGGCTTAATGTCCCCTTTGAGGTGCTGACAGAGATGGTAATATCCTGTGGAGTGGAAGGAGTATGCCATTGTACCCATGCAAGCTGACTTTCTCCTTCCGGTATTACAATGTTTCCCATTGTATAGGTGCTGCCATTTATAGAAAAAGTAACACGCGCCGGATTATCAGGGTTGATTTCATCCGACGCAGATAAGGTGACGGGGGTGATAACGTCGGTGTTGATTCTGTACTCATAGTCATATCCTGTTTCCTCCGGCGCTTCGGGGGGATCGGTAAACCATACAATTCCCATGCCAAGATAGGAAATGATGGTATCGTTTGAAACCGTCCGATTCGTCGCTCCTGAATAAGCCGGAAAATTCAAATCCGCATATTCCAGATACATAGATAGAGGCAGATTCTTGTGGGTGAGGGAAGTCATGGCCGTTCGCAGCTTTCCGCCCACCTGGTTGTCGTATAGAGCCGCTTCATGGGCGGTCATGGCAACTTGTATGCCATCGTATTTAAAATAGGCAATTGGCTCTAAAAAGAGCTTGTATTTACCGCTTATCATTTCTTCATAGGATATGCCAGTACTATTTGCAATACCTTTTACAACGTATTCAGAACAAAAATACCTTTTAATTTCTTGAATATTTACGTTACCATTGTCGCTGATGATACGCGGCATTGTAATGGCAGGCTTCTCATAAAGGTATTGTCCCATAGTCGGAGAAAGAAAAGTACCGCCTCTGTATTGTATCTTGCTTACCTTTCCGAAATGTAAGCTGACAGTAGGAGATTTACTGGTCAGATCAAATGGTGTACAGGCTGGTTGTTGCGTTTCACTGTTGATAACCGTTATGCGTACCCCGTCCATGCCGGGAGACCACGAGTTTTTCGACGTACCTTGTCCCATATCCCCACCGCCACCATCTATATTACCGCTGCCCCCGGTATCCGCAAAAACGGTAATGGGAAACAGGAATAGGCCAAGGGTAAGTGAAAGAATAAAAGCGAAAAATCGCTTCAAGAGAAAACCCTCCTATCTAAAATAGGTATCTATTGGGATATAAAAAAGGAGTACGGCTTGTCCACCGTACTCCTTTTTAGCTATATATTTAGTTCCCCATATTTCCAACTTGCTTGTTTATATCCCCATCTGAATCAAAACTTTTTTCAACTGTACCGCCGCCTTCATCCTTAATCCAACCAAAGCCATCAATGTAAATCATGCCGTTCTTTTTCTCACCGTTTTGCGGTGTGTTACTGTCGGGATTGATTTTAGTATCTTCTTCCGCATAGGAAGGTTCTTGATTTGGATTGGTCAGTTGACTTTCATCCTTTACCTGCGGTTTGGGAGGCGGGGTCGCTTCTTTTTCTATTTCAGAAAGATTGACTTCTACACTACCACCCTTTTCAGGATCGAGTATGGCGTCTGATTCCGAAGATTCTGTACCGGTATCTTCTACATTGGGTAAATCAACCATACTTACGTTATTGTCCGATGTTACATCAGATACATCGTTTACTGTTAAACCGGAATCTGTAGATTCTGTATTTACGAGTATATCCGGCGTTTTTGAACCGGCAGTCAAAATAACGATTAGCGTTACTAGCAGGACAAGTACAATAGCACCACCGCCAAATAACAGGGCCTTTTTCTTTGTCATAGTATCAAACCTCCTTGATAAAGATTTTTATACAAATTGGATAATGCTTCTGTTAATAATATACCATACGTATTCGTTTTGCGTCTAGCGGCCAAAGCGCCTAAATATTTTACGCTTTTTTTGTATTTCCCAGGGCATACCCTCCAAAAATCAAAATTTGGGGATATATACCGATTGAAAACGCATCGTAATTTTCATGTCTGGCAGATGTCCAAAGCCAAAGGACAATGGCACGGCCACAGTGATTGTTCCAGTTGCAGTAAGCTGTGAAATCCCATTTGGGTTTGACGGTGCAAGAGGGGCGTTTGATACATCGACTGTGAGATCGGATAACCGGTATTCTACATTCTCTCCCGCGTATTTCACATACTGGCCGTTTTCGTATTGCAATGCCAAAACCTTTTGCAGCCGTCCATAGATATTTCCGTTTGTGATATTGCGATACCACTCATTTTCTGATAGCTGATACCCGCCTGAATATCCCTCCCGCAGTCCAGCATAAGCTTCGTCCCAATTTTGTGTTGCCACGTCGATGACGGCGGACTGCACCGCGTCACGGATTCCTTGCGCGACAATCATCAGCCTTGCGTTTTCAAACATCACTGTAGACAGTAGGATACATCCCAATACAATGGCCAAAATCAAGGGCCCTCCACTTCCAGATTTGTCTTTTAAAAACTTTCGTATCTTCATCATTTGTGGTACACCTCACTGGTTCCAGTCGCTTTTGCGCTCAGAGTAATCGGGAAGGATGCAAAATTTCCGAATAACCCGATATTCATCTGATAGGTCAGCGTGACTGTCACCTCCTGCCCAAGCTGAATGTTTCCCGTTCTACTCCAATCGACATCTGGATTTAGGCCCATTTCTTTTTTTAGGGAATTGTTCTTTAATGTGGTCGCAGAGCCTACGCATCCGGCGATTTCGGCGGTCCGTACCAGCTCGGCTGCATAGGTGTCAAGGCTCTGTTTTGCAATAAATACCGGCATGACTTTGACGACTAAGGCGATTACCAGAACGACAGCAAGAACTAGGACGCATACGTCTACAAAGCCTTCGCCCCGTTTGTTTTTAAAAAGCTTTGTCATAAGCACCCCCTAAAACATCTTGCCAAAGGCGTTCATCACTTCATAGCCCAGTATTCCTAGATACATCAGCAGGAAACAACCGAGCAGGAAAAAGGAATACTTTTTCATTTTTGAGGGCTTTTTCATCGCTTCCAGTTTTAGTTTTTGAATCTCTAACTGTTTAAATGTCATACCAAGCATTTGAAAGTAGACAATGCCGTTATCGCCGCGCTTAACGGCAATCAGTCCGCGGACAATATCAGAAAGCATAGTGCTGCCAATCCGCGTTTCGAAGCGCATCAGTGCGGATTCCTCATTACCTGAAACCATATCTGCTACTGTGATTTCCAGTTCCTGCTTTAACGCAGTCCCAGCATTTTGCTGATAGTTTTTCAAAATATTGAGTACATCACGGGAAGCCTTTAATTCCTGCATAATCGTGCTGACAAAACGGGGCAGTTCAGTTTCTATTGCCTCACGTTTTTGTCTGACTATTTCCTCTGGCCGCTTGATTTCCCTGAAATAGATGGTAATTGCCAGAAATGCAATGACAGGGGAAAGTAGTGGGAAAACCAGTAGTGTGGGGATGATAAATAGAGCTGTCAGTCCCGCCTTTACCCACGCTGTGGCGATATATGTCTCCGGTGTCATGGCGATGCCCGCTGATTTTAAAGTCGCTTCCATTTTTCGTTTCTTGAAATCGGACAGCCGAATCAGCGCTGATACCTTCGATGCTATATCGAATACAATCGCATCAAGGCTTTTGGTTCGCCGTTTTTGCTGGCTGCGGACGGCCATAACTGCCCTTGTCCCCGCGCTGGTTGGAAGCTGTAAGACAGCCGCCGCAATAAAAAAGGCCCCGAAGCCAAATAAAACTCCGAAGCACAAGATAATTATGGTCAAAAGGTGTTCACCTCAATCCTATATATACTATATTTTATTTCGTTGTGGGACAAGCAAACAGAATCAACGCTTATACTCCACTGGCCTTGTCAGACGGATTACGGCGGCAAAAGAAATGAACAGCGTCAAAACGCACACCGCCAGAATCGCTTTGCCAACGCCTGTCGTCACAAGGGTAAGATACCAATCCCTGTTCAGGAAATAGAGCAGAGGGATATTACCGACCAGTAATAGTGCCATTGTAATAAACTCTTTTAACGGTTCATACATGAGGTAATCCAATTCCGCAGAAACAATCCGCATATCGGAAAGTTTTTCCACTATTGGCGTCAGCGTGCTTTTTAGCGTCTTGTCGTCCTGACAGGCAACAGCTGCGTCAATCCATTCCCAAAAAACAGCGTTTTGGAGCTTTGGTTTTAGGCTTAAAAGTGCCTGTTTCACGTCGGTGGTGATGACGCTGGTTTCCGCTAAAAAAGAGCGAAACACATCGGATACGGGCGGGTGTAGATAGTCGATATTTTCCGCCACAGCCGTGATAATGCTTTCCGAGCGCAGATAGGAGGTGGTAATGACCGACAGTGCCGTTTCCACCTCGTTATTTATCATTTTCTTGTAATTGTGAGAAGTGAAGATGATATACCAAAACGGCAGCAGCGCCATCCCAACGGCAAGGATAGGGAGCATAAAGTAATTTTGGATTAAGATGCAAAATAGGCAACCTACGATCAACAGGAAAAAGGACAGGGTGCAAAGGGCGGCAAACTGTCCGCTTTTACCCATCAATTCCAGCGTTTCTTTTACCTCACGCAGCGTTTTTTTAATTCCTTTTGGTTCTTTTGGGTGACGTATTTCTTTAATCTGCCTGGCGAGAGATTTATGCCGAACCGCAAAAGATTGCGTCAGGTTTGTAAGGAACTCAAAAGGGGACATATCAAGTAACAGGAAGATGCCCGCGAGAAAACCGATAAAGGCAAGGACAATGAGAATCGACATCTATTCTGCTTCCTCCTTTCTGCCAGATATTTCTTCCAACAGATTTAACGGCATACCGTTTTCCAACAATCTTTTTTGTAGGGATTTTGAAATGGCGTTGACACGCTGAAATTCACCCTTGATTTGGATTTTGCCGTCTGTGACGGCTGTTTCGGATATATGGTAGCGATAAAGGGTGTGAATCTGCCGCGTTCCATCCGGCAGGATTTCGCACTCAGTAATCTCCATGACCCTGCGGGAATTATCCTCTAGTTTTTTCACATATACAATAACCGGGAACGCTTCGGTGACGAGATTGTAGAGGGTTTTGTCTCCCATATCATATTTTTGGGTACAGAGCGTTACCATACGGTAATAGGTGGCGGCGCAGGAATTGGCGTGCGTCGTGGTAATAACGGCGTGTCCGGTGCGGGCTGCTTCCTGGGCTGCAAACGCCTCGGCAGATTTCATCTCGCTTACGCAGAGGATATCTGGGTCACAAGTCAAAGCAAATTCCAATAGTTTTTCCTGGTCGATATTCTGTCGGGGATCTTCGGAATAACGGGTGACGGTATGCACTACGTTGTTAACCACATTGCCGTTTTCATCCTCCCGCACAAGGTCAAACTCCCGGCAATCGTTTTCGATGGTAAAGAGCCGTTTGGTATTTGGCAGAGTAGATAGTATCCAACTCATCAGCGTGGTTTTTCCGCTGCCGGTGGAACCGGTCACACAGATAGAAAGGCCATAACGGAGAATAGCCGAAAGAAAATCCAGCATTTCGCCGGTTGCCGTCCCGTATTGCACAAAATCATCACGGGACAGCTTTTTGGGATTAATCAAGCGAATGGACGCGGCGACTCCTTTTTCTCCGTCGGTCAGCGGTGTGCCGAGGGCAGTAATGCGGATTTTATTGGATAAATGCCCGACTACCCCCGGCTGTGACTGGTCGAGTATCATCCCCGATTTGTGCAAAAGGCGGCGTATCACGTCAACGGCGTGCTGCGGCGACTGGAATTTTTCATCCGCTTGTGCGACACGCCCATCGCTATAGGTGATTTTAATATCTCTCCAGGAATTGATATTGATTTCTTCCACTTCGTTGTTGTAGAGATATTTGGTTAAGAACGAAAATTCGGCCATTTCAGAGTATAGGCACTCGATAAGCTCATCCTGTGTCATCCCTTCGACGCCCAGACGGTAATCCGAGATATATTTTGCAATATACGCGGTAATCTGACGGCGCTGTTCCTCCGGGTTATTGGTAATGAGGGCGGCGTATTTGTTGGCAAGGTATTCCTGCACTTCAGAAAGGACTTCAGAAAACTCCTTTTTGTTGCTCCCGGTGTCAAAAAATAAATCCATATTATTGGTCACTGTCAAACACCTCCCGCGTGATTGCGGAAATCATACTTTCATAGGCCTTTCCTTCCTTGCCGGAAAGGGGAGCCAGCAGATTTTGAGTTACAGCCTGTTCCTCGATAGACGGCAGATACGGCAGGCAGAAAGATACGCCTCCATAGGCGTTTTCGTATTCTCTGCCGCCCTGATAGGGGTGGGGATTTGTCAAAACCCGGATGTGCTTATCAGTCTTGAATTTCCTGTCCCCGATTAAAGGAAGATAGGACATATAGTAGGAGAGGCCTTTTAAATCACAGGGGCAAAGCCTCAGTACATTGTCGGCAACTTCCAAAGCGGCGGTAGACAGCACATTATCGTTTAATACCGAAGAACAATCCACAATGACATGATCGGCAATATGCCGAAGCAGCACCAGCATGTCTACGGCGCGCTCTTTGATATATCCAGCATAGGTGTAGGCATTTTCCCCAGCTGCATATCCTATAAAGGACACATATGGATTCTGCTCCGATGCAATGAGGTTTTTCATTGCGATTTCCTGAGAGATGACAGGAAAAGAAAGTGCCGCGCCCAATGAACCGTCCGCAGATTTTTTCGTCCGTATGACAGTGGGGAGGGGCGGGGCTACGGCGTCGCAGAAAACTACTGCCACATTCTTTTTTCCCTTTGCCAATTCGGCGGCGATTTTTAAAGCTGTCACGGTTTTGCCGCTGCCGGGGCTGCCCCATACGGCAAGCATTTGTTTTTGCTTACTCTGCATTGCTATCCTCTCCATTCTGTTCGGTATTTTCGCCGCCGTCCGCAAAATACTGCTCCTGTGCCGATAAAAACTTTTCGGCGTTT
Organism: Fumia xinanensis; assembly: GCF_014384905.1. Taxonomy (GTDB): domain Bacteria; phylum Bacillota; class Clostridia; order Oscillospirales; family Ruminococcaceae; genus Fumia; species Fumia xinanensis. Next base: position 153,871 of record NZ_JACRSV010000004.1, read on the forward strand.
TCCCGGCTTCCTCGGTAGATGAGGGCAGCGTGGAAGGTTTTGCTATTTTCAATGTTGGCAAGCAATTCGGCCTGTTCCATGTTAACAAGCAGGGTCAATGTCGCAGGTAGATTTTGCTCTGGATTTTCTTCTTCACTCATTTTTGATTCTTCATATGACTTATCCGCCCCCGTGCTTGCCGTCGCTGCAAGGACTTCGACATAGCGCAGTTCAGGAGGCGTCTCGGTAATACCCGTATCTTTATCTACCGAGATAAGGGAAATTATGTCCCCGGCTTCCAGCTTACCGGACAGGCCGGCCGCGAAGGAAGGGATGGTAACGGAGACAGCGATCCTCTGGCCATCCAGTTTTGTCAGGTATTCAAATTCGGTCAGAGGTTCGGTGGACAGTTTATCTGACAAGATATAGTCACCGGGGATCAGGTCGTATTCGGCGTATTGGCCGACTGCTTCCTCCTTATTTTTCACAACATCGGACGGAAGGTTGTGGGCACCCACTGTTACTGTTTCGATCATGGATTCGTCAATCCTGTCTCCACGGGAAATGTCGGCTTTTACCCGGACAATTTCAGTCTGCGCCTTCAATGAGGAATTGAACAACGGCGTAATGCCGAAACAGACGATAAGGGATAACACAATACAGATGATGCCGATCAGCATACGATTTTGAAATATTTTCTTATTCAAGACTTGTTACCTCCTGTGTTTTTTAAGCGGCATACACCGCCCAATATGCAAGAATACCGCCTGCACAGAAATATGGTGCAAGCGGTATCCGCAGTTTACGAAACTTTACTTTTTTTACTTTTGAAAGAACAACACCGGACAACAGGGCAAAGATAAGGGAGAGGATGTTTTGAAGGATACCTCCCCATATGCCCATGACAAAGCCGCAGCCTGCCATTAGCTTTATATCTCCGCCGCCTATTGCAAAACCCTCCTCCCGACGTATCAATACCGAAGCTAAAAAATATGGAAGGGTGGTGAATAAAAGACCAAATAGGTGAGGAAAAAACGTTGATGCCGATATTCCCAAAAGGCCGCAGCTCAGCAGAAAAACCGGAATCAGATTTGGAATCTCCCTTTTTTGCATATCCCAAACTGCGGCGAAAAGCAGAAGGGAAGCAAATAGAATCCCTTTTATTATCAGCATTGTTACCATTCTATTTCACTGTTGTTTTCCTGCGTACCATACCGGTCGTCAAATGGAAAGACTTTTTCCAAAAGCCGGTTAAGCATAACTTTTTCCTCCGGCTCGTTGTACTCACAGAGCATTTTTTCTAAGACTTTGCCAAGAGTTAAGCTTTCTTCCGGTGTAAATACAGCTTCTACATTGTGTTTTGTAAATGTTTTCCCACGCCCGTTAAGCATAAGGGTGCATTCTGCGGCAATCCGCGACATACGGAAAAAGGCGTCTGCATCATTGCTCAGCATTTTACCGGCTGCAAATCTGATTTGTTGTCCGTTTTCTATTTCTAGCAAAATGTCCAAATAGATTCCTTCACTCTCGCCAAAATCCGTCTGACAGACTGCATGGATATATTCCGGCAATTCATCCTCGGCATCCACATAACTGCCATAAGAAAACTCAAAATATTCGTCCGGCAGCATGTCCTTTGCTTGCAGATGGGTGTAAAGCTGGTTGAAAGCGTCATCCGCTTTTATCATGCCGAGATGTTTTACCTCATGCATTTCATCCGGTTCACTCCACCGGTCAACTTCTATCGTGTGTAATGTTTCATTCATGTTTGTCCTCCAGTTTAATGTTGTAACCCCGGTTGACCTGAAGGAGCGCCATTATTGATACGCCCACAAACCCACCGAGGAACAGACCGATAAAAAATCCAATCATAAAATCTCTCCCTCTCTTTCAGCATCGAGTTCATTTTGTATCGCTGCAATTCTTTTCCCGACTGTGTACACAACGGGAATTGTCACGCTGTTGCCCGCCTGCCGGTAAAGCTGGCTGTCTGAATTGACAGCGGCAGCCTTGTCAAACATCTCATCAGAAAAGCCTTGCAGCCGCCAACACTCGCGGGGAGTCAGGCGGCGGATTCGTCCGCATCCGGCGAAAACTGTTCCTTGATTGCAGGAAGTATCCAACGTTTGAGCTGTGCCATGTCCTACTCGCCCGCGCCGGGTTTTGCTTTCTGGGAAAGAAAGAACCACGCCGTCGCCGCATCCGGCTTCCACATAGCCCTGTTTGGTGCCGTTATTTACCTTGATTTTTTGGGGGCAATCGCTACAGTCTGAAACGGTACAGTTTCTTATGAATACCCCGGAGGATTCGCAGTTCCGGTTGGTTGCACAGCCATCGTATCGCGCCATAATACAACGGGCCGTATCGGTCAATTTCGGATTTCCGTTGCATAAATCAATAAAATACAGCCCTGCATTTCCGCCGAATCCTCCGCCTTCCGAGGTAAGGGTACAGCTAATCCCGTGGGGATCGTATACCCGCTGTCCCTGTTTACCATCTATGAGCCGAATAAGAGTTTCGCTGTCGCCGCACTGGACAGGAAATACTTTTCGTCCGTCACAGACTCCAAAATGTCGGTAAGCGACAAGATAGACCCGTTCTCTGTTTTGTGGTACGCCGTGGAACTTTGAATTGAGAAGTCCGTACTCGATATGATAGCCGAGTGCGGCCAGTGAACTGAGAACGAGGGTAAAATCCCATCCCTGATTGATAAAAAGCAGATTTTTAACATTTTCAAGGACCAGCCATTCGGGTCTATCTTCGGAATTTTTGCCTTTGAGGAGCCTAATAAGCTCAAAAAAGAGGCCGCTTCGTTCTCCGGCAAGCCCTCTTTGACAGCCGCTGACAGAAATGTCCTGACATGGGAATCCGGCAGACCACAGATTAACTCTTGGCAGGTCTGTTGCGCTGACTTTGGTAATGTCGTTTTGATACCACTCGTCCTCCTTTATGTCAAAAATGGCGCGGTAACTGCGGTCGGCATACTTGTCAATTTCACAATGTCCGCGGCAAGTCATGCCGCAGAGTTCAAACCCTTTGCGAAAGCCGCCGATGCCCGAAAAGAAATCCAGGAAGGTTATTGCAGGCGCCATTTATTCCCTCCCATTGCCCATTCGTCGCCATACTCATAGGAATACACCTTTTGCGACCGTGCAAACCGGACCATATTGCGCAGTTGATCTACAACAGATAAATTGCTTTGATCTTTTGCAGTCATCATGATACTCCCTGCAATCCCCGTAAGTACAGCAATTGTGGTTGTTGATATGCTGTGGGTAATAAACCACAACAGGCAGGCGATTATCCCGCAGGCCAGCGAGCCAACGGACGCTTGTGCCATTTGCTTTTTCCCAAATCCGCGAAAAAATTCCGCTTCGGGTTTTACGCCCATTGGGATGTACAATTTTTCGTCCATCTATCATCCCTTTCCTTTCTCTAAAATGTCTACTTTAGGCAAATTCTTATTGATAATAATACAGGATAATATCCTTGATTTGCCAAATGCTTTCGGCAATGATGTAGAAAAGTACAGTGTTTTTTGCCCGCTTCTTATACTGCGCCGCTTCTTCCTCGGCACCCTGTAGCCGCACCATGCAATAAATGAATCGGGCGACGGCGCCGATTCGCACCAGCATGATGATAACTGTTGATATATCGTCCATTGTTACCATATAGGTTCACCTCTTACTAAGGTTGTCCGGTACATTTCCAATCCGACATAACTTTCATGACAACCCTAACCTCCTTTTCTCAGCATTTGCACTAACCGCACGGAATGGTATACATTGTTGACGATGGTTCCGCCGCCTCCGCTTCCCGTGGTGATAAGAAAATCCTGCAAGAATCTCGGCGTTTTCACTGCTAAAATCATACAGGCGACACCCCAGAATACGTGCATGTTGAGCATCAGCCCAACTCCTAACTTAGAAAGGCAAATTTGGATTAACACAGCCAGCATAGATTGAAAGAATTTTTGCAAATACGGCCTGAATACGCCTTTGTCGTTGTCGATTAGCCCAACGCAGGCGAGGGGCATACCTACACGTAAAATCATATTTTCAAGGCCACGCATAAGAAATTGAAAATACAAAATAAAGAATGTTATCATAAATATGAGAGCAAAAATAGCGGTGACGAGCCCCAAAGTAGAAATACCAGCTACCCAAGCTTCCCAGCCCGCCGATGTGAGATCGCCGATTGTATTCATCAATTTTGTTGTCATTTCTGAAATGATTCCTGCCAACCATCCGTACAGGGTAGGAAATGAAATTGCGACGGCTAGAGCCTTAAAAAAATTAATCAACAGGGAAAGTGGTTCTTCATCAGCGTCCCCGTCCGACCACAGCACATAGGTTTCAAATCCTTTTTTGAGAAATTTCAGGATAATGAGGGAAATCCCAAAACCGAATATTACATTGTAAATATCCCGGAACATCTGTACCCCGGAAACCATTTTCATATATTCTTCGGCATACAGGGACAGCGGCACAATCGCATCTAGCATTTGATCGACAAAGGCAAGGCATCCGTTTAAAATTGCCACTATCAAGATTGTCAGTATGATAGCCAAACGATTACGCACCCCCTTTCAGAGAGAGGACAGATTCTGTCCCCCCAAAAAATATTGTTATTAGGCAGAGGGAATATCGTCCGGGTTTTCGGCAGTCTTTTGCAGTTCATAATCATAAGCCGATAATACAGCTTCACTCATCCGTTTGCGCAATGTGGCGGATAACGGGTAACACATTTCCTTGTATTCGCCATTCACATTACGGCGGCTGGGTAAGCTCATAAACAGGCCATGTTCCCCTTTGACAACACGGACGTTTTTAATGATGAGACGTTCGCCGTCCCCATCCTCTAAAATAATGTTGGAAGCGGCTTTTAAGTTGTCAGTACGGCCGGTAAACAGTTTTGAAATTTCAACGGTAATTTTCATCTGAATTATCCCTTTCTTTGCTTAAATGAATAAGGGCGGTAGCAATAAAAATGCCCCGCCCTGCTTTCCCTTAACCTTTGTAATTAAACATCTCCTGGATTTTCTGTGTAATCGTTGGGAGTACGGTACTATCGACGAGCAGATAAAGGCCGCCGAGAATCAACGCTCCCAAAACGATACTGATGAGCACCGTTATGGCTACGTCAAGCGTACCCTGTCCTTCACGATTCTGCACTGCACTTTTGGCGCGTGTACAAAAATCGTGAAGGGATAGTGTTTGCGTCCTTCCCCTGACGGCGCATACTGCCCTAATAGCCTTTCCTCTTGCTTTGCGAATGAAATTTTCCATTGACAAACTCCTCCTTATAAAATTGATTTATTCAGAAAAACGGAAATTCCGTTTTATCTGTAAAAGAAAAAAATGGCTCCCAATTAGGAGTAGTAGCCGAGAATCAAATTAAGGGTGGCGCTGCCCAGTACCGCACCAATACAGGACACGATTGCCACCACAATGCGGTTGTTCCACTTCTTTTGGTCCACTTCATCGGCTGCGCTTCGCCGGATACAGAAATAGATAATCAAAAGTCCAGCGATAACTGGCGCTAGGACCATTAGCCAGTTAGTGACATCGTTAATCAGATTTTTTGTGCCTACGACAATTTCACTGTTTTCTATATTTCCTTCTGCCATGACAGGCGTAGCTGTCATAATAAAAAAAGCAAGTGTTGATAATCCAACACTTGCTTTTTTCCAGCACCATTTCAGTTTTAAATAGACATCTTTGCGTTTTCCCTTCATAAAATACCTCCATATCTTGAAATTTTCGTTATCCGTGTTAATCGTCATCCGCAGGAAAAGGGAACCCGCCGCCTGCACTCTTTTGCTGTACCAAACGGCGCATAATATCCTTTTGATAGTAGACCCAAATGTTCCACAACATGATTTCCTGGTTAGTGTCGGTGACAATGGGACGTTTATTTTCCCGTTCCTCCCGGACACGGCGGTTGTGTTCCTCGTCCCCCAGGCCGAGCATTTTGTTAAAATACCACTTTGACAGGTCTGGGGCGATCATCATTGCCGGTTGATTCCGGCTGGTGACGATTTGATAGGGGCGCTTGACCCGTCGGACTTCATCGGTAGTCAGCAGCTTGCGTTCCGACAGGGAAATGCTGTGAGAGGATGAGGGCATGGTGAACTTTGCGTGATTTGCCGACAACTGATAACTGGAGGTGGTGTAAGAGCCGAGTTTGTCGGAAATTTCCCGCAGCGTTTCCGGGTCGTCGGCCTGCAGGTACACCCAGGTTTGGCAGTTTGCTTTAATCGTATCGGCAATGTTATCGTCGTATTTTTGCTTAAGCTGGCTGAAACTTTGGATGTACAGGGAATACCGTATCCCGCGTCCTGCGGCAACGGTCAGTTTGTTGCTCATGTCAGAAATCGGCGTAAAATTGCCAAACTCGTCCAGCAAAAAGTTTGTCCGTTGTTTGAGCCGTCCGCCGCGACGGTCTGCCGCTTCGGCTAAAAGCTCATACTGCTGGCTGACAATCAGGCTGGCAATGGGGTAGAAAGTGGTCTTTTCATCCGGCAGGATAATAAAGAGGGCCTGCTTTTTACTGCCCATGTCTGCGAGGGAAAAGTCGCTTTTATGGGTGATGGCGTAAATGGATTTTGAGGTGAACAGGCGCAGGGTTGTGAGGGCAGAGGTATAGAAACTTCCCCTTGTCCTCGAAGGGGCTACGTCGGAAATGGAAAGCAGTGCTCTGGCCGGGTGGGAATTGGGCAGTTTTTTTACATATTCGAGAATCGGCATTTTGCCTCCAATTGATTTGCACATCTCCGAGATAAACCAGTACACATTCGTCATGTTTTGTAGTTCCGGCCTTTTTTGGTTATCGCAGACCACGCAAAGGATTGCGGCGGCAATGATGGAACACTCGCCGTTTGTCCAGATTTTTTCCCCTTTTGCCTCTCCGACCAGATTGGTGGTTAAATCCCAGGCCATCATTTCCGCCCGGTCGGTATCTCCTTCGTTAACAGCGTCGATAACAGGCTGTAACAGATTATACCGCATACTTTTGGCGGGCGTTTTAAAGTCGAGGCAAAGCACCTCGTAGCCGAGTTTTTTTAGAAAATCGGCGGTATAGTGATAGAGCTCTGCTTTCGGGTCGGAGACGCAGATACTTTCACCAGCGAGACCGAGGGTGCATATCGACGGGAGCACAAGGCACCGGGACTTTCCGCTTCGCGTCGCTCCAATGCACAAAAGGTGGGAATCTTCTTCGACATAATAGATTCGTTCGTTATCTCCCTCCCGTCTCATACCGATAACAATACCGCCCTTTTTTAAATTAAGGGTGTTTACATTGGATTCCTTTTTAAAGGCTGAATGGTTAAAGTTCCAAATCATCCTCATTCGCTCCCTCAGCTTCCTCGTCTATTACAGCTTGTATCAAGGCGTCTGTATGATTTTGAAAATCGGAAAAAAAGTCTTTGATTGCTTCCGGCAGATTGTTTTTATCCAGATGGATATCCCCTATAACCGTCGGAGTATAGGCGTAAGTATACTCTCCACTGTACATTTTCTGCATATATGCCAGTATTTCTTCATCTTCAATATACCCTTGTATTGCCACCCCATACTTTGTGAGAAAGTGTGTCTCACAATGTTCACCGGACGATTGCAAATCAATTCCGAGCAGTGCAAGGCAGATCCTTCCCGTCCCCAAACTGCGGATGATACCGGGAAGTATAGCATATTCCAATTCCCCGCGGCATTTAAGGCAGTCGGAACCGTATTCTTTCACGGCCGCTTCATGCAGCGTATTTAACACTAATTTTGCATAGCTTTTATCTTCTGTATCATAAGACTGCTGAAGCCTCTCATAGTCGATAAACGGAAGAATATTGCGGTTGAGATAATTGATATAGGAGTCGCAGCGATCCATGTCTATTCATCCTCCTTCTGGTGTTTTAGAAAGTCAATATCCTCATATCCGCTGTCAATCAGGGATTTTACAAATTTGTCGTGCGGATCGAGGATAAAACTGTGAAATGCCCTGTCTTTTTCAGTATCGGTGAGCCACCGGGCCGAACCGTGCTGATACTGTCCGACAGCGCGGGGCGTTTGAATATCCGGCGTGATTTCCTCCAAATCAGATTGATAGGGATACAAATTGGTGGTAAAAAACAGGACGGCGAGAATCAGAAAAAAACCTTGGATACAGAGAAACAGTAAAAAGTGCTGTTTGTTCGTTACCAGGCTTTTTAGACAATATCCCACCGGCTGGAAGATGAGGCGGGGAGAAGTATGGGAGAGTAAGCCGTGAAGTGCAGTAGAAAAAAATAGGTTGAGCACACAGCCTCCCAGAAAAATAAGGGCACAGACTAACAATTTCTGTTTGATCTTCATAGCTCCGCCTCTAATTCTCCAGCATTTTCCCGTTCAGACAGGATAGATTCCATACTTTGTAGGATTTCTTCGACCCGTTGACTTATAATCGGCTTGTCGCAGGTCCATGAGAACAGCCGCAATGGGTCAACGACACCATAAAAGTCCGAACGCTCCCACTGAACGTATCTACCGGATAGCAGATTTTCGGCATAAACAGCTTGTCCGCGGGCGCCAAAGGTACAACCCAATCCGGTTCTGGCAAGCCAAAGGGAATCGTCCGCTGTGATTTTAGACCACTGACCGTATGCCTCCGGTTTTAAAACCAGAATTTGATTTTCATAATTCATCTTTTCACTTTCAGGGATACAATCTTCATATGAAAAGGCGGTGTCGTTCTGCCGTATTTTATACCCCGCCTGCACATACTCATCGGGTACATACAGGCGGGGCATATCCAGTTTTTCGGCAAGTGCAATTTCACCGTACATACCTGTAGATACCGTACTTCCCATCACCCATATTTCATCGCAGTGTTTTAGCAGTTCAAGCCCCATTTTCAGCCCTTGTTCCCGCTGTTCTGGCTTTTCATCATCCAGGTATTTTGTAAAGATGGTGTGCGGGGCAAGTGGAACAACGCCGCAGGAAGCGGCGTAGGCGCAGTATTCCTCCGCCTTTCTGATATTTTGTTCAATACTTTTCCCGTGAGTATCGTCTCCGCGTAAAGGAGAGCAGATATATGTCAGTCTCAAATACTTATCACCTCATTCAAGTTCGAGCCCTTCCAGCTCTATGTCTGAAATTGGGGGTTCAAATCCAGTGCTGTATTCCGGTTCATTGAGCTGACGCAGCGCTTCCAGCCGGGATATTTCTTTTGAATCAGTTATAAGTTCTTGTTCTAGTAAAGTGTCCGCAACTAAGGCATTGGATACATCGTCGGTAAAACAGACGGATTCTCCGTCCGTTTCAGCTCCATTTATCACTGATTCGGGCAGGATTTCTTCTGCCAATTCTTTTGGCAGTTCCAGCCCTCTTTTCCGACTGCCGACGATTTCATAAATTCCTTCTGCAATTTCAATACAGGTAAGAATATTCCCCCATATATCTGGATTGGGCCGTCCATCTCGCATTGTCGTTCCTCCTTTTGCTTTTTTGGGATAAAGAAAGAGCCTGTGGAGTTTTTCCTCACAGGCTCTTGATATATCGAATATTTTATTGGGATAATTTTGTCACGCTGTTTACAGACTTCCGGTTTATAAAGCATTACTTTTTAAGAAGCTCGTATGCCCAATGCCCGCCTCTATGGCAACGGATAAGTCGGCCTTCTTTTACCAGCGAGGTGAGAATCCGGTTAGCTGTAGCTGACGACACATCACATAATTTCTGAACATTGGCATTCGTAATATAGTCGTGCTTTTGTAAATATACCTGAATCTTATTCCAGCGAAGCTGTGCCTTATTTGTAACGTCATCGCTCATTTCATCTCTCACATTAACGGCTTCTATGAGGGATGCTTTGATAGCTGACAGCATAAATTCTATGAATACCGTTGATTCTCCGGCCTCATTTGCAGCATTGATAGCCGCATAATAATCCTGCTGATTGGCATGAATGATAGACTCTATGGGAAGCCAGGCAAACCCAGGAACCCATTTTGACAGCAACAGCGTATGCCATAGGCGCCCGATTCGCCCGTTTCCATCTGCAAAGGGATGAATCAATTCCAGCTCATAGTGAAACACACAACTGCGAATGAGCATATGCAGGTCGCTGTTTTGGGTCCAGTCCAGTAATTGGCTTACCAAATCGGGCACATATTGCGGGAGCGTTCCAAAATGGAGAACGTGGCCTTCCTGATCCACTACTCCCACCGGATGGGAACGAAACACACCGGCTTCTTCCACTAAGTCGTGCACCATAATACCGTGCGCCATAAGCAAGTCATCAATAGAATACGGGTCCAAGTCCTCTAAACGCTCATAAATTTCATATGCGTTTTTTACTTCTGCAATATCTTTCGGCGGCGCTAAGACGTGCTTTCCGTTTAAAACGGCTGTTACCTGTTCCAAACTTAGCGTATTCTGTTCAATTGCAAGGGAACCATGTATGGTACGAATACGGTTAAGACGGCGTAACTGGGGACTGCTGGTAAGATGATTGGTCAGTGACAGTTTACCTACCAGTTCAGAGATTTCTGCCACATAATCAATAATTGTATTCGTAATTTGAAATGGAGGCTGTTTGTTTTTCATAGGATACCTCATTTAGAATGGATTGTACGCCTTTAGTATACCATAGTGATTATGTTTCAGCAATACATCGCTCATTCATCTATCAAAATATCATGTTCGGATTTTTATATAACATCATCCTGGCCAATCGAAAATGTCATTGTAGAATAGACGGATTTTTGTCCACTAATCTCCTATTTCTATATCGTTTTCCCGCATAAACTCCGATTCAAAATCGAAATCATAATTCTGTTTTCTTAGTTCAGGTATAATGTCCTCAATTTTATCTATGATTTGTCCCACTGTCATCAGGTCGTCATTGGAGACGTTGTTATCCAATACGTTCATTTTCACAAGGCCAGCATGAAGGATTCGCAGCTCCGATTCAGAGAAAAGCGTCCTTTCATCTATCAGTCCTGAACGGATGGCAAAATCCTGTGCGGCGGGTTCGCGGGAGTAAAAGATGCGCCGATTCTCCGTTTCTCCTGCGGGATTAGTCATATATGTGTTAAATACATATCCAAACAGGTGATGTTCCCGCGCCGCCAAGGTAAAATGCTGGTATTCCGATAGCTTATACCATCCGTTTGACATTTTTTCAGTTTGGTCGGTATAAGGGCATTCTGTACAGATGCCCATTTTCAAGGCGGTTGCTTGCGCGATGTCTTGAATCTGGTTCATTAGCTTAGAAAATTCTTTTTCCTTCATCAATAGCTGCGTCTGTGAACACGGAGCGATGGTATCCGCTTTGCTGAAATAGGCGATAAGCTTTCCCTTACGATAGATGTCTGCAATATAGTCCGTCGATTCGCTCCGATGAGGGTGGAATTCACGCCGTGCAAGTTGATCGAAATATAGCCGGTAAAAGTCTATTTTACTCCTCATGTAATACCTCCTTGCCAATCATTGTTATCAATATCCAACCTCCTCAACGAAATCTTTTTCGCCGTTTGACGGCTTCTAGGATTTTAATAAACTCCAATATCTTCTGTGCAGCCTCCTGTTCGGCATAGGAGAGCCTTACTTTTTTCTCTCTTTCCAAGTCGTACCGAAAGCAGGAGCCGTCCGGTCGGTTTGGAAACATGCAGGATGGAATATTACTTTTTAGAGTATATGGGCATCCATGACAGGGGTGATGTTTTGGAAATTGGTAGGGGATACGCGCATCGTAATGGATGCCGAAACTCTTTTGTGGGATGTAGATGGCGATACCGCCCTTTTTATATGAGCTTACTGTAACATTCAATTTTATCGTTCCTTTCTGTACAGGCGGCAGCCCTCAATTCAATTAACAAGGGATGGAAATTTAAATTTCCATCCCTTTATCTTTGTGTTTTAAATACCACTCTTTCTTTGCGAATTTGGATAAATCCGTACTCATGGCCTCCTCCTGTCCTTCATATTCGTCGTCCAGCGCCATAACCGCCTGTTCCAGCATCATCAAGATTTCACAGAGCATTTCTTCGGCATAATACTCTTTCTGCGCTTGGCTGTACTCATAAGACGCCAGCTCCCTGTCTTTATTCAACAACACTTTAATGGCCTTCAGGACTTTATTTGCAATCAGCTTATCTACTTCTGCAATCGCTTTTTTTCTTATCTCCGTCACATTTTCCGGGCTGCTGTTATACAGCATAGCGAGGCGGCATTTGCTGTCGGCGTAATCCTCAGTCAATTGCCGGATGTACTCATTCTTTTCTTTGAGCAGTATAACAAAGGAATCCAGTTCTGCTTTGACTTCCTCCGGCAACAGTTGATACAAAAGCCGACCGGCTTTCGGCATTTTATCCTTCAGGGGAAAGAGATAGGGGATAAACGCTGTCAAGTCGGCTTTGCCGATTACATCGCCAAACGATGGCCTGCCGATTTCTTCCTCACCAATATCGGAAGATTCCTCCAGCAGACTGCGGTATTCCTTTGGCTTTAATTCCTTCACAAAGGCCTCAAAATCTGCGGCGGCTTTGTCCGTTATCTCTGAAAGTTCTGTCCGGGCTTTATCTTTGGCCGCCAGGAAAGCCTGTATCTTTTCCGAAAAAGTTTCTTTAATTAAGGCAATTCGTATGTTGTCCGGTATTTGGGGAGAGACATAGGGAATCATTGTCTTTTGGTTTTTATCCCAAAACACTACATGGAGATGGGGATGGTTTTGCTCATTATGATGTGCCGCAGCCCATTGTAAATCCTGCGGACGGATACCGTTTTTCTGAGCGAGTATCCGTATATGCTGCTCGATATACTCCTCCCAGGCTTTGTGGTCGGATAGATGCAATTCAACGGCAGTTTCAGGTAAAAAGGAGATGATGCCGCGAAAGATATTTACTCGGCGGTAAGAGAGTTCCCGTACCAGTCGCCCGACCTCCTGCCATGACTGAAATTCGGTTACTTCATCCGATGGCGAGAGCTTGCCGAACAAACCGTGCCGCATCCCCTCTTTTTTGGAGGCGCCGGGACGGGTGGCGATATACCCGATGTGGGCGTAATTGCATTTGGGCGTTTTGCGGTAATTGGGATGCTTGTGCCGCTGCTTATACATGAGAATCGACATACACAATTCCTTTCCTTAGAACGCGATGTTTGAAGCGGTTTTGCCGCAGGCGAAATTGCCGCTATGCTTTCCAGCGGCAAAGCTCCAAACTCGCTGTTTGAAAGATTTATCTTTCAAACGAATCTCCTTTAACTGCCCGAATTGTCTTTTTCATTTCCTTGTCGTCCAAAAAGGCGGCTATGGCGTCGGCGTTCTTTTGATTGGCGTATGCAAGCGCCTTTTTCCGAGCCGCCGCTTCAATTTTTTCAAAAGTAGAATATCGGTCGCGGTCAATTAAATCAGATATGATGGCGATGTTGGCATAGTAGCCCGCCGCCGAGATAATCGTCAGGCGGTTGATAAGTCCGGCAAGCCGGTTTCCCAGCTTTTTGATTTGGAGGGACAATTCCTCTTTGATAACGCCGTTAATGAGGCCAATATTTTCCGCGCTAACTTCAATATCCAGATAACCGTCAATAGCATGGCGTATCTCTTTGGATAAATTTGTGCCGTTTTTCGCGGCAAGCCGTCTCAGGGTATCAATGGTATCCTTTGGCAGATGGAGTGAAACACGCTCAGTTTTGAGTGGAATATTATCTTTCCGTTTCTCTATCACTATCGCCTCCTGTCAATAAAACATCGCTTTCTACCTCATCTCCCCAAACGTCCTATCCTTCTGTTTTCTGACGGGCAAACAGCTCGACGCGGGGTAAATCGCCCAAGAGCTTTACAATACGCGTCCGTGTTTCATCCGGTTTTTTGCTGTGTTCTTCAATATGGGAAATGATGACCTGATGTACCGCCGCAGACTGCCTTTTCGGATATCCTTTGGTCGCTAAAAGGCAAAACTCCGCATTTGCCCGTGTCCAATTTCCAAGTCCCCAAAACAGGGTATCCGATTTCTTATTTTGTTTGATCCAGACGAACGCCACGGTCTTATATAAAAAACCCCATGCTTTCAAAACGGAAAAACTGTCTTGAAGCAGGGGAAAGGTCGTCCATAGAAAGAGAGCGCAGTTGGCATCGGCTATATTCTGTACCGGAATCTTCTGTATTTCTTCAAGGCTCATGGTGGGGTAATGGCTTTCTGCCGTCCCCCTTAAGTTATTTTTTGAATACATCTTGTATTGCCAAGGGGGATCAGCGTAAATGATGCTATACTTTTTTTAGATATACCTTTCCCTTCCTTTCGAGTATGTCAAAAATCATACGGCAGGATGTGAAATCATACTGTCGGTCATAGGGTTAAACCCGTTGAAAACTCTGTTTTCAAGCTGTGAGTGTACTGGAAGTATGACGGCTATTCCTGCCTTAACCGGAACCTTCAGGCTTCGCCTGCGGGTTCCGGTTAAGGGGCGTCCCAAAGGGACGGCTTTATACCGATGAAAAAAGAAGTGAGTGTATAATGGCTTCCTTTGCTTTAACAGCAGTGGGGAAGGAAGCCTTCTCACCCGTGATGTATTCCGAAAGCCGGTTGAAGTCCGACAGGGGAAAGATACTATCCGGTAGGGAACGAATTGTATCGGCCTGTGGTTCTGTAATGCGGATATGACGCAGGTCGGAAATATATGTGCAGCCCAGGCAGGCTGCGGTCACATCAAAAATATCCATTTTACTATCCTCTCTTAAAACATTTCCAATTGTTAGCAGAGCATAAAAATAGGGCGCTGATTTTCACCAGCGCCCAGATTATGTTCAACTCAAATTTCTAAATCCTCATCATCTTCCTCTGAAAAAGCAATTGAGTCGTCATTTAACAGCCGATTTGTTTGTATTTCCTCAAAACAAAAGGCTTTTAATTTTGGTATATCTTCGACTGCCGTTGACCAAATGACAGATAAGTCCATTTGCCCATAGCTATGTGCGAAAAAATTTCTCATGGATTTAATTGATTTCCATGGCATCCGATCTTTGGTAGCTATTCGGTATTCTTCGGACAAATGACCGGATAACTCGCCAATTTGCAAAATATTCATGCTAATAGCATCTTTGTAGGCTAAATCGTTTTGAAAGATAGTATAGTCTTTTCCAAAACGTTCAATCAATTTCTCTATATTTTCGCAATATTTTAGGATGCGGTTTAAAATATCTATATTAGCTTGTGGAGAGTTCCTCATAAAGCAGTCTCTCATCCTTTCTGATATTTCGTATCATTTTCCGTGTCATCGGATCATGTTTGTTAGCCCTCAACGATTCTGTGGTAACTAAATCAAGAGACTTATTCAAAGCCTCCTCTAAGTCCGCATAGAGGCCCCCTAAAGCAAACAGCGAACGCAGGTTCGCGGCATCAATGCGCAAATCTATGTCGCTGGAGGCATCTGCTTCACCCCGCGCGTAGGAACCGAATAGATACATTTTGGAAACATGATGATGCTTTGCAATCGGCGTTACAATATCGCGTATTTCGTCTATTGTGTAAATTTTTTCTGTCATTCAGTTCCACCTCCTTATGGGTATATCTTTTCAACATTAGTATATCACATTATAGCCTTGTTTTCAAGCGGCATAACTTATGTTGCTGACCTCGATCAGCTTCACAATTCAATATCTTCATATAACGCTTCCTTGTCTTTAACATCTTTAAACTTGGCGTAATCCTCGTCAATTGCTTTATTCAGGGATTCCATGATACACCGCAAACGATTTGCTTCTTCAAAGTCGGTACAGTCTTGAAAGGCATCATCTAAATAGGAATATACACATAAAGCATCCTCTAACTCCAAGTATATTTTAAGTCTATGTTCTCTTAGATTGTCAATGTCGATTATAATTTCATCCCGTGTGGATGCCGGTAAAATAGAGTCATGTTCAATATATTCGTCCCAAAAATTTTCTTCGACCTGAGCAGGAATTACCCGAATCCCTTCATCATCAACAAACAGCAAATTAAACGGCGTTTTTTCTCCATACTGAATCAACGGAAGCCTGGATAACACATCGTCCTCGTTGCCGGATAAACAGACATATTCCGATAGCATTGATTGATAAGCTTCTTTTTCAAATTTGACTCTCTGAAGTGTATAACTACCTTCATCATGCTTGTATAAAAGATAGGCTACAACTTATTTCATAATTCTAAATCCTCCTCGCTTTCTGCGTCTTTTGCAAATTCAGCTTCCAATTCAGTTATGCGCTGTTCATCCATATCACGAATCGACCGCCCTTGGCGGAGCTCGGTCAGCTCCAGATTGAAATCCTTTAGGTGCGGCGTGTGGATAGCGCAGATATATCCTTTTTCGGTGTATTTCTGAACATGCTTATGGGCGGCGTTCTGTCCCCAGTTTATTAAAATACCATCTTTGTTGCGGGCCAGGTAATCGTTGTCATATGCAAAGACAATCCGCTTAATTTCAGGATGCCAGGAAAGATACCGTTCCAGCGCGCCGTCCCAAAGACAACCCAGGGAGATGCGGTGGTCTTGTCGCCAGTCGCCTCTATGCAGCTTCGTCAGCGTGGCATGGCTCAGCATATCAATCGGCGCCTCACTGACAATTACAAGGTCACTTTTTCCCTCATAAAAAAACGGAAAACTCTTGTCGGAGTTTTCTGCATCCATTTTAAAGCTTTTTTGAGGGCTGCTTGCCCTCATAGCACAGTATTTCGGTGTGCCGTCCCTGTCATATCCCACAAAAACGGTGTTGCCGTATTTTGCTTCCTGAAATATCTTTTTGTCATTCATAAAATGGGAAACAATTTCAGCTTCAATCCCGCGTGTAGAGACAAGGTAGGCAAAGGCCCGCTTGAAATTGGCAGCCTTATCAGGCAGCACCAACGGTTCTTTCGGTTTCGGAACATATGGTTTTATTTCGCGGACACTTGGGGTATAGTCCTCACTAAGCAGTTTGGCAACAGCTTCGGGAAATGACAGGTTTTCTTCCCGCATGACGAAATCAACCGCCCCACCTTTTATACCGTTGTCTGCGGCTGTCCATTGAAAAAAACGGTTGGATTCAGGAAAGAGATAGAGGCCGCCGCTGTGCTTCATGTGGATGGCTTTTCTGCCGCTTTTTTCCGCTTCGTACCCGTATTTTTCCGCAAGGGCGACAATATCCACACTGTTTGCCCTATTGATTTCCTCAGCTGTGAAGCGACGATAGACACTTGTACTGCCTTGTCGCATATTTATCACCTCCAATAAAAAAGGATTTAATCTGCTGTTTGTCTCATAGGTATACAAGCAGATTAACGTGCATATTCCAGTTCATCTGTGTCTTTCAGCTCGTGGATATATTCTTCGATGTCGAAGTTGTCACTTTCATATTGCAGATTTTCAACGATGTTCTCAAACCCTTCCGGCATATATTCTTTGAGGTTATTTTGTAAGCTGCGAATATCGCCTAAAAAGCCCCAGCAACTGTCAATTTCAACATCCCCCTCAAAAAGCTGGAAACCGTAGCACTGATCGGTGAGATAATAGTCGTAGGTTTCTACCTCATTTTCCAGAACCGTTTGTACTTGTTTTATCACTTCGGGAGTTACAACCCCATACTCCTTCTCCATCATGTCACGATCGGCGTAAATCCAGCCAACTTGGCCGGAATCCCACGGACAGGAGAAGGGGGAGGTTGACATGGTAATGCCGCTGTGATCGTATAGATACAGCGGCATCAAAACAATCTGGCCGGATTGTTCCAGCAAGGAAATCATTTCGAAGTTTTTCAGCGCCGACAGGCAATCGTCCAGAAACCAGCAGGGGATGTCTCCACCTTTCAGAGACGCGGGATAACTTGACGTTTTGTACCAATCGGAGGACGCCAAACCGATATTTTCCCAAAGTTCCCACTCTCGATTGGAGCGATTGTATTGGAACTTTGCATCTGCGGCTTTTCCAGCCTTTATAAAGTCATAAATGGTTTTTGCATTGGAAGCATACGTCTGAAATAGTATTTGTGTTAGAAAATCCCGTGGTTCATCAAATTTATGTTGATCTCCCAATTGATAGTGGCTGTGCCAACAAACCATTTTCCCTAAATTGTCGGACTCTTTACGGGGGTTTAGCGGCATATCGTCCTCAGAAATGAGCAGGGTATATGGGGATTTATGCGCGACCATCGGCATGAATTATCGCCTCCAATAAAAAAGCCCCGTCAAATGACGGGGCAAATCAATACTGTTATTTAGATTTCTAAATCTTCTTCACTATCACCGGAATAAGCAATATCGCGTTGGATGTCGTTCTGCCTGTTCGATATAGCCATATTGTGAATAAAATGGCTATGCTGCCTGACTTCTTCCGACAGCAATTTAATTCTGGTGTTCAGCCCACGGCAAAGTACGTTGCGCCGGGGTTCCTCTATAAATACCGAATCCTTTAGAATCTCATAAAATTCTTCTTCAATTCCTTCTAACGCGGATAAATCGAGCCAATCAAAGGACTGCACCAACTTGATTTGCTCGGTATGGGTGGTTTTAAACGGTTTTGAAGGAAGCTTGGGCGAGTTGGCACGGATCAGGCTGGTGGGACTTGAAAACCACATGGAAGTGCCGTTGTCATAAATGGGGGCCATGCCAGTAAAGGAAAGTGTTTCGGCATTCCGTATGGCTCCAAAGTTGTTCAGATGTCTGTCCTCATTGACAATGAGATAGTCCAGTGTAATCATACGGTCGAGAAAATCAGGCACTCCGGGAATACCCAGTTCCTCGCAACATACGAGAAAGTGCTGGTAAACAGACAGGTGATTCGGCTTTTTGATGGTCTGCATGATGTAATATGCGGAAATGAGTTCAGTGTCAGGGGTAATAAAATCCTCACAGACGGAATAGGGGTATTCTTCCTGCATGGTAATCCCGTAGCTGACATGGGGAATCCCCAACCGGCGCATCACAGCGGAAGCCAGTACCTCATTGTACGGCTCCTGGCGGGTAGCACCGCTTCCGCCTTTTAAAAGGCAACGTTTTCCGTCGATAATCGTCCATTTCTTTTTCAGCCATCCATCCGAGGTATTATCAGGGGACATAAGACTGATTTCGTCACCGGACGAACCCTTGCCGAAGAGGATATTTCCAACGTCATCAGAAAAGTCATTGTCAAAAAAGTTGACATTCTCCCAGGCAAGCCCGGAACCTTCTGGGCAAATCCAGTATTGGTCGGAAAGGGAAAGGCCAAAGCATTTATCCAAAAGCTGTTCTGTAGAGGATACGCTCAGTTCTTCCAGTGCGTCGCGGATTCCATCGCGGCTTGCGGGAATCGCCCGTCCCCGCCACCAGTCGTTTAAGGCGGCACGATTTCCCGCAGCAATACCCATCGGAAAATGCGCAGGAGCGTAAATTTCATCTATACTGGAGACAGAACAGGTGTCGTCATCCAATGTGATTTGAGCGACAGGAATCTTTTTATGCATCAACGTACAGCGCATCAAAATCGCACCTCCTTTTAAAGTAAATAATACGATAATTTAGTATAACACAAAAATCAATCTTCTTCAAGAAACTGTCTTGTACAACCCTTCTATATCTCCGCCCCGGCACAAACCGAAACCTGTTGAGCAGAACAGTTTCCTGTGTTTTCAGCCCCATCTTCATTTTCATCCATGATAATCTCCTCACTGTCATCCTTTCCAAGCTCCAGTTCGGTTTCCACTTCGGATAGCTGGGCGCTTTTTTCGGATAATTCCGCTTCATAGGGGAAGGGGGCACCGTATTGCTTTTTGGCGCTTTCAAGCTGTCCCTTGACGCTCTCCAGATCAAGGCTTTCTGCTTTTAGATACTGCGGTATCCTCTCTGTCAGATTTTCAAGCCTGGAAATCGTACCGATGGCGGTTTCGCCCAAATCGCAGCAGTATTTGTGTTCCCCGGCAATCTGAATATGTGGAAAAAACCAGGTATCTTTGTAGACAGACAGGGTAAACCCACGGTATTCGCCAATCAGCCTTTCCTTATCTTTGCTGTCTTTGAGCATACGGACGTACAACAGAAGCAGTTCACCCGCCTTGCCGCGCTCATCGTAGGTTTTACCCTCCAGCACAATAGAAAAGTCTTTGCCCTCTGTCTGCTTTAAGGAATCAACATCCGCAGAGATTTCCATGATATTTTTTTCGTGCTGTGCGATCTGCGCCGGATAGGTACGGGAGATCAGCCGTTCCAACTCAGACTGCTCATTTTCATGGTTTCTCTGTAAAAGCCGTAGCTCGGACACCCGGTTTTCCAGTTCCATCTTTATCAGTAACTGTGGATTATCGGTGGCAATGGCTTTAAACTGCGCAGCGTTCAGCACCGTTTCGTCAATATCCTCACAGGATCGGGCGATACATTTCCCGGTCATAATCTGTGTGATATAGCTTAATTTTTGCTGCTGAATCTGCCATAAATATGCGTCAAAGGTTCCAACAGTGATATAGTGGAAAATCATGATTTCGGGGTTAATATTTCCCTGCCGCAGGCCACGCCCATCTCTTTGGGTGATGTCCGACGGCTTCCAGGGTACATCCAGATGATGAAGGGCGATTACCCGATCCTGGACATTCACGCCAGTTCCCAGCTTGCCGGTACTTCCCAAAAGGATACGGATTTCGCCGCTTCGCATTTGTTCAAAGATAGCCTGCCGTTGGGCCTCCGATTTGGCGTCGTGAATAAAGGCGATTTCATTCCCCGGGACGCCGCGCTCCATCAAACGCATTTTAATCTCATGGTACACGTTGACAAACTGCCCCGGTATCATTTCAAATTTTCCTTCGGACACCTCCTGCATCTCGATAACGTCTTTTGCTCCGGGGGTGGAAACATCGCAGAACACAAGCTGTGTCAGCCGGTCGGCGGCGGTATCCTCCCAAACACGGTAGAGATTGTTAATGCAGAAGTTTAGCTTAGTTTGAGGATCATTGGGAGCTGTCTTATCAATCAACCGGGGATCAATGGCCATCAGCCGGGCTTCACCGGTCAACTTAAGCATATTGTCCTCACGGGGATCGACCCTCTTTGTGCGGATGGCCTCGGCGCGCTGAACAAACTCCTCCATGATTTTTTTCTGGTATTCTGTCGCGTCGGTGGAAATTACTTCGG
Source organism: Fumia xinanensis (assembly GCF_014384905.1). Taxonomy (GTDB): domain Bacteria; phylum Bacillota; class Clostridia; order Oscillospirales; family Ruminococcaceae; genus Fumia; species Fumia xinanensis. The sequence continues at coordinate 174,931 of NZ_JACRSV010000004.1, forward strand.
CCCTGCCGCCTTTGATGGCCGGACGGCTGAGATGGAGCATATCGGCGGTCTGAATGTCGGCTACTAAACGAAACGCCTGCATCAGTTCCGGTAGATTCACGAACTTTGAAAACCGTTGGCGCATCCGCCAGCCGCCGCCCTCCGGCGTAATCTCCAAAGACGATACAATCCGCCCAAAGGTAGCCGCCCAACTGTCAAAATCCGCAACTCCCAGGTCACGCAGGACATTGGGCTCCAGATACCGCATCATGACGTACAATTCCGACATAGAGTTGCTGATAGGCGTACCGGTGGCAAATACCACGCCGCGTCCGTTGTTGATACTCTGTAGGTATTGGCATTTCAGCATCATGTCGTAGGCGCGCTGGGAAGATGAGGTGTTAATACCAGCTACACGGGATAATTTCGTATAGACAAAGCAGTTTTTATACATATGGGCCTCATCTACGAACATGAAATCAATGCCCAGTTCCTCAAAGCTCAAAAGGTCGTCTTTCTTTTCTTCGGCTGACAGCTTCTCAAGATTTGCCTCCAAATTCATTTTAAACCGTACCATTTGTTTCACCGTCCAGTTTTCCCCTTTTTCTTCCTTGGCGCGCTCTATTGCATAGGAAATTTGGTTGATTTGCTCCTGTATCTGTATTGCCTGCCGCTTTGCCGAAATCGGGATGCGTTCAAATTGCGAATGGGCGAGGATGACCGCGTCATAATCCCCCATGGCGATGCGGGATACATAACGGTTGCGGTTTTTGGCACTGAAATCCTCGACGGTGGATACCAGGAGGTTTGCATTGGGAAAAAAGCGGTAGAATTCCGTCGCCCATTGCCCTACCAACGGGTTTGGGACAACGTATACCGGCTTTTGGATGGCGCCTAAGTTTTTTAAAAACATCCCGGCCGCAATCAGCGCCGCAGTCTTGCCAGCTCCCACTTCGTGGGCTGCCAGCCCCGTCCCGGAGTAAATGACGCGGGCGGCAAAATCCGCCTGATGGGGCCGCAACTTTTCTTCCTCTGACATGCCGGGGAAAATGAGGTGGCTCCCATCATATTGGCGGGGGACAAAGACGTTAAAGCGATCGTTGTAGATTTTGAGAAGCGTATCCCGCCGTTTAGCGTCTTTCCAAATCCAGGCGGCAAATGCCTCTTTGATTTGAGACTGCTTTGCCCGCGCAATCCGTGTTTCAGTAGTATTGATAACGTATTTTTCTTTTTTCTGGCCGGTAATGGGGTCTCTATACTCTACCTTATCCCGGACAGTGGCGCTTTTCTGGTTCAAACAATCCTCATAGATTTCATAGGCGTTTTTCCGCTCTGTGCCGTAAGTTTTGGTTGCCTGGACAGAATCCGGTTCCAACGTTTTTCCGTTGATATACCACGCCGTGGTATACTCCATATACTCCAGCGTAATCCGATTCCGGTTGTATCTCTCCTCACTCGTTGCCCGGTTATACACGGCTGTCTCAAAGGTTTCATACATGAATTGCTGGTAATACTCGATGGGAATCCAGGGCGTACCGATGGAAGTATCAATATCGGCGGGCTTTAACGGCGCGGGTTGGATCGCCTCCAGAGCCGTCACATTCCGAGTGAACAGGTCGGGGGCTTCCTCTGCCTTGATTTTGGCGTACAGCAGTTTATCCCTGACATTCCCCGACAGGTATTCTTCGGCGGTTTCCCATCCTTCCAGGATATTGCCGTAATAGGAACGGGGATTGAGGTACACCTTATCGCCCAATTCTTCGATCAGTTCATGGGGCTCCTTTCCCGTCAGGGAGAACATATACCCTAGGTCAATCTTTAACCTTGTGTTGAGTGAAAGGTACAGGGCTTCTTCGGCAGTGTCGCAATGGTCGGGGAGGATACGGGGATGGATGGTGGCTTTGCTGAAAATCTGCGCTTTTTCCCAACGGACGGTTCCGTCCTTTTCCTTGACTTCGTTTTCGATGGAGCGAAGCAAGGGAAACTGGTCGTCGTCCGAAAAGACGAGGATATTCCCTTTGCTGTTAATGACGCCGTGCTTTTTGACAAAGCGGTCGTACACCTCATTCAAGACCGCCTGCTTGTCCTTTAATTCCGATTCTGCATAAGGGGGATGGGACTGAATGCTGATAACATCCAAAAGGGCCGTGCGGATTTCGCACAGTCCTTTAATTCGTTCCGCTTTTTTGCCGGTATACGGCTGCGGGATTAGCTCGTTTTTTTCACAAAAGAAAATTTTATTTTCGATTATTTGATAGGTATAGTTTTTCGTTCCTTCAGGGGCGGGCATATACAGAGCTACTTTTTCTTCGATTTCATCCGGCAGTTTGGCAGGCGGCAAATTAGGTTTCGCCTCAAACGTCGCTTTCAGGTTGCCGATAGCCTTTTCCATCTCAGCGTACAGATCGTACCCCTCCGGCGCGATACAGGCTGTCCCATCATCCCGGCCGTACATATTTTTGCTCCGTTGCATTTCGCCGAGTATCATTTCCGGGTGACGGTGAAAATACAGGTTGTACGCTATCCATTTCGGCGCCCTTTCCAGCTCAGTCTTAATCCAATCGGGGTAATCTTGATCGGAAAATTCAATGGGCTGCGCCCGCTTTTTCAGGAAAATGATGTCGGATGTGACCTCGGTACCGGCAATGGCCTTGAACGCCGTATTGGGGAGGCGCAGCGCACCGATGAACTCCGCACGTCTGGCGATGTATTTCCGCACCGAAGAATCCCCTTTATCCATCGTGCCTTTGGTAGTGATATATGCGATAATGCCACCCGGTTTTGTCAGGTCAATGGATTTGGCTATGAAGTAGTCGTGAATTAGGAAATCTTCGTCCTTATACCGGTAATCGTACACTTTGATGCTGTTAAATGGGATATTCCCAATACAGACATCAAAGCTGTTGTCCTCATATTGGGCTGATTCAAATCCTTTCACCTGAATGTCTGCTTCTGGGTAGAGCAGTCGGGCAATTCGGCCGGTAATGGAGTCGATTTCGGTGCCATAGAGCTTTGTCCCATACAGAGATTCCGGCAGTACCGAGAAGAAATTCCCTGTACCCGTCGCCGGATCGAGAATCTTTCGATCCGGGCCACCTGTAAAACCAAAACTTTCCACCGCTTTGTAGATATATTTGATCAGTTCGGGATCGGTATAGTAGGCGGTGAGGGTGGATTCCATCGCCGCTTTGTATTCTTCCGGGGTCAGAAGGCTTTTTAGCTCCTGATATTCCTTTGACCAGCCATCAGATTTTTCATTAAACACGTTGGACAGGCCACCCCATCCACAATAACGGGCAAGGACAATTTGTTCTTCCCGCGTCAGCGACCGCTGACGTGGGTGGCTAGGACGGCGTTCTGCTTCGATCTGCCGCAGCAGTTTAATCGCTGTGACGTTTGCCTGATACTTGGATTTCTCCCCGCGGGGGTACAAATCCATACCAGCCGTGTACCGAAAATTTTGAGGAACGGGTTCTGGAGAAATGGAAGCCGGAAGCTTTGCATCCTCATCAGGAAGGGAGGGTTCCGATTCAGTACCGGGGAGTTGTCCATTCATCTTATCCTCATCCAACCGGACAAAGACACGGGTTGGTCGGAGTTCCCGCAGTTCATTTTCCAACCGATATTGTATATCCTCTAAATCATCCATGTCTGCCGATTGAACCGAGGATAGAATGCCTCCATTATTTAAAACGGAATCATATTTCTTGTATTCAGCGATAATATCCTCTAAGTCGTTTTTTGCACGGACAAAATCAGGATTTTCAATTGAAAAGGTGATAGCGTCGTAGAGGGCTTTTCCGTCCTCTGTCAGAAGCCCCCACTCTATTTCGACATCGGGATATTGTTTCTGTAAATACCGAAGCAGGCGAGTGGCATATCCTTGTCTGCGGTATTCCGGCAAGATTTCAATCATGCTGATTTTCGGAACACCTTCATAGACACTGTACTGCATGAAACCGACCGGGATTTCCCCTTTGTATATCGTCATTTCCATGTCGATCTGCCCGTTATGGGCGTCTATCATTTCATCGAGGATTTTGATTCCCTCATCGATATTCGGTTCGACTGTTTCTGTTCCCGCAGCTTCGGTGGATTTTTCCGATTCATCCAGATACCGGCCCTCATTCTCCGATGGGAAAAGCGAAAGCTGTTCGGTATCCTCTTTGAAGTTCGGGACCGACAGCGGGGAAAGGGCGAGTTCCTGTTCCGGTGCGGGCTCTTCTACTACGTCAAATGTGATTTCCCGTTCCTCGCCGTCTACCATTTCAACAGCCCGGACAGATTCATAACCCTGAGAAGCAATGTTGGAGAGCCAATTAGAGAGAAACGAATTGAGTTCTTTTTGGAGCTTCGGCCGGTAGCCTCCCTCTGTAAAAACCTCCTGGTAGATGCCCATGCTTGACAGTTCATAGGAGACGGCTTGTATGGTTTGCGTGTCGGAATCAATCCGCAACACCATATCGGGATCGCGCATCAGGTCGCCGTTTTGGGTGTAGGTGTGCATCATGGATAATTCCTTGCCGGACAGCCATTCCAACGAAAGGGGTTCAAAACCTTCGGATTCCAGCCGCAGATAACTATATTTTTGGGAAACAATATCGGGAAACAGCTTGGCAAATGTCCGGTAATTCCGGGAAGCAAGGTCGTTTTTCTGCTTCGACTTTGGAACACCGGTATCTGTATTCCTGTTTTCCGGTCCGGCGGATTTTTCGTCAGTCTTCATTCGATGTTCATAGTTGTCAATATCCTGTTCGGTAAGCCAATCCGGTTTTTGAGGGAGCAGACGGTATAGCTCGCGCATTTTGGCGATCTGGCCTTCAACGCTTCCGGCCCATAAATGTTTTTCTGCACGATTGCCATATCCTAAGAAATATTCGCAGTCGGAACGCAGACGACTTAGCAGCCGGTATTCAAATGAAAATGGGGCGTTATCCGTGGCATCCAGGGAAAGGGACCCAATTTCTGAATCCGAAGGTAAAAAAACAGAACCGTCTTTTGACGGCTCTGTTTTATCTGACGGTTCAGTTTTTATCTCGGAATCAGGACGATTTCGGAAAGCACCGTTTCCTCCGCCGAATGTTTCAAGCTGTTTAAATGGCGCGTCCGTTCCATCGTGTCCTCGGTCTGCGGCATCGGATCGTCCTGAAGCATCTGCTGGGTCAGGGCTTCGATTTCGTTCGAGGCTTCCGTCTGTACCCGGTGCATTGTTTCCATCAGGCTGCCATCCATTTTCAAAGCTGTATACCGGTTGGGGTGGTTCTCCATCAGGTATTCCAGCGCCATCCTCCCGTACCGTCCCAGCGGCTGATCTGCTTTCGGGTCGTTGGAGATTTGAATGTTCGGGTACAGGATTCCGTCCTTCTCTGTGTAGCTGAGACTCAGATTGCTGTCCATTTTGCAGGTCCCTTTCCATATTGAGTATTTTCATTACAGATTCTATTTCAATCAGCATTTCCTTTGATGCTGATGTAACCGTATTACCGAGGGCGGCAATCATAGGGATGGTATTAAAATGATTGATTGTGTTCATACCGTCCCCAGTGATGATTTCCTCATCCGATAGGCCGCAGCGTTTGCCGATGAGGTAGGATATGCTGTCAGTAAGCAGGGCAGTGATTTGGGATTCCAGCCCGTATTCCGGCAGTTCCCCAAAAATGTGATTTTTAGTATTTGCCTTAATGGAACGATGGAAGGGTTCCCAGCTTTCAGCGGCTTTCTCTGCGGCAAGTTCGTATACTGCTTCGGAAAAAGTAGCGGCGGTGAGGTTATTTGTCCCTATCAATCGCTTTACGAGCTCTGTTCTCCTGATTCCGTCAAGCTGCCAATCTGTCATTTTTATTTCCCGCCCGCTGGTTTGCGATATATCGAACAGGTAAGAAACTGTCAACCGGGCGTTTTGGTAATTACAGACGGCGATGCCTTTCGCGCCTTGGTTGACGCTTCTGCCAATCCGGTTCCACTGTTCCATTGTCGCCAGCGCCGAAACGTTGGGATTTTGTGCGTATACAAGCAGGGCGGTGTCAAAATCGTGCTTATGGATACGGGAAGCGAAGTTCAGATAATCCCGCCAGGTATTTTCGCTTCGCACAATCATCGTTGCGGCGGTTTGGTAAATCACTTTTAAACGCTCGTCTTGACGCAAATATCAGACCTCCGTTTCTTAAGCGGAACGAGTGTCTCCGCGTAATTATACTCCCTTCTGTTTCCGCTGGGAAAAGTACAGCGACAATGCTTCATCAATAACCTGTTCTATTTCAGTAGCCTTGGTATCCGGCTTAAAATATTTGGAATAGATTTTCGCTTTCAGCTTGAAGGGCGGCGGCGCATTGCTTTTCGGCTTCCTCATTTTCTCACCGGACAAAATCTGTTCGGTGAGGTTCTTATCTAGCCGGCCCGCATAGCTGCGCAGAAGCGCCGCCTTTTTTCCATCCAGATTATACTCATTTTCCGATAGTACCGATTCAACCACCTGCTGCTCTGTCTCGGATAAATATGACAGTGTCACTGATATGGTCAGGGTCAGTTCTTTGTTGTCAAGCCTGTTTTTCAACGGGTCGATAAGGGTAGCGGCGCGGACATAGTTTGCAACCGCACGCCCTGTTAAGTCATAAGCTTCGCCGAGTTTATCCCTGTTTTTCAACTTGTGGAAGTCGCTTCCACAGGATATGTTTTCCCTGCTATAATCGGGCTTGTTGAGCTTTTTTAATTCTTCGATGATGTCGTTTCGTTTGCCCTGGCTGAACATTTTGGAATACTGTATCGAAAGTACCGCCGCTTTTTCCGATGGGAGCATGTCTGAAAAGGAACGTTGAAGCACATTTGTCTCGATCACATAAATCCACGCTTCCTCATCGGACAGATTTTCCTTGACGATACAGGGAATGTATTCTAGGCCAATCAACATAGCGGCGTTTCGTCTATTATGTCCGGCAAGCATCTCGTATTCATACCCGTTTTCGTCCTGCTCTATTTTGCGGACGATAACCGGTGTCAGGATTCCATGCGCCGACACGCTTGCCACAAAGTCGTCAAGCCGTTCTCCTTCATAAAGCCGGAAGGGGTGTCGACGGAAAGGGCAGATGAGATGAGGGGAGAGAAACGTCACCGAATCTTCCATAGATTTTTTCCCAGCCTGCGGTTGTTCCGTCAAAAAATGGCTTTCTTTTTCCAGGGAGTACAGGTCGTCTAAAGTTTTTAATTTGGGGTTGATTTTAGGTATTATACCGCCTCCTTATTATACAACAAGTATAATTATTTTGCAATATAAAGTTGTATTTTTACAGATAGGAAAACAACATAATAGGTTATGCAACACTGAATGTGAGGGTTAAATCATATTCGATGGAGGATACATCTCCCCATGACTTTCCATACCGGGAATCAAACTGTAAGGTAAGCTGGGGCGGTTGGTTTGTGCCGTAAGCCGATGGAAGTGTACCCAAAAGAATATTGCTGTCGGTATTTTCGTCCCCGAACCATTGGGTATCTGCTGGTGGAGATTCTAATAGATCGCTTTTATCCTCAATGATTTGGATACCCAGGGCAATTTGAGATTGTGTATCGGATTGATTCAGGTTATTCCATTCAGTATCGGAATAGGCAGTATGTGCTACAACCTTTGTCGGGTTACTTTCTTTTGCTTTGAGAGATGTGGCGGTAACGGCAACGGGAACCGGGGTATTACTTTTAATGGAAAATTCAGCGGACTTAAAATTGCGTTTGGCGTCAATCAAAAAGGTCGTTTGAACAGGAACGTCAATATCAATTACGGTCAAAGGCTCTACACTGCCTGCAACGGTTATGCTTTGCATAACATCCTCTGCCGGAGGTGGGGGAGACGAAAGGAATTCGACAGATGCCGATCCGTTCCACTGTTGTCCCAAAGTCATTCCATCGGTATTTTCTCTGCCAGCGAGATAGATTGTCTTTAAGCTGGGGATGCTGGAAAAGGCGTTGCTGTCAATCCTCGTTACGCTTTGAGGAATGATAATTTCTGTCAGATTGTTTTCATAAAACGCCCAACTGCATATTCTGACTACCGAATCTGGAATGGTACAGGACGTGATTCGATTACTGGCCAGACAATATTCGTCCAATGTCTCAGTTCCAGCCGGGATAGATACGTTATCACGCCGCGCCCCGCCGTAGCTGATCAGCTTTGTTGGCTCATTTTTTGCATAAAACCAAGCCTCACTGTCAGGCAAGAGATTATCGTTAAACACTGCCTGCTCTAAGGTGAGCGTATTCGGTAGATATTCCACAGAGGTTAGCTGATTACTCATAAAAGCGCCGTATTCAATGGTACATCCATGTAGGCTGGATAAGTCCAGAGACTTCAGTTGATTGCTTCGGAAAGCATTTCTTCCAATAAGTGATAGACTGGAGGGCAGAGAAATCTCTGTTATTTGATTGTCCGTACAGCAGTTCATTCCAATAGTGCTAAGATGTTGCGGCAATTGGAGAGACCGGATACCCTTATTGGCCAGTACCGAAGATTGAATTTCGTCGATGTAGATAGTAGTAGTGGCGTAATCATCCTCTACAATATCCGGACAGATCACATCGGTATCGGTGCCGTTATATCCGGTAATCCAAGCTTTCCTCTGATTCCGTTCAATGATCCAATCTGCGCTGTTATATGCGGCGGCGCTGAAGGGGATGGAGGCCGCGGCAATGATAGACGCCAGTAATGTGCAAAGCAATTTTGGGGACTTCATACTATTTCCTCCCATTTTTTGAAGTTAAAGATGGATGGAGGACGGAAATACCGTCCTCCATGAGTTGTAAACTAATTAATGCTGAAGGTTAGGATTAAGTCGTAATTCAGGGTTGTCTCCTGTACCCATGCCTTACCGTATTTTGCATCAAATGCCAACTGCATCCGTGGACTGACGCTTGTGTTATATGCAGATTTAATAACTCCGAGTTTGATATTGCTGTCTCCACTTTCCGCACCAAACCATTTTGTTTGTGTTGTTGGAGCCTCCATTAAATCTTCAGTTTTTCCCTTTACTTGAAGGCCCAAGGCAATTTGTGACTGTGTTTCTGTTTTATTTAGATTGTTCCATTCGGTGTCAGTATGGACATTTTCTGCCACAACTTTCGCGGCAGTCGCGGACTGGGCCTTGATGGATGTAGCAGTAACGGTAATGGGAACAGGGGCATTATTCACCACCTCAAAATCAGCAGATTGAAAGTCGCGATCTGCATCAATTAAAAAAGTGATCTTAACCGGAACATCAATATCTAAAGTGGTAATTGCTTCAACTGTCCCTTCTACAAGAACCGTATTTGAAGTTTTTTCAATTGGTTCCGTTGCAAATGCGGTAGTTGTGGGGATTCCGATGGCAGTTACAATTGCTAGCATGATGCCCATAAGACTTTTCTTCATTCAATTTACCTCCAAAGTTTTATTTTACGGTTATATCAAGCATGACGTTAAATACGCCGGCTTGTTCTCCGCTTTCCGGATCGTACAGCGTATACTTTGCCGTGCCAAAATATTTGCCCTTTTCCAAATTCTCTGTAATGGTGCAATACTCCAGAGACTGATTGGGAAAAATTTTGTCCGACTGGTAGATAACGGTTTCATAATCGTCGAGGGATACGTATTGATAACCTGTGATGTTGTCAATAGGTGTTAACTTGTAGGATTTCGTATCCGGATCAATGGATACCGCATAGAATTGTTCCCCCCTTTCGGTATATATTTTTTCTGCTGCGGGGAATGCCGTCTCGTCTTTATACCTTTGTACGACTACTTCAATTTGACAGGCAAATTTGTTTTCACTGTTGTTTTCCGCCCGCAAATTCATTTTCCCGTTTTCTATAACCGGCGTGGCGTTGATTTTGACATTGAAGTAATCGGGTTCAATGGGCTCTGTCGTTTCCGGTGTGAGGCTGCCGTTTGTAATGGAATCGGAAACGGATGGATGTACGCCGCCATCCACCGGATTCCCCTGTGTGCATCTTTGCAGCAGAAGAATGAGCAGGATAATCAGCAGCAAAACGGCAATGAGGATATATGCTCTTTTGCGGGAACTTTTCCGTTCGTCTTTTTCAGGGATAGTTTCAGTCACTATTTTGTTGTCCATTATTTTTGTCCTCCCATTAAAAAAGTCCCTGTAAAACAGGGACAGATTACAATGACCTTATTCTGTTGTCGCAATGTCAATCATAGCAACCACCTCCATTGTTATGGGCCATATCATGAGCCACAAGGGCTGTGTAGCAGTGATCCATAGTGGCCGGTGCGTTAAAGAGCACCGCCCGCAAATACTGTTTCATATTGCGGATTTTAGCCGTATTTTCTTTCATGCAGTCACAGATAAATTTGATATGTGAGCTGTTCAACTGTAGAAACCTCTCCCGGACAAACTGGGCAGGGTAGTCATCTCCGGCAATTCGGATAATCTTTCTTGATGAACCTACCGTATCCAGTATGACGTTCAGGATTTCGTTCAGGCGTTCTTCCCCGATTTCAGGATCGTGTATCAGGCAAGGATACTCAATATTTGCTTTGATAATCTCTTGATATATTTCTATGGAATGATGATCATTTTTTCCTATCTGTTCCTTCTCTGCATTTGAAAAGGAGGAGTGGACATTGCCCGGAGATAAGGAAGGGATAGAATCAGTATTTAATATCTCAGTATTTATTTTATCTTTATTTAATTGCATTGGATTTTCCGATACCGGGTTTTCCGCCGTCGGATTAGCCGATGTCGGGAAATCCAACAGCGGTTTATTCTCCGGTATTGGATTTTCCAACACCGGAGAGTTTTCCTCTGTTGATTGCTTCTCCTGCGGCTGTTCGTATATAATATATTCGATTGGCAACATTTTGCCTTTTTCGTCCCGGCCCTGCCGCCTGATGATATATCCGGCTTTTTCCAGTTCCCATATGGCGGTGCGGATAGCGTCAACGCTTTCCCGGTTAATGTGTGATAACCCTGCCAGGGTATAATCCCAATCTTCCGGCAAAGACAGCATTTGAGACAATAGCCCTTTTGACTTTAAGGACAGCTTGTTGTCGCGTAGATGGTAATTGCTCATTACGGTGTATCCTTTATTTCGCTCTATCCGAAAAACTGCCATAGTAGTATCACTTCCTTATTCTTTTTATTTTCAATCACGGAATAAAAAAAGGGACATTGTCTATAAGAACAATGTCCCTTTGCACTTCATCTAACTTTATCTAACAAACGCTCTAACCAACACCTGTTGCGGTTATGAAAATCGGTTGCCCTTGTTTCCTAAATGTGTATGTATTTTTATGCTATTTGCACAATTTATTAGATAGAATCCGTAAATTTATACTTGATTTGTCAAAATGTTTTCCAAGAGTGTTTGACTACGAATCAAAAGGTCGCAGGTTCGAGTCCTGCATGGCGCGCCAAAAATATTTGTGCGGTGCGGGTTTAAGTGAATTTTCACTTAAACCCGCACCGCTTTTTGTTTTTAAATTAAAATATCATATAATATATCTAGAATATTAAACAGCAGATAAACACAATGATCAATATTTTTTAGATATATTATTAAATAGATTTAGTTTTTATTGAAAGATTTTCACGATGTAGTATAATAAATCTGTAAGTTATGACAGGAAATTTGTCAGTTGTGCAATAGCTATTGCATTATTCTGGAAATTCCAATAAAATCTATTTATGCAGAAGCATAGGAGGAGCTCACATGCTGAAATTAGCCATCTGTGATGACGATCCCAAGGTAGTTACGCAGATTCGTAACATTGCCGATCAGTACTTTAAAGACACACAAATCACTTCTGCAGTGGAAATTTACCAAGATGGTTCCCAAATGCTCAACAAAGCCGGAGGCAGCGATATTTTCTTTTTGGATATCGAGATGCCGGGGATGAGTGGCATACAGATCGCTCAAGAACTGCGTGCCAGCAACAAACGCGCGAAAATCATTTTTGTGACGGGTTATGAAGAATATCAGTCGGCCGCTTTTCAGCTTCATGCTTTCAGTTATCTCATTAAGCCATTTACGGCGGATGATATTAAGCGACAGTTGGAAGACGCCATTGATTATTTACATAACGATCAGGAGACCCCTGAAATATTTCTTCATACTGTAGACGGAGATGTCCGTCTAGTGCCGGAACAAATAATTTTTGTTGAGTACAAAAACCGAAAAGTCGAAATACATACAACGGAAAGCAAATATGTAGCCGTTTACACCATGAAACAGATGACGGAGCTTCTTGAAAAATTTCCATTTGTATCGTCTCACCAAAATTTTCTTGTAAATCTCATGCATGTCCGCCGCTTTACCTGCATGAATGTTACTTTGGCAAACGGCGTAGAATTGCCTATGTCGCAAAAACGTTCCGCAGATTTCCGAAGGCGCTATCAACAGTTTTTATACAGCACGTTCTTCGTTCTGTGAGGATCGGCCATGGAAAAACTAGAATACCTTTTGCGCTTTCTGGTGCCCGATGCTATGATGGGTTTGCTACTGTTCGATTTTTGTTTTCGTTTGTACGGAAAGAAGTATAAAGCGAACTGGATTTATATCGCAGCATTTCTTGCCTTTGTGGGAATTTGCGTTGCAGTCAACCAGCTATTCTCTGCTATAATCAATACAGCTTATTCTGTAATTGCGTTTATCTTACTCAGCGTTCTTTTATACCGTCCATCCCGCCGCAAAATTTTTTGCGATGTATTCTTTATGACCTATTGCGTCATTATTGATTTGGTTTTAGGGTATGTAATGTTGGCGATAAATGGACAATCTGAGTTATCTGGAATGATGCAAAATGCAAGATTGATGTGGTACAACCTATTAAGCAAGATGATTATTTATTTTTCATACCGCTTAGTCTTAAGCTGGATGGATCATGTACCTAACCGTCCGCTAAGCTTGAAACAGAATATATTTCTTGCAGTTTCCAGTTTAGGAGAATTAGGAATCGTCTTCTATTTTTCTGAGTTTGTCAATACTACCACAACAGCGGTCGTAGTTTCTGCCATGTGCTTTGGATTTCTTGCGTTAAACCTTTATGTTGTTCATCAAACGGAGGCTATCGTCAGATCCAAAGAGGCCGAATTGCAGTTACAGCTTTATCGTCAGCAGGAACATATTATCTCCACCAATTACCGTGAGATAGAAAGCCGATATGAACAATCCCGTCGGATTATCCACGATATTAGAAATCAGCTGCAGACATTAGAGCAAATGGATGATACTTCACAAAAAGCAGTGTATGTGGAAAAAATTAAAGAAAACATGGATATGCTGGGCGTTCCAAAAGTTTGCCCTAGTCCTCTGCTGAACATTTTATTCAACGATAAAAAGAAATTGGCAGCATCCTACAAGATTCTGCTTCACCTCAATTTCAAACATTTTTCACTGGATGGCTTTGATGAAATGGACTTGCTTACCATATTCGCCAATCTCATCGATAATGCCATAGATGCTTGTCAGTCGCTGCCTCAGAATCAGCGTAAAATAGAACTTCGTATCCACAGTTATGCCGGGAAGCTGATCGCAAGTATCGAAAATAGATACGAGGGAAAATGCCCCGAAGAACCGACCCAATCATTCTGTACCAATAAAGAAGGACATATGGGGATCGGGCTTTCAAATGTTCAGGAGATCGTAAGTCGTTACGACGGTGAACTGGAAATTCTCACCGAAAATCAGATATTTATCGTGCGCTTGATACTTGATCCGGTAAACCAGTGAAGTTGCTGTGAAATACAGCTTTTCAATATTTTAAAAATTTTAGGAGGATTCAAAATGAAAAAACAGTCTTTCATTCTCAAAATGGTTGCCAAAACAGCTGAAAAGTCCTGTGCTCGTCAGGCAAATACTTCTTGCCCTACACTTACCTATCAGCCCAAAATGCCTGAGGCTGTGAAGAAACTGCGGAGATTCTAATGATCGCAAGATTGGCGGAAAAAATTACGGCAAGCTTGGTTTCCAGCCGCACGATTGATGCGGAAGATCAGGAAATATATCAGTTTGGCGTTGTTCATCTGCTGTATCAGATTCCATTTTTTGCCTTTGCTCTCGTGGTAGGGCTTCTTTTGAAAGTGTTGCCGGAAACGGCATTGTTCTTACTGGCTTTTTTCAGCCTGCGCCCCTACGCGGGAGGATGGCACGCCTCTACCCAGGGAAAATGTACCTTAATCTCCTATGGAATCACCGCAATTGTTCTTTGCGTCTTCCGATTGATGCCGGAGGCAGCTTTGCTTCCGATTTCTGTTGGGCAGATGCTGATTGGGCTGGCGGTCATCTGGCGCTGGGCTCCTATGGAGAATCCAAACAAACCGCTGGATGCCGAAGAGATTGTCCATTACCGGCGTTATGCGCGGGTAATCACAGGGGTGCTAACCGCAGGGATGATACTTACAGTTGCGATGCATTGGAATCGAATTGGTCTTGCTGTTTCAACTGCAATATTCTTGTCTGCTATTTTAGTGGCAATGGAATTGGTGCTTAAAATCAAATATCTTTCTTCATAAGAACAGGAATACCAGAGAATCAGCGATTCTCCGGTATTCCTGCCTTTTTTGCATTGACAAGCCGCGAGCTTTGCTATATAATGGTTGCAATAACAAAACGCTGTGATAAGGAACAGTAGCTTCTTTGCACGTCACCAAGAGAGAAGGCGGTAGGTGTAAGCCTTTGGCGTAAGGAGTGAACCCACCTTGGAGCTATGGGTGAAACGGCATCTGCCGGTCAAATCCATCGGCGCCCGCCGTTATCGGGGCGGCAGGGGAACTCCCTGCCTTGAGTGCAGATTTTTTCTGAATTTAGGTGGTACCGCGGATGATTTCGCCCTAAGTCTTAATGGACTTGGGGCGTTTTTTATTGCAGCAGCACAGCGCTGCAAAGATCCGTCTGCGATTTCAATTGAGGCGGGTCAGATTTTTTGTGTAAAAACTGGAAGGAGATAGAAAGATGAAACTAGACAAACTGGTAGGGGATCGCTTTAAAGAACGGCCTTCGGATTGTGCGATTGACAGTCATGCGCTCATGGTGCGGGGCGGCTACATCAAATACGTAGCCAATGGGATTTTTTCCCAGTATCCTCCTATGAAACGGATTTCCCAGAAAATCGAGCGGATTATCCGCGAGGAGATGGACTCCATCGACGGACAGGAGGTCCTGTTTCCGGTGGTGCTACCCGGTACCCTTTGGGATGAGTCGGGGCGGTATCAATCGGTAGGGAGCGAGCTTTTGCGGTTTTCCGACCGGAACGGCTCTCCGATGGTGCTGGGGATGACCCACGAAGAGGCGGCGGTTCAGCTGGTGCGGGAGTACGCCAACAGCTACACCAAATACCCCTTTATGATTTATCAGATCCAGACAAAGTTCCGCGATGAAGCACGTCCCCGCGGCGGCCTCATTCGCGTCCGGGAATTCACCATGAAGGACGCCTACTCCTTCCACACCTCTCAGGAGGACCTGGAGCGGTATTACGACAAGTGTTATAAGGCTTATGAGCGGATTTTTGCCCGGGCCGGCGTTCCCGAAGTGATTTCTGTCCAGTCGGATTCCGGCATGATGGGCGGCAGTATCTCCCACGAATTCATGCTGCTGACCCCGGTGGGCGAGGACAGCATCGTCCTCTGTAAAGAGTGCGGCTACCGAGCCAACATGGAAGCGGCGGAAAACATCGTAGACAATGCAAAAACTGGGGAACTGGAGGAAATTAAGCTGGTCCACACCCCAAATATCCACACCATTGAAGATATATGTGAATTTCTGCACGCCCCTCTCGAAAGCTCGTGCAAAGCGGTCGTCTACCAGAAAAATAGCGACGACGCTTACGTGGTGGTATTCATCCGGGGGGACTTGGACATCAACGAGACGAAGCTGACAAATTTCCTGGGAGAAGACATTCATCCGGCTGTGATTACGCCAGAATGCGGCCTCAACGCCGGTTACATCGGACCTTACAAGCTGGAAGGGGACTTTACCGTTTTGTTTGACCGTTCTCTGGAAGGAGCCCAAAACCTCTCCTGCGGAGGCAATGTAGAAGAATACCATTACACTGGCCTCAATATCGAAAGAGACTGCGGAAAGGTAGAATATCACGATTTTGCCAAAATCGCCGAGGGTGGTATTTGTCCCGTATGCGGCAAGAAAGCTATCACCATCTCCCGCGGCATTGAAGTGGGCAATATTTTCCAATTGGGTACCAAGTACACAAAATCCATGAATATGACCTATCTGGACGCTGACGGGAAAGCGGCACATCCCATTATGGGCTGTTATGGAATCGGCGTAGGGCGGCTGGCAGCTTCTGTTTGTGAAGTCCACCACGACGATTACGGCCCCATCTGGCCCATCACCATCGCCCCCTGGGAAGTTCACATTTGCTGTGTGCGCTCCGACGACCCGGAAACCCACGCTTTTGCCGATCAGCTCTATGACGAGCTGCAAAAAGAGAGGATCGAAGTCATCTATGACGACCGCAAGGCAACGGCGGGCGTCATGTTCTCCGACGCAGACCTGCTGGGCGTTCCGGTGCGCGTTATCGTCAGCCCCCGCAACATGAAGGAAGGCTGCTGCGAAATCGTCACAAGAGATAAAAAAATCAGTAAAAAAGTGCCGGTCGGCGAGGCTGTAGAGGCTGTTGGGGCGGTACTGAAAGAGCTGTATGACGAGGTCCAAAAAGGCTGTAAATAAAATTTCTGATAAAATACAAAAAACCGCTGTGCAGCAACGCACAGCGGTTTTTTATAGAATAATTATTTTTGATACCGCTTTTTCTTTCCGACAGGTCGGGTCTGTTTCAGATAGCGGTCAATGTTTTGAGGTTCTTTGCTCACGGCGCAGGAAAACAGAATGTCGATCAAAGTGAGCTGTGCGATTCTGGAACTCATAGCGCCGATACGAATGGTGGTTTCGGGCGAAGTGAGCTGAAAAGCGATGTCTCCGCATTGAGAGAGGCGGTTTTTGCCGTACTGGGTAATGGTAATGACCGCGGCACCTTTAGATTTGGCCATACTGGCCGCTTCTACCACGTCCTTGGTTTCGCCGGACCAGGAGATTGCTACGGCCACGTCCTCTTCGGATAGGAGAGAGGCGGAGGTGAGCTGGAGGTGTCCGTCGGGATAAGCGGTACAGTTCTTATTAATGCGCATGAACTTATACTGGGCGTCTTGTGCTGCAAGTTGAGAAGCGCCGATGCCGTAAAAATCGATTTTTTTGGCCTTTATGAGCAGGTC
The DNA here is from genome assembly GCF_014384905.1 of Fumia xinanensis. Lineage (GTDB taxonomy): Bacteria > Bacillota > Clostridia > Oscillospirales > Ruminococcaceae > Fumia > Fumia xinanensis. The sequence goes on from NZ_JACRSV010000004.1 coordinate 192,123, forward strand.
GGAGGCCAACTGGACGTCGGAGGGGCGAAGCAGGGTACAACTGTCCTGAATGGACTGGATGCTGTTTGCGCAGATGCTTTGCAGGATGGTTTCCACGCTGTCGCCCGGCAGAATATCGGCGGATTCTCGTTTCTCCCTGTTTTGCTCCACTGCTAGCTCTGCTGCCAGAGCCAGGGTAAAATCCCGGTATCCTTCAAAACCCATTCTTTTGCAGAATCGGACGACGGCTGCCCGGTTGGAGCCACTGTGTTCTGCCAGTTCTGCTACCGGGAGGCCGACGATGTTTCCTGCGTGCTCCAGTACATAGTTCGCCACTCTCTGTTCGGACGGGCTGAAATTTTCCCTGCATTTTTGGATGCGAAGCAATGTTCCACTCATAAATTTTCCCCCTGATTCCACTTTTCCATCGCCATCAGCGCGCAGCCGTAGGCGGCGTCGTGGCGGCACTCCTGAAAAATTACATTAGGGGCCTTTGTTTGTAGCTTTCGACTGAGCAAATCTCGCAGGGCGGGAGATTTTGTGACCATTCCACCGGTGTAGACACAAACAATCGGTTCCCGTTTTTTGGGGGGAAACTTTTGCGCCGCTGCCGTTACCATTTCACAGAGGCTTTCGGCGGCTTCCTCATAAATCGCTTTGGCTGTATCGTCGCCAAGCGCAAAAGCCCTGTCGCATAAGGCGGCCAGAGAGGCAATTTCTTTTTTGCCGTTGCCCGACTGGTAGAGGTAGTCGATGAGTTCCATCGGGGAGGAAAGTTTCAGATGTTCCAGCAGCAAATCGGTGAGCACGGTTTGTCTGCCCCTTCCGTCAAAGGCCCGCATAACGGCGCCGAGCATCCGGCAGGCGATTTGGTAACCGCTTCCCTCGTCGCCGATGAGATGCCCCCACCCACCAATGCGGAAGATGTCCTCTGCAGCGGTTTTCGCCATACAGACTGATCCTGTCCCGGCGATCAGGACAATGCCGCAGCCGGAGGGAGTGCCGCTGTAAAGAAGGGGAAGAGCGTCGTTTGTGAGAAGGACGGGGATACCGGGGAAAATTTCTGCCAAAATGGCAGACAGCTGGTTTTGGGAGGTGATGCTGCTGGCTCCAGCCGTTCCCAGACAGGCGGAGACACAATCTTTTTGGGAAAGTCCAGTCTGCTTATAAAAATCGGCGAGCAGGAGTTTTAGATTTTCCTTTACCGTTTCTTTTGAAAGGGCGGTCAGGTTGCTGGCCCCTCCCCGTGCCTCGCCGACGGTGTTTTGCTGTAAATCCAAGGCTTTGAGATGGGTTTTGGTGCCGCCTCCGTCGATGCCGATGACGTACTTCATAGAGAGGCACCATCTTGCTGAAGAAAGGCGACGGCCTTCCGCGCCGAACCGTTATGGCTTGAAAGAGCATTGCGGGCAGTAGCGGCGTCACAGTCTGTGAGCAGCATGACCAAAGCCGTTTTAGTGTTGCCGGAAAGGGTCAAGGCCTCTTCTGCCTTTTCCCGGGGGAGATTGGTGGCTTTCATCAGGATGCGGACAGCCCGATCCCGCAGTTTTTGGTTGCTGGGAATCATATCCACCATCAGATTCCGGTAAGTTTTACCCAACTTGACCATCGTAGCGGTGGAGAGCATATTGAGCACCATTTTTTGGGAGGTTCCCGCTTTCATACGGGTGCTGCCCATAATGGCTTCCGGGCCGACGACAGGGATAATGGCGATGTCGGCCACTTCGGCGATGTGGGCATGAGGGGAGTTGGAGATGGCGACGGTGGCGGCTCCCAATTTTTTTGCTTCCTGCAATGCGCCTGCCACGTAGGCGGCGGAACCGCTTGCGCTGATGCCGACGACGGTATCCAGCGCGCTTATTTGATGGCGGAGCAGATCGGCTTTACCCTGTTCCGCCTGGTCTTCGATCTCCTCGATTCCGGTGCGCAGGGCTGTATCCCCTCCGGCAATAATCCCGACCACAAGACTGGGGTCGGTGCCGAAGGTGGGAGGACATTCCGATGCGTCCACTACTCCCAGTCGGCCGCTGGTGCCTGCGCCGATGTAGAAAAGGCGTCCACCTTTTTCCATCCGCGCCGCAATGGTGTCCACCGCTTTTGCCACATCGGGGAGAACGGCTTCCACCGCCTGGGCTACTTTTTTGTCTTCGTCGTTGATTAAACGCACAATTTCCTCGGTGGAGCAGAGGTCGATGTCAACCGTCAAGGGATTGACCTGCTCCGTTGTCAGTTGATTGTAATCCATTTGTGAGTTCCTCCTGTTATTCCATATTGTCGAATACGATGAGCGAAATGGGTTCTTGGGGCATGGAAAAAGTCACTTTTTCCTCCTGTGCGCTAAAGGACAGCAGGCGTTTTTGCACTGCTGTTTCTTTTACGGTATAAACAGCTGCCCTGGCTATTTTGGGGCTGTATTCCATCGAACATTCTCCGCAGGCAGCCTGCTTTTGGGCTATTGCCAGCAGGACGCCTCCCGGCAGTTCGAACCGCTTTATCAATGTGCCGGGGATTTCCAAAAGGCCGTCGGTATCGCGAAAAATGCCGTGGCCGAAGGTTTCGAGCCAGTATTTTCGCAAAGTGATGACATCTTTCAGGTAACGAAACTGTTTGGGGTCCCGATGAAAGGTGTTGTCGTCCACCAGGTCGTAAACCCAGAAGTAGGAACCTGTGACAAAGGCTTTGTTGATGATGTCGGTGGATGCCTGACCGATGTGGACAGGCCGCATAGCCATGTTGGATTCGGGGTAGAGCATATCCACCAGGATTTGCTCCGGAAAGGTGTACTTATAAAGCTCTGGAAACGCGCCGGTGTAGTAATAGGAGAAGGTGGATACCAAAAAGCCCGAGACGTCGGCATTGTAGGCGTCAGATACCCCTTCAGCAACAATGCTCATCGGTGCGTCAGTGGACGTTTTATTGTTTATCTGCTTAAGAAGGGAACGGTATCCTTCATTCCAATCGTTCCAGGAGTGGCCGTGAGCCGGATTGTGGCAAATGCAGGGCGGAGCCATTGCGAGCTGATCCAGGTAAACGCCGTCGGCGCCTATCCGTTCAGTGGCGTACTGCACGGCAGATTGTAGGCGATTGCGCCATTCAGAAGAATGGATGCACATGACGGCAAAATTCAAGTCCCGGTTGCCGGCGGCCTCCACAAAGGGAGAGCCGTCTTTTTGCCGGACGGCATTTTCCGCTGTAAAAGCGCCTGTAGGGTCGTATTTGGTGTTGGCGATGCGGGAATTGATGTAAAAGGAAAGGTGTCCGCCTTTTTGCCGGACGATGCTGACAGCCTCGCGGAATTCTTCTTCTGTGCCCAGGTCGGCATCGGCGCGGTATTCAGGGAATCCGTGGTCGAATCCGTCGCGGTGCCAGCCTGCAAGCAGCAGGTGGTTTAGGCCCATCTCCCGCGCTTCATCCAAAAGGCGGGGAATATCCTTGTACCGATGCACAACGCCGCCGTTTTGATATTTAAAATCGTAATGAGCCACCAATCCGGGGCTCTTTTCAAACCAGTGGGGACGTTTCGGCTTTTTGGCGGGGACGTTATTTTGCCGGAAGGCGCGGTAGATCTCCGCGCCTCTATGCCAGTCTCCCCGATGGACGGCGGTGACGAGCGGCGGGGAGTTCCAGTTCCCTCCATTTTCACAGTAAGGGTGATGCACAAAGGAAAAGTTCATTCCGGGACTGCTGGTGCCATAGGTTTCAGCCCGCAGGGAACAGTTGTGAGGCAGGGGATCGTGGTTTGCAAAATAAATTCCCAAGTCCTCCCCGTAATAGTCGAGCCAAGTCATCGAAAGAGGACCGGAATAGGAGAAATCCATAGCGTACAGTCCATCTTCATCCGGCCCAGCCGCAATATTTCCCAGGGAGTAGACATAGCGGTATTCCTGCCATTTCCAGTAAATACAGGGGGATTTCTCACAAAAGAACCCCACCGGATTTTGGATTTTAAGGCCGGCGTTATAGGGATAAACCAGCGTGTCGTCCTCCCAGGTATCTCCAAGGTACACTCCGTTCAGGCAGGGAAAGCGCAGATCCTCAATGAGCAGCTCCGGCTGGCGGTTGGACAGGGAAAGCTGCCAATGAAGCTCTGATGTGTCCCTCGACAGCTCGATTTGGTAGCAAAGGGGGATGTTGTAGCTTTTTTCTCCGTCGGTCAACTTATTATAAGATACCCGGATAAGGAGTGCATTTTCAGTCTCTTCATGGGTAATATGGGGCTTTAACTGTGCGTCCCGTGCGATGGAGTAAGTATCTCCTCCAAACAGACGAATTTTTTCTCCCTTTAAAGAGGCAAAAAGCTGGAAGGGCTGGTGAAGCAAAAAGGAGGAATTTTTAATGAGGTTTTCCCCGGTAGGTTTATAGATGAGTTCCAAAAGTTCTCCGGTCAGGCTGTCTATTGCAACCGACAGGAGATCATTTTGATAATGGTATCGGCTTTGATACATTGAAACGCTCCCCTTTCGTTAGCAGAATACTGCAAATTTGGTGATGGAGATTTACATAAGTTTCAATATTATATTATCATATATGAAATTAAATTTCAACAGCAATAAAAAAATAATGTATCTGCTAGAGTAAATCTAACATATTTTATATTATTTTTGTAACGAAAAGTATAAAATTTGGCTTTATTTAACTTTTACTGACTCCTTCGCATAGAATAATTAAAGGAGGTGCCAGTGATGTTCTCTTATTACATTCAAATTGAAAAACAAATATTGGAAGAAACTTTGACCGTCCGAGATAAAGAGGTACTCCATTACCGGATTACATATCCCAAGTTTGTTTCCAGTGCATTCAGGCGCAGCTTAGCGGAAATTAACCGGTTTTACCAAAGAAAGGCACGTGAATATCGGCAGCATTGCCGAACGGTTCTATACGCTCAAGCAGCGGAACAGGTACTCTACGATCCGGAAGGGCAATTTCCCATCGTTCCCTATGAGGCAATTTTGGATTTTTGTATTACCTATAATGATGACTGCGTCCTGAGCTTGTATTTCGACCGCTATGAGTTCACTGGGGGAGCCCATGGCAATACCATGCGTTTTTCCGATACCTGGGGGCTGCAAAGCGGACGAAGGCTGCCGGTTTCTGCTTTTATTGCCCAGCCTGTTTATTATAAGACTTTTTTAATTGACAAAGTCCTGGATCAGATGCGGGAAAACATTGAAGCAGGAGAAGCAACTTATTTTGAGCCTCATAAAAGTAACGTCATCGAAAACTTCCACGCCGAAAATTATTTTCTTGCACGTAAGGGTCTGGTGATTTACTACCAACAGTACGACATTGCGCCATATTCAAGCGGCATTCAGACTTTTTTAATTCCCTATTCCAGAACAGTGCTGAAGCCCCGATGCAATGGGGGAAAATACTGTCCTAAAAATTTTACAGCTGATCATCTTAAAGGCGTATTGTAGTTTTCAGGCTGATGCGGTATAATATCATAAAGACATATATGGCATGCGCCAGAAGAAGCAAAACTGCATTTAGTCGGCTTGGCCGGTTTTATGATGAACGGCAGACGCCCCGGTGAGGAGCATTTTCCAAATAGCGGAAAACCAAACGGCGGGAGGAAAAAATGAGTCAGAAAGATTATTATGACATTGGAAGAACAATCAACCAATTTATTCAGGACTTAAAAAATGCGCCTGTGGGTGGATTTACCAACGTAAAAAACGGTGTGGACGAAGCAGCCAGGCAGTTTAAAGATGAAGTTAAAAATGCTGCAAAGGGCTTTAAGGTAGAAATCAATACAGGTGTAAGGACACAGCCTAAAGCGCCGCCACGTCCTAATCAGCAATGGAACGGCGGGGGCATGCCGGCAAACAGTTGGCAGAAGGCAGCCATGTATCCACAAAAAAAATCCATTCCCGGACGCACTGCAGGTATTCTATTTACGGTGTTCGGCTGGATCGGTCTAGTGCCCAGCGCTATTGTCTTGCTTGTTTTGCTGTCAGTTGGGCTGGCGGAAGGGAATACCGGTACCCTTTTGACCAGCACTTTGATATTAACCCCAATCATTGCTGCCTTTATACTTATGATCTGCAAAGGAAATTCTCTACTGGCGCGGGTCCGACGATTTTTTCGTTATCGCACATTTTTAAAGGGGAGTTCTTTTGGCTCTATTGAACAGTTGGCAGCGTTTAGCGGCCGGCAAAAGGATTTTGTAGTGAAAGATTTAAAGAAAATGATTCAAAACGGCATGTTCGAACAGGCTTTTTTGGATGAGGAAGAGACCTGCGTCATGTTGGACCGGGAGACCTATCAGCAATATCTGAATCTTCAAAAGCGGATGGAACAGAAGAAGGAGAGTTCTTTAAATGACGATGGCGAGCAGTCCGAGCAGGCGGCCATGATTGCGGTAGGACGGGAGTACATCAATCAAATTCGGGCTGCAAACGATGCTATTCCAGGGCAGGAGATTTCCGAAAAGCTCGATAAACTCGAGAATGTGACTGCAAAAGTATTCTGGTATGTGGAGCAGCATCCAGAAAAGCTTTCTGACATTCAGAATTTTATGAGTTACTATCTGCCTACTACATTGAAGCTGGTCAACGCTTACCGTGAATTTGGTGAAAAAGCAGAACGGAGTCAGGAAATCCAGTATGCACAGAGTGAGATTCTCCATATTCTGGATACCATTAACCTTGCCTTTGCCAATTTGCTCAACAGCCTTTATGAAGAGGATATACTCGATATCACAACGGATATTTCCACCCTGGAAAAGGTATTGGCCCAGGATGGACTGACCGGAACCGAATTTAAGATTCCCCAACGGCAAAAAGAAAAAGAACCGGTTGAACCACGGTAAAAAAAGGCCCTCTGTTTAGGCAGAGGGCCTTTTCCATACATATAAAAAACACGGGGCTAAAGATAGCCTCGTGTTTTTAGCGCTTATTTACTGCTTTCAGAGCTGCCTTCAGAACTGTTTTCACTGCTTGGGCTCTGGTAGACGAACCCTTCTTTTTCTTTGGCATGTTCTACCGCAAAATTCATCACTTTTTCGGTGAGCAGTGAGTTCATAATGACGTCCTTGTCGTACTGCGCCTCAAAAGCGGCAGTATCACTAAATCCGTAGTTGCTGGCGTAGCGTTCCACCCCAGCTTTATATTCATCATCAGTAATTGCCAATTTCTCCGCCTCTGCGATGGCGTTGACAACGACTTCCCGTTTAATGACTTGTTCCGCTTCATTTTGAAGACGGGAGTTGAAATCTTCCAAGGTCATGTTGTAATAAGAGGTTAGGAAATCACCTAATTCCATCTCGTTGACAGAAGCAGCCTGAGTATAGTAATCGGTGGCATCTTTAACGTATTGATCCACTTCACCTTCGGGGTATTTTTTCAGTTCTGCATTGTCCATTACCTGCTGCCAGACGGTTGTCTGCTTTGTGTAATCCGCCTGCTGCTGTTTGTAATCAGTTAGCTGCTGCTTGACAGATTTTTTGTACTCGTCGACCGTAGTGGCGGTGGAATTTGGAAGGCTCTGAACAAGAGTATCGGTCAATTCCGGAATAACCGTTTTGCTGATTTTGTTGATGGTTACAGTGAATTCCGCTTCTTTTCCTGACAAATCGGGGTTATTCTTGTAAGGGTCCGGGAAGGTGACTTTGATTGTGGTCGTCTCGCCGACTTTGGCGCCGATAAGCTGATCCTCGAAACCGGGGATGAAACGTCCGGAACCAATAGTTAGATCACTTCCCTGAGCGGTACCGCCGTCAAAGGCAGTTCCGTCAACTGTGCCCACATAGTCAATGTTTACGGTATCGCCGTTTTGGACATCGGTGCGGTCGGTGATTTCAGTAGTGGTGGACTGAGAGGCGAGAACCTGCTGAATTTGCTGATTGACCTCTTCATCGGTGACAGAAAGATCCGCAGGAGCGTAGTTGAGACCCTTATATTGCCCTAAATCGACGTAATCGTTGCTGTAGGTGACTTTGCCCTGACATCCGGAAAGCAATGTGGCGACGCACAAACCGGCAGCCAGAACAGTTGCAAAGCTTTTTTTCATAATATTTTTAAATTCCTTTCTTTATAGGGAGAAATCTCCCGATCTTCCAACAGTGCTAATCCTTTTTATATCACATTATCTGATGAAATGAAAGATTTACAGGAAAAAGTTCAGAAAGTCAACACAAAATTCAGAAATGGGCACAAATTTGGACGCTTATTTTCGTGTATGTTGTTTCTTGACAAAAGGCCAGCGTATCGTAAAGATACGCTGGCTCACGACTAATTCAAAACAAAAAACTGCTCATACCAGAGGATAAAACTGTAGATAGACCATATTTTCTTCATGTTGAGAGCTCTTCCCTCTTTGTGGTCGTTTAGCAGCTTCATAATAGCATCCCGGTTAAAATACCGGTCGGCGATCTCCCCCTCAAACTTTTCTTTGACCATACTGTAGTACTTGTCCTGCCGCAGCCAGTCGTTTAAAGGCACAGGAAAGCCCAGTTTCTTTTTATTGGCGGTGCGTTCGGGAATCTGTTTGATAGCGGCTCCCCGGAGGGCAATTTTGGTTACATCGTTATGAGCGCGGTATCGGGCGGGGATTTGTACCGCAAGTTCCAGCATTTTTTTATCCAGGAAGGGAACGCGGAGTTCCAGCGAATTTGCCATGCTCATCCGGTCGGCCTTCTGGAGGATGTCGTAGAGCATCCAGGTGTAGATGTCCACGTACTGGAGCTGAGTGGGCTCGTCCAGGTCTTTTACTTTGTCAAAATACGGTTTTGCGTACTCGGTGGGGTCCTTTGAGGGGATATTTTTCTTGAGGTATTTGCCCCGTTCCTCACTGGTGTAGACATAATTGCTGCGGGCGAAACGTTCATAAGGTTTCATGGCGCCGCGGATGATAAATTTTTTGCCCTTAAAGTGGGGGAGTTTTTTGGCGATGGCCGCCGCTGTTTTGCGCAGAGCCAGGGGAATCCGCTCATAATCGGCAAAGTGGCCGCCTTCCAGATACATGGGATAACCGCCGAACAGTTCGTCGGCACCCTCGCCGGAGAGGACGACTTTGACGTACTTCGCCGCGTTTTCAGCGAGAAAATAGAGGGGCACTTCCGACGGATTGGGCAGAGGCTCGTCCATGTAATACTGGATTTTGCCGGCCATCCCGAAAAAGTCGTCGGCCGAGACTTTGTTGGAGATATTCTGCACCCCGATAACCTTGGAAAAATCCTGGGCGTAGGGGAGCTCGCTGTATTTTTCTTCCTCGTAGCCCACAGAGAAGGTTTTCACGTCCTTCATGGCCTTGGAGACTTCCTTGACTACGTAGCTGGAATCGACGCCGCTTGAGAGGAAACAACCCACTTCCACGTCGCTTATTTTGTGGGCCTCCACCGATTTTGTAAACTCGTCGGTGATGAGGGCTTCCCATTCCTCCAGGGACTTTGACTCGTCGGTGTTAAATTTTACGTCGTAATACTGGTGGATGGACATTTCTCCGTTTTGGTACTCGAAGTAGTGGCCACCCAGCAGCTTGTAGACGTTTTTAAAAAGGGTTTCCTCGCAGGGAATGTATTCGTAGCAGAGGTAATCAGGGAGGTGATCTTCGTTCAGCTCTTTTTCAAAGCGGGGGTGTTCCAGGAAGGATTTAATCTCGGAGCCGAAGAGGAATTCCCCACCCTTTTTGTAGTAGTAGAAGGGCTTGATGCCGAAGATGTCCCGGGCGCCGAACAGCTTTTTCTGCTTTCTGTCCCAGATGACAAAGGCGTACATGCCTCTGAGTTTTTGCAGCAGTTCCGAGCCGTATTCCTCGTAGCCGTGGAGCAAGACCTCCGAATCGGTATGGGTTTTGAACACGTGCCCTTTTTGGATAAGGTCTTCCCGCAGCTCTTTAAAATTGTAGATTTCCCCGTTAAAGGTGAGGACCATGCTGCCGTCTTCATTCAAGATGGGCTGGCTGCCGCCCTCAAGGTCGATGATAGAGAGGCGACGAAAGCCTAAAGCGATGTCGTCGTCCAAGTAATAGTCGTCCTGGTCGGGGCCACGGTGGCGGATGCGGTCGGCCATGGCTTTGATGATGGCTTTCCGGTCTCCCATGAGGCCGTTGACAATATATCCTGCAAAACCACACATATGTGAAATCCTTTCTGTGATAGGTTTAACGCCCGGCCTGCGCGCCGGAGGTAAAATTTTGGAGCCGTCCCGCCGTCTCAGCGGTGAGAAGGTTCTGGTACTGGGGTTTAAGGGGCTTTTTACACTGGGTGACGGAACACATGGCCAGCACTTCCAGCGCGTCTAAGTAGCCCGATCCGATGGGGTAGTCCCGCTTGATGAGGGAGAGCTCGGTGCAGCCCAAGATGATGCACTCAGAGCCCATTTCCCGCAGTTCTTCAGACACTTCCCGGAAAAGTTCTGTCTCTACGGGAAGTCCAGCTTTGACATTGCCGTAAATGAGGTGCATGACCTTTTGCTGGCCCTCGTCGGAAGGGATAACCCAGCCTATCGACTTTTGATTCAGGGCGGCCTGAAAGAGATTGGTGGAAATCGTGCCTGTGGTCGCCATAATGCCGGCTTTTTGAATGCCGTGGGCTTTCAGGTAGGCGGCTGTTTCAGCGACAATGTTGATAATGGGAATGTCCACCGAACGGGAAAACTCGTCGTAAAAGTAGTGGGAGGTGATACAGGGGATGGCGATACAAGAGGCGCCGAAGTTTTGCAGCTCCTTTGCGTGCTGGATGATGGCCGGAAGGGGGCTTTCCTCACTTTTTCCGAGGATATAGGCCGTCCGGTCGGGGATGGCGGGACGGTTTAACACCGTCACCGGGAGATGCTCCTGGTCGGTTTTTACATCGGTCATTTTAACGACCAGTTCTAAGAAATAGGCGGTGGCCATGGGACCCAGCCCGCCGATGACACCTAAATGTTTCATTCATGCAGTCCTTTGTTGCCGAAGTATTTCCGGTATTTTTGGTAATAACTCATCTGATTTTTGGCAAAGTAGATTCGCCGTTTGATATTGCGGTCGGGGGCGTAGTAAAGAGAACGGCAGAATTTCTTTTCCCGGATCAGCTTTTTCGCCTCTTCTTTTACCTTGGGGTCTTTGACATACTGGAAGATGATTTTTTTCGGAATGATGGACCAAAGGACTTTGTTGCTTGCGATGACGCAGTCCATCGGCTTATTGTAAATCACGTCGTCCACCAGGAATTTTGCCAGGTTGTAACCGGCGGCGGTGACAAAAAAGCTGGACCGTCCCTGCCTGAGATTCATTTCAAAGAGCTTGTACTGGCCGTCCCGGGGATCGTATTTCATGTCGAAGTTGGAAAAACCGATGTAGCCGATGTCCTCTAAGAAGTTTTTCATCCGCTCCGACAGCTCTTTGTCCACACTGTTTATAATGGCGGCGTAACTGCCGATGCCTTCCGGGGAATGCTCCTCCAAAAGGGCGTTTCCGAGAGCGATGAGCTTGACCTTTTTGTCCTTGCCGGAATAGCAGTTCATCACCCGCATGTTGGAGTCGTCACCGGGGATGTATTCCTGCAAGATCAGGTGATCTTTGTAGGAGGAGCCATAGATGGCATTGAGGATTGCGTCAAACTCCTGCTTGCTCTCGGCGATGAAGACCTTCTTTTTGTGGGGGAACTTGCAGTTCCAGTAAGCCACGCTGTTGGAGGGCTTGATGATGACGGGAAAGTCAAAGGGGAGCTCCACCGTTTTGTAGTTTTCAAAGGTACAGGTGGTGGTTTTCGGGAAAGCGAAGCCGTGTTCGGTACAGACTTCGTAGAAACTCTCCTTGATGGAAAGGCGCATGAGCAATTCCTCGTCGATGCACTCAAAGCGGTAATAGGAGCGGAGCTTATCCTGATTGCGGACCAGAAGCTTGATATAATTATCGCCGCAGGGAACCAAAAGGAGGGTCTGCTCCTTGGGGTAGCGGGAGGCGAATTTAATGAGGGTGTCGCAGAAAACGGCATCGTCTTCGAGATTCGGCTCCACCACTTTCACCGAGACGATGCGGCTGTTGGAGGTGGCGCCCAGGAGCCCTTTGCCGATGGCGACGGAGGGAATTCCGTACGCTTCATGGAAGGAGCGAGCCATGCCGTATACGTTCACGTCGCTGCCGAGCAGGACGGGGATAAAATCTTGTGTCTGGCTGGAAGTTGACATATTTGCAGCCATTCCTTTCCGATATTTTTGCAAATTTCTTTACATATATCGTTTATTATACTATTATTATATGGAAAAAACAAGATTTATGGTTTTTGTTTCAAAAATTTTGCTGGGTGCAGAAATGGAGGGAGGACTTTGGGGAAAATTTTGTTTTTATACCTGCTGATTCTCAATACCATCGGATTTTTTATCTGCTGGTGGGACAAGCATTGCGCCAAAAAGGGAAAGTGGCGGGTGCCGGAACAGACGCTTATTTTTAACGCCCTCTGCGGCGGCGCACTGGGCTTTTATATTGGGATGCAGGTTTTTCGCCATAAGACGAGGCATCCCAAATTTACGGTGGGAATCCCTTTGATTCTGATTTTGTGGGTGGCGGCTATTGCAATCATTCAGTGGAAAACAGGATGGTTGTTTTAGCGGCTGTTTCTTGATAATTTTCTCATTTGGACGTATAATAACCTCACAGGCAAACAGCAAAAGCTGTTTGTAAAGCGCCTAAAGGCGCTTTTGTCTTGCTAGCGCAAGACTAGTAAGAACGTTTTATCATCATCCGGTTCTGCTGGCGCAGAACTACGGCGGGTAAACCCGCCTACAAATTCCCAAAGGAATTTGCGGATGTGGTATAATAACCTCACAGGCAAACAGCAAAAGCTGTTTGTAAAGCGCCTAAAGGCGCTTTTGTCTTGCTAGCGCAAGATTAGTAAGAACGTTTTATCATCATCCGGTTCTGCTGGCGCAGAACTACGGCGGGTAAACCCGCCTACAAATTCCCAAAGGAATTTGCGGATGTGGTATAATAACCTCACAGGCAAACAGCAAAAGCTGTTTGCAAAGCGCCTAAAGGCGCTTTTGTCTTGCTAGTGCAGGACTAGTGAGAACATTTTATCATAAATCCCGGCCGCTGCACGGCCGCCAAAGCCGCTTCGCGTCTTTTTATCCGCTAAAGCGGAGGATTTATGGTATAATAACCTCACGGCGTAAGCCGAAGCCTTGTTTCACAAGCCTTCGGACGCCTGAGAGAACATTGTATCATAATTTGGGGCTAACGCCCCTGCGGCTGTGCCGCCCATTGTGCTGCGCACAATGAAATTATGGTATAATATAAAGCAGTTGTCTATTCTGTGCTTTGGGCGCACTGCATATATAGGGTAGGTTTTGCCCACAGAGAAAGGATTGTGACCATGGAACTGAAAGAGAAGCTGAGAAAGCTTTGCGAAAGCTACGGCGTTTCCGGCGAAGAGGGAGAAACCGCCCAAGTTGCCGCTGAAATGCTTCGGGAATACACAAACGACGTCGTCATCGACGACTGTCACAACGTCATCGCCAATGTATACGACGCGGGGGAGAATGCCCCTCGGGTCATGCTGGACGCCCACCTGGACGAAATCGGCATGGTGGTGACTTACATCACCGACGACGGATTTTTGAAGGTAGCTCCTTGCGGAGGGCTGGATATGCGGCTGCTCTTAGCCCAGGAAGTTGTGGTTCACGGCAGGGAGAAAATCACCGGTATCATCGGCTCCAAGCCCCCTCACCTGACAGCGGAGGACGAGCGGAAAAAGGTGCCGAAAATCGACGATATTTCCATCGACACCGGATATTCCAAGGGACAATTGGAGGCAATCGTTTCGCTGGGAGATCGTGTGACGCTGAAAGGCGAGTTTGTGGAACTGAAAAACGGCCGGGTCAGTTCCAAATCGTTGGATGACAGGGCCTGTATTGCGTCGATTCTTCATGGGCTGGAGCTTTTGAAGGGGAAGAAATTGGGCTGTTCTTTAACAGTGGTATTCTCCTCTCAGGAGGAAGTGGGGGGAACCGGAGCGGCTGTCGCTACTTATAAAGTAAATCCCGACGCCGCCATCGTCGTGGACGTGAGCTTTGCCCACACTGTAGACGCCGACGAGAAAAAATGCGGCAAAATGGGGAAAGGCCCCATGATCGGCATTGCGCCGTCCCTGAATCGGGGGATGGGCGACGAGATGATCGCTTTGTCCAAAGAAAAAGGCTATCCTTATCAGATAGAAGTGATTCAGGGGCGTACCACTGGTACCAACGCTGACGAAGTGACGATTACTCGGGGCGGGGTGCGGACTGAGGTGGTTTCGGTGCCGCTGCGGTATATGCACACCCCTGTCGAAGTGGTGGAGTTATCCGATGTGGAGGCGGTGGGCGCGCTCATCGCCGACTATCTTCTAAGCCACGACTGGTCGGAAAGGGGGAAATAGCCGATGTTTGATAAAACCTTAGAAAAGCTCTGCAACGCAAACGGCATTGCAGGAGCGGAAGGCACCGTCGCCGAGATGATCATTGACGAAATCAAGGACCACTGCAACTATCAGATCGACAATCTGGGAAACATCCTCGCCTTTAAAAAGGGGAAGGAAACGCCCCGGAAAAAAATCATGCTGGCGGCTCACATGGACGAAGTGGGATTTATCGTGACGGGGTATACCTCAGACGGCAACCTCAGCTTCGCCAAAGTAGGCGGCGTGGACGATCGAGTGATTATCGGGCGGCAGGTTCTGGTGGGGCCGGAGAAAATCCCCGGCGTCATCGGGACAAAGCCCATCCATCTTCAGTCAGCGGAGGAGCGGCAAACCGTTGTCGATTCGGAAAGGCTCTATGTAGACTTGGGTTGTTCCAGCAAAGAAGAGGCGGAGAGCCTTGTAAAGCTTGGAGAACAGATTTGTTTTAAAGGGGATTTTGGAACGTTTGGCGACGGGTGTTTGAAGGGCAAGGCCATCGACGACCGGCTGGGCTGCGCCATCCTTATTGACCTTATCCAGAGGGAACTTCCCTTTGACACCCATTTTGCCTTCTGTGTGCAGGAGGAAATCGGCACCCGGGGTTCTAAAGTGGCCGCCTATACCATTGCACCGGACGTTGCGGTGGTGCTGGAGGCGACTACTGCGGCGGATCTTCCTGGAGTGGAAGGGGAGCAGGCGGTCTGCCGTCTGGGGAAAGGGGCAGTTGTCGGATTTATGGACAGCGCCACCATCTATCCCCGGGATTTATACGAGCTCTGCCACAAACTGGGGGCGGAACGAGGGATTCCCGTGCAGACCAAAACCAAAGTGGCGGGCGGAAACGACGCGGGGGCAATTCATCGCTCCCGCGGTGGAGTCAAGACCATCGCTATATCGGCTCCCTGCCGGTATATCCATTCTCCCTACTGCGTGGTGAAAAAAAGCGATGTCGAGGCGGTGAAGGGGCTTTGCTGGGAGCTTTTACAGGAGATCGGTAAATAAAATCAGGACAGAAAAGAGAAGAAAAATGACGGAATTTTTTCAGATAGACCCGAGAATCGAAGAATTGGCTCAAAAGAGCGAAGCCCTTTGCAAAGAGGCCTTTGCGCGGATCGATGATGTGGCGGCTCACAACGAGGCGAAGGTGTTAAAAGCTTTCGCTGACAACCGGATTTCCGCCGCCCATTTGGTGGGAACCACCGGCTACGGTTACGACGATATGGGAAGGGATGCTCTGGACAGGGTGTTCGCCCAGGCAATGGGGGCGGAGGACGCCTTGGTGCGTCACACCTTCGTTTCCGGCACCCATGCCTTGACAGTGGCGCTCTTTGGCGTACTGAGGACGGGCGACACCATGGTGGCGGTCACCGGCAGTCCCTACGACACGCTGGAAGAAGTCATTGGCATACGCGGGGAGGGAAACGGCTCCCTCAAGGATTATGGCATCCAGTATAAACAGGTGGATTTGCTGGAGTCCGGCGAACCGGACATTCCCGCTATCAAAGAGGCGGTGAAAGGGGCGAAGCTGGCCCATATTCAGCGTTCCCGGGGGTACTCCTTTCGGCCTTCCCTGACTGTGGAGAAAATCGGGGAGATGGTGAGGGCTATCAAGGAAGTCAGCCCCGATACCATCGTATTTGTTGACAACTGTTACGGTGAATTTGTGGAAAAGTTAGAGCCTACCGACGTGGGGGCTGACCTCATCGTCGGCTCCCTCATCAAAAACGCCGGCGGCGGCATTGCCGAGACCGGCGGGTACATCGCGGGGCGGGCCGATCTCATTGAGCAATGCTCCTACCGCCTCACTTCTCCGGGAATAGGACGGGAGGCGGGTTGCAGCCTGAACCAGAATCGGAGCCTCTATATGGGGCTGTTTTACGCTCCGTCAGTGGTGGCAAACGCCGTCAAGGTGTCCTGTTTTGCATCTGCGTTGCTTCAGGAGCTGGGATTTCAGGTTTACCCTCAATATGATGAGTACCGCACTGACATCATTGCGGCGGTAGCTTTAGGGGATGCGGAGAAAATGATCGCTTTCTGTCAGGGAATTCAGAAAGGCTCTCCCATCGACGCCTATGTGACGCCGGAGCCCTGGGCAATGCCCGGCTACGATTCCGAGGTCATCATGGCGGCGGGGGCGTTTACCATGGGCGCTTCTATCGAGTTGTCGGCGGACGGCCCGCTGAGGGAACCCTATGCTGTCTGGCTGCAGGGCGGGCTTACATACAACACTGGAAAAATTGGGGTGCTGCTGGCGGCCCAGTCGATGCTGGAAAAGGGCTTGATACTCCAATAATAGCAAAATCCACTAAAAACGGAGAGGGAAGCCTCTCTGTTTTTTGTGTCCGGAAAAGATGGCAAACCTTGCCAAAGCGGGGATTTCATGGTATGATTAATAAATGTAAAAATGGGCGGAGAATTGCCAATTACCGAGAGGAGAGAACCCTATGGCCGCAAAAAATCTGATATTTCCGAAACACTACTCTCCGGAACTGAATATCATGCAGACGGAGATTGCCATCAAGTTGGTAAAAGACACTTTTGAAAGGGAACTTTCCAATCACCTGAATTTGACGCGGGTTTCAGCGCCGCTGTTCGTCACTGGAAAAAGCGGGCTCAACGACAACTTAAACGGTGTGGAGCGGCCGGTGGCTTTTGATATTTCCGATATCGGCGAGGATGTGGAGATCGTTCATTCCCTGGCTAAGTGGAAGCGCTTGGCGTTAAAGCGGTACGGCTTTGAACCGGGAGCGGGCCTCTACACCGACATGAACGCCATCCGCCGGGACGAGGAGCTCGACAACCTCCACTCGGTCTACGTCGACCAGTGGGATTGGGAAAAAATCATCACACCGGAGACGAGAAATGTTAAAACCTTGCAGCGGACGGTAAAGCAGATCGTTCAGGCTTTGAAGATTACCGAAAACAAGCTGCATAAATATTTCCCTCAGATGAAGAGCTTTATCGAAGAAAAGGTCACCTTCATCACCTCGGAGGAATTGCTTCAAAAATACCCCGGCCTTTCCCCGAAAGAGCGGGAAAACGCCGTTTGTAAAGAGTTTGGCACCGTCTTTATCACCCAGATCGGCAAAAAACTGTCAAACGGGGAACGACACGACGGCCGTGCTCCCGATTACGACGACTGGGAGTTGAACGGCGACCTACTCGTTTGGTATCCGGTGCTCGACCGGGCCATCGAGCTTTCCTCCATGGGAATCCGGGTGGATGTGGAGTCGTTGGAACATCAGCTCAAAGAAGCGGGCTGCGAGGATCGGAGAAACTTGGAGTTTCACAGAATGCTCCTAAACGGCGAACTGCCCTTGACTATGGGCGGCGGCATTGGCCAGTCACGCCTCTGTATGGTGCTGCTCCACAAAGCACATATCGGCGAGGTGCAGGCCTCCATCTGGGATCAGGAAATGATCGACGAATGTGCAAAACACCAAATCATACTGCTTTGAGGAGAATCATATGACTGAGCGGGAAAAGATGCTTCAAGGGGAGCTTTACCGCCCCCTTGACCCGGAACTGGTGAAATTGCGAGCCAAGGCACGTGCTGTCTGTCGGGAACTGAACAACACGCCGGAAGACGACGAGGAAAAACGGGTCTCTCTCTTGAAAGAACTGTTCGGTTCCACCGGGGAGGACATCTGGGTGGAATCGGATTTCCGCTGCGACTACGGCTGCAACATTCACGTGGGGGAGAATTTTTACGCCAACTTCAACTGCGTGATTTTGGACGTGTGCGAGGTGCGCATCGGCAAAAACTGTATGCTGGCCCCATCGGTACACATTTTTACGGCCACCCATCCGCTGGACCCGGATGAGCGTAACAGCGGTAGGGAGCTTGGCAAACCTATTGTGATCGGCGACAACGTTTGGATCGGCGGAAACGCCACCATCAATCCCGGCGTCACCATCGGAGACAACGCGGTCATCGCGTCGGGTGCTGTGGTCGTCAAGGACGTGGCACCCAACACCGTGGTCGGAGGCAATCCGGCCCGGGTAATCAAAGAAATTTCTGTCAAGAAATAGAACCCTCAAAAAAGTGGATGCCCTGCATCAAAAATATGGAGGAAAAATATGAGCTTTGATTTTTCCAGGTTTGGCTGCAAAGTCTTTAACGACGCGGTCATGTGCGAGAAACTCTCGAAGAATACCTACAAATCTCTCAGAAGGTCTATCGACTTGGGACTTCCTTTGGAGCCGGAAGTGGCGGACGTAGTGGCGACGGCCATGAAGGACTGGGCGGTGGAGCTGGGCGCGACCCATTTTACCCACTGGTTCCAGCCCATGACGAGCTTTACCGCCGGAAAGCACGACAGCTTTATTTCCCCCCAGAAGGACGGCAAGGTGATTCTCGAATTTTCTGGCAAGGAACTGATTGTGGGGGAACCGGACGCCTCTTCTTTCCCCAACGGTGGCCTCCGCAACACCTTTGAAGCCAGGGGTTACACTTCCTGGGATTGCACCTCGCCCGCCTTTGTGCGGGACAATACCCTTTACATTCCGACGGCGTTTTACTCTTATACCGGAGAAGCGCTGGACACCAAAACCCCGCTGCTCCGTTCAATGGAAGCCCTCAATAGGCAGGCGCTTCGGGTGCTGCGGGCTTTTGGAAACAAGACGGCCACCCATGTGACGCCTACTGTCGGCGCCGAGCAGGAGTATTTTCTCATCGATAGGGAGAAATACGAGCAGCGGCTGGACTTAAAGCTCTGCGGCCGCACCCTTTTGGGGGCGAAGCCTCCGAAAGGGCAGGAGATGGAGGATCACTACTGCGGGCGTATTCGCCTGCGGGTGGCGTCCTTTATGAAGCAGCTGGACGAAGCGCTGTGGGAGTTGGGCGTCACCTCCAAAACCGAGCACAACGAGGCAGCTCCCGCCCAGCACGAATTAGCGCCGGTTTTTGAGTCGGTAAACGTGGCCTGCGACCACAATCAGCTCACTATGGAAGTCATGCGGGAGGTGGCCAAGAAAAATGGCCTCGCCTGCCTGCTCCACGAAAAGCCTTTCGACGGGGTCAACGGTTCCGGTAAGCACAACAACTGGTCTTTGTCCACAAACGACGGGCAGAACCTCTTGGACCCCGGAAAAACCCCTTATGAGAATCTCCAATTTTTGGTGTTTTTGTCCGCTGTCATCATCGGAGTGGACAAGTACGCCGATCTGTTGCGGATGTCCGCCGCCAACACCGGAAACGACTTCCGCTTAGGGGGGCATGAAGCACCTCCCACCATCATCTCCATCTTTTTGGGGGAGCAGCTCACCCACGTTCTGGAAAACATTGCCGACGGCGCAAACCCCGACCAGACGCCTTCCTGCGTGCTGGAAACGGGAGTGGCGACGCTGCCGAAGCTCCCAAAAGACGACAGTGACCGCAATCGGACTTCCCCCTTCGCCTTTACCGGTAACAAGTTTGAGTTCCGGATGGTAGGATCCTCCGCATCTATTTCCATCGCCAACTACGTGCTCAACACCATCGTGGCGGACAGTCTGATGGAAATTGCAAACCGGCTGGAAAACTGTGTAGACTTTGACGGAGAAATCCAGAAAATCGTTCGGGAAGCCGTCAAAACCCACGGAAAAGTCATCTTCAACGGGAACAACTACACCGACGACTGGGTGGTGGAGGCTGAAAAGAGGGGCCTTCCGAACCTTTCTAACACTGTCGATGCCATCGGAGCGATGGTGGAGCCGAAAAATATCGCGCTGATGGAGCGGCACCATGTGATGAACGAGGCGGAGTGCCTGTCCCGGTACGAAATCATGTTGGAAAACTACTGCAAAGTGATTTCCATTGAAGGCCACACCATGGCTCAGATGTGCCGGAGAGAAATTCTCCCCCACATGGTGGAGTTTGCCGGAAAGATGGCGGAGTCTTACGAAAAACTCGCCAAAATGCAGGTGTATAACGCTAACATCGAGGAATTTGTACGGGAGCTGTCTACACTTATTACCGAGGTGGACGACCTCTGCTGTGAATTGGATATAGAGCTTGACCAGTGCGACCAGATTGCAGACTACGTGGAAAACGCCCGGTTCCACCGGGATTCCATCCGCCGGGTGATGGCCGAGCTGAGAACTGCTGTCGACCGGGCGGAGAGACTGGTTTCCTCCGACGCATGGCCGATTCCCACCTACACCGATTTGTTGTATCGGGTATAAATCAATATCCCCCGGCCATTGGCCGGGGGATATTTGCTATCGGGACTTTTTACGGGGATAGGGAGACGGCTCGTCGGTCAGATCCAAAAGGTAATCCACGCTGGTCTCAAAAAATTCCGCCAGTTTGATGAGTGCTGCGATGGGAATATTTAATTGTTCCCGCTCGTAGTTGGAATAGGTCTTTTGATTAATAAATAGAACTCTCGCTATATCTGTTTGGGACAAATCGTTGTCCTCCCGTAAA
Source organism: Fumia xinanensis (assembly GCF_014384905.1). Taxonomy (GTDB): domain Bacteria; phylum Bacillota; class Clostridia; order Oscillospirales; family Ruminococcaceae; genus Fumia; species Fumia xinanensis. The sequence continues at coordinate 212,870 of NZ_JACRSV010000004.1, forward strand.
TCTCGAAGATGTTTTAACACAATCATCCCTCCTTTGTTCAGTATAAAATGGGGAAAGCCTTTTTGGCTGATTTTAAGGGAATATCGCCTAAAACATCTTGAGAAGTTGTTGGAAATAAAAGCAGCGGCGGAGAAACTCGGCACGACTTTGGCTGAAAATCAACTTTGGGCTTGACAATTTTTAGGATTCGTGATAATCTTTCTATTATAAATGTAAATGGTAAAGACGTTGACAGAGACAGTAGGCTTTTGGGGAAAATCAAAGCGAGCGGGGGACAGTGGAAGCCCTGTATGAGTAGCCATCTGCTGAAAATCCCTCTGGAGTCGCGCGCCCAACAGCAGTTTGCTCAGTAAGCGCCGCCGGTTTCCCGCCGTTAGAGGGGACGCATATGATGGTATGTTGAAATAGGTGGTATTGCGAAGTTTATCCTTCGTCCTGTTCATACGGGGCGGGGGATTTTTTCATTTAAGAAACGGTAAATGTTTGGGAGGTACAAAAAATGTACGAGAAAGTTTCTACAAACCTGAATTTTGTGGAACGGGAAAAGAAGATCGAAGAGTTCTGGAAAGAACAGCACATCTTTGAAAAGAGCATCGAGGACAGAAAGGACTGTCCCACCTATATGTTCTACGACGGCCCCCCGACGGCCAACGGAAAACCCCACATCGGCCATGTGCTGACCAGAGTCATCAAGGACATGATTCCCCGCTACCGCACCATGAAGGGCTACAAAGTCCCCCGCAAAGCCGGATGGGACACCCACGGCCTGCCAGTAGAGCTGGAAGTGGAGAAACTCCTGAACATCAACGGCAAAGACCAGATCGAGGCTTACGGTCTGGAGCCGTTTATTGAAAAATGCAAGGAAAGCGTCTGGAAATACAAGGGAATGTGGGAGGATTTCTCTGAGACCGTTGGTTTCTGGGCGGATATGGACGACCCTTATGTCACCTATCACAACGACTACATCGAGTCGGAATGGTGGGCCTTAAAACAAATTTGGGACAAAGGCCTTCTATATAAAGGCTTTAAAATCGTGCCTTACTGCCCCCGCTGCGGGACCCCGCTTTCGAGCCACGAGGTGGCTCAGGGCTATAAGGATGTAAAAGAACGCTCCGCTATCGTCCGGTTTAAGGTGAAGGATGAGGACGCTTATATCCTCGCCTGGACCACCACTCCCTGGACCCTGCCGTCCAACGTGGCGCTCTGCGTCAACCCGGATGAGACCTACGCCAAGGTAAAAGCCGCCGATGGATACACCTATTATATGGCAGAGGCTTTGCTGGACACTGTTCTCGGCAAACTTGCCGACAAGGAAGCGGGAACCCCCGCTTATGAAGTGCTGGAAACCTTCCCGGGCAAGACGTTGGAATACAAGGAATACGAGCCCCTCTTTGAATGCGCCGCTCCCTATGCAGAAAAGCAGCACAAAAAAGCATTTTTCGTCGCCTGCGACAGTTACGTCACCCTGACCGACGGCACCGGTGTCGTCCACCAGGCTCCCGCCTTCGGTGAAGACGACGCAAGGGTGGGCCGCAAGTACGATATGCCTTTCGTCCAGCTGGTGGACGGCAGCGGACACATGACTGAGGACACGCCTTTCGCCGGATTATTCGTCAAGGACGCCGACCCGGAGGTCCTAAAAGACCTGGACCGAAGAGGGCTTCTCTTTGACGCGCCCAAATTTGAGCACAGCTACCCCTTCTGCTGGCGCTGCGACACCCCCCTCATCTACTACGCCCGGGAATCCTGGTTTATCCAGATGACCGCCGTCAAAGACGACCTCATCCGCAACAACAACACCATTAACTGGATTCCTGAGAGCATCGGCAAAGGCCGCTTCGGCGACTGGCTGGAAAATGTTCAGGACTGGGGCATCAGCCGAAACCGGTACTGGGGCACGCCCTTAAACGTCTGGGAGTGCGAGTGCGGACACCGCCACGCCATCGGCAGCATTGCGGAACTGAAGGAAATGTCCGACAATTGCCCCGACAACATCGAGCTGCACCGGCCCTATGTGGACGCGGTGACCATCAAATGTCCGAAGTGCGGCAAGCAGATGAAGCGGGTGCCCGAAGTCATCGACTGCTGGTTCGATTCTGGCGCCATGCCCTTTGCCCAGCATCACTATCCCTTTGAGAACAAAGACCTGTTTGAAGCCCAGTTCCCGGCGAACTTTATTTCGGAAGCCGTTGACCAGACCCGAGGATGGTTTTATTCGCTCTTGGCGATTTCGACCCTGCTGTTCAACAAGGCCCCCTATAAAAACGTCATCGTTTTGGGCCATGTCCAGGACGAAAACGGCCAGAAGATGAGTAAATCTAAAGGAAACGCCGTCGATCCGTTCGACGCGTTGGCGACATATGGCGCCGATTCCATCCGCTGGTATTTTTACTCCAATTCCGCACCCTGGCTCCCCAACCGTTTCTACGGCAAAGCAGTGCAGGAAGGTCAGCGGAAGTTCCTTTCCACTTTGTGGAACACCTACGCCTTTTTTGTGCTGTACGCCAACATCGATAACTTTGACGCGACGAAATATCATCTGGACCCAGCGTCCCTGACTGTCATGGACAAATGGCTGCTGTCGAAACTCAACAGCCTCGTCAAAGAGGTGGACAGCGCTTTGGAAAACTACCGCATCCCCGATGCGGCTCGTGCGCTCCAGGAATTTGTGGACGAAATGAGCAACTGGTATGTCCGCCGTAACCGGGAGCGATTCTGGTCTCAGGAACTGACCCAGGACAAAGTGGGCGCCTATCTCACCTTGTATACTGCTCTTGTGACGGTCTCCAAGGTGGCGGCTCCCATGATTCCCTTTATGTGTGAGGACATCTATCGGAACCTGGTTTGCAGCGTCGACCCTTCTGCGCCGGAGAGCGTCCATCTCTGTGACTTCCCGGTTGCCGACGAGTCTCTCATCGACAAAAAGCTGGAGGACGATATGGAGGAAGTGCTCCAGATCGTCACGCTGGGCCGGGCGGCGCGGAACGCATCCAGCCGAAAGAACCGCCAGCCCCTCCAGAGTATGTCGGTGAAAGCGGATCATCCTTTGGATGAGATGTACCGGGATATTATCCGGGAGGAGCTGAACATCAAGGAACTCCATTTCGTCGAGGATACCGGGGAGTTTGTTTCCTATGCCTTTAAGCCCCAGCTCAAGACCTTGGGCCGGAAGTACGGCCCCAAGATCAATGAAATCCGAAATGTTTTGGCGAACCTCGATGGCGCTAAGGCCAAAAAGCAACTGGATACTGAAGGCGCTGTCACCGTTTCTCTGTCCGACGGCGATATTCAGCTGGCGGAAGAGGATCTGCTCATCGAGACCACTCAGGTGGAGGGGTACACCACACTGTCCGACCGGGGTGTTACTGTGGTACTGGATACCCGCCTCACCGACGGGCTGATCGAAGAGGGCTTTGTCCGGGAAATCATCAGCAAAATCCAGTCTATGCGGAAAGAAGCGGATTTCGACGTGATGGATCATATTACCGTGTACCAGAAAGGCAGCGAAAAGGTCGCGCAGATTCTCACCGCTCACGCGAATGAAATCAAGCACGACGTTTTGGCGGTTGATATTGTGACCGGCCAAATGGATGGCTTTACCATGGATTGGAACATCAACGGGGAGGATACCCAGTTGGGGGTTGAGGTTTACCGTCAGTAAATAGAATGAATAAAATGCGGTGCAGGTATGTCCTGCACCGCATGTATTGTTTGTGAGGTAAATTTAAGCGATTTTTTGCTTTTTACGATTAAGTTTGAGACAGAAGAAATAAAATGCAGCAGTAAAAGAAAATACTGGAAGGCAAAATATAGTTTTATTTTTACTTTTATAACTTTTTAAAGCCTTTTTATAGTTCTAATTATACTTTATGGTTTAATATTTATTAATTAAAAATTATAAAACTATAAAGTATAAATAAAACTATTGATTCTCCTGCCAAATACCTATTAATATATAAATAACATCGAATTAAAATTAATTTTTTATGGATGCGATGTGAACCGGTGAGAAACGTGATATGTTTTGGAGATTTGATAAAACATGTGGCGTTCAAGTATGGTTAGGAGGAGTAAAAATGAAAAACAAGAGAGGAAGGCGCAGGCTTGCGGCACTACTAAGCGGCATTTTGGCCCTTAGCTGTGCTTTGAGCAGCGTACCTGTCGGCGCACTGGATGGTGGAGAACTCCGGTCTGCTGATGGAAAGGTCAATTATGCCTTGGGTTGTACTTACACATCCACAGACCCGTATGGGGAAAATGGAAATATTTCCTATCCTGATACAGGCAACAAAGAATTGACCGATGGGGAATTGGCCCTAGACGCTACGGAGCATAAAGACCCTCGATGGGTCGGATTTGCGGGTAGTCCCCAAATCGTTGAAGTGACTCTGGATTTAGGTACAGACCGTACCTTTAACACGGTCGAATATGTCAGCTATGTGTACGGCGGCGCTGCTATCGGTTTGCCTTTGACAGAGGAAATCGACTATTCCAGCGATGGATTGAACTGGGCGTCTTTTTATAACGGAAAAGATAGAGTCGCTTCGACTGAAAAAGGCGCTGAGGCTATTACTGTACCGGGCGAAACGGTAACGGGCCGGTTTGTCAGATTCAAATTTACCTACACCCAGTTTACCTGGCTTTTCTTTTCGGAATTCCGTGTATTGGGTGACGTAGGTGAAGACGCTTGTGAAATTCCCCGGTTTACTAAAAATTTAGCATCCACACAGTCCGTCTACGTAGACGATATGGTCAACTTCCAGGTGGAGGCTGAAGTATCGGATGGCGGAACACTGAGCTATCAGTGGTATAAAGACGACGAACCTGTCGGCGAAAATAGCAGCTCCTACAACATTTCCCGCGCTACTTTAGAAGATGCGGGCGTTTACAGAGTTGAGGTCACTAATACCAATGGTGCTGCTACCGCCATAGCGGTCAGCGTAAGATGTAATTTGAAGGTGACCGACGGCGGCAGTATCGACCCTGATCCCGATGATCCGGTTTTGAACCCTGACCCCAATAATCTGGCAGAGGGAGCTTCGTATACTTCTTCCTGGAGAGCGAATGCATCCTACCCTGATACGGGAAACAAAAAGCTGACGGATACTGTCGTTGCAAGCGAAGCGTCTTACAGGGATTCGGCATGGGTTGGATTTAACAAAAATGATGCTTCTGATGAAAATCCTTTGTCCATCGTCGTAGACTTGGGCGAGAAAAAGCGCTTTATGGAAGTGGCTACTAACTTTTTATCCACCCCGTCTGCAGGTATTTATTGCCCTACTGGCGTCAAAGTGTCTATTTCGAACGATGGCAGCAGTTGGACTGCGTTGACAGACGATACCATCGTACGCCCAACTGTTAACATGATTTACGGCTATCAGTTTGTTGCTGATAAAGTGCAATCTGCCCGTTTTGTAAAACTTGAAGTGACAAGCGATTCCAGCTGGACTTTCCTAGATGAGTTCAGAGTTTTAGAATATCCTCAGAGTTCCATGCCCGGGGATCAGTCTGATAACTTTGCCTTTGAAAAGAGCTATACATCGAAACCTGCCGCTTCCGCTACTTATCCGGATGCGGACAACAAAAAATTGACCGACGGCAGAACCGGTACAATGGACTATTCCGTCGACCTGTGGGCAGGCTACGAAAACAATAACGGCACCTCTGAAATCGTTGTTGATTTGGGAGCGCCTACCACTTTTGAGCAAATCGAGATGAATTTCCTAAACGATAGAGGGCATGGTATCTCCTATCCGGAATCAGTTCAGGTGGAGGCTTCCAGCAACGGTTCCGACTGGAACGAGCTGTTCAACGATACAATCGCTCCCGCTGACGAAGCACTTTCCATCTACAGCTTGAAACGCGGTTTGGATGCCGCGGCAACTGCCCGCTATGTAAAAGTGACTTTCCCGACAAAACACTGGGTGTTTATTGATGAGATCAAAGTGATGCGAGACCTCACTTTTGTTCCGGAAGCTCCCGTTGTCGAGGAAGAGATGGATCCCAACAACATTTCTTACGGAAAGAGCTATGCTCTTGCATTTTCCGCAAACTCTAGTTATCCGGATATCGGCAACAAGCAGCTGACCGATGGCAAGCGCGGGACTTCCACTTACTCGTCCAGAGAGTGGGTGGGCTTCCACAGCGGCGGCAAGACCGACGCGGGAGTGGACTGTTTCAGTATGGTCATTGATTTGGGCTCCACTCAGAGCTTTGAACAGGTGAAGGTTGGTTTTCTTACCGATTCTGTTACTGGCATTTATGCACCTACCGGCAACATTAAAATTGAAACTTCAGACGACCAGTCTTCTTGGAAGCCGTTTGCAGAAAGTGGAAACAACTACTTTACAAGAGGAAATAACGGCCTCCAGCGTTATATCGCAGAGGGTTCTGCCTCCGGAAGATATGTAAAAGTCAGCGTGTACTTTAACGACTACTGGATGTTTATGGATGAAGTTGAAATCCTGGCTGTCAAAGATGAACGAGTCGATGCGGACAAAGAACCTGATAATGGCTGGAAAAACAATCTGATCCGGGATTACGGCTACACCCTGACCGGAACCCCCTCTCAAAACGCCAACAAGGCTCCTACTGCTCTAACCGACGGCAGATTCGCTGTTACCGGCAGCAAATACGACACCAATTGGCTCGGATTTAAGGATGGCGCCCATGTTTCAGTAGACTTTGATCTGAAAAACCCTGCTTCTGTTTATGAAATTGTTTTCAGCGGCAAGGAAAATGCTTTATACAATCAAGTGCTGCCGCAGAATTTGAAGATTTTGACTTCTGCTGATGGCGAGACCTGGACCTTGCTGAAACAATTTGGGACAGAAACTGGTTCGAAGCTTACTTGGGAAGGCGGGAAAGATCCTTTTGATTCCCCCATGGCCAACCCAGGAGCTGTTTACACCAGATACATCCGTGTTGAATTTGACGCTCCTGTAGGCAACGACGTAGTGTTTGTCGATGAAATTGAAATCATTGGTAAGCGCGGCCGTTGTTCTGATGCGGCTCCAATTGCTCCGGATAAGAATCCAGACGGCTCCTATAACCTCGCTTTGGGCAAACCCTATACCTTGGACGAAGTGGAAGTTCCCAATGATTTCCCCGATGTCGGAGGCGTTCAGCTCACCGACGGTATTCTCGGAACTGCAGACACCAACGATTCCGCTTGGGTAGGCTATCAGCGCTATGTTCATATTTCCGGAGATGCAGGTCAAACTTGGCCGCTGAAATCCATTATTGTGGACTTAGGAGAGGCAAAATCCATTACCTCTACCCGACTGAACATTTTGGGTATGGGTTCATCTTCCTTCTATACACAGCCCTGGACCATGCGCGTATTCGCCTCCATGGATGGAGAAAACTGGATGCCCATGTATAAAAACTGGGATCTTGGCCTTGGCGCAACCGGTATCCATTCCTATGGCTGGCGCTTTAAAGATACCCAGGGTACTTCTCAGGATCTGACTCCTAATAAGGATGCTCCTTATGTTGCAAGATACGTCCGCTATGATATCGAGCTTTATTGCATGCAGCTGGTTGATGAAGTGGAAGTATACGGCTATGACGGTATTGTAGATGGTGCTGAAGAACTGACCAATCTCAGCAAACTGGAAAACAGCACCGATAACTGGACGAAACCCAGTGAACAGAACGATTATGCGAACCATGCTTTACTCGTTTACAATGGCTGGTACGGCTATGACAGCAGTTCGGATACCCATACCGGCGACTGGACTCCTGAAAGATTCCGTCCCTATTTGACTTATATTGACCGGCAGGGAAAAGCTGTCGATACCATGTTCGACACTTACTATTTCCTCGGCCTTACTTCCAGATATGGAGCCGGATACCATGATGTTACTGCAAATTCTAATCCGACATACAAAAAGGACTGGGATTGGTATCTGGATAAAACCTTTGCAGAAGGCGGCGATCTGGATGCGTTGGAATCTGCTGCCAAAACGGCTTCAATGGAATTAAAGGATCCGAATTTCTCTACCAAAGCCATTATCATGGTCCCCTGTGTTGACAGCAGGGCGACCAATTGGGGAGAAGTAAATGGAAAAAATCTCGATATGAGCAAATCTGCTGATCAGACCGCTGCTATGGACTGGTATATGCAGGAGGTATTGAATCGCTTTGAGGCAAAAGGATATGAACATATTGATTTTATCGGCTTCACATGGGTAGGAGAAGGTGGAGACGGCGGCGGATACAGACAGTTTGTCAGTGATTTCTGCAAGGCCAACGATGTCCACTCCTTCTGGATTCCTTACAGTGCTGCTTACGCACAGCTCTACGGTGATAAGTACGGCACAGAAAATGTCTCTTTGCAGCCCAACCACTATTTCGGCGAATATCTGATTGAGAATGGCAATGACAAAACGACAAACTATCATTTGACTACATCATCTATTGTAAAACACGCAAAAATGATGGCGTATTGTGGCGGTTCTGTCGAAATGGAAGTCGGCGACGGCATTCTGAGAAACGAGCCGGGCAAATACAACCAGTTCCTCGACTATCTGAATGGCTGCACAGAGGTTGGTATGCGTGGGCCTGAAGTCTTCCAGTTCTGGTATAACGATGTTCATGCCATTGAACAATTCTGCTATTCTTCAAATAATACGGTCAGAAATATGTATGAGTACATTTACCAGTACATCAAAGGCACTTATACGATTAAACCCTACGTTGACAATGTTGACTACGCCGAAGGAAACTCTTACGTTCGTCCTGCTTATAACAGTGCAGAGGGACTTGTACCGGCAATAGGAACAGGAAAAATTGGCGGAGACGGTGTTTCTGTGAATGAAGGCGTTTCTGGCGGCGGTTCTGGTTCCGGCGGAGGCGGAAGCGTTACCCCGAAACCCGACGATAAACCGGATCCCGAGACTCCTCCCACTGACGACGAAAACTACACCTGGGAAGAGACAGAGGACGGCTACAAGCTGAAAGACGTTGACGGCGAGTACGTCACCGGCTGGGCGAAAGTATCCGGCAAGTGGTACTACCTCAATGCAGACGGAATTCGGACTACCGGCTGGCAGAAAGTGGATAACAATTGGTACTATCTGAAGTCCGACGGCGTGATGGCGACAGGCTGGCTCAAACTGGGCAACACCTGGTACTTCCTGAACGCAGGCGGCGTGATGCAGACCGGTTGGCTCTACAATGGCGGTGTTTGGTACTACCTCTACGAATGGGGCGGTATGGCCAACACCAGTTGGGTACAGGTAGGCAATACCTGGTACTACTTTAGAGGCAACGGCGCTATGTTTACCGGCTGGCTCCAGCAGGGAAGCACCTGGTACTACCTAAAAGACAGCGGAGCTATGGCGACCGGCTGGAACTGGGTAGGAAACAAATGCTACTACTTTAACGCCAGCGGCAAAATGGCGCAGAACACCACCGTAGGCGGCTACAAGTTAGACGCTAGCGGCGCTTGGGTGAAATAAGCTTAGCTGTTATTTCTATAGCGTATGCTCCTTATACTAGTTCTCCTTCTTATAATCTCCATATCATTGCTCTGGTGGTGAACGCATTGCCTTGGCAGACAAAACCCCCGATCGGAAAGATCGGGGGTTTTGCTTTGCATGATAAGCACTGAGCTATTTTTGAGACATTTTTCGATAAGCCCTGGGTGAGATAGTGGTTATTTTTTTAAAAGCCATGGAAAAATGAGATACGCTGTCAAAATTTAAAGAACAGGCGATTTCAGTAATCTGCATGTTGCTTTCGGCGAGTAAAGCCTTTGCTTTGTCGATTTTACGGTTTAGAATATAGGTTGAGATAGAACATCCCATTTTTTCCTTGAAGATGCGATACAGGTAAGAACGTTCTATTCCCACTTGTCTTGCGACATCCTGAACAGTGAGGCGGTGGAAGCAATTGTTTTCAATATATTCTGTGGCGTTTTTAATGTATTCCTCCGCTGCTTCTGGCTTTCCCGCTTTCGAAGTGGCAATGCAGGAAAAAAACAGATAAAGATAGCCGATCATGGCGTATTCCTTGTAGCCCGCAGAATGAAAGGACCGGTATAGATTTTCCAGATACTCTTTGACTTTGTCGTCTTTGTCATAGGTGAAAATGGGATTTTCCTCGCTTAAATCTGCTTTTTCCAGCATGTTCCGTGCCTCAATCCCGTTAAATCCCACCCAGTAATATTCCCATGGGTCATCTGCATCCGCGCGATAGGAGGCGGATTGATTGGGCGTAATGAGAAAACCTTGTCCTGTACGAACGGGATAAGTATTCCCCTGAGAAAAAAATTCTCCTTTTCCTTTTACCACAAAATGGATTAAAAAATGATCCCATACGGCTGGGCCATATGAGTGTAATTTATCAGAAGCCTGCCATCCGCATTGGTGTACCGCCACAACGGTGCTCGGCTTTTGATGAATGTAGCAGGTGTCTCCCATGCAGCTCTTTCCAATATATTTTCCCATATTTTCTAATTCCCTTTCCGGTTTTTATCAATCTCTAACAAACATGTATAATCTTACCACAAAGTTATCTTATTTTATCACTGAAACAACAAATTTATAAAAAGGACACGCAATTACTACTATCTATTATAACAGAAAACAGTCATAATTTAAATAGATTTTAGGTGAAACATATCAGAAATGATGAAGAAAAGGAGGCGGAGTTGAATTCATCCATTTTTATCATTTGTGATTTTTATAAATGAGATTATAACCAAATCGAGAAGGAGAAGAGTATGAGACAAACATCTTTAAAAAAGAAATTTGCCTCCCTGATGTGCTGTATGCTGTCGCTGACCTGTACACTCGGTAGTATTCCGGCCAGCGCTTCCACTGATCAGCCTGTAGAGAATTTAGCGCTCCATTGTTCTTATGAGACGTCCGGAGCTCCCAGTGCGGATTATCCTGACAGCGGAGGAGAATTAACCGACGGCATTGAAGGGACCAGCAGCTATGGAGACAGCGCTTGGTCCGCATATCTGTACGTAGCAGATTTGGAGATTACAGTTGATTTGGGAGAATCCAAGGATTTTTCCAAGGTGGAGGGAGTTTTCCTCAATTCCATAAATAACGGCGGGATTCCATATCCGGAATGGGTCCGTTTTTCCTATTCGAACGATAAGGACACCTGGACCGAGATTGTACAGGAATCCTTTGCTGATACTGCGCCTGCGGATACTGCTTACACCTATTCCTATGAGCTGCCTGAAACAGTCAATGCGCGGTATGTAAAACTAACCTTCCCGACTGCTGGATGGGTATTCGTATCCGAAATCCGTGTGTGGAGTCCGGAAAGTATTGTGGAACCTCCCGTTCCTCCACAGGAAGATCTGGAGAATATGGCGCTGCATCAACCCTATGAAACCTCCGGCGCGGCGCATGCTAATTATCCCGACAGCGGAGGGGAACTGACTGACGGTGTTGAAGGAACTAGTTCCTACAGCGATCCCGCTTGGTCGGCGTATCTTTGGGTGAACAATATTGAAATTACGGTGGATTTGGGTTCGACAAAAGAATTATCCAAGCTGGAAGGCGTTTTTCTCAACTCCATGAACAACGGAGGTATCCCTTATCCGGAATGGGTAAAATTCTCCTATTCCGATGACAAACAAACCTGGACCGATTTGCCGCAAGAGACTTTTCATGATACAGCGCCGGCTGACTCAACCTATACTTATAAGTATGAACTTTCAAAGCCAGTTAACGCCCGTTATGTGAAATTAACGGCACCTACCGGAGGATGGGTCTTTATCTCTGAAATTCGGGCATGGGGCAAAGATGCTTCTATCAATCCGCCGGAGCCGCCAGAGCCTCCCGTTGAATCAGATAGTCTGATTTTTGGCATTCCCTACACTTCTACTTTGCAAGGTGATGCATATCACGGCTCTTACGGGGATCCTGCCCGTACAAAACTAACCGACGGAAAGAGATCTGGTGCTTGGGATAATGCCAATTCGGTTGGCATTTATTCTAACGGGGCCAACCAGTATTTTGAGCTTACTTATGCGCTGGATGAAACCATTCAGTTTAAACAGATTGATATAGGCGTGCTTACTGCACCTAAAAGCGGTATTTCTATACCTTCCCAAATCGTCATTCAAACCCGGAAAGAAGGGGAGACTGATTGGACCACACTCTATATCGGAAAACCTGACGGAGAGGGCTCCAGAGTTAATCTGGTTTTCGCAACCGAAGGGGAGAGCCTGAGTGCGAAAGAAATCCGATTTGGAATTGAGGGCGGCAATACCTGGACATTCCTGGATGAGCTGGAAGTATTGGCGGATTATAATGAAGAGACGCCTCAGTATGTCATTAAAGAACTTCCCCCTCCAGACGACAGTAACAATATCGCCAAAGGGCGCCCGTATGAGGTATCCTTAGCAGCTGATAACGCTTACCCGGATGAGAAAAATATTTCGTTGACTGACGGAGTAAAGGGACGTCTGTCCTATCAGGATCCCGCGTGGGTCGGTTACCACGCCCCCGCCGACGAGACCGTACAGGAAATCGTCGTGGATTTAGGCGAGTCCCAGTCTTTCCAGGAAGTTGCGCTCAATGTTCTGCAAGACTCTCCATATGGTATTTATTATCCCGATCTGATCGCTGTTTACACATCTGACGACAAAAAAACCTGGACTCGTATGGACGTTGGTGCTTCTCAATCGGAACTGATTCTCGACTTGGGTTCCCAGCAGAGTTTCGAACGCATAAAGACCGGATTCCTGCAGGGACAGGGCAAATCTGATGCCGCTGGTATCTATAATTATTGCTACCAGGCTCCTGAACAGGTTAAAGGCCGCTATGTAAAAGTAACCATGACCTTCAACACCTGGGCGTTCATCGATGAAATTCAGGTATTCCAGGTTGCAGAGACGCAGCGCCCGAAAACAGCGAATGTTCTGGACGATAATCTAGAACCAGTGGCTGTGGACTCCAATAACGCTGCTTATGGTGCGACTTATGAGACTACATGGCCCTCCAACGACATTCGTCCCGATCAGGGCAATAAACTGACCGATGGCCGGAGAGGAAGCAACAGCTATCTTTCCAAAGAATGGGTGGGGTATACAACTGCGGACGGAATCGGCGCTTATCTGGCCGAAAATAAAGTATCCGCCCGTTATCCCGGCTCTGTCAGCATCTTCTATTCCAACAACAAGGAAAACTGGAGTTTTCTAAGCAATGTGAATATTGCCGGCGGAGATACAGCGGAGGGTGTTAAACGCTTGGACTATGTGTTGGAAAAAGCGGTTTCCGCACGTTATTTAAAATTCGTTTACTACGGGCTTCAGGACGGCCTCTATATGGACGAAATTGAAGTTTTGAAGGTCAATGACCATAAGGAAGACGCTGGTGAAAACCCTGACAACGGCGATTTGGTAAACCTTATTGAAAACTACGATTACACTGCGTCCCGCGGTTCTGACGAAGCGGATATTGCCACCGCTCTGACCGATACACTGCGGGGAGAGGGCAATTGGGCAAGACTGGATTACAATGCGGGTTATGAGCCGGAAAACCATGTGGTTCTCAATTTTGATTTGACGGATATGAATTCAGTCTCCCAAATCGTGATGGGGATGAAGCGCACTGGAGAGAACGTTGCCCTTCCAAAGAACCTGAAAATCAAGGTTTCCTATAATAACTCTGATTGGTTCACCCTTAAGGATTTCGGCCGGGAAACTCCTTCTGATGACGTCATTTGGGATGGTGCTGTCGATGAGTTCGGCGCTTCCATCGAAAATGCAGACATGGCCTATACTCGTTATATACGCATTGAATTTGACCTGACCGAAGGCTCCGCTACCTGTCTCGATGAGGTGCAAATTTTTGGCAAACGCGGCAAAACTTCCACTGCCGGTCGGCCTATGGAACCCCATGGGGACCATTATAACGTGGCTTTGGAGAAACCTTATACCATCACTCCTGAGGCGTCTCCCTCTGATGTCCCGGACACTGATGGCCGCGAACTGACCGACGGTATCCGCGCAACGTTGGCCGACCAGAAGGATCCTGCCTGGTTTGGTTTCGTTTGGAGATACCTCCCTACTGGAAACCAGGATGAATCCTGGCCTTTAAAGAGCGTTGTTATCGATTTACAGGATGTGAAGTCAGTCACCAGTGTCCAGACCAGCTGTATGAGTGGCTATCTGCGCGGAAAGGGATATATCAATCAGCCTTTTGCGCTTCACACTTACGCTTCCATGGATGGAAAAACCTGGCTGCCTCTATCTTCCAAAACCAATAACGACGTTTGGTATTACGGCGAAGGAACTTGGGGCGACGAGAAATTCGGAGTCGTTTCTTACGGTTGGCGCGCAACAGGCAAAAACGTTGTAGAGTCGGAAGACCATGTGTCTGATGCAGATATGGTTGCCGCCAGATACATTCGCGTGGATTATGAACCTGTCAACTGGTGCTGCATTGACGAAATCGAAGTCATGGGTTATGACGGCCAAAAAGAGGGGGCTCTCGTTGCAAACGGCACCCGCAAACTGGAGAATGGGCAGGAATATATGAAGCCCGGCGAAAAAACGGACGGTATCCATGATATGCTCCTCGTCTACAACGGAAACTACGGACACGATGCCGAAGTGAATCGGCCTGTAGGAGACTGGTCGGTGGAAAAATTCAGACCCCACCTCACTTATGTGAATTCCGAGAACAAAGCAGTAGATACAATGTTTGACGCGGTGCTGTTTTTGGCACTTTCCACCCAATATGGAAATGCCCTGCCCGATATCAGCGTGGACGGCGACTCCCCTCCCAGCCTCAAAGACTGGGAATGGTACATTGAGAAGATGTTTAAAGAAGGCGGAGATGTCGATAACCTGAATAAAGCTGCTGAGATTGCATCCCAGGAACTGCACAATCCCGACTATAAAGTCAAGATGGTTATCTCTATCCCTGGTATGCCATGGAGTGTAACAAAATTCGGCACCCTCAACGGCAGAGAACTGGATCTCAGCAAACAAGAGGACCGCGAGTATCTGCTAGACTGGTATATTGAGACCATTTATCAAAAATTCCAGGCGGGAAATTACGAATATATTGATTTTTCCGGCTATTACTGGCTGGAAGAAAACATCGTATACAGCCAGGAATCCCCTGCTTATGCGGGGAAACGTGTTCACGAACTTGGCATGCACTATTTCTGGATCCCCTATTACGATGCAAGCGGCAACCTCTGGGGGCAAGATTTCGGCTTTGATGCCGTTGCTATCCAGCCGAACCATTATTTCGATGAGGCGAGAGAACCTGGCAGCCAAGGTGTAATTGGCAACCGGCGGATCGAGCGCGCTGCCGGACTCGCAAGTTACGGGCAGGCGGGTATCGAAATGGAGTTTGACGACAGAGTTGCCAGCGACGACATGACTTGGGCAAATAAATACATTGATTACCTCAACGGCGCCATTGAATATGGTTATGGAGGTCCCGATGTATACCGCAACTGGTATGTCGGAGGCTACGGCCTGAATAAAGTGGCCAACTCCGATAAGATCGAAGCCAGAAATCTTTACGACGCCACTTATCAGCTGATGAAGGGCACTCTGACTGAAAAAATTCCCTATGTTACCGAATTCCATTATGCGCCGTCTATTGACACTGGAATTCGTCCTGGAGGCGGAAGCTCTATTGGCGGAGGCGGCTCTTCCGGAGGCGGAAGCGTTACCCCGAAACCCGACGATAAACCGGATCCCGAGACTCCTCCCACCGGCGACGAAAATTACACCTGGGAAGAGACCGAAGACGGCTACAAGCTGAAAGACGCTGACGGCGAGTATGTCACCGGCTGGGCCAAAGTGTCCGGCAAGTGGTATTACCTGGACGCAGACGGCATCCGGGCTACCGGCTGGCAGAAAGTCGATAACAAGTGGTACTATCTGAAATCCGACGGCGTGATGGCGACAGGCTGGCTCAAACTGGGCAACACCTGGTACTTCCTGAACGCAGGCGGCGTGATGCAGACCGGCTGGCTCTACAACGGAGGCGTATGGTACTACCTCTACAGTTGGGGCGGCATGGCAAACTCCGGCTGGGTACAGGTAGGAAACACCTGGTACTATATGAGAGGCAACGGCGCAATGATGACCGGCTGGTTACAGCAGGGAAATACCTGGTATTACCTGAAAGACAGCGGAGCCATGGCAACTGGCTGGAATTGGGTAAATGCAAAATGCTACTATTTTAACTCCAGCGGCAAAATGGCAGCTAACACCACCGTAGGCGGTTACAAGTTAGACGCTTCCGGCGCCTGGGTGAAATAACGAGGTTATTTCAATAGGGAACGGTGTTCCCCTAATAAGCCATCTCCTTTTAATCTCCATATATCGTAGAGTATTGCTGTACCCGTAATGCTCCACAAAGACAAAACACCTATCCCATCTGCAAGGGATAGGTGTTTTGTTGCTATCTATATATTCCTATCAATATATTTTCCATATTTTAATAATAGTTTGACATCTGTTAAGTGTATGTTTTGAATAGTAAAAATAAAACAAAAAAATCAAATTAAACTCATAACATTTATTTGGTTATAAAATTCATAAAATATAAATTAAAAATAATATTAAATATTTTACTTTTATATTTAACTAATTTTATAGTATTATTTTTACTTTTAGTAAAAATAATACTATAAAATTAAAATAAAACTCTATACAATTACAAGGCTTGTCGATAGAATAAAGATATCATATATTTTGAACTATAAATGATTCAAATTTATAGTATTTGTTATGGGAGAAGATGTAGGAGGATTTTTATGTCAACAAAGGTTTGGAAAAAACGATTATCGGCCTTCGTGGCGAGCCTGCTTTGTGTTTCATGCTTGTTTAGCAGTTTCCCGGCGGGCGCCGTTGATTTTAGTGCACAGAAGGCAGCATTGACCAATCTGGCCTTGGGATGCAGCTACGAAAGCGATATTTCAGCATCCCCTGACTATCCAGATGACAATAAGGACAAGCTGACCGATGGCGTCGTTGCCTCTGCCGACTATAAGGACAGCAATTGGGTTGGATTTCATTACAGTGGAGTTATCGATAACACGGATATTATCGTAGATTTGGGTGAAGCTCGCCTGATTTCCGTTTTAGAAATCGATGCTCTGAACGCCGAAGGCGTTGGAATCACTTATCCGAGATATGTCGCTTTTTCCTATTCGGAAGATAACATCCGTTGGAGTGAACCGGTGCAGGTGGAAACTCCTGCTTCTCCTGAGGCGGATGAGGTACATACTTATTCTTATACACTGGACGTACCAGAAACTGCGCGGTATGTAAAAATTACCCATTCCATCGACTGGTGGACCTTTTTTACCGAAATTCGCGTCTGGGGCGAGCAAATTATTGAACAAAATCCCAATAACATCGTTTATGGATTGCCTTATACTACTTCGCTGAGAGAGGAAGATTTCCACCGCGATCATCCCGATGCCCAAAGAGAGCGTTTAACAGATGGCGTCAAGGCAATTCGTCCTATTTGGAAAGATTCCGGTACAGTTGGATTCCATACGCCCAACGATGAAGCAATCGCCGACAAAAGCATTGATTTGACTTTTGATTTAGGCGGTCTAAAGGAGTTTCAGCAAATTCAGTTCAGCGCTTTCAAAGAAGAAGCGGAAAACATTTATCATCCCTCTGCCATTTTGATAGAATACAAAGACGCTGACGGCGTTTGGCAGGAGGCTTTTGAAGGAAATATGCCGGTATTTGATACTGCAAAAGGCGATTTTGTGTTCGTTGTTCCGGATGGAGAATTTATTGCGGCTCAGGCTGTGCGTTTGACTCTGACCGCCGGTTCCGCGGACAGCTGGCTGTTTATCGATGAAGTGGAGATTTTGTCAGAAGCAGACGGAACGCCCGCAAATATCAATCCCCCCATCGGCACGTCTGCAAAGCCTCCGATCATCACAACTGATTTGCCGGGGCTGAAAAGCGCCCTTATTGGAGAAACAGTCACCTTCAGGGTCACAGCCAAAAGCGTGGACGGTGGTATACTGTCTTATCAATGGTATAGAAATGGCGAAGCTTTGGAAGGAAAAACCGGTAATGAACTAATATTAAATGAGGTATCGGCCGCCGACAGCGGAAGATACTATGTTGAAATTACGAATAATTTGAATGGTGAGGCTACCGTCAAACAAAGTGCGTTTTGTGTTTTGACGGTGTCCGATGAACCGGTAGAGCAGCTTGAAAACCTCATCGCCGGAAAACCTTATGTGACCTCTTTGAAAGATGATCAATTCCACAGCAGCAGTCCTGACAAGGAGCGCAAACAGCTCACAGACGGCATCCGCGGGCAGAGCTGGGGCGACGGTAACACGGTGGGATATTTTGTCCCGAGGGGAAGGATTGCAGATATAGCCTTCCATCTGGACGGGCCCATCACGTTTTCTGAGATTCAGATCGGCGCAGTCAGTGATTCTCCTGCCGGTATTTCGCTGCCCCATTATGTGAAAATCGAGGCAAAAAATGGAGTCGGTTCATACAAAGTCATTTATGAGGGAACGCCCAGCGGCAATGAGGCGAAAAGGGTGTTCACTTATGGGACAGGATTTAATTCCAAGATCACTGCGACCGACCTGCGCTTCAGCTTTAAATCTGAGGGCAGCGCAAGCTGGATTTTCCTGGACGAAATCGAGGTGTTTGCCGGCAACACCGGCGCACCTTTGGACGGCGACCTTGTGATGGAAGAGAATGAGGCCAATGAAAACCTGGTTCTCGGAAAGTCTTATGAGTCGACGCTGGAAGCCAACAGTTCTTATCCGGATACGAATTTTGAGTTGACCGATGGCAGACGCGGCACCACAAGCTACTCGGATGACGAATGGCAAGCTTATTTGAACCAGACACCGGAATTTATTTTCGATTTGGGCGAAGTAAAGTCCTTTGAAGAAGTCAAAGTTGGCTTCTGCCAGGATTTGGCCGCTGGAATCAAACTTCCAAAGCGGGTCAACATTTACTCCTCCGACGATAAGGAGAGCTGGAAGCTCGTCAGCGAAAACGGAGTGGGCACCAACGCAACCTCCCAAATGTCTTATGATTTACGTGCGACCATGAGTCGGCCGGAAACCGCCCGATATGTGAAAATTTCTATAGAACCCAACGGCTGGGTTTTCCTGGACGAAGTGGAAATCCTGAAAAACTATTCCGCTATAGTCACCGATAAGGCTAACAATCTTGCTTATAAAAAAGTTTACACCTCTAATCCCGCCGCTAGCGCAGAGTATCCCGATACTTTTGCTATTACCAAGCTGACTGATGGACAATGCGCAACGGCAAACTATCAGAATCCCGCTTGGGTCGGATACGGTATTTCCTCCAAGGATACCGAGATCGTCATCGACCTGGGGACTGTCGCCTCTTTTGAGCAGGTGGAAGCCACTTTCTTAAATGATGTGCTTAACGGATTCAAGGCTCCTGCCACTATGCGGGTATACCACTCTCTCGACAGGCAGAATTGGCAGGAGGCAGCTCCTGTAAACGCCATTGCTCCGTTCAGCAATGCCCCCACGGTTTGTTTTATTCAGAGCGTAGTGGGCGCTTCCGCTGCCCGTTATGTGAAGGTGGTGTTTCCTGCGACTACCAAAGTCATGGTGGACGAAATCAAGGTGCTGAAAAACAGAACGATGGTTGAAGGGGCGGATCCGGAAGACGTGGATGAAAACAATCTGGCCTTCCGCGCAGCCTACGAGACTTCCTGGGATGCGGATGTTCAGTTTGCTGACAATGGAAAACAAGAGCTGACCGACGGAATTCGTGGATCCTATTTCTATAAAGCCTCCGAGTGGGCCGGCTATCGTGCGCAGGACGGCGCTCCCTTCAGCGTAACGGTAGACTTGGGAGAAATCAAATCTTTTGAGCAGGTACAGGTAGGTGTACTGGAATCCAAAACCCGTTCCTTCCCTGTAACCTATCCCCAAAACATCAAAATTGAGTATTCCTCCGATAAAACCACCTGGTCCGTCTTCGCACAAGAGGAAATTAAGGAAGATGGGCACGGTGTAAAACGGTTTAGCTTTGATTCCGGCGCGGTCAACGGCAGATATGTGCGTTTGACCTTCGATTTTACGAACTGGCTGTTTTTGGACGATATAAACGTATATGCAAAAGCAGTTCCCGTGAGTGGGGGCACCAACCCCGACGACGGCGCGGAGTACAATTTGGCGAGAAACAGTAATTATATCATCTCCCGTCAGGCAGACTACCGCAATGTACCGGGAATCCTCACCGACGGGATATACGGCGTCACCGGATCGGTCTATGACACAAATTGGACCGGTTTCAAGTACAGCTATGAAAATAAATCCTTCAACAAAATGTGGATGGACTTTGATTTGGGAGAACTGAAGTCGGTTTCCAGCGTGATAGTCAGCAGCCGCAGAGATGCAAACAACGGCTTGGTACTCCCGGAAAATGTTGCTTTGTGGAGTTCCACAGATGGAAGCACCTGGCAGAAGTTGGCCGATATGAATAAGCCCTCTTTGACAGGCGGCGCGGAAGCAGTACAGTTTGCCTGGAATGGCGCGGATGGTGGATTTAACGTAAAACCCGATGATTCTACCATGCTCTATACCAGATATATCCGTGTGACCTTCGATATCCCGGAAAGCCGCAGCGGATGCGTGTATCTAGATGAAGTTAAAATTCTCGGCAAGGACGGCCGCTGCTCTTCCGCGGGCGTGGCATCCGACACCACAGGTCTCTATAATGTGGCTTTGAGCAAACCCTATACCGTTTATCTCGACGAAAAAACAAGTCCGGAACCCGATATTGACGGCAAACAGCTCACCGACGGTATCGTTGGAAAAGTGGACGGCTCTGACCCGGCTTGGGTTTCCTTTAACGTCAATTACCGGCCCAGGGGAACTTACGTCAGTGAAGAAGCATTGAGAACCATCGTAATCGACCTCCAAGATGTGAAATCTATTACCAAAGTACAGACCAATGTCCTTTCCTGCGAATACTCTTCGCTGCCCTGGGCGATGTATGTCCACACCTCGATGGACGGCGTCAACTGGACCCGTCTGGGCATGGAATACAATACTGATCTGTCAACCAAAGGAAGATTTGGCTTCAGCTGGCGGGGAACCCATGGCCTGACCGGCGTCAAAAACGGTTTTACAGACAGCATTCCGGAAGAGGTTCCGGCTGTTGCGGCAAGATACGTCCGGGTGGATGTGGAATTGCTGCTCATTAACCAGCTTGACGAAATTGAAATTATGGGCTATGACGGCGTGATTGACGGCGCTGCTCAGTACGAAGGCAATAAAAAGTTTGACGGCACCGGCCGCGACTATCTGAAAGCCGGCGAAAAAACGGCGGGCGTTCAGGATATGGTGCTTTGCTACAACGGCTGGTACGGATATGACAGCGAAAGCAATCAGGAGGTCGGCAATTGGAACGCGGAGCGGTACCGCCCCTATCTCACCTATGTCGATACAAACGGCAAGGTGCAGGACACCATGTTTGACGCGGTGTGTCTGCTGGGACTCAATTCCCGCTATGGAAGACCCCTGAACACCTATGTAGTAGATCCCCTCAGTGGGAATCTATCCCAAATAGAGGACTGGGAATGGTATCTCGACAAGACCTTCCGGGAAGGCGGAGACGTTGATGAGCTGAATAAAGCGGCTAAAATCGCTTCAGAAGAACTGGGCGACCCCAACTATAAGGTAAAGCTCACCATTATGCTTCCCGGTGCCGACCGTATGAACGACCATTTCGGCCCCATCGACGGAAGATACTTTAATCTGGTCAGCAATGAGGAGGACCGCAACTTTGTCACCGACTGGTGGATTCAGCAGGTGCTGGAGGGCATGGAAAAAGGCGACTACGAGTACATCGATTTTGTCGGTTTCTACTGGCTAGAGGAACTGGCCGGTTACTGGCCCAATACCACCCAATGGGCCAACAACCGAGTTCATGAGTTGGGGTACAAAACCTTCTGGATTCCCTTCTTCTTCGCTAACGGCTACCTGTGGGGAGATGAAATGGGCTTTGATGCGGTGGCTTATCAGCCCAATCATTTCTTCAAAGACCCATACGACAAAGATGATGCGGGATTGCTCGGCACCCGTCAGATCGATCGTGCAGCCCAAGCAGCCAACTATGGTAATATCGGTTTGGAAATCGAAGTAGATGGTAATGCATTCTTTGATCCTGCAAAATACAACCAGTATCTGGATTATCTGAATTCTGCGGTCAACAACGGTATGGATGGAAAGAACGCATACCGCAACTGGTATCAGTCAGTTGATACCTTCAGCTATTCTGCGGTTTCTGAAATTAAAGAATTCCGCAATATTTACGATTATGCTTATCAACTGATGAAGGGTACTTATACGGTGAAACCTTACATCAAAGATTTCTCTGATGAGCCTGTAGACAAAGATAACATCGGCTCTATCGGCGGCGGTTCTGGTTCCGGAGGAGGCGGAAGTGTCACCCCGAAACCCGACGATAAACCGGATCCCGAAACTCCTCCCACCGGCGACGACAACTACACCTGGGAAGAGACCGACGACGGCTACAAGCTGAAAGACGCTGACGGCGAGTATGTCACCGGCTGGGCGAAAGTGTCCGGCAAGTGGTATTATCTGGGCGCAGACGGCATCCGGGCTACCGGCTGGCAGAAAGTCGATAACAAGTGGTACTATCTGAAATCTGACGGCGTGATGGCGACAGGCTGGCTCAAACTGGGCAACACCTGGTACTTCCTGAACGCAGGCGGCGTGATGCAGACCGGCTGGCTCTACAATGGAGGCGTATGGTACTACCTCTACAGTTGGGGCGGTATGGCAAACACCAGTTGGGTAAAGGTAGGAAACACCTGGTACTATATGAGAGGCAACGGCGCAATGATGACCGGCTGGCTGCAGCAGGGAAATACCTGGTACTACCTGAAAGAAAGCGGAGCCATGGCGACCGGCTGGAACTGGGTAGGAAGCAAATGCTACTACTTTAACGCCAGCGGCAAAATGGCGGCTAACACCACCGTAGGCGGCTACAAGGTAGATGCTTCCGGCGCGTGGGTCAAATAAGATGAAAAAGGCGAGTAGGTTACCTACTCGCCTTTTTGCTGTGCTAAAGATATTTAGTTTGGATTGCATTTCCAAGGCTTTGCAAATTTTCGTGGTTTTAAACAACCGCTAATTTTACAAAATATATAAATTAAAAAATCCCCATGAACAATAAGATTCATGGGGATTTTCCTTGGAGCTGTTAACCGGATTCGAACCGGTGACCTCGTCCTTACCAAGGACGTGCTCTGCCACCTGAGCCATAACAGCATTTTTGATTTCTGTCGAGTGACAGCTTTTATATTATACTCAATTGTACCTGCATTGTCAACCCCTTTTTTTCAAATTTTATCAGGAAAAAAGAGGACGGCAAACCAATTGTCAAAAAAGTGGTTTTATGATAGAATATAAGGGATAATAAAATCAAACAGGAGGCAGTTATGATTACGCTTCAGAAAACGTCAGTCATGAATCTGGAAAACGCCATGAGGGGCGCCCGTAATCCCATGAACAGCTGGGCGCGCAGTGACAGCGGCTACGACGGCGAGGGGAACTATGTGCTGGGAGAAAACGATTTGGATTTAGCCCGGCGGCTTTGCGTTTCGGGAAGCGATCACCGGAAATTCATTCGGCAGATTTTTGTTTCGGTGGATATTATGGCGCCTTTGTATTGGTGGAAGGAATACGATACCTATAAAGTGGGCACGGTGGCAAACTCTACCAGCACCATGCATAAAATTCACAGCAAGGCTTTCGAGCGAGAGGATTTCAGCTGTGACCATATGACGGATGAGACTTTAGACCAGATGGACCGGGTCATCGCCTATTTGGAACAGCTGAGGGGCAAATATCTGGAGACGAAGGATAAGGCTTACTGGTACGATATGATTCAGTTTTTGCCGTCCAGCTACAACCAGATGCGGACTTGCACCTTTAGTTACGAAAATTTGGTGAATATGTACCGGGCGCGGAAAAACCACAAGCTTGATGAATGGCATGTGTTCTGCGATTGGGTTAAAACCCTGCCCTATGCCAGAGAACTGATTTTGTTCGGAGAAAAGCCGGAGGAGGACGCGTAAGATGCCGGGAAAACTCATTGTCATCGACGGATTGGACGGCAGCGGCAAATCCACTCAGAGCGAGCGGGTGGCCAAATGCCTGCGGGCCCGGGGCGAGCAGGTAAAGCTCATCTCCTTTCCGGATTACGGCGAGCCTTCGTCCGCTTTGGTTAAGATGTATTTAGGCGGGGAATTCTCCGATTCTCCCAATGGGGTAAACGCCTACGCTGCCAGCACTTTTTACGCGGTGGACCGGTATGCCAGTTTTAAAAAATTTTGGGAAAAGGAGTACCTAAGCGGGCATACTATTCTGGCGACAAGATATGTGAGCTCCAATGCCATTCATCAGATGGGTAAGTTGCCACGAAATCAGTGGGATGAATATTTAAAATGGCTGGATGACTTCGAATACGAAAAGCTTTGCCTGCCTCGGCCAGATCAGGTGATTTTTCTCAATATGAGCCGCAGTGTGGCCGATCGACTGATCGAGGGCCGTTACGGCGGTGACGAGAGCCGCAAGGATATCCACGAAAAAGACAGGGCTTATCTGCAAAGCTGCCAGGAGACGGCGGAATACGCTGCGAAGGCGCAGAATTGGCGGATGATTTGCTGCGATGACGGAAAAAATCCACTGCCCCTCGAATTCGTGACGGAGCGGATAATGGAGAAAATAGAGAGCAGAGCCTAAGAAAGGACGATACCATGCTGGAATTTAAGCCCCTTACCATAGAAGATAAAGACTGGATGAGCGTTTACTACCGTAAAAAAGATGTAAGTGCCGCCCAATTCAGTTTTGCGGCTAATTATGTCTGGCGGCTGGCGTACCCCATGGCCGTCAGCGAGGAGGACGGCTTCTTTTTTGCCAAAGTCCAGATTAAAGAGGGGTATTCCTTTCTATGCCCCATTGGAGACGGGGATTTGGATAAAGCCATTGGAAAGATAGAGGAATACTGCCGGGAAAATGGTCTGCCGGTCCGTCTCCACGGAATTTTGGAGCCAGATAAGGAAAAACTGGAGCAGATTTACGGCACTCGGATGGTTTTTAAAAATAACCGGGACGACGCGGAATATGTCTACGAGCGGGAAGCTTTGGCCAATTTGAGCGGAAAACGCTACCACGGCAAACGAAACCACATCAAGCGGTTTATGGATAACGACTGGGGCTACGAGCCCATCACAGAGCAAAATATCGAGGAATGCGTGTCCATGCAGCGGGAATGGTGCCGGCAAAACGGCTGTGCTTCCGACGACGATAAAATAGACGAGGGCTGCGCTGTTATGCTGGCGCTGCGGAATTTTTTCAAACTGGGGTTCAAGGGCGGGCTACTGCGGCAAAACGGGAAGGTCGTAGCGTTTACCATTGGGGAACCGGTGGGGAATTCCACCTTTGCCGTGCATTTTGAGAAAGCGTTTTCTGAGATTCAGGGAGCGTATCCCGCTATCAACCAGCTGTTTGTGCAGTCGGAAATGGAAGATTTTCGTTATGTAAACAGGGAAGAAGACACCGGTTCGGAGGGGCTGAGGAAGGCGAAGCTTTCCTACCACCCCGCTTTTTTGCTGGAAAAATACACGGCGGAGCTGATCGGATAGATGGAAGGTTATTTCGATTTCGCCTGCCGGGAGGACATTCCAGATTTGCAGGAGATGTGGCGGCGGTGCTTTGACACAGAGGACGTCTATAGCGATTTTTATTTCAAGCGCCGGCTTGTTCCGGAGGACACGCTTATCTGGCGGGTTGATGGAAAAGCAATCTCGATGATGACGCTGATGGACGTATTTGTCGGCGGCGAGCGAGGCTGCTACATCTATGCAGTGGCAACGCTGCCGGAATTTCAGCACCGGGGCATCTACCGAGAACTTGACCGGCGGGCCGACGATGAAATCAGACGGCGGGGCGGCAGTTTCAGCTGTCTCGTGCCGGCAAATCCGGGACTGTTTCCTATGTACCGGAAATTGGGGTATGAAACCGCCTTTTTTATCGAGGAGGGTCTCGTCCAGGGCAGGGGAAAGGCGTTTTATGAGTTTCATCCCTGTTCTTTTGAGGAGTTTTGGGTACTGCGGGAAGAATTCCTTGACTCGCTTAAAAACCCGGTTCGCCACCCGAAAAAAGAGTTGCGGTACATTTTTGAAGAACTGAGGCAGTTTTCCGGGGATGTATTTTTATATGAAGAGGACGGAAAACGACGTTACGCCGCCTTTACCTGCGCAGCGGACGGAATTTACCTGCGAGAGTGCAGCGGGAAGGCATGGGAGCGGACGGCCCGTTCACTGATGGAGCGGTACGGAAAAAAAACCGTTAAGGTGCACAGCCCGTTACCAGGCAAAAAATTGCAGACAGTGCCCTTCGGCATGGGAAAATATCTAGATAGCGGAAGTTCGTCCCTGAAAGAGCATTGGGGCGGATCCGGATACATGGCTTTGATGCTGGACTGAGCGGTAGAATCTGTTTCTTTCAACCTGAAAAAAGGGCGAATTTGGACTCAAACCGCAACAGAGCGAAAAAGGAATGGTGAATGAGATGGTATACGTGTTTTTGGCAAACGGCTTTGAAGAAGTGGAAGCGCTGGTTCAGGTGGACATGCTCAGGCGGTGCGAGCTGGATGTGAAAACTGTAGGGATCGGCGGGCAGGTAGTCCGGGGATCTCACGGTATCACAGTTGCCTGTGATATTACGCCGGAGGAGATGACTTGCAATGGTCTTCAGGCCATCGTGCTGCCAGGCGGGATGCCGGGCACTCTCAATCTGGAGCAGAGCGAGGAAGTGCAGAATATGATCCGCCACTGTATGTCCGAGGAAATTCTCATTGGCGCTATCTGCGCCGCTCCGTCGATTCTGGGGCATATGGGGATTTTGCAGAACAAAAAGGCGGTATGTTTCCCCGGCTTTGAAGGGGAACTCATCGGTGCCCAGGTGCTCAGTGTCCCAGTGGTTCGGGACGGAAATATCATAACATCCAAAGGAGCAGGAACGGCGTTTCAATTTGCATTCGCAATGGCAGAAGCAATCTGTTCGCCGGGCCGGGCAGAGCATCTGAAAGCGGGGATCCAATGGCAAGAGTAGACATCCGGGAAGTCAAGAAAAAACTGCGGGCGGAATTTAAGGACCTGAGACGCAAGATGCCTTTCGAGGAAAAAAACAGGAAGGACATGGCGATTCTCGATAGGGTTTTGAAGCTGCCGGAGTATAGAAACGCTAAAATCCTCCTTACTTATGTCTCCACCGACATCGAGGTGGACACCAAAGCCCTTATCGAGCAGGCGCTTTTGGACGGAAAAACCGTGGCGGTGCCCCGCTGCACACCGGGTAAGATCGACATGAAGTTCTACATCATCCGTTCGTTAAGCGATTTGGAGCCGGGGGCCTTCGGGGTGCTGGAACCGCCTCCTGAGCGATGTCAGGAACTAAAAGCGTTTGAAGGCTCCGTTTGCATCCTGCCGGGTCTTGGATTCGACATCCAGGGATACCGGTTGGGGTATGGCAAGGGGTATTATGACCGCTTTCTATCCAAATATGAAGGGAAAAATATAGGGGTTTGCTACAATATTTGTCTAAAATCGTTGCTCCCTCACGGAAGATATGATAAAATGGTCGATATACTGGTAACAGATAAATTTGTGAAACGGTTTCACGGAAAATAGAGCCGGGGGTTTCCGGCAGAGGAGAAAAAGCATGGACGAAAAAAACAAGGAGGGAATGGAACCGGGAATGGAAGATGCCGGGACTTTTCCCCTCTATGACAGCGATGAACAGTTTGACGGACCCCAGGAGCATTTGGAGCAGACGGTTCCCTTCGATTCTCAGAAAGCGAAGGAGCAGCGGGAGACTGGCGCCTATGCCGTGGGGACGTTTGGAGACGAGCCGCCCCGAAGAAAGCGCAAAAAAGTGCGCCGCAAAGGCAAAATCTATTCGATTGTTTATATTTTAGTGGTGTTGGCGGTCTGCGCAGTGATTTCTTACTTCTGCATCAGCGCCATTAACGACGTTTTAGCGGTGACCAAGCCTGATAAGGCCATTGAAATCGTCATTCCCGAAGGGGCTACCACCAAGGAGATCAGCAATATTCTCCATGATGAGGGACTTATCAAATACCCCTGGATTTTCGAGAAAATTTCCGGTTATGAAAATTACGACGGAAAATACGCCGAAGGCGAGCACGTGCTCAATACGAATATGGGCTATACCATCATGATGCGGACAATGCAGAAATCCAATCAGCGGGAAACGGTGACGGTCACCATCCCGGAGGGCCTGCCGCTCAATAAAGTGGCACGGATTCTCAGTGAAAACGGCGTCTGCGAGGCCGCGGACTTCATGTCGAAAGTGAATTCCACCGATTTCGGCTTCGATTTTGAACAGCAGATTCCAGACGACAGCAAGATCTTCTATAAGATGGAGGGCTATCTTTTCCCCGATACCTATGAGTTCTATAAGGGGGATACGCCCCTCAACGTCATCCGCAAGATGCTGGTGAACTTTGATTCCAAGATTTCCACCGATGTGAAGGACTTGATGACCAAGCAGGGCATGGACCTCCATGAATTGCTTACTATCGCGTCCATTGTCCAGGCGGAGGCGCCCAATGTGGAGGAGATGAAAAAGGTCGCGTCGGTTTACTTAAACCGTCTAAACGACCCGGCCACCTTCCCGCGGCTGGACGCCGATCCTACCAGAGATTACGCCACTGAGCAGATTCTTGGAAATCAGGGCAGCCAGGAAATCGCTGACGCCTACAACACCTATGTGGGTAATGGCCTGCCGCCCGGCCCCATCAATAACCCCGGATTGCACGCCATCATGGCGGTGCTTCAGCCGGAGGACACCCCGTACTACTTCTTCTGCACCGACCTGCGCACCGGTGAATTCTATTACGCTGAGACACTGGAAGAACACAATCAAAACGTCCAGAAAGCGGGCCTTCGCCAGAACGCGCGGTAAACGCTGGAATTGAGACTGTAAACGATTTGCCCCTTCTCCTTTCCCATAGGGCTGCTGCGGGAAGGGGGAAGGGTTCTCGTTTGTGCGAGCGGCAATCAAGGAGTTTGGAGGAATGAACGTAATGATGACAAAGCCGGAAGTACTGGCTCCCGTGGGGGATATGGAACGGCTCAAGGCAGCCATCCGCTTTGGAGCGGACGCTGTCTACCTGGGAAGCACTGAGTATGGCATGCGGGCGGCTTCGGCTAACTTTGGCATGGATGATCTGAAAGCGGCCGTCCAATATGCCCATGAGCGGGGCGTCCGGGTGTACCTTACCTGCAACACCCTGCCGAACAACAGGGAAATGGAACGGTTGGAGGAATTTCTCCAAAATGCCGCAGGCTGCGGAGTGGATGCCTTTATCGTTAGCGACATCGGCGTGCTGACCACGGCAAAAAAAGCGGCCCCCCAGGTGGAAATCCACATTTCTACTCAGGCGGGCATCGTCAATGCGGTGACAGCTACGGAATTTTATAAAATGGGGGCCAAGCGGGTTGTGCTGGCCCGGGAATTGTCGCTGGAAGACATCCGCTACATCCGGGACCACACTCCGCCGGAGCTGGAAATCGAGGTTTTTGTTCACGGGGCCATGTGCATGTCCTTTTCAGGGAGATGCCTCTTATCGAACTACATGGCGCACCGGGACGCCAACCGGGGAGAATGCGCCCAACCCTGCCGGTGGGGGTATTATCTGGTGGAGGAAAAACGCCTTGACCAGCCCATGCCCATTATGGAAAACGAACAGGGGACTTATATTTTAAACGCCAAGGACCTCTGTATGCTGGAGTATATCGACAAGGTGATCGAGGCGGGAGCCACCTCGCTGAAAATCGAGGGGCGGGCCAAATCGTCCTACTACGTTTCGGTGGTGACGAACGCCTACCGGATTGGGGTGGACAGCTATCTTGAAAGCCCCCAAAATTGGAAATTAGAACCCTGGCTCATGGACGAAGTGCGGAAGGTGAGCCACAGGGACTATT
This sequence comes from Fumia xinanensis, assembly GCF_014384905.1. GTDB lineage: Bacteria > Bacillota > Clostridia > Oscillospirales > Ruminococcaceae > Fumia > Fumia xinanensis. Next base: position 242,902 of record NZ_JACRSV010000004.1, read on the forward strand.
CTACTGGATTTTATTTCGGGCGGCCCCAGGAGGGGCAGCGCTATGACACCGGCGGTTATATCCGCAACTGTGATATTGTGGCGATAGTGGACTGCTGGAAAGATGGAGTGGCCTACTGTACCCAGAAAAACAAGTTTTTCGCAGGGGATAAGGTGGAACTGCTGGAGCCGGGGAAACGCCCGGTGGAAATTGCCATTACAGAGCTTTACAACGAGGAGGGGGAGGCGATTGAGGACACGCGGCACGCCCATATGAAGTTTTCTTTTCCATTTAAAACCCCCGTGGCGGAGGGAACGATAATCCGCAAGGATGTATAGAGATAAAATACCGGGGTGTATCCAGTAAATCAGGGAAAATTTCCTTAACAGTTTCCATACATCGGCTCCAAGAGAAAGGACGACTGCAACGTGACAAAAAAACAGCAAGGTAATTTCAAATGCGGCATCGGTTATTTAACCGGTCAGACCTATCTCAATTTGTTTTTAGCGACCATTTATTCGATGATTTTGTGCGGGGCCATCAAGTTCCTCTTTGAGGACCAGTGGTGGTCGCTCCTGCTCATGGGGGTGGTCTGCCTCATACTGGACGGAGGCATGGTCTACCAGTTCATGTGGCGGCAGGGGGACAAGGAAGCGAATTACATCCAGTTCGGGCGGATCGAAAGAGAGCCGTACAAAGGGCTGAAGATAGGGCTTCTCGCCATGATACCCTACGGAGTGATGGACCTTATGCTGGCGCTGTCCCTTGCGAAGGTTCTGCCTTTCGACTTCTTGCGGACTTTCCGTATCCTCAACGCGCCGCTTTATGGGTTTATGAAACTCATTCACCGGGACTGGGGCTGGGCGACGGCGTCGACGCCGGGGCTTTCCTGGGGGGCGTTTGTCATTTTGGCGCTGATGCCGCTCATTTACGTTTTGTTCTGTACTGTCGGGTACGAACTGGGCGTGCGGCATATTTCTATTAGGGAAAGACTGGTTTATAAACAGGAAAATAAGGCCGAATAACTCCCCACCCACTGGCAGCCTTTGGCCGGAGATCGAATCCCGAAACCTTGTTGCATTACAATAAAGGCTGTCCACTCATATTCTCCCGGCATACCGAATAAGATTTTAAAAAGATTCTGTATGCAAAGGGTGGGTTTTGATGAGAAAAAGTCGTCATGGGGGTTTGCTGACCGTTTCTGCGGTATTGTTGGCCATGGTCATGTTTTTTGTTGCGGCGAGCCAGGTCAAAGAACATCTTTCCGCTGCGGGAGAACCGTCCCAGTTCCGGAAAGTCATCATCGATCCGGGCCACGGCGGCATGGATGGCGGTGCCATTGGAACCGGCGGCGTCATTGAAAAGGACATCAATCTCGCCATCTCTCTAAAGCTCCGGAGCCTGCTGGAAATCCAGGGATATGAGGTGTTGATGACAAGAGATACTGATGTGTCCATTTACGACGATGGCATCAAGGGCATCGGCAAACAAAAAAAATCCGATATGTACAACCGGCTGAAGCTCATCGAGAAAAACCCTGACGCCATCGTCCTTTCCATCCATCAAAACCAGTTCCCTCAATCGAAATACCACGGGGCGCAGATGTTTTACGGAAAGAAGAACCCTTTGAGCAAGGAAATCGCCCAGTCGATCCAAAAAACCTTTGCCGGGGAGCTCCAGCCGGACAACACGAGGGAAATCAAGCCCGGCGGCAAGGATCTGTTTTTGCTCTACCGGAGTGAAAATCCCATTGTGCTGGTGGAATGCGGTTTTATTTCCAATCCAGAGGAATGCGGGAATTTATTAAACGAGGAATACCAGAGCAAGGTGGCGTTTGTGATTTACAGCGGCCTTGTAAAAGAATTAGAGGATAATCAGCAGATTGAGAGCGAGATAGGCTGAATAAAAGATCAAAGAGGACGGGAAAGGACAGGAGTGACCGATGGCCAAGGCGAAAGACCTGTATGTATGCAGAGAATGCGGATATGAGACGGTAAAATGGATGGGAAAATGCCCAGCTTGCTCGGCATGGAACAGCTTTGAGCAGGTGACACCCATGGCCGCTTCCCCGGCGGTGTCCGGCTCCCGGAGCGGGGGAAAGCCGGCGGCGGTTTCCCATATCGGGGAAATCCACTCCCAGGAGGATATCCGGTATCTAACCGGGATTTCCGAGCTGGACCGAGTGCTGGGCGGAGGGCTGGTCAAAGGCTCGCTTCTGCTGCTGGGCGGCGACCCGGGCATCGGGAAATCCACCCTGTTATTGCAGGTGTCCCAGTCGCTGGGGCAGGGGCTCAAGGTGCTCTATGTTTCGGGGGAGGAGTCGGCGAAGCAGATCAAGCTCCGGGCGACGAGGCTCGGAGTCAACGCTGAGCATCTGTTTATTTTGGCCCACAACGATTTGGAGACCATCATCGCCACCATTAAGAACGAGAAGCCTCATGTGGTGGTCATCGACTCCATCCAGACCATGGTGCTTTCGGGGGTGGCGTCCTCGGCGGGAAGCGTTTCCCAGGTGCGGGAATGCACCAACGCCCTGCTGGCGGTTGCCAAGGAAAACGACATCTCCATCATTCTGGTGGGGCACGTGACCAAGGAGGGCAATCTGGCGGGGCCGCGGGTGCTGGAACACATTGTGGACGCCGTGTTCTTTTTTGAGGGAGACGAGCATCACAGCTACCGTATTCTCCGCGCGGTGAAAAACCGGTACGGGGCCACCAACGAGATCGCTGTGTTCGAGATGCGGGACAAGGGCCTTACCGAGGTGAGAAACCCGTCGGCCATGCTTTTGGCGGAGCGGCCTCAGGACGTTTCCGGGAGCTGTGTCGTCTGTGTACTGGAGGGAAGTCGTCCAGTGCTGGCCGAAGTCCAGGCGCTGATTACGAAAACCGGGTTTCCGTCCCCACGCCGGATGGCCACGGGGTTTGATTATAACCGGATGTCGCTACTCATTGCCGTGCTGGAAAAGCGAGCGGGGTACTTCTTTGGAAACCTGGACGCTTACGTCAATGTGGTGGGCGGCCTGCGTCTGGACGAGCCGGCAACCGACCTCCCCATCGCTTTGGCTATGGTATCGGGGCTTCGGGATAAGCCGATTCCGTCTGATACCTTCGCTGTCGGAGAGGTTGGCCTGGGCGGGGAAATCCGCGGGGTCGTCCGGGTGGAGGACCGCATCCGGGAGGGAGAACGGATGGGCTTTCGACGGTGCATTCTACCACGGTCGTCCCTGGAGCAACTGGGAAGCGTCCGTTTTGACCTGGAACTCATCGGCGTGGGAGACATCCGGGAAGCGCTTCGGGCGATACAAAAAGAATCATGAGAAGTAAACGGGAATTCGTTTAAACGAATTCCCGTCAATTGTTTACCTGCCCAAATATTGGAATGAAATTGTAATTATATTTTACCGTTTTGTATTAGACGCAGAGGTGAATTTATGGTATCATAAATCTATTATCATGTTTTAGAAGGAAGGAGGGGGAGTATGGGACAGAAAAAGCATACGGTTCGGTTTTACAGTATTCTTTTGGCGCTGACGCTGTTGATTTTTGGGTACACCCTGTACCTTTGCCTGCGCCCCCAACCGGTTTCCTCCAAGGAGGAGTCTTCTTCTGGAAGTTCGATGTCTTCGGGAGTTTCGGAAGAAAAGCCGCCTTCCGAATCCTCATCCGGGCCTGTTTCCGATGGACGCATCGGCGGCACCGATCTCCCCTGGTGGTCTATGGAGGAGGAAAACGTGGATAACCTGGACCCTGATAAGCCCATCGTCGCTTTGACTTTTGACGACGGCCCTTCCCAATATACGAAACGTATTGTGGATACGCTGACGGAGTATAACAGCAAGGCCACTTTTTTCGTCATGGGATACCGGCTGGAGGAATACGGGGAAAATACCCTTTACGCCTTTAACCATGGTATGGAAATTGGGAACCACAGCTACAGCCACAAACAGTTTGTGGGGCTCAACCAGCATTCCATTAATCAGCAGATGAACGACACGAACAAGCTCATCAAGGATCTGACCGGAAAGGAACCGAGGCTTTATCGGCCGCCTTACGGGCGTATCAATCAGATGATTCTCAGTAAAATCCCTATGGCAGCGATTCTTTGGAATGTGGACCCTCAGGACGGAAAAGCCTACGACGCTCAGGAAATCGTGGACAACGTGATGGAGGACGTGAAGGACGGATCGATCATCTTGCTCCACGACGTGTATGAAAAAACGGCGGATGCGCTTGACATCCTCCTTCCAAAGCTGATAGAAGAGGGCTACCAGGTGACCAATGTGTCTCAGATGTTTGCCTGCCGGGGTGAGCCTATCGAAATTAACCAAAAATACTACTTTCTTACGGATATGAAAGCGGTGAACTGCACATACTGATTCCATCGGAATCTCCGGTGGGAAGGGGGAAGACCTGTGGCTTCCAGATACCGCAGGCACCGCAAACCAAAAGCGGTGTTCAAAACGACGGCGGCGATTTTGTGGGTGATGCTGGCTGTTTGCCTTTTGGGACTATGCTATGAGCTCTATCAAAATTATTTGCGATGATGGCGCAGACGGTACATGTTGTGCTATGGAACCTTTAGAAAATTACTGCCACAATGAAAAGCGCATCCTGGAGACGGGATGCGCTGATTTTCTATTGATGAGCGGGTGGCGCCTCGGTGGGGAGACAGCTGATTTCGTACATATGGATAAAAATAGTGAGTGACTTTGATGCACTGGAGGTATTAATAGGTGAAAAGCTTTTCAGAAAGAAAGTGTGGTGCGGAAATTGGACGACCAGCAACTTATCACTCTCATGCAAAACGAACCGGAAAAGGGCGTGGAGCAGGCAATCAGACAGTATGGCGGCCTCTGTAAGGCAGTGGCTGTGCGGATTCTGGGAGCCGATCATCAGCAAGATATCGAAGAATGTATTTCCGATACTTTTGTGAAGCTTTGGCGGGCAGCCGGCAGTATCGACCTTCAAAAAGGCACCCTGAAGGCCTATACTGCCTCCATTGCCCGAAATACGGCCATCAACCGTTTGAGATACCAAAAGCGGGTCTATGAACTGCTTCCCCTAGAAGAAGACAGTTTGCAGATGGAGTTGGACTTGGAGTCAGAGCTTTCAAGAAAAAGAAATGGAGAAATTGTGCGGCAGACGGTTTCGGAGCTTCCAGAGCCGGACCGAGAAATATTCATTCGCCGGTATTTTTATTGTGAGCGCATCAAGGCGATTGCTCTGCAGCTGGGGCTCAGCCCGAAAGCGGTGGAAAACAAGCTGTTTCGGGGCAAGCAGAAGCTGAAAGCCATGCTGATCGAGCGGGGAGCCGCGGTGTGACCACTGAGGTCAATTTCCAGGAAGGAATGATGATAATGAGTAACAGCAGAATAGATGAGTGCATGGATTTGCTGGACGAAGAATTCCTCGCCGAAATTGAAATGGAGGAATTAGCTTTGACACAACAGGAACAGAACCACATTCAGGACAATGTGATGAAAGAAGTAGGCTGCAAACGGAAAAGATGGAGTAGGAGGGGCGTCGCTATTTTAGTTGCGGCGGCCATTGGGGTTTCTTCCCTAACAGTTGCGGTGGCGGCGGCTTTTGACATGGGCCCAGCCTTCCAAAAATTTTTCGGGGCCAGCGGAGAAAATGACATCGCTCTTCTCAGTGCGGCGGGCGGCCAGGTGGTTGCCAGCGACACTAAAGGCGGATATACCGTAGACGTAAAAGGTGTGGTAGGTGACAAAAAAAGCGTAAATATTCTGTTTGATCTGACAGCTCCTGAAGGGGAAACCGTTACTGACATGTACCGATTCAGCGACACCCGCATCTGGCTTGAAAAAAACGGACCGACATCGATGGGCTGGTATGTAACTCAGATCGATGACGGAAATCCCAGCGATAATAAGGCGAGCTATGTAATAAGCTGCACCACTGATAAGAATTTTTCCGGTGAAAAAGTCAGTTTGGCCCTGGGAAATCTGGTAAACGACAGCATCCAAAGCGGCGATTTGGAAGAACCCAGCACAATCTTGGAAGCCGGGGAGTGGAAATTGGATTTTAAAATGGATTACAAGGATACTTCCAAGAGCTATAAAGTCAACAAAGAGTTCGACTATAGCGGGCAAACTGTAACCTTGAAATCCGTGAGCATATCTCCCCTGTCGGCCAGCTTTGAATTGCAGGGAAAAGTCGCCTTGGATGAGCTGGAGGTATCTTCAAAAGGAACGTTTTTAAGTGACGAGTCCGGTGACTATGACGTTTCCATTCAAATGAAAGACGGCACGGTGTTCCAGGAATTTACCGGTGGAGGAACCGGCAGCGAAGGCCTAAAAGCAGTGGCGACAATTCAGTTTGCCAAGGTGATTGATCCCGCGGATATTGCGTCCATTACCTATCGGGGAATTACAATTCCGGTTGCAGAATAAGAATCTGATTACGAAAGCCCCGGTGGATATCCACCGGGGCTTTCGATTTAACAAGTCTTTATTTTTCAGAGAGCTCCAAAGCCTCCAGAAGTTCTTCCTTTGGGCGAACGCCAACCATCTGGTTCACCACTTTCCCTCCCTTGAAGTATAAGAGAGTTGGAATGCTCATGACGCGGTACTCTTGAGCGAGGTTTTGTTCTTCGTCAATATTTACCTTGCATACCAGGGCTTTTCCGTCCACTTCGTCGGCAATTTCGTCAATGACGGGACCCAGCATTTTGCAGGGATTACACCAGGGTGCCCAAAAGTCCACCAGCACTGGCAGCTCAGAACCCAGTACCATTTCTTCAAAATCTGTTTCTGTAATATGAATCGTACTCATTTTGACATCTCCTTTTCAATTAGTTTGATTCGATTGCATCTGCGCTTTTCTGGAGGCAGGTCGGTTCCGGCGAGATAAACCGTTTCGGAAAGAGTCGCTCCAAAAACAGAGAAAAACATCTCAGCTGGAGCTTTGAGTGATTCCACTGCCGAAAGGTCGCAGCCTCCACAAGTGCAAATTAAAATACCTTTTTTATTGTTCGCAATTTTTTCCCGTTTAAACAGGACCCGGCGGACAAATAGCTGCTGTGTCCGATCGATAAATGCCTTAAATGGTGCTGGAAATCCTAGATAATACACCGGTGTCGAAAGGATAATGGCGTCTGCTTGATCCAGCTTATCGGCAATGCTTTCAAAAGAATCGTGAAGCGGACAGCCGTCGTGTTTGTAGCAGTATTTACAGTCGGTACAGGGCTTAATACGGGTTTCAAACAAATCTACGTGCCGGACATAAGCCGTGCTTTCGAGTTGTTCTAGATAAGCCGCCGTAAGTTTTTCGGTGTAGGAGTCATTATGAGGAGAACCGTGGAGTACCACGATTTCAGATGAGAATTTTTTGTTCGCAGTATTCGCAGACAAGCATATCGCCGCTTTCTATGTAATGTTTCGGCAGGTAGGTTTCAGCATTGGTAATACAATTGGGGTTGGCACAGGGATGGCCAGTCTGAGAGGTGCCATAAAATAAGTTTTGCTGGTAATCCTGCTTGCTCAGCATCCGGATAATCAACGCCATGCGGCCAAACACGCCATATTGAGCCTGTTTAAAGTAAACTGCCCTGGGATCGTTGTCTACTTGTTGGGTGATTTCATCCACGCGGGGCAGGGGATGAAGAATTTTCATCTCTTTTTTCGCCAGAGAAAGTTTTTCAGTGTCCAGGACGTAGATGTTTTTTTGTGCTTCATATTCCGCTTCGCTTAAAAACCGTTCTTTTTGGATACGGGTCATATAAAGGACATCCAGGTCGCCAATGACCTCGCTGAGGGAAAAGACCTCGGTATAGGAACAGCCAGCACTATTTAAAATATTTTTAATATAGGCCGGGACAGCCAGTTCTTTGGTGGAAATCAGGACAAATTTATTGTTGTCATATTTGGAGAGGGCCTTGATAAGAGAATGAACGGTACGTCCATATTTTAAGTCGCCGCAGATGCCGATGGTCAGATTGTCCAACTGTCCTTTTTCCTTTACTAATGTAACTAGGTCAGTCAGAGTTTGGGTGGGATGGAGGTGTCCGCCGTCTCCGGCATTAATGACGGGGCAGCGCTGTGAGTAGGCAGCTGCTGCTTTTGCAGCACCTTCCAGCGGATGGCGGATGGCGATAATGTCTGAATAGGAGTTGACAATGCGGATAGTGTCACCTAGGGTTTCACCTTTTGCCACCGAAGAATTCTGAGGATTCGAAAAACCAATGACTTGTCCGCCCAGACGGAGCATGGCGCTTTGAAAAGACATTTGGGTACGGGTCGATGGTTCGTAAAACAGGGTGGCGAGAATTTTTCCTTCCATAATGCCGTAAAAATCCCGAGGATTCTGTTCAATCTTCAAGGCTAAGTGAATAATGTTATCCCATTGTTCCATGGGAAGATCTGCAAGGTCGATCAAATGGTTGCAGCTCATGGTGTTGTCCTCCGTGATTATTTTCTACTTTATTCTATCATTAGCACCTTAAAATAACAAGAGGCGATTTATGAACATTATGAAGGAAGAAAAGAAAGTGAGAATTTTCGGCTTTTTAAAAAAACTTGCAAATTTCTGTAAAGTTCCCCTTGACAATTGTATATTGGCGTGATAAAATAAACAAGCTGTCGCAAAACGAGGGAAAATGAAGAGGGGCAGCAAAAATGTCTCAGGGAACCAGTGTGAAGGCGAAAAAAGCGCTTGACATAGGGGAAGAGAGATGATATAATAGAAAGGCTTCGGAAGAGGGCATGTCCGGCGGAGGCGGGGGATGCAAAGGGAAGAGGCGCCTAAAGGGAAGGGACTGAACCGGCCGAGA
>NZ_JACRSV010000005.1 GCF_014384905.1 Fumia xinanensis
ATCCTCTCCGCCGCTTCTTCCTGGCCTTCAAGTGACAGCTTGTCTATATTACCACACCCTTCCCCCTTTGTCAACACCGTTCTCCCTCTTTCTTCCCTTTTCAGCATTCTTTATGGTTTCATCTAATTTCTCTGGTTTCTTTTTAGGCCCTTTGTATAGTTGGACTTTCTTGACTTTACTATATGAAAGCATTATAATATTGCTAATTTTATGCTTTATAAGGGAGAGAGTCATTTTGGAGGAAAAGAAAAAGGCCCTAAAAGCTGCCTTTCCGCACACTATTCCCGTTTTGACCGGCTTCATTGTCTTGGGAGCAGCTTATGGAATTTTAATGACCGAAGCCGGTTATTCTTGGGTCTGGACTGTGCTCACCTGTACATTTGTATTCGCGGGTTCCATGCAGTTTGTCTCTGTAGGAATGCTTTCTTTGGGCTTTCATCCCATAAGCGCCGTATTAATGACGCTCATGGTCAATGCCCGCCATCTTTTTTATGGAATTTCCATGCTTCAAAAATTTAATAGCGCTGGCAAACTCAAGCTGTATCTGATTTTCAGTTTATGTGATGAAACTTTTTCGATTCTCTGTACTGCCCATCCTCCTGCGGGTGTAAGCTACAAATGGTTTATGTTCTTTATTGCTGTTTTAGATCATTTATATTGGATTATGGGAGGATTACTGGGGTCGGTGCTGGGCTCCTTCCTCACATTCAACACCAAGGGAATAGATTTCGTCCTCACTGCGCTCTTCGTCGTTATTTTCATCAATCAGTGGAAGGCTACGAAAAACCATCTCCCCGTAATAGTTGGGGTGGGAGCCTCTCTCATTTGTCTGATACTCTTTGGCCCCTCCAATTTCCTTATTCCCGCTATGATCGTTATTCTACTATTGATTACTCTTCTGAAAAAGCCTATGGAAAAGGAGGAACTGCTATGACTATCCTCCAGTCAGCTTTATTTTTTAGCATCGTTGCCGTCACTACAGCGTTGACCCGTGCTTTGCCTTTTCTTCTCTTTCCGTCCAGCAAGCAAACGCCAAAATACATTATATATCTCGGCAATGTAATTCCTTTTGCCATGATTGGTATGCTGGTCGTCTACTGTCTTAAAAATATTTCCCTAGCCGCTTTTCCATTTGGACTTCCTGAAATCATTGCAATTGCCGTCATTGCAGTTCTTCACCTGTGGAAAGGAAATACCCTGCTGAGCATAGGCATCGGTACTGTGACCTACATGATTTTGGTGCAATTCGTATTTATATAGAAAAAAGCTCCCGACGGGCGGGGCTTCGTAAAACAGTTATTTTGAAAAATGCTTGAAAACGACTGTTTTCAAGGGACGGCGTGACTTCGGTCACGCCGTTTCCTTTTTCGCAAGTTCTTCCAAGGGGATAAAGCCGATACCGTCATATTCGATGTGGATCTTCTGTCTGCGCTTACCGCTGGACTTGTCGGGTGCTTCCACATAGATCGCCTTTATCAGCTCTCGCAGCATACACGGGTCGATTTCCTCGATGTCCACATATTTGTCTGCCGTTCGGATGAACCTCTCAATATTTTCGTTCTGTCTTTCCTGTACTTCAATTTCCTGTCGCAGAGCGACAACCTCTGCTTCAAGTTGTTTTTGTTCCGCTTCGTAGTTCTGGCTCATCATCTCGAACCGCTCGTCATTCAGCTTGCCTTTCACGTTGTCCTCGTAGATCTTGACGAACAACCTTTTCAGTTCAGCGATACGGCGCTCATTGCGTTCAAGCTGTTTACGGCTCGTCTGTAGCTTTTCTGCTGACTCCAACTGGAGCTGTTGTTCCATTACGAAGATGAAATGCTGACGGTATCTGAGGATATACCCCATCACCAACTGGATGTGCTTCAGCACCATTCGCTCCAATACAGACTCACGGATGAAGTGCGTTCCGCACTTGTCCTTGTGTTTCCAATGAAGCGAACAATCGAAGAAAGCACCCTCACGTTTGCCGTTGTTGGTAGCTCCGTAGTACAGCTTCTCTCCACAATCAGCACAGTACACCAAACCGGAGAAGGTGCTTGTACATCCCGACTTGGTTTTGCGCTGTCGCTGTTGGCGAATGATTTGCACTTTCTCAAAGACATCCTTTTCGATAATGGCTTCGTGGGTGTCCTCGAAGATGGCCTGCTTTTCGATGGGATTATCCCTTTGCTTCTTGTCCCAGATGGAATTGGTGTAGGTCTTGAAGTTAACCGTGCAGCCTGTGTACTCTCTGCGTTCTAAGATATGAACTACGGTGCTTGCGTTCCACCCGCATGGGTTTTCTGCTGCGGTATTGGGACTCTTGATGCCCATGCTGTTCTTGTAGGCGGTAGGAGTGAGAACTCCATCTTCTTTTAGCTGATTGGCGATCTGCGAAGGGCCTCGCCCGTTCATGCACATATCAAAGATACGCTTCACAACGGATGCCGCTTCGGGGTCAACAAGCCAAGTCTGCGGATTCTCTTTGTCCTTGATGTAGCCGTAAGGAACATTGGTGGTAAGCGGTACGCCACGCTCGCCCTTTGCTTTCTGCACAGCACGAATTTTGCGGCTGGTATCTTTTGCGAAAAACTCATTGAACCAGTTTTTGATACCTGCCATGTCGCACTCGGCGCTGTTCATGTCGATGGAATCGAAGTGGTCATTGATGGCGATATATCGAACACCGCTTTTCGGGAAAACGATGTTGATATACAAGGTGGTCAACGCCGAGTTTCGTCCAAGTCTTGAAAGGTCTTTGGTGATGATCGTGCCAACACGACCTGCCTTTACCTCTGTAAGCATCTTTTGGAAACCGGGGCGATTGTCAAAGTCAACACCGCTGTAACCGTCATCCACAAAGAATGTGGGATTCGGAAAATGATTCTGCTTTGCGTATTGAAGGAGGATCATTTTTTGCGTCTGTATCGAATTTGACTCGTCAGCCTTTTCGCCAGCCTTATCATCCTTCATATCCTCAACAGACAGTCTGCAATAAAGGGCTGTGATTTTGTCTGTTGCTCCTAACATTTCTGTTTCCTCCTCAATCGGAGCAACTGTCAGTACAGGATTGGCTGTCTCTATTATATCAAACTTCTGAATTTCTGTCATTGATGTCCCCCTAACTGATTTGTAAACTTTCTCGTTGCGATGCGCTCCAACTTACGGATGAAGCTGTCCTCACCCTCATAGCTGCCGGTGATGGTGTAGACTGTTCCGTTGATTTCTTCGGTAACGGTCAGCTCCGGAATCCAGTAGGCAGAAATGTTTTTGACCACAATGTTGCCGTTTTCATCGAAACGAATATTGCGGCGAGGTGCATCCGCTGGCGTCGGCTCATGCTTCCAATACGGGTCGGGGTTGGAGAAATGGTAGCAAGGTATCTCGTCATCTTCGGGTACGGTCAAGGAACTAAACCACTCTTTTAGTTCCTCTGGTGTCATGTCGATTGCTTTCTTTTGTTCACTCATCGTAAAAATCCTTTCTTGAGTTGATAGTATCAAGTGGACAAATTGTCCACTTGATCGGATAGGAATGGAATCGAAGGGAAGGAATTATCGTTCCTCCTGTTTGCGGTTATCTTTCTTCTCACGTGTATGCTCAGTGTTGCCAAGTCCTTTGTTCACGCAGGACTGAATGTGCCAAATGCGTTTATGCTCGTCACGGATAGCAACAAACTTGGAATAGGTTTCTGCGTGAGTCTGTTCAAGCATTGCGTACTCCTTGTCCAGTAGTTTCTGGTCGTACTTTCCCTCGGGGAATACTTCCAAAAGCTTCCGTCTCACAGCGTAATACTGCTTCAATTCCTTTTCGTGCTCTGCCTTGTATTTCGCCTTTGCCTTGTCGAACTTGATTTTCTGTAAGCCGTCTACAATCGGTTTCAGCTCTCTCATGATAGAAGCGTATTCAGGCATCTTGTGGATTTCTTTCATGCGGGCAGTTTCCGCATCCATGGTAATTTTCAATTCGTCAACGGTGTCTCTGAGGGTCGATACACGGCTTTCCAAATCTTCGATGGTGTAGATTTCGCTGGCTATAAGATAATGGACCATCTCGTTCAGTTCCTTCAGATTGCTGACCTTGGCTTTCTGCGAATAAGCTTTGGCATTACGCATATCAAAATATCTTTGCAGAGGAATGATAACGGGATCGGATTGCGGCTTATTCAGCTCCGCCTTGATCTCTTTGATTGTTTCAAGCAGGAGGGACAGATTCTTACGAAGATTGCGGATAAAAGCATTGGTTCTTCTGATCCAACGATTGAACTCGCCCTTTTCTGTCTTGATGCCTTTCTTCTCCATGGCTCGGACTGTCGGGCCTTCGTGCCTTGTGGGGAGAAGCTCCACGCCTTGCCGTTCATAGCTGCGGTGGTCGATGTGAACATCCAGGCCTTTTTCTTCAAACTTGGCGTTGCACATCACCGCCCATTGCTCACGCCAGAACTCCAAGGTTTCCGCAGAACCCCAATCGGTGGTAGGCACTGCGTTGAACACATAATCGCCTTTGCCATCGGGGATGCGGCTGCCGTTTTCATCAAGCACATATTCTCGTCTTTGCTTCAATCCCCATTTTCCGTTTTGCTCGATAGGGCGAATGGGACACAGAAAGTGAAAGTGCGGATTGTTGATGCCGCCTTCTTCTCGCTCCGGTTCGTGAACAGCGAAGTCAACCACCATGCCACGACTGACAAAATGTTCTGCAAGGAATTGTCTTGCAAGAGCAATGTTTTCTTCCTGGGTAAATTCATTTTGAAAGGCAATATCGAAGCTGTAGGCAAGCTGCGCTTTCTTTCCTTTCTCCACTTTCTCAACGGCATTCCATAATGTTTCTCGGTCTGCATACGCTCTCGGTGCGTGGGGTGGCAGTAAGATTTCGGAACAAATCACACCGCCCTTGTTGGTGTAGTCGCTGTCCTCGCCGTAATACTCGCTGTGCAGTTTTTCGCCTGCTCGGTAGGCAGCGGATGCCACAACGGATTGACCTTCGCTGCGCTTGATTTGATCTACATGGAAATGATATAAAGCGATACTTACCCCTCCTTTGCTCGGTGGTTTCTGAAATCGTGAGTCTTCTTCATGCGGTGAAGAACCTGCTGAATATCATCCCTGTGAAAGATATATTCCAGTAGTTCCATCACCTCAGTGATGTCCAACTCCTTGATCTCCGGTGCAATGCTTTCCAAAGTTCCTGCGATGGTGCAGAGACGATGTGTGCGGCGTTTGCGTTCACCATCTTCGTAATACTTCTGTCGGTTTTCCAGTCGGGTGATTTTGTGGTCGAGTTGTTCGATTTCTTTTTCGTTTTTCTCTTTTTCTGCTTTGAGCCTTTCAAGCTCGGGATTAGGTTTGTAGTCCATAGAACCTCCTTTGTGTGATGATTGTTTTCAGCCTTGTGGGGACGGAAGGATTTAAAAAATCGTTTCGTGCTCACAAGGGCGCTGGGATAGCTGTGAAACAGTGCAAGGGGTGCAGCCCCTTGTTCGGAACGGAGTGACGCAGAACAGACGCAACTTCGCAGTTGTCGGCTGTCAGCCTCGCAGAGCGCACATACGGGTGTGGAACACACCCGTATAGAAGTGCGCCTTTAGTAAACTAAGGGTTAAAAACGCTTTCGCCGTTCTACCCGAATGTCGTTCCTGCCCAGGAGTCTCACCCCGACGTTGCTTCGCTCATGTCATCTCAAAGTCATATCCCATTCGGACGGTCATTCAGTTGTTGGATGTAGAAGAAAACAAAAAGAGCCGATTACACAGAGCATCAAAAATCGGCGGGAGCATGGCTCTCGCTTCAAAGTGATGTTCTATGTAATCGGCTCTGAAAAATCAAAGTCGGGTTCTGCTTTCTACAGCTCCCGCCGACAGAACCAAAGGCGTGGTGGAGCAGTTCGGCACTTCCGGTGTGCCGATACCGTGTCGGATGAAACCGACCTATGGTGAACATTGGTATTCAGTTGTACCACCATTATACAGATACATCACTTATGCGTCAAGATTCTGAATGTCTCTCACTATATTCGGAATTTCAAAGAGCGCTTTTCAACGGGGGCAGAAAAAGGCCCCTCTACTGGTTAGGACATTTAGGAGCAAATTATCAACGGGTTTTGGAAAACTTTCTTCATATACCTCCAGAAAAAACATTCAGATTCGTACCCGGCGCAGGAAATTTCCTTTCAAGTGGTAGCCGATGGAAGTGGCGTTTTGGGGAGCGGTCTCAGAAAAAACTTATCCCCCAATGGTAGCCGACGAGAAAGACATTTTTAGAAGCGTATCAAGAAAAATTTGTAAAAAAATAATTCTGCCCAAGTTGGACAGAATTTCTAAAATCAACTTCCCGACAACTTGTCGGGAATAAAAAACGACCTCCGACCAAGTTGGTCGGAAGTCTAAAATCCAACTTCTGCCCAACTTGGGCAGAAGTTAAAAATCACTTCGCCGCAAGTTGCAGAAAAGTGGCACAAGCAACTTCGACACAGGTTGTGTCGAAGTTAAATTCACGAGAAACGGCACTAACTCTTTGTGGTTAGCGCCGTTCTTCCAGTTATTTGTTTACGCAGAATACTAAATTATCTACATCTGGAAGTTTGTTCAGCTCTGCGCATCGTTTAAGTATCCGATTCAGTAAATTTGCGGATTCTTCTACTGCACTTTCAAGGTTGTCCTTTGTCTTATTACCATGCACGGCAGAGGAACGTGAAGAATACATTTTTCGTACTTGCTTAAATATCTGCTGCGCCTGTGCCTCGTTTTGACCAAGAAAGTTAGCAATATACAGGCTTATTCTAAAGCTAACCTCGGTGTTCACATTAAACAGCGATTCGATTCCAGACCAAATAACAGCTAACTGCACACGAGGTACAGAATGCCATCTGTAACTTGCCATGGTGTGTACTGCGGTTTGGAAACTGTCTTTCTCTAAAAGTTTATATGCCGTTTCATAGTATCTTTCCAACCACGACTCGTCTTCTTCAGATATGTTGTAGATATCTGATAACAGTGCACGTAATTCATAATTGGTTATATGAATGTGCTCAGCCTTTGCAATTTGCTCGATTGGCTGATCACTTTGCAGATTGCACATAACATTGTGATTGAATAGAGCACCTAACAAAACACAATCCCATTGTGAATTCCATGCATTGGCGATTAGATGTTCTGTGTCATCTCCAATAATATGAAGCTGCGAGGCGATTGTAGGGTTGCATAGCACAGCTATGGAGAAATCTATATCATTTTCAAATAACGGCATAACTTCCTGCCACTTTATTGCTGACTTTGCCGGAAAAAGGCAGACCGTATCGTGTAGCCATATTTGTTTTGAGACAGAAATGCCATTAACGTATAAATAACATTCATTTCCCATGCCGACCATTCCCACAATTCTCACCTCATTCCAGTTGTTCATATATCAATCGGATTTTCTCTACCTTGACAGCAATACAACGAATTGCCACGAGAAATTACCCCACATTAGCTTTAGATGTGAATTAGTCCATGTTTGTTGGCTTTAATAATATAGCTAAATCCACCGTCTGATTTTGCTGGGCTAATCTTATTTTTGTAATCGAAATAACCGATTCCAATATTAAGCAATTGTGCTCCTGTTTGGATTGCGGAAGTAACATCTTGACCAATGTGTGATGATAACTGTTGACCAACGAACGGTATTCCAACCAAACTAACCAAACTACTCAAGAAAAATGTAATTCTCGAGTCCTTAAGTGCCTTATAAAAATCCTGAGAGCACTGTTGCCATCCCTCTATAAATTGAGCTTCATAGTGCCGTATTAACTCTGGACTGTCGGCATTATATATGTTTGTTTCCAACTCTCTGATTTTCGTTCTAAATGCATTAAGTTCATCTTTTCTTCTGTTTTTGAACTCAAGGATGTCTTCAAAACTTACATCAATAGAAGGTTGAGGCAAACAATTTTCTATATTAATTTTGCAGCACTGCGCTTGTAGATCTGCACGGTTGCGAGAATTGTTATAGATTTCTCGGCTATGGGTGGATGTATCTGTACCTAATACGATGTCTTTGCCAGAGCATTTTATCGAATACTCCGCAAGTGTTCTCATGTATATTTGTGCTATTTTGCTGTCTATCTCCATCCAACCATCCGTGTTGTAATCGTGTATATATCTTCTATCTCCGAAATAATCCAATAACTGTGGCGGTAACTTTCTGTAGTGAAGCAACTCGTGTAAAGCCGGTGCATATATTTTGTTTTTGTGCATCCTAACTCGGCTATTTTGAGTTCCATTATTGGTGGTTCTTAACTCATAATCAGAAATTCTTTTTACGATAGAATTGCAAAAATCTTCTGCAAACTCAGAGAAGAACAGTTCTCGAGGATAAACAGCTTTATATACCCCTAATTCCTGCAGATACAATAATTCCGGGGAAAAATCCGGATAGTTCTCATAGGGGACAATGGATGACACCTCATCCCAATACAGAATGGCATTTCTCAACCAAGCGCCATCTTGAATATCGATTGTTGGATAATACAAAATTGTTTGTGCCATAATTCCACCTCTTTTGGGTTCATCAATGATTTTTCTTCGACCTACAAGCACGTTTCTTCAATAGGTGTATTAGTTTCCAACGATCAATACGCTTAGGCATCTTTTGAAAGATTTCCCGATAATCCATCTTTTCTGGAATCCAACGTCCATTTTGCGTGATACTATGACCATCAAGCAGATGAAGGAAGAACGATGCCTCGATGATTACGGAAATAGAATTGCTTACACCGGAGCCAATGTGATTATGTTGGTACAAATTACGAGGTCCCTGGAAGAAGCCCATAAGCATATACCTGATGCCGTCCTGCTCGTTGCGCTCGGATTCATTTTTCAGATCATTGATTGCAATAAGGGGAGACCTCTTGATTTCACCGGTCTGCTTGTCTATTTCAAAAGAAAGTGCTCTTGTTGCCAGATCGAATCCATGCGAATCCAAGCCCGATTTCTTTTTGAGGTAATTCTCCACAGCTATAAAAGCTTCACGTGCTGCCGACTCAAACTCGGATTTATATATAAGCTGTACGGCATCCGATAACGCTGTGTGGATATTGTATACCTCAAAAAATCCTTTGAGTTTCTTTAGGGAATATGGCATCAGACTGCCGCAACAAGGACAGAATGTAAAATCATAAAAGTCAAACCCATATGTACCGTCGCTATATTCCCTTAGTTGCTTTCTTCTGGGTGGCAGAGAACAGCCATTGGGACAAGCGTATTCTTTTCTCCTCATTGCGGTTCACCTCATTTCAGCCAATTATTTATCAAACAATGGTATTTACTGATTTTGAAGAAATCTTTTCTTGATATTATCTTCAATCAGCAGTTGTGCGTCGGTTAAGTAGTGGTCTTCCCACTTCTTGGTTGTATTGCATCGCAGACATTCCATTTCCAATCCATACATGCCACTTTGCTTAAGCCGCATACCGCATTTTGAACAGACCGGATGAAGATGGGAAATAGTGTATTTCCCATCGTAAGTCTTACTATATTCCCATTCCCAGGACAAACCCAGCATAGAATCTTTTGTGTAACTCAGAAAAGGTATGGGTGTATCTTTTTGCTTGGTATCAAGAATTTTCACATAGATCAGCAACGCTGCGAACAGAAGTGCAAGTACAACCAGCACCCACCATACCTTTAATTCAAAGTTAAGGAAAGCTACAATGGCGTTGCCAACGAATTGGAGCAATGCTTTGAGCGTACTCAGCCAATCGACTTTGTTAATCCAATCCATCACGAAGGATAGCAGAACACTACCTATGACGGTCGTTCCGATTCCAAGGGTCCATGGATTCTTTATAAACTTCTTCATCCACCTCACCTCATTTCAACCGTTCGCACAACGGTAGGATTTCTTCCAGTTTGGCGACGATACGTTTTTGCTCGGCAAGGGGAGGTAAGGGAAATAAAAATTGTTTGATTGATTGCAGTCCAACATTGGGTTGTGTGGTTTTATTTATATACCGATTGATTTCCTGCTTTATCATCCCGCTTTGAAGAACATAAAACACGTACTGTGGATGCATTAAATTTGCCATATTTTTCACAGTACAGCATGAATACGAAACCAAAAACTCCCTATCTGTATCTACCATTCGTACCACGCCAATCGTTCCATATCTCGGAAATACAATATCACCTTTTTCCGGTTTACATTTCTTGGATAAATGCTCAAAATCTGATTTTCCAACCATCTTAGCATTATCATAGTCAATTCCTGTTGGCGTGAAATTTACTGGAGAAATATATGGATACCCATTGTTTTCTACTGTTTCTGGCATCTTATGGTCAATATCAGCCACAGAAAGAACCGCATCATTCAACCGCACCCATTTCCAACTATCCGGAATATCAAACGGGATTTCGTCCTCCGTAATTTCAGCCAACGGCTTTTCCTTTTTAATCTTGCTTTCTTTGATCAGTCGCTGTTTTTCTGCTTGAATCTGCCGGTACAGTTCTTCGCCTGTTCCTTCTTCCGGTCTTTGCTCTACGAGCTTACCTTGAATGGCATATTGGAGAATGGACTTCTTCATATCCTCCGGGAACTTGGCGTTAAACTGTTCCAACTTTTCGTAGGCAGCAGCATAACGGTCAACATACGGAAGAAGTTCTTCTATCTTGGCAACGATGCGCTTCTGTTCGGCAAGCGGCGGAAGAGGAAGTATCGAATTTACTATTTTCTCTTTCGATATATTGGGTTGTGCTCCACCTTCGGCCATTCCAATATAGGTTTTGCGCATGGACATCAAATAATAAAATAGATATTTATTATACATTCCTGCGTAGGGGATACAAGCACAACAAGCTTGATTTGTTGTAACCGGAATTTCCAATATGCCGAGTTTTCCTATTGTAGCCCCATACATAGCCATCAGAACTGACCCAACCGGATTTAATCTTACGGACGTTTTCTCCAATGCCAACTCTGTGATGTACTCAGGAACTTCTTTTATAAATCCATTGTTTAGATCTCCTGTTTTTAGCCATGGAATAGAGCCACCATAATAGGCGGGATTGGTTCTGGATGGTGTTGCTCCTGAACCCCAAGAGCCGGTATCGCCTACCCTAATCCAAACCCAAGTTTCTGGGATATCAAACGGTATTTCGTTATCGGTAATATCAGCTAACGGTTTTTCCTTTTTTATTTTCTTTTCTTTGATGAGTCTCTGCTTTTCCGCTTGTATTTGCTGATACAGTTCCTCACCTGTTCCTTCTTCCGGTCTCTGCTCAACAAGCTTGCCTTGGATTGCATATTGAAGAATACTTGCCTTTAACTGTTCGGGGGTCATTCTTTCACACCTCCCGGCAGCAATGCTTCCAGTTCTGCAAGAACCTTGTCGATTTCGGCATTGAGGGTGGTTCGTCTCTCCTGATACTCTCTGATCGTATCAAGCGGGTCAAGAATTTCTTCTTCCTCGTGAGGATAGCCGCAAAGATCAATGTTGCAGCCCTGCTCATTCAGCAGATAATCGGCAGTATATTTCTGCGCCTTGAAGTATTCTCCGTCCGGAATTACCTTTCTATCATTCCACCAAGCGATACAATCATCGAAGTGCTTTAACTCCATCGGCTTGGTCTTGGAAAAGTGCTTTCTGTCGGACGGAATATCCACTCTGTAGAACCATGTTTCCGTTGTCGGCTTTGTGTTATCGAAGAACAACAGATTGGTCGTGATGGAAGTATAGGGGCTGAACACAGAGCTGGGCAGTCTTACAACGGTGTGCAGATTAAACTCGCCAATGAGTTTTTTCTTGATGTTTACTTTTGCATTGTCCAAACCGAACAGGAAACCATCCGGCACAACAACAGCGGCTCTGCCGTTCTTCTTCAAGCGGTACAGGATCACCGACATAAACAGATCGGCGGTTTCGGAACTTGCCAGATCATCGGGGAAGAAGCCTTGTATGGACTTGTCCTCATGTCCGCCATAGGGAGGGTTCATCAAGATGACGTCGAACTTATCTGCATCCGTATAGTCCAGCAGATTATGTTTCAAGGAGTTCATGTGATAGATGTTCGGAACTTCGATATCATGCAACAGCATATTGGTTACGCAGAGCAGATATGGGAACGGCTTTTTCTCAATGCCGTAAATGCTGTCATCAAGCTGCTTTTGCGCAGAAGTATCGGTGACCTGCTTGGACAACTGCCCAAGCCAGGAAGTGATAAAGCCGCCCGTGCCGCAAGCAAAGTCAGCCATCTTTTCACCAAGCTTCGGCTTGATCATCAGCGCCATAAACTCGGTTACGGCTCTCGGGGTGTAAAACTCACCGGAGGAACCGGCTGACTGCAATTCTCGCAGAATTTCTTCGTAAACGAAGCCGAAAGCATGGCTTTCCTTGACATCATCAAATTCCACTTCATCAATGACATCTATGACCTGACGGAGATAAACGCCGTCTTTCATATAGTTGTTGGCATCTTCAAAGGTCGATTTTACGATTGCTTTCTTGATAGGAGTATCAGGTGTAACCTTGATACCCTCATAGATAATCGTGTCGCCTTCCTTTACATCATTGCCTTTCAGTACCGGGAACAAAGTGTTGTTGACAAAGTTCAGCAGCTTATCTCCGGTCATAGCGTGGCCGTTGCTGTCTGCCTTTGCCCAATTTCTCCATCTGAGATCTTCGGGAATGATGGATTCGTAGTTGTCCTCATTCAGTTCCCAGTCGTCTTCCTTGGCATCGTATACTTTCAAGAAAAGCATCCATACCATCTGCTCAATTCGTTGAGCATCGCCGTTGATACCTGCGTCCATGCGCATAATATCACGGATTCTTTTTATAAAACCTGACTGCATCGCCATAATTAACTTACCTCTAATTCATAGATGTTCGCTTCAAGTTCCTTAATAGCAGCCTCATACTGCGCCTTGCCGCCGAACAACTTTACAATCTTTGCAGGCTTTCCAAACTCGGCAAAATCCGCAAGAGAAAGAACCTTTATGTCTTCAACCTCGGTGATGCCTTGGTTCATATACTTGTCCAAGAGGATAGAAAAGACTGCTTGTGCTTCAGCGGAATACTTGCTGAAAAAGTCCTTCTTTTTCACATTGTTTGCTCGCTCTTTTCTCGTCAGCGGCTTCTTGCCGTATGCCACATAGCAGATAAAATCGAAATCATCGACATCAGACATGCCTTGATCTGCTTTTAGAGCTTTCATATCAATGCCCATTGCCATAAAGGACTGCTCAATGGTTTTCTTCTTGTCAGATGCTTTCCATTTGCGGATGAAATCGGACAGAGAAGCATACTCGCCCTTGATGTTGGTTCTCGTGTAATCAATAATATCTTCCTGTCGAAGCAGCTTGCCGTTGGCATCATAGACAGAAACGGTCTTGTTGATGATTTTCACCCTGCATCCGTCTTTATCAACAATAGGGGTTTCAACGGGGGCAACGGGAGGTTCTTTCCCTCCGCCTCCATGACCGCCGCCCTTGGGCTTGTTACCTCCGCTGCCGTGTTGGAAGCCTTCGTCCTGCTCGATAGGGCCGTCCCAATCAGGGTCAGTAAAGAGTCTTGTAACATTTCTGAAGTCCATAACGACGAAGTGAGTTTTGCCGTCTTTTTCTCTGATACGGGTTCCACGACCGATGATCTGCTTGAAAGTGGTCATGCTCTCAACCGTCTTATCCAGGACAATCAGCTTTGTCATTTTGCAGTCGGCTCCGGTGGAAAGCAGTTCGGAGGTCGTAGCGATAACCGGATAAGGGCTGGACACGGAGATGAAATAGTCAAGCTTGGACTTACCATAAACATCGGAACCGGTGATTCTTACGCAATAGTCCGGATTCTCTTTGACCATGTCAGCGTTATGGTTGATCAGGGCAATTCTCATGCGTTCAGCATGATCTTCGGAAGCACAGAACACGATGGTTTTCTGCATCCTGTTGCCGGTACTTTTCAGATACTCGGTAATCTCCCTTGCAACCTCGTTAATACGATCCTGGAGAATGATGCTGTAATCGTAGTCCCTGTTGTTGTAAATGCGGTCTTCAATCTCGTTGCCGTAAATATCGGTTTGTCCTTTGTACGGTCTCCAACCGTCACCGATATTGGTCGTAATATTGATAACCTTAAAGGGAGCTAAGAATCCGTCCTCAATGCCTTGCTTCAAGCTATAGATGTAAACGGGATCTCCGAAATAATCTATGTTTGATACCTTTTCGCTTTCCTTGGGTGTGGCGGTCATACCAATTTGGGTTGCAGAAGAAAAATACTCCAAAACTTTGCGCCAGTTGCTATCTTCCTTGGCACTTCCACGATGACACTCATCCACGATGATGAGGTCGAAATACTCTGCGGGAATCTGCTTGAAGTGTTCTTCGTCATTCTGTCCGACCATCTGGTGATAGAGCGCAAAATTTACTTCATGGGATGCGATCTTACTCAGACAGTCCTTGTCGGAGAAATCCACTTTGTAAATGGTCTTTTCAAGCGGTGCGAAGTCCTGCAAAATGCTCTGGTCAACAAGAATATTTCTGTCAGCCAAATACAGGATTCTCTTTTTGAGATCAGAACGGAGCAGACGATACACGATTTGGAAAGCAGTATATGTTTTGCCTGTTCCTGTTGCCATGACAAGCAACAATCTCTGCTGTCCTCTGGCAATCGCTTCGACGGTTCTATTTACTGCGTTTCTCTGATAGTAGCGTGGAGGATATGTGCTCTGAGAAGAATAATACGGCTGAGAAATAATTTTCTTTTCCGTGTCGGAAATGCCCTTGCCGCCATTCAACTCGGCGTAATATCTCGCTACCAGGTCATCTTGGGTCGGGAACTTATCCAAAGCGATCTGCTGTTCCTGTCCGGTCAAGAAGTCATGCTCATAGAACGCATCGCCGTTTGAAGAATAAGCAAACGGCAAGTCCATCATCTGAGCATAAGTCATTGCCTGCTGTAAACCATGCGATACAGAATGATTATTATCCTTTGCCTCAACTACAGCGATGGGCTTTCCGTCGTTGAGATAAAGCATATAGTCGGCAAACTTAGGCTTGCTGCGAGCCACAATATTTCCTCTGATGTTAATCCGACCATCTGTGATTTTGGTCTCCATCGTAATGTGACCTTTCCAACCCTTGAGAATGACCGGAGTAATATAATTTAACTTGATGTCTTCTTCTGACATCTGTTTCTTGCCCAATATAGTCATATCGAATCCTCCTAATCAAATTTTCGGTGTTGGTTAGTCACGGACGGTCTCAAGAATATCTTCAATCCGACAATCCATTACCTCACAGATACGAAGGAGAACATCTGTAGTAATGTTATCTCCCTTGCCGAGCTTAGCAAGGGACGCAGAACTGATGCCAGCTTTTTCTTTCAAATCACTCTTTTTCATATTTTTATCAATAAGCATCTTCCAGAGTTTGTTGTAGCTGATACGCATAACGGAAGCCCTCCTTGTGGTAAATCGCCCAATTTTCTTTATTATAACACATAAATATGAAAATTTATACCCATTTTGCAAACTTAATATCTGCGAACGCAAACTAATTTTTGCGATTCGGAATATTATGTCTGTTTTAAGAAGAAAGAAAGGGACTTGTGCCCGATTTGAGCACCAGTCCCGCATGGTATATATGATTATTCTTCCATGACTTTTAACATTATTCTGGCTCCCAGCTTAAAGCTATTCTGGAATATCAAGCAATCCGTAATGGTTTGATATTCACGCACACAGTCGGAGTATTTGTCGAACAACTCTTTTTGCTCGTCTGTCATAGTAGCTTTGAGCTTTTCTTCATTCCTACAAATCAGCTCCAGTAGCTTTTTGTACTCTTTAGAAGAAGTATCGTACTCTGTAGGCTCGATGTTGCCGCACCAAAATTCCTCAAGGATTCTCATACGGCATCCTCCTCATAGATCATCTCACGGAGGATGATTTCCTCTGCTCGGTTGCGGATGCTGCTCATAGCTCCAACCCATGCCATCTGATCGTGCTGCTTCAAGCTCTCTGTCACACCTTCAGTTGCTTTCATTTGCTCGATGATAAGTTCAAGTCGATTCTGTGCCTGCTCATTCAAGTCAGCCAAATACGTCCACAGTTCGCCGCTGAGACAAAGATCGTTGAACCGAATGGGATTATGCTCCTTGATGTAATCTCTGTGCATACGCCCCCACCGTCCAATAGGTCTGTTTTCCTCCGGTAAGCGAATATCGGGAATATAGTAATTACCGCAACGGATATAATTCAGTTCCTGCATCATATGTACCTCCATAAAAGCATTTTACGGGTAAAAAAAGAAGCGATACTCGGTTATCAAACCAAGTATCGCTAACTTTGTTTAGCCAACCCCGTCTGACAGATGCCGTAAAATAGTTAAATTTTTGGTTTAACTGTTTTACGAGCACCCGCCAACTAGCCGGGAGCTTTTTTCTATTTCTTCAGTTTTGTCATAAACTTACCTAAAACTTTTTTTGTTAAGAACAGCATCGTCTCGTCTTTAAGTAGCAGCAGCGCTCCGAAATAAACGAAAATGCAAATCGGTACAATAGCAACACAGTTTACAATCACGCCGAATCCCATCTGTTTGATCAGCCAGGTAATAGGGACAAACAGCAACGCCAACAAAATATATTTGACATTCGTCCTTGTGAAGAAGTGGAAATCGATACCAAGTCTGTTGCGGATAAACCAGAACATTATCACCATAACGACTATTTCTGCAATCAAGGTAGTGGAAACCGCTGTCACCGGGGTATAAAGCCCCATCCAGATTAGAAGTCCATTCAAAGCAACGTTTAAAATGCCACCGACCAGCAAAATTCTTACCAGGAATTTCTCCTGGTTTTTTACATAAAGCACCTGGTTAGCGCAGATCGTGTAGACCGAGCTTTCCATCGTTCGAATGGCAAAAATGATAAGAACCGGAATCGACGCGTCATACTTGCCGTCGCCGTAAATCCACATGATCTCCGGTGCCAGACAGGCAATCCCCACACACGCGGGGAAAACCACTAACATAAAACTCTTGTAACTCTTATTAAGCAGTTCCATGTACTGTGCCTGCTTGTTGTTGCTGTTATAGTATGCAAGCCGTGGCACCGCCACCATGACAATGGAGGCCAGCAAGTTTGAAATCATATACGTAATATCTTGAGGCGTCTTATAGACCGTCACCGAAACTTTGTCCACCACCTGCCCCAGCATCATTTTGTCAAATTGAGTATATAGGAGATTGACATTTGATATGATAAGAATGCTGATAAGCGGAACAATGTGCTTTTTTATTTCCAGGTCTTTAAAACTGATGGGAATCCGTTTGCTCACGTATATAAAACTGATGAGATTGTTGAGAATATCGGTCAAGACGATGATAACGCTGTATTTGACCACGTCGTCCGGCTTGTGGATGAAAGCAAAAATCCCCACCACGTAAATCAGCCGTACTATCACCGTCTTGATGGTGATGAACCGGTAATTTTCTACCGCCTCGTTAAGCCATTCCACCATGAAGATGTTGGCGAACACCTTAAGCCCCAGAACCAGGTAAATCATCTTGCTCATGGATTCCACCGAGAACCACACTACGCCGGTATAGGCGATGAGTACGATGACATTGGTGGCAATACCAATGGAAAACAGGCTGGAATAGAGCTTTTTGGTCTTTTCTTTGTCGTCCCGGACTCCCGCCAGTTCCCGAATGCCATAAGTGTAAATTCCAAAAACGCCGAAAATCAGGGCAAAGTCCAGCCAAGTACTAGCATCGTTAAAGGCACCGTACAACTGCTTGTCAAAAAGCCGCTGGATATACGGGCCCACCAACACCGGAACAATCAGCCGGAACACTTTGAGTACAAAATTATAGATGGAATTGGTCGCAATCGATTTAGACATGTCCGCCCTCTTTTAAATTGGGATGATATTCATGGTCAAACGACAGATAGTGGGGCTTGTGGTTGGAAAACCGTTTGTCTTCCGGCGGCGGGGTCATATAATCCCCGTAGCAGACCTTCAAGGTCTCATGAGTGTTTTCCGGAACCGGCAGCTCAAACCCGTCATATTCCACATATTGCGGCGTCCCCAGCCATTCCCGCTTGAAGTCGTATTTGTGCCGGAAGGTGTAGGAAATAATATCACTGCACATAGTATCGTCTTTTTTCAGCTTCGGAAACACCTTCCGGTACCACCACTTGCAGATTTTTTCACTTTTGAAAATCCGGTTGGTCAATTTGTAGAGATACCGCCCCGAATGGCTTGGCACATACTGCCGCTTGGCGTTGAAATCAAACATGGTGATGAGCTCTGTGACCCGGCGGAGAAATCGGTTTTTCACATAATCGTCCAATACAAAAATATCGACGAAAATTCCGTGGTGCATCTCCAAATCCTTGTTTTCTACCTCGGCAAAAGCAGTATTATTCTTCCGGATTTTCGCAAACTTCACCGTATAGCCCTTATCGGTTTCCACGTCCTGAAAAAAATACCCTTCTACGGGATTTTGTAGCCACAACTCCCGAAACCGTTCAAAATCCTCCCGGAACATAACGATGTCCGCGTCGTTGTCCCAGGGGATAAAGCCGTGATGCCGCACAGCCCCCAGCTCGGAGCCATAAAAGAGATAGTAGGGCACCTGGTACTTCCGACAAAAGCCGTCTATGACCAATAAAATTTCGTTAACCGTTTGCTGGACCCGTTTGAGAGTCTCTTCATCCATTTCAACCATACCCTTCTAAAAGGAAAATATTATTGTAAAATAGCAAGGTTCTCGGACAGTAACCGTCCAACATCCATCCGTAATCTCTGACTGCGTCCGCGAATCGGGTTCTCATTGTGCAACAACAAGATTCCAGAGCGATGCCAGTTCGGTACCCGCCCGCAATCTTCGATTGCATTAATGGGCCGGGTTCCTATTTCCCTGCAGATTTTTTAAAAATCTTATCATGGAGCCGCGCTATAATCGGTTTTGGGCTGTTGGGATATTCCCGGTCGATAAAATACATGATGACACTCATATACATCCAGAAAATGACGCCCAGATAGTAATGGCCGTACACAATGCCGGTGTCGGTCATGGTGCGCAGCAATATCGTTACGATGATACAGATTCCCGCGATTGCCAGCATGTTTTGATTCTTGTTTTTATAGCTCCAGATCATATATCGGATTACCCTGACGAGTACCATCAGCCCAAAAATCAGGAAGATGCCCAGGCCCACCAACCCTGATGCCGCCGCTATCTGGAAAAACAGGTTATGAAGTCCACCTGTTACGCCGGGGAGATAAACGTCGTCGCCAAAATTTGTAAAGTATCTAGCCGCATAGCGATATGCATGGATAGGTACATTGTCGTTTCCGACGCCGAAGAGAGGATCGTTTTCGATAATATGCAAGCCGGACTGCCAAAGGAAATACCGCCCGCCGTATTTGGAACCGTAGTCCTCCCGCTCCAGATCCGCCGCCGCGTTTCCCGCCATGTCGTCGTTTAATGGAATACCGGTGTTGGGCAGGCTGTCCACCAGCTGCTGACTAATCGCTGAATCCTTAATGACAAGACTTGGCAGCACGCCGATTGCCAACTCATGGGCGCCGTTGACCGCCAGTGGTAGGATAATCGCCGCGGCGATAATTTTTTTACTCAGCTTCTTTTTGTCGTCCACCGTTTTGTACAGAGGAATGCCCATCAAAATTGGCAGCAGGATAAGGTAACAGCACAGAGCCAGAACGCTCCCGCGGGAGTTGCACATAAAGAGGATCATCATCTCTACAAATGCATTTGCGATGTAAAACCATTTGAGCCGTTTGGGGAGATTTCCCTTCAGGATGATGAGGCAAACCACCGTTAACATGATGTTCAGCACCGAGAAAAAGCTGGCGGCGTTGGGGTTGGTGTAAAAGCCCCAAATTCTTCCGTTATAAACACCGTAATAGAAGATGTCATCCCCGATGAGATAGCTGAACTTCAGATTCAAGAAGTAGGTAAGGAAGCTTATGAGCTGCCCTACAAACGAAACGATCATGAATACATGGTTAAACCGGAGAAGCTCCTGCTTGACCTGCCCGGGCTCCTTTTTCCCATCATAAGAATATAGCACCATCATATTTACCACCATGTAGCAAAGCATGGCTAGATTTCGAGCAAAATTCTCCTGACGGTTAACCAGACAGGTAATGGCATAGGAAATCAAAAACAGATATAGTATGCCTCGATACCGGTTGACCATGAAAAGCCGGTCGGTAAACAGGTCTTTTACTAAAATGCAGGCAGACCAGAGTAAAGTGAACTTCACCAGCGGGCCCACAATAGGATTTAAAAATGCACAGGTGCGGAGAACAACCACCACAAGCAGCACCATGCGAAATGTATTATGGTCGAAGATGGTGCTCACCAGTCTGGACCAAAAGCCTTTCTTTTCCATTTATTCTCCTCCTGTCATTTGGTTGAGATAGCATCGTTCCATGTCTTTTACCAGTTCATCTGAGTCGTAATGAAGGGCTTTGAGCAATTCAGCTTGAGATGTTCGCTCTATATCCTTTGCCTTTAACACTTTTTTCGCCACGGATTCTGGACCTTCCCCCAAGGAAATAAATTGCACCAAATCGGAAATTTCCACTTCCCTTGTCACCGTATCGGAAATAAAGCAGGGAAGGCCTGAACACACTGCTTCCACAATGGTCAGCGGGAACCCTTCAAAGAGGGAAGGCAGCATCATGCAGTCCATAGCGTTCAGATAATCCTGGGGATTGCGGACATTGCCGGTAAAAATCACCTTGTCCTCTATCCCCAGCTCAGAAACCTTTTCTTTGAGCGATTGCTCCAGCGGTCCGCCTCCCACGATCAAAAAGCTGCTACGAGAATGCCTTTTCAGCACCTCGGCGAATACCTTCAAAGAAAACTCGTGGTTCTTTACCGGAACAAGCCGTCCCAGCTGTCCAATGACAAAACGATCCGAAACACCTATATCCTTGCGCGTTTTCTCCCGAATCTGGTAATCAAAATCAAACTTTTTCAAATCTATGCCGTTGTTTGCAACAGTAAACGGCGCGTCACCGTAAGCGAACTCTCCCGCCGCCTTAGAGCAGGCCAGGCGTATGATGTCCATTTTCTGAACCTTTGGCTTGTTGAACCTGTGAAGCACTTTCGGATATAGGGAGCCCTCCACCTTTGCGCTGTGGCAATGGGCGATAACAATGGGAATCCTCGCTCGTTTCGCCTCCACCAAAGGGCAGATGTTGCTGTCAGAGGAAAGGTGGATGTGGCAAACGTCGAATTGCTCTTCCGCCATGATCCGGCGCAGATCGTCCCTATGCTGCTTTGGGTGACGGTTTCGGGCGGCGATTACCTTGAGATGCCCGCCCAGTTCTTTGATATCCTTTTCGAAATAGGGATGGGGATCATTGGAAAGGAAGGTGCAGTCAAACACATCTGAATCGAGCTTACGAAACAGGTTGACCGCATAGGTAGAAAGTCCGCCGTTCCCCTTTCCGATAATTCCCATCAGTATTTTTGTCTTTTTCAATCCGATTCCTCCTTGGAAAGGAGGTCGCTTTTAATTTTTGTCGTAGAAATCTCAGGTGTCCGCGGCAGATAGACCACTTCGCAGAGGTCGCTGAGAAAATCAAATTTTCCTTTCCAATCGTCCCCCATTACAAAAACATCCACTTTGAATTCCCTTACGTCCTCCCTTTTTTGTTCCCAGGAGGTCTCGGGAATGACCAAGTCTACATAGCGAATGGCCTCCAATAAAGCCTTCCTTTTTTCATAAGGGAAATAGCACTCTTTTCCTTTCCCCCGGTTGAACTCGTCAGTGGACAGGGCGACGATCAGATAATCCCCCTGTTCTTTGGCCCGCCGCAGCAGGTTGATATGCCCGTAATGGAGCAGGTCGAAGGTGCCGTAAGTAATGACTTTTTTCATTCGGATAAATTCCTTTCCCCTGAGCTTTACAGCTCAATTCCGGCGATTTCAAGGACCCGTTCGCAGTCCCTGCCGCCTTCAAATTTATTCACGAGTTCGTTTACCGTCTGCCGTTTTTCCTTGTAAACATCTATTCCGTTCAACAGGTCGTCCACAAACCCCAAAAATTCCTCCGGCGTATTAATAAACGCTCCCGGCATCAGCTCATAGGGGTCGTCCACCACAAAACCGCGGTTATTCATATACTCGTCAATGTCGTCCACCGTAAAGCCAATGGGACGGTCGAGCAGCAGATAGTCAAAATAAACCGACGAATAATCGGTAATCAGCGCGTCGGCGTGAGATAAAAGCTCATACAGATTGCATTGAGTAGCCTGCATTCGCGCGTTGGTAACAATTTTAATGTTGCTGAAACTCTCGGTATCGATAAGGCTCAAATCCTGCGCCGGATGAATTTTCGCGATCATCAGGCAATTTTTCTCTTTGAGCTTTTCATTGACTCGCTCCATATCTTTCCGGTCGGAAAGAATGGGAAGGCCTGTCCCCTCCGCGGCTTTGATGTCATCCTGCCCGAGAAAATCCGACTGGCGGAAAGTGGGCATCCACAAAATGACCTTGTCGTACGCCGTTTCAAATCCCAACTGCCCCAGCGCGTCGTTTTGCACAAACATGGCATCGTTTCTTGGGTGTCCGCAGACTTTCACCTGCTCTTCCCGGCATCCGAAAGATTTCTGAATAATAGGCGCAAAAAAGTCTGATGCCGCCAATACGTAGGTAAAAAAGTTATAGTCCTTATCGTCTAGATAGTTGCCTATTTTTTTCAGCGGCGAACCATGTGTAGTGTTGATCACAACCTGATGTTTAGACGGTTTTACAGGATATTTCCCAAAGGAAAAAAAGAAGTATTTGGCGGTAAAAAAATGCTTGACCCCTGCACCAGTACTTACAAACTGTACATTTTCCGGATGTGGCCGCACCGCAAAATCTTCCCAGTCGTTGACAGCACAGACAATCTGGTATTTCGAGCAGTCCCGAGAAACAAGATAATCGTAAACCGCCTTGGCGTTGTCCCGAAAGCCCATATTGCTGTAAAACACGATTTTGTTGGGATTTTTGGGTATCACTTTATTGACAGCGGACAAAATTCCGCTCATCTTCATAATCGCTTCTTTGTTCATCGCTTGCCTCAATTCTTCCGAAGGAATTTTTTGTAGACAAAGCTCCGAAGCCCATTGGGCATCAGGCTCACCGCCACATGGGCCATGGAGGAGCTGAGGTAGTCCCCGTAGCTGCTGAGGCCCAGCTCATGAATTTTCTTTTTAACAGCCACAGCGCTTTTGAGATATTTCCATCCGCCCCGGCGCTTGAACATATTCCCGCCTGTACGGAAGTAAAGCAGATACTTATCGAGGTTTCTCCCCTTTGCGCCGTTTAGTAGCATCCGGGCCCACAGGTAATAATCCTCAAATCCCATGGCGTGCTGGTAGCTTCCCGCATCCAGTACCGCCTGCTTCTTGTACATGACGGTGGGATGATTAAATGGATTGCGTCTTTTGGCGTACTCATAGATTTCCTCGTGGGTGAGTGGCACCGTCTTTTTAGACGTCACATTCCCCACATCCCCATCAAACTCCAGCTCATGGCAGCCGCATATGCTGAGCTCCGGGTCGTCCTGAAAAGCCTTGAGCTGTTCGGCAAACCGGGTAGACATGGCGATATCGTCGGTGTCCATCCTGGCCACCAACGGAAAGTCACATTGTTGAAGGCCAATGTTCAAAGCTTTTCCCAATCCCACGTTTTCCTTAAGCGGGACTGACTTGATAAGCGTCGTCTTTTCTTTGTATTCTGCGATTACCTGGTTAAGCTCATCTGTCAAAGGCCCGTCCTCTACCAGTACGATCTGGGACGGCAGCGCGGTCTGATTGAGCATGCTGTCCAGGCTTTGCCGCAGGTAATCCGGATTCTCTTTTACATAAACGGACATCAAAACCGAAAAATCCATTTTAACTCCATACTTTCTATCATAATTTTTTTATTTTTTCCTAATTAAAATATAGTACTCAAACAAACAACATAGGTATTTTTTCTAATTCACAAGCTCATTTCCTATTTTTAGACATATGTATTTTATATTATAGCAAAAATTTCCCCCATAATCAACCAGAAGAAAAATTTCCTGAAAAAAACGACCTTTTTCGACTTTAAGCATAGCTATTGTGTTAGATGAGAGAAAATGCATCACCTGCTGTTTTTTGTTATTTCTGTTCGAATTGCTGCAAATTACCCTTTATATTGAAAACCTTTCAGAAAAAGGCGCCGGTTTCATCCGGCGCCTTTTTCTTAGTCTTTTTTTGTTCGTTTAAACAATTTTTGGACAATTGCCGACAAAATAGGAGCAAAAGCCAGATAGCCTGCAACGATCAGAAGCTGCTGCCCGCTTAAAGCCACCGTTTTGAAAATCATCTGAGCTGGAGGCCAGAAAATTGCCGAAAAAATGATGGCCGCCGAGAAAAGCGCAGCTAAAACGAGCTTCCAGTTGTTCCAAAATGGAATGGTAAAGATGGTTCGTTCTTCGCTCTTGCATTCAAATACATGGATGAGCTGGGTGAGCACCAGTGTCAGAAAAGCGGCGCTTCTCGCCAGCTCTAAACTCCCAAAGTTTGTGAGGAAATGGACAAACACTCCCAGCGTAGTCAGCCCGATAAGGCAGCCCCGAAAGATAATCGTCGTCAAAAGCCCGTTTGAAAAAACACTGTCGGTGGAGCGCCGAGGCGGCTTTTTCATGCTGTTCTTGTCGGTGGGTTCCAGTCCCAGCGCAATGGCAGGCAAACCGTCCGTTACCAGGTTTACAAGCAGGATATGTATGGGCAGCAGTACGACTGGAAGCCCCATAAGGATACCCAAAAACATAGTGAGTACTTCACCGATGTTGCAGGAAAGGAGATACCGGATGAATTTACGAATATTCCCGTAAATCGTCCTGCCCTCTTCTACTGCTGTGACCAAAGTGGCAAAGTTGTCGTCCAGCAAAATGACGTCGGATGCCTCTTTTGTCACATCGGTTCCCGAAATGCCCATACTGACGCCGATGTCAGCTTCTTTCACCGCCGGCGCGTCGTTGACGCCGTCGCCGGTCATGGCGGTAATGTGCCCTTTTCGTCTAAACGCCCGGACGATTTTTAGCTTGTGATGGGGGCTCACCCTGGCGAACACCGTCACGTTTTCAATTTGCTGTTCCAATTCCTCGTCGGAAATCACGTCCAGTTCCTTGCCGGTGAGCACTTTGTCTCCGTCGTGGAAAATCCCGATCTGTTTGGCAATGGCGCAAGCAGTCAGCTTGTGGTCACCGGTGATCATTACCGTCTTGATACCCGCTTTTCGGCAGGTGAGCACCGCCTCCTTCGCCTCTTTCCGCGGCGGATCCATCATTCCGGTCAGCCCCAGGAATATGAGTCCCGTTTCCGCTCGGGAAGCGGGTTCCCCCGCCGCCAGCGGCCGGTAGGCCATCGCAAGCACTCGCAATCCTTTTTTTGCCATCCGGGTGCTGGCCTCTTCAATTTTATTTCTCAGCGGCCCTGTAATGGGCAAAACTCGGTCGCCCCACAGTACGCCGGTACATTTATCCATCAAAACATCGCAGCCGCCCTTTGTAAAGGCAAATCGCTGCCCCATGCGGTCTTCGGCGACGACTGACATGAGCTTCCGCTTGCTGTCGAAGGGTATTTCATCCACTCGCCGGTATTCATCGGCTAAAGACTGCTGCGTTACCCCCGCCTTGGCCGCCATAATGAGCAGCGCGGCCTCGGTGGGATCTCCTACAATGGCGTAGCCGCCACCTTCCTCCTTAAAAAAGCCTTTCCCTCCCTGTTCGACCCGGATGGCCGCGTTGTTACAGAAGGCACAGACCTCTAAAAGCCGTTTTCCAGCTTCATGCCCCTGGGGGTTGACGAGTTTTCCACCCATCATGAACTTGCCAGATTTTCGATAGCCGCTGCCGGTGACTTCGATTTCTTCATCGGACACAAAAATCCGCTGCACAGTCATCTTGTTTTCGGTCAGCGTCCCCGTTTTATCTGAGCAAATCACATCGGCGCATCCCAACGTCTCCACAGCGTGAAGTTTACGGATTAAGGACTTGCGTTTGACCATCCTCCCCACCGCTAAAGCGAGAGAAATGGTTACAATGGCAGGCAAACCCTCCGGTACCGCCGCCACAGCAAGGCTCACGCCGGTCAGCAGCATATTCATTACCGGCTCGCCCCGCAAAAATCCCGCAAAGGCGACGATGGCGCAGATAATAAGGCATCCAATGGCGATGATCTTGCCCAGTTCATCCAGCCGTTTTTGCAGCGGAGTGGGCTCCTCTTGGATCTCACTGATCATTCCGGCTATTTTGCCCATCTGTGTGTTCATCCCGGCAGCGATGATGCGGGCTTCCCCACGTCCGGCTGCCACAGTCGTTCCCATGTACAGAAGGTTCATCTGGTGGAGCACATTTTCCACCCCGTCGGTTTTTCCCACCCCTTTGTCAACTGCTGTGGATTCTCCAGTCAATACCGATTCATCAGCGGACAGCGCCACTGCCTTTAACAACACAGCATCGGCTGGTACCCGGTCCCCTGCTTCTACCGAAATTACGTCCCCAACTACCAGTTCTTCGCCGGGAACCTGTGTCAAAATTCCGTCCCGGTAGACCTTTGCCATAGGGGCCGCCATTTTTCGCAGCGCCTCCAGTGTTTTTTCAGTCTTGAACTCTTGAATAAAGCCCATTATGCCGTTTAAAAGCACAATAATGCCGATGGTCATTGCCTCGGTGTATTCACCCATAAAAACT
Organism: Fumia xinanensis; assembly: GCF_014384905.1. Lineage (GTDB taxonomy): Bacteria > Bacillota > Clostridia > Oscillospirales > Ruminococcaceae > Fumia > Fumia xinanensis. Next base: position 26,704 of record NZ_JACRSV010000005.1, read on the forward strand.
GTTACCGCAGTGCTTACCAGCAGAACCATTGTGAGAAAATCTTTAAATTGGCAGACAAATATTTTGAAGGGATGTACCTTTTCCCCTTCTCTCAAAGCGTTCTTTCCGTTTTCCTTTAGCCTCTTTGCCGCCTCCTTGGCGGACAGTCCCAGAGAGGGATTCGCTGGCACCGCCTGGCGGGGCTCTTCCTCTTTATCCAAATAATCCAGCAGTTTCACGTCGAACCTCCGTACATGTTATACTTAATTAAGATTAGTACATGTTATGAAGCCTCCTGCCAAAATAGTCCATCTTCCCCTTGTATCTGCTTTTAAAATGAGATATAATAAACGCAGTTGCAAAGCGTGTTAAAAAACTTTAGCCGCAGTTGATACGGTCATTCAAAAAATACAACTTATTATGCTGCTGCGTTTCATTTATTATAAATTGGCTGGCAGGCAAAACCTTTAGCTACAGAATATGTTACTGAAATTACGGTATAACACCCACAATTGGTACACTTTATATTCTGAAATAAAACTGCGGCAAATGGACGTGTCCGACTGCACCGGCATTCCCTGTCCGGCGCGCCAATAATCAATCTAACTTGAGGGAAAAACATGAACCGAACTGTATTAATTACCGGGGCTTCCGGAGGGATTGGGCAGGCAGCAGCTCTCGCTTTCTGGCAAAAGGGCTGCAATGTCGTTTTACACTACAACACCCACGGCGACATAGCGAAATCCCTTTGCCACGATATGAACAATGCCCGCCCGCAAAGCGCCATTGCCGTCCCCGCCGACATCACGAGCCGCGACCGAGTGAACGCCCTGTTTGACACAGCGGAAAAGGAACTTGGAACCGTCGATATTCTTGTCAACAACGCCGGAATTGCCCAGCAAAAGCTTTTTAGCGATTTAACTGACAGCGATTGGGACCGGATGTTCGATGTAAACGTCAAAGGAATGTTCTACTGCTGCCAGCGGGCCGTCCCCAAGATGATCCATCAAAAGCGGGGAAAAATCATCAACGTCTCCTCCATGTGGGGGCAGGTAGGCGCTTCCTGCGAAGTGCATTACTCCGCCTCCAAAGGTGCGGTTATCGCTTTTACCAAAGCTTTGGCCAAAGAATTGGGGCCCTCCGGCATACAGGTAAACTGCGTCGCCCCTGGCGTCATCGACACCCCGATGAACGGACACCTTTCCCCTGACGCAATAGAGACGCTCAAGGAAGAAACCCCTCTGGAAACTATAGGAACTTCCCAGGATGTGGCCGAAAGCATCCTGTTTCTCGGTTCTCCCGCATCCGACTTTATCACCGGACAGGTTCTCGCCCCCAACGGCGGAATCGTCATCTGACATCTTGAATAAGTGAGGTATTATCTGTGAAAAAGAATAGCCAACTGAAAACAGTGGTGATTTCCGCTGCCATTATCCTTATTTTGATTTTGCTGATGGTTTTTGGCTTCCGCGCCCTTTTTACCCCCGTGGGCGATAGCCGCACCATTTCTGATCCCGTCTCCATTCAGCCCTCCGTCGTTTCTCCCGACCCTTCCAGCAGTGAGCTGACGTCCTCGGAGCCGGAAGACACTACTGCTTGGGGAGAGCCACTTTCGAAAAACACTGCTCCCGTGGGAGAGGAATGGTTTGACGACGCCATTTTCATCGGTGATTCCCTCACCGAAGGCTTAAGCGCCTATAACCTGCTGGACAGTGACAAAGTGGTCGCCAGCACCGGTATCAACCCCCAGTCCATTCTCACCAAAGACTGCATCAAGCAGCCGGACGGTTCCACTGTCACGGTACTCCACGCCATAGCCTCCAAGCATCCTGCGAAAATTTATGTCATGCTGGGTTCCAACGGTGTGGCCTTTATTGGAAAAGACAAACTGGTAGAACTTTACGGGGAGTTTGTGGACAACCTAAAATCCGCCCACCCGGATAGCGACATTTATCTCCAGTCCATCCTTCCCGTCACCCATGCCAAGGAAACAGAAGACGACCGCTACGCCAACAGCAAAATCGACGAATACAATGCCGCCATCATGCAGATGGCCGGCGAAAAGAAAGTTTACTATGTCAATGTAGCTGAGGCTATCAAAGATGAAAACGGCTGTCTCCCCGCCGACGTGGGAGCCGACGGTATGCACTTCGGCCCTTCCACATATAATCTCTGGCTCGACTATCTTCGGGAACACTACGCTGAGTAAACAAAAGATCCCCTTTGGTTTCAAACCAAAGGGGATTTTCTTTATCCTTCTTTCCGTTCTTCCTTTATGGCCAATTCGCCGCCGATGTAATCTACAATGATGGTCGAGTTGGGGTGAACCAAATCGGCGATGATCATTCGGCCGATGAGCGTTTCCACCTTCCGCTGCAAGAACCGTTTTAAAGGGCGGGCACCGTAAATGGGGTCGTATCCCTCATCTACAATGTAATTTTTTGCCGCATCGGTTAGTTTTACATCCAACTGGCGGTCTTTGAGCCGTTTCCGCAAATCTGTAAGCTGCAATTCTACAATTTGGAAAATATCATTCTTTGTAAGCGGTTTGTAGAATACAATTTCGTCCAAACGGTTTAAAAATTCTGGGCGGAAGGAGCGCTTGAGCACTTCCTCTACCTGTTTTCTCGCATCATCAGTGATATTTCCCTCGCCGTCGATGCCGTCCAGCAGAAATGTGGACCCCAGGTTACTGGTCAAAATGATGATGGTGTTCTTAAAGTCGACGGTGCGGCCCTGGGAGTCAGTAATCCGCCCGTCGTCCAACACCTGAAGCAGAATATTAAAAACGTCGGGATGAGCCTTTTCAATCTCATCGAACAAAATGACCGAGTAAGGTTTTCGGCGCACCGCCTCGGTCAGTTGGCCCCCCTCCTCATATCCCACGTATCCAGGAGGCGCCCCGATGAGCCGGGATACCGAAAATTTTTCCATATATTCGCTCATGTCGATTCGGACGATGTTGTGCTCGTCGTCAAAAAGCGTCTCGGCAAGAGCCTTGGCAAGTTCGGTTTTACCCACACCGGTGGGGCCCAAAAACAGGAAGGAACCAATAGGCCGATCTGGATTTTGGATACCCGCTCGGGAGCGGATAATCGCTTCTGTTACTTTTTCCACCGCCTCGTCCTGTCCGATGACCCGCTCGTGGAGGATGTCCTCCAGATGGAGCAGCTTCTCCCTTTCCCCTTCCATCAAACGCGCCACCGGGATACCGGTCCAACGCTCGACGATTCTAGCGATTTCCTCATCGGTGACTTTGTCTCTCAGAAGGCTCGTATGCTTCTTCGACTCTTCCGCCAGGGCCTCTTCGTCAGCCAATTGTTTCTGCAAAGCAGGCAGCTTACCGTATTTCAGCTCTGCGGCCTTGTTCAGGTCGTATTCCCGCTCGGCCTTTTCGATTTGGGCGTTGACCTGCTCGATTTCCTCCCGCAGTTTCTGCACCTTGCCGATGGCGTCTTTTTCGCTTTCCCATTTTGCCTTCATTGACTTGAATTTGTCCCGAAGCTCCGCCAACTCTCTCTGAATGTCATCCAGATGCTCCTTCGAGAGAGCGTCGCTTTCTTTTTTCAGCGCCGCTTCCTCGATTTCCAGCTGGATGATCTTCCGGGAAATCTCGTCAAGCTCTGTCGGCATTGAGTCTATCTCGGTTCGGATCATGGCGCAGGCCTCGTCAATGAGGTCAATGGCCTTATCCGGCAAAAAACGGTCGGTGATATAGCGATTTGACAGCGTCGCCGCCGCAATGAGCGCCTGATCCTGGATTTTTACCCCGTGGAACACTTCGTACCGCTCCTTGAGTCCTCGGAGAATAGCAATGCTGTCTTCCACTGTAGGTTCGTCCACCAGCACAGGCTGAAAACGCCGCTCCAGTGCTGCGTCTTTTTCAATATACTGCCGGTATTCGTCCAACGTCGTCGCACCGATACAATGGAGTTCCCCTCTTGCCAGCAAAGGCTTCAAAAGGTTTCCCGCATCCATGGAGCCTTCGGTTTTTCCCGCACCAACGATAGTGTGCAGTTCGTCAATAAACAGAATGATTTTCCCCTCGCTCTGTTTGACCTCGTTGAGAACTGCTTTCAGCCGTTCTTCAAATTCGCCTCTGAATTTTGCGCCGGCGATAAGGGCTCCCATGTCAAGAGAGAAAATAATCCGGTCTTTTAAGCTGTCGGGTACATCCCCGCGGACGATCCGCTGGGCGAGTCCCTCTGCAATAGCGGTTTTTCCCACGCCCGGCTCACCGATGAGCACTGGATTGTTTTTGGTTTTCCGAGAAAGGATCCTAATGACGTTCCGAATCTCACTATCCCGCCCGATGACTGGATCCAGCTTTTGGTTACGGGCCTCCGCTACCAGATCGTGTCCATATTTCTGCAAAACATCATAAGTCCCTTCCGGCGAATCGGAAGTCACTCTTGTACTTCCCCGCACCGACTGCAAAACCTCTAAAAACCGGTTTTTATTCAGGTTAAATGCGCTGAATACCGATTTTAGCGCGCTTCCCGGGTTCTCCAAAATCGCCAGGAAGATGTGTTCCACCGAAACATATTCGTCCTGCATTTGTTCGGCAAGCTTTTCGGACTGACTGAGCACTTTATCCGCCTGTGCCGATACGTAAATTTTATCCGCTTCCCTGCCAGGACCGGTGACTTTTGGCATTTTTTCGATTTCTATCCGTATTCCTTGCATCAGCGCATTATTTTCGATGTTCATTTTCCCAACTAGCTGGGGAATCAGCCCATCTTGCTGTGCCAAAAGGGCATAACACAGATGAGGCACATCGACCTGCATATTCTGATACTCGATGGCTAAGCCCTGTGCTTCCGAAATGGCTTCCAACGACTTCTGCGTCAATTTTTGTGCATTCATATCCTTCAAACCTGCCTTTCAAAGCTGTAATCAGCTGTTTATTTTTTATTTATTTACAAATTAGCACTCGTTATCTTAGAGTGCTAATTTAGTATAACCTTTTTTAAAATGATTGTCAACCTCTTATTGTGAACGCCCTGTAAACTAATATTTCTCGATTTGTAAATGCTGAGTCATAAAAGCCCATTGCCTTCGCCGTTGCCCTATGGTAGAATACTTATTGACCACATATATACAACCGTAATGCTCCTTTTACGGAGATTTACGAGTACTATATTGCGGGCATTTCATGCCCGCAGAACGCCTTTTAAAGCAATCTTTGACGGATTTTACCGTATAAAATACGGTAAAAGGAAAGAAATTTATAAACAAAAGCGGCAGAAAATTTTTCGGGGTTTGCAAATTTATTAAAACAGCTGCTCAGGAGGTATTATAATGATTTTATCGGGAAAAGAAATTCTTGCCCACATGGGCCGCGATATTTTGATAGAGCCTTTTGATCCTAAAAAAATTAATCCCAACAGCTATAATTTGGCACTGCATAATGAGTTACTTGTCTATGAAAATGATGTACTAGACATGAAAAAGCCCAACTCGACGCAAAAAGTCCTCATTCCCGAGGAAGGATTGTTGCTGGAGCCGGGCAAACTCTATCTTGGACGAACGAAAGAGTACACCCGAACCAACCGATATGTTCCCATGCTGGAAGGGCGTTCTTCTATTGGGCGGCTAGGGCTTTTTATCCATGTCACTGCCGGCTTTGGCGACATTGGATTTTCTGGCTACTGGACGCTGGAAATTTTCTGTGTCCAACCGATACGAATTTATTCCGATGTAGAAATCTGCCAAATCTATTATCACACTATAGAAGGGGAATATGACCGGTACATAAGCGGAAAATACCAAAACAATACAGGTATTCAGCCAAGCTTGCTGTACCAGGATTTTGAAAAATAAGGCTTGTGCTATCTGTTAATAGAAACTCCGTGTTATTTGAACTGGACGGATAGAGGTGCAATTATGGAACTTTGGGATATCTACCAAATGGATCGAACAAAGACGGGTGAAACCATGGTTAGAGGAGAGACTTTTCAAAAGGGCGCGTACCATTTGGTTGTTCATGCGTGTATATTCAATGTTAACGGGAATTTGCTTATCCAACAGCGACAGCCATTTAAATCCGGATGGCCCAATATGTGGGACGTTACCGCTGGCGGCAGCGCCATCACAGGAGAGACAAGTCAGGAAGCAATGGAACGAGAACTGTTTGAAGAAATTGGTCTAAATATTAATTTGCAAAATGTCAGACCGCATCTAACGATCAACTATGAAACCGGTTTTGACGATATCTACTTAATTGAACGTGAAACAGATATTCATTGCTTAAAGTTACAATACGAAGAAGTCCAGCGAGTAAAATGGGCATGCATTGATGAGATATTTCAAATGATTGAACAGGGTATTTTTATTCCCTATTATAAAAGTCTTATTCAGTTATTTTTTGACGTTAGAAATCAGTATGGCTGTTTCCATACTAAATAAACAAAAACCTCTTAACCCAATTGGGTTAAGAGGTTTTCCGTCTTTAATACTTGATTTCCCACAGCATCTTTCCGTTGTCGATATTGAAAGCTATAAGCGAATTGGAACTTGCTACATACAGTACATTGTCCTTCACAAATCCCCGCTGGTTATAAACTTTGCTGGGGTGCCGGTATTCAACCTTTTTGGTAACACCCTGCTCACTGAGCTGATACAAGGCATAATAGCAGCCGCTTTCATCCTTGGCCCCATCGTACTTAATGTAGCTGAAACCAATGAGTCCCCGGCCCGGAATCGTCAAAAGAGCTTGCCGGTTATCGATCGACTCACTGTACACATCTCCTTCTACAGCAAGTGCACTGGCCGTTTCTATAACACGGCTGGGCGACAGCATGTCATAGAGGGACAGATTGAGACCCGAATTTTCACCTTGCTTGATTTCCAAGTTGGCCATCTGCCCTTCGCCAAACGGCACCATAGGCATTGTATGATTGGGCAGGCCCAACTTTTTGGATTCTATAGGCTGAGAGGGGTCTGCAACATTGATCACATTAACCTGATCGGGTTCATCCGTTGTCACAAAATAAACCTTTTCTTTGTTAAACTGTATTGACTTGATTTTTAATCCGCTGGCAATATTATCCAGTGTTCCAATCCTCTGCAATCGCTGGTCCAAAGTATACAGGATATTGTCATCACCGCAAGTGGTAATCACCCGCAATACGCCCTGATACTCATCAATTGCTTCGGAGTCAAAAAGCCTTCCAAGCAATGCCGTCTCGCCGACATACTCAAAATTACCTTTACCAAAACTGGACTTCACAACAGTCGTATAGGTATCGCCATTTTTATAAATGTAGTCAGCTAGGTAAACGTTGTATTCGTCTATATACAATTCGCTGCTGTCACCCAAAATTGCCATCGTATCATAGAAAGTGCCCGGTTCCTTCAAAAGAATAGAAGAAGCAACGATATAGCATGGGCTTTCCGCATACTGGCTGATGTGGATGTCATCACGGCCTACCGTCTGATACTCGCCGCCTGTCTTCTGGAAAGGCAGATAGCTTTGCAGATTCTCTTCTGCCGGATTAGAAACCGTTTTACGGGTTACGAGGTACAGAAATCCTCCTGATACTCTGGAGGAAAGCAATACGCCATCCTGATAGGAATTGGAAATCAGAATCGGCCTCCCTGGATTTGAGATATCGTAAGTCGCAACAGCGGTAAGCATATTCGGAGAATATGAATCCGCCTTACTTCCCGGCTGCTGGTAAGAAGCCGATCCTACAACGGTCAGACGGCCTTGGCTTACATAACAATTCAAAAGCCGAATATCCGTAAAATCATAATTGCCGTCTTTTTCCATCCCAAAATCAACAAACAGCTCCGCGGCCATTCGATAATTGTTTCCGTCCACCTGGCTGATAACCACTGACTGATTTCCAGTTGCCAAATCTTCAGAAATGGAATAAATATATTTGCCGTCAAACTGGGCGGTATCCGTCCTGCTGCCGGTATCCGTCTGTCTTGCAGACATCAAAAGAGGATTGTTTCCAAAAATAGCTGAAAAATTAGCCGCACGGGCAACGCCCTTTACCTGGGCCGGATTTTTGCCGTTGAGTTCCTGAATCTTTTGGTAAACGTCCCCATACTCTAAAGCACTTGCTGTACCTTCCCCTATGGCAGAATCCCCCCCATTCGGGGAGACGACACTGCCCGGATTAGAGGGCGGACGATTGCTTGTTTCCGAGTCGGTATCAGATGGAGGGACCTGAGGCAGCGCGCTATGATTACCGCTCGCTTGACCAGTGCTTCCCTCCCCTCCCTGGGATGGAATACTGGACTGCTCAGACGGTCCCTGTGTGTCATAATCGGGAGTTTCCGGTTCCCGTGAAGGACCAACCGGACTAGTCGTCTGTGGTTTATCGATGGTGCCGGTCACACCGGGCGGATCAGAGGAAATCCCAGGATCGCCCATGTTCCAAAGGGTCTGTTGACCTACTACGATAATGGCAAAGCAGGCAACAGCCGCCGCCATAATGGGTGAAAGCACCTTCCATGCAGGAGTTTTCTGTTTGGAGGGAAGGCGTTGTTTTATCATATTCGGCTCCAATGCCAACGGCACCGGAACGTCTTCCGCTTCCCTTCGCAGCATTTCCATAAATTCCAGCTGCTCGCCCGACAGGTTAAAATCTTTCTTTATCTTAGGATCGATTCGCACGCCCGCCTTCCTCCTTTCCCATTTTTTCTGTGGTAAGTACCGTCCGCATCTTCGCCAGCGCCCTGCTGTGTTTGGAACGGACAGTATTGCGATTTAAATTGAGCATTTTGCCGATTTCGGCACTGTCATATCCGCCGAACACCGTCAACGATACGATCATACGCTCCTCATCACTTAAAATGCCGAGCGCCTGCTTCAGTTCCAGAGATTCCTCGGAACCGCTTACCGACAGTTCCACATCATCCAAATCACTTTCCTGGTTCCGCACGACATAAGTTTTCAGTTTCCGTTTGCACTTAGCTGAAAGAATTTTAAACATCCAACTGCGGAAAGCGTCAGCATTTTTTAGCTTGGAAATGCCGGCATAGGCATCTATCACCGCGTCACTGACTGCATCCTGCGCGTCCTGGTCGTTCTTCAGCACATAGTAAGCAAACTTATACAAGTCCTTGTAAATATGTTGGTAGAGCTGCGCAAAGGCGTCTTTATCGCCTTTTTTCGCTACAAGAACAAGGTTTTGGAGTTCTGACAATTCCCTCACCTCATTGTTAAGCCGCAGCGAAGTATCCAAGATACTTTGCAATATATCAGTGTCCTCCACAGGGCTTTCTGTTGCATCTTCGGTTAATTTTCTTTCGATTTTATTTGTATCATTTCTTTAAAGCGACAGCTGTCGCTTGGGCGTTACCCAGAATATCGGTATGGCGGTAATTAAAAAGCACTGCCGTCTCTGCCTGTCCACCTGTTAAAGGGTTAAATGGAAAAATTTCTAAATGGGCCATTTTATAGACCTGCTTGGGGTCGAGGCCCTGATATTCCCGAAGCAGTATTCCTTCCTGCAAAGCCCTGCGGTAAAAAACATAAATTTCTTCTCTTCTGGGCAGCGTCAAGTCCTCCGTCATCCAAGAAGGAAGCTTTTTCGCCTTCTCATGGGAATAGAGGTCAAACTTCATCAACCAGCGGAGCTTTTCCTTATCACAAAAGGGCAAACCAATACCAAATTTATATAACACATCGTACTGCTCCACTTTTGCATGTGGACGCAGATGATGTCCGTTTTTTTCATAAAAGCACCGAAACATTTCGAAAAAATCGAAGGGAGTTCCAGTAAGTTTCACTAAATAGCCGAGGCTTTTATGAAACCGACCTGAATTGTAGTAGTTTTCCACCAACTCCTCAATTCCCTTGAGCCGCAGCATGTGACCAAAGGGCAAATCTCCTGTAAACAGTACTTCGTAAGGCGCCCTGTCCCGGCAAACGAGTCCAAATTCCCTTTGACGTTGCCGCAACCCCGACCCTTTTAACAGCTTGAGAAAGCCCAGCTGAAACTGGTCGGGATAGAGACCGTACACATCGTTAAACGAATTTCGAAAGCTAGCGAAATCCTCGCGGGGCAGTCCCGCTATCAAATCCAAATGCAGGTGAATATTGTTCCCTATCTGAAGTTTGCCCACTACCTCAGAGATATGTGCAAATGAATCTTTCCGGTCTATGGCCTTCAACGTCTGTCCATTGGTGGACTGTACACCGATCTCAAACTGAAACAATCCCGGCCTAACTAGCTTTAAAAAGGAAATCATCTCGTCGGTAAACAAATCCGCGGCAACCTCAAAATGAAAATTGGTGACGCCGTTGTCATACTCATTTAAATACTGCCATATTTCCATGGCAAAAGTCCGGTTGGCATTAAATGTCCTGTCCACAAACTTTACCTGCCGCACCCGGTGCTCCAGAAAAAAAGAAAGCTCCTTTTTCACCTTGGCAAGCGGTTGAAATCGTACCCCTTTATCTACTGACGAAAGACAGTACTGACAGTTAAAAGGACATCCTCTCTGCGCTTCATAGTAAAGGATACGATTTTCATAGGCCTTTAGATCATTGTATACAAAAGGTAGTTTCCCCAAATCCAAAGGTTCTGCTAATGCATTCGTTATAATTTGTACTCCTTTTTTATATATAAGGGATGGTATATTTGACAACGGCATATTCTCTTCTAGCGCAAGACAAAGCTGCGAAAACGCCTCTTCCCCTTCTCCGCACAGTATAAAATCCGCCTTTGTTTCTTGGAGAGTTCTCTCCCCATCGAAACTCACCTCCGGACCGCCCAGCAAAATCAACGTCTGCGGCAAAACCTTTTTGAGATTCGCCGTCAGACGCTCTACCATCTCGATATTCCAAATGTAGCATGAAAATCCGATAAGTCCCGGTTGTTTACGATAAATTTCAGCTAAAATCAGATCTTCTGACTGGTTTATGGTATATTCACAAACCTCACAGTCGATTCCGTACTGTTCTTTGGCATACTGTCCCAGTGACCTTACAGCCAGACAAGAATGGATAAATTTAGCGTTGATGCCGACGAGAAGTTTTTTCATGTCCCAATCCTTTCTCCGTCTCATGCTTCATAAAAAATCATTGTTCCCATATAAACTTGCTTACTTTTGGGAAGGGACTGGATATAACAGCCATCTTCCGGGATAAGCCTATTAAATATTCTGTAAATGACGACACTCATAACTTCTTGATACGATATAACACTTTGGGTGTGTGCCGCCCAGCGGCATATCTCCAGCAAAGCCGGAGATGGCTATGTTGCAATAAAAAGCTTCCGCCGCTTTTGCGGCGGTATTTCCGCGCTTCACGCGGTGTGGACGGCTTCGTCGTCCGCTTTGCTTTTTATTATAACACACCTTCCAGCATAAAACAAAAAAAATATACACGGTGAATTTTGAACAAATAGTTCCCAATATTTTCCTCATTCATAAATTATTTACACAATATATTTTAGAAAAATTCTAAAATATATTGACAACTGATTTTAGAAGCGCTATAATAGAGCCATAGTTCGAAAGAACAAGAAAAAAATCAATTTTTGGAGGATTTGGATATGAAAAAGTTTGTTTGCAAAATTTGTGGTTATGTTTACGAAGGCGAAGCAGCTCCCGAAAAATGCCCTCAGTGCGGCGCGCCCGCTTCTAAATTTGAAGAGCAGACCGGTTCTATGATTTGGGCTGACGAGCATCGCATCGGCGTTGCAGAAGGCGTCGATCCTGAGATCGTCGAGGGTCTGCGCATGAACTTTACCGGTGAGTGCACAGAAGTCGGCATGTATCTGGCTATGTCCCGCCAGGCTATCCGCGAAGGCTACCCGGAAATCGGCGCATTTTACCAGCAGGCTGCTTTTGAAGAGGCAGAACACGCCGCAAAATTTGCAGAGCTTTTGGGCGAAGTAGTAACAAACTCCACCAAGAAAAACCTGGAGCTCCGTGTTGCTGCTGAAAACGGCGCTACCGCCGGAAAATTTGAGCTTGCTAAAAAAGCGAAAGCCCTCAACTTGGATGCTATCCACGACACCGTTCATGAAATGGCAAAAGACGAGGCCCGTCACGGCTGCGGATTTGCCGGTCTCCTTGAAAGATACTTCGGCAAATAAATTTTGGTTTCTCAAAAACCGGTACGAAGTCATTTCGTACCGGTTTTTTGTCTAATTGACGGTTTTGGGGCCAAAAAAGTTCTTCCGTTTTATGCAGAATGAACGCTTGACAAATTTTCGAAGGTGGCGTATACTGGATAACAACATAAAAAATGCTTTGACAGGGAAAAAGTATCCTGCCTTGGAGTTTCAGAGAGCCGTCGGTTGGTGAGAGGCGGTACCCGGGATGATGCAACTGGCCCTTGAGCAGCCGCCTGAACGCAGTGTTTGTCAGTAGGAGCGGACGGGTTCTCCGCCGTTACCAGAGGAGCAGTATTCGCTGAATAGGCTGATACGATAGAGTGGGTGCAATCGCACCAATGAGAATGGTACCACGGAAGTGTCGCTTTCGTTTCTTGATAACAGGAAACGAAAGCGTTTTTTGTTATTCACACCGTTTTCAATCGTATCATTACTGGAACATCAAACGCCATGACGCCCAAGAAAGGAAGGCAGACAGTAATGAAAAACGCAAACAAATATCAGAGAGGGTATTTTCTCCCCCCAACCTGTGAAATGAAATGGATGCAGAAGGACTACATCGACAAAGCCCCCATTTGGTGCAGCGTCGATCTTCGAGACGGCAACCAGTCGCTGATTATCCCCATGAGCTTAGAAGAAAAAGTGGAATTCTTCAAGCTGCTTGTTAAAGTGGGATTTAAGGAAATCGAAGTGGGCTTTCCCGCCGCCTCCGAGACAGAATACACCTTTTTGCGTACCCTCATTGAACAAAACCTCATCCCCGATGACGTGACCATCCAAGTGCTCACCCAGTCGAGGGAACACATCATCAAAAAGACCTTTGAGGCGTTAAAAGGCGCCAAAAGCGCCGTGGTTCACCTCTATAACTCCACCTCGGTGGCCCAGCGGGAGCAGGTGTTCAAAAAATCCAAGGAAGAGATCATCGAAATCGCCGTTTCCGGCGCAAAGCTCTTAAACCAGTATGCCGCCGAGACCGACGGCAACTTTAAATTCGAGTATTCCCCCGAAAGTTTCACCGGCACCGAGATGGAATTCGCCCTCGACATCTGCAACGCCGTTTTGGACGTCTGGAAACCCACTCCGGACAACAAAGTCATCATCAATCTCCCCGTCACCGTCTCCATGTCCATGCCCCACGTTTACGCCAACCAGGTGGAATTCATGTGCGACAACTTAAAATACCGGGAAAATGTCATCGTCTCCCTCCATCCCCACAACGACCGGGGCTGCGCGGTGGCCGATTCGGAAATGGGCCTGTTGGCAGGCGCCGACCGCATCGAGGGAACCCTCTTCGGAAACGGGGAACGCACCGGTAACGTGGACATCATCACCCTGGGTCTCAACATGTACTCTCACGGTGTCGACCCGGAGCTGGACTTCTCCAATCTCCCCGAAATCACCGAGCTTTACGAGCGCGTCACCCGAATGCACGTCTATGAGCGGCAGCCCTACAGCGGTCAGCTTGTTTTTGCAGCCTTCTCCGGTTCCCACCAAGACGCCATCGCCAAAGGGATGAAATGGCGGGAAGAGAAAAACTGCGACACCTGGACTGTCCCCTATCTGCCTCTGGACCCCAAAGATGTGGGCCGCGTTTACGAAACAGATGTCATCCGCATCAACAGCCAGTCCGGCAAGGGCGGCATCGGCTACCTGATGGAGCAGAATTTTGGCTACGACCTGCCCCCGAAAATGCGGGAAGATTTCGGTTACGCCGTCAAGAGCGTCTCCGACCATCTGCATAAAGAGCTCATGCCTGACGAAGTATTGGGAATTTTCCAGAAAGAATACGTCAACGTTAACGCTCCTATCAACCTCATCGACTATCACTTCAACCGCAACGGTGATGTAAAAGTAGATTTGACCATTGAGTACAATGGCGAGACAAAATCCCTCCACGGCAAAGGAAACGGCCGCTTGGATGCCGTCAGCAACGCCATTAAGGAAAACCTCTCCATCCAATACACAAACCTCACCTATAAAGAGCATGCCTTGCAGGAAGGCTCCGGCGCACAGGCCGTCGCCTACGTGGGTATCACCACTCCAGACGGCAAAACAGTATGGGGCGCCGGCATTCACGACGATATCATCGCCGCTTCTATTCAGGCGCTCTTCAGCGCCATCAACCGTATGGAAAAGCAAGGCTAATTCATAGAAAGGCAGGATAAATCACTCATGGCTATGACAATGACACAAAAAATTCTGGCAGCTCATGCAGGGCTACCGGAAGTAAAACCGGGCCAGCTTATCAAGGCAAAGCTCGATATGGTGCTGGGAAATGACATCACCTCCCCCGTCGCCATCAACGAATTTAATAAAGCTGGATTTGAGGGTGTTTTCGACACGGATAAAATCTCTCTGGTTATGGACCACTTCGCCCCCAACAAGGATATTAAGGCAGCTCAGCAGTGCAAGCAGTGCCGCACCTTTGCCCATCGTTTTGACATCAAAAATTATTACGACGTAGGAGAAATGGGTATTGAGCATGCCCTTCTCCCTGAAAAAGGTTTAGTCGGCCCCGGCGAGCTCATCATCGGCGCCGACTCCCACACCTGCACTTACGGCGCACTGGGTGCCTTCTCCACCGGCGTTGGCTCCACCGATATGGCCGCCGGCATGGCCACCGGGGAAGCCTGGTTCAAAGTCCCCTCCGCCATCAAGTTTAACCTGACCGGTTCTTTGCAGAAATGGGTCAGCGGCAAGGACGTAATCCTTCACATCATCGGTATGATCGGCGTGGACGGAGCCCTTTACAAATCTATGGAGTTCACAGGCGAGGGCTTACAGAATCTCACCATGGACGACCGGCTCTGCATGGCCAATATGGCCATTGAAGCCGGAGCCAAAAATGGCATCTTCGATGTGGACGAAGTGACCCTCGAATACGTAAACGGCCGGGTTAACCGCCCCTTCAACACTTATAAAGCCGATCCTGACGCCGAATACGACCAGATTATCGACATCGATCTTTCGAAAATCACCCCCACCGTCTCCTTCCCCCATCTGCCGGAAAATACCAGAACTTTCGACGAAATCGGCGACGTTGTCATCGACCAGGTGGTTATCGGCTCCTGCACCAACGGACGCCTCTCCGATATGGCCGCGGCGGCGGAAATTCTCAAAGGCAAACACATCGCCGAAAACGTCCGCTGTATCGTCATCCCCGCCACCCAACAGATTTATAAGGAATCCATGAAGCTGGGATACTTAGAGACCTTTATCGACGCTGGCTGTATCGTCTCTACCCCCACCTGCGGCCCCTGCCTGGGCGGCTACATGGGGATTTTGGCGGAAGGCGAGCGCGCCGTCGCCACCACCAACCGCAACTTTGTCGGCCGGATGGGCCACGTGGACTCGGAAGTATACCTTGCAAGCCCCGCCGTAGCGGCCGCTTCTGCCATTGCCGGCAAAATCGCCAAACCCGAATAATTACAATTTGCCAGACCTCCTTGCAGCGGCGTGAAACAAGATGCACAAAATGCGGTTTCACTGCCGCCGCCCAAAAGGCGGACACAAAACGTCTGCAAGTTCTATCAAAGTAATCTTTGACTTCATAAAACCGGGCGGCGGAATCCTAGGCTCCAACCCGCCGCCACCTTTTCAGAAAGGAATTGACTGCCATGAATACAAAAGGCTTTGCCCATAAATTCGGGGACAACGTGGATACCGACGTTATCATCCCCGCCCGTTACCTCAACACGGCCGACCACAAGGAACTGGCCGCTCACTGTATGGAAGACATCGACAAGGATTTTACGAGGAAAGTAAAGCCCTCCGATATCATCGTCGCCGGATTGAACTTCGGCTGCGGCTCTTCCCGGGAGCACGCCCCCATCGCCATCAAGGCCGCAGGAGTTTCCTGCGTCATCGCCAAGACTTTCGCCCGCATCTTCTACCGCAACGCCATCAACATTGGCCTTGCCATTTTGGAATGTGAGGAAGCCAGCGAAAAAATCTCGGAAGGCGATGAAATTGCCATCGACTTTGACACCGGCGTTATCACCAATTTGACGAAAAACGAGACCTACCAGGCCCAGCCCTTCCCTGAATTCATCAAAGACATCATCAACAAGGGCGGCCTTCTGAATTCTATCAAAAATTAAAGGAAAGGAAGTCATCCCGATGAACAAGACCATCACCGTCATCAAAGGCGACGGCATCGGCCCCGAAATTGTCACCGAGGCGCTGCGGGTCCTCGACAAAATCGCCCAAAAATACGGCCATAGCTTCACCTATCAGCAAATCGACGCCGGCGGCTGCGCCATCGACAAATACGGCACCTCTCTTCCGGAGGAAAGCCTGCAAAAATGCCTTGACTGTGACAGCGTCCTTTTAGGTGCTGTCGGCGGCCCCAAATGGGACGGCGTCGACAAAAATATCCGCCCCGAAGCGGCCCTTCTGGGCATCCGATCCGCTATGGGCCTTTACGCCAATCTTCGTCCGGCCAAGCTGTTCCCGCAGTTAAGCGGCGCTTCTCCTTTAAAGCCAGAAATCGTCGCAAGGGGCATCGATCTTCTCATGGTTCGTGAACTCATCGGCGGCGCTTACTTCGGCGACCACATCACCGAGGAAAAAAATGGAGAGAAAGTGGCCACCGACCTGATGACCTACAGCGAGCATGAAATCGAGCGCATTGCCCGCACCGCCTTTAACACCGCCCGCAAACGGGGCAAACGTGTTATCTCCGTGGACAAAGCAAACGTCCTTGACTCCTCCCGCCTCTGGAGAGCCGTCGTCCACCGTGTAGCCGCGGAATACCCCGACGTCACCTGCACCGATATGCTGGTGGACAACACCGCCATGCAGCTTGTAAAAGATCCATCCCAGTTTGACGTGGTCGTCACCGAAAATCTCTTCGGCGACATCCTGTCCGACGAAGCCAGCATGATTACCGGCTCCATCGGTATGATTCCCTCGTCGAGCCTAGGCGAAGGCACCAGAGGCATGTACGAACCCATTCACGGCTCCGCGCCAGACATTGCCGGAAAGAATCTCGCCAATCCTATCGGCACTATTCTTTCCGCCGCTATGATGCTTAAATACTCCTTCGATATGGACGCGGAATCCGAAGCCATAGAGGCTGCCGTCAACAAAGCTCTCGACGATGGCTACCGCACTGGAGACATTATGAGCGAGGGAATGACCCAGGTCACATGCTCTGAGATGGGCGACAAAATCCTCGAAAACATCTAATTTTCTGTTGACAGCAACTTTTATTTGTGCTATGCTTGATTTCAATACCGAAACATTATGATGGAAAGAGTATTTCGTCTCCCTGTTTCACAGAGAGCTGCCGCTTGGTGGAAGGCAGCAAATAGGCGCGAAAGAAGATGGTTCCGGAATGGCGCACCGAGGCAAATAAATTGCTTAGACTGCGACAGGATTCGCCTGTTATAGCGATACAGTATCCCAAAAGGCGTACTGGACGAGGCTTACTCCCGCGAGGGATAGGCGAAATGAAGTGGTAACACGGGAAATCCCCCGTCTTCATGGCTCACAAGCCGGAAGACGGGGTTTTATTTTTTACAAAGGAGTACTGAATGGTTGGACTTGGAACCATCATCAACGTGGCCGCCATCATCTTGGGCGGTTTGTTGGGAAAACTGTGCAGCCGGTTTCTCTCCGGACGTTATCAGGACACGTTAAGCAAAACCTGCGGCGTCTGCGTGCTTTTTATCGCAATAGGCGGCGCCATGGAAGGAATACTATCAATCAGCGGAAACGCTATTGTCAGCGGCAAATCCCTCCTGATCATTTGCTGCCTTGCCCTAGGAGCATTGTTGGGCGAGCTTTGCAATTTGGAAGATAAATTCGAACAATTTGGCGAGTGGTTAAAAAATAAGACCGGTAACGCCAAGGAAAAAAACTTTGTCGAAGGCTTTGTAACAGCCTCCCTTACTGTCAGCATCGGTGCCATGGCAATCGTCGGCTCCATCGAAGATGGCATTTTCGGCGACTATTCTATTTTGGCCACAAAAGCCATTTTGGACTTTATCATTATCCTGGTCATGACCTGCTCCATGGGAAAAGGCTGTGCTTTTTCGGCAATTCCTGTGGCCTGCTTTCAAGGGCTTTTGACCGTTTTGGCAAGGCTTGTAAAGCCTTTGATGACCGACGCCGCCCTTTCAAATCTGTCTTTAATCGGCTCTATTCTGATTTTCTGCGTTGGTCTAAACCTGATTTTTGGAAAAAAGATTCGGGTGGCGAATTTGCTCCCTTCCATTCTCCTTGCAATCATTATCGCTTTTCTGCCGCTTGGAGTTTAAAAGCACTGTCCGCTCCCCTATGGGATTAAGGTGCAAATTTTCTAATTCAAAAAAGCAACCTAGCTTTGAGATAAAATGACATTATAGGAGGAAAAAACCATGAGAGAAGAAACCAAATGCCTGCACGCGGGCTACACTCCCAAAAACGGAGAACCCCGCGTCGTCCCAATTTGTCAGAGCACAACCTATCTGTACGAAAGCACCGATGAAGTAGGCGCTCTGTTTGATCTGACCAAAAACGGATATTTTTATTCACGCATTGCCAATCCCACTGTCTGTGCTGTTGAAGACAAAATTGCCGCTTTGGAAGGCGGCGTGGGCGCTCTCTGTACCACTTCCGGCCAAGCGGCCAATTTGCTGGCAGTCCTCAATATCTGCTCCGCCGGAGACAGCATCATCAGCGCCCCCACTATTTATGGCGGAACCATCAACCTTTTCGCCGTCACTTTAAAGCGTCTGGGTATCGAGTGTATTTTCGTCGATCCGGAGGCTTCCGAGGAAGAAATCCAGAAGGCTTTCAAGCCCAATACCCGTCTCGTCTTTGGCGAAACGATTGCAAATCCCGCTATCTGTGTCTTTGATATCGAGAAGTTTGCAAGCATCGCTCATAAAAACGGCGTACCGCTCATCATTGACAACACCTTCGCTACCCCCATCCTCTGCAGGCCCTTTGAATTCGGCGCTGATATCGTCACCCACTCCACTACCAAATATATGGACGGCCACGCCGTACAGGTGGGTGGCGTCATCGTTGACAGCGGCAATTTTGATTGGACAAACGGCAAATATCCCGAGCTTTGCGAGCCCGATGAATCCTACCACGGTCTTCGCTATGTGGAGGCCTTTGGGAATGCTGCCTACATCACCAAGGCTCGTGTCCAGTTGATGCGCGATTTTGGCGTTTATCCCGGCGCAACCGCTGCTTTTTACCTGAACCTGGGGCTGGAAACTCTGGCTGTCCGGATGGAACGGTACTGTGAAAATGCAGAAAAAGTCGCCCGTCACTTCGCCGCCTCCGACAAAGTGGAATCGGTGAGCTACCCCTCCCTTGAAACCGACCCCTACCATGAGCGCGCCAAAAAATACCTGCCCAAAGGCTGCAGCGGTGTATTATCATTTACAATAAAAGGCGGCCGGGAAAAGGCAGCCAAGTTTATGGACAGCCTGAAGCTCGCTTCCAACGAAGTCCATGTAGCGGACATCCGCACCTGTGTTCTCCATCCTGCCAGCGCCACTCACCGCCAGCTCACCGACGAGCAGCTGATTGCCGCCGGTATCAATCCCGGTCTAATTCGGTTCTCCGTCGGCTTGGAAAACGTGGATGACATCATCGAAGATATTGACCAGGCACTCGCCAACATTTAACGAAAAATACTGTAAAAAGAGACGGGAAAAATCCCGTCTCTTTTTTATTTACTCCTCATCCCGCGGCTTGGGATTATCAGTCAACCCGGCAATATAATCGGTGCTGACCCCATAAAACTCCGCAATTTCTATGGCAAACTGAAAGGAAAATTTTCTCTCCCCTTGCTCATAACGGACATACGTAGAGGGAGCCACATCCATCATTTTGGCCACATATTGCTGCGACAAACAGTTTCCTTCCCTCAGTTCCTTCAGTCGCTGGTGAATCATACTCATTATTTTCCCCCCCTTTTTATATATTTCCAGTATTCACTTCCCATCATTTTATCTCTCCTGTGCATAACCCATCCGGCACATGGACCAACTGAGGGAACTTTTTGAGATCCGCTCATAAATATCCCACAAGTTGTCCACAATCCTCACCTCAACTCGGCGATCAAACAATTCCTGGAACAAATCGTCTACTCGATACTTGGCAATTGGTGTTTGAACCGTTTTAGAAACATAATACCCTGCAATATCATCTTGCAATTCAAATCCGGAAGAATCGAACTCATAAAGGTAAAGAACGGTATTTTTCATCATCTGAAACCATTGGCTTTCGATCACCACCGTATGTGTTGCCGTTGCAGAAGAAAAATACCTTTCCTGATCTTCCGGCGTTGTATTGATACCGATATGATACGTGATTCTGGGACAATTCCTCGGAGTCAAAAAATTGGGAAGTCTCCGCTGATCAACCGCCCATACAAGGCCCTGAGTCTGATCCAAGTCTTTCCGCTTCGGAATGCGCGGATAAAATACTCCTATGTCCTTTTCTTCGCTTACATGGAACAAGCGCATATTGAAAGCCCCCTTTCCTTTTTTATCTTACCATACTTACAATTTTGATTCCACAGTTTTTTCTTCTTTGACAATATGAAAAATTGACGCCTAAATCGCCTGCTAATTCCCCATAAACTTACAAAATATTTCATCCAATCTATGACAAGTTTTTTACCGATTATGCCGTATCCTAGTGAATAGGAATACGGCATATTTTTTTGGACAAGCTTCATTAATCAGGAGGGATAAAAATGCCTGTCACAACCATATACGAAGATTCAGTCGTTACAGCGTTTCTGTCGGGGGACATCGACCATCACACCGCCGCCGCTATGAGGGAGACCATCGACCAGACGGTGGAAAGCTCCCTGCCCCAAAAGCTCATCGTCGACTTCAAGGACGTGACCTTTATGGACAGCAGCGGTATCGGCCTTGTCATGGGCCGCTATAAACTAATGCGCTCGCTAAACGGGGAAATTGAAGTTCGAAACGTTTCCTCCCACATCAAAAAAGTTATGAAGCTGGCGGGGCTTGACCTGCTGGCCGTCGTCAAATAAAGTTCGGACAGAAAGGCAGAAATCAGATGAAAGCAATCAACGAAATGACATTATCTTTTATCAGCCGCTCCGCCAATGAGGGTTTTGCCCGCGCGGCGGTAGCGTCCTTTTTTGTGCAGTTGGACCCCACCGTCGAGGAAATGTCCGATATCAAAACCGCTATCAGCGAAGCAGTAACAAATGCAATTGTCCACGGTTACCGGGATAACCTGGGCAAGGTTCAAATCCACGCCCGCATCTACCCCGACAATCGCATTTACATAAGAGTGAAAGACCAAGGCTGCGGCATCCCCGACGTGGAAAAGGCAATGGAGCCCCTTTACACCACCTGCACAACCGGCGAACGTGCAGGGCTTGGTTTTGCCGTCATGCAGTCTTTTATGGACAAAGTGCGTGTCCGTTCCTCCCCCGGAAAGGGCACCACTGTTATCCTCACGAAAAAACTCAGCTCCAAACAGCAGAATGCATAAAACTCCCGCGGAAAAAGACGCTTTTGTCGCGGCAAATCTGGGACTTGTCCATTCCCTGGCCCATCGGCTCAAAGGCAGAGGCATCGAATACGAGGAGCTGTATTCGGCAGGATGTGTCGGCCTAGTCAAGGCCATGGAGGGGTTTGATGAATCCCGTGGACTCAAATTTTCCACCTATGCCGTTCCCGTAATATTAGGGGAGATGAAGCGCCTCTTTCGCGACGGAGGCTCCGTCAAGGTCAGCCGTTCGTTAAAAGAGCTTTCCCTTAAGGTGTCAAGAGAACGGGACAAACTGAGCATCTCATTGGGTCGGGAGCCCACGGTGGGCGAACTGTCGGAAGCCCTGGGCGTGGAACCGCAGCTTATTTCCGAGGCAATTAATGTGGCCCTCCCCACCATTTCCCTCACCCAGCCGGACGACGACGGAGGCGGGCAGATCGACGTGGAAGTGGAGTCACCGGAGGAACTCCTCTCCGACCGTCTCGCCCTTCGGGAGGTACTCAAGGAGTTGGACGAAAAAGACCGTTTGCTTCTCGTCATGCGCTATTATAAAAACTGGACGCAGACCCAGACGGCTACCTGTCTCGGCATGACCCAGGTGCAGGTTTCCCGCCGGGAAAAGAAGCTTCTTCTCTTTTTACGGGGAAAGCTTTTGGAATAGCCCTCCAAATTCGGAATGGCGGAGGACGTTCCCCGCTATTCCGATTTTTGAGATATATGATTCAATCGGTTAATTTGAACGTAACTTACCCTCACAACTATATTTGAAAAACCCGGCGGATTTTTCTCCGCCGGGTTTCCTTTTACTTCAATTTATTGGCAACGCTGATGCGGTTGAGCGCTGTTTTGAGCTTTATCTCTTCGATATCCTGCTCTCGTTTGGACTGCTCCTGCTGGAGCCGCTCCTTCGCCCGATCCGCAGCCTGCTGAGCCCGCTCCACGTCGATTTCGTCCGCCCACTCACAGGCGGATGTGACGATAGTCGCCGTATTGTCTCCGGTTTTCAGAAATCCTCCCGCAATGGCTGCAAAGCGTTCCCCTTCATCTGTCCGGATTTTCAGCGTGCCGATGACAAGAGGGGTCACATAGCGGGAATGGTTCGCCAAGATGCCCACGTCGCCGCTAGTAGTTCGAACCGAAAAGAAGCTGGCTTCCCCGTCATAAAAAATCCGGTCGGGCGTCACCACCCGCAGTTTGAAATTCGCCATCCTAACCGCCCATTCCTTTCTGGGAATCTAAAGTTGTTTTTAAAGGCATTCGATATCATTGCCGCTATCGTACGAATGGCAAAGCCTCCTTTTAGCTTCCGCCCTGCGTCTTCGCCTTCTGAACGGCCTCGTCGATGGTGCCTACAAACAGAAACGCCGATTCCGGCAGATCGTCGTGCTTTCCTTCGATGATCTCTTTGAATCCCCGGATCGTCTCTGCGATGGGAACGTATTTCCCCTCCATGCCGGTAAACTGCTCCGCCACTGTGAACGGCTGGGACAGGAAACGCTGGATTTTCCGCGCCCGGGATACCGTCAGCCGGTCCTCGTCGGACAGCTCATCCATGCCGAGAATGGCAATGATATCCTGAAGCTCCTTGTACCGCTGCAAAATGGATTGTACCTGCCGGGCCACCTCGTAGTGCTCGTGGCCCACGATTTCCGGCGTCAGGATGCGCGAGTTAGAGTCCAGCGGGTCCACCGCCGGATAAATGCCCTGGGAAGCAATGTTTCTCGAGAGCACCGTCGTGGCATCCAGATGGGCAAAGGTGGTCGCCGGAGCCGGGTCGGTCAGGTCGTCGGCCGGAACGTAAACCGCCTGCACCGACGTAATAGAGCCGTTTTTCGTCGAGGTGATCCGCTCCTGCAATGCGCCCATTTCCGTCGCCAAAGTCGGCTGGTACCCCACCGCAGACGGCATCCGGCCTAAGAGCGCCGAAACCTCCGACCCCGCCTGGGTAAAGCGGAAAATGTTGTCGATGAAGAGCAAAACGTCCTGATGCTCCTCATCCCGGAAGTACTCCGCCATGGTGAGGCCGGAAAGACCCACCCGCATTCTCGCTCCCGGCGGTTCGTTCATCTGCCCGTAGACCAGCGCCGTCTTGTTGATGACGCCCGACTCAATCATCTCGTTATAGAGGTCGTTTCCCTCACGGGTCCGCTCGCCGACACCGGTGAACACCGAAATGCCGCCGTGCTGGGTGGCTACATTGTTGATAAGCTCCATGATCAGTACGGTTTTTCCAACGCCTGCGCCGCCGAACAGGCCGATCTTTCCGCCTTTCAGATAGGGCGCGATCAAATCGACCACCTTAATTCCGGTTTCTAGGATTTCGTTGGACGCCCGCTGTTCCTCAAAGCTGGGGGCTGGGCGGTGAATGGGCAGGCGCTTTTCGGCCTTGGGGGCGGGCTTGTTGTCCACCGGTTCTCCCAGCAGATTGAAAATCCGGCCCAGAGTTTCGTCCCCCACTGGAACGGTAATCGGCCCGCCGGTATCGGTGGCATTCAGCCCCCTGGTTAAACCATCGGTAGAACTCATGGAAATACAACGGACCGTATCATCTCCGATGTGCTGCGCCACCTCGGCAACCACGATTTTACCGTCTTTTTCGATGTGTATGGCGTTGAGGAGATTTGGAAGGTGCTTCGCGTCGAACCGGATATCCAAAACCGGCCCGATGATTTGAATGACCTTCCCCACATTTTCTGACATTTGCTTCCCTCCTGGACTTCTGGGAAACCCCAGAATATTAGCTGGCGGCGTTTGCCCCCGCCACGATTTCGGTCAGCTCCTGGGTGATCGCCGACTGGCGCGCCCGGTTGTAGCTGAGCGACAGGCTGTCGATCATATCCCTGGCGTTGTTGGTCGCGGATTCCATGGCTGTCCGCCGCGCCCCCTGTTCCGAGGCGTAGGACTCGACGATGCCGCCGTAGACCATACCGGCGATATACTGGGGGATGATGCTGTTAAACACCGCCTCCGCCGACGGTTCGTATAAAACCATGGGCTCTATTTTCTTCGGATCCCGCTTTTCCACATGGAGCTCCAGCGGTAATATCCGCATCTCGGTTGCGATTTGAGTCAGCGGCGTCACAAATTGGGTAAACACAAGATGAACGCTTCCGATCTTTCCTCTGCGGAACAGATTATTCGCTTTTTCGCTGATTTCAGAAACTACTATCGAATCCAGGTCCTCCGCAATGCCGCTGTAACGTCCAACTATTTGACAGTTTACCCGCTCGTAATGCTCGACGCTTTTTTTCCCGATGGCAATGACCATGCCGTTTCGTTTTTCAATTTCCGGGTCGGCCAACTTAAAGACGTTGGAGTTGTATCCTCCCGCCAGCCCTCTATCGCCCGCGATGACGATAAAGAGCGGCTTTTTCGACGGATCCGCTGCCGTGTAAATACTGTCCTTGTCCTGCATTTCTGCCGACAGCTCGGAGATGGTCTCGTAGAGAATATTGAAGAAGGGCCGCGCCCGCTCCGCCCGTTCTTTCGCCTTGCGAAGCTTGGACGAGGAGACCAGTTCCATGGCCTTTGTGATCTGCATGGTGCCTTCCACCGATTTGATCCGGTCTTTGATGTCCTTCATCGATGCACTCATGGAATCGCCCTCCCTTCCTTACTGACGGCCCAAAAATTTTCCGACAAAAGTGCGGAGCACTTCATTGAGCCGTTCGGTATTTTCTTTGGTCAAATCCCCCGTCTGACGGATACTATCCGTAATCTCGGGATAAGATTCGTCCACAAAATCGTAGAGCTGCTGTTCAAATTCGGCAATCTGCTCCACCGGAATCTCCTGCAGGAAATTGTTGATGACCGCGTAGATGATAATGACCTGATGTTCCACCGCAACCGGCGAATTTTTGTCCTGTTTTAGCACCTCGACAATGCGGGCGCCCTGATCCAGCCGCTCCTTGGTGTCCTTGTCCAAATCGGAACCAAACTGGGCGAAGGCCTGCAATTCCCGGTACTGGGAATAAGCGAGCTTCAACTGCCCCGACACCTTTTTCATCGCCTTGATCTGAGCATTACCGCCGACGCGGGACACCGAAATGCCCGGATTGACCGCTGGACGGACGCCTGCGTTAAAGAGCTCCGTCTCCAAAAAAATCTGCCCGTCGGTGATGGAAATGACGTTGGTGGGAATATAGGCCGACACGTCGCCCGCCTGGGTCTCGATGAGAGGCAGCGCCGTCAGCGATCCTCCCCCCAACTCCGGCGACAGGTTCGCCGCCCGCTCTAACAAGCGGGAGTGGAGGTAAAACACGTCACCGGGATAGGCCTCCCGTCCCGGAGGCCGCTTTAATAGCAGCGACAGGGCACGGTAAGCCACCGCGTGCTTCGATAAATCGTCGTAAACGCAGAGGACATCCCGACCTTTGTACATAAAGTATTCGCCCATGGCGCAGCCGGCATAGGGCGCGATATACTGGATGGGCGCCAGCTCGGAAGCCGTCGCCGACACTACGATGGTGTACTCCATCGCCCCCGCCCGGGACAAAGAATCCACCACGTTTGCCACTGTCGAGCGCTTCTGCCCGATGGCGACGTAAATGCAGATGACGTCCTTGCCCTTCTGGTTGATGATGGTGTCGATGGCAATTGCGGTCTTGCCCGTCTGCCGGTCACCGATTATCAGCTCCCGCTGACCGCGGCCGATGGGAATCATCGAGTCGATGGCCTTAATACCGGTCTGCAAAGGCCGGTTGACACTTTTGCGCTCGATAATGCCGGGAGCCGGACTCTCGATGGGCCGTTTTTCCTCGCTGAGCACCGGGCCCTTGCCGTCAATGGGCTCTCCCAAGGGATTCACTACTCTTCCGAGCAGCGCTTCGCCCACCGGCACCGAAACAATCGTCCCGGTCCGGCGCACTGTATTCCCTTCTTTGATATCTTCGTCGGACCCCAGCAGTACCGCGCCCACAAAATCCTGTTCCAGATTGAGGGCCATGCCGTATATATCACCGCCAAAATCTAACAGTTCTCCCGACATGCAGCTTTCGAGCCCATAAACCCGGGCAATTCCGTCACCCACCGTGACGACAGTGCCCACGTCTTTGAGTTCGGTCTTACTCTCGTAATTTTTAATCTGCGCTTTGATAAGATTGGTAATTTCTTCAGGGCGTAAATCCATCCGGACCTTCCTTTCCCTTTCGATTCATTGATAGGCTATGCAATCACGCCGCGGATCTGGTGCCGCAAAGCGCTGAGCTTCTCACGCACCGAACCGTTGATTTCCTGATTGTTGTACTTCAATATCACGCCGCCGAGGATAGAGGCGTCCACGCTGTTTTGCAGCAAAATCTGTTTCCCCGTAAGCTCCGACAGCTTATCCCGGAGCTTCTGCTTCTGGTTTTCCGACATTGCCACCGCTGTGACAGCCTCTACTTCCAGAAGCCCTAAATGCTGGCGATAAAGCGCACCAAACTGGTCTGCAATAGATAAAAACAGCCCCATCCGACGCTTATCGGAGAGAATCCGCAAAAAATTATAGAGAATTTCCTCCACGCTTCCCGCAAAGGTCTCTTTTAAAATTTTTTGCTTGTCCCCGGCGTCCATAGCGGGCGAATCCATCATGGCAAGAAACGCCGGTTCCGCTTGGAAAACCGCTGTCAGTGCATCCAGCTCTGCCTTCACTTGCTCCAGCTTATTTTCTTCCAGCGCCGACTGAAACAGCGCGTCGCCGTAAATTTTCTCCGCTAATTCTGCCATGGCCCGTCACCCACCTTGTCGATGAATTCATCGATCAGCTTCTTGTGGTCGCCCGCGTCCATCTCTTTTTCCAGCACGTTGGACGCCGCCATAAGCGCGATATCGGCAATCTCGTCCTTGATTTCGTTGACCGCCTTTTTCTTCTCCGATTCGATCTGTTCTTCCGCCCGCACCATCATGTTGCTGACGGTGTCTTTGGCGTCGCCAATCATTGATTCGGACCGCAGTTGCGCCCGCTTTGTCGCCGACCGGACGATCTCTTCCGCCTCCAATTTGGCGCCGGACAGTTTTTTCTCGTACTGATCCTTCAGTTGATGGGCCTCAGCTTCGGCGGCGTCTGCCTTTTGATAGGTTTCTGCCACTTCCTGTTCCCGCATTTCAAACATCTTTTTGACCGGTTTGTAGAGAAACCGCTTGAGGATGAGATAAATCAGGAAGAGGTTTATCAGCATAAACAGGATTTTCCAAAGGTCGATCGCAAAGACTTCACCTGTCTCCATGCGTTCACCCTCCGTTTCTTGATTTTTTAAGGAAGCGGTTTACAGCAAATTGACCAATGGGTTAAAAAATAGAAGTGCCAGCGCGATAAACAAACCGTAAATACCAGTGGTTTCCGCTACGCCGCATCCTACGAGAAGAGTCCTGATGACGAGTCCCTGGGCCTCCGGCTGACGGCTGACAGCCTCGACTGCCTTGCCCGCCGCAAAACCCTGGCCGATACCGGGGCCGATACCGGCGATAACTGCCAGCCCCGCGCCGACCGCGGAAGCCGCAACAACAATAGCTTTTGCCAATAATGGATCCATAATAACCTTCCTTTCTATATCCACCCAAAGGGCGACTCTGACAAATATTTAAGCAGCTGATTCATCCGGCGCACTGTTGCTCACATAGACCATAGTGAGCATACAGAAGATAAACGCCTGCATGAATCCGCTGAACAAATCAAAGTAAAGGGATAAAATAGCCGGCAGTCCCGCTTGGAAAAGCGGCACCGGCAGATGGATCATCGAGCTTAAGGAAGCAAGTCCAGTGTAAATCAAAGTCATGATGATATTTCCACCCACTATGTTTCCGAAATGACGCAGTGCCATTCCCACCGGCGTAGAAACGATGCCTATAAGGTTGATCGGCAGCAAAAGAGGAATTGGTTCTGCAAAAGACTTCATGTAAGTCTTGAATCCATTAGCCTTAAAGCCCATGTAATGGATAAAGAAAGCAGTCAGCAGCGCCCAGGCTCCTGTCGTGTTTATGTCCATCGTAGTGGGACGCATCCCAATGAGCCCGATGAGGCTTCCGAATATCGAGGAAGCGAACAGCGCCATAATATACGGCGAAAACCGCATGCAGTTTTTTCCCATAGTGGTCTCGACTAAATTGTCGATGGTCAGCACCAGCTTTTCGGCGATAATCTGGGTCTTTTTGCGGGGGATTTTCTCCATCTTGTAGGTCAGCACCTTACAGAGAATAAAAAGTACCGCTGTAATCAGAAATGCATTGACAATAGTTTCATCAATGTGAATTCCCCCAAACAGAGGAATGGTAAAGAAAATCTTTGGGCCTTCCACCTTTTTTCACCTCCTGCTACTGGATATCTTTCCCCGAAAATCCCATAAAATAATACCCCACTTTGGGAGCCAGCATAGGTACTGCCACGGCAAACGGATTCAGCCAGATAAATCCCACTGTAAGACAACCTGCGGCCGTTCCGAAGCGGAGCAGATAACTCAAGATATAAAAAATCCTCGCGCGGGCAGCACTTTTGTCTGTAAGACGTTTGACTGTGTATGCCAGCGCAAGGTGGTTTAAGACCGCATATATCGTCCCTAACAGGAGGCCAAAAAAAATTTTACCTCCCACCTGATCCAAACATAAAGCGGAGATCAATATAAACACGGCGTCCAAGAACACCGCAGCGGCCGCAACCACGCGCAGATTGGGCGCAAATTCTTTCAACTGACATCCTCCTCCAAAGCCCTTTTATGCTTTGGGTTCTTTTTTGATCCCGTCGGTGAAGTCAATCGGAATGGTAAACAAAATACCGGTCTGAGGTTCAGACAAATCACCAATTACTTTTTTGATGACCTCTCTGATCGTCACGATTTCATCTTCTTCCGATACAAATAAAATCGTCTTGTTGTTGTCTTTTGCCGGATCCATGATAGAACGGAGATACGCGATCAGCGGATCGTCTTCGCCGGAATGAGTAAGCACCTGTGCCATACCAGAAGATTCAATAATCGTTGCGCCGCGGATTCCTGCTTCGGAGAGCTCGACCATCAGTTCATCTAATTTGTCAGTGTTGTTGAGTACGAATACTAAAAGTTTCATTTTCTGCCTCCTCTGTCAGATGTCATTCAAATGCTCAAAAAGGCGGACATAAACCTATATCCGCCTTTCGCATTGTTTAATTATAGCACATTTCCATAAAAAAGGTAATTAGAAACCGCCTTTATTAATAAAAAATTCACGAGTCGCCAACGAAGCAGCCGCAAGAAAAACGTTTTGGAGGGAAATGCCGCTCCGGGCGACCAGCTTCTTTCCGGCATAGATGGATTTTTCCTGGGCCGTCTTAATAATGTACTCCGCGAGGTATTCAAAAGCCTCTCCCTCGCCGAACAAAATAATCCTGTCAGGATCGAAAAACAGCACCATATCATGGAAAAGGGAGAGATAGGCATCACCGGTATCCCTAAAAACCTCCAACACCGGCATATCCTGAGGAATATACTCTGGCTGGCGGAACAAATCAATCACCTTCTGAAACAAGCCAGAAGTCTGTTCCCACAAAATTGGCGTTTTCTCCGGGGAATACACTTCCTTGATCCGATTCAAAAAACGCTCCTGAGAGAGTACCGCACTGACACAGCCATTCTTTCCGCACTGGCATTCCGGCTCACTATCGATTCTGTAATGCGCAATATCCAAAACGTTTCCATGAGAACCATGATAAAGCTCCTGGCCAATGCTGATTGCACAGTCAAACTCTTTTGCATACCGGATAACCAAAACGTTTTTCAACTGCTCATCAGAATTTTGGGTGTAATCGGCCTCAGCAGTAGCCACGCCGTCTATCAAAGAACCAAACGCCATCGATACGCCCACAAACATGGATAACCGTTCCTGAAGGCCGTTATAGTCCACTTCTCCGTCAGGGCCGACAGAGACCTTTAACATGCTATAATAATCCTTGCTTACACTTACGCCTAATCCGGCAACCAGGCTGGGCTTCAGATCATTTTTATACATAATATCCTGATAGAGCTTTTCAACCGCCGCAAAAATATCCTCAGCGTTGTCTTCCGGTCCGATGACTTTGGTGTGCTTTTCAATAATATCGCCTTTTAAAGTGCAAAGGCCGAAGTAAATTAACCCGTTGTCGATGACTAAGCCCATCCCCATTTTGTAGGTAGGGTTGACGTCCAGCAGGATTTTCTTTCTCCCCCTGGGAATTTTATTTCCCTTGGGAAGCTGTTTCCCTTTTTCGTAAATAATTCCCTGTTCGATCATTTCATTTGTGATGATCGTGACAGCTGCTTTAGTAATCCCGATTTTCCTCGCAATGTCAATACGGGATGTGGGTCCTTCGTTTCGCAGAAGTTTTAAAATCTGCATTCTGTTCTGTCTCTTTAAATCCAATTTGCTGATTCCATTAGTCGCCATGATCGCACCCTTCAGCCTTCCGTCTCCCTGTCATTTCGACAAGTTATTTTAGACATAATTTTCCACTTTTTTCGGACTTTTCTATTTTTATTATAACAAATAACCATAGATGAATTCTTTGCTAAATTATGAATAAAAGAAAATTATTATATTAAAAAATCATAACTTTTTTAAACAAATAATGTCCTTTTAAACTGATCATTATAGTAAGGATAGGCAGTAAACACGTCGTTTGTATCTAAAGTGCCTAATAATACTTCACTATAATTGTGCATATTTTGCTTTTCCAGTTCTTTTTTCAACCAAGATTCATCTTTTCCCATCTGTTTCAGGTTTCCGGGAATTAAATTTCCATCCACAATCACATTGGCCACAAGTTCCTGCTGCTGCGGAGAAATTTTCAGATCCTCCGTATTGACAGGGCGCTTTCCTTCTTTGGGAAGAATGCTCAGATGGCCGCTGGTCTCCATCACCACACTATAGACATCGGAAAGGTCGAAATAACCGTTATGGCGGCATTCCGCCGTTAAATCGTCCAGGTCGTACTTTGCCCGTAACATATTTTTGGGATAAATCTTCCCTTTATCCATCAATATAATTGGAGTTCCGTTGAAAAATTTGCGTGCTTTGTAGGACTTGCAGTTCCACAGTGAAATACCAGCGGCAATCAACCCGTAAATGGCCATAGCGAAAATGCAATCTATGACCGGGGTATCGGCCGCAAAGGCCATTTCCCCTGCGATAGAGCCAATGGAAATCCCGATAATATAGTCAAAAAAGGTCAGCTGGGAGATCTGTTTGAACCCCATGATTTTTGTCAGAATAAATAATGTCGTCACCGACGCAAGGCTCCTTAATAAAATTTCTCC
The DNA here is from genome assembly GCF_014384905.1 of Fumia xinanensis. Classification (GTDB taxonomy): domain Bacteria; phylum Bacillota; class Clostridia; order Oscillospirales; family Ruminococcaceae; genus Fumia; species Fumia xinanensis. The sequence continues at coordinate 58,484 of NZ_JACRSV010000005.1, forward strand.
TGATTGAAGCCAGTCAAAGGAACGAAACCAATCTAACATAGCCATTCTCCTTTATAATATTTTCAAATGTTAGTATCTTCCCAACGAAAGCAATCTAAACATAAAAAGTTGCAACAATAAATCAATTTTTTGTTCAGGACAGGCCTATAAAGTCAAAAAAATTCTATTGCATCATTTATTATTTCTACTAAAATATGAAGTACAGCATCTATCTGTATAAAAAATATGAACATGTGATAAAGATTTTAGGCTTAGCAACAAAATACTTTTTGAATTTGGCAACATATATGCCAAGATAAACATCATTTATAGAAAACATCTGGTTGTTTTACATATTTACTCGTGTTATTCTGGGAGCCCGCTGGTCTTACGGCAGAAATTGCGATATATAGAAACGGTATGCTTCACTTAGTTGTATGAAGGGACTTTTGGGGGAAGGTAGGAGATCCTCTGAAAGCCTGACATAAATAGTTTAAAAGGAGATTGATGAGATGTTGCACAAACGACTCAAAAAACGTCTTGCGATGTGTTTGTCGGCAGTTCTTGCTGTAACGTGTATGCTGAGTAGTATACCGGTACAAGCGCAGTCGCTCAGACTGGGATCTACCGATAAGGTCAATTTGGCAAGTGGTCTTACCTATGAAACCAACTGGTTAAGAGAAGATTTCAATAGTGATACCTACTCTGACTACGACCATGTCAAAATGACCGACGGCAAAAAAGCAAGCAGTATTTGGGCGGCAGAATGTGCAGGTTTTAAAAGGAGAGCATCAGATGAACCTGTTACATTCACCTTTGATTTAGGCTCAAAGAAAGAGGTAAACGAAGTAAACTTTTCCGGTTGGGACGGAAACGAAAGCGGTGTTCGCAACCCCAACCACTTCAAAGTAGAATATACCGACGACAATGGAGACTGGCAGCTCTTCTATGAAGGCGACGTTGGCCGCGCTTCCCCCGAAGGGTACGAGGTTGCCTACCAGTATGGATACGAAATGCCGGATAACGGATCTGTCACTACACAGAATATCCGTCTGTCCTTGTCATTTGACCCTTCATCCGGCGTTGCGTTTTTGGATGAAATTGAAATTTTATCCCCCGCAGCCGGTTCATCCAACCCTTCCGTTGATTTTGTAAACATTGCCTTGAACAAACCCTATACTATTACCACCCCTCATAAAGATTGGGACGCTGATCACCCGACCACAGGTAACGAGTATACCGATGGTATCTATGGAAACGGCGACTACAATGACCTTTCTTATGCACACGTTAATATTCAGGACAGCGCAGTAGACACGATCATCGAGTTTGATCTGGGCGCAGAATATGACATCAACGGTGTTCAGTTGAGCGGTTTTTACTATACCGATGCGTATATCTACACCCCTAAAAATTTCCGCCTGGAATACTTTGATGGAGCTGAATGGAAACTGCTGGTTGCTTCTCCGGAGTCAATCGGTTATCCATCGGGCATCGGCACCTTCGGCGGTGACACTTATAAAGCCGCTCTCCCCGATAGCGGCACCGTCAAGGCTCAGAAAGTCCGTCTGGTGACCCGTCCCTGGAGTACTGGCCTGTACTTCGACGAAATCGAGATTCTGGGAATCGGCAATGGCGAGGAGCCTACGCCTCCTGGCGATAAGCCTTCTATGGAATTGCCCGCCGACGACGTAGCAGTCATTTCCTCCGGTATGAAATATACAGCTGCTCCTGCAATTCAGTTTGAAAACGGCTACAGCGACTCCACCCCCTCCAAGCTCACAAATGGCAAGCTCGCTTCCTCCAAAGATGATACCTCCAGCATCGTTGGTATCAAGCTGACCGCAGGCCAGCCGCAGGAGCTGATCTTCGAGTTTACTGCTGACCAAAAATTCCGGGGCATGTCCTTCCACGGCTGGAGCGACAGCGTACTGCCCTCCTATAAAGTGGATTACCAGCTCCCCGACAGCAACTGGTCTGTCATTAAAGAAGATGCTGTCGCGGCAAACGGCCATGACTACACTGTTGACACTTTGATTGCAGGCGGCAATGCAGCCAACACCAAGAAGGTCCGCCTGACCCTCACTGCTGATCAGGATACGACGGTATATCTGGATGAAATCGCCGTATACGAGAAAAAAGTGGAGCCGCTGCCTCCTACAGTGGACCCCAACAATATTATTGGCGGCGTCAAATACACGACGAACCTGAAAGACGGAAACGCCAACGCCAGCCCGGCTGAAGGCGACTATCACCCTGGCCACCCCGATGTAGGCCGCAACCGGCTGACCGACGGCGTGAAAGCAGGCAAAGGATCTTCGTGGTCCGCTGCCGCTACCGTAGGCCTCCATGTTCCTTCTCCCGATGTCCAACATGATGATCCAAATGAAAAGCGCATTATCACGGAATTCAACATGGAAGAGGCAAGATCCTTCCAGCAAATTTCTTTCTCAAGCTTTTTGGATGCTCAAAACGGTATTTTATATCCCAGACATCTTTTAATTGAGTACAAAAGCGGAGACGGCGAGTGGATTAATCTCTTTGACAGAGACGTCAGCGTAGCTGGTGCAAGTATGACAGAGTTTATCTACCGTGTACCGGATAACGGCTCGATCGAGTGTACCGACATTCGCCTCTCCTTTACCGCTGGTAAAGATTCTGGATGCTGGCTCTTTATCGACGAAATCGAAGTTCTGGAAAAGGCTACTTCCAATATGCCCAACCTGAACCCCGAAGCCGGTAACTGCAAAAACATTTTGCAGGGTATTCCGTATACGACAACCTTAATAAACGGAAATGCCAACGCCGACCCGAAAGAAGGAGATTACCATCCTTCTCATCTGGATCCCAATAAAAAATTCCTGACCGACGGCGTAAGAGGCAGCGACTGGATGAGCAACGGTATCCTAATGTTTGCCGCCCGCGACGCCGCCCACTCTATCCCCGGCGAATTTGTCTTTGACCTGGGCGAGGTTAAGACCTTCGAGCAGGCCAATATCGGCATTATCACCAGTGGTGATCCCGCTATTTACGCTCCTTCTAAAATCACCGTTAAAGTATCCAACGATCCCGGTGAAGACAAAGAGTGGAAAATGGTTGGAAATTACAAGTGGAAAGACTCAAAAGAGCAAGGTAAAGAAGTGGTTTTGGTCGCCCCCGACGGCGAACCCATCGAAGCCCAGTATGTGATGGTTGAATTCTATCACAACGAAGCTTGGATCTGCGTAGATGAAGTTCAAATCTACGACCACCCCACCGGCCAGGATGCCGACGCTGCTCTCACTCTAAAACAGCCCCCTCTGGAAATGCTGAGAGACACCCCTCCCACCATTTCTGAGGACGGCACACATGTCGTTTTGCCCGAATCCCCCTCTGAGTTCTATGACATTGAACTTTTTGGCTCGGACAACAAAACGGTTGTTGATTTGGATGGAAATATCCACACTCCTCTCTTTGATACAACTGTCAATCTGATGTATAAAGCTGTATTAAAAGAGGACCCCACCAATTTTGAAAAAGGCGACTACAACGTCCAGATTACCATTCCCGGAAAATATTCGGTAGAAAACGGCGACAACGAAAAGCCCGACACTCTGCCTGCTCTCCGCGAATGGAAAGGCGGCAACGGCGAGTTTACTCTCACCGATACTTCCGCCATTGTCATCGCTCCTTCTGCCGATGCAAGAACTGAAGAAATCGCCAACGATGTAAAAGATTTCTTCAAGGATATGCTGGGCAGAGAGATTGCTGTGAAAAAAGGCGAAGCCGCAGCAGGCGACGTTTACCTGAAACTGGATTCCTCCATCCCCGAAATGGGCGAGGAAGGCTATTACATGAACGTCACTGATAAAGTCGTCATCACCTCTCCTCGCTACACCGGATTGCTGTACGGCGGCATTACTGCGACTCAGATTCTCTACGACGACGAAGACCATCTGAACATTCCTCAGGGTATCGCCCGCGACTACCCCATGTACGAAGTTCGCAGCGGTATGGTGGACGTGGCTCGTGCCTTTGTCCCCATGGATTACCTGAAGGAAATAACCCGGTACTTCTCCTGGTTCAAGCTCAATGAACTTCACCTGCACGTCAACGACCGCGGTGAAAACAATTACCAAGCTTTCCGTATCGAAAGTGATCTGGAAGGTCTTACCGCTACCGACGGTTCTTACTCCAAAAAAGAATACCGCGAATATCAGAAAGAGGCTCTCAAATACGGCATCCACATCGTTACCGAATTTGAGACTCCCGGCCACGCAAACAGCTTTGGCAACATTCCCGGTATCTCGATGCTCGACCCCTCCCACATCAACATCGGAGACGAAGCATCTGTCAACATCGTCAAGAGCCTCTTTGATGAAATGCTTGGCGGAGACGATCCTGTCATCATCAAGGAAAACAAAGTAGTCCATATCGGCACCGACGAGTACGCCTATAACGACAACAACAGCCAGGCGATCCGCGATTATACTTATGACATCGCAGAATATGTCAAGAGCCTTGGCTACACCCCCAGGTTCTGGGGCGGCCTCTGGGGCAACTCCGGTTTGCCCAACGGCGTTACCACCACTACCGGTATCCAGACAAACTTCTGGGCTCATGACGATCCCAAATACAATGTCAACTACCAGACCCTTTATGACGCAAACTACGACGTTGTAGCAACTGTAAACGAACTCCTTTACATGGTTCCCGGCGGCAGCGCCTTCGTCGATTATCTCGACCTGACAAAGCTTTACAATCAGTGGAATGTCAACTGGCTGACACTGAACGGATCTATCCGGATGCCCCTCGGCCATCCTCAGACCCTGGGTGCAGAATTTGCTGTCTGGAACGATAAACACACTTCCGGCGGCGGATTGTCTTACCATGACGTCTTCCAGCGTGTAAAATACGGCGTTGTCCTTCTCTCCGAGAAGAACTGGCAGGGTGAACCCACCGAGGGCCAGAACGCCAGAGGATTCCTGGACAGAGTTGCTAAGTTCTGGAACACCGTTCCCGGCGTAAACCCTAACCGTTATATTGAAAGCGAAACCGGTACTTTGGTCGATTACGACTTTGAGTCGGTAAACGGCACTACTGTAAACGACCATTCTGGCAACGCATATGACGCCACTTTGACAAACGGCTCCATCGTCGACGGCAAAGACGGCAAAGGCGTTTCCCTGAGCGGTAACGGATACCTTTCCCTTCCCATGGATGGCATAGGCTTCCCCTATACTGTTGAATTTGATATTAAACTCAATAGTGCTCCTTCTAAAGATGCCACCCTCTTCAGCGGCAGAGATGCCACTTTCTATCTGAACATGGACGGCACTGGAAAAATGGGCTTTAAACGTGACGGTTACGTCATGGGTACCTCCCACGGCAAATCCCAGGCTGTATTTAGGCCCGACGGTTACGCCTATTCCTTCGGCTATGAACTTCCTGTAGGTGAATGGGTCCATGTGAAGATCAGCGGCGGTAAGCAATTTACTACTCTGACTGTAAATGGTCAGGAGTACAAAGCTGAGATGCAGAACTCCATCGTCGGAAACATCAGCATGAAACCGACTGAATTCAGCTCCACCGCCATTTTGCCCACTGCCAAGATCGGCGACAAGATGGACGGTATTCTCGATAACCTGAGCGTCGTAGATCCCACAAGAAGTGAGGAAGCTCAGCGCAATCCCAACCTGGCTCTCAACTGTACTGCCTCCATGTCTACCCGTGAGGTTGACTACACCTTCGGCCCCGATATGGCAGTAGACGGCAATACCGCTCTGGAAAGCCGCGCATCCTTTAGCAAGGAAGAAGACTACCAGTGGCTCAAGATTGACCTGGGCAAGGTACAGGATATCAACAGAGTCGTTTTGTACTGTGGCGAGGAAGCAAAAGAGTATAAAATCTCCATTTCCGAAACCGGAAATGACGGCGACTGGCATGAAATCTTCTACAAACTCGTTGAGGGAGATGCCGGTGCAAAATATCTGCCTCCTTACATTATTGACTTTGATACCACCAAAGCAAGATACATCAAATACGAGCAGCTGCAGCGTTTCTGGAGCCCCTTGTACAATACCTACTACAGCGGCGGTGTCTCTGAAATTGAAGTCTATAACATGAAGGGCGCATACGATATTACCATTGCTCCCACAGAAAACGGCACAGTTACCGCAAACAGACAGACTGCTGACGAAAATGAGGTCATCACCCTGGCCGTCACTCCCGACAGCGGATACAAAGTGAAGAGCGTCGCAGTGAACGGAACTGCTATTACTCCTGTTGACGGCGTATACTCCTTCACCATGCCGAAAAAACATGTTACTGTAACAGCGGAATTTGAGGCAGACACTACTGTCGTCACCTACAGCGTCACTGTAACTGACGGTACCGCCAATCCTGCTAAGGCTGCCGCTGGCTCCACCATCACTCTGACTGCAAACGCACCGGAAACCGGCAAGCAGTTCAAAGAGTGGCAGGTAAGCCCCTCCGTTGCCTTTGTGGACGGCACTACCGCAAACGACGCTACTGCAAAATTCACCATGCCTGCAGGCAATGTAACCGCAACTGCTGTTTACGAGGATATTCCTGTTGTCACCTACAACGTAACGATTTCTTCGACGGCAAACGGCACCGTCACCGCCGACAAGCAGACGGCTGCTGAAGGCGATACTGTTACTTTGAACGTCAAACCTGCCGACGGATACTCCATCGAAAGCGTAAAAGTCAACGGTACTGCAATCACCGCAACAAGCGGCGTATATTCATTCACCATGCCTGCTGAGGATGTAACTGTTACGGCAACCTTTAAGAAGAACGACACCGAATCTTCTTACAACATCACCGTGACTCAAGTCACTGGCGGTATAATCACTCCTCAGAAGACCTCTGCCAAGGCAGGTGAAACTATTCGCGTGAGCATTGCTCCGGATACCAACTACTACCTTGAATCCCTCTACTGCAATGACGAAGAGCTGGTTGCATACTTTGGTGTTTACTCCTTCGTAATGCCTGCAGAAGATGTAGTTTTGGTCGCATCCTTTAAACCATACGGTGGTTCCAGCGGCGGCTCCGGTGGCGGCTGGATCGGCGGAGGCGGTTCTTCCAGACCTACCGAGCCCACCACTCCTGAAAAGCCCACCCCCACATCTCCCACCTGGGAAGAGGTTGACGGCGTCTGGAAGCTCAAAGGCATCGACGGCGACTACCTGACCGGCTGGCAGAAAGTGGACGGCGCCTGGTACTATCTGGGTGCAAACGGCGCTATGAAAACCGGTTGGTTCCAGGACGGCAACAACTGGTACTACTTGAAATCCAACGGCGTCATGGCTACTGGTTGGCTGAAACTCCAGAACACCTGGTACTATCTGGGTGCAAACGGCGTTATGAAAACCGGATGGCTCTTTGACAATGGCGTTTGGTACTACCTCTACAACTGGGGTGGCATGGCCAACACAAGCTGGGTCAAAGTAAACAACGCTTGGTACTACTTTAGAGGAAACGGCTCGATGATGACCGGATGGTTGCTGCAGGGCAACACCTGGTACTATCTGAAGGGCGACGGGGCTATGGCAACCGGCTGGAACTGGGTAGGAAACAAGTGCTACTACTTCAATTCCAGCGGCAAGATGGCTCAGAACACCACCATTGGCAGCTATCGTGTCAATGCCAACGGTGAGTGGATCAAATAGCCTGGCTATTCCTATAGCTCAGACGCTGTTCAATTAGCTCTCCTTTTTGCTATAGTTATATTCTCCACAGAAAAAGGCCCCGATTAATCGGGGCCTTTTTCCTATGTAGAATGATATGTGTCCATGTCATCTATAACAATAAAAAACAGGGGAAAATCCCTCTTCCCCTGTTTTACACAATCATGGTTATTCAACTTTCATCGTCCATCCAAACGGGTCCGGACACTTGCCCCATTGGATTCCCGTCAGCTCATCGTAGAGCCGCTGGGACAGCTCGCCGATTTTTCCATCGGAAAGCTTCATATCGATGTCCTTGTATCGGAGCAATCCCACCGGAGAGATGACTGCAGCTGTGCCGCTTCCAAACATCTCGGTAAAATTGCCTTTTTTATAAGCCTCCAGCAGTTCATCCACAGAAAGCCTTCTCTCACTGACCTTATAGCCCCAGCTACTCAGCAGCTCAATAACCGATTTTCTTGTAATGCCGGGCAAAATACTCCCCTGTAACGCGGGAGTGACCACTTCATCCCCCAACACAAAGAATACGTTCATAGCGCCGACTTCTTCAATGTACTTTCTCTCCACGCCATCCAGCCACAGCACCTGGGAAAAACCTTCCTCCGCAGCAACATCCTGTGCTTTCAGAGATGCGGCATAGTTTCCGCCGGTTTTGGCAAAGCCCATGCCGCCGCGCACTGCGCGGACGTACTCGTTTTCCACAAAAATGCTCACCGGATTGAGGCCAGTGGCATAATATGCCCCTACCGGGCACATGATAATGAGAAACTTATACTCAGAAGATGAATGGGCCCCCAATGAAGGCTCTGTTCCGATGACAAAAGGACGGATATACAAAGATGTTCCCTCCGTATGGGGAACCCAGTCCTTGTCCATTTTAATCAGTTCTAACAGCGCTTTTAAGGCAAATTCCTCATCGATCTGAGGGATGCAAAGACGTTCATTAGACCGGTTTAATCGTTTAAAGTTCTCCATAGGCCGAAATAAGTAAATTTCTCCATGGGGATTCCGGTAGGCCTTCATGCCCTCGAATGTTTCCTGACCGTAATGGAGGCATGTACAGGCCGGGCTCAGCTCTAACGGACCGTAGGGGACGATTCTCGCGTCATGCCATCCTTGTTGCTGATTCCAGTCCATTTCAAACATATGGTCGGTAAAATATTTGCCGAAGACCAGGTTGTTTTCGTCCGGTTTTTGTTTCGGCGCGGTATTCCGCACTATTTTGATTTCACTCATGGCAATCATTCCTCGATCCTCTTACAGAAATTTTTATTATTTTTTAGTATAGCACGGGGGTTTTGCCCTGTCAATTCGCAGAATGGCAAAAATAACCGTCTTAGAAGAGTCTGTATTTGACTCCAGTACCTTTATAAAAACAGCGAAGGTTTTAAAAACCTCCGCCGTTTTTTCTTAAATGTCCCGTGTGTCTCCTACGAAGAAAAGCGCCACCGTTCCCGGTCCGGAATGGGTGCCAATCACCGGTCCAATATATCCGATGACGACGTTTTTAATACCGAAGTGTTTTTTCACCAGGTCGGCCACATATTTGGCGTCGTCCTCGCAGTCTCCGTGGCTCACATAGACCACTTCGTTTTTATGAGAACCGATTCGCTCTCCCATTTTATCCACCAGCCAGTTCAGAGACTGTTTTCGGCCCCGGACCTTGCCCACGTTGATGAGCCGCCCCTCGTCGTCCACATGCAGGGTTGGCTTGATGCCCAGCGCTGTGCCCATAATAGCAGTCATTTTGGACACCCGTCCGCCCCGGTGGAGAAAATGCAGATCGTCAACAGTAAAGTTGTGGCAGAATCGGAGTTTTTCCGCTTCAATAATCGCGGTGAGTTCCTCAAGGCTCTTGCCCTGCTCCTTCAGCGTGACGGCGTAGTTGAGCATCAGTCCCTGCCCCATGGACGCGGCCAAAGAATCCACTACAATAATCTTTGCCTCCGGATGCCGTTCCATCACGTCGTTAGCAGCGACAGTGCAGCTTTGATAAGTGCCGCTAAGGGCCGAAGAAAAAGCCAGATGAAAAACATCGTAGCCTTCTTCCACCAGCTTCTCAAACGCGGAAGTGGCCTTATCCAGCGAAACTTGGGCGGTTTTGGATTCTCCGCCTTCCCGAAGCTGCCGATAAAACTCCTCGATGGGTAAATTTTTTTCGCTGGCAGAATCGTACTCCATTCCGTTTAAGGTATACGTCATCCCCAGCAGGTGAACGCTGTGCTCTCTGTAATACGACATCTCCATGTCACAGGTGGTTTCGGTAGAAATAATATATTTTCTAGCTTCCAAATTGACCCCTCTTTTCCTGAAAGGCGGCAAAACTGCCTGCCTATAACTTTCTATTTTATATTATACTGGAAACGGCTGCTTTCTGCAAGAATTTTCTAAAATTTTTCCAAAATTTATGGGACAGTTTGCATAAATAATATATTTATGCACAATGATTTTTATGAAATTCTACAAAAAACAAATTGTTAAAAATTAAGTACTTGATTTTTCACAAATAACCGATAAAATAGATAGTGTTAGCACTCCGTATATTTGAGTGCTAACACTATCTGCGTAACCAAAATAATAAATATATCAAGGAGGATATGAACTATGAACATCAAACCGTTGGCAGACCGTGTCGTCATTAAAATGGTAGAAGCCGAAGAGACCACTAAAAGCGGCATCATCCTGGCTGGAAGTGCCAAAGAGAAACCCTCTGTGGCAGAAGTCGTCGCAGTTGGAAACGGCGGCATCGTAGACGGCAAAGAGGTCACCATGGAGCTCAAAGTGGGGGATAAAGTGCTCATCAGCAAATACGCCGGAACCGAAGTAAAGCTGGACGGTGAGGAATACACTATTCTCCGCCAGAGCGACGTTTTGGCAGTAGTAGAATAATCAGTTCGGAAATAGAGGAGGAATTCACCATGGCAAAACAAATTATTTACGGCGAAGAAGCCAGAAAAGCATTGCAGACTGGTATCGACAAGCTGGCCGATACCGTTAAAATCACCTTGGGCCCCAAAGGCAGAAACGTTGTTTTGGATAAGAAGTTCGGCGCCCCCCTCATCACTAACGACGGCGTCACCATTGCAAAAGAAATCGAATTGGAAGATGCTTTCGAGAATATGGGCGCTCAGCTTGTAAAAGAAGTCGCCACCAAGACAAATGACGCCGCAGGCGACGGCACCACTACTGCTACCTTGCTCGCTCAGGCTCTCGTGCGGGAAGGTATGAAAAACGTTGCCGCCGGAGCAAATCCCATGGTTTTGAAAAAAGGTATGCAGAAAGCCGTCGACGAGGCTGTCAAAGCTATTATCGAACATTCCAAGAAGGTCGACGGCAGTGATGACATCGCCCGTGTTGCGACCGTTTCCGCCGATAACGAATTTGTGGGCAAGCTGATTGCAGAAGCCATGGAGAAGGTCTCCTCCGACGGCGTCATCACCATCGAGGAGTCTAAGACTGCTGAAACCTACAGCGAAGTGGTCGAAGGTATGCAGTTCGACCGTGGCTACATCTCCCCCTATATGTGCACCGACACCGAGAAGATGGAAGCCGTCATGGACGACGCTTACATCCTCATCACCGATAAAAAGATCTCCAACATCCAGGAAATCCTCCCCCTGCTGGAGCAGATTGTACAGAGCGGTAAAAAGCTCGTTATCATCGCCGAGGATGTAGAAGGCGAAGCACTCACCACTCTGATCCTCAACAAACTCCGCGGCACCTTCAACTGTGTAGCTGTTAAAGCCCCCGGCTTCGGCGACAGAAGAAAGGAAATGCTTCAGGATATCGCCATCCTCACCGGCGGTCAGGTCATCACAGAAGAACTGGGCCTTGAGCTGAAAGAAGCTACCATCGAGCAGCTGGGCCGTGCCCGCCAGGTGGTCGTACAGAAAGAAAATACCATCATCGTAGACGGTGCAGGCGACAAAGACGAAATCAAAAATCGTGTCCATCAGATCCGTTCTCAGATCGAAACCACCACTTCCGAGTTTGATAAGGAAAAACTCCAGGAAAGACTGGCGAAGTTGGCCGGCGGTGTCGCCGTCATCAAAGTCGGCGCCGCTACCGAGATTGAGATGAAAGAAAAGAAAATGCGCATCGAGGATGCCCTCTCCGCAACCAAAGCTGCTGTTGAAGAAGGCATTGTGGCAGGCGGCGGTGTTGCCCCCGTCAACGCGATCCCCCCTGTCAAAGCGCTGCTCGACACCTTGGATGGCGATGAAAAAACCGGCGCCGCCATCGTATTGAAAGCCCTGGAAGAGCCCATTCGTCAGATCGCTTTAAACGGCGGTTTGGAAGGTTCGGTCATCATCGATAAGATCCTCTCTTCCGGCAAAGTGGGCTACGGCTTTGACGCTTACAACGAGCAGTACGGCGATATGATCGAGTTTGGTATCGTTGACCCCACCAAAGTTACCAGAAGCGCTCTCCAGAACGCTGCCAGCGTCGCCGCCATGGTTCTAACTACCGAATCCCTTGTTGCCGACATCAAGGAGGAAACTCCCGCGGCTCCCCCAATGCCTGCCGGCGGCATGTATTAATCTCCCTAAAAAGGCTAAAAAGGACGAAACGGAATACCGTTTCGTCCTTTTTCTATCTAGGTATTATCACCGCAACCGCTGTTAAAATGCCGCACTTATTTCCGATGTTGTTTCAAATACTTCCATAAGAACCCCAGCGTACCGACACACAAAATTCCTGTCGCCGCGAATAAGGGAATGTAGGAATCCCATGTAGCCGCCACCAAAATTCCGGTGGGAGCGTCAGCCCCCCCAATGATAGGCGGCTGGTTGAGCTCATAGATAGCATACCCGGATAAAATCAACAGCAAAAGGCTGATAACCGCCATTATTATCAGCAGCCACTTCCCTTTTTTTCTTGGCTTAGTACCCTCCTCCGCCATATTTCCTTTTGGCTCCTCCCCGCCTTTAACCAAGGCGTCCAGCGATATCCCAAAAATCTCGCTCAATTGGCAGAGATAATTCAAATCCGGAGCCGACTGGTTTAGTTCCCATTTGGAAATGGTCTGCCTTGTCACATCCAGCTTTTCAGCAAGCTGTTCCTGAGAAAGGCCCTGCCGCCGTCTTAAAGCCTGTAAATTGTCTCCGAAATTCATAAAGCAACCTCCTTTCTGGAAATATCTTATCAAAAAAGCCCGTTGCACTCCACCTGCTTTTGCTGGAATTACCGCAACGGACTGTTGCGGAAGCCAAAATACCAGCATTTGCATAGATGAAAACAGTTATTTCTTGCGATAGAGCAAAACTTCAAATTCAATTTCCGTTTTAAGGGAGGAAAGTGCAGACAGCCGCTCTGCTCCCCTTTGCGGTGTTTTATAGTAGTACGGCGTCATTGTAAACAGATTGGAAATATCTTTCTGACAGCGCAGCCCTATCTGCTCTTGGACAAGTTTCCGCTCAACTATTTCAAAACCATCCAGTGTGTAATCTTTGACTTCGTTGGGATAGGGCTCGTCGTATAAAACCTGTTTTAGCTCCCAAAGATGACGCTCCCCCGGAATCACCATCGCCATTAGCCCCTGAGGCTTCAGCACCCGCAAAAATTCCTCTCCGCAGTAAGGTGCAAATAGATTCAGCAGCAAATCACAGCAATAATCCCCCACTGGCAGATGGAAAATACTCCCCACCGCATAGGCAATGTCCCTATCCTTCTTTGCCGCCTTGTCTAAGGCGAATTTGGAGATGTCCACTCCCATCATCTGCGCCCGAATCCCTACCTCCTTCAGAAAATGATAAAGATAGGAGGTGTAATACCCCTCCCCGCACCCGGCGTCTAAAATGGTAATCTCCCCGTCGATCTTGGCAAGATGGGCAGCCACCACCTCGCAGAGCTGCTTGCATAACGGAAGATAGTATCCCTCATGGAGAAACTCCTGCCGCGCCGCCACCATCAGCTTGTTGTCCCCCGGCACTTTGGAATGCTTTCCCTTAATGGGGAGCAGGTTTACATACCCGCTCTTGGCCCGGTCGAAGTTGTGGCGGTTGGAGCAGCAGTAACTTTTCACCTGTTGTTCCAGCGGTTTTCCGCAAACAGGACAGATAAACAGCGACATAGGTAAAATCCTTTCCTAAAGCTCAATAACCTTATTGTACCATATTTATTTTTGATGCAAGAAGCACACTTTTGACGAATAAACGGCAAAATTGAGGACAACGTCCTCAAAGGGCTTCTTCAGCGATAAACGCGGCTTTGCTGCGTTTATTGTACCACAAAAAATCCGCCGAGTACACTCAGCGGATTTTTGCTATTTTGTGTAAACAATTTTCCCGATTTCCCGTTCCAAATAACTCGCCATTTCCCCAAAATCAAATTCCTGCCCAGTAAAAATGGAAAAAGCGTAAATTGCTTGATTGATGAGCATCCCTAAACCGTTAAAGGCCCTTAAGCCTCTATTCCGGCTCTCCCGCATCAGGGAGGTCTCAGCTGGTTTATAAACAATGTCGTACACAGCCGCCTTGGTTTCGTCCAGAAAGGAAAAATCCCAAAAATCATCGGGAATTCCCTCCATTCCCAGAGGAGTAGCGTTAATGATAATGTCGGTGACTTTTGCACATTCTTTTTGCACAGTGGGGGATAACTCCCGCACTGTTACGCCGTCTTTTTCAGCAAAGGCGGCGGCCTTTTTGGGGGAACGGCACAGCACCGTCACTTTCGCCCCCACGTCCAGAGCCTTCTGACAGATGGATAGTGCCGCTCCGCCCGCTCCTAACAGCAAAACCCGGCTCCTGTCCATCAGGATGCCATTTTGTTTTAAAGAAGCATACAGGCCGTCTCCGTCGGTGTTATAACCTTTGAGTTTACCGTCAGTGATCTTTACGGTGTTCACAGCTCCACATTTTCGGGCATAAGGGTCGCATTCGTCCAGAAAATCCATGATGTCCTTTTTGTGGGGAATCGTCACGTTGAAACCTGCAAAATTTTCCGCCTTCGTCCTTTCTACAAACTGTCCCAGCTCCCCTCTTTTCACATGATGGGCGGTATACTCGCAGCAGAGCCCCAGATGCTCCGCCATCTTGGTGTGAATGGCCGGAGACAGAGTGTGGGCGATGGGGTCCCCGATGACCCCCATCCGGTAACTGTTCATTTGGTCACCTCCCTAATTGCATCCAGAATTTTTTCGGCTGCCTCTTCCGGCGCGCTATTGTTTTCCACTGTAAATTTCCCATACCGCCGGTACAATCTGATCCGCTCATCGTAGAGCCGGTGAATACGCGTTGCGTCATCCGCCAAAAGGGGCCTCTCGGACAGGTTCTCTCCTAAAATATCAGAGACCGGCCGGTCGAGGAAAATAATAAGGCCGTTTTGGGATAGCGCTTTCATGTTCGCTTCCCGCAAAATCACGCCGCCGCCGGTTGCAATCACCTGTCTGCTTTGGGCGGATACTTCCTCGACGCATTTCTGCTCCAAATCCCGAAAAGCCGGTTCCCCGTCCTCGGAAAAAATCTGAGGGATGGATTTTTTCGCCATATTTTCAATGACAGCATCCAAATCCACAAAAAAAAGGCCTGTTTTCTCCGCCAAAATTTTTCCCACCGTGCTTTTTCCCGAGCCGGGCATTCCGATGAGTACAATGTTATTCTTCATCCCGTTCCACCCCTATGGCGTTTTTATAGTACCCTAAAATTTTGAGAGTCTGGGACGCCTTGGAGATTTCCTCCAAAATTCCCTCAATCCGGCTGTCGATGGTCTCCGCCGTAAAATCCAGAAAAAAAAGGTACTCCCAGTTTTTGTTGGCGATGGGGCGGGATTCGATCTTGGATAGATTGAGGTGTTCCCGGGCAAAAATCCCCAAGATATGGTAAAGGCTTCCGCTGACATGGGGAAGTGTAAATGCCAGGGACACCTTGTTGTTTTCCGCGGAGTGGATAGCTTTCGGCGCCACCACCACGAAACGGGTCTGATTCCGGTCCTTAAAGTTTGTCTTTTCCGCCAGAATGTCCAAATGGTAAATAGCTGCCGACCGGCGGCTGGCGATAGCCGCCCAATGGGGATTGTCCCCCGCGCTGACCATTTTTGCCGCGGCGGCGGTATTGTACAACGCCGTTTGCTTCCAGTCCGGGTGCTCCGCCAAAAAATCCCTGGATTGAAAGAGCCCCTGCTCGTGAGAAAACACTTCGGTAATATCCCCGATCTTCGTCCCCGGCCTTGCCAACAGACAGTGGTTGATCTCAATGGGGCACTCTCCCACAATAAAAAATCCATATTGCGCCAGCAGGTCGTATACGGACGCTATGGCGCCGGTAGAGCTGTTTTCCAACGGCACCACGGCATAGTCTGCCTGTTGCTGTTTAAGCGCCTCAAAAGCCCCTGCAAAGGAGCTGGCAGTAATAAGATGGGCCTCCTCGCCAAAATAGCAAAGGGCGGCCTCCTCAGCATAAGAGCCGGGAACACCACAATAGGCAACGGTATCGTTCATCTCTTTCAATCCTTTTTCCGAATTTGTTTTATGGAATTCACGACAAGGCCTCCAACACCGACAGCGCTGCCGCGCTTTCGATTACCACCGACGCCCGGGAGAGAATACAGGGGTCATGCCGCCCCTTGATGACGAGAGTGTCGTCCTGCATGTCAGCCAAATTGACGGTTTTCTGCTCCCTGCTGATGGAAGCTGTGGGCTTGATGACCGTCTGAAACACAATAGGCATCCCGTTGGAAATTCCTCCCAGAATACCGCCGTTGTGGTTTGTAGCGGTGACGACTTCGCCGTTTTCCATCCGCATTTCGTCGTTCACTTCATGGCCGTAAGCAGAGGCAAAGCCAAAGCCCAGCCCAAACTCGATCCCCTTCACCGCAGGCACCCGGAAAATGTTACGGGCAATCATCCCTTCCAGATTGTCCTTATCGGGAGAACCGACCCCACAGGGCATTCCAATAACCGCGCACTGGATAATCCCCCCCACTGAGGTCAGGTTCATCCGCGCCTCCTGGATAATCGCTTTCATCCTCTCGCCGACATTGTCGTCCAAGACAGTGAAATCCTTCTGGGCTAAAGCTTCAAATGCGCTCTCGGCTAAAGAATCCGCGGTAAACGGCTGATCCTTTTCGGTTCCTACCTGCAAAATGTGGGCGCCGACAAAAATGCCTTTTTCCCGCAGCGCCAGCTTGGCCACCGCCCCTGCAAACACCAAGGGAGCCGTCAGCCGGCCGGAAAAATGTCCTCCTCCCCGGTAATCATTGCAGCCTTTATACCGCACAAAACCGGTAAAATCCGCGTGGGACGGCCTTGCCAGGTTCTTCGTCCGATCGTAGTCGCCCGATCGGGTATTGCCGTTTTGGATGACGGCACAAAGGGGCGTCCCGGTGGTTTTCCCCTCGAACACTCCGCTGAGAATCTGGGGCACGTCTGCCTCTATCCGGGGAGTGGACAGCCCGTCGCCTTTGGCCCTTCGGCGGTTCATCTCCCGGGAAATAAACGATTCGTCTATCGGTATCCCGGACGGCAAATTTTCCACCACCACGCCGACCGCCGGGCCGTGGGACTCTCCAAACACCGTGTATTCCAGCTTCATCTGCCGTCCTCCTTCACTTCTCCGCCCAAACGGCGGTAATCTTCCCAAAACTTCGGATAGGATTTTGAAACGCATTCCGCGCCCAGGAGCCGCACCTTGCCGGTACAGCCCACTGCTGCCGCCGCTGCCGCCATAGCGATCCGATGGTCGTTGCAGCAGTCTAAAGCGTTTTCTCCCGTACCGGGCAGTGTTTCCTGCCCCCAAACGGTGATGCTGTCTTCGCCCTCTTCTACCTGCGCTCCCAAAGCACGGAGCATCAGACAGGTGGCAGCGATCCGGTCGCTCTCTTTGATCCGCAGACGGGAGGCGTTGACAAACCGGGTCACTTTTCCAGCCCGGTAGGCCGCTGCCGCCGCCAGCGCCGGAACCAGGTCCGGGATGTCACTGACATCCAGCTCACAGTCGTCTTTCTGAGCAAAATCCGCTAAAATCGCCTCTACCGCCCGGTCGCCCTGGCTGGAATTGGGGTTAAGCCCCTTGAGCAAAACATCGCTTCCAATAAAATTGGCGGCATAGAAAAAGGCGGCCTGAGAGTAATCTCCCTCCACAACGGTATCTTTGGAAAGATACCTCTGGCCCCCCGGAATGATAAATTCCCGATAATCCCGATTTTCCACCTTGATACCAAAAGTAGTGAGCGCCTCCAATGTCATATCCACATATCCCTTGGACTCCAGCCTGTCAGTAATGACAATTTTGCTGTCTCCTGTGAGCAGCGGCAGGGCGTACAAAAGCCCCGTGATAAACTGGGAGCTGATTTTTCCGCTGAGCCGGCACTCCCCGCTTTTGAGTATCCCCTGCACCGTCAATCCATCTTGGCTTTTTCGGCACTGGATGCCCATCTCGTCAAAAAGCGCGAAATACGGCTCCAACGGCCGCTCCAAAAGCCTCCCTCGGCCTTTAAAAATCAGCGTTTTCTGAGGACAGAGGGCCACAGCCACCGGAAGAAGGAACCGCAGCGTCGAACCTGACTCGTTGCAGTCTATAACGACTGTTTCCTCCTGAACGTCCCGGCGGTTCTCAAACCGAGCGGTGTTACCGTCAAAGCGGTAATCCGCCCCCAATGCCTTCATCCCCTGCAGCGTCGCTTGAATATCAGCGGAAACCGTCAGGTTTTCCACCTTTCCGCCGCCGGAAAGCGCCGCCGCAATCACCATCCGGTGCCCCATGCTTTTGGAGGAGGGAATTTTCAGCGTGCCCTGAAGCCTTCGAGGAAAAATCATCAAATCCACAACGCCACCTCTTTCCCTTATACTATCTCATGTACCCATTGGGCGAATGTCTCTTTGGGAACCTTCTGCAATGCCGCCTTGCCGATGCGCTCGCATAGCACCAGGGTAATCGACCCGCCGCTTCCCTTTTTATCGTAGGCCAGCGTCCCGATGAGCGCCTCCTGCGGCACTTTCTGAGCCTCTACCGGAAGCCCATAGGTGCAAAGCATTTTTTTGAGCCGGTCAGCTGTTCCCGGAAGAGTCCTTCCCTGCCGCTCGCCGATTTCGCAGATGCTCACCATGCCACAGGCCACCGCTTCCCCGTGCATATAGGTGCTGTAATGGCCCAATTTTTCATAGGCGTGCCCCAGCGTGTGGCCGAAATTCAGGACCATCCGTTCACCGGTGTCCATTTCGTCCCGCTCTACAATTTCTTTTTTGATGTGGCAGCAAACCCGGATGATTTCCTCCATGTGGGGGAGCAGTTCCTCACGACTGTGGCAGCTTTCCAGCAACTCGAAAAGCTCTTCGTCGCGAATCATCCCGTATTTGATGACTTCGGAAAGGCCGTCAAAAAAGACGCGGTCGCTGAGGGTAGTAAGGGTTTCCGGGTCGATGAGGACCCGCTTTGGCTGGTAAAAAACGCCAGCCAGGTTTTTCCCCTGCTTTAAATCCACCGCCACTTTTCCGCCCACTGAGCTGTCTACCTGGGCTAAGAGGGTAGTGGGAATCTGTACAAAGGGAATCCCCCGCAGCAACGTCGCCGCCGCAAACCCCACCATATCGCCTACGACACCACCGCCCAAAGCGACAATCAGGTCTCCACGTGTCACCGGAAAGGGGTCAGGGTTTAAGAGCCCGTCGTATAAGCTTACAACCGTGTCCAGATTTTTGCTGGGTTCCCCCGCCGGAAAGTCTAAAAGCTTCACTTGAAATCCGGCCTTTTTCAGGGATTCCAACACCGTTTCCGCATACAGCGGCTTTACGTTGGAATCGGTAATGACGGCGATTCGCCCACCTTTGTACACCTCTTTAATTTTCTCTCCAGCTTGCCGGAGCAGTCCGTTTTGAATAAAAATATCGTAATCCCGCCCCCCGGACAGATTGACATGCAAACTCTTCATAGAGAACCGACCCCTCCTTGGTTTATAACCTGTTTCAGCTCTATTTTACAGTGTTTTTCCCGACAATTCAACCAGCGGGCGCAAATCTTTCACCAGCTTGTCAAAAGCTTCAGGAGTGATGGACTGCTTGCCGTCGCAGAGGGCCTTGGCCGGGTTGTTGTGCACTTCGACGATAAGGCCGTCGGCTCCGACCGCCGCCGCCGCTTTGGCCATAGGCTCTACCATCCATGCGATGCCGCAGGCGTGACTGGGATCGACGATCACCGGCAGATGGGACACGCTCTTGAGCATGGGGATTGCCGAAATATCCAATGTATTGCGGGTCGCCGTCTCGAAAGTGCGGATTCCCCTCTCGCAGAGGATGACGTTTTCGTTTCCGCTTGCCATGATGTACTCGGCGCTCATGAGAAGCTCTTCCAACGTATTTGCAAGGCCCCGTTTTAAAAGAATCGGTTTGTCGCTGTGGCCCAGCTCTTTGAGGAGCTCAAAGTTCTGCATATTTCTCGCTCCCACCTGAATGACATCAACATCGGCGAACAAATCGATGTGGGCAATAGACATAATTTCGGTGACGATGGGAAGACCGGTTTCCTTTTTCGCCTCCAGCAGCAGTTTGATGCCGTCGTCATGTAGCCCCTGAAACGCGTAGGGTGAAGTTCTCGGTTTGAACGCCCCGCCCCGGAGGAATCTGGCGCCGCTCTTTTTTACGTCCTTGGCGATTTCGGTAATCTGCTCCCGGCTCTCCACCGAGCAGGGGCCGGCAATAATCTGGAAGTTGGTGCCTCCGATTTTAGTTCCCTCCACGTCTATGACTGTGTCATCCTGATGGAATTTCCTGTTTGCCAGCTTGTAGGGCTCTTGTACCCGTCTGACTGCCTCTACCACATCGTTTGCCGAAATGTCGTCGGCGTTTATCTTGGTGGTGTCGCCGATCAGCCCGATGATACTGGACTGCTCGCCCTCAATCATATGGGTGTTGAGCCCTAAATCTTGAATATCGTGAAGGAGTTTTTCTACTTCTCCTTTATTGGCGTGTTCTTTCAATATGATTACCATAATTGTTCCCTCTTTCTGTATCTCTAATAAATCTCTTTGATTTCATCAAATGAAAAGGCCCGTTTTTTTTTGACGGCGGGCGGATCCAACCCCTCCTCAAAAAACCAAAAAGAGCCTGCATCTTCGTTTCCAAAGATGCAGGCTCCCATTTTACCTTACGGAAAAATGACAGTTAGCAGTCATGGGGCAACGAAAGATGCGTACGACAATCAAGACCGGTGCTAAAATAAAAGCCCCAGCCAAAATAGCCCATAAATCGTTTCGTTGCGTTCAAAACAGACATAGCCACTTTTCCTTTCATTCGTTTTAATGCTTTAAATTGTAATACCTTATGGTGATTTTGTCAACCCTCTTTCTAAATTTTTATAAATATGCCAAATTATAAAAAATTCTTCTCCTATTTTTATGGCATCTGCGCATAGGTCATGAAAAAATTTACAGTATCATTTTATTCAGGCAAAAAGCCTTGCCTTTTTCGGAAAATAGGTGCAAAATAGATTTATTCATTCAAGTATTCCCTGTGGTTTGGAGGTTTTTATGTTTACCCGCAAAGCCCTTTGCCTATTGATAATCCCGCTTGTCATCGAACAGATTCTCGCGGTCACCATCGGCATGGCGGATACCGTGATGGTCGCCCGTGTGGGAGAAGCCGCCGTTTCCGGCATCTCTCTGGTGGACACCATCAACATTTTACTCATCAACATCTTTTCTGCCCTCGCAACCGGAGGGGCGGTGGTTTCTTCTCAGTATCTGGGTCGTCAGGAAAACAAAAATGCCTGTATCGCGGCAAAGCAGCTATTATGGGCAATTCTCATTCTATCCTCTGTGATCATGGCTCTGGCCCTCATCTTCCGAAACACCTTGCTGAGTTTAATTTTCGGACACATTGAAGCCGATGTCATGTCCCATGCCCAGACCTATTTTTGGCTCTCAGCCATCTCCTATCCCTTTCTCGCCATTTATAACAGCGGCGCGGCCCTGTTTCGCACCATGGGTAACTCCAAAGTATCCATGTTTACGTCTCTCTTGATGAACATCATCAACATTTCTGGAAACGCCATCCTGATTTTTGGCTTCAATATGGGCGTTGCCGGTGCCGGAATCGCATCTCTCGCCTCCCGAGCCACTGGCGCCGTCATTATGGTTATCCTCCTGCGCAACGGGACCAATCCCATCCATGTGCGTGATCCCTGGAAGCCGCAGTTCAACTTCTCCATGATTAAAAACATCCTGAAAATCGGAATACCCAACGGCATGGAAAACGGCATGTTCCAAATTGGAAAAATACTGGTGCAAGGCTTAATCGCTTCCTTTGGCACCGCCGCTATCGCCGCAAACGCCGTCGCCAACAACTTGGCCAGTATTCAGATTCTGCCCGGCGCCGCCATCGGCCTCGCTATGATCACTGTCGTCGGCCAATGCGTCGGTGCCCACGAT
Source organism: Fumia xinanensis (assembly GCF_014384905.1). Classification (GTDB taxonomy): domain Bacteria; phylum Bacillota; class Clostridia; order Oscillospirales; family Ruminococcaceae; genus Fumia; species Fumia xinanensis. Next base: position 80,512 of record NZ_JACRSV010000005.1, read on the forward strand.
TATAAACAGGCGAAAATGTACGCCATCAAGCTGATGAAGATCACCTATGTGTCGATGTTCGCCCTAGACATATTCCTCCTGGCCATCGCCACTCCCCTAATCGGGTTTTACCGTTTATCGCCGGAGGCCAGTTCCACCGCCTGGGAGTTGATCGTCTGCCATACCGTCTGCGCGGTGATCTTTTGGCCCAGCGCCTTTACCCTTCCCAACGCCCTCCGCGCGGCCGGCGATGTGAAGTTCACCATGCTTACCTCGATTATTTCCATGTGGATTTTCCGCATCGGTCTCAGCTATGTGCTGGGAGCGTGGCTCCAGTTGGGCGTGCTGGGCGTTTGGATCGCCATGGCTGTCGACTGGGTTTTCCGGGCCGCTCTTTTCATTCAGCGTTTTCTCCGGGAAAAATGGAAACATCGTCAGGTAATTTGATGTTTTATTATTTCCCGGTAAATATTTTATCGTTGTAAAAACGGGAGAAAGCAAAGTCGCTTTCTCCCGTTTGCTTTCTATTCTTCCCATTGTTTTCGCAGTTCATCCAAAAAATCCAAAACCACCTCTTTAGAAATCATCGAAGCCTCTTTGCAGTTTTTTTCAAAGTTTTCAACACCTGCGTGGTCGGCCGTGTCGGTAATCGACCGTATTGCAATAAAAGGGACTTCATTGACGTAACACACGTGGGCAATACTCGCCGTCTCCATGTCCACGGACATCGGAGAAAACTTCTCGTTGATGCTTTCCCGCAGGTCATCCTGAATGAATTGTTCCCCCGTCGCCATGCCCCCGAAATGCACATGTCTTCTATTTCTGCAAACCCTTTTTGCAATGTTCAGCAGGTCCTCATCCGCTGCAAAATAGACGGAGGACATCCACGGGTGAAATCCCGTCAAAATATCTTCCTCTACGTCATGATACACCGCTCGAGTTGAAACAACCGTATCGAATAGCTGGATTTTTGGATCTATCCCGCCTGCCACTCCGGCATTGACGACAATTTCCACATGATAGCTATCGATCAGTATCTGCGCAGCAATGGCGGCGTTTACTTTGCATACGCCGCTATACAGCGCGACGACCGGTACGCCTTTTACCTGTCCCTCGTAAAACTTCAACATCGCTTTTTCTGAGATGGTACAATTATCTATGTGCGGCAAAAACGGTGCCAGTTCATCGTCTGCAGCGCATATGATTCCAACTTTTTTCATCGGTACCTCCCTTAACAACAATTATTGCCGCCGCAGTCAAAGCTTCGTCGCCTTTACAATAAAAGAAAGGGGCAGCTTATTTGCTTTCCAAGCCGAATAGTATTTGGCTGAAAACGCTGCAGGCTTTGCTAGAGTGTCTGAATCTGTTTCCTCGATAATTTTTTCAACCGCAAACCCCGTGTCCGCAAGCTCGTTGATGTAGGTGGACAGCCGGCGGTTCTGTACCGTAACCGGCTGCCCCCTCTGTATGTAAGAAAAAGATTCGTCAACATAGCTCCCCGTGAACGCCAGCTGTTCCCCCACCGCCTCGACGCAATGCATCAGCGGATGATCCCAGGAAAAGAGAAACGCACCTCCCGGCTTTAAATAGGAGGCTATGTTATGAAACGTTGTCTTCAGGTCGGTGCTCCAGCCGATGGCATAGATAGAGTAGACCACGTCAAAATAGGTTTTGGGCAGGCCCGGGTCAACCTCCATTGGCCCATTATATAAATTGGAAGAATAACCGCATTTGACAAGGTGTTTCCGGGCGTTTTCGACCTGCCTTGCAGACAAATCCAATCCCCACAACTCTGCCGCACCCTGTTCTCCGCACCAGCAGAGTGAGTGACCGCTGCCGCAGCCAATATCCAAAACCCTTTTGCCCGACAAATCAGGAAAGAGATGAAGTTCGTCTTCCGTTGGAATAAAACAGCCATATGTGGGCAGCGCAGTCGTACCAAACCAAGTATCCGCCATAGCGTCCCAACTCCGTTTATTCTGCTCGAGTATATTATTCATCCTATTTTCCCCTCTATCGCTGCACCTGTTATATCCAAAACTACTTAATTTTTCAGCGCCTCCCACTGCTGTGGCCGGAATCCGATGAGTACGGCATCCTCTCCAATGAGCAGGGGCCGCTTCACCAACATGCCGTTTGTTGCCAGCAACGCAAACTGCTCTTCCTCGCTCATAGAAGGCAGCTTGTCTTTCAGTTCCATAGAACGGTACAACATACCGCTGGTGTTAAAAAATTTTCTAAGGGGCTGGCCACTTTTCGCTGCCCATTCCTTCAGTTCTTGAACGGTAGGATTCTGTTCCACGATGTGACGGTCGTCGTAAGAAATACCGTTTTCCTCCAGCCATTTTTTTGCCTTTTGGCAAGTGCTGCATTTGGGATATTCCAAAAACAAATACTTCATTTCTGTTCCTCCTTTTATTCTTGCTGTTGCCGAGCTTTTTTGCAGGCTTTCAGGCAGGTATCCTCCGTATCTGCAGACACCAGAAACCTCCCCCTATGACAAAAACGCAGCCCGCTAATACCCGAAATGTATTCCAGATCTTCGTTTTCCTTCCCTGCCCAAGACAATGGAAACGGACACCGCAGTACTCCCTCTTCTTTTCCCGGCACAGCCTGTGCGCAGTAACCTCCCCGCTGGGAAGGGTAAATGACAAACTCCGCTTCGGACCGGCAAACAATGGGCTTCCAGGGCGCATATACCGGCAACTTGACGATGGCGTCTTCCATTTTTTCTATTGCTTCTTCCACGACTGCATCCGCACGAAATTGGCTGTACAAAAAACCTAATTTTCGCTCCAGCACCAGCTGCGCAAATTGGACTGCTTTCCAGAAATTTCGATCACTGTCAGCGTCCTCATCCCAATAAGGGTTAAACGCCCCGATAATGCTGGCCAGCATATTGCCGCAGCCGGTATTATCGTCCAGATCCAAAGGTTGGACAAAGGATTCATCGAATCGCTGCACTGCCTCTGGAATTTGCTCCTCGGTACACTTGGAGCCAAAGAATAGAGAGCCATATTTTCGCCATAGCAACCCAAAAGCTGCATAAGGCACCCCATTATCCCGAACCTGGGCGTCCTCCTGATGATGATCAAATTCCCCTCTGCCGATGTCGTATACAATACCTTTCGTATCTTGTGGTGCATTCATAACTCTTTGTATTTTAATTTTAGGATTCAGCATACGGAGAAGCGCTGTAGAGAACACATCATCCGCATGAAAACGTCCTCCATGGGTATACCCTGACTCAAGCAATTCTGTATCAAGCATGTGATTGTGTTTCCTTTCTACTGATCCTCACCCAAAATGGCTATCTCTACTGCATCCACGCCTAAAGGATAGGTTTCCCGAATATAAGGTAAAATTTTCACTCGCACATGGGCGCCTCTGGAGAGCATTTCCGGCTTTTTACAACCATCCTCGTATCCCACCATGGCTCTATCGCCGCTCTGCAAATCCGCCTCAGCTACTAGTATGCTGTTTTCATAGACCTGTTCTACAACGCCGGTAAAGGTTATATAATCCTCTTTGGGCTGACAACCATAAAACATAATGACCGCAGTTAATACTGCAAATAATTTCCCCACCATAACGCCTCCTTATTTAAAAATTCATCTATCGCGCAAGGACAATCAAAATAATAGTCTAACCCGTTCATTTTTCTATATAATGTTTATTGTATTGCATTTCAGGCAAAAAGTAAATAGAGGAACACAAAAAGAACCCTCTGAATCAGAGGGTTCTTTTTTATTTGAGATAAGCAATGGAAGAATTGAAAAACAAATTACAATTAGCCTGTTATTCCTACAATTGCAATTACGGTCTTCTCTCCACCCACCGGTCTCAACGCCGCAAACTTGGAAAGTTTAGGCCAAAACGCGGATTTCAGCAAGGTTAAACCAGTTATTTGCCTGCTCGACAGTTACTTTGATATACTGTGCTGTACCGTTTGCAGCAAGAGAAACAGTTTTCACTTCGCCCTCAGCCTGAGCACCTTCGTCATTCGTAATCTTACCAAGTTCGTTCCAATCTTCACCGGTTTCAGAGCAGTAGATGGTAGCTGTGCGGAGCGGATGTACGCCGTCAGCACCTTTCAAAGTGTCTATGCTGACTTCCCGGAAAGATTTCACAGCGCCCAAATCAATAATAATATCTGCGGTCGTACCGTTAGGATTGTGAGCCGTCATATAACCTGCGTCGTGATAAGCGGTAGAACCAGGAATCTGGCCATCAGTCAATTTTTTGCCGTCATTGGTAGCGTTGCCGGAAAAACTCAGGCCCTCGGTAACTGTGTAGGAACAGCCCTGTGCCAAGTTATTCGGATCCTTGACGCTCACATAGCAGACAGTGGAATCAGCAAAAGCAACAGCCTCGCCGACTGTATTGGTAGCAACTACTCTGTAGTTACCGCCGTCACTGACTTGTGCGTTATTGATGGTGTAACTGGCTTCGGTAGCTCCATTAATTTTAACGTCATTTTTAAACCACTGATAGGTAATGGTACCGCCATCGGTAACACTGGCCACTACGCTCATCGTAATTGTATCGCCCATGGCTGCGTCTTTAGTTGCGCTCAAATCAGTTGTAAAGGAGGGAGTCTGCGCGATTACAGCTGGTTTGACCAAGGCGCCGTCAGCCGCGGAACCGTCCGCAGTTTTCAAAGCCTCAATTTCAGAGACAGCAACAGGCAAAACACCGTCTCTGTTTCCAGCAAAGAGCCAAACCTTCAAGCCGGTTGCAGTAATGGGTTCATCAGAGGTAAACACAAATTTTCTGGGTGCATTGCTATCGTTTTTAAGTCCAGTTTCCTCGTAAATAGTCACCCATGTGCCGTTAATCTTAGCTTGGATTTTAACATGATCAGTCTGACCGTTGCCGTTGGCATAAGCGTTCCAAGGATCACCGAGGTTAGTGTGGATATTGACCTGCTCAAAAGAAGCTTCGTCAAAGGTCCAGGTAAAGTCGGCTTCGTAGCCGGCAGTGTCATGGCCTGCTAAGTAGAGAATATTTTCCCAATCAGCATCATAAGGATCTGTTGCAGTGGAGATTACACCATCTGTCAGTTTAGCATTCCACACTGCACTTAATCCACTTCCGTCAGACATCCAGTAAGCAAGTGCGCCATTTGGGATTGCGCAGGTTGACGTCTTACCGGCAAGCAGGTTATTAGACACTACCGGAGCTTCAACCGTCAATACGCAAACGGTAGATGTAGCGGTCGCAGTTGCAGTACCATTGGTATTGGTAACGACTACTTTATAACTGCCCGCATCGATGTCTGCTACAGAGTCGATAGTGTAGGTAGCTTCGATGGCACCATCAATGGCAACATCATCTTTGTACCACTGGTAGCTGAGTGTGCCGCTGTCAGTCGTGCTGGCTGCTACGGTAAAGGTTACTGCATCACCAACATTTGCGGTCTTGGCAGCTTCCAAATCGGTGTCAATTGTGGGAGTAGCTGCCGTGTCAACGGGGGCTGTAGGAACGACCAAATCGCCGGTCTTGGTAGCACCCGCAGTGGGTTCTGCCTTGACTTCGATCTCATCGAGAACAATAAAGGCAGTTACTTTGGTCATGGTAAAGCGAAGACCGCTTGCAGTGATAGGATCACTGGAAACAAAGTAATCATTCTTTCCAGTAACAACTTCAGCACCATCCAGGGTTGCATTATTGGGGTTAGCATTGTAAATGGTTTTCCACTCGCCGTCAATATTAGCCTCAATCTGGAGATTGCTCATACCATCAATTCCCCAGCCGCTGATGCGGAGGACACCCATATTGATTTCTTTAAAGGTAATATCTTTACCAAAATCGTAGGAGAGTACAATGTCGTTTACTCCACTATCTGCCTTAAACAGAACAGAGTTTCCGTCGTTATAGGCGATAGGATCAGCAAAACGCACACCATCGGTCAATTTGGTCTTAGAAGGGTCACCGGAATTGCTGTCATCATTGTCAGTATGAGAAGTTGCATCCAGTGTATAGGCTTTTCCAAAAATCAGGTTATCAGAGGTGATAGCCTCAGGAGCTTTCAATTCACCGTCCAGAGCGCCGGTAGCAGCATTTGCAAGAACCTCGATTTCATTGATCGCTGTGCCTGGCCAAGCATCAACCTCACCATGTACTGCCGTGGAAATTCTCAGTTTGCTTCCGGAGATATCGGTATCTCCGCTGAAAACAAAGACTTTATTCTGGTCTTCACGGGTATAGGGGGTATCAGTATTGTCAAACAGGGTTACCCATTTACCGTCTTTCTCCAGCTCGATCTTAACGCTCTTCGGCTGGGTTGCGACAACAACATCGCCTTTCGGAATCACTACAGTGCCGATTCTGATTTGCTTAAAGCTCTTTGCAGGATCCAGCTCAAAGGTATATGTAGGAACAAAACCTTCTTCCTGCTGGAATGCGGGAACGGAACCCCAAGTCAGACGACCGCTAGTGCTAATATCCCCTTCGTTTATAACGGCTTTACCATCGGTCAGCCAATCCTGCCAATTATCAGGCAAAGGTTTGGCAGCCTCCCAGCCGTAACCTTCGGTGACATTAGAGTCTGCTTTTACGCCGTAAATCAAGCTCTCGCCAGTAATTGTCCAGCTACCATCAGTTTTAGTGGCTTTCAGACTTACACCGTTATCGGTAAAGGTAAACTCACTGACTGTTGACGGCACAGAGAATTTTCCATCTGCAAAGGTCACATCAGAGCTGATGTCGGCTACTGTACCGGTTGCAGTATAATCTACGCTTGTATCGCTGGGAGGAGTTTCCCCAGCTTCGCCCCAAACGCGGATTTCCGCTAAACCGTGCCAGCTGTTAGAATCTTCGTAGGAGAGTTTGACATAACGTCCGGTAACAAGGGCTTCTGACTGTACAAGAATGGTCTCTACGCCCAGTTCAGTCTGAGTGTGGTCAATCTTGCCCATCTCTGTCCAATCGGTTCCATTGCTAGAATAGGAAATGCTTCCCTTTTCAATGGCTTTGATACCATTTATACTTAGCAGGGTATCAACAGCAACCTGTTTGAAGGACATTTCTGAACCCAAATCAATGGTGATGTCCAAAGTTGTAACACCATCACCGGTATGGACAGCGACAAACCCTTCAGCCGTATAATCAGTGGAATTCGGAGTAATATCATCTGTCAGCTTGATACCGTCGTCAGCGTTAGCCCAGTTCAGGCTTTCAGTCGAGAAGGTATAAGGTTTGCCTTTCGCTATATTGACAAATTCAGAAGATACCGTTACAGTACAGACCGTACTAGTTGCCATGCTGGAAAGCATGCCAGCTTTCGTATTGGTAACTTCCACCTTATATGTGGCAGTCTCCGCTGCGAAAGCAGTAAAGCTGTAAGTATTGCTGGTAGCGCCTTTGATGGCTACACCATCTTTGTACCACTGGTAAGACAGTGTGCCCCCGTCGGAAACAGCGGCCTCTACTGCAAAGTCAACTTTGTCGCCTACGTTTACATTTTTGGTTGCTTCCAAATCAGTAGTAATACTCGGGATTTCCGCTACTTCATTGGGAGCTGCCAGCGAACCGTCAGCAGCAGATCCGTCAGCGTCAGCTAGAACATCAATGCCAGTGAGAATAACAGCTTTTGTATTGCCTTGACGTGCATAGAATGTGAATCTCAGACCATCAGCAGTAATAGCTTCCTCTGCTGTAAAGACAAGAGTCTTGGCTGTTCCGTCTGTACCGGTTATATCTAAGCCTGTCACGTCGCCAATAGTAGCCCACGTACCACCAATCTTGGCTTCAATGGTAACGTGCTCCGGATAACCATCTGCATCGTTCCAAACGGTCTGCTTCAACAGGTCAAGGTTAATTTGTTTAAAGGTTACCTCATTTTCCAGATTGAAGCAAACATCTTTGCTGACGCCGTCTAGAACAGTTCCCGCAAAGGTCACATATCCGAACTGGTTGCAGGTATCGGTAGAAGGCGTAACTCCGTCAGTCAGAGAATAGGCAAACATGGGATTATCAAAAGTAGTGCTGTAGTAGCCAAAACTATCTCTCTTTACATCTGTTGTAAAGGGAACACCAAAAATCAAACTCTTGCTGATTTCGGTGACTTCAGACCAAACACCGTCTGTATTGGTGAACTGTTTGGCAACTCCACTGTCAACGAAGGAGAAGACAGTTACATCCTCAGCAACGGTAAATTTGCCGTCTGCATAGGTAACTTTCGCAAGGTCGTCAGCCTTGTTGCGGCCATTGACAAATTTAACGACGGGTGTTCCGGTTGCTGCGTAATCAATGGTGGTAAGCTCTGGAGTAACAGGACTTCCTCCGGTCAACGTGCCGTCCGCAGCTGCGTCAGTTGCATTAGCCAATACTTCGATTTCAGAAAGGGCAGTTGTCTTATGGATAGTCTCATCTGTCCAAGTATAGAACCAGAATTTCAGGCCGGTAGCGGTAATCGCCTTGTTGTCTTCGGTCTTCAGCACAATATCCGTATGGCCCTTCGTATTATTTTCGCGGCCTTCATAAATGTCGGTCCATACGCCGTCGATCTCAGCCTGCACCTTAATATGCTCGGCAACGCCGTTGACAGCCTCTGTGCCCCAGGGAGTGCCGTTTCTGAACATCAGGGTAATCTGCTCAAAGGTCTTTTCCTCAAACTGGAAGGTAAAGTCCGCAGCTCCGTTCTGATCGAACCAGTTAAAATACAGCGTACCCTTGTAGCTTTCCGGATCAGCTTCGTTATAAACCGCATCGGCAGCGGGATAAACGCCGTCGGTCAGCAGGTCATAAGTCTCATCCAGAAGCGGAGAACTCATATCGCTTGAATTTTCATGGTGGTCTTTCGCAATATAACCGATACCAATCCCAATAGTGGGTCTCACGCCTGCAATCAGGTTTTGAGAGGGGATAGGAGCTGTAGTCTGAGCAACCTCCAGCTTAACAATGGCAGTTACAGTAATGGGATCGACTGCATCCACATAGCCGGCAGGCAGAGTGTAAGAAGCGGTAAAAGTCTGGTCTCCGGTGCTTTCCGCATCGTAGTCAGCGCAAGCCCATGTAGCATCTACATCAACCGTACCGCCGTCATACTGCAAAGTAACCTTAGCGGGCAGTTTGGCCGCCGCCAAAGCCGCTGTTGTCAGATGCTCATCTTCGGATACGACTACTTTGTCAATTGCTGCAAATCCAGTAATCTCAACATCTTGCACTGGAGCCGCCTTGGTAGTAACTACACAGGTTTTACTGGTCGCAGTAGCAGGTGTTAAACTGTCTTTTGTATTGGTGACAACGACTTTATAGCTCTCGCTTCCGACTTTGTCGGCAGTAAAGGTATAAGACGCGCCTGTTGCTCCGGAAATAGCAGTGGAGCCTTTATACCACTGATAAGTCAATTTGCCGCCGTCAGATGCAGAAGCGGTGACAGAGAGGGTCACGCTGTCTCCTACAGTAACGCTTTTAGCAGTATCTAAATCTTTAGTAAAAGTCGGCTTAGCAGATTCCGTTGCAGGTTTCTTTGTAACAGTAACGTCAAAAGTGCCAGTCACGCCGCTGCCGTCTGCCGCGGTCGCGGTGATGGTCGCAGTACCTTCTTTAACGGCGGTAACCAAACCGCTTGTGCTGACTGTAGCAACAGTATTATCGCTGGAGCTCCAGTTAACAGCCTTATTGGTTGCGTTAGCCGGAGTAACCGCTGCCTGAAGCTGTAAGGTTTCAGCAACATGCACTTCATTGCTGCCGCTGGTAGAAGTAACGGTAATATCAGTTACTTTAACCTCTTCGCCCTTGGACATAATTTCAATTCTACAGGTAGCCTCGACAGTATCTGCGATAGCTTTGATGGTAACGGTACCTTCTTTAAGAGCGCGCACATAGCCGTTGGAAACAGTGGCGATTTCCTCGTCGCTGCTGATCCAGGTTACCCTTCTGTCCGTCGCGTTAGAGGGGTAAACAGTGGCGGTCAAAAGAAAATCTTCGCCTGTATACATAATGTGGCTTGTCTTGCTCAAGCTGACGCTTTGAACTTCGACATAAGAGCTTCCGCCACCGCCGCCGCTGCCGCCGCTGCCGGACGGTCTGGAGGGAGTCGTAGTATCTCCACCGCTGATAACGCCGCCAGGAGTCTTTTCATTGCCGTTGGCATCAAATGCGATTTCTGCTTTAGGCAACAAGGCACCAGTAGCAGCACCATCTTCTCCAAAGGTATATGTAAGGTTGCCGACTTTGATACGGCCTGTCTGCAGTTCGCCGGTAACTTCATCAAAGTAATAAACTTTGTTGTCGATCTGTACCAGACCGGTCTGCATAACGCCGTCTTTGCTGCTGAAATAGTGATTGTTCTTCCAATTGATCCAGCCGACACTCATCTGGCCGCTGGGATTAAAGTGATACCATTTATTGGAAATTTTGCGCCAGTGACGGCTCATAACACCGTTTTCATTCAGATGATACCAGGAAGAGCCTTCCTTATACCATCCTTTGGTCATGGCACCGCTGGCAGACAAATGATACCATTCACCGTTGATGAATTGCCAACCGGTCTTCATTGCTCCGCTCTGGTCCATGTAATACCACTGGCCATTGATGAATTTCCAGCCGGTCTGCATAACGCCCGAACCGTCAAAATAATACCAGTTTCCGTGAATCATTTTCCAGCCAGTTGTTTTCTGGCCGTTCTCAGTCCAACTCCAGTTAGAGTTTGCATCTTTGTTCCAAGCCGCAGATGCACTCATTGGAGCGATACTGGCTGCCAAAACTGCCGCAGTTGTGATTGCAGTCAGTTTTTGCAAGACTTTTTTGTTCATAACGAATCCCTCCACAATTTAATGACACTCATATTTCACACAAGAGAGATAGAATTGCGTTCATCCCCCCTATTTGCAAGACCTCTTCCTTCAATTGAAGAGCTGAGTTCACAATGCCACACAGTAAAATAAGCTATTTTACTACAATATGGACATTATCCTGCAAAAATATGTTTAATTTATTATATACTAGAAAAAATCAAAAAGCAAGCAATTTTCTATATATTTATCAAAAATCACAGTGGTTTTCATAATGATTTATTGATTATTTACTAAACCAACAACATTTTATATACCCTTTTACTAATATGGAAGATTTTTCAATTCTCTGTGTATTACATATTTTTAAAATTCAGTTAAAAACGGGGCATAAATTACTTTTCGGAACTTGTCCCTTCTATATTTAAACACCCGTGCTATAAACTTTTTTCTGATCATTTTTATTTGGGTAGCGTACCAAGGTTCCTTTTCAAAAAACATCATATCACCTTAGCAAAATATAATTTGTCGAAAATATCACGGCGTATTTTGGCCTTATTTGTAAATAACCGATCGGTCGGCATCGCTTTGTACAGTTTGGCCGCAAACAAAAGCAGTGGGAGCGCCTCCAATTGAAGGCGCTCCCACCGCAATAACAATTTTTATCAATTACTTAAAAATGCTTCGACCTCATTTTTATAAGGGATAGAAGGCGCCGCACCCATACGGGAAACCGCTAAAGCAGATGCGGCGCAGGCACATCGCAACACTGTATCTGGCGGAGAGCCGCACAGCAGTTGCGCGATAAAATATCCGGTAAAAGTATCTCCTGCCGCGGTCGTATCCACTGCCTCCACCGGAAAGGCCTGATGGAAGTACCGGCCTCTTTTATCGTCATAGCAGGCTCCGTCTTTTCCCAGGGTGAGAACGATTTGTGCTTCGGGATACTTTTCCCGGATGCCAGCCAAAATTGCCTCCCGGCCTCTTGTCCCAGCCAGTGAAGCCCCTTCTAATCCATTCACCAAAAAACAGGAAACCAAGTGGAGGGGATAGCCAGATATCGCCTCTGTCATAGGAGAGGGATTAAAGAAAATTTGCATCCCCTTACGATAGGCCGCTTCCATTATATAAGCAATCTCACACACTTCATTCTGTAGAAGGAGAACGTCACCTTCCCCATATTCTTCTAAGGTCCTGTCGACTTGTTCCCGGGTAATTTTGTGGTTGGCTCCGGGGTATAGCAGTATGGTGTTCTCTCCTTTTGAGTCCACTTGAATGATCGCATGGCCGCTGGGTGAAGATAACACTTGAATTTTATCGGTTTCCGCTCCGCTTTTTTCAAGCTCTTCGATCAAAAACACGCCGTCACTTCCGACACAGCCAGCATGGGCCACCGGTATACCTGCCCGCGCCAGAGCCACGGATTGGTTAAGTCCTTTTCCCCCGCTAAACCGTTCCATATTAATCGCAGGAATCGTTTCCCCCGGAAGGGCAAAACGCTCCACCCGATATACATAGTCGATATTCAACGACCCAAAGTTTAAAACTTTCATTTTTTCACCCTATTTCAGATGGGACAAAGTAATCTCCACTAAATCAGAAATTTTTACTGACTCGTAACCTGCAATACTAGTGTGAACAGTATTGTTCAAAGGCTTTGTCCAGTACGCCGGAATATTCTTTGCACCCAACATCATGCCCAAAATAGATCCAACGGTAGCGCCGTTGCAATCGGTGTCAAAACCAGTTTCCACTGCCATGCAGATGGATTTGCTGTAATCCATCCCACCGTATAGCAGACATGCCGCCACGATCATGGCATTAGGGATCGTATGACACCAGTCGTATCCATTGGCCTCATCATACATGGTGTGAATTTCATCGAGGCACTCTTCTGCACTGCGGCCGCTCTCATACCAGGACAGCACCTTCTCAATGGCCTCGGTGAGGCGGGACTTTTCAGGGATTTCCTGGAGCCCGGCTTGAATCACCTCTTTGATGTCACTGCTTACTGCCGCGGCTGCCAACATAGCCGCTACGAACATTTCCCCATAGATACCGTTTTTCACGTGGGAGACAGTCGCATCCCGCCAGGCCATTTCCGCTGCTGACTGGGTATCTCCAGGGTTGATGTAACCGTAATAATCTGCCCGGATCTGCGCGCCGATCCATTCCCGGAACGGGTTTCGGAAAATCGCCGACTTAGGCGGCACAATACCGATAGCCGCATTTAGGTACGCAGCCTGCTCCGCTGTACAGTAAGACGTTTTGGGCATGCTCTCCAGCCAGGAATCCACCACGTTTACCGGTTTGAAATCCCTACCGTATTTTTTGAGAATCCAGACAGCCGCCAATGTGGTGTAATTGGTATCGTCGTCCATGGGCATGCCGTCTACGCAGCGTAACCAGCAGCGGTCTTCAGCCAATTCCAAGTCCTTAATGGTCTCGGGCGTAGGGTCGAAGTACCCTGAAAGCTTAGTATCCCCTGCCGCCTCAATGATCTTTTTAATTACTTTTGAATTAAGCCCCTCTACCGGTTTTCCCAGCAAACAGCCACAGATTCTTCCCAGCCATGCGCCGTGTATTTTTTCTTTTAAGGCATCACCAGTCGGAACCGGCGCAAAATCTTTCCGATTTTTGGGTCTCGCCTCACGGATTTCCTCCAAATCAGACGGCTCCAAATAAGGATATCCCTCCTTCACCGGTGCTTCCAGCATCGCCTTGAACAACACGTCAGCGCAGTCTTCCCGCACTGGCCCCGCGGGCAGTTTTGACACCGCGTTGACCAGTTCTTCATACTGTTCCACATCCTTACCTTCCTCGGTGTTTTGGCGGAAATCGTTTTGGAGGTTTAGGGAGTACCAGCCGATACCAGGATACCTTTCGTGTTCAAACCATTTCTGATCGATGTTCATTTAATCACCATTCCTTTTTAAATTCACTGTAACGCTGCCTTTTTTCAAGGCGAAAGGAATAAATACTGATATGAAAATGTTTTCACACAGTTTCTTCCTTTTGAGCAGTTGATTTCTGCCTGTTATAATGCTATTATAAAGCTGAAATATTGACGATTCTACTCAATAAGGAGCATTTTCTATGCAAAAAAAGGCGATTTCCAACTCACTGACAGTAAAATGTCTTCCCGTGCCGCTGGATCCGGAGTTTCCTGTTCACTGCTCTGACGACGTTTACGACCTTCCCGCTCTCCCGGTCACCTACCTCCATTATCATTCCTCGCTGGAGCTAGGGGTTTGCCTGGAGGGAAGCGGCGTCTTCTATATCGGCAGCCAGACTTTCTCTTTTTCCCAAGGTGACGTATCCATTATCTTTCCCAATATCATCCATATCGCCCAAAGTGCCCAGGAAAAAGGCAGCAAATGGCGCTTCATTACCGTCGACCTGCCCCACATCATTGACAACTCCAAAATTTCCACCCCCTTGGACGGCAGCATGCTCTATAGCGGTATTGTCTCTTCAACAGAAGCGCCCACTCTCACCGAATCGATTCAACGCCTCATGGAGGAACTCATTTGTCAAAAGGAGTACCGCTCCTCCGCAGCTTCCGCTTGGATTCATCTCATTTTTGTAGAAATTCTCCGCTATTCGGAACAAAAAGATATCCTCCCGACATTCGATCCGCTCTCAGACCAAAAGATTGAAAAAATCTCACCCGCCATCCTACATATCACCCGCCATTACAATGAATCTATCCGGATTCAGGATTTAGCTTCTCTTTGCAGTCTGAGCGTTACGGCATTCCGAAGAAATTTTATCGCGGTCATGGACATCGCCCCTCATGAATATCTCAACCGTGTGCGGGCGAACATGGGGGCGATTCTCTTGATAAAAAGCACGTTACCGGTAGCCGATATTGCCTATGAAGTGGGATGCTCCTCCATTTCCACCTTCAACCGGATTTTTAAGGAATATTATCATACCACCCCTATTGCTTACCGTATCTCACAAAGGCAGCAAAATAAATAATTGAAAGCCCATCATCCCGGTACCGGGATGATGGGCTTTACTTTTTGTATAATATTATTCATCAATTACAGATTTGCGGTACTGTGAGCGTTTAAATTGAGCAGGAGTCATACCAGCGGTGCTCTTAAACATCTTAATGAAATATCGGGTATCGTTGTACCCTACTTCATTGCATATCTCATAGATTTTCATATCGCTGTTGAGCAGCAGGCTTTTCGCCAGTTCCACCCTTTTCTCCATTACGAATTGAATAAAGGACTTTCCAACTTCCTGCTTGAAAAGCCTGCTAAAATACGCCGGGGCCAACCCCACAAAGTCAGATACCGACTGCAACGTAATGTCACTTTTATAATTTTGCTCAATGTAATAGATAGCTTTGTTTACCGGAGACAAACTTTTCTGCATTTTGATGTCGTGCAGAATCTGTATAGTCGATATGGCGTACTCCTCGATATGGTTGCTGAGAACACTCAGCCTGTCCGCCTCAGTAATTTTTTCAAAGGTAGCCTGTATATCGGTGATATCCCCACAGAATGCCGACCGCATCTGGACAATATCCATCGCAATGTTTCGGTAAAGTCCCAAAACCACATCGCAGCTGTAAATCGGATTGTTCCGAATTTCATCGGATAAGTTGATAAACAGATGGCGGATTCCCATGGTGTCCTCCTCCCGCAGCATGGTTTCCATCATACTTTTATCATAAATAGCGGGAATGAGAGTTTCGTCGCTAATGGCGGCAATGTCATCATAAAACATGACCTCTTCGTTTTCATACAGGAAGTGAAACCGCTTCACTGTCATGCATTGGGACAGTCCCAGCGAAATATCGCTATTCATATGAAAAATACTGCTGATAGAGGTAAAGGATTCTAGGCCGTTTTCCTGTCGGCACACCTCACAAAAGCGGCTGAAAAAGCTTTTCAGGCTGGAGCGGACGTGGGCGGTACTTGCCCCTGAATGAAACCGCTGAATACCAATGACATACTCTGTTCCTAAGCAGCTCCCCATATAGTTACGGTCCCCTTCAAAAATCCCCTCTAAACGGTTTCTTACTTCTTCCAGGCCATTTGTGGAAATCAAAAAGACCACGAACTGGCAGTTGGTTAGGGACAGCAGAAAATCATCACAATAATTTTTAAGGACTGGCGAAACAATGGCCTTATTGTGAAGCAAAAGGCTCAAGACTTTTTCTTTGAGGGAGTTGTCATATTCTGTCAGACGGCGATCCGTCCCCCGTTCCTCCAAAATCTCCCCTTTTATTTTTTCAATAACCTCGATGACGCTCTCCAAGCTGGCAGGTTTGGTCAGAAAACTGGAGACGCCGATATTGGCCGCCTCTTTGGCATATTCGAACTCCTGGTATCCGGTCAGGATGACGAATTTGGCACGGGATCCTTTATCCCGTGCCCTCCGCGCCAGCTCTAGGCCAGAACAAATGGGCATACGAATGTCGGTAAATACGATATCGGGGGCCAGCTTTTCGATTTTTTGTAAAGCCTCTTCCCCGTCAGAAGCCTCCCCAACTATTTCAATTTCGTATTTCTCCCAATCGACAATACTTTTGATACCCTGACGGAACCAGTATTCATCATCCACTATGAGCAGTTTAAACATCTGTTAATCCTCCTTGCCGATATCCAGCAATTTATCTTCTGTATAAGGAATCAAAGGTATCTTGAAGCTGACTTTTGTACCAGCGCCCACTTCGCTTTCAATATGGAGTCCGCATTCCGGACCGTATGTGTGGAGAAGCCGGTGATGAACGTTAAAAAGCGCATAGCCCTCAACCGATTCCTGGCGATTGATGAGCTCTTCCAGATGGGCCACTTGTACAGCATCCATGCCAACCCCATCATCAATGACCTCAAACGCAGCGTACCCTTCCTCCAATTGTCCCACTACACGGACAGAGCCTTTTTCCTTTTTGGGTTCCAGTCCATGAAAAATGGCATTCTCTACCAATGGCTGAAGTAAAAATTTAATGATGCCGTAAGGATAAAGCGCCGGATCGATCTCTACCGAAGCACGGATTTTGTCCCCAAAACGGTACTGCTGTATTTTGATATAGTAAATAATTTCATCCTGAATCTTTTCAATGGAAATGATGTCTTTTCCCTTGCTCAAATTGATTTTGAGGTAGCCGGAAAACGCAGAAATCATATCAGATAATTCTTCATTTTTCCCGAGCCTGGACATCCAGTACATGGAGTCCAGCGTATTATAAAGAAAATGTGGATTGATTTGGGATTGAAGTACTTTCAGCTCGGCATCCTTTTTCATCAGCTTCAGCTCATAGAGTTCTTTCACCAGCTTGTTAATGCTGGCAGTCATACTGTTAAAGCCGTTATAAAGGCTGGCAAACTCATCGCTGCGCTGCTCGGTCAGGACCACGTCCAAATTGCCTTCTCCTGCCTGCTGCATGGCTTTTTTGAGACTTTTAATCGGCTGGTAAAGAGCATTGGACATAATAAAAGCAAAAACAATCGCAACTAACACGCAAAGCGCCATCAAAAAGACAAAAACATTGAGTTTTCCAAGTATTTGGTGAACAATTTCTTCCTGAGAGTTGGCAGTAATAAAATACCATCCAGTATAAGGCGAAACCATTGTTGTAATCTGATAGTTTTCCCCGTCAATGGACAAGTCCTGCACTTCCGTCAAGTCGGGCAGGCGTTCAGCCAAGTATCTTTGATCAAAATAAGTGCTTACAGCGCTGGTAAAATTAGAAGAGCTGATCAAATCTCCCTTTTCGTTAACAACGGCAGTAAATCCTTTGTCTCCACTGTTAATGTCTTGAATCTGACTATAAAGACTGTCATTTCGAATCCAAACGCACAAGGCGCCCATAATATTTCCCCGGTAATCTTTCATCAGCAGGGCCACACGAAGGCGATCTCCTCCTGCATGAGGGCTTTCTTTATCCGGAGGGATCCAGCAGAGTTCCCCATCTGAGGCCAAAGCCTTTCCATACCAGTCAAGACCTTCGCCGGATTTTGTTCTAGTATCCGAATTCAAGGAATCTACGAGATACTTATCCTGTTCATTATAAAAGAAAATATTTTCGATACCGAGGCGGTCAGATGTTAAAAAGCTGTTGTACAGAACCTGCTGTTCGTATCTCATTCGTTCCGACAGCGCCACCGCATAATTCTCACTTCGACTGCCGGAAATATAGACCAAATCGGAAATGTAGAAGCTAAACACCCGATCTTCTATATTATGAAGCATATTATCCATATTCTCCACGACCTTGTTAAGAATGCGGCTATCGTTTTGATAAGTCTGCTTTTTAAACATCGACAAGGTGACAGAATAATTAAAAATAGTCAGCAAAATCAAAGGGACGATGGAGATCAGAAGGAACAACACCAGCAGCTGTCGTCGAAAACTGCCGTTCATACTCAGTTTTCTCACTCTTCCCCTCCTCAAAATTGCATTTCAATTTTGTTTTGTATAGTTAATTATACCATAATTGCCGAAGATATCAACTAACTTATTGCAGGACTTTAAATTTTTTGTTGAGAAAGCGTGAGAGATTTATGGGTTTTTAGTAAAAATAACCCTTGTTAGTAAAAATAAAACTATTTTCCGAATAGGCAACTTATCCTATAATAGTAAGGTAAATGCAAATGCTGGAAAAATGGTGTTGTAATTTTTGGGAGGATAGTGGGAAATGCGCAACAGAATCATCGCAGTTACGCTTGCGGCCGTTCTTTGTGGGGCTTTGACAGCAAGCTGCCGCAATGGTTCCACCGAAGACACTTCTTCGGCTCCTTCCCCTGTCACCTTGACGATCTGGCATAATGATACCCAAAGCAATGACCCCGGCAGTAGACAACAGCGCATTCTGCAGGTAGC
This sequence comes from Fumia xinanensis, assembly GCF_014384905.1. GTDB lineage: Bacteria > Bacillota > Clostridia > Oscillospirales > Ruminococcaceae > Fumia > Fumia xinanensis. The sequence goes on from NZ_JACRSV010000005.1 coordinate 99,078, forward strand.
AAACCAGTATATGGAGCTTTATCCCCATGTGACGATTGAAACAGTAGGCAACGTCGGGGAAGAAAAAATGTTTACTTCGATGCTGGCTGGCAGCGGTCCCGACTTGGTTAAACCAAATTGGGTTTTCGGAGGCCAGTGGGGAGCGACCGGTGTTCTTGCTGATTTGACAGATTTAGTCAATCGTGATGATAATTTTGATAAAGACGACATTATTTCTGCAGCGTGGGACCGATGCACCTACAAAAACCGCATTTATACAATTCCAGATGAGATCAATTCTTCTGAGTTTTACTACAACATAGATCTGCTGTCCCGAAAGGGATATGACGGTCCGCCAAGAACCTATCAGGAATTGGTAGAGATGGCGGTTGATCTGACGGAGTATGATTCTGATGGAAAAATTGTCCGGGCGGGCTTCATTCCTGATTACCCGTGGATGGAAAAGGTTTTATGGCCTGTGGCATTTGGCGCAAAATGGATCGATCCGGAAACAAATAAAATTACATTTGACAGTCCGGAGATGCACGCCGCTTATCAATGGCAGCTGGATATTTACAATACGATTGGCTATGACAAACTTTTGACATTTAAGACCAGTTTAGGGAGTGGTACGACTAATGTAGCCGGAAGCCCTTTTATTGACGAAAAACTGGTAATGCAGTTTTCTGGTGAATGGCTAATGGATGAAATTGCCCAGCAGCGCCCTAATATGAACTATGGCGTTACATATTGCCCTTACCCTGATGGGAAGCCGGAGTTGGAAGGTTCCATGTTTATTACCGCTCATGTATGGGGAATCAACAAACGTTCCGATCAGACATTAGAAGAAAACTGGAAATTTTTGTCTTATCTTACTTCTAAAGACATTATGAAGCAGCTCTCCGCAGGATATAACGGAGATGGAATCCTCATGGCGCGTAAATCAGTGTTGAACAATTTACCAGCATCAGTACATCCTTTAAAACGGAAAGTTGCACAGATGCTGCAATCTGACAAATGTACCGGATTCCCCATGTCTTTATATATAAATGACTACCTTGTGGAGATCGACCAACAGTTGACTTTGGTCTTTTCCAACAAAATTTCTCTCGATGACGCTTTGGAAAACGTCACCGTTAAAATCCAGAAGTTTGCGGATGAAAATCCGATAAACGATTAATATAGACTAATAGCAGAATACATTTGTGGAATGGGCGTCTGTAAAGATAACCGCAAAAGCGATTCTGCTAGTAAAAAAGGAGAGAAATACATGAAGCAAAAGAGTGCCCCTGCCAGAATGAGCTCCCAGGCCCGCAAGTATACCATGTATGGAATTGTTTTTGCACTTCCGTGGATCATCGGGTTCTTGGCGTTCACAGCGTATCCCATCATTGCGTCCATTGTGTACAGCTTTACCAATTTTAACGGTTTTGCGATCAAAGGCTTTGTGGGCGTAGAAAACTATGTCAAATTTTTTACCGAGGCAAAAAACCTGAATTCCCTGTGGAACACACTATATATGTGTGTATTCAGTCTGCCAGCCAACATCGTTTTCTCGCTTTGTATGGCGTTGCTTTTAAGCTTAAACGTCAAAGGCCAGTCGGTTTTCCGTACCATTTTTTACATTCCCTCTGTAGTTTCCGTCGTTGCGGCATCTATGGTATGGGTATGGGTATTGAATCCGTCTTACGGTATTTTGAATAAATTCTTGATGGCGATCGGCGTTCCCGCCAACTCTGTTCCCGGGTGGATGTACGACCCCAACTGGACGAAGCCAGCGCTCATCTTGATGGGCATGTGGGGCAGCGGCGGTATGATGCTTATCTTCCTTGCATCGATCAAGGGAGTTCCTCAATCGCTTTACGAGGCGGCAGAACTAGACGGCGCAAATGCTTGGAATAAATTCTGGCATATCACCATGCCCGGTATTTCTCCCGCAATGTTCTATCAATTGGTTACCGGTATCATCGGTATGTTCCAATACTTTACTCAGGCTTATATCTTCTCCAGCTCTTCTGGAAACGTCAGTGCACAGGACGGCGGCCCAGGAAACTCAATGCTGTTCTATTCACTGCACCTGTACAACCAAGCGTTTAAGTATATGAACATGGGCTTTGCCTGTGCAATGGCTTGGATTTTGTTCATCATTATCATGATCGTTACTGCCATTATTTTTGCAACCTCTGGTTGGGTGCAGTACGGCGATGGTGAATAAGAAGGAGGAGAAGAGAAATTATGAAATTATCCGGTCGTAAACTTACATATAACATCTTTGCATATGTACTTCTGGTGTTGTTCTCCTGCGTCTTTATCATTCCATTATTGTGGCAGGTGGCGACATCTTTAAAGTATCCTTCCGACGTATTCAATACCTCAGCGGGAATGCTGAGAAGCTTGATTCCAGAAAGAGTTCGCTTCCAGAACTACCCTGACGCGTTGACGAGAATTCCATTTTTCAATTACTTGTTGAACACTTTAATTGTAGCTGTTATTCCTGTTTTGGGACAGGTCATTTCTTCCTCTTTAGCGGCATACTCCTTTACCAAAATTCCCTGGAAAGGCGGAAAGGTTCTTTTCTTGATTGCCCTTTCTACTATGATGCTGCCCAGCCAGGTCACCATGATCCCCTTGTATGCTACTTGGGTAAAATTCCATGCGATCAACACCTTCTGGCCGCTGATTCTCCCCAGTTTCTTCGGTGGTGCATACAATATCTTCTTGTTGAAACAGTTTTACTCCACCATACCGTCAAGTTATCTGGATGCGGCGCGTATTGATGGCGCAGGTGAGTTTACTATCTTAACGAGAATTATGATGCCTCTGTCCAAACCGATTTTGACCACTATTTCGCTGTTTACCTTTATCGGTGGCTGGAACGAATTTATGGGTCCCTTGCTGTACTTAGAAAGTGACCACTACACCTTGGCGATTGGTCTTCAGGTATTCATGCAAGAAAATGCTAGCCAGTGGGAACTTCTGATGGCTGCATCGACTGTCTTTATTATTCCTCTGATTGTTATCTTCTTCTTAGGCCAGAAACAGTTTGTCAGTGGTATCGTAATGACCGGATTTAAATAATCGTTGAGCTCGGCTTAGATTCGAGCGGCTTTTAATTGAAATAAAAATACCCCCTAGTACTTTAACTAGGGGGTATTTTTTCATATTGTTGGCGATAAATACAACTGTAAACTCTTTATGCTCAAACTTCCAAGTCCATTTAGTTTCAACTGCTTCATATCTCTCCCTAACAAAAACTAAATGTAAGCAGCTTAAGACTCAGTAGAAAACCGGGCATTGACAAAGCCTGAACTCCAAGAAAAGCTCTAATTAAAATTGTATCATAAGGTATAATTTTTATGAGGGCTTCTCCCAACTAAGTGGTTAATTATAACTTTTATCCAGACTTCCCATCGCAATAACAAAATTCAAAAATATTTTATATTCGTTTCTTGTACGCATCAGCTATTTTATCTGAAAAACAAACTCCCCGATTCTATAAAATCGGGGAGTTTGTTTGCAAAGAAGGATTTCCTTCTCATGCCATAGTAAAAATATATAGGAGATTAAGGAGATTAGGAAGACTACTGTTATTTCACCCACGCGCCGGAAGCGTCTACCTTGTATCCGCCCACGGTGGTGTTTGCTGCCATTTTGCCGCTGGCGCTAAAGTAGTAGCATTTAGCATTTACCCAATTCCAGCCTGTCGCCATGGCTCCGCTGTCTTTCAGGTAATACCAGGTATTTCCCTGCTGCAGCCAGCCGGTCATCATAGCGCCGTTGCCT
>NZ_JACRSV010000006.1 GCF_014384905.1 Fumia xinanensis
TGTATATTGCCTCTTAGCTCAGTTGGTAGAGCATGCGGCTGTTAACCGCAGGGTCGTCAGTTCGAGCCTGACAGAGGCAGCCAAAAAGGAAGAGCAGTGTGGACGCAGTCCATGCTGCTTTCTTCTTTTACTTCTTTTTCCGGCTTCAACTTACAGTACTGTGTTTCGGGAGATGCATGACGGTTGTCTGCACTAAGCTTGCCTGGTGTGCAGCTGAGTGTCGTCAGTTACTGGAGGAGCCAAAGAAGAAAGAACTCCATCAGAATGGAGTTCTTTCTTACTAGTAAGCTTAATTGTTTGGATTTTCTCGATTACGCTGACATATTACTTGAATTAGCGTAACTGTTTGGTACCCTAAAGAAACCAGTAGGCTCGTTGCAATGAGCCCATTGTAATGTTTTGAAAAGCTGATTAGATACACGATTAATAAAATAGCAATTCCTATTATTTTGGGCAGGATTAGGTCTTTTTTCAGCAACTTATCCATAAAAAGCGTATCAGCACCAATTAAAAGCCCATAAACGATAGGTAGTGCGACTGCCACAATTGTTGATACAGGAGTAAAAGTCTGGGCAGAATATGCTTTCGACCAATTTTCAAAGAGCCTGAGGATAATAAAGAGAATGGGCAGAATGATTAGATACGAATAATAGATTATTTTTACTCTTGTTTTCATGGGTTTCACCAAATATTATTTGTCAGTTCAATTTTCCAACTTTCTGAACCGCGCGTTAAAGTAATATAATAGTAACATCCTACAGCATTAGAGGATGAATTAGCCACGGGATAGTTTTTCCATGACGACGGCGCAGTAAATGTCCAAGATCTGGTTGAAACACTCGGTTCATATGGAGAAGAGTTAGAACGGTATCCAGAAGGAGTATATCCTTCTTGACCAATATGAGCGTAATTTTTTGTGATGTAGGTATTGGAGCCCAAATAACTTCCTGATTGGGCCCCGACAATTCTACCAGTAACTTTATTAATGCCATAGTATTCTTTGCCATCTGAATAAGTGTATTTCGTATAATAAACACGTGTTGTAATAGTGGCCATTGGAAGATTATCACTTTCTGAACGTTCAACACTACCATCATTTTCTTTAATAATAGAAGCATAGGATAACAGGTCGTCTACAGTTCCTTCCAGGGCAATTATTTTGACGTTAGTTTTGATTTCATTTTCGATAATACCCTTGCCACGAGTTTGTACCGTATTGATTGATTCTGTCATACTGAAATCCATTTCATTATCTGATATAGCAATAATTTTGCCATTTTTTATTACAGAATCTATCATATCATATGTAATAGAATCATTTTCTAGGGCAATAGGATTCTGTTCTGAGGAAGTCTGTATATCCATTGCAAATATAGGAAGGCTTCCTGCTATAATCATTGAGGACAATACCATTATACATGTTAAAAATTTTTTCATTTTATGGCCTCCTTTTAAATAATATCGCATCGATTTATACATAATATTTATACCATAATTTTCACCTGCCCTTCTACGTTTATTTTACAAAATTAAACTAATTGATTTTGTCGAATAAACGAACTAAAAGAAAAAATTTTGACAAATCCAATTTTTTCTTTTATAATAAATTATACTAGCTAAAAATAACTTGAATACAGAGTGAGGTATAAAATATATATGAAACGCATAGCAGCAATTTTAATGGCATTGATTACACTTGTCACCTTTTCCGCTTGTGGGGGAAGTGATCAAGATCGAGACTTATATCAATATGATACTTTTTTGAATGCAAAATGGGGAAGTGACCCTGACCAAGTTTTTGCGGATTTGGGACTTTCTAAAAAGCAGGTCGCACGTCAAGGAGAGGCGACTGATAAAGAGAAAGGATATCCAGATGGCACCTTTTCTTATAAGATTACTAAAAAATCCTCGATGTACGGACTGCCTGTTTCGGTAGAACTCTTATTTGCTGATCACCTTTTTGACCTTTCGCAGCATATTGGACTATATGCTGTAAAGGTGACTTTTCTAGAGGATTATCCATCCACATTTTCTGCCAACAGTGTCCAATGGGAACCAAGCGATTATAAACTGGATCCAGATCTGGCCATGGAAGAGATTAACAAGCGGATTCTTTACAATACTGAGCAGCAGATGGAGGAGAAGGGCCCCTGGAAGATACAGAGATGGGCCTCTAAGACTACGCCAAGCTCAGTGCCAGGAGAGCAAGGACAGAAGCTATGTGAAGCGCTCCAGTCGGTTACAGAGAATTTTGGGGTCATTGATGCGACTGTTTTAGATCAGCCGTTATCTGTGATGGAGCTGTATTACGATAATCCGGATGAATATTCTTTTATGATATTTAGTGGATTTTCCGCAGCTGTGCTCCGCAATATGAAATAAAAACAGGCCGATTCGTTTATTGCGAATCGGCCTGTTTTAAAATGCCAAATTAGTTAGTCTAATTTTGGAAAAATAAAGCTCTGAGAAGAATTCTCAGAGCTTTATTACGTTGGAGGCGTCACCCAGATTTGAACTGGGGGTGAAGGAGTTGCAGTCCTCTGCCTTACCACTTGGCTATGACGCCATAAAAATGGAGCGGATTACGAGGCTCGAACTCGCTACCTCCACCTTGGCAAGGTGGCGCTCTACCAGATGAGCTAAATCCGCATATATGGTGCCTCCGGTCGGAATCGAACCAACGACACGGGGATTTTCAGTCCCCTGCTCTACCGACTGAGCTACAGAGGCAGGAAGATAACATCATCAAAAATCCCGATGTTTCAATATATGCAAGCAATCGGGATTTGATGACAAAATGGCGACCCGCATGGGGCTCGAACCCACGACCTCTAGCGTGACAGGCTAGCGCTCTAACCAACTGAGCTAGCGGGCCAAAAAAATGGTGGGGACAACAGGGCTCGAACCTGTGACCCTCTGCTTGTAAGGCAGATGCTCTCCCAGCTGAGCTATACCCCCACAATTTCAGCATCACTGAACGCCTCCGTTCAGTGAACGAATATTATTATACACAACTCGTCGGGCTTTGTCAACACTTTTTTTAAAAAAATTCTGCTTCAATGGGTTGCAATCTTACCCTATTTGGGATATAATATCAACATAATGCAGTATTATGTCATTTTACGTCGCGAAGACCACCTTTAAAGGGGGAGAAATCATTGGACAAGCAAATGTCCCAGGGAACCAAAAATATTATTACTGTTGTCTGCAGTTTTATTATATTATGCAGTATTATTGGACTTATACTATTAGGAATCGGTGTTAAAAATGCTGACCGAACGGGGACATTTAACTTGTTTGGGAGAAGTTACCACTTGATGCAGTCGGGGGATATGGCGCCATCCATTAACAATAAGGATATGATTATCGTTAAACATGATCCGCCTACTTCGTTTGCTCAGGGGGATTTAGTTGCTTTTTATCAGGAGAAAGACGGCGTAGATCATCTGCTGGTGCGGCGTCTGCTGCAGGTAAACGGGGTGGAGTATGTTGTCGCCGATGAAGCGGGAACGCAGGTGATTCTGTCGGCAGAGGATACTCGTTTTCTGGGAACGGTGCAGTCGAAAAGTGCCGTTTTAGGAAAGGCGGTTCTTTTTCTGCAAAGCGAAGATGGAAAACCCATTTTTCTATGGTGGAGCTTCGGTATATTATTTTTTGTGGTGGGGTTGAGTATCCTCCTTCATGTGATATTAAAAAATCGCCGGCCACAGGAACCTCCGCACGAAGACGATGAGGTCGAGACACCGGCTTATGGGACGCTAACCAAAGACTTTGTCTTCGATGATATAGATTTTGATTACGATTCAGATCAATAAAAAGATTTAACCGCTCTGACTCTAACAGGAAAGAGCGGTCATTTATTGCTATGGAGGCTTTATGAAAAAAAATTTGATTGTTGGACAGTCTGGTGGGCCCAGCGTCGCTATCAACGCTACATTGGCAGGGGTCATTGCGGCAGCACAGCAAGAGGAGCGCATTGGCAGTATTTATGGAAGCCGGCATGGAATCGAAGGGGTCCTTTACGACAGGTTGATTGACTTGACGGATTTTCGAGACCTCGAGAAGCTGAAGGCAACTCCGGCAATGGCATTGGGCTCCTGCCGCTGTAAGCTTCCGGATGATTTGGAAGCTCCGATTTACCAAACTATTGACGCTGTTCTTAAACAGTACAATATCGGATATTTTTTGTATATCGGCGGCAACGACAGTATGGATACAGTGAGCAAGCTGAGCAGATTTTATCAGGGAAAAGCAGACGCTCCTATCATGATGGGATTGCCAAAGACCATCGACAACGATTTGGCTGGTACAGATCACACACCGGGGTACGGAAGTGCGGCGAAATATTTGGCGGTGACAATGAATGAGCTGATACGAGACACCGCTATTTACGCTGTCAAATCGGTGACAATCGTGGAAGTTATGGGGCGGCACGCAGGATGGCTTACGTTGGCAGCTGCACTGCCAAAATTACTGGGGGGACAGAAGCCCGATATCATCGCTATTCCCGAGGTGCCCTTCAGCGAGTCGGATTTTATCAATCAGGTTCGTGAGAAAATGAAAACCACTGATAATATTGTGATAGCTGTCAGCGAGGGGATCCGCAACGAAAAGGGAGAGTATGTAGGCAGTTCCGCCAAAAGCGGCGCGATTGATAATTTTGGGCATGCTTATTTGAGTGGAGTGGGGAAACATTTGGAACTTTTGGTCCGAAACGAAATTGGCTGTAAAGTACGCTCGATTGAACTCAACTTGATGCAGCGGTGTTCTTCCCATCTCGGTTCTCTTACCGATGTGGAAGAGAGCTTTTCCATTGGAAAATTTGGCGTAAGAGCCGCATTGGCTGGAGAGACAGGAAGAATGGTAGCCGTAAAAAGGGAGACAAATGAGCCTTACTCTGTCTCTATGCATACGGTGGAAATAGCAGATGTAGCTAATCTTGAGCAACTTGTTCCAAATAAGTGGTTTGATTTGGAAGACAAGGAAATTCAGCAGGAAATTTGTCGGTATATTCTGCCTTTGATTCAGGGGGATATTCCAAGATTTCAAAATGATTATGGATTAAACGAATACGTTATATTTTAGTTTAAAAAAAGAGCGATAAACCAATCAGGTTTATCGCTCTTTTTTTATATGTGCATAAATGAAATATATTTTATAAATAATACAATTCGTATAATAATTATAATCAATATGTTTGAAAATCTTCCCTTTCCTAACAAAAGTCGTCTATTGCAAGAAAAACAGGGAATACTTCTCTTTGAATTATCAACCTTTGCTGGCAATTTTCTATTGCGATTTTTAACAGGGGACAAAACCCAATGATATTTATTTCGATTTGTCAAAAGGTAATAACAGATTGCCGCCAAATAGGCAATAAAAATAAATAGATGGTCTTTCGTTTGAAATTTTTTCAAACAAAGGCACCGCTCTACTTAAAAATTTTGTTAGGCTAATATGAGCGGTTCCTTAGAAAGGAATGGGCATTATATGAGAAAAGTAATTCAAACGACAACGTTATTTGTCAGCATTTTTACAATTTTTATTATGAGTTTCGTTACTTATTTAAATCAGGATATACCCGACAGCTTTTATGTTTATGGAAATCAGCAATTTCGGATTTATCAGCATAGTCAGGTATCAGTAGAAGAAGCAGGAAATGAAAAAGAGGTCCGCGCTGAAGCAAATACATCAGCAACCAAAGCGGTAAATCTGAAACTTTTGGGGGTTATTCCGGTGAAAACCACCTATCTTCATCAGGCGGAAGAACGGTATGCCGTTCCGTGCGGAACCCCTTTTGGACTGAAAATGCTTACTGCTGGTGTGGTGGTAGTGGGCCTTACTCCCATCGATACCGAAACGGGCAGTGCCTATCCCGCTAAAAATGCCGGTGTGGAAAAAGGGGACATTATTTTATCTGTGAACGGACACGATGTGTCTTCATATACAGAACTTTCTCAGAGAATTAATGATACAAAAGGAGAACCGGCGACGATTCAGCTGATTCGAGACGGACAGCAAATGAAAGTGTCTATCCAGCCGGTAAAAAGTCTTACTGACGGGGCTTATAAATGCGGAATTTGGGTGCGTGACAGCTCAGCGGGAATCGGAACGGTTACTCTTTATGACCCTGTTTCAGGGGATTTTGGTGGCTTAGGGCATGCGGTATGTGATATTGATACTGGAGAGCCTCTCCCTCTTTCCAGTGGGGAGGTAGTCCCGGTTACGATTTTGGATGTGGTGAAAGGCACAGCGGGTACTCCAGGAGAACTGAGAGGAACATTTTTGTCCCACTCTGTAGTGGGAGAATTATATACCAATAACGAGACGGGAGTATATGGGCAATTAAAAAGCAAACCGGTGGAAAATGAACCTATACCCATTTGCCTCAAACAGGATGTTCAGACAGGAGCTGCACAGATATACACCACGATCTCTGGCACCAAGCCTCAAATTTATGACATTGAGATAGAAAAAGTCAATCTCAACGATCACTCTCCTACTAAAAATATGGTAGTAAAAATTACAGATTCGAAACTTTTAGAAGCCACTGGCGGTATTGTACAGGGTATGAGCGGAAGCCCAATTATTCAAAATGGTAAACTAGTCGGAGCGGTGACACACGTTTTTGTAAACGATCCTCAAAGGGGTTATGGAATCTTTGCAGAGAACATGATTGAAAATTTTTCCGACATCGCTTCAGAAGAGGCTGCAGGATTTTAACACTTTTTCGCGAAAACCTCCCTTTTTCCTACAGCAAACGGGATCTTGTTTTTTTGACTTATTTTTTAGGTTTAATAGAAATTAGACAAGAATCGACAATTTTCGCTTACAATATAAACAAGTCTGTAATTAATTATTTAACACAATAACCAAATATAAAAATCCTTAAGTTTTGCTATTGAAAATCCGGACGAAAGGTGCTAGAATAACTCGTGTGATAAAACTGTTAGGAGGTTTTTGTATTGGACAACAGGAAAAAAGTTCTGATTGGTGACGAATCATCTGATTTTGGTACCATATATCAGAACAAACTGAAAGAAAAGGGATACGATGTTATTCTGACGAAAAGAGATGGCGGTCAAATTCTCAATGTGATTGAACAGGAACATCCAGATCTAGTTGTTATGAGTACCTTGATGACCAGCATCGACGCGGTACATGTGTTGAGTGCACTGAAGGGCAACGACAACATCCCCATGTTTATCGTTACTTCGGCTTTTAACAATGGAATTGTCGAAAAGCAGATTATGGAGAATCCACACTGCTATTATATGCTGGAACCCTTTGAAATTTCGGTTTTGCTTGACCAGATTGATCTCATGTGCGGCGTTTCCAATGAGGAAGAAGTTACTTCTTCCAAACAGCATGGAGAGATTACGCTTCAGCAGCTTGAGGTCAATATCACAGGAATCATTCACCAGATTGGTGTGCCGGCACATATCAAGGGGTATCATTATCTGAGAGAGGCAATTTTACTGTCTGTTCAGGATACCGCGATGATGAATTCTGTGACCAAGCAACTTTACCCTCTTGTTGCCAAGAAGTTCGGGACTACCGCTTCCAGGGTGGAAAGAGCCATCCGCCATGCCATTGAAGTGGCTTGGGATCGCGGCGATGTGGATGTACTCAATTCCTATTTTGGATACACCATCCAGAATAGCAGAGGAAAACCCACGAATTCTGAGTTTATCGCGATGATCGCGGATAAAATCAGAATGCAGATCCGCTTGGCTCATGGTGATTCCGCCGATTTATTTCAGACCAGAAAGTAGATCCGAGGATGACTGGTATCCTCAGGTATGGAATAATACACAAAAAGCTGTGGACAGAATATTCTGTCCGCAGTTTTTTGTTTTCTATATTATGGTTTCGCGGCTATAAAATAGTCACAGAAGCTTTAGAAAATTTCCGACAGTTCAAAGCTGCCTGATGGTAAAATAGAAGGCGGCAATGGAATTAGTATATCATTGGAGGAAGCATGTTTTTTGTCGAAAAAAGGCTGAATATCATTACTGGCCATTACGGAAGCGGGAAAACCAATTTAGCAGTGAACATTGCGCTTGATCTATCTAAGAAAAGAAAAAAGGTAGCGATTATTGATCTGGATATTGTGAACCCCTATTTCCGAACAGCTGATTTTAAAGCGCTGTTTGCGCAAAATCAAATTTGTCTGGCCGCGCCTGTTTACGCAGGCAGCAATCTGGACATTCCGGCTTTGCCGCCGGAAATAGAAACTCTCCTTTCCGATGAGGAAATAACGGTGGTCGTAGATGTTGGCGGAGATGATGCTGGTGCAATTGCGCTGGGCAGGTACGCCGGACTGATTGAGAGTATGGATTTTGATATGTTTTATGTGGTCAACCGATATCGCTTAGGTACGTCTACGCCCAAAGATAGTGTCAATCTTATGAAAGAAATAGAGAAAGCTTCCCGTCTTCAGACGACTGCGATTATTAACAATTCAAACCTGGGGGAGGGGACAACTGGAAAGGATATTTTGGATTCCCTTCCCTATGCAAACGAAATTTGCCGAGAAACAGGATTGCCGCTGGCGGCGACTGCGGTTTTTTTGCAAAAAGCTTTGGAGGTCCAGCTGCCAATGGAATATCCGATCCGCATATTTGTTACGAAGCCTTGGGAACAAGGGCCTTTTTAATTCAGAAAGGAATAGCTATGCCAAAGGTCATCATTGATCCGGACCGGTGCAAAGGCTGCGGCCTCTGCGTCCATATGTGCCCCAAAAAGGTACTAGTGCTGGATAAAAAGAAGCTTAATAAAAAAGGATATACGCCATCTACTCCGGTTCATCCGGATAAATGCATCGGATGTGCCATTTGTGCTATGATGTGCCCCGACTGCGCCATAACTATTAAAAAGGAAAAAAAGGAGGGGAAATGATGGGGAAAAAGTTTTTGATGAAAGGAAACGAAGCTCTTGCGGAAGCAGCCATCCGAGCCGGCTGTCGGTATTTTTTTGGCTACCCCATCACTCCGCAGACTGAAGTGGCGGCATATATGGCCAAACGTATGCCGAAAATCGGCGGAACGTATTTGCAGGCGGAAAGTGAAGTTGCCGCCATTAACATGGTACTTGGTGCTGCAGCAGCGGGAGCGCGGACCATGACTTCGTCATCTTCTCCTGGAATCAGCCTGAAAACTGAGGGGATTTCTTACATTATCGGTTCAGATCTGCCCTGCGTCATTGTGAATGTGATGCGGGGAGGGCCTGGACTCGGCGGTATTCAGCCGTCTCAGTCCGATTATTGGCAAGCGACCCGGGCACTTGGCCACGGAGATGGGCACGCCTTGGTTTTTGCGCCGTCGTCCATTCAGGAAATTGTCGATCTCATGGGCAAGGCTTTTGATTTGGCAGAAGAATATAGGATGCCGTCGCTGATTTTGGCGGATGGGATGCTGGGACAGATGATGGAACCAGTGGAGTTCCCGGAAAGCAACTGTCATACAAAGGAAAAAACATGGGCTTTGACAGGCCATAAGAATAAAAGGCCTCCCAATATCGTCAATTCACTTTATCTCAATCCGTCGGAGTTGGAACAGACTATCCTCAATCGATTTGAACGATATCGCATCATAGAAGAGAGGGAAGCTGTAGCGGAAAGCTTATTCATGGAGGATGCCCAGTATGCTGTCACCGCTTACGGCATCGCAGCCCGGGTAGTTAAATCTGCTGTACAAGCAGCCCGTGAAGAGGGAATTAAAGTTGGGCTGATTCGTCCCATTACCGTTTGGCCCTTTCCCCAAAAGGAATTCGACGGCGCCGAAACTTTAGACGGTATCTTATGCGTGGAACTCAGTATGGGGCAAATGGTGGAAGATGTGCGTCTTGCGGTCAACGGTCGTTGTCCAGTGGAGTTTATTGGCCGGACAGGTGGCTTGGTGCCTACCCCAGATGAGGTACTGTATGCGATCCGCAAAATGGCCGGTCTTTCATGAGCGCGAGCGGAAAGGAACAAATATGTCTGTAGTGTTTGAGAAAACAAAGGGTCTAACTGAAAAGGCAACCCATTACTGTCCTGGATGCACACACGGTATTATTCACCGTTTGGTGGCAGAATCCCTGGAAGAACTTGGGATGCTTGGAGATGCTGTCGGCGTGGCGCCAGTGGGGTGTGCTGTAATGGCTTACGATTATTTTAACTGTGATATGGTGGAAGCGCCCCATGGCCGCGCACCGGCAGTGGCCACCGGAATCAAACGGGTTCACCCGGGCTGCATCGTCTTTACCTATCAAGGGGACGGTGATCTGGCGGCGATCGGTACGGCGGAAACCGTCCACGCAGCTACTCGGGGGGAAAATATAACGATTATTTTTGTAAACAACGCTATTTACGGTATGACCGGCGGTCAAATGGCTCCTACTACCTTGCCGGGACAGGTCACGCAGACGACGCCCTTTGGCCGGGATACCGCAGCAGCAGGATTTCCTATCCGGGTCTGTGAGATGCTCTCCACCCTGGATGGCGTAGCATTTGCAGAGAGGGTGGCGGTACACGATGTGCCCCACATAAAAAAGGCGAAATCGGCTATCAAAAAAGCCTTTGAGGTACAGAACAAACGAAAGGGCTTTTCTATTGTAGAGGTGCTGTCCACCTGCCCGACGAATTGGGGATTAACGCCGGTGGAAGCTCTTTCCTGGCTAAAGGACAATATGATTCCATATTATCCGCTGGGAAATTTTGCAGACCGGACAGGGGAGGATGCATAATGAGTTTGCAGATGCTATTGGCAGGTTTTGGCGGTCAGGGAATCCTCTTTATGGGGAAGGTGGCTGCGGCTACAGCGATGATTGACGGAAATTACGTCTCATGGCTTCCTTCCTATGGCCCTGAGATGCGGGGAGGAACAGCGAACTGTTCGGTTTGTATCGATGAGCGGGAAATCGGCTGCCCTATTGTGCTGTCACCGAATTTATTTGTGGCGTTTAACCGGCCTTCCTTTGAAAAATTCATTGGCGCAGTTCAAGCTGGAGGAATGGTTTTTTCTGATAGCTCACTAGTGGATTTGTCCTGTCCGCGGGAGGATGTGTGTTATTTTCCAATTCCCGCTACTGCTTTGGCGCAGGAAAACGGGCTGCATGGTTTGGCAAATATGATTATGCTGGGCTATCTCACGAGGGTAAGCTGTTTTACCTCACAGAAAACAGTGGAACAGGCGGTACGGGAAAGCGTCCCCTCCTCTAAGATACAATTGCTGGATAAAAATTTACAGGCCATTGCCCTAGGAGCTGAATTTGCGGGATAATGGAAGTTTTTTCGCATATAAAAACTCGGTAGTCAGATTTTTTTATAAATATGAGATAGTGATAAAACAGCTTAAGTCAAGGTTGTATGCTAATTTTTATATCCTATCATTTCCAAATTATTTATTGCAAGCTTCGAAAGTTCATACTTTCGAAGCTTGCAGCTTTGTGTCAGACGCATTATAATAGAAGAAAATGATTCTGAAAGGCGGCGTGTGATGGAAAAAGTTCAGTTGCAGTTACCAATGTCTCAAGAAGAGGCGGTGGGATTGCTGGCTAAAGTAAGTACGCCGCTGTTGGAATGGTATGATAAACACGCCCGAGTGCTTCCTTGGCGCAGCAATCCTGAGCCTTATTGGGTTTGGCTTTCGGAAATCATGCTTCAGCAGACCAGAGTGGAAGCGGTTTTGCCCTATTTTCAGCGTTTTGTAGAAGTGTTGCCGGATATTTCGTCCTTGGCTGATGCGTCGGAAGAACAGCTCCATAAGCTATGGGAGGGACTGGGGTATTATTCCCGGATCCGGAACCTTCATAAAGCCGCCAGACAGGTTGTGGAACGGTATGACGGCAAATTGCCCCCGTCCTACGAACTCCTTCTCGATCTATGCGGAATAGGAGAATATACGGCAGGGGCCATTGCTTCTATTGCGTTTGGGGAGCCGGTTCCAGCAGTAGATGGAAATGTGCTTCGAGTTTTTTCGAGAATTTTGGGATGTGAGTCGGATATTGCCAGCCCACAGGTAAAAAAGGCCTATCGAGAATTATTGCAGGAAATTGTGTCCCGGCACCGCCCGGGGGATTTTAACCAGGCAGTGATGGATTTAGGAGCAGGGGTTTGCTTGCCAAATGGGACGCCCATGTGCGGTTGCTGTCCTCTCTCCCATTTGTGTACTGCATTTCGTGAGGGAACCCAGTTGGCGTTTCCGATTAAATCCGCAAAAAAGGCGCGGCGACTAGAGGAAAAAACGGTATTTTTGATCTGCAATCAGGAGGGAGTACTGCTATCAAAACGTCCTGCAGTAGGCCTTTTAGCTGGACTGTGGGAGTTTCCCAATGTTCCATTGCGACTTAGTAGAGAGCAGGCGGAAGACGTGCTGCGACAGCAGGGAAACCTTCCTATCAAGATTTATTCCCTTAAAGAGGCAAAACATATTTTTACCCATGTTGAATGGAAAATGGCGGGATACTTAGCCGTCTGCCAGCAAGCTCGCTGGGAGGGAGCTGTTTTAGCTACTTTAGATGAATTAGAAAAGATTTATGCTGTACCGGGAGCGTTTGCCTCTTTTAAAAAACAGCTATTGGAATATACTGAGAAAGGGATGGGATAGGAATGACGGAACAAATTAAAGAAGAAACTAGAGGGGCGCTGTCCGAACTTTTAGAAACAGCAAAACTCCGGTCAGGAGACCTTGTTGTGGTAGGGTGTAGCTCCAGCGAAATCGTAGGAAAAAAAATCGGCACTTGCAGCAGTAAGGCGGCAGCGGAGGCTGTTTTTGATTCCCTTATAGCAGTTCTGAAGGAGGAGGGGTTGCTTCTCGCGGCACAGTGTTGTGAGCATCTCAACCGTTGTTTGGTGGTTGAACGGCGAGCTGTCGAAAAATATAACCTTACAGAGGTAAATGTGGTTCCTCACCCTCATGCAGGAGGGGCTTTTGCTACGACTGCCTATGAAAGGTTTGAAGATCCAGTCGTAGTGGAGCATGTGCGGGCGTCAGCTGGGATGGACATCGGTGGGACCCTCATTGGCATGCATTTACTGGAAGTTGCTGTCCCTGTCCGAGTGAGCGTCAAACAGATTGGAGAGGCTCCCATTACCTTGGCGAGAACCCGTCCAAAATTTGTGGGAGGGGAACGAGCACATTATAATGAAGAACTTTTATAAAAAAAGGAACCGATTTTTCGGTTCCTTTTTATTTTTATATTTAATTGAGCATTCCATTTTCTTTCTCTTTTTCGGCAATGATTTTATAATAGTTTTCAAAATAATCGGAAATCGCCTTAAAAGTTTTCGACTTTAAGGAGTAAAACGTTTTTCTTCCGGAAATACGAGTGGCGATCAGATTAGCGGCCAACAATTGGTTTAAGTGGTAAAAAAGGGTATTGTTGGGGATCTTTAATATTTGAGCGATTTCAGTGGCGTACCGTTCTCCATTTTCCAAAAGATTGAGAATATCAATCCGACGCTGGTCACTGAGGGTGCTGCCCAAACTGACCAAATCAATCCTTTCATGAAAGCAGCAGCTGTAATATCCTGCATTGGAGCCCAATATAAAATGAGCTTGGGAACCTGCGGACTGGCAGTGTACCGCGCTGTCATCCACGAATGAAAGAGTATAAATCAACGAATCGTATTTTTTAACATTCCAATTGAAACTTGTATATTTGGTCACCTCTGTAATTTCCTCCTCGGATAAGAGGTGGGCCTTTAGGTGGTCAATATAATCGGAAAACCGTATTTCAATTTGATCCATAATTTCATTCATCTTTCGAAAAGCTTGGCAAATTTTTTTAATGCAGCCCTTTGGCGACAGACATAAAGAAACGACTTGGTATTTAGCGGAGTCATCTAAATCTAACTTTGAAACAAAGTCATTGAGCTTTTCGTAATCTGTCAGTAGCGCCTCATATTCCTGGCGTGATTTGGTTTGATTGTCTAGAAAGCTCAAAAAATGTGTGAGAAGAATGGCCGGATCAAGCAATTCAATCCACTCGAAAAACTCTTCCATGGATTGAAACGAAAAAAATGAACGGGCAGACATAATGAAACGTATCCAAAAAAGGCGAAAATCATGCTGAAAGGAAAATAAGATAGATATAAATTTTTCATCAATTTCGGCGGAGCGCCGAATAAATTGATGGATTTCTGAAGTGATTTTTGGAGTGGCCTCAAAAGAAATGTCCTGATTTCTAATGATAAAAGATTTGTAATCATAATGGATTGCACCAATAAAAATCAGATCATAAACTCTTCCTGGAACAGGATGATACGTAATCACACAAGCCCTCCTCTCATATATCTGCACAATACAGATAGGACAGTAATTGTTAAATTGCTTAACGTATTTATTGTACTAAAAATCAAGTAAAATATCAATAATTTTTCGAATATTTTATGATTTGTTCAATCAAATTCGAAAATAGATTCAAAAAAAGTGGAGTATATAATTTTTATAAAAAGTTATTGACAAATAGATTTTACCAGTGTATTATTGTATTAAATAAGTAGTACAATAATACACTGCAGAAAGGAGCCTGCTTATGTCATGGAAACTGAATTCAGATCGGCCAATCTATGCACAGATTATTGAAGAAATTCAGCTGCGTATTGTGTCCGGCGAGTACCGTGCAGGACAGCGAATGCCATCTGTCCGAGAACTGGCAGCCGAAGCGGAAGTGAATCCCAACACGATGCAAAAGGCATTGGCGGAAATGGAGCAAAAAGGGTTACTGTACAGTCAGCGAACCAGTGGGCGATTTGTAACGGAGGATCAAACGATGATTGAAGAAATCAAGAATACATTGGCAAAAGAACAGATTGTTACCTTTGTAGAGAACATGAGGCAACTGGGCTTTAATAGTGAAGATATTTTGGCACAAGTTCGAAATATAGTGAAGGAGGAACAGTAAATGGCTCCGATTTTGGAATGTAAATCCCTAGTTAAAACTTATAGTGGAAAGATAGCGCTGTGCGGCGTGGACCTCTCTTTGGAAAGGGGGAAAATTATTGGTTTGCTTGGACCCAACGGCAGTGGAAAAAGCACTCTCATCAAATTGGCCAACGGACTTTTGACTCCGACACGCGGAGAAATCCTAATTGACGGAAAGAGACCGGGAGTTGAAACCAAAAAAATTGTATCCTATCTACCTGAGCGCAGTTATCTTTGTGATTGGATGAAGGTTTCTGATATTATTTGCTTTTTCCATGATTTTTATGATAATTTCAATGTTGAAAAGGCTTATGATATGCTCAAACGGTTGAATATCGATCCGGCTGATAAGCTGAAGACCATGTCCAAGGGCACCAAAGAAAAAGTGCAGTTGATTTTGGTAATGAGCCGGGAGGCGGACCTTTACTTACTTGATGAACCCATTGGGGGAGTGGACCCTGCAGCGAGGGACTACATCCTTAACACGATTATTACCAATTATAATGAAAATGCCACAGTGGTGATTTCCACCCATTTGATTTCCGATATTGAAAAAATCCTCGATGAAGTGATTTTTATCCATATGGGTGAGGTTCGGATGCAAGCATCTGTCGATCAAATCCGAGAGGAACAGGGAATGAGTGTAGATGCTTTGTTCAGGGAGGTATTCAAATGTTAGGAAAACTGACAAAATATGAATTTAAGGCGACGGCCAGAGTGTTGCTGCCCGCCTATTTAGCCCTTCTGTTGGTTACGGTACTGGGCAAAGTGCTGCTTGCAGTTCCCCCTGTACAGGAAGCCTTAAACGGTGCCATCGCCGGGTTTTTCGTCGTAATTTACATGCTTATGATTATGGGCGTGCTGTTTCTCACCTTTTTCATATCGGTGCAGCGGTTTTACAAAAATCTCTTGGGGGACGAGGGATACCTGATGCACACTCTGCCGGTAAAGGTTTCGACCCATATTTGGGCAAAGTTGCTAACCTCCGGTGTGTGGTATTTGGCCAGCGGTGTATTGGTGGTAGCGGCGATCCTCCTATTGGCCTTTGATACGGAGAGTCTAGCCAAATTGCCTGGATTTTTTGGGGAACTTTTCCAAGCACTGGGTCACCTGAATATTAACGGCTGGTTGTTCCTTGTTGAGTTTTCAGTATTGCTGTTAGCGGAATTGCTGACGACAATTTTAATGTTTTATGTCTCAATGGCTATTGGTCAGCTGTTCGGCAGACAAAAGTTACTTGGCTCTATCCTGACCTATATCGGGATTACCTTTGTTCTTCAGATCGTCGCCGTTGTTGCCATGGTCATTGTGGGTGCTGCGGGGTCTGATTTCTTCTTAAAAATGGGCACATCTGATTTCATGATGGATCTGCAAACCTCAACAGGCCCGTTGGTACTGCTCCATGGGGCCTTGCTGACGGCGCTGGTGATTAATCTGCTCTGTGGAGTAGGGTGCCTTTTGGGCACTCGATATTTGTTGGCAAAAAAATTGAATCTGGAGTAGGAACAAAAAGGGCTGGGATTGCATTCCGGCCCTTTCCTAATAACATCTACAATAGATACTGTGTAACTTCCAATTAAGTTACATTTGTTCATAAAAAATTAACAAGAAATTGGACATAAACCCTTGCAATGGCCGGTTTTATGCGATATAATCAATGTTGCGTGACTGCGACAGATATGCGATGAAGCGAAAGGTTGCTGCTATTTGCAGGTAATTTTCGCCGAGTATGTCCGATTTTAAACCGGGCGACAAAAGATTGAATACCGATGAAATCGACCGATGAGGGGGTATTATGCCCTTAAAATTGGGGTTTCTGTGCAAACTGCGCCTCTTTAGGCGGCAAGTGCAAGGTGATTTTCAACGACTACCCGGAAAAACCATGCGTTTTTTCGGTTTTTTTAATGGCCGTTTGCGAAACACCCGGAAACGTGTTCAAACGATTGTCTTGTCCCCGCAAATTTTTAAGGAGGCGATGACAAGTGGCAGTCAAAGAAAAATTAAGGATCAAACTGAAAAGTTATGATCACAATCTGGTGGATGCTTCCGCGGCCAAAATCGTGGAAACCGCAAAGAAAACAGGAGCTAGAGTTGCAGGTCCTATTCCTCTGCCCACTCAGAAAGAAGTCGTAACCATTCTCCGCGCTGTGCACAAGTACAAAGACAGCCGGGAACAGTTTGAGATGAGGACGCACAAAAGACTCATCGACGTTTTGAGACCGTCTGCAAAGACCGTCGAAGCGTTGCAGGGCCTTGAGCTCCCCGCAGGCGTAGAAATCGAAATCAACCTGTAATTTCGACATGAATCCCAAGATGGTTCATGAAAACGCCTCGCATTTCCGAAACACTTTCCTGAGAGTTTCGGAAGGTCACGTTGGCGTGAGGCCAACCAATAGCCTATAAGGAGGAAAAAAGATGAAAAAAGGAATCATCGGTAAGAAAATCGGTATGACCCAGATTTTCGATGAAAACGGAAAAGTCATTCCGGTAACCGTGGTTGAAGCTGGCCCTTGCGTGGTTGTTCAGAAGAAAACCGAGCAGAATGACGGCTACGAAGCCATCCAGGTAGGATTTGGCGACGCGAAACCACACAAGATCAGCAAGCCGCTCAAAGGCCATTTTGAAAAAGCTGACGTCGCTGCAAAGAGAACTCTGAGAGAATTCAGAATGGACGATTGCAGCGCATACAATGTCGGCGACGTGATCAAGGCTGACACTTTTGAAGTCGGCGACATGATCGACGCAACCGGCACTAGCAAAGGTAAAGGCTTCGCAGGTTCTATCAAACGGCATGGAAACCATTCCCTGAGAGCTTCTCATGGTACAGGCCCTGTCGCGAGACATGCAGGCTCCATGGGCGCTATTTCCGACCCCTCTAGAATCTTCAAGGGTAAGGGAATGCCTGGCCACATGGGTCACGAGCGGGTTACCGTTCAGAACCTGGAAGTCGTCAAAGTCGATGCTGAAAACAATCTGATTGCCATCAGAGGCGCGATCCCCGGCCCCAAAGGCGGCGTGGTTATCCTCTCTGACAGCAAGAAGGCTTAAGGGAAGGAGGAATTATAATGCCAAAGGTTTCCGTATTTGATATGGCGGGCAAAGAAGTCTCTCAGATAGAACTTTCCGAAGCCGTATTTGGAATCAAACCGAACACCGCGGTTATGCACCAGGCAGTAGTTGCTTACCTTGCCAACCAGCGTCAGGGCACTCAGTCCACCCTCACCCGTACCGAGGTTAGAGGCGGCGGCCGCAAGCCGTGGCGTCAAAAGGGTACAGGTCATGCGAGACAGGGCTCCATCAGAGCTCCCCAGTGGGTCGGCGGCGGCGTCGCAATCGGACCCAAGCCCCGCAGCTATAGACTGGCAATGAATAAAAAGATGAAGAGACTGGCGCTGAAATCCGCGTTCTCCTCGAAGGTCCTCGACAACAATCTGGTAGTCGTCGACAAGATCGAGATGAACGAGTTCAAAACCAAGACTATTGTCAACATGCTCAAAGCATTGGGCGCTGAGAAAAAAGCCCTTATCGTGCTGGAGCAGAACGACGAGAAAGTCGTCAAGAGCGCACAGAACATTCCCGGCGTGAAGACCGCTTACGTCAACACTCTGAATGTTTACGACGTGTTGAACTACGACAAATTCATCGTGGTTAAAGACGCCGCTCAGAAGATCGAGGAGGTGTACGCATAATGAAAAGAGCACAGGATATTATTCTGAAGCCTATCATTACTGAAAAATCCATGGCTGGCATCTCTCTGAAAAAATACACCTTCAAAGTTGCGAAAGATGCAAATAAGATTGAGATCGCCAAAGCAGTGGAATCCCTTTTCAACGTCACCGTTGACAAAGTGAACACCATGAACTGCAAAGGCCGGTTGAAAAGACAGGGCCGCACTGCCGGATACACCCCTGATTGGAAAAAAGCAATCGTGACCTTGAGCGAAGACTCCAAAGCAATCGAGTTCTTCGAGGGTATGATCTAAGCTGAATTGATTCAGCGATTCAGGGATTTTTCCCTGGGTGATGTATGGGAAGTATCAAGCTTCTCGCTAAACCGAATTAGGAGAGTGAATTAAAATGGCAATTAAGTCATATAACCCCACCACTCCCGGCAGACGTCAAATGACAGTTACCGATTATTCTTCTCTGTCTAAAGTCGCTCCTGAAAGAAGCCTTTTGGAGCCCATGAAGAAGAATTCCGGCCGCAACAGCTACGGCCGCATCACTGTCCGTCACCGCGGAGGCGGAAACAGAACCAAATACCGTATTATCGACTTCAAACGCGACAAACAGGGCATGGACGCTAACGTCCTCACCTTGGAGTACGATCCCAACCGTTCGGCTCATATCGCACTCGTTCAGTACGAGGACGGCGAAAAACGCTACATCCTCGCTCCCAACGGCCTGAAAGTCGGCGATAAAGTCAGAAGTGGCGCCGATGCTGACATCAAACCCGGCAACGCCCTTCCTATGTCCAACATTCCTGTTGGTACCTTCATTCATAACGTCGAGCTGTACCCCGGTAAAGGCGCTCAGCTTGTTCGTGCGGCTGGAAACCAGGCTCAGCTGATGGCGAAAGAAGGCGAGTACGCTCTCGTCAGACTTCCCTCCGGTGAACTCAGAAACATTCCCGCTAGATGCATGGCAACTGTCGGCCAGGTCGGCAACATCGATCATGAGAACGTTTCCATCGGTAAAGCCGGTAGAAAACGTCACATGGGTTGGAGACCTACCGTTCGTGGTTCCGTCATGAACCCCTGCGACCATCCTCATGGTGGTGGTGAAGGTAAATCTCCCATCGGCCGTCCTTCCCCTGTTACCCCTTGGGGTAAACCCACTCTGGGTTACAAGACCCGCGCGAAACATCATCGCTCCGACAAGTTTATCGTAAAACGCAGAAACGCGAAGTAAGAAAGGAGGCAGATGAATCATGGGTAGAAGTGTTAAAAAGGGCCCTTTCGTACAGCCTGCGCTGTATAAAAGAGTTGTCGCCATGAACGATGCAGGCGAAAAGAAGGTTTTGAAAACCTGGAGCAGATCCTCCACTATTTTCCCTGAATTCGTTGGACATACATTTGCTGTACACGACGGACGCAAACACGTTCCGGTGTACGTAACAGAGGATATGGTCGGTCACAAACTCGGCGAGTTTGCCCCCACCAGAACTTACAGAGGCCACGCTGGCTCTAAGACATCAAATAACGGAAAGTAGGCCGAAAGGAGGATTTTTGAATGGAAGCAAAAGCTTACCTGAGAAATGTACGCATCGCTCCCAGAAAGGTTCAGATCGTTCTCGACCTCATCAGAGGTAAAGACACTGACACCGCTATGGCAATTCTCAGACACACACCAAAAGCTGCTTGTGAGCATCTCGAGAAGCTTCTGAAGTCGGCCATCGCAAACGCAGACCACAACTTTAATATGGATGTCAACAATCTGTATGTTGCGGAATGCTTTGTATGCCCCGGTCCCATCATGAAGAGAATCAGACCAAGAGCACAGGGCCGTGCCTTTAGAGTATTCAAGAGAACTTCGCATGTCACCCTTGTCCTGAAGGAAAAGGAATAAGCTGAAAGAGGAGGTAAACTATGGGCCAAAAAGTAAATCCGCACGGACTTCGTGTAGGAGTTATCAAAGATTGGGATTCCCGCTGGTTTGTCAATGGTAATGCTTTCGGCGATACCCTTGTTGAGGATTACAATGTTCGTAATTTCATCAAAGAGGAATTGAAAGCTGCAGGCGTTCCCCGCATCGAAATCGAACGTGATGCATTAAAAGTGAGAATTCACATTCACTGCGCAAAACCCGGCATGGTTATCGGCCAGGGCGGCGCTAAAATCAACGAGCTCCGCGCTCGTCTGGAAAAAATGATCGGCAAGCCCGTTCATGTCAATATCGTCGAGGTGAGACAGCCTGACCTCAACGCACAGCTGGTCGCTGAGAGCATCGCTTCCCAGCTGGAAAGAAGAATTTCTTTCCGCCGTGCCATGAAGCAGGCTATCGGACGCACTATGCGTTTGGGCGCGAAAGGTATCAAAACCTGCGTCAGCGGCCGTCTCGGAGGTGCTGAAATCGCCCGTACCGAGCATTATGACGAAGGTACTGTTCCGCTGCAGACCCTCCGTGCAGACATTGACTACGGTTTTGCAGAGGCGAACACCACTTACGGTAAAATTGGCGTTAAAGTTTGGATCTACTCTGGTGAAGTTTTGAAAGGCGAAGTCACAAAGAGACCCGCAAGAGCTCCCAGAAACGATCGGAACGACCGCCCCAGAAACAACAGAAGACCGAGACAGGAAGGAGGTAACCGATAATGCTTCTTCCAAAGCGTGTAAAATACCGTCGTCAGCAAAGAGGACGGATGAAGGGTAAAGCTACCCGCGGTAATTTTGTAAGCCATGGAGAATTCGGATTGCAGGCTCTAGAGCCCTGCTGGATTACCTCCAACCAGATTGAAGCAGCACGTATCGCCATGACCCGTTACATCAAGCGTGGCGGTCAGGTTTGGATCAAAATCTTCCCTGACAAGCCCGTTACCGAGCAGCCTGCCGAAACCCGAATGGGTAAAGGTAAAGGTTCTCCCGAGTACTGGGTCGCAGTGGTTAAACCCGGCAGAGTTATGTTTGAAATCGCCGGCGTTTCCGAGGAACTGGCTCGCGAGGCTATGCGTCTTGCTGCGCACAAGCTGCCCATCAAATGCAAGTTTGTGAAACGTGAAGATACAGAGACAGGTGGTGAGCAATAATGAAAGCTACTGAGATCAGAGAGTTGAACATGGTGGAACTCCAGGATAAACTGAAAGAATTGAAGGACGAACTTTTTAACCTGCGCTTTCAGCTTGCTGTCAACCAGCTCGACAATCCCACACGCATCAAAGCAGTGAAAAAAGATATTGCTCGCGTGAAGACCGTCATGCAAGAGCTGGATGCCAAAGAAGGCGCCAAATAAGAAGGGAGGACCAAACTGTGAGCGATAGAAACCTCAGAAAAACGAGGGTCGGTACAGTTGTTAGCAACAAAATGGATAAAACGGTCGTCGTTGCCATTTTGGACAACGTTAAACACCCCCTTTACAATAAAATCGTAAAACGCACCGTCAAAGTCAAAGCCCACGACGAAGAGAATTCTTGCGGCGAAGGCGACAGAGTAATGTTGATGGAAACCCGTCCGTTGTCCAAGGACAAAAGATGGAGAGTTTGCGAAATCATCGAAAAGGCGAAATAATTTGTTTGCCTAATCTCGAAAGGAGGAACTCACTGTGATACAGATGCAGACCCGCTTAAAGGTTGCTGACAATACCGGCGCCAAAGAGCTTATGTGTATCCGTGTATTGGGCGGTTCCGGCAGAAGATATGCTAATATTGGCGACGTCGTTGTTGCTTCGGTTAAAAAGGCAACACCAGGCGGCGTTGTAAAAAAAGGTGAAGTCGTCAAAGCCGTGATCGTTCGTTCAGCAAAAGGCTTGCGCCGTGAGGACGGCACTTACATCAGATTCGATGAAAATGCAGCAGTCCTCATCAGAGAAGATAAAAACCCCAGAGGCACCCGTATTTTCGGGCCGGTCGCCAGAGAGCTTCGTGAAAAAGAATACATGAAGATCCTCTCTCTCGCACCGGAAGTGCTTTAATAGGAGGTGCAAGTTTATGGCTAATAAATTGCACGTCAAAACCGGCGATAACGTGATGATTATCAGCGGTAAAGACAAAGGTAAAAAAGGCAAAGTTTTGGAAGTCAGCCCCAAAGAGGGCAAGGTCATCGTCGAGGGCCTCAACGTTGCTACTAAGCACGTGAAACCCCGCGCCATGGGCCAGCAGGGCGGCATCGTCAAGGCGGAAGCTCCCCTATACGCTTGCAAAGTAATGCCCATCTGCCCCAAATGCGGCAAACCTACAAGAGTAGGTCATAAAGTCGAGAAAGATGGAACCAAAAAGCGCCAGTGCAAACACGCTTCTTGCGGAGAAACTTTCTAGGATGGAGGAAAAGACATGGCTCGTCTGAGAGATTATTATAAAAGCGATGTAGCCCCTGCTCTGATGAAGAAATTCGGCTACAAAAGTGTCATGCAGATTCCGAAGATTGAAAAGGTAGTTATCAACGTAGGTTGTGGTGAAGCACGCGAAAATCAGAAGATGATGGACGCTGTTTTGAAGGATTTGACCGCGATTACAGGACAGAAACCGGTTACCTGTAAAGCAAAAAAATCCGTCGCTAACTTTAAACTTCGTGAAGGCATGATCATCGGCGCCAAGGTGACCCTGCGCGCTGAAAAAATGTATGAGTTCATTGACCGTTTTTTCAATGTTGCTCTTCCCCGCGTAAGAGATTTCAGAGGAATTAATCCCGACGCTTTTGATGGCCGCGGTAACTACTCCATGGGCCTCAAAGAGCAGCTCATATTCCCTGAAATTGAATACGATAAAATCGATAAAATCCGTGGTATGGACATCTGCTTCGTTACCACTGCAAAAACCGATGAAGAAGCCCGTGAGCTTTTGACACTGATGGGCGCTCCATTTTCTAAATAAGGGAGGAAATAATTAAATGGCTAAAAGATCTATGATTGTCAAACAGCAAAGAGAGCCTAAGTTTTCCACCCGTGCCTACAGCAGGTGCAAAATCTGCGGTCGCCCCCACGCTTATCTGAGAAAATACGGCATCTGCCGCATCTGCTTCAGAGAACTGGCCTATAAAGGGCAGATTCCCGGCGTGAAGAAGGCCAGCTGGTAAAGTACCGAGTAAAGGAGGTTGACGGTATGCAAATCACCGATACAATCGCAGATATGCTGACCCGCATCCGTAATGCGAATTCAGCTAAACACGACACGGTGGATATTCCTGCATCTAATATGAAGAAATCGATCGCGCAGATCCTCGTTGACGAAGGATATGTAAAAGGCTTTCAGGTCATTGAAGACGGAAAGCAGGGCGTGATTCGTATGACGCTAAAATACGGCGACAACAAAACCCCGGTGCTCACCGGACTGCGCAGAGTTTCCAAACCTGGCCTGCGTATTTATTCTAACTGCGAGGAAATGCCCAGGGTCATGAAAGGCCTCGGCATCGCCATCGTTTCCACATCCAAAGGCGTAATGACCGATAAAAAGGCGCGCAAAGAGAATGTGGGCGGCGAAGTCCTTGCATTTGTATGGTAAGGAGGTAAATAGCTATGTCTCGAATTGGTAGAAAACCCATTGCTGTTCCCTCCGGTGTCGATGTAAAAATCGACGGCAGCCATATTGCTGTGAAAGGACCTAAGGGAACTCTGGAAAGAGACGTCCACAAGGATATAACTGTCGCTCTTGAGAATAACGAGATTATCGTTACAAGACCCAGCGACAATAAAAACCACAGAGCGCTTCACGGCCTGACCAGATCTTTGGTCAACAACATGGTTGTAGGCGTGACTGAAGGCTTCAGCAAAACTTTGGAAGTCAACGGCGTTGGTTACCGTGCCGCAAAGCAGGGCAAGGACCTCGTCATGAACCTGGGGTATTCCCACCAGGTCATCATGTCCGAAATTGACGGCATTTCCATTGAAGTGCCGGCTCCCAACAAAATTGTAATTTCCGGCCCCGACAAGCAGAAGGTTGGACAGTTTGCGGCAAACGTCCGCGAGAAACGTCCTCCGGAGCCCTATAAAGGCAAGGGAATTAAGTACGCTGAAGAATATATCCAGCGCAAAGAAGGCAAGACTGGTAAGAAGTAATTAAAGGAGTGACAAGCAATGGTAAATAAGCCTGATAGCAACAAGGCTCGTTTAAAGAGACACCGCAGGGTGCGCGGCAAAATCAGCGGCACACCTGAGCGTCCACGCTTAAATGTATTCCGCTCCGCTAAGCATATCTACGCTCAACTGATTGATGACGTAAACGGCGTTACCCTTGCAGCAGCTGCTTCCACCGATAAGGATTTCGACTTAAACGGCGGCAACAAAGAAGGCGCATTTAAAGTTGGACAGAAAATTGCTGAAAAAGCTGCAGCAAAAGGAATCACCGAAGTAGTGTTCGACCGTGGCGGTTACATCTTCCACGGCAGAGTAGAGCAGTTAGCCGCAGGAGCCCGTGAAAGCGGCCTCAAGTTCTAATGAGGAGGTATTCGTTTGGCTAGAATAGAAAATCCCGCTTCGGATTTGCAGGAAAGAGTCGTAGCGATTAACCGTGTTTCCAAAACCGTAAAAGGCGGTCGTATCTTCAAATTTGCAGCTTTGGTTGTAGTTGGAGACGGCAATGGCAAAATCGGTTTTGGCCTTGGTAAATCGGGAGAGGTTCCCGACGCGATCCGCAAAGGCATCGAAGACGCGAAGAAAAATATGATCCAGATCGCTCTGAAAGGCACCACCATTCCTCACGAAGTTATCGGTGAGTTTGGCGCCGGCAGAGTGCTTTTGAAACCGGCTCCAGAAGGTACTGGAGTTATCGCTGGTGGCCCTGTCCGTGCTGTTGTTGAAACCGCCGGCATCAAGGACATCAGAACCAAAGCTCTGCGTTCCAACAATCCTTGTAACGTTGTCAGAGCGACCATCAATGGTTTGCAGTCCTTGAGAACCGCCCAGCAGGTTGCGGCGATCAGAGGCAAATCTGTTGAAGAGATTTTAGGTTAGGGGGCAGACTTATGGCAAACCTCAAAGTGAAACTTGTTAAAGGTCTTGCTGGGAAGAAGAAAGACCAGATTGCCATTGCCGCTTCTCTTGGCTTGAGAAAAGTCGGCGACGTTACCGTTCAGCCGGATAACGCTGCCACCAAAGGCAAGGTTTTTAAAATTTCCCACCTCGTCGAGGTTACAGAAGACTAGTAAGGAGGTGCGAGTATGAAACTGCACGAATTAGCTCCGGCAGCCGGCTCTAAAAAAGAGCATTTCCGCGTCGGCCGCGGTCACGGTTCCGGTAATGGAAAAACAGCAGGTAAAGGTCATAAAGGCCAAAACGCCCGTTCCGGCGGTGGCGTAAGACCTGGATTCGAAGGCGGACAGATGCCTTTGCACAGACGTCTTCCCAAAAGAGGATTCAATAACTACAATTTTGCTACCAAATACGCCATCGTAAACCTCACCGATTTGCAGGACAAATTTGAGGATGGCGCAGTGGTAGACACCGATGCTCTCATCGCTTCGGGCCTCGTCAACAAACAGTACGACGGCGTGAAAGTTCTCGGCAACGGCGAAATCAGCAAGAAATTAACCGTTAAGGCTGCTGCCTTCTCCCAATCTGCCAAAGAAAAGATTGAGGCCGCAGGAGGAAAGGCCGAGGTGATGTAAGATGTTTGAAACTTGGAGAAATGCATTCAAACAGCCGGAACTTCGCAAGAAGATCCTGTATACTTTGCTTATCCTCCTGATTTTCCGCATCGGTTCCTACATTACCGTACCTTTTCTGGATCCTGTAGCACTTCAGGATCTGTTCAAAACTGGCGCTGGCTCCGGTGATTTCTTAAGTTACCTGAACATCATGACCGGCGGTGCGCTTTCCCAAGCAACCGTCTTCGCAATGTCTATTACGCCTTACATCAACGCGTCCATTATCATACAGCTTTTGACGGTGGCGATTCCTGCATTGGAGCGTCTCCAGAAGGAAGGCTCGGAAGGCCACAAAAAGATTCAGAAGATCACTCGTTATGTGACGTTGGGTCTGGCGTTGATTCAGGCGACAGCTTTCTACTTCCTGCTGAAAAACAGTCAGGGCAACATCCTAAAATATAAAAGCGGATTTTCCGGCGTGTTTGCCGCTATCATTATTATAGCGTGCTTCACCGCAGGTACTGCTCTTGTTGTTTGGCTGGGTGACCGGATTTCTGAAAAGGGTCTGGGCAATGGTATTTCGATTATCCTGTTTGCCGGTATTTTGTCCCGTGGCCCTGCAGCCTTCCAGATGCTGGTCGGCTGGTGGAAGATGGGTTCTTCCAACCCGGCGTATTATTTCTATGTACCGCTGATTGTAATTGTCTTTATTGCAATGGTTACTTTTATCGTTTGGATGACCAATGCTGAGAGAAGAATCCCGGTTTCCTATGCAAAACGCGTAGTCGGCCGCAAAATGTATGGCGGACAGAATACACACATTCCGATTAAGGTTAATATGAGCGGCGTTATGCCTATCATCTTTGCTATGAGCTTTGTGTCTCTGCCCAACATGATTGCTACTTTCTTGGGCCCAAATGTAAAAGCCGGCGGTTTCTGGGATGGGTTTTTCAAGGCCTTCCACTCAGATCACTGGGTATACGGCCTGATTTACTTCTTGCTGATCATTGCATTTAACTACTTCTATGTTGCGATTCAGTACAATCCTATCGAGATTGCAAACAATCTCCGCAAAAATAATGGCGCGATTCCGGGTATCCGTCCCGGCAAGCCCACATCTGATTTCATCTCCAGAGTTATCTCCAAGGTTACCTTGCTGGGCGCTCTGTTCCTTGGCCTCATCGCAGTATTCCCGATCATCTTTAGTATGATTACCAAGGCCAATGTTTCTCTCGGCGGTACTTCCATCCTCATCGTTGTCGGTGTTGCGCTGGAGACCATGAGACAGCTGGAATCCCAGATGATGATGCGCCACCACAAAGGTTTCTTAGAGTAAGAAGGGAGCTTCTAGATGAATCTGATTTTATTAGGCGCACCCGGCGCGGGCAAGGGCACGCAGGCGGAAGTAATCTGCGATACCCTCAAAATTCCCGCAATCTCTACAGGAAATATTCTGCGTGAAGCAATCAAAAATGAGACAGCTCTCGGGATGGAAGCCAAATCCTATATGGATGGCGGAAAACTGGTTCCCGATGAAATTGTCATCAACATTCTGAAGGAAAGACTCGAAAAGGACGATTGTAAAAACGGTTTTATCCTGGACGGCTTTCCCCGGACAGTCCCGCAGGCGGAAGCCTTGGACAAAATGGGCGTAAACATTGACCGAGTCATCGATATCGAAGTCGAAGACGAGAAAATCATGAAGCGCCTGTCAGGCAGACGTGTTTGTGAAGACTGCGGCGCCTCCTACCATCTGGAGTACAAACCTTCTAAATCGGAAGGCAAGTGCGACAAATGCGGCGGCAATACAGTACAGCGCAAAGATGACCATCCTGATACGATCAAAGAGCGTTTGCAGGTTTACCACCAGCAGACAGAACCTTTAAAAGATTACTACTATGCCACCGGCAAGCTCATCGTTGTCGAAGGACAGGAAGATGTAGCCGATACCACGGCACTGACCCTAAAAGCTGTGGAGGCGTAGTTTTTATGATAGTTTTAAAAACGCAGACTGAGCTCGAAACGATGAAGAAGGCTTGCAAAATTTCAGCCGACGCATTGAACGTAGCTGAGGAATGGATCAAACCGAATATTACGACCAAGGAAATCGACCGTAAAATTCATGAGTATATCACGAAATGCGGTGCGACACCATCCTTCCTAAACTATATGGGATATCCCGCTTCTGCTTGCATTTCCGTCAACGATGTGGTCATCCACGGTATTCCGTCGGATTACCACCTCCAAGAGGGCGATATTGTTAGTATAGATGTTGGGGCTTACTATCAAGGATTTCATGGGGACAACGCCTACACCTTTATTGTGGGTGACACCTCGGATGAAACCAAAGCGCTCTTAAAGGAAACACAAGCGAGCCTGATGAAAGGCATCGAACAGGCTGTGGTAGGTAACCGCATCGGCGATATTTCCCACGCGGTTGAAACCCACGTGTCCCAGTTCGGTTATGGGATTGTAAGGCAGTTTGTCGGCCACGGCGTCGGCAAGCACCTGCATGAAGATCCGGAGGTCCCGAATTTCGGGCGGCCCGGAAGAGGTCCCCGTCTGGTGGAAGGAATGACCATTGCCATCGAGCCGATGATTAACCTTAAAGGTGACGAGGTAAAGGTTATGTCCGACGGCTGGACGACCAAAACGGTTTCAGGAAGCATGTCTGCTCATTTTGAACACACCATCGCTATCACGAAAAACGGCCCTGTGATTTTGACGGTCCGATAGACAAAACAGTTTGGAGGAACGTCATCTATGCCGGAATTGAAAGTAGGTTCGGTGGTTCAGAGCATCAGCGGACATGACAAGGGATTTTTTGCGGTGGTAAAAATTGACAGCTCTTTTGCATATCTTGCGGACGGCCGGTCAAGATTACTGGATAAGCCCAAAAAGAAAAATCCCAAACACCTTCGGGTGACGAATACGGTTTTCGATCCCATGCGAATGGAAACTAACAAAAAACTGAAACAAGCCCTTTGGCCGTTTAACTACGGTGGGCTTACGCCATCAGACGAGTAGGAGGGAATTTGCCTTGTCCAAAGACGATGTAATCGAAATTGAAGGTGTTGTCAGGGAATCGCTGCCAAACGCGACGTTTAAGGTAGAGCTTCCGAATGGGCATACCATATTGGCTCATATATCGGGAAAACTCCGGATGAATTTCATCCGTATCCTTCCCGGAGATAAGGTGACAGTCGAAATGTCGCCTTACGATCTCACAAAGGGACGCATCACTTGGCGTTCCAAGTAAACACGAACTGTTCACAAGGAGGTAATTTCAGATGAAAGTAAGACCTTCCGTTAAGCCCATCTGTGAAAAGTGCAAAGTTATCAAGCGCAAAGGCAAAGTTATGGTTATTTGCGAGACGAAAAAGCACAAACAACGTCAGGGCTAACCCTGCTGCTTTGCTTAAGCAGCGTTAACCCACAGAAGATGGCAATAAACTTAAGTACTGCGGGAATTTTTCCTGCATTGGAGGTGCAACTTTAATGGCTCGTATAGCTGGTGTTGACTTGCCAAGAGAAAAGAGAATCGAAATCGGTTTGACTTACATCTTCGGCATCGGTCGTAAATCTGCTAACGATATCCTCGCGGCTACCGGCATCAACCCCGATATCAGGGTGAAAGACCTGACGGAAGACGATGCGACAAAGCTCCGTGATTATATCGACAAAAACTACGAAGTTGAGGGCGACCTGAGAAGAAACGTTGCTCTGAACATCAAGAGATTGGTTGAAATCGGCTGCTACCGCGGCGTGCGCCACAGAAAAGGTCTGCCTGTAAGAGGACAGAGAACCAAAACAAACGCACGTACCAGAAAAGGTCCGAAGAAGACCATCGCGAACAAGAAGAAATAATAGGGAGGGATACTGACACATGGCAAAGGTTACGAAAAAAACCACCGTCCGCAGACGTCGCGAACGTAAAAATATCGAGCGTGGTGCCGTTCATATCCAGTCCACCTTTAACAATACCATCGTTACCATCACCGATACTCAGGGCAACGCAATTTCCTGGGCAAGCGCTGGTGAAATGGGCTTCAGAGGTTCTAAAAAATCCACTCCTTTTGCTGCTCAGACTGCCGCTGAAAAAGCTGCAAAAGCCGCAATGGAGCATGGCTTGAAAATCGTTGAAGTTTATGTAAAAGGGCCTGGTTCCGGAAGAGAAGCCGCAATCAGAGCATTGCAGGCTGCGGGCCTCGAGGTACGGATGATCAAAGACGTAACTCCCATCCCGCATAACGGCTGCCGTCCGCCGAAAAGAAGACGCGTGTAGTTTAAGGAGGTGCAAGTAAATGGCAAGATATACCGGTGCGGTATGCAGACTTTGTCGCCGCGAGGGGCAGAAATTGTTTCTGAAGGGCACGAAATGTTACTCCGAGCATTGCCCCGTAGCTGCTAGAAACTACGCTCCCGGCCAGCATGGCCAGAGCCGTAAAAAAGTTTCTGAATACGGCTTACAGCTCAGAGCGAAACAGACCGCAAAACGTTATTACGGCGTTTTGGAGAGCCAGTTCAGACATTATTTTGAAATGGCTGAGAGAAAACCCGGCATGACTGGTGAAAACCTGCTTCGTTTGCTGGAAAGCAGACTGGACAACATCGTTTATAGAGCAGGGCTTGCAAATTCCAGAGCGGAAGCAAGACAGCTGGTCGTCCATAACCACTACAAACTCAATGGCAAGAAAGTTAACATTCCTTCTCTGCTCGTAAAAGAAGGCGATGTCATTTCTGTTGCTGAGAAATCCCGCCAGAGCGAAAAATTTAAAGCAATCGATGAAACCTGTGGTTCCAGACCCGTTCCCATGTGGCTGGATGCGGATAGAACGAACTACACCGTCAAAGTCCTCCGTATGCCCAACCGCGACGACATTGATCTGGATGTCCAGGAGCATCTGATTGTCGAGTTGTACTCCAAATAATGTTTGAAGTGCTACTGCGAAGGTGTGTACGATTGCAGGCAGCCCATGCTGCTTCTATATACTGCTTAGGAGGGTTATAAATGATTGAGATTGAAAAGCCAGTAATTGAGACGGCCGAGATGAAATCGGACGGTACTTACGGAAGATTTGTATTGGAGCCTCTCGAGCGCGGCTTCGGCACTACTCTAGGCAATAGTTTAAGAAGGGTGCTGCTCTCCTCGCTTCCCGGTGTGGCAGTAACATCAATCAAAATTGATGGCGTTCAACACGAGTTTTCAACAGTACCGGGCGTAAAAGAAGATGTGACCGAAATTGTCCTGAACATGAAGGGACTGATTGCGAAAATCCACGGCGACGCTCCCAAAACCATTCATATCGAAGCTGAGGGCGAATGCGAAGTCACTGCCGGCGACATCAAAGTGGACTCCGAAGTGGAGATTCTCGACCCCGGCATGCACATTGCAACTCTTGGCGCGGGCGCTAAGCTGTATATGGAAATCGTCATCGACAAGGGCCGCGGATACGTTCCCAGCGAGCGCAACAAGCAGAATCTGCAGAACGTGATCGGCGCCATTCCAGTGGACAGCATCTATACACCCGTACTCAAGGTGAATTATACCGTCGAAAACACCCGTGTAGGGCAGATTACCGACTACGACAAACTGACAATTGAAGTGTGGACAGATGGGACCATTTCAGCGAAAGAGGCAATCTCTCTGGGAGCCAAGGTTCTCAACGAGCATCTTAATCTCTTCGTGGATCTGTCAGATGAGGTGTACGCGACCGACATCATGGTCGAAAAAGACGACAAAGGCAAAGAAAAAGTCTTGGAGATGACCATTGAGGAGCTTGACTTGTCTGTGCGTTCCTTCAACTGTCTCAAACGTGCCGGAATCAACACGGTAGAAGATTTAATCAGCAAGTCCGAGGAAGAAATGATGAAAGTCAGAAACCTCGGAAGGAAGTCTCTGGAAGAGGTCCTGGCGAAGCTCGATGCCTTGGGCTTCAGCCTCACCCCGGACGACGAATAAATACTATTTGTATATAAAAATAGTATAATACTGAAGGTTAGGAGTGAATTTCGATGCCAGGCAGCAGAAAACTTGGAAGAAGCTCTGATCATAGAAAGGCTATGCTGAGAGCGATGGTTACCTTTTTGCTGGAGAACGGTAAAATTGAAACCACAGTGACAAGAGCCAAAGAAGTTCGTGCGATGACCGAGAAGATGATTACTCTCGGGAAATCCAATAATCTCCACTCCAAACGTCAAGTTCTTGCATACGTGACCAAAGAGGGCGTTGCAAAGAAAGTATTTGATGAAATTGCTCCCAAGTACGCAGACAAGAATGGTGGTTATACAAGAATCATCAAAATCGGTCCGCGTCGCGGAGATGCAGCGGAGATGGCAATTATCGAATTGGCATAATGCATATCAAAAGCCCCGTCATACGACGGGGCTTTCGTATTGTAAAACGACAAGGCCCCGGCGTACCTGTCCGCAATCTTTAATCGAGTCAATGGGTTTAGTTTTTATTTGTTCATATTTTTACACTTGAAACTCTACCAATAAAAATCTATAATCTTATTTAGCAAAGTTTTGGAAATCAGCGGATTTGCCTTGTTTTGGGATACCGCTTTCGGGGAAGAGGACGATTTATGAAAAGAAATGTAGCAATGAGAATATTTTGTATCGTTTTAGCGGTTCTGGTCGGCGCAGGTGCCTTGGGCGGCAGCCTTTACGCTGTGTTCAGTGGTTCTTCTCAACAGAATTCCGGTGGGACGCCTCTATTTATGTATAACGATCAGTTGTATTTGGTCACTGATCAGTCGGTGCAGGCGATTGAAGAGAAGAATCAAACTATTACGGTAGAGAGCCGTATCAAGGATAACGTGATCCCTCAGAAAAACGGCGAGTCCAATTTTTGTCCGGTGGGAGACATCTTTGTTTACACTGACGGCGGCGATCTTTATTTTCCTTATAACGCTGCTTACCTGCTGTGCATACCGGTCACGACTAACCCTGAGGGTGCATCTGATGAATGAACGAACGGTTAAGTATCCCATTTTGCTTTTAGATGCTGATGATACGTTATTTGATTTTCAACAGGCAGAGCGAAATGCGTTGGAGCAGTTGCTAAGAGATTTTGGCCATTCCTGCAATGAAAATTTGCGGGCCCAGTACCGGAACATTAATGAGGCACTGTGGAGGCGGCATGAGATGGGAGAACTCACAAAGGAAGAACTGCAGGCGACCCGGTTTACCCGTTTTTTTGAGATGCTTTCGATAAAAGGAGATGGGCTGGCCGCCAATGAACGATATTTGTATCATTTGGCGGAACAGACATGTCTTATGGATGATGCATTGGACATTTGTCGAGAGTTATCCAGTTATTGCAGATTGTATATCGTCACCAATGGTATATCGCGAGTGCAGAAGAGGCGTCTAGCGTTTTCCCCTTTGGCAGAGCTAATTACCGATATTTTTGTATCCGAAGATTCTGGGAGCCAAAAGCCTAAAATCGAATTTTTTGACTATGTTTTTGCACGGATTCCAAATTTTTATCGTCAGAAAGCGCTAATTGTGGGGGACTCTCTCTCATCGGATATACAGGGAGGCATCAATGCTGGAATAGATACCTGTTGGTTCAATAGGCAAGGCAAGGAAATTTCCGGGGGAATAATGCCGACCTATGAGATCTCCAAATTGCGCCAATTATCGCAGCTAATTTTATAGTGGCAAAAGAAAAAGGGACGCCGATAACTTTCGGTGTCCCTTTTTGGAGGTTATTTATTTTTCCAGTAATTCAGCGTAGGCAGCTGTGCCTCCAAGGATTCTCGTACCTTGTTTTCTTCCAGATGATGCATAGCGGCCATATGGGGAACGAGGTAATCCATAAGCTCTTTCAAGGAGTGGTACACAAAGGTTCCACCAGTGTAGCACCATTTGCAGTAATCCTCGTTAAAAGCGCCGTCCGGTTCCCGGCTGATAACGTCGTCCTCGTAGAGCGGCATGCCGCAGCACTGACAGATAAGCTGTCTTGGCGAGCCCAACAGGGTGTTGATAGAAACGTCAAACTCTTTAGAAATAAGTTTTAAAATATCTGTGCTGGGAACGGTTTCTCCCTGCTCCCAGCGGCTGACGGCCTGCCGGGTGACAAAGAGCTTCTGGGCCATTTCATCCTGAGTCAGCTGATTTTTTTGCCGAATATGGAATAAAATATCTTTGGTATCCATAAAAAACCTCCTTCACTTTTATTATATCCTTATTATAGGGCCTTGAGTCTACTGTGGCAAGCAACCTGCTGTTGCTAATTATAAAATAAAAACACCTGCCTCTAAGCAGGTGTTTTGGCACCCTCAACAAGAATCGAACTTGTAACTGAGTCTTAGGAGGACCCCGTTATATCCATTTAACTATGAGGGCATATTAAAAATATTGTTACAATAGTCTTTCAAAAGGAGAACGTTTATCATTATACATGATTTTGCCGGAAAAAGCAACTATTCTTTTGGTAGAAATATTTTGCTTTATACCTTGATAAACGGTGGCTACTTTGCTATAATTCATCTTAATGGATTCTTTATCTGTTGAACGAAGGAGATCATAAAGTGAAAATGCCGAAGCACAGCCTGAATGAAAACGCATCGAGCAAGTTGTTCCACAACCCGGCGATGGTAATCGTTTCAAGCTTTTTTATTTTGATTCTGGTGGGAACATTGCTTTTAATGCTGCCTATCTGCAGCCGGAGCGGCGAAGCTACACCGTTTTTGAATTCTCTGTTTACTGCTACTTCTGCCACCTGTGTGACGGGACTCGTTGTTTATGATACCTATACCTATTTTAGCATTTTTGGACAATGTGTAATCATTACCTTAATTCAGTTAGGCGGGTTGGGTCTTGTGACTCTGACCAGCTTTTTTTACCTGATCATCGGTAAAAAGATGGGGCTGCGCACCGCCCATTTGGCGCAGGAATCAGTAAGTTCCGATGAGCATATAAATACGACCCACCTTATCAAGATGGTAGTTGTTCTCACCTTCCTTTTCGAGTTCGTGGGGACGCTGATTCTATTTACTCAATTTGTGCCCCGCTTTGGTGCATACGGGGCGTTTATGTCAGTGTTTTTTGCGATTTCATCCTACTGTAATGCCGGATTCGATTTGTTGGGAATGAATGGAGAATTCTCAAGCCTTATCTCTATGCAGGACAATCCAGTTGTTACTTTTACAATTATGGCGCTTATTGTTTGTGGAGGATTGGGATTTATCGTCTGGCAGGATATTTATAATTACCGCCGCCGGAAACGACTGATGCTTCACAGCAAAATCGTTTTAATTACTACCGCGATTTTAATTGTAGTAGGATTTATCGGGTTTCTTATTATGGAATGGAATAATCCGAGAACCATGGGCAATATGGACATCTTAGGGAAAATACATCATTCGCTTTTTCAGTCGGTAACCACTAGGACAGCGGGATTTAATACGATTGATTTGGATGGCATGACGGAAATCAGCAAATTGATTTCCATTGTGCTCATGTTTATCGGCGCTGCCCCGGGCTCTACTGGAGGTGGTATGAAGATTACCACCATGGTGGTACTGCTGATGACGGTTATTTCTATTATTCGTGGGCGGACAGAAACCATTGTGCTGCGTCGGAAGGTGGACAAAATCATCGTCTATAAGGCGCTGGCAGTAGCTTCTTTGGCCGGCATGCTGGTTATTTTGACGACGGCGATTCTCTTGTTGACAGGAGACGCCAAAAGCGGCATTAATGCTTTGTTTGAGACGGTATCCGCTTTTGGTACGGTGGGCCTTTCTGTAGGCGTCACCGGTCAGGCAGGGCTAATTTCAAAAATTATGCTGATTATCACCATGTTTTTAGGCAGGGTGGGACCAGTAGCGTTCGCACTTTCGATTTCTCTCCGCAGCGGCAGTAAATTGACCCGGCAGGTGGTACCCGAAGGAAAAATCTGGGTCGGATAACAAATGGGGTGTTGTTTTGAAACTGATGATTGCGTCGGATCTTCACGGCTCTTGTTTTTACACCGAGCGGATGTTGGGGCGCTATGTGGAGGAAGGGGCGGAAAAGCTCCTCCTCTTAGGAGATATTCTGTATCACGGCCCACGGAACGATCTGCCTAAAGGGTATGATCCGAAAAGCGTGGCAAAGCTTCTCAATTCGGTAAAGAAAGAACTCCTTTGCGTACGAGGAAACTGCGACGCCGAAGTTGACCAAATGATGCTGGAATTCCCAATCCTTGCCGATTACGCAGTGCTGTGGTTAGAGGGAAAGATGGTATTCGCAACCCACGGCCATCGTAATGGAGCAGACAATCCGCCGCCCTTACAGCAGGGAAGTATCCTTCTTCACGGACATACCCACCTGATGGCGATGGAACGGAGGGAGGAGTATCTGTATCTGAATCCCGGGTCTGTTTCATTGCCTAAGGGTGGAAACCCCAATAGTTATATAATGTTTGAGGATGGAATTTTTTATATGAAGAACATGGAAGGAGCTATTTTGCAGCAGTATGCGCTGATATAGCAAAATAAAGACATTAAATACTAGAATGCGCCTTCATATTGTGGAGGCGCATTTTTTATATATCTATTTTATTTTTCAATAATATGTGGCTTAAGGCTATTGAACCGGAGAGATGACGTAGGATTCCGGAAAATCCGAATCGGGTTCTGAGGAAGTTTTCCCAGACTCAGGGGAATATGTCCCCGTCTCTGAATAAACCTCTTCTGATTCCAAAGAACTCTCCGCTCGTTCAAGAGAAAGCTCGGTCACAAGTTTGCTCTGAGTGATTTCCGCTAGGCCGCACAGCCCGAATTCATCGGAGGCTGTTTTGTTAATCACTGCTTGCGCCTGCTCCAAAGAAAGCTGAGCGTCGATATACTCCTGCGAAATGTGTTCTACCAGCCAGTTAATGAATGGAGTAAATTTCCGCGTCTGCGTGGTTGATAAAGGCAGGTGGGCCGCAGAAGGCGCGGTTTATCTGTTCCTAGTCGCCGGATAAGAGGGCGTCGATTCCGCTGGGGAAATAACCCAGAATATCTTGTTTCCCAAATATGGTTAGATTTGGAGCAAAGGATCCATAAAATTTTTGATGGTATCGTTGGTCTATTGACAAGTCAGGTATCAGTCCTCCGACATCTGTATTCCCATCAGAAGATTTAGAAATAAATGCTTGTTCTGTGATATTGTCATTGCCACATCCAGCAGATAAAATACATAAGAAAATGCTTCGCATTAAAAAGATTGCCTTTTCTACATAAAGCTTCTTCCTAATTTGCTTAGTTATAGTTTGGCCGATGTGGTGGGACATCTGCGGTCGGGCCTTGAGTCAGCGTAATATTTGCGAAAAGGCCGACGGATTTAAACAATCTGTCACGACAATGCCGCTGTTTTTGTTTCTATAATTGATATCAAAATGCAAATGGGGGCAGTTGAATCTCCGGTATTCTCTACCACACCTAAAGTAAATTATAAAAAATACTATTCTACTTAATGACAGCGAGCACATTTTTGCTATTTTTGTTACGGCTAAGGAAGAAAATCTCTGATTTTCCTCTTGTAATAAAAAAATTGCCGGTTCTGTAAGCAAATTCTAAGATTTTGTAATTCAAAATAGAAATGGCATTTTAGTTGGAAATTTTGTGGCTTTACTGAAACAGATGGGGATAGAAAAGGCAAAGTACGACCCGGTAGTTTTTGCCGGGCGGCTTTGAGGTTACGGTTGATTGAGTATACCTAAAAATAAGGGGAAATAATTTTTATCATCTAAGATTCCGTATAGAAAGGGTCTATCAAGGGTGATTTGGGGGATGCTGGATATGCTTGATCCGACTTCAACAGCAGTCACAGCCGCAGCCTCTGTCCCTTCTTCATCTAGTTCGATATAGGTCTTTTGGATGACGTTATCAATTTGGGCAAGGCCGCCAGGACACATCTGGGTGAAATCACCGCCGCTAAAGGCGGTTTCCATACCGGCATCACGCAGAAATTTGTTTAGGTTCGCTTCAAACTCCAATGTGAATTTGGGCATGGTTAGGGATATTTCTTTTGGAGAGGCACGCCTCAATTTTTCCAGAAATTCTTGGCCTGACAGGGATTTCAGGTATTCTTCCGGCGTTTGTTCTTGTGGCGGGAGAACTGCCAAAAAAATAAAATTTTCGTCTTTGTAAGGCTTTAAGATTCCAATAGCTCCATCATGTTCCAGGTATTTTACCGTTTCGCAGCAGTTCATCATTAAGGCGGAAATTTCCTGCCCGGGAGCGGGAAAAAAGCTGGCCTTGGTGGTTGAGGCCTTATCAAATTTTTGTTCCCATTCCATATGGAAATAAATGGTGTTAATCAAGATCATGAATGTTGAGTCGTCAATGATATGTTCAGGATTATATAGCCTGGGTATAAGTCCGTTAGTCCGACGGGAAACCCAAAAGTTAATGTCATCTTTAGCATCGTTTAAGGATGGAGCGGAATAGATGTCCTGCCCGAAATAACGTGCGTTGGTTTCCAGAAAAGACGGAAGCACCGAGGTGCCACTTGCTTTAAGCCAAATAGAATTGGCGACTACGAGCTTCTCAGAGGGAATCTTTTTATATTGTTGCAGTAAGGTGCTGTAGCTTTTGGACAATTCTTCCATTGAAAGCCCGTCTCCCAAAACCTGTTCGAATTCTTTTCGGGTTTCTCCATCGGTTCCGTTTCCGGTCATTCCCAGAGCAAACAGCGCAGAAGCTGGGGAAACGAGGACATTTTTTTGTTTTTCTACGTTGGCCTCATAATTTAACATATCCAAGCCAAAATTCATCGAGGCGGTTACAAATTCAGAGGTGAGCCGGACGCTTTTTGACTGTTTTCCATTGTATTGTGCCGTTAGCGATTCTGTTTTAATTTGTTCTTTCCAAGAAGCTTCTTTGTCACGCGGAAATAACAGAAAAATTAAACAGCTCAAAGCGGCGGTGAGTAAAAGGCACGTTATAATGCCCCATGTTTTTTTCGGAAACGCCATATGGGTCCCTCCTTTATTAGGAATACTCTTTTTCATTTAAAA
This sequence comes from Fumia xinanensis, assembly GCF_014384905.1. Classification (GTDB taxonomy): domain Bacteria; phylum Bacillota; class Clostridia; order Oscillospirales; family Ruminococcaceae; genus Fumia; species Fumia xinanensis. The sequence continues at coordinate 39,137 of NZ_JACRSV010000006.1, forward strand.
ATGCAACAACATATCCATAAAAAAGGCAAGAAGACTGGAACATTCTTGAATTATTCAAGCTGATATGGTATACTAACTCTATATGTTTGGAATCGTTTTAAAAACTTCGTGGGAATTCTGTGCGGGCTATACATCTTTCAAAAAAATTGCCCGTATAAATAAAGGAATAGGTCCGTTTTGTGGCTCTGCCCGATCCCACGGGGCAAACCGAAAACCATCGTAAAGGAAGGCTTACTATGAATCTTTATAACACCCTCTCCCGGGAAAAGGATGAATTTATTCCGCTGGATCCCCAGAAAAAGCATGTCTCCATGTATACCTGCGGCATGACAGTTTACTCTTTCACCCATATTGGACATTTGAGGGCATATCTTACTAGCGATGTCCTGAAAAAATATTTGGAATTCCAAGGCTATCAGGTTAAACAGGTGATGAATATCACTGACGTAGGCCATATGCAGTCCGACGCCGACGAGGGTGAGGACAAGTTGGAAGTGAAAGCAAAACAGGAAAACACTACCCCTTGGTCGATTTCCCGTCACTATGAGAAGATGTTTTTACAGAATCTGGAGGAGTTTCAGATTGGCCGGCCCACCGTTATTGCTCGTGCCACCGAACATGTAGACGAAATGATTAAAATCATCAAAGGGCTGGAGGAAAAAGGCTATGCCTACCGCACTGATGTGGGCCTGATTTACGATACTGCCAAGTTTGCGTCCTATGCGGATTTTGCACGGCTTAAACTGGAGGACCAGATGGGTGGCGCCAGGGTGACAGTAGACCCACAGCGAAAATCTCAATGGGATTTTGCTCTTTGGATTACCAACAAGCCCAATCACATTATGAAATGGGATAGTCCCTGGGGCGTGGGGTACCCTGGGTGGCATATCGAATGTTCCGCTATGTGCCACAAGTATTTGGGTGAGCAGGTGGATATCCACACTGGCGGTGTCGATCACATCCCGATTCACCATACCAATGAAATTGCCCAGTCTGAGGCCTTCAGCGGGAAAAAGTTTGTGGATTACTGGGTCCATACTGAATTTCTGAAGGTTGACGGCACCAAAATGTCCAAATCGTTGGGTAACCTATACACTTTAGATGATCTGAGAGAAGCCGGGTACAGCCCGCTGGCGCTACGCTATATGTTTTTGAAGAGCGACTACCGGAAACCTTTGGACTTTAGGTGGAGTACGCTCCATAATGCGCAGAATGAGCTGGTCAAAATTTGGGAATTTTTTGCAAAGCACCCGCTGTATAACGGCAAGGTGCTGAATAAATACGTGGATCAATTTAAGGCTGCGATGGATGATAGCCTCAATATGCCTATGGCCATCGACGCTTTGTGGGCGCTTATCAACAGTGGTGAAAAAGCTGACGATATTATCGAGACCGCATTAATTCTTGATGAAGTTTTGGGCCTCGATTTACGCAATGCATCCTATAATCTTACTTTGTTGGAGGATTATCAGGGCATTGATCCCCAGAAGAAACAGGAAGCGAGCCTGTTGCTCAAAAAGCGTAGGGAGGCGAGACAGGCGAAGGATTATGCTGAAGCTGATCGGATCCGCGACGCCATTGGCGAAATGGGTTTTGCTATTCAAGACAGTTCCCAGGGGTCCAAGATTGTGTTGAAACAATACGGCAAACGGGAAAATGACTAATCGGATTAAATATTATAAAAAGAGCAGGTCTTTTGACCTGCTCTTTTTTTTCTGTATTTTCATATCACTGAAAAAACCGGAATATGTATTTACCAAAACCGGAGGCTACAGGCACTTTTGTGCCAAGGCTTTTCCCACAAAATTCCGAAGAGTTTCCGCCTGTTCAAAATCCCGGCGGCAAAATTCATTGTACAAAATATCAATAACAAGAAGTTGGGAGGCCATAGCGGCGATGGATCCGTAGGAGAGGGGTTTTTCGTCGGTACCGATAACCAAGATGAGATCTGCCAGCTCAGCCCCAGGGGAATGGGGAAAACGAGTAACTAAAATGATTTTGGCTCCGCGAATTTTGACAATTTTGGCCAACTCCATAAAGTCATGAGTAGAGCCGGAATAAGAGAAAAAGAGAACAACGTCCTGTTCACTCAGGGTAGAGGCCGCCATAGTTTGCAGGTGGGAATCTTCCATAGTTTTAAATCGGGAAGAAACAGTGGAGAAACGAGACCAGGCTGTTGCAGCGACGATGGAATGGTTGCCCTGACCGAGGCAGAGTACTTGACCGGCGGCTTTGAGCATATCTACCGCCTGGGATACCGCAGCTTGATCTAACTTCTGGAAGGTTTTAGCTAAAGCTTCCTGGTTGGCATTGTAGGTTTTTTCAAATACCTGTTCCAAGGTGTCCTCTGCTTGAATCTCACCAAAAGCGGATGGAGACGAGGCAGCTACCTGGGGCATGGTGGCCTTTGCTAGTTCCAGTTTAAAGTCATTGAAACCATCTGCTCCCAGTTTCCGGCAAAACACGGAAATGGTAGAAACAGATATTTTGCATGCATGGCTTAAATCGGTAATACTAAAGTACTGAGCTTCATTTTTGTGTGTGAGAATAAAATCGATTATTTTTCGCTCTGATTTTGTGAAATCATTATAATGATGCATCATGTTGTCAATAATAGTAATCGCCATATCTTCATCCCTCTTCTGTATTACAATAACCGTTTTTATTTACATGCTTCAGTATAGCACAAAAATATCGAAACGCACTATTTTTTTTTGTGTTGTGAAAAAAGTTTGTGAGATATTACAAAATAATCAAAATAATTTTATATATTATTGATGTTGCGAAATATTTTCGATTTGTGATATGATTAGGCCATGAGATACAGAAATGATTTTGATTTTCTGTTGGGAAATTGTTCGTTTGTTAAATTTCATTATTCAAAGGAGAGAATCATGAAAAAGTTATTTGCACTTTTGTTATCCGCGACGATGGCTTTGGGCATGCTTGCATCCTGCGGCTCACCGCAAAACAACACTCCTTCAGAGAGCAGCGGCATCTCCACTCCTGCAGTCAGCGACGGCTCGTTGAAGCTGGTTCTGTCTACTGCAGATGGAAGTTCCACTGATGACAAAGTTCCGACCCCTTGGTACAATCGTAACTTGGCGACTAACCTGATGTTCCGCAGTTTGTTTATCGCAGACAGCACCCTGACCAGTGTAAAACCGGATCTGGCCGATTACACCGTCAGCAACGATGGCCTCACCTATACTATTACCATGAAAGATGGCCTCAAATGGAGCGACGGCGAGCCCTTGACAGCAGAAGATGTTGTTTTCTCAATTGAAACTGCCCAGAAATCAGCAACGGTAAACGCAATTTATACCTCTGCATTTGCCAAAATTGCTGATATGAAGGTTGACGGAAATGTTCTTACTATGACATTGACTGATCCCTATGCGTCTATGGCCGATGTTTTAGCTCAGTTTGCTATTTTGCCTCAGCATGTCCTAAAAGACGTGGATCCATTGTCGATTGATTCGGATCCTTTCTGGCAGAATCCTGTGACCAGTGGTTTTTATACCATCGATGAATTCAAGGTAGGTAACTACTTCACTTTGAAACCTAACGAAAATTATGAGGGAACTGCTCCCAAAATCAAAAAAGTCACTGTTTCCTATGTCACCGATTATGTGACCGCCGCTCAGTCGGGCCTGGCCGATTACCTTTATGGAAACGCTACCGATATGGTAGAAGCTTTGAGCAAAATGCCCAACTACACTGCAAATGAAGTTGATGTTCTCTTCTACAAATATTTCATTTTCAACATGAAGGGTGTAGACGGCAAGGAAAACACTGCTATGCAGAATGTAGCTGTCCGCAAAGCGGTCATCGAGGCGATTGATCGGGCGACGCTATCCACCCTCTATCCCAGCGCTACAGTACTGAGTTCTGGTGTTCCCAACAGTTATGACGCTTACAACGGTTTTGAGTACAAATTTGACGCCGAAAAAGCGAAAGCCGATCTCCAGGCTGCCGGTTACGATTTTAACCGCACCTTTAAGATTTGCTATTACAATAACGACCAGACCAGCATCGACCTGATCAACACCGTCACCTACTATCTCGAGCAGGCCGGCCTCAAAGTGGAGTCCACCCTGTCAAACGACGGCACCACCGACTTGTTTACCACCCGTGACTATGATTTAGGCTTTAAAGGAAAATCAGCTTTCTCCATCGACGAGTGGTATACCGAGTATCTGAGCTCTGACGCCCTGTTCGCCAACATCTTCGGCGGAGATACCGCTTTTGACGGTCTTGTCACCGAGCTGTTTGCAGCAACCGACGAAGCCAAACGCAATGAAGTCCTGAAAGAATTGCAGGCTTTGGAACAGGAGAAGGTCTATAAAGTTCCGGTCTTTACCGTAGGAAACTACGTGTTCCTCAGCAACAGCCTGAAATTGCCCGATGGTGTGAAATTCTGCAATCCGCTCTATAGCTGTGACTTGGATTTCGCCAATTGGGAAATCGCATAAAACCTTACAGATAAAACCCCTACGAATAAGCGAACCCATGCGGGAGAGACGTAGGCCTTTGCCCTGCGGCTCTCCCTTTCTGTTTGGATTGGAGTGAGAACATGTTAAAGTTTATTTTAAAGAAACTGGCTCTCATGATCCCCATGCTGCTTCTCATCAGTATTATCGTTTTCTTCGGCTTACAGGCTACCGGTGTCGACCCCATCAACTTTATGGTCAGCCCGGAAACATTATCTGCAAACGCCGGAAACATTGATGCGCTGAGAGAGTCGCTGGGGTTAAATGACCCCCTTATTATACAATATTTCCGTTGGCTCGGGAATTGCCTGACTGGCGATCTGGGCTATTCCTTCAGCGGTACCCCTATCGCCGATACCATCGCTGTCCGTCTGCCCTATACTCTGGAACTGGCCGGTTATTCGTTGATTCTTTCGGCGATTATCGGCATCGGCATCGGTATCGTCTCCGCTATCCGTCAAAACGGCATCGTCGACTACGTCGGCCGCGTTTTTGCCGTTCTGGGCCAGGCGGTTCCGCAATTTCTGGTCGGTATTATCCTGATTCAGGTGTTCTCCATTAAGCTTGGCTGGTTTCCGGCGGCAAACCGGGTGAGTCCCGGAGCGACAAACGCATTCTGGGATGGATTTATCCACCTGTTCCTGCCGGTGCTCACGCTGACCATCGGCATGGTAGCGGTGTTGATGCGCTATGCCCGAAACACCATGCTGGACGTGCTAAGCAGCGATTACATCAAAACAGCACGCAGCAAAGGAATCCCCGAGTGGAAAGTCTACTTAAAGCACGGGTTCCGCAACGCCATGAAACCGGTGCTGGTCATTGTCATGTTCCGTATCCCCATGCTGATCGGCGGTTCCGTCGTCATTGAGAGCGTGTTTTCTTATCCGGGTATCGGGCTCACTATGACAAACGCCATCACTTCCGGTGATTACCCGGTGGTTTTGATTACAACGCTGATTATCGCGGCCGCCATGCTGATTTGTTCGTTTATGGTGGACGTATTAAACGCCCTGCTGGACCCCCGCGTCCGGTTGGGAGAATAACGGGAGGAGGAAAGAGTTATGAGTAGTCAAGTAAGTATCAAAGCCCAGAATAAAAGTGCTTCCTCTTCTTTGCTGAAACGCAATATCCGAAAATTCATGAACAACAAGCTGGCGCTGTTCGGTCTGATCGTTGTTGTGATTATGACGCTGGCCTGCGTCATCGGCGCCATTGCGGGCGTGGACTACGCCACCCCCGATCTGACCTCCATGAAATCCGGCCCCATGCCAGGGCATCCCTTCGGAACCGACACCATCGGACGCGATTTGTTCGCCCGTGTGCTGTACGGCGGCTGTTTCTCGATTCTGATCGGCGTATTCTGCGCCGTTTTAAGCTCGGTCATCGGCGCGGTTTTGGGCGCGATTTCCGGCTATTTCGGAGGATGGGTTGATAAAGTTATCGTCCGTATTTCGGAAATTTTTCAGGCTTTTCCCCAGCTCGTTCTGGTTATGATGCTGGTTGCAATCCTCAATAAGCGTGGACTTGGCAATCTGCTCTTCATCTTCGTCATCACCGGGTGGATGACCACTTTCCGTATGGTGCGAAATGAATTTTTGAGCCTCAAGGGAGAGACCTACGTCAAAGTCTGTGAAGCCTTCGGCATGAGCAAGTCAAACATCATGTTCAAGCAGGTTTTGCCTAACGTTATGAGTCCCATTATTGTGTCGACGACGACGAACGTTGCCTTCTTCATCTTGCAGGAAGCGGCCCTGTCCTTTATCGGACTGGGTGTTGCGGACACCACCCCTACCTGGGGAAATATCCTCAACGCGGCGAAGTCTGTTTCGGTCGTTACCGACCAGTGGTGGATCTGGGTGTTCCCGGGCCTTGCCATCAGTTTATTTGTCCTTGCCATCAACTTTTTGGGCGACGGCCTGCGGGACGTTCTCGACCCCAAACAGCAGTAAGGAGGCGGCAGTATGGATAACAGAGAAATCATATTAGATGTCAAAAAGCTGAACACCAGCTTTGTGTCCGACCGCAAGGAAGTCCGCATTGTCAAAGACGTGTCCTTTCAGTTAAAGAGGGGCACTGCTTTGGCTGTGGTCGGTGAATCCGGCTGCGGCAAAAGCGTTACCATGAACTCCATCATGCGGTTTACCGGCCCAAACGCTAGGGTATCCGCTGAAAATATTCAATATAACGCTTTAAAAGACGGAAAAATTATAGAACACCATTTGGAAAATATCAAAAAGCCAAACGGACCGGAAATGCGGGCTCTTCGAGGCCCCGATATGTCCATGGTATTTCAGGACCCTATGTCCAGCTTAAACCCCGTTTATAAAGTAGGGGATCAGGTGGCGGAGGGCCTCATCCAGCATACCGGTATGAGCAAAAAAGAGGCAAAAGAAAAAGTGCTCACGATGTTTCGGAAGCTGGGGATTCCCGATCCCGAGGAGCGTATCAATTGCTATCCCCATGAGTTTTCCGGCGGAATGAAGCAGCGGGTGGTCATCGCCATCGCCATGATATGTAACCCCGAACTCATCATCTGCGACGAGCCGACAACGGCTTTGGATGTGACCATTCAGGCGCAGATTATGGAACTTTTGAAAGGTTTGCAGATTAACGAGGGAAAATCCATTATCCTCATTACCCACAACATGGGATTGGTGGCAGAAATGGCCGACGAAGTCTGCGTCATGTACATGGGCCGGGTAGTGGAATTCGGAACCCTCGAAGATATTTTTGACCACACGGCCCACCCTTACACCCAGGCGCTTTTGAGAAGCGTTCCGGTGCTGGGATTGGCAGACGGACAGAAACTGGAGACGATCCCTGGCGCAACGCCCAATCCGGCGGATTTAAAAGAAGGCTGCGAATTCGCAGACCGTTGTCCCTACGCGCAGGAAAGTTGCCGGAAGGGCAAAATCCCCGCCTTTGAAATAGCACCGGGCCATCGGGTGCGCTGCCTGAGATACGATACCTTTCCGGAGGTGGATTAGTTTGAAAGCAAACTTTCAAACCCGGTTTTGTGCTTTTGCCGCCAATACGGCGGCGACAATTTTGCGGCGAAGCCGCAAAAACAGCCCAATTCCCAGAAAGGAATGGTTATTGAAATGAGTGCTGAGAAAAAAGAAGTAATTTTTAAGATAGAAAATCTGAAAACATGGTTTCCAATCACCAAGGGAGCTTTCAAAAAAGTTGTCGGCCATGTAAAGGCGGTGGACGACGTGAGCCTGGATGTCTATAAAGGAGAGACTCTAGGCATTGTCGGCGAGTCCGGCTGCGGCAAGTCCACTTTGGGAAAGACCGTCATGATGCTGGAAAAACCCACCGACGGAAAAGTCCTTTACAATTACGACGGCGAGTTTAAGGACGTGACAAAATTTAATAAACACGAGACGTTTGAGTTCCGCAAAAAAGTCCAGATGGTGTTCCAGGACCCTTATTCGGCTTTGAACCCTCAGAAAAAGATTTACACTTCCTTCGAGGAGCCTTTAAAAGTCCACGGCATCAAAACCCAGGAAGAGCGGGAAGCAGCCATGCAGAAGGTGCTCAAAATGGTCAACATTCAGCCCGATTATCTGATGCGTTACCCCCACGAGTTTTCCGGCGGTCAGCGGCAGCGGCTCTGCATTGCCAGAGCACTGGAAGTCATGCCAGACGTGCTCATCTGCGACGAGCCGGTATCGGCGCTGGATGTTTCGATTCAGGCGCAGGTTCTAAACCTGATGAAGGATATCCAGAAAGAACTGAATCTCACCTATCTGTTTATCGCTCATGATTTGTCGGTGGTTCAGTATATGTCCGACCGCATTGTGGTCATGTATCTGGGGAAAATCGTCGAAGTGGCCGATTCCAAAGCGCTTTACGACGAGCCTCTGCACCCTTACACCAAGGCGCTGCTGTCGGCGATCCCTGTGCCGGATATTCACAACGAGAAAAAGCGTCAGGTGTTGGAAGGAGAGGTTCCCAGCCCAATCCGCAAACCGTCGGGCTGTGCATTCCACAACCGCTGTCCCAACTGCATGGAAATCTGCAAAACGGTGGATCCCGCCATGCTTCACCGCGGTAAGGAGGGCCATATGGTCGCTTGCCACCTGTATGACGACAAGGTGGAGCGGGAGTCGTAAGATGCGGCTTTCAAAATCAAAAAATTTTGATGTAATTGTGGTAGGGGCCGGCATTGCCGGCATCCGCGCTGCGATCAAAGCGGGGGAGGCCGGGTGTTCGGTATTGCTTTTAAGCGGAGGTCCCATTTTTTCCGGTTCCAGCTTTTATCCCGGCACCTGGGGGTTGGGGCTCATCGGGCCGGAAAGCCCTGCCGACGAAGAAGATTTGGTACAGAGCATCCTCAAAGTCGGGTGCGGTATGGCGGATGAAAAGTTGGTGCGCAGCTTTGTTTCCGGCATCGGGCCGGCCATCTCTGAGATAAAGGGGATGGGAATTCGGCTCAAGGAAGCAAAAAAGCAAAATGAGAAGGATTTTATTCCCTGTTTCGACCATAAGCATCGGGCTTGGCACGGTATTTTGTTCGAGAGCGCAAAAGAGGTATTTTCTAAAAGGCTCAGCGAATTAACGGTGGAGCAGATGCCTTTCAGCGAGCTTTTAGAGATCACCAAAAGGGACGGTCAAATTACAGGTGGAGTAGTTTTCCAAAAAGGGAAGGGCATCCAGTGGTTTGGCTGTAAGGCACTGGTGTTGGCGACCGGCGGATACGGCGGATTATTTGAACGGCGGCTTACAACCAATGACGTAACGGGAATGGGCCAGTGGCTTGGACTGCAAAGCGGCTGTACCCTTATCAACATGGAGTTTATGCAGATGATGCCTGGTTATGTGACCCCCTGCTCCAAGACAATTTTTAATGAGAAGGCTTTTCGGTTTGTGAGCTTGTACGGGCAGGAAGGAAATAATTTGCTGGAAAAATTTCCGAATCAGTGGGAAATTCTCATAGAACGTTCAACTCATGGGCCTTTTACATCGCGGCTGCCTTCTCGGGAGGTGGATTTCGCCCTGGTGAAAGAGGGAGAAGTCAAAGTGGAGTACCAGCCAGAAATCCGGAACCATATGCCGGAGTTCATCAAAACCTACTTTGACTGGCTTTGGGAGCAAAAGCATTTGACCATCGACGACGAAGTCACGATTTCCATGTTTGCCCACGCGGCAAACGGCGGTATTCGCATCAGAGAGGACGCGTCTACCGAAGTGAAAGGACTGTTCGCCTGTGGAGAAGTAACCGGGGGGATGCACGGCGCGGACCGGCTCGGCGGATTGTCCACTGCCAATGGGCTGGTGTTTGGTGGAAGAGCGGGGAAATCAGCGGCGGATTATGCCAAAAGAACCGGCGTAGATCAAACCAAATACTGTTACTTTGATTTTTGGGAGATTCCTAAGAGGGAGATTATTCGAAAGGGAATGCAGACGATCATGACTGGGGCGGCAATGGTGGTTAGGGAGGGTAAAGCACTCACAAATGCAGTGGAGTCTATCGACACATTGATGGAGAGATGTATCCAAAAACCTACAACCGACCCTAAGGCGGCAGCGGCTTCCAGACGATTGTGGGGACAGCTCCATTTGGCTAGGGCGATCCTTCAGGCAGAGCTTTTGCGCAGCGAGAGCCGTGGCTCCCACTACAGAAAGGATTTTCCTGAACTTTCTGCGAATTTTGGACGGAGAATACAGATATGCTGGCGGGAAGGCGGCTTTCGGGTCGGTTTCGAACCTCAAGAATTTGAGAGGAGGGAAATAGGATGATTTATACGGATTTCAGTGACCTTTCCCGTTACTACGGGATATCCGAAAATTTGGATACCGCCTTGCGCTTTTTGCAGCAAAGCGATTTAAAAGCACTCCAGCCAGGGCGAAACGACGTGGACGGGGAGAAGGTTTATATCAACTGTTTTGAATATGAGACTTTGCCCTGGGAGAAAACTTTTTTTGAGGCCCATGAAGAATATGCGGATATCCATTTTCTTATTTCCGGGGAGGAAAATATCGGTATTTCGGCACCGAAAGTTCTCCGGGAAACCGAACGGGATCCCAAAGCGGATTTTATCGGCTACAAGGGAGAAGCGGAAACCCTTTGCAAGATGACCCCGGAAAAAGTTTTGATTGTGTTTCCGGAAGAAGCGCATATGGTAAAAGTTCAGCGGTGCGGCCCGATGACAGTTCAAAAGGCTGTTGTAAAAGTGAAGATTTAGGAGAAAGGTCTGACAATCATGAAAACTAATGAAAAATACTGCGGTATTATTCCGGCATTTTACGCCTGTTACGACGACAGCGGCCAGGTGAGCGCTGATCGGGTCAAGAAACTCACTCGATATTTCATTGAAAAAGGGGTAAAGGGTGTTTACGTCTGCGGTTCCTCCGGAGAGTGTATCTATCAGAGCAAGGAAGAGCGGATGGAAACCCTGAAAGCGGTCATGAGTGAAGCAAAAGGCAAGCTGACGGTAATTGCCCACGTTGCCTGCAACAATACGGAGGACAGCATGGAGCTTGCGGCGCACGCGGAGAAATTGGGTGTTGATGCCATTGCGGCCATTCCGCCCATCTACTTCCACCTGCCGGAATATGCGATTGCCCAATATTGGAACGATATATCATCTGCCGCCCCCAATACCGATTTCGTCATCTACAATATTCCACAGTTGGCGGGAGTTGCCCTCACCATGAGCCTTTTTAAGGAGATGAAAAAAAATCCCCGGGTGGTCGCGGTAAAAAACAGCAGCATGCCGGTGCAAGACATCCAGATGTTCAAAATGGAAGGCGGCAAGGATTTTGTTGTTTTTAACGGCCCTGACGAGCAGTTCATTGCGGGCCGGGCCATCGGCGCAGACGGCGGGATCGGCGGTACCTATGCTGTGATGCCGGAGCTTCTTTTAAAAGCAGATGAACTATTCCGCGCAGGAAACATGGCAGGGGCTCAGGCTGTGCAGTATGCCATTGATGAAATCATCTACGCTATGTGCACCTGCCACGGAAATCTCTATGCGGTGATGAAAGAAATTCTTCGTCGGAGAGAGAATCTGGACATCGGGACAGTCAGAAAACCTCTGCCAAACCTGATTCCGGAGGATATGCCCAAAGTGGCGAAATGTGTGCAAATGATCGACGAAGCGATCGAAAAGTATTGCTAGATGATTTAAAAGTGAAAAGAGCCTGCCATACGGCGGGCTCTTTTGCTGTTAGCGCTAAAAATAAAAAAGTCAGCAACCGAAACAGTTACTGACTTTTTTGGTGGAGATGATCGGGATCGAACCGACTACCTCTTGAATGCCATTCAAGCGCTCTCCCAGGTGAGCTACACCCCCAACGCAAATTAGTATACCATAAATATTTTTTAATTTCAAGGGGGTTTTCAAAAAAATATTTGTACCATAATTACGCTGACAATTAGACCAACAAAATCTCCCACTAAAGAGCAGACGGCGGTATGGCGGCTCTTAGAGATTTTAATTGCGCCATAGTAAACCGCGATGGTATAAAAGGTGGTTTCCGATGAACCCTGCATGACGCTTGCGACCCGTCCGATAAAGCTGTCAGGACCGTGCTCATTCAAGATGTTTTGGAAAACCGAAAGCGCGCCGCTTCCCGATAAGGGCCGGAGAAGGGCCAATGGTATAATTTCGTTTGGAATGTGGAGAAATTCAGTAAGAGGATGTAATCCATATGTAATGATGTCGAGAGCACCGGATGCCTGAAACATGCCAATACAGGTCATCAAAGCAATCAAGGAGGGGAGGATGTTCATGGAGGTTTGAATGCCTTGCTTGGCACCAGCGGTAAAAGCCGAAAAAACGTCTACATTTTTATAGAGACCATATATAATGATAAGACAGATCACGGCGGGCAATATAAAATTTGCAAACCATTCCATATCAGCAGCCTGCTTTCACGGGGAAAAGACGGTTACAAGTTTTAGCAGCAATCAAGGCGCAGGTGACAGAGATTACTGAGGTGACCAAAACTGCAGGCAGGATTTCCATTGGGCTTTTGCTGCCGGCATTCAGGCGAAGGGCAGCAATAGTTGTGGGGATCAGCTGAATTGAACAGGTATTGAGAACAACAAAAGTGATCATGTGATCGGACGCGACTTGTTTGTTGGATGAAATTTGCTGAAGTTTCTGCATGGCGGTAATTCCCAAAGGAGTTGCGGCGTTGCCCAATCCCAAAAAGTTTGCCGACATGTTCATACAGATGGCATCCAGAGCGCTAGAAGTTGCGTCAAGACCTTTAAATAATATTTTTGTTAGCGGCCTGAATAATTTGCTGAGTATTTTGGTAAACTGAGAAACAGAGGCAATTTCCATAATGCCGCTCCAAAAACAAATCGTTCCCAAAAGAGAAAGGGATAGTTTCACAGCTGCGCCACATTGCTCTATGGCAGCCTGAGAAACGGCATCTACTCTTCCCGTCAACACCCCAAAGACCAAAGAGACAAAAATTAATCCAGCGAAAAGCCACTTCATCATTATGTGAGTCCTCCTAAGTATTCTATAAAATATTCATATGTAGGAATAGATTTTGTTTATGAGTAGTAGTTTGAAAGTTTATCAAAAAATCTTTCAAAAACCTATTGACATCCTCCGAAGACTGTGATATTATAGATAAGCTGTCGCAAAACGAGGGAAAATGAAGAGGGGCAGCAAAAATGTCTCAGGGAACCAGTGTGAAGGCGAAAAAAGCGCTTGACATAGGGGAAGAGAGATGATATAATAGAAAGGCTTCGGAAGAGGGCATGTCCGGCGGAGGCGGGGGATGCAAAGGGAAGAGGCGCCTAAAGGGAAGGGACTGAACCGGCCGAGA
>NZ_JACRSV010000007.1 GCF_014384905.1 Fumia xinanensis
ACCGGCTGGCTGCAGCAGGGAAATACCTGGTATTACCTGAAAGACAGCGGAGCCATGGCAACTGGCTGGAACTGGGTAGGAAGCAAATGCTACTACTTTAACGCCAGCGGCAAAATGGCAGCTAACACCACCGTGGGCGGCTACAAGTTAGACGCTTCCGGCGCGTGGGTCAAATAAGATCAATTGATGTGCAAAAGAACCTTAGCTTTAATGCTAAGGTTCTTTTTTTGTGCGAAATTTGCTTGTCAGTTGCAAGAATATGCGGTATAATAGCCTCAAAGTCTAAGCAAGACCTTGGTAGTCTGAAAAAATATATTCTTACAATCTGAATCTACACTGTGTTTTGCGCTTTGGTAATGCAACGATGGCCAGGTATCTTTGCATATCGGCTCGCCATAGAGGCGTGGTTGAGGCATCTTTTTGCTTCATATGCACATGCTGTTAGTAACGCACGATACTATCTGGATGTGCAGAATTAATATGGCTTAAAAGTGAGCAGGTTTCACACAACCTAAAGTTGTATTACGCAATGCTAGAACTTAAAAGTTAAGAATGGTAGCTGGTTTATTGATTTTTGGCTGAAAAATATGTTATACTGTATGCAGTTTGAATTGATAAAAACAGAAAGAGGTAATTGATATGACAAATCAAGAGATTTTGGCTCAAATTAAAGGAAAACTGATTGTATCCTGTCAGGCACTTCCTGACGAGCCTCTCCATGGCTCCGAGTTTATGGCGAAAATGGCCTTTGCGGCCAAAGAAGGCGGTGCCGCTGGCATTCGCTGCAACACAGTGGAAGATATCCACGCCATCAAGCAGGCGGTTGACCTGCCTACAATCGGTATCATTAAGGCGGTTTATGAGGGAAGCGATGTCTATATCACTCCCACCATGAAGGAAGTTGATGCCCTTATGGAAGAAGGCGTGTCCATCATGGCGTTGGATGCCACCAACCGGATCCGCCCTGATGGAAAGACTCTGGAAGAGTTCTTTGGCGAAGTTCGCAAAAAATACCCGAATCAGCTCTTTATGGCGGATGCTTCTTCTTACGAAGAGGGGATTCAAGCGGCTAAACTGGGCTTTGATCTGGTGGGTACCACCATGCACGGTTATACACCCTACACCAAGGGCGTAACACTGCCCGACTATGATATGATTCATCGTCTCGCAACTGAATTGGATGTCCCTGTTATTGCCGAGGGCGGCATTTGGGTTCCAGAGCAGCTGAAAGAGGCACTGGCGCAGGGCGCTTTCGCCGCGGTAGTGGGAACCGCAATTACTAGGCCCCGCGATATTACCAAACGATTTGTTGCGGCTATCCGCTAAATCCGCTGACGGAGGAAAACCATGAAAATTTTGACACTGGACGTGGGTGGAACGGCGATTAAAACCGCTTTGATGAACGACGGCGTAATGGAGAATCCCCATGAGATGCCTTCTGAGGCGAAACAGGGCGGCCCAGTTGTTCTGCAGAATATTCAGAAAATCATCGATGCCTGTGAAGATTTCGATGCTATCGGCATCAGCACGGCTGGGCAGGTAGACAGCGAAGAGGGCAGCATCATTTTTGCCAATGAAAATATTCCGAATTATACCGGTATGCGCCTCAAGAATATTTTGGAAGAGAAATACCATAAGCCTGTATTTGTGGAAAATGACGTCAATGCCGCTGCGATAGGCGAAGCATACTACGGAGCTGCTGTGGGACAGAAGGACTTTATCTGTCTGACCTATGGTACTGGTATCGGTGGTGCCATCATAATTGATGGCAAAATCTATGGCGGTGCTAAGGGTGTGGCGGGTGAAATGGGCCATATCCTCGTCCATCCTGACGGATTGAAATGTGGGTGCGGACAAAGGGGTTGCTATGAGCAGTATGCTTCCTGTACCGCTCTTGTGCGGAATTCTTTTGAGGCTAATCCCGAATGGGGAAGCGGCCGCATTATTTTTAAGGAATTCTATGCTGGCAGCAAGGAGGCAGAAAAGATTATCAATGATTGGATCGAAGAGATTATACTGGGCTTAGTGAGCCTCGTACACATCTTTAATCCATCCTGCATCGTTTTGGGCGGCGGAATAATGAATGAGCAGTACATTATTGATCGAGTCAATGGACGGCTCCAGGAACGCATTATGCCAAGTTATCGCTGTGTAGAAGTGAAACACGCAAAGTTAGGAAACAACGCAGGACTTTATGGCATGCTGGCCACCGTCCAACAAAAAATCAAATAAATACTACAAAAAGAAAAGGGATTCCCCAAGGGAATCCCTTTTCTTTTTTATTTGACGTGCGCCTCTAAACGGCTCATATCATAGAGAGATTTTGCTTCTTACAATTCTACAATAAACGGTATAATTCCCTGAGGTGTAATGTCGATGATGCCGTAAGACGGATTGCAGCCTCTGGGTTGGGTAGGACTTCCAGGGTTCATAAAATAAATTCCGTCTTCATAATGAGTATCGCTTTTGTGGCTGTGACCATATAATGCTATACAGCAGCCATTCTGTAAAGCAAGCTTCTTTAAAGGTTCCAGTGTGGATTTCACAAAAAGGCTGTGGCCGTGGGTACAGAGAATCTTTTGGTCCTCTACTGTGACGATTTTGACTTCAGGAAGGATGCTGCCATAGTCGCAGTTGCCTCGGACACAGTTCAGATTCAGATCGGGGAAAAGTTCCAGCATGTCGTCCACTTCACGCTGTCCGTCCCCCAGATGAATAAACAGAGAAGCCTCGTGACGATGCTTTTCAACAATATCGTAAAATTCCCGGAACCGGCGGTGAGTATCAGACAAAACAATGATGCGCATGGTGTATTTCCTTTCATGAAAGCCTCAGATTGTTTCATAACCACTTGTTTTTCCTCATAAGTATAGTATATCCATATTGTTTCGTCAAATGAAGAATTCAGCTTGCTGCGAGAACAGATTGGCTTTGCCCAATATTTAAATAGAGTGAGAGAAGGGTATGGTGACACATATGAATCAGAATCAAAAGAATACAGGGGCCGTCAACCAGAAACAGAATCCTAATACCAATCGGCTGTTGGAGATGGTTGGAAAGAAACTGGGGAAAGACCCCAATGCACTTCAGCAGCAGCTGGCGGCCGGCAAATACGACAGCGTTCTGGGCAGCTTAAATCCCAATGACAGCCAGAAACTGCAGACTCTGTTGAACAATCCCAAACTTGCTCAACAGGTGATCAATACGCCTCAGGCACAGCAGATGCTGAAAAAACTCCTTGGGGAGTAACCGACGAGAAATAGGCCACTGGATAGACAAATCACTGGGTTTTAACCTCAGAAAGGAACGGCTTTCAAGATGGATGACCTGACTTCTACCCTTCAAAATATCCTGGGCAGCGAAGAGGGCATGAAACAGCTTCAGGATCTTGCACAGATGTTGGGAATCGGCTCTTCCGAGTCTTCTCCGTCTAAAGAGGCGGAGAAGGAAGGACAGGGCTTTGACCTCAACGGCCTTTTGGAGAATATCGGTTTGAGTCAAGGCGTTGCGCAGACTGCCCAAGGCGGTTCTAATGGGCAAATGCCGGATTTGAATGAACTGCTTAAAGGCCTGACCGGCGGCGAACAGGGTGAAAAACAGGACGATTCTGCCCCTTTGTTTACTCCAGCGGACATCATAAGGCTCCAGCAGCTGATGCAGGCGGTCAAGCAGGATAATCCCAATACGATGCTGCTCAAATCACTAAAACCTCTGCTCAAAGAAGAGCGGCGTCATAAAGTAGATGAAGCCGTCCGGATTATGAAGCTTCTTTCCCTACTGCCTATACTGAAGGAAAGTGGAATGCTGAATAATCTGTTGGGCGGTTGATTAAGGTATCGGAAAGGAAGAGGGAGAGTATGGCGCAATACAATAGTGGGTATTCCTCCTCAGAAATTATGGCCATGCAGCGGGATGCTGCGGAACGGGTCCGAGAAATGCAAAGAAGGGCACAACAAAGACTTCATCAAAGCAATGGCCAGCAGATGGATAACCCAAACCAAATGAATATGAGACAGTCGCCTTCGCATAATAGGCCAGTTGGGGGAATGCCGGCGTTTTCGGTTCCTCCTCCCCGGCAGGAGGTTCCGCCTCCCCACCATGGCACATCCCAGTCTCCTCCCCCTCCTTTTTCATTTGGTAGTTCCATTCAGGCAATACTTGACCAATTTCACTTAGATCAGGATCGAATCGTGTTGATTCTTTTATTCCTCGTCCTAATGCGGGAAGAGTCTGATCCGATGTTGCTGCTGGCCCTTGCTTATATCTTTTTGTAAATTGCCGATTGGTTCTATAGCAAGCTATACTCCTAACCAAAATACGAATTGAAGCAGATAGTTTTGAATAAAACTCGTTGTATTCATCCGTGGAATATGATATACTTATTCTGTAAAATTATGTTGAAATCGGTCTGTTTTTCTTTGATATGGACGGGAAGGCAGAAGATGGGAATATAAAATATCAGATGGGCGGATGAACGAGGATGAAAACAAACGAGAGAAATAAGAGCTCTTTTTCCCGCAGACAGGCGGAAGAAGGCAATCTGTACGACAATGTGATCGCCGGACGGAACGCAGTGCTGGAAGCTTTGAACAGCGAGGATAAGGTGGATACCGTATTTGTTGTAAAAGGTCAGGCAGGCGGTACCATTATAAAAATCATATCGGAGGCAAAGCAACTGGGCTACCCGGTGAAGGAGATTTCTCCGCAGAAAATGGATGCTATGGCGGGCGGCGTGAATCATCAGGGGGTTTTGCTGACCCTCTCGGCGGTGCAGTACTATAATGTGGATGATATTATCTGCAAGGCAAAGGAAAACGACGAGGAGCCCTTTCTTATCATCGCGGATGAAATCGAGGATCCCCACAATCTCGGAGCTTTAATCCGTACGGCTGAGACAGCGGGCGCCCATGGCATCATTATTCCAAAACGGCGCAATGTCGGTGTCACTTCAGCAGTGTATAAGGCGTCGGCGGGAGCGGCGGCCCATCTTCCGGTGGCCCGTGTATCCAATCTCGCCGCCACAGTGGACGAGCTGAAGGAAAAGGGGCTTTGGGTCTACGGCTGTGATATGGAGGGACAGACCTGGTGTCAGACCGATTTCAGCGGCGGTGTTGCACTGATTGTCGGCTCTGAAGGGCGGGGCATCAGCAGATTGCTCAAAGAAAAATGCGATGTTTTGGTCACCCTCCCAATGAAAGGAAAAATTACATCTCTCAACGCGTCAGTGGCGGGCGGCATCGTTATGTACGAAGTGGCGAGGCAACGCAGCAAGCTCAAGGCCCTTGCGCCCAAGGAACGCTGATGTGGCTCAGAACGACGGGAGGATGTGTTTGCCGAAATGGACGATAAAAAATTCTCATTGGATGATATTTTGCTGGAAGTCGGACTTTCTTCGGCTCATAAAGAGGAAGATATAGTCGATGTAGATGCCCTTTTGCAAAATATCGTGAATGAAAAACAGACTGTTAAACAAAAGGAGGACCCTTTCATTGCGGAGCCTCCCACCAAAGAATTTACTCCGGCCAAGCGGTCGGAACCAACTGCTGTACATCAGGCGGCGCCGAGAAAGTCTATGCTGGCAAATCCTGCTCCAGAGCCACAAAAGGTGGGGGCCCCACAGGTACCGAAATCTGACGGGCAGAGTCTCTCTTTGGAGAACAGCGGCAATTTTTCCATTGACATCGAAGGAATTCGCCAAGAGCACAAGCCGCCTCAGACATCCCCGTTGGAGTCCCCTGCGGAGGAAGAGCGGGCGGAAACTCCAGAAATCCACTTTAACCAGAAAAAAGAAGAGCCGGATTTTGAGAGAAGGTTGGACTTTGCTCCATGTTTTCAGAAATTTGAGGAAGAGGCCTCCACGGAGCGCCAAAAGGACTGGGAACCACTTCTGTTGAAAGAAAAAGCAGCTTCCACCGTGAGGGGCACCTTTTTGCTGATAATGGCGGTTGCATCCCTTATTCTGTCGATGATGATTTACTTAAATGCCGCCACTGGAATTGGATTTATCCCTACTTTGCCGTTTTTGCTGACAGCGGGAGGCATTGGGATCATTTCTGGCGTGCTGGGCTTTCCGGTGCTGATGAGCGGCGTACGCTCGATCCTGCGGCTGGAACCCAACCGGGACATTATGCCCACGGTGACTTACGCCTTTTGCATGATACAGTATTTGACCCAACTTGCTTTCCCAAAAGGGCTTTCAAACCCCAACATCCATCAATACCTGCCTGTGGGGATCCTCATACTGGGCCTTGCATTTTTGGCGAGGACGCTGACGCTGAAAACAGCTGTCCGCAACCTCCATACCCTCAATGCCAACAGTGAAACATACGAGTCACAGATCATCTGGGACAGCCGGGCTGCAAGCGAGTTGAGCAAAGGCCTGGTGGACGACACAGCCTACCCGGTGGTGAATCGGAAAACCGATCAGGTGTCGGATTTTATGAAGCTTTCTCTTTCAATGGATGGCAGTGACCGGCTCGGGCGAAATCTGACCTTGGTGGGGACGGCATTGGCCCTGGCGGTGGCCCTATTTACCTTTTTATTTACCAAACAACGCCACCTGGCAGTTACAATTATGACGGCAATAACCTGCGTGTTTGCCTCAATGGTGAATCTTTATTCCATATGTTATCCCCTGCTTCGCTGTTCGAAAAAAGCAGCTCAGTTTAACGGCCTGATCAGCGGGGAAAAATGCGGACTCAATTACGGCGACGTCAATGTAGCTGTCGTAGAGGCAAAATCTCTGTTTCCGCCGGCGGCGGTAATGCTCAACGGCATCAAGACTTTCGAAGGAATGCGGATTGATGAGGCGATTTTGGATGCTGCCAGCGTGCTGAGTACCGCAGGGAGTATCATGACCGATGTGTTTTTAAAGATCATCGGCAACCGGACAGAACTGCTGCACAAAGCGGAAAACCTCCACTATGAAGACGGAATGGGCCTTTCCGCATGGATTGACAATCGGCGGATCCTGATTGGGAACCGGGATTTGATGGCTTCTCACAATATTCGAGTTCCCAGTGTCGACTATGAGCGGCGCTTTACCTCTGAGGGCAGCGATCTGGTCTACCTCTCTACGTCAGGCGAACTGACTGCGGTGTTTATCTTCACTCTCCATCCAACAATCCCTTCGGAAGAAGCGGTGCAGATGCTTTACAGCAGCGACATAGGACTCAGTGTGCGGACCATTGATTCTATTGTTACCAAAGAGCGTCTTTCAGGGCTCTTTGCCATTGAACCGAATTTTTTTAAAATTCTGCCCAACAAGCTCAGCAGGCTCTATGACGAATGCAGTCAGCCAGTAAAGACTCGGCCCGCAGTGGCCATAAATAACGGCAGTTTTGCTTCTATGGCATGTTCTGTGGCCGCTTCCAAGCGGATGCGGGTGATGATGACAGTGGCCCAGGTTGTGATGGTCAGTTCTATTATCCTGGGAGTCCTTTTGATTGCTGTTTTCGGATTTTTAGGCGCGACCAAGCAGCTTTCTCCTCTGATTATGTTCTGCTACCCGATAATTTGGCTTATCATTCACTTTTTGCTGCAAAAACTGATACGGCTTTAAATAAAGTACGGCCATAGACTGGCCGTACTTTTTGTTATGAGCGGCAACTGTGAACTTTTTTTAAATCTCCTTGAATTGTGGCCGTTTCTACTATATACTATATGATAACTGTACAGTGGTTTTGACCACTAACTTTCGTAAAACAACAGGGATAAATGAATGTTTTCCCAAAGAAAGGAAATGAATCGCACGTGAAACGTTTACTGAAATTACTGCCGGCGCTGCTAGCCTTATCCATGCTGTTCACCGGATGCTCCGGTACGGGAGGAATTGATCCTGCATCAATCAATTATGTCCAGCTGGAGGAACCGAAGGCAGGTCAGGATATTGCGGTATTCGATACCAGTATGGGAGAAATCACTGTGTTGCTCTACACCGACGAGGTTCCGGAAATTGTCCAGAATTTTAAAGATTTGGTTAATGAGGGTTACTTTGACGGCCAAGTGATTTTTCAGATTGACCCGGATTATAAGGTGGCTGCCTTCGGAAGCCCAGACAAAGAGGGCGAAGAGGGAAAAACGAACGATGATAAGCCCAAGAAAGCAGAGTACTCCCAAAACCTCTGGCCCTTTGCGGGGAGTGTCTGCACAATCACCTATCAGCAGGGCGCCCTCTTTAAAAAGCCCTATTATGATTCCCGTTCTTTCTTCTTGGGCGATGCTGAGCTCACCCAAGAGGATCGGACTCAGATGAGCGAAAATGGTTTCCCGGTGATGATGAAAAACGCGTTTGAGACAATGGGCGGCATTCCCGCCTATTCCCAGTACCATTCGGTTTACGGCAAGGTTATCAGCGGGATGGATGTGGTCAACGCCATGACGCAGGTTGCCTATAACGAAGTCCAGCCTACAGAAGAAGAATTGAAAAAGGCCGAAAAAAATGGCGTGGAATTGATGGCGGTTAAGCGCCCCCAGGAGGACATTGTCATTAACAAGGTTACCTTGTCCACTTACGATCCCGCCCACTTCGATTCGCTGGAAAACTGTCTTACTACCGAGGAACTGAATGCACTTAAGGAAAAAAGCCAGAAGGAACAGGAAGAGCTGGATGCGGCTTCTGCTGCGAGCGCAGTAGGAGAGAGTGGAAGCAGTTCCGATTCCAGCACATCTTCAGAAGAATAATGAAATATAAGGAGAAAGACAATGTTAAATTTTAGAGAATGCAAAGCAGGCGACCAAATTGCCGTAATGAAAACCAATATGGGCGACGTGAAAATTTTGCTTTTTCCCGAGGTTGCGCCAAAGGCAGTGGAAAACTTTACCTCTCTTGCGAAACAGGGGTACTACGATGGCATCATTTTCCATCGGGTCATCAAGGATTTTATGATCCAAGGCGGTGACCCCACCGGAACAGGCATGGGCGGAGAGAGCGTCTGGGGCAAGCCTTTTGAGGACGAATTCAGCGAGGAAGCGAGAAACTTCCGCGGCGCGCTCTCCATGGCCAACGCCGGCCCCAACACCAACGGCAGCCAGTTTTTTATCGTCCAGGCCGGCCCAGAGGCAATGGATGAGAGGATTTTCGCCATGCTTAAACGTCAGGGCAAAAGCTTTTCTGATGACGTGGCCGAGAAGTATATGGAAGTCGGCGGTACGCCCTGGCTGGACGGTGCCCATACCGTGTTTGGACAGGTGATTGAAGGAATGGACGTGGTGGACAATATCGGAAATCTTCATGTAGACCACAGCGACAAGCCATACGAAGAAGTAAAGATTCTGGAGATTGCGATTCAAAGAACGTAGTCGATCAGGAAAGAAGGTTGTTTCTATGAAAGTCTGCATCGTTCAACCGGAATATTCTACAGATTATAAACGCTCTAACGAATTGTTTCAAAAGGAACTGGAATATTTAAGGGCCTGTGACGAAACCATAGATATTATTGTTATGCCCGAATCCTGCGATTGTCCTGCTCTTGCAAAAAACAAAAATGAAGCGGAGCAGAGTTCGTCCAGGTATAGAGATATTCTTTTAAAGGAAGCTGCAAACACCGCCAAACGGTGTAGCGCAATGGTTTTTATAAATGCCAGAAGCCAGGGCGAAAAGGGCCTTCGAAATACCACCTACGCTTTTGATCGGGAAGGCAGACTTGCGGGCAAATACTTCAAACAGCATCTGGTGCCGGGCGAAGTTTCTGAATTAAAGCTTGACAGTGGCTACACTTTTGAATTTTCTGAGCCAACCGTAATAGAGATTGAAGGCATTCGATTCGGATTTCTGGTTTGCTATGATTTCTATTTTTATGAGGCCTTTGCAAATATGGCGAGGCAGAAGCTGGACATCATTATCGGCTGTTCCCATCAGCGAAGCGATACCCATCGGGCCAGTCAGGTTATGTCTCAGTTTTTGGCATATAACACCAATGCTTTTGTTATCCGTTCTTCGGTATCGATGGACGAAGCGTCTGATATCGGTGGTGCAAGCATGGTGGTTGCGCCCGACGGCAAAGTGCTTTGCAACATGAGGAGTCGCATCGGAATGGAAACGGCGGATATAGACCTGTCAAACAAGTATTATAAGCCGGCCGGATATGGCAATCCCCCTGCTGCACATTATGAATATATCGAAAAAGGCAGGCGCCCCTGGAAATATCGCCCCGCTGGAAGCGCGATCGTAAAGCCGGATGCGATTATGCCCTATCCGAGAATATGTGCTCACCGGGGCTTTAATACGGTGGCTCCGGAAAACAGTCTGCCCGCCTTTGGCGCCGCAGTCGCCATGGGCGCTGAAGAAATTGAATTCGATTTATGGCAGACAGCAGACAGCAAAATCGTTTCAAGTCACGATTCAACATTGGACAGAGTCAGCGATGGACATGGTTTTATTTATGAAAAAACCTACGACGAACTTTTGCAACTTGATTTTGGTGCGGTTCACGGTGAGCATTTTAAAGGCTTGAAGGTTTTGACGTTTGAAAAAATACTCGAAAAGTTTTCTTGTCATACGGTGATGAATATACATATTAAATCTCAAAACAATACCGATCCACTGCCTGAACAGTATTTAAAAGATATTGTGGCACTGATAGATAAATATGATTGCCGGAAATATGTTTACTTTATGACGGGAAACGACACTGTTTTGGAACAACTCAGAAATATTGCCCCCGATATATGTAGGTGCTGCGGCGGCGGTGATGCTCCTTGGGAGATGGTTGAAAGAGCCATAAAATATGATTGCAAAAAAATTCAGCTTTTTAAACCGTGGTTTAATCAGGAAATGATTGATAAAGCGCATAGAAATGGAATGGTTTGCAATGTTTTTTGGTCGGATGATCCCGAGGAAGCTAGAAAATTCCTTCACATGGGCATCGATACCATCCTTACCAATGATTATGGCATTATATCTCAGATTATCAAAGAACAAGCCGAGTGATTCGGATTAACTGCAACAACTGCCTGACTTGACACAACGCAAGTCAGGCAGTTGTTGTGTAAAATGAAGGATGAAACGGGAAATAGAAAATTTACGAGAAAGACTGTCAATTTGTTAACAATTTAGCTATTGATTTTTTGACAAATCACCTCTAAAATTATATTTGTGGAAAATTGGTAATTTTCGATATATTATAACCGAAAGGGGAAAAAACAAATGCTAACCAACAACAAAAACGTGTTGCAGTGGGTGGATGAAATGGTCGCACTCTGCAAACCTGACAAAGTCGTTTGGATCGACGGAAGTGAAGAGCAGCTGAATGCTCTGCGCGACGAGGCGGTCTCCACTGGCGAAATGATGAGACTGAATGAGGAGAAACTTCCCGGCTGTCTGTATCATAGAACCAACCCTAACGACGTTGCCCGTGTAGAGGATCGTACCTTTATTTGCTCTGTCAAAGAGGAAGATGCTGGCCCTACCAACCACTGGAAAGACCCCAAAGAGATGCACGCTATGCTGACCCCCATGTATGACGGCGTCATGAAGGGTAGAACCATGTATGTAATTCCCTATTCCATGGGTCCTATCGGTTCTAAAATGTCTAAAGTCGGTGTAGAAGTCACCGATTCTATCTACGTTGTTTTAAATATGGATATTATGACCCGTATGGGCAAACAAGCTTTTGTCCAGCTGGGTGATACTTCCAACGACTTTGTACGCGGCCTGCATGCAAAGGCTGATATCGATCCCGAAAAACGTTATATCGTTCATTTCCCCGAAGAGAATATGATTTGTTCCATCAACTCCGGTTACGGCGGAAACGTTTTGCTGGGCAAAAAATGCTTTGCGCTCAGAATTGCTTCCTACCAGGGCAAAAATGAGGGCTGGATGGCTGAACACATGTTGATCCTGGGTATTGAAAATCCTCAGGGCGAAGTGAAATACATCTGTGCTGCTTTCCCCTCCGCCTGCGGTAAAACCAACCTGGCTATGTTGATTCCTCCGGAAGTTTACGCAAAGAAGGGGTATAAAGTCTGGACTGTCGGCGATGACATCGCCTGGCTCCGTCAGGGCGACGACGGCCGCCTCTGGGCCATCAACCCCGAAAACGGCTTCTTTGGTGTTGCTCCCGGAACCAATGTAAAATCCAATCCCAATGCGCTGCATTCTACCGAAAAGAACACCATCTTCACCAACGTTGCAATCAACAATGACGACAATGCTGTTTGGTGGGAAGGCCTAGATAAGAATCCTCCCGTCAACGCTACCGAGTGGAAAGGCGCCAAGGTAAACGGACCGGAGTATATTGCAGACGGTAACAAGTTGGCTCACCCCAACTCCAGATTTACCGCTCCCGCTAAGAACTGCCCTTGCATCAGCCCAGAGTTTGACAATCCTAAGGGCGTTCCGATTTCCGCTATCGTGTTCGGCGGCCGCCGCGCTAAGACCGCTCCGCTGGTTTACCAGTCCTTTGACTGGAAACACGGTGTGTTTGTAGGCTCTATTATGGCTTCTGAGACCACTGCCGCTGCTGCTGGCGCTGTAGGTGTCGTTCGCCGTGACCCCATGGCTATGCTTCCCTTCTGTGGTTACAATATGGGTGACTACTGGGCTCATTGGCTGGAGATGGGCGAAAAATTGGGCGACAAAGCTCCTAAAATCTTTAATGTCAACTGGTTTAGAACCGACGATGAGGGTCACTTTATTTGGCCTGGATTTGGCGATAATATGCGTGTTCTTATGTGGATTCTCAACCGTTGTGAAGGCAAAGCAGATGCTGTTGAAACTGCAATCGGCTACGAGCCCAAACCTGAGGACATCAACATCGAAGGCTTGGATATCACTGTTGATACCATCAAAGATTTGCTGAGCGTTGACAAAGGTCTCTGGAAAGAAGACGCACAGGGTATCGAAGAGTTCTACAGCAAGTTTGGCAGCAAACTCCCCGCTGAGATGAAGAAACAGCTGGATGAACTGAAAGCAAGACTTGCGTAATTATTAAATAAAAAAGCCCGGACTTTCCGGGCTTTTTTATTTTTTTAAGATACATATTTTTCTATGTAAATCCGGCGTTTTTCTCCATATGATAATTTGAGAAGAAATACTTGACAAAGCAAAGCCCTTATGGTAAACTATAAAAGCTGTCATAAAATGACATGTCTAAACCGGGGCGTAGCTCAGTTTGGTAGAGTGCTTGGTTTGGGACCAAGATGCCGCAGGTTCGAGTCCTGTCGCCCCGACCAAGTAAGATAAGTAGTTTTTGCTGGTGTGACTCTGTTGTGTAGACTTATTCTACTGACTTCACACATCATGTTCATCTCATTCGCTGGTGTAGCTCAGTTGGTAGAGCAGCTGATTTGTAATCAGCAGGTCGGGGGTTCGAGTCCGTCCACCAGCTCCATTTTTACATTTTTATATGGGCGAGTTCCCGAGTGGCCAAAGGGGGCAGACTGTAAATCTGTTGCATCATTGCTTCGGTGGTCCGAATCCACCCTCGCCCACCAAACCAAAACTCCAGTCAAAGGGCTGGAGTTTTGCTATGTCCGAAGGGTGGCTTCGGGAGGAACGTCAAGAAATATGCCAGGGCATGTTTGCAGCGACCGGCCTTCCCGAAATGTCCTGACTCACAGGGTTATTCCGCCCAAGTGGGAAGGAAAAGGGGGATCCCCCTCGCCCACCAAAATACCCCAGCTTGGAGTGAGCTGGGGTATTTTTTATTTTTCAAAATCTAAGCTTGGGAGGGGCGTCCCCCAAATTACTGGAATCCGCTCAGTTATAGCAGGAAAAAGAATAGAGTATCCTCATTGTAGTACCAGCCAAAACGGTTAAGTTTAATAGGATTTATGGATACATAGATTTTCACTTAGCCATTTTCCTCTTGAGCAGCCATTTGACTTTGTACAGCGGTGTGCTATAATTTGGGTGAAAAACTTTATTTGGCGGCAAGCTGATTGTGGAAATACTATTCTTGATAACTTCTGTAGTAATGAGGAATTTATATGAAAAGCACACTATTGAACAAGGAAGCAGGCCTTTTTCTGCGTCTTCGGGACCATATAGGCAGATTTGTATTAATTCTATTGGCTTCAGTCATTATGGCTGTCAATATTAAGAGCTTTGTGGAGGCGGGAGGGCTCTTTCCCGGCGGATTCAACGGCCTTACTCTGCTGATTCAAAGAAGTGCACAAGAGTTCTGGAACCTTTCTTTGCCCTTTTCCCTGATAAATTTTCTGCTAAATGCAGTGCCGGCACTCCTCAGTTTTCGACTGCTTGGCAAACGGTTCACACTCTACTCCTGTTTGATGATTGTGATAACCAGTATATTAACCGATGTGATTCCCTCTATGCCATTGACGGATGATATTTTGCTGATTTGTATTTTTGGTGGGATCATCAATGGATTTGCCATTAGTTTGTGCCTGATGGGGCGCGCCACCAGCGGTGGCACCGATTTTATTGCGGTGGCTTTGTCTCAAAAACTGAATGTGGACTCCTGGAACTACATTTTGTTGGGTAACGCGGTTATGCTTGTAGTTGCAGGCCTGCTTTTCGGCTGGGACAAGGCACTCTACTCGATCATTTTCCAGTTTGCTTCCACTCAAATTGTAAAAATGATGGATACTCGCTATAAGAGGACCACTCTTTTTATTATTTCAGATAAATCTGAGGAAATTTATAGACATATCCGGGAATTAACACATCACGGAGCTACCCTGTTTTGTGGAACAGGTCTCTACAATGGAGAGCCGCGTTCAATGATTTATTCGGTCATTTCAGGCAATCAAGTCAAAAACGTGACGAAAGTAGTGCGGAAGGTAGACCCGAAAGCTTTTGTTAATATTTTAAAAACCGACCAGGTAGCAGGAAATTTTTATCAGCGTCCCAACGATTAAATTAGGAAAAATAAATTGCGCAAAAAGGCAAATATTCCTTGACATCATCTTAAAATTATGATAAAATAAAAAAGCTGTCATGTTAGGACAAGCTCTATTGAAATGACAGTTATTTATCAGATGGGCGAGTTCCCGAGTGGCCAAAGGGGGCAGACTGTAAATCTGTTGCATCATTGCTTCGGTGGTCCGAATCCACCCTCGCCCACCAAAAAGCCGCTGAGTATTATTCTCAGCGGCTTTTTCTTTTGATACTGCTATTTTTAACAATAGAGCGGCTGTCGGCGTAAGTGCGCCACGGCTTCATGGTTAAACAGGAGGGTCGTTATCATGGCTAAGACAACAAAGGCGCATAGCCGAGGACAATTTACTTCGACGCTGGGTTTTATTATGGCATCTGCAGGGGCCGCAGTCGGCCTCGGAAATCTGTGGAAGTTCCCCTACGTGGCGGGAAAAAGCGGCGGCGGATTGTTTTTAATTCTATACCTTGTTTTCATCGTAGTGTTGGGAGTTCCCATTATGCTGACGGAGATGACTCTGGGACGGCATACCCAACTTAATGCGGTGGGCGCTTACCGAAAGCTCAATAAAAAATGGACCTTTGTTGGCGCCGTAGGGGTGTTGTGCGCTTTTATTATTCTGTCTTATTACAGTGTTGTTGGCGGTTGGGTAATGAAGTACATATTAGGTTACTTACAAGGCGGCAATTTTGGCGGCGATACAGTGGCCTACTACCAAAATTTTGTAGCATCTCCTGTGGAGCCGGTTATCTGGCATCTCGTTTTTATGGCGCTGTGCGCTCTGGTTGTCATCGGAGGTGTGGCTAAGGGTATTGAAAAGGCTAGCAAATTCATGCTTCCGGGACTCTTTATTCTGCTGATTGTCATTGCGATACGCAGTGTCACACTGGATGGCGCTGTGGAAGGGTTGAAATTCTTTTTCGTTCCGGATTTCCACGCTGTGGACTCTTTTCCAAGGCTGGCTAATACCATTGTACAAGCTATGGGCCAGGTGTTTTTCAGTTTGAGTCTAGGTCTTGGTATCACAATTACCTATGGCAGTTACCTCAAAAGAGATTCTAATATGGTCAAGGATTCCACCATGGTATGCGGACTTGACACCTTGTGTGCTCTGCTTTCCGGAATAGCGATTTTGCCAGCGGTTTTTGCCCTTTTAGGTCCGGAACAGCTCCAGGCAGGGCCTGGTTTGATTTTCCAAACATTGCCCGCAGTTTTTGCGTCGATGCCTTTCGGAAAAATATTTGGCTTTCTATTTTTTGTGTTGGTTTTTTTTGCGGCGGCAACTTCGGCAATTTCGCTTTTGGAAGTTGTCGTGTCATTTCTCATTGATACCTTCCATTGGCCCCGCATCAAAGCTGCCGTTTTGATGGCGGCTTTAATGGGAGCTATCGGTGTAGTTGCATCTTTATCGATGGGGGTGTGGAAAGATGTCACCATCGGCGGCATGAATTTTTTTGATGCCTTGGGATTTTTAACAGACAAAATTCTGATGCCTATTAGCGGGTTTTGCATGTGCCTGTTTGTGGGGTATATCTGGGGCATCCGAAACGCTGCGGCAGAGATCCAAATCGGTAACACCAAGGGCTTTCGGTGGCAGAAACTCTATGGGATCGTAATTCGTTATGTGGCCCCAGTACTGATAGGTGTCATTTTCGTAATGGGATTTGTAACTCTTTAAGATGGCCAGATGGCTTGTAATAAAGTTCAATTACTCTATTTACAAAAGCTACTTTTTATGATAAAATAATTCAGTCGGATAAAGGCCGATCTAATAGGGGGCATCGCTCCCTTATGCTGGTATGGCTCAGTTGGTAGAGCAGCGCATTCGTAATGCGCAGGTCATCGGTTCGAGTCCGATTACCAGCTCCATAAAGTACTCCCATGAACTAAAAAGTTCATGGGAGTACTTTATTTTACACCATTTGTTCAAACTTTAACATGCTTAGAAATTGTTCAAGTGCCACAATTCTATGTGATGTTCCCGTTTCATTCTTTCATTGAAAAAATTATCTTGACCTCTGCCGGCTTGTCAACAACGAGTATGAAATCCAGCTCTATTAGGACAATGTGGACTACAATTTGGATAAAGAGGTTTACATATGTTATATATGCCCTGATTATAAAAGTTCCTATAGATATTTATTTCCTATCGGCGACGGACACATCGGAGAAACGGCCATCTCTATTAACAGTGATCCTGATAGCAGAGGAACCGATGCTTGGGATCCAGACAACAATCCCTATATCATTACTCTGGCGGCGTAGCGATTGCCTTAGCAGACAAAGTTTCCACTTTTACAGATGGAAAATTCTGCTTTACATTGTTCTATGGTTTATTTTGAAAACATTTTTCGGTAGGCCATGGGTGATACGGTGGTAGCTTTCTTAAATGCCTTAGAGAAATGTGCGACACTGCTAAAACTGAGAGAGTTTGCTATTTCGGTAATGGGCATTTTGCTTTTAGAAAGCAGCATCTTTGCTCGGTCTATTTTTCGGTTTGAGATATAGGTTGAAATGGAACAACCCATTTTTTCTTTAAAAATTCTGAAAAGATAGGAGTGTTCCACTCCTACGTGCTGCGCGACATCCTGGACGGTCAGTCGATAGAAACAGTTATTTTCAATATATTCTGCGGCATTTTTGATATATTCTTCTTTTGCCTTCGATTTTTCAATTTTAGGCGCAGCGATACAGGATAAAAATAAATAAAGATAGCCGATCATCGCGTATTCTTTATAACCGGAAGAGCGAGAAGAGCGGTATAAATTTTCCAGGTATTCTTTGACTTTCCCATCTTTATTATAGGTGAATATGGGGTTTTCTTCGCTCAGATTTGCTGTTTCCAACATTTTTTTGGCCTCAATTCCGTTAAAGCCAACCCAGTAATATTCCCAAGGGTCGTCGGCGTCAGCACAGTAAGAGGCGGAGTGGCCTGGGGGAATGAGAAAACCTTGTCCTGCCTCAACAGGATAAATTTTTTGTTGAAAAACAAATTGCCCTTTTCCTTTTACGACGTAATGAATCAGGAAATGATCCCACACGGATGGGCCGAATGAGCATAATTTGTTTGCCGACTGCCATCCGCATTGGTAGACGGTTGCCACCGTGCTTGGCTTGTCGTGAATGCAGCAGGCATATCCCACGCAATTTTTTCCTAAAAATATTCCCATACAGCCATTTTTCCTTTCTTCCTTTTTTACCTATATTTTTTCAATACTAGTTTACCATAAAATAATGCCGATTTCCAGTAAAGCAATAATTGTATAAAAATATCGCGCAATTTTCACTAGATATTTTTCCAAAATAGTATCATAATTTAGATAATCTATAGGAAAAAGCAAATAGAAAGGGACAAAGGGTGATGTAGTTCATTTATAGTTGGAAATTTTTATAACGGTATTTTTAAATGAAGTAAGAGGGAGATTGGTATGAAAAAAACATCTTACAAAAAGAAATTTGTTTCTCTGATGTGTTGCATGCTGGCTACAGCGATAACGCTGAGTAGCGGATTAGCGTCTACCATGGGAGAGCTCACCAAAGTCAGCGCCAGTGATGTGGTAAACTATGCGCTGGGTAAACCGTATACTTCGTCTTTGCCAGACGACTGGTATCATTCCTACAATGACCCCAATCTGACAAAATTTACCGACGGTGTGTATGCGGCCGATTTTGACAGCGATACCGTAGGGTTTTACGCAGGAGAGGAAGAAGGCCCTGCTATATTTGTTGTCGATTTGGGCGAACAGAACTACCCTATCACAAAGGTGGTAGTCGACGGTTTTGCCTGGCAGTCGTCAGGTATCGGCACTTGCGCCGTGCAGGTGGACTATCAGACGGTGGGCTCCGACACCTGGGTCAATGCAGCGACTATGCCTGCTGCTTCGCCAATCGAAGATCGGACGATGTATAAAATGACCGCTAATGTTTCGATCGACGCGGCCAAGGTGCGTTTTACTGTATCAGGTACCCATACTTGGACCTTCTTGGATGAGCTGGAGCTATGGGGGCCGGAGGCCGATTATCTGGCGGCTTCCCCATCTATCGACAGGGACCTGCCTCGTGATTTGGTTGTTCCCACCGGGAAGGATGTTGAATTATTTGTCGACGCGAAAAGCGTAGACGGCGGTCGGCTGACCTATCAATGGTTTAAGGACGACGCTCCTCTGGACGGAGAAGTTTCTCCTTCTCTGTCCATCCCCGGAGCGACCGAGGCGGATACAGGACGGTATTATGTCAAAGTGACCAACAACAAGGGCGATAACCATGCCAGCGTTAAGTCCCAGGCCTGTAATGTCACGGTCATGGATTATGAGGGGAACAATCTGCTGTTTGGCCTTTCCTATGAGACGACTCTGACAGGAAATCCCTGGCATGGCAGTTATCCTGATACCGAACACAAAAGGCTTACCGATGGTGAATTTTCAGAGGTCTGGGGCGACCCGCAATCGGTGGGTATTTACTCCAACGGCGTCAACCAGTATTTTGAAATGACTTTTGATTTGGGTTTTAACACGCAGTTTAAACAGGTAGATCTGGGATTTCTGCTATCGCCGGGCGCCGGTATCGATATGCCTGCCGAATTGGTTATCCAGACCCGGAAAGAGAGAGAGGATTTCTGGTGTACTATTTATAAAGGGGCGCCTGCCGGCGAAGGAAGTAAGGCCAAATTGGTTTTGGCTACCGAAGGCGAGGCTCTGACTGCAAAAGAGATTCGGTTCTGCTTTGAAGGCGGAAATACCTGGATGTTCATGGATGAGCTGGAAGTTTTCGCAGAGCGCAATGAAGAAGCTGTAAATTATCCCCTCGTTGAACTCCCGCCCCCAGACGACAGCAACAATATCGCCAAAGGGCGGCCCTACAAAACCACCATTCCGGCGGCAGCTACCTACCCTGATGAGGGAAAAGTCTCCCTGACAGACGGAAAGAAAGGGCGGTTAAATCATCTGGATCCTGCTTGGAGTGGATATAACCCAAGAGTTTGGAATGATGTACAGGAAATTATTATTGATTTGGGAGAATCCCAGCTGTTTCAAGAAGTGTCGCTGAATACGCTGCATATAGCTGGGTATGGCATCCTCTGTCCTGATGATATTCATGTGTATACTTCCGATGACCAGTGGAATTGGCAACCTTTTGATACGGGCAAACCAAGCATGGAGTTGACTCTGGATTTGGGTTCCAAGCAGAGTTTTGAGAGAATTAAGACAGGCTTTTTACAAGCGCAGGGAGCCCCTGATTCTAAAGACTATATCTTTAATTATTGCTATCAGGCTCCCAAACAAACAAAGGCCCGCTATGTAAAGGTTAGCATTACATGTAACTACTGGCTATTTGTCGATGAGATACAAGTATTTAAAGTAGCGGAAACCGAGCGTTCTTCTAAAATCTATTCCAGTACAGCAGCACAGACAGACTTGCCGGTTGTTGACAACAACAATCTGGCCTTGGGTGCGGCTTATGAGACAGAGTGGCCGTCTAACATGGTTCGCCCGGATAATAACGGTAAGCTTACAGATGGAAGACGGGCAAGCAGCAGCTATTTGTCGGAAGAATGGGTCGGATATACCGCCGCAGATGGCAATGACGCTTATCTGTACGAGGATAAAGTGTCTGCAACGTTCCCCACCTCTGTCAGTATCTTCTGTTCCGATGATAAAGTGAATTGGCGCTTTTTAAAGAACGTAAATATAGAAGGCGACTTAGTGCAGGGTTCTAAGCGGCTGGATTGTGCGCTGGAAGAAGCAGCCTCCGCCCAATACATCAAGTTTGTTTATTATGGATTGACAGACGGCCTCTATATGGATGAAATCGAAGTATTAAAGGTCGACGACCATCAGCCGGATGCCGACGAAAATCCAGATAACGGTTCCCTGATAAACCTGATTAAAAATTATAAGTACACCATTTCCCGTAAGGGGCTGGAAAGCGACAGCGAAACTGCCCTGACGGATACGCTGCGCGGAGAAGGCAACTGGGTCGGATTCCCATATAATGCAAATTATACCCCGGAAAACCATGTGATAATTAATTTCGATTTGACCGCTATGAGCTCTGTTTCTAAAATCGTAATGGGTATGAAACGAGACGGGGAAAACGCTACGTTACCCAAAAACCTCACTGTAAAGGTTTCTCCCAATAAATCCATATGGTATACCCTCAAAGATTTTGGAGCTGGCACTCCCACCAGCGATGTGATTTGGGACGGAACCGTTGATGCTTTCAGTTCTTCCGTCGAAAATGCTGATATGGCTTATACCCGCTATATCACCATCGAATTCGATTTGGCCAAGGGAGACACTGCCTGGCTTGATGAGATCGAAATAATCGGTAAGCGGGGGAAGACGACTTCTTCTGGACTTCCTATGGACGCCAATGGGGAAAACTACAATGTGGCTTTGAACAAATCTTATACCGTTTCTACCGTTGGCGATGACAACAACATTCCTGATACGAACGGGGTGGAACTGACGGATGGTATCCGTGCGGCGTCTGACGATCCTATGGATCCGGCCTGGTGGGGATTCCTTGCGTGGGATACCTGGGGAGGAGATGCGGGGACAGAATATCATCTCAAAACAGTGGTGATTGATCTTGAGGATGTGAAGTCCGTTACCAGCGTCGAAACCACTTGTTTAGCTGGCTCTATTCCGGGAGTGTCATACGCCAATCAGCCTCGAGCTATTTGGACATATGCTTCGATGGATGGAAAGAAGTGGTTCCCGTTGTCTTTGGGATACCATGAAGGTAAGATAGCTTACGATAAGGCAAGGGTATCTTATGGCTGGCGGGCTTCTGCGGATAATTTGATGCAGACAGAGGATTTGGCCCCCGGTGCAGAATCTGTTGCGGCCAGATATATTCGTGTCGACTATGAGCCTATAAACTACTGCCTGGTGGACGAAATTGAAGTCATGGGTTACGACGGGGTCAGGGATGACGCTGTCATGGCAAACGGTACTCGTATCTTGGATAATCCGACCAGCGAAGGCGGGGACTATCTGAAACCGGGTGAACAAACCGGCGGTATCCACGATATGGTTCTGCTTTACAACAGCGGCGACTACGGTTTTGACCCGGAAGTAGGATACCGGGCTGGCGACTGGACGCCGGAAAAACTCAAACCGCACCTTACCTATGTTGATTCCGAAGGAAAATCGGTGGATACACTGTTTGACGCCGTTCTGTTCCTGGCGCTGACTTCTGTATATGGAAACTATTTTGGCGATTTCAGCACTACACAAAAACCGGACAGGGGAACAGCCAACTTAAAGGATTGGGAATGGTATATTGATAAGCTGTTCAAAGCAGACGGAGACGTGGAACATCTGAATCAGGCGGCGCAGATAGCTTCTCTTGATTTGAATGACCCCGATTATAAAATCAAGCTTGTGATAATGATTCCGGCTATTTCTTGGACGAAAACCAATTTTGGCACCTTGAATGGCAAGGCTCTGAATATGCAGGTAGAGCAAGATTGGCAGTATCTGATTGACTGGTACATCGATACTACTTATGAAAAATTTGTGGAAGGCGGTTATGAGTATATTGAGCTTGCCGGATATTATTGTCTGGACGAAGGGGTTCTCAGTGCTTACCATGTAGATGATTTGGTAAAATATGAAAGCGCAAAATTGCATGAGATGGACCTGAAATATTACTGGATTCCTTATTTTGGTGAGACTACGTGTCTTTGGGGAAAAGATGTCTTTGGCTTTGATGCGATAACGTTTCAGCCAAACCACTATTTTGGAAA
This sequence comes from Fumia xinanensis, assembly GCF_014384905.1. GTDB lineage: Bacteria > Bacillota > Clostridia > Oscillospirales > Ruminococcaceae > Fumia > Fumia xinanensis. The sequence goes on from NZ_JACRSV010000007.1 coordinate 22,594, forward strand.
TGCTTATGAAGAAAATGACAAGGGCTTTCTTGGAAATGACAGAGTGAAGAACGCTGCCCGAATTGCCAGTTATGGACAGATGGGTATTGAAATGGAAGTGGATGGCGGTGCCACCCGTGAAGTGGCGCACATCAACAAATTCATCGACTACCTGAACGGCAGCATTGATTATGGATTCGGCGGCCCAGACGTATACCGCAACTGGTATGTTGGAGGTTACGGCGGCCTTGCGAGTTTTGCGATTTCCAACAAAGCGGAAGTGAGAAATATCTACGACTCCTGCTACAAACTTATGAAAGGCACGTTGACTGAAAAAATACCTTATGTTGTAGAATTCCACGAGACGGATCCCGTTGATCCCATCGCGCCTGGTGGCGGCTCTATCGGCGGCGGTTCTGGCTCCGGCGGAGGCGGAAGTGTCACCCCGAAACCCGATGATAAACCGGATCCCGAAACTCCTCCCACCGGTGACGACAACTACACCTGGGAAGAGACCGACGACGGCTACAAGCTGAAAGACGCTGACGGCGAGTACGTCACTGGCTGGGCCAAAGTGTCCGGCAAGTGGTATTACCTGGGCGCTGACGGCATCCGGGCTACCGGCTGGCAGAAAGTCGATAACAAGTGGTACTATCTGAAATCCGACGGCGTGATGGCGACAGGCTGGCTCAAACTGGGCAACACCTGGTACTTCCTGAACGCAGGCGGCGTGATGCAGACCGGCTGGCTCTACAACGGAGGCGTATGGTACTACCTCTACAGTTGGGGCGGCATGGCAAACTCCGGCTGGGTACAGGTAGGAAACACCTGGTACTACTTCAGAGGCAACGGCGCAATGATGACCGGCTGGCTGCAGCAGGGAAATACCTGGTATTACCTGAAAGACAGCGGGGCCATGGCCACCGGCTGGAACTGGGTAAATGCTAAATGCTACTACTTTAACGCCAGCGGCAAAATGGCGGCAAACACCACCGTAGGCGGTTACAAGTTAGACGCTTCCGGCGCCTGGGTGAAATAACAAAGTTATTTCAATAGGGAACGTTGTTCCCCTAATAAGCCATCTCATTCTAATCTCCATATTATATTTGTAACGGATTTATTCTCCAAATTTTCGTTACGGGCGACGGCTCCTATCTATTTACGTAGATGGGAGCTGTCGCTTTTATGTTTTTGTAAATCAGTGCTTGCTCCGATTGTAGGTAAAACGGTTTTTAGTGTGGCCTAGATCGACCATAACGCGACTGTCTGAAACGATGGGGCCATTTATACAGCGCCGAAAACACCGTATTTGGGATATTAGTTAGGGGCGATAAAATATCTAAAAAATGTGAAACAATCAGAGAAGACCTGATTGCTATATAGAACGCTAAAGAAAAATGACACAATGGGATTTGGCAAAACTGCTGATCAAATTTTTCATCGCACCACTTGAAAGTAGGATCATATCTCCACAGCTAGATACGCTCCTGACAGTACTCTCTAAAATAGTAGACTCGTTCTAGCCCGTGATGAGTAAGAGCGAAATTTAAACGAAACCTTGGTTTCATGAGGGACAAAGGAAAGTGTTGGATGGGAATTTTTTCTATATCCTGATTTTTCTAAAGTATATAGATCTGCCGAGAAAAAGGAAATGGAGCCGCAATAAATGAATTTATCAGTATAAAGCTGGACGTTCTTATCATTTGTCATTCAGTTTTTATCTGCTTTTTTCAATGGTGTTCATAAAAATTATAGCGATTCATAATTGATGTCAAAAATGTAAGGGGTATGAAAGAAATTAACAGGTACAGTTTCTGTATTATCTTTTCAGTATTTACCGCATGCCGAATATCTTTGTCAAGCCGCCATTTCCCCCAATATTAGGGATCATATAGCTGCGTGGTGTAAAAATGTAAAGTATTGTGTTGAATTTGGGTAAAATAAAAATGTACATTCTTACCATTTTCTATATTATTTTTATCTTTCTAATATGCAGTATTGACAATTAATTTGACGGACATATAATTAAATCAAAAACAACAATACATGGCAGTTGCTATTTGCAATAAAGCTATTATACCGATTCCATTTTAATCATCAAGAGTGGCAAAGGCATGGATTTGTTTATGACAATATCTGTGAGTAAATAGAGGAGGAGATTGGTTGTGTTAGGTAAAAAGAAAAGAAGATGGTCATCCCTTTTAGCGATTATTTTGTCGCTGACTTGTGCGCTTGGTACAATACCGGTCAGCGCATATGAGAAAGAATCACCTGAAAACACGGGTATCGTTACCGTTAATGGGACGGATGATCCAGTAGAAACCGATTCGGAAGAAGGATCGGAGCCTACTGATGAAACCAACGGGGAGCAGGAGGTGGCGGAGACTGAAGCGGCCGAAGAAATGCCTGTTGAAAAAATCGGAGAGGCGCTTGCCCTGGATCAAGAGTCATTTGAGGAAGAGTTCAGTGATGATCGGACTAATCTGGCGCTTGGATGTACATATAGCGGCACAGAACCATTTGAAAATCTCTATCCGGATACTGGCAATAAAGAATTGACTGACGGATTATTTGGATCGCTGGATTACGGTGATATAAATTATGTTGGTTATGCCAAGGGAGAAATTGAGCTGATTTTTGACTTAGGCTATAAGCAAACCTTTGACGAAGTCAACTTTCAGTACGTTTGTGATTCCGGACCCGGCATTGGCGCACCAAACTCAGTAAGAGTATCTTATTCCTCTGATAAGCTCAATTGGGCTGATTTCGCCGCTGGCGGCTCCGGCGACAGTGGAGACGGAGCGACTCATACATATACGCTGAGCGGAGCGCCCGCAACAGCTCGTTTTGTCAAAGTCTACATTAAGTTTGCGACCTCCTGGCTGTTTATTTCCGAAATGGAAATTATGGGCGTATGGTCAGAGCGTGACCCTAAAGAGGCGATTTTTACAGATGATCTTCCCGCTAATGTAAATAAGTACGAGGGCGATGCAGTCAACTTGAGAATCGACTACACCCTTGCAGAGACGGGAAATGAAGTAGATATCGTATGGATGAAAGATAATGCAGAACTCGCACAGTTTGAAGGTCAAAAGGCTATCAAGATTCCAAATGCTCAGCTTTCTGACGGCGGCATTTATCAGGCCTGCGTCATCAACCGTTTCGATGACGGAAGCGAAGTGCGGAGCTTTTCTTCCGCTTCGCTCGTCACCATACAGGAATCGGCTCTGGAGAATAACACGCCCAGCAATGTTCCGGACAGTGATACAAACAATCTGGCATTCGGAAAAAGCTATACCCTGTCCCGTTCTCTGGGAGAATATTATACCGATCAAGGGCAGATGACCGATGGCCTGTACGGTTCTAAAGAGGATTTTATGGACGGTAGATGGCTTGGATTTTCCAAATCCAAAGGCAACGCCGAAATCATCGTAGATTTGGGCTCTTCTCAGAGATTTCAACAGGTAGAAGCAAATTTCCTCCGGGATGAAATTGCCGGCGCGGAGTGGCCCGTAACGGTTGAGGTACTTGCTTCTGCCGATGGCTCCAACTGGAACAGTTTGGGGACATTCAACTTGAAGAAAGTTGATGTATCGGAGACGCTGATCCACCCGTTTGCAGAAAAAGTAAACGGCACCGGCAGATATGTGAAATTTGTCCTAACGGCCGGGGGCAAGGATTTTGTTCTGGTGGATGAAGTAAGAGTGCTGAAAACGAGCAATATTCCGGATCGGGGCGAGGAGGAACCTCAGCCTCAGCCAGATTTAAGCAATGATATTGCTTATGGCAAACCCTATGAATACAGCCGGCAGCCTAACGGCAGTTATCCGGATGCCGGTAACCGGGAACTGACCGATGGCCTTCACGGTGTAGGGATAGAATTCTCTGATCCGGAATGGGTGGGCTTCCTGGCTATTCCGGAAGGCGCCAAAGGGCCGGAGGATATTGTCGTCACCCTTGATTTGGGCAAAGATGAGAATTTTCAGGAAGTATACATCGAGTATGGCTATTGGGCGGGACCGAGTATTCAATTGCCCGACAAGGTTAAAGTAGAAGTTTCAAGTGACAAGGAAAACTGGCAGACACTTGCAGAAGGATCAGGAGCTGAATGTACCGGTACTGGTTCCGTGAGACGATTTTCCTTTGCCAACCCAGAGGGAATGACCGGTCGCTATGTCCGGTTCACCACCACTCCCGTCGGCTGGGGCTGGCTGTTTATGGATGAGATCCAGGTTTTGAGAGAAACCAATGCGATCCCCGATCCGTACAATATTGTACGAGGCCAGGACTACACCATTTCTAGACTTCCGGACAACGGAGCAGACGGCGTACTTACCGATGGACGCTACGGCGTCACCGCCAGTATCCGAGACCCCAACTGGGTGGGCTTCTTGAAATCCAAAAATGAGGCCAACAACCACATTGAATTGGTTTTCAACTTGAAGGGAATGCATTCTCTTTCAAAAATCACCGTTTACAGCAGGGAAGATGCAGCGCTCAAGCTGACGACTCCCAAAAATCTGAAATTCTACGTTTCCAATGACGGAAACAAATGGACGACACTGAAAACTTTTAACAAAGGCATTTCCCCCCTGGGGATCGAAAGCAATACGGCTATGACATGGGATGCTACCAATCCTGAGGATGCATTTGTTTCCACAGAACCCGAGTATGTACTTCCTTATACCGGATTTGTAAAGATCGCCTTTGACGTGTCGGAGACGAGGGACGTCTACACTTATATTGACGAAGTAAAAATCGAAGGCGTTAACGCGAAAACTGCCGATGCTGGTCCCTGCCTCGGCGACGGTTTTGATCCGTATAATGTTGCCTTCAACAAAAGTTATACCCTGAGCCCTGAAGAACCGCTTAACGAGTTCCCCGACGAGAGTGGAATGGAACTCACCGACGGCCTTAGAGGAGAATACCTCTTTGCAGATCCCGCTTGGGTAGGCTTTATTCAAGCCGCGACAATGAGCGGAAAACAAGTGGACCGTTGGGCGCTGAAAACGATTGTCGTAGATTTGGAAGAAGTGCACTCCATTAGCTGGATTTCCTTGTCCTGCTGCGGCGGCGGGTCGTCAGGCGGTGTATTTTCTCCCTGGGCGGTCTTCATGTACGCTTCTATGGACGGGGAAAACTGGATGCCTTTGTCCAGAAACTCCTCCACCAACGACGCTACGGGCCTTCTCTCCTACGGCTGGCATAATCCGGAGGAGAATAACGGCAAATCCATTGATTTGACCGGCGACGAAAATTCCGTCTACCAGGCCAGGTATGTCCGTGTGGATGTGGAGCTTAAAGGCAAAAACCTGTTTGACGAACTGGAAATTTACGGCGTAAAAGGCATTACTGAAGATGCAAAACCGCTTACCAACCTGTCAACATTGGAATATTCTGAGAATTATTTGCGGCCTTCTGAGGAAACCACCGGCGGCGTCCAAGATATGGTTCTCTGTTATAACGGCTGGTATGGTTTTGATGAAGGAAGCGGCAGCTTTAAAGGCAACTGGTCTGTTGAAAAATTTCGTCCGTATTTGACCTATGTAGATACCGACGGCAGAGTCAAAGACACCATGTTCGACACTGTTTTGCTCCTCGGCATAGTATCCCAGTACGGCCGCCTATTCAACCATGTTTGGGGAGACCCCAATGAAAAGGCTCGTGCCAAGGACTGGGAGTGGTACATCGACAAAACATTCCGCGACGGCGGTGAAGTGGATAATCTGAACAAAGCGGCAAAAAGGGCTTCCGAAGAGCTGGGAGATCCCAACTACAAAGTAAAACTGGTGGTTATGTTCCCAAGTATCGACAAACTGGTCACCAATTTCGGCAGCTTAAACGGAAGCCACAGCTTGGATTTCTCCGAAACCGCTGATTATCAGTATGCAGCAGACTGGTGGATCGATCAGGTAGTCAGCCGAATGGAATCCGGAAAATACGAGTATATAGAGTTAGAAGGCTTGTACGAGATGGATGAGCAGATCGACTTTAGGGACAGCTTGCAATACGTCGCGGACAAAGTCCATTCTTATGGCTATAAATACTACTGGATTCCTCATTATCGTTCCTGCGGCTACCTGTGGTCCCAAGACTACGGTGTCGACTGTACGGCTTTACAGCCAAACCATATGTTCTCTATTCCAGAAGATGAATACGATTTTGGTGCTGGCGGTACCAAACAGGTGGAGCAGGCGTTGAAGCTGGCATCTTACGGCAATATTGGCCTTGAAATGGAATTGGACGATCATCTTTTCCTCCGGCCCAGCTGGTATAACCTGGGGTTGGATTACCTCAACGCGGGCGTTAAATTGAATGCAGACGGAGATAAATGCTACCGAAATTGGTACGAAGGTTGCGGCACTGTCGCCCAATTAGCGGCATCCAACGATTCTGTCATGCGGGAACTTTATGACAACATGTATCAGTTCATGAATGGGACCTATCGCCCCAGAGAATATATTACAAAATTTGCTACTGGGGACACTCCTATGGATGCAGGCTTTAATGGTAAAATATTCTATGGTCCTTCGTATACCGGCACCTGGGATTCGATTGATGGAAATACTTCTGGCGGCTCTATTGGCGGCGGTTCTGGTTCCGGCGGAGGCGGAAGCGTTACCCCGAAACCCGATGATAAACCGGATCCCGAAACTCCTCCCACTGGCGATGACAAATACACCTGGGAAGAGACGGAAGACGGCTACAAGCTCAAAGACGCTGACGGCGAGTACGTTACCGGTTTCGTCAAGGTAGACGGCAAGACCTACTATCTGAATGAAGA
>NZ_JACRSV010000008.1 GCF_014384905.1 Fumia xinanensis
ACCGGCTGGCTGCAGCAGGGAAATACCTGGTATTACCTGAAAGACAGCGGAGCCATGGCAACTGGCTGGAACTGGGTAGGAAGCAAATGCTACTACTTTAACGCCAGCGGCAAAATGGCGGCTAACACCACCGTAGGCGGCTACAAGTTAGACGCTTCCGGCGCGTGGGTCAAATAAGATCAATTATCTATTTGCCGCGATAATATTTGTTAAGGTGATATAAATTCTAAAGTAAAAGGCTCTGACGATTCAGAGCCTTTTTACTATGAATAATAGTATTCTTCCTCTATCTTCCTGGAAAATGGTTTTATAGCTTCTTATCCGATTCCTGCAAGCCCGCATGAAATGGGGCTTTTCTTATATCCAGCACTTTTTGTTTTACAGCTTCCCACAAGATATTTTTGCAAGTTGGGCGGGAAAAAGGCGGGATTTTGCTTTCTTCTCCAGCGGGTAAATCTGGTACACTGTCACGCCTTAGTAGCGCGTTTTCGGGGGTGCAGTATTAAAGTATCATCTGCATACATTTAAGCCGCCACAAGCGGGATATATACTCCATTTCGGGCGGTCTAAACGTCGGCACTAAGGCCACGGATAGGCCGCTGTTGTTTTAGCTTCTGTAAGGAGCGTAGCCGCCCCGTTCCGGGGCGGTCATAGGGGCTTGGGGTGTGTCCCCAACAAGCAAGCACAAGGGTGTGTGCCGTTGTGCCCTGCTTGCCACTATTGTTTCGGGGCTAATGTTCTTTGGCGTCAGCGATATTTTCTCGGTGCTTTTGGAATGTTCGTATCATGTCTAGTATATAGTCCTGTTCTTCCTCGGATAGTTCCTTAGCGGAGTTGTATATCTCTGAAAGCAGCCGGGCGCTTTTCTCCAAATTAGGATTAATTTCCATTTGCCCCTCACCGGACGTAAGCCAATTTTCATCAATCTGTAAAACATCACAAATTGCACGAATTACAAGCGCCTGTGGTTCGGTTTTTTCGTACTCGATATTAGATATGACACCACGAGACACACCGATGGCACTGGCTAATGCGTCCTGCGTATACCCTTTAGATTTTCGAGCCTGTTTTAAGCGTGAGGCAAGATTCATTATGCCACCTCCTTAGATAAGACTATTATATCACACCAAAGTGTATTGTCAAGACAATATTGAATTGAAAAAGCAAAATAAGGTCTTGACAATACAAACAAAAGGTGCTATTATGGATTCACAAAGCAAAGCAATGATTTATCAAAGCAAGAAGGTGTAAAAGATGACAAAAGTCGAAGATGTGAAACGGCTGGACGCTATTGTTGATGGCGCAAGCAAACTCCCTGTTGAGAATCAGGAATATATCCTAACTACCATCAAAGGAATGCTGTTCACTCGAAATTTACTTTTGAAGCAGGCTGAACAACCCCGCCGTCCGCCGGAAGATCACCCGGCATAGTACATAAGTCCACGTAACTTCCCACAATCTTTCACAAGTCAATTTGTACAGTAGGGCGGGAATTGGGCGGGATTTCGAAAGATTCATTTACCAACTGGTAAAGAAAAAACCCGTATTCATGCGGGTTTGCAGGACTTCGGAAGCTATGGAAAAGAGGGAAAGTAATCTATGAAGAATTATGTTTAATAAAATAGTGAAAAATAATCACTTAAATAAAAATCCATAGAAGTTTTACTCAAAATAGAATATAATCAAATATATAAGTTTATATTTTGATGACATAAACTACAAATTTTATTGAATCGATTTTCAAATTTATATATTTATTAGATTATTTTTGCTATGTAAACACTGTTTTTGGTAAAATAATGAGAAATGATCAATTTATAAGAAAACTATTGAAGTTTTACTCAAGGTGGGATATAATAAAAATATAGGTTTAAAAAAAATATATTTTGACGGCATAATCCACAAATTTTATTAAAATCTGTTTTTAAATTTATATGTTATATCTGTTTTCATTATATCTTGTTTTGAGTAAACTTGCAATAACTTTTTATCAAATTATAATTTTTTAAAAAATAGAAATTGACAACATATAAATTGTAAAAAAATCATTAAATGTTTAAGTAACAACTGTTCTGAATATGAAAGGAGGCATCGGGGTTAATAGTGAAATTTTCTTTACACCCGAAATATTAATAGGAGGTTAGGATATGAAAGCAAATATCCGAAAACGCAGACTGTCCATGTTGTTAAGCAGCCTGCTTGCAGTGACTTGTATTTTAGGCAGCATCCCGGTCAGTGCAGTTTCACCAAGGGCACTCATAAAAGAGAATATAGCCTTGGATTGCAGTTATGAGGCTTCTCCCTCTGCTCACGCCAGTTATCCTGATAGCGGCGGGAAGGAATTGACCGACGGGAATGTGGGTATCAACAGTTTTTACGACGGGAAATGGGCCGGCTGGTCCGGGCACGGAACAACACCAGTCGAAGTGACATTCGACTTGGGTTCTGTTCAAGCATTTTCGGAACTAGAAGCGGTTACACTGAATAATAACGCCGCCGGCGGAATTAAATATCCCCTTTCCATTCAATTTGATTATTCAGTTGATGGAACAAACTGGATTCCCGCCGTATCGGAGGAATTCCCTTCCGATGCGCCTGCAGATTCCGTGTATACCTATTCCTATGTCTTTCCAGAAGAAGTGGAAGGGCGGTACGTAAAATTAAGCTTTCCAGCCAATAGATGGGCCTTCTTCTCAGAAGTGCGAGTGATTCAGCTCAGAGAAGATCTGACTCCTACTGCGGAAGAACCTTCCATTCTGGAAGATCTTCCGGAAAGGCTTGAAAAACAGGAGGGTGATTCAGTCACATTATCTGTGGACGCCTCGGTTTCCGATGGCGGAACACTTTCCTACCAATGGTACAAAGGAAGTGACCCGGTAGGAGACGACAGCAGTTCCCTCACTCTGGAGAACCTGACCCTGGACGACAGGGGCTCCTATTATGTAGTGATCACCAATACCAAGGACGATCTCACCGCGTCAGCGACTAGTACTACCTGTACCCTTAATGTTGCGGCCCAACAGATCGACGCGAACAATGTCATTTCTTGTCTTCCCTATGTGACAAATCTGCGGGATGGCAACGCCAATCAAGGAACCGGAGACTTTGGCGACAACGACGATGTTTTCCGCTCCAAACTGACAGACGGCGAAAAGGCTCCCTATGGAGCCAGCTACAGTGCACGGCAATTTGTTTTGATGCACTGGCCGCTGAAAGAAGAGGAAAGAGTCGTACACATCAGCTTTGATTTCCAATCGCTGAAATCGTTCCAGCAGATTAATATTAGTGCGTGGGGGGGCGAAAGCGGCATCCATATTCCTTCTAACGCATTGATTGAGTATCAAAAAGAGGATGGAAGCTGGGCAGAGCTCTACAACGGCGCACTGCCTACCGCGGATGTGGCTTCGCATCAACAGCTGACGTATTTGGTGCCCGGCGGGCAATCAATAACCGCCAAGGGTATCCGCTTTGCCTTAACTGTGTCCAGTTATTGGATCTGCCTGGATGAAATTGAGGTTTTGGCAGAGGGCGACGGTACCGTTCCTAACATCAATCCTCCCACAGAGGTTGCTGACAAACCGGTTTTCAGTGAGGACTTACCCGTCAGCTTGATTAAAAAGGTTGGGGATAAAATTACTTTGTCCGTCAATGCCACTGTCCAGGACGGCGGTACGCTCAACTATCAGTGGTATAAGGGGAGCAGCAAAATTGGTACAAATTCCAATACATATGAGATTGCCAGCGCGACGGAAGCGGACAGCGGATCTTACTATGTCATTGTGACAAATGCAAAAGATGGGTTATTCAATACAGCAGAGAGTACCAACTGCTTTTTGACAGTTCAGGATGCAGAAGACCCCGGCCCAGTTTCCGACAGTATCATCAAAGGGCTTACCTATATAACATCCTATCGGGATGGTGATGCGGCTCAGGGCAAAGGTGATTTCCATGCGGACCACCCCGATGTGGGAAAAAGTCGCTTGACTGATGGACTGAAGGCCAATAAGTGGGGAGATACGGCGACTGTCGGCTACAATGCGGCCACAGCGAAAAAGCCTTTGGACATCACCTTCTCCTTTGGTGAAGCAAAAACCTTCCAGGAAATACAGATCGGCGCTTTTGGCGGCGATAGCGGCATCGGAATGCCCAGCGATATTCAAATAGAAATAAAAAACGGCGGTGAGGAATGGATTCCTCTGTACAGGGGCAGCACTGTCGCCGACGGACCAGGGAAGCGCTATGTATTTACTTCTCTGTATGAAGCCGACATTACCGCCACAGATCTCCGCTTTACTATTGGTGCAAGTGGCTCTTGGATTTTCTTAGACGAGATTGAAGTCTTTGAGAAAGCCACCGGGCAAACGCCCTTTGCCGAGATGGAATTGAATTTCCAGCCGAAAAACAACAATTTGGCACTGGGACTGCCCTATGAGTGTTCTTATGAGGCATCGCCCTCTTATCCAGATACCAATCACACCGAACTGACTGACGGAAAGTACGCGACTACCAGCTATGCACATAGCTCGTGGGTGGGATTTTTAGATAATTCCAGCGTCAATCCGGTGGACATAACCTTTGATTTAGGGAAAATCACTTCCTTTGAAGAGATAAAATTCAACAACCTTCGTTCCGGAAGCGTTGGAATCAAGCTCTTCAAAAATATCCGCATCCAGGTTTCCAACGACAAGGAAAACTGGGAGGAACTGGTTTACTATGACGTTCCTGCAGCGACAGTAGAATCTCTATATTATCAATACAAATATACTGCCTATGAGCCCATCAGAGCTCGCTATGTACGCGTTTCCTTTGGGTTTTCCGGCTGGGGCTTTGTGGACGAAATCGAAATTTTGGCCCAGGCTGAAGGATTGGCGGATGTGGATAATAATTTAGCTCTTCATCGAAGCTATACGTCTCATCCTGATGCGGATCCTGCCCATCCGGATACTGCATCGCTGACAAAATTGACAGACGGCCGTACCGGAACTGCAGATATAACACAGCTGGCATGGGTTGGCTACCTAGCCGGAAGCGGAGACAACGAAATTGTCGTGGATCTGGGCAAGGAGGCTTCCTTTGAACAGGTAGGGGCCAGTTTCCTAAACGATGCCGGCAACAATGTCTTGATACCTTTGCATGTAAATGTGTCCTATTCTTCCGACGGTAGTGCGTGGAAAGACTTTGCACAAAAGACACTGGATCCCATTGATTCGGACGAACCGGTTATTTATGCCTTTAAAGCAGATATTGCGTCAGCGGCAACTGGAAGATATGTAAAATTTTCCTTCCCAGCCTCAAGCCGCGTATTCCTCGATGAAATCGGTGTGTACGCCCATAAGGTAATTGTGGCCGATCCGGACGAGGCGGATCCGATGCCATTGGATACCAATGATATCGCAATTGGCAGCACCTACACTACTTCCATTGCTCCATCCAGTAAATATCCGGATAAGGGCAGTCAGCTGACCAATGGAAAACGCGCGAATCCTATTTACTCAGACGGCCAATGGGTGGGCTATCAACCTTCCAGCGGGGAAGAACAATTCACCATTACGTTGGATTTGGGCGCATCCAAGTCTTTCGAACAGGTCAAAATCGGATTTATAGAGTCACTAGCGCAATTACTTAATGTATATATCCCCGAGGATATTACAGTAGAATACTCCGACAACAACTCCAGCTGGACGATTTACCAGGCCAAGACTAAATTGGAGCGTCATGCGGGATATAATGTTTTGCGGTTCTATTCCGATCGGAATCCTGTGACGGCAAGGTACTTAAAATTCACTATGACTTTGCAGGGACTCACTTTTATCGATCAAATCGAAGTGTTGAAGGAATTTGTTCCCGGAGTGGACTCTAGTATGGCCCCGGACAATGTCAAGTTGAAAAATTTGGTTCGCGGAAGCAGCAAAGTTGGCGTGTCCAGGCCGGCAGATTTCCGAAATGCGGTAGAAGTGTTAACGGACGGCCTTTACGGCGTCACCGGAAGTCAGTACGACCAAAATTGGATGGGCTTTAAAAAATCGTCCAACGAGCTAAACAACCACATTATGGTGGATTTGGATCTAACGGCTATGGGCTCTGTTTCTAAGGTTATCGTTCACTCCAGACACGACTCCAGCACAGGGATCACCACGCCCCAAAATCTGAAATTTTATGCCTCGTACAATATGAAAACATGGTCTTATGTCGCCGACTTTAGAGCTGTCCCCGATGAAAACGGCAAGATCGAGCTGGTCTGGGACGGTGCAATAGACGGCTTCAATGCTTCGGAAGAAGGTTCAAATGCAGTATACACTCGGTATATTCGCATCGAATTTGACACACCGGAAGACGGTTACGTTTATCTGGACGAAGTTCAAGTCTATGGAAAGATGGGAAAATGTTTTAATGCTTCTCTTTCCAAAGGAAGCGACGGCTTATACAATGTAGCGGCCGGAAAATCCTATGAAGTGTTACCGTTCAGAGGGTCCACACAGCATCCTGATATTGACAATCTGGAAATAACCGACCTGAATTTTGGTACGGAATCTTTGGAAGACTCCGCCTGGAGTGAGTTGAACCAGAACGAAATGCAGGGCAAAGACTACACGACCAGATGGCCTATGAAACAAATTGTTGTTGATCTGGGAGATGTAAAAACTATTACAAAGACCCGTCTCCAGCTGACAGGCGTCTTCAATATGAACTTTAGGCGCCCCTGGGCGGTGTATACCTATGCCTCCATGGATGGCGAAACCTGGACGCCCTTATCCAGAAATTATACTGGCGGTATTTGGGGCAGCGGCTTTGCGGCATACGGCTGGAACAATACCGACAGCAGTGGAACTGACCACGACCAGACCGGTGGAGCGGCAATGATGGCAGCTCGCTATGTGCGGGTTGACGTAGAACCTTGGATTTCTGCGCTGGTTAGTGAGCTGGAAGTGTTCGGCTATGATGGACACCTGGAAGGGGCGGCAGTTGCAGAAAATGGACGGCTGCTTGAAGAAGGCCAGGAGTTTCAACATGTAGGCGAAAGTACCGGTGATATCAACGACTTGGTCCTCTGCTACAATGGATGGTATGGATTCGACGCTGAAAGCGGTAGATATAAAGGTAACTGGAATCGATCCGATTTTAGGCCTTACCTGACCTATATCAACGACCAGGGAAAAGCAGTCGATACCATGTTTGATGGGATTTTGCTGTTGGGACTGAGATCTCAGTATAAGAGAGAGTTCATGCAGACCAATGATTCTGAACATTTGCGGGAAGAAGACTGGTACTGGTATTTAGATAAGACTTTTGGCGAAGGCGGGGATGTAGATGAACTGAACGAGGCCGCTACAATTGCCGCCCAAGAGCTGAATGACCCGAATTATAAAGTGAAACTGGTGGTTATGGATCCCGGTATCTACACCAAATTCACAAAATTTGGATACTTGGGCGGAGACCATATGCTGAACTTCCAGGTAGATGCAGACTGGAAATACGCCTCCGACTGGTGGCTCAGCGAGGTGGAGAGAAGATTTAATGAAGGAAACTACGACCATGTAGAGCTTGCAGGGTACTATTGGCTGGATGAACAATATGGATTTGGTGAGACCCTGTGGTATCAGAAATACCATCAGCAGTGGATCCATGACCATGGCTATAAATTCTATTGGATTCCCATGTCTCCTGCTAATGGCTATCTTTGGGGACATGACGTAGGTTTTGATGCAATTGCATTCCAGCCCGGTCATTACTTTACCAATGCGTTTGAGCCGGAAAAGAAAGGCTACCTGGGCACAGGATATGTGGAAAATTGTATTGGCCTTGCAAGCTACGGCAATATGACCATTGAATTTGAAATGGATGGTGCGACTTTTACAGATCATTTCAAATATAATCAATTCCTCGACTACCTCAATGCAGCACAAATGAACGGAATTGGCGAGCCTAGCGTGTACCGCGTTTGGTATCAGGATGTAAAAGCGGTTTTGAATACGGCATACTCTGGTAATGAAACGGTGCGTTCACTTTACGACTATATGTATCAGCTCAAAAATGGGCAATATGAGGTACAGCCTTATATTTCTCCAGATGATTTGGGCGATGGCCCCAGGTTGTTTGAAATTCCAGGCTATGTCTATCGAGAAAACATCTTAGGAGGCGGCGATTCCTCTATTGGCGGTGGCGGTTCCGGAAATGGAGCGATAATCAAGCCAGAGCCGGACGATAAACCTGCGATTGAATACGAATGGGAAAAAATAGACGACGGCTATAAGCTGAAAAATGCAGATGGCGAGTACGTGACTGGATGGGCGAAAGTCGACGGAAAATGGTACTATCTCAACGCAGATGGAATCCGTCAAACCGGCTGGCAAAAAGTCCAAAACCAGTGGTATTACCTGAAATCTGACGGTGCCATGGCCACTGGCTGGCTCAAGCTCGGAAATACATGGTACTACCTGAAAGCTAGCGGAGTAATGGCAACTGGCTGGCTGCAGGACGGCGGCGTTTGGTACTACCTCTACAACTGGGGGGGAATGGCCAATAGCAGCTGGGTTCAGATAGGCGGCGTTTGGTATTACTTTAGAGGCAATGGACACATGATGACCGGCTGGCTGCAGCAAGGAAACACATGGTACTACCTGAAGGCAAGTGGCGCAATGGCAACAAACTGGAATTGGGTGGAAAACAATTGTTACTACTTTGCAGAGAACGGAAAAATGGCCGCTAATACCATTATTGATGGATATAAAGTAAACGCCAGCGGTGCCTGGGTTAAATAAAACTTTTGCATTTCAAAAAATAGCATTCTTCTAATCTCCTTCCATATATCTCGAGGGTTCTCCAACCTAGAGTACTGAAAAGGCCGGTCGTAACGACCGGCCTTTTCAGTATATTGTAATAATTTAGGTACAAAACTAAAAAACTATTACAGCAAAGAGATTCAAGGGCATGTCCCTATATGTTCCTTTGAAAACTGGGGTTTGATAATGGGGTATCAAATAAAGATATATTTTCCATCAAATCCAGATTGTATACCGCAAAGATTCGATACATAAAGCACAAAAAACCGCAGGTTCTACACCTGCGGTTTTTTCAGTTACTTTATTTGTTAATGGGGTTAGCGTCTGCAAATTTCTGAACGTCAGCCTGAACTTTTGCAGCAGCCTGATCCAAAGTGTAATCGCTGCCGGGGGTGAAGACTTTGTTCATCTCGTCAGCAACAACAGAGAGATACTCGTTGATGTAGTTAGACATGGGGAAACCATCAACGTTAGGATCCTGGAGCATCTGAGCAACCTGTTTTTTCATAGGAGCTGCGGTATCGGGCAGATTATCCAAAGCGGATTTTCTGGACAGCAGAGCACCAACATTTTCAAAACCTTTTGCCAGTTCCTGCATATTCTCTTTGTTGGTGATGTAGGACAGCAATTTCCATCCATCTTCTTTGGAGTTCTTGGAATTGTTGTTCATAGCCCAAACAGTGGTGGTCAAGAACATGGAGCCTTCCAGTTCCGGTTTGCCATCAGGATAAGGACAATAGGTTACACCATAGTTCATATCGGGACGATATTTAGCGATGGTCTCGAACATGTACTCACCACAGAACTGGAGAGCCAATTTGTCAGTGATGAAAGGTTCTTCCGCATCTTTACCAAGACCGGTTTTGAAGGTCATCAGTTTATCATAGCCGATAGCATTATAGATATCCAGCTGCCACTGATAAGCTGCCTTCATTTCAGGAGTATCAAAAGTGATGGTGTTGGTATCCTCGTCAATCCATTTTGCGCCGAAAGCGACAGGCCACAAAACGTTGTCCAGCCAAGGATAGTCGGGAATGTAACCAGCACGGGTAATGTTGCCTTTGTCATCGTATGTGGTCAGATTGACTGCCAAGTCAACCAGTTCGCTGATCGTCTTGGGAGCTTCTACGCCTGCTTCAGCCAAAATGTCTTTGTTGTAATACAGCTCGGAAGAGTTGATGGCAACAGGGATACTGAAAATTTTGCCCTTATAAGTACATCTGTCCCAAGCAGCCTGGATGATATCGTCTTTGTCAAACTCAGCATCGTTGTTTACAAAGTCAGTCAAATCAGCGATAATTCCTTCAGTGCCCCACTGTCCGCAGTGAACCCAGTTGGGCTGGCCAATGTCAGGGCCGGTACCAGAAGACATAGCGGTCATCAATTTTTCAGCGGTTACAGAACCAACTACTTTTACTTCATAGTCTGGATTGGCTTCCATGAAGTTGTTAGCAATTTTTAGATAACGCTGATGGTTACTACTTTCGTCAGTGTCCTCTGCACCACCGTGCCAGATAGCGAGAGCAGTTTTTCCAGTGCTACCGCCGCCTTGTTGGCTGCCGCCATCGTTGCCACACCCGGCCATAAGCGAACCAGCCATGGTGCAGACGAGCAAGCCTGCAATAATTTTTTTGAGCATTAATAAAACCCCTTTCTAAACATGTGCAATGATAAAAACGTGTATATAGATCTAAAAACGTTCATAGTCTATATACAATAAATATATTATATCGGATAAATAAAAAAACGAAATGGTTTTATTTTAATTTTATGCATTTATTTTTACTCAAAGCATATTCTTTCCACCGTAACAAAATATATGTGGGAGAATATATACTCATATCTGCTCGAACGCTCGACTTTATAGTCACTATTTCAATTTATTTGGAAATAATTATATAAAAGTTTTGCAGAGAGCAAAAATCCAAATTACAATTATATTAAATCTAAGTTTCGTAATCAGTGTTCTGGTTATTCGACAGCATAAGCGCCCGCTCTATCCCATGCAATGCAAAACACCGCAGGTTAATCTACCTGCGGTGTTTGTTATCTTTTATTTAGATAACTTTAGTTAACGGGGTTAGCGTCTGCAAATTTCTGAACGTCAGCCTGAACTTTTGCAGCAGCCTGATCCAAGGAGTAATCGCTGCCGGGAGTAAAGACTTTGTTCATCTCGTCAGCAACAACAGAGAGATACTCGTTGATGTAGTTAGACATGGGGAAACCATCAACGTTAGGATCCTGAAGCATTTGAGCAACTTGTTTTTTCAGAGGAGCTACACTATCGGAATCGGCCAGGCTATCCAAAGCGGATTTTCTGGAGAGGAGAGCACCAACGTCTTCAAAACCGCCAGCCATCTCTTTCATATTCTCTTTGTTGGTGAGATAAGACAACAGTTTCCAACCGTCTTCTTTAGAATTTTTTGATTTGTTGTTCAACGTCCAAACGCCGACAGTCACAAACATGGAGCCTTCCAGTTCCGGTTTGCCATCAGGATAAGGACAATAGGTTACACCATAGTTCATGTCGGGACGGTATTTTGCGATATTTTCGAACATCCACTCGCCGCAGAACTGGAGAGCCAGCTTATCAACCAAGAAAGGCTCTTCTGCATCGGTGCCCAGACCAGTTTTGAAAGTCATCAGTTTATCATAGCCGATAGCATTATAGATATCCAGCTGCCACTGATAAGCTGCCTTCATTTCAGGAGTATCAAAAGTGATGGTGTTGGTATCCTCGTCAATCCATTTTGCGCCGAAAGCGACAGGCCACAAAACGTTATCCAACCAAGGATAGTCGGGAATGTAACCGGCACGAGTAATGTTGCCCTTGTCATCGTATGTGGTCAAATTAATCGCCAAATCAACCAATTCGCTGATGGTTTTGGGAGCTTCTACGCCTGCTTCAGCCAAAATGTCTTTGTTGTAATACAGCTCAGAAGAGTTGATGCTGGTAGGGATACTATAGATTTTGCCTTTATAAGTACATCTGTCCCAAGCAGCAGGAATAATGTCGTCTTTGTCAAACTCTGCATCATTGTTTACAAAGTCAGTCAAATCAGCGATAATTCCTTCAGTGCCCCACTGTCCGCAGTGAACCCAGTTGGGCTGGCCAATGTCAGGGCCGGTACCAGAAGACATAGCGGTCATCAATTTTTCAGCGGTAACAGAACCGATTACCTTTACTTCGTAGTCCGGATTGGCTTCCATAAAACTGTCGGCCATTTTCAGATAACGCTGATGGTTACTGGTCGCTTCAGTGTCTTCCGCGCCGCCGTGCCAAACGGAAAGAGCAATTTTTCCGGAATTACTCCCGCCGTTGCCGCCATTGTTGCCGCACCCGGCCATAAGTGAACCAGCCATGGTGCAGACAAGCAAGCCTGCAATGATTTTTTTGAGCATTAATAAAACCCCTTTCAATAACATGTACATCTCACATTCTACATAGAATATACATAACTTTTATCTATATTATATATTAAAATGAGCAAAAATGCAATACTTTTATTATAAAAAAATTAATACTCATATTGGTTGCTTGCACAAAAAAGAAAATTCGAACTAATCAAAAATTTTTGTGGACTGTTAGGAACGCAGATTAAAAACACACAATCTTCTGCATTTTAATGCGGCATTACTTACTTGTCAGCCTAAAAAATGATTTGGTATAACTTCCTTAATAATATAAAGCAGTTGTTTTGGAGAAATTGGCACTGTTGTAAATTATGATAATTTAACCATACCTTTTATGTAATTATTGGCAATTAAAATATACCCTATTACAAAATTTTTCATCCGCAGGAAGTAAATACTTTCTTGTGTTTAGTTGAAGGCCAAATAGCATTAAGCCGTTAGCAAAGGTACTTTTGTAAGAAAAAAGCTCAAAAAGAACGTTTTTATCAAAATGCGTTAAATATATTACGATAATCTTGAGGTTTCATATCCTTTGATTGCTGAATGTAAAACCCAAACCAAAATGTAAAATTAAAACTCTTCCCAGTTTTTTTAATATCATTATAATAAAAGTGTAACATTTGTATAGTCAGCGGGACTTTCTAGGATTATACAGATTTATATTAGGAGATTATTTTTAAAAGCAAAGGAGATTGAGTATGCTACAAAAACCATTTAAGCGGCGTTTAGCTTCTTGCTTATGCGCACTGCTTGCGGCAACCTGTGTTTTAAGCAGTTTGCCCGTAGGTGCTGTATCTGGAAGCGACGGCGGTTATGCAGCGTTTGCAGCGACAGGGGAGACTGTCAACTGGGCGCAGGGAAAGCCTTATACTTTGGATATTCCCAGTGAAAATTATCATGGGGAACGTTTAGATGACGGCGTGAAATTGACAGATGGGACGGCTACCGCTGATTACGATGGGACTCTTGTCGGCTGGAAAGATACCACAGAAGCCACTTTTGAGGTGGATCTTGGAAAGGCTAGAGAGGTCTCCCAGATTGTTGTTGCCGGCTATGATAACAACGACTGGGGAATTCGTAATCCCAACAAGATCAAAGTAGAATATTATGACGAAGCCACTGGCGAATGGACTGCCGCTGGTGAGGACACTTTTGAGAGAACCTATGACGGATTGAACGCCGGTCCTTACGAGCTGCCGGTAAATGTTGCGTTTAACGCACAAAAAGTTAGGGCGATTATATCCAAAGATGCTGAGAGCACTTGGGCTATGATCGGCGAAGTCCGTGTTTTGGGTACCGCTAGTTCTGATGTCGCAGGAATTCCTGTGATCACCACTAACCTGTCCTCTGAAAAGTCGGCCAGAGTCGGTGATGCGGTAGAGTTTTTCGTCGAAGCGGAAGGCAACGGCGAATTGAGCTACCAGTGGTATCAGGACGGCGAAGTGATTGAAGGCGCTACCGAGGATACATATTATATTGAAAGCGCTATTGTTGCAGACAGCGGTGCGTATACTGTTGTTGTCACCAACACAGTGGGCGATGCTTTTGAAACTGTTACCAGCCGAGCCTGTCAATTGACTGTAAAAGACACTCACGCTGTAAACATCCTGCAGGGCGTTCCCGCCACTACCTCGATGCATTATGGCGATCCCAATGCGGGCAATGAAGCAGATTTTGGCCATTTCCACGGTTCCGAAGGAAACTATATTAACAATGGCGACGAGTATGACGCGTTGGCCATTATCACCAATGGCATCAAAGCAGACGATGCTATGAGCAAAGAAGCTGCTCGTTACAACAAAAACTACAATGATTTGATGTATGCTGACCTGACCTTTGATTTGGGTTCGGTAAAGGAATTTGCTCAGTTGAACATCAGCGCTCTGGCTGACGCCGGAAAAGGTATTGCCAGACCCAGCAGACTTCAGATTCTCATTTCCAATGACGAAGGCCAGACCAAAGAATGGGAAATCATTTACGACGCTCCTCTCGATTCTCAGGGCGGCAACAAAGAATATGTCTTTGCGACTGCAAATGATAAAACTTTCTCCAGCCGCTATGTAAAACTCAATATTTTCTTTGGCGGCGCTACTTGGATCTCTATTGATGAAATCGAGCTCTACAACGAGACTACCGGCGATATCCCAGATGGTACGATTGGATCCGTCGAAGGCGAAGAGCCGGAGGATGAGGGGAATAATCTGGCGGCTCAAAAGCCTTATACTATCAATGTTCCCATTCAAAATGATGACCAGTTCACTAGATTGACCGATGGAATCGCTGGTTACGTGGATCAATCTGGTTACGACGGCAACTGGGCTAGGATTCCCGGCACTAATCCTTATATGGATGGCGAGATCATCATCGATTTGGAAGAGACTGTACGCTTCCAGCAGGTCGATATGACTTTCCTACATTTTGCGGAGTATGGTATTATATATCCGGAATGGGTGAAAGTTGAGTACTCTACCGATAAGACTAATTGGACTCTCTTCTCTCAGGAAGATATCCCTGCGATTTCAGCAGTCTTTAATACCTATGATTACAAGGGGTTCGGCACAGCGGCTGCCGCTCGCTACATCAAGGTGACTCTGCCTACTAAGCACTGGGTGTTCTTAGACGAAATCAAGGTCTTGCAGGATAGCACCTCTGTCGAGGAGGGCGAGGCAGAGAAGGATAATTACGATACCAACAATATTGCTTACGGCGCTACCTATACTCCCGCTTGGAGAGAGCGTGACGGCTATAAGGACAATGGCAAAAAATTGACCGATGGCAGACGCGGACCTTCCAAATACAGTGCTCCTGAGTGGGTTGGTTTCCACGGATCTGACGGAGGCGAGTTAGGACCGGATGATTTCTATATCATTGTTGACCTGGGCGAGGAAAAGACCTTTGAGCAGGTTAAATTCGGCACCTTAAAGGAAGGCGCTACCGGTATCCCCTATGCAATTTCCGGACAGGTTGAAACCTCTAATGATGGCTCCAACTGGACTTCTTATCCCAAAGAAACTTTGGATTTTGGTACAGTGAACGGTGTAGGCCGTTATGTCTTTACCGCAGAAGCTCCGATTTCAGCACGTTATGTAAAAGTGAACATCGGTATCGACGGTTCTTGGTGCTTTATTGATGAAATTGAAGTGCTGGCTCAGAAAGATACCCGCGAAGATGCAAACGTAAACCCTGATAACGGTCTTGAGTACAATTTGGTTCGTGGATACACAAACTATAACGTCTCTAGAACTCCCGATATCAACAACAGACCCGGTATTCTGACCGACGGTAAATATATGACTGTCGGCAGCAAATATGACAGGGCGTGGATGGGCTTTAAGTCCAACCGCAATGAGGAACTGAATCATGTGTCTCTGACCTTTGATTTGTATGCTCCTGCCTCTATTTCTGAGATTATTGTAAGTTCCAAATACGATTTGTCCAATGATCAGACCGTTCCTCAGAATCTCACAATCTATACTTCTCACGATAAGGCCAACTGGTATCTGCTCAAAGAGTTTGGTGATATCGACCTTCCTGCTTCTGGCGAGACAGTCAAGTTGACTTGGGACGGCGAAGTAGATTCCTTTATGAGCATCTTGCAAGGCGCCAACATGGTTTCTGCTTCCTACATTCGTTTGGACTTTGATGTTCCTGCCGATAAGGATATGTATGCCGCTATCGACGAAGTGAAGATCATGGGTAAGTTGGGCAAATGCTCCACTGCAGGAGGCCTGATTGATACAGGCGCAGACGGTTCTTACAACGTGGCGGCCGGCAAATCTTATAAAGTTTGGCCGGAAGCTGTTGAGTATCTGAACTACTCTGACCCTACCGGGGCAAAATTGACTGACGGCATTTATGCTGCTCCTGATTTCAGCGACTCTGCTTGGGTAGGTTATCACCAGTTTGATAACATCAAAGGCGGCGGCAACGGCGCAAAAGACATCAGATGGCCCAACAAGTCCGTCGTCATTGACTTGGGCGAAGTGAAATCCATTAGCTCTATTTCCTACAATATTCTTTATCAGGGGGCTTCAGGCCTGACTCATCCCTGGGCTAGCCGCGCATTCGTTTCGATGGATGGCGATACTTGGGTTGAAGTATCCAGAACTTCCGTACAGGGCGGCCCTTGGAGAGATAAAGACGGCAACTTCGCATATGGTTGGCGCACCACTAAGCCCAATGCAATGGGTGCCTTCGATCTGGTTGAAGATATCGAAACCATTGGCGCACGGTATGTCCGCGTCGACTTGGAACTCTTCGGCTGGAACTTCATCGACGAAATCTGCGTTATGGGCTTTGACGGTTTGATTGAAGGCGCCACTCCCGCTGATTTCGGCAAGAGACTGGAAAACGGCCATAACTACGCAAGAGTAGGCGAAAACACCGATTATATTCAGGACATGGTTTTGATTTACAATGGTAACTATGGGTTCGACGCTGAAGCCGGTGTCGGAATCGGTGACCAGACTCCTACAACTTTGCGCCCTCTGGTGACTTATATCGACAGCAATAACAAAGCAGTGGATACCATGTTTGACGGCTTCCTGTTCTTGGGTCTGACTTCAACTTACAAGAACGATTTCTATAGCCCCGACAGCTATAACCATGCCGGAGCCAAGGACTGGATCTGGTATCTGGATAAGACCTTTAAAGAGGGCGGCGACATGGATGCTTTGGAAGAAGCGGCAAGAATCGCCGGTGAAGAGCTCAATGATCCTGATTACCAGGTAAAAGCAGTTGTCATGTTCCCGAATACCAACCCGCTGAAGGGTGATAAATTCGGTGCCTTGGACGAAAGAGGCAACCTGGACATGAACAACGAGGAAGACTGGAAATATGCAACCGACTGGTGGACTAATGAAGTTGTTACCAGATTCGAAGCAAAGAACTATAAGCATGTAAAACTCAGCGGCCTTTACTGGCTCAATGAGCAGGCAGACTATCAGCAGAGAATCGAATATTGGGTTGATGGAGTCCATGAACTGGGGCTGAAGACCTACTGGATCCCCTATTTCCATTCTTCCGGATACCTGTGGCCTCAGGATCTGGGCTTTGACGCTACGGCGTATCAAATGAACCATTTCTTTGATGACCCTCTGGATCCCAGTGGTTCTGGACAGATTGGAAACAAGGTGATGGATAACCACGCGGCGCGTATGAATTACGCCGGCACCGGCGCTGAGTTTGAGGTCGACGACCGCGTATACGAAGAATTCGGCAAGTACAATCAGTTCATCGATTACCTGAACGCCGCTGTTGACCACGGTTATGACGGACCCGGTTACTACCGCAACTGGTACTTCGGCAGACCGATTACCAATATTGCTGCTTCTGGTAACTCTATTGTAAGAAGCATCTATGATAATATTTATCAGGTTATGAATGGTACCTACGAGAGAAGAGAGTACCTTGCTGCGGACGACTTCCCGAGAGATCCCGATATCGGCGGCTTCTACAGCCACGGTGTTGACGGAAACGGCCTACCTAACAATGGTGGCTCTACCGGCGGCGGAAGCTGGGGCGGCGGAGGTTCTGGAGGCGGAACCAGTAAGCCTGATCCCGAGACTCCTCCCACCGGCGACGACAACTACACCTGGGAAGAGACCGACGATGGCTACAAGCTGAAAGACGCTGACGGCGAGTATGTCACCGGCTGGGCGAAAGTGTCCGGCAAGTGGTATTATCTGGGCGCAGACGGCATCCGGGCTATCGGTTGGCAGAAAGTCGATAACAAGTGGTACTATCTGAAATCCGACGGCGTGATGGCGACAGGCTGGCTCAAACTGGGCAACACCTGGTACTTCCTGAACGCAGGCGGCGTGATGCAGA
>NZ_JACRSV010000009.1 GCF_014384905.1 Fumia xinanensis
GTTTTGAAACCACATCTTATGGTCAAGCCCTCGACCGATTAGTACTCGCTAGCTTAACGCCTCACGACGCTTACACTTTGAGCCTATCAACCTTGTAGTCTTCAAGGGGTCTTACCTGATTACTCAGTGGGATATCTTATCTTAAGGCCGGCTTCACGCTTAGATGCCTTCAGCGTTTATCCGTTCCGCACATAGCTGCCCAGCTGTGCCACTGGCGTGACAACTGGTGCACCAGAGGTGCGTCCATCCCGGTCCTCTCGTACTAGGGACAGCTCCTTTCAAATATCCTTCGCCCACGACAGATAGGGACCGAACTGTCTCACGACGTTCTGAACCCAGCTCGCGTACCGCTTTAATTGGCGAACAGCCAAACCCTTGGGACCGAATTCAGCCCCAGGATGCGATGAGCCGACATCGAGGTGCCAAACCTCCCCGTCGATGTGAACTCTTGGGGGAGATCAGCCTGTTATCCCCAGGGTAGCTTTTATCCGTTAAGCGACGGCATTTCCACTCACATACCGCCGGATCACTAACTCCAACTTTCGTTACTGCTCGACCCGTCGGTCTCGCAGTTAGGCTCGCTTATGCGTTTACACTCTATAGCATGGTTTCCGTCCATGCTGAGCGAACCTTTGAGCGCCTCCGTTACTCTTTTGGAGGCGACCGCCCCAGTCAAACTGCCCACCTAACAATGTCCCCCGACCGGATTCACGGCCGCAGGTTAGAATTCCAGCACACCAAGAGTGGTATCCCAAGGTTGACTCCGCAGAAGCTGACGCCTCTGTTTCCCAGTCTCCCACCTATCCTGTACATGATATACCGAAATCCAATATTAAGCTACAGTAAAGCTCCATGGGGTCTTTCCGTCTAGTCGCGGGTAACCGGCATCTTCACCGGTACTACAATTTCGCCGGGCGGGTTGTCGAGACAGTGCCCAGATCATTACACCATTCGTGCGGGTCAGAACTTACCTGACAAGGAATTTCGCTACCTTAGGACCGTTATAGTTACGGCCGCCGTTTACCGGGGCTTCAATTCGGAGCTCTCACTCCTCCTCTTAACCTTCCGGCACCGGGCAGGTGTCAGCCCCTATACGTCATCTTTCGATTTAGCAGAGACCTGTGTTTTTGCTAAACAGTTGCCTGGGCCTATTCTCTGCGGCTCACTTTCATGAGCACCCCTTATCCCGAAGTTACGGGGTCAACTTGCCGAGTTCCTTAACAACCCTTCTCCCGTTGGCCTTAGAATCCTCTTCCTATCTACCTGTGTCGGTTTGCGGTACGGGCTCCTCAAATATACACACAGCTTTTCTCGCCCCAATCCAAGACTGCTTCGCAGCAAGCTGCTCCCTTTCGACCGGGTCTACCATCGCCCGGCTCAGTCCCTTTTCGGATGTCCCTGTGCTTAAATCTTTTGGAGGCTACGGAATTTCTACCGTATGTGCATCGGCTACGCCGTTAGGCCTCACCTTAGCTCCCGGCTTACTAGGAGCGGACGAACCTTCCTCCTAAAACCTTAGATTTTCGGCCATTATGATTCTCACATAATTCGCGCTACTCATTCCGGCATTCTCACTCGTATACAGTCCACGACCGCTTCCGCTATCGCTTCTCCCCGTATACGACGCTCCTCTACCCCGCAATTCACTGAACAAAACCTACCCATTTGCAGAGACTTGCTCCTACATACATTTTAGCCTAAAAGAAATTTACCCGCCTGCGTTTTACCGCATCAACAGTTTCTTTCCTTTTTCAATGCCTGCATGTATGAAAGTATTTTCCTCGCCTTCCGGCGGGAATATCTCCCATTTGGATTTGTTTTGTTCAGTGAACTGCAGCCCAAGCTTCGGTGTACATTTTAGCCCCGTTACATTTTCGGCGCAGAACCACTCGACCAGTGAGCTATTACGCACTCTTTAAATGTATGGCTGCTTCTAAGCCAACATCCTGGTTGTTTTAGCAGTTCCACATCCTTTCCCACTTAAATGTACTTTGGGACCTTAGCTGTGGGTCTGGGCTCTTTCCCTTTTGACCATGAAACTTATCTCACATAGTCTGACTCCCATGAATCGATTCTTCGGCATTCAGAGTTTGATAGGGTTCGGTAATCTTTCGACCCCTAGCCCATTCAGTGCTTTACCTCCGAGAATCTGTCATGAGGCTAGCCCTAAAGCTATTTCGAGGAGAACCAGCTATATCCGGGTTCGATTGGAATTTCTCCGCTATCCACAGTTCATCCGCCGCCTTTTCAACGGAGGTCGGTTCGGTCCTCCATGGGATTTTACTCCCACTTCAACCTGACCATGGATAGGTCACCCGGTTTCGGGTCATATACCAGCAACTTTGCCGCCCTATTCAGACTCGGTTTCCCTTCGGCTCCAGGCCTTCAGCCCTTAACCTTGCTACTGACATATACTCGCCGGACCATTCTACAATAGGTACCATATCACACCTTGACGTGCTCTATGTGCTTGTAGGCACAGGGTTTCAGGTTCTTTTTCACTCCCCTCCCGGGGTGCTTTTCACCTTTCCTTCACAGTACTATTCGCTATCGGTCATCAGGTAGTATTTAGGCTTAGAGGGTGGTCCCCCTAACTTCCCACGGAATTCCACGTGCTCCGCGGTACTCTGGATCCTGCTCGCTCACTCGTCTTTTCACCTACCGGACTCTCACCGTCTTCGGTATGCCTTCCCATACATTTCGGTTAAAACTCGTGAATGCTAAATGCAGTCCGTAACCCCGAAAGTATTTCTACTTCCGGTTTAGCCTCTTCCGCTTTCGCTCACCACTACTCACAGAATCTCGGTTGATTTCTTTTCCTCGCCCTACTTAGATGTTTCAGTTCAGGCGGTTCCCCTCCTATGGCTATTTGATTCACCATAGGATACCGGGACATGACTCCCGGTGGATTGCTCCATTCAGATATCTACGGATCAATGCCTGCTTGCGGCTCCCCGTAGCTTTTCGCAGCTTACCACGTCTTTCGTCGGCTCCTGATGCCAAGGCATTCGCCCTGCGCCCTTTGTAGCTTGACCATTCACATCGCCGCGGCGTAGTTAGTTTCCGAATCTTCCATGCGCTCTCTTTCGTTCGCGTCTGTCACATTCGTTCTTTTCTTACCATTGCGACGTTCGCCATCCTAGCTTCGATGGCTGTTTTGAATTATGTGTTCTCAAAACAGAATTTGTATCAGTTTTCACTGATACCTAGTTAAAATTGTAGTTTACCCTGATGAGATTTCTCTCATCTGCGTAAATTGATATTTTAATCTTTACTTCGCATTTCTTTGTTCAATTTTCAAGATACCCCGCCAAATCGAAGATTTGGCTCCTGAAGAACTCCTTCCAGTATTTCATACTGGATTTTCTCCCGCCAGCAAGCTGGCCTTCAAAAATCGGACTTCTTCTCCTGTTCTACCTCATCTTTGCATTTCTGTTTATCGAGGTTTCACAGTTTCTGCTCAACCTTCCGGCTTTCGCGCGGAGCGGATGAGTTTTCTTTTGCTTACCTTTTCTTTTTTAAAAGAAAAGTAAGTGCTGGGCTCAATGGTGGACACGTCCACTTGAGCGATTCCTCACTCAACCTTCTCTGTTTCCCATTGTTTCCCGTTGTACAAGCATTTCTGCTTGTTGGTGGGCTCAAGTGGACTCGAACCACCGACCTCACGCTTATCAGGCGTGCGCTCTAACCACCTGAGCTATGAGCCCATGTTTTTAGATCTGCGGCGTTTCTTCTTTCAACCTCAACCCTTGGTGGAGATGAGGAGGATCGAACTCCTGACCCCCTGCGTGCAAGGCAGGTGCTCTCCCAGCTGAGCTACACCCCCATTTTTAGCCGCCGCGGGGTTCTCCCCGCAACAGCCTCTTGGGGTCCAGGCTGCCACTCTCGTCCTTTGAAATCCCTGTCTCCAGGAACCTCAAAATTAAACAATATCTTCTGCTCACTTACACAACTTTCAAACTGATTCCTCAGTTTGCTGACCGGACTTTCGGCTTTCTTCAAGCCGATACTCCTTAGAAAGGAGGTGATCCAGCCGCACCTTCCGATACGGCTACCTTGTTACGACTTCACCCCAATCATCAACCCCACCTTCGGCAGCGGCTTCTTGCGTTAGCCTACTGACTTCGGGTGTTGCCAACTCTCATGGTGTGACGGGCGGTGTGTACAAGGCCCGGGAACGTATTCACCGCGGCATGCTGATCCGCGATTACTAGCAATTCCGACTTCATGCAGGCGAGTTGCAGCCTGCAATCTGAACTGAGACTATTTTTGGAGATTTGCTTCTAGTCGCCTAGTCGCTGCCCTCTGTTAATAGCCATTGTAGTACGTGTGTAGCCCAGGTCATAAGGGGCATGATGATTTGACGTCATCCCCACCTTCCTCCGTTTTGTCAACGGCAGTCTGTCTAGAGTGCTCTTGCGTAGCAACTAAACATAAGGGTTGCGCTCGTTGCGGGACTTAACCCAACATCTCACGACACGAGCTGACGACAACCATGCACCACCTGTCTCTATGTCCCCGAAGGGAAAGCCTAATCTCTTAGGTGGTCATAGGATGTCAAGACCTGGTAAGGTTCTTCGCGTTGCTTCGAATTAAACCACATACTCCACTGCTTGTGCGGGCCCCCGTCAATTCCTTTGAGTTTCAACCTTGCGGTCGTACTCCCCAGGTGGATTACTTATTGTGTTAACTCCGGCACGGAAGGGGTCAGTCCCCCCACACCTAGTAATCATCGTTTACAGCGTGGACTACCAGGGTATCTAATCCTGTTTGCTACCCACGCTTTCGAGCCTCAGCGTCAGTTAAAGCCCAGTAAGCCGCCTTCGCCACTGGTGTTCCTCCTAATATTTACGCATTTCACCGCTACACTAGGAATTCCGCTTACCTCTACTTCACTC
This sequence comes from Fumia xinanensis, assembly GCF_014384905.1. GTDB lineage: Bacteria > Bacillota > Clostridia > Oscillospirales > Ruminococcaceae > Fumia > Fumia xinanensis. The sequence goes on from NZ_JACRSV010000009.1 coordinate 4,899, forward strand.
AAGAAAAACAGTTTTGAACGCTGATATCGGTTGAGCCGATAGATTAAACGTCCAACTTATCTTCCCGCCTACGCTCCCTTTACACCCAGTAATTCCGGACAACGCTTGCCACCTACGTATTACCGCGGCTGCTGGCACGTAGTTAGCCGTGGCTTCCTCCTTGGCTACCGTCTTATTTCGTCACCAAGGACAGAGGTTTACAATCCGAAAACCTTCTTCCCTCACGCGGCGTCGCTGCATCAGGGTTTCCCCCATTGTGCAATATTCCCCACTGCTGCCTCCCGTAGGAGTCTGGGCCGTGTCTCAGTCCCAATGTGGCCGTTCAACCTCTCAGTCCGGCTACCGATCGTCGGCTTGGTGAGCCATTACCTCACCAACTACCTAATCGGACGCGAGCCCATCTATCAGCGGATTGCTCCTTTGGTACAAGAGAGATGTCTCCCTCGCACGTTATGCGGTATTAGCGTTCTTTTCAGAACGTTATCCCCCTCTGATAGGCAGGTTGCTCACGTGTTACTCACCCGTCCGCCACTAAGTTATGATATCTTCCGCCCGAAGGCTTCTGTCATCATAACTCCGTTCGACTTGCATGTGTTAGGCGCGCCGCCAGCGTTCGTCCTGAGCCAGGATCAAACTCTTTGTTAAATCCTTTATATCAACCGGTCTCCCGGCTAATACTCATTCCGAATCTGGCAATGTTTTACCATCGCTAAATTTCGTTGCTGAATTACTTTCCTTCGTGTTTGAAGTTGCCTTCAAACCACTGAAGAGAAACTCATTTTTTCTCAAAGCTGTTTCCCTCTCTCGAGTTCCACATCTCCAAGGAATTTTGGGTTGTGTTCATTCGCTTTTGATATTGTTTAATTTTCAAGCTCCTGTTCCTTCCAGGCTCTTCCCTCCCCAGCCTCTCGGCCGGTTCAGTCCCTTCCCTTTAGGCGCCTCTTCCCTTTGCATCCCCCGCCTCCGCCGGACATGCCCTCTTCCGAAGCCTTTCTATTATATCATCTCTCTTCCCCTATGTCAAG
>NZ_JACRSV010000010.1 GCF_014384905.1 Fumia xinanensis
CGTCAAGTATAAGGGAGTGCCTTTTTGGTGTCAATATCTACACCTCACTCCCTCTCGCCTTGACCGCTAATCTTATCAATGAAGTATTTTACCTTTTTCTTCGTACCGACAAACTGAAATTTATCTTAGAAATTACAGCAATGTTATTTTGATAAACTTTCAAGAATTGAAATATCATGCTTATCTTTATCTCTTAATTCATAACCTGAATGGAAAACTTTTTGGCCTTTTAAAGATATACAAGGAATTGTTTTGCCTTCAAAAAAAACACTACCAAAGTAATCTTTTTCAAACTCATACCATCCACCCTCTAAATCAGCTTGTTTTGAAGTTCCGTCCTCATTTAAAACGAACGGGTGAATGTCTAAGTAACCAAGTTCATCACTATATAACTCTATTCTAACCGGTTTCCAGTCTGTATCAATTTTATAGCCCAGATTCAAAAGCACATTTAACAATTTTTCCGTATGTTGAGCATCAAAATTTATATCTATATCTCTATGAATTCTTGTTTGTTTACCAGCTAAAATATCTACACCCCATCCGCCATCCAACCAGTATGTAATTCCAGTATTTTCGAATAATTCTATTACTTTCATTAAATCTTCTTTTGTTGTTATTTCTTTTCTACCCATACAAAGTCTCCTTTACAACTTCTATATAATTGTTTAGTTAAGTCAATATCAATATCTAATTGCCAAGGCTCAAAATCAAAAATCATGGTCATCACACTCCTTTTTAAAATTCCGATTTGTCGTTTTCTTTTTACTTACCAATCATACCATACAACAGCATAAGAAACACTAAGATATTGCAGACCATACCGCCCCAAAACAGGTACAGCTTCAAACCCTCATACCTAAAAAAGCTGTTTTTGCTTTCCTCCAGTTCCCGGACTTTCTGCTTCATTACGCTTGTAAGTGTATCAGACTGCTTCTCAAGGGCTTTTGTTGCCCTTTGTACAGCCTCTATATTCGCCTGTAATGCCTTTCTAACCTCTTGGACGGTACTTTCTCTAACCTCATCTCTCAGGCTCCCAATTTCGGCTGATATGGCGTTCTGAAGCAGTTCGTTGCCGTTCTCTAACTGCTCTACGTTCTTCTTCAGCTCGCTGATGAGCTGCCTGCTCAGTTCGGCGTCTCTCTGCCTGTTCTGCTCTGCCCTTGCTTGTCCTTGATTTGACTGCTTCATCAATTCCTCGCAGCTCTCGCTCGACAAAGCTAAGGCTTCCTTCAGCAGGCTGTTCTCCAGCTCTGTCCGGCTCTGTCGGTTCAGTTCTTGGAGCTGTTCTCTCGGACTTGCCTGCTCTGACTTCTGCTGTTCGTGCATTTCTCTCAAACTCATGCTCCAGTTCCTCCTTTCCAAAACCCATGTTATAGTATTTTTCCAGCTTATTATTACGAATTTTGCAAGCCTTTTCTCCTGCCTGTTCCCTGGCTAAGTCAGTATATGTGATGTACTTGTGGCTGTCCTGCCAGTCCACTCCGTACCCTCTTTCATTCATCAGCCGGATAAAGGTTTCCCGGCTGGTCGCTATTTCCTTACAGTCCAGGACTGCCAGGGCAATGTCCTGCACATAGCTTTTGACCTTTCCCTGCTCTGCCTGTTTCAAAAGCTGGTAGGTGTCTTTACTCCATGCCACTGTTTCCTCTCGTTCCGCTCCTTCAAAGGTCTTTCCCTTTTCCGGGACGTGCAGCCCCTGCTCTTGGCTCTGTGCGTTGCACCGCTCCTTCAGCTCCCGAAGGTCGGCACTGCTCCACTGGAGCTTGTGCCCGTCCTCAAAATTGACGGAATTGACGATAAAGTGCGTATGGATATGGTCTTTGTCCTTATGGGTAGCCACAAGCACCTCAAACCCTTTCCATGCCGGCGTATTCTCTGCAAGCTGTAAGGCGTTCCTGTGTGCCTGCTCCGGCGTGATTTTCTCGTCCTTATGGTAGCTCTGGACAAAATGCTTGTATGTCCTTCCCCCGGTTTTCTCCCATAGTTCCTTGGTAGCCTGCATTTCCTCCTTTGCTGTCTCTGCTTCACAATGCAAACCGCTGACAAGCTTCTCCTCTGTCTTTTCTTCTTTCGTCACATAATCAATCGCCTGTCCTATGCCTGCCTTTGAAGATACCGCCTTAATAACTGCCATACTTGCTTCAGCTCCTCCCCTTGTTCCCGCACCTCGGCTTCACTTGGCAGCACTCCGCCCTCATTACACCTCTTTGCTATCTGGTTGAGGTTGTTCCCGATCCGCTTCAGCTCCGGGATAAGTTCTTTGATACCGTCCGTATTCACGATCTGCTTCTCCAGCACACAGGAAAGGATATACTCCTGCTGGTTCTTCCCGCTCTGGAAAACCTTCTCCTGCAACTGCTGGTATTCTTCCTCGTTTACCCGGAAAGATAGCTGTTTCGGTCTTGTCTTGTTCATGGCTGCTTTCCCTCCAGTTCCCGGACAATGTTCTCTTTTCCCCGGATAACCTGCACATCGGCAAGGACTTTCGGGGTGTCCGTTGCAAGTCCTACCATTTTCCCGACACATAACTTAATACAGTACACGCTTTCCATGAGGTCTGCTTCGTCTGAAAAAGACGTTTCATAGTCGGCACTTCCGTCGGCATAGCTCTTTTTGATAATGGCGTGGTATCTGCCAATCTGAAACGCTCCTACTTTCATACCCTTTTCCCCCCTAATTCTCTTTCGTGCAAATCATCTGCGTATTCAAAACCATATTCCTGTGCGGCTATCTGCTCCAGCCTTGCCATGGTCTTTCTTGCCTCCCACTGTGCTTCTTCACTACGGGCTGTCTGAAAATCCAGCACTGCCAGATGATACTGATTTTCGATATACTTCTTGTCCATGATGACCTCACTTTCCCGATGGTAACACCACCGCATGACGAGCCTTCCGGCTCTGATTTAAGGGGGATTGAAGGGGGGCTTGCCACCCTCACAAGTTCTAAAGTGGTAATACTTTAGGGAACTTGCAATATATACGCTACACATATTATAGTATGGTGGTAGCACTTTTGTCAAGCGGATATATTCGTGCGTATATTCTGCCAAGAATATAGTGGAGCTTACTTCCTCTTGGGCGACTTTGGGAGTGTAGGAGGGAGACAGTCAAGGGCTTGTTTTTTATCTGCAGTATGAGCTTCGGCTTGCCGATCAGCGAGTACAGCAGATAAAAAATGGTCGCAGACTACCCTTTACTTTCTTCCGCCGGAACGGACAATGAAGCACAGGGGGAAGTAACGGAACGGACGGACAGCCGTTTTCCCCTCCGGCATGATAGCCAACAAAAAAGAGCGTCAAGGGTAAACTCTGCGGTCTTTCGACCGCCCTTGACACTCTTTTCCTTATGGCTCTGATGATAAACAAGGGAAAATGGCTTATTGTGGCATTTCTGCCTCTGTGGTATAATATCCAGCGTTGTCGCACCCAATCTGGCAACAGAAAGGGGGTGTACTCGTGGAAATTATTATATCCTTTTTGGTTTCCGTTATGGCAGGCGTAGCCAGCTACTACATCTGCAAATGGTTAGACGGAGACGACAGTGACAACTAACCTAAATGAAAGCCCCAGAGCTGCAACTCTGGGGCTTTCGCTTTGTGTACTCGTGGTACTATATCCTTTTTAGCTATCGCCATTATAGCATATTCAGATAGCCATTTCAAGTATGCCCTACTTCCACCACTTGTAAACGGTGGGCTTGCTCAATCCTGTCTCCCGTATGCAGTCTGCTTTCTTTCCTGCCGGGTGGCTCTCCTGCCATTCTCTGACTGTCTGCTCCGCTGTTCCACTCCCTTTTGGTCTACCCTCTTTTACTTCTTCTCCTAACTGCTTTTTTAAAGCTTTCATAGTATTCATAACCTTTACATGGTCTTTTTGCTTTCTGTAATTCCGCTTATTGGCTGGTATCGTAACCTTTGTGTTATCCTCTATCCATTCCCGGCTTGCTATCGTTGACAGCCTTTTTCTGTCCCCTTTCAATGCCCGGAGAGCGTCTTTCACATCTGCCCGGCTGAAATGGTTGTCCTCGTCCTCGGTAAGACTCTCTAAATGGTCCAGGAACGCATAGGCGTCTCTCCGTATCTTCTGCTCGGATATGCCACACTTCAAGCCATAAGAGCATAACGCCATAATGGAAAAGTAACGCCCTCCAGCTTTCACTTCCTCGGTTATTTTCCGTTTCCACCATTCATATAAAGCTTCATTACATACCCACGTACCGCCCTGCTTCTTACTTTTCTGCTTCGGCTCTCCCTGCACGATCCGCTTCTCATACCATTCCGGGTACAGCTCCTTTGCTTCTTCCAGCGTAACGGTACTTTTTCTTCTCGGCTTCTCATACAACGGAGCAAGGTCTACCTTACAGCTCGGTATGCTGGCTTTTATATCCTCCAGTGTGTAACGGTTCTCTGACAGCTTATAGGCTTTTACTGGGAAATCTGCACCCAGCTTCGACTGACTCCCCACACACCGGAAACCTTGATAAATACCGGTTATATCCGGGCTGTCCGGACGGATAGAGCTAGTATCATTCCATAGCCGCCGGATAAGAGCTTCTTTTAGCTCCGCAAGCACTTCTTCCCTGTTTCGATACAACTGAACCTGCTCCTGCAAGAAATAGTAAAGATGTACCCCCTTGCCGGAGCTGACAAGATAAGTCGGACGAAGCTGCACACCATTCCCAAACTGCTTTAACAGGTTCTTTAACTGCTGTTTGCCTACATAGTCCACATCCACCACCACCGCAAACAGCTCATGAGCGTTCTCTTTCGTGTGTGACTTTCCGTAAAAACTAATAGGCGGTATCAGCCCAAACCTATCCCCTATGACCTTATCCAGCATTTTCAGACTATCATCAATTACCCACTGCCGGGTTCTTCCCCTACCGGACGGTCTAATCTGTGTCGCTATAATATTGCCTTTTCCGTCCTCCGGCTCTTGCTGGAGACTGCCAGCCGGAAACAACTCCCGATAGAAATCATGAGGACTTACTTCCAGGTATCCCCTCTCCAGCATAAGGGCTTCTTTCTCCCGATAAGCAGACTTCCACTCATACCCTCTTTTATCTCTCCTTTTGGTGTATTTTGCCATAGTCTTTTTACACCTCACTCCCTCTCGCCTTGACCGCTAATCTTATCAATGAGTTTTTTTTACCTTTTTCCGTCAAGTATAAGGGAGTGCCTTTTTGGTGTCAATATCTACACCTCACTCCCTCTCGCCTTGACCGCTAATCTTATCAATGAGTTTTTTTTACCTTTTTTCGTCAAGTATAAGGGAGTGCCTTTTTGGTGTCAATATCTACACCTCACTCCCTCTCGCCTTGACCGCTAATCTTATCAATGAAGTATTTTACCTTTTTCTTCGTACCGACAAACTGAAA
>NZ_JACRSV010000011.1 GCF_014384905.1 Fumia xinanensis
CTTTTTCGTTAACTTTTTCAGACTTGCACTCACGGTACTGCGTTTCGGGAGACGGATCGCGGCTGTCTGCACCACGCTTGCGTGGTGCGCCGCAGAGGTCGTCAGTTCGAGCCTGACAGGAGGAGTGATAAGAAAAGACAGTGTGGATGATTTATCCACACTGTCTTTTCTTTTATCTTATCTCTGCCTCGTTCTGAGAGAGGATGGTAGTGGAGCAGAATGAGAAGAAAGACAGGATTGACGAAGGAAGTTCCTTTTTTAGAAATTAGATTTATATGTTTCGTATTGTGCAGGGTGTTTTTTAAATCTGCATGGCTTGAATTTGTACACTTTTGTGAGTGAATTTACTTATTTTATTGTCTATGAGAATAATTTTAGATATTATTAATAAAATATTGCCTTAAAATAATAATAAATTGCCATTTTAGTTTTGCTAGTAATTTCTTTAATAATAAATTTGATAAAACTTCAGTGCTTAAGTATAAAAAAAACTACAAAGTATAAAAAATACACTTTTCGTAAGTCTGATTTGATTTATAATGTGTTTATAGTATGGTAAGGGATTAATAGTTCCCGAAAAATAATCTATGGGGTATTATAATGAAAAGGAGATTGATTATGTTACACAAACGTTTTAAGAAGTTTGCTTCTTGTCTCTGTGCGCTTTTGGCTTTTACCTGCCTATTGAGCAGTGTGCCCGCAGGTGCTTTGGAAACAGGCATTTATGCAGGAGATATAGAAAGCAATACTGTCAAAGCGACACCGGAAAATATTGCTCTTGGAAAAGGCTATACTACCAATGTACCAGCTGCAGAGGCTTATCCTGACTCTGACAATGAGCTCACTGATGGAATGCGTGCAGAACTATCTGCGAAAGATGCAAACTGGGTTGGTTACAACACCAGCAATCTGGAATTGGTAGTTGATTTAGGAGGAGCAACGTTTTCTGGCGTTTCTGTTGGTTTCCTATATACTGGTGCCGGCGGCGGAGGGATTTATTCTCCGATGTCGGTTAAGGTATCCTACTCTCAGGATGGAGAAACCTGGACTTCTTTTTCTGAGGACAGCGGTCTCAGAGATGGCTTAAATCCAATTTGCGTATACAACTATGAGACCGGTATTAAGGATGCAGTAGAGACACGCTATGTAAAAATCGAAGCAACTATTGAATATTATGAACACTGGTTGTTTGTAGATGAAATAGAAATTTACGGAGAACTCAGCGGACAAATATGCGAAAAACCAGTTATTCAGAAGAATCTAAATGCCTTTGAAAGCATCCAGACCGGAGAGTCCATCACGTTATCGGTGGAAGCTTCTTGTACGGATGGTGGCAATTTAAGTTACGAGTGGTTTAAGGATGGTGTATCTCTATCCTGGGATCAGCCGGAGTATACTATTGATGATGCTACTTTGGCTGATGGCGGTACTTATCGGGTAACTGTTACCAATGCCAAAGATGGTTACTACAGTACCAAAGCGAATAGTGTCAGCTGCCTATTAACTGTAAATGAGCCTGTGGAAGTCGATCCAGACAACTTAGCCGCTGGTAAAAGCTATACCACCAATCCTGCGCCCAGTCCCACCTATTCAGATACCAATCCTGGTACAAAGTTGACGGACAGCCGAATCGGAACACTGAAATACAATGATGATTTCTGGGTGGGGTACAACAACTCCAAATTGGAAGTCGTTCTAGATTTGGGGGCAGTTCAGTCTTTCGGCATGGTAGAAATGAACTTTATTAAGGCGGATGGAACAGGTATTACTATTCCCAAACATGTCAAGGTATCATACTCTAATGATGCTTCTGCGTGGACAGTGCTGTCTGACAAGGATATAGATTTTCAAAGTACTGCTACCGCAGCAATTTATCGTCACCAGTGTCCGGTTTCCACTGCCCCGGGCTTAGTGGACGGACGTTACATAAAAATTGAAGTAAACGGTGGAAACTGGATTTTTATGGATGAAGTCAAAGTGCTTGCAGGTTCCTCCATTGTAACTCCTGGCGACGAAGACCCTATCGAAATAGATTCAAACAATATTGCTTATGGATGCAGCTATACTTCTCCTTGGCCTGCAAATAGCTCCTATCCCGATCGTACCGGAAATATGCTGACAGATGGCAAGCGCGGCCCAGTTTACTTCCGTGCTCCCCAATGGTTTGCATTTCTTACTCATGATGGTACTGACGCAGGCCTCGACGACTTATATGTGACCATTGACTTAGGTTCCATAAAAAGTTTTGAACAGGTGAAGGCCGGCGTTTTGGCTCAGGCTGGCCCTGCAATACGCAATCCCTCCCATATGAAGGTAGAATACTCTTCGGATAACGAAAATTGGACGGTTTTGGCAGATGAGGATACCAATTTCCCCACGGGTGATCGTGTCAACCGTTTTGTCGCCACGGCTTCAGCACCGGTGTCCGGCAGATATGTACGTGTTCATTATGTCGCAACCGGTTGGGTATTTGTAGATGAAATCGAGGTGCTGCAAAAGGCAGATCTGAACGAGGATCCCAATGCAAATCCTGATAACGGCAAAGAAAGTAACTTGATTCGAGGCTATACCAACTTTAGACTTTCCAGAACCCCGGATATCAATACTTCCAGTGTTTTAACTGATGGTCTTTACGCATCTACATTCACCAATATGGATCCTTATTGGGCGGGTTATAAATATTCTGCTTCACAAAATAACCACGTGACGATGGAATTTGATTTGTATTCTCCCGGTTCAATTTCTCAGATTGTGCTCAGTTCAAAGCATGATCCGGCCAGAAAAGTCACAATTCCTCAGAATCTAACCCTTTCGGTAGCGAATGGCCAGGGCCAGTGGATTGAACTAAAGACCTTCTCCAATACTCCGCCATCTTCTGCTTCTACTATAAAAATGACTTGGGATAGCGTGGCAGATGCCTTTGATCCGGTAAAAGAGGGCGCCAAAACACTGTATGTTCAGAAGCTTCGCTTGGAATTCGATATTCCAATGAGCAGCAATACAATTGCAATTGATGAAGTCAAAATTATTGGCGTATATGGAGAGCGTTCCGACGCATCCGAACCGATTTTCCGGGACGAGACCGGTGCTTACAATGTGGCGCTTGGAAAACCTTATACCACTATTCCTGCCACTGTGCCGGCTGCTTCATATGCTGATAATGGGCACAAACTGACCGACGGCCAAGTTGCTACTGGAAACTATGGCGATCCTGCATGGATAGCCTATCATATGAATGCCACTCCTGTGGAACCAGGGGAATATAAAGCTGACGTCCGGTCCAATTATCCTGTTAAATCTTATGTGGTTGATTTGAAGGATATTAAATCCATTAAATCCATCTACTTTAACACATATGTCGATCCTGCTGCAGCGATTGCTGACACTTCTACAACAGTTTATGCGTCTGTGGATGGGCAAACCTGGGTAACGTTGTGCCAGGATGTTTCGGTTAGCGGAAACCTACCTAAGGGAATTGTTCAGTATGGATGGAATGTTCCTTTGGGTAATGAAAAGCTAATTAAAAGGACATACGTCGAGGATGAAATGATTGCAGCACGTTATGTCCGGGTCGATATGGAACTGCCTGGGTGGGGCTTTATTGACGAGATCATTGTACCCGGCTACGATGGGCAGTTAGATGGTGTCCGATTGGCCGACTTCGGCAAAGATGTTGACACAACAAACTATCTGACGCCTGAAGAGGCGGGCGGCGTAAGAGATATGCTCCTCTGTTACAATCAGTGGGGCGGTGGTTTCGATACCGAATCCGGTATGTATTCGGGAACCTATACTCCTGAAAAATTGCGCTATATGCTGACCTATGTCAACGATCAAAACCAAGTGGTCGATACCATGTTCGACACAGTCTTGTTCTTGGCACTCACCACTAGATACGGACGCAATTTTGTTCAGCCCTCGGGAGGAGTAGAACACGCTACTTCCGAAGACTGGTTCTGGTATCTGGATAAAATGTTCGCCACTGGCGGCGATGTGGAAATGCTCAATGCTGCTGCAAGGCAGGCATCCCTTGACCTGGGAGACCCCAATTACAGGGTAAAGATGGTCATCATGTATCCAGATGTACGTAGCACTCATTTTGGTGAACTCGATGGCCGCACAATCGACCCCAGCGTACCAGAAGATAGAGAATATGCCATTGATTGGTGGATTGATGAGGTCTTAGAGCGCTTAGAAACTGTTGAACACGACTATATTGATTTTAATGGCTTTTATTGGCTGAGTGAATCGGCAAAAGGCAATTTAGACATGATTATGTATTTCAATGATGCGGTACATGCCAAAGGGTTCTATTCCTACTGGATTCCCTATTATGCTTCCATAGGATGCCGAAACGGTATTGCTTTGGGCTTTGATGGGGTAACTTATCAACCAAACCATATGTTTAAATCTCCTTATCAAGTTGGCGGTTACGGTGAGCTGGTGAAGAACGGAAACGGATTGTTTGAAAACTTCCACAAACAGTTAAACTACGCCCATATGGGACCGGAAATGGAAATGGACAGCCGTATTTACAATGATCACTTTGACGAATACAATAAATGGCTTGATTATCTCAATGCCGCGGAAAAATACGGGTATGATGGTCCCAATGTCCATCGTGCCTGGTATTATGCGGATCCGATGATTGCATGTGCTACATCTGGAGAACCTGTTATTCGAAATGCATACAATTATTCTTACCAGCTGATGAAGGGGACCTATACTCAAAAGGATTATATTACAGCAAGCGACTTCCCAAATGATCCTGCTATTGGTAAATTCATGGATAATGGTGGATTTGATAATAGCGGTTCCGTTGGCGGATCTACAGGCGGCGGCTCTGGTTCCGGTGGAGGCGGAAGCGTTACCCCGAAACCCGATGATAAACCGGATCCCGAAACTCCTCCCACTGGCGATGACAAATACACCTGGGAAGAGACGGAAGACGGCTACAAGCTCAAAGACGCTGACGGCGAGTACGTTACCGGTTTCGCCAAGGTAGACGGCAAGACCTACTATCTGAATGAAGA
>NZ_JACRSV010000012.1 GCF_014384905.1 Fumia xinanensis
CACAAAGTGGCCGAAAAGCGGGCCTTCAAGGCCAGTGTCCATGCAAGGAGATACACACCATGTCAGTGATCAATACCAATATCACAGCGATGATCGGCCAGAACAACCTGGCTAAATCACAGAATTCCCTGTCTACCGCTATGGAGCGTTTGTCCTCAGGTCTGCGCATCAACAGCGCTAAAGATGACGCCGCTGGTCAAGCCATCGCCAACCGTATGTCTTCACAGATTACCGGTCTGTCACAGGCTCAGCGTAACGCCAACGACGGTATCTCCGTTGCGCAAACCGCTGAAGGCGCCCTGAACCAGGTAAACGACAACCTGCAGCGTATTCGTGAGCTGGCTGTTCAGTCTCAAAACGACACCAACTCAGCTAATGACCGTGCTTCCATCCAGGACGAAATCGATCAGCGTCTGACCGAGATCAACCGTATCTCTGAACAGACTGATTTCAACGGCGTTAAAGTGCTGGAAGAAGACCGCAGTCTGTCTATTCAGGTAGGTGCCAACGATGGTGAGTCTATCGACGTTGTGTTGGAAAAAATCACTGCTGGTACTCTGAACCTTGGTAGCTTCAACGTTAATGGCCCGCAAGGTGATTTGACTGATCTCACAGGTGGTGGTGCTACAGCAACAGCTGCCTTTGAGAAAGCATACGGTACTGCAACTAGCATCAATGATTCTACCGTCACAGATTTCAGCGCGGATCTGGCAACTGAGCTTGGTATTGCAGGTGGTTCAATTGATACCGGTGGCACTGCCAAGGTTGATGAAGCTGGTAATTGGTATGTAGATGTAACTATTACTGCTGCTAGTGACGCCGAGGTTAATTCTTTGAACCTTCAGGGTCTTGAGTTCGCTGGTACTGGCGCCGCGAATGAGAAAACATTCCGTGTTGCATTGGATCCGGCAGACGCTGATATTACTAATACCCCTGCTACTGCAGAGTTCGATCCTGATGGCAGCAAGTTGGGCGCTAAAGATTTGTTAAGTGGCGCCACTGCTAACCCGATGGAGCAGCTCGATAGTGCTCTGAAGCAAGTAGACGAGCTGCGTTCTGGATTGGGTGCGATCCAAAACCGTTTTGAGTCTGCGATTACCAATCTGCAGACCAATGAAACCAACCTATCCGCTGCTCGGTCACGTATTGAAGATGCTGACTACGCCAGTGAAGTGGCTAACATGACGCGCGCCCAGATCCTGCAACAGGCTGGCACCTCTGTACTGGCCCAGGCCAACCAAACGCCGCAGAACGTCCTGTCTCTGCTGGGCTAAATCTCTTCTAGCCGCTAGACGGCTATCGGTAGATACAGCGAAACAGGCCCA
>NZ_JACRSV010000013.1 GCF_014384905.1 Fumia xinanensis
CAAGCGCATCGACGTTGACGATGAGGCAGACAACGTGAAAATTGATAACATTAATTCGCTATTACGCTCAAGCCAAGCCCAGCAGCGTGATGAAACGCAAAAGGCTGATAGCGTATCACCCGTCGCACCGGGCGGCGCAGCTCGCGAATCGACTCAACTGAGCCAATCAAGTATCGATGAATCTCAGGACGTCGATACTGCTAAAGTTGAAGAAATTCGCGATGCTATACGTGAAGGTCGCCTTGAAATGCGCGCCGACCGTATCGCCGAGGGCTTAATTGCCAATCTTAAAGATCTATAAAGGGCATGGTTTCGACGCCGGTGACAACCCTTGCGGTGCATGCCGAGAGCGTGATGTATCTCGTAAATCCCACATCACGAAAAATAGTCGCAAATGACGAAAACTACGCTCAAGGCGCGCTAGCAGCTTAAACACTGTTAGCTTCTTGTCTGGCCCCAAGGTGATGTGCCTATTCATCGCTGAGGGGATACGAGCTAAAGCTGATAGGATCGCGTTTGGTGGTGTCTTCTCGCCAAGCGCTAAACTTTAGAAGACTCGCGTGGCTGAATCCTGATCGTCGGAGTCAGTTGCGTTAAATCAAATGACGAAATCTAAGCATGTAGAGCCAATAGGCGCGTGCTGGCGGACGCGGGTTCAATTCCCGCCGCCTCCACCACCTTACTATACAAAT